>OZ244921.1:0-3889094 GCA_965221755.1 Candidatus Azophilus sp.
TGGGAAGACCGGTGATTCGAAGCTCCCGCCGAGTCGCGAAGCAACTCGCGCGCATCGCCGCAAAGCACCGCGCCAAACGGGCGTGCGCCAAAGGCGCGCGCGGGCTCGGAAACGCATCGGCACCCGACCCACGCAACCGGCGCGGAGTTTCGCGCCAGCGAAACTCCATCCGCGACCGTCAGGTCGCGCGTTGTGCGGGCTCAGAAACATGCCGGAGCCTGAGCCAGGCGATGAGCGCGGAGTTTGGCGGTAGCCAAACTCCAATCGAGCTTTCGGCGCAATTGCGCCGAAAGCTCGCGTTTGCCGGGCACGTTCCTTGCTGTTATGATGCGCCGCCATCAAGGACGAGCAATGCACGGAACGCGCCCGGAAGCAGGATGGACGTGAGGCGCGGCAAGACTGAATTGAATTCACGGACATCCACCCTGTGCCTGACTTGGCCCTCTTGAGCCCATGTCAGGCCCGACTAACCAAAGATCAACAGATCAACAAACGCAAACACTGAATTGAAACCAGCGCCTTGCGGTCAATGCAAGACCTGGAACGGAAAATCCGGGATGCCGCGCCAATTCGCCGCCGTCCCAAATGCGAAACGCAACGGCCACCAACGAGCGAAGCCCATTGGGCTTAGGGATGCAAACCAGCATGACCTGTTCCTCGACGCCGCCCCCGATACGGAGGGTCGGCGGTTCGCTGACAACCCGCCCCGCGCCCGTCCTTGGCGTTGAACGCCGGCGCTGAGCTTCGGCGCTGACATCCGCGGCCCGACATGGGCCGATTCCGTTCCCGCCCGACCGCTTCCGGCGCTCCCAGTGCCTAGGAAGAACACATGAAGCGAATGCTCATCAACGCCACCCAACCCGAAGAGTTGCGGGTGGCTCTGGTCGATGGCCAGAAACTCTACGATCTCGACATCGAAAACCGCCGCCGGCAGCGCAAGCAGGGCAATGTTTACAAAGCCAAGGTCATCCGCATTGAACCAAGCCTGGAGGCCGCCTTCGTTGACTTCGGCCCGGAAAAGCGCGGCTTTCTGCCGCTGAAGGACATCGCCCCGCAAAACTTCAACGCCGCCAAGCCCAACGCGGAGGGCGGCCGCAAGCAAATCCAGGACCTGCTCAAGGAAGGGCAGGAGCTCATCATCCAAGTGGAAAAGGAGGAGCGCGGCACCAAGGGCGCTGCGGTCACCACCTTCGTCAGCCTGGCGGGACGCTACATGGTGCTGATGCCCACCGACCCCCGGGCCGGCGGCGTCTCGCGGCGAGTGTCCGTCAGGGATCGCAGCGAACTGCGCGAGACCTTGGCGGAACTTGACATCCCCTCCGGCATGGGCGTCATCATCCGCACCGCCGGCGTTGGCCGCAGCGCCCCGGAGCTGCAATGGGACCTCGACTACCTGCTGAACCTGTGGAAGGCCATTGTTGATGCCAGCGAGGCCGAAAGCGCGCCCAAGCTGCTCTACGCCGAGAACAACCTCATCCTGCGCGCCATTCGGGACTATCTCGGCAAGGACATCGGGGAGCTGGCGATCGACAACCAAGCCGCCTTCGACGAGGCGGTGAGCTTCGTCGATCAGGTCATGCCGAACTACCGCCAGCGGGTGAAGTTCTACGATGACCCCATCCCGCTCTTCACTCGGTACCAAATCGAAAGCCAAATCGCCAGCGCCTTCAACCGCACGGTCAAGCTGCCCTCCGGCGGCTCGCTGGTCTTCGATCCCACCGAGGCGCTGATGGCCATTGACATCAACTCCGCCCGGGCCACCAAGGGCGCGGACATCGAGGAGACGGCCCTGACCACCAACCTCGAGGCAGCGGAGGAAGTGGCCCGGCAACTGCGCCTGCGCGATGTCGGCGGCTTGATCGTCATCGACTTCATCGACATGTCGAGCACCGAAAACCAGAAGACGGTGGAAAACACCATGCGCAACGCGCTGCAGCCCGACCGCGCCCGGGTGCAGATCGGCCGCATTTCGCAGTTCGGCTTGATGCAGATGTCACGCCAGCGGCTGCGCCCCTCCCTGGAGGAGCTGACCACCGAGGTCTGCCCGAGGTGCAGCGGCCAAGGCCGCATACCGGACGTCAAGTCGCTGGCGCTCT
This sequence comes from Candidatus Azophilus sp., assembly GCA_965221755.1. Lineage (GTDB taxonomy): Bacteria > Pseudomonadota > Gammaproteobacteria > Pseudomonadales > Azotimanducaceae > Azophilus. Next base: position 2,097 of record OZ244921.1, read on the forward strand.
CCGTGCTGCGCATCGTGGAGGAGGAGTCCTTGAAGGAGCGCAGCTCCAAGATCCGGGCGCTGGTGCCGCTGAACGTCGCCGCCTTCCTGCTCAATGAGAAGCGCGCCGAAGTGGCGGACATCGAGCGGCGCAGCCAAACCCACATCGTCATCGTCCCCAACGTCAACATGGAGACCCCGCAGCACGAAGTGCAGCGCATCCGGGACGATCACGAGGAGGACGGCCTCGACGTGCCGAGCTATGAGCTGACGGACTCAACCGTTGCGTCGGCGGACGAGCCCACGGCCAGCGACGCCCCCAACCCGCCGGAGCGGCCGGTGGTGCGGGCGCTGCGCCCGCCGGCGCCGACGGCGCCCGAGCCGACGGCAGCGGCAACGGCCGGGGAAGCGCCGGCATCGGAGCAGGCCGGCACCCGGAAAACCGGCCTGCTCAGCAAATTGGTGTCCAGCCTGTTCTCGGACGGCGGCGCAGCAGCCGACAAGGAAGCGGCTGAGGAGCCCAGCGCCTCGAAGCCCCAGCCGGCGCCCAAGCCCAGGGGCCGCAAGGAGGCCAAGCATGGCGACAGCGACCGGAACAAGGCCAGGCGCACCGGTTCCAGGCGCGGCGGCCAAGGCGGCAAAACCGGCGCCAAGGACGCCAAGCCCAAAAGCGAGGAGCGCCAAGGCGAACGCAACGCCAAGCGCAGGAGCGGCGAACGGCAGTCCGGGCGCCGGCGGCGCGAACGGGAGGCCGAGGGCGAGCCCCAAGCCCAGCCGGAAGCCGTCGGCAGGACGGACGACCGCAAAGGCCAAGGCCGGCAAAGGCAGCGCAGGAATCAAGCCGATCAATCCGTTGCCGCACCCGTCGAGGAAAACGCGGCCCGAGCCCCGGACGAGGAGGCGTTGGCGCAGAGCAAGCGCCGCCCACGTCGGAACCGAGGCAAGATCGCCGAAACGGCCCGACGAGGCGAGGGTGGCCCCCAACGAACCGCGCCGGCCGTGGACGAGGCCAAGGCGCCCGATCAGGCGGCGGCCGCGCCAAAGGCCACGCCGTCCGCACCGGAACCGTCCCCAACTCCGGCACAGCCACCCAGTGCCGAAGCGCAGGCCGGGCCAAGCCCCGTGTCGGCGCCGGCGGCCAGGACGGCAGATCCCACAGCGGCCGGCAAAGCGCCCTCTGGCGACGGTGCGTCAAGTGAAGGCGCCTCAAATGAGGGCGCCGCAGCCGAGGCGGCCCCATCGCGGGCGTTGAACGATCCTCGGGTTCTGCGCCGACGGCAGCGGGAGGAAGCGCTGAAGGCCGGCTAGTCGGCGAGGCACATTGCGCTCGGCTCCAGCTCAAGATCAACGCCGAAGCGCTCGCGCACGGAACGCCGGATTCGCTCGCCGAGCGCGAGGAAGTCCGGCCCGCTTGCGGTGCCGAGGTTGATCAGCACCAGCGGCTGCCGATGCCACACGCCGACGCCGCCCCGTCGCCATCCCTTGCATCCGCATCGATCGATCAACTGAGCCGCGGCGAGCTTCACCCCGCCCGCCACGGGATGGGTCACCAAGCCGGGCTCGCTTTGCTGGAGGCGCTTGGCTTGGCCGGGAGCGACGACCGGGTTCTTGAAGAAGCTGCCCGCATTGCCCCAATGCCGCGGATCGGGCAGCTTGCGGCGGCGAATGCGAATGACCGCCTCGGCCACCTGCCGCGGCGTCGGCCGGGTCAAGCCCTGCCGCTGCAGCTCCAGCCCGACATCGGGATAGTCGAGGCGAATGGCTGGGCGGCGGGCCAGCCGCAAGGTCAGGGAAAGCACCGCGTAGCGGGCGGGAACGGCCTTGAACAGGCTGTCCCGGTAGCCGAATCCGCAGGCCTGCGCAGCCAAGGTCCGCACCCGCCGCTCGGCCCGATCGAACACCCTCACTGCGGCCACCCGCTCGGAGAGTTCAACGCCATAGGCGCCAATGTTCTGAATCGGCGCAGCGCCGACACTGCCCGGAATCAACGCCAGGTTCTCCAAACCGGCCCAGCCCTGCCCAAGGCTGTGGCGAACCACGCCATGCCAGTTCTCCCCGGCGGCACAGGTCAGCAGCGCCTCATCGCCGCGAACGCAAAGGCTTAGGCCACGCCAAGCGGCCATCACCACCGGCTGATCCAAGCGTTCCGGCAAAACCACGTTGCTGCCTTGGCCGAGCACCAACGCCCGCGCGCCGCCCGCCCGCAACGCCTCGATCATCTGCGCTTCGGAACGCGCCAAGCACAGCCTGTCGGCAAGGCAGGGCACCCGCAGGGCGTTGGCGACGGATCCGGGCGTAAAGAGTGGCGCAGCGGGTGCCATCAGGCCTTCCATAGTGGATTTGAATGAGGACGTTCGGCGGTGTCCCAACCGTGGATGGCCCCCAAGTGTACCTGTCCGATCCGGCGTAGGAACAGGCGAACCTTGGCCAGGGGCCAAGGTTCGTTGGAGTTTCGCTTACCGCGAAACTCCGCGAACCGCTCCGTGAGGGAAGCCGCGGCGGCGCTGCTGCCCCAGCACGCCATTGCCTAGCCTGCTGTGGGACAATGGGCCGATCGGACACCAACAGGAAACTCCATGAACCCAAAAGACAAGACCGCCGTCATCACGGGCGGCGCCTCCGGGCTCGGGCGAGCCACTGCGCAAGCCCTGATCGAACGGGGCGCGAAGATCGCCATCTTCGACCTCAACGAAAAACTAGCGGCGCAAACCGCGGCGGCCTTGGGCGCCGGCACCCGCGCCTACGCGGTCAATGTGGCCGATGCGGACTCGGTCAAGTCGGCAGTGGTGGCGGTGATGGCCGATTTCGGCGCCATCCACATCAACGTCAACTGCGCGGGCATCGGCGCGGCGGCCAGAACGCTCGGCCGCGAGGAGCCGATGCCGCTCAAGCACTTCAACGGCGTCATCCAAGTGAACTTGGTCGGCACGTTCAACACGCTGCGTCTTTGCGCCTGGGAGATGCAGGGCAACGATCCGCAAGGCGAGGACGGCGAGCGCGGCGTCGTCATCAACACCGCTTCGGTCGCCGCCTTTGACGGCCAGATCGGCCAAGCCGGCTATTCCGCCAGCAAGGCCGGCGTGGCGGGCATGACGCTGCCCATCGCCCGGGATCTGTCCCGTTGCGGCATTCGCGTCTGCACCATCGCGCCGGGCATTTTCGAGACGCCGATGATGTCCGGGGCGCCGGCCCGGGTGCGCGACCCCTTGATCGAGATGGTGTCGTTCCCGAAACGCCTCGGCGAAGCGCCGGAGTACGCCCTGCTCGCCCGGCAGATCATCGAAAACCCCTATTTGAACGGCGAGACGATTCGGCTGGACGGCGGCATCAGGATGGCGGCGAAGTAGCGCCCCCGACCAGTCGGCGCACCCGCGCAAGGTCGGCCGACGTATCGACGCCTCCCGGCGACGGGCGGCAGGCGTCCAGCACCAGGATCGGCAGGCCTTGCTCCAAGGCGCGCAACTGCTCCAGCCGCTCAGTGTCCTCCAAGGCGCTGGGGGGCAAGTTGACGAAGCGGCGCAGGCCCCACAACCGATAGGCGTACAGGCCGATGTGCCGCCGCCACAGCTGGGCCTTCGCGCCTCGGCGGCGACCCGGCAAGTGGGGAATGGACGCCCGCGAGAAGTACAGCGCGAAGTTGGCCGCATCGCGCACCACCTTGACCGCATTGGGGTTGAAGGTGTCGTCGTGGTCGGCGAAGGGTTCGCACAGCGTCGCCATCCCGACGTCATCGGAGGCGGCAACGGCCGCCGCCAGTTGCGCGATGATCTCCGGCGCGATCAGCGGCTCATCGCCCTGCACGTTGACGACCACGGCATCCTCCGCCCAGCCCGCGCGCCGACCGGCGACCTCCCAAACCCGATCGGTGCCCGAAACGTGGCTCTCAGCGGTCATCACCGCTTCAAAGCCGGCGACCACCACCGCGGCCGCGATGCGCTCGTCATCGGTGGCGACGATCACCTCATCGGCGCCAGCGAGGCGGGCCCGCTGCGCAACCCGGACGACCATTGGCGTGCCGCCAATCAACTTCAGGGGCTTGCCCGGCAGGCGGGAGGATCGATAACGGGCGGGAATGACCGCTTTGAAGGCGCTCACTTCAGCACGCCTCGACGGGTCAGGACCGACTGCAGGCGCCGCTCCCCGGAGGCGTCGATTGCAGCGGCCACCTGCAAGCGCCAGCAATGCCCCAAGGGCACCGCAAGACCGCTCAGCTTAACGGCATCCTTGTCGGTGCAAACCACCGGCGCGCCGTCTTCGTGGACGATTTCCGCACCGGAAAAGCGATGGTGGTCGGCGAAGGCATGCAACTCGGCGCGAACGCCCAACTCCTCCAACAGGAGCGCAAAACGGTTCGGGTTGCCAATGCCGGCCACCGCATGCACCCGTTCATGGCGGGCGGCGAAGTCCGGCGGCGGCAGGCTTTCGCCCGTGCCGAGATTGATGAAGGCAACCGGTCGCATCCGCATCAGGCTCGCCTCGGGCGCCGCCGAGCAGGCGCAGCCATTGCTCACCACCCAATCGACCCGCTGCAGCCGCTCCGCCGGCTCCCGCAGCGGCCCGGCCGGCAGCAAACGGCCGTTGCCCAAGCCCCGATGGCCATCGACCACGGCAATCTCAACATCGCGGGCCAAAGCGTAGTGCTGCAGGCCGTCGTCGGCGACGACCACATCGACGACGCCGGCCTCAAGCAAGGCTTGAACGGCCTTGACCCGGTTGCGGCAAACCACTACCGGGCAGCCCGTGCGGGCGGCGATCAGCACCGGCTCATCGCCGCAGCGCGCGGCATCGGCCCCTGTGCAAGGCACCGTCAGCGGGCGGCGGCCGCCCTTGCCGCCGTAGCCCCGGGAAACCACGCCGGGCCGCAGGCCCCGCTGCTTGAGCCAATGAACCAGCCAAATCACCAGCGGCGTCTTGCCCGTCCCGCCGACGGTGACGTTGCCCACCACGATCACCGGAACCGGCGCCCGCCAGGAACCGGTGCGGCCGCTCAGCAGGCTTTGCCGCCGGCGCTCGGCCACTTGGCGCCAAAGCCAAGCGACCGGCGCCAGCAGGCGGTTCCACCAAGCGCCTTCGTACCAACCCTTCAGCAAGGCCGGGGCGCGAGCGCCGCCCGGCTTGTCGGCCGGCGGCGCGGCAACCGGCGGCGGCGAGCCCCGGCCGCCGCCGTCGGCATGGGCCTCGTAGAGCTGCGCATACAAGCCGCCCAAGGCCATCAACTCGTCGTGGTCGCCTTGTTCGACGATGCGTCCCGCATCCATGACGTAGATCAGGTCGGCGTTTTCCACGGTGGACAGCCGGTGGGCGATGACGAGGGTCGTTCGCCCGCGCATGGCCTCCTCCAGAGCGGCGTGGATGTGGCGCTCCGATTCGCTGTCGAGCGCCGAAGTGGCCTCGTCGAGAATCAGGATGGGGGCGTCCTTCAGCAGCGCCCGGGCGATGGCGATGCGCTGCCGCTGACCGCCGGAGAGCAGCACGCCGTCATCGCCCACCAAGGTGTTCATGCCCTTGGGCAAGGCGGCGATGAAGTCCTGCGCATGGGCGCGGCGCACCGCGTCCTCCAGCGCCGCGGGATCGGCGTCGGCCAAGGCGCCATAGGCGATGTTGGCCGCCACGGTGTCGTTGAACAGGTTCACCTGTTGGGTGACCAACGCAATCTGCCGACGCAGGCTGGCTTGGTCGTATTCCTGCACGGCGCGGCCATCGAGGCGCACCTCGCCGCCGTCGGCCTCGTAAAAGCGCGGAATCAGGCTGGCGAGGGTCGTTTTGCCGCTGCCGGAACGGCCCACCAGCGCCACTGTCCGGCCCGGTTCGACAACCAAGTTGATGTCGCGCAGAGCCGGCGGCTGGTCATCGGCGTAGGAGAAGCTCACGTCCCGAAACTCGATCCGCCCTTGGGCCCGGTCGATGGACAGCGCGCCTTGGTCCCGCTCCACCGGGGCGTCAAGCTGGGAGAAGACGTCCTCGGCGGCGACCAAGCCCTTCTGCAGGCGGGCGTTGACCTCGGTGAGCTTGCGAATGGGCCGCGCCAGCATGCCGGCCAGGCCCAGAAAGACCACCAAGTCGCCGGTGGAAAGCCCATGGACCACGTCGGGCCGCGCCAAGGTCGCGATCAGCAGGGCCACGGCGGCGACCACCAGGATTTGCACGACTTGGGTGCTGGCCGCCTTGGTGACGACCATTTTGAGATTGCGGCGCCGGTTGGCGCGGCTGGCCCGGTCGAAGCGCCGCCGCTCGCTGTCCTCGCCGCCGAAGATGCGCACCACGCGATAGCCGGCAATGGCTTCCGAGGCGACATGGGTGACATCCCCCATGGCGTTCTGAATGCGCTTGGCGATGTTGCGAAAGCGGCGGCTGGCGTAGAGCACGACGACGGCCACCACCGGCACCGCGGCGATGAAGATCAGCGTCAACCGCCAGTTGAGGTAAAGCATGTAGCCTAGGAAGACGATCACCTTGCCGCCATCCTGAATGATCGTCTTCAGCGCATCGGTGCCGGTATCGCGCAATTGCGCCACGTTGAAGGTGATCCTCGAGACCAGGCGGCCTTGGCTGGCGGCGTCGAAGTAGCGGCTCGGCAGGCGCAGCAGCTGCTCGAAAAGCGCCATGCGCAGATTGTGGACCACCGTGAAGGAGACTTGGGAGAGCAGCGTCTCGCCGACCACCTCGCCCAAGCCGCGCACGACCGCCGCGCCGAGCATGGCCAAGGGAATGAAGAGAGCGGCGTCGGCGGCGTCGGCATCCCAATCATCGACCAAGGCGCCAAAGAGCTTGACGAAGTAGGCCTCCGCGCCGCTGCCCACCAGGAAGCCCAGAACGGCTATGGCAAACAGCGCCCAATAGGGACGCACGTAGCCCAGCAGGCGCTTGTAGGTGGACCAGTCCCTGCCGCGCTTGTCCGGCGCGCCGGCGCTCACCGGCGTTCCCGTGCGGTTTCCGGCGCCGGCGCATCCCCCGGCTGTTCGCCTAGCTCGGGCGGGCGCTTGGGCGGCGCTTCAACGGTGAGGATGCTGATCCGCGTCAGGCCGGACTGGCTGGACGCATCCATGGCGCCGACGACCGCTTGGTGGGGGGCTAGGGCATCCGCGGCGATGACGGCCCGAAGCGCCTCGTCCTCGCCGCTGGCCGAGGCCAAGGCCCCCGCCAGCGCGGAGGCCGCAGTGGGCCGTCCGTTGACCGCATAGCCGCCGTCGCGACGCACCGTGATCGTCACGGCGGCGCTCGCTGCCGGCCGCGCGCCCCGCGCCTCGGGCAGCTCGATGTGCAGCTCGCTGCGGCGGATGAAGGTGGCGGAGACCATGAAAAAGATGAGCAGCAGAAAGACGATGTCGATCAACGGCGCCAGCTCAACGGTCGCCGCCAAGCGCTCCCGGCGGCGGCTCACGGCCGGCTCGGCTGACCGGGCGGCGGGACGTCGCTGTGCAGGGCCTGGGCCAGATGCGCCGCCTGCCGCTCCAGCTCCACCACTAGGTCATCCACCCGGCGCAGCAGGAAGCGGTGCAACATGAGCGACGGTATGGCCACCGTCAAGCCTGCGGCCGTGGTGACGAGCGCTTCGGAAATGCCGCCGGCCAACGCCTCCGAGTGCCCCGCGCCATCGACCATCAGGGCGGAAAACACTTCGATCATGCCAACCACCGTGCCGAGCAGCCCCAACAAGGGCGCTATCGAGGCGATGACGCCCAAGGAGGTCAGATAGCGCTCCAAATCGTGACTGACGGCGGCAACGGCTTCAGCCATGGCTTCCTTGGTCAGGCTGCGGCTGCGGCGCGCATTGGCGATTCCCGCCGCCAGCACTCGGCCGAGCGGGCTGCCGGCCGCCAATGCGCGCGGCGGCGGCTCGGCCGCACCGTCCCGCACCCATCGCTGGGCGTCGCCGAGCAGGCCTTTGGGAAGCACTCGGGATCGGTGCAGGGCCCAGCCCCGCTCAATGCCGATCGCCAAGGCGGCGACGCTGCACAGCAGGATGGGCGCCATGAGCCAACCGCCCGATTGCATGACGCCCAGCATCGAACCCGCTCCGGGAGGCGCCTTAGGGCGCCATTGGGCCTCGCTTGGACGTTTCAGCCCCGTTCATGGCGGGCGTAGCAGTGGTTGGTGGCCTCCACGAAGCCGTCAATGGAACCGCAGTCAAAGCGCCTGCCCTCGAACTTGTAGCCTATGACCGCACCCTGCTGGGCTTGGGTGAGCAAGGCATCGGTGATCTGCACTTCGTCGTTGCGGCCCGCTTGCGTCGCGTCTAGGATGTCAAAGATGTCCGGGGTCAGGACGTAGCGGCCGATAATGGCCAAATTGCTCGGCGCCGTGCCCGGCGCCGGCTTTTCCACCATGTCGGTGACCCGGAAGATGCGCTCGGTGATGGCTTCGCCGGCGATCACGCCGTACTTGCCGATGTCCGCTTCGGCCACCTCCTCGATGGCGACGATGCTGCACCGGAACTGCCGGAAGACGGCCACCATCTGCGCCAGCACCCCGCGCTCATCGCTCAGGCAAAGGTCGTCGGCAAGCACCACGCCGAAGGGCTCGTCCCCGATCAGGGCCCGCCCGCTGCGGATGGCATGCCCCAAGCCGCGCATGGTGACCTGCCGACTGTAGGAGAAGGTGCAGCGCTCAATGAGTTCGCGGATGCCGGACAGCAGCACCTCCTTGCCGGTGCCCTGAATCTGGTGCTCCAGTTCATAGCTTAGGTCGAAGTGGTCCTCGATCGCTCGCTTGCCGCGGCCCGTCACGAAGCCGATGTCGGTCAGCCCCGCCTCAAGCGCCTCCTCCACCCCGTACTGCACCAGGGGCTTGTTGAGGATGGGCAGCATCTCCTTGGGCATCGACTTGGTGGCGGGCAAAAAGCGGGTGCCGTAGCCCGCCACTGGAAACAGGCATTTCTTGATCATGAGCGCAGCGGGTCCAGCATCCGAAACGAATCAGGTGTGCGGGCAGGCGCCGGCGACTTGGCGAAGCCTCTCAAATTCCGCGCTCATCGACGTTCGCCCCCTGCCAAGACCCGCACGACCGGCGGCGACATCTCGACCGGCACGGGCCGAGCTTTCGTGATGGCCTCGAAGTAGTCCGCCGCCATCTTCGACAGCGACTTGCGCGCCTTGGCCACCCGCGTCTTGGCCGCGGCGATGAGCTCATTGTCCAAGCGCAGCCTGAGCTTTCGTTGCATCAATGGGTGCCGCATGAATTTGCCGCCAAGGTACGTCACATCGCCTCATCACGCAAGATTGCGCGACCTGACGGTCGCGGATGGAGTTTCGCTTACCGCGAAACTCCGCGCTCTCCACGCAGGCAGGATTCCGACATGTTTCCGAACCCGCACAGATTGTGCGCGACCTGACGGTCGCGGATGGAGTTTCGCTGCCGTTGCGTGGTTCGGGTTCGATATGTTCTTAAACCCGCTGCCGTCGTGTGGGTCAGGTTCCGGGGCGTTTCTGAGCCCGCGCGGCGCGGCAATTCGCCCTGCGCAAGATCAGCCCCGGCGCCGTCGGTCGATTATCTGGCCCGTCGAGGCGCCGGCCGCCGAATCAAACTCGAAGGCGCCGTCCCGGAACTGCACGCGCACCTCGCTGCCCGGCGCCACATCGCCGGACAGCAGCTTGGCGGCCAACGGGTTCTCGACGCGCTTTTGAATCGCCCGCTTCAAGGGGCGGGCGCCGTAAACCGGATCGTAGCCTTCATCCACCAAGGCGGCACGGGCCGGATCGGTCAAGCGGATGCCAATGTCCTGCTCCTGCAGCCGGGCGCGCAGGATGCCGAACTGCAGCTCGGCGATGCGCGCCATCTGCTCCCGGTTCAAGGCGTGGAAAACCACTAGGTCATCGATCCGATTGACGAACTCCGGCCGGAAGCGCTGGCTGACGATGCCGAGCACGGTGTCCTTCAAGCGCTCGAAGTCGCCCTCCCCCGCCATCGCTTGAATGGCTTCGGAACCCAGGTTTGAGGTCATCACGAGAACGCAGTTGCGGAAGTCCACGGTGCGTCCGTGGCCGTCCGTGAGGCGGCCGTCGTCGAGCACCTGCAGCAGGATGTTGAACACGTCCGGATGCGCCTTCTCGATCTCGTCGAGCAGGATCAGCGAATAGGGGCGGCGGCGCACCTGCTCAGTGAGGTGGCCGCCCTCCTCGTAGCCCACGTAGCCCGGCGGGGCGCCGATCAACCGGGCCACCGAGTGCTTTTCCATGAACTCCGACATGTCCACCCGCAGCAGGGCGTCCTCGCTGTCGAACAGCACGGCCGCCAGCGCCTTGCACAGCTCCGTCTTGCCGACGCCGGTGGGGCCGAGGAACATGAACGAGCCGTTGGGGCGCTTGGGGTCGGACAGCCCGGCCCGGGAGCGGCGCACCGCATCGGCGACGATGGCGACCGCCTCCTCCTGGCCCACCACCCGCTGGTGCAGCTCGGCCTCAAGCTGGAGCAGCTTCTCCTTTTCGCCCTCCAGCAGCTTCGCCACCGGGATGCCGGTCCACTTGGACACCACTTCGCCGATCTCCTCCTCGGTGACGTTGTTGCGCAGCAGCTCGTGCTGAACGGGCTCGGTGGCGCCGGCCAGCTGCCGCTCCAGATCGGGAATGCGCCCGTACTGCAGCTCCGACATGCGCGCCAGATCGCCGCTGCGCCGGGCGGCCTCAAACTCCGAGCGGGCCGCCTCCAGCTCCTCCTTGATGTCCTGGGCGCCGCGCAGGCTGGCCTTCTCGGCCTTCCAGACGTCCTCCAGGCTGGCGTACTCGGCCTCCAAGGCGTCAACGCTGCGCCGCAGATCCTCAAGGCGGCGCTTGCTGGCCTCGTCGCCCTCCTTCTTAAGCGCCTCCACCTCCATCTTCTGCTGGATGAGACGCCGCTCCAGCCGGTCCATGGCCTCCGGCTTGGAGTCGATCTCCATGCGAATGCGGCTGGCCGCCTCATCGATCAGGTCGATGGCCTTGTCCGGCAGCTGCCGGTCGGTGATGTAGCGATGCGACAGCCGCGCGGCGGCGACGATGGCCGGGTCGGTGATGTCCACGGCGTGATGCAGTTCATAACGCTCCTTCAGGCCCCGCAGGATGGCGATGGTATCCTCCACACTAGGCTCATCCACCAACACCTTCTGGAAGCGGCGCTCCAAGGCGGCATCCTGCTCGACATGCTGGCGGTACTCATCCAAGGTGGTCGCGCCGACGCAGTGCAGCTCGCCGCGGGCCAAGGCGGGCTTGAGCATGTTGCCGGCGTCCATGGCGCCCTCGGCCTTGCCGGCCCCGACCATGGTGTGCAGTTCATCCACGAACAGAATGATGCTGCCCTCCTGCTTGGCGAGCTCGTTCAGCACGGCCTTCAACCGCTCCTCGAACTCGCCGCGAAACTTGGCGCCGGCGATCAGCGCGCCCATGTCGAGGGCCAGAATGCGCTTGCTCTTCAAGCCCTCCGGCACCTCGCCATTGAGAATGCGCTGCGCCAGGCCCTCGACGATGGCGGTCTTGCCGACGCCGGGTTCGCCGATCAGCACGGGATTGTTCTTGGTGCGCCGCTGCAGCACCTGAATGGTGCGCCGAATCTCGTCATCGCGCCCGATGACCGGATCGAGCTTGCCCTGCTCGGCCCGCTCGGTCAGGTCGATGCAGTACTTGGCCAACGCCTCCCGATGCTCCTCAGCATCGGCGTCCTGCACCGACTCCCCGGCCCGCGCCGCCTCCACCACGGCCTCCAGCTGCTTGGCATCGACGCCGGCGCCGCTGAGCACCCGCTTGACCACGGCATCCTGGGCCAAGGCGCGCAGCGCCTGCTCGCTGGACAGGTAGCCGTCGCCGGCCTTCCGGGCCATGCCATCCGCCAAGGTCAGGGTGCGGACGAAGGCTTGGGAGGGCTGAATGTCGCCGGTCGGCGTCTTCAGGACGGCCACCTGGTCGAGCGCGGCGGCCACGCCCTCGGCAATCTTGCCGGCCTGCCCTCCGGCCCGCACCAGCAGCGGCATGAGGGTGGCCGGGCCCGGCTCCAGCAAGGCCGCCAACAGATGAATGGGCTCCAGGGCGGCATGGTCCTCGCCCGCCGCCAAGGAGCGGGCATCGGCCAAGGCGCCTTGCAGGCGGGTGGTCATTCGGTCCATGCGCATCGTGGCTGCTCCTCAAACGGGTTGCGTTGCTCGTTGACCGGACGCTCCAAGCTCCCGCCAACACCCCCTAAAATGCGTCCAGAGCCGCGCTTTTCAATGGCAATGCCGCGGCATGGGCCGGTGCTGACCTCACCCGCGAAGTTAAAGTCCTTCCAAGCGGTTCCCCGGCGGCCGGTTCACCCACCAAGCCCAACCGGCGATGCGTTCCCGGCGATGGGCGATCACCCGCTCGGGGTTTGCCGAGGACCAGTGCAGCGCCCCGTCAATGCCGGTCATCCAAATCTCGGAACCCAGCAGCCGGTAGCGCCGCACCACTTGCGGATGGGGGTGGCCGTAGGCGTTGCGCCAGCCGGCGCTGATGAAGACCAAGGGCGGATTGACCGCCTCTACAAAGCGCTTGGACGAAGAGCTGCCGCTGCCGTGATGGGGCGCAAACAGCAGGCGGGCGGGGCCCAGCCCGCCGGTCACCAAGGACGCCTCCACCCGGCGCGTGATGTCGCCGGTCAGCAGCACGCGCTCGTCCCCGGCGCTGACTTGCAGAACGCAGGAGGCGTCATTGCCGCCGCGGGCGTAGCCCGCTGGCGGATGCAGCACCGCAAAGGCCACCCCGTCCCAAGTCCAGCGCTCGCCCCGCCGGCACGGCTTGGCGCTCAAGCCGGGCGCAACGCCCCAAACCGAGGCGGCAGGCGCTCCGCGCAGCACTGCGGCAACGCCGCCGGCGTGATCAAGATCGCCATGGCTGACGATCAGACGGTCCAAGTCCCGTTTTCCGGTGGCGGCGATGGCGGGCAGCACGACCGCTTCGCCCACGTCAAAGCCCGAGGGAAAGCGCGGCCCCGCATCGAACAGCAGGCGGTGGTTGCGCGTGTCGATCAGCGCCGCGCTGCCCTGCCCCACATCGAGCGCCAGAACCTCGAACTGCCCTTGGGCGGGGCGCTCCTGAAAGACCATCAATCCGGCCGCCCACAACGGCAGGCAGGCAAGGCGCATCCGCCAATGGGTCGCGCCCAGGGCGCAGGCAAGCGCAGCCAAGGCGGCAAGGCCTTGCCCAAGCGGCACCGGCAGCGGCCGGGCTTGATCGCCGCCGAGGGCGTCCAAGCCGACCAGCAAGGCCGACACGGCGAGGTCCGCCAGCGCCCAGCCCAGCCCGTCGAACGGCGCTCCCGCCAAGGTGGCGAGGAGCGAAAACATCACCAAGGGCACGGCCGCCAGCGATATCCAAGGCACGGCGAACAAGTTGGCAAGACCGGCGGCGGGCGCGACTTCGCCCACCACCGAAGCGGTCATCACCGTCATCGCCAAAACCATGAGCGCCTGCGCCCGAAGCAAGCTGGCCGCCCAGCCGAGGACCGGCGCGCGATTGGCGAATCCGGCGATGAGCACGGCGACGGCGCCGAAGGAGAGCCAAAAGCCTTGGGTGAGCACGGCGCCCGGATTCACGCCAACCACCAGCACCGCGGCAAGCGCCAGCCAACTCGCCACCGGCGCCCGGCGCCCGCCCGCCAAGGCGAGAGTGGCCAGCGCGCCCATCACGCCGGCCCGAAGCGCCGGCGGATCAGCTCCGCAGAGCCAAACAAAGCCGGTCATTGCCGCCAACGAGAACGCCGCGGCCAACCAACCGGCGGGCAGCCAGACCAAGCCAGCCGGCGCCAAGCGAGCGGCGCCGGCGCCCACAGCATAGCCCAGCAGCGCCACCAAGCCGACGTGCAGCCCCGAAACGACGAGCAGATGCACCGTGCCCGTGCGCCGCAGCAACGCCCAATCGGCATCGGTCAAGGCGCTGCCGTCGCCGGTCGCCAAGGCTCGCAGATGGGCGCCGCGCCGACGATCCGCCACCCGCTCGGCCACCGCGCCTCGAATGCGCTGGCGCAGGTCTTCAGCGGGCGGCAGCAAGCGCCGGCCGGAACGAATGTAGCCCACGCCGTCGATGCCGTTGCCGAACAGCCAACGCTCGTAGTCAAAGCCACCCGGATTCTGGTAGCCCCAAGGCGAGCGCACCCGGGCTTCCACCCGCCAAACCTCGCCGACCTGGACCGGCGGCGGAAAGTGCCAATTCAGGCGCAGCCGGCGACCGCTCAAGTCCGCGCACCCAGGCGCGTGGTCCCGCCGCACCGCCACTTGCAGACGCGACCGGTCCGCCGACGGCGAGGACGCCGCCTCCAGCACCCCGACGGTCAGCTGGCGGGGCGCCTCCGCGGCGCAATGGGGCACGCGGGCGGACAGGCCCGAACGCGCCATCCCAAGCAATGACGCCGCGGCAAGGCCGGTGAGCAGCAACCACATCAGGCATCGAACAACAGGCATAATGAAGTTATGCCAAAAGAACTGCTGCGCCGATACCTGCCGGATGCCGACAGGATTCGTGCGAATCCCGCCCTAAAACCCTTGGGATTGCTCCTACAAAACTCCGAAATTTGGCGCCTCAACCGACGCACGGCGGCAGGCGCCGCCTTCATCGGGCTGTTTTGCGCCTTCCTGCCGATCCCCTTTCAGATGCTGGTGGCCGGCGCCCTGGTCGTCGTGTTCCGCTGCAATCTCCCCATCGCCGTCGTCCTGGTCTGGATTTCCAATCCCCTCACCATAGCGCCGATGTTCTACTTCACCTACCGCTTGGGCGCTTGGCTGCTGGACATGCGCATCGAGGTGGAGACCGTGGAAATCAGCTTCGGTTGGATCTTCGCCAACCTGACCCGCATCGGCTACCCGCTGATCTTCGGCAGTCTCCTGTGCGGCTGGGTGGCCGGCGTGACCGGCTTCATGCTGGCCCGGCTGCTGTGGCGCCTGCACATCGTCCGGCGCTGGCGGCAACGACGCCGCAGGCGCAGCGCCTAGGCGTCACGATCAAGTCGCTGCCAACTTGGCGCTCGTCAGGCATGCAGTCCCTCGACCGGGTTCTGCCGGGCGGCGCGGCGCGCTGGAATCCAAGCCGACAGCAGGCACAGCAGCCAGGACAGGCCGCCGATGAGGGCCAGGTCCGTCAGCAGCACCCGCGACGGCACGGTTTCAAAATAGGAGCCTTCCAGGAGCTGAAGCCCCAGCCAGGATTCGAGCGCCGCAAAGATCGGCCCGATGCGGTTGGCGGCGGCGACGCCCAGGATCAGGCCGGAAACGATGCCCAAGGTTGCCACCAGCACGCCCTGCGCCAGGAACACGCGCTGAACCAGAGCGCCCGTCGCGCCTAGGGAGCGCAGCACGGCGATGTCCGCCCGCTTGCTGTCGATGGCCATGGTCTGGCTGGATGCGATGTTGAATCCGGCCACTGCGACGACGAGCAGCAGGATAAGAAACATCAGCGCCTTTTCGATGCGCACGGCGAGAAAAAGCTCGCCGTAGTCCTGCATCCAGGTTTCGACCCGCTCCCCGGCATCCGGGCGCCCCTCGGCGGCGGCCAGCGCGGCGAATTCGTCGGCCGCAAGGGGGTCGTGGAGCACCACCCGGATGCCGTCAGCGCCAAGGCGCCGCATTTCGGCGCCATCAAAGGCGGCGCGGGACGCCACCACCAAGGCGTAGTCGAATTCCGCGCCGACCTCGAACAATCCCCGCAGCCGAAAGGCCTTGAAGCGCGGCTGCACCCGGCCCCCATCGACTTGAGGGAGCGCCAGCCGCAGGGGGTCGCCCGCCGCCAAGCCCAAGCGGCGGGCCAGGGGCCGCCCCATCACCAAGCCGGTCGGCGCGGCCAAGGCCTCCTGCAAGCGTCCGAACGACATATGGGCATTGATGAGCGCCAACCGCTTCGCATCGGCGGCATCGATGCCGTACACGGCCACGGGGGCCACGCCACCGGCGCCCGCCACCATGCCTGGGGCCTGAAAAAACGGATAGGCGGCGGCAACGCCCGGCAGCCCCTCGACGGCTTGGGCATCCAGGCCCAGGGACACGGGCAGCAGGGCGTGGGGGACGGTGCCCAGGATGCGGCTGCGCAACTGCGCATCAAAGCCGTTCATGACGCTGACCACCACCGTCAGCACCAAGACGCCGACGCTCAAGCCGGCCAACGTCATCCAGTTGATCAGGCGCGCATAGCGATTGCGGCCCCGCCACAGATGGCGCGCGGCGATCCAGAGCGCGAGCCTCACGTGAGGGCGCCCGTGCCCGGATCCCGTTCGCTCAGCGCTGCGCCAGCGACCGGCGGCAGCGGCGTCGCAACCGCTTGGCGCTGCTGCGCAGGCGAGCGGAATTGGGCGATTGGGCACCGCAAAACATCCTTCGGGAAGGCCCGGCGGACTCTGAGCTGCCGCGATTTGATCAACGGCTCCCCAAGGGTTTGAGGACGCCGCCGTCGAGCAGCAAAGCCCGGTCCATGCCGGCGCTTGCCTCCTCATCGTGGGTGACCACCACGAAGGCAACGTCAAAGTCCCGGCTCAAGCCGCGCATGAGTTCAAACACCTGACGCGCGTTCTCCCGGTCGAGATTGCCGGTGGGCTCATCGGCCAGCAGCAGGTCCGGATGGCCGACCAAGGCCCGGGCCACGGCGACGCGCTGGCGCTCGCCCCCGGAAAGGGCGCTCGGACGATGGGCGGAACGGGACTTCAAGCCCACCGCATCCAGCATGGCCGCCGCCTGGATCTCGGCCTCGCGGCGGCGGACGCCCCCCAAGCGCAGCGGCATCAACACGTTTTCCAAGGCCGAAAACTCCGGCAGCAGGTGATGAAGCTGGTAAACGAAGCCGACGTGGCGGTTGCGCAGCCGCGCCCGTTCGCCCACCGAGGCGGCGCTGATGGCGGTCCCGCAGAGGCGCACCTGCCCGCCATCCAGGTCGTCCAGCCCGGCGAGGACGTGCAGCAAGGTGCTTTTTCCCGATCCTGAGCGCCCGACGATGGCGCAGCGCTCACCGCGGCCCACTTCGAGGCTCAAGCCACGCAGCACTTCGATGCGCTCGCCGCCTTGCCTGAAGGACTTGCGCAGGCCAGTGGCCTGGAGCGCCGGCTCACTCATGGGCGAGCACGCGGCTGGGCAGCAGGCGCGCGGCGCGCCAGGCCGGATGCAGGGTGCAGGCCACGCACAAGGCGAAGGACACCGCCGCGATGCGGACGAGGTCGGCCGGCCAAATGTCCACCGGCAGATAGCTGATGAAGTACTGGCTCATCAGATCCAGGCGCAGGCCATCGTTGATCCAAGCGAAGAAGGCGGGCAGGCCGCCCGCCACCGCCGCGCCGACGGCGATGCCGATCAGGATGCCCAGCGCGCCGATCAGGGCGCCCAGCACCACGAAGCAGCCCACCAAGGGCGCGCTGGCAGCGCCCATGGTCTTGAGTATGGCGATGTCCGCGCCCCGCTGCTCGACCGTCATGATCAAGGTGGAGGCCAAGTTGAACCCGGCAACGCCGACGAGGAACGCAAGCAGCACGAACAGGGTCGCCTTCTGGGCGCCGATCGCCCGATGCAGGTTGCCGTGGGAATGCCGCCAAGTGCGGGCAAAGAAACGATCCTCGCCCAAGCGCCGCACGGCCAAGGCGGCCAGCGCATCGGCGTCATGCAAGTCGGCGAAGCGCAGCTGATAGCCATGCACCCGCTCGCCCAATCGAAACAGCCGCTGGGCGTCCGCCAAGTGGATGAACGCCGCGCGGCCATCGAGTTCGGATCCGGAACGCAGCAAGGCCACCACCTGAAAGCGCTTCTGCCGGGGCAGCACGCCCGCCAGCGTCAGGGAACCCAAGGGCAGCATCAAACGCACCGGATCGCCAACGCCAACCCCCAGCCGCGAAGCCACGCGAGCGCCCAGAATGACGCCGAAGCGGCCCGGCCGCAGCGTCTCCAGCGTCGCGGCGCCGGGCGGGCCGAGAAACGCCTCCAGGCCGGACACCTGCCGATGGGTCGATGGCTCGACGCCGGTCAGCAGCACCGCCTGCACTTTGTCGATGCCCACAGCCAGGGCCGACCCCTGAATGATCGGCGCCGCTCCCAACACGCCCGGAACGGCGCGCAGCCTTGACGCCGCCGAGTCGCTGGGCGCCAACGGCTGGTCGCCCCAAAGCCCGGCATGGGGCAGGACGCCGAAGACCCGCTCGCGCAGCTCGCGCTCAAAGCCGTTGATCACCGACAGGACCACCACCAGCACGGCAACGCTGAGCGACAGCCCGGCCACCGCCACCCAACCGACCAGCGCGCCGGAGCCACGGCGCGCAAAGGCGTAGCGCAGGCCAAGTTCAACGGCAAGCAAGCTTATGGCTCAAGAAACCGGCTCATGGATTCAGTATAGCGATGCTCGAAGCCGCTTGCGCCGCGCACCAGCAACAGGGCCGCCACGCGCTCGCGGCGGGCAAAGCGCCAGCCCGCATCAGGGCCGAGCACCTGGATCGCCGTCGCCAGCCCGTCCGCTCGGGCAGCGCTGGCCGCCACCACGGTCACCGAGGCCAAGGCATGAAGGACCGGCGCCCCGGTGCGGGGATCGATGGCGTGGCTCACGCGCCGCCCGTCCAGCAAGCGGAAGTTGCGATAGTCTCCCGAGGTGGCCGCCGAATGGCCGGAGAGCCGCAGAAACCGCCTTGGGGGGCCGCCGTCGGGCTGCTCAACGCCGATGCGCCACGGCCCGCCCCTAGGTCCAAGGCCCAAGGCGCGCACCTCGCCGCCGATCTCGACCAGATAGCTGCGGCAGCCGAGGACCTCAAGGCGCTCACCCACCCGGTCAACGCCCTGCCCTTTGCCGATGGCGGAAAAATCCAAGGACAGTCCCGCAAGGCGCTTGCGCAACGCCGGCGGATCGGGCCGAGCCTCCAAGTTCCGCCAGCCGACCCGCCGCATGGCGGCGGCAACCGCATCGGCGGCCGGCGCGGACCCGTCGGCAGGCGCATCGGAACCGAAGCCCCAAAGTTGCACCAAGGGCGCAACGGTCACGTCGAATGCGCCAGCGGAGCGGCGCGAGAGCGCCAACGCTTCAATCGCGAGGGACGCAACCGGTGCGGAAACGGGAAACCAATCCCCGGCCACGCTGGCGTTGAAGCGGGCCACTTCGGAGTCCGGTCGCCAAGTGGACAGTTGCGCATCCACCTGCTGCAGCTCGTACACGACGGCAGCCTCCACGTCGCCCGCGCAGCCCGCATGGGTCAGCGCCACCTCGGTGCCCATGGCATCGCCGCGATAGTGATGGTAGGCCGGCGGGCCGCAGGCGCCAAGCGCCGTCACGGCAAGCAAGGCCGCGGCCCGCATGGCGCAACGCCGATTCGAGACGCAGGGAAGGCGCGAACGCATCTCAGGGCGCAAGCCGGCTCCCACTGGGGTTGCGCCGGCCCGACACGTGCAGGGCTGGCACCGCAATCCGTTGCGGGATCCGACTCATCTCGTCAGTTCTCCTGCTTTGGCTTGATATGGGTGCGTCATCCGCCTTTCGCCGGTGACCCGCATCCATGATCACGGCTTCGGCGCCGTAACGCGACGCAAGGGGTTTGTTCAGGCATGAACAGGGATGAAGCTTCACTGCCGGAATTTTGGACAAACCTCATTCCTCATGCAAAAACCTCACGCAAAAACCACACCAGAGACCCTGAAGCCAACTCTGGGCAACTCCCGAGGCGGCGAGTGAGCACGTCTCGGCATTGGACCCTGAGGATGCCGAGCGAGCGGCAAAGCCGCGTTTGCGCAACATCAGCCAAGGGCTGCTCAGCAGCTCCTTGACCGGGAGGCATCCGGCAGCGGCGTGTTGGGCGCCGCCTCAAGGCCAACGCCCGTCAGGACGGCCTCAATTCCCATCATCAGCCGGCTCGTCAAAATCCAGCCATCCCACTTGGTAGCCGGGCGGGAGGGATTCATTGCGCTCAAGGCGTCCGGCGAAGGACTTCAGATCCTCGACGATCATGAGCAAGTAGGGATCGCTGGCGGGCCGGACGATGTCGGTGAGCAGCAGCAGCTGCTCCACGCACCACCAGAACACGTCTTCGCCCGGCAGCGCCGGGCGACGCGGCGGCATGAGTTCGACCTGCTCCTCGTCATCAAGAACCCGGCTCAGGAACTCCATGATTTCGGCATTGCCCTGCACGGCGGGCGAGGCGTTCCTCAGGGTCTCGATCAGCTGCGGCTTGTGCCGCTCCATTAGTTGCTGGGCGTCCATGGGGGATTCTCCATTGGCTGGTTGGAACCGCCAATTATCGAAGGAAAAAGGAGCAGGGGAAGTCGATTTCGCTGCACGTCTTGTGCGACATTCGCCATACTTGACCCTTAACATCCGCAACAGGAGCAACAGCGCCCATGACCACCATCGAACCCTTCGCCATCGACGTGCCGGCGGCGGACATCGACGGCCTGAAAAGCCGCTTGGCGGCAACACGCTGGCCGGAAGCCGAAACGCCGGACGACTGGAGCCAAGGCGTGCCGCTGGCCTACGCACAGGAATTCTGCGGCTACTGGGCCGAGCGCTACGACTGGTCGGCCCGGCAGGCCCTGATGAACCGCTTCGCCCAGTTCAGGACCGTCCTGGAGGGCTTGAAGATCCACTTCATTCACCGCCGAAGCCCGTCGCCCCAAGCCCGGCCGCTGCTGATCACCCACGGCTGGCCCGGATCGGTGGTGGAGTTCCACAAGGTCATCGAGCCGCTTGCGGACCCCGCAGCCCACGGCGGCGACCCCGCCGACGCCTTCCACGTCATCTGCCCCTCCCTCCCCGGCTACGGCTTCTCCGACAAGCCCGCGGCCACTGGCTGGGGAGTGGAGAAAATCGCCTCGGCCTGGGACCAACTGATGGCCCGCCTGGGTTACGACGGCTACTTCGCCCAAGGCGGCGACTGGGGGGCGGCGGTCACCACGGCCATCGGCATCCAGAACCTGGGCCGCTGCGCCGGCATTCACCTCAACATGCCCTTCGCAGCCCCCACCGCCGAGGCCCTGGCCAATCCCAGCGCCCGGGACAAGCTCGCCTTGGCGGGCGCCAACCACTACCAGGAATGGGATTCCGGCTACTCAAAGCAGCAGAGCACCCGGCCGCAAACCCTCGGCTACGGCCTGGTCGATTCGCCCGCCGGGCAGGCCATGTGGATTCTGGAGAAGTTTTGGGCTTGGACGGATTGCGACGGCCATCCGGAAAACGCGCTCAGCCGGGATGAGCTGATCGACAACATCATGATCTACTGGCTCAACGGCGCCGGCGCCTCCTCCGCCCGCCTCTACTGGGAGAGCTTCGGCAAGGCCTTCTCCGGCGGCGACGGCGAGACCGTGGCGGTGCCCACCGGCTGCAGCATCTTCCCCAAGGAGATCATTCCGACGCCCCGCTCCTGGGCGCAAGTCCGCTACCCGAACATCGTCCATTGGAACGAACTCGACCGCGGCGGCCACTTCGCCGCCTTCGAGCAGCCAGAGCTGTTCGTTGACGAGGTGCGCAGCGCCTTGCGCGCGATGCGGTAGGGCGCCGCCGTCCGACTCCGGCCGATCAAGCCGCGCGGGGGGACGGCGGCGCGATGCGCTGGCCAAGCGCGATGCGGTAGAAGACCGGCACGGCCAGCAACGTCAGCAGCGTGGCGAAGGCGAGCCCGCCCATGATGCAAACCGCCATCTCCCTGAAGAAGGGATCGGCCAGCAGCGGAGCCATGCCGGCGATGGTGGTGCCGGCGGCAAGCATGACCGGGCGCAGGCGGCTGACCGCGCCCTGAATCATGGTTTGCAAGGTCGCCTCGCCCTCGCTCAGGCGCTTGTCGATTTCATCGATCAGCACGATGCAGTTCTTGATCAGCATGCCGGAGAGGCTCAGAAAGCCCAGGAATGCGGGAAAGGTGAAGGACAGATCGGTGGCCAACAGACCGAGCACGACGCCGCAGGCCGTCATCGGCACCGAGAGCCAGATCACCACGGCCTCCTTGATGCGGCCAAACATCAAAATGGTGATCAGCAGCATCACCCCGAAGGCCATGGGGATCTTCGGCAGCAGGATTCGATAGGCCTCCTGGTTGGAGTCGTGTTCGCCGCCCCATTGCAGCCGATAGCCCGGCGGCAGCGCAATGGCCTCAACCAGCGGGCGCACCGAGGCAAAGGCGCGGCTCACGTTCCGCCCCGGCTGCGGATTGGCTTGGGCTTGGATCGTCCTGATTCGATCGCGGCGAAAGATGATGGCGTCCTCAGCCACGAGGTCAAAGGACGCAACCACCTGGCGCATGGGAACGTAGCGCTGCTGGGACTGGCTCCACACCAAGCGGTCCGGCAGGCCGGCGACGTCGGCGCGCTCCGCCTTCGGCGCCCGCGCGATGATCGGGATCATCTTCTCGTTCTCGCGATACAGCCCGATCTGCACCCCGAAGGTGGCGTAGGCCAACGCCACTGAGACGTCGCGGCGGGTCACGCCGGCGATGCGCGCCCGCGCCTCGTCGTAACGGGGAGTGATCTGCAGTGCGGGTTGGCGCCAATCGGTGCGGCGCTCAATGAGGCCCTGCTGCAAGTAAACCGCCAGCGCCTGGTCGGCCAAGGCGCGCAGAACCTGGGCGTCCGGGCCGAAGAAGCGGGCTTCGATCTTGGCGTCGCCGCCCGGCGTGAACTCCGCCCGGCTCACCTCCACTGCCGCGTCCGGGCGCAACTCGACCAAGCGGCGCCGCGTCTGGGCCATCACGGCATCCATCCTGCGCACGTCAGCCACCCGCACCACCAGCTGGGCGTACGCCGAGTTGGGCTGCTCCGGCTGCATGATGGCCGTGAAGCGCGGCGCCCCCCGGCCGATGAAGCTGCTGACCGCGATCACGTCCGGGTCGGCCAACAGAACCTCCTCCAGCCCTTCGACGTCGGCGGCGGTGGTGAGGATGTCGGTGCCCTCGACGAGCCGGTAGTCCACGTAGAACAGCGGTGCGTTGGTGGTCGGGAAAAACCCCTGCTTGACGAACTGGGCGCCCCATAGGCAGGCGGCCAAAATGGCCAGGATGGCGAGCGTGGCCAACCAAGCCCGACGCAGCCCAAAGGCCAGCAGGCGCCGATAGGGCGCATAGGCCCATCCCGAATGGAGAGCCTCCTCCGATTGCCCGGGCCGGGCCTTGAGCAGGCGGCTGCCGAGCAGGGGCACCACGGTGATGGCCAGCACCCAACTGAGCAGCAGGGCAATGGCGACCACGTAGAACAACGAACGCAGGAAGTGGCCGCCGTTGTCGTCCGTCAGGCTGATCGGCCCAAAGGCGACGATGCCGATGACGGTCGCGCCGAGCAAGGTGAACTGGGTGCGCCTGGCGGAGCGGGCCGCCGCTTCCGCCGGGCTCAAGCCCCGGCCCACGCCAATCACCATGCCCTCCGCCACCACGATGCCGTTGTCCACCAGCATGCCCATGGCGATCATCAACGCGCCCAAGGAAATGCGCTGCAGCTCGATGCCGAGCGCGGCCATCGCGCACAGGGTGCCGAGAACGGTCAAAAGCAGCACGGCGCCGACCACGGCGCCTGCCCGCCAACCCATGAAGAGGCACAGGGCCAGCACCACGGTGGCGACCGACAGCGCCAAGTTCCTGAGAAAATCCTTGATGGCCGCATCGACCACCTGATGCTGGGCGTAGAGGGTCGATGCGGTGACGCCCAACGGCAGTTCGCTGAGCAGCGCCTGCATCCGGGCATCGACGGCGCGCCCCACCTTCACCACGTTCTCCTCGGGGATGACCGAGACGCCGACGATGAACACCCGCTCGCCGTTGTGGCGAATGATCTCCGATGGCGCCTCAACCGGCTCCCGCGACAGGTTGGCGATGTCCGTCAGGCGCACGATCTCGCTGGAGCCGGGGCGTCCGAGCCGCATGTCGCGCACCGCTGCGTCGCTGTCGAAGGCCGTCTGCGGGGCAATGCGCAGCCGGCGGCCCTCAAAGGCGACCGAACCGGCCGGGGTGATGTCGTTCTCGCTGCCAATGCCGGAAAAGAGGGCATCCATCGGCAGGCCGAGCCGGCCTAGGCGAACCTGGCCCACCTCGACGAAGACGGCCTCCTCGGGCTCGCCCCCGGCTTGCGCCTTGGCGACGCCGGGAACCGACTTCAGCACCGTGGCGATGCGCTTGGAGATGTCCTGAACGTCAGCGGCGGCGTAACCCGGCGCCGAAACGGCGTAGAGGATGCCGTAGATGTCGCTGTAGTCGTCCTCAACCAAAGGCGCCTCAGCCCCCGGAGGCAGCAGACCCGCCGCTTCATTGACCCGCCGCCGCAGTTCGTCGAAGATCTGCTGGGTCTCCGCGAGGCTGTACTCCTCCTTGATTTCCACCTGAACCTCGGACTTGCCGGCCACCGACTTCGACACCATCTCCTCAAGGTAAGGCAACTCCTGCAAGGCGGCCTCGACCACGTCGGTGACCTCCTGCTCCACTTCCCGGGCCGATGCGCCCGGATACTCGGTCAGCACCAAGGCCATCTTGATGGGAAACGCCGGATCCTCCAGACGGCCGACGCGGTCGATGCCAACGACGCCGCCAATCAGGCAGGCGAGGATCAGCAGCCAAGGATAGAGCGGGCGCTCAATTGAAAGCCGGGCGATGTTCCATTGCCGCTGGGGCGAACGGGGCGGCGGTGCGGCATCCTCCGGCACTATGAGCCGACAGGCGAATCGTTCATGGGACGAACGCGCATGCCCTCCTGCAACTGATTGGCGCCGGCGGCAACCACCCACTCGCCGCCCCGCAGCCCGGACCTGACGGGCACGCCGTAGGCGGCCGGCGGGCCGACCTGCACCGCCTGCTTGCGCACCGCTTGGGTCTGCGGGTCGTGCAGCCAGACGAAGAAGCCCTTGTCCGGCCCGCTGACCAAGGCGCTGGCCGGGATCCACGCCGCCGCCGCCGCCGGCGAGCGCAGGGCCACGCGCACCGCGGCGGTCATGCCCGGCAGAATGTTGTACTCAGCCGGCCGCTGCATGGTGAACGAGACCTCGTAGGTCTGGGCCACCGCATCCGCCTCGCCGCGGTTTTCCCGGAAGGTCAACGGAAACCGCTGCTCCGGGGCGAAGGGGAAGACGGCGTCAATGCTGACCACGTGCTCGGTGCGCACGGTGACCAGCAACTGCTCGGGCACGCCGGCCACCACCTGCAGCTGGTGCAGGTCATTCAGCCGCACCACCTTGTCCATGGCCCCCAGCTGCACGAAGTTATCGACGTAGCGGTGCGCCACGTAAGCATCAAAGGGCGCGGTGATGCGGCTCTTGGACAGGGATTCGCGCCGCTGCGCCAGCCGCACCTGCTGCAGCCGGTGCATGGAGCGGGCATCCTCGACCAGCGAAGCGGCGATGCCCCGCTGCGCCAACAGCCGGCGCTTGCGCTCCCAATCCTGCCGCGCCAGTTCGACCTCCAGCTCCGCCTCCCGCACGGCCAAGCGAAAATCAGTCGGATCGAGCGCGGCGACCAGTTGGCCGCGCTCAACGGTCTGACCTTCCAGAACCGGCAGTTCCGCCAAGACCCCATCGACTTCAAAGGACACGTCGATCGACTGCGCCGCCTCCACCCGGGCGACGAATTCATGGGCCCTGAGGCCCCCCGCCGCTTGCACCCGGATCACTTTGGCCGGACGCAGGGACTGCTCCGCAACCACCACCTCGGCTTGGTTGCCGCAGCCGCCCAGCAGCAGGGCCGCGGCCAGCAGCGCGAGTGCTGATGGGCCGTGGAATGCGCGGCGCGGCATCAGTCCCGGCCGCGGTTGGCGGCGACGTCCCGGAACGGGCCTTGGTCGAACCTAGGCTCCTTGGGCAGGCCGAGAACGCGCTCGGCGATGATGTTGCGCTGAATCTCGTCGGTGCCGCCGGCAATGGAAACCGCAGGCACGGAGAGCAGTATCTCGGCGATCAGGCCGTTCTCCGGGCCGTCCTCGCCCGCCAGCAGCGCATCGGCGCCGGCGATCATGGTATGCACCCGAGCCGCCAAGCGGGCCACGTGGCTGGCGGCCAGCTTGCCCAGCGAGCCTTCCGGCCCCTGCGCCTGGCCATGCCGCTGAGCGGCCCTGGCGCGGCGGGCGGTCCATTCGGCGCTGCCGGAGAGAATGAGCAGGCGCGCCAAATCCTGGCGCACGGCGGGATCGCGGATGCGGCCGCTGGCCAAGGCCCGCGGCAGCGCGAGATCGACCCGTCCGGCGCGCTGCGGGTACCACTTGTAGGGAGCCAATGCCGTCGCCGACTCCTGGGCCTCCTCGGCGTGGATGGTCCCTTGCCGCGGCGCCGCCGCCACGTCAGCCCGCCCGGAGCGCAGCCCGTCGGCGCGACGGCGCTCATGGGCCAGGGTGGTCATGGCCACCGTCCAGCCTTGGCCCAGTTTGCCCACCAAATGCTCGGCCTTGACCTCAGCGTCGTTGAAGAACACTTGATTGAAGGACGCATGGCCGTTCATCTGCTTGAGCGGGCGCACCTCGACGCCGGGCTGGCGCATGTCGATGACGAAGTAGCTTAAGCCTTGGTGCTTGGGCGCATCCCAGTCCGTGCGCGCCAACAGCAGGCCCCAATGCGCATGGTGGGCGCTCGTGGTCCAAACCTTCTGGCCGTTGACGATCCAGCGTTCGCCGTCAAATTCAGCGCGGGTCAGCGCGCCGGCCAGATCGGAGCCGCTGCCCGGCTCGCTGAACAACTGGCACCAAACGTCCTCGCCGGTCAGGATTCGGCGCAGGAATTGCGCTTTTTGGGCTTCACTGCCGTGCTCCAGCAGGGTGGCCGCAGCCAGCAGCCGAATGCCGCTCGTCGCCACGCCCACGGCGCCGCAGCGGGCGAACTCCCGTTCCACCACTCGGGCCAGCTCTGCGGACAGCCCCCGGCCGTGCCAGTCGGGCGGCCAATCCGGCGCGCCCCAGCCGGATTCGATCAGCTGGGTGCGCCATTCGACCAATCCGGCGTTGGGATCCCAGTGGTCATTCAGCCACGCCCTGACCTCGTCGCGAACGGCCGCTTCGGCGGACGCGCTCATGCCACGGCCTCGGTCGGCGCCGCGTTGGATTCGCGCCGCTCAAGGCACTGGATCATGCGCTCCCGATGCCAGGCCGGATCGCCCAGCAGCACTTCGCAGCTCTTGGCGCGCTTGTACCAAAGCTGGGTGTCCTGATCCCAAGTGAAGCCGATGCCGCCGTGCAGCTGAATGGCCTCGACGGCGGTCTGCAGGTAGGCCTCGCCAGCGGCCGCCTTGGCCAAGCTGGCCTCGTAGGCGAACGCCTCGGGATTGGCATCGGCCACTTGGGCGGCGTGGTAAGCCGCCGACTTCATCAGCTCGACTTGGAGCAGCAATTCCGCGCAACGGTGCTTGATGGCTTGAAACGAGGCAACGGTGCGTCCGAACTGCACGCGCAGCTTGATGTACTCAAGGGTGTCCTCCAGCAGCCGCTGCGCTCCGCCCGCCATTTCGTTGGCAAGCGCAATGGCGCCGATGTCCAAGGCGCCGGCCAACGCCGGCCCAGCCTCGCCCAAGCCGCCGAGCAGCTCCGCCGGCACGTCCTCAAAGTCGATCCTGGCCAACTGGCGCGTTGGATCCAAAACCTGCAGGCGCCGACGGCGCACGCCCGGCGCGACTCCGGCAACCGCGAACAGCGACAGCCCTGCCAAACCAAGCCGGCCATCCGTTCGGGCCGCGACCAGCAGCAAGTCGGCGTTGCAGCCATCCAGCACATGGTCCTTGCGGCCGGTGAGCGAATGCCGGCCATCCGCAGCGACGGCCCGCATGGCAATGGATTCCACGCCCGGCTCGCCGCCCGGTTCGGCAAACGCCAACGCCGCCAAGGTCTCGCCGCTGGCGATGCCGGGCAGCCAGCGCCGCTTCTGCGCCTCGCTGCCGATCCGGCACAAGGCGTTGGCCGCCAGCACCGACGAAGCCAGATAGGGCGCGCAAAGGAGCGCGCGGCCCATCTCCTCCATGGCCAGCCCCAACTCCACCAAGCCAAAGCCGCTGCCGCCGTAGCATTCCGGGATCATCAGCCCGGTGAGCCCGAGTTCGTCCGCCATGCGCCGCCAGACCGTTGGATCGAACCCCGGTTCGGTGTCCATCAGGCGGCGCACCTCCGAGGCCGGGGAGGCCGCGGCCATGAAGCGACGCAGCACGTCGCGGAACTGGCGCTGCTCTTCGGTGAAGTGAAATTGAACGTCCGGCATGCTTGGCTGTGAAGGTGGTGGAGCCAGGGAGGATCGAACTCCCGACCTCTACAATGCCATTGTAGCGCTCTCCCAGCTGAGCTATGGCCCCACGGCAGGAAGCGGGAGAGGCGGAATGCTACGGGGCCGGTCTGCGGCTGTCAACGCGCGACCTGACGGTCGCGGATGGAGTTTCGCTGGCGCGAAACTCCGCGCCGTGCGGGCTCAGAAACATTTCGGAACTTCCTCCCCGGGGCCTGGCCCCATGAACTGGCTGGACAGGGAGGGTGGCGCCGGGCCATGAAAGGAGGGAGCCGTAGGCGACCGGAGTTCATGGCCCGGCGGCGCGGCGCGATGCGCCCCGCCGCCGGCTCAGGCATGCTTGATTCACCCAACGAACAAGGAGCCTGAGCATGAAACCGTTGCACGCCTGCCCGCCTTCCTGCAAGCGTCTGCGCGAAGCGTAGCTTCGCGATGGCGAACCTTCGGTTCGCCTGCGAGGCGATGGGCATCCCACTGCACGTCCTGCCGCCGCGAAGGCCCCAGTGGAGACGTCCGCCCGCCCAAGGGCGGGGCGTCGAGCGCGCCAACCGGTCCGCCCGCATCGAGTTCCGGAGCCTCCACGACGGACCCCTCACCGTCGCCGACGTAACCCCAAGGCTCGCCCGGCACGAGTTCTTCCACAACTACCGGCGGCCGCACTGGGCGGTTTCACCACGCGAAACTCCGCTGCCGTTGCGTGGTTCAGGTTCGATGCGTTCTTAAGCCCGCCAGATCAATTGCGGAATGTTCGGGCCGATGTCCTACGGCGCGTCAAGCCAATCGCCACTGGCTGCAGCTTGTGCAGGGGGATAGTCTTCCAACCATGGAGCATTCGCCGCATCAGCAGCCCGCCTGTGGGCGCCGGGGCCGCATCGCGGCAGTCCGCTGCCGCGGGGCGTCGCTGCTTGAGCTGCTGGTGACCTTGGCCGTTGCCGGGGTGCTGACGGGCACTGCCCTGCCCGCCTTCGTCGAACTCGGCGCCGACCACCGCGCCGCGGCACGGATCAATGCCATGCTCGGTGCGGTGCGCGCCACCCGCCATCTGGCCATCATCCACAACGCCCCGGCCATCCTGTGCGCCGGTCAAGGACCAAGATGCTTGGGCGCAAACCGTTGGCATGAGGGAGCCATCGTGTTTCTGGACCGCGACCGGGATCTGCAGGTCGATGAGGGGGAATTCGTGGGCCTGCGGCTGCCCCCTTTGGCTGAGGGCGAACGCATCCGTTGGCGTTCGTTCCGCAACCGCAGCTACCTGCTCATTCAAGGATCCGGCTTAACGGACTGGCAGAACGGCAACTTCCAATACTGCCCTGCCGATGGCGATGCCCGATTCGCCCGCCAAATCATTCTGAACGCCCAAGGCCGGGCGCGCCAGGCCATCGACGCGGACGGCGACGGCATCCGGGAGGATGCAGCGGGACAACCGCTGGAGTGCTAAAACGCCGCAAGCTCGCGCCAGGACAGCCGGCCGGCCAGCCGGTGCGCGGGCGGGCCGATGGCTTGGGCGCGGCGGTGGGAGCCGCCGGCCAAAATCAACTGCCCCCCGCCGAAGTTCGGCAGCAGCCGAGGCGCGATTAACGGACCGCTGAAGTCGCGCCCGTCAAAGACCACGCCGGGAGCGCGGTCCGCCGCATCCACGGCAAGCAGGTCGCCCGCATTCAGAAGGCCGTCTCCATTCAGGTCGAGAACCGGACGCCGGGGGCTGCCGCCGGTGACCCAGTTGATCGGCAAAACGGCGCCGACCGCGCCATCATCCGTCCCCTTTGGCAGCAGCGTGGTCAACAGCAGAAGGTCGCCCCAAGCCGTCAAGCGAGGGTGGAAGCGCTCGCCGGAATGTTGGGCAACGCCGGTTTCGCTGCCGGCGCGGGGGGCGTCAAGGTCGATGCGCCAGCCGCGCGCCGCCGATCGGGAAGCGCCGGCGGGCCGATAGCGTACCGGGCGATCGACAACGACGCGGTGCAGGCGCGCCGGGTCGCTGCCGGCGGTGCGGATGTTGCGCATTCTCTGCGCCACCAGCGATTCAGGGTTCACCGAGCCATCCGCCACCCCAACCGCATCCCAGATGCCGTACAGGGACTGAACGGCCGCATCGCCCGGTTGGCCGGGACGCAAGGGAACCCCGGTGGCGAACACGACCATGAAGCCGGGTTGGCTGGGATGCTTGAGGACCAAGGGGCGAGCGGCGATGGGTTGCGCAACGCCCCGCCCGCTGCCATGCCGCGCTTGGAAAAGGCGCGTTGCGCTCCAACTCGCCGGCTCCGGGCTGGACAGATCGAACCGATGCAGGTTGCCGTCAACGTCCCCCGCATAGGCTCGGTCCACCGTGCCGTTCAGATCCAAGTCCACTAAAGCCGGTTCGCCCAGCCCGGAAGCGGCGCCAGCCGGCAGCTTGACGAAGTCGTCCGCCACCCAGCCATCAAGCCCTTCGTCCACAAACAGCACGAACAGGACGGCGCGCCGCGCCGTGCTGCCCTCGCCGTTGCCGAGCACGGCCACCCACTTGCGCGCCCCCTGGGCATCGCGCGCGTTGCTCATGGCCAGACGCGCCTGGCTGGTGGCGAAGCCCAGATCCTTGACCGGCGCCCCGTGCTCGTCCACGTCAGCGACCGGCTGGCCGGCCGCATCGATGGGCGGGACGTCGTCAGCATCGGTGAACTCCCAAAGCGGCATGCCCGCTGCCGCTTCGGCAGTGTCGGCGCTGGCTTCGGGATCCGTGACGTCGAGCGCGAAGTAGCCCTTGCCGCGTTCGCCAAGCCCGCCAATCAGCAGCGTCCGCCAAGCCTTGCGCCCAGTTGGGGACGCCAACCGCACAAAGGCATCCTCCACGGTGGGTGAGGGGATTCGGAGGTAAGGACGGCGTTGCGGACCCGAAGCTCGGCCATCAAGCCCCATGACCGGCCGCTGATCGCCGTCGATCAGCTGATTCGGCACATAGGCAAACGCCTCATCGCCATTGCCCGCGTCAAAGGCGTGCAGCAGTCCATCGTTGGAGCTGACGTAAACCATTCCCGGGCGGCGCGACCAAGCCGCCGCAAACTCGGAATAGGCTTCGCCGCGGGCGACGGGATAGGGCGCGCGCTCACGCCGCACGGCTTGGGGCGCTCCCACAACCACCGGCTCGGAGCCGACAATCGGCCCAAGCCGCCGGGCGTTGCCCTCGCCGCGCAGCCAGTTCGCATCGGCTTCATTCAAGACGGCTCTTTGGCTCGCGTTAAGGCGACCGTGCTCGAACGGCAGGCCAGCCCAAGCGACTCGATCCAGGGTAACGATGACCCGCTCTTCCGGCGAAGCGCGCTCAAGCCGTTGCGCAGCCTGCCAAAGCACGCGAAATCCAACCCCATCGAAGCGGACGGCATGAAGATCGCCGGTCGCCGCATCGAGGTCGTGGAAGGCCCGATACTCAACGATGCCGTTGCCGACCGCGCGAGGATCGAAGGCCAAGGCGGCCAGCGCCTCGGAAGCGTCCGCCTCAGCCAGGCCGGCGCCAGCGGCGAGACTCGCCCCAGCGAGGGCGCCCACAATGCGGCGGTTCACAGGCCGTTTGGCGGCGGCAAAGGCACAGCGAAGGTGCTCTGCAGTTGCGCCCGGGCATGGCGCGTGGCGCCGAAGCCGCGGGCGGTGATTCGAAAAATGGCCGTTCGCGGCACGCTGGCGACGGTGGATTGCTCAAGCATGTGGGGATGGTCCGGCCCAGTCAGGGTGGTCAACCATTCGATCAGGTAACGCGGCGCGGCAATCGCGCCGGCGACCGAAGCGGCCCGGCGGCTGCCGCCTGCGCCGTTCGTCCATGCAGCCTCAGCCTGCCACACCGGATCTTCGCCGAAGCCCGCCGGGCGCCAGAGGCCATCGACGCCCGCCGGAGTGTAGCGGGCCGCATCCGGCCTTGAGGCCAGCAAAAAACGCTCGCCCTCCCGGAGCGCCCGCTCCGCCGCTTGCAGGGCAATCAGGTTGTCATGGGCGTTGCGGGCCACGCGCGTCTGCAACTGCGTGGTCTGCACCGTCGCCAAGCCGAGGATGGTCAGCAGCATCAGCAGGACCAAGCTGATGAACAGGGCGATGCCATGCTGCCCGGAAGCCTTGTGCGGGCTCAGAAACATACCGGAATCTGATCTAAGCGACGAGCGCGGAGTTTCGCGCCAGCGAAACTCCATCCGCGACCGTCAGGTCGCGCCTTTGCCTTCGGCGGTCGCGAAAGCGAAAATTCGATGCCGCCGTGCCTTTGGATGGGCGATTTAGAGGAATGTCCAGTCATGTTTGACGAAATCGAACGTTCAACGCGGACGGCGGATGCGGATTCGCAGCCATGAATTCCGCAGGCGCAGGCTCCCGCCGCCCTACCACGCATTTCTCAAACTCAAGACCTGCGTGAAGCGTTGGGTGGCATCGCCGCTGGCGGCGGTCACCGCCAGGGAAATCGACCGAATCGCCTGATCGTCAGGCAAGGCGCTGAACGGCAGGTAGCGGTTGGGGCCATCGAAACCGTCGTGGCGGTCCTCATCGACGCCCGCCCAAACCTGCAGGTCAACGATGCCCGCCACCAACTCCTCGGGCCGCGAAACACCGGAGCGCCGCCAAAGGCCCGCCTCCCGGCGACCCGCGCCATAGCCAACAAAGTAGATCTCGGTCATCACTTGAGCGACCTGCGCGCCCTCGTCATGGGCAGCGCCGCCGTATCGCTGACCGGACTGCGAAAGGGAGCGCTCACCGTCATTGTCGTACGGCCCGCCGCCCGCAGCGCGCCTTAGCACGGATTGGCCGGGAGCTACGGCGGCGACGCCGGTGATGCGGAACATCGCCGCCTGCTCGCAATCGCTGATCAAGGCCACGTCGCCCGCTCGAAAGCGGCCACCCGCCGAATCCCGGACCACCGGATCGCCGTCCGGCGCCAATCCGGCAGCCAAGACGGAGGCCGGCTGCCGCAGGCGGCGAAAGACAATGATGTCAGCTCCCGGCGCCAATCGCCCAAGGTGGATGCCCGTGCCCATGGCCAAGGCGTTGACCGTGCCGCCGCCGGCCTGCCGAGGCAGGGACGCCAAGCTGGGCGTCCAGTCATCAAGGGCCGTGGAGGCGCCATCGCCCTGATAGTCAAACCCCTGCACCGGTTGGGAGAGGTTGAATTCAAACAGATCGTCCCAGCCGCCGTTCAGGGCGCTCACCAAGCGGACGGCACGGCCATTGCAGCCGAGATTGCCTGCCGCAGCCGCAGACCGGCGCAGAAAGGCGAGCGCGTAGCGCCCGCTGTCCCGCACGTCAGCCTGACCCATGAGGCTCGCCGCCGAAGCCCGCCCTCCCGCGTACTGTTGCGCCAGACCCAAGACCACCACCAAGCCCAAGGCCAAGCCCAAAAGCAATTCAACCAACGACAGGCCTTGGCTTGGCGGGTAAGAGCCCTCAGCTAGGGAGCGCGAGGGGGCGCCCCTCGCAGGAAGAGAGCCCTCAGCTAGGGAGCGCGAGGGGCCCGCCCCTCGCACGAAGAGAGCCTCAGCCGGGGAGCGCGAGGGGGGCGCCCCTCGCTTGATGAGCGCCTCAGCCAAAACGCGCGAGGCGGAATGCCTTGTGCAAAACGACGGGCGGCGAGCGGACATGGCGCGTCAGACCCCGCCGTCAACCGTCAAGGTTCGGCCCTCGCCTTGATCCCGCCACTGAATGGTGACGCGCACCGAACCGGCAGAGGCGTCGGCGGCAACGGTTCCCTTGGCACGGAGCGGCCCGCGGCAACCTTGGTCCGTGGTGGATGCGCCCAAGGCGCAACGCCATTGCGCCAGATCAAACGCCGCCATTTGCGCGGCGGCGCACGAACCGGCGCGGCAATCCGGTCCCTCGACGGCATCCCCGCTCACCGCATAGCCTCCCGCATGCAGGCCGGCGGGGTTGGCGCGAACGCGCTCGATGATGTCCCCAGCCAGCCTGACCGCTTCGGCATGGGCCGCCGCTGACCGTTGATGCCGGGCGCTCAAGGCGGCCAGGCCGACAATGCCCAACACGCCAACGCTGGTGACCAATAGAGCCACCAACAGCTCGAGCATCGAAAAACCCCTTTGGCGGGACTCGGCGCGTTTCGCCTCAATGGTTCCAGCCATCCTCTTCCGCAGCCACTTCGCCATCGTCATTGCGGTCCCATCCCCGGTTGCCCGCTGCGTCCAAGCTCATGAAGCCATCTCCAGCCATCAGGCCGCCCGCTTCGGGATAAGCGGCCAGCGCAAAGCCCTCCGCACTGGCGGCAACGTGGAACCGGTAGCGACCTTCGGCAACCGAGCGCGGCGCGCAAACCTCGGCGGCGATGGGGCCGTCGTCCCCATCCCCTACCCCATCGGCATCGGCGTCGGCGACGCCTTGATAGGTGAAGCGAATGCCCGCCCAACGCTCAAGGGCGAGCGCGCAGGCCATCAAATCCCCTTGGGCTTCGTTGCGGTAGGCTCGATGTGAGTAGGCGTTCAGAGCCGGCAGGCCCAATCCCGCCAGCAGGGCCAGGATCACCACGGCCACCAGAACTTCGATGAGCGTCAGACCGTTGAATTGCGACATCGGGCGCATCTCCCGCACGGACGCACCCTAACTTAGGCGAGGATTCAGCTCAGTTCAGTTCGTTTCCGACGAACGGCGCCAACCGGCCGACGAACGGGCGCATCGCCTTGCGGCGATGCGTTTGAGTCGCTGCGCGAGCAAGCTCGCGTTCGAGTTGCTGCGCAACTCGGCGATGGCGGCTTGGAGCTCGTTCGCCGGACACCCCGGCAGCGATGCGTTCGTCACTGCGCAACTCAGGGCCGGATGGGGCTGCGTGCGTCCATCACGCAATCACGCAATGCGACAGGCTCCGGTTTGCCGCGCAACTTGGCGCGGCTCTTCACGAGAGCCTGTGCTTGGCCATGCGCCGCGCTGCCCAGTCGCCTGTTCACTTCGCCGAGGGCGAGGCAGCGCGGGCGTCGCGGATCATGCACGCAATCCAGAGCGCAGCACCGCAGGTCAGCGCGGCGTCGGCGAGGTTGAAGGCCGGGAAGTACCAAGAGCCGTAGTGGAACAGGATGAAGTCCACAACGTAGCCGCTGATCAGGCGGTCGATCATGTTGCCCAGCGCGCCGCCCAGGATCAGTCCGTAAGCCAAGCCTTGGATCCAGTCGCCCGCTCTCAACCGCCGCAGTTCATGGACGATGAAGATCGAGAAGCCGCCGGCCAAGGCGACAAAGAACCAACGCTGCCAGCCGCCCAGCCCGGACATGATCGAAAACGCGGCGCCGTCGTTGTGCCAAAGCACCCAACTGAAGAAGGGCAGCACGGAAACCCGCTCGCCCAAGGCGAGTTCGGCACTCGCCAGCCACTTGGCAGCTTGGTCCAGCGCCGTCACCAAACCAGCGACGGCCATCCATCTGAGGCCCTTCAGGCCTTGCCCATTCAAAGCGGACGCCGCAGGCATCAACGGTCGGCCGAGCGATCGTACCGAAACCAGGCGCGGGCGGCTTCAATGTCGTAACCGATTTGCGCCTTGAGCGCCTCAATGGATTCAAAGGCGCGCTCGTCGCGGATCTTGTGCCTGAAGGTCACCGTCAGCAGCCGTCCGTAGATGTCCTCATCGAAGTCGAAGACATGGACCTCCAGCAACGGCTCCTTGCCGTCCACGGTGGGGCGAATGCCGATGTTGGCGATGCCTTGACGGGGACGGTCGAGCCCCGCATCCACCGTGACGGCGAAGACCCCCTCCAAGGCGGCACGGTACCGCTGCAGGGGTATGTTGGCCGTCGGCGCGCCCAATTGGCGTCCGAGCTGGCGTCCGTACACCACCCGGCCCATGATGAAGTAGGCATGGCCGAGCAGCTTTTCCGCCAAGCGCAGATCACCCTCCGACAGCGCTTGGCGCACCCGGCTGCTGGAGACCCGGTCATGCCCTAAAGTGAGGGTGCCGAGATGGCTGACTTCGTAGCCGAACCTGTCGCCCGCTTCCTTGAGCATGGCGTAGTCGCCGGTTCGGCCCTTGCCGAAGCGGAAATCGTCGCCCACCACGACATAGGCGGCGCCCAGCAGGCCATGCAGGAAGTCCCCCGCCACCCACTCGGCGGAAGAGCTGCTGGTCCGGGCATTGAACGGCAGGCACAGCACCCGGTCGAGTCCGGTGCGCCGGAGCAAGGTGAACTTCTCCCGAAAACGGGTCAGGCGGGCGGGCACCGCTGCCTTGAAGAACTCCCTGGGCGTCGGCTCGAAGGTCACCAAGGCGCTGGCCACGCCAAGCTCCCGAGCCTTGGCGCAGACATGGTGGAGCAGCATCCGATGGGCTTGGTGAACGCCGTCAAAGCTGCCGATGGTGACCACGCCGCCCCGGTGGCGGGGCTTGAGGTTATGCAGCCCGATGACGACTTCCATGGCGCAATGATAGCGGAATCAAACGTTCCTGGTGGCCTGCCGCGTGGCCATGCGCTCGGGGGCGTTGTCCGCAAGCGCGGTCGCGGCGCCGGTGGCAAGCGGCTGAGAACCGAACAACCCTGGTCAAACGCGATGCTGCAGCTGCGCCAAGCGCAACCCGCTGACCCATAGGGCGGCGGCGTAGGTGAGGGCGCCCGCCGCCACCAAGCCCGCCAGCCACGGGATGCGGTGTCCGGCTGGCGCCGCGAACCAAAATTCGGCGCTGGGTGACAGGGCCGCCAAAACCGCCCCCATCAGCGTGCTGGCGCCGAGCGCCCGGACGGCGGTGCGGGCCAACGCCGGCGTCGCGCGGTAGTAGCCTGCGGCCTGAACCCCACGCCACAACAGCCAGCAATGCGCCCAGCCGGCAACGGCGGTGGCCAGGGCCAGACCCACATGGCCAAACCACCAGAAGAGCGAGAGGTTGAGCGCCACGTTGACGCCGATGGCGGCCAGCGCGAACCTCAAGGGCGTGCGCGTGTCCTTGTCGGCGAAGAAGGCCGGGGCCAGTATCTTGACCAGCACCAGCGGCAGCGCGCCGCAGGCGAAGGCGCGCAGGGCCAGCGAGGCCATGGCCGCGTCGATGCCGGTCATCTCGCCGTGCAGGAACAGGGTGGCGATCAGCGGCTCCGCCAACAGCGCCAAGGCCACGGACGCCGGCAGGCCCAGCAGCAGCCCCATGCGCAGCCCCCAATCCAAGGTTCGGCTGAACGCGGCCCGCTGGTCCCGGCCGGCCAGTTTCGACAGGTTCGGCAACAGCACGGTGCCCAAGGCCACCGCCACCATGCCAATGGGCAGCTCCAGCAGGCGGTCCGCGTAGTACAGCCAAGCGATGCTGCCGGTGAGCAGCATGGAGGCGAGAACGGTGTCGATCAGGGCATTCAACTGTCCGGCCGAGGACGCCAGCAGGGCGGGCAGCAGGAGTCGGCCCACCTCCCGGGCGCCCTCGTGGCCAACGCTCGGCCGAGGCGCCGCCGCGATGCCCAGACGGGCGACGTTGGACGCGAGGAAGGCGAGTTGGGCGACGCCGGCCGCCAACACCCCCCAAGCGAGCGCAGGCGCCATGCCCACGTCCGCATGGGCGGCAAAGGTCATGGCCCCCATCAGGCACAAGTTCAGCAGCACCGGGGCGAAGGCCGGCGCCGCGTAGCGTCCATGGGCGTTGAGGATGGCGGCGGCGAAGGCGGTCAGGGAAATGAAGCCCAAGTAGGGGAAGGTCAAGCGCACCAGATCCGCCGTCAGGCCCAATTGGGCGGGTTGGCGCCAAAAGCCGGGCGCAAAGACCAGCGTCAGGACTTCGGCAAACAAGACGCCGAGGATGACGACGAGGATGAGCGCCAATCCGAGGTTGCCGGCGATGACGGCGACGAAGCCCTTGAGCTGCGCCGGCCCGAGGGCGCGGTAACGGGCCAGAACCGGCACGAACGCTTGGCTGAAGGCGCCCTCCGCAAACAGGCGGCGGAAAAAATTGGGGATGCGGAAAGCGACCAGGAAGGCGTCGGCGGCGGCGCCGGCGCCCAGCAAGTGCGACAGCAGCAGGTCGCGGGCAAAGCCGGAGATGCGTGACAGCAGCGTCATGCCGCCCACCACGGCGCCTTGGGCGGTGACGCTGACCGTTTCGGGCGCCGCTCGGGCGTTGCTATCGGTTGACATGGCCCATTCTCATCGGCATATTACCGCGCCTTGCCGTAAGCCCTGCCCTCAAGGAGCGCCCATTGGCCAACAGTCCGCAGTCCCGAAAGCGAGCCCGCCAAGCGGAAACCCGCCGCCAACGCAACGCCAGCCAACGCTCGATGGTGCGCACCAGCATCAAGAAGGTGCGGGGCGCCATCGCCGACGGCGATGCCAAGGCCGCCGCCGAGGCGCTCGATGCGGCAGTGCCCGTCATTGATCGCATGGCCAACCGCGGCATCATGCACCCGAACCAAGCCGCCCGCCACAAGTCCCGGCTAAGCGCCGGCGTCAGGAGCATCAAGCCGGATCAGGGTTCGGACTGACTCGCAACGTCCGTCAAATCAGCACCAGATTGTCCCGGTGCATCAGCTCCGGCTCCAGGACGTAACCCAGCCGTGAACGGATGTCGCCGCTGGCGGCGCCGCAAATGCTAAGGGCCTCGGCGCTGGAGTAGTTCACCAATCCCTGAGCGATGGACTCGCCTGCGGCGTTGACGCAACGAACCAAGGCGCCGCGGCTGAACTCGCCGCGAACCGTCGCCACCCCCACCGGCAAAAGGCTCACGCCCCGCTCGCGCAGCGCCCGGGCGGCGCCGGCGTCAAGCACCAACTCCCCCTTGGGCCGCTGCTGCCCGGCAATCCAGCGCTTGCGGGCGACGAGAGGCGCAACGCCCGCGGCCAGCAGGGTGCCCACGGAGCGACCGCCAAAAGCGTCGCCAAGAGCGCCGCGGCGACGGCCATCAATGACCAGGGTATGGGCGCCGGAGCGCGCCGCGATGCGGGCGGCCCCGATCTTGGTCACCATGCCCCCGCGGCCGAATTCGCCGCCCGAACCCGCGCCCGCATCCAAGGTCGGGTCGGCCGCCCGAGCATAGGCGATGCGCGCCGCTTGCGGATGGGCGCGCGGGTCGGCGGCATGGACGCCATCCACGTCGGTGAGCACGATCAAGGCGTCCGCCGCCAGCAGGCTGGCCACCAATGCCGCCAAGGTGTCGTTGTCGCCGAAACGGATCTCGTCGGTGGCCACGGTGTCATTCTCGTTGACCACGGGCACAACGCCCAAGTCGAGCAGGCGGCTCAGGGTGGTTCGCGCATTGAGGTAGCGGCGGCGGTCGGCCAAGTCCTCGTGGGTCAGGAGCACGAGGGCGGTGTGCCGGCCATGTTCGGCGAAGGCGCTTTCGTAGGCGCCCACCAAACCCATCTGCCCCACCGCGGCGGCGGCCTGCAGGTTGGGCAGGTCCGACGGCGGACGGCGCCACCCCAATCGGGCCGCGCCTTCCGCAACGGCGCCGGAGGAGACCAACAGCACCCGCCGCCCCCGGTTCAGCTCGGCGACGATTTCGCGACACCAGTGACGGATGTTCCCGTGCGCGGTGCCGGCTTCGGGATCCGTCAGCAGGGAACTGCCGATCTTGATCACCGCAAGGCCCGCGGAGGCGACTTCCTGCCGAGCCGAACGCTCAGCGACCGCCGGGTTCCCTGGCGAACTTGCCATGCTCAGGCCTGGACGACGTCCACCGCCATCGGTTCGGGCGCATCACTCCCGGCGGTCTGTGATGAACTGCTGCGGCGCGCGGCCAAAGCGCTGGCGGCAGCGTCCTGGAGAATCCGCTGCGCCAAGGCATCCTCAAGGGCGCGGGCTGCGGCATCGCTGGCCAGCAGGGCGCTGCGCTCCGCAAGCGCCGCCATGACCGCCTCGGCCAAGGGCTGAATGCCTGCGCCGGTGAGGGCGGAGACGGCAAACAACCGACGGCCGGCGAAGGCGGCGTCCATGGCGCTGCGCAAATCATCGAGTCGCGCTGCGTCGAGCAGATCAATCTTGGTCAGCGCCAGCCAGATCGGCCGCTCCGCCAAGGCGCGGCTGTAGGCGGCGACCTCGGCTTCGATGGCGATGGCGTTGGCCACCGGATCGGAGCCGTCGGCCGGGGCGGCGTCAATGAGGTGGAGCAGAATCCGGGTGCGGGAAAGATGGCGCAGAAACTGGATGCCCAGCCCGGCGCCTTGGGCGGCGCCGGCGATCAGGCCGGGCACGTCAGCCATTACGAAGCTTGCGTCCGTCGCCACCCGCACCACCCCCAAGCTGGGCTTGAGCGTGGTGAAGGGATAGTCCGCAATCTTGGGCTGCGCGGCGGTGGTCCGCGCCAGCAGCGTCGATTTGCCCGCGTTGGGCAAGCCAAGCAGGCCCACGTCGGCCAACAGGCGCAGTTGCAGGACCAGTTCGCGCTCCTCGCCCGCCTCCCCCGGAGTGGTTCGGCGCGGAGCGCGGTTGACGCTTGACTTGAAGCGGGCGTTGCCGAGGCCGCAGCGTCCGCCCTTGGCGACCCGGAGGCGCTGGCCGGGCGCGCTCAGGTCGCCAAGCACTTCGCCAAAGGAGGCGTCCGTGACGGTGGTGCCCAAGGGAACCTTGACGAGGCGGTCCTCGCCGCCGGCCCCGGTTCGGTTGCGGCCGCTGCCCGGCTCGCCATTGCCCGCTTGGTGGCGGGGCTGGAAACGGAAGTCAACCAAGGTGTTGAGCGCTGCGTCGGCGACCAGCACCACATCGCCGCCCGCGCCGCCGTCGCCGCCGTCCGGGCCGCCGCGCGGAACGTACTTCTCGCGACGAAAGCTTAAAGCGCCGCCGCCGCCCTTGCCGGCCCGGACGTAAACCGTCGCTTGGTCGATGAATTGCATGAAGGGGCCATTAAGCCGGACCCGGCACAACGGTGACGTACTTGCGCTTTTGCCGGCCCTTTGCGACGAACTTCACCTGTCCGTCGGCGGTGGCGAACAACGTGTGGTCGCGGCCGCAGCCCACGTTCTCGCCAGCCCGAAAGTGGCTGCCCCGCTGCCGCACGATGATGTTGCCGGCGCGCACGAACTGCCCGCCGAAACGCTTCACCCCCAAGCGCTTGGATTCCGAATCCCGGCCGTTGCGGGTGCTGCCCCCTGCCTTCTTGTGGGCCATGGCGTGCCTCCTGTCCTTGGTGTCCTGTTCGCCGGACGTTCCGGCCGACGCAGCCCGATCAAGCCGCCGAGGCCGCTTCGATGCCCGTGACCCGGACCTCGGTGTAGGCTTGGCGATGGCCTTGCCGACGCATGTAGCCCTTGCGCCGCTTGAACTTGATGACGCGAATTTTCCTGCCGCGGCCTTGGGCGACCACTTCGGCGGTAACCCGGCTCCCGTCCACCAGCGGCTGGCCGACCTGAACGCCATCCTCGCCGCCGACCATCAGCACCCGGTCGAAAACCACCTCGTCGCCCAGCTCCGCGTCAAGGCGCTCAAGCCGAAGCCTTTCGCCCTCCGTGACCCGATGCTGCTTGCCGCCGCTGATGATTACCGCAAACATTGCTTCCCACTCCGTTCGTGTCGGCGCTTGTGTAAAATAGGGAAATTGACGCCGACCCGCTCGTGCGCTTTTGGAGACGGCGGAGACGGCAAGCCAATGACCCGGCGATGAACGCCCTGTTCCTTCGTTGCCAGCGGCGGGCCGCGTCACGGCAGGCCCTTGGCCGGAAAGGCCGCGTATTCTAGAGGCGAAGA
Source organism: Candidatus Azophilus sp. (assembly GCA_965221755.1). Taxonomy (GTDB): domain Bacteria; phylum Pseudomonadota; class Gammaproteobacteria; order Pseudomonadales; family Azotimanducaceae; genus Azophilus. Next base: position 43,732 of record OZ244921.1, read on the forward strand.
CATGGAATTACAACGAGACGGGGAGGCGCGGCGGCGATGGCGCTAAGTCTTGCCTCAACCGCGGCGCCGTTGGGCGAACGCCCCCCGCCCCAGCCTGCCGGCGCCGATGCCTTGGCGCCCGTCTTGGCCTTGATCAAGGACGACTTCGCGGCGGTCAACTGCCTGATCGCCAACCAATTGACCTCAAAAGCCGCGCTGGTGAAGGAAATAGGCCGCTATCTCATCGAGTCCGGCGGCAAGCGGCTGCGGCCGGCGCTGGTGCTGCTCGCCGCGCGCTGCTGCGAATACGACGGCAAGCGCCACATCGCCTTGGCCACCATCATCGAGTACCTGCACACCGCCACCCTGCTGCATGACGACGTGGTTGACCGCTCCGAACTGCGCCGCGGGCGGCCGACGGCCAATTCGCTGTGGGGCAACGCGCCCTCGGTGCTGGTGGGCGACTTCCTCTATTCGCGCGCCTTTCAGCTCATGGTGGAACTGGACAACAAGTCCGTGCTGTCGATTCTGGCCGACGCGACCAACCTGATCGCCCAAGGCGAGGTCATGCAATTCTCCGATGTCGGCAACCTCGGCATCACTGAGGAGCGCTACATGGACGTCATTCGCTGCAAGTCGGCCCTGCTCTTTCAGGCGGCCGCGCACAGCGGCGCCGTGCTGGGCGCAGACGGCCCGGAGCAGGTGGCGGCGCTGCGCACGTTCGGCTTGGAGTTCGGCATGGCCTACCAACTCGTGGACGACTGGCTCGACTACGCCGGCGACGCCAAGCGCATGGGCAAGAACGCCGGCGACGACCTCGCCGAGGGCAAGCTCACGCTGCCGCTCATTTTCACCCTCGCCAATGGCGCAAGCGCCGAAGTCGATTTGGTGCGCGAGAGCCTGATCACCCGCTCCGCCGCCCGGCTCAGCGATGTGTTCGGCGTGGTCAAGGCCTGCGGCGCGCTCGACTACACCCGCGCCGCAGCCCTGCGGCACAGCCAGCGGGCGATGCAGTGCCTGGACGTCCTGCCGAACAACGAGTACCGCCAAGCGCTTGGCGCATTCACCGAGTTCGCCCAATCGCGCATGGCGTAGAGCCTTCAGCCGGGGAGCGCGAGGGGGAACCCCTCGCATGAGGGGAGCCTTCAGCCGAGGAGCGCGAGGGGGAACCCCTCGCATGAGGGGAGCCTTCAGCCGGGGAGCGCGAGGAGGCGCTCCTCGCGGGAAACGCCATCCAGCCTTAGAGCGCAACAGTCAACGAGGTGCCGGTCACATAGCCTTGGGGCCGAGCCAGCAGGCGGCCAATCAGGGCAGTGAGGCTCGGCGACGGCTTCCCTGCCGCGAGCGTTGCACACTCGCGCTCCCCGGCTGAACCTGTTTCCGTGCGAGGAACTAGCCCCTCGTGCTCCCTAGTTAAAGGCTCAACCTGACCGACAACGGTCACTGCGTTGGCGAGCAGCGGCGGTTGCATGGGTCCGCCCTCCGCTGCCGCCACCAGGCTCATCTGCCGCAGCGCGCCGTTGCGGACGTCGGCGGCGAGCGCGGCCTCCTCGCCGGCGGCTGATGATCCGGCCAAGGCCACCACGTCGGTTGCCGCTTGGGCGCACAGGCGTTTGGCCAGTTTCAAATGGAAGTGATAGCTGGAGATGATCTCCTCAATGAAGTCGGCGAGCCGCTCGCCCGGACGCAGGTCACGGCCCACAAAGACGAGGGCGTCGGCGCCGCCAACGAACGCCGCCACCCGGTCGAGCGCAGTCTGCACTCGAGCCTCCGCCCCAAGGTCGGCGACGGCGGGGCCGAGCGTGCCGTCCATGGCCACTTTGACGATGCGCGCGCCCAGCGCCGCAAGGCAGGCTTCGGCCTGATCCCGGAGCGCTCCCGCAGCGTCCGCCAAGACAACGGTGCGGCCGCTGAGAACGTCAACTGGCGAGGAATCCGCCATCAGCGAGCACCTCCAGGTCTTCGAGACGAACGGCGGGGTCGAGCATCAGCAGCAGCGCGTCGCCGATTTCCTCGGGTTCGGCCCAGCGCCGCAACGGGATGGCCTCGGCGAACTGCTTGACGAGGGGCGAATCGCGGCCAATGGCCTTGTCCACCTGCGGCGTCATCGTGTAGCCCGGCAGCAGGCTTTTGACCTGCACCCGGTGCGCCTGCCCGCAAAGCATCCGGGCATAGGCCCTGTTGAGGCCGGCCATGCCCCCCTTGGTCGCGCAGTAGGCGCTCGCGCCATCCTGGCCCGTGCGGCTCAAGATCGAGGAGACATTGACCGCCATGCCGGGAAAGCCGCGCTCGCCATGGGACTCGGCAATGAGCGGCACGCAGTGCTTGAGGCCGTAGTAGGCACCGATCAGATTGACCCGCACCAGCGACATCAGGGTCTCGGCGGGGGTTTCCTCAATGGGGCTCAAATGGGAGATGCCCGCGTTGTTGACCAGGAAGTCGAGGCGCCCGAAGCGCTTGAGGGCCTCACCGGTGATGCGCCCCCAATCGGCCTCGGAGGCCACGTCTTGGGGCATGTAGGCCACGTCGAAGCCGAACCCCGTCAAATCCGCCTCGGCCTGCCGACCGTCAGCTTCGGTGCGGGCAGTGATGACCACCCGCGCACCGGCGCCGCCGAGCGCCTTGGCGCAGCCGTAGCCGATCCCAGTGCTGCCGCCGGTGACGATGGCGACGCAACCCCTCAAGCGGTCGCCGGTCATTGCTTCACTGGCCGAAAACCTCGGCGTAGAGCGCTTCGTTGAATCCCACCAGCAAGGTGTCGCCCGTGACCAAGGTCGGCGCGCGCAGATTGCCCGTGGTGCCGAGCATGGCGGCCACTGCTGCGTCGGAGGCGGTGTTCGCCCCGCTGAACTCAGTCAGCTTGCGGCCCCTGGCGACCGCCGCCCGGGCGGCCTTGCGCAACAAATCCAATGCGTCGGCACGCTGCAGCTTGCGGCTGGCGGAAACGGTTTCGGCAACTTCGATGCCTCTTGCCTCCAAAAACTTGGAGGCTCGCGCACAGCTCGTTCAGCCACTGCGGTAGTAGTACCAATCAACAGTCGATGCCGTCATGGGTTGCTCCCTTTGGTTTGGTGTGGTTTGCGGTTTGGATCCTGCGTTGGCGACGGGCGCTTCGCCTTTGGCGAAGCGTTCGAGTTGCTGCGCGAACAAGTTCGCGTTCGAGTTGCTGCGCAACTCGGCGCCGAGGATCCGGAGTTCGCCCGGCGGCCCTCCTTGCGGCCATGCGCCTGGGACGCCCTGAAACTGTGTGGGCGAACTCGCGTTCGAGAGGCGACGTGGCATCTCGGCGAAGACGATGGGCTCGGCTACAGATGATCGACAAAGACGTGCTCCTTGGCGAGCCAGATGGCGGAGCGCTTGAAGTCGATGAAGCGGGCCTCATCGGCCACCGCCCGCCGCCCGGCTTCGACCCGCTCCGGCGTCGATGCAGGCAAGGCATCGCGCTCGAACCAGAGTTCGGCGTGGCCGTCGTAGGCCTCGACCTCGGTGTTACGCGCATGGGTCAGGGCGGCGTCGAGCCGCTCATCACGCACCCGATGCACCTGCAGGTAGCGCCGGATGCCGGATCCGGCCGCCTGGCGGCGGATCAGCGGGCCGTGGTTGGCGTACCAGTGCTCATGGGCTTCGCCAAGCGCGAGCGCCGTCTTCATGCGCAGCGGGAAGCAGAGCTTGACCAGCCCGCTGCGAGGCGTGGCGACCAAGTTCTCAGGCGTGGGGTTGACCTGTGGAAACTCATGGCCGAGCCACAGCGGCGAATTGGGCAGGTCGATGAAGTTGGCCTCATCCGCCACCAAGGCGGCCGCAGCGGCGCGGCCAGCCGGGGAGGATGCGGCCTCCATGAGCGCGGCACGGCTCTCGAACCAAATCTCGGCGACGCCATCGTAAATCGGCTCCATGCCGCCACGCGCCTTCGCCATGCCGGCAGCGGCAGCAAGCGCCGCCTCGTCGCGCAGCGTATGCGACTGCAAGTAGCGCAGCGCACCCAACCGCCGGGCATGGCTGGCCACCAAGGGGCCGTGCTCCTCCAGCCAATAGCGGTGGAACTCTGCGTGGCTGAGGTTCGGCTGCTTGCGCAGCAGGAAGGTGAGGCGCAGCATGGCTAGCCTCCCGCCCGGACGAGGCTGGCGTAGGCACGGTTGACGAAACCGGATGGATCGCCGAAGGCCGCATCGAACGGCGCCGTCGGCTTGGCCTTGAGGACGGCCTCAAGGTCCGCGCCCTCCGCGATGAGGTCCACGATGGCCGCGCGCGCCGTTTCAAGCATGTGGATGTAGTCGGCGAGCGCCTGACGGTCGGTCACCGGGCCGTGGCCAGGAATGACCGTGGCGTCCTCGTCGATTTCCGCGAGCGCCGCGGCGCAGAAGCGGATCATGCCGTCGAGGTCGCCGCCATTGTCCACATCAATGAACGGATAGCCTGAGTTGTTGAACACATCGCCCAAGTGGACGGCGTTGCGGCCCCGGAAGATCACTGCCGCATCGCCGTTGGTGTGCGCGGGGCCGAAGTGGACCAAGTCGATCCGTTCGCCGTTGAAGTGGAACTGCATCGTCTCATCAAAGGTGATCGCCGGCCGGGCGTCCTCCGGATAGGCCTGCTGCTGGTACTGCATCGCCACCAGATTGATGATGCGCGCATCCGCCATCATGCGCCGCGAGTTGGCTTGGGCCACCAGCCAAGTGCCTTGCGGCCCCAAGGCCAGATTGCCGTCCGCGTGGTCGAAGTGCCAGTGGGTGTTGATGGCGAAGTCCACGGCGCCGCCACCGAGCTCGGCAATCTTGGCCTCGATCTTAGGCATTAGCTGCGGAAACTGGTCATCGACGATGAGCACCCCGTCGTCGCCGATGCTGAGGGCGATGTTGCCCCCCAGGCCAAAGAGCACGTACAGCCCATCACCGTGCTGCTCGGCCTTGATCTCGGTGCTGTCAAAATCCCAGCCAAAGGCGCCCAGCAACTCATCGAGCGTCATCAGGTCGTGGGCTTGGGCGCGGAGCGGCGCAATGGCCAAGCCGGCCAACAGCAGGCCCTTGCAGATGGCGCCACCCATTTAGCCTCTCCCGAAACAGCATTGCCGGGAAGATTAACCCAACAGTGCTTGCGGTACGAGGGTGTGCTGTGCTGTGCTTGCCGGCGGCGCGGTTGATATGGACAATATCCCGGAATCCAAAGGCTGCTCGACGGCCATTTTTTAAGGAAGCGCTGATCCGCTCAGCGCATATAGGAGAATCGTCATGGCGAAGTACCTGTTCCGAACGAGTTACACCAAGGCTGGCGTTGAAGGCCTGATCCGGGAAGGCGGAAGCGGGCGGCGGGCGGCGCTGAAGCAAACAGTGGAAGGCCTCGGCGGCACGCTTGAGGGTTTCTACTACGCCTTCGGCGACGACGACCTGCTGCTGATCGTCGATCTCCCCAACGACGAGGCCACCGCGGCTTTTTCGATGTTTGTCAGCGCCGCGGGGGCATTGACGGTCTCTTGCACGGTGTTGATTGCGCCGGAAACCGTCGACGGGGCAATCAGAAAGAGCGTCGCCTACCGCAAACCCGGGGATTGATTCCACCGGCAATCCGCGCCGCGCCAATGCCATTTCCCGCGCACTGCGCAGAACCGGGGTGTCAGGCACAGCGACGGGTCAAAGCCGCGACTCCGTTCCGCACGGACTGATCGCCGCGCAATCCGCGGCGGCTTTTCCTCCGGGATTTCCGCGACTGCAGCGCCGCCGAGCTTGAACTGCTCGCCCAGCGCGCGCAAGCGGATGTGCCGGCTTAAGGACATTTCGGAACTTTTCGCCTGCCGGATCAGGCAGCATCCTCGATCCCGGCAAGGCATTCGTTCGGGGTTCGGCAAGGAAGCCGCCCAGTGCGGCCGCCGGCAGTTGTGGAGGAACTCGTGCCGGGCGAGCCTTGGGGCGACGGCGGCGACGGTGAGTGGTCCGTCGTAGAGGCTCCGGAACTCGGTCCGGGCGGATCGGTTGGCGCGCTCGACGCCCCGCCCTTGGGCGGGCGGACGTCTCCCGGATGGCAGCCATCTTACGGACATCCGGAACCGGCGGCGGCGTTTCACGCCGGGATGGACCGGCCTGCGGGCCATGCACTGGGGCGTAGCGCAAATGCTGATCGCCGGCGGCAACGCCAAATTCGGCCACGCGGCGGCGTTCTCCCACGACTTGCCCGAGCCCTTGCGCAAAACAATCCAAGTGGGCACCAACCCGGCGTTCGCGCACATCGCGCCGGAGGCCGAGAACCGGTTGGACAAAAGGCGGGACCGAAGCGGCACCGGGGCGCCCGCTCACCAGCGGACGGAGAGTTCGATCTCGAGGGCGTGCTCCGGGGCGCCGGCGGCGCTTTCCCTGCGCGCCGCCTTGACGCCGAGCGACAGGTCGGGCGCGCCTTCGGATTCCGGCGCGAGGCTCCAGCCGACGCTGTAGCCGCGCCCGCCCGGCGACGTCTCGAACTCGGCTTGCGGAACGCCGGTGAAGCGCCCGCAGAAGTCCTGCCGCAGCCCCAGCGACGGCCCTCGCCGCGTGGCCGGCGACGGATCGAACGACAGCGCCGCCGAGAACCCGCGTTCCCTCGCCGCGCCGTCCTCGTGCGTCAACAGCATCCGCCCCGACAGGTCCAGCGACAACCCTAGTGTCATGTCCCGCAAATACGTGCAGATAGACGTTCGAGTTTGCTGAAGATCGACTCCGCCGTAGCGGCCCAGACGAAGGGGGAGGCGGAGGCATTGTGGTTGGCGATGAACGCCTCGATCGTGTTGACCAGTTGAGCGACGCTGTCGAACGAGCCGCGCTTGATGGCCCGTTGGCTGATGAGGCCGAACCAGCGCTCCACCTGATTGAGCCAGGATGCCGAAGTGGGCGTGAAGTGAAGATGGAACCGTGGTTTTCGGGCGAGCCAAGCGACGACCTTGGGGTGCTTGTGGGTCGCATGGTTGTCCAGGACAGGATGCAGGTCGAGTTCGGGCGGCGTCTCCTTGTCGATGAGCCGCAGGAAGGAGAGAAACTCCTGATGGCGATGACGCTTGGAGCATTTGCCGATCACCTTGCCGGTCGCCACGTCCAGGGCGGCGAACAGCGTGGTGGTTCCGTGCCGGATGTAATCATGGGTATAGCCTTCGACATGGCCAAGCCCCATCGGCAATGTGGGCTGGGTGCGATTGAGGGCTTGGATCTGGCTCTTCTCATCGGCACACAACACCATGGCGTTGTCGGGGGGGTTGAGGTGGAGGCCTGTCACATCGCGCACCTTCTCGACGAAGAACGGGTCGCTGGACAGCTTGAAGGTCTCGCTGCGGTGCGGCTTGATTCCGAACAGGGAGAACCAGCGCTGGACGGTGCTCTTCGACACGCCTTGGGCCTGCGCCATCGACCGCACGCTCCAAGCACTGGCGTGCTCGGGCTTGTCCTGCAAGGCGCGGGTGATGAGTTCGGCCACCTTTTCATCGTCATGGGTGCGGGGGCGTCCCGGGCGAAGCTCGTCATGCAGGCCTTCGACGCCGCGCTCGAGAAACCGCCGCCGCCACTTGCCCACCGCCGAGGGCGAGACGGCCAGGCGTTCGGCAACGGCCGCATTGGTCAGCCCCTGCGCACAGGCCAGCACGATGCGAGCGCGCTGGACCAGACCGTAGGGCATCGAGGTGGACTCGGACAGGGCGGTGACTTGTCCGCGTTGTGCGTCGGTGAGGACCAAGGGGGGCAGGGGACGTCCGCGCGGCATGGAGGCTCTCGCGTTGCTGGAAAGACCTGCATTATAGTGCTCGTATTTGAGGGACATGACACTAGAAGCGCAGGCGGGCTTCCAGCGAGGCGCCGTGGTCGTTCCCGCCGAGGACGCCGGCGCGGCGCGTCAGCTTGAAGGCCATGCTGGCGTCGATGGCCGCGCGGCCCGTGTCCAGAGGCCGCATGCGCCAGCCCAGCGTTTGCAGGCTGCCGCCGCCCTGCGCCCCGTGCAGCAGGAAGGGCCTGCCCAGGAAGCGCCCGCCGAACAGGGGCAGGCCCCAGCCGAACTCGGCATCGAGCCCGCCGGCGGCCGACTCCGTCCCGAACCGGCCCATGTGGCGCATGGCGAACAGCTGGTCCAGCCCGCTGGCCGTGGCGATTCCCCAATGCCGGCGCAGCGACACGGACGGGCCGAGGCCGCCCTTGCCCCGCACATCCCAGGCGAGGTGCGCGGAAGCGCCCGTCTGGCTGAAGCCGTCGTCCTCGTGCGTGACCAGGCGGCGGCCTTCGAGTTCGAAGGCGAGGCCGCCCCGCATCCAGGAGACGCCGGCGGACACCTCGCCGCCCAGGCCCTCCTCGGCGTCGCCGCCGTCCCATCGCGCGCCGCCCTCGAGCCGCGCCGAGAGCTGCCCGCCGTCCGCCGTCCGGCGGCTCCAGGACGCCTCGACCGCCGCCCGGATGCGGCTCGCCTCGGCTTCCGCCCTCGGCATTCCGGCCGAGGCCTCGGCGGTCGACCGCATCGCCATGGCGTCGGAAAGCAGCGACACGCTGAAGCCGTCGCCGAAGTCCGCCAGTTCGCCGCGCAGGCCGGCGGCGCCCATTTCCATTTCAACGTCGGCCTCGACGCGCGCCCCCCGCTCCGGCGCGAGCGTCGTGCCGCCCCGGCCCACGCTGAGCGCGCCCCAAGCGGAGAAGCGGTCGGTGGCCGTGCTGAGATAGGGCGTCAGCGCGGTCATGGTGGATTCCATCGCGCCCCGGCCGACGGCGCCGACGTAGTCGCCCTCGCCGCGGCTGTGGGACACGCTGAGGCCGAGCAGCGAGCGGCGGCCCACCGACAGGTCCGCCCCGAACTGGCCGGTCACCACGTCGCCGTCGACCGCGACGCCGCCGGCGCGGCCGTCAAGGCTGGTCACGGAACCCCGGCCCCACAGCCCCCAGGCCGACCCGCGCTGCGTCGTGCCGCCGGCGTTGAAGGAGGAGTTCGCCAAGGCGTTGCGCAGCAGGTGGCCGAGCGAGTTGCCTGAGCGGGCCGTTAGCCCGGCCGTCGGCGCGGGCCATGCGCCTGCCGCCGGGCCGGCGACGTCGGGAATCGGCAGGGGCCGGCCTTCGCGGCCACCGCCGGCGAGGTCGCCGAAGGCCGCATCGGCTGGCGCGGATTCGCCGGCGAAGGCATCGCCGGCGCCCAGGCCTTGACCGGCGAACATGACCTTCAAGCCCGTGCCGCCGCCCTCGCCGCCGCCCTCACTCGACCGCATCCCGGCCTGAGCGCGCCGCGCCGCCACGCGGTCGCCGATGCCCTCGAGTATCTGCTCGGACACGACGCGGCCGAAGCGCGGCAGCCATGCGCTGGCGGCGTCGGACGCGGACGGACGGTCGTCGTCGGCCACCGCCACCGCGACCTCGACCGAGACGCCGTCGTAGCCGCCGCCCGACGCCGCGTGCGTCAGCGCCCCCGACGCATCGGCGATGTCGTCGTCCTCCAGGGCCGTCACCGTCACCTCCTGCGCCACGCTCCAGTCGTCGGCGGTGAACGTCAGGCTCGCCGGCGACGCCAGAACCCCCGCGCCGGCCGACGCCGCGATGGCCACCGTCACCGCGCCCGTGGGCGCGGCGCCCAGCGACACCGCGTACGAGCCGCTGCCGCCCTCGTCCAGCGACAGCGAGGACGGCGACGCCGCCAGCGAGGGCTCGTCGTCGTCGGCCACCGCCACCGCGACCTCCGCCGAGGCGCCGTCGTAGCCGCCGCCCGACGCCGCGTGCGTCAGCGCCCCCGACGCATCGGCGATGTCGTCGTCCTCCAGGGCCGTCACCGTCACCTCCTGCGCCACGCTCCAGTCGTCGGCGGTGAACGTCAGGCTCGCCGGCGACGCCTCCACCCCCGCGCCGGCCGACGCCGCGATGGCCACCGTCACCGCGCCCGCGGGCGCGGCGCCCAGCGACACCGCGTACGAGCCGCTGCCGCCCTCGTCCAGCGACAGCGAGGACGGCGACGCGACCAGCGAAGGCTCGTCGTTGTCGGCCACGGCAAGCGACGCGGAGGCGCCGGTTTGCGAGAGGGCGTAGCCAACGCCGCCCTGCAGGGCGACCGACACCGTCCCGTCGGCCTCGACCGCATCGTCGTCCACGGTGGCCACGGTGAGGCTCATCGAAGGCCGCGAGGCGGACAGCTTGACGGAACGCCCGCCCAGATCCGCCGCCGCCACGAAATCGCCGGCCGCGGACACCCGCGCGGCCACCGTGACCTCGCCGCTCGGCGCCGGGCTTGCCGTGATCGTGAACAGCGCCCCGCCGCCCTCGACGACCGCCGGCCCCGCAACCACCGAAACGACCGGCCGGGTGACGACCACGAGGTTGAAGACGGTGGACGCGCTGCCGCCGTTGCCGTCGCTCGCCGTCACCTTCACCGCCAAGGCGCCCGCATCGGCTGGCTGCGGCGTGCCGGAAAAGGCGCGGGCATCGGCGTTGAACCCCAGCCAGGCGGGCAGCGCGCCGTCGTCGCCCTGCGTCGCCGCGTAGGCGAGCGGGTCGCCGTCCGCATCGCTGAAGGTGCTCTCCGGGAAGGCGTAGTTGAAGGCCACGCCCGCCGTGGCGACCTGGTCCGGGATGGCGGCAACCACGGTCGGCGCCGCATTGGCCGGCGGCGGATCGTCCGCATTCCCCGTGAGGGCTTCCCAAGTGGCGGTCCTCGAAACCGGGCTCGCCGGGCCCGTGTTCGTGCCGTCGGTCGCGCTGTCCGCGGCCACCGTCACCACCACGTCGGCGCCGCCCGTCGGCGTGATCGCGAGCGTGTAGGCCGTCGCGCTCGTCGCCGTGAAGTCGCCCGCCGCGCCGCCGGCCACCGTGATGTCGTCCTTCACGAACCCCGTGACCGCCTCCGAGAAGGTGAACGTCGCCGTGAAGGCGTCGCGGTTGCTGATCCTGTCCGGCACCCCGCTGATTTCCACCGTCGGCGCGCTCGAGTCCGGGTCGGTGATGCGGAAGTCCGCCAGGGTGTCGGCGCCGCTCGCGCCGCCGCCGAGGCCGGTGCCGGAAGTCGCGTCCAGCGCGCCAAGGCCGATGACGACCGTCTCGCCGCCCGACTCGGGGGTGCCGTCCGCCGCCGCGCTCAGCGTCAGCGTCACCTGCCTCGCCGTCGTCCCCGTGCTCGGCCCGGTGAAGGTCACCGCCGCGTTGCCGGAGTCCAGGTTCGCGCAGGCCACCCCGGTCGGCAGCGCCGTCGGGCACGCCGTCGTGTAGTCCGTGCCCCGGGTCGCGGTGCCGGCGCCGGTGCCGAAGGTCAGGGGCACCGGCAGCGTCTCGCCGTTCACCAGGCCCCGGTTCAGGGTGATGGTGAAGGCCTTCGTCCCGCCCTCCACGACATCCCCGGCACTCCCCGCCAGGGTCACCGCGGTCGGGTCGTTGTCCACCACCGTGACCGTCGCCGCCGTGCCGCTGAGGTTGTGGTAGTTGCTGTCCCGGGAGGATGTGGTGTAGGTGACGGCCAGCTCCCGGCCGAGCGGGCTGTCCGTGCTGTCGTCGGTGGCGCGCACCGTCACCGTCTGCGGCGTGCTCCAGAAGGAGTTGGTGAAACCGATCTGCGCGCTGCTGGCGAACGTGCTGCCTGTGGAGAGCTCCAGCCCGGCGGGGGCGGTCACGGCGACCGCGACGTTGTCCGACGGCGGGGTGTTCAGCACCACCGTGAAGGTCGCCGTGTCCGTGGTGCTGCCCTCGGTCACCTGCCTGTCGCTCGGCTGCGCCGTGGTCACGCCGACGGTGTCGTCGTCGGTCACCGTCACCGCCACGCTGCCGGTCACCGACCCGTAGCCGCCCCCGCTCGCGCTGTGCGTCAGCGTCGCGGTGTCGTTCGCGGTGTCGTTGTCCCCGCCCGCCGACACCGTCACCGTCTGCGCGGTGCTCCAGGTGGTCGTGCTGAAGGTCAGCGTGTTCTGGTTGCCGTTCGCGTTGGAGTCGGTGTCCACCGTGACATCGCCGCTCGCCCCCCCGACCGTCACCGTCACCGTCCCCGTCGGCTGCGTCGCGAGCGCCACCGTGTAGGTGCCGCTGCCGCCCTCGGCCACCGTCAGCGAAGTCGGGTCGAGGACCAGGCCCGGCGTGTCGTTGTCGGTGACCGTCACCGCCACGCTGCCGGTCACCGAGCCGTAGCCGCCCCCGCTCGCGCTGTGCGTCAGGGTGGCGCTGTCGTTCTCGGTGTCGTTGTCGGCCGCCGCCAGCACCGTCACCGTCCGCGCCGTGCTCCAGTTGGTGGTCGTGAAGGTCAGGGCGGTGGTCTGGGTGCCGGGCGTGGTGGAATCGGTGTCGAACGTCACCTCGCCGCTCGCCCCCCCGACCGTCACCGTCACGTTCCCGTCGGGCTGGCTCGAGAGCGCCACCGTGTAGGTCGCGCTCGCCTCCTCGACCACCGTCACCGCGGTCGAACTGAACACCAGGGCGGTCCACACCGCGGTCGCGGACTCCGCGCTCGCCGGGCCCGTGTTCGTGCCGTCGGTCGCGCTGTCCGCCGCCACCGTCACCACCACGTCCGCGCCGCCGTCGGGAGTCACCACCAGCGTATAGACGGTCGCACTCGTCGCCGTGAACGTGCCCTTCGTGCCGCCGGTGACCGTCACGTCGTCGGTCGCGAAACCCGTGACATCCTCCGAGAAGGTGAACGTCGCGGTGATGTCGCCCGTGCCGCTGATCCTGTCCGGCACCCCGGTGATTTCCACCGTCGGCACGCTCGTGTCCGGATCGGTGATGCTGAAGTCCGCCAGGCTGTCGGTGCCGGAGGCGCCGCCGCCAAGGCCGGTGCCCGAATTCGCGTTCAGCGTGCCGAGGCCGATGACCACCGTCTCGCCGCCCGACTCGGCCGTGTTGTCCGTCGCCGCGCTCAGCGTCAGCGTGACCGTCGTCGCCGTCGTCCCCGTGCTCGGGCCGGTGAAGGTCACCATCGCGTTCCCGGAATCGAGGTTCGCGCAGGTCACCCCGGTCGGCAGCGTCGTCGGGCACGCCGTCATGTAGTCCGTGCCGCGCGTCGCGCCGCCGCTGAAGGTCAGGGGCACCGGCAGCGTCTCGCCGTTCACCAGGCCCCGGTTCAGGGTGATGGTGAAGGTCTTCGTCCCGCCCTCCACGACATCCCCGGCACTCCCCGCCAGGGTCACCGCGGTCGGGTCGTTGTCCACCACCGTGACCGTGGCCGCATCGCCGCTCAGGCCGCTGTAGCCGCTGTCCGACGAAGCCGCGGCATAGGTGACCGTCAGCTCCCGCCCGATGGGGCTGTCGGTGCTGTCGTCGGTGGCGCGCACCGTCACCGTCTGCGCCGTGCCCCAGTTGCTGTTCGTGAAGGTCAGCGCCTCGCTCGAACCGAAGGTGCTGCCCGCGTCCGGACCGTCCAGCGTCAGCCCGGCGGGCGCGGTCACCGTCACCGTGACATCGCTCGACGGCACGGTGTTCAGCACCACCGTGAAGGTGGCCGTGTCCGTGGCGCTGCCCTCGGTGGCCTCCCCGTCGGTCGTCGCCGTGGCCACGCCCGGCGTGTCGTCGTCGGTCACCGTCACCTCCACGCTGTCGCCGGTGAGCGCGGCGTAGTCGCCGCCGGCGGCCGTGTGGGTCAGCGTGGCGCTGTCGTTGTCGGTGTCGCCGTCCTCGTCCGCCGACACCGTCACCGTCTGCGCGGTGTTCCAGTCGCCGGTGGTGAAGGTCAGCGTGTTCTGGTTGCCGCCCGTGTCGCCGTCGGTGTCCACCGTCACCTCGCCGCTCACGCCCCCGACCGTCACCGTCACCTCCGCCGTCGGCTGCGATGCCAACCTCACCGTGTACGTCCCGCTGCCGCCCTCGGCCACCGTCAGCGTGGTCGCGCTCAGCACCAGTCCGACCGAGTCGTCGATGGTCAGGTCCACGCTCCCGGTGCCCGCCGCGCCGCCGCCCACGTTGGTCGCGCTCCCCGGCGACCCGAACCCGACCCGCACCGCCTCGTCCGCGCCGTCGGCGTCCGTCCCCGCAGTCGGCGTGAAGGTGAGCGTCGCCACCTGCACCGTGTTGTCGTCGTCCCCCATGAACGTCACCAACGGCGACGCCGTATCCAGACCGGTCGCCGTCACGCCCGTGCCCGACACCGACACCATGAAGTCCTGCGGCGTCGAAGCGTCCCCGTCCGGCAGACGCGCGCCCGTCGTCGTGCTCAGGCGCACCCCATAGACCAGCGTCTCCCCCGCGTACAGCCGCCGGCCCAGCGTCACCGCCGCCACCGCCGTCTGCGACGCGGCGCCCTCCGTCATCGTGGTGTCCGTCGAACTCAACGCCAGCGTCGTGCGCTCGTTGTCCCGGATCCGGAAGCTGCCCGAAGAGGCCGACGAAGACACCGTGTAGCCCGTCTGCGAACAACTCGAGTCCGACGGCGCCACCACCGTCATCGTCACCAGGCTGTCGCGGTTGTCAACGGCATCGTCCGTCCAGCTGATCGCCGGGTAGTCCACGGTCGCGCTGCCGCCGGTGATCGTCACCGTCTTCGCGCCCTCGGCGGACGCCGCCACCCGGTCCACCCCGGTCTCCGCGATGCTCACGCACACCGTCAGGTCCGTCGCCGGCGCCGGTGAGGCCGACACCCGGAACTGCACCGGAATCGTGCCGACGGCCACATCCTCCGGCAGCAGCAGCGCGCCGCCGCTGTCCACCGTCAGGCTCTCGCCCCGCACGATGGCTACCGACACCTCCGGCGTAGGAGCCATCGGGGTCGCCGTCATGGCGCCCGACATCGCGCCCAGCACCGTCGAACCGCCCGTCCCGCTGACCGCGCGGATCTGGAAGCTGTACTGCGTGCCGTCCGTCAGCCCCGTCACCGTGTGGGAGGTGAGGGAGGCGCTGTTGGGAATGTCCGTCCACGCGCCCCAGACCAAGGGATCGCCCGATCCGCGGCGCACCTGGTACTTGGTGATGGTGCCGCTCGGGGCGGTCCAGCTCAGGTCCACCTCGCCGCTGGCATCCCCCGCCGTGGCCGTCAGGCCCGTCGGGGCATCAAGGGCGCCCGCGTCCAGCGGCGTCGCGGTCACGACCGCCGAGGCCGGGCTGATCCCGATAGTATTGGAGGCGTAGAGCCGGAAGCCGTACTCCGTGCCGTTGGTCAGCCCGGTCACCGTGTAGGTCGTGGTGGTGTCGTCGCTGGTGAACAGCGTGAGCCCCCCCCAAGTGTTGCCCGTGCGGAGCTCGTACCCGTAGGAAAAGATGCTGCTGTCGGACGGGTCGCTCCAGGTCAGCACGACCTGCCCATCGCCCGGCGCGGCACTCAGCCCGGTGGGCTGCGCCGGTTTAGGGTTGGGATCTCCAAATGTTGACGACGCCACACCGAACACCGTCCCCGCCACCGCGCGCACCTCGAACCAGTACCGTGTGCCGTTGGTCAGCCCGGTCACCGTGTACCCGGTGGTGGCCGCGCCGCTCATCGGGATGTCCGTCCAGTTCCCCCAGTTGATGCTGTTCGACGGCCCCGTGCCCCGCCGGTACTGGTACTTCGTGATGGCGTTGTTGCTCGGGTCGCTCCATGCCAGAGTCACCTGGGTGTCACCATCGGTGATGGTGAGACCGGGCGCGTCGGGCGCACCCGCAGGGCGCGGTATCGCGCTCTCGGTTGTTGACGCCGCGCCGTCCCCCGAAAGGCCGACGGCGCGGAGCTGAAAGTCGTATCTCGTGTAGTTAGTCAGGCCCGTCACCGTGTGGCTCGTCGTGGTCGCGCCACTCGAAGCGATGGCCGTCCACTCCCCCCAGGTGCTGGAGCCGCTCGTACGCTGCCGGTACTCGTACCCGGTGATGGTCGCGTTGTTCGGGTTGGTCCAGCTCAGGGTCACCTCGGTGGCACCCCCCGTGGCGCTCAGGCCCGTCGGCGCCGCCGGTTTGGCAACGGGGGTGATCGCGGTGCTGGCCGTGGCTGTGCCGTTCACCGTCCCGGCCACCGCGCGCACCTCGAAGTAGTACCGCGTGCCGTTCGTCAGCCCGGTCACCTTGTGCTCGGTGGTGTCCTCGTCGCTCGCCGGGATGTCCGTCCAGTCCGCCCAGGTGATGCTGCCCAACGGGCCCGTGCCCCGCCGGTACTGGTACTTGGTGATCGCGTCGTTCCCCGGGTCGGTCCATTTCAGGGTGATCTCGGTGTCGCCCGTGTCGATCATGAAACCCGCCGGGGCGGCAGGGGCGGCCGGGACCGCGGGCGTCGCGCTCACCGTCTCCGATGCCGCGCTCGCCCCCGATGCGTTGACCGCCCGGAGCTGGAACTCGTATGCCGTGCCGTTCGTCAGGCCCGCCACCGTGAGGGTCGTGGTGTCGGCGTCGCTGGTGAAATCCGTCCAGCCGCCCCAGCTCCCGCCGCTGATCCGCTGCTGGTACTCGTACTCGGTGATGCTGTCGTTGTCCGGGTCGTCCCAGGTCAGGGTGACCCGGGCATCGCCCGCCGTCGCCATCAGGTTGATCGGGGCCGCAGGCACCATCTTCACCGTGCCGTTGATCTTCATCCTCAACGTAGCACCAGTACGATCAGCCCAGCTACCAGCCGAGAATAACCGAAAAGCATCCGCGATCGACCAGTCGGACAGGGATCCACTTTGCTCGTTGCCATTGCCCGTCCCCACTGCCGCGGTAAGGCTCAAAGTGTTACTGCCGCTTAAGCCGCGGATATCGACGAAATAGGTGGTGCTGGCCGCAAGGTCGATGCCGCCCCCCGGGGCGGTGAACGTGTTGAACCCTGCAGCCCCGGAACCGGGGTTGGTGAGGGTGCCGACTACCGTGCCCGGATCCGAGCCGTCTGCGTTGCGGATGGTGAGCGTCATGTCGCCCAAGGCTGCTGCCGACGGTGCCGACGTGAACTCGATCTCGACATTGGCCACGTTGTAGCCCGCGCTGTTGGCGCCGGTGGTGAATGCCTGGGCAGGGTAGTAATTGGAAATGACGGCTAATGGTGAGCTTGTGCCGGCTCCCTGGTTGCCCACCAGCAGCCGCGTGGTCTGCGCCTCGGCGGCCGGGGCGGGGCCGAACAGCAGCGGCAGGGCGAGCAGCGCGGCGGCCGGGAGGGCGCGGAAGAGGCGCGCGCCGGCGCGGACGCCGCGGGGGCGGTCAGACGAGGTGGCGTCCCGCCGGCGAAGCCAGCCGCTCACGCCGCGCATTTCGGGGGGGGGGGGGGGGCACATATCGCTGCATCTTTTTTAAAGGCCAGACCGTGATGATAGCAGAAACCGGGCGGCTTCAACCGGGGGCGCCGGGAGATCGAAAACTGACTCCATTACCCCCCGGGGCCGGTCCTGGGACGAGAACCGCTCCCGGGTGCGCAGCGGCAAACCGCCCCGCAACCTAGCCTGCCTGTCCAACGCCGCCATCTCCATCGTCCGCCTGCGCGGGCGGTTCCAGAACCAACACCAGCCGCAGCGGCACAAAATCCACGCGCGACCTGACGGTCGCGGATGGAGTTTCGCTGGCGCGAAACTCCGCGCTCGTCGCCTAGATCAGATTCCGGCATGTTTCTGAGCCCGCGCTCATCGCTTTTTGTCGGCTCAGGACATTTCGGAACTTTTCGCCTGCCGGATCAGGCAGCATTCTCGATCTCGACAAGGCATTCGTTCGGCGTTCTGCAAGGAAGCCGCCCATGCGGCCGCCGATAGTTGTGGAAGAACTCGTGCCAGGCGAGCTTGGGAGCGAAGTCGGCGGGCGTGTCGGAGGCCCTGCCGCTGATCGGGGCGATCCACATCAATGAGAAGGCCATCCGCAGGAAGAAGCTCCAAGGCCGCGCAAAGCTGGCCTTCCGGCGGGAGCGCAGCGCACCGGCGGCCGATGGCCCGGCTCCACGGCGTCCATCCGCCATTCAACCGCATCGGCCCTGACGCGCGGGATTTCGCCGCCGAAGCCCCGCCGGCAAGGTTCCGGCAAGGTTGTCGTGCGGGTGGACGACGTGCGCGTGGTGGTTGGCCAGTTCGGGGGACTCCGGCCAGCGCTCCGCAACAGCCGCACATCGACATGTCCATGCTGCCAAGATGAGCGCCCCATTGTATGCTATGGGCACAACAACCGTAGAAAACCATGACTTTGGGTGAAATCGTCAGCCACCCGATGGCCGTCACGACAATGGCAATTGCCATTGTGGGTGTCGCTTGGCGCATTGGTGTTTGGATGGGGGCGATGAACGAGCACAAAAACCAAGTCGTTGAGGCCGTGGCGGAGCTAAAGACTGACCTCAAGGAATACATGGCTGAAGTTCGGCGCGACTTCAAGGAGATTGCCCGAAGGTTGGATGGCTCGCCTGTTGAGAGCCAAAGTCCGCTCCGTTTGTCGGAAAAGGGGGAATCCATTTCCGAAAAACTCAAGGCCAAGCAATGGGCCAAGTCCACCGCACCCGAACTGGCGGATCGGCTAACCGGCAAAACCCGATGCGAAATTCAGGAAGCGTGTTTTGAGCGGGCAAGCACGGATGCCTTTGAGGAAAACGCGGAGATGACCAGAGGGATTTTGGATTGCGCCGCCCCCGGCAGAACCCGCCTTCGCATGTCCAGCGTTCCCTACGACTTTGGCACTGGCCGCTCCGATCCAGCCACCTTCCCTGCCGCAGGCCTGAAGGCAGCGGCGTTGCGGGTTCTCGAACGGGAAGGCGAGTCCTTCAGCGACCATCCCGGCTTGCGCCAAGCCATGGCAGCGCGGGAGACCGAGCGCGAAGGCGTGGCGGTCAATCCCGAGCGCCCCGTGATCACCAACGGCTGCATGCAGGCGGTGACGCTCACCGAGCCCGGCGACGCCGTATTGCCTGAGGAGTGCTCCCACCCCGGCACGCTGTCCGCCCACCGCTCGCTGAAGCTGGACTTGGTGGGCATTCCCTTGGACGAGGGCGGCATGCGTCTGGACGCGGCGGCGGACGCGCTGACACGCCTGCAGGCGGCCGGCCGAACCGCGAAGTTCATCTACGCCATCTCCACCTGCCAAAACCCGACCGGCCTCGTCATGCCCAAGCAACGCCGCGGTCGGCTTTGATTCACTGTTCCAATCCCCGAACTCCAACCCCAAAAAACAAGGCAATACCTGAAATGAGAATCGGCGCATCCCTCCCCGTGCGCGAGCTTGGGGACGACCTCGAAGCCATCAAGGACTTCGCCCAAGCCGCCGAGGCGCTCGGCTACACCCATCTGCGCGTCCCCGACCAAGTGCTGCGCAAGGGCAACAAGCACTTGCATGAACCCATGATGCTGCTCGCCTGGGTCGCCGCAGCAACCAAAACGATTGAGCTGGTGCCCTCGGTCATCGTCCTGCCCTCACGGCAGACGGCGTTGTTCGCCAAGCAGGCCGCGGCGCTCGACCGGCTCTCGGGCGGGCGCCTGCGGCTTGGCGTGGGCGTCGGCGGCAGCGCCGATGAGTACGCGGCCTTGGGCCAGGACTTCGGCAACCGGGGGCGGCGCTGCGATGAGCAGCTTGAACTGCTCAAGCGGCTGTGGACCGAGGCAACGGTGGACTTTCAGGGGCGCTGGGACCGCGTCAAAGGCGCCGGGCTCAATCCGCTGCCGGTGCAACGCCCCATCCCGGTCTGGATCGGCGGCCGGGGAACGCCAGGGCCGGCGGTTGTTCGCCGCATAGGCACCCACGCCGACGGTTGGTTCGCACTCTGCTCGCCGGAGGACTTTCCTGCCGTCAAAGGCGCCATCGACGATGCCGCCGCAAAGGCGGGCAGGGATCCGGCAGCCATCGGCGCCGAGGCCGGCGTGGCGGTGGTGGGGCCACGTCAAGCCGAATGGCGGGACCGCGTGGCGGGCTGGCGGCAGATCGGCCTGACCCACCTGTGCCTGCGCACCCTCGGCGGCGGCCTAACGCCCAACGAACACATCAGCACGCTCAAAACCGCTGCCGACGAGGTTCCCGGCGGCCTTCAATCCACCAGCTGACGCACCGACTCGGGGCTGGGGCCACCCGGCAGGATCATCACCACGGCATCATCAAAGCCCGCTTCGGCGAAACGGTCGAGCTTGGCCTTGAGTTCGCCGAGGTCCGTGCCCGGCGGCAACTGAATGGTGGACACCACAGCCCTTCCGCCGCCGGCTTGCCGATAGCGGCCCAAGGCGGCTATGACCTGATCCGCGGATCGGTAGTGGGCCGAAGCGATCCAGCCATCGAACTCGGCCGCCGCCCGCTCGACGCCCTGCCCCCAAGTGCCCAGCACGAGCGGCGGGCCACCGCGAACGTCGGGCCAAGGCGCTACGTCCATGCCCTCATGCCGGCCAGTGCTGAAAATCCCGCGCAGCGCCTCAATCACTGACCGCAAATCGGAAAATCGGGTTTCATAGGATCGGCCGAGGGCCGCGAAGTCACTCGGCGTCGAGCCGGCGCCGAGGCCAATCACGAGGCGGTCGCCGCAAATCTGATGCAGGGAGAAGATGCGCAGCGCCAAGTCCACCGGATGGTAAAGGGGCGCCTGCAGCACGGCGGTGCCGATCTCCAACCCTTCCGCGGCCGTGGCCGCGACGCTGAGCGCGATGAAGGGTTCGGTCAGCATGAAGCCCCGGCCCAAGGCGTGCGCCGACCACAAGCTGTCAAAACCCTCCCCAGCATAGGTGCGGGCCTGCTCCGCCAGCCTGTTCGGGGCCGATTCGCCGGTCACCGGCCCCATCAGCGCACCGAGCCTCATAGCGTGAGCCACCCGCCATCCACCGGCAGGTAGGCGCCGGTGACGAAATCGCTCATCGCCGAGGCCAGAAACACCGCCGCCTTGCCCTGTTCCATCGGATCGCCCCAATGGCCCGCCGGCAGCCGGGCGATGCGGTCGGCCACGGTGTCCGCCAAGGGATCGCCGGTCGGCGGCGGCGGACGGCCATCAAGCGGCGGCGGTTCGCCGCCCTGCACCCAAGTGGGGCCCGGCGCCAAGGTGTTGACGTTGATGCGGTGCGGCGCCAGTTCCAGCGCCAATGCCTTGCTGATCTGCGCCACTGCGGCCTTGGAGCCATCGTAGGTGACCCCAACGCCAGGCGTCACCGCCTGGGTGGAACCGACGTTGATGATGCGCCCGCCGCGGCCCGCCTCGATCATGATCCGCGCCGCCGCCCGGCAGCAGTAGAACAGCCCATCGACGTTGACCGACCAAAGCCGGCGCCACATCGCGTCGGTGATGTCCCGAACCGGTCCGCCGTAACCCAAGTAAACCCCTGCATTGTTGACTAGAATGTCCAAACCGCCCAAACGATCGACCGTGGCGGCCAACGCCGCATCCACCGCCTCCCGGTCGCTGACGTCGAGGGCCATGCCGACGCCGCCCACCGCTGCTGCGGTCGCGTCCGCACCATCCCCGTCAATGTCGCTCACCGCCACCTTCGCGCCGGCCAAGGCAAGGGCGCGCGCGATGGCGGCGCCAATGCCGCGCCCAGCACCCGTCACATGAGCTGCCCTGCCGCTTAAGTCGATCCAATCCGCTGCTTGCATGCCGCCTCCATAGTGCCGAACATGCTACCCGTAAATCCAACAAAGAGAACAGTCCAATGGCCAATTTGGGGCTAGAGGGAAAAACCGCCCTCGTTTCGGCGGCGGGAAGGGGGATTGGGCGTGGCATCGCCTTGGCGCTGGCCGAGGCCGGCGCCAGCCTGATTGTCAATTCCCATGCTGAGGAGACGACGGCGAGCACCGCCGAAGCCGTGCGGGCGCATGGCCGGGAGGCGCTGGCCTTTCCCGGCGACATCACCGACGCAGCGACCGTCGTCGACTGCGTCGATGCCGGTCTTGAGCGCTTTGGGCGCATCGACATCCTGATCAACAACGTCGGCGCCGCGCCCAAGTCGGCCATCGAGCCGGGTGCCGGCCCCTTGGCCGGGGCCGCCGCCACCTGGGACGCCCTCTACGCCCAAAACCTCAAGCCCGTGGTGCTGATGTGCGAGGCCTTGATCCCCCACCTCAAACGTCAGGGCAGCGGCAAGATCATCAACCTGTCCTCCATTGCCGGACGCGCTTCGCTGTCCGCGAAAATGCTCGACCACTTCGTGCATCCATCCTACAGCGCCATGAAGGCGGCGCTGATCAACTACACGCAAACCCTCGCCGAGCAGCTCGGCGCGCGCAACATCAACGTCAACGCCATCTGCCCGGGCATCGTCTATACGGACGCCTGGGCGGGCAATGCCCGGCGCGCCGTCAATCACATGCCGGAATTCAAGGGGCAGGATCCGCGCCAGTGGTTCGAGGGCATCGCCCGAGGCGACTATCCGGAGATCTTCGATCGAACGCCGCTCAAGCGCGAACAGACCGTGAACGACATCGGCAATGCGGCGGTGTTCCTAGCCTCGGAGGCGGCCAGGAACATTACCGGCCAGTCCTTGATGGTCGATGGCGGCATGGTGAAGCGCTGAAGGCCGCAGATCAGAACGATGAGCGAGATTCCCATGGACCGGCTTCCCGCCCACTACGCGCTTCGACGCCGAGCGCACGCTGCGCCTGATCGAGGAGCGGCAAGTCGAGTTGCTGCACTTGGTGCCCACCATGATGCAGCGCATCCGGAGCCTGCCGGAAGCGGTGCGCCAACGCTAAGCCCTGGATTGCCTCAAGGTGCTCTGGCACTTGGCCGCGCCCTGTCCGCCGTGGTTGAAGGAAGCCTTCATCGACTGGCTTGGCGCCGAGGTGCTCTGGGAGCTTTACGGCGGCACCGAGGGCCAAGGCGCAACGGTCATCACCGGACCGGAGTGGCGCAAGCATCGGGGCAGCGTCGGCAAGCCGAACCCCGGCTGCCAAATGAGGCCTTGCTGACCCATCTCGCCGAGCGGCTGGCGCGCCACAAGCTCCCGCGCAGTTTCGAGTTCATCGACCGGCCCCTGCGCGACGACGCCGGCAAGCTGCGCCGCAAGCAGCGGAGGGCGGAGCGAACGCAGGCTGAGTGATGGCGAAGATGGCGAAATAGCGGCGGCGCTGAGCGGAAACTTCCGAGATGTCGCACATAGGATGAAGCTGAGGCGTCCGCAACTCACACTTGGTTTCTGAACGCCGCGCCTTCCTCATAGTAGCGGTGGTGCCAGATGCCCTCCCCAGCTTCGCCGTCCAAGGGCATCCGCCAAGTGGTGACCCGCGCCCGCTCAAGCGGCAGACGGTAAAGCCCGCGGGGCTGATTGATGGTGTTGCGGATGTAGGCGTCCGCCCCTTCAGGCGGCACGTAGCGCTCCGCGATGCGGCGATAGAGACCGCGCCAAACATCGTCGTGGCCCACGTCGTGGAGCAGCTCGGCCTCCCCTTCCGCGAGCACCTTGCGGTAGGGCAGCGACTGCTCGTCGATGCAGAGCGCCACCCTGGCATCCCGACGCAGGCAGGCGAACCACTCGGAGCGCTTGCGCGGCGTGAAGTGGATGGCCCCGTCCTCGTGCAGGAACCAGATGGGCGTGACCAAGGGACTGCCGTCCCCACGCACCACGGCCACCCGCATCAGCACGCCCGGTTCGGCAAGGAATTGATCGACCTCAGTCTTTGTCAGCTTGGGCATGGAACAGCCTCCTGTTGTCCCGTCCGGCTAATTCCCGAAATCCCAAGACTCGCCGGCATGTTTGGATGCCGTGACGGAGCTCCCGGGCCTCGTCAACCGCCGCCTTGGACGCCGCCTGGCGTCTTGCGCCATCCAGCCCCACAGCTTGTCCTCCGCCGGCAGGATGTCCTCATTGACGGTCTCGGCCGTAGCCAGCCGGATGTCGTTGACCTCCGTGTCGAGCGTGGGCACCGGCCTTACGTTCATGGCCATGTCAGCGGGACCGATTGGGCCGGTTGGAGAGGGCCAAGTAAATCGCCTTCGCCATCTCCCGATAGCCTGCCGCATTGGGATGCAGGCCGTCGGCGGTCAGGACGGGGCGCAGGCGCGCAACGTCGTCCGGATCCCGCAGGACGGCATCGATGTCCACCACGATGTCGTAGGCGCGGCTGCTGCGCATCCATGCGTTCAATCCCTGGCGGGCCTCCTCAACCGCGCCCATCCCGTAACCGGGCAAAACCGAGCCGCCGGCCGGCGGCAAGGTCAAGCCGATGGTGGTCAACCCGGCCACTCCGGCGCGGGCCGCAATCTGCTGATGGGCGGCGATCAACTGCGCCGCGGAAGCGCCCGCCGGGGCGCCGAGCAGCACCGGCAGCCCGATGTCATTGATGCCGCCGAGCGCTATCACATGGGTGACGCCCGTTTGCGTGAGCACGTCCCGGTTCAGCCGCGCTTGGGCGCTCTCGCCCAGGAAGTCGCTGCCAATCTGATTGCCGGAGATGCCGAGGTTCACGACAGTGGCGTACCTGTAACCGTTAGGATGCAAGTCGTTGGCTCGAAGAATGTACTCGGCAAGGTAATTCGTGAAGCGGGCATTCCGGTCCACTGGCTCCGGCTGCGTCTGGTCACCGTCGGTGATGGAATCGCCCAGCGCCGCGATTACCGCCACGGGACGGTCCCTGCCGACATCAACGGCCGACAGATAGAACCAGGACGGCACCGTGGTCGGCGCGTCCAGGTCCGCCGCCGCGGCCTGGTTGCCGTCCGCCAAGTAGTTGGTCTGCAGCGCCCTGACGTGATAGCTCACGGGCGAATCGGACATGGAGATGTCATCGGGCAGATGCAGGCTGACGACCAAGTCCGACAGGTGCGGCGCAAAGAGGTCAACCGGATCGCTGACCGCTCGCGCGCCCGGCGGGATGGCTACCGAGACTTGGCCGCCGAAGGTCAGCGGCCGGTCGGTGCCGGGACGTACTGCCGAACCGGCGTCTCGCCGAGCGAGGCGCGCCTCCCCCACGTTCAGGGGCGCGGTGCCGAATTCATTGGTCAGCCAAATCCGGAATCGCGAGCCGCCCATGCTGATGCGAACGACTTGGCGAATGGTGGTGTCGTTGATGGTCGGCAAGGGCGCATCGAACGGCGTGATGGTCTTGGAAGCCGTTGCCCAAGTCGCTGCCCAGTGCCTGGCATCGGCTGCGGCTGCGCCCGCAAAGGGCATCGCCAGCAGCGCCAGGCCCGCCAGGAATCCGCCAACGGCCACCCTCCAACCGGGCCGGCGCACGGAGGCGCTTGCATTTTCGGTCATTGAACATTCCCCCTTTTTAGTCAACTCGCTCGACTGAGCGAACTTCCGATCATAGGTAGGCGTCGCAGGGCTTACAACCCGCGCGACCTGACGGTCGCGGATGGAGTTTCGCTGGCGCGAAACTCCGCGCTCGTCGCTTGGATCAGATTCCGGTATGTTTCTGAGCCCGCACACCCGGCACCCTTGGCGGGCTGGCGGCAATCAAAATTGATGCACGAAGCCCTCGATCGCCCGCCAGAGTTGCGGCGTCTCCAGCGGGATGTTGTGGGGACCGTCGAACGTCACGATCTGCGGGTCGGACTTGAGTTCGCCGATGAAGGCCCGGGATTCGCTGGTCGGCACCACCGAGTCCGCCGTGGCGTAGAGCGCCAGGATGCGCGCGGGCAACGCGTCGATGGCCAGCGTTGCGTCAATGTTGTGCCGCAGCAGCCAGCCAATGGGCGCGAACGGGAAGCGGCTCTTGGCGATGCGCTCGATGCTGCGGTAGGGGCTGAGCAGGATGAGGCCATCAACGCCTTCGGCCCCGGCGGCCAAGGCGGCAATGCCGCTGCCAAGGCTGCGTCCGAACAACACCACCGGCCGGTTGGCGCCGAATCGGCGGCGCAGGTCGCTAACCACCGCCGCGGCATCGTCGATCAGATGCGCAGCCGAGGGGCTGCCGCCGCTCTCGCCGAAGCCCCGGTAGTTCATCAGCACCGTGACCGCATCAAGGCGGGCAAACACTTCCACCAACCCCGACACTTCCTCCGCGTTGCCGCCAAAGTAGAACAGCACCGGTCCTTCGGAGCGGCCGTTGACCACCCAACCGCGCAAAGTGACGTCACCGCGCTGCAGCGATGCGCGCTCGACGTGCGCCCCGCTCGGCTGGCTCGCCAGCGGCTGCGGAAAGAAGATCATCCTTTCCTGCAGCAGGTAGAGCAGCAGGCAAACGCCAACATAGGCCACCAGCGCGACCGCCGCCAACCGCAGCCAAGTGTCCATGGGATGGTAAGGCGCGGCGATTCAGATCGCTGGATTGGACACCTTGCCGATGGGCGCTACCAAGGGTGGATGTCGCCGTTCCACTTGTAGAACTTGCCGGAGTCCGCCTTGGTCAGGCCTGCGATCAGGGCGCGGATGCCGGAAGCGCTTTCCTCGGCGGAAATCTCCGCGTTGGGGCCGCCCATGTCGGTGCGCACCCAACCCGGATGCACCAAAGCTACGGCAATCGGGTCCTCCTTCCAGTCGAGGGCCAGGATCTGCGCCACTTTGGAAAGCGCCGCCTTGGTGGAGGAGTAGATCAGCATGCCGCCGAAGGGCCAAGTGGAAGCCGCCAGCTGGCTGGTGACGTTCATCAGCTTGCCATCGCCCGATGCGGCCAGGTTGGCCTTGAAGGCGCGGGCCACGAGCAGCGGGCCGATGGTGTTGACGTCCAGCGTGCGGTGCCATTCGTCCAAGTCCACGTCGTCGATGCCCTGCTTGGCGCCGCCGACGGCGCCCGCGTTGTTGATGACCACGTCGAGCGCCTGGTCGCCGACTTGCGCAGCCGCGGCGGCGATGGACTCCGGGCTGCCGGCGTCCATCTGCAGGACGCGCACGTTGCCGCCCACGCCCTCGATGCCGGGCGCCGCCGCCGGGTCGCGCACGCAGGCGATGACCTCCGCCCCGTCCGCCGAATACTGCTTGACGAGTTCCGAACCGATGCCCCGGCTGGCGCCGGTGATCAAAACTGTTGCCATGGTGGTTTCCTCCTGTGCCTGCCGATGGACTTGCCGATCGTGGGAGCGGGTTGCTCAAGGCAGCAACCCTTGCTCCCGGCGACCTGCCTGCAACCCGAGGCGTCGCCTCGTCGGGCCAATGATGTTAACTTTATCCCATCCCCATCCCAACCGGAAAAGCCATGAAGATGCTCACCACCTACCCGCTGTTCCAACAGGCCTACTTGGTCAATGATCTCGAACAGGCCTGCCACAACTGGTCAAAGCTGTTCGGCGCCGGCCCCTTCGTGCTGGCGCCCCACCACGTCACCGACCGCTTCAACTACCGGGGCACCGACCAGGAGGCCGACGTGTCCTACGCCTTCGGCTACTTGGGCGACATGATGATCCAGTTCATCCAGCAGCACGACGACACGCCCTCGATCTACCGGGACATGTACGCTTCCGGCGAGGAGGGATTCCACCACATCGGCGTTTTGGTCAACGACTTCGAGGCCGAGGTGAAGCGCCTCAACGACATGGGCTTCGAGACCGCCTGCGACCTCTGGGCCGACAACGTAGGGGCCGCCTACCTGGACACCCGCAGCGCCAACGGCTGCTTCACCGAAATCCACGGCGACCCGCCGCACATCCTGGCCGTTTTCGCGGGCTGGAAGCGGGCCCACGAGCTGTTTCGACCGGGCGACAGCCCGATCATGCCGCGGCCGGAGATCGCGTAGAACCATCTTCAAGGCTGTTCCTTACCGGACGGGAGAGCTCAAGCATGCCGAATTTGGGGCGTGAGCGCTCCGCTGCGTCTCTGGCAGGGGCTACGCGGCGATGTCCTGCAGTCCCTCCTCCCGGACCGCGCGCGCAAGCGATCGATCCAAAGTCGCCACCGGAGCGGAGACCCGCACGGCGAGGTCGAGACATGCGGCGGCGTAGGCTGTGAGTTGGTGCTTTCGAGCGGCAATCAGTTCATCAATGGAAATGGCGGGGCGCCGTGCCCGAGCGGCTTTCATGCGCTCGATCGCGGGGCGACGGTCATCAACGCCCTTCTCGACCCCAACAATTCGGGCGATGGGCAAGCCCCGGCGTGTAATGCTGAATTTCTCCCCCCGCTCAACTTGACGTAGCAACTCGGGAAGGCGGGTTTTCGCTTCGTATGAGCCGATGGTCCGCAAGGCACTGTCCTCTTGGGGGAAACAATCCGAACGGAGCCGATGTCCCCGATTCGATCAGGTGACCGTGAACTCGATGCTGCCCAAGGCGCCGTAGTCCGCGCGGTAGCTGCCGGGCGCCGCCGGATGGATGCCGCCGATGGCGCCGGTGATGAGCAGCATGCCTTCGGCGATCGGCAGTCCGCGCAGGCGGGCTTCGCGAAGCATCCATTCGACGGCTGGGCCGGGTCCGCCCAAGGCTTCGGTGGCGGGCGCGGCGCTCACCGTGCGTCCATCCCGGATGAGCCGCACTTCGATTTCCGCATGGGGCGCCGGCATCGGCAGCTGCGCGCCGACGATGTGGCGATCGGCGGCGATGTTGCAGGCAAGCAGGTTGACGCCGCTGACGTCGTCCGCATCGGCAAACGCCATGCGCGGCACTTCAATGACCGGCCCAGCCGACTGGGGCACGCCCCGTTCGTCGATCACGACGCCGATTTCGCACTCCAGCATGACGCCGGGCGCGCTGTCGAGCGAAGCGCCCGGGGCTAGCCGACCCTGCTCGTAGAGGCTGCCGAGCAGGGGATGGGTGACACCGAACTGCGCCTGGGCGGCCGAGGCGGTCAAGCCCGCCTTGAGGCCGGCCACCGAGCCGCCCGACACGGCGGCGACAACCGCCTTCTGGAGCGCATAGGCCTCGTCGATTCCCAACTTCGCCGGCATCTTGGGCAGCGTTCCGCCGTTGCGGATGGCCGCGGCCATGTCGCTGGCCAAACCCGCCATGCTGCTTAGTGAACTAACCATTCAAGTGCCCGCTGATGCCGCCCGCATTCCCAATGATGCGCACCCGCGAAGCGGGTGCGTTGGAGTTTCGCCTACCGCCAAACTCCGGTGCCGTTGCGTGGGTCAGCTTACGATATTTTCCGAACCCGCGCTCATCAGGCAACGTCGGTCATGTTCCGATGGGTTTCTGAGCCCGCACAGCGCGACCTGACGGTCGCGGATGGAGTTTCGCTGCCGTTGCGTGGGTCAGGTTCCGAGATGTTTGCGAGCCCGCACAGATGAGCTCCTCGATCACGAAGCGGGCTTGGGCAAGCCGTGCAATGCGGTCCATGAAATAACTGGCCTCCTCCTGTGCGGATGGCTGTTGGATTCAGGCCGCAGGCTCGAACTGGGGCACTGCGACGCCTTGGGCGCGAATCTCGAAGGTGACTCGAACCGGTTGGCCGATGGCGACGCCGGCCGGATCGCAGCCGACGATGTTGCTCATCAGGGTCGGCCCCTCCTCCAGTTCGACCAGCGCCACCACATAGGGCGCGTCGGGTTCGAAGGCGGCACTGACGGCGCGGCGAATGATGGTGAAGGTCCGCACCGTGCCCCGGCCGCAGGCTTCGGTCCAATCGAGCCTGCGACTGCCGCAGGCGGCGCACAGCAAGCGCGGATAGAACTGCTGATGGCCGCAATCGCCGCAGCGCTGCAGCAGCAGGCGTCCTTGGGCGCAGGCGTCCCAGAAGGGTTGGGTGCCGGGGTTGATCGGCGGCAGGGGCTTGGCGTTGACGCTCACCGGTCCCGCCCCAATATCGCGGTGCAATGGCTCGACAGGATGCCGCCCTGGGCGTGGATCAGGGCCGTTTCCGCATTCGCCACCTGGCGTTCGCCCGCCTCGCCGCGCAACTGGCGCACCGCTTCGGTGAGCGCGAACATCGCGCCCGGATTGCCCGCATGGGAATGCGAGAGCAGGCCGCCGTGGGTGTTCATCGGCAAGCTGCCGCCAAGCCTTGCGTGCCCTTCGGCGACGAAAGCGCCCGCCTCCCCCCGACCGCAGAAGCCCAAGTCCTCCAGCTCAATCAGCGCCACCGGCGTAAAGCAATCATAGAGTTCAACAAAATCAATATCCTGCGGGGCTAGCCCGGCCATGGCGTAGGCTCGCTCCCCGGCTTGGCGAGCATGGGAGGCGGTCAGGTCCGCGGCTTGGCTGATGTGTTCATGGCCATGCCCCTCGCCCGCGCCCAGCAGATAAACCGGCGGCTGGGGGCGGTCGCCCGCCGCCTCGGCGCGGACCAGCACCGCCGCGGCGCCGCCATCGGAGACCAAGGAGCAATCGAGCAGGCGTAAGGGGTCGGCGATCATGCGGCTGGCCAGCACGTCCGCCACGGTCAAGGGCGCGCGCATCTGGGCGCCGGGGTGCAGCGCCGCATGGGCCCGGGCGG
Source organism: Candidatus Azophilus sp. (assembly GCA_965221755.1). Classification (GTDB taxonomy): domain Bacteria; phylum Pseudomonadota; class Gammaproteobacteria; order Pseudomonadales; family Azotimanducaceae; genus Azophilus. The sequence goes on from OZ244921.1 coordinate 73,691, forward strand.
TGACCGCCACGGCGGCCATCTGTTCCGCGGTGACGCCGTACTTGTGCATGTAGGCGTTGGCGATCAGGGCGTAGTAGCCCGGCACCGTCGCGCCGTAGGGCGTCTCGAATTGAGGATGGCCCGAGGCGGACTGCATCACCATCGCTTGCTCCCGCGTCAGCCCGGTGCGCAAGCTGTCGGCCATGCTGATCAGCACGCGGTCGCAAACCCCGTGCATGATCGCCAGGGCGGCTTGGTAGAGCACGGCAAAGGTGGTGCCGCCGCCGGCGCCGGCGCTGACGCAGTAGCTGGGGAAGATCCGCAGATGCTCCGCCATCGCCTCGGCGTGGTACATGTGCGGCTCGGCCATGCTGTTGCAGGTGACCAGGCCGTCGATGTCGTTCTTGTTGAGCCCCGCATCGTCGAGCGCGCGCTTGGCGGCGTCGATGCACAGGCCCGTGGCGCCGAGGCCCGGCACCTTGCCCACTGGGGTGTCGCCAACGCCGACGATGGCGACTTGGCCGCGCAGTGAACGATCCTCAGCCATGCAGGCGGACCAAGGCGCGCCCCGGCGTGATGACGTCACCGGCTTCGTTGCGGATGAAGAGGGTCAGGGACGCCTCGCCCTTGGCGGCATCAACCGTTTCCACGGTCCCCCCGGCGGTCAGGGTTTCGCCGATGCAGGCGGCGCCCCGGTTGGAGTACTCCAGGTTCACCAAGGCGCCGCCGTCCCCCAGCCAAGCCTCCACGCATTGGCCGAGCCAATCGCCCATCAACGGGCCGGCGATGACCAGTCCCGGATAGCCTTCCACATCGGTGGCATAGGGCAGGTCGTAGTGGATGCGGTGGGCGTTCCAAAGCGCAGCGTTGTAGAAAAACAGCTGCACGTTGTCCGGCCTGTGGGCCTGCGCCGGCAGTTCATCGCCCGGTCTCAGCGTGTCCAAGCTAGGAAACATCTCGGAAACTCCCCTCATCCAGAAATCCCTCCCCACCGAAGAATGCCTCCTGAAGAGGAAATCCCCATTAGCCTAGGAATCCCTGTCAACCAAGGAATCCCCATCAACCAAGGAATCCCCATCAACCAAGGAATCCCTCCCCCCAACAGAGCCGCGCGGAGTTTCGCGCAGCGAAACTCCAATCGCACCCGCAAAGCGGATGCGCGGGTGCGCGTTCATCGCAGAATCCTCGTCGTCCTTTCGGTGATCACCGGGCTGCCATCCTGACGGCGCACTTCGAGCACCACTTCGTAGAAGATCAAGGGCCCGGAGCGGCCCTTCTTTTCGTAGATGTCGGTCAGGGCGCGCTCGCCGACCAGCACGTCGCCGGGGCGGATGCGGTCATGGTAGGTGATGTTCAGGCCACCCGCCATGGCCCGCTGCAAAGGGAACTTGGGCAGCAGGGCGTCAACGGAGACGCCGTCCGGGGTCAGTTTCCCAAGCTCCACCACGTCCCAAAAGAGCGCCACATGGTAGAGGGGCGGGGCTTCGTCGCCATCAAGGTACTTGCGCTGACGCTGATTGGTGGCGATGGCGTACTTGCGGATGTCGCGGCGCGTGACCACCTCGGTTCTTGGCGGTGCGGCCTTGCCGATGTTGGCCTTAAGTTCCGGGGTGAGCACACCCATGGGATCAGACCTTGCGGCCCCGCGCCTGCCAATGCGGGTCGCGCAGGTCACGCTTGAGAATCTTGCCGGTGGGGGCCTTGGGCAGGCTGTCCACGAAGTCCACGCTGCGCGGTTTCTGGTAGGAGGCGAGATGGGCGCGGGCGGCGTCGATGATCTCCTGCTCGGTGGCGGCCTCGCCGGGCTTCATCACCACAACCGCCTTGACGGACTCGCCCCATTCGTCGTCGGGCACGCCGATCACCGCCGCCTCCAGCACGCCCGGATGCTGGTGAATGGCGGCCTCCACTTGGGTGGAGTAGATGTTCTCGCCACCGGATATGATCATGTCCTTGGCCCGATCGACGATGAAAATGTAGCTGTCCTCGTCCCAAGTGGCCACATCGCCAGTCCACATCCAGCCATCGCGCAGGGTCTCGGCGGTCAAGTCGGGGCGACGCCAATAGCCCAGCATGTTGGCCTCGGACTGAATGACGATCTCGCCGGGCGTGCGGCCGTCCTTGGGCACGTCCCGGCCCGCTTCATCGACCAGGCGGGCGCGGGTGACGAAGCCCTCCCGTCCGCACGAGTTGAGCCGTTCCGGACGGTCGCCCGACACCGCTGCGGCATGGTCCTCCTGGGAGAGGAAGGTCATGGTCATGCCCTCGGTCTGTCCGTAGCCCTGAATCAGGGTGCAGGGGAAGGCTTCGAGGGCCGCCTTGACCACCGTTTCCGGCATCGGCCCGCCGCCGTATTGGATGTTGCGCAGGCTCGACAGGTCGTAGCGGTCGAAGCCGTCCACCGCCATCATCCAGTTGAGCATGGTGGTGATGCCGAGGAACGCCGAGACCCGCTCAGCCTGAATGATCTCAAGGGCCTCGGCGGCGTCGAAGTTCATCAGCACCACGGGGCAGCCGTGCGCCATGTAGTTCATGGCCAAGGCGACGGGAATGTGGAACATCTGGCCGGTGAGCATGTACACGTCGCTCGGCACCACGCGCTCGGCGACCGTTTGATTGAGCATGCCCGTGTGGAGAGTGCGATGGGTGTGCAGCGCCCCCTTGGACAAGCCGGTGGTGCCGCCGGTGTAAAGGATGAGCACTGGGTCGTCGCCGCCCGCCAAGGCCTTGGGTCTGGCGTCCCCCGCGTTGGCCTTGAGCCGTTCAAAAGACCCGTCACTGCCGGGGCCGTACTGCAGCCAATGGGGAATGTCGACTTGGCCTTCAAGGGCTTGGCGCTCGGCCTCGAAATCCATGGAGGCGACCAAAGCCGACGGCTCGCCGTCCTCGAGAATGCGCTGAAGCTCCGGCACGCCCAGCCGCCAGTTCAGGGGTTGGGCAATCAACCCGGCCCGGGCGCAGGCGTAATAGACCTCAAAGTACTCGATCCCGTTGCGCGCCAGCACAGCCACCCGGTCGCCCTTGGCCAGCTCCAAGCCGAGCAGGCCGTTCGCCAGCCGCCGCACCGCCCGCTCCAACTCGCCGAACGAAATCCGCCGGCCGGCCGGAATGTCCACCAAGGCCGGACGGCTCGCGTCAAGGCAGGCCCACTTAGCGGGAATGTCGCCGATGTTCATGGTTGGCTGGGGGCGGCCCGTTCAGGCGCATCAGATCAGGAAACGGCGCTTCGCGGCCGTCCGAGGCAGGACTTGCTCCAAGGAACCCGGCTTGGTTCGACGGCAGGTTCGCATGAGCGCAGGCCCTGCGCCAACCGGAGGTTCGCACGACCTCCCACCCTCGAAATCCTCAGCGCCAATGCCGACGAACGCCTGAGGTTCACAGGCTCCCTAATGCGTCTGCCAGGACTGCAGCTCCGGCAGCACCTTGTCGGCGAACAGGCGAATGCTCTTCTCGGCCTGCTCGCCGGTCAGGCCCCCATAGCTGACCTGCACGGTGAGGTCGAAATCGCCGATGTCCTGGCGCCGCTGGTCCATCTTGTCGAGAATCTGCTGCGGGGTGCCGAAGGTGTTGATGTCAACGAAGGCATTGGCGGCGTCCGCCATGCCGGCGTCCTTCAGCAGTTCGGCGTTGTCCGCGTAGTCGCCATAGCCCTTCATCTTGCGGAAGTGCTCGCCCGCCATTTCGTAGTGCTCCATGACCGTGATGTAGTAGTTGGCCATGTGCTTGCGGGCGCTGGCTTCGGCGAGTTCCGCGGATTCATCGCAGCTCAGGAAGTCAACGCACACCGGCGCGGGCGGCTGGGTGTTGTGGTGTTCCTGGTACAGGGTGCGGTAGCGGTCGAAGTGGGGCGCCATTTCCGCCCAAGGCTTCTGCGCGAAGCTCATCATCTTGGCGCCCAGCCGAGCCACCACGGGCACCGAATCCGATGACATGCCCACCGCATGGAAGCGGTCCTTGAAGCTGGCGTAGGGGCGCGGCCGGAGCTCCGTGCGCACCTGCTTGTAGTAGGGGCCGTCGCCTTCGATCACGCCGGTCTCCAGTGCGCGGATGATCATTTCCGCAGACTCGTCGAAGCGGTCCCGCGCCTCGTTCATGTCCACGCCGAAGGTGTCGTACTCGCGCCGGGCGAGGCCCCGGCCGATGCCGAACAGGGCCCGGCCCTGGCTTAGGTGATCGAGCACGATCATGCGCTCCGCCACCCGCAAGGGATCGTTCCAAGGCAAGATGACCGCCCCGGTCAACAGGCCGATGCGCTCGGTCTTGGCCGCCATGTAGCTCAAGTACTGCAGGTTGTCCGGCGACATGGCGTAGTTGAAGAAGTGGTGCTCGACGGCGCTCAAGGTGTTGAACCCCAAGGGCTCGGCCAAGCCGCCCAGTCGAATGTCCCGCTCCCAAGCGCCTTGGTCGGTGATTCCGTCCTCGAAATTCTGGAACACCATCAACAGCCCTACCTTCATGTGACTCTCCCAAGTGAATGGCGTTTACTATAGCGAAGTTGCCTGCGGCAGTCATCACGCCGCGACCTGACGGTCGCGGCGAGGGCTGCTAAGCCAATCCGAGCGCGGAGCGCACTCGCGGCAGGACCTCGGCGGCCAGGTACTCGATCCGCCGGCTGCCGCTCTCCACCGGCTCGCCCGGGAACTGCGCCCAGAAGTGAATGTCGATGATCTCGGGGCAGGCGGCCAGCATGGCGGTCAAGCTCGCCACGGCGCCATCGGCGTCGCACAGCTCGTAGAGGCCGCCATCAATGGCGCTGGCGGCGTCGGGGAAAGGCGGCGTCCGGTCCGGCGGGCCGAATGCGCCCCAAGCGATGTACTGATTGGTCTGGTAAAGCACATGTCCGCCGATGCGCGCGGCCTCCGCTTCCGGGTCCGGGGCGACGATGGACCAGTTGCCGGCGCAAATGGCCCCTGCCGAACGCGGCTTGCCCAAGTCGGCGAGCGCCTCGGCATAGAGGTCATGGCCGATGCCGCCGGTGGAGAGGAAGCCGTCCCCGAGCCTTGCCGCGCGGGCAATGGCGGGCGGCGCCATGCCGCCCATGTAGAGCTTGGGCGAGCGCTCGGGCGCCGGGGCAACCGGCAGGCCGTCGATGCGGAAGCGCTTGCCGTCAATGCGCACCGGCTCGCCGCTCCAGCACTGACGGATGACGTCGATGCCCTCCTCCATGAGGCTCGGCCGATGCTTGAGCTGCCGCCCGAAGTAGTCGAACTCCAGTTGCCGGTAGCCGAGCCCCACGCCGAGATCGAAGCGGCCGCCGGTGAGGATGGACAGCGTCGCCGAATCCTCGGCAAGGCGCACCGGGTCCGCCAGCGGCAGCAGCATGAGGTTGGTGCCGATGCGCATCCGCACGGTGCGCTCGCCGATGGCGGCGGCGATGACCAAGGGCGACGGCGTGTAGCCGTCCTCGCAGAAGTGGTGCTCGGTGAGCCAGACGGAATCGAAGCCCAGGGACTCCGCCCAGACGATCTGGTCGAGGCAGGCTCGGTAGAGGTCCTGAAAGCCGACCGCGCTGGGCGGCGGGTTGCGGAAGTCGTACCAGAGGCCAAAATTGACCTGCCGCCCGCTCATGAGGCCACCCCGGCCAGAAAATTCAGCAAGGCCGCATGGTATCGCTGCGCATCCTCCAGAAAGACGGCGTGGCCGCAATCGTCGAACTCGACCAATTCGGCGTTTGCCAGGCAGCCGGCGGCATGGCGGCCAATCTCCGGCGCCACCACCCCGTCCCGCCCGCCGATCGCCACCAAAGCGGGACAGGTCAGGTTCGCCATGGCACTGCGTTGGTCCAGCTGCGCCAAGGCGCCCAAGGAGGCATCGGCGCCGGTGCTGGCCTGCAGGGCGATGTGCCAGCACCAAGCCTTGACGTCCTCCCCAACGTCCTTGGCAAACACGCCATCGAAGTAAAGCGATTTCAGGAACCTCACCCGGTCGGCGCGCAAGGCGGCTACGGTGGCCGCAACGTCTTCCGCCTGGCCACCATGGGGAAAGCCCTCGCCTTGGGTGTAGCGGGGCGTGGCGCCGCCGGTCAGCACCAAGCCGCCCACGTTGACGCCCAAGCGGATGGCGGCGTCCACCACCACCGCGCCGCCCAAGGACCAGCCGTTCAAAACCGGGCCGTCGAGTTCCAAGTGCCGGCACAACGCCGCCAAGTCAGCGCCGAGGGCCTCAATGGAGACGTCAGCAAAGTCCTTGTCGGACTGCCCGCAGCAGCGGTGATCATAGACAACAACGCCGAACCCGGCATCCACCAGCCGGGCCACGGTGTCGTCCCAGACCCGGCAGCCCATGCCCCAGCCGTGGGAGAGCACAACCGTCCTGCGTGTGCCCGGGCCGCCGGCATGGCGCTCAAAATGGATCTGCCGATCCCCTTCCACCGATAGGCGTCCCATAACCGCTCCTCAACTCAGGTTTTGTTCGATTTCAATTCTGGCCACCGCCGCCCGCAACGGCTTCAAGCTCAGCGCCAGGCAGAGCGCGGCGATGCTGTAGTTAAGCACGGCCAAGGTGGCCAGTGACAGATCGATGGCATCCTCGCGGCCAAACACGTAGTCGTTCATAAGGCCGATGATCAGCGGAGCGAACAGATAGGAGAGGAAGGATACGCAGACCAGATAGAGGGCGATGAGCTGGCCGCGCATCTGGTTGGGCGCAATCGCCTGCAGGGCGGCGTTGCTGAGCCCCGGCGGCATGGCCATGGTGAAGGTGACGGGCACCAGCATCACGGCGGCCGCGATGCCGCTGTCGAGCAGCGGCAGGATCACCGCCACCGGGCCCAAGACCAAGGTGCCCCATAGCGTGACCCGCATTGGCGCGTCGCCGCCGCCGCGGCCAATCAGCCTGCCGGCGTAAAAGCCCGCCCAAACGCTGCCGATGACGCCCACCACCAGGGCGATGACGCCGTAGGTGAGGCCGATTTCAGTCTTGGTCCAATGGTGCTTGCGCACGAAGAACTCAACGACCCAAGTGAGGAAGGCGAAGCCCTGAATCGACAGGCACAGATAGGCGATGAAGTGGTAGGTGAGGTATTTGCCCCGCGAGGCGACGAAGCGCCACACCTCGCGCAACGGAAAGCCGGCAGCGGCATCCTTAAGCGCCCCGCGGCGCACCGGTTCCGCGATGGTGAACATCACCGCCGCCAGTAGGATGCCCGGCAGCCCCACGCAGACCAGCACCATCTGCCAGGAGTAAAGCTCGCCGAACAGCGGCAGCGTGAAGTTGGGCCGCGCTTCCAGCCAATCGATGAGCGGCCCGCCGACGATGTTGGCCAGCCCCGTTCCGATGAAGGGCGCCGCGCCGACGATGCCATAGGCCAAGGGCAGCCGAGCGTTGTCAAAGTAGTCGGCCAGCAGCGACGTGGAGGCGGGGCCCAAAGTGGCTTCGCCGATGCCGACGCCCATGCGGGCCAAAAACAGGTTGCGGAAGCTGTCCGCCTTGCCGGCCAAGGCCGTGGCCAGGCTCCAGGCAAAGATCCCTGCGGCGATGATGTTGCGCCGGTTGGCGCGATCCGCCATGCGCGCCAAGGGCACGGTCGCCAACGTATGGACCAGGGAGAAGGCGAGGCCGATGATCAGCGAGATTTCCGTATCGGTCAGGCCGCCCAGATCCCGCTTGATCGGCCCGATCATGACGTTGAGGATTTGCCGGTCGATGAACGACAGGGTGGCCGCCAAGGTCAGCAGCAACACCACGTACCACTGGGTGCGGCTGGAATGGGGGGACTGCATGCCCCGACTGCCGGGACGCGGGCTAGGCGCCGAAAGCCAGCTCCTCCTGGTACCAGCCGGCGCCCACCACCGCCATGGAGTTGTTGTTCGGCTGCCGCTTGCTCCAGCCGTTGGGGTCGGCTTGATAGGCGGCCAACACCCGTTCGGCCTCCTCCGCGTCCTCGCCCTCGAACTCGTAGATGGTGAGGTACTCCGACGGCGGGTCGCCCAGGAAGCCCCGCGCCGCCTTGAAGCAGCGCACGGACGTAATGTTGGGGCAGTTGTAAGTGTCCTCAATGTGGTTGCCGAGGTACCACTCGTTGAACGCCTCCACGAGATCCTCGCTTTCGGGCTGAACCAGCCCGACCAGAACCAGTTTCTTGGCCATCGTCGATCCTCTTGAAAATGGGTTGAGCCGCCAGCCTCTTAAGGAAAGAACAGGTTGAAGATCAAGCCGCCCGTGACGCCTGCCATGCCAAGAGCAATGCCCAGCATCAGGTTGAACACCTTGACGGAGTCAGACCGCTGCTGCTGGCGCAAGTCATGGATATTGGTGATGACGTCGCCAAAACGCTGGTCAACCGCATCGAAACGCTGGTCAACCGCATCGAAACGCTGGTCAACCGCATCGAAACGCTGGTCAACCGCATCGAAACGCTGGTCAATCCCTTCCCTGATGCGCTCGTAAAGCGCCTGCTGGGATTCGTCAAGGATTGCCTGCAGCCTCTGTGGCGTGACGGCAAACTTCTCAACAGCGTTGGCAATGGCTTCGAGGGTGGCCGCCGCTTGGCGCCGCTCAATCCCGGAAGCCTCAAGGCTTGTGGCCATGTCCGAAATTTCCTTCAGTGCTCGTTTCATGAGTATAGGCCCCCGCTCAGGTTTGAAAAGGCCCATTCAAACCTGTTGGGGGCCGCTCCGTCTTGAGCCAATCTCTCAACGCGATGTGGGAAATCGCCCACTCAATGCCAGCGGGGCTGTGAGCGCGCTGCCCATCGCGAAGCCCGCACGGGCAACGCTTGGTCAGTCGTTGCGCCAAGTCACGGTCAGGCCGTAGGTGCGCGGCGGCGCCGGCGTGGCCTGCCCGCTGCCCTGAAGCGGCCAATTGTGCAGGAAGTAGTCCTCATCGAAGGCGTTTTGCATCCAGAGCGTGGTCTCGAAGTTGGCGCCCGGCCACAGATAGGACGCCCTGAAGTCCACCACGTCATAGGACGGCACCGCTGCCCAGTCGAACACGTCCGGATCTTGGTAGGCCTTGTCCTTGTAGCGCCAGTCGCCTTGCAGGCTCAGCGCCCCGCCGTTGCCAAACAACCAGTCGTAGCGCACCAAAACGTTGAACGCATGCTTGGGCGCATTGCGCAGCTCGTTTCCGGTTCGGTCCACGGGCGTCGCGCCACCGAGATCAGGCGGGCGAAAGCCGCTCGGAATGAAGAAATTGGCGAACTCCGTATGCAGGTGCGTGTAGGCGCCTTGGATGGTCAGGTTGTCCGTCGGGGCTATCGTGAACTCAACTTCCACGCCCTCAATGTCCGCATCGGCAGCGTTCTGGGTGATCAGGCTGCCTGAAGTGCCGGGCACGGCGTCCTCGGGCACCAGAAGCTGCAGAATCTGCAAGTCCTTGTAGTCGGTGGTGAAGACCGCCGCATTGATGCGCACCCGGTTGTCCCACCACTCGCTCTTGATGCCGACTTCATAGAGGGTCGCCTCTTCCGGGTCGAAGGGGGTGATGGCGATGAGTTCCGAGTTGGCCAGGCCCTGATAGCCGCCCGATTTGAATCCCTCGGAAATGGTGGCGTACAGGAAGATGTCGTCGGTCGCCTGCCATTCGAGGCCGGCGCGCATCGTGAAGGCGCTCCAGTCCTCACCGGTCTCGAAGTCGAAAATTCTGCCCGGAACAAGGCCGGCGGGAGTGCCGATCCGACTGATGTCCTTCTCTTCCCAAGTCTGACGGCCTCCCAAGGAAATCGCGATGGTCTGCGTCAAATCGAAAGTGACCTGCCCGAACACGGCGTAACTGTCCGTTTCATTGCCTTGCTCGTCCCCTCCGTCGATGGAGGCAACGGAACGGCTTTCGTCCACGCCGCCCATGCCGTCGGCATAGCGCAGCCCCACCGAGTTGCGTTCGTTGCGGTCGGTTTTCTCGTTCAAGTAATACAGGCCGGTCACGTAGTTGAGCCGCTCCCAGGAACCGGTCAGCCGGAACTCATGGGTGAACGTTTCCGAGTCGTCGGTGTAGTCGTTCGATCCCACCAGAGCGGGCTGAGCGCTCCCCAAGGCATTGGTCGAGAGTCTCAGCGCCGCCAGGTTGTCGGTGCCGAGAAACCACTGCTGCTCCGCTTCGACATCACGGTAGGACGTAAGCGACGTGAAGGTCATGGCATCGCCAATGTCGTAGTCCAAACGGGCGGTGATGCCCCAGATGTCGTTCTTCGAGAAGCCCGGGTCCTCAAGCAGGTTCTCATGGTGCCGGCCTTCATAGCCGGACAGCAGGGCTGCGTCGGCAATGAAGGGAAGGCCGCCGGGGCCGATGGAGCGGTAGCTGGGGCCGGCCCGGTCCATGGTGGAGTGGTTGGCGGTCAGGTTGATCTCCATCCGGTCGGTGGGCGTGAACCGCAATGCGCCCCGGAAGCTGTCGGTGTTGACGTCGAGTTGATCGAACTTGCCGAGGAGGTTGCCGCTGGCGCCGGGGAAGAACTCCGGAAACCGGTCGATCTGAGACTTCAGGTAGCCGTCGCGTCGCCTGCTGGAAAACGAGAACTTGGCGTAGGCATTGTCCGCGATCGGCCCGCTGGCGAGGCCGCGAAACGTCAGGGCGCCCAAGTTGCCGGCCGTGCCCTCGAACTTCACCTCGGTTTCCTCGCTGGGCTTTTTGGTGACCAAGCTCACCGCGCCGCCGATCACGTTCTTGCCGAACAGAGTGCCCTGCGGGCCGCGCAGCACCTCGACGCGCTCGAGGTCAAACAGGTCCAGGTCCGAGCCGGCGGAGCGGCCGATATAGACCTCATCGACAAACACGATCACCGACTGGTCGCCGCCGGCCCCGTCCTCATTGGAGCCGATGCCGCGAATGTAGTACTGCGGCTGTCCCGGATTGAACACGCCCATGGTGAACCCGGGGGTGCGCTCGGTGATCCCCTTGATGTCAACGATGCCCATGTCGTCAAGGGCATCGCCGCTGAAGGCCGTGACCGCGACGGGGACGCTCTGCATGTTTTCCGCCCGCCGCTGCGAAGTCACGATGATCTCCTCCATGGGGCGGTCGGTTGCCTGCGCGCCTTCCCCAGCCACAGCGGGGCTCATGAAGTAGGCGGCAGCAAATGCGGACAGGCCCGCAATGCCCAGACGAACAATCGATCTCATCCTTATGCTCTCCATTATGCTCTCCATTTCAAGATGCTCTCCATATCAAGTGAGCAACCAAGTTCGACCACCGCCGACCTTGCCCCCACGCCTCAACAAGCTCATGAACCCCGCTTGGCCGAACGGTTCCGACGACGCATTCCAGTCGTTTGAGCGAAAGCCCGTCCAAGCCTTGTTTAGCCATCGAGCCATGCATAAAATGGCCGCCCTGTTGATGCCGGGGTCGTTAGCTCAGTTGGTAGAGCACCGGGCTTTTAACCCGTTGGTCCTGGGTTCGAGCCCCAGACGACCCACCAGCATCTCCTCCATGGACGCAGCCCTTCTCCTTTCGGATCAAGGTCGGCTTAAGTCTCTCATCAATCAAGGCCAAGATGCCCTCGCCCCGAAGCGGGATTCTCCGAGCGAACGAAACTTGCCCTTGCACTCTTGGGCAATCGGGAGCGGCCATAAGTTCCGTCTCCAACGCAGCCGATGCGCCAAGCTGTCGCCAGCCAAAAATCGCCTTTCAACGCAGCTCCGCGGCGTACTTGCGCGCCAATCCGGCGGCGGAGCTGTCCGGGCTTTCCGCCTGTACGCGGTCCAAGTACTCAAGCGCCCGTTGACTGTCGCCGAGCCGATGATGCACCACGCCGAGCTTGTAAAGCGCATCCGGAACCTTGGCGTGTCCGGCGTAGAGGTTCACCACTTGGGCGAAGTTCCGCCGGGCCTCCTCCGTCCGCCCCTGGGCCAGATGCAGTTCGCCCAGCCAATAGTAGCCATTGGCCGTGAACTTCCCGTTCGGGTAGGTTGCGATCATCTGCTTGAAGACGTCCTCGGACTCGCCGAAGGCCCGCTCCTTCATCAGATTGAAAGCGGTCGCGTAAGCCTGCTGCTCGGACTCGCCATCCGCATCCGGCAAGCCGGGATTCGGTGCCGGCCGGCCCGGCGCCGAGGCGCCCGCTGCCGCCTGCCCGCCCCCGGGCCGCGGGTCGGCGCGCAACGCCATCAGGCGTTGGTCGAGGTCAACGTATTGGGCCTGCTGGTCCTGCGCCAAGCGTTCGACCTGAAATCGCAGCTCCTCAATCATCCCGCGCAAGGCTTGAAGCTCGCCTTGCAGCATTTGCAGTTGGTGGAACAAGGGCGCAACGCCGGTGCTTGAGGCGGGCTGCGGCTGTGCCGCCGCCCGGTGCGCCCCGGGGAGGGCTTCGACGCGGCCCGCCGAAACGGGGCTTGGCGGCGGCTGGGGAGGCTGCGTTGACGCTTCCGGCGCCGACTCCTCGACCGGAACCGCAGCGAGGCCCTTCGGACCGAAGGTGAGAGCGGCAACCGACAGCAGCAAGGCTGCGCCCAGTCGCATTGAGGAAGGCAGCGGATGTTCAAACTTCAATGACTTAAACCCGATACCAAGCGGATTGCGAGGCGCGGACATAACACTGCGCCCGCCGCAGGGGACGCAGCGCTTCCAACCCGCTATCGATAGATCATCACGGCGCGGCGATTGCGCGACCAAGCCGCTTCGGTGTGGCCTGGATCCGCCGGCCGCTCCTCACCGTAGCTGACCGTCTCGATGCGCGATGCGGGAACGCCGGCCGCCTTGAGAAATCTGGCCACCGCGTCCGAGCGCCGTTCGCCCAAGGCCAGGTTGTACTCCCGCGTGCCCCGTTCGTCGCAATGGCCCTCGATCATCACCCGCCGCCGCGGGTTGTCAATGAGCACCTGCGCATGGGTCTGCAAGGCATCAAGGTCCTGCTGGTCAATGACCGCCTGGTCCAACTCAAAATAGAACACCCGCGGCAGCAGATTGGTGGTGCCGGGAAGGTAGGGTTCCATGTTGTCATTGAACGTCGGCAGCTCCTCAGCCGTGGGCGGTGGCGTGGAAACGGGTCGCGTGTCTGAGGGAGGGCTGGATTCCGGGGTGGGCTCCGGCGTCTGGCATCCCGCCAGAAGCGCCGCCGCCGCCAAGAGTGCAATGAAGCCGATTTGCCGCTTAAGCATGGTTCTTTCTCCGTCTGAGACCTGCGTTGGTTGCCATCATGCCCACACCATCCAAGCACTGTTGTCCGGGCACGCCTGGCAAGGCTATCACAGCGCGGCATTCTAACCGATAGCCCAAATTGCGCGACAAAACCGGATTCCAGCCTAAAACGCCGACTTCAAGCCGTCGATGAACGGCGACCAAGCCGGTTCCCGCACATCCCCGCTCGATGAGGGCAGGCGGTACTTCACCCGTCCGTCGATGGACACCGCCGCCAGAATGCCGCGGCCTTGGTCTTGGGTGGCATAGATCAGCATGCTGCCATTGGGCGCCAAGGAAGGGGACTCATCAAGGGCGGTTTCGGTGAGAACGCGCAGGTCGTTGCGCTCCAGATCCTGCCAAGCGATGTGATCGACCCCATCGCGGCGATGGACGAACACCAAATGGACGCCATCGGGCAGCAGGCGGCCCCGGGCGTTGTAGCGGCCTTCAAAGGTCAGCCGCTCCACGAAGTTGGTGGCCAGCTCCACTTGGTAGATCTGCGGTCGGCCGCCGCGGTCCGACGTGAAGATGAGGCTGCGCCCGTCCGGCGTCCAGGAGGGTTCGGTGTCGATGCCGTGATGGCGGGTGATTTGCCGGAGCCGGTAGTCCGCCAAGTTCATCAGGTAGATTTCCGGATTGCCGTCCCGGGACAGAACCACCGCCAGGCTGCGCCCGTCCGGGGAGAAGACCGGCGAACCGTTGATGCCCGGAAAATGCGGCAGCAACTCCCTCTCCCCGCTGGCAACGTCCTGCAGCGCAATGACCGGACGCCCGGTCTCGAAGGTGACGTAGGCCACCCGCTGCGCATCCGGAGACCAGCTCGGCGACATGACGGGTTGGTCCGAGGTCAGCAGGGTGCGCGCCCGGGCGCCATCGGAATCGGCCATTTCAAGCCGGTAGCGGGCGTAGTCGGTGCCCGGGCTCTGGGCCAGCACGTAAAGAATGCGGGTGGAGAACGCGCCGCGCACGCCGGTGATCGCTTCGAAGACCGCATCGGCGATGGCGTGTCCAAGGTCACGCCACTTGGCGACCGGCGCCGTCAGGCGCTCCTCGGCCATGGCCCGTTCATTGGTCACGTCGTAGAGCTCGTAGCTCACCGAGACGTCGCCGTTGAATTCGGCCGCGACCCGTCCGATGAGCAGGTACTCCACGCCGATAATGCGCCAGTCGCGGAAGAAGACCTCGGCGCGTTCGGCCGGAAACGACAGCATGTTGCCCGGTTCGGTGGGGGCGAACTGGCCGCTGCGAGCCAAGTCGAAGCCAATGATGTCCGACAGGGGCTCACGGTCGCCGAATTCCGGCCCGGCCCGAAAGGGCGCCACCGCAATCTTGGTCTGCCGGTCGTAGCCCGCATCGATGATGATGCTGTCAAGGCTGTCCGCACCGTGACAGAAAGCCGCAGCCAGAATGAAGGCGGTCGCCGCAACCGCCCGGGCAATGCCGCGCTGCCTGATCATCACCGCAAAAAAACCTCCCGTTCGAGCAACCGGGCAAAGCGCCGCTTGGTTCGGCCTGATTCTACCAGCCCCTTCATCGCCGCATCATCACCTCAGCAGATCCTCCGGCTTGAACAACAGGGAGAATCTTCGAAAGTGGCGCTCGAACAAATCGGCTTCCCGAGGCACCTCAAAGGCGCGCGCCTTGCGCACTGCGGATTCCGCCGAGCGGTCAAAGGCATTGTTGCCGCTCGATTCGACCACCGTGACCCCAACCACGGCGCCCGTGGGAATCAGTTCCACCAGCAGGCGCGCCTGCATGCCGTTGCGGGCGCTCGGCGGCCGCGACCAGTTGGCCACCACGCGCTGGTAGATGCCGAAGCGAAAGCCCTGCGCAACGCTTAGATCCTCATCGGCCGCCAGTTCGGCGGCTTCCTCCGCCAGCGCTTGGGCGAACGAGTTCCGGGCCAGCTCCGCCAAGCGCTGCTGCTGCCTTTCAGGCGCCTGGGCCGCTTCCCGCTGGCGCCGCTGCTCCTCGCGCGCCCGGGCCTCCCGGTCGCGGCGCGGCTGCGGCTGCGCCCGCGGCTCCGGCTCGACCGCTCGGGGCGCCTCGGCCGCAGGCTTCGGCGGGGCGGGCTTGGGCTCGGGCCGAGCCTTTGGCTGCATCACGATCAACTGCGACTGCACCAGATTCGGCTTGATGGCACGGCTTTCCGGCGGCGCTCCCGGCAACCAGCCGCCGAGCAGGGCGGCGACCGCCGCCAGATGGAGCAGCAGCGCCAAAACCAGCGGACCGCCGTAGGCGCGAACCGCGCGCGCCATCAGCTTTCAATCTCCGACGGCGGCTCGGTGATGAGACCGACGGATTCGGCGCCCGACTTCTGCAGCACCGTCATGACGCCAACCACCTTGCCGTAGTCCAAGCGGTGGTCCGCCTTGACGTAAACCGGCACATCGGGTCGGGCGCGGAGAATTTTGCCGGCTTGGTCGGCCAAGGAGTGGATGGTCACCCGAGTGCCCTCAGCGTCGGCGTCCTGGATGCCGAGATTCACGAAAATGGCGCCGTCCGCCCGAATGGAGACCACCAGCGGATCATCCTCGGCGTCGGCGATCGGCTCGGAGGGCGCTTCAGGCAAATCGACGAGCACCCCTTGGGTCAGCAGCGGCGCGGTGGCCATGAAGATCACCAGCAGCACCAGCATCACGTCGATGTAGGGCACGACGTTGATTTCCGACATCGGCTTGCGGCGCATGGCGAAGCGCTCCGTCAGCTCCGGGCTTGGGCGGCCCGATGCAGGATGCTGGTCACCTCGTCGCTGAAGGCCTCATTGCGCTTCATCAGTTCCTCGACCTGGGCCGAAAAGCGATTGTAGCCGATCACCGCCGGGATGGCGGCGAACAGGCCCATCGCGGTGGCCACCAAGGCCTCGGAGATGCCCGGCGCCACCGAGGCAAGCGTCGCCTGGCTCATGTTGGCCAGGCTGCGGAAGGAGTTCATGATGCCCCAGACCGTTCCGAAAAGGCCGATGTAGGGGCTTGTGGAGCCGACTGTTGCCAGAAACGCCAAGTGGGTGGCGAGCCGCTCCTCCTCCCGGTTCAACGCCACCCGCATGCCGCGCTGCACGCCCTGCATGATGGAGTCCACCTCCGCCCCGGCCTGATCCGAGAGACGCAGGAATTCCTGAAAGCCCGCCGCAAAAACGGTCTCAATGCCCGTCAGTTGGTCATGTCCCTCAAGTTCCGCGTAGAGTTCGCGCAGGTCAACGCCGGACCAGAAGTGGTCCTCAAACCGATCGATCTCGCCCGCCACCCGGCGCAGGAAGAACCAGCGCTGAAAGATCATCATCCAGGAGGCGATCGAGGCCAGCGCCAGCAGCCCCATGACCATCTGCACCAACAGGCTGGCATTGGCCACCAACTCGAATATCGAAATTTGCTCGGACATGTCAGGTTCCTGGCCAACGACGCAGCGCGGGCGGGCGCCCGATCCGGCTGGTTGCTGCGCAGCTTGCCGGCGCGCAAACGCGGGATTTGCAGGCTTGGGTCATTGGCTCCCATCCTCCCCGGTCAAGGCGGCCAAGTCCAAGGCGGCTTGGCGCGGCGCGGCGACCGCAGGGTCATCCGGCGCCGCCAAGCCAAAGTGAAGGTAGGCATTGGCGGTCGCCACCCGGCCCCGCGGCGTGCGCATCACATAGCCTTGCTGGATCAAGTACGGCTCGATGACGTCCTCAATTGTGTCGCTCTCCTCGCCCACTGCGGCGGCCAAGTTGTCGAGGCCCACGGGGCCGCCGGAGAACTTCCTGATGATGGTCTCCAGCAGGCGGCGGTCCATGGCGTCAAATCCCTCGCGGTCCACCTTGAGCAGGTTGAGGGCGTCGTCGGCGGTCGCTTGGGTGACCACGCCGTCCGCCTTCACCTCGGCAAAGTCCCGCACCCGGCGCAGCAGCCGGTTGGCGATGCGCGGCGTGCCCCGTGACCGCCGCGCCACTTCGAGGGCGCCGGGCTCCTCGGCGACGAGGCCCAGCTTGCGGGCCGACCGCCGCACGATCTCGCAGAGTTCCGGAACCGAATAGAAGGACAGCCGTTGCACAATGCCGAAGCGGTCGCGCAGCGGCGATGTCAAAAGCCCCGCTCGGGTGGTGGCGCCGACCAAGGTGAAGCGCGGCAGGTCGAGCTTCAGGGAACGCGCTGCCGGGCCTTCGCCAATCAGGATGTCGATCTGGAAATCCTCCATGGCCGGGTACAGGATTTCCTCGACCACCGGCGAGAGCCGGTGGATCTCATCCACGAACAGCACGTCGCCCTCCTCCAGATTGGTGAGCAGGGCCGCCAAGTCCCCGGCCCGCTCCAGCACCGGCCCGGACGTTGACTTGATCGCAACGCCCATTTCGTGGGCAACGACGTGGGCCATGGTGGTCTTGCCCAGCCCCGGCGGCCCGAAGATCAACGTGTGGTCGAGCGGCTCGCCGCGCCGCCGCGCCGCCTCGATGAAGATGGCCATCTGCTCGCGCACGGCGCTTTGGCCGATGTACTCGTCCAGGGTGGCGGGCCGCAGGCTGCGGTCGAGCCGTCCTTCGGCAGCCCCTTCGGCGGCGGGGTCCACCAACCGATCCGGCACCACGCTCATGAGGCCGACCTGCCGCCAACGGCCCGCAGCGCTTCGCGAACGATCGCCGCCGCCGCCATGTCCCGCTCGCCCACCTCGCGAACCAGTTGCGCGGCGTCCTGGGGCCGATAGCCCAAGGCGGTGAGCGCCCGCTCCGCTTCGGCGGCGGCGGAGGCCGCAGCCGCCGGGCGCCCGGCGAGGGGCGTGACGGCGAACTCCGCCAGCCGGTCCTTCAACTCAAGCAGCAGGCGCTGAGCGGTTTTGCGGCCGATGCCGGGCACTCGGGTCAGGCGTCCCGGATCCCCGTCGGCCGCGGCCTGGGCCAGCTCATCCACGTCAAAGGCGGAAATCAGCGACAGGGCCAGTTTCGGCCCCACCCCGGAGATGCGCAGCACCGCCCGAAACAGCTCCCGCTCCGAACGGGAGGCGAAACCGTAGAGTTGCTGCGCATCCTCGCGCACCAGCAGGTGCGCGTACAGCGCCACATCGCCGCCGGCCGGCGGCAGGTCCGAAAGGGCGCCGGCGGACAGCTCCACTTCGTAGGCCACGCCGCCCACGTCGATCAGCGCCACCTGCTCAACGGCTTCGACAAAGCGGCCGGCGATGCGTCCGATCATTGGCGCTCAGCCATTCGGGCCATGCCGGCGCCCGGTGCGGCGGCATTGACATGGCAAATCGCAAGCGCGAGGGCGTCCGCAGCGTCCGCCGCCAACCGCCCGCCGCGCAGGTTGAGCAGGATGCGCACCATGTGCTGAACTTGCGCCTTGGTGGCCCCGCCAGTGCCGACAACCGCCTTCTTGACCGTGCGCGGCGCGTATTCGAAAACCGCCAAACCGGCGGCGACGGCAGTGGCCATGGCCACGCCGCGGGCTTGGCCGAGCTTCAAGGCGGCTTGCGGATTGCGGGACATGAAGACGTCCTCAATGGCCAGTTGGCTGGCCCCGTGGACGGCGATCAGCTCGCTGACGCCGGCTTGGATCTCGGCCAAGCGCTCCGCCATGGCCCCGGCGGCAGGGCGAATGCAGCCGGAGGCGATGTAGGCGATCCGGCCCGGCGCCGTCTCAACCAAGCCGTAGCCCGTTGAGCGGGTGCCGGGATCAATGCCGAGCACCTTCACGGGGCTCAAGGCAGCGCTCACGTCTTGCCTTTACGGCGCGCCGTCCGGCAAGGGCAAGCGGGCGTTGCAATGGACGTTCTGCACATCATCCAATTCCTCAAGCGCGTCGATCAGCCGCAGCAGGGTCGCCGCCTGCGCCTGGTCGCAGTCCTGCAGGGTCGAGGGCACCATCGTCACCTCTTTGTGGTCCGGCTGCAAGGCGGCGGCCTCCAGGGCATCGGCGACGGCGCCCAAGGCCTCCCAAGGGGTGATCACCGCCAAGGCGCCATCGCCATCAACCGCCAAGTCCTCGGCACCGGCGTCGAGCGCCACTTCCAGGACCCGCTCCTCGTCGGCGCCGGGCGCGAAGGCGATCACGCCTTGGCGCTTGAACAGATAAGCCACCGAACCGTCGGCGCCGAGGCTGCCGCCGTGCTTGCCGAAGGCGTGCCGCACTGCCGCCACGGTGCGATTGCGGTTGTCGGTCATCGCTTCGATCAACAGCGCCACGCCGCCAGCGGCATAGCCCTCGTAGGTCAGCTCATCGAGGTCGGCGCCCTCACCGCCGCCCGTGCCCCGGTTGATGGCCTTTTGGATCGTGTCCTTGGGCACATTGGCGGCGAGCGCCTTGTCCATGGCGGTGCGCAACCGCGGATTGTCTTCCGCAACGCCGCCGAGCCGGGCGGCGACGGTCACTTCGCGCAGGATCTTGGTCCACAGCTTGCCCCGCTTGGCGTCCTGGGCGGCCTTGCGGTGCTTGATGTTGGCCCACTTGCTGTGCCCCGCCATCGCTCAGCCCGCCGCCTTGCCACGCAGGCGAATGTGCAGTTCGCGCAGTTGCCGCTCATCGGCTTCGGCGGGCGCAGCCATCATCAGGCAGGCAGCGGACTGGGTCTTGGGAAAGGCGATCACGTCGCGGATGGCTGCGGCATCGGCCAACAGCATGACCAAGCGGTCAAAGCCCAGGGCGATGCCGCCATGGGGCGGGCAGCCGTAGCGCAGCGCATCCAGCAGAAAGCCGAACTTGACCGCCCCCTCCTGGGCGATGCCCATCGCCTCGAACACCGCCTTCTGCATCGCCTCCGCATGAATCCGCAGGGAGCCGCCGCCCGCCTCGTAGCCGTTGATCACCAAGTCGTAGGCGGCGGCGCGGGCCTTGAGGGGTGCAGCCAACAACTCCTCAATGCCGCACGTGGGGCGGGTGAACGGGTGGTGCATGGCAGTGATGCCGCCGTCCGCAGCCACCTCGAACAGCGGCCAGTCAACCACCCACAGCGGCGCAAAACCCTCGCCGTTCAGACCGAGCAGGCGCCCCAACTCGACCCGCAGGGCGCCCATGGAGTCGTTGACCACGGTGGCCGGCCCGGCACCGAAGAAGACGACGTCGCCGTCGCCGGCGGCGCAGC
Source organism: Candidatus Azophilus sp. (assembly GCA_965221755.1). Lineage (GTDB taxonomy): Bacteria > Pseudomonadota > Gammaproteobacteria > Pseudomonadales > Azotimanducaceae > Azophilus. Next base: position 93,767 of record OZ244921.1, read on the forward strand.
GTTCCAACACCTGGCGCACGACGTCGTCGGGCAGGAACTTAAGGATGGGCGACTGCAGGCCCGCCATCCCGGCGCCAAGGTCGTTGACCTTGATGTAGGCCAGCCCCTTGGCGCCATAGCGGCCCACGAATCCGGTGAGGTCGTCGATGGCCTTGCGCGAGAGGCCGCCGCCGGGGGCGTTCAGGGCGACCACCCGGCCTTGGGGATCCCGGGCCGGGCCGTTGAACACCTTGAACTCGACCGCAGCCATGAGATCGCCGATTTCGGTCAGTTCAAGGGGGTTGCGCAGGTCCGGCTTGTCGCTGCCGTAGCGGCTGGTGGCCTCAGCAAAGGTCAACACTGGAAAGTCGCTCAGTTCGATCCCCTTCACCGCCTGAAACAGCCGCTTGATCAGGCCCTCGGCGAGGTCCATGACGTCCCGCTCGCTGACGAAGGAGGCCTCGATGTCGATCTGGGTGAACTCCGGCTGCCGGTCATGGCGCAAATCCTCGTCCCGGTAGCAGCGGGCGATCTGGTAGTAGCGGTCCATCCCGGACATCATCAGCAACTGCTTGTAGATCTGCGGCGACTGGGGGAGGGCGAAGAACTGGCCGGGATGGGTGCGGCTGGGCACCAGGTAGTCACGCGCGCCCTCCGGCGTCGGGCGGCTTAGGGTGGGCGTCTCGATCTCCCAGCACCCCTGCTCCTCCAGATAGGCGCGCACCAGGCTTGCGGCTTGCGCCCGAATCCGCAGGCGCTCCTGCATTTCCGGGCGGCGCAGATCGAGATAGCGGTAGCGCAGCCGCACGTCCTCGCCGGCGCCGGAGTGCTCATCAAGGCCGAACGGCGGCGTGGCCGCCGGGTTGAGCACTTCGAGCGTGGCGCCGAGCACTTCGATCTCGCCGGTCGCCATGTTGGGGTTTTCCGCGCCGGCTTGGCGGCGGCGCACTTGGCCGGTCATGCGCAGCACGTACTCGCTGCGCACCCGGTCGGCCGCTTGAAAGCTCTGCTTGGCATCCGGGTCGTAAACCACCTGCACGATGCCGGTGCGGTCGCGCACGTCCAGAAAGATGACGCCGCCGTGGTCGCGCCGCCGATGCACCCAACCGGCCAGAGCCACGGTCTCGCCGATGTGGGCGCTGCCCAGCGCCCCGCAGGAATGGCTGCGCATGGCTCGCCTAGTCCGATGCCGCCTTGGCGGCACTGCCGCTGGCCTTGCCGCTGTCGGACGCCTTCTCCGTCGTTTTGCCCTTCTTGTCGGCGTCCTTGCCGGCGTCGCTGCCTTCGCTGCTGCCGGTGGCCGCAGTCGCAGCGGCCTTGTCGCCATCGCTGCCGGACGAGTCCTTGCTCGAGCCGCCATCGGCCAGGTTTTTCTGCTGACCGGACTTGAAGTCCGTTTCATACCAGCCGCCGCCCTTCAGGCGAAAGGCCACCGCGGAAATCCTTTTCCGCAACTGGGGGGCGCCGCATTGGGGGCAATCCACCAAGGGCGGCTCGCTGATCTTCTGGATGGCCTCCATCTCATGGCCGCAGTTCTCGCAGCGATACTCGTAGATGGGCATCGATGTTCCTCAAAACCGTTAATTGGGACAGCGCGCCAATGCCAGAGGCAGCGCCGGAACGCTTGGCGTGCGCATGATATTAGAAAACGGCTTGCGCCGCTCGCGCGACCTGACGGTCGCGGCGGACCAAAGGTCCGTGGGAGTTTCGCTGACGCGAAACTCCGCGCCTTTTGCGTGGGTCAGGTTCCGAGACGTTTCCGAGCCCGCACGGCGCTTCGCAACTCGGCGCGGGTGGCCGCACGTGCGGTCGGCGGGCTAGCCTCGGGGGTGGTGGGCTTGGTGCAGGGACTTGAGCCGCGCTTGGGCGACGTGGGTGTAGATCTGGGTCGTGGAAAGGTCGGCGTGGCCCAGCATCATCTGCACCGCGCGCAAATCCGCGCCATGGTTCAGCAGGTGGGTGGCGAAGGCGTGGCGCAGGCCGTGGGGCGACAGGTTGCGCTCAATGCCGGCCGCCGCCGCATGGCGCTTGACGGCGTGCCAGAAGGTCTGCCGGACCATGGCGCGGCCCCGGTTGCTGGGGAACAGCGCCTTGGTGCCCTCCCCGCCCAGCTTGCCGCGTCCTTCAGCGACGAACCGCCCCACCCAAGCGAGCGCCTCCTGACCGACCGGCACCAAGCGCTCCTTGCCGCCCTTGCCGACCACCCGGATCACGCCCTGGCGCAAGTTGAGCGATCCCACCTCCAAGCGCACGAGTTCGGAGACGCGCAAGCCCGTGGCGTACAGCAGCTCCAGCATGGCGCGATCCCGCAAGCCGGCCGCGGTGCCGGCGTCCGGAGCCCGCAGCAGCAGTTCCACTTGGGCTTCGGACAGCGATGACGGCAAGGGCCTCCCCAGCTTCGGATGCTCCAGATGGGCGGCCGGATCGGCGCTGATGCGCCCCTTCTCAAGGCTGTTTCGGTAAAACCCCTTGATGCAGGACAGCCAGCGGGCGGAACTCGCCGCCCGGTAGCCCTGATCGTAGCGGCTGGCCATGGCGGCCATCAGGTCGGCGGCGGTCGCGTCCGGCAACGCCTTGCCCAAGCTCGACTCCAAGGCGGCCAGATCGCGCCGGTAGGCGGCCAAGGTGTTGTCGCTCAACCCCTTGGCCAGCCAGATTTCCTCAAGGTACTCATCGATGGCGGCGCTCATGGCATGCCTCATGCGCCTTGAGGGCTTGGGACGCCGGCCCGTTCAGTTGCCGGCCCAATGCGGCTCACGGCTCGAATGGCCGATACTCGACCAATGCTGATTTTCCAATGATGTCGATGATCGCAACCGAGAGCTCGGCGCCGTGGGCGTCCGTCAACCGCATGGGTTTGCCTAACCGAAGCGGCACCGGCTGCTGCCGCCCCTCGTCGATGGCGATGTTGTCCGCATACAGGTAGGTGCGATCGGACGCATCCCTTATTGGATTCAAGCGACCGCGCAAGCCGGGAAGATGCCCGGTTCCTGCGGGGAAAACAGCCGCCCCCCCCTCTTCAAGCGGCTCGAGCTCAAGCAGCAGCCCGCCCTGGCTGGGAATCCATTCCCGCTCAAGTCCTGCGGCATAGCCCGGGGCCGCAGCGTAGATCGTCATCGGCAAGTGGGTGGCATACAGATCCAAGGCGGCTTCACCCGCCTCGTCGGTGGTTGCCCGCCGCCAGGTCTTGTTCGGAAAGAGCGCCAGAACCTCAATGCCGGCCAAGGGTTCGCCACCCGAATGCACGGTCGCGGTCACGTCGGCGGGAACCAGCTCCAGTTTCGCTGCGGGGATGCGCAGCAGCAGGATCGAATCGTCCACCAACTCATACTCGGGCGGAGCGCCCGTGGCTTTGCGGGTCTCATCGCGAATAATGGAGACGCCGTCACCGCGGCGCTCCATCAGGTACAGGCGATGATCAGACCCCGCCACATTGGCCACGGGTATCTGGCCGAACACCGAAGCGACCACCTCGTTGCGGGTGGCCTGGCTGGCCTCCATGCCCTCGATGGTCATGCCGTTGGGAAGCTGGCCGGGCGATTCGATCTCCAGACGGTCCTTGAACATGGAGAGCCTGATGCGCCGCGAGGACATGGCGTAGTCGCGGTGCGCCACCGCATTGACCACCGCTTCGAACACGGCAACCTTGCTGTATTGCGGAACCTCATCGCGTTCCGGGAGCTTGCGCGCCGCCACCCGCATGTTGCGCACGATGAACTGCACGGCCTCCGCTATTTGGGCCGGCAGCGGACCGGTGATTTCCTGCGCATCCAACTGTCCCGAAGCTCGATCCAGTCCTCGATAGTGGGTCGCCGTTATGGTCGCTTGCGGCAACCAGTATTGAGGTGAAGCGGTGCAAAGCAGCACGCCAGCGACAGTGGCCCGCTCCACGCCGGCTTCGTCATGGGCCAGCAGGCGGAGATTCATCAGCCCCCGCCGCGGATTCCTGCTCCCCGCTACGGTGAGAAGCGGCTCCCAAAGCGGCTCGCTGAGCGTCTCGAAGCCGGTTTCCGGCACAATTTGCCTGTCAAACCACAGGTAGCGGCTCTGGGCGCGGGCCTGCGCCAACCTAAGGCGCTCATCCCCGCTCATGCGGCGCTTGGTGGCGCCCACCCGGATGAATGCCCGCCCACCCCGTTCATGCAGGGCTTCACCGCGAGGCGCCTCCACAAGCAGGAACGCCTTGCCGTCGAGTTCGCGATGATGGACGTGAATTCGCAAGGGCGGTTCAATCACGTCGGTGCTTACCTCCGCCAACAGCCGATCAAGAGCCGCCATCCGCTCTCGCGACAGGCCTTGGATCGTGCCGTCGTCAGCCACCCCGCACAGCATGACGCCGCCCGCCGCGTTGGCGAAGGCGCCAAGCTCATCGGCCAGATCGTCCCGGCGCGGACTGGTCGGAGCGTCGCCGCTAAACTCAATGCGCTTGAATTCCCAGCGGCTGTCCTCGCCCAAGCGAAGTTGCCGGCGGATGTCCCCATCCAAGGTCACCGTGCGGCCACCCGAGGAAATCCAGCTCGCAACCAATTGGGATGGAGCCATTTTTCCGGATCGGCCCTTGCCGGAAGCGTCAGGCTTGGCGTTTGGAGCCACATGCGGCTTCAAACGCCGAGCCTGACGCCAACCTAAACCTTTTCCTTGATGCGAGCCGCTCGGCCGGAGCGTTGCCGCAGGTAGTAGAGCTTGGCCTTGCGCACGTCGCCGCGCCGCTTCACGGTGACCGAGGCGATCAACGGACTGTGGGTCTGGAAGGTGCGCTCCACGCCCACGCCATGGGACATCTTGCGCACGGTGAAGGCGGAGTTGAGGCCGCGGTTGCGCTTGGCGATCACCACGCCCTCGAAGGCCTGCAGCCGCTCCCGGCTGCCCTCGCGCACCTTGACCTGCACCACCACGGTGTCGCCGGGGGAGAAGTCCGGCAGGCCGGACTTCAACTGTTCGTTTTCCAAGCCTTCAAGCACTTTGTTCCTGCGCATTCTCATTCTCCTTCAATCCCGGCGCCGTTCGGCCCGCGCGCTTGCGCCCGCGACTCCGGCGGCAGGCCTGCTTTCAGCATGCCTGCTTTCAGCAGGGCCGAGTCGGCATCCGACAGCGCCCTTGATGCCAGCAATTCAGGGCGCCGCCGCCAAGTGCGCAGCAAGGCCTCGGTGCGCCGCCAGCGGCGAACGGCGTCGTGGTCGCCGCCCAGCAGCACGGTCGGCGCCTTGAGCGGCCCCACCTGTTCCGGGCGCGTATATTGCGGGTATTCGAGCAATCCATCAAGCAGGGATTCGGTTTGAATCGACTCCTCGTTGTTGAGGGCGCCGGGCAGCAGCCGGCACAGGGCATCGGCCAGCACCATGGCCGGCAGTTCGCCGCCGCTGAGGATGTAGTCGCCAATGGACAGCTCCTCGTCCACCGCCAATTCGATGACCCGCTCGTCAATGCCCTCGTAGCGCCCGGCAACGAGCACCAAGCTGCGCAGCCGCGCAAGGCGCTCCACCGCGGGCTGATCGAGCCTGGCGCCTTGGGGGGACAGATAGACCACCCGCGGCGGCGACGGCGCCCGCTCCCGCGCCTCCCCGATCGCACCCAGCAGGGGCTCGGCCATCATGACCATGCCCGGGCCGCCGCCGTAGGGCCGGTCATCCACGGTGCGGCGACGGTCGCTGGCGTGGTCCCGGGGATTGAAGACCTCAAGGCCCATCTCGCCGCGCCGAATCGCCCGGCCGAGGATGCCCGCCGAGGCGATCGCCGAAACCATCTCCGGCAACAGGCAGACCAAGCCGAGCCACAGATTCACTGCGGCGCCTGCCAATGGACTGCAATGACGCCATCCTGGACGCGCACCGCCCGCACATGGGCGTTCACAAAGGGAATCAACACCTCTGCGCCGCCTTGCCTGCCGCCCTGAACGACCAGCACATCGTGAACGCCGGTCGGCATCAGCCGCCCCACCATGCCCAGCTCCACCCCATTTTGGTCCACCACCCGAAGCCCGATGAGATCGCGCCAATAGAATTCACCGTCGCCGGGCGCGGGCAGGCAGGCTTGCGGAACCGCGATTTCCGCCCCGGAGAGGCGCGCTGCGGCATCGCGGTCCGCGACCTCCCGAAAACGGGCCACGAACCCGCCGCGATGGGGCCTGATGTCCTGCGCAGGACAGGGCCGCCAACGGGATTCCCCAGCATCCGTCCCTCGCACCCGCAGGTGCCATGGCTGATAGTCGAGCAAATTGGACGGTGGATCGGTGAAGGAGACGATGCGCACCCAACCCTGAACGCCGTAGGCACCGCCGACTTGGCCGACGGTGACCATGCCGTTGCCAACGCTCAGGCTTCGCCGGCCTCGGCGGGTTGGTCCGCAGCCGCTGGCGTTGCCGCCTCTTGCCCGGCCGCGGCTTCCTCCCCGGCGGCTTCATCCACCGGAGCCTCTTGCGGAGCGGCGGCGGGCGCCTCGGGCTGCGCGAGCGCCTGCTTGCGCGCCTGCTTGACGAGCTGCCGCACCCGATCGGACGGCTTGGCGCCTTCGGCCAACCAGTGATCGATGCGCTCAAGATCAACCCGCAACGTCTCTTCCCCGCCCCGGGCCAAGGGATTGAAAAATCCCACCCGCTCAATGAAGCGCCCGTCGCGCTTGGCACGGCGGTCGGCCACCGTGATGTGGTAGAAGGGATTTTTCTTGGCGCCATGCCGCGCCAAGCGAATCGTCACCATGCCTTGCAGCCCTCAGCCGGATAAGGAGGCGCATTCTAATGGAGCGCGGGCGTCAATGAAACAGCGCGACCTGACGGTCGCGGATGGAGTTTCGCTGGCGCGAAACTCCGCGCTGTCGCTTAGATCAGATTCCGGTATGTTTCTGAACCCGCACACAAGCATCGCTTCAAGGGCGGCCTCTCCAACCCGAGCCTTTCATCGGCGAGCGCCCTTGATGCCCTGCAGGCCGCGCATCATGCTCTGCATGCCGCCCTTGCGGCCGAACTTGCGCATCATCTTCTGCATCTGCCGGTGCTGCTTGAGCATGCGGTTCACGTCGATGACCGTGGTGCCGCTGCCGCGGGCGATGCGCTGCTTGCGGGAGCTGTTGACGACATCCGGGAAGCGGCGCTCATGGGGGGTCATGGAGTCTATGATCACCGCCATGCGGCGAAATTGGCCGTCGTCGAGCTGGGCGCGGGCCGAGGCCGGCACTTGATTCATGCCGGGCAGCTTGTCGAGCATGCTGCCGACGCCGCCCATGCTGGCCATGCTCTCCAGCTGGTCGCGAAAATCGGCCAGATCGAACTTCTGCCGCCGGGTGACCTTCTTGGCCAAGCGCGCGGCCTTGCGTTGATCGACCTTGCGCTCCGCCTCCTCAATCAGCGAAAGCACGTCGCCCATGCCGAGGATGCGCGAGGCGAGGCGATCCGGATGGAAGGGCTCCAACGCCTCGGGCTTTTCGCCCATGCCGAGGAACTTGATCGGCTTGCCGGTCAGGAAGCGCACCGACAACGCCGCTCCGCCCCGGGCGTCGCCATCGGCCTTGGCGAGAATCACGCCGGTCAGCTCCAAGGCGTCATTGAACGCCTTGGCCGTGGCGGCGGCGTCCTGGCCGGTCATCGCATCGACCACGAAGAGGGTTTCGATCGGCTTGAGGCGCTTCTGCAAGGCCGCGATCTCATCCATCATGGCCGCATCCACGGCCAAACGGCCAGCGGTATCGACGATCAGCACGTCCGCAACCTTGCTCTGCGCCTCGGCCAAGGCCCGCTCGACGATGGCGATGGGCGCCTCCGAAGCGCTGGAGGCCACGAACTGGGCGCCGACTTGGCTGGCCAAAGCCTGCAGCTGCTCAATGGCGGCCGGCCGATAGACGTCGGCGCTGACCAGCGCCGCCCGCTTCTTGAGCCGCTCCTTCACGAACAGCGCGAGCTTGGCGGCGGTGGTGGTCTTGCCGGCCCCCTGCAATCCCGCCATGAGGATGACGGCCGGCGGCACTGCGGCAAGGTTCAGCGCATCGTTCGCCTGCCCCATGACCTCCACGAGCTCATCATGCACGATCTTGACCAGGGCCTCGCCGGGATCCAGGGCCGCAGCGACCGAGCGGCCGAGCGCCTTGCGCCTCACGTTGTCGATGAACGACCGCACCACCGCCAAGGCGACATCCGCCTCCAGCAGGGCGGCGCGCACCTCGCGCATGGCCCCGGCAACGTTGTCCTCGGTCAGCCGCGCCTTGCCGGACAGGCCTTTCAGGGCGCCACTCAAACGATCGGAAAGCTTTTCGAACATGGGTGCGAACGGATCAGCCAAAGACGCAAGTGTACAGCCAAAGGGGCGATGCTTCCGACCGATTTCGCGCACCGTGGGCAATGACGCCAAATCAAGGCCCGCACCGGCTCAGAAACACATCGAACCCGACCCACGCAACAGGCGCGGAGTTCGGCGGCAGCCAAACTCCAAGCGAGCTTTCGGCCCAATTGGGCCGAAAGCTCGCTGCTGCTGCTGTCTGTGCAAAGGGCGCTCAGAAGGCGCAAGCTAAGCTCGTAAAGACCGACAACTGCAGAACCGGAGGTTAGCTTAGCTAAGGAGCCTCTGGTCCCGGAAGTGCTGCTGGCGGAGCCGTTTCGGCCCTCAAGCAGTGAAGCGCTGAACGAACGGGATTGATCAGAGGTTCCCTATTCCCTATATTTATGGCTAAATATCGCTGCACTCAGCAGCTCCATATCCGGGCTAACGGAACTGGAAGCGCGGGAGTTCCACAAGGTCTTGCGCCGCAAACGTACCACAACTACGAGAGAAAGCACATGAAACGGCATTTAGGCATTACAATCGCAGCACTGGCAACACTGGCCTTCCAAGCGGCCCAAGCGCAGCAGACTTACTCGGCCGACGTCGAGGTGACTGCCATGGCCAAGGACGAGACGCAGGCGTTGCAGGATTGGGGGCATTGCGTCACCATCACGGCAACGGCACCCGGCAGCGTGCGCATCACCCGCCCCGGCACGGATGACAACGGCGATGCAATCGCTGTGGAGATAGGGAACTGGACGCTGGTCAAAGACACTCTGGGCTATCCGGCCCGGCGGTTTACGGACTTCAATGGGAATCCCACCAACGTCTTCCGCGGCGTCACTGTTGAGGATGGCGAGGATCACCTCGGGAACGAGTACTACCGCTCCAGCACTGGGCCGGGGTCACTCAAGGCGATGCTGCCGACCTTCTACCGTCCTAATGAGCTATGGATCGAGATCGACTCACCCAAGTTCAGCGTTCCGCAGTACCGGACGTTGAAGGTGGGCGGCATCGGGCATTGCAAGTAATAAGACACACCATGGCAGCACGGAAAAGCGGTAGGAGGTTGACATCAAGTTGACGGTGAATCCGGCGGGTCGAGGGGTGGTGTTTGCGGCGGACGGCAGCGTGTCGCCCCAGAAAACGGTGACCCGCAACTGCCGGGACGGGCTCTATGACCAGAGGAAGGCCGTGACTTGGTTCTGCAACCGCGACCGTCGCCCAAAGCAGGAGATCACCTTCAGGGTGAAGGGGTAAATCGTGGCGAAACGTCCGTCCTGCACCAGTCGGCCGGAACCGAACGATTAGCTCCGGGCAGGCGGAAAACCGCCTGCCGAAGATTTCGGGCTTCACCTAGTCGTCCAGCACTAGGAGTCTGCGCCGTGGAAGTTTTCGCGGTGGGCAAGGGCGCTGGTCCGTCACGCAGTTGGCCGGTGACCCGAACGCAGGGATTGGGGGCTTGCCTGGTCCGCAACGCGGGACCTGTCCCGAGAACGCTCAAGGGCGCATCGATCGCGTCGCGGGAGGGCACGACCAGCGCCGAGCCCACACCGCGAGGCCCCATCGGTCGGGTCAACATGGCACCAGTGCCGCCATGCGCTTGACGTTCAATGCCAAGCACGCCAGATGCCATTCGCCTCGGACCTTGCGCGCGCCCCGCACGCTGAACCGCCGAAACCCCAGCACCTCCTTGACCCAGCCGTTCGGCGCCTCGGACAACCACTTGCGCTTGGCGCATTGCGCCTTGCCCTTGGCGCTGGCGAGCTTCCCACTCATGCGGTGAGTGGCGGGACGGTCTCGGGATCCACCGCCCCTTGCGCCTTGCCCTCGCGCCCCAGCGCGACATGCGCATCGATGCCGCGCCGCTCCAGCGCCGCCAGGTCCGCTTCGTTGCAGCACCCCGCATCGGCGAGCACCCCTTGGGGCTCAACCCCGAACGTCTCGTTCACCCCATCGAGCAAGGGCACAAGCTGGCCCTGGTCGCTGGCGTTGGCCCCGACATCGGCGGCGACGATGAGCTGGTGCGCCTCGTCGACCACCGTCTGGGCGTTGCAGCACTGCTGAAACCCCTCCGCAGAGGTCTTCATGATGCGGATCCCGGGGTCGGTGAAGTTGCTCTGCGCCTTCGGGTCGGGCGCACCGTAGTCACGCTTGCACGGCCGCCCTCCTTGGCGATTGCGCGCCTGGCCGGGCTTGCGTCCGCGGGCGTCATCGGCCTCACGTTGCGCCGCCTCCAAGCGCTCCTTGGCTTCGTGAATCGCGGCCAGACGCCGCTCGCGCCGTGCGAGCTCCGCGGGCAGCTCGTCCCCGCGCCGGTGCTCGCCGCAGCGGGCATCCTCCTCGGCATCGACCGCGCCCGCCCTGTCCAACAGCCCTCCAATCTCCTCCCTCAGCCGCGCCTCTTCCTTCCGCATCCGCCCGCAGCTCATCGCCTTGCGCTTGCCCGCGTTCGCCCGCACCTTCGTCCCGTCCACCGACAGCGTCCCGAATCGCACCACCCCCATCGCGCGCGCCACCCGCACCACCTCGACGAACAGCCGCTCGAAGTCTTCAAGATGACGGCGGCGAAACTCGCAAATCGTGCGGTGCTGCGGAAAGTTCCCCGCCCCCAGCACTCGAAACGCCACATCCTCCCCAAGCTTCCTCGCAATGGCCCGCGACGAGAACACCCCCGTCGCGTAGGCGTGGACCAGCACCTTCACCATCATCGACGGCTCATGGGGGGCGTTGCGACGCCCGTCGCCCTCGCAGGGCGCGTACAATGCACCCAGCTCCAGCGCATCGACCAGGTCGCCGACGTGATGCGCCGGATGCCCCGGCGCGAGCCACTCGCGAACGTCCGGCGCAAGCAGCAGCAACTGATCCGGCTGATAGGGACGAAACGTGGTCGGCATCGAACACATCCTCATGGGGAGGGATGCCTTATGGGATCACACCTCCCGCCCCCTTGGAAGCCATCCTTGGCGAACGAGCGTTCCTGCGGCGCAGACTCCTAGGGGTGGGAAAGCTGGACATCCAATTGCCGTCAGGTTGGCGTTGAGGGACTTGCGCTGTTTTGAGGGCCGCCAGCGGCAAGGGTTTGCGGGCGTCTCATTTTTTCCTTTACCCCGCACGACCGTTGGTTCCATGCGGTTTCGGCGCCGCCGGGGCCGGATTCCGGCATTTTCACCCCACGGGTGCCGAAGCGGCTTTTTCGGCCTGGGAATGGGTGTCGCCATGGAGCACTACGGCCTTGCGATCAACCAGCGCCGCTCCGCGGCCGGAGGGAACCATGGCGACGGGCCGGAGCGTGCTTTATTTCATGGGCGGATATCGAGCGCCTGCCGGACCTTGAGCGATTGGGCTTCGTGCTGGACCAGCTGCCGGACGACGGGATCGTTTCCGCGCTGGAGGCGAGGCGCGGGCGGCGCGAGCACCCGGTTCGGGCGATGTGGCGGGCGCTGGTGGCCGGGGTTGTGTTCGGGCACGCCTCGTCAGCGTCGCTGCTCCGGGAGCTGGGGCGCAACCCGGCGCTGCTTGACGCCTGCGGGTTCGATCCCCTGGCCCACCAGCCGCCGCCGAGGCGGACGCTGTCGCGGAGCGCGGACGGCGGGGCTGCGGTTCGGGAGGAGCCGCGCCCGCGCCGTGACGGGATTCCCACGGCGTGGGCGTTCTCGCGGTTCCTGTCGAACGTGGTGGAGCTGGAGGAGGAGTCGGGGGCGGCGTCGGGGATGGTGGACGCGCTGCGCGGCCGGCTGATGGACGAGCTGCCGGGTTTCGGGCGGCACCTGGGCTGCGACGGCAAGGCGGCGCCGAGCCATTCGACGGGGCGCGAGGGCCGCAGGAGCGGGCGCGGACCGCCGGACGTTCGCGCCGACACCCTGGGGCAGCCCTTCATGGAAGCGCGGCTACGCTCGGCGCTGGAGCGGATGCGCTCGCTGGTGGACCCCGGCCTGCCGTCGGCGGCCTGACGCAGCCACCCCGCGGACCCTCCCGCGCATCGGCCAGCCGGCTGGCGCGCGCGCCTGCGCCCAGCGCGGGCAAATGAGAGCCGCTCTCGTTTGGAGGGCGGAAACCCGTCCGAAAAGCCGTTCCGACGCCCCTCGAACGCGCAAACCCGATGCCCGCGGCCATTCGGCCGCCGCCCAGGCACACCTTCGCCATGCGCGAACCCGCCCAAAAAACCTACAGCGCAAGTCCCTCGCCTTGGGCCAACGCTGCTGCTGCTAGCGGTCGCGGTCGCGCTATGCGACACTGGGCCTCCAGCAAACACCCGCCGCCGACCATTCAGGCCATGCCGCTCAACTCCTTCGCCGCAAGCCCGATGTTGCCGAGCTTGATCGCCATCGCCCTGTATTTGGCGAGCACTGGCCTGCAAATCAGGGCCGTGGCGAAAAACGCCAAGCCATCCATGCGCCTCGTGGCGGCGCTGGCGGCGCCGGCCATCGTTCTGCATGCCATGGGCGTCCACGCGCAGATTGACTTTCCCGGCGGCATCAATCTCAACCTCTTCTCCGTCGCCAGCCTGACCGCTTTGATCATGGTGACCCTGGTCATGGCGCTAAGCGCCGTGCAGCCGGTTCCGAGCCTGCTCGTGGTGCTGTTTCCCTTGTCGGCGCTCACCCTTTCGGCATCGTTGGTCGTGGAGCCGGCACCGAGGGCGGTTGCGGCTTCGGAGGCGGGGCTCGGCACGCACATCCTAGTCTCCATCCTGGCTTACAGCGTGCTGATGATGGCGGCCATTCAATCCATCGTGCTGGGATTCGTCGAGCGCAGCATCCGCAGACGCAGCAACATCCTGTTGGTGCGCATCCTGCCCTCCCTGGAGACCATGGAGCGGCTGCTGTTCGCCATGATCTGGGCGGGCTTCGTCGGCCTCACGGCGGCAATCGTCAGCGGTTTTCTGCATCTGGACGACATGTTCGCCCAGCAGGTGGTGCATCACACCGTACTGTCGTGCCTGTCCTGGGCGCTCTACGGCGGCCTGTTGGCCGGCCGCCAGTGGCTGGGCTGGCGCGGCGCATCGGCGGTGCGCTGGACCGTCACCGCCTTCAGCTTCCTGCTGCTCGGCTACTTCGGCAGCAAATTCGTGCTTGAGATGCTGCTGGAAGGAGGCTGAACCGCCGGCCGGGCAGGGTGCGCCGCAAGCCGTTTCAAACGCTGCGCCAACGGCGGTTCAAGGCCGCCACCACCCCGTTGAAGGAAGCCGTGATGGTGTTGCGGCTGACGCCCACGCCATAGCACCGCCCGCCATCGGCATCCTCGATGGCCAGCAGGCAGATGGCTTGGGCGTCGCTGCCGGTGGTCAGCGCATGCTCGTGGTACTCGACGATGTTGACGGGTTCATTGAAGGTCTTCTCAAGGCCATGAACGAAGGCCTCGATGGGACCGCCGCCCTCGCCGTCGATGGTGACCAACTGCTCGGACGCCTCGATGCGGGCGACGCAGCGTTGTTCGGCGTGGCGCCCGGTCAGCACGTCAAAGTCAAGCAGCCGATAGGGCCCGCCCTCCACGGCGTACTCATCAAGCAGCGCCTGATGGATTTCCTGGGCCTTGACCTCCCGGTCGAGGGTCTCGGTCAGCTTTTGGACGATGCCGCTGAACTCCTTGAGCATCTCCCGGGGCAGGACGATGCCGTAGAACTCCTCAAGCAGGAAGCCGACGCCGCCCTTGCCCGACTGGCTGTTGACGCGCACGGCCTCCCTGTAGGACGAGCCCACGTCGGCGGGGTCGATGGGCAGGTAGGGCACTTCCCAATGGTTCGCATCGACCTGCGCCATGCCCTTCTTGATGGCGTCTTGGTGGGAGCCCGAGAAGGCCGTGAACACCAAGTCGCCCGCGTAAGGGTGGCGCTCATGAACGGGCAGTTTGTTGACGGCCTCCACGGTTTTGCGGATGCGCGGCATGTCGCGGAAGTCCAGTTCCGGGTCCACGCCTTGGCTGAAGAGGTTCATCGCCATGGTGACGATGTCGCAGTTGCCGGTGCGCTCGCCGTTGCCGAACAAGGTGCCCTCAACCCGTTCGGCCCCGGCCAGCAACGCCAATTCGGTGGCGGCGATGCCGGTGCCCCGGTCGTTGTGGGTGTGCAGGCTGATCACCGCCTTGTCGCGGTGCGGGAAGTGGGTGGCGAACCACTCGATCTGGTCGGCATAGACGTTCGGCGTGGCCATCTCCACGGTGGACGGGAGATTGACGATCATTGGCTTTTCCGCCGTGGCGCCCCACTGCTCGGCCACCGCGGTGCAGATGTCCACGGCAAAATCGAGTTCCGTGCCCGTGAAGCTTTCCGGCGAGTACTCGAAGGCGACGTCGGCATCCAAGCCGGCCAGCCCCGCCTTGACCAAGGCGACGCCCTTCACCGCAAGGTCGATGATGCCTTGGCGGCCCATGCCGAACACCACCCGCCGCTGCAGCTCCGAAGTGGAGTTGTAGAGATGGAAAATGACCTTGGAGGCGCCGCTCAGCGCTTCCACGGTGCGCTCAATGAGCTCCTCGCGCGCTTGGCAGAGAACCTGGATGGCGACGCCCTCGGGAACGCGGCCTTCGTCGATGATGCGGCGGATGAAGTCGAAGTCCGGCTGCGACGCCGCCGGAAAGCCGACCTCGATCTCCGCAAAGCCGACCTCAAGCAGCAGGTCGAACAGGCGCAGCTTTTCCTGCACGTTCATGGGATCGATCAGGGCTTGGTTGCCGTCGCGCAGGTCCACGCTGCACCAGCGGGGCGCGCGATCAAGGGTCCGGCCCGGCCACTGCCGGCCGGGCAGGTCGATGGGCGCGAACGGGCGGTACTTGCGGAACGGCATCGCTCCGCTGGCGCGGCTGCGCGGTTGGCTGACGCCGTTGCACGGTTGATGGGCAGGTGATTGCGGCTCGCTGGCTGCGGCAGACTCGCTCATGGCCAAGACTCCTTGGTATGGATGGGGCTTTGGGTTTGGCGGGCGATTGCCCTTTTTTGGGGTGAGTGTGCCGGCTACGCCGGCAGCAGCAGGCGCAGGAGCGATTCTTGCGGGCGCGGGAGGATTTCTTGGGCAAGGGCTTGATTCATGAGGCGCACTATCCCGATGGCACAGCAGTTTGTCAAGAGGGCGCGCGACCTGGCGGTCGCGGATGGAGTTTCGCTGCCGTTGCGCGGGCCAGGCTCCGAAATGTTCTGAGCCCGCACAAGATCGCCAAGCCATAACGGGGTGAGCGGAACCCTAATCCACCGCCCGCCTCGCGTTGCGGAACAATCGCAGCCAAGGGCCGTCCTCGCCCCAAGAGGGATCGGGCCAGGCGTTCTGGACGGTGCGGAAAACCCGCTCCGGATGGGGCATCAGGATGAACACCCGGCCATCGGCGGCGGTGAGGCCCGCCAAGCCTTCCGCTGAACCGTTGGGATTGGCCGGGTAGGTTGTCGCCAGGCGATGGCGGGCGTCCACGTATTGCGCCGCGACCAAGCCTGATGAGGCGAGTTGCCCAAGGTCGCCCGGTTCGTCGAATTCCGCGCGGCCTTCGCCATGGGCGACCGGCACCGGCAGGACGCTGCCGGCCATGCCGGCCAGCCAAGGCGAGGCGCTGGAATTGATCCGCACCAGCACGTTGCGCCCCTCGAACTGCTCCGAACGGTTGCGCACGAATCGCGGCCAGAATTCAGCGCCGGGAATCAGCGCCTTGAGGTGGGCCATCATCTGGCAGCCGTTGCAGACGCCAAGCGCCAGCCGGTCGGCGGCGAAAAAGGCGGTGAAGGCGTCGCGCACCGCGCCGTGATGGAGAATGCTCTTCGCCCAGCCGCCGCCGCCGCCGAGCACGTCCCCGTAGGAGAAGCCGCCGCAAGCGGCCAGCACCGGGAAGTCGAGCAGCGGCACAGCTCCGGAAATCAGGTCCGTCATGTGGACGTCCACCGCCGTGAATCCGGCCCGATCGAAGGCCGCTGCCATTTCAAGGTGGCCATTGACGCCCTGCTCCCGCAGCACGGCAACCCGGGGCCGGGACTCGCCAATGGCGAAGGCCGACGGCGGCTGCGCGGGATCGAAGGCCAGTTTGGCCGACAGTCCCGGATTGGCCTCGCGGATGCCGGCGCGCTCTTCGTCGGCCGTTTGGGGATTGTCGCGCAGGCGCTGCATTCGGTGGCTCGGCTCGGCCCATCGGCTTTGCCAGGCGGCCCGCTGCGCGTCAACCGCCAAGTCGCCCCGGTGGTGGATGCGCAGCCGCTCGTCGTCGCGCACAACACCCAAGTCAACCACCACTGCCCCGGCATCCCGGTACGCGGCCTTGACCCTGGACACCCCCGCGTCCGGCACCTGCACCACCCATCCAATCTCCTCCGCAAAGAGTTCGGCCAGCAGGTTGTCGCCAGCGATGTCGATCTCCCAGCCGACGCGCCCGGCGAATGCCATTTCCGCCAACGTGACGAGCAAGCCGCCGTCGGAACGGTCGTGATAGGCCAGCAACGCGCCGGCCCGATTGAGCGCTGCGGTCACCCGCAAGGCGCCCGCCAGCGCCAGCGGATCATCCACATCGGGGCACTCATCGCCCAATTGCCCGAGGCACTGGGCCAACGCGCTGCCGCCAAGACGCGCCCGTCCAAGCCCCAAATCCACCAGCAGCAGCCTGGAGGGCGCGCGCCGCAACACCGGCGTGAGCGTGCGCCGCGCATCGAGAACCGGCGCAAAGGCCGACACGATCAGCGTCATTGGCGAGACGACGCTGCGCAGCGCGCCGCGCTCCCGCCAGCGGGTGGCCATGGACAGGCTGTCCTTGCCGACCGGAATGGCGATGCCCAGCGCCGGGCAGAGATCGAGCCCGACCGACCGCACCGCATCGAACAGCGCCTGCTCCTCCGCATCCCGGCCCGCTGCCGCCATCCAGTTGGCGGACAGCACCACGCGCGGCAACGCTTCGACGTCCGCCGCGAACAGGTTGGTCAGCGCCTCCGCAACGGCCAGGCGCGCGGAAGCCGCCGGATCGATCAAGGCAACCGGCGAGCGTTCGCCCATCGCCATCGCCTCGCCGCGATGGGTGCGGAACCCAGCCAAGGTGACCGCAGCATCGCTCACCGGCACCTGCCAAGGGCCAACCATCTGCTCGCGGGCCACCAAGCCGGTGATGCTGCGGTCGCCAATGGTGATCAGGAACTGCTTGCTGGCCACGGCCGGAAAGCCGAGCACCCGGTGAATGGCGTCGTCCAGATGCGCGTCGGCCAAGTCCAGGGGCGGGCATTGGCGCGCTGACCGCTCGATTGACCGATGCAGGGCCGGCGGGCCGCCAAACAGCACCGACAGGGGCATGTCCACCGGGCAGTTGCCAAACGCGCCGTCGCGCACCACCAGCGACTGCTCGGCCGTCGCTTCGCCGATCGCCGCCCAAGGGCACCGCTCCCGCTCGCAAAGCGCCGCGAACTCGTCCAAGCGCGTCTCGGCGATGCCCAACACGTAGCGCTCCTGGGCCTCGTTGCACCAAATCTCCGCCGGCGACATCCCCGGATCGGCGTTCGGCACCTTGCGCAATTCGAAGCGTCCGCCGGTGCCGGCATCCTTGACCAGCTCCGGCAAGGCGTTCGACAGCCCGCCCGCGCCCACGTCGTGAATCAGCAGAATCGGATTCTCGTCGCCCAAGGCGGTGCAGGCGTCGATGACCTCCTGGCAGCGTCGCTGCATTTCGGCGTTGCCGCGCTGCACCGACGCGAAATCCAGCTCCGACGAGCTCGCGCCCGAGGCCATGCTCGAGGCGGCGCCGCCGCCCAAGCCGATCAGCATGGCCGGCCCGCCGAGCGCCACCAGACGGGTTCCCGGCGCGAAGCCCGCCGCCTGCACGTGGCCGGGCCGGACGGTGCCGAGCCCGCCGGCGACCATCACCGGCTTGTGGTAGCCGCGCACTGCCTGCGCATCGCTGGCATCGGGCTGCTCAAAGGTGCGGAAGTAGCCGCACAGGCCCGGACGGCCGTATTCGTTGTTGAAGGCTGCGGCGCCAACCGGCCCTTCCAGCATGATGTCCAGCGCCGACGCCATGGCCTCCGGCTTGCCGGTGCCGATCTCCCAAGGCTCCGGGCAGCCGGGGATGTTGAGGTGCGAGGTGGTGAAGCCGGTCAGCCCCGCCTTCGGCTTGGAGCCCCGCCCCACCGCGCCTTCATCGCGGATTTCGCCGCCGCTGCCGGTGGCCGCCCCCGGATGGGGCGCAATCCCGGTGGGATGGTTGTGCGTCTCCACCTTCATCAGCAGCGGCGCCTCCTCAGCGACGTAGCGGTACCGGCGGGAGCGGGGATCGGCCATCCAGCGCTGATTGGACGGGCCGGCGATGACCGCGGCGTTGTCCGCATAGGCGCTCAATATGCCGAATCCGCCGGTCGCCCGATGCGTGTTGCGGATCATGTCGAACAGGGACTGATCCATGGGGCGGCGGTCGATGGTCCAGCTGGCGTTGAAGATCTTGTGCCGGCAGTGTTCGGAATTGGCTTGGGCGAACATCATCAGCTCCGCATCCGTCGGATCGCGCCCAAGCTCGGCGAAGGCATCGACCAGATAGCGGATTTCGGCCGGCGCCAACGCCAAGCCGAGTTCGCTGTTGGCGGCCGCAAGCGCCGCCCGTCCGCCGCTCAGCAGGGGAATGCGCGCCAAGGGCCGCGGCGGCTGGGTCTCGAACAGCCGCTGGAGCGCCGCCTCGTCAATCGGCGCCTCGGTCATTCGGTCGTAGAGCCGCCCAACCAGGGACTCGTCCAGGCCCGGCGCCGCAAACCAGCGCACGCCCCGCTCCACCCGAGCCACCTTGCCGAGCCCGCAAATGCGGAAGATGTCCGTGGCCTTGCTCGACCAAGGCGAAATCAGCCCCGCCCTCGGCATGACGGTGGCAACGTGCGCCGCATCCGCAAGAGAAGGCGGATGCCGCTGCGGACCGTACCGCAGCAGGCTCCGCGCCCGCTCCGTTTCAGCGGCGTCCAGCGGCTGGGCCAGGTGCAGGACGTGCAAGTATTGCGCATGCAAAGCGTCGAGCCGCAAAGGCTCGCGGAGCTTGCGCAACGCGAATTCGGACCGCGCCGGCGGACCCGGCAGCGCCAACACTTCGGTCATGGGGAAAATCCCTGTCCCAAGACCGGATTGGACAGCAGTTCATGGTTGATGCCCAACGGGCGGTGCGGGATGCCGCTGTCGCGGACGCAGCAGCGCGGTGACTTGACCAAATGCTTCCTGAAGTTGGCAGGCCGAGGCTCAAGACGCCTGACCAACAGCAGATCCGTCAGCATGTCGATGTGATGGCCGACGCATCAGGTCCAGGGACGCCGACCCGATTCACAGGGCATTTGCGGCCCATCGACGACATCCAAGCAGCCGTCACGACCGCCGCTCCTCGAAGAACGCGCGCATCAAGGCTGCGCAGTCCGCCGCCATCACGCCGCCTTGGACGGAGACCCGATGGTTGTGGGCCGGGTTGTCCAGCGCCCGGCTGCGGCTGCGAACCGCTCCGGCCCGGGGCTCCGGGGCGCCAAACACCAAGCGCTCGATGCGGGCGTGCACCAAGGCGCCCGCACACATCGTGCAGGGCTCCACGGTGACGTACAGGGTCGCGCCCGGAAGGCGGTAATTGCTTCGGGCGGCGCCCGCGGCGCGCAGGGCCACGATCTCCGCGTGAGCGCTGGGATCGCAGTCTTCGATGACCCGGTTGCGGCCGCGGCCGAGCAGGGCGTCGTTCGCCAAATCCACCACCACGGCCCCCACCGGCACTTCGCCGCAGCCAGCCGCCTCTTCGGCCAGCATGAAGGCCTGCGCCATCCAGGCGAGGTCCGCTGCCGCTACTCCCACTCGATGGTCGCCGGCGGTTTGCTGGAGATGTCGTACACCACGCGGGAGACTTGCGGAATCTCGTTGATGATTCTGGCGGAGACCTGCTCCAGGAAGTCGAAGGGCAGCCGCGCCCAACGAGCGGTCATGAAGTCCACCGTCTCCACCGCCCGCAGCGCGATGACGGGCTCGTAGCGGCGGGCGTCACCGACCACCCCGACGGACTTCACGGGCAGATGGACGGCAAACGCCTGGCTGACCCGATCGTAGAGGCCTGCGGCGCGCAAGGCCTCCAGAAAGATGGCGTCCGCCTCCCGCAGCACATCGGCATGCCGGGGCTTCACTTCGCCGAGCACGCGCACCGCCAGTCCGGGGCCGGGAAACGGATGGCGGTTGATCAGGCCGTCCGGCAGGCCCAGCCGGGCGCCTAGGCTGCGCACCTCGTCCTTGAACAGTTCGCGCAGGGGCTCCACCAGCTTGAGCGCCATGCGCTCCGGCAGCCCGCCCACGTTGTGGTGGGACTTGATGACGTGGGCATTGCCGTGGGCACTGGCAGCGGACTCGATCACGTCGGGGTAGATGGTGCCTTGGGCGAGCCAGGAGACGCCGGGGATCTCCTTGGCCACCCGCTCGAAGACATCGATGAACGTCTCGCCGACGGCCCGCCGCTTGGCCTCGGGTTCATCGACGCCGCTTAGCCGGGCGTAGAACTCCCGGCTGGCATCCACCGTGACCAAGTTGAGCTGCGGCGCGTTGGCGGGCGCTGCGGGGGGCGCGAACGCAGCCTCCACTTCCGCCCGCTCGTTCCTGCGCAGCAGGCCGTTGTCAACGAACACGCAAGTGAGCTGGTCGCCGATGGCGCGGGCCAGCAGCGCAGCCAGCACGCTGGAGTCCACGCCACCTGACAGGCCAAGCACCACCCGATCGCCACCCACCTGCCGCCGCACCCGTTCGATGGCGTCGTCAATGATGTTGTCCGCCGTCCAAGCACCCACGCAGCCGCAGATGTCGCGAACGAAGCGGCGGACCAAGGCCTCGCCCTGATCGGTGTGGGTGACCTCCGGATGGAACTGCAGCCCGTACCAAGGCGCCTGCTCGTGCTCCATGGCGGCCACCGGGGCGCTGCTCGTCGCTGCCGTGACGCGAAAGCCCGGCGGCGGCGCCACCACCTTGTCGCCGTGGCTCATCCAGACGGCCAAACCGCCTTCGGCATTGAGCGTAAGCGCCGACAGCAGTCTTGAGGGGCCGCGCACTCGAATCTCCGCCGGCCCGAACTCCCGCTTGGCGGACGCCGCCACCTGCCCGCCGAAGTGCCGGGCCATGGCTTGCAGTCCATAGCAAATGCCAAGCACCGGCACGCCCAGATCAAACAAGCCCTCCGCAATGGGCGGCGCCGCGGCTTGGGTAACCGACTCCGGCCCGCCGGACAGGATGATGCCCCGGGCGCCGAAGTCGGCAATGGCGTCGATGCCCGCATCGAAGGAGAGGATTTCCGAGTAAACGCCCGCCTCGCGCACCCGCCGGGCGATGAGTTGGGTGTATTGGGAGCCGAAATCGACAATCAGCAGCCGCTCGGCCCGCAGGCCCCCGGCCACCGCAGGCGGAGCGGCTTGACGATGCGCCGGCATCAGCGACTAACGGAGCGGGTAATTCGGCGCTTCCTTGGTGATCGTCACGTCGTGAACATGGCTCTCGGCCACGCTCGCGGCGCTGATGCGAACGAACTCCGGGCTGGCGCGCATGGTTTCGACGTCGGCGCAGCCCGTGTAGCCCATGGAAGCCTGCAGGCCGCCGATCAACTGATGGATGATCGGTCCCACCGGGCCGCGGTAGGGCACCCGGCCCTCAATGCCCTCCGGCACCAGCTTGCGGCCATCGCCCTCCACCTCCTGGAAATAGCGGTCGCTGGAGCCGTGGCGCTCGCCCATCGCGCCCAGCGAGCCCATGCCCCGGTAGGACTTGTAGGTCCGGCCCTGGTAGAGCTCCACCTCGCCGGGCGCCTCATCCGTGCCGGCGAACAGGCTGCCCACCATCACCGAGCTGGCGCCGGCGGCAATCGCCTTGGCCATGTCCCCGGAGTAGCGTATGCCGCCGTCCGCGATGACCGGCACGTCCACTTCACTGGCCGCCGCCACCGCTTCGGAAACCGCCGTGATCTGCGGCACGCCGATGCCGGTCACCACCCGGGTCGTGCAGATGGAGCCGGGGCCAATGCCCACCTTGATGGCGTCCGCCCCGGCCGCCAGCAGGGCCGCGGCGCCGGCCCGGGTGGCGACGTTGCCGCCGATCACCTGCATCTTCGGATAGCGCTGCTTGATGAGGCTGACCCGATCGAGAACGGTCTGCGCGTGGCCGTGGGCGGTATCGACGACAATCACGTCGGCGCCGGCTTCGATGAGCGCATCGAGGCGGTCGTCGGTGTCCGCGGCGGTGCCCACCCCGGCCCCAACGCGCAGTTGTCCCGCCTCGTCCTTGCAGGCGTTGGGATAGGCTTGGGACTTGTGGATGTCCTTGACCGTCACCATGCCCTTCAAGGCAAAGGCGTCGTTGACCAGCAGCACCTTCTCAATGCGATGCCGATGCAGCAGCCTGGTGATTTCGTTAAAGCTGGCGTTCTGCGGCGCGGTCACCAGCCGCTCCTTGGGAGTCATCACCTGCCGCACCTTCGCATCCAAGCGTTTCTCAAAGCGCACGTCCCGGGCGGTGACGATGCCGACCAGCCGGTCGCCCTCCACCACCGGCACGCCGGAGATGCGGTTGTCCTGGGTCAGCGCAATGAGTTCGGCCACCGTGCGGTCCGGCGCAATGGTGATCGGATCGCGAATGATGCCGGTCTCGAACTTCTTCACGGCCCGCACCTCATGCGCCTGGGCCTCGATGCCCATGTTCTTGTGAACCACCCCAACGCCCCCCTCCTGAGCGATGGCAATGGCCAGCCGCGCCTCGGTCACCGTGTCCATGGCGGAGGAGACGAGCGGAATGTTGAGGTCGATCTCTCGGGTCAAGCGGGTCTTTAGGTCAACTTCGGAGGGCAGGAGCCGGGAATGGGCAGGGAGCAGCAGCACATCGTCAAAAGTGAGCGCATCCTGGACGATTCGCAACATTTGGGCAACCCTGCAAAACCGGCATGTTACTGGCCTGACGGCTGGCTTGCAACGCGACCGACGGTCGGCAGTGGCTCGGTTTGAGATGGCTGTCTTCCCTTGCGGGCCTGGCGGCGTCCCGGCTTGAAGGCGCGCCCTTCCCTTGCGGAGCGCATGCCTCCGGCCGGATTCCGCTGCCCGGCCTCCCGTCCCGGCGGGCTCAGTCGATCACGACCTCGTCGGTGGGCGGGCTCCAGGGGCCGGCCTTGCCGTCGGCGTCCACCGAGCGCGCGCGCAGCGCGTAGGCGCCGGGGGCCAGCCCCGACCAGCGGAACGACGTGCGTGCCGTGCGCGCCAGCGAACGGCCCTCCAGGGGGGCGCCGTCCAGCAGCAGCTCCACCCCGTAGCGCATCCCCGGCGCCGCGTCCCATTCGCCCCGGACCCGGCGCCCGCCGGCGTCCTCCAGCCGCACCCAAGCGGGCGGCGCGGGCAGCGACGGCAGCGGCGGCGCGCCCCGCGATTCGTCCGCCCCCGACCAGTTCGCCAGCCGCCCCATGGGGCTCGACACCAGGCTCATCACCGACAGGTCGGCGTCCGACGCCACCCGCAGCCGCCACTTGCCGGCGCCGTCGCCCAGCGCCCCCGAGGCGATCGCCGCCGCCTCCCCGGACTCCAGCTGCGCCGCCGTCAGCTCCACCGCCGAGCCCGCCGGGACCGAAACCTCCACCGCCCCGCCGGGCCGCGCGCCGCGGTCGTCCGCGCCCGTCACCGTCGCCGACGCCGCCCGCGGGCCCCAGTTCACCAGCCGCAGGCGGCTCGCCTGGTTGGCGTTGCTGCCCGGGTTGAACGTCGCCACCCGGTGCGCGCCGTCCCTTGAGGGCGCCGCGGCCTGCATCGCCGTCAGGAAGCCGTCGGCGTGGCGCGCGTAGGCGCCGGCCTCGAAGTCGATGTCCGCGCTCGACAGCTCCAGCCGCCAGGCGCCGGTCCCGGACCCCGTGCGGCCGGACAGGCCCTTGGCCGGGGCGCCCAGCTCCAGGTCGTCGGAGTTGAACTGCCGCGCCTGGCGCGCGCCCAGCCGCAGCGACAGCCGCTCCCGCACCCGGCCGCCGTCGTCGAACGCCCGCACGGCCACCGTGCCGGCGCGGCCCGAGCGGTTCGCCACCCGGACGAAGCCCTGCCGCCCGTAGGGGTCCGAGGCGGACGGGAACAGCGGAACGCGCCGAACGCCGCCCGCGCCTTCGGGCAGCGCCGCCGACAGGTTGGTCAGGTGCCCGCCCGGGCTCGACAGCAGCCCCATCGCGACCAGAGGGGCCTCGGAGGCGATCGACAGCCGCCACTTGCCGGCGCCGTCCCCGAGCCCCGCCTGCGGCGCCCCGCAGGCCAGGCCGCGCCCGGACTCCAGCGCCGCCGCGCCAACCTCGCAGGCGGAGCCCGCCGGCAGCGTCAGGACCACCGGCGAGCCCGGCGAGGCGCCGGCGTCGTCGGTGCCCGTCACCGTCGCCCGCGCCTCGGCGTCCGTCGGGTTGACCAGCCGCAGGCGGCTGGCCTGGTTCGTGTTGCCGGCCGGGTTGAAGGTCAGCAGCCGCAGCGCGCCGTCCGCGTCCCGGGGCGCCGTCGCCGCCATCGCCGTCACGAACCCGTCGGCGGTCCGCAGCAGGCCGATCGCCTCCGCGTCCAGCGACCCGCCGCCGAACGCCAGCCGCCAGCCGCCGGCGCCGGGGCCGGCGCCGCCGGACAGGCCCTTGGCCGCGTTGCCGGCCTCCAGGTCGTCCGAGTTGAAGTGGGCGACCGCATGGGGCCCCAGGCGCAGGGTCAGCGGGGCGTGCTCGCGCCCGGCGTCGTCGACGGCCGTCACCGCGACCTCGCCGGCGGCGGCGGAGTGGTTGACCACCCGCACGAACCCCTGCAGGAACGGGTCCGCGGCCGGCGGCAGGTGCCAGGCCGCCTCGGGCGCCGTCACCGTCAGCGCGAAGCGCTGGCTGATCGAGCGCCCGGCCCCGTCCGTGGCGGTGACGGCGATCTCCGCCACGCCCGGCAGCAGCCCGCGCGCGGTGAGGACCGCGCCCTCGACGGAGACGGACGCCACCGCCGGCTCCGACGACGTGGCCGTGAAGGACAGGGCGCCGCCGCCCGGGCTGCGGAAGGCCGCCGACAGGTCCAGCGCCAGCGCCCCGCCCGAGGGCACCGAGCGCGCCTCCAGCGCCTCGGGCGCCTCCGGCCGCTGGCCGCCCCCGCCGCCGCCTCCGCCGCCGCCTCCGCTGGAGCCGCCGCCGCTGGAAGGCGGTTGCGTCGGGGGCGGCGGGGGCTCGCCGTCGTCGGCGATCCGGAACTCGGCGAGGCGGTCCGTCCCCGTCGCGCCGCCGGCCAGGCCGGTGCCGCTGCTCCGCCCCAGCTCGCCCAGGCCGACGTCCACGGTCCCGCCGCCGTCCGCGGCCGCCGTCAGCGTCAGCGTCACCGAGGCGGCCGAGGGGCCCGTGAAGGTCACCGTCGGGGTCGCATCCGTGTTCAGGTCGTTGCACGCCACCCCGGTCGGCAGCGTCGTCGGGCAGGACACCGTGTAGTCCGCGCCCCGCGTCGCGGTGCCCTCGAAGGCGAGCGGCACGGCGAGCGCCTCCCCGACCTGGAAATCCGGGTCCAGCGGGTCGTTCGCCGCCAGGGCGCGGCCCAGGGCGACGGTGAACGCCTTCGAGCCCCCCTCGGCCACGTCGCCGGCGGCGCCCGACAGCGTCACCTCGGTGGGATCCACGTCCTTGCTGAACATCGTGGCGCTGGCGATCGCCCCCAGGGCGGCGCCTTGCGGGGCCGCGCCCAGGGCGATGGCGACGGTCTCGTTCGGCTCGTCAATCCCGTCACCGCTGTAAAGGTAGGTGATCTCCTGGGTGGCGCTGCCGTTGGCCTTGAAGACGAAGAAGTCGTCGGGGGCCTCGTAGTCCGTTCCCCGCGTCGCCGTGCCCGAAAAGCTGAGCGGGAACCGCAGGTCCCGTCCGGTCGGGGCGTCGGACCGCAGGACGAACGTGATCGGGCCGTTGGTCTCGGAATGCGTGTAGCGCTCCCGGGTGAATCCGACGGTCACCGAAGCGGGGGCCTCGACGATGCGGAACGTCAGCGACGTGCCGCTCGTCGCCATCGTCAGCGTCTCCTCGGCCTCGACCGCGCCGTCCGCGGCCACGTTGACCATGAGGTAAACCGACCCCCGGGACCGGCTGCCGAGCCGCGCGCGGTCCAGGGTGATCGTGGGGGTGCCGCTGTCCATGCCGCTGCAGGCGCTGTCCATCTGGTCCGACGCCGGCGAGGCGCACGACAGCGTGTAGTCCGAACCGCGCATGGCGCTGCCGCCCAGCGTGATCGGGAAGCCCACCGTCGCCGGGTCGGCGTCGTTCAGGCGGCGGTTCAGGAACCAGTTGAACGCGGGCACCGTCGTGCCCTCGGGCAGCGGGACTCTCACGCTTGCCTCCAACGGCGTCAGCCCGAACGTCACCGCCGCCGGGGTGGCGGTCGCCTCGCTTGACGCCGCGCCCTCGAGCGCCCCGTCCACCGCGCGGACCTGGAAGCCGTAGGCGGTGCCGTTCGTCAGGCCCGTCACCGTGTGGGCGGCGGTCGTGGCGGTGCTGTCGGCGATGTTCGTCCAGCTCCCCCAGGCGCCGGTGACCGGCGGGGTGCGCTGGCGGAACTGCCAGCCGTCGATGGCGCCGTCGCCCGGGTCCGTCCACGACAGCACGACCTGCCGGTGGCCCCCCGCGGCGGCGAGGCCGGCGGGCGCCGCCGGCGCCGCGTCGTCGTCGGCCACCGTCACCGCCACGCTGCCGGTCACCGAGCCGTAGCCGCCGCCGCTCGCGCTGTGGGTCAGCGTGGCGCTGTCGTCCACGCCGTCGTTGTCCTGACCCGCCGACACCGTGACCGTCCGCGCCGTGCCCCAGTTGGTCGTGTTGAAAGTCAGCGTGCTCTGGTTGCCGTTCGCGGTGGAGTCGGTGTCGAACGTCACCTCGCCGCTCGCCCCCGCGACCGTCACCGTCACCGTCCCCGTCGGCTGGGTCGCCAGCTTCACCGTGTAGGCGCCGCTGCCGCCCTCCGCCACCGTCAGCGCGGTCGGGTCGAGCGCCAGGCCCGGCGCGTCGTTGTCGGTCACCGTCACCGCCACGCTGCCGGTCACCGAGGCGTAGTTGCCGCCGGACGCCGTGTGCGTCAGCGTCGCGGCGTCGTTCGCCGCGTCGCCGTCGTCCGCCGCCGACACCGTCACCGTCTTGGGCGCGCTCCAGTCGCTCGTGGTGAAGGTCAGCGTGTTCTGGCTGCCCGGAGCCGTGGCGTCGGTGTCCACCGTGACGTCGCCGTTGTCGCTCGCGATCGTCACCGTGACGCTCCCCGTCGGCCGGCCCGCGAGCGCCACCGTGTAGGCCGCGTCCGCCTCCTCGACCACCGTCACCGCGTCCCGGCTGAAGGCCAGCGCCGCCGTGACCGCCTCGGCCTCGATCCCGAACATCAGCACGAGGGACGACGCCTCGGCGAACAGCGTCATCTGGCTTTCCTCCGTCCGGCGGGAGTTGGGGGCGATCGACCAGCCGGCCGCGCCGCCGTACGCGTCGGAGGCGGTCACCGCGAAGAACGCGTTCCGGGCGTTGGTGTCCGTCCTGCGGCCGTCGTTGGCCACCAGCCAGTAGGTCGCGCCCGCCTTCAGCACGGTGCCGTCCGGGGCCGTGAAGACGTTCGCCGCGTCGTCCGCGGGACTCGGCGGGTTGGACAGCCGCGCCGCCAGGGCGCCCGGCCGGCCCCCGGCGCCGTCCTCGCGGATGGCGACCGAAAGCGGGCGACCCGACCGCGCGAACAGGCGCGCCGACACGCTCGAGACCGCGTAGCCCGCCGCGTTGCCGCCGGTCGTGAAGGCGGTGGCGAACTCGTCGTTGACGCCGCCCGTGGCGGTCCCCCCGTCCGGGTCGTTGGCCACCAGGAAGGCGGCGTCGTCGTCGACGACGGTGACGGCCACGCTGCCCGTCGCCGAGCCGTAGCCGCCGCCGGCCGCCGTGTGGGTCAGCGTGGCGCTGTCGTTGACGCCGTCCAGGTCGTGCCCCGCCGACACCGTCACCGTCCGCGGCGTCGCCCAGTTGACGGTGGTGAACGTCAGGGTGGACTGGTCGCCGCCCTGGACGGCGTCGGCGTCCGCCGTCACCTCGCCGCCGGCGCCGGCGACCGTCACCGTCACGCTCCCCGTCGGCTTCGTGGCCAGCGCCACCGTGTAGGCCGCGCTGCCGCCCTCCGCCACCTTCAGCGAAGTCGGGTCGAGCACCAGCCCCACCCCCGGCAGGGCCGGCGTCGCGCTCACCGCGGCCGAGGCCGCGCCCGGCACCGTCCCGCCCGGCGCGGCCGCGGCGCGCACCTGGAAGCCGTACGCCGTCCCGTTCGTCAGGCCCGTCACCGTGTGGGCGGTCGTGTCGGCGTTGCTGCCCGCGATGTCCGTCCAGGAGCCGAAGCCGCCGCCGCCCGTCCGCTGGCGGTACTGCCACTTGGTGATGTCGCCGTTGTTGGGGTTGGTCCAGCCGAGCGTGACCCGGGCGTTGCCCGCCGTCGCCGTCAGGCCCGCCGGCGCCGCCGGCGCCGCCACCGGCGTCGCCCGCGCGATGGCCGACGGCGTGCCGCCGACGCTCCCGTTGCGCGCGCGCATCTGGAAGTCCAGAACCTCGGTGAAGCTGCCCGTGAAGCTGGTGATGCCGGCGCCGCCGCTCATGTTCGCCCACCCGAACCAGCCCCCGCCCGGCCTGCGGACCCGGTACTGGTAGTCCGTGACGGTGCCGGACGGACGGGTCCAGCGCAGCGTCACCTCGCCGCCGCCCGGCCCCGCCGTCGCCGTGAAGCCGGTCGGCGCGGCGGGCGCGGCGGCCGTCGGCGTCGCCGTCGCCTCGCTTGATGCCGCGCCCAGCAGCCTGCCGTCCGTCGCGCGCACCTGGAAGCCGTACTCCGTGCCGTTGGCCAGGCCCGTCACCGTGTGGTCGGTCGTCGCGGCCGCGCTGCCGACGATCTCGGTCCAGCTCCCCCAGGTGCCGGTGCCCGCCGGCGCGCGCCGGCGGAACTCGTATCTGCTGATGGCGGCGTCGGAGGGGTCGGTCCAGCTCAGGACGACCTGGCCGTCGCCCGCCGCCGCGGCGAGGCCCGCGGGGGCGGACGGCGGGTCGTCGTCGAAGATGGTCAGCGTGAACGTCGTCCGGCCGCCGAGGTCGTAGCCGTCCCCGTCCGCCAGGGTGATGATGACCGTCTCGTCGGCCTCGCGCAGCGCGTCCTGGATGACGACGAGGGGGATCAACGCCGAGGCCACGCCCGCATCCACGGTCACGCTGGCCGGCACCGTGAAGTCCGTCCCCCGGGTCGCGGTGCCGGTCACCGCGTAGCCCAGGACGAAGGACGCGCCCGGGTTGGCGATCCTGACAACCGAGCTGGTGGCTGTGCCCTCGCCCTCGCCCTGGCTGAACTCCGCGAACACGAACTCCACCGTCGGCGTCGGCGCCATCGGCGTCGCGGAGACGGCGTCCGAGGCCGCGCCCTCGCTGGTCTCGGTTACGGCGCGGATCTGGAAGTCGTAGGATGTGCCGTTGACCAAGCCGCTCACGGTCCCCGAGGTGGCGTCGCCGGACAAGGCGAGAACCGCCCAGCTCCCCCAGTTGCCGCCTCCTGTTCGGGAGCGGAACTGCCAACGGGTGATGTCGGCGTTGTTGGGGCTGGTCCAGCTCAGGGTGACCCCGCCGTTGGTCGGCGTCGCGGTCAGGCCCGTCGGCTTGGCCGGCGGGGGCTTTCTCGGCGTGGCGGACACGGTGTCCGAGGCGGGGCCGAACAGCGTCCCGTCCGCGGTCGGCTCCCCGACCGTCGCGCGGATCTGGTAGTCGTAGGCCGTGCCGTTGGTGCGGCCCGTCACGGTGAAGCTGAAGCCGGGGACGCTGCCGGCGGCAAGCCCGGCCCCCCAGGGCGACCAGGCGCCGCCGCGCGTCCGGACGCGGACCTGCCAATGGGTGATCCTGGCGTCCCCGGGGTTGTCCCAGCTCAGGGTGATCCGGCCGTCGCCCGGCGTCGCCGTGAGGCCCGTCGGCTTGAGCGGCGGCGGGTTGGCCGCCGGCGTGGCGGTGGCGGCGTCCGAGGCGGCGCCCCTCAAGCTCCCGGCCCGGGCGCGGACGCGGAAGCCGTACTGCGTGCCGTTGGCCAGGCCGGAGATGCGGGCCTCGGTGGCGCCGGGGCCCGCCCCGGGGCTGAAGTTGCGCCAGCCGCCCCAGGCGCCCGGGGTGCCGCGCCAGCTGTCGTACTGCCAGCTGGTGACGCGGCTGTCGCCCGGGTTCGTCCAGCGCAGCGTCACCTGGCCGCTGTTCGGGCCCGGCGCGGCGGTGAGGCCGGCGGGCTTGGCGGGGCGGTTGGGGGCGCCCTTGAGGGCGAAGGCGAGTGGGGATGTCGATGCGAACCAAGTTTCTGTTTGTTGCCTGAAGCGGCTGCCGTCGGCGATGCTCCAGCCGGCCGCGCCGGTCTGCGCGGTGGCGTCGGCCAAGGACAGCGACGAATTTGTTGTGGAACTACCTCGTTGGCCGTCATTGACCACGAGGAAGTAGGTCGTGCTAGCGGCGAGCACGGTGCCCGCCGGGGCGGTGAAGGTGTTCACGGCGTTGGCCGTGAGGGTGGACGGGCTGGCGAGCGTCGCCACGAGCGCGCCGGGGTTTGCGTCGCCGCCGGCGCGGATCGTGACGACGGGGTCTCTCCCTCTAATAATCACCCGCAGATCCACTGCCGAGAGCGTGTAGCCCCCGTCGCTGGAGCCGGTGGTGAAGGCCGTGGCGAGTTCAGCTACGGAGTCGATGTTCCCCGCCTGCGCCAGATTGCTCACCAGCGTGTCCTGCGCCAAGGCGGCGGGGGCGAGGGCGGCCAGCGGCGGCAGGGCGAGCAGCGCGGCGGCGAGGGCGTGGCGGATGCCGCGGCGCGGGTGGCGGGCGGCGCGGCGCAGGCCCGCCAAGGGGCCGGACGCGGAGCGGGCGGGGCGGTCGGAGGAGGATGGCGCCCGAAGCCGGTCCGGGCGGCCGGGGCCGGACGCCGATTCCGCGGGGATGCCGGCGAGGGGGCGCCCGCCCCGGCCGGCGGCGTCGGAGCGGGCGCTCCGACGGCCGTCACATGGCGGGGCGCCCGGACGGCCCCGGCGGCCCCTCAGGCCGCGCATTTCGGGGGGGGGGGGGGGGTGCGGGCGGAAGGCCGACCGAGCGGCGGCATACGGCCACCTGCGGCAACGTTTCCGCAGAGACCTTAATGGCTTTTGGTCCTGACATCGCTATCCAGCCTCTCACCGAGCTTTCAATCAGGGACGGCAACCTACCACAAAACGAGCCCGCACAGGGGGCGGCAAGGTCAAGGAGCCGCCGGGCCTGCCCCCGAAAAGCCCAGCACCAGCCCCACGATCACCCCGGTCTGCGCGGTCAGCGCCCCGATCATCCACTTCAGCAGATCGGCCTTGAGCTCGGCCATCTGCCGTTGCAGCTTACCTTCAAGCTCGACCATCTGCCGCTTCTGAGATCCTTTCAACTCCTGTATGTCTCGCTTGATCTCCTGTATCGTTTGATCGGTGGCCGCCTTATGCTCCGCCAACTGCTGCCTCTGGGACCCCTCGAGCTCCGCCAACTGCTGCCTCTGGGACCCCTCGAGCTCCGCCAACTGCTGTTTCTGGGACGCCTCGAGCCGCAGCAGGTTCTCCTTGGTGGCAAGGTTGCTGTTCAGCAGGGCCACCTGCTCATCCGCCAGCGCTTCCGCCTGCTCCTCGGTAAATCCCGTCCGCGTCAGGCGCTTGACGAACCGGTGGGTGTCAAATGCAATGGCTTCACTCATCTGGCAAAGGCCTTGGTTGATTTGCTCTTCATCGCCTGCCTGCCGCCGCCAAGGCTTCTGGTCGGGGGACAGCCTACCACAAAACGGGTGCGCGGCGCTCCCTGCTCCGCGCGGGCGCGCAGCCCCCGGCATGGCGGCATCCGGGCTTGCGCGGCGGGGCTGTGGAGAGGGCCGCGGACGGTGGGCCGGGACGCATGAACGCCGGGGGTCGAGCGGGCGCCGGCGGCGGCTCGCGCCGGCCGCCCGCCTCAGGCCGCGAGGGTTTCGATCACGTCGCCCCTGCGCCGCAGCACGGTCACGCCCCGGGCCAGGGCCGCCTCGCTGAGATCGTCATGGATGTGGAAGGCGGCCAAGGCCGATCGTTGACATCGCTTCTGACCCTGCGTTGCGAACGGCGGCCGCTGGTGCTGCTGTGGGCTGCCGGGGACGTCTGGCTGCCGGGCATTCCAAGCCTCATGGACTACGTGGCCGCGGAAGCCGAAATCCCGGCAATGGCCTGGAAATTGCCTGTTATGCCCAACGCAGATGGCGCAGCCGACAGGCTGGTTCAGGGAGGTTCGTGGCATGCCAATCGCAGGACTTGTTGGGATTTTTGCGCTGAGCGCGACGCTGGCTTGGCCGCTGGGCGCGCAAGCGGCGGAAGCCAAGCCCGAGCTGCTGGTGAGGAACGCGCTGCTGATCACCATGGAGCCCGGCCAGGAGGCGCCCTTTGAAGGCTACTTCACCGTTGACGACGCAGGGCGCATCGCCCAGCTGCGCCGAGGCGACCCACCCGCCGCATTGACCGCGAACCGAGTCATTGACGCAGCGGGCCGCATCGTCGCGCCGGGGTTCATTTCCGCCCACAGCCACATCTACATGAGCCCCCTGCGGGGCCTTGGCCACGACCAGAACCTCTACGGCTGGTTCAAGGCTTGGGATCGCTACCTGCGGCACACCAGCGCCGAGGACATCTACTGGTTCACGCTGCACGGCGCCTTGGACTTCCTGCGCAACGGCATCACCACCGCCTACGACTTCACCTACTCCGGCCTCAACGAACAGCTCAGCGACGACCCCTCGATCGCCCAAGGGCCCGGCACCCTGAAGCCGGGGCCGTTTGAGGAGAACCAAATTCGCGCCAAGCTCGATTCCGGCCTGCGCTTCATCAACAGCGTCTGGCTGCCGGAACTCGGCACCGACGATGACATTCGGGCGCGGTTTGAAGCCTTGCTAGCGTGGGCAACGCCCCGAATGGCGGACGATCAATTCTTCAAAATGGCGATATCCGGCCAGCAGCAGTTCGCTCCGACCCCCCGCACCGCCCGGCTCGAGGCCGCGTTCATGCAGGACTACGGGCTGATGAACCAAAGCCATTTCCTGGAGAGCCCCAAGGCGGTGGCCGCCCAGCAGGAGAAATTCAATTGGTATCTGGAAGCGGGCGCGCTCGGCCCGGACTTCATTTTCGGGCACTTCATCCACGTGAACGACGACATCCTCGCGGCCGTGCGGGAGACGGGCGCCCGCATGAGCTGGCAGCCGACGTCCAACGGCAGGCTCGCGGACGGCATCGCCGACGTGGTGCGCTACCGCGAACTGGGCATTCCCGTGGCGGTCGGGCTCGACGACCAGTCCTGCACCGACGTCTCGGACCCCTACCAGAACCTGCGCATTGGCCTGTACACCATGCGGGCGCTGCATGAGCGGGCGGACGCGATGTCGGTTTACGACATGCTTTACCTGCACACCCTGGGCAGCGCCAAAGTGCTCAACATCGACGCCGACGTGGGCAGCTTGGCACCCGGCAAGTTCGCCGACTTCCTGTTGGTGGACATGCGCTCGCCCGACACGGGGCCGCTGTACGATCCCTTGGCCTCCTATGTGCTGGCCGCCGGCTTGCGCAACCTCAAGCAGGTGTACGTGGGCGGCGCGCAGGTGACGGACGGCATTGAACTGCTGACTTACGATGAGCGAAGGCTGCGCCGGGAAATCGACCGGCGGACCGACCGCATAAGGCGGATTGCCGACGCGGACGGGGCTTCGGCCGGCTTGTGAACCGCCAAGCGCCGGCATCTCAAGGGCTGCCGGCTGAGTCCATGCCGGCTTGGCTTGGCATTGAACTTGCTCTTGATCGGTTGACGGCTCAATCAAAGGCTTAGCCATCGGCTTGCGGCGAACCGCCCCCGACCAACGCACCAACTTGGCCCAACAAGCACCAGCATCGTTCGCCGCCCGGCTGGACCGGTGGTTCAGCATCAGCGAACGCCGCACCACCCTGCGCGTGGAGTCGCTCGCCGCGCTGACCACCTTCGCCACCATGTCCTACGTGCTGGCGGTCCACCCCATCATCATGGCGGATGCGGGCATGGACCGGGCGCAATCACTGACGGTCACGGCCCTGGTCGCAGGCGTCTTCTCCATTCTCATGGGGCTGATGGCCAACCTGCCGATCGCCCAAGCGCCCGGCATGGCCTCCAACAGCCTAATCGCCTACACGGTGATTCTGGCTATGGGCGTGCCTTGGCAGGCCAGCCTGGGGTTGGTGTTCTGGAGCGGCGCGCTGTTCCTGCTGCTGACGGTGACCGGCGTTCGCAAGCTGCTGCTGACCGCCTATCCGGCCGCGCTCAAGATCGCCATGACCGCGGGAATCGGCCTGTTCATCATGTTCATCGGCTTGCGCAGCGCCGGCATCCTGGTTCGCGGGCCTGACCCGGCCTTCATCACGATCGGCGACTTGACCGATTCAGCGGTCCTGATGTCCCTCTTCGGCATTCCCTTGGTCATGGGCCTGACGCATCTTCGGGTGCCCGGCGCCATCATCCTGTGCATCGCCGCGCTCACCCTCGTCGGCTTGGCGGTGCCCGGCGAGCATGGGCCGCTGACGGCGGCGCCGGAGGCGATCGTAGCCCGACCGGCGGCGCCGTCCGAGCTATGGCTGGCATTGGACGTCAGCTATCTTTGGTCGCACCTCCCGCAGGCGTTTCCCGTGCTGCTGACCTTGGTTTTCATGGACCTGTTCAGCTCGCTGGCCGCCATGAACGCGATGTGCCAGCGGGCGGGGCTGGTGGATCAGGACAACAACATGCTCAACCCCAACCGAGCGCTGGCGGCCGATGCGCTGGCGACCATCGGCGCCTCGATCGCAGGCACGACGACCACCAACTGCTACGGGGAGTCGGCGGCCGGCATCGAGAGCGGTGGCCGCACCGGCTTGGTGGCCGTTTTCGTCGGCCTCATGTTCCTGCTGGCGCTGTTCATCAGTCCGCTGGTGATCGTCATTCCGCCCCAAGCAACCGCTCCGGTGCTGGTGTTCATCGGCCTGTTGATGTTCAGTGAGGTGAAGTCGATTGACTTCGCCGACCCTGTGCCCGCCGGGGCGGCGACGCTCACCGTGGTGCTGATGGCGGTGACGTCCATCGGCGACGGCATGGCGCTGGGCCTGATCGCCTACATCGGCGGCATGGTTGTCAGCGGCCGCGCTCGCGAGGTGCATGCGCTCGCCTACCTGCTTGGAGCGGCCTTCGCGGGCTACTATGGCTTGGTGGCGTAACGTTCCGACAAGACCCGAGGACCGAAAGATGAGATGCTGCGAATCAAACCCAATCGCCGTTGCCACGGCTGCGTCCAACGTCGGCGCGGTCGCCAAGCGTCGCTGGTTGACGCTGCCGGCCTGCTTGGCCGTGCTGCTGGCGCTGCCCTTGGCGGCGGCCGAGCCGGCCATGGAGCTGCGGCCGGAGATCCACGTGCGCCAAGCCCTGATCCAAGTGGCGCTGGCCCGGGCGCCCGCCGATCTCATCATCAGCAACGCGACCGTCCTGAACGTGTTCACCGGCGAGTGGCAACCGGCCCAGGACATCGTGGTACACGGCAAGCGCATCGCTTGGGTCGGCGCCTCGGGCACTTGGCCGGGCAAGGCAGGCAGCCGCTTCGATGCCAGCGGCCAATGGGCGGTGCCGGGCTTCGGCGAGTCGCACAAGCACATCGAAAGCAGCTACCTGACGCCGGAGTACGAAGCGGCGCTGGTGGTTCCCCGCGGCAACACCTGGACCGTTGAGGGCTCCCACGAACTCGCCAACGTCGTCGGCAAGCACAACATCGACTTTTGGCTGATGGCGGAGGATGCCGGCAGCCCGTTGAAGATCTTCCCCGCCGTGGGCTCGGCAACGCCGCCCACGGTGTATGAGCGCGGCGCCGGCCACTACGGCTATCAGGAGATGCGCGACTTCCTTGCCGCCGACCTGCGCGTGGTGGGCTTGGGCGAAGTCATGGACTGGCCCGCCGTCAGCAATCCCGGAGCGCCCGGCAACCAACGCATTTGGGAAATGATTCAGGCCACTTGGGACCAGCGCGGCGTGGTGGAGGGGCATGGCAGCGGCCTGCACGGAATCGCCGAGATCAACGCCTTTGCCGCCGCCGGCCTGTCCTCCGATCACGAAGTGCGGCTCGCGGAGGAGGGTTTGGAGAAGCTGCGCCGCGGGGTCTTCCTGGAAGTGCGCACCACCGCGACGCGCCCGCTGTTCGAAAAGCTCCTGGAACTGGGCATTGAGGATTGGAGCAACATATCGGTCACCACCGATGACCGCGACGTGGCGGCCACCGTGCAGCTCGGCTCCATGGACTACAACATCCGCTTAGCCATTGAAGCCGGCGTGCCCGCCAAGACCGCCTACATGATGGGCAGCTTCAACACGGCCAAGCACTTTCGCATTGACCACCTGGTCGGCGCAATCGCGCCGGGGCGCTTCGCCGACATCGTCCTGCTGGACGATCCGGACGCCGTCTCGATCACGCAGGTGTTCGCCAACGGACGGCTCGCGAGCAAGGGCTCCGAGTACCTGCTGTCGATTCCCAAGATCGACTACCCGGCATGGGCGCGCCAAACCATGTCGCTGGGACGCAAGCTGACGGCGGCGGACTTCGCGATCCCCGCGCCAGCCGGGCGCAGCGAGGTGAACGTCGCGCTCATGGAGCCCTTCCGCTTCGATCCCGACTTCATTCGCGACACCATGCCGGTCACTGATGGGCTGGTGCTGGCCGATGCCGCGCGCGGCATCGCCAAGGTGGCGGTGGTCGATCGCTACCACGGCCAAGCGGCGACCTCGCGCATGTTCTGGCGCAACG
Organism: Candidatus Azophilus sp.; assembly: GCA_965221755.1. Classification (GTDB taxonomy): domain Bacteria; phylum Pseudomonadota; class Gammaproteobacteria; order Pseudomonadales; family Azotimanducaceae; genus Azophilus. Next base: position 130,739 of record OZ244921.1, read on the forward strand.
TTGGGCCCAAGACGCCCGGCTCGGCGTTGGCCAGCTCCCAGATGCACGACATCCACAACATTTGGGCGCTCGGCAACGACGATGCGGCCATGGCGCTGGCCGTCAACACGGTCGCGGAGCTGGACGGCGGCTGGGCGCTGGTCAGCGGCGGCCAGGTGGTCGCTACCGTCAGGCTGGACATCGGCGGCTTGATGACCGCGCGCCCGGTGGCGGAGGTGGCCGCCGAGGTGGAGGCCCTGTTCGCGGCCGCCGACGGCATGGAGTGGATCGGCGAACCGGGGCTGCCGGAGCGCATGCGCTTCGCCTTTCTGACGGCTTCGCCCTGGAAGTGGCAATTGGTTGCGCCCTATGCGGGCAACCCCGGCGGCTTCGTGGACGTCACCAGCGGGCGCACCCATCCCGTTGTCTGGTAAGTGCCTGCCGTTGCTGCTGGCCGCAAGCCTGTGGTCCGTCGAGGGGCCGGCGCACTTGATGAACATGAGCCAAGTGCGCGGCAACGTGAATGCGTCCGGTGAACTCAGGTTGGTGATGCGCATGGATCTGCAGCGTCAGTTGGGCGGCGCGGCGGCCTACCACCGGCTATCGACGCTGGGGGCCGCCGCCGGCGCGCATCCCAGCTACCAAGCGCATTGGCAGGCGCTGCTGGACGCCGTTGAGGTGAGCCAGGGCGGGCAGCGGCTGACGCCCGGCCTGCGCCGGGTTGAACCGCCCGCAGGCTACCGCCTGGAGCAGTTCACCAGCGGCTTCAGTTGGCCGATGACCGAGATTGAGCTGAAGCTGACCGTCGATCCGCACCTGCCGGTCAAGGTGCGCTTTCTATCCAGCTTCGCCTTCGAGGAGCCGATCGCGCTGACCTTGGAGACCGCCTCCGGAGACAACCGCCGCACCCGCCTGCTGGTCGCCAATCAGCAAAGCGCGCCTTTTTTGGGCTACGCCGATCCGGCCCACGCAAACCATCCGGCGGACGCCTCATCGCCGGCAATCGCTGCGCTTTGGGCCTTCGTGGTTCAAGGCATGACGCATGTCCTGCCGCTGGGGCCGGACCATCTGCTGTTCCTGCTGTGCCTGTACTTGGGCTCCCAAAGCCCGAGACGGCTCGCGGTGCTGATCAGCTGGTTCACGCTGGCCCACAGCATCAGTTTGGCAGTGGCGGCCTATCGGCTGGCGCCCGTGCCGACGGCATGGGTGGAGGCGCTGATCATCGTTTCCATTCTGTGGCTGGCCATCGCCAACCTGCGCCATCCGGGCAAGATGACGGTCAGCGTTCCGGTGATCGCGCTGTTCGGGCTGCTGCATGGGCTGGGCTTCGCCACAGCGCTGCGGGCGTTGGATGTCGATCCGGGCAACTTCCTGCTGACCTTGCTGGCCTTCAACGTCGGCGTTGAGATCGGCCAACTGGGCTTCATCGGCGTTTTGGCGCTGCTGCTGCACTGGCCGCTGCGGCAGCGATGGGCGCAAACCCGGGTGCGAATGCCCCTTGCCGCGCTCACCGTCCTGGCATCCTCCGTCTGGCTGGCGCAGCGGGTCGGCGCGCTGTGAGGCGGCTGTTTCGGAATTTCCAGCGCCTGGTTGCGGGCGATGCGGCGGGCAGTTGCCTGGCGGGCGTCGATTTGCTGGCGGAGCGCGGCATCATCCTGCAGATCGGCGCCAACCTGCCGACGGCGGCTGGGACCGAGGTGGTCGATTGCAGCGGCTTGACCGCATATCCGGGGCTGGTGAACGCCCATCACCACTTCTTTCAGGCTTGGGTCCGCAACCTGCCGGCCCTCGACTGGACCCGGCTGACGCTGCTCGAATGGCTGAGGGCCATTTACCCCGTCTTCAGCGCCATCGACGAGGACTGCGTCTATCACAGCTCGGTCATCAGCATCGCCGACCTGCTCAAGCACGGCTGCACCACCGCGTTCGACCATCAATACAACAACGTCCGGCACGGCGGCAGCCGCCAAGTGGACCGGCAGTTCGAGGCGGCGCAACTGTTCGGCATTCGCCTCCACGCAGGCCGCGGCTGCAACACGCTGCCGCAGGCTGAAGGCGGCACCGTGCCGGAGGCCATGCTGGAGACCACGGACGCCTTTCTCAGCGATTGCGAACGCCTGATCGATGCCTTCCACGACCCCATGCCCGGAGCCATGCGGCAGGTCGCGATCGCGCCCTGCCAGCCGGTCAACGCCCATCGGCACACCTTTGCGCAAGCCGCGGCGTTGGCCAGGGACAAGGGCGTGTCGCTGCACACGCATCTCGGCGAGGGAGAGAATGCCGTCATCGAAGCGCGCTTCGGACTGCGCAGCTTGGCGTGGTGCGAGGAGATCGGCTTCGTCGGCGCCGACGTCTGGTACGCGCATGGCTGGGAATTCACTGCGGCGGAGATCGCCAGGCTGGCCAGCACCGGCACCGGCATCGCCCACTGCCCGGCCCCCGTGTTCCTGGTCGGCGCCGAGGTGACCGACATACCGGCCATGGCCAAGGCCGGCTTGCGCATTGGCTTGGGCGCCGATGGCCAGGCATCCAACGACGGATCCAGGCTGACGGAGAGCATTCGTCTGGCTTATCTGCTGCAGTGCCTGACCGCGCAGCGCCGCATCCACCCGGTGCCAACCCCCTACGAATTTCTGCGCATGGCCGCAGCGGGCGGCGCCGCCTGCCTGAACCGGGGCGACTTGGGGGTGCTGGCTGAGGGCATGGCGGCGGATTTCTTTGCAGTGGACCTAGGCGGGCTTGAGTCGGCGGGCGCCGCTGACCGCCCGCTGAGCTTTCCGGCCAAAGTGGGGCTGTCGGGCCCCGTGGACCTGACCGTCGTCAACGGCGAGGTGGTCTGGGCGAACGGCGAGTTTCCGGGGCTGGACGAAGGCGCCCTCCGGGGCGCCGCCCAAGCCGCCTTGACGCGGGCGCTGGGGCACATGCTGCCCGTTGAGGCATGAGGCGATTGGGCACCGACACTGCAGGCTCGGGCCGGGTGCCCGCCGCCTTCAACAACTTGGTGGGCCTAAAGCCCAGCCGCGGCCTGTTGAGCGGCGGCGGCCTGGTGCCCGCCTGCCGCAGCCTTGATGCGGTGAGCCTGTTTGCGCTGCTGCCCGAGGATGCGGCGCTCCTGTTCGAGCTGGCCCGGGCGCCGGACTCGGCGGATCCCTACTCCCGCCAACTGTCGGACAGCGTTTGGCCCGAGGCGTCGTCGAGGCCCGGCTTCCGCGTTGCCGTGCCCAAGGCCGCGCAACTGCAATGGGACGACGCCGGCGCGCCGCAGCTGTTCTTGGCTTGAATTGGTGGTATGCGGCGCGCATCTCTCGGGCTGTCCGCTCAACCGCCAGCTCAGGGAAAGGCGGGGCCGCTTGGTGGCTGCGCAGCGAACCGCGCCCCGATACCGGCTGTTCCGGCTGCCCGGCGGAACGCCGGAACGTCCGGCGCTGGTGCGGGCGAACGAGGACGGCGCCGCCATTGACGTGGAGGTCTGGGCACTGCCCGCCGCCGCCTTGGGCTCCCTGATGGCGGGCATTCCCCCGCCGCTGGCCATCGGCAAGGTGGAGCTGGCGGACGGCCCCTGGCGCATGGGCTTCGTCTGCGAGGCGGACGGCACGGCCGGCGCCGCCGACATCACCTCCTGCGGAGGCTGGCGGAAGTACCTTGACGCCCGCCCTTGACCCACAGCTCGCGGCGAAAAACGCCGGATTGCCAATGTCGGGTCAAGTTGGCGCGTGGGTTGCCCTGATCCTGGCCAGAATGTGCTCGCCCGCCGTGGTCGGGCCGAACTGGGGCGGATTGCGCCGGCCAACGCAGCTTGGCAGGCACTCGACCAGCGTTCGGGAGTCCGGGTCAACGAAAAAGGCGACTGCGTAGCGGTGCCCGCCGCCGGGACGGGCGCGCACTCGATGCAGCGATGAGCGATAGCGCTTGTTGGTCCAGCGCTCCAGCAAGTCGCCGGCATTGATGACCACATTGCCGGGCTTGGGCGTCACTGGCTGCCAGCCGCCGTCCCGGTCCTGAACCTCCAGGCCGCCCGTCATGTCTTGAAACAGCAGGGTCAGCATGCCGTAGTCCGTGTGCGGGCCGGCGCCCAGCTGGTCGGCCCCGTCCGGCGGCAACGGCGGGTAATGGAGCAGGCGCATGGTCACGTTCTCGCCCGTGTGCCGGCGCACGAAATAGTCGCGCTCAACCTCAAGGCCGGTCGCGAACACCCGCAGCACCCGAAAGGCCGCGGCCATGCAGTCGGCGTTGAAGGCCATCAGCAGATCCCGAAAGCCGGGCTGCGGCCAGTCGAGGCTGCGAGCCCTGTTCAAGTCCCGCAGGGTGAGGGCTTCCTTCAAGTCCGGCGGGCTGCCGGGCCTGAGGCTCTCCTCGCGGATGCCCTGATAGCCGAAGTTGTCTTCGGCATCGGAATAGCCGAGCTTGCGCTTCTCGGCTTCCGGCTGCGCAAAGAACCCCTTGCTGGCGGCGAACACGGCAGCGCGCAGCGATTCATCGATGCCGATGTTGCGCAGGGACAGGAAGCCCACGCCCGCCAGGGCCTCGTTGAGCGCCTCGGCAAGGGCCGTAAGCGCCCTGCCGTCGTTTTCGTCGTAGCTTGAGAAGTCAATCTCTGGAATCTTCATCGGTGGCGTCTTTCCGGTGGATGGCTCTGGGGCCAATGCCCGCGCTCGGCGCTCAATTGAGGCTGCCCAACCAAACGAGCAGCTGCTGTCGCTGCCCCTCGCTCATGCCGGTCAAGTTGCCGAGCGGCATGTAGCGGCTGCGCACGGACACGATGGCCTTGTCCGCCAGCGCCGCCAAGTCATCGCGATGCGCCAACACGAAGCCGCCGGGCGGCGCGCTGTAGGCGCTGTGACTGGGTGCTGGGGCGTGGCAGACGGTGCAGTGCTCGGCGACGATGGACATGGCGGCCGCATCGTCAGGAACGGCCGCACCCGCCGATTCGGCTGCCGCTCGATCGTCCAGCAGCAAGGCCAGGGCGAGCGCGGCAAAGGCCAGGGCGCAACCCGCCAAAATGCCGGGCTTGGCGATGCCCCGATGCCGCAGGTTGAAGTAGTGCCGCGCCGTCCCGGTGATCAAGGCGATGGCCACCAGCAGCAGCCAGCTGTGGCGATGTCCGTAGAGCAGCGGATAGTGGGCGCTGATCATGCAGAACAGCACCGGCAGCGTCATGTAGTTGTTGTGCGCGGAGCGCAGCTTGGCCCGGGCCAGCGGCGCGGCGTCCGGCTCCTGCCCCGCCTCAAGCTGCGCCACGAAGCGGCGCTGGGCCGGGATGATCCCAAAGAACACGTTGCCCACCATGATGGTGCCCAGCGCCATGCCAAGGTGAACGTAGGCGGCACGGCCTGAAAACAGCCAGCCGAGCCCGTAGCTGTAGGCGCAGAGCAGGGGCAGCGCAACGATCGCCAGCAACGTGCCGCGCACCGCAATGCCGCTGCGCATCAGCGCTTCGTAGATGGCCGTCGCCAGCGCGATCAGCGCCAAGCTGGCGGCGATGGCCGCCGCCGGGCCGCTCAGCGGACCGGCGCTGTTGACCAGGAAGCTCTCCGCCTGCAGGTAGTAAACCGCCACGGCCAGCAGCATGCCGGTGATCCAGGTTGAATAGGCCTCCCAGTAAAACCAGTGCAGCGTTTTCGGCATCCGCGGCGGCGCGGCGGCGTACTTGGCGACTTCGTAGATGCCGCCGCCGTGAAACGCCCACAGATCGCCCTTGACGCCCCGCTCGGCCTTCCAAGCCGGGGGCGCCCGCAAGCTGTTGTCAAGCCAGATGAAGTAAAACGAAGCGCCGATCCAAGCGATTCCGGCGATGACGTGCAGCCACCGGATGACCAGGCTGAGCAGGTCCATCAGGATGGCATCCATCAGCTGCCCCGATAGGTGCTGTAGCCGTAGGGGCTCAACAGCAGGGGCACATGGTAGTGGGCGCGCTGCCCGGCGACCCGGAAGGTGACGCTGACGGTCGGATAAAAGGCGTCACGGCCCTGCTGGTCGAACCACGGGCCGGTCGCAAAGCGCAGGCGATGGGCGCCGTCCGCGAGCTCGAAGCGCCCGCTCCACTGGTCGATGCGCCCGTCGCCGTCGGTGAGGGCGCTGACCTTCGCCGACGCGGCGGCGCCCGCGCCGGGGAGCAGCAACTCGACGGCGAGGCCGACGGCGGGCCGACCGGTCTGCAAATCGAGCACATGGGTGGTGATGGGCGCTTTCATGAGTTCGCCTGCCGTCCAGACGGCTGCTCGCCGCTTTCGCCCGCCGCTTGGTCCGCAAACCTTGCCCGCAACCTCAGGGCGGTGATCTTGGCTTGTTCCCGGGCGCCCGTTGCCAGTTCCGCCGCACGGCTGTTGGGCAGCCTTGCGGCCAGCAGGGAGAGCATCTCCTCGGCGGTTTTGCCGCTGGCGCAAACCACGAAAATGAAGCCGTGCCGCGCTTCGTACTCCCGGTTGCGCCGCAAAAGCTCATTGAGCACCGCCGCCGGAGCGCCAGCCACCTGACCCTGCTCGCGGCCGGCTGCGGCGTGCTTGCCGCGCAGGGCGTCCAAGTCCCCGATGCGGGGATGCCCCGCAAAGGCTTCCAGAATGTCGGCCTCGCCCGCTTCGCGCCAGGTCAACTCACAGCATCGCGCCAGCTCCGCAACGCTGCTGAAGGGCCGGGCGCGACTCACCGCCGCCGCCCAGTTGCGGCTGTGGCACAGCGCCATGAGCTCCGCCATCGCGCATTCATCGTCCATGGCATTGAAAGCGCCCAGGTCCATCATCCGCCGCTCGCCGTTTCCACCTGACGGAGCACGTCGCGCATGGCCGGCCAACCCATGCCGCGCTGCCGGGCGCCGCCGTCGTTCGGCAGCCGCGACAGCAGGCCGGCCGCAATCGACACGGCGACCTCCATGGGCAGCTTGCCCTTGACCGCAGGCAGGCCGACCGGGCATTCGAGACGCTCAACCAGCGCCGGGCTAAGGCCGTCAAGGCGCAGCCGACGACGGAAGCGCCGGGCCTTGGCTGCCGACCCGATCAGCCCGACAAAGGCAAAGCGCATCGGCTCCAGGAGGCGCTTGACCAAGCGGTAGTCGAGCGCGTGGTCATGGGTCAGCACCAGCACCTGGCACCCGGAAGGCAGGGCGTCGATGGCCGTCTCCGGCGCGGCCAGCGCTTGGCAGCGCACGTTGGCGCGGCTTGGCGCGCCGTCCAGGAATTCCGGGCGGCTGTCCAGCCACTGGATCGACAGCGCGGTTTCCGCGAGGATGCCGACCAGCGCCTGGGCCACGTGCCCGCCGCCGAAGATCGCAACCTGCGCGTCAGCCGGCGCAAAGGCCTCAAGCAGAACCGCAACGCTGCCGCCGCAGCACTGGCCGGCTTCGGCGGCCAGCGGGAAGGGCTTGATCTCCTGCTGCGGCCGCCCCGCCCGCAACATCTCCCGCGCCCGGTTGACGACCAGGTACTCGAGCTGCCCGCCGCCGATGCTGTCCCAAGTGTCGGCGGCGCTGACCACGATCTTGCTGCCGGCGTCACGCGGCGTGGAGCCTGCGGTGGCGATCACCGTGGCGACGACGTACGGCGCGCCCGTCCGCTGCAAGCGCGCGGCCGCGTCGGCCCAAGGCCCGGGGTTCATGCCCATGCCGCCGTCTCGTCCGGCAGGCCGCGCCGCGCCTGCTGCGCCGCCCAATAGACGCGCTCGGCCGTGGCGGGCGGATCCAGCCGCGGATTGAATCGGTAGTCGCAGAGGCTGGCGCAGGCGTCGCGCAGGGCGCACCAAACCGAAATCGCCAGCATCAGCGGCGGCTCGCCCACGGCCTTGGAGCGGTGGACGGTCGGTTGGTGGTTGGGCCGTTCAAACAGGTCCACATTGAAGATTCGGGGCACGTCAAAGGCGGTGGGAATCTTGTAGTTGGCCGGGCTGTCGGACATCAGGACGCCGGCCGCATCCCACTTGAGCTCCTCCGTGGTCAACCAACCCATGCCCTGCACGAAGCCGCCCTCGATCTGGCCCCGGTCAATGGCCGGATTCAGCGACCGGCCAACGTCGTGCAGGATGTCCACCCGAAGCACGCGGTATTCTCCGGTGCGCGGGTCGATCAGCACCTCCGAGCAGGCGGCGCCGTTGGCGAAGTACAGGAAGGGCCGGCCTTGGCCCGTCTCCTTGTCAAACCAGATTTCCGGCGTCTTGTAGAAGCCCGTGGCCGACAGCGGCACGCGCTGCCGGTGCGCCAGTTCGACGAAATCCGCAAATCCCAAGGTGGCGTCGCCGCAATGCACCCGCCCGTCCGCAAACCGCACCGATGCAGCCGGGCACGCAAAGCGCTGCGCGGCGAACCGGCGCAGCCGAGCCAGGATCTTCTCGCAGGCGCGCAGCGCCGCCATGCCGTTCAAGTCGGTTGCCGCCGAGGCGGCGGTCGGCGCGGCGTTGGCAACCTTGTCCGTGCGGGTGGCGCTGATCATGACCCGCTCGATGGGCAAGCCCAACGCGCGCGCCACGATTTGCGCCACCTTGATGTACAGCCCCTGCCCCATCTCGGTGCCCCCGTGGCTGAGATGCACGCTGCCATCGGTATAGACATGGACCAAGGCGCCCGCTTGATTCAGGTGGGTGGAGGTGAAGGAAATCCCGAACTTGACCGGCGTCAGCGCCATGCCGCGGCGCAGGGGGCCGCCGCCTCGATTCAGTTCCGCCAGCTGCCGGCGGCGGTTTCGATAGTCGCAGCTCGTCTCCAGCGTCTCGATAAGTTCCCGCAGGCCGTCCTCCTCGATCGCTTGCCCGTACGGCGTCACCTCGCCCGGCCGGTAGAGGTTTCGCTGGCGCGCGTCCAGGGGGTCGATCCCGGCGGCGCGGGCGATGTCATCCAGCATCGCTTCCGCACCCAACATGCCCTGCGGTCCGCCAAACCCCCGAAAGGCGGTGTGCGACACGGCATGCGTCCGGCAGCTATGGCCGGTCACGCGCGCCGCGGGCAGGTGATAGGCGTTGTCGGCGTGGTGCATGGCGCGATAGACCACGCCTTCGGAGAGGTCCGGCGTGCAGCCGCAGTCCCCGGCGACCTCGATCTCAGCGCCTTGAATGCGGCCCTCGGCATCGGCGCCCACCCGGTAGCGGTATCGAAACGGGTGCCGCTTCCCGGTCATCGTCATGTCGTCCCGGCGGGCCATGCGGCAGCGCGTCGGACGGCCGGTGCGAACGGCGAACAGCGCCGCCAGGCAAGCCAAGGGCGCCGCCTGCGATTCCTTGCCGCCGAAGCCGCCGCCCATGCGGCGCACCTGCACCTGCACCGCATGGATGGGCAGCGCCAAAACCCTCGCCACCAGCTTCTGCACCTCGCTGGGATGCTGGCTGGAGCTGTGCACCTGCACGCCGCCATGCTCCTCGGGCTGCGCAGCGCTCACCTGCCCCTCCAAGTAAAAGTGCTCCTGGCCGGCCATGCGGGTTTCGCCGCGCAGCTGCAGGGCGGCGCCCGCAATGGCCGGGGCGGGATCGCCCTTGGCCGAGCGGCGCGTGGGCAGCACGAAGGACTGCGCCTGCAGGGCCGCGTCGATGCCGAGCACGGGGGGGCGCGGCTCGTAGCTGACAACGGCAAGCGAAACCGCCCGATGGGCCTGCTCGTAGGTTTCCGCAGCCACGGCAAAAAGCGGCTGTCCAACGAAGCTGACCTCGTCATCAGCCAGCAGCAAGTCGCCCTCAAACACGGGGGACACGTCGGCGCTGCCGGGTATGTCCGCATGACGGACCACGTCCACCACCCCTTCGGCGGCATGCACGGCGCTGAGATCAACCGCCTTGACCTTCGCATGCGCATGCTTGGCGCCGCCGATCGCCACATGCAGCTGGTTGGGGAAGGCCGGCATGTCGTCAACGTAAACGGCGCTGCCGCGGACATGCCGCTCGGCGGAGTCCTGGGGCAGCGGCCGGCCCACCGGATCGGCGACCGAGGGCGGCGTCGGGCCGGCGCCCGCAGCGCGCTCAGCCACTGGCCGCCAAGCTCCCGGCGTCCTCGGCGGACCAAACGCCAACGCTGCCCTCGCCGCGAATCTCGCGCAGGGCGACGTCCAGCAACGCCGCGGCCATGGCCCGCCGGTAGCCGGCGCTGGCGCGCACGTCCGACAGGGGCTGGAACTGTTCAGCCACCGCATCGCACGCCGCCCGGATGCCCGCATCGCCCAGCCCGCGTTCGCGCAGCGCCGCCTCGGCGGCAGGCGAGCGGGCCGGCGTGGCCGCCATGCCGCCATAGGCGATGCGCGCGAACTTGACCGCGTCGCCCTCGCAGTCCAGCGCCACGGCCATCAGCACGGACGAGATGTCGTCCTCGAACCGTTTGCTGAGCTTGGTGAACCGGTGGGGCCGTTCCAAGGCCCGCAGCGGCACCCGCACGCAGCGAATGTACTCGTCCTCCCGCAGCGCGGTTCTGCGGTAGTCGAGATGGAAGTCCTCCAGCGGCAGTTGCCGCCGCTCGGCCGCCGCATTCACCAGCTCAACGCTCGCCTCCCAGCACAGCAGGATGGGCGGCATGTCGGCGATCGGCGAGCCGTTGGCAAGGTTGCCGCCGAGCCCGGCGCGATTCCTGATTTGCTGCGAGCCGAAGCGATGCAGCACCGTGCGCAAGGCCGGGGAGGCCAGTGCCGGGTGCTCCAGCAGCGCCGAGTAGCTGGCGCCGGCGCCGATCTCAAGCAAGCCGTCGGCCTCGCGAACGTCCGCAAGCCCCGCCACGCGGCTGAGATCGATGATAGTCTCGAACTGCCGAAACCCTTGGGAGGCCTCCAGCATGAGGTCCGTGCCGCCCGCCACGAGCCGCGCGCCGGGCAAGGCGCGCATGAGTTCCCGCAAGGCTCGCTCCGAGCGCGGCTGGAAGTAGCGGCTGCGCTCGCTGGCAAGCAGGGGGGCGGTGTCCGGCGGGCCAACGGATGCACTGTTTTGGTTCGGCGGGGGATCGCTTTGGCTTGGCGGGAACACCTTAAGCGCGCGCGGCGGATGCTCGTGCATGCTCAACCCCGCCTCAAGAATGGGCCGGTAGCCGGTGCAGCGGCAGAGATTGCCGGCAATGGCGCCGGTAACCGCCGCCCGGGTCGCAGGCGCGTTGCCCAGCGCCAACTGGCGCTGGTGAAGGCCCGCCAGCGACATGACGAAACCCGGCGTGCAGAAGCCGCATTGCGAACCGTGATGATCGACCATCGCCTGCTGCGCCGGGTGCAGGCGGCCCTGCTCCGCCAAGCCCTCAACGGTGACCACGCCGCAACCGGCGACGCTGCCCAAGGGCGTGATGCAGGCGTTGACGGCGCGCGGCGCAGCGCCCGGCTCGGCGACGAGCACCGTGCAGGCGCCGCAGTCCCCGGAAGCGCAGCCCTCCTTCGTGCCGGGCAGGCAGGCCTCGGCGCGCAGGTAGCGCAGCAGCGTGACCTCGGCATCGAGATGCTTGACGCTGCGGGCCTCGGCGTTGATGAAGAAGTCCACTGCTGGCAATGCCCCCGTTCGCCGGAACCGGCAACGCACCATGCGCTTGCCGCGCCGCGCTTGCAAGCGGGTTCGGCGAACTCTGGTGACATTGTAAGGCAAAAAATGGGCCGTTTGGACAGGATTGCTTCCGGTTGTCGGCTGAAGCCTGACAGGTGCCTACCGAAGCCGCCTATGGCACACTATTTGCTAGCATCTTGAAGAAAGCAGAAGATGGAAAATTCTCGCCAAACCATCATGTTAATCGATTGCGCGGCGAGTGGCCCGGCCAGTCGGCCACCTTGGCCGGCGGCGCTTGGGCCAGCGGCCCGCATGGCCTAAAGCGCGCCAAAACCTGTCCGAGAGGTCAAATTTTGATGGCTTCAGCCAAGGCCCGCAAAAGCGTTCCCATCCAGCCGCGGCTGGTGTTGGAGCGCATCAGCAAGCGCTTTGGCGACAAACGCGCCAACGACCGCATATCGCTTGAGGTGCGGCCCGGCGAGATCCACGCCCTGCTCGGCGAGAACGGCGCCGGCAAGAGCACCCTGATGAAAGTGCTCTACGGGGTTCACGCCCCGGACGGCGGCCGCATTCTCTGGCAGGGCCGCGAAGTGGGCATTCCCGATCCCAGCGCGGCGCGCCAGCTGGGCATTGGCATGGTCTTCCAGCACTTTTGCCTCATTGAAAGGCTCAACGTGCGCGACAACCTGCGCCTCGCCCTGCCGGAACTGCCGGAAGACGAAATTCGGCGCCGCTTCGAACGGCTGGGCGAGCGCTTGCAGCTTAAGGCGCGCTTGACGGCGCGCGTGTCGGAGCTTTCCGCTGGCGAGCGGCAGCGCGTGGAGATATTGCGCTGCCTGATGGCGGACGTGGCGCTGTTGATCCTTGACGAGCCCACTTCGGTGCTGACGCCAGCGGAGGCGGCCGCCTTGATGCGCGCCTTGAAGCGGCTGGCCGATGACGGCTGCAGCATCCTGTTCGTCTCGCACAAGCTGGCGGAGGTTGAGCGGCTCTGCGACCGCGCCACGGTGCTGCGCGGGGGCCAATGGGTCGGCACCGTGCCGCTGGCCGAAACCAGCCGCGCCGAGTTGGTCGCCATGATGATCGGCAAAACCTTGGCCTCCCCCCCGGTGCGGCCAAGGGCGCCAACGGGCGAGACCCTGCTCAAGGCGCGCTTCGGGCAATGCGGCAGGCTCAAGCGCGCCGAATTCTCGCTGCGCGCCGGGGAGATCGTTGGCATCGGCGGCGTGGCGGGCAGCGGCGAGCGGGAGCTGCTCGAACTCATCAGCGGCGAGCGGCGGGGCGCGGCCGACCGCCTTGTTTTTCTGGGGCAGGAAATCGGCGCCGACCCGGTGCAGCGCCGACGCGCCTTGGGCATTCGCAGCTTGCCGTTGGACCGAATCGGGCAAGGCGCCGTCCCCAGCCTGAGCCTTGCGGAGAATTTCCTGCTGACCCACCACGGGCGGGGCGCCTTGATTGACGGGCCTTGGGTCAACTGGGCCGAGGTCGGCGCCCGCGCCGAACAGGCCATGGCCGGCTACGACATCCGGGCCGCGTCTTCGGCGACCCCGGCCGGCGAACTCTCCGGCGGCAATCTGCAGCGCTTTCTGGTGGCGCGGGAGCTGTTGGGCGAACCCCGGCTGCTGGCCTGCCACAATCCGACCTGGGGCGTGGACCCGGCCGCCAAGTCGCGCATCCACGAGGGGCTGCTCGAAGCCTGCGCCGCCGGCGCCGCGGCGCTCCTGCTTTCCGAGGACATCGATGAGCTGTTCTCGCTCTGCGACCGCCTGGGCGCACTGTGCGACGGGCGCCTGTCGCCGGTGCTTCCCAAGGCCGAGGTCACCCCGGAGGTCATGGGCCATTGGATGACCGGGCACGGCGGCCCATGATCCGTCTCGAGAAGCGCTCCCAGCCCGCGAGGTCGATGCTGCTGCTCGCGCCCTTGATCGCCCTGCTGCTCACCCTGGCGACCGGGGCAGCGCTGTTCGCGGCGCTGGGCCAGCCGCCACTGCCGGTGCTCAAGGCCTTCTTCATCGATCCGGTGCGCGATGCCTACGGGCTGAGCGAACTGCTGCTGAAGGTGACCCCGCTGCTGCTGTGCGCCGCAGGCCTGAGCCTGTGCTTCCGCGCCAGGATTTGGAACATCGGCGCCGAAGGGCAGTTCCTGTTGGGCTGCCTTTGCAGCGGCGCGGCGGCGCTGGCGTTCAACGACGCCAACCCGCTGGGCCTGCCGCGACTTGCGGGAGTTGCCGCCGGGCTGGGCGCGGGCATGGCGGGCGGCCTGCTGTGGGCCGGTCTGGTGGCCCTGCTCCGCCACCGCTTCAAATGCAGCGAGATCCTCACCAGCATCATGCTCAACTACGTCGCGCTGCACCTGCTGCTGTGGGCGGTGCATGGCCCTCTCAAGGATCCCCAAGGCTTCAACTTCCCGGAATCCGCGCTGCTGGCCAACCCGCTGCTGCTGCCCGCCATCGTTGAAGGCTACCGGACCCACATCGGCTTCGTCGCCGCGTTGCTGCTGCTGGTGGCACTGGGCCTGGTCGGCAGCCGCGCGCTGGTGGGCTTCCAGCTTCGCGTCATGGGCGAGAGCGCGGCCGCAGCGCAGTACGCGGGCTTCAGCCAAGGGGCGTTGCTGTGGCTGGCGCTGCTCGGCTGCGGGGCTGTGGCAGGCCTGGCCGGGGCGTTTGAAGTGCTCGGGCCAGTGGGGCAGCTGACGCCGCATCTCTCCTCCGGCTACGGCTTTGCGGCGATCATCATCGTCTTCCTCGGGCGCGGGCATCCGTTGGGCATGCTGCTGGCGGCGCTGCTGCAGGCGTTGACCTTCATCGGCGGCGAAAACCTGCAAATCGAGTTTGGCCTGCCCAAGTCCATAGCGCAGATCTTCCAAGGCCTGCTGCTGTTCTACCTGCTGGCGGCCGATGCGTTGATTCACTACCGGCCCGCGCTCTCCGGGGCCTCCATGCGGATTGCGGCCTGATGGGCATCGACTTGGCCGCGGACCTCCTGCACACCGCCTTGCGGGCGGGCACGCCGCTGGCCCTGTGCGCCTTGGGCGTGTTGGTGGCCGAGCGTTCCGGGGTGCTGAACCTTGGCCAGGAGGGCATCATGCTGATGGGCGCAGTGACCGGCTTCGCCATCAGCTTGGAAACCGGCAGCCATGCCGCAGGCGCGCTGGCCGCCATTGCCGTGGGCGCGCTCATGGGATCGCTGTTCGTCCTGCTGACCATGCCGCTGCGCGCCAATCCAGTCGCCAGCGGCTTGGCGCTGGCCGTGTTCGGCTCCGGCCTGTGCGCGTTTGTCGGCAGCGACTACGTCGGCAGCTCCCTGCAGGGCATTGCCGTGACGGCGATTCCCTGGCTGTCCGAGCTGCCCCTGCTCGGCAAGGCCTTGTTCGCCCAGGATCCGCTGCTGTACGCCGCTTGGGCGCTTGCCCTGGGCATCGGGCTGACGCTGCATCGAACTCGTTTCGGCTTGGTGCTCAGCGCCGTCGGCGAGGATCCGGAAGCGGCGCATCGGCTGGGGTTGCGGGTGCTGCCGCTGCGCGCCGCCATGGCCTGCCTGGGCGCGGCCCTGACCGGCCTGGGCGGCGCCTACCTGTCGTTGGCCTACACCCCGTTGTGGACCGAGGACATGACCTCCGGCCGGGGGTGGATCGCCCTGGCCATGGTGGTGCTGGCCGGCTGGCGCACCGGTTCGGCGCTTCTGGCATCCTACCTGTTCGGCTTCTTCAGCATCCTCAATCTGCTGATGCAGGACATGGGCTGGTCGGTTTCGCCGAACATCCTCTCAATGATGCCTTACGCGCTTTGCCTGGCGGCGCTGATCGCCCTGTCGAGCCAAGGCCGATTTTCCGATCGACGCGCCCCGACGGCGCTGGGCCAGAGCTTTCACAAGGAGGGTTGACATGCCGCCCGGACCCGTACTCACATCGGAACCTGATCCACGCAACAGGCGCGGGGTTTCGCGCCAGCGAAACCCCAACGCGCCCGCTTCGCGGGCGGGCGCGCTCCCGTTGCCACATCGAACGCTCCATCTGGCCGCGGCCCGCCTCGCGCTGCTCGCCGGGCTGCTGCTGATCCAGGCTCCGCTGGCCGCCCAGCCGCTGAAGGTCGCCTTCGTGCATGAGAACCCGGTGGGCCAAGGCGGCTGGACCCTGTCCCACGAGCTGGCCCGGGAGAAGGTTCAGGCGCATTTCGGCGACGCCATCGAGACCACGGCGCTGGACAAGGTCGCGCCGGGCGGCGACACCGAGCGGGTGCTCACCAAGCTGGCGCGCAGCGGCCAGCAAATGATCTTCGCCACCTCCTTTGGCCACATGAGCGGGGCGGCCAGGGTGTCGCGGCGATTCCCCAACGTGGTTTTCGAGCACGCGGCGGGCTACACGATGGGCCGCAACCTGGGCACCTACCAGATTCGCGCCTACCAAGGCCGGTACCTGGCCGGCTTCGCCGCCGGCCTGGTCACCGAGACCAATCGCTTGGGCTATGTCGGCTCCTTCCCGATCCCCGAGGTGGTGCGGGGCGTCAATGCGTTCACCCTGGGCGCGCGAGCGGCCAATCCGGAGGCCGAGGTGGAGATCATCTGGATCTCGACTTGGAGCGACGCCGGCCGCTCCCGGGAGGCCGCCGAACTGCTCGCCTCGCTGCAGGCCGATGTCATCACCCATCACACGGAGACCTCCGCCGCGGTTCAGGCGGCGGAGCAGCGCGGCGTTTGGTCCGTGGGCTACCAGACGGATCGCAGCGCCTTCGCGCCCAAGCATCACCTGGTCAGCATCGCCCACAACTGGCTGCCGATCTACCGCGACAAAATTCAAGCCAAGCTCGATGGCCGCTGGACGGCGCAATCCAAGTGGGTGGGGGTGGAGCAGGATGCCACCCAGCTCGTGGGCTGGGGCGGCCAAGTGCCGCAGGAGGTGCGGGAGAGGGTCCTGGAGCGGCGCCAACGCCTCCTGTCCGGGGCGCTGCGCGTCTTCACCGGCCCGTTGTTCGACGCCGAAGGCCGCCAAAGGCTGGCCGAGGGCGAAACGATGGCCGATGAGGACCTGCTCAAGATGGAATGGCTGTTGGCTGGAATCGGCGGCGATGCGCCTCGCTGAAGGACGACGGCTGAGTTTGAGGCGCGCCGTCAGCCCGGGTCCGCGGCACTGGTCATTTGGCAGCCTCTCGTGATCGCCAACCTTGGAGGGCCGCCCGCCGCCATGCCGCAGCGCCAGTCAAGCCCAAGCGCCCCGGGCGGAAAGCGCCGCTACAAGCGGGGCCGCATTCGCGACCGCAATTTCCAGACCATCCTCAAGGCGGCGGAGCAGGAATTCGCCCTGCACGGCTACCGCGGCGCCAGCATCCGCAAAATCGCCGATCGCGCCCGCGTTGCCAAGGCCAACGTTCACTACTACTTCAGCGGCAAGGACAACCTCTACTTCGCGGTGCTTAACAACATCATCGAATTGTGGAACGTCCACTTGGAGGACATGAAGGTCGATGACGACCCGGCCGAGGTGCTGGACCAGTTCATTCGCAGGAAAGTGGAGTTGGCCTACACCCACCCCCAAGCGTCCAAGGTGTTCGCCATGGAGATCATCCAGGGCGCCCCGCGCATCAAGGGCTACATTCGCTCGGACATGCGCCGCTGGGTGCGGGAAAAGGCCGCCATCATCGACGCTTGGGTGGAGCAGGGGCGCATGGAGCCCGTGGACCCGGCGCATTTGATATTCATGATCTGGTCCGCCACCCAACACTACGCGGACTTTGACGCCCAAGTGCTGACCATCCTGAACCACGCGGAGTACGAACGCGAGCTGATCGACCGGATCGCCGGCTTCCTGTCGCGAATCATTCTCAAGGGCTGCGGGCTTTCGCCACCGGCGGAGCGCGCGCCTTGACCGTCCAAGCCGAATCGCTTTGGCTGGCCAACCCCGCAGCCTGCTGGACCGGCGGCGCCCAGGACGCCAGCGGCGGCGTGGTCGTGCGGGGCAATCGAATCACGGAGGTGCTGGCGGCCGGCGAGCGGCCCCGCACCCGCACGGACCGGCGGCTTGACGTGGCGGGCTTGGTGCTGACGCCGGGCTTGATCAACACGCACCACCACTTCTACCAGACCCTGACCCGCGCTCTGCCAGCGGCCCAGAACAAGGCGCTGTTCGCTTGGCTGGGCGCGCTCTACCCGATCTGGGCGAAGATGAACGCGGAATGCGTCTCAGCGGCGACCGAACTGGCGCTGGCGGAGCTGCTGCTGAGCGGCTGCACCACCACCGCGGACCATCACTACCTGTTCGCGGAGGGCTTCGCCGACGCGATCGACCTGCAGGCGGCGGCCGCCCAGCGCCTCGGGATGCGCGTGACCTTGACCCGAGGCTCCATGAGCCTGGGGCAGTCTCAAGGCGGCCTGCCGCCCGACCGCGTCACCCAGAGCGTGGCGACGATCCTGGCCGACAGCGAAAGGGCCATCGAACGCCACCATGACGCGCGCGATGACGCGATGGTGCAGATTGCGCTGGCGCCCTGCTCGCCCTTCTCGGTCAGCGCGGACTTGATGCGGGAGACGGCGCAACTGGCACGGGAGCGGGGCGTGCGGCTGCACACCCACCTTGCGGAAACCGAGGATGAGAACGCCTTTTGCATCGCCCGGTTCGGGCTGCGCCCCCTGCCCTACCTGGAATCCCTGGGCTGGCTGGAAAGCGATGTCTGGCTGGCCCACGGCATCCACTTCACGGCCGATGAGACAAGGCGCATCGGCGCCGCGGGCACGAGCGTATGCCATTGCCCAACCTCCAACATGCTGCTGGCTTCCGGCATCTGTCCCGCGCTCGACCTTGAGGGGGCGGGCGCGCCCGTCGCGCTGGGCGTGGACGGCTCGGCCTCGAACGACCACTCCAACCTGATGCAGGAGGCGCGCCAGGCGTTCCTGCTCCAGCGGCTGCGCTACGGCTGCGCTCGGGTCGGCATCGACGACGCCCTGCGTTGGGCCACCGCCGGCGGCGCTGCGGCCCTGGGCCGGGATGGGCTGGGCAAAATCGCCGTCGGCGCACTGGCGGATCTTGCCCTGTTCGATTTGCAGGAGTTGCGCTTCAGCGGCGCCGGCGACCCCGTGGCCGCGCTGCTGACCTGCGGCGCATCAAGGGCCCGCCACGTGATGGTCAATGGCCGCTGGCGGGTGCGGGATTCGGAGCTTTGCGGCCTGGACGCAGCGGCCCTGCGCGCCCGCCACGAGTCCGCCGCCCGCCGCCTGCGCGGCTGACCCCGGCAGGGAGTCCGGGAATGGAGCCGCAAGCCCTGCGGGGACGCCAGGAGGTTAAGCGGCTTGAGAGGACTTAAAGCCCGCGGAACAGCCTAAAGACGGTCGGCCAAGCTGCCGTAGGGCAGGAACTTGTTGTCGCTGTGCGCCTTGATCCAAGCCGTCAGGCCGGCGGGCCAAGCGCCGCGGCGGCGCAGCAGGCGGCACAGCGCGATCACCGGGGAGGCGGAGCCGGCCTTCCACTCCGGAAACCGCCCCTCCGCCAGCGCGTAGAGGCGCACCAGCCGAATCACCTGCTCATCGTCCAGCGCCGCCGCTGGCTGCCACGCCTCGGGTCGAAGCCGAGCGGTCGCTGCCAAGCGGCTGACCTGCGCCGCCGACAGGCCGAAGCCCTCCTCGTCCAGGCAATCCGCCGCGGCAAGCAGTTCGGCGAGCACCGCATCGCTCAGTTCCGCCATCTGCTCGGCCGGGTCCCATGCGCCAACGCTCAAGCCACGCACTCCTTGCATCCGTCCAAGCATCCAAGCTTGACGCGCCGCATCCATGACCTGGCCGTCGCGGCCAACCTTCGGTTCGTTGGAGTGGCGCCGGCGCGAAGCTCCGCTGCCGACAAGCCGGGCTTGATCCGAATTGGGAGAGGCGTGGCCAACATCAATGCGGGTCAGCGGGAAGGTCAGGCTCCACGGGAACCGTCGCCGGCGGCAGCGCCTCGCCGGCCGGCGGCAAGGCCGGGGCCGCACGGGATTCAAGGGCTAGGTCGAGCACTTGGTCCATCCACTGCACCGGATGGATGTTCAGGCCCGATTTGACGCCGTCCGGGATCTCCTTGAGGTCGCGTTCGTTCTCCGCCGGGATGACGACCTCCAGGATGCCGCCCCGGTGGGCCGCCAACAGCTTTTCCTTGAGCCCGCCGATGCGGAGCAGCCGGCCGCGCAAGGTGATCTCGCCGGTCATGGCGACGCTGGCCTTCACCGGCACGCCGGTCGCCACCGACACCAATGCCGCGCACATGCCGATGCCGGCGCTGGGGCCGTCCTTGGGCGTGGCCCCTTCGGGCACGTGCACGTGCAGATCGTACTTCTGGTGGAAGTCATCGGGCACGCCAAGGGATTCGCTGCGGCTGCGGACGAAGGTCAACGCCGCCTGAATGCTCTCCTGCATGACGTCGCCCAGGGAGCCGGTGCGAGTCTGGCGCCCCTTGCCGGGCACGGCCACGGCTTCGATGTTGAGCAGTTCGCCGCCCGCCTCCGTCCAAGCCAAGCCCGTGGCGACGCCCACCCGGCTTTGCTCCTCCGCCAGCCCGTAGGTGAATTTGCGCACCCCGTTGTAGCGCTCCAAATCGGCCGCCCCGATGGCAGCGCCGTCGCCGCCGCCGTCCGCGGCCTGCTGCCGAACCACCTTGCGGGCGAGCTTGGCCAGCTCGCGCTCCAGGCCGCGCACCCCCGCCTCGCGGGTGTAGTGGCGGATCAATTGGATCAGGGCGTCGTCGTCAACCGCAAGCTCGCCGGGCGCCAGCCCCGCCGCCGCCATTTGCTTGGGCAGCAGGAAGCGCCGGGCGATGTTGAGCTTCTCCTCCTCCATGTAGCCGGGCAGCCGGATCACCTCCATGCGGTCGAGCAGCGGCGCCGGAATGTCCAGGGAGTTGGACGTGCAGATGAAGAAGACGTCGGAGAGGTCGTAGTCCACCTCCAGATAGTGGTCGTTGAAGCGATTGTTTTGCTCCGGGTCCAGCACTTCGAGCAGCGCGCTGGCCGGGTCGCCCCGATAGTCCATGCCCAACTTGTCCACTTCATCAAGCAGGATGAGCGGATTGCGCACGCCCACCTTGGCCATCTTCTGCAGCACCTTGCCCGGCAGGGAGCCGATGTAGGTGCGGCGGTGGCCCCGGATCTCGGCCTCATCGCGCACGCCGCCCAATGCCATGCGGGCGAAGCGGCGACCGGTGGCTCGGGCGATGCTCTCGCCAAGCGAGGTCTTGCCAACGCCCGGCGGGCCCACCAAGCAGAGGATCGGCCCCGCGGTCCGCTTGGTGCGCGCCTGAACGGCGAGGCACTCCAAAACCCGTTCCTTGACCTCATCGAGCGCGTAGTGGTCCTCATCCAGGACGCGCTCGGCGAGCGCCATGTCACGGACCAGGCGGCTGCGCCTTCTCCAGGGAATGCGCACCATCCAGTCGAGGTAGGTCCGCACCACCGTGCTTTCCGCCGACATCGGCGGCATCTGCTTGAGCTTGCCAAGCTCAGCCAGGGCCTTTTCCTTCGCCTCCTTGGTCAGGCGGGCCTCTTCGATCGACTGGGCCAAGGCCTCGAACTCGTTCGGGGACTCCCGGATGTCGCCCAGCTCCTTCTGAATCGCCTTCATCTGCTCGTTGAGGTAGTACTCGCGCTGGCTCCTTTCCATCTGCTTGTTGACGCGTCCGCGGATCTCCTTGTCCATCTCGCTTTGACCGACCTGACCGGCCATGAGGCTCAGCAGCAGCTCCCCCCTCCTGGCGAGGTCAAGCTCCTCAAGCAGGGCCTGCTTGCGTTGTGCCGGGACATCGACTTGCGCCGCTGCGGCATCGAGCAGCCTGCTTAGGTCCGTCAGGCTGGACAGGGAGGACAAGACCTCCTGGGGCACTTTGCGGCTCTCCTGCGCGTAGCGTTCGAACTCGGACAACGCCGCGCGACGCAGCGCCTCGGCTTGCGCTGCCTCCAACCCCGCATCCGCCAGCGGAACGGCCCTGGCGGTGACATGGGCGCCACTGAAGTCAAGCTGCTCGATCCTGGCCCGCGCCCGACCTTCGACAAGAATCTTCACAGTTCCGCCGGGCGGCGACTTGAGCGACTGCAGCACCG
This sequence comes from Candidatus Azophilus sp., assembly GCA_965221755.1. GTDB lineage: Bacteria > Pseudomonadota > Gammaproteobacteria > Pseudomonadales > Azotimanducaceae > Azophilus. Next base: position 152,179 of record OZ244921.1, read on the forward strand.
TCGCCAAGGTGCCCACCGCATGCAGATCGGCGGCTTCCGCAGGCTCGCTGCCCGCCTCGCGCTTGGCCACGAGCAGCACTTGCCGATCGCCGCCCATGGCCGCCTCGATGGCCTTGATGGAGCTTTCCGTGCCCACCAGCAGGGGCTGCACGCCATGCGGGTAAACCACCATGGCGCGCAGCGGCAGGACGGGAATGGCTTTGACGACCTTCACGGGCGGCGGGGGTTGGACGGGCGCGGGGCCCTACTCCTCCTGGGCGGCCTTGGCCTGCTCCTTGTTCTCGTACATCAGCATCGGCTCGCTTTCGCCGTTGATCACGCTTTCATCAATGATGACCTTGGCGACCGAGTCCGATGACGGCAGGTCGTACATGGTTTCGAGCAGCACGGACTCCAGTATGGAGCGCAGGCCGCGGGCGCCGGTTTTGCGCTCCATGGCCCTGCGCGCGATGGCCTGCAGGGCGTCCTCGCGGAAGTCCACTTCGACGTTCTCCATCTCGAACAGCTTGCCGTACTGCTTGGTCAGCGAATTGCGCGGTTCGGTCAAAATGCGAACCAAGGCGTCGGCGTCAAGTTCATCGATCGTGGCCACCACCGGCAGCCTGCCGACGAATTCGGGTATGAGGCCGTACCGGATCAGGTCCTCCGGCTCCACTTGGCGCAGGGTTTCGCCGATTTGCCCGCGCGACTCCTCGCCCTTGACCTCGGCGCTGAAGCCAATGCCGGATTTGTCCGAACGGTCGAGAATGATCTTGTCAAGGCCGGAGAAGGCGCCTCCGCAGATGAACAGGATGTTGCTGGTATCGACCTGCAGAAACTCCTGCTGCGGGTGCTTGCGCCCCCCTTGCGGCGGCACGGAGGCGACCGTGCCCTCGATGAGCTTCAACAGGGCCTGCTGCACGCCTTCGCCGGAAACGTCCCGGGTGATCGAGGGGTTGTCGGACTTGCGCGAGATCTTGTCGATCTCGTCGATGTAAACGATGCCGACCTGGGCCCGCTCCACCTCGTAGTCGCACTTCTGCAGCAGCTTTTGGATGATGTTCTCGACGTCCTCGCCCACGTAGCCCGCCTCCGTGAGGGTGGTCGCATCGGCGATGGTGAAGGGCACGTCAAGCAGCCGGGCCAAGGTTTCCGCGAGCAGCGTCTTGCCGCAACCCGTGGGACCGATCAGCAGGATGTTGGATTTGGACAGCTCCACATCATCCTTCTTGGCCGTGTAGTTCAGGCGCTTGTAGTGGTTGTAAACCGAGACCGCGAGCACCTTCTTGGCGTGGTCCTGGCCGATGACGTACTGATCGAGGATGCTGTTGATCTCCGTCGGGATGGGCAGCTTGCCGCTCTCGCCGTCTTGGCTGGTGTCCGAAGCCTCCTCGCGAATGATGTCGTTGCACAGTTCCACGCACTCATCGCATATGAACACCGAGGGGCCGGCGATGAGCTTGCGCACTTCGTGCTGGCTTTTGCCGCAAAAGGAGCAATACAGGAGCTTGCCGGCGTCGTCGCCGCGGCCGCCTTTTTCCGCCATGGTTACCTCGTCTCCTCCGTCATCCGCGCCCTGCCGCCCTGAACGCCGCAAGCCTGCCGGAAGCGGCTGGGCCATTGGCCGTTCGAGCAAACGCGGCAATGGGTCGGGAGCGTTTCTGAAAGCGTCATCAAGTGCGTTGCCAACTATGTTTGATGCAAACTGGCTTTGCAAGCCCGCGCCTCTCGCCCAGAGGGCGAGAGGCGGTTGGAGTTTCGCTGCGCGAAACTCCGCGCCCGTTGCGGGGGTCGGGTTCCGAGACGTTTACGAACCCGCGCGAACGCCAAGCCTCGCGGCATTGGAGCGTCAGGCGTTGCCGGCTTCGCTGGGGCGAGGCGCAGAGCCTCGTTCATTGTCCAACCGCCTCGGCCAGTTGCCGACGGGGCTGCTGCACGAGATCGATCAGGCCATAGGACTCCGCATCGCCGGCGTTCATCCAAAAATCCCGGTCGGAATCGGCGCGGATGCGTTCGATCGGCTGGCCGGTGTGCTCGGCGAGCAGCCCGTTCAGCCGCTCCCGCATCGCAAGTATCTCGTTGGCCTGTATTTCGATGTCGGCGGCCACCCCGCGCATGCCGCCGACCGCCGGCTGATGGAGCATCATCCGTGAATTGGGCAGGGCGAAGCGCTTGCCCGGCTGGCCCGCCGCGAGCAGGAAGGCGCCCATGCTGGCCGCCTGGCCGATGCACAGGGTGCTGACGTCGCAGCGCACGAACTGCATGGTGTCGTAGATCGCCATGCCGGAGGTCACGGCGCCGCCCGGGGAATTGATGTAGAGGTGGATGTCCTTGTCCGGGTTCTCCGACTCCAGGAACAGAATCTGGGCGATGACCAAGTTGGCCGCCTGGTCCTCCACTGGGCCAACCATGAAGATGATGCGGTCCTTGAGCAGGCGCGAGTAGATGTCATAGGAGCGCTCGCCGCGGGCGGATTGCTCCACCACCATGGGAACCAAGCCGAGGCCGGCGATCTCCGGGACGCTGCCTTGTTGGGTCATTGCGTTCTCCTGTTGCAGTTCAGTCGGCGGCGCCAGCGCCGCCGCCATCCCGCCCGCCCGCGGAAGCCGCCGGCGACCCCTCCGGCGGCGGCAGGGCTTGGCCGGTCACGATGTCCTGATAGTTGCTTTTTAGCACATTTACCTTGGCCTGTTCCAAGACGAAGGCGACTAGCTGATTCTCGGCCACCCGCTCCTCGATGCGCTGCAAGTGGCTCTCGTCCTGGTAGATGGAGCGGGCCACCGCCTCCGGCTCCGCATAGGACGCCGCGATGCGCTCAACCTCGGCGCGGACGGCTTCGTCATCGAGTTCGAGAGCGTTGGCCTTGCGGATCTGGCGGGTCACCAAGCCGACGGCGACCTCCTTCTCCACTTGGCCCCGGAACAGCTCGTCCGGCAAGGATGATGGGTCCAAGCGGCGGCGGCCTTGGGGCGCAAACTGGTTCAGCATCGCCTCCTTGCGGGCCTGAATCCGCCGGTCCACCAAGGCCGGCGGCAACTGAACGCTGTGCAGGCGATGCAGTTCGTCCATCACCTGCGTGACGACCAATTGCTGAATCCGATCCTGCATTTCCCGCTGCATGTTGCCCGTCACCTCCTCCCGGAACGCCGGCAGGCCGCCTTCCTTGACGCCCATGGATTCGAAGAAGGCTTCATCAAGCTCAGGCAGCCGCGGCTCCTCGACCAGCTTCACGGTGGCCTCGAAACGAACCGCGCGCCCGCGCAGCGCCTCGTTCGGATGGTCGTCCGCCAGGACGGCGTCAAACGAAGTCGCCGCACCTGCTTCCAAGCCAGTCACGGCGCTGTCGAAATCCTCGCCCATCTGGCCGGCGCCCAACACCAACTGCGCGTCCTTGCCGCTGCCGCCATCGAACGCCTCGCCGTCAAGACGGCCTTCAAAGTCCGCCTGCACCCGGTCCCCCTCGGTGGCCGACCGTTCGACGGGGTGCCAAGTGAGCTGCTGCCGGCGCAGGTTCTCGAGCATCGAATCCACGTCGGCATCGGTGATTTCGGCCTGGGGCCGCTGCACTTCGACGGCGGCCAGGTCAGCCAGCTCGACCTCGGGCAGGACTTCAAAACTGGCGGTGAACTCGAGGTCGGCGCCAGGCTCAAGCTGAACCGCCTCCAGGCGCGGAACGCTCACGGGCATGAGCGACTCCTGCAGCACGGCTTCATCAAAGCTGGCGCGCATGGCCTCGTCCGCGGCATCCGCCCGCACGGCGGACCCAAACCGACGCCGCACCTCCTTCAGGGGCACCTTGCCGGGCCGGAAGCCCGGCAGGCGAACGCTGCCCTTCAAGTCGAGCAGCTTGCCGGCGACCCGATCCTCAAACTCCTCGGACGGAACGACAATGGTGAGCCGGCGTTCGACGCCGGAGACAACTTCCAGTGACACTTGCATAGAGCTTAAGACGTTCCCGCAAATCGCATGGGGTGGACGACGGGATTCGAACCCGCGACCGCCGGGATCACAACCCGGAGCTCTACCAACTGAGCTACGCCCACCATCAACCCGTCAGCACTCGCCCATTCGCAGCCGTTCGGCAACCGCCCAGCCACGCTTGCCGGATTGCGGCGGGAACTTGACGTGTGGCGCGCCCGGAAGGACTCGAACCTTCAACCGCCTGCTTAGAAGGCAGATGCTCTATCCAGTTGAGCTACGAGCGCAACGAAGCAAAGCGGCAATGGTCGGGGTAGAGAGATTTGAACTCCCGACATCCTGCTCCCAAAGCAGGCGCGCTACCAGACTGCGCCATACCCCGTGAACTGCCCGAACCGAAATGGCGAGCGGATGATACTGCCGGGTCGGGTAGGCGTCAACGCACACGCACCTTGGCCAAGTCTGTTGGTATTGGCAGGCAGTCGGGGGGAGCGGGGGTGGGAGAGTCTATTGACTTCACCCAAGGTCAAGGACATGGTAGAGGAAGCAAATGGGCGCTGGCTGGCGATGATGCACATGCCTACTGTGCTGCGACATGGGCCTTATCGGCTGTATTTCTACTCCAACGAAGCTGACGAGCCTGTTCATGTTAATGTGGAGCGGGACGGAGATGTCGCAAAGTTCTGGCTCGAGCCAGTGCAGCTGGCCCGAAGCAGTGGCTTCCGAGCTGCTGAAATCAATCGGATTTCCAAACTGGTCGGGGAGCGCCGCGAAGAGATAATGGAGGCTTGGAATGGACATTTCGGCCGTTGACAAGCGGATGACTACGGTGTTGAACGTCAAGGTATCTGACGATTCTCTAGTCGTGACTCTTTGCGACGGAAGGACGCTGGCAGTTCCTTCGAGCTGGTATCCTAGGCTTGCGCATGCAACGGAGCGGGAAAGGGCTGGTTGGACGATCATTGACGGCGGCACTGGCATTCACTGGCGAGAACTCGACGAGGACATCAGCCTAGCGGGCTTGCTGGCGGGCACGCCGTCTCAGGAGAGCCAGCATTCGCTGGGACGCTGGTTGGCGCAGAGGGCGTCCTTGGGATCCGGTTGAACTCAGCGCGGGAGGGAGTTCTCGCCGCGGCCCGCCGGACGACACGCAAGCGGGGAACGCGCACCATGCGGCGGAGCGTGAATACTGCGCGAGCACGGCGGTTCGCGCCGTCCGAGGGCGGGATGCCCTTGCTCCGAATCGGCTTAGCGAAAACTCTGGTTCAGTCGTTCAAGAGCCGCCTCGCCCGGACAAAGGTCGGCCTCGGTCAGGGCGTTCAAGGGGGTTGCCACCGTGCCCAGCATGTCGTGGCAATCCGGGGCGTCGGGTTCCACGTAGAGCAGGCCGGTGGCCACTTCGCCCCGCTCCTGCTTGCGCTGCACGTACTCCAAGGCGCCGATGCGGTCGTGGACGTCAAAGTCCTTGGCCACCTTGGACAGCCGCAGGATGGAACCGTCCGGCATGGGCACGTCCTCGATGGTGCCCGGATCGTAGTCGGCGGTGATCTCCGCCTGTGCCGGCAGGAAGTCCGCCTCCACCAGCCGTTCGCTGTGGCCGCGCACGTAGTCGAAGCTCTTGGTGGAGCCGTTGTGGTTGTTGAAGGCCACGCACGGCGAGATCACGTCCAGGAACGCCATGCCCGGATGCGCCAGCGCCGCCTTGATGAGCGGCACGAGCTGCTTCTTGTCGCCGGAGAAGCTGCGGGCCACGAAGCCAGCGCCGATCTGCAGCGCCATGCTCACCAGATCGATGGGTTCGTAGAGGTTGGGCACCCCCTTCTTGCTGGTCGAGCCGCGGTCGTTGGTAGCGGAGAACTGGCCCTTGGTGAGCCCGTAGGTGCCGTTGTTGTCAACGATGTAAACCATGTTGATGCGGCGGCGAACGACGTGCGCGAACTGGCCCAAGCCGATGGAGGCGCTGTCGCCGTCGCCGGAGACGCCCACGCAGTAGAGCGACCGGTTGGCCAGGTTGGCGCCGGTGGCCACCGACGGCATGCGGCCATGCACCGAGTTGAAGCCGTGGGACTTGCCCAGGAAGTAGCTCGGCGTCTTGGACGAGCAGCCGATGCCGGAAACCTTGGCGAAGCGGTGCGGCGGCAGGGAGAGTTCGGCGCAGGCGGCGGCGATGGCGGCGCTGACCGAATCGTGCCCGCAGCCCGCGCAGAGCGTGGAGACGGCGCCCTCGTAGTCGCGGCGCGTGAGGCCGAGGTCGTTGACCGGCAGCTGCGGATGGCGGATGCGCGGCTTGACGACGAAGGTCACGAACCCACCTCCGTCAGCCGTGGCAGCCGCTCGGCCTGGTAGTGCTCGAGCACTTGGTCGCGAATCGTGTCGGCGGAAATGGACAGGCCGGCGTAATAGCGAACCGAGACGAGCTTGGCGGGTTCGGCCGCCCCTTCGTTGATCAGCAGCGAGCGCATCTGCGCGTCTCGGTTCTGATCGACCACGAACACGCGCTCGTGGCGGCCCATGAAGCCGCGCACCTCCTCCCCGAACGGAAAGCCGCACACGCGAATGCGATCCAAGGCGATGCCCTGCTCCCGGAGCAGCTCCAGCGCCTCGGTCATGGGCATGGCGCTGGTCCCGTAGTAGAGAATGCCGTTCCGGCGGCCGGCATCGGCTATTTCGGCCTTCGGCGTCAGTTCGGCGGCGGTGGCCCACTTGCGCTCCAGCCGCTCCATGTTGCGCTGGTAGGCTTCCGGGCTTTCCGTGTAGCGGGCCTGCTCGTCGCGCGAGGTGCCGCGCGTGAAGAAGGCGCCCTTGTGCGGATGCGCGCCCGGCAGGGTGCGCCGGCCGATGCCGTCGCCGTCCACGTCGAGGTAGCGGCCGAACTCCTCAGCGGCGTCCAGCGCCGCCGCATCGAGCACCTTGCCCCGGTCGTAGCGCCGCTCATCGTTCCACTCGAAGGGCTCGGAGACGTTGTCGTTCATCCCCAGCTCCAAGTCGCTCATGACGATGATCGGCGTTTGCAGCCGGTCCGCCAAATCCAGCGCCTCGGCGGCGAAGTCGAAGCACTCCTTGGGCGACGACGGGAACAGCAGCACGTGCCGGGTGTCGCCGTGGGAGGCGTAGGCCGCCGCGGTCAGGTCGCTTTGCTGGGTGCGGGTCGGCATCCCGGTGGACGGGCCGGCCCGCTGGATGTCGAAGACCACCGCCGGAATCTCCGCAAAGTACGCCAGCCCCAGGAATTCCGACATGAGCGAAATGCCGGGGCCGCTGGTGGCGGTGAAGGCGCGGGCGCCGTTCCAGCCGGCGCCGATGACGATGCCGATGGCGGACAGCTCGTCCTCGGCCTGGATGACGGCGAACTTGTTGGCGCCGGTGGCCTTGTCCTTGCGCAGGGCGTTGGCGTGGCGCTCAAAGGACTCCGCCACCGAGGTGGACGGCGTGATCGGATACCAAGCGCAGACCGTTGCCCCCCCGTAGAGGGCGCCGAGGGCGGCGGCGGTGTTGCCGTCGATGAGAATCTTCTCGCCGTTGGCGCTTGAGCGCCGCACTTGGTATTCGATGGGGCCGTTCAGGTAGTCCAAGGCATAGCGGCGACCGAGCTCCAAGGCATGGATGTTGGGCGTGATCAGATCGTCCTTGCCCCGGTACTGCTTGGCCACCATGCCGGTGATGACCTCGAACTCGATGTTCAGCAGCGCCGACAGCGCGCCCAGATAGACGATGTTCTTGAACAGCCCCCGCTGCTTCAAGTCGTTGAACTCGGGCAGCAGCAGGGCGGCGATGGGCATGCCGATCTCTTTGACGTCGCCGCGCCTGAGGTGCGCCGCCAAGGGCTTGGAGCTGTCGTGGAACAGGTAGCCGCCGGGCTTGATGTCGGCGATGTCCTCCGCATAGGTCTCGGCGTTCATGGCCACCATGATGTCCACGCCCTCGCGGCGGCCGAGGTGGCCCCGCTCGTTCACGCGCACCTCAAACCAGGTCGGCAGCCCCTGAATGTTGGAGGGGAAGATGTTGCGCGCCGCCACCGGGATGCCCATGCGGAACAGCGCCTTGGCAAACATGCCGTTAGCGCTCGCCGAGCCCGAGCCGTTGACGTTGGCGAAGCGGATGACGAAGTCGTTGTAGGTGACGTTCATTGGGCGTAGGAGCCGAGCTGCGGGATGTGGACCACGGAGCGCTGCATGTCCCAGGCGTTGGTCGGACAGCGCTCCGCGCACAGGCCGCAGTGCAGGCAGACGTCCTCGTCCTTGACCATCACCCGACCGGTGGACAGGCGGTCGGAAACGTAGAGGTCCTGCTCGCCGTTGACGGCCGGGGCCGTCAGCCGCTGCCGCAGCTCCGGCTCCGCGCCGTTTTCGGTGAACGAGATGCAGTCCATGGGGCAGATGTCCACGCAGGCGTCGCATTCGATGCACAGCCGGTCCGTGAAGACCGTCTGCACGTCGCAGTTGAGGCAGCGCTGCGCCTCCTTGGCCGCCAGGCGCTTGTCGAAGCCGAGCTCCACCTCGATCTTGATGTTGCCCAAGGCCTGGCGCTGGTCCGCATGCGGCACCGGATGGCGCGCCGCGGGGTCGTGCTCGCTGTCGTAGCTCCACTCATGGATGCCCATCTTGGTGCTGATCAGGTTGACGCCCTGGGGGGGGCGGTCGGCCTTTAAGTCCTTGCCTTGACAGAACAGGTGAATGGAGATGGCGGCTTGGTGCGCGTGGGCCGCCGCCCAGATGATGTTCTCCGGGCCGAAGGCCGAGTCGCCGCCGAAGAAGACCTTGGGATGGGTGGACTGCAGGGTGGCCTCATCAAGCACCGGGCAATCCCACTTGTCGAACGCGATGCCCAAGTCCCGTTCAATCCAAGGGCAGTGGTTCTCCTGGCCGATGGCCATGAGTATGTGGTCGGCCGGCAGGAACACGTCATCCTCGCCGCTCGGTTCGTAGCGCAGCCGCCCGTCAGCGCCCTCGACCGGCTTGACGCAGCCGAAAACGACGCCGGTCAGCTTGCCGTTGTCGTGCGTGAACGCCTTGGGCGGGCGGTTGTTGATGATGGGGATGCCTTCGCTCATGGCATCCTCCTTCTCCCAATCCGAGGCCTTCATCACCTCGAAGGCGGAGCGCACCACCACCGTGACGCTGTCCGCGCCGAGCCGCTTGGAGGTGCGGCAGCAGTCCATGGCGGTGTTGCCGCCGCCCATGACGATGACGTTGCCGGCAATGGCGTCGACGTGGCCGAAGGCGACGCTGGACAGCCAATCGATGCCGATCGAGACGTGCCGGTCCACCGCGTCGCGGCCCGGCAGCTTGAGATCCCGTCCCCGAGGCGCGCCGGTGCCGACGAAGTAAGCGTCAAAGTCCATCTCCAGCATCGCTTTCATGCTGGTGACCCCGTGGCCGAAATGGCACTCGACGCCCATGTCGAGGATCAGGTCCACCTCCTCCTCCAGCACGTCCGCCGGCAGGCGGAAGGCCGGTATCTGGCTGCGCATCATGCCGCCGCCCGCCGGATCCCGCTCGAACAGGTGCATCTCGTAGCCGAGCGGCAGCAGATCCCGCGCCACCGCCAGCGACGCCGGGCCAGCGCCCAGCAGCGCGATGCGCTTGCCGTTGCCGGCGGCGGGCACCCGGGGCAGGTACGGGCGTATGTCGCCCTTGTGGTCGGCGGCCACCCGCTTCAGCCGGCAGATGGCGACCGGCTGCTCCTCGGTGCGCACCCGGCGGCAGGCGGGCTCGCAGGGCCGGTCGCAGGTGCGGCCGAGAATGCCCGGAAAGACGTTGCTGTCCCAGTTGAGCATGTAGGCTTCGGTGTAGCGCTCTTCGGCGATCAGGCGGATGTACTCCGGCACGGGGGTGTGCGCCGGGCAGGCCCACTGGCAGTCCACCACCTTGTGGAAGTAGTTGGGATCCTGAATGTTGGTGGGCTTCATGGCATCAACGGGACACGCAAGGACTGCGCCACGGCAGCCCGGCGAGGGAAGGTTCACGGCACCCCATGGGCTGTTCGTTTCGGCACGGGCGCACTGTACCCTTTTGCAAATCAATTTGGAAGCCGCGTGGTGCCCCGCAACCCCTTGATTTTGTTGGTGGGCTGCGACGCAATGCGGAGCATCGCGCAATCGGCCGCCAGTCAGGGCAGCTCAACCGAACTCTGGGCGCAGATGGCAGCGAAGTCGCGGCGGTTGAAGGTGGGCATTGTCGCCAAGAGGATGTGCGGGCTCACAAACATATCGGAACCTGACCCACGCAACGGCAGCGGAGTTTCGCGCAGCGAAACTCCAACGCGCCCGCTTCGCGGGCGCGCAGGATCGGGATTGGGTCAATATCGGAGTACAATGCCTTTCGCACTGCCATTTCCCTGCAACGCTGGCAAGGAGTTCCCGCCATGGGTCGCATAATCGCCCAGACCACCATTGCCAATCGGCTCGACGGGCATAAGTCCATTCAATCCGGAATGCTGGTCGATACAGGCGCCGGCGCGTTGATTCCTCCTCGATCCTGGAAGGACAGGCTAGGCAATTTCCTGCGCTCGGAGCCTGTGCAACTCATGTTGGCAAACCAAGAGGTGATTCGCGGCGAAGCCTGTGCCCCTGTGGAAATCAAGATCGATGGGTTCAGGCCCATCTGGAATGAAGTCGTCTTTGATTCCGAGACCGAAGAAGAGGACGACTTCGAGCCGCTACTGGGCTACGTCATTCCGGAGCAGGCGCAGGCGGCGGTTGACATGCTCGGCCACCGGCTGGCGCCGGTGCAGCACATTGACATGAAATAGCTAGAATGCCCGCCCCGTCCACGCTGCGGACATTTCCGGGCTGTGTTCCATGACCTCGCCCTCCCTTGAAGCCCTCCCCGCCGACGCGCTGGCCGTCAAGCCCGGCGAACGCCTGTCGTGGGCGGGCTTGGCGGACGGGGCGGCCAGCTACTTCGCGGCCAAGGCGGGGGCGGCGCACGCCGGGCTTGCGCTGATCGCCACCAACAATGCGGCGGCGGCGGTTCGATGCCTTGAGGAGGTGCGCTTCTACGCGCCGCCCGGCATCGACATCCTGCACTTTCCGGCTTGGGAGACGCTGCCCTACGATGCCTTTTCGCCGCATCAGGACATCATTTCCGAGCGGCTGGCCACGCTGCGCCGGCTGCCGGCCATGAAGCGGGGCATCCTGGTGGTGCCGGCGGCGACGCTGATGCAGCGGCTGCCGCCGCGCGCCTTCATCGACGGCCAAGCCCTTTCGCTCAAGGTCGGGGCGCGCTTCGACCTGCACGCCGAGCGCAAGCGGCTGGAGGCGGCGGGCTACCTGGCGGTGGATACGGTGGCCCACCGCGGCGAGTTCGCGGTTCGGGGCTCGCTGATGGACATCTTCCCCATGGGGCTGGCCAACCCGGTGCGCATCGACCTCTTCGACGTGGAGATCGACACCTTGCGCACCTTCGACGTCGAGACCCAGATGACCATCGAGCAGGTGCCCGGCATCGAGCTGCTGCCCGCCAAGGAGTTCCCGTTCGACGCCGCCGGCATCGCCCGCTTTCGCAACAACTGGCATGACGCCTTCGATGCGGACGTGCGCCGCTGCAGCGTTTACCAGGATGTCTCCGCCGGACTGTCACCGAATGGCGTGGAGTGCTACCTGCCGCTCTTCTTCGAGCGCGCGGGCCTCGCCACCCTGTTCGACTACCTGCCGGCCAACACCCTCATTCTGCAGCAGGCGGGGATGGCCGAGGCCGTGGAGCGGTTCTGGAGCCTGGTGCGGGGCCGCCATCAGAGCCTGGCCCATGACATCGAACGGCCGGTGCTGGCGCCCGAGGCGCTCTACCTGGAACCGGAGGCGCTCAACCAGCTTCTCAACCGGCAGCCGAGAATCGCCTTGGGGCCGGACTTCAAGCATCGCGCGCAATTCGACTGCCCGCCGCTGCCGCCGCTTGAGGCCAACGCCCGGCTGAAGGCACCGGCGCAGGCGCTGCTCGACTTCGTTGCGGGGCATCGCGAAGCGCGGATTCTGTTCACCGCCGAGAGCGCAGGCCGACGCACCCTGTTTGAGGAGTTCCTGGCCCATGCCGGCATCCCCACCCGGGACTGCGCGGATTGGGCGGACTTTTGCGCCGGCGACTGCCGGTTCGGCCTGACCGTCGCGCCCATTGACCGGGGCCTGCGGCTGAAGGGCGCCATCGTCATCACCGAAAGCCAGATATTCGGCCATCGGCCCGCGGCCGAGCGCGCTGCCGGCACCCGCGCGGTGGACCCCGAGCAGGTGATCCGCAACCTCACCGAACTGTCGATCGGCTCCCCGGTGGTTCACGAGGAGCACGGCATCGGCCGCTACCGGGGCCTGCGGACGCTGGACATCGACGGCGCGCCAAGCGAGTTCCTCGCCTTGGAGTACGCCGAGGGCGCCAAGCTCTACGTGCCGGTCACCTCGCTGCACCTGATCTCCCGCTATGCCGGGGCGGAGGAGGAGTCGGCGCCGCTGCACCGCCTAGGCTCCGACCAGTGGGAGAAGGTGCGCCGCAAGGCCGCGGAGAAGGCGGTTGACGTGGCCGCGGAACTGCTGGACCTGTCCGCCCGGCGGGCCGCCCGCACGGCGCCCGCGCTGCGTTGCGAGGCGGCGGACTACGAGCGCTTCGCCGGCCAGTTTCCCTTCGAGCTCACCGCCGACCAGGCCGAGGCCATCGATGCGGTGCTGGCGGACATCGGCTCGGAAAAGCCCACCGACCGGCTGATCTGCGGCGACGTGGGGTTCGGCAAGACCGAGGTCGCCATGCGGGCGGCCTTCGTGGCGGTGCAAAGCGGCCGCCAGGTGGCGGTGCTCACGCCCACCACCTTGCTGGCGCAGCAGCACTTCGACACCTTTCAGGACCGCTTCGCCGACTGGCCGGTGCACATGGAAGCGGTCTCCCGGCTGCGCAGCGCCGGTGAGGTCAAGGACATCGGCAAGCGCTTGTCCGGCGGCCAGCTCGACATTCTGATCGGCACCCACCGGCTGCTCGGCGCCGGGCTGGACTTCAGGAACCTAGGGCTGATCGTCATCGATGAGGAGCATCGGTTCGGAGTCCGCCAGAAGGAGCGCCTGCGGGCGCTGCGGGCCGAAGTGGACGTGATCACCCTCACCGCCACCCCCATTCCGCGCACCTTGAACCTGGCCTTGGGGGGCTTGCGCGACCTGTCGATCATCGCCACGCCGCCGGCCAAGCGGCTGTCCATCAACACCTTCGTGCAGGAGAAGCGCAGCCACGTCATTCGCGAAGCGCTGAATCGGGAGCTGATGCGCGGCGGCCAAGCCTTCTACGTCCACAACCAGGTGCGCACCATCCATCAAGCCGCCGACGCGGTGCAGGCGCTGGTCCCTGAGGCCCGGGTCGGCGTCGGCCACGGCCAGATGGGCAAGCGGCGGATCGAGGCGGTGATGAGCGATTTCCATCACCGCCGGGTCAACGTGCTGGTCTGCACCACCATCATCGAAAACGGCATCGACATCCCCAACGCCAACACCATCATCATCGAGCGCGCCGACAAGTTCGGCCTCGCCCAACTGCACCAGCTGCGCGGGCGGGTGGGCCGCTCCCACCGACAAGCCTACGCCTACCTGCTGACGCCGCACCCGTCCGCCATGACGCCGGACGCCGCCAAGCGGCTGCAGGCCATCGAGGCGGCCGGCGAGTTGGGGGTCGGCTTCACGCTGGCCACCCAGGATTTGGAGATTCGCGGCGCCGGCGAACTGCTTGGCGCCGAGCAGTCCGGACAGATCGAATCCGTGGGGTTCAGCCTCTACATGCAAATGCTCGACCGCGCCGTCAAGGCGATTCAGGCAGGCAATCCGCCGGACATGGCGCGGCCCTTCACCCCGGTCAGCCGGGAGGTCAACCTGCACTGCGGCACGCTGATCCCCGAGGACTACCTGCCCGACGTCCACCTGCGGCTGATCATGTACAAGCGCATCAGCGCCGCTGCCGCCCAAGGCCAACTCGACGAGCTGCGCGCCGAGATGATCGACCGCTTCGGACACCTGCCGCCGCCGCTCGCCCAGCTGTTCCAAGTGACCGCCTTGAAGCTGAGGCTGACGCCGCTGGGCATCAGCCGATTCGAGCTCGGCGAGCGGGGCGGCAAGGTCGAGTTCAGCGACGCCACCCCGGTCAGCCCCGCAAGCGTCATCGCCCTGGTGCAGCGCAACCCGTCCACCTATCGGCTGACGGGCGGCACGGTGCTGCGCATCACGCACGACATGCCGGACTTGGCGGCCCGCTTCGCGTTCGCCGATGAGCTGCTGGCGGCGCTGGTCCCGGAGACGTCGATCGTCAACGCAGCGGCCGGCGGATGAGGCGCCGTCGCGCTGGGCTGGGCGCGCTGGCGGCGTTGGCCGCCCTGCCGGCCGCGGCCAAGGTCGATGATCCCAACGATCTGATCCAAGGGCGTTGGCACGCCACTGAACTGATCATCTTTGAGCGGACCGAACCCGCTGATCCGGGAACGGAAGCGTTGGTTTGGAAGGACGGGCGGGCATGGCCGGCCGGGATGCGCGCCTTTGCCGAGCCCGAGCCTTGGCGCATTGCCGGCCTCGACCCGCTGACCCGCGCCTGCCTTGAGTTTCCGCGCCTGGACCTGGCGCCTCCGACGACGCCAGCCCAATGCCCCGAAGCCGAACCGCACGGCAGCGGCGCAGCGCAACCCCGGCCCGGCGTCGAAGCCAACCCGCTGGCGATGGAGCGGCAAGCGAGGCTCCGAGCAAGGGAGGGCCGGCGCGAAGGCGCGGTTGGCGTTGACGGTTCGCCAGCGCGAAACCCGTTTCCGGTCGGCGCCGCCGCCGGGATCGAGGGCGTCCCGCCCCCGGACGGCGCGCGGGGCAGCTCCTCCGCGCCAGGGGTGACGGCGGAGCGGGCGCCCGTTCCCTGCCCGCCAACGTCGGCGGCGAGCGGCATGGCGCCGGTCGCGCTCGGCCCGCCGCCGGCCATCGCGCCCGACTTGGCGCCGCACCCGCTGCTGAACCTGCTCCGCGCTGCCGCCAGGCAGCAGGAGGCGCTGCGCGGCGACGGCTATCGTTGGCTGCCGGAGCGAACCCATGCGCTGAAGGCCGAGGCCAGGCGCATCCGCAACGCGCCGGGACTGGACATCATCTGGCACGGAAAGTGGATGCAGCCGGTGCCGGGCCGCTCAGCCGGCGAACCCCTGATGCTGACCGCGCAACCGACGCCAAGCCGCGGCCGCCTCTCCGGGACGCTCCAAGTCACCCTCGGCCGCTTCCTCCACTTCAACGCCACGCTTTGGCTGGAGGAGCGCCGCGACGACCGGGACGGCGCCGTTTCGTTCATGCAGCTCAGCGAGGCGCGAACCATGCGCCTTGAGGAGTTGCACTACCTCGACCACCCGAGGCTGGGCGTTCTGGTGCGCATCAACCGGGTGCCGCCGGCGCCAGCCTTGGTCCGGGCGCTGCGGACTTGGGAGGCGTCGGTGAACGGCTAAGGCTCAACCAACAGCGCCTCAAGCAGGCGCATGACGGCGGCAAAGCCGCGTTCGGCGGCGCGCTCAAAGCCCGCCATGTCGATCCGCCCCGGATCATCGCCCCGGCCTGCGGCGGCGTTGACGACGATGCACAAGCTGGCCATGGGCAGCCCGATTTCCCGGGCCAAGCCCGCCTCCGGCATCCCGGTCATGCCCACCACCGTGCAGCCGTCCCGTTCCAAGCGGTCTATTTCGGCAGCGGATTCGAGCCGCGGCCCTTGGGTGGCGCCATAGACGCCGCCCTCGGCCAAGTCAACGCCGGCCTGCCGGGCGGCGGTCGCCAAGGCGCGGTTGAGCCCGTCGTCATAGGGACGGGTGAAGTCAACATGGGTGGCCCCGGTCGCATCGAACGTATGCTCCCGGCCCCAGGTGTAGTCGATGATCTGATGGGGAGCGGCCAAATCCCCGGGGCGCAGTGCCGGGTCGATGCCGCCTACGGCGTAAACGGCAATGAGGCGCTGCGCGCCCAGCGTCTTGAGCAGCCAGAGGTTGGCCCGGTAGTTGATGACGTGCGGGGCGAGGCGACGCGGCTCGCCGTGGCGATAGCACACCACAAGCCCCTGACCTTCGAAGAAGCCGTCCGACGCGGAGCCGTAGGGGGTGTCGAGCCCGCCGATGCGCTCAAAGCCGCCCGGCAGGGAAACCTCGCCGGAGCCAATGATGAGGCCGGTGGCCACTAGCCGCCGTCCTCCGGGTCCTTGGGCAACGCGCGGATGTCCGGCAAGTTGCGCCAATAGCCCTTGTAGTCCAAGCCGCAGCCGATCAGGAATCGGTCGGGGCATTGCAGGGCGGCGAAGTCCACCTCCACCGCCCGGTTGCCGGGCACGTCCTTGCGGCAGAGCACCGTTGACCAGACCTTGGCGGCGCCGGCCGACGCCGCCCACTCGCACACCCCGGCCAAGGTGTCGCCCTGATCGAGCACGTCATCGACGATCAGCACCTGGCGCCCGGCCAGGCTGTGCCTGGGCAAGGCGATCCACTGCAACGCGCCGCCCGCCGTTTCCTGCCCGTAGCGCACCACATGCACGTACCCCAGCTCAAGCGGGAACGGCAGCCGATCGAGCAGCCGGCCGCAGTAGGGCAGCCCGCCGTGCATGACGCACAGCACGAGCGGGTTGACGTCCTTCAAGGCCAGGCTGATGCGCACCGCCGTCTGGTCCACAGCCCGGCTCACCGCTTGGGCATCGACGATGATCTGCGCACGCCGCCAAGCGGCCAGCACGTCCTCCGGCGCCGCGGTCAAGGCGTCGGCCCGGTCAGATGCATGACTTGGGTCGGGAAGGCGATCTCGGCCCCATGCGCGCGAATGATCCCCGCGATCTTGAACAGCACGTCCTGCTTAACCGCGTGAAACGTCTGCCAGTCCGTTGTCTTGGTGAAGGTGTACACAAAAAAGTCCAAGGAGGAGGCGCCGAAGGTCACGAAGTTGACCATCAAGGTGCGCTCCTGGTCAATGTCGGGGTGTTCGCGCAGCATTCCCTGCACGTCGGCGACAATGGCCGGCAGCACGGCAAGGTCGTCGTAGCGCAGGCCGATGGTCTCATAAATGCGCCGATTCAGCATCCTGGACGGATTCTCCACCGTCAGCTTGGCGAAGGTGGCGTTGGGAACGTACAGGGGGCGCTGGTCGAAGGTGCGAATGCGCGTCAGGCGCCAGCCGATGTCCTCCACGGTGCCTTCGATCTCCTGGTCCGGCGAGCGGATCCAATCGCCCACGGAGAACGGGCGGTCCAGAAAAATCATCAGGGCGCCGAAGAAGTTGGCGAGCATGTCCCGTGCCGCGAAGCCGACGGCAAGGCCGCCCAAGCCGCCGAAGGCCAGCACGCTGGCGATGGAGAAGCCGAACGCCTGCATGGCCAGCAAAACGGCGGTGACCAAGACGACGATGCGCAGTATCTTGGCGATGGCCGCCGCCGTGGCCACGTCCATGTGCCCCTCGCCGGGCGCGGCGTGAATGACCTGGGCCTCAACCTCGCGGATGAAGCGCACCGCAAACCAGGCCAGCACCCAGACCACCGCCACCTCGCGCAATCGATGCACTTCGTCAACCAAGCCGGCCTCAAACGCGCCATCGGCGAGTTCCAGCGCCCAGCTGGCGCCCATCACCCAGACAAACCAGCCGAACGGCTTGGCGATGGCGACGAACAGGGCGTCGTCATAGCGATTGCGCGTGGCCTCCGAACGCCGCCTCAAGTGCGCCAGAAGCCGCTGGCCGACGTAGTGGACCAGGGCGGCCGCGCCTAGCACGGCGAACGACTGCGCCGTCAGCGCGTAGTCGGAAACCCGGGCCAGAAGACTGTCGATCAGTTCCGTCATCTCAGGAAAATTCTAACCGGAGTGAAAGCCGTTTGGGCCATCCGCCATGCCTGCGCCAATGCGGGGCGATGCGACGGGGGGTCCGATTGGACCCCTTCCCCCCGCAGCAAGGGCGCGGCCCGCGCCGCCGCCCGCACGCGCAGGCTTGGGGGAGCGCCTGGTCCGGGATGCGGGGCCAAGAGCCGGGGCCTGCGAGTCCGGGAGCATATCGGAATCTGGCCGACGCAACGGGCGCGGCGTTTCGCCAGCCAAACGAGCCTTGGCCAAGGGCCAAGGCTCGCGTGTTGTTTGGCATTCGCTTCGGGATGCTGTATAAAACGCCAAAGACTGGCTTTTTGAACACTGGTTCAAAGACGCCCTTGGCTCACCCCGACCAATCGTCAGCAGGGAGGCCCACATGGACGGACTCACCAAAAGGCAAGCGGAGGTGCTGCGCGTCATCCGGCGGTTCTTAAGCGACTGCGGCTATCCGCCCACCCGGGCGGAGATCGCCCAAGCGCTCGGCTTCAAGTCCGCCAACGCCTCCGAGGAGCACTTGCGGGCATTGGCTCGCAAAGGCGCCATCGAGATGGTGCCCGGAACATCCCGAGGCATTCGCCTGCCGGAGCCAGAGGGACTGCCGCTGGTCGGAAGGGTGGCTGCCGGCGCCCCCATTCTGGCCGTCGAGCACATCGAGGAGCGCATCCAACTTGCTCCGAGCCTCTTTCGGCCCGAGGCCCACTTCCTGCTGCGGATCCGGGGCGACAGCATGATCGATGCCGGCATTCTCGACGGCGACCTGCTCGCCGTGCGCAACGCCTCAACGGCGCGCAACGGCCAAATCGTGGTGGCGCGCATCAATGATGCGGTCACGGTCAAACGGCTGCGCCGACCCAACCGCCGCAGCCGACAACTGCAGTTGCTGCCGGCGAACGACGCCCACGCCCCCATCGACGTGGACCTGCGCCACGATGACTTCGCCATTGAGGGATTGAGCGTCGGCGTCCTGCGACGCGGCCTCTGACGCGGCCTCCAAAGAAGCGCTCCAATGCGGCTGATCGGCTCAGTCGTTGCGCTTCCAGTTGCCGTGAAACCCGTAGGGCACGCGATGGGGCAGCTCGGCGCAGGCTATGGGGCCGGCGGCCACATCGGCGGCGTCCAGGAACATCAGGTCGCTGCGGTTCTCCCGGGCGCGGTAAACCACGCTCAGGAGGTAGCCGTCGCCCTCCTGCGCATCCGCTGAGCGCGGCACGAACACCGGCTCGCCGGTGACGTCGCCTGCGGGCAGCACATGTTCGCTGCGCTGGCCGGTGTCGAAGTCATGATGGGCCACCGCGTTGAATCCCAAAGCTTCGGTGCCGCCGATTGACGCGCCGTAGTAGCCGTGGCGGTAGCTGTTGCCCGTGAAGCGCTCATCCAAACGGGGGAACTCGCCGCTGACGTCATCCAAGTAGCGGCGCTGGACGCCGTTGGCGTTGTCGGCCAAGTCAAGGACCCACTCGCACAGCCGAGCCTGGGCCTTTGCCGGGTCCGGCGGGCTGCCGTCGGCATGTGGGAACAGGGGCACTTCCTCGAACTGCATGACATGGGCAACGATGCGGTTGCCGTCGGTGTAGGCGTTCATCGGATGGAAGACGAAGCACGGATCGGTCTCGAACCAGCGCATGTCCGCCACCGAGCCGTCGCGGCGCATCACGCCGATGTGGGTGCCCTTCTCAGGCTCCCACGCAATGGCCGGCTCGCCCTTCATGGCCCGCTCCATGCTGCCGGTGGCCGGGAAGATCGGGAAGATCACGTGCTCATCGGTGGTGATGAAGTCATGCACCATGCTGGCAAAGGGCGCATCGAAACGCTCCGAACGGGTGAGGTTGCCGGCGGCATCCACGGTCTGGTAGCTCATGCCGGCGCTGAACGGGCCGGAGACCATGTAGCCGAAGAACAGCATTTCGCCGGTCTTGGGGTCAATCTTGGGATGGGCCGTCATCGGCCCCTCGAGTTGGCCGTCATAGCGCCATGAGCCCTTCGATGCCAACGTGCCGGGGTCCACCTCAAAGGGCGGGTGCCCCTCCTCCAGGGCCAGCAGCTTGCCGCCATGCCAAACCACGTTGGTGTTGGCCAGGCCCTCATCGGCCGCTCCTTGGGTGATCGGATCGTTCTGCATGGGATTGAACGGATTGTAGAGGCTGCGGCCCTCGCGCCGCTCCAAGGCCCACTTGGCGGTGCGCACCCAACGGTTGCGGTAGCGCACCCGGCCGTTCCGGATGTGGAACATGTGCAGCATGCCGTCGCCCCCAAACCAGTGGTGGTCGCCGCGCGGCGGAAACTGCGGGTCCGGGCCGTTGCGGAAGTAGGTGATGTCCAGATCGGCCGGCAGCTCGCCGCGGACGATCACGTCGTCGATGTCGCACTCCATGCGAAGCGGCGCGAAGTTGCCGGTGAGCTGCGGATGGTCGGGATAGGGCGTGGTCATGGGCGCTCCTGCTCAATGGTTGGCTGAAGACGCCACTGTACCAGATGTGGCCAAGGGCGCGTATCGCGTATGATGAGGAGCTGGAGTTGCCCTTCGCATCAGGGCGCTCATCAAGACTTGCTGGGACGAAGAATGGTCGCCAAAGGCCCGCTCCAACTGGAACTCGTCAATTTCGGCCCAATTGTCGATGGCCGAATCGACCTGCGTCCGTTGACGGTCTTTGTGGGACCGAGCAACACGGGCAAGTCCTACTTGGCCATCCTAATCTACGCGCTGCAGCGGTTCTTCGGATCGGAGATGCCGGGCGGGGTGCGCGGTCATGTCCGCCTTGCGTCGGGGATCGAAACGTCAAGGGACGCGATCAGGGCCGTTGGGGACTGGGCTGGGGAAGTCTTCGGCAGCCATGATGAGCCTCCGTGGACGAGGCGAAGCGACGATGCGCTGACCATACCATCCGCAGTTGCCCGGACGATTCAGTCCCTGTTCTCCGAGCAGGCCGGCGCTCTTGCCGATGAAATCACCCGATGCTTTGGAGCCGCCGGCCTTCCCGCTCTGGTGCGCAAAGGAAAAAGCGGACGCGCGGGGGTCGGCCGGACTATTGCGCAAACGGTTGACGACACCAAGGGCTGGTGCGCAAAGGAAAAAGCGGACGCGCGGGGGTCACCGTGCGGCAACCATCAGATGACGCCGGCTCGATCAAGTTTGAGCACAAGCTGTCACTTAAACCACTGAAGTTCGACTCCGCCTTCCCCGACGAACTGGAAATTTCGCTCGATGGCGAAACAAGCCACCGCCACACTCTCTGGGAACTGGAACGAAGCGGCCGACTCCTCGCCAGCCGGCCCGAAGCGCCGTTCCGGCATGCGCGCCTATTGGAGTCCTTAATCGACCTGTTGCTGCCCGAGATGGTTGGCGCGCTGCATCGTCGGGCCTACTACCTGTCAGCGGATCGAACGGGCGTCATGCACGCGCACAGCGTCGTCGTCAGCGCACTGATCGAAAGAGCCGCCATGGCCGGACTGCGTCAAGCGCCCAAGACGCCGACGCTGTCCGGTGTGCTCGCAGACTTTCTGGAGCAACTGATCGGCATTGACAGCCATCCGCATCGGCGCCGGAAATCGCGCACCAGCCAAGCCGGGAGGATTGAGGACGCCATCCTCCAAGGCACGGTGCTGATGGAAACAGGCGAGGCCACGGGCTACCCGCGCTTCGCTTACCAGCCGGAGGGGTGGCGTGAAACGCTGCCCTTGATGAACGCTTCCTCCATGGTTTCCGAGCTCGCCCCGGTGGTGCTCTTCCTGCGCCACTTGGTTGCGCCGGGCGACCTCCTGATCATCGAGGAGCCCGAATCGCATCTGCACCCCGCCATGCAGGTTGAGTTCACCCGGCAGATCGCAAGCCTCGTGCGTTCAGGCATACGGGTGCTGGTGACCACCCACAGCGAGTGGGTTTTGGAGGAGCTCAGCAACATTGTCTTGGCATCCGCCGTGCCTAAATCACGCCAACAGGCCACCGGGGGCAACAGCGTTGCCCTCAAGAGCTCGGAGGTCGGCGTCTGGGCATTCAATCCAAAAAAGCGGCCCAAGGGCACGGTGATCGAGGAAGTCAACCTGAGCGCCTCCGGCGATCTGTACTCCGCCAGCTTTGATGATGTGTCCACCGAGACCTACAACAAATGGGTGACCTTGGGCAATCTGGCCGGGAGCGATGCGTGAAGTTCCTGCAAGCCGTGCGCTCGCGGGTTGAACCGAGCATGGAGGTACGTCATTGCAGCAAGCAAGGTTGCAAAGTTCCCTTGAAAGACGTGCCGCAGCCGCGCTTGGTTCTCGACCTCGATCGCACGGATTCGCCGCTCGGCAAAAGCGAAATCCGTTGCGACTACCTGCTCTTCGGAGAAAGCGATTCCTGCCTACCCGACGAGCGCGGGGTTTCGCGCCAACGAACCTTGGCCCCCGGCCAAGGTTCGCTTTCCCCCGTCGTCAACCTGTGCCTTAATGGGCATCATCCGCAACGCATCCCAATGCGGCAACCAATCGAAGGCGCTTATGGAGAACAGCCACTCAACCGACCCCCGGCCCAATCCGGCGCGCCGGTCCATGTTTCCTCGCGACGGCGACGATTGGGCGTCCATCGCGGCACGGGAGCTGCGCCGCACCCCAGCGGAAGAGGCGAACCTGCCGCAAAGCTGGAACCTGCAAGCCTTCGTGCCTGCGGCCGACGGCGGCGGATTCAGCCGGCCAAGGCAATCCGATTCCGCCCAGCGACATCATCTTCGTCGAGCCGCTCCCGGCGGAACAGCCGTGAGCGCCGCCGCCCGCGTCGGCGCCGCATCGTGAGCCCGGGCAACATCCGGCAGCGCCGGGTCGCCGCCAACGGCATCAAGCTCAACGTCGCCGAGCAGGGCGAGGGGCCCTTGGTGCTCATGCTGCACGGCTTTCCGGAGTCCTGGTACTCCTGGCGGCACCAGTTCGCGCCGCTGGCGGCTGCGGGATTTCATGCGGTGGCCCCGGACATGCGGGGCTACGGCGGCAGCGACAAGCCCCACGAGATCAGCGCCTACAACCAAGTGGAGGTGGTCGCCGACATCATCGGGCTGATCCCCGCTTTGGGGGCTGAGACGGCAGTGGTCATCGGCCATGACTGGGGCGCGCCCACGGCTTGGAGCGCCGCCGCCCACCATCCCGACCGCGTCCGCGCCGTCGGCGCCCTCTCGGTGCCCTTCAGCCCGCGCCCGGAAGCGCCGCCGCTGGACCTGCTGCGCGAAGCCTTCAAGGGCCAGTTCTTCTACCAGCTTTACTTTCAGGAGCCCGGCGTCGCGGAGGCGGAATTCGAGGCGGACATCCGCACGGCCTTGCGCAAGTTCCTGTTCCTCGCCTCCGGCCAATCCGACCCCAGCGCCCTCGCCCTGGCCGCCAAGCAGCCTGATGACGACCTGCTGTCCGGCCTGCCTGATCCAGAGGCGCTGCCACCTTGGCTGACCGAGGCGGACTTGGATTTCTACACCGGGGAATTCGAGCGGTCCGGCTTTCGCGGCCCCTTGAACTACTACCGCAACCACAACCTCACCTGGCGGCTCACCGAAGGCGCGCCCGCCGTCATCAAGCAGCCGGCCCTGTTCGCCGCCGGCGAGAGGGACGGCGTGATCCTGATGGCGGCGGAGGCGCTCAGGAGGATGCCCGAGCGGGTACGCAACCTGCGCGCCAACGAACTGCTGCCCGGCATCGGGCACTGGACCCAGCAGGAAGCGCCCGAGGCGGTGAACCGGCTCCTGATCGACTTCCTGCGCAGCCTGGATTCCCGGCCGGCTTAGCTTGGATTCCTCACCAAGACGTTCGCTCCAGCTTTGCAATGCCTTTAAATTCCAATGAGTTGCCGCACGGTTTCGAAGATGCCGCAGTTTGCGGGCCGCGCCGGCACCGCTCTCCGAGGCGCGCGTCATCGCGGCCCTTGGCCAAGCATCCGGGCTAACGCCGCAGGGTGAGCGAACGAGTCCTGATCGTCGGCTGCGGCATCGCCGGCATGGCCGCCGCCTTGGCGCTGGCCCGCCGCGGCAGAGCCGTGACGCTGGCGGAGCGCGACCCGCCGCCCCCGCCCGGCGATGCCGACAGGGCCTTCTTCGACTGGCCCCGCCGAGGCGCCCTGCAGTTCCGCCATCCCCATGCCTTCCTGGGCCTGATGTGCAACCTGCTGGCGGACCGCTACCCCGACCTGCTCGATGCGCTGTACGCCGCCGGCGCCCGTCGGCTCGACTTCAAGGCCATGCTGCCGCCCAACTTGGCCCGCCGCTACCGGCCCAAGCCGGGCGATGAGGCAATCTGGGTGCTGTTGGCCAGGCGAGCGGTGTTCGAGACGGTTTTGCGGCGCCGCATCAAGCAAACGGACAACGTCACCGTCATCAGCAACCTCACGATCAACGGCCTGATCGTCAATGCCGCAAATGGCCCGATCGAGGTTCAGGGCGTTCGCGTGCGCCGCGACTGCATGGCCGTCCACGGCCCCGAACTGCGCGCCGACCTGATCATCGACGCCAGCGGGCGCACCAGCAAGTTTCCCGGTTGGCTGGCCGCTTGCGGGGCGCCCCCGGAGGAGGAGAACGAGGATGCGGAAATCGTTTACTACACGCGCCACTACCGCCGCCGGCCGGGAGTGGAGGAGCCGCCGCGCGTCGGCAAGCACAGCGGCAACGGCGATCTGGGCTACATCAAGTACGGCGTCTTTCCGGGCGACAACCGCCACTTCGCCATCATCGTCTGCCTGCACCGCGGGGAGACCCGGCTGCGCGCCGCGGTCAAGGACGGCAACCGGTTCGACGCCATCTGCCGCAGCATTCCGGGCCTTGCGCCTTGGCTCGCCGGCGCTCCCGAGGCCACCACGCCGCCCTTCGGGATCGGCGACATTCGGGGCGTGCGCCGACGCTACGTCAAGGACGGCAAGCCACAGGCGCTCAACTTCTTCGCGGTGGGCGACGCCGCCCTGCGCACCAATCCGCTGTACGGCCGCGGCTGCTCCACCGGCATCCTGCACGCCGAGCTGCTGGCCGAGACCCTGGCGGAAACCGCCGACCCCCGGCAGCGGGCGCTGGCCTTCGAGCGACGCACCGACGCCGAACTCGGCCCCATTTTCAAGGCCAGCCGCTCGGAGGACCGCGCCGGCATCCGGCGTTCCAAGGGCTTTGCAAGCGAGGGGCAGGCCCCTCGCGCTGCCAAGGGCCAACCGCTCGATGCGGCCGATTCGAAGGCGCGGCGCGCGCGGCTGGCCTTCGGCGATGCGTTGGCCGCCGCTTCCCGCAACAACCTGCACGTGCTGCGCGGGCTGCTGCGCACCGTCAACCTGCTGGAAGCGCCCGGCCACTTCCTCAAGGACCGCCGCACCCGCCTGATCATCATGCTCTACATGCTGCGCGGCCGCCGGCGCAACGCAGCCACCCGTTGGCAGCAAGGCCCGTCGCGGGAGGAGATGCTGGCGCTCGTGGATTGACGGGCCAAGCCTTCAGGCCTTGCGGCCGCCATCGCCAGGGACGGGCATCGGAAAGGGGGTGACGTTGCCGGTGGTGGTCTCGGTGACCTTGGCCACGCCCTCCTTCTCCACTTCGTCGATGCGGATGACCGCGTGCATGGGGATGAAGCTGCGCTGGACGCTTTCAAACTCGGTCCTCAGCTTGTCCTCAGCCGGATCGATGACCACCTTCGAGCGCTTGCCGAAGATGTAGTCCTCCACCTCAATGAAGCCGTACAGGTCGCTGCTGTAGATGTTGTGGGCATAGACCTCGTAGATCTGCCCCATGCTGTGAAACAGAACCTTGTAGATATGGGATTGTTGGTCGCTCATGGAAATCCAAGCCAATTGGGCACATGCCGAACGCACATTTTCCTTTGTCGCGGCCCGCTTTGCCAATAGAATCGGCCACCGGCGACTGAGCTCCACAATATCGCATGACTGCTGGACTGAAAACCGCGAACGAGCCGCCGAAGCTCTTCGTCAAGACCCAAGGCTGCCAGATGAACGAGTACGACTCGTCGCGAATGGCGGATGCGCTGCGGGAGAGCCACGGCTACCGGCCGGCGGCCACGGCGGAGGAGGCCGACCTGATCCTGCTCAACACCTGCTCCATTCGGGAGAAGGCCCAGGAGAAGGTGTTTCACCAACTCGGCCGCTGGAAGCGGCTGAAGGCGCGCAATCCGGACTTGCTGATCGGCGTGGGCGGCTGCGTGGCCAGCCAGGAGGGCGCCGCCGTCGCCAAGCGGGCGCCCTTCGTGGACATCGTGTTCGGCCCCCAAACCCTGCATCGGCTGCCGCAATTGGTTGATCGGGCCAAGGCGCGGGCCTCCGGCGCCGTGGTCGATGTCAGCTTCCCGGAAATCGAGAAGTTTGACCGCCTGCCCAAGCCGCGCGCGGATGGCCCCACCGCCTTCGTTTCGGTGATGGAGGGATGCAGCCGCTACTGCACCTTTTGCGTGGTGCCCTACACCCGGGGCGAGGAGGTGAGCCGGCCGGTCGCCGACGTCATGCTTGAGGTCGCCGAGCTGGCGCGCCAAGGGGTGCGCGAGGTCAACCTGCTTGGCCAGAACGTCAACGCCTACCGGGGGCCGATCGACGACGACCGGGCGGACCTTGCCGAGCTGATCCACTACGTGGCCCAAGTCGAGGGCATCGACCGCATACGCTACACCACCTCCCACCCCGTCGAGTTCGGCGACAGCCTGATTGAAGCCTACGCCGAAGTGCCGCAGCTGGTTGACCACCTGCACCTGCCGGTGCAGTCCGGCTCCGACCGGGTGCTGGCGGCGATGAAGCGCGGCCATACCGCCTTGGAGTACAAGGCCAAGATCCGCAAGCTGCGCGCGGTGCGGCCCGACATTTCCCTGTCTTCGGATTTCATCGTCGGCTTTCCCGGCGAAACCGATGCCGACTTTGAGGCCACGCTGCGGCTGATCGATGAAATCGGCTTCGACACCTCCTTCTCGTTCATCTACAGCGCCCGCCCCGGCACCCCAGCGGCCAACCTGCCCGACGCGGCGCCGATGGCCGTCAAGCAGCGCCGCCTCGCCATCCTCCAGGACCGTCTGCGGCAAAGCGCATCCCGCATCGCTGAGCGCATGGTCGGCAGCCGCCAGCAAGTGCTGGTGACCGGTCCGGCCCGCAGGGACCCCAACCAACTGCAAGGCCGAACGGAGAACAACCGGGTGGTGAATTTCACCCCCGTCCATCCGCACGGACCTGTCCATCAGGACGGGCCCGCCCCGCAGCTCGGACCGGTCGGCGGCTTCGCGCAGGTGCGGGTCACCGAAGCGCTGCCCAATTCGCTGCGCGGCGAATGGATCGGGGAGGTCAATCAAGGCCCGTTCACGCGCCGGCGCCAAAATTCCCCGACGTTCGCCAAAGCCCATCGATGATCCACAGCGAGCGAACCTTGGCTGTGCTAATCTCCGCTTGGCAAAGGCGAACGGACGCGGGGCACGGCACAAGCAGTTGAGCGAGGACTCATCCCCAGCCGCAGCGGCGGCTTGGGAACAAAAGGTGGTGCTCACCACCAACTTGAACTTGGAACCCGACCATCCGCTCCGCGTGGCGGCGCTGTGCGGGCCGTTCGACCAGAATCTTAAGCACCTTGAGGGGCGTCTCGGGGTTCACATCCGCAGCCGCGGCAACCTGTTCCAGATCAGCGGCCCCGAACGGCGCGTGCATGCCGCCAGCGCCGTGCTCGAACGGCTTTACGAGGAGACCGGGCGGCGCGGCGCCATCGAAGCGGAGCTGGTGCATCTTTTCCTGCAGGAATCCGGCGTCGAGACGCTGGTTGCCCGTCGAGCCGACGTAGGCGGCGGACAGGGCGAAGCCGAGGCGACGGTCATCCGCGCCCGCCGCAAGACCGTCAAGCCTCGGGGCGCCAACCAAACCGACTACGCGCGCCGCGTGCGCAGCCACGACGTCAACTTCGGCATCGGCCCCGCCGGCACCGGCAAAACCTACCTGGCCGTGGCCTGCGCCGTGGAAGCCTTGGAAAGCAGCCGCGTGGCGCGCCTGCTGCTGGTGCGGCCTGCCGTGGAAGCCGGAGAAAAGCTCGGCTTCCTGCCCGGCGACCTGGCGCAGAAGATCGATCCGTACCTGCGCCCCCTCTACGACGCCCTGTATGAAATGATGGGCGTCGAGCGCGTCAACAAGGCCATTGAACGCAACATCATCGAGGTCGCCCCCTTGGCCTACATGCGCGGGCGCACCCTCAACAACGCCTTCATCATTCTCGATGAGAGCCAAAACACCACCGTCGCGCAAATGAAGATGTTCCTGACGCGCATCGGCTTCGGCGCAACGGCGGTGATCACCGGCGACATCACGCAGATCGACCTGCCGCCGGGGCAGCAGTCCGGCTTGGTCAACGTGATCAAGGTGCTGCGCGACGTCGAAGGCGTGACCTTCACCCACTTCAGCTCCAAGGACGTGGTTCGCCATCTCTTGGTCAAGAAGATCGTCGATGCCTATGCCGCGCACCAGTCCGGGGCCAAGGAGCGGGACGAGGCCAAGGACGGCAAGCAGCGCAATGTCCGTTGAGGTGCAGTTGGCCGCCCCGGCGCATCGCCTGCCCAAGGTGCGGGACTTTCACCGTTGGGCCCAGCAGGCGCTGCAGGGCGAACGCGGCGACCTCTGCGTGCGGGTGGTGGACGCCGACGAGTCGCAGGCGCTGAACGGCCGCTACCGGGGCATCGACGCGCCCACCAACGTCCTAAGCTTCCCGGCGGCGGCAAGCCAGCCGGGCGAAGCGGGCCTGCTGGGCGACATCGTGGTCTGCGCCCCGGTCGTGGAGGCGGAAGCGGCGCAGCAGCGGAGGGCCCCAGCCGAGCATTTCGCCCACATGGTCGTGCATGGGGTGCTGCACCTGCGCGGCCACGACCACGAGGCTGCGGACGAAGCCGAGGCCATGGAGAAGCTGGAAACGGCCATTCTGGGCGAACTCGGCATCGCGGACCCCCACTTGGCCTGAGCGCGGCGCACTCGCGCCGACACAGGCAGCGGCTCCGGCCCGGCTTCACGCAAGGGTGGCGTCGAAGGCGGCAATGTTGCGGGTCTCCTCGCTGAATTCGACGCCGATCAAGTGGATCGGCTCGCCGGAGGCGCGATGCTTTTCGGCGTAGCCGCGCTCCGCCAGCTGCCGCAGGGCAGCGCCTTCGCCGGCCCGCTCGATGACCTTGAACTCGAAGAGGTAAACCCTGCCCCCGCAGCGCAGCGCCAAGTCCACGCGGCCCGCCGCCGAGGCGTCCTCCACGGAGAGGTCGAAGCCCAGCGATGCCAAGCAGGCATGGAAGACGCTGGCGTAGTAGCCCTCAAAACGGGCGATGTCGTTCCGGCGGTGCCAGTCGGCGGGAATGCCCGCGTAGATGGCCCGGAATTCGGCCTCGACGCCGGCCAAGTCGTGGGCGCGAAGGTGATCGTAAAGCCGGTCCCGCCTGGCAAGCCCCGCGGCGGCGCCCGCCAGACGCTTGAGCAGCGTCTCATTGAGGCTCCGGCGCACCTCCGGGTTCGGATAGCCGAGCCGGTAGCGGGTGCGTCCGATTCGGTGGGAGGACTCCTCAATGGTCAGGTAGCCGGTTTGGAACAGCAAGGCCTCGGGGGCGATCTCGTCCACGTCGAAGCTGGACAGCAGATGGTCGTCGGCAACCATGCCGTCAAGCGCGAAGGCGTCCACGCCCCGCCGCGCCAGCGTATCCACCAGGAAGGTCGGGGTGCCGGTCTCGAACCACCAAGCGCGGAACCCTCGATGCCGGAACAGCAGCAGGATGTCGTAGGGGTTGTAAACCCGCTCCCCGCCCGTCCAGTTGTAGCCGTTGTACCACGCCCGCACCTGCGCCCGGTCCAAGCCCTCAAGCTCCGGCGCGAACACCGTGTCGAGATCGCTCTCGGTGTAGCCGCAGATGGTCGCGAAGCCGGCCTCGAGCGTGACGTCGATGAGATTGTTGAGGCCCGAAAACAGATTCACCTTGGAGAACTTGCTCACGCCGGCAAGCAGCGAGAAGCGGATGTGGGCGTCGCAGTCCTTGATCCAGACAACGCCGGATCCCAACAACGGCAACCGCGGCAATGCGCCGAATTGACGCCGTCACCGTGCATCCTCCTGAACTGCGGCAACGTCCCGCAAAGACGCCCAAGACAGATGCAGCGCCTTCGGCCCCCGAAAGAACAGGTTGAACGGGTAGTCCAAGCGGTCCAGGTTGTCGATCTCGAAGCGGGGAATGCGGGCCAGCAGGGTTTTCAGCGCGATTTCGGTTTCGATGCGGGCCAGTTGGGCGCCGAGGCAGAAGTGGGCGCCGCCGCCGAAGCTCTTGGAGCGCTTGAAGGGCCGTTCGATGTCCAGCGCCTGGGCGTTCTCGAAGGCCTCGCCGTCCCGATTGGCCGAACCGAGCAGCAGCACCACCATCTGCCCGGCAAGAATTTGATGGCCGCCGATTTCCACGTCGGCCTGGGCCACTCGCGGCAGCTGCTGCACCGAGGAGTCGAAGCGCAGAAACTCCTCCACCGCCTGGGGCATCAGCTCCGGGCGGCGGCGCAGCTTCGCCAACTGGTGCGGATGCCGGGCCAGCGCGACCAACGCGTTGCCGATCAGGTTCACGGTGGTTTCGTGGCCGGCCATGAACAGCAGCCGCACGTTGTGGGTCAGCTCCTCCGGCGACAGGTTCTCCTCCTCCTCGTTGCGCAGCAGCAAGCCGCTGGTCAGGTCATCCCCCGGCGCTTGGCGCTTGGCCGCAAACAGTTCGTTGAGATAGGCGTCAAACAGCGCCGTGACCTCTTGGCTGCGACGGCGCCTCTCCGCGCCGCTGGTGGCGGGGTCGATGCCCGTGCCGGCGGCAATGAGATCGTTGGACATGCGGGCGAAGCGGGCGCGGTCAGCCGCCGGGATGCCCAGCATTTCGCTGATGACGGTGGACGGGATCGGATGGGCGTAGTCACGCATCGCCTCCATTCGGCCACGCGGCTCGAGGCGGTCGAGCAACCCGTCCACCAAGGCTTGAATGTGCGGCCGCATCGCCTCGATGCGGCGGGCGTTGAAGGCCTTGGCGAAGCGGATGCGGATGCGGCCATGGTCCGGGGGATCGATCACCAGCATGGACCGGCGGTCGTCATCGTCAAGAGCCGAGGCCGGCATTCGATGCTCAGTGCCCGGCAGGGGCTGCTTGCCGAAGCGCTTGTCCTTGAGGATGGCGTCCACGTCCTCGTAGCGCCCCGCATACCAGATGCCTTGGCCGTCCTGAATCAGGCGCTGCCGGCGAACCATCTCGTGCAGCGGATAGGGATCTTTGAGGTACTGCTTCAGCAATTCCGGGTTTCTGGCGATGCTGTCCATGGACCTAAGCCTATACCCCTCGCGCACCGAGTGGAATTCGCGCTCCGGGGAACCTCGGTTCAGGGAACCAGTTCGCCCAGCAGCGCGCAATCCTCAAGACTCGCCACCTTTCGGTCGAACGTGTAAAGACGAGTACAGTCCGAACAGGGCGCTAACTGGCAGTAGGGGCAGGATTCGGACCTCGTTACCAAGCACGAGGTAGCGCACACGATCTCCCGCCCCGACGCCAAGCGCCCTTCGCACCGGTTTGGGAAGCGTGGTCTGCCCTTTTGACGTCACAGTCGATTCAATCACCAACGACGCTCCGGCTGGTCCTTAAATAACCCAATTCTCCTTGCTTAAGGACAAACAGCAATGAGTTTGAGCATTTTCATTGCACCGATCCCAATCATTAAGCCGGGCTTTCCCCTGAAAGCTCGGGATCGGCCGGGCGGGTGGCTGGGCCATCCAAAGCGCTGAGCGCCTTCGCGCGCCGAACCCGGTGGCGGCGCGCCAATTCGCGCATGTCGGTGGTCGCATCCGTTTCGTCAACGATCTCCAAGCCGAGCAGGGTCTCGATCACGTCCTCCATGGTGACGATGCCCGCCATGCCGCCGAAGTCGTCCATCACCACCGCCAAGTGCTCCTGTCGCGTCCGCAGGACGGTGAACAGATCGGTGATGGCATAGGTTTCGCCAACCGCGACGATCTCCCGGCGCAGGACCGTGAGCGGCTCGCTGCCGCGCTCCTCCACCAGGGCAGTGAGCATGTCGTCCTTGAGCACGTACCCGGTGACGTGGTCCTTGGATTCGTTGTACAGGGGTATGCGGGAGAAGTGCTGCCGCTTGGCGCTGCCGTAGTAGCCGGCGATGGTTTCCCTTTCGGAGGCCATGGCCACGACGGTGCGCGGCGTCATGACGTCCCGGGCCTGAATGGTCTGAAAGCGGATCAGGTGGCCGATCATCTTGCTTTCCTCAGCCTCAAACACGCCCTCCTCGGCGCCGAGTTCCGCCATCGCCAGGAAATCCGGGCGCGTCAGGATGGGCTGCGCCGTATCCCGCTTCAGGTACTTGGTGATGGCTTGGCTGAGCCAGACGAGGGGGGCCAGGGCGATGATCAGCAGGCGCAGCGAATGGACGGTGAAGGTGGCGAAGCGCTGCCAGTGCAATGCCCCGATGGTCTTGGGCACGATTTCCGAGAACACCAATATGGCGATGGTCATGGTCGCCGGAACGGCGATCTGCGTGATCCACGGGCTGGCTTGCGCCCAGATCAGCCCCGCCTGGGCGCCCACGCCGATGGCGCCCACGGTGTGGGCTATGGTGTTGAGCGTCAGAATGGCGGCCAAGGGCCGGTCGATGTTGGCCTTGAACTCCTCCAGCGTTCGACCGACGCGGGTGCCCCTTTGGGCAAGCACGCGCGCATGGCTCGGCGACATGCTGAGGAGCACGGCCTCCCACAATGAGCAGAGAAAAGAGAACACCAGCGCCAGCAGAAAAAAAGTGACTAGCGGAATGTACATGAAGTCGGATTGACGCCCCCGATTGCCAAGGAGCAGAGTACACCAGATAAACCCCGTCGCACACTCCCCACTTTGCTTTCCCCTCGATTCCCTCAAATCACGCCGGTCCGGCGCAACGCTTCGATTTCCGCAGGGGCGCAGCCGAACTCGGCAAGAACGGCTTGCGAGTCCTGTCCTGGATCCGGCGCGGCCCGCTCGAATCGGTCGCCTTGGGGATGGGCGCTTAGGTTGATGGGCGAGCGGATCAGGCGCACCGCGCCCAATTCCGGGTGCTCCGCAGCCTTGGTCATCCCCAAGTGACGCGCCTGTTCGTCCTCAAAGGCTTGGCCGACGTCGTTGATTGGGCCGCAGGGCACCCCAGCGCCGTTGAGCGCGCGAACCAGTTCAGCGGCGGTGAAGCGGGCCGTGACCGCATTGATGTCGGCATTCAGCGTGGCCTTCAATCGCCTGCGCTCCCCGGCCCGGCGGTATTCAGGCCGGTTGAGCAGCTCCTCAGCCCCCAGTGCCCGGCAAAAGCGCTCCCAAAGCCGTTGGCTGGGCGCAGCGATGTTCACCAAGCCGTCACTGGCCTGGAAGGCGCCCATCGGGGTCTGGTCGGGGTGGTCGTTCCCGGCCTGGCCCGGGACTTCGCCGCCCATCGTGTAGCGGGCGCCTTGAAAATCCAGTTTGCACAGCATGGCTTCGAGCAGCGAGGTGTGGACCCACTGCCCCTCCCCGGTGCGCTCCCGGTGCAGCAGGGCCAGCAGGATGCCCTGGCCCAGAAACATCCCGGCGGAGGTGTCGCTGATGGCGATGCCCGTCCGCCACGGACCGCTGCCCGGCTCGCCGGTGATGGACATCAGGCCGCTCATGCCCTGAACGATCTGATCGACCCCAGCCCGTCCGCCATAGGGGCCGTCCTGGCCAAAGCCGGAGATGCTGGCGTAGATGATGGCCGGATTGGCCGCTTTGACGGATTCGTAGTCCACCTTGAGCCGGTGCTTGACCTCGGCCTTGAAGTTCTCGACCACCACGTCGGCGTTGCGGGCCAAGCGCATGAACAGCTCATGTCCCTTGGGCGCCTTGAGGTTGAGCGTGAGCCCCCGCTTGTTGCGGTGCAGATTCTGCTCATCCGGCCCGCGGCGACCCCCGGTAACCGCGCGGCTCGCACCGGAGGCCGACCGCGGTGCCTCGATCTTGATCACGTCCGCCCCCCAATCCGCAAGCAGGCGCACCGCAGTGGGGCCGGCCCGGGCGTGAGTGAGATCGAGAACGCGAATGTGCGCCAGCGGCATCATGGCGCGTCCTGGCCCGCTGAGGGCTCAATCCTGCGAGGGGCGGGCCCCTCGCGCTCCCCAGCTGAGGGCTCAGTCCTGCGAGGGGTGCCCCCTCGCGCTCCCCAGCTGAGGGCTCCGCGCGCCGCAGGACGCTCAAGCCAGCGAAACAGCAACGTGGCGGCAACGGCGCCGAGCAGCTGGGCAGCGATGAACGCGGGTGCGTGCGCCGGGGCGATGCCGGCAAAGGTGTCGGTGAACGACCGAGCCACGGTGACCGCCGGGTTGGCGAAGGAGGTCGATGAGGTGAACCAATAGCCGGCGGTGATGATCAGCCCAACGGCGTAGGGCACGGCCTCGGGGCGCGTGCGCCGGCAGCCGAGAATGGCGGCCAGCAGCGCAAAGGTGGCGACGAATTCACCAAGCCACTGGCCGGCGCCCGTGCGCGCCTTGACGCCTTCAACCAGAAGCGGTTCGCCGAACATCGCATGCGCCGCCATCACGCCGAGGACGCCGCCGGCGAGCTGGGCCGGAACGTAGCCGGCCGCAGCGCCCGGCGTCAGTTCGCGCCGCAGCAGGAAAGCCAAGGTCACCGCCGGATTGAAGTGGGCGCCGGACAGCGGCCCGAACACTAGGATCAGCACCACCAAGGCAGTGCCGGTGGCGATGGTGTTGCCTAGCAGGGCGATGGCATCATTGCCCTCGGCCAAGCGCTCGCCCATGATGCCGCTGCCCACCACCACGGCCAGCAGCAGTGCCGTGCCCAAGGCTTCCGCGACCAGACGCCTCGGCAGACCCACGCTCATGGCTGACACGGGACCGGCTCCTCGCCAACTGGAGCCAATGGAAGCCGCAGCCCCGTTTGCCCACGCTTCGATAAGCTGACCGACGCCACATCCGCTGCCATGCGAATATCGTACACGCTGTCTTCAACCGGACCAAACGCGAGCTTTCGGCCCGATCGGGCCGAAAGCTCGATTGGAGTTTGGCGATCGCCAAACTCCGCGCTCGTCGCGTGGGTCAGGCTCCGAAATGTTTCTGAGCCCGCACAACGCGGAACTGACATTCGCGGATGGAGTTTCGCTGGCGCGAAACTCCGCGCTCGTCGCTCAGGCTAGGGTAATGGCGCTTAGTTGGGTAGCGGCTCAGCTTGAATTTTCAGATGGTGGCTCACTCAGTCAGCAAAAAGGGCCAACTAGAATAGAATGACCCGCATGGGCATATCAAACTATCCCATGCTGCGCGAACGGGACGCCATAGCCACCCAAGCTGGACGAGACGCCATTGAATCCGCGCTGCATCGCCTGCCTGAACGGGCTAGGGCGCATCATGGGCGTTATTTGGTCTTCGGATCGGTGGCTAGGGGCCAAATTCGATCCGATAGCGGCCTGGACCTGATCGCGGACTTTCCAACAAAGACGATCAAGGCTGCCATTGAGGATGCGGCCACGATCTGCTTCGAGTGCGGCGTGCCTTACGACATCATGGAACTGAGAGGCGAAACGGACCGAAGGTTTCTCCACTTCGCTCTAACCGACGCCAAGGAAATTGAACGAGCCGTTCCGGCCTATGGTCTCTTGCCCGGGAGCAAGCCAAGGACGCCAGCGAACGCTGGCAGATGTTGCTCGTACTCGCCAAGCTGCCGCGCCCGACTGACGAAATCGGCCATAGTGAACGAAGCAACGCCATCAATGACTTCATTGGCGTCATCGACCCTTGCGACGAGCCATCCCCTCCATAGCCGGGCTAACTTCGGGCAAAAGGCGGCCAAAACACCCAGCGCAACCCAACCAACCGATATCGATGGCGAGAACCATCGGCAGCTGCCGCCGCACATCCCACGAGCCCGGCGTCTGCGCTATAGTTCCGCCCTTACCCCGTCCCAACCAAAGGCAGCCACTATGTCCGTAACCCTCGACAAACTGGTCACCACCCATGCCGTGCCGGGCCGCGAGACCCGCGAAGCCTTAGGGATCGTCAGCGCCGAGTGCGTGCTCGGCATCAACGTCTTCCGCGACATCCTCGGCAGCCTGCGCGACCTCATCGGCGGCCGCAGCGGCACCCACCAGAAGGCGCTGCGCGAGGCCCGCAACAACTGCCTCAATGAGCTGGCCGACCAAGCCTCGGAACTGGGCGCCGAGGCGGTGGTCGGCATCGACCTCGACTACAGCGAGATCAGCGGCGGCGGCAAGGGCATGGTGCTGCTGGTCGCCACCGGCACCGCCGTACGGCTCAGGTAGCCGCGAACGAACGCGGTCGCGCAATGCCGCATGGCAACCGACGTGAACCGGACCCAAGTCACCCAAGGCGCAACGCTCAAGCGCGAGTAGCTCATTTTTCGCGAAAGCCGGGCTGAAAGTTGCTCAAGCCCTTCTCGGTCACTATGATTCGAGGCCCAAGCGGGCCGCGAAAGGCGCCGCCGGGTGAAGCCGCGAGCGCTTTTCCGGTGCGGCTCAAGCGGAACCATCAGGAGTCAGGAAGTCATGCGGCGGGGCGGCGGGATCGATATCCGGGCCGTGGATCTCTTCTGCGGCATCGGCGGCTTGACGCACGGCCTCCGGCTGGCCGGAATCGATGTCAAGGCCGGATTTGACAACGACCCATCTTGCCGCTACGCCTACGAAGCCAACAATCCGGGGGCGGCGTTCATGCAAGCCGATGCCCGCACCCTGAGTTTCTCCGACTTCAAATCGCACTATCGGGACGCCGACCTAACGGCTTTGGTGGGGTGCGCCCCCTGTCAACCGTTCTCGGCGCACACTAGGCGCCAGCGAAGCCCTGATGTGGATGACTGTTCACCGATCGGCGAATTCGCCCGCCTGATCGCCGAAGGGTTGCCGGACCTCGTTTCCATGGAGAATGTGCCCGGCCTCGCCAAGCACGAAGCCTTCGGCGCACTTTGCAGCCAGTTGACCGAGCTGGACTACGCACATGAATTCGGCGTTCTGTCGTGCGCTGACTACGGGGTGCCCCAAAATCGGAAGCGATTGGTGTTGGTCGCGTCACGCCTCGGCGAAATCTCGCTGCCATCGCCCTCTCCAGGCAAGAACAGTAAAACGGTCCACGACTTCCTGAACGGCCTGCCGCCCATTGGCGATGGCGGCGTGTGCCCCACCGACCCCGCCCATGCCTGCATGCCGCTGTCGGAAACCAATCGGTCCCGAATCCGCCAGTCCAAGCCCGGCGGCTCATGGCGCGACTGGGAGCCGCACTTGGTGAGCAAATGCCACAAGAAGTCCT
This sequence comes from Candidatus Azophilus sp., assembly GCA_965221755.1. Classification (GTDB taxonomy): domain Bacteria; phylum Pseudomonadota; class Gammaproteobacteria; order Pseudomonadales; family Azotimanducaceae; genus Azophilus. The sequence goes on from OZ244921.1 coordinate 189,129, forward strand.
ACTATCCAGCCCCCTACGGCCGCATGCGGTGGCATGCGCCGGCACCGACCATCACCACGCAATTCTGCTACTACAGCACGGGCCGATTCGGGCACCCAACCCAGCACCGCGCCATTTCGGTTCGGGAAGGCGCCCTCCTGCAGACCTTTCCTTGCGACTATGCACTGGTCGAGTCGCCCGACAACCCGCCGCCCATCCACAAGCTGGCTCGGCAAATCGGCAACGCGGTGCCGGTGAGTCTGGCACAGGCGATCGGCAAATCCCTGATGGAAGCCGCCCATGAGTGACGACAGATACTTGATGACCATCAGCCTCAACGTGCTGAACCATCTGGGCCTGAATCTGTACAGCAACACGCCAGCAGTGATTGCTGAAGTTATCGCCAACGCTTGGGACGCCGACGCCACCGAGATAGAGGTGGACTTCGACCTCGACCAGAAGACCATCACGGTCACCGATAATGGCTGCGGTATGAATCTAGCAGCGGTCAACAGTCGGTACTTGCACGTCGGCTACCAAAAGCGAAAAGGCAAAAGCGCAGAAACACTGACGCCCAAAGGAAGAAAGCCGATGGGGCGCAAGGGAATCGGCAAGCTTTCCCTGTTCTCGATTGCCAATAAGATCTATGTCCACACGAAATCAGAAGAGGCTGCCGCTGAGTCATTTCTCATGGACGCGAAGAAAATTCGCCAAGCCATCGAGGGTGAAGACCCGTCCGAACCCAAACAGTACCGTCCCCAAGTCATCATTCCCGAAGGGGAGATCAGTGCTCATGGCACAAAAATAGTGATCACCGATCTGAAGAAGTTCGGCCTCACCAAAGCATCCATAACCGGCTTAAGAAAGCGCACCGCTCGGCGCTTCAGCATTTTGGATGACGTGGAGATTCGCGTGAACGGAGAGCGAGTTACTTTTTCGGATCGCGACTACTTCCATAAAGCCCGATTTCTGTATCAGTACGGAGATGACTACGCACGTCTTTGCAAAAACCTTGATCGCGATGCGGATACTGGCGAGCATCTTTGCTTCGATAGAGGCCATCGCTTCGACCAAAGCGGCTCAGCCAACGAATTAGGTCACTATGAGGTTAAGGGCTGGATCGCAATTGCCCGACGCTCCAACGACTTGGACGACAGTTCTCAGGAAGACAACCTCAACAAAATCACCATTGTCGTTCGTGGCAAGGTCGCCCAAGAGGATATCCTGCAAGAGTTTAGGCTCGGCGGAATGATCACTAAGTATATCTTTGGCGAAATTCATGCGGATTTTCTGGACGACGACGCCGAGGACGACATAGCAACCTCAAGTCGCCAGAGCATCTCTGTGGACGATGTGCGCTACAAGGCATTGAAGTCATTCGTTGGAGCGGAATTAAAGCACGTTTGGAACGAAACGAATCGCCTCAAGGAAAGACAAGGGCTCACATCAGCTTTGGAATCGAATCCGTATCTCAAGGAGTGGTATGAGGCCCTCAAGCCCCGACCCTTGCAGAGGTTTGCAGCCAAAATATTTGGCGATATCGATAAAGCTGGCATTGACGAGGCCCGGAAACAGGATTTCTACGCCAACGGGGTTCTGGCGTTCAAGGCGATGGAAACCAGGAACGCCTTTGAGCTTCTTGAAAACGTTGACGAGTCAAATCTGGACCTGTTCCTCGAATACCTGAACGATATCGATGCCATCGAAGCAGCCCACTATCGAGAAATCATTCGGGAACGGCTACAAGTCGTGGAGCGACTGCAAAGTCAGGTCAGAGACGACGCCAAGGAACGCGTCATCGAAGAATATGTCTTCAAGCACTTGTGGCTTCTCGACCCCGCTTGGGAGCGCGCCACCCGATACGAGGAAATGGAAAAGCGGCTACAGCAAGCGATCAATGGGAAGAGCAGAACGCTCAGGGCGGATATCAGCTACCAAAGAGTTTCGGCAGCCCATGTCATCATCGAACTAAAGCGCAGTAGCAGGCGTGTCTCCAAAAGCGAGATCGAGTCACAGCTAGTCAAGTACATCAATGCGTTAAAGAGCGAATTAGCCAAGAATGCCGCCGAGAGCAGGCTGCCCACTGAGGCGGTCTGCATTGTCGGCAAACTGCCACCCGGATGGGAGGATGCCGAGCTAAGAAAACGAGACGAGGACTCGCTGCGTCCCTACTCAATCAGGGTGCTTACCTACGACGAACTCATCGACAATGCACGTTCGGCGTACTCCAAATTCCTTGATGCTCAAGGCAGCGCCAAAGATCTGGAGCAGCTAATCAAGAATATCCGAAACTACAACCCCAATTCGGCGGTCCAGTAAGGAAGGCACCGGGAATGTCCCTTACCCAAACCCGTCAATCATGCCAGCATGCCTCGCGTCCCATCACTAAAAAATGCAAAGAAATATGAGCAACAATTTCCAAAAAGCCGGATCAATCAGCAACGCTCATGTCGGTAAAGACTTTGAGGATCGAGCGCAGCAAGCTCTCGCTGAGCTTGGCCTATCGTTGAAGTCTGGCCACAAGGTGCCATGCGGCTTGTACGAGGAGCGGAAAAAACACCATTCCTTTGACCTTGGGTCTGAAAACCCCAAGGTGATCGTTGAATGCAAGACCCAAGCATGATTGTCGGAAGATTCCGCCACGCGCCCGGGGACCGGTTCACTCTCTCGATATTGGGCCGACGCATCGCCATAGGCGCGCGGAATGCACTGGTGGTGGGCCGCATAGTAGGCACGACTGGCAGCGTTGCGCCAATCGACCTCCCGGCCGCCAACGCCGATCTCTGCCGCAGCGTCCAGCAGGGCTTCAGACGCAACCGCCACTAACGACCGTCCCGATGAACATGGGCAGGAACTTCAGGCCAAGGTCAGCCAAGGCTTCGGGGGACTCGGCCCAACGGAGCGCCAGTGCCTCATTAAAGTCACCTGCGGCGGCGGGTGATGTGATCAGGCGATACTTGAGGAGGAATGATCCGGGTTCGTCCTGCGAGGGCACAACATTTATGCTGTGCGGACGAGCATGTGCTTCAGACCTTATCGAGTCTGCGGAACGCAACGCCCGTCGGGCGCCTTCCTCGCTGAATTCACCTTGCTCAACTGCCTTCACCAGCTCATTGACTACGCCAGCTATGGGCAGATCCTGTTTTAGGGCCATCTTGCGCCGCCGGTCGCAGAGCGCCCGCGCTTCGCCAAAGCGCCCATCATGCAGGGCGCTCGCGATGAGGTCATCCAGCAAGGCAAGGTCATCAGGCGCTTTTCGCCAAGCGTCGCGGGCCGCTTCGTAGCTCTCCCCCGCTTCGCCAACGAGGAATAGAGCCGTGGAGTAGTTCCAAAGACCTAGTACCGGATCGCCCAATGAGATTGCTGATCGATAGTGCCGCCTTAACCCGTCAACATCCCAACGAAGCGCCGCCACCCGCCCCAGCACGTCGTGCGCGTTGGCGGCATCCGTGGACATCAGCTTGCGGGTATCCGTAGCGATTCGCAGTAGGGCAAGCTCGTCAAGAACGGCATCCTGACCTATCTGGGCCACTCGGTCGGCCAGTTCGTTGGCTTTCGGAAGGGGGGCAGCCATGTTCGGAAGCACCGCAGTTTCAGCTAAAAGGTTACAGGGCACTGTATCAGACACCCTCTGGGCACCTGCGCCGTAGGAATTCGCGGCTGCAAATCCGCCCTCATCCGCCGCGTCAACCGCTTGATTTCATTGAATATGGCGGATATTCGCCTCAATCGTCCGGCCGACAGGGCGGCGATAGCGGCTTTTCGCTTTCGCGACTTCCGAAGGCAGAGACTCCTAGGATATTGCGCCAGTTTGGTTGGGAAGCGGCGGGATGCCGCCTACCGATCCGGGGCAGTATCCAAGCCGCATAAGTTCGAGAAACCGTTCGGAATGGGTCAAGTTCGCTAAAATGGGCTAATTCGCGCAACATCCAGGCTAGAGCGCATCAAGGCGGACAAAGCCACGCAGAAGCCGAAGGGAGCAACGCGCAAACGCAAGGCGGCTATTGCATGAACGACCGCTACGACACGACGGGCAACATCGAAGCGCAGTTCGAGTCCGGTTCGTGCGGTCGCGTGCTGGCCAACAAGCTTGGCATCTCAGACCCGCTGGAAATGAACGAGGTCGAACTCGATCTGTTGAACCGGCTATACGCAGAGGCATTCAACTCGGTTGCGGCCGACCAAACCATTACTGTCGCCGACATCACCGAATGGCACCGCCGCTGGCTGGTCAATGTCTATGATTGGGCGGGCCGGTACCGTACCGTCAACATGGCCAAAGGAGATTTCCAATTTGCGGCCAGCGCTCAAATCGAGCGGTTGATGGGCCTTCTCGACACGGAAGTTCTGCCCGCACACACGCCTTGCCAAGGTATGTCGGAAGCGAGGCTGATCGAAGCCATCGCTGTTGTCCACGTTGAACTGATACTGATTCATCCGTTTCGCGAAGGAAACGGGCGACTCTCGCGTCTGCTCGCCAACGTGATGGCCGTTCAGGCAGGTTGGCGCGAATTGGACTTCACGTCATGGGAAGAGCGCAGGGAAGAGTACTTCGCCTGCATTCAGGCAGGCATGAGCGACTATGAGCCGTTGCGGGGGCTGGTCAGCCTAGCGGTACGCGAGGCGGGGAAGAGCCCAGGTGCTTGAGCTTTGCTTCGATGGCCTGCACGGACTCGCCGGTCTCTATCGCCGTAGAGCTGGCCACGCTTCGAATCCGCCGCCGCATTGCCCCCGGAGAGTCGCGCAGGTGGGGGTTGGTCTCGGAGAGCGGTTTGCGTTTCATTGGTTCATCATAGCCGATTCGGGCCATCGGGTGCGGGAACGCTGGGCCACCCGGAAGCGGATGCCGTCAGGACGGTGGCGAAGGCGATGCCAGTGAACGAGCCGGATTCAAAGTGACAACGACACTCCCAATCAACATCGACAGCCTCCTCCGAGGGCGCACCGTCGAGAGCGAGCGCGTCGAATACAAGGCCGGGTGGAATCCGGAGAGCGTCCTGCGCGCGCTCTGCGCCTTCGCCAACGACTTCCACAACCTCGGCGGCGGCTACGTGGTGCTGGGGGTGGAGGAACGGGATGGCCGGCCCGTCCTGCCGCCCAAGGGCCTGAACCCGGAACAGATCGATGCCATGCAGAAGGAGTTGCTGAACCTGGGCAACTCGGCAATCCGGCCCGCATACCACCCGCTGGCGTCGGTGCAGGAAGTGGAGGGCAAGACGATGCTTGTGCTCTATGCGCCCGGCGGCGAGACCCGGCCGTATCGAGCCAGAGTCAGCCTTTCGTCGCGCAGCAGCGAGTGGGCCCACTACATCCGCAAGCACAGCAGCACAGTGCGGGCGCGAGGCGAGGACGAGCGGGAGTTGCTGGGGTTGGCGGCGACGGTGCCGTTCGATGATCGATACCGCCAAACCGCCGCCCTGAATGACCTCTCGTTCCAGCTCATCCGGGAGTATCTCCAAGACGTGGGAAGCGACCTCCTCGACGAGATGCCCGGGCTGTCCATGGAAGCGTTGGGACGGCGCATGAACATCGTTGGAGGCCCCTCCGAGACCGTGTTTCCCAAGAACGTTGGCCTTCTGTTTTTCAACGACCGCCCGCAGGAGTTCTTTCCAGCGACGCAGATCGATGTGGTCTGGTTCCCGGACGGTCCGGGCGGCGACCGGTTCGAGGAAAACGAGTTTCGTGGGCCGCTGGCTGCAATACTGCGCGATTCAGTGACCTACATTGAGCGCAACTTCCTAAAGGAAGCGGTCGTCAAGCATCCCGACCGGCCCGAAGCCGAACGGTTCTGGAATTTCCCGGTGGCGGCGATCGAGGAGGCGCTGGGCAATGCCATCTACCACCGCTCCTACGAGGTGCGTGAACCGGTGGAGGTGAGAATCACCCCGGAAGAACTGGTGGTGTTGAGCTTCCCGGGCGCGGACCGCTCCATCCAAATGGCCGATTTGCAGCAAGGCAGAGCGATAAGCCGCCGCTACCGCAACCGGCGGATCGGCGAGTTCCTCAAGGAACTGGACTTGGCGGAAAGCCGCTCGACCGGGGTGCCGAAGATTCTGCGGGCAATGCGCAACAACGGCTCGCCGTCTCCGATTTTCGAGACTGATGATGATCGCACTTGGTTTCTGACCCGGCTGCCCGTGCATGCAGGGTTTTCAGGAACGGAAGGGCACGTTGGGGAACGTGATTCCGGACAAGGCATCTCATTGAAAATCGAGCAGGAAGCATCATCCGCCGACCAAGTCACCCTACAAGTCACCGATCAAGTTAACCAACTGGAAAACAATGATTATTCTGCCACTACCCCCCAAGTCACCCCCCAAGTCACCCCCCAAGTCACCCCCCAAGTCACCCCCCAAGTCACCCCCCAAGTCACCCCCCAAGTCACCCCCCAAGTCACCCCCCAAGTCACCGAGCGTCTTGGGTACTTGGTCAGCAGGCTTAACGGCGAAATGAGCCGCACCGATTTGCAGACCGCCTTGAAGCTGGCCGATCGGCGGAACTTCCGCGGCGGCTACCTCAATCCCGCCCTGGAAGCCGGGCTCATTGAAATGACCTTGCCGGACAAGCCCAACAGCAGCAAACAGCGCTACCGCCGCACGCCAGCAGGGGAGGCATTGGCGCGACAGATCGCGGATTCCCCGGCATGACCACCGCTTCAGTCGTCTCCAAGGTCTGGAGCTTCTGCACCACGCTGCGCGACGACGGCGTAGGCTACGGCGACTACCTTGAGCAGCTCACCTACCTGATCTTCCTGAAGATGGCGGACGAGTACGCCCAGCCGCCCTACAGCCGGGATGTCGGCATCCCCGAAGGCAACGACTGGAACAGCCTGACCATCCGCAAGGGCGCGGAGCTTGAGGCGCACTACGTCGCCCTGCTCCGCCGCCTCGGCCAGCACCAAGGCATGCTCGGCCAGATTTTCGCCAAGGCGCAGAACAAGATCACCGATCCGGCCAAGCTCTTCCGGCTGATCGACATGGTGGACGGCACCGACTGGGTGATGCTCGGCGCCGACGTGAAGGGCGACATCTACGAGGGGCTGCTGGAGCGCAACGCCGAGGACACTAAATCCGGCGCGGGACAGTACTTCACGCCCCGCGCGCTGATCCGCGCCATGGTGGCTTGCGTGCGCCCCGAACCCGGCAGGACGATTGCGGACCCCGCCTGCGGAACCGGCGGCTTCTTCCTCGCCGCGCACGAATTCCTGGCCGATCCAGGCCATTGGCCGCTCGACAGGGACCAGAAGGCGTTCCTGAAGCACCGAACCTTCCACGGCAACGAAATCGTCGCCGCCACCCGCCGCCTGTGCCTGATGAACCTGCTGCTGCACGGCATCGGCGAAATGACCGGGGAGACGGCCATCTCGCCCGCCGATGCGCTGATCTCGCCGCCGTCGGAAACCTTCGATTACGTCCTGGCCAATCCGCCCTTCGGCAAGAAGAGCGCCATGAGCTTCACCAACGCCGACGGCGAGCAGGAAACCGACGACCTCACCTACAACCGGCAGGACTTCTGGGCGACGACGTCAAACAAGCAGCTCAACTTCGTCCAGCACATCCGAACGATGCTGAAGACCATCGGGCGGGCAGCAGTGGTGGTCCCGGACAACGTGCTGTTCGAGGGCGGCGCCGGCGAGACCATCCGCCGCAAGCTGCTCCAGACCACCGACCTGCACACCATCCTGCGCCTGCCCACCGGCATCTTCTACGCCCAGGGCGTCAAGGCCAACGTCATCTTCTTCGACAACCGACCCGCCAGCCCCGACCCGCAGACGGCCAAGGTTTGGTATTACGACTACCGCACCAATATCCACCACACCCTCAAGCAGAAGGCGCTGACCTACGCCCACCTTGAGGACTTCGTGGCGCGCTACAAGCCGGAGAACCGCCACACCCGCGAGCCGACCTGGAGCGAGGACGCCCCGGACGGGCGATGGCGCGCCTACTCCCGCGAAGAGCTGACGCAGCGCGACAAGGCGAGCCTTGACGTGTTTTGGCTGAAGGATGCGTCTATGGCCGATCTGGAGAACCTGCCTGAGCCGGAAGTGCTGGCGGGCGAGATCGTGGAGAACTTGAAGGCGGCTTTGGCTAGGTTTGAGGGTGTTTTTGAGCGTCAGCGGCAGTGATCCACGTCCTGAGTGTTCACCGCGTCAGCCCCCCCATTTTGGAGTGAACTGGTCAAGCGCACAGACGTCGCACACAGGGAGTGCGTCTACGCATAGCGCCGACCACGTTACAAGCCTGACGCACACCTACCCTACAACCGTATTGCCCCAACTCCTCAACTCTCGGACACGGTAGCGAATATGTCTCACATCATCGCCCCGTCGTCAATGGCGGGTTGTCCTTGGCGCGCATAGAAGGCCGAAAATCGAGAGACGATATCCTTGACAAAACTCGGGGCGATGCGAGCCTTTAGACACTTGTATTTCTTATTGCATTCGTCAAACGGAATGGTCTCGAGATGCCGGAAGTCCAAGAAGCCACCAGCCAACGAACCTGTATTCGGCATCCAATGGTAATAGTTCGTGTGGTTGTTATGTCGCAGGCGTTTCCGCTGTTCTTTCTTCGCCCCCAAAATCTCATACAGATCCGATTCCGGCACGACGGTCGCTAGCACCATCGAATCTGCCTTCCGTTCCCCATTACTGCGAATCACGAGGTCGCAGGCGGGCGTCATCACTACGCGGAAAGTGTCGTCGTCCTTATGCTGGAGCAGACTCCCCGTTGTGAAGGACGCTTCCAGCGGCGGGTCCAGATAGAATTCCTCGGGGTAGGCGGGCGTTTCGTCCCCTTCCAAGTCCGCCATGAGGTGGCCAAGCGCGTACCGGAGCAGCGCCTTCTCTGTTCTCTCTGGATCCTCGTTTCCGTACTGGATCCACACGTTGATCATGGGTACCAAATTGTTGAGGAATACGCCGTTGAGACGTTCCTCTAGCAGGCCCCGACCACCCATGATCTTGGTCAACCCAACTTGGTGAATCATCCAAAGCCGGTCAAGTACGTCGGAGAATCCGTCCTGCCCTTTCGTATACACTCCAACCACGGGTGGATCTTCGTCGGCGTCTCCTGGGGTGCCAGTCAAGATGGCAACGGGCACACGGAAGTGCGCTTTCAATTCTTCGATAACCTCGCTACCGTCTGTAGTGTCTTTTCCCAAGTTCAAATCCACCACAGCGGCATCTACGATTCCGTCAAGGCTTCGCTTTGCTCCGTCAATGGTCTTCTCGACCCGCATTTCTATCGGCCTGCCGTGTTCTTTCGCGTAGGCTTCAACGACATCGCTGTAGTCTTGAATCTGGGCATCCTCGTCTTCCACAAGAAGCAAATGCAAGGTGGTCACGCCTTCACCCCCCACTCTCCTCGTCATCCAAAGGTTGCAACCTGAACCACGCTCCCTCCTTGCACTCAAGCGCTGTGAGGCCTAACCCGTTCCTTATCGCCGCCTCGCCAGCAATCGCCAATCCAAGCCCTGTGCCCTCTGGCTTCGTCGAAAAATGCGGGTCGAAGATTATCTCGCTGTCAATGTGCTCCGGGTCTACGCCTGGGCCATTGTCCCGGTAGTCCACATGCAAAAGCCGCCCCCTCTCGCTTTCCATTCTTATGTCGATGCTCTTATCCGTGTTGTCCACTGTACTCAACCAATAAAGGCTATTGTCAATAAGGTTCGTGAAGATCGCTTGGATATCCTGTCGCCAGCAGAGCAACGACAGGTTCTCGTCACCATGAAACTCGCACCTGAATCTCGTATCTTCCATCTGCCCGCTGAACGTCTGTTTCGCCCGATGGATGATCGCCGACAATCTCTCGTTCCGCTTTTTCGAACGCCGTTGCGCCGCCAACGGGTCTAGCCTCCCGAACAGGGCTACGAAGTCGGACGCGTTGTCCGCGATCCCTTCCGCCAGCCCTACGATTTTCGGGATGAGTGCGGGGTCACCCGCTTCCTCAAATTCGCCAGCACGGGTCCGCAAAATGGGAAACTGATTACGAAAATAGCTGAGCGGCCGTCTTCCTTCATGGAGCACGACATTCATGATCCTACCGAGCGTCGCTTGGCCTTGATACACCGCAATCGCATCACGCAGCCGCCCAATCGACTCGCTGCGCCTCTTCTCTTCGCTCTCGATTAGCGCCATCACCTCCGACGCCGTCGCCCTCTTGACCCTAGCGCCGCTAAGCTTGGCCTGAACGTCGCGCTTAAGAGTGTCGAACGAATAGAGGCGTTCCAACTCACGCTCGACCTTAACCGTCTGTCGGCTTAAACCTGCCCGCTGGCGATATAGGTAGCGCTTTTCCTCCAGTTTCGAGATCACCTCCTTGGTGATTTCCCTGAGCCTCGAGAAGGGGTGGTTCTCAATCAGGCCGTCCCTCGCACTCTTCTCGATCAGTTGCGACTGTTCTTCCGATTGGATCTGTACGTAGCCAATGACTTGATTGTTGCCAATCCGCCTAGCCGGTGCCTGGATGCGCTGCTCGTTGAGCTTCAGCCAATCGAACTCTGGGTCACCCAGCGGGCGGAGCCTGAACCCGTTACGGTACACACCGATACCGTTGTAGTCGTTCAGCAGCCGCCTAGCCTACAGCTTCCCGAGGTAGTTTCCAGATTCGTCCTTCAGCCCACGACGGATTAGCTGATCAAGGGATACCGAGTCTCTGTCGTATACGCGAATGTCTATTTCCAGTTCGCCACATCCCGACGGACCATCTAGACCGAGGGGAATCTCCTCCGCAGTCCGGTTGCGCGATTTTTGCTGCGAGTACGTGAGGTTCCCACGCCCATCGGCGCCGATTTTGCCCGCTATTCGGTAGTCGAAGTGCTCAACTAGAGGATACGGTTCGATGCTCGTGTCCATGTCTTGCACACCCGGAATATCCGAGATCCGAAGAACAACGTCAAACGCCTGCTCAGTCGCCATCGTGGGGAAGGGCGGCATCAACTTGCGCAACTCGAACTGAAGTTTCCCGAATTGGGATTCCCGCCAAGCGGTCAACCGCTCCTCTTCAACAGCCATCGCCAAGGTCGTTCCTTTAGGTTCCTCGCACACCCCGGTCTCGATGAGGATCTCGACATCGCCCAAGAACTCCGCGTCTTCAAAGTCCTTCCACTGTAGATAGAGTGTCGTCTTCTCCCCACCCTCAGTCACCGTCTCCAAGAGCAAGTCCGTTCCTAGGATTGAGGTCGCATACCGCCCAATACCCTTCCGCCCCTGCATCGTTCTCCCGCCCGGGCTCTTGCCCCCCCGGTCCTCCTTGTCGGAGGTCGAAGGCACCATCCATTTGTTGATCACGGTGTCGCGCGTCATCCCGTGGCCGTGATCAGCCACGGTGATCCGATACTTCCCTCCCTCAGTGCGCTCGAATACAATGCTCGTGTCCGGCGAATCTGCGTCGTACGCGTTCTTCACCAACTCGATCACGGCGGCGTGAGGGTCCTGAACGAGATCCCGTCCGATCGTCAGGATATGCCGGCCCGCTGGCCTAATCGTGTAGCTGTCCGACTCAGCCATCCCACCGCTCCCTCAACTTCGCGGCAATCCCCCGTGAAAGGAGCACGGGCACGGCGTTGCCGATCTGTCGGAAGGCGTGAGTCCTGGACAGCCGTCCGTTGACACCCTCAAAGTAATAGTCGTCCGGGAAAGTCTGTAGTCGAGCCGCCTCCCGCGGTGTAATCGATCGGTTCTGCTCGATATCAGGGTGTATGTAGTAGTGCCCGTCTTTGCAGATATGAGCTACGACCGTATGCGCGAACGGTAGGTTCCCAGCCACGACCTTGAATCTGTCCGTAAATGACACGCTGTTTCGGTGTGTCTTCAAGCGGGAAGGCAATGTGCTGTATTTCAGCCGTTGCCGACCCTCGTTCCATCTTTCTACCGTGATCCGGTAAATCTCCAAATCCTGCTCGGTGTGCGGTCTGGCCTGGTGCCAAGTCACGGGCAACGTGCTCCTCACCCCTGCCCGCACCTGCCAGGCACTCCGCTTCCGCAATAGGCGGCAGGGTCCAGTCTCTCCTTCTCCTGCGGCCAATGGTGGCAGATCCTTGAACACCTCGTTCACGGTTACATTGGGCTGCCAGTTTTCAGGCTCTGGGTACTCCCCTTGTTCCCCTCGGCGATGCCCAACGAGAATCACTCGCTTGCGGTTCTGCAACACGCCGTAGTCCTTTGCGCAGAGCACCGACAGCTTAGTTTCATAGCCAAGTTGACTGAACCGTCGCGTCATTTCCTCCAAGTATCCGTTGCCGCTCCTGTCCTTGGCCGAAAGCAGGCCCATCACGTTCTCGAACACGAAATACTTGGGCTGGTATCGCGCAAGGAAATGTGCGTAGCACCTGTACAGGTAGTTTCGCTTGTCTTCCACCATCCCATCTGGATCCCGTGAACGTCCCACGACAGAGTAGGCTTGACAGGGTGGTCCACCGACTAGGACATCCAGTTCCCGGCCCCTCAGCAACTCGTCTACCCTGCGGTAAATGCGGCGCATGCTCCGGGGACTGACTTCATCGTTCACCACTGACGCGGTGACGACCGGGGGGACAACGGCATATAGCTCTTCCCTCGTCATGCGGCCATTCAAATAGTCGGCGTAAATATCTAGACGACCGCGTTTCGAGAGCCAGTGAAACGCCATGCGCGTACGCAACGTGTTGCATGCCGCCACATCAGCTTCCACATGGCCCACCGGCTTGAATCCTTCTTGGACAAATCCCTCGGACAGCCCGCCACCGCCAGCAAAAACATCCAGAAAAGTCAATGCGTTAGACACGAACCACCCCATCCCGGAAATTCTGGTAACACAGCCCGCATTGCGTCGCGGACATCACAAACGAGATTCCACGACTTGGGCCGATGCGCCCGCGCCCTTCACTCGCCGGTATTCCTCCACCTCTTTGCGCAGCGCCGCTAGCTGCGCCTCGATAGCTTCCCGTTCCGCTACAAATAGTCGCGGGTGTACGTCAGCACGCCCCCTTTGCCTCAATGGCTTCCAAGGCGTCAACGAAGCGCCTCACCTTGTTTTCTGTGATCCGGCACTGTTTCTCATTCATGATCATGGCAAGCTCTCCTATTCCGAAAGCATAACACCCTTATCAATGCCGTCGCGGTCTGTCCGAACGAAATGGCGGAGACGCACTCCCGGCTGAGCCAGCATCACGAGAACTAACCCGCCTTGGAATTTGTTCGATATTTCATTGCTCCCGCATTACCGTTGCATTCATTGCCAAGGCAAACGGAAGACTGGTGGCCCGAACGACTGCGCCCCGCTCGGAGCCGGGCTGGCAGCGCACTATGCAGCGCTTTTTGAAATCAAAGTCCCTTGGCCCCTGGTTCCGCCAAGAAAACACAACCCGGACACTGCGCCGCCGCCAAGTTGACCTCGGCGGCCACCCGGTCCGCCTCGCTCTGGTACCGTGGCGTGCCGAAGCGTTCCACGCGATCATCCCCCGCCCACTCTCCGGATTGCGGCTCCGGGCGTATGGCTCGATCCTTCCAGCCGTCGTCGTCGCTCCAGCGGTGGGGAAGCGTGATGATCTCGCCCGGCTGCCGGATCGCCGCAAAGGCCCCCAAGGCCTCGATCATGATCTGCCGCTGCAAGGCCGGTTCGTTCGGCTCGCCAGCGGTGCGCCCCAAGGGGAAATCCTGGTAGATGGCACGTGGGTGCGCGCGTGAGTGCGCGGGGTGTGCAACTCCGGGCGTTACACGGGACGATGGCCCAATGCGGATCAGGCAAAAGGGTCTTCGCGCCTTGGTCGAGCAGGATTAGCGGCGACAGCTACCGGCCGATCTCGTGCCAAAGTTGAGGCGGATCCTGACCCTGCTGGACGAAGCGCAGCATCCCGGCGACGTCACCACCCATCCGGGGTACCGCCCGCATCCGCTGAGGGGCGACATGGCGGGTATGTGGAGCGTGCGCGTGTCGGGCAACTGGCGCGTTGTCTTTCGATTCGAGGACAACGAAGCCGTTGACGTGGATCTGGTGGACTATCACTGAAGGAGGAGGACGGGCGATCATGACGATGCTGAATCCCTGCCATCCGGGCGAGATACTGCGGGACAATCTGGAAGCGGCTGGGCTGTCGGTGACTAAGGCGGCGTCGCGGCTGGGCTGCACCCGGCAGGCGCTGTCGCGGCTGCTGAACGGCAAGGCCGGCGTTTCGCCAGCCATTGCACTGGCGCTGGAACGCATTGGCTGGAGCAACGCCAGTTTCTGGATGCGGCTGCAGACCACCTACGAACTGGCCCAAGAAAGGCGCAGACAAGCAGCTTGAATGTTTTTTCGGAAAATGGGCTTTTTATAATCGATTTTGGGCTAAAGTAAGCGAAATAGGGCGTCACGCCGCATTTTCAACAGGTTTTGTTGCGACATGCTCCTAGGTCAAGCTTGGCTGCACCGGGAACTTGGCTTGCGTGTGCCCGAGCCCAAGGTCCAGAGCCGCTTGGGCGGCGTTCGGGCAACCGAGCACGATGGTTCGCGCACCATTCTAACGTTTCCACGTCCATACGCGGTGGACAATCAGCCTTTAGCGCACTTGAGGTTCGCCCTTGCCTACGAAGGCATCGACCTTGGCGTCCTGAATGCCGTCTTTTCGGAAATCGGCCCTTCGCCCTTGGAGGGGTGGGTGCGCCGCCAGCCAACGGGCGCCTACAGCCGCCGCGCTTGGTTCTTCTACGAGACCTTCGTCGGGCGCACTTTGGATGTGGATGACATGCGCTCCGGCAATTATGTGGAGGCGCTCTCGCCAAGCCGCCACCTCGTATCCAGTCCGCGCCGGTCCAAGCGCCATCGCGTGCTGGACAATCTTCTCGGTGGCAGGGATCTCTGCGTCACGGTTCGGCGCACCCCGGAACTGCTCCGGCAACTCAACGAATCTCTGGACGAGGAAGCCAAGCGAGTCTGCGCAAACGTGGACGTGGCTCAGTTGGCCCGCGCCCTGAACTACCTCTACACCAAGGAGACGCGCTCGTCATTCGCCATTGAGGGGGAAACGCCCAGCCCCAATCGAGCCGAACGATTTGCGGCTGCGCTGCGCAAGGCGGCGGACTTCGACGCCTGCGACAAGGACGCCTTGATCGAATTGCAGAAAATGATCGTGGAGCCGCGCTACGCCGCCTCGAACTGGCGCACGACCCAGAACTTCGTCGGGGAGACGGTCAGCGGCTATCGGGAGCGGGTACACTACATTAGCCCGCGCCCGCAGGATGTGGCGCAGCTGATGAGCGGATGGATGGCGCTGACCCACCGTGTGGCGGGGGATGGCCTGCCGCCGGTGGTTGCCGCTGCCGCGGTGGCCTTTCCGTTCGTGTTCGTCCATCCCTTCAACGACGGCAACGGACGCATCCATCGCTTTCTCATCCATCAGGCCCTCGCCAAGCAAGGCTTCGGGCCGCCCAACGCCTTGCTGCCCGTCTCCGCCGCGATCGAACGGGACGTCCGAGGCTACGATGCGGTGCTGGAGTCGTTTTCCGCACCCCTTCGGGCATTGATCGATTGGCGGCTGACGCATGATGGGTTCCTGACCATCAACGGCGACACACGGGATCTATACCGATTCGTGGACGCCACCCCGTTTGCCGAGTATCTGCATACCCGGGTGGCTGAGTCCATCCGCCATGACCTGCGCGAGGAACTGGACTTCGTCAGCACCTTTGACCGCGCCCTGACGGCGATGCGCGACGTCGTGGACATGCCCGACCGGCGGGCCTCCCTCTTTGCTCGCCTGACCATGCAAAACAACGGCACCCTATCAGGTCGCAAACGCAGCCAGTTTTACGAACTTAGCGATGCGGAAGTTGAAGCCCTGGAGGCGGCCGTCAGGGGCGCGATACGCCAGCGGCCTAGCAAGTTGCGATAGCTCAAACTCAGTTCGATCACGTCATGATCGAAACCCAGTCGAGGGTGGGACGCCCTCGAACCGATGCTCGCCAGAGCATCGGAACTTACGACCAGCACAAAAACTGAGCCAAGTCACCCAAACTTCTGGGCGACCGAAACCGCTAGGCCACTCAAGCCCCATGCTCCGTCAAAAACACGCACCCCGGACACTGCCCCGCCGCCAAGTTGGCTTCGGCCGCCGCCCGGTCCGCCTCGCTCTGGTACTGCGGCGTGCCGAAGCGTTCCACGCGATCATCCCCCGCCCGTCCGTCGGACCGCGGCGGCGGGCGCATGGCGCGCTCCTTCCAGTCATCGTCGTCGCTCCAGCGGTGGGGAAGAGTGATGATCTCGCCCGGATGCCGGATGGTCGCGAAGGCCTCCAAGGCCCCGATCATGATCTGCCGCTGCAAGGCCGGATCGTTCGGCTTGCCGGCGGTGCGCCCCAAGGGGAAATCCAAGTAGATGGCGCGGGGCGGATTGACGGATTGGGTTATGGAGTAGGCGCTGGACAGGCAAACGGTGGGCAGGCCGCGGCTTTCCAGTTCCCGCGCAATCAGTCCGACGGACTGATGGCAGACGGGTCAGACCGGCACCAATATGGCGAGATCGACCTCATCGCGCTGCAGCCGGTCGGCGATGGCGGGGGCGAGCGCATCGCGCACTTTGCGCGCCGAGTAGATGCCGCCCATGAAGGCGTAGGCCTGGGCGCCCAAGCCGCCGATGCGGCCCTCATCAACCAGGTTGCGCAGGGTTGCCAAGGGAAAGACCGCGTTGGGGTCGCGGCGGGCGTCGGTCAGGTCGTAGGCGAAGTGGGTGGCGCGCAGTTCGCTTGCCGGGGTGTCGGCGGGAATCTCGCGGAAGCTGAAATCGTCCCGGTAGTGGAACGCCACCTGGCCGCTGCGGTAGATGCCGCCCGACGCCACCAAGCCGACCTTGGCCTCGCTTAAGGGCTTGGCCAGCGGCGCAAACGGCGGCAGGTCCGCATTGCGCACCCACCGGTAGGGCGGATAGCCGAGCTTGTCGTATTGCTCGCGGGTGCGGGCGATGTAGTCAACCGGATCGGTTGGCCCGCCAGCCGGCACAACTTGCCGGTCTCGCGCGCTGTCACTTGGGGAAGTCAATTGAAGCACTCCCTTTGCCAGTCGGGCTTTCAGGGCAAGACGCCATCAACCAAGCGCATTGGTCCCTGCCCGACGCTGCCAACCCTGTTGGCGAAGACGCTTCTTTTGCCCCAATGCCGGATCAAGGTCAAGGCGCGACCTGACGGTCGCGGATGGAGTTTCGCTGACGCGAAACTCCGCGCCTTTTGCGTGGGTCAGGTGCCGAGATGTTTCTGAGCCTGCACAGGCGTTGCGGGGGTCAGGTTCCGATATGTTCTTAAGCCCGCACGACCTGACGGTTCCGAATGGCGACCCAGCCTGATTCACGTCAGCTTCGGGATTCATTTGAAGTCAGGAGTCCAAGGGAGATGTCAGATGAACGGCAGCAGCAGCGCAAACACGGGCAGCGCCGCCAACTCGGAGTCAACCCGGTCGAGAAGGCCGCCGTGGCCAGGCAGCAGGGTGCCGGAGTCCTTGACGCCGGATTGGCGCTTGAGCAGGCTTTCCAGCAGATCGCCGAACACCGAAACGGCGATCAGCAGGACGATGACCGCGGCCGCCGCCATGCTGAGCAGGCCCAACGCCGCCAAGGCGCCGCCGCAAACCAGGAAGCTCAGGACCGCGCCTCCCGCCACGCCCTCCCAAGTCTTGGCCGGACTCAACGCCGGCGCCAGCTTGCGGCGCCCCCAAGCCGTGCCGGCGAAATAGGCGCCGATGTCCGCCGCCGAGACCAAGACGAACAGCCACACCAACCAGTGGACGCCATTGGGCGCCATGCGCAGGGTCATGGCGGCGCCCCAAGCCGCTGACAGGATGGCAACGCCCAGCAGCGCGGCAATCCACCGCCAGTGGCTGGCGGTCCGGCCGGTTCGATGGCTGGAAGAGCCTTCAGCCGGGGAGCGCGAGGGGCCCGCCCCTCGCAGGAAGGAGCCTTCAGCCGGGGAGCGCGAGGGGCCCGCCCCTCGC
Source organism: Candidatus Azophilus sp. (assembly GCA_965221755.1). Taxonomy (GTDB): domain Bacteria; phylum Pseudomonadota; class Gammaproteobacteria; order Pseudomonadales; family Azotimanducaceae; genus Azophilus. Next base: position 207,040 of record OZ244921.1, read on the forward strand.
AGCAATATCCCCATGATGGCGACGGCCCAAGCAGCCAAGCCCACCCAAAGCGTCGCCTCATGCAGGCCGGGGCGGCCCAAGGCGACCAGGCCGATAACAGGGACGGCGGCGGCGTAGGCGACGCGCTGCCAGCCCGTGGCCAAGCCTGCAAACCGCGCCCACTCCCAAGCCGCCAGGGTCGCAACCGCTCCAACCGCCACGGCAAATCCGGGCGGCGGCAGCAGATAGATCACGGCCAGCGCCAGCAAGGCCAAGCCAACCGCCGTGATTACGCGGCTCCTGAGCACGCTCCTCCCCGCCCAAGGTTTAGGCCGGATAATTCGCCAAGCCGCTTATCCAATGCTGAAATGCCATTCTTCTTCAATGAGGCGCATCCGTCGCGCGGGCGCGTTGGCGTTTCGCTGGCGCGAAACTCCGCGCTCGTCGGGCAGGCAGGATTCCGATGCGTTTGCGAGCCCGCACATGAGTTGTTGACTATCTTAGAGCACCCGGCAGGGCGCGGACTGCGCTGACCGCGCCCTCGCTTGTCCTTTGGCGGCGCGATCATCGCGGCCCTTGGTGAAGTATCCGGGCTAAGGCCGCGCGCTCCGGCAACCGAATCGCCGTCGGCGCTCTTCAAAGGCCGAGAAGGCGTCCAACAGATGCGCCGGCTGGAACTCCGGCCAGAACGCCTCGACGAAGTGCAGTTCGGTGTAGGCCAAGTCCCAGAGCAGGAAGTTGCTGATGCGCTGGTCGCCACCGGTGCGGATGCACAGATCCGGCGCGGGCAGCTGGCCCAAGGAAAGGAAGGAGGCGAACAGGTCCTCGTCGATGTCGTCGATTTCGATGCGGCCCTCGGCCACTTGGCGAGCCAACGCACGGGCGGCGCCGGCGATGTCCCAGCGGCCGCCGTAGTTGGCGGCAATGTTGAGGGTCATGCGCGTGTTGGCGCGGGTCAACGCCTCCGCCCGATTCAGGCGCATCTGCAGGTCAGCCGGAAAGCGGGAGCGGTCGCCGATGATGTTCAGCCGCACGTTGCGTTCATCGAGGTCCGCCAGGTCCCGGTCGAGCATGCCGCGCATGAGGTCCAGCAGCAGGTTCACCTCGCGCTTCGGCCGCTGCCAGTTTTCCGTGCTGAAGGCGAACAGCGTCAGGCACCGAACGCCGTGGTCGGAACAGGCTTCGGCGATGCGACGAACGTTGCGGGCGCCCGCCTGATGCCCCGCCGCGCCGGGCAGATGCCGACGCCGTGCCCATCGATGGTTGCCGTCCATGATGATCGCGACATGGAAGGGCACCCCGCCCGGCTCCCCGTCGGCGACGCTAAGCGGCAGTTCTGACATGACGAGCGTTCAAGACTTGCTGATCTCCCAAGCGGGGTTGCGCACTTGCGCGCATCCCGCCGGATTTGGACGAAACCTCAACGGCAAAAGGCTCAGACCACCATGAGGTCGGCTTCCTTCGCTTCAAGGGCCTGATCGACTGCCTTGACGCGGCGGTCGGTGACCTGTTGGACGGCCTCCTCGCCGCGTCGCGCATCGTCCTGGGCCACCTCCTTCTCCCGCAGCAGTTCGCGGATGTCGGAGATGGCGTCGCGGCGAATGTTGCGGATGGCGATGCGGGCCGCCTCCGCCTCCTGGCGGGCTTGACGGGCGAGTTCGCGGCGGTTCTCCTCGGTCAGGGCCGGCAGCGGCAACCGGACCACGTCTTGGCTGGCGGCCGGGGTAATGCCCAGATCGCTTTTCAGGATGGCCTTCTGGATGGCCGGAACCAAGCTCTTCTCCCAAGGGGAGACCAGCAGGGTGCGGGCGTCCTCAACGCTGATGCTCGCCACTTGGTTGAGCGGCGCATCGCTGCCGTAGTAAGGCACTTCAATGCCGTCCAACAGGCTGGGATGGGCGCGGCCCGTGCGAATTCGGGCGAAGGCCGCCTGCATCGCCTCAATGGTCTTGCCCATGCGCTCATCGGCATCGGCGGTAAACTCCTCAATCATCGGCGGGCTGCATCCATGTCAGGGAATGGTTCCGCTCTCCGGTGCCAAGCGGTCAAGGCTCAACTCGCTGCGGACGCGATGCGGGTGCCAACCTTCTCACCCTTGACCAACCGGGTCAACGCGCCCGACTCGGCGAGGTCGAAAACCACCACCGGCAGGGCGTTGTCACGGCACAGGCAAATGGCGGTGAGATCCATCACGCTCAAGTCCCGCTTAAGCACGTCGTCAAAGGAGAGCGCGTCAAAGCGCTCGGCGGCGGCGTCCAGCATCGGGTCGGCGGAATAGACGCCATCGACCTTGGTGGCCTTGAGAACGCAGTCCGCGCCAAGCTCCACGGCGCGCAGGCAAGCGGCTGTGTCGGTGGTGAAGAGCGGATTGCCGGTTCCCCCGGCCAGAACGGCCACCTCGCCGTTGCCGAGCGCAGCGCGGGCCTCGCGCGCGCTGTAGGCCGGCAGCGCGCCGGGCATCGCCACCGCCCCGAACAGGCGCGCCGGAACCTCGGCCCTGGCGAGGGCGTCGCCGATGGCCAAGCCGTTCATGCAGGTGGCCAGCATGCCCATCTGGTCGGCGACCACGCGGTCCATGCCCACCCGGGCCAGGGCGGCGCCGCGAAAGAGGTTGCCGCCGCCGCAGACCAAGGCGATCTCAGCGCCCAAGCGCTGCGCTTCGCGCAACTCCCGGCAAATGCGGTCGAGCACGCCCGGATCGATGCCGAACCCCGGCTTGCCCGCCAGAGCCTCGCCGGACAGCTTCAAGAGCAGCCGCGTCAATCAGCTTCCCCCAGCCGCTTGGGCGGCCACTTCGGCGGCGAAGTCCTCTGCCGCCGCGGCGATGCCCTCGCCCACCTCAAGGCGGGCGAAACGGCGGGCCTGCGCGCCCTTGGAATCCAGCAGCTTGCCGACCTTCAATTCGCCGTCCTTGATGAAGGCTTGGTCGATCAGGCTGACTTCGGCGAGGAACTTGCGCACCCGGCCTTCGACGATCTTCTCCACGATGTTCGGGGGCTTGCCGCTGTCCGCCGCCTGGGCGGTGAGGATTTCCCGCTCCTTGGCAATCACCGACGGCTCAAGATCGGCGCTGCGCACCACCAAGGGCGTCGGGTCGTGGGCGGTGATGTGCATGGCCAGATCGCGGCCCAGCTCGGCATCGTCGGTGGACAACTCGACCAAGGCCCCCTTGCGCGCGTCGTTGTGCAGGTAGCTGCCTATGCAGCCGGCCTCAGTGGCCAAGGTCTCGGCCCGGCGCACGTTGATGTTCTCGCCGATCTCCTGCACCAAGGCCTCGCGCTCCCCGGCAAAGGCGCTGGCCAGCTGAACGCCATCGGCGCCGGTTTCCAAGGCGGCGGCGGCGACCCGGTCCACGAAGTCGATGAACCTCGGGTTGCGGGCGGCGAAGTCGGTTTCGATGTTGACCTCAACCAAGGCGGCGCACTTGCCGTCCGCCGCCACCTTCAGGCCCAACAGGCCCTGCGCTGCGGTGCGGGAAGCCTTCTTCGCCGCCTTGAGCGCGCTCTTGCGGCGCAAGGCGTCGATGGCCTGCTCAAGATCGCCGTCAGCCTCCTGCAGGGCGACCTTGCAATCCATCATGCCAAGGCCGGTGCGGTCGCGCAGTTCCTTGACTTGCTTGGCGGAAATGGGCATTGCCTACTCCTTCGCGGGCGCAGAGATTGCGGTGGCGGCCGCAGCGGCGGTTGGAGCCGGTTCGGCGGCGGCGGGCTCGGGGACGGCGGGCACGGCCGCAGCCGCAGGCGCTTCGGCAGCCGCATCCGGCGCCGTGGCGGAAGCCCCCTCCTCAACCTCAAGGAATTCATCCAGCCTGACCGCTCCGCCCGCGTTCTCGTGGCCTTCGGCGACTGCATCCGCAACGGCGGTGACGTAAAGCCGAATGGCGCGAATGGCGTCGTCGTTGCCTGGGATGACGTAGTCGATGCCGTCCGGGTCGCTGTTGGTGTCCACTATGGCAAACACGGGAATGCCGAGCTTTTGCGCCTCGGTGACGGCGATGCGCTCATGCTGGACATCGACCACGAACACGGCGTCCGGCAGCCCGCCCATGTCCTTGATGCCGCCGAGGCTGCGCTCCAGCTTGCCCATCAGGCGGCGCTTGTGCAGGGCCTCCTTCTTGGTGAGCTTATCCAAGGTGCCGTCCTCGGCCTGCCGCTCAAGCTCCTTGAGCCGCTCGATGGACTGGCGGATGGTCTTGTAGTTGGTGAGCATGCCGCCGAGCCAGCGCTGGTCGATGAAGGGCATCTCCACCCGCACCGCCTGCTCGCGAATGACCTTGGCCGCCGCTCGCTTGGTGCCCACGAACAGGATCTTCTTGCCCAAGGTGGCCATGCTGCGAATCTCGGCCAGCGCCTGCTCGAAGGCGGGCACGGTCCGTTCCAGGTTGATGATGTGAATTTTGTTCCTGGCGCCGAAAATGAAGGGGGCCATTTTCGGATTCCAGTACCGGGTGCGATGGCCGAAGTGAACGCCTGCGGCCAACATGTCGCGCATGCTGATGTTCAAGATTGTCTCCGGGTTGAGCCTCCGCAGCCCCTTCAATTCAGACCGGACCCCATGGCCGCGGCACCCGTGAATTTGCGACGAACTGCGTGCGTTGTGTTTTCCGGGCAGCGCCGTGGCGGCCGCCGGACGAGCCCAGCAGGGCAGCGTTGCGGCGCAGCTTAAGGCGGCGGCGCAGCCATTGCCCCTAGACGGCGGGCTTTATACCATAGATTCCATGTCCGCCAAAGCCACCACCGACGCCGACATTGAGGGGATGCGCCGCGCCGGGCGCCTAGCAGCCAGCGTGCTGGAGATGATCGGCGAGCACGTCAAGCCCGGCGTCAGCACCGACGCGCTCAACGATCTCTGCCACCGCTACATCGTCGATGAGATCGACTGCGTGCCAGCGCCGCTGAACTACACCACCGGGCCGGGCGTGCCGCCGTTTCCCCGCTCGATCTGCACCTCGGTCAACCACGTCGTCTGCCACGGCATTCCCTCCAGCAAGAAAAAGCTCAGGAACGGCGACATCCTCAACATCGACGTCACCGTCATCAAGGACGGCTACCACGGCGACACCAGCAAGATGTTCATGGTCGGCAAGGTCCAAGCGTTCGCCGAACGGCTGGTGCGGGTCACCCAGGAGTGCCTCTACCTCGGCATCGAGGCCATACGCCCAGGCGCCGCCCTAGGGGACATCGGCCACGCCATCGAGACCCATGCCAAGGCCCACCGCTTCTCGGTGGTGCAGGAGTTCGGCGGCCACGGCATCGGCAAGGTCTTCCACGACGAACCCCACGTCATGCACTACGGAAGCCCGGGCACCGGTCCGGCCATCGAACCGGGCATGACCTTCACCGTGGAGCCGATGCTCAACGCCGGGCGGCGGCACGTCAAGATACTGCCCGACAGCTGGACGGTGGTGACCCGCGACCACAAGCTCTCCGCCCAATGGGAGCACACCATGCTGGTCACCCGCGACGGCGCCGAGGTGCTGACGCGGCGGGCCGAGGAGGCCTTCGGGCGAACCGCCGTCGGCGCGACGGCTTGAACGCAACGGCTTGAACGCCGCCGCCATCGCGCAGCTGCGCCAGCGCTTGCAGGCGGCCGATGCCGAGCTGGCCCGGCGCTACTGGGCCCGCGAGGAGATCGCCGGCATCGTCGCTGACCGAACGGCCTTCCTGGACGACCTGCTGCGGGACATGTGGCGCGACCACTTCAGCGCCGCGGCCCAGCGCGACCTGGCGCTGTTCGCGATAGGCGGCTACGGGCGCGGGGAGCTGCACCCGGGCTCCGACATCGACCTGCTGATCCTGGGCGTGAAGCCGGCGAAGCACCGGGCCGAAATCGAGCCGTTCGTGCGGGCATTGTTCGACCTGAACCTTGAAATCGGCCACAGCGTCAGGAGCTTGGCGGAATGCAAGGCCGCGATCAAGGCCGACCTCACCGCCGCCACGGCCCTGTTCGAGCGGCGCCTGCTCACCGACTCGCAAGGCCCGGCGCTCAAGCGGCTGATCCAAAGGCTCGATGCCTTCATCGACCACCCGCGCACCTGGCCGGCCAAGCGCTACTTCCAAGCCAAGCGGGCGGAGCAGGAGCGGCGTCACAAACGTTTCGAGGACGTGGAGTCGGATCTCGAGCCCAACATCAAGGACGCTCCGGGCGGCCTGCGCGACCTGCAGACCGTGCTCTGGGTTTGCCGACGCAAGTACGGCACGGCCGACGTGGCCGAGCTGGAGCGCCTCGGCGTCCTCACCGGGCAGGAGCGGCGCTGGCTGACCGAGGGCCAGCGCTACCTGTGGTGGGTGCGCTACGGCCTGCATCTGGTCGCCCGGCGCAAGGACGACCGCCTGCAGTTCCAGCACCAGCGCGACCTCGCCCAGCAACTGGGCTACGCCGACACCACCGCCCGCCCCGGCGTCGAGCGCTTCATGCATGAATACTACCGACGGGTGCTTGCCCTGCGCGAAGTCAACGACATCATCCTGCAAAGCTTGGAGGAGTCGTTCGCGCCCGCCCGGCCCAAGCGCGAGCGCATCAACGAGCGGTTCCAAATCAACGCGGACGCCATCGAGGCGGTCCATGACCGGGTTTTCGCGCAAACGCCGAGCGCACTGCTGGAGCTGTTCGTCATCCTCGCCAACCGGCGCGACATCGGCGGCGTGCGCGCCGCCACCATCCGCCTGATCCGCCGGCACCTAGCCTTGATCGACGACGGCTTCCGCAAGGATGCGGCCAACAGCCGCCTGTTCCTGGAACTGCTCAAGGCGCCCCACACCCTGGTCACCCAGCTCACCCGCATGCGCCGCTACGGCATTCTCGGACGCTACATCCCCGAGTTCGGGCAGGTCGTCGGCCAGATGCAGCATGACCTGTTCCACATCTACACCGTGGACGCCCACACCATGATGGTGATCCGCAACATGCGGCTGTTCCGCTACCGGGCCCAAGCCGAGCGCTTTCCGTTGGCCCACCACTGCGTGAAGACCATTCCCAAGGTGGAGCTGCTCTACATCGCCGGCCTCTACCATGACATCGGCAAGGGCCGGGGGGGCGACCATTCGGAGATCGGCGCTCGATTCGCCGTCCGGTTCTGCCGCCGCCTGGGGCTGAACGACGGCGACACCGAACTGGTCGAATGGCTGGTGGCCGAGCATCTCGCCATGTCCGACACCGCCCAGCGGCGCGACATCCACGACCCCGAGGTGGCGCTTGAATTCGCCCGTTTCGTCAAGTCGGAACGGCGCTTGGACTATCTCTACGCGCTGACGGTGGCGGACATCACGGCCACCAACCCAAAGCTGTGGAACAGTTGGCGGGCGACGCTGCTGCGCCAGCTCCACGCCAAGGCCAAGGCGCTGCTGCGCCAAGGCATCGAATCGCCCGTGGACCGCCAAGCGACCGTGCGCGCCTGCCAGGAAAGCGCCGCCGAGCAGGTCGCCGCGCTCGGCCTGCCAACCGATCAGGCGCAGGCCCTCTGGAATTCCATGGGCGACGACTTCATGCTCCGACACCCGGCCCGGGACGTGGCGGAAATCACGGTGGCGGTGGCCAACCACGACCTGGCCCAGGGCCCCTTGGTGCTGCTGCGGCGGCTGGCCAGCGAAGGTTACGAAGGCCATGAAGAGGGTGCCACGGAGCTGTTCATCCACGCCCAGAACCGGGCCAATCTGTTCGCCGCCACGGTGGCGGCCATCAACCGGCTGCGCCTGCGGGTCCATGACGCGCACATCCACACCGCTGACAACGGCCAGTGCTTCAACACCTTCGTGGTGCTCGACGAGCACCGTCAACCGGTGCGCGGCGACGACGGCGCGGTCATCGAGCCGCTGGCCCGGGCGATCAGCGAACCGCGCCTTGAGCCCTTCCGCCACCAGCGCCTGCCGCGCCAGCACCGGCAGCTGCATCGCCCCACCGAAGTGCGCTTGGAAAACGGCACTGGCCGGACCCACTCCACGCTATCGGTCCGCACCACGGACCGGCCCGGCCTGCTGGCCCGCATCGGGGCGCTGTTCTTCGAGCTGGAGGTGGCTTTGCTGGAGGCGCGCATCGTCACCTTGGGGGAGCGGGTCGAGGACGTGTTCCACATCCAGGATCGGGCCGGAGCGCCCATCACCGACCCGGAAGCCATCTACCAACTGGAGAACACCTTGCGCCAAGCCTTGGACCGCGTGCCACCGTGAATCCGCGCCTGAACCAACTGCACGACTACCCCTTCGAGCGCCTCGCGGCGCTGCTGGAGGGCATCCCGCCCGCCACTGACCGGCCACCCGTCAGCCTGTCCATCGGCGAGCCCAAGCACGAGCCGCCCGCCGCCGTGGTTGAGTTTCTGGCCGATCGCCGGCGTCTGTCCGAGAGCTTGGGCGCCTACCCCGCCACCCGCGGGATCCGGGAACTGCGCGAGGCGGCCTGCGCGTGGCTGAAGCGCCGCTTCGGCGCCGAACTGGACCCCGAACGGGGCGTTCTGCCGGTGTCCGGCACCCGGGAAGCGCTGTTTTCCTTCGCCCAAGCGGCGGTGGGCGCCAAGCCCCACCCGGTGGTGGTGCTGCCCAATCCCTTCTACCAAATCTACGAGGGAGCGGCGATCCTCAGCGGCGCCACACCGCACTACTTGAATGCCGAAGCCGCCAACGGCTACCAACCCGACTTCGAATCGGTGCCGGACGCCATCTGGGCGCGAACCGAGGTGCTCTACCTGTGCTCGCCCGGCAACCCCACCGGCAAGGTGGTGCCCGCCGCCACCCAGCGCTGGCTCATCGAGCAGGCGCATCGCTTCGACTTCGTGATCGCCGCCGACGAATGCTATGCGGAGATCTACCCGGACGAGAGCCGCCCGCCCACCGGCCTGCTGCGCGAAAGCGACGCCTTGGGCAACTTAGGCTACGCCCGCTGCATCGCCTTCCACTCCTTGAGCAAGCGCTCCAGCCTGCCGGGCTTGCGCTCCGGGTTCGTGGCCGGCGACGCCGACCTGCTGGAACGCTACCATCAGCACCGCACCTACCAAGGCGCCGCCCTGCCCGTCCACATGCAGCAGGCGAGCGCCCTGGCCTGGCGCGACGAAGCCCACGTGTACCGCAACCGGGCGCTGTACCGAGCCAAGTTCGAGGCAACCCTGCCGCTGCTGAACGCCGCCTTCGACGTTGCGGCGCCGGAGGGCGGGTTCTACTTCTGGCTGCCGACGCAGGAGGACGACCGGAGGTTCGCCCGCGCCCTGCATCAGGACCTGAACATCCGCGTGCTGCCGGGGTCATTCCTGGGCCGGGAGACCAAGGCGGGCAACCCCGGCGCCCATCACGTCCGCATCGCGCTGGTGGCCCCCGAGGCGGAGTGCGTGGCAGCGATCAAGCGGCTTGTTGATTGGGAGTGCGCAAGGAGGCAACGAGGCCTATCAGAACCTGTTTGAATCGCGTGGAGCAGCAATTCTCATTCGTGCCCCTCAACCTGCCTCAGCAAGCCTCGTCGGCCGGAACCCCTCGCTCCGGGAATCCTCTTGGTTCGGGCGACGACCCACGGCGTGCCAGCCGTTCAGAGTTTGACGGTATTCATGTCATAAATTCAGACTAATCAGTGCCTTGCAGAGTGGCTGAAACGGCGCGCTGGCGTCCCTCGGGTTACTTCGATGCCCCTTTGCGCAAGGACGGCGACCCACGGGCCATCCCGTTCCACCCTCTAGGCCGTCGTGCGTAGCTCCTCGCCACAAGCCCCAAGGTCGCCCTCAATGGGGAGGGACAGGCTGCGGGATCAAGGGTTGGGCGTCGGGCCGGCGGGATTTTCGACTAGCCCGTGGCCTCTGGCTGGGTGGCGCAATTCGCTTTCGATCATATTTGCGGGGATGGTTGCCGCTGCCATCTCGATGACCTCCTCAGGGTCGGCGCAATCACGCCAGAAGCAGTCGAGCATATCGCCGGTGTCCTTGAGCTTTGCTCCTTCAAATCGCTTGAACAATGCGCTCAGGGCGTCTTCGGCCTCCTGCACCGAGGGCTTTGCGCCGTCGTCGTTCCAGACGCTTTGCAGTGCGATGACGCATAGGGTGAGGCGCCGCTTCGGTGTGGTGTATGTGCTGCACAGGAAATGGTCCTGGTCGTGAAGAATGTTGGGGTGCTTCAATCCCAAGCGGTCAGCGTTGGCCGTCGCCCACTGGTTGATCTCGTAGTGGTTGACGAGCCGCATGTTCCCGGTGATGAGGATTGGCTCTCCGGTGACCAATGCCTGCGATACGATTATGGCATCGGGATCAGAGACAATTTCCTCCTTTGATGCCACTCCGGTGAACGCATCCCTTGGGAAGAGGTTGCGGAGTTCCATTGCCCGCCCTTGCTGCTCCAAGCTGATTTCAATTGCTTCGTAGGGGCTGTCCGGGCGCGCAACCTCCTGCAGCCACCAGAGGTCGCAGCGCCAGCCCGTGACGATGTTGCGGGGGGCTTCGTTGCTGTTGTTGAGGATCAGGTCCTCCAAGCGTTCGATTTCCTCCTCAATGGAGCCGAGCCGAACTCCGTGGTTGGTCAGTTCGGAGAGGACATGGGGGAGAATGCGGACGGGCCGGTTGGCAGTGCTCAGCGTCCAGGCGGCGTTGAACCGCCTTTGCGTCGGAAGGCTCAGTCTGTTCGTGTCGAAGGTGGCCATGCTATGGGGCTGAGGAGTTGAGCGGAGAGGCGCTCCGCCTTCGCTATCCTCAATTTTTGGATTGGCGCGATGCCTTCGGCAGATTTTCCGCGTGGGCTTGTGGCGGATTTGCGTTGGTTTTCGAGGCTGTGCCTAGAGTCTTTTTGCCTCATTTTCGGAAGGGCTGTGACTTATCATGTTGATGTTATGTGGGTAGCATTTCGTCGTCAAGACAGACATGTGCGTTGCGGGACATTGCCCACCCCACGGAGATGCCGAACTCGGGCAGGTATGGGTTCTTGACTTGTGCGCCCTCGGTCCCTTCCCTGTGACCTGATCCATCAACGAGCCACTCATGCTGTCAGTGGCCCCGTCTTTCCTCAATCTCGAAGCTGAAGGCATTTGCCCCACCGCCAAGGTGAGGGAGTTATACATGGCGTCCTAAGTTTTGCCGCATGCTCCAAGGTTGGATCGGAAAACGACGCCATCGATTGTTTGGGCGCACGGCCAACTGCCGCATTCCTTCCGAACAGGAGCGCAGCCTGTTCTTGGATTCGGAACTGAGTTGATATAGTGATGGAGCGGACACTGCCGGCGTGACGCCTAGGAGAATCCATGCCCACATTCGCCTTCGCCCTTGGCATACCGACCCTGAGCGGCTCCGGCCGCTGCATCGACTGCTTCTTTCCGGCGCCGCTCAAGCAACCTGCCGAAGCGCTGGAAGCGGCCATCGGCGAGTGGTTTACGCCAGGCGAGGCGATGCTCGAGCCGGAGGCGGCGCAGGCCTTCGTCGAAGCCCACCAACCGCAGGCCGCGCCCCTGCTGGAAGCGGACCGGCCCTTGATCGCCGTGCTGCTGCCGGAGGATGCGCCCATCGCCTCGACCGCCGAGGCCTTCCTGAAGCTGCACCTGCTCTCCCATCGGCTGGCGCTGCCCAACACCCTCAACCTCGACGGCATCTTCGCCCACCTGCAAACCGTCGCCTGGACCACCGAAGGGGCGGTGGCGCTGGAGGAGCTGGCCGGCCGGCAGATGCGGGCGCGGGCGCGGGGCCGTCACTTTGAAGTGCTCTGCGTGGATAAATTCCCCAAGATGGCCAACTACGTCGTGCCGAACGGGGTGCGCATCGCCGATTCGAGCCGCATCCGCCTCGGCGCCTACCTCGGCGAGGGCACTACGGTGATGCCGCCCGGCTCAATCAACTTCAACGCCGGCGCGCTCGGCCCCAACATGGTGGAAGGCCGCATCTCCCAAGGCGTCACGCTCGGGCAGGAGTCGGACCTCGGCGGCGCCGCCAGCACCATGGGCACCTTGGCGGGCGGCGGCGAAATCGTCATCAGCATCGGCCGCCAATGCCTGATCGGCGCCAACGGCGGCACCGGCATTCCGCTGGGCGACCGCTGCACCATCGAGGCCGGGCTCTACATCACCGCCGGCACCCGAGTGGCGCTGATCGACGAGGACGGCAACCGGCAAGGCCCGGTGAGGGCACGCGAGCTGGCTGGGCGCTCGGACCTGCTGTTCATCCGCCACAGCGAAACCGGCGAGGTGCAGTGCCGCGTCAACCGCAAGGCCATCGCCCTGAACGAGCAGTTGCACGCCCACAACTGAACTGGAGATGTCATGGCCAAGCAGTTCGAGACCCCGGAGCGCGACGACGACACGGTTCTGCAGCTGACACAGGAACTAATCCGCCGCCCGTCGGTGACGCCCGATGATGCGGGCTGCCAAACGCTGCTCATCGAGCGGCTAAAGCGCCTCGGGTTTTCGGTCACCCCTCTGGATGCCGGCGGCGTGCGCAACTTCTACGCCGAATTTGGCTCAGGGGAGCCCTGCTTGGCGTTCGCCGGCCACACCGACGTGGTGCCCCCCGGCGACCCGACCGCCTGGCGCAGCCCGCCGTTCGAACCCAGCATCCGCGACGGCCTGCTGTTCGGGCGCGGCGCCGCCGACATGAAGGCGAGCCTGGCGGCCATGATCGTCGCCACGGAGCGCTTTCTCGACCTCGCGCCCGAGCCCGCCGGGCGCATCGCCTTTCTGGTGACCAGCGATGAGGAGGGCGAAGCCCGCCACGGCACCCGCCACATCGTCGAGCATCTGCGCCGCCGCGGGATTGGCCTGGACTACTGCGTCGTCGGCGAGCCCTCATCCAGCGAAGCCCTTGGCGACACCCTGCGCAATGGCCGCCGCGGCTCGCTCACCGGCACCCTCAGCGTGTACGGCGTTCAAGGCCATGTCGCCTACCCGGACGCGGCGCGCAATCCCATTCACGAGGCCGCTCCCTTGCTCAAGGCCCTGTGCGAGTGCGCCTTCGACCCCGGCAACGCCCACTACCCGCCGACCAGCCTGCAGGTCGCCAACATCCGTGCCGGCGCCGGGGCGGTCAACGTCATTCCCGGCGAACTGGCCATGGACTTCAACATCCGCTACTCCACCGAGCAGACCGCCGACGGCCTCAAGGCGCGGATCGCCCGGCTCGTCGAGCGGCACGGCTTGGACGCCACGCTGCATTGGCACCTGTCCGGCGAACCCTTCCTCACCGAGCCCGGCCGCTTGACCGCATGCGTGCGCCGGGCCGTGTTCGATGAGCTCGGCATCGACTGCGCGCTGTCCACCGCCGGAGGCACCTCCGACGGCCGCTTCATCGCGCCGCTCGGCTGCGAACTGGTTGAACTCGGCCCGGTCAACGCCACCATTCACAAGATCGATGAGTGCGTGGCGGTGGCCGACCTCGACCGGCTGGCGCGGGTCTATGAACGCATTCTGGCGGGTTTGCTGACGGCAGCGGCGCAGCCGCAGTGAAGGCCGTCGCGGTCGGCGTCCTAGCCTTCGCCCTGTTCTGCGCGGCTTTGGCGCCGGCCGGACTGCTGGCCATCCCCATGCAGCGGCTCGGCGGCGCGTCCTTGACCGCAACGGCAGGCACCCTGTGGTCCGGCAGCGGCGCGCTGCGATTGGGCGGACTGGGCCTGGGCCGTCTGCACTGGTCCTTTGAACCCAGCACCGCGCTGCGGCTTGCGCCCGGCTGCGCTTGGCGGCTAACCGGCGATGCCGTCGATCTGCAGGGACGCATGGCCTTCCAAGGCGGCGCCGTGGAACTGTCGGCCCAAGGCACGGTGGCCGCCGCCGCGGTCAACCCGGGGTTGGCCGCCTACGACATTCGCTTGGACGGGAGCTTGACCATCGACGAACTCGACGCCGCGGTGTCGGACGGGAGCCTGACGCGCCTTGACGGCAGTGGCCGCTGGACCGGCGGCACGGTAAGCTACGCCTTGGGTCGCCAGTTGCACACCGCGCTGCTGCCGCCGATGCGGGCCGAGGCGAACTCGGCGCCGATCCGAGCCAGCGCCTTCGCCGAAGCCGAGGGCGCACTGCTCGTTCAAGCCGAGATCATGGACGGCGGATATGTGAAAATCGGCATCACTCGGCGCCTGCTGCAGCTGCTCAACCGGCCTTGGGCGGGCGGCGGCGCCGAGGATGAGATCGTCGTCTCCGTGGAGGAGGCCGTTTTCTAGGGAATCAATGCAGGACATCGACATCAACGCTTGGATCGCCAAGGCCGCCGGGCCGCTTCGCTGGGCGCTCGTCATTGGCATTGCCCACACCTTGGCGAGCACGGCAATGTTCTTCGCCTCGCCGGCCCCAGCGGCGCCGGCAGCGGCCTCCGCGTCCAGCCCCGCCCCGGCGGCGGCGAGCGCCGATCTCGGCGCCATTCTCGGCGACATTCTCGACGCCGGCCTGTTCGGCCATGCGCCCGACGACCAAGAGGACGCGGCCTTGCAGCCCACCGCCAGAACCCGCCTGCCCTTGACGCTGCAGGGCGTGTTCGTGGCCGAGCCGGCTTCGGACTCCGCCGCCATCATCGCCAGAAAGGGCCAAGCGGGCCGGCTCTACGCCATTGGCGATGAGCTGCCGGGCAACGCCACCCTGCGTGCGGTGCAGGCCGAACAGGTCATCCTGCTGCGCGCCGGCCAGCACGAAACCCTGACGTTCCCGGAGGGCAAGCCGTTCCGGCGGGTGCGCGCTGCGTCCCCACAGGAGCGGGCGGAAGCCCGTCCGCTGCCCGATCCGCCGCCCAGCGCAACGCCCAAGGACGAGCCGCCCCCGGAGAGCGCCGAGGAGCTGGTTGAGCGCTACCGTGAGCGCCTGAACGAGGATCCGCAACAACTGCTTGAGGAGTTGGCGGTGGCCCCGGTCAGCGTCGGCGAGGCGGCGGGCTATCGCGTCGGCAGCTTGGCCAACCTGCCCTATTTGAGCCAAACCGGCCTGCTGGCCGGCGACCTGATTCTGTCGGTGAACGGCCGTCCGGTGGGCGACGTGGAGGCTGACCGCTCATCGATCGACAAGCTGCTGGCCAGCGGCTCCGCGCGCATCGAGGTGCAGCGCGGCGAGCGCCGGTTCTTCGTCACGACGGCGCTGCCGGATCCAAGGGGATAGCCCATGCGCCATGCAACCCCTGACGCGACGCCATGAACGGCCCGCTGCGATTCCCCGCCCTGATGCTGGCGCTGGCCTGCGGCCTGCTGGCCGGCGGCGCGCCCAGCGAAGGCGCCGAGCAGGTGGCCGACGACACCTGGGTGGTCAACATCAAGGAAGCCGACATTCACGAGTTCGTCTCCCAGGTGGCGCAGATCACCGGCAAGACCTTCGTCATCGACCCGCGGCTGAAGGGCAACGTCACGGTGGTGTCAAGCGTGCCCATGAACGCCGAGGCGGTGTACGAGCTCTTCCTTTCGGTGCTGCGGGTACACAACTTCACCGCCTCCCCGTCCGGCGACGTGATCCGCATCCAAACCACGGCCACCGGCAAGCAGGGCCCCGGCCCGGACGGCGAAGTGCGGGAACTGCCTCCGGAGGAGCTCATCACCCGGGTGATCGCCGCCCAGAACGTGGATTCCGGGGAACTGGTCAAGATCCTGCGCCCGCTGATCCCGCAGTACGGCCACATCGCCGCAGTGGCGCAGCCGAACATCGTCATCATCAGCGACCACGCCAACAACATCGGGCGGCTCACCCGGATGATCGAGCAGATCGACGTGGCGGACGAGGACGAGATCACCGTGGTGCCGCTGCGGGAGGCTTGGGTGGGCACCGTGGTGGCGCTGCTGGAAAAGCTGGCGCCGCAGCAGATCGGGCAGGGCGCCACCGGGCCGCAGCGCATTCAACTGATCGCCAACGAGCGCAACAACAGCATCGTGGTGCGCGGCAAGCCGCGGCCGACGGCGGAGATCCTCAAGCTGATCGACAAGCTCGACCAGCCCGCCACCACCACCACCGGCGCCCAAGTGTTCCGCCTGAACCACGCCAACGCGGTGGATGTGGCCAACATCCTCTCCGCTTTGCTGGCTGGCAGTGACCGGGGCGGCGAAGGCGCCGAGCCCACCACCATCCAAGCGGACGAGTCGCTGAACGCCATCGTCGCCCGCGCCAATCCGGGCACCATCAACGAGCTGCGCGGAATCCTCGACAAGCTGGACGTGCGCCGCACGCAAGTGCTGATCGAAGCCGCGGTGGTGGAGGTCAACCTCCAGAACCGAAGGGACGTCGGCGTGGAGGCCGCCATCGTCGATGGCGAAGGCGACACCGTGCCCTTGGCGAGCACGTCGCTCAGCGGCGTCGTCTCCCAGCTGCTCACCAATCTGGCCGACGAGGGCGGCAAGGACGGGGAAGTCAACATCGACGTGCTGGCCGGGTTGGCCAGCGTGTCGAGCCCCACCCTGGCCGCGGCGCGAATCAACCCGGACGGCATCTCCTTCGGCGGCATCGTCACGGCGCTGGCCACCTCAAGCGATGCCAACCTGCTGTCCACCCCCAGCATCATGGCCTTGGACAACCAGGAGGCGGTGATCGTGGTGGGCCAGCAGGTGCCGTTCCGCACCGGCAGCTTCACCACCACCGGCGACGGCTCTTCCAATCCGTTCACCACCGTACAGCGCGAGGACGTCGGCCTGACGCTGAAGGTCACGCCGCACGTCCACGAAGGCTCCTCGGTGCGCATGCAGGTGGATCAGGAGATCACCAACATCGTCGAGACGCCCATCGGCGACAGCGGCTTCGCCGACGTGGTGACCTCCAAGCGGCAGATCACCACCACCATCCTGGCCGAGGACCAGCAGATCATCGTGCTCGGCGGATTGATTCAGGACAACGTGACCCAAACCCGGCGCAAGGTGCCGCTGCTAGGCGACGTTCCAGGCCTAGGCTTCCTGTTCCGCTCCACCGGCGACAGCCGCACCAAGACCAACTTGCTGATATTCTTGCGGCCAACGGTGATCAAGACCGTGCAAGATGTCGATGCATCCGCAGAGCGCAAGTACCGGGATATCTGGGAGGTCGAAATCACCAGCCCCGTCCGCAACCAGATCGAAGGCCTCTTCCAAGGCGGGCAGCCCGACGCCGTCGATTCACCCAACGGCTGACCGTCCGGTCGCCAACGGCCAGCGCCGCAGCGGCCCCGCCGTGGAACCCTCCCGCACCCAGCCCCTGAGGACACTCGGCTACCGCATCGCCCGCCGCCTGATCGGCTGGATGGTTCGCCCCCGCATTGCCGGCGCCGTCCCGGAGTCGCTGCCGTCCGCCACGGTTTACGTGCTGCCCCTGCGCTCCCTGTCGGACCTGATCATCCTGGACTTGGCCTGCGCCGCGCACGGCTGGCCTGACCCGTTGAGCGCCCTGCCGATCGGGGTGGCCCAGGAGCGGCGGCGCTTCGTCTTTCTGGCGCGCCCCGCCGGATGGCTGCGGCGCAACACCATGCAAACCTACTCAGCGCGTCTGATGCGGCTGACGGCCGATCCCGAGGCCGCGCTGGCCAACGTGGCGCTGCTGCCGGTGCAGATCTTCTGGGGCCACACCACGGGGCGCGAACACTCGCTGATCACCCAGTTGCTCTCCGAGAACTGGGCCGCCACCACCCGCCTGCGCCGCCTGATCAACATCGTGATCGCCCGCCGCCGCATCGTGGCGCACCTGGGCGTCCCCGTGAAGCTGGCCGAGGCCGGCGACGGCGACGCCAACCGCCGCTTCCGCCGTTGCGCCCGGCTGCTGCGGGTGCGGCTGCACGGCCAAAAGCTGGCGACCCTGGGCCCGGACTTCTCCCACCGGCGCACCTTGGTTGACCGAGTGGTCAACAGCGGCCAAGTGCAGGCGGCGATCGAGCGGACCCTCGCCAAGGAAGCGACTGCAGCGCCAAGCGCCCAAGGCAATCACCGGCAGCGGGCGCTTAAGGCGCTGACCCGGACCGGGCGCGATGCCGGGAACCGCGCAACGCGGCTGCGCAACCGCGCCCGCAAAGCGGCGCTGGGCATCGCTTCGGACATGTCCTATCCCACCATCCTGGCCTTGGCGCACCTGGTTCGAGCGTTCTTCAAGCGCCTCTACGATGACGTGGCCCTGAACGGCCTGGAGCGGCTCACCGAACTCGCCCAGACCCACACCTTGGTCTATCTGCCCTCGCACCGCAGCCACGCGGACTACCTGCTGCTCTCACTGCTGCTGTTCGACCGTGGGCTGATGCTGCCGCACATCGCCTCGGGGGACAATCTGAACCTGCCCGTGGTCGGCAGGCTGCTGCGCCGCTGCGGCGCCTTCTTCATGCGCCGCAGCTTCCAAGGCGACCCGATCTATGCCGCAGTCTTCTCCGAATACCTCCACCAAGTCTATCGCCAAGGGCATTGCGTCGAGTTTTTCCCGGAGGGCGGGCGCAGCCGCACCGGGCGGCTGCTGCCCGCCCGCACCGGGCTGCTGAGCATGACGCTGGACCACGCCGAGCGCGGGCTGCCGCGGCCCATCGCCTTGGTGCCCGTTTATCTGGGCTACGAGCGGCTAATCGAGGGTCGGGCCTACGTTGATGAGCTGCGTGGCGCCGCCAAGCGTCGCGAATCGTTGGGCGACATCATCCGCGGGCTGCGCTGCATCCGCCAACGCCGCGGCCGAGTCGATGTGAACATCGGCGAGCCCCTGCGCCTTGACGAATGGCGCACCGAACAGCAAACCAACGGCAACGCCACGGCACTTGGCCGGGAGATGATGACCAGAGTCAACAACTCGGCCTCGGTCAACCCGGTCAATCTCGCCGCCTTGACCCTGCTGCGCGCACCGCAACTCGCCATGAAGGCCTCCGAACTCGCCACCCAAATCGACTGCTGCCGCGACCTGCTCCAGCGCGACGCCGCTCATCATGACTACCGAGTCACGCCCCTGAACGGCTCGCAGGTCATTGACCGGCTGATCCATCTCGGCCTGCTGTCCCGCGAGATCACGCCCTTCGGCGAAGTGGTCGCCGCCGAGCCGACCGCCGCAGTGCTGATGACCTGGTACCGGAACAACACCGCCCACGTGCTGGCCCTGCCGTCGCTGATCGCTTTTCTGATGGAGAACCGCCGCACGCCGCTGCGCGCCGAACGGCTGGAGCGCATGGCCGCGACGATCTTTCCCTATGCCGCCTGGGAACTGCACATCCGCTTCGCCCCCGGCGACACGTCGCGATGGATCGGACACTTAACCGCCTGCGGCTTGGTGGTGGACAGCCCCGCCGGGCTGCGCCCACCGCCAGCCAACCGCCCTGAAAGCCGGCGCCTGCGCCTGTTGGCGGGGATCGTTCGCCAGACCATGGAGCGGCAACACATCGTGCTGAGCCTGCTGACCCGAGCCGGCGCCGAGGCGCCAACCCGCAGCGAGCTCAAGGCGCAAAGCCAGCGCATCGCCCACAAGACGGCGCGCCTGTGCGGCATCAACGCCCCGGAGTTCTTCGACCAGCGCCTGTTCGATGGCTTCATCGACAAGCTCATCGACGACGGCTTGGTGTTTGAGCGGGATGAGGGCGGGAACCGCCGCTTGGGCTACAGCCCCGTGCTCGACCAAGTGATGCGCGCCTCCGTTCGGGTCATCGACCAAGAATTCCGCCACGCCGTGCTCAACGACTGAACCGGCGGCCTCGCCGCCTTGTCAAGGAGCCGCCGGGCTGCGGCAGCGATGACAAGCGACAACCCCACCGACGGTTGAGTGAAACATCCTGGCTGGCGCTATGCCCGAAATCCCGCGCCTTGAACCGGCGGGGCCTCCTTGGCGGCGGAAGCCAGCATCTCCCGCAAGTAGTCCGCCGTTTCCAGGAAATCCGCAAGCGCGGACTCCAGCGTCTCCCCGGTCATCCGCTCAAAGCCCAGTCGCCGAAAGTACCAGAGATCCTCCATCCCCGGACGCAACGCCACCCAACCGTCCCGAGACCCGTACATGGCGAAGTTGCACTCCAGCATCAGCCGCAACGCTTCGAGGTCCGGTGCGGCTTGCGCCAAGGAAATGGATACTTCGAGCGCGTCGGCCCAAGTCCTTTCGACCAGTTGGCAGTAGATGGCTTCCCCACTGTCGCTCGAGAATCCAAAGTGGCCGGACGCATCAAGCGTCAGAGGCTTAATTCCCAATCGCTCGGCCAAGGATGCCAGCACGGGCTCGAACCGTTGCCGACAGCGTTCAGTGATGAGTGCCTCCATGCCCCTTTACTTGCTCCGGAAGTACCATTCGGCGACGTCAAGCAGATCCTGGTGGGCTTGATTGACGGCTTTGAATTTCTCAGTGGCATCCCGACTGACGGCGGCCGCTTCGTCCGCCGTCGCCGCATCCGAAAGCCGCCCGGTGACCTTGTCGGGATGGGACTCCAGAGAGGCCTTCTTGTAGGCCACGTTGATGTCCCTCTCGGTGTAGTCCGTTTTGCTGGGATCCAGCCCCAGCGTCAGCATGGCGGACGCTATCTTTTGATTGAATTCACCGGGTTTGCCGCCAACGGATTGGGAATTGTGGAATCTTGGGCCGGAGGAGGAGCCAGCGCCGGGGTCGCCCGCATGTCTGTGCCAATGAAAGCCATCCCCCGGCTCCTCCCAGTTTTTGTGTTGCTGCCTCCACCGCGCCTGCTCGGCCTGATCCTCCTCCTTGGCCTGCTGAGTCCCTTTTTGATCGCACGAATCAATGATTTCATGCGCTGCCTCGCGAATCTTGCCCGGTTCAAAGTCGGCGGCGTTCGCCAGTGGCCTGCCGGCGCTTGCAAAGTCATCCGCGTATATGCGGCGCTCCTCAGCCGAACCCCGATAATCCAGGACTTCCGAGGTGACCCAGCGGGCGATGGTTGCATCGAGCAACAGCTTGGACGGCATCTCCGGCCGCTCCTCCGACTTGCCGAAGATGCCCTTGCCGGCTTTCAGCAGGTTGTCAACCTGAGTGTCCAAGGATTCCGAAAGTTGGCGAATCGAACGTTCCGCTCTGACAGGGTTCTTGCCCTGACGGATCAGCTTGTGGTATTCGGTGACGTGGGCGTCCAAGGACTCGGTCAAGGTTTTGATCTTGGAGACGCTTTCGTTGAACGTCTTGCGCATCCGCACGTTGTGCGGCTCCACGGTGTTCAACTTGAATTGCTGAAAGGCGTCGCCGCTCAGGCGGCTGCCTCCGGCGCCCTCCCGGGCGGTGTTGGGCGCCCACGCCCCG
The DNA here is from genome assembly GCA_965221755.1 of Candidatus Azophilus sp. GTDB lineage: Bacteria > Pseudomonadota > Gammaproteobacteria > Pseudomonadales > Azotimanducaceae > Azophilus. The sequence continues at coordinate 228,070 of OZ244921.1, forward strand.
GCGGCGCCCATGTGGAGCGAACGCAGCTTGTCGCTGAAGAACCGCTCGAGATCCTGCACTTGGACCGGCTTGGCGACTCCAACCAGCTGAAGGAAACGACCGACGAGGGAGTGCGAGCTGTACACGCCGCCCTTCTCGGTAACCAAGGCGCCGCGAGCACTCTGCGGCCCTTGGGCATCGAATAGCTTTTCAAGCTTGTCATATGTCTGCGGCGCTATCTCCACCATGCCTACCTTCTCCGATTCCCGTCGCCAAGCAATGGCTCGTCCATCTCGACGACGCCGCCGAAGAACGAGCCTCCGTCATTCCGCCCCTGCCCACGCCAGCGCTCAGCCATTCGAACCAAGCGGCTTTTAGCATCAGCTCTTGGGCGCAGCACGACGCTTGGCGAACTATGGCAAGGCATCCCGCTTTGGCGAGCTGCCGCGCCGACGGCTAGCATGGCCTCGCATCTTCCCCCAAACGCCGGGTTGAATCAACACGCGCGCCCGCTGCGCGGGCGCGGATGGAGTTTCGCTGGCGCGAAACTCCGCGATCATCGCCTGGGCCAGATTCCGAAATGTTTCTGAGCCGGCACATATGCGGTTCCAACTGGCAGCTCTCGTTCGTAACGAGCGAAATAAGGAGTTTTGCGGAGCCGTCACGCCAAGTACACGTCGAAGCGGATGCGCCCGCCGCGCAGTTGCCAAGCGGGCCGGCCCGCTGCCGGGTCGTGAATGCGCCGCTTGATCACGACGCGCTGCCGAGCCGCAGCCTTGGCCTGCTCCAAGCGCTCGGCCAAGCCCTCATCGTCGCGCGCCGCCAATCCGCGCAGAAGCTGCATGGACCGGTCGGGCAGGGCCGGCTTGCGGCGGGGCGGGAACATGGGGTCCAGGTAGGCAACATCGACCTCCTTGCGGTGCGCCCGGCACCAAGCGCCCGCCTCCGCGCAAACGACGGCGGCAGGCAGGGCGTGACGGACGACCAAGTCATCGAGCAACGCCCAGACCACGGGCGAGCGTTCCACCAGCGTGACGGCGCACCCCTTCAGCGCCAGGCTGAGCCCATCGGTGCCCCAACCGGCAAACAGGTCAGCGACGCTCGGATGCTTCCCCGCCCCGCAGGCCCGAGCCAGCAGCAACGACTGGGCGGCACGGGCCTTGATTGGGGCCAGGCGCAGCCGAAACAATCGGCGCTCCTCGCCATAAGCCAAGGCCATGCCCTGCGCATCATAGTAGAGCTGCGCGCCCGGCCCCGGCGGCGGAGCGGCCACCGGGCGCAGCGCGAACGCATCGGCATAGCGCCGGGCGGCGACCCGGTGGTGGAGAACCGGCTTAGCGCTCAACTCAGCAACGCGGCCGCCATCAGGCCGCTTGCCCGTCCTGCGCCGGGCGTCCCCTCAGCCAACGCCCGAGGCGGCGGGCCAGCAGCGCCAGATCGCGTCCGATCAGGACGTTCACCGGCACCAGCACCAAGGTGATGGCGGTGGCGAACAGAATGCCGAAGCCCAGCGAGATGCCCATGGGAATCAGGAATTGGGCGGTGGTGGACTTCTCCGTCAGCAACGGCATCAAGCCAAAGAAGGTGGTCACGGAAGTGAGCGTGATGGGCCGGAAGCGAATGACCCCGGCGTTCAGCACCGCCTCGGGCAGGCTTAGGCCGCGTTCGCGCTGCCGGTTGACGGCGTGGACCAGCACGAGGCTGTCGTTGACCACCACGCCGGACAGCGCCAGCAGCCCGTTGATGCTGAGCATGGAGAGCGTGTAGCCCATCAGCCAGTGGCCCGCCACGGCGCCGATGAGCCCGAACGGGATCACCGACATGACGATCAGCGGCTGGGCATAGGACTTCAGCGGCAGCGCCAGCAGGCAGTACATGACGAACAGGGCGACCAGCATGTGCCGGCCGAGGCTGCCGAACGACTCGCGCTGATCGCGCGCCTCGCCCTCCATGACGTAGGCGATGCCGGGATGCTGCGCCACCAAGGCGTCCACATGGGCGCGCAGGTCGTCCTGCAGCACGGTCATGTTGGTGTTGGCCTTCTCCACCTCGGCGGTGACGTTGACCGTGCGGCGGCCATCGATGCGCTTGATGCGCAATGGCCCCTTGCCGGGGATGAAGGCCGCCACGTGCGACAGCGGCACCTGCTGCCCGGCCGGCGTGCGGATCAGCATCTCGTCCAAGGTGGCGAAGTCCGCCCGCTCGGCGGCCGGCAGGCGCACCAGCACCCGGACGTCATCGCGCCCGCGCTGGATGCGCTGCGCCTGGAAGCCCTTGAACGCTTGGCTCACCTGGCCCACCAGGTCGTTGCGCGTCAGCCCGAGGACGTGGCCCTGGGGCTTGAGTTCAATGCGCAACTCCTCCTTGCCGTCGGAGAGGCTGTCGGCTATCTCATGGACCGTGGGATAGGTGGCCAAGCGCGCCTTCACCGCATCGGCCACCGCCGCCAAGTCCTCCAGGGAATTGCCGCTGAGTTGCACGTCGATCGGGTCTCCGGCGCGGAAGAAGTCGGCGCGGAAGGTCAGCGACTCCGCCCCCGGCACCGGTCCGATCAGTTGCCGCCAACGGTTCACCACCTCGGAGGCGGAGACGGCATTGGAACGCTGCTCGCGCGGCGTCAACTCGATTTGCACCCGGCCGTACTGGGCGCCCGAGGAGCCGCGTTGGGAGCCGGTGCTGGCCAGGATGTGGCGGATCACGCTGCGGCCGGCCCGCTCATCCACGACTTCCGCCCGCAACTGCTCGGCGGCCTCGAACATGCGCGTCACATGGCGGTCGGTCACCGAAAACTGGGTGCCCACCGGCATGGTCAAATTGGCCGTGACGGTTTCGCCCTCGATGCGCGGCATGAAGGAGAAGCGCGTCCAACCGCTGGCGATCAACGCCAGCATGACCAACAGCACTCCCACGAACGCCGTCAAGGTCGCGTAGCGATGGCGCAGCAGGAAGCCGAGCGCCGGCCGGTAGGCGTTCAGGATGAAGGCTTCAAAGCCGTTGGCGAAGGCGCGCTGCCAAACCGCAAAGCGGCCCTCACTAGGCTTTTCAAAGCCAGCGCCCATGCCTTTGAGGTGGGCCGGAAGCACCAGCTTGGATTCCACCAGGGAGAACAGCAGCACGCTGATCACCACCGCCGCAACCGGCGCCATGACCGCGCCCAAACGCCCGTCCACAAACGCCAGCGGCGCAAACGCGGCCATGGTGGTGAGCACGCCGAAGGTGACTGGCATGGCCACGTCCAGCGTCCCGCCCACGGATGCCTCAAGGCCTGAATCGCCGGACCGGAGCCGCCGGTAAACGCTTTCCCCGGTGACGATGGCGTCATCGACGACAATGCCCAGCACGACAATGAAGCCGAAGGCGCTCATCAAGTTGAGGCTGATGTCCAGCAGGCCCATGATGCTGAACGCGCCGAGAAAGCTGATGGGTATGCCGATGAACACCCAAATGGCGATCTTCGGGCGCAGGAACAGGGCGAGCAGCGCGATCACCAGCACGGTGCCCTGCAAGGCGCTCGAACCAAGCACGCCGAGCCGGTTCTTAAGCTGCTGCGCATTGTCGTCCCAATAGGTCAGGGTCATCCCGGCGGGCAGGTCCGCTTGGCGACCGGCAATGTGGCGGCGCACTTTTTCGGACACCTCAAGGGCGCTTTCGCCACCCACGCGCCGCACCTCGATCAAGGCGGCGTGGTCGCCGTCAAAAGTGGTCTTGAGCGCATCCTCCTGAAAGCCGTCATGCACCGCCGCCACGTCCGCCAAGCGCACGATGGTGCCGTCGGCGTTGGTCTTGACGACGATGGACTCGAAATCGGAGCGCCGGTAGGCCTGTCCCTTGGAGCGGATGAGCACGTCGCCGCCTTGGGTGCGCACGTTGCCCGCCGAGAGGTCCACCGAGCTTGAGCGGATGGCCCGGGCGATGTCGGCCAGGCTCAGGCCGTACTCCCGCAAGCGGTCCTGGGAGGCTTCGATGGCGACCTCGTAGCGCCGCACCGCATCCAGGGCGACTTGGGAAATGCCGTCGATGCGCAGCAGGTCGTCGCGCACCTGCTCAGCGTAGAGCCGAATCTCGCCTTCGGAATGGTCCCCCGCCACCACTGCGGTGATGACCTCAAAGGTGCGCTGGGGCAGGTTGATCACGGGCTTTTCCGCATCGGCCGGGAAGGTGTTGATGGCATCGACGCGGGTTTTGACGTCGTCGAGCAACTCGCGCGGGTCCGCCCCGTCGGCCGCCTCGACCTGGACCGTGGCGCTGCCCTCCACCGAAAAGCTGGTCACCTGGTCAACGCCTTCAAGGCCTTCCAAGGCATCCTCGATGCGCACCGCCAAGCCGAGCTCCGCATCTTCCGGCGTGGCGCCCCGGAGCGGCACGGTGACGCGGATGACATCGGGTTCGGTGGTGGGGAAGATCTCCACCGCGATTTCGTTGAGCAGCGAGTAGGCGCCCAGAAAGACGATCGTGACCATCAGCAGGTTGGCGGCCACGTCGTTGCGGGCGAACCACGCGATCATTGGGCGCTGCCCATGCCCGACCGACGCGGCGCCGGCGCCGCGACGCGCACTGCAGTGCCGGAAATCACTTGCCCCAAGGGCGTCGTCACCAAGGCGTCGCCGGCGGCCAGCCCCGAGGCCACCAAGCTGTCCACGCCGTTCTGCCAGGCGATCTCGATGGGACGCCGCTGCAGCCGGTCCCGCTCAACGACGTAAACGTAGGCATTCTGGTAGATGGCCTCGCTGGGAATCACCAAGGCGTTGGGCACCCGCTTGCCGGTCACTTGCGCGGTGACGTACTCGCCGATCTTCAGCGGCCGGCCAGCGGACGCCGCCGCGGCCGGCGCCTCGGCAATGCCGAACGGATCGTCGATCTGCGCCACGACGTGCAGTTGGCGGGCGGTTTCGTCAATCGCGCCCTCGGTGCGCACGATCTGCCCGCGCCAGGACCGCGGCTCGCCCAAGCTGGAGTGCAGGGTCACCGGCAGCGGCGCGGCGCCGACGGCCTCCGGCAGGTTGACGAAGGCAAGGTCCGCATTGCGCAGGGGCAGGCGCACTTCAACGTAGTCGGTGGCGAACACCTCGGCCAAGGGAGCGCCCACGGTCACCACCTGCCCCACATCCACCTGCTGGGCCAGAACCCGTCCGTCGAAGGGCGCCCGCACCTGGGTCCGCTCCAAGTCCAACTCGGCCTTGGCCAATGCGGAACGGGCGGAGATCACCCGCGCCCGGGCCGCCTGCAGTTGGGGCTTGCGCAGCACCAAGTCGGTGGGCGCCTCGCCCGCCGCGCCGAGCCGCCGCCAATCGAGGCGCGCCTGCTCAGCGCGCGCCGCCTCCTGGGCCTCGGCCTGCAGCGCATCCATCAGCGCCGCTTCGGCGATCCTGACGTCGGCTTCGTAGTCGCGCCGGTCAATGGTCACGAGGATGTCGCCGGCGGAGAAGAAGCCGCCCGGACGAAAGCTCGGCTGAACGGCCACGATCTGTCCCCTGACCTGGGCGACCAGCGCGCTGCGCGTGCGCGGCTGGACGGTGCCGAAGCTGCTGACCTGAATTCGGTAGTCGCGCGGCGCAACGACGAGCGTTTCAACCACCGTTTGCGGACCGGCGGGCGGGCCGCCCCGCTCCAGCGCCGGCGGGTTGGCCAGCAGCAGCAGGCCAATGCCCGCCAGGATGGCCAGGATGAGCACCGGGGCCAAGCGCCGCATCATCAATCACAGGCCCCCCAGGGCCAGCAGCAGCGCCACCCGACTGCGCAGCAATTGACTGCGCAGCTCAATGACGGCGGTTTGGGCGTCAAAGGCCCGGCGTTGGGACTCCAGAACCGCGGTGTAGCCGACCAACCCGCGCTGGTATTGATCGAAAGCCAAGGCCAGGGCCGCTTCCGCATTGGCCTTGGCATTGCCGAAAGCGGCATGGCGGGCCTGCAGGCTCAAGGTCCGTCCGAGCTCCACCTCCACTTCGGCAAAAGCCCGGTAAACCGTCTCCAGGTAGCGCCGCTCCGCTTGGGCAAGCCGCCGCCGGGCCTGCTCCCGGAGAGCCTCAAGGCGGCCGCCCTGATGCAGGGGTTGGATCAGGCTGGCCGCTGCGGACCATGCCAAGGCGCCGCCATTGAGCAGCTGTCCAAAAGCGTCGGCGCTGTCGCGGGCATCGGCGCTCAAGGCGAAGCTGGGGAAGCGGTTCCGGTGGGCCACGGCCAGGGCGGCATCGGCGGCCAGCAGCTCAAGCCAGGCTTGCTGGATGTCGGGACGGCGCTGCAGCAACTCCGCCGGCGCGCCGGCGGCCACCGGCCCGACCGGCTCCGGCAACGCCTCGCCGACGTCCAGCTGGCCATCCGGATAATCCGCCAACAGCAACTCCAGGGACGCCGTTGCCTGCCTGCGCAGTTGGCTTTGGTTGGCGACGTTGGCCCGCTCCTGCTCCAAGGTGTTGCGCGCCAAATAGACATCCAAGGCCGAGTTCAATCCGCTGCGATAGCCGCGGTCGATGACGTCCAGGGACTGGGTGAGGTTGTCCAGGCGCCGCTCGTAGAGCGTCTGCAGTTGGATGGCGGCGGCGACCTCGAAAGCGCTGCCCGCCACGTTGGCCACCAGCTGCTGCTCGGCGACGCGGTAGCGGGCCTCCTCGGCGCCTGCGGCCAGCAGCGCCTGCCGTTCGCCATCGCCCAAGCGGCCCCAAAGGTCCAGCGTGAAGTCGGCTGAGGCGCCGAGGTCGAACCGTTCGGCCCTGGACTGCGAACCGTCGGCGCCGCCACGCCGGCCGGACAGGGCCAAGCCCAGGCTCGGCAAGCGCGACGCACGGGCCAGCCGCACCCGCTGGCGAGCGATTTCCAGCGCCTCCCGGCGTTGCGCCAGCGCGTGGTTCTCCGCAATCGCCACGGCGACCAAGTCCGTCAGAAAGGGCGCCGCCAAGGTGGCCAGCCCGTCGGCCGCCACGGCTTGCGCGGAACCGAGCTGCCACGCTTGCGGCGCATCGCCGACGACCGGCGGCGCCGGCGGCGCTGCCGCGCAGGCGGCCAGCGACAGGACGGCGGCAATGAGGATGGGCCTACCCACGACGCCAAGCGTCAATTGGGCGGTTGGCGGACCATGCGCCACGGGCTGTCGCCTTGGACATAGGCCGGCAGGCCAAGTTCCGGATCGAGCCCGCCGCCCTCGGCGATCGCTCGGGCGCCGAGCCGGGCAATCAGGCCCGCGCCCACCGTCACCTCCGGCGGAACCGGCGCGTCAGCGGGCAGCCAAGGGGGCGGGTCGCCGACCAACGGCCAGTCCCCGGCGAAGTCCGCCCAATCGGGGCAGGCGGTGAGCAGCCGGTCCGGGCGCCAAGCGGTCGGTTCGCCATCGGCGATGCTGAAGCTGGCCAGATAGAAGGCGTCCCGGCGCGAGCGAATGCTGACCACGACCCCGTCCGCGACGGCAAGCTGCTCAATGGCGGCCACCGCCAGGGCCAAGGTGGAGGAGACCGCCGCCACGCGGGCGCCCGCGCCAAGAGCGATGGCCTGGGCGACGGCGGCGGCGATGCGAACGCCGGTAAAGGAGCCGGGGCCGCAGCCGAAGGCGACGCCATCCAAGTCCTGGGGCGTCATGCCGGCCGCCGCGACCAAGCCATCGACCAGCCCCAGGATGTGCTCGTTGTGCGCCCGCGCCATCTTTCGCGTATCCTCACGCACGGTCCCATCGAGAAGCAGGGCGGCTGAGCAAAGTTGACGCGAGGTTTCTATGCCAAGAACGCGGGCCATGGCGCGATGTTACCACTGCCCCCGCAACGACGATGAGCCTGCCGGCCGCCTTGGATCTCGACGCAGCGCGCCAGCGCATCCTGGCCGGAATTCCCGCGCCCGACGCCGTTGAGCGCATGCCCTTGGACCAAGCCTTGGGCCGCGTCGCCGCCGAGGACAGCCTCGCCCGCACCGACCTGCCGCCGTTCAACGCCTCGGCAATGGACGGCTATGCCTTCCGGTGGCGGCCCGGCCTGAGCCGGCTGCGGTTGGTCGGCGCCAGCTTGGCCGGGCATCCGTTCACCGGCCAGGTGGCGGACGGCGCGGCGGTGCGCATCACTACCGGGGCCGTCCTGCCCGACGATTGCGACACGGTGGCCATTCAGGAGGACTGCGCCCGCAGCGGCACGGCGCTCAGCTTGAACGTCGTTCCCAGCCAAGGCGGCAACGTGCGCCTGCGCGGCCACGACCTGCGCCAAGGCGACGTGGTGGCAGCGCGGGGACGGCGGCTGAACGCCTTCGACATCGGCGCGCTGGCGGCGGCCGGGGTCGATGCGGCAACCGTCTTCGCCCGCCCCCGCATCGCCGTCTTCTCCAGCGGCGATGAGCTGCAGCCGCCCGGCGCGCCCTTGGCGCACGGCGGCATCCACGACTCCAACCGTCACGCCGTCGCCGGCCTGCTCAGCCAACTGCCCGTGACGGTGCGCAACTTGGGCGTCCTCGCTGACGATGCCGACGCCATCGCCGACGCCCTGACGGCGGCCAGCGCCGAGTGTTCGCTCATTCTCACCAGCGGCGGCGTCTCGGTGGGCGATGCGGACTTGGTGAAATCGACCTTGGAGCGCCTTGGCGAACTGGACTTTTGGCGCCTCAGCCTGAAACCGGGCAAGCCGCTCGCCTTCGGGCGCATCGGCCAGGCGCGCCTGATGGGCCTGCCCGGCAACCCCGTCTCCGCCATCGTCACCTACCTGCTGCTCGCCAAGCCCGCAGTGGAGGCCCTGTGCGGCATGACGCCGCAAAAGCCGCTGACCCTGCGCTGCCGGCTCACCCAAGCGGTGAGCCACAAGCCAGGCCGGGAGGAGTACCTGCGCGGCACCGCCACCACGGCGGCGGGCGCCGCCCAAGTGACGCCAACCGGCGACCAAAGCTCCAACCGCATGAGCACCTTCGCAGCGGCCAACTGCCTGGTCCGCATACCCAAGAACGACGGCGACCTGCCAGCGGGCGCTTGGGTTGAAGCGCTGCCGTTCACCGGGCTAGTCTCTTGAAAAGACGGGAGGACGCGACATGAGCACTTTGATCACCAACGCTAGGCTTTTCACCGCGGTCGATGAGCGGGTCGTCAAGGACGGCGCCCTGCTGATCGACGACGGCGTCATCAAGTACGCGGGGCCTGCGGCAGGACTGCCGGAATCGGGCAACGGCACGGACGTTCAGGACGTCGGCGGCAAGTTCGTGATGCCCGGCATGACCGAGACCCACGCCCATCTGTCGTTCAACGACGCCAGCCCCTTCGCCATCGGCGACGCCCCGGTTGAGCAGGCCACCATCACCGCGGTGCGCAACGCCGACCTGATGCTGTCATCCGGATTCACGTCCGCCATCAGCTTTGGCTCGACCTACAAGATCGACGTGGCCCTGCGCGACGCCATCGACGCCGGGCGCATCGCCGGCCCCCGCCTGCTCGCCGCTGGCCGCGACCTCGGCGCAACCGCCAGCAACGTGGACTCCCGGGGGGGCTTAAGCCATATCGCGGACGGCCCTTGGGCCTTGCGCAAGGCGGTGCGGGAGCAGCGCCGGGACCGCGTCGATGTGGTCAAGATCTTCATCGACGGCGAGGCGATCAACGCAGTCAATCCGCCGGGAGAGCTCAGCTTCCGCGACGAGGAGGTCAACGCCGTGGTGGATGAGGCCCACCGCCGCGGCCTGCGCGTGGCCTGCCATGCGCGCAGCGCCGCCGCCGTGAAGCAGGCGGTGCGGGCGGGGGTGGACTTCGTCGCCCACGCCAACTACCTGGACGAGGAGGCCGTGGAGCTCCTGGCCGCCCGCAACGACGGGGTCTGCGTCGGCCCGGCGATCGCTTGGGAGGTTCAGTACGTCGCGCAATGCGAGTCCCTGGGCGTCAGCCCGGAGACCGTGCGCGCCCAAGGCTACGAGGAGGAGATCGAGGCCACCGTGAGGACCGTGGGCATGCTGCGCAAGGCGGGCGTCAAGCTCGTGGTCGGCGGCGACTACGGCATCAGCATCGCGCCCCACGGCACTTACGCCAAGGACTTGGAGTACTTCGTCGATCTGTTCGACATGCGGCCGGCGGAAGCCTTGGTGTGCGCCACCCGCAACGGCGGCGCCGCGATGGACCCGTCCGGCGCCCTCGGCACCCTGCGGCCCGGGGCCGCCGCTGACGTGGTGGTGGTCGATGGCGACCCGCTGGCGGACATCCGGGTGCTGCAGGACCACGACAAGCTCACCGTGATGAAGGGCGGCGTGGTGCATTGATCACCTACGCCGGGGAGCGGAAGGACACCGATTGCCAAACCGCCGCCCGGCACATCATCGGACCCATTGACCGGCAAGTGGCGGAAGCGCTGCATTATCGACGAAGAGGAGTTGCGTCCGGTCATCTGGGCGGCAGCTTGGGAGGCCATGGGCGGCATCGGCGCCAAGGCGGGATGCCCCCGCTCCGAGGCGCTCCCCCGTTGGGTTCCGGCGCCGTTCCAGCCAGTGCGGGCAATCCGGTCAGGGCGACGGATCAATGCCCAAACCAGCCGCCAGCTCGCCTTGAATGGCCGCCACGGTTCCCGTTCCTTCAATGGCCAGGTAGCGCAGCTCGGTGGATTGCGCCAAACCGCGATAGAAGACGATCAGCGGCTGCGTCTGCCGGCGATAGACGTCCAGCCGGTAGCGCACCCGGTGCTCGGCGTCGTCCTCGCGCTGGATCAGGGGTTCGCCGGTTTCGTCGTCAAGGCCCGGCGTGGCCGGCGGGTTGAAGGCCACATGATAGACCCGGCCGCTGCCCGGATGGATTCGGCGACCGCTCATGCGCTTGATGATTTCCGCATCCGGCACGGTGATTTCCACCACCGCGTCAACGGCCACGCCAACGGCCTGCAGGGCTTCGGCCTGCGGGATGGTGCGCGGAAAGCCATCGAACAGAAATCCGCCGCTGCAGTCCGCCTCGGCGATCCGCTCCCGAACCAAGGCGACGATGATGTCGTCGGAGACCAACGCGCCGCCGTCCACCACTTCCTGGACCTGCCTTCCCAGCGGCGTGCCGGCCTTCATGGCCGCCCGCAGCATGTTGCCCGTGGAGACTTGCGGGATCGAGAAGGCGTCGCAAATGAACTGCGCCTGGGTGCCCTTGCCCGCCCCGGGCGGCCCCAGCATTATGATTCTCATGGTTGCACCTTGTTGACTTCCTAAAGGGCGAGGGTCGGATCAGGCCGCGCTCAAGGCCAGCCGGCGCACCTGCCGAACATCCGGCACATGGCGCAAATGATGCATGACGCGCGCTGCTTCATACAGGCCCTCAAGCTCCAGGTCCACGTCGAACCAGGCCATGCCGGTGATCGGCTCGACATGGCCGACGTTGGCCAGCATCGACAGGCCAAAGCGGCTCACCGTCTCGGTGAGGTCACGCAGCAGGCCCTCACGGTCGCGTCCCTCAATCCGCAATCGATAGCGGGACGACGGCTGCTCAGCGGCCAGCTCGGGCAACAGGCTGCGTTGGGCCGGATCCTCCCCTTTGGCGGCAAGGTAGCGGCGCAGCGCCTCCAGCGGCGCCATCTCGCCAACGCCAAGCATGAGGAAAAGCCCGTCCGAGCCCGGCCGTTTCAAAGCCGATGCGAAATCCGGGAGCGTCTCCGGATCGGGCAGCGGCAGGCCCAGCCCATCCACCATCGCCATGAAGAGGCTGCGGCCAGCGGCGATGTTCTCCGCCCGACCCCGATCATGGAACCAAGCGCGAATCTTGCTCATTGCCCGGGAAGTGCGCACGTAGCCCAGTTCGGGGTCCAGCCAAGCCCGCTGCGGGGCGGCGTCCGGGGCAGTCAATATCCGCACCCGTTGACCGGATTGCAGGGTGGCATTGAGGGGCGCCGGCACCCCGTCGATGCGCGCGCCAACGCACCGCTGCCCGACCTCGGTGTGGACCCGATAGGCGAAATCCAGCGCCGTGGCCCCGGCCATCAAGTCCAGCACATGGCCCTTGGGCGTGTACACGAAGACCCGCTGCTCGCGAATCTGATCGATGAGCTCGCCAGCCAAGCCCACTCCCTCCCGCTCATGGGCGTCAAGGGCCTGCCGCAGCCACGCCACCTTGTTGGCGTAGTAATCGTCCTCCGGGTCCATGCCCTTGTAGGCCCAATGGGCGCAGACCCCGAGCTCCGCGTCCCGATGCATCGCCTCGGTGCGGATCTGAACCTCGAAAGCCATGCCGGAGGCGCCGACGACGGCCGTGTGGATGGAGCGGTAGCCGTTCTCCTTCGGCGAGGCGATGTAGTCGTCAAGCTCATCGGGAATGGGACGCCACAGCGAATGCACGACGCCCAAGGCGGCGTAGCAGGCGGGGACGTCGCCGACGATGATGCGCACCGCCTGCGCGTCATAGACCTCGTCCAAGGGAATGCTCTTGGTGCGCATCTTGCGCCAAATGCTGTGGATGTGCTTCGCCCGACCGCCGATTCCCGCCTTGATGCCTTGGGACTCAAAGGCTTCCCTAAGCTGCGCGACCAGGGCCTTGACGTGCCGCTCGCGCTCCGCTCGGCGACCCTTGAGCTGCTTGGCAATGCGCATGTAGGCATCGGGCTCCAAGTAGCGCAACGACAGGTCCTCAAGCTCCCACTTGAGTTGCCAGATGCCCAGCCGGTCCGCCAACGGCACGAACACCGTCATCGCCTCGGTGGCGATGCGGGCCTTGCGCTCCTCCGAGCTGGCCTTGGCCCGCCGCAGCGCGACCACCCGCTCCGCCAGCTTCAGCACCGCCACTCGGCCGTCGTCAATGACCGCCACCAGCATGCGGCGAATGTTGGCGGTCTGGTCCTTGGCCTCGCTGGCCAGCAGGCGGGAACTGGTGAGATCGAGAATGCTGGTGTCCGCCATTTCGATCACGGATGCCGCCAGTGACGCCGCCGCAGCGCCGAGGCGGGCCTGCAATTCGGATTTGGCGACGGCTCCGTGGCGAACCGGGCCGTGAAACAGCGCTGCCAACACCGAGGCGGTGTCCATCTCCATGCTGGCCACCAGCGATGCCAGCTCCAATGCGGCATCAAGGTGGGATTGCAGGTCGTCGTCCTCCTCCAACTGGCTGGCGGCCGCCAGGATCGCCGCCTCGTCAAGGCGGGGGTGGCGCTGGCCGAGGCGCCGCGCCCAGGCGGCCAAAGCCGCCTCGCCTGCACCGGCCTGGGGCGTGTTCCATCTGAGGCTGACCCTAGTGCTGCCGGGCATTTTGGACCTGTTGCGATTTACTTTTGAAAGTCAACGATGGGCAGGCCGTCGAGATCCGCCGACGATGGACCGCGGCGATGCCAAACCGCCCCGCAATCCAATTCGCCGCCGCAGACCGCGGATCGCGCCGACCTCTTCGGGTGCGCCTGGTTGGTCGAATCGGTCCAAGCGGCGCTCCTTGCCAGCCGTTGCCGAGGTCGGTCACGGCCACAGGCCCCTCCCGCTCGACCTCGGCGCCATTGTGCCACCTCTTCCCCAATCAGCAAGTCAGTGTATGTCAATGGGTTGAACGAGTTGATAAGCTTAGAGGAGCACTTCCTGTACCCTATGATGAAGAGTTCCGAACTGGCAAGGCGCACCATGCCTTCTCGCGTGATGCTCGTTACGCAACGGACGATTGGAGAAGACACGAGCAGCATTGCGGATCACGCACCGCTTACGTGGAGATACTTGGAATCCCGCTCGAGTTCGATCTACAGGAACCGGCTTCGCTTTTCGATCTTTGGCATTGGCGAATACAGCTTCACCCCGTGGAAGGTAGCGATTTCAGGCTTCTACAAAAAGCTGGAATTCGTCTCGGTTGGTCCAAAAGACGGCAAACCCGTGGTGCTGGATGATACCTGTTACTTCCTACCGTGCGGTTCTGAAGAGGAGGCCGGGCAGCTAACGCAACTATTGAACGCTGAATCGGCAAGGGGGTTCTTCGATGCTTTTGTCTTCTGGGATGCTAAAAGGCCCATTACGGTCGGCCTGCTTGCGAATCTCGATCTTGACGCGCTTGCATCGGAATGCGGCTCAAGTTGGACCAGTGAGCAGCCTGCGTTGCCATTGCTCAGTCAAGGAAGGAATTGGGGTTAGTTGTTTTCCAACGGCGGATTATGGCGGGTGCCGACGTCAATGCGCTGGTGGCTGGTCGCCTTTGGCATTTCGCTGTCCGCACATGCGCTGGTGACTTGGCATGTGGGCGGCGAGCTCGGTCAGGCGCCTGCGCCGGAGGCGCAGCGGGCCAAACTGGCGCTCTTCATGGCTCCGCCGTTGCCTGAGGAGCCGCTGCAGCGGTTGAAGTTCGAGCGCCCGCCCGAGGTCGATCCTCCGGCCACCCTGATCGCCAACCGCTCGACCTTGGCCCTGCCCCCCGTGCCCAGCCCAAGCCTGCGCGCCCTGCGGGGCGGGCGGCTTCCCGGCGTTGGCCCAGGTCTCGCCGTGCCTGGACCTCCGACACAACACTTGGGCGCCGGCTTGGGGGACGGGGCGGATCAATTCGCCGCCTATGTGGAGGAACTGCGCGAGGCGGGGCTGGACGTGGTGTTCCTGATCGACGCCACGGGCTCCATGGGTTGGGCGCTCGACGAAGTGAAGCGGCGGGTGCGGGACATGATCGAATGGGTCCGCGAGCTGGTGCCCATCGCCCGCTTCGGGATTGTCGCCTACCGCGATGCGAGCGACCCGGAATTCGCCGTGCGCGCCCAGTCCCTGACCTACAGCACCGCCAAGCTCACGCGCTTTCTCGGCGGCTTCACGGCGGCGGGGGGCGGCGACTTGGGGGAGGGCATTCTGGCCGGCATGCGCGTCGCCGCCGCTGAGGCCGGCTGGCGGGCCTCCGGCAAGCGCCTCGTCATTCTCATCGGCGACGCCCCGCCCCATCGCCACGAGGCTGAGGAATTGCTTCGCCTAGTGGCCCGCTTTCGCAGCCGGGGCGGGCAGGTGACCGCGTTGGACGTGAGCGACGAAGCCAACCCGGCGTTGCTGGAAGCGCGGCTGCGGAGAAAGGTGAACCGGACGCTGTACCGCGGCAGCCCGAGCTACGACTTCATGCGCATCGCCGAAGCCGGAGGCGGCGATGCGGCAACCTTGGACGGCGACCTCCGCTTGGCGCGGCGCGTGGTCACCCTGATCTTCGGCAACGCGTTCAGCGACGACCTGCGCTTGGCCCTAGCCGCCATGGAGGCCTCCTGATGCGCTTCCCGGCCCTGCTCCTGTTCGCCCTCCCGATGCTTTGCGCGGCGGCGGACCACCGTCAGCAGGCCGTCGATCTGGGCCGACGAATCGACGCGGCGCGGCAGCAGCGCTTGGATGCCAATGCCATTGACGACTGGCTGGCGCGCGTCGATGCGCTGGCCGCCAGCGCTCGCGCGGCGCGCCTGCGGCGGGAGGCCGCTGCCCAGGAGAATGAGTTGCGGCTTGAGCGGCTCTACCGCTCGCCCATCTGGAGCGACATCGGCTTCGCCCAAGCGGCGGCGCGCTACTGGCGCAGCTGGCTGCTGCTGGATCGCCATGCAGCGTCCCCAAACCCCGCGGACCTGGAGGGCGCCCGCAAAGGCTTTCAGACCACGCTGGCGCTGATCGTCTATCCCGGCCTGGTGCGCGGCAGTTGGTTCGGCCTGGGCCATGTGGCCTTGGCGGCAGGGGAGCGCGAGCGGGCCAGGACATGGTTTGAGCGGGTGGCGGCGGCGTGCGCAAGCGCACGTTCGAGTTGCTGCGCAACTCGGCGGCCGCCGAGAGCAGGGGACGAGGCCTGTGACGGCCTCGTTGCGCAATCAGGAAAACCGGACGATCCGCTGTCCGTCCAAGCCCGCCGGGAGATTGCGCTGCTCGATGCGTTGGCCGCGCCCCAGCCAAGCCCGCCCCAAGCAACGCTCACTGCGGCGGCGGCCGACCGGCTTGAGGCCCAGGCCATTGCCCTTCTCGAACGGCATGGCCGCACCTTGGACGGCGCGGGCAGGGCGGCGGAGAGATTGCGCCGGTTGGAGAACGCAGGCGCCATGGGCGCGGCCCGGATGCAACGCCTGTTGCCTTACGGCGAGGCGATCATTGGCCACGAGGTCGGCCCCTTGGGCTTGCTGGTCAGCGCCGAGGATGCGCTGAACCACCAGCAGTTCATCACCGCAGTGGAGAAGTACCGGGCTTTTTTCGCGGCGCTCGACGCTGGCCGTCAACTTGGGCTTGCGACCCACCGGATGCGATTCGTCGATGCCCTGATGGGCAGCGGGCTGGTGGCGGAGGCCATCACGCAGCTTGAAGCGGCGCGCTATCCAGCCGATGCGGATCACGAACTGCGCCGCAGCCTGCTCCATCTGGCCCACGCCATTCAGTACGCAGCAGCGGGCGAACCGACGCAGCGCAAGCGCTTGCAAGCCGCCAGCCGGGCGGCGGCCGATCCGGGCGCCCGCTTCACTCAAGCTTTGCTGGGGCGCGGGATCGCTCGCGCCCGCAGCCTGTGGCGATCCCATGCCGACGACCCTTGGATGGCTCGCCTGCCCGTTTTTGAGCTGACTTACCGCGAATTCAAAACGGCGGCGCGGCACGGGGACGCGCGAGGCTTGGCTGAGGCTGGCATCGAATTGCGCGCGGCACTTGCGCCGCCGGACGCCGAATCGCCTTGGGCGCTGCTGACCTTGGCCGACATGGCGGGTTTTGCCAAGCCGGACGTGGACGCCCAACTCGCCCGTCTCGACCGCTTGGCCCGCGCGCTGGCGGACGGTGCGGGCGACCATCGCGACGGCTTGTTCGCCTTGCGCATGGCCTTTCTCCGCCGCGAGGCGCCCGACCGCCTGCTTGACGAGCTCAAGGCATTGGCGCCGCCACTGACCGATGGCCAGCGGGACACGCTGGTGCGCGAGCTGCACGGCTGCGGCCCCGCGCCCTGGTGCGGTCCGGCCACCGAGCGGCTCACGGCGCTGCTGCCGCCGGGGAGCCAAGCCCTGCTCTTGATTCGCGTTCAGCAAGTTCGACTGGCGCTGCTGGAGGAGGACGCCCATCCCGCATACCAGCTCGCCAACGCGCTGCTCAAGGCGCACCCGGATTCCGGCGACTTGGTCCGGGCGTATGCCGAGGCGGCGGCGCGGGTGGGCCGCACCGGCGATGCGGAGGCGGCCTACGGACGGGTGGCGGACAGCTTGCCGGCGGGCTCCGGCGCCTGGCGCGAGGCGCGCCTGCAGCAACTTGCCCTGCGCTTGGCGGCGGGCGCCAACGGCGCCGCCTGCCGCCTGAAGCCGCTGGCCTACGGCGACACTCAACTGTTGGGCGAAATCGATCGCCGCTTGGCGTCGAGGGGCGTCGTCTGCGATGATCGGGCGACGGCCGAAAGCCATGCCGCCGAAGGGAGCCTTTAATGCACATCAAGCGCTTTGGCAAGGACTACTCCCGCCGCCACTTCGTCAAAGCGTTGGCCCAAGGCGCGCTGGCCACCGGGGTTCTCAAGCCGTTGTGGCCGACCTTGGCCGCCACCGGCGAGCACACCGCCGCCTACCCTGATGAGCTGCTGTCCTTGGATGCCTACACCGGCGGGCGGCTCAGCGAGGGGCAAAGGGTGACGGCGGACAACGTGGACCTGGTCCGGGATCTGCTCGATCCCATACAGGCCATGCAGATCGCCCAGCTCGGCCGGGAACTGACCATCGTGCCGCAAACCCGGGATCTATATCGGCTCAATCCCCACGACTACATCGAGGCGACGCTGCGCAACGCCGGGCGAGCCCGCTTCGATGCCACGGGCAACGTGGTCACGGAAACCGGCGCGCCTTGGATTGGCGGCAACCCGTTTCCCGATCCCAAGTCCGGGGTGGAGGTGTTCGCCGCCGCCACCCTGAGCTGGGGACGCCACGACGTGTCCCTGTACGCGGTGGAGGAAAAGGACCTCGATCCCAAGGGACGGGTGGCCTACGAGTACGAGGCGGTGTGGGTGGAGCATCAGCCCGTGGCCCGCGTCACCATCGACCCGAAGCCCTACCAGCCGGGCCACGAGGACAAGCTGCGCTACCAGACCATCCTGTTCGTCACCCCCAAGGACGTTCGCGGCACATCCTTCCTGAACATCTGGCCCTACGACCAGAACCGGTTTCCCGATCTGTACGGCTACCTGCCCGCCTTCAAGCGGGTGCGGCGCTTCCCCACCAACCAGCGGTTCGAGCCGCTGATCACCGGCAACACCCTCTACCTGTCCGACGCCTGGGCGGCCGGCGATCCCTTTCTCACCTGGGGCAACTACCGCATCGTCCACCGAGGCCCCTACCTCGCCCCGGTGGCGGACTCCTGGAACCCCGTCCACCCCAACTGGCGCCACGGCACCCACGGCGGCGCCGAGGGCCTGACCTTCTGGAACACCGAGGCGCAACTGGTGCCGGAAGCCATCGTGGTGGAGGCGGAGCCGATCCGCTACCCCCGAGCGCCGGTGAGCAAGAAGCGCGTCTGGTTCGACGCCCGCACCCTGACGCCGCTCACCATGGTGTCATTTGACCGGCGGGGCGAGATCTTCAAGTCGTTTGACGGCGCCTTCTCGCTTTACGACATCGGCGGCCGGCAGGTGCTTGACGGCGCCCGCCCCTACTGGTCCTGGACCCGAGTGCATGCCTTCAACGTGCAGACCAACCGCATGACCCGCCTGGAGCAGGTCCGGGAAATCTCGGGCGGCCACCGCATGCGGGTCAATGACCCAAGCCTGTACAACAAGTTCCTCACCGTGTCGGCGCTGCGGCGGTTGGGGGACTGAGCGGGGCTGCGTCGGATCGGAAGGGAGCGCGAGGAAGGTCACTGCGGCAGTCCTTGATCGCCATACAGAAGCTCAAAGCTGGGTTTCGATTCTATGATTCCGAATTAGACAGTGGTAAATTCTGAATTGGACAAATAGTAATTCCGTATCGGACGAAATCCTATGCCGAACTGGACGATGCCGGCCAGAGAACATGTGCCGAGACATGCCGAAGCCGGCATCCGCACAGCTCTATGGGACACTCGCATCGTTGCGCTCGTGGGTCCGAGGCAATCCGGGAAGACTACGCTCGCCCGCCGGTTCGCCGACAACGAGGAACGCCCCTTCATCACTTTAGACGATGAGCAGGTCAGGCGATTCGCCCAAGACGACCCCATCGGCTTCATGCGCGGTCGGCACAGCGGCGTCATCGATGAAATTCAACGCGCCCCCGGACTCATTCTCGAGCTCAAGAAGCAAATTGATGAAGATCCCAGGCCCGGACGCTACCTAATCACCGGCTCCGTGGAACTGTTCCGAAGCGCAATTTCGCCCGATTCGCTTGCAGGGCGCGTGGAGACGATTGAACTCCTGCCGTTTTCCCAAGCCGAAGTGGCCGTCGCCGGTGTTCCGAACTTCCTGGAACGGGCCTTTGCGGCCGACTTTCCTCACTTCGCCGCCGTCGGCCCGACGGACGATCTCGTTGAACGGGTGGTTTCGGGCGGATTCCCGGATGCCCTCGCGCGACCGGACCCCGTGCGGCGCCGTAGCTGGCTGCGAGCCTACGCCCGCTCGCTCGCGGAAAGGGACATTTCCGACATCGCGGCCATCAGCAAGCTCGACCGGATGACGGCACTGATCGACCATGCGGCCGCTTCCGCCAGCCAACTGGTCAACCTGTCGGACTTGGGTTCCAAGCTGCGTGTCGATGGCAAAACGGTGGATCGGTGGCTGACCTTGCTTGAACGGATGTACTTGGTCCGCCGAATCGGGGCTTGGCATCGCAATGAGCGCAAACGGCTGGTCAAGACACCGAAGCTGCAGTTTCTGGATTCAGGCTTGCTGGCCGCCATGCGGCGGATCGACCGAACGGCAATGGAACGGAATCGGGGAAGTCTCGGCCCCCTGCTCGAATGCTTTGCTTACACCGAGATCGCCAAGGCCGTCGCCCTGCACGACGACTCGATCGCCATCAGCCACTATCGGGACAAGGACGGCGCCAAGGTTGATCTGGTTCTGGAGCGATCACCGGGCCAGGTTGTGGGCATCGAGATCAAGGCGGGAGCGACCGTGCGCCCGGACGACTTCAAGGCGCTGGCGCGTCTTGAAGCCGCGACTGGCGATCAATTCGTCTGCGGAATCCTCCTTCACGACGGCGAACGGATTCAGCAAACGGCTTCCAGAATGTTCGCCATGCCGATCAAAGCGCTGTGGGAGAGCGGGTAGCCAGCAGCAGCTCGGGGTGCGCTCCAGAAGTCCTCCGACTGCGTGAAAAACTCCGGTTAGGCCGTAACTTGCAAATGCAGTGGATCGAGCCGATGAGCGTCGTAGAGAAGCCCCAAGTCAATCGAGTCGCCGATCATCCCCACCCAGTCTCAAACGACACGATGTTCCGGGATGCGCTGCTGAACTCGACGCCCACTAGGAGGACTGGACCGCCCGCCCGATACTTGTCGGCGTAACGTCGCGCCTTCAACTGGGCCATGGCTGATCCCCCTCCGGCTTGCTCCGCCACCTTGAACTCGAACAGGTACGCCCGGCCCTCGAAGCGCAGGGCCATGTCCAGCCGACCCAAGCTGGTGCTGTCCTCCACGGTGACATCCAGCCCCAAGCCCGCGAAGTAGGAATAGAACACGCTGGCGTAGTAGCCCTCGTAGTTGGCGATGTCGTTGCTGGTGTGCCACTGGTGGGGAATGCTGGCGTAGAAGGCGTGGAAGAGTTCCCGCAACCCTTCTGGATCGTCGGCCTCCAGCAGCCGGTACAGGCGCACGCTGTTCGCCATCTGGCGGGTTCCGTCCCGCACGAGGTGGCGCAGCAGGCTGCCGTTCAGGCCCTCGCGGACTTCACGGTTTGGTGTGTGTGTGGGGGGGGGGGGGGGGGGTTAAGGGCTTCCCAGTTCCGGGTAGGGGATCAGCATCGAGGCTTGGTCCTTGAGACGCGGCGGATGGCGGGGCAACTGAGGGGTCAGCTTCAACAGTCTGTAGAGGGCTTTGAGGTCCGCCTGCCCCAACTCGGCGAATCGCCCGCGCGGCAGCGTTGCGGGCAGGATGACGGGGCCGAAGCGCACCCGCTTGAGGCGGCTCACCGTCAGGCCGGCGCGCTCAAACAGCTTGCGCACGGCGCGGTTCCTGCCGTCCATCAAGGCAACGTGGTACCAGTGGTTGCGACCGTTGCCGTCGTAGTGGCGGAGGTCCGTGAAGGCGTAGCGCTCGCCGTCGATCACCACCCCGTCGATGAGCCTTTGCATCCAGGCGTCGTCCAAGCGTCCGTAGGCGCGCACGGCGTACTCGCGGTCGAGCCCGGTGGAGGGATGCATCATGCGGTGGGCGAGCGCGCCGTCATTGGTCAGGACCAACAGCCCGGTGGTGGCGATGTCGAGACGGCCCACGGCAATCCAGCGCCCTTGGCGCAAACGGGGCAAGCCGTCGAACACCGTGCGCCGGCCTTCGGGGTCGCGGCGGGTGCAAACCAGGCTTTCCGGCTTGTTGAGGACCAGCACCCTGGAGGCGCCGGGACGCTGGCCGGACAGCGGCTTGCCATCGAGCGCGATGGCGTCGCCCGGCTCAACGCGCTGGCCCAGTCGCGCCGGCTTCCCGTTGACGGACACGCGGCCATCGGCGATCCACTGCTCGACTTGGCGCCGCGAGCCGTGGCCCATCTCGGCCAAGGCCTTTTGCAGCCTGGGGAGCCCCCGATCCAGATCCGGAAGCTCAGAGCGCCCTTTGGGGTGGTCCGGCAAGGCGCGCCGACGAGCAGTGGCAGGCCCTGCGGGAGGCGCAACGCGGCCAGCGCGCCCCCGAGACGCTCCCGAAGGGCGCTTCCCGGCGCCTGCCCGCCGGGTTCCGCTGCGCTTGCGAGTCATCAGCTCCCCGCTCCGTCATCATTTCCGTCATTGAACGGCGCAGCGCTGAACGAACGGGATTTGACCAGTTCCCCAGGCGCCTGCCGGAACGGCGCAGCGGCCATGGCGGCCATCGCAGTCAGTCCCGGGCGGTGGGCAGCCGCACCACTTCCGCGAGCGCCGCAGCGGCTTCGGGGTTGGCCGCGCCCGACTCGGTGGCATCCTCCCCGGACTCCGCCGCGCCGCCATCGCCTGCGTTGGCCGGCTTCGCGTTCGTCACCGGCTTGGCCAATTGCCCGAGCTCCCGTTCAATCTTGCGCTCGATCTCCTCGAGCGGGGGCAAGTCGTCGAAGCTGCGCAGATTGAAGTAGTCGAGGAAGCCCCGGGTGGCGCCGTAAAGATTCGGGCGCCCAGGCGCTTCCCGCTGGCCGACCACGCGAATCCAGCCCCGCTCCAGCAGCGTACGCAGAATGTTCTGGCCGACCGCCACCCCCCTGACGGACTCGATGTCGGCGCGGGTGACCGGTTGGCGGTACACGATCAAGGCCAGGGTCTCAAGCAGGGCGCGGCTGTAGCGGGGCGGCTTCTCCTCCCACAGGCGGCTGACCCAGGGGCTTAAGCCTTGGCGAATCTGGAAGCGGTAGCCCGAGGCCACTTGCTTGAGTTCGTAGCCGCGGCCTTGGGCCTCTGCAGCCAAGGCGGCCAGGATGTCCCGAATTTGCTTCCGGCCCGCTTGGGGGTCGAGTTCGCTTGGCTTGAACAGCGCCGCCATGCGGTTCACGGACAGCGGTTCGGCGGCGGCCATCAACGCCGCTTCGACGATCCGCTTCAACTGGTCCGCGTCGAGTTGCCCGCTCATGGCGAGTCGTCGTCGGTGGCCGGTTCGCCGGCCACGCACACGTGGATGGGCGCAAACGGCCCGCTTTGGGTCAGGTCGGCCAAGCCCTCGCGCAGCAGTTCGGTGATGGCCAAAAAGGTGACCACCACGCCCGCCCGTCCCTCCTCGGGCTTGAACAACTGCGTGAACGGCACGAACGCCTTGGCTTGGTTGAGCGCCGCCAAGACGTTGGCCATGCGGCTGCGCACCGACAGCGGCTCCTGGCGCACGGCATGATGCTGAAAGGCCTGCGAGCGGCGCATGACGTCCACCAAGGCGGCCAGCACCTCCCGCAGGTCCACTTGCGGGTGGGCGCGCTCGCGGATCCGCTGCGGGCGTTCCGGGCTCAAGGGGAAGATGTCCCGCTCCATGCGCGGCAGATCGCCGATTTGGCGCGCCGCCGCCTTGATGCGCTCGTAGTCCTGCAGGCGCTCGATGAGCGCCATGCGCGGGTCGTCCTCCTCCTCGTCGTCCTCTTGGCGCGGCAACAGCAGGCGCGACTTGATCTCCGCCAAGGTGGCGGCCATCACCAAGTACTCCCCGGCGAGATCCAGCTTGAGCTCCGCCATCAAGTCGATGTAGCCCATGTACTGGTCGGTGATGTCGGCGACGCTGAGCTCAAGCAGGTCGAGGTTGCGGCGCCGGATCAGGTAGAGCAACAGGTCGAGCGGTCCCTCGAAGGTCTCCAGAAACACCACCAAGGCGTCCGGCGGTATGTAGAGATCCGCGGGCAGCTTATCGACCGCTTGTCCATCGACGACGGCGAGCGTCTCCGCCGGCTTCGAATCGGCGCTCATTGATGCGCAATCCGCATGCTGGCGCGCACGTCGTCAAGGGTTTCCCGCGCCAGGCTCCGGGCCTTCTCCGAACCCTCCCGCAGGACGCAACGCACCAAGTCCGGCTGCTCCTCGAACGGCCGCGCCCTTTCGATCATCATCGCCTGCTCGGCATTGATGGCGTCGATGAGGGGCGCTTTGCAATCCACGCAACCGATGCCGGCGCTGCGGCAGCCCGCCGCCGCCCATTCCAGGGTGGCGGGATCGGAGTAGATCTCGTGCAGGCTGTATGCGGGGCAGTTGCCCGGCTCGCCCGGGTCGCTGCGGCGCACCCGGGCCGGATCGGTTTTCATGCCCCGCACCTTGCGCGCCACTGCCTCGGGCGCCTCGCGCAGGGAGATGGTGTTGCCATAGGACTTCGACATCTTCTCGCCGTCGAGCCCGGGCACCTTGGGCTGTTCGGTGAGCAGCGCCTCGGGCTCCGGCAATATGGTGCGTCCGCCGCCCTCGAGGTAGCCGAGCAGCCGCTCGCGGTCGCCGACCGACAGGTTCCGCTGCTCGGCCAGCAAGGCGCGTCCGCGCGCCAAGGCCTCGCCGTCGCCCTGCTCCAGAAAGGCCTTGCGCAGGTCGCGGCACAGCCGCGAAGCCTTGCGCCCCATCTTGCGCAGGGCGGCTTCGCAGCGCGTCTCGAAATCGGGCTCCCGGCCAAAGAGGTGGTTGAAGCGGCGGGCGATTTCCCGGCAGAGCTCCACATGGGCGACCTGATCCGCGCCCACCGGCACGCTGCCGGCCCGGTACATCAGGATGTCCGCCGACTGCAGCACCGGGTAGCCCAGAAAGCCGTAGGTGGCCAAGTCCCGGTCGTTCAGCCGCGCCTGCATGTCCTTGTAGCTCGGCGCCCGCTCCAGCCAACTGACGGGAGTGATCATCGACAGCAGCAGGTGCAGCTCGGCGTGCTCGGGCACCGTGGATTGGATGAAGATGACCGCCGCCGAGGGGTTGACCCCAGCGGCCAGCCAATCCACCACCATGTCGAAGCTGTGCCGCTCCAGTTCGCCGGTGTTGTCGTAGCCGGTGGTGAGCGCATGCCAATCGGCGACGAAAAAGTAGCATTGATGCTCTTGCTGCAGCGCCACCCAGTTCTTGACCACGCCGTGGTAGTGGCCGAGATGCAGCCGGCCGGTGGGCCGCATGCCGGAAAGAACCCGGCTGCCCGCGCCCTCAGAGCCCATGCGGCGTTGGGGATGCAGGCGCCCCGACTTGGCTTGGGGTTACGGAGTTCGCTCGGTTGATCATGATGCTGGCCAAGTTCCGCGGATGGGGAGAGCCTTCGCCGGACGCGGCGCTTAAGGAAAGTATGGCCACAGAGTTGGCCTATTGCAATTTTCCGGCGCCTTCGCGAACGACCGTCGGCGGATCGCTGTTGAGGTCAATCACCGTGGTGGGCTCGATGCCCGCGTGGCCGCCGTCCAGGATCAGGTCCACGCCGAGCTCGAACGCCTCGCGAATGGCGTCGGCATCCGCATGGGGCGCCTCCTGGCCCGGCAAGCGCATGGTGGTGGTCATCATGGGTTCGCCCAGCGCCTCGATCAGGCCCAAGGCGATCGCGTTGCCGGGCACCCGCAAGCCGATGGTCTTGCGCTTCGGATGCACCAAACGGCGCGGCGCCTCGCGGGTGGCCGGCAGCAGGAAGGTGAACGGCCCCGGCGTGTGTCGCCTGAGGACTCGATAGTTGCGGTTGTCCACCCGGGCGTACTTGGATATTTCCGACAGGTCGCGGCAGCACAGGGTGAAGAGGTGCCGGTTGCCGAGTTGGCGCAGCCGCCGCATGCGGTCGAGCGACGCCTTGTCGCCGATTTGACAGCCCAGGGCGTAGGTGGTGTCGGTCGGATAGACCACCAGCCCGCCGGCGCGCATGATCCTGACGGCGTCCTGCAGGAGCCGCCGCTGGGGATGGGAGGGATGCAGGACGAAGAACCGGCTCATCGCCGCTTTATACCGAAACGAAGCGGCAATTGGCACAGGCGCGCCCGAAGCGGGCGCGTTGGAGTTCCGCTTACCGCGAAACTCCGCTGCTCCGGCGCGGTTCGGGTTCGGATGTGTTTCTGATCCCGCACGCAAGCGGGGGCAGGGCGGTCAACGCAAAGCGGTGACGCCCCCGCCGTTCCCGCAATTTGGAGACGCTGCCTTCGTCCGGGCCTAGCAGCGAACGCGCTGCGGCATCCTCAGGCACACCTGCGTGCCGTCCTCGCCCGTCGCCGTGACTTGATAGGCGCCGTTGCCGCCGTCAGCGATGCGATAGGCCGCCCGGTCGGATGCGCCCGGACGCCAGCCGATGGCGGCCGTGATCTCGGCGGCGGAGGCCGCCTCCAGCAGATAGGCGCCCCGGCGCAGCTTGTGGTCCTCCTGAAACAGCGTCAACGTGGTGATGCCGCTGACCAGCGCGCCTTCCTTGGCGGTCTCCACGTAGCCTCGATGCAGCGGCAGGGCCAGCGCCGCCAAGCCAGCGACGATGGCCAACGCCACCAGCAGCTCCAGCAGGCTCAGGCCGGCTGGCTTTCCGGACCGCGAAGCCAAGCCGTCGCTCAAGCCGAATCCTGCGCCCGGCGACCGCCGAGTCGCGCAGATCGAACCCGCGCTTGCGCGCGCCGCCGCCAAGACGGCGCGCGCGCTGCTTGGGCTGCGGCATCGCCTCTTTAGGGAGCCTCTGATCAAGTCCCGTTCGTTCAGCCCTTCACTGCTTGAGGATGGAAATGAGCCCGCAATGAGGCGCGCAACATCCGCAGGCGGAGCGGAACTCGGCCCCAGGCACCGTGAAGCGCCCTTCGGGAGCGCCTGTGGGGCGCGCTGGCGGCGTTGCGGCTCATTGTGTGGGGGCCTGCCACACGGCTTCGCCGCGCCTTGCCGGCACGCCCCACAGGCCGCTCTGAACTTCCAGGACTTGATCAGAGGCTCCCTAGATGTCCGCCCAATTCGCTTCCTTGACGGCGGCTTGGGCGAATCCGTAGATCGCCGGCCGCTCAAAGACGGCGAGCCAGTCGCCGGTGGCGAAGGTGCCGGTCACGGTGACGCCAATGGCTCCGGTGGCGCCGTCGCCGGCGCCCTCCACGTAAGCCGGTCCGCCGCCCGGCGCCGTGCCGCCCTCGGCGTTGAGCAAGCCAACCAGCCCGGCTTGGTTGTAGTCGCCGCTGCCGTCCGCCGCGGCGAGGTTGGCGATGCGCCCGACGGCGGCATCCGCCTGGACCTTGCGCATCTGGTTTTCCGCAAAGCGGGCGCCTTCGGCGAAGTGGTGCGCGATCATGGACATGTTGGCGTTCTCAACATAGTCCTGATAGGCGGGCACCGCGACGGCGCCCAGGATGCCGATGATGGCGATGACGATCATCAATTCGATCAGGGTGAATCCCCGTTGCAGCTTGGCTTTCATTTCCGATGAGCCTCCGTGGCGTTGTTGCGGATTGGGGCGCAGTGCCGATTGGGGGAACCTTAACCCTTGGCCCAGCTTCGCGGGAATGGTCAATTGTCCGTTTCGAGTGCAGTTTTTGCCGTTTGTTTTTGTGCGCTTGCGACCATCGCGCCGTGCGTCACCGCCCAATGGGAAGGGGCGCGGGCCTACATTTCCAAGCGCCGATTTCCGGCCTGCGGAGGGGGCGATCTCCACTATCCGGCAGGCATCCAAGGCGGGATACTCCAAGGCCATGGACACCTTCAATCAACGCCGTGCCGCGAATCCGCTGGCCCGCCGGGTTGTGGAGCGCGGGCTGCTCGACGGGGCCGCCCTGGAGCGCGTCAGCGCCGACGTTCGGGAACGGAATCTGTCCTGGGCCGAAGGCTTGGTCGCCGGCGGCATCGAGGCCGCCGCTGTGGCGTCCTGCGCCATGGCGGCTTGGCGCCTGCCCCTGATGGACCTTGACGCCTTCGATCTCGACGGCCTGCCGCAATCGCTCATTGATGACGGCATCCTGCAGCAAGGGACGGCCCTGCCGCTGCGCCAGCGGGGCAATCGGCTTTTTGCCGCCGTGGCGGACCCTGACGACCTCAAGGCGCTGGACGATCCCCGGCAGTCCGCAGGGCTGGTCGTCGAACCGGTGCTGGTGGAGGCGGACAAGCTCAAGGCGGTCATCGAGAGGCTGCGCCGGTCCCGTCGCGCCGCCGGCCGCTTCGAGGGCTCCAGCGCGGCTTTGGGCGGCAGATTGGAGCATCTTGGCAGCGATGCCCTGGCCGTGGGGCTCGAGACCGACGCAGCGGACGAGACGCTCGATGCGTCCGGCGCCAACGATGCGCCCATCGTGCGGTTCGTCAACCAAGTGCTGCTTGATGCCGCGGACGGCGGGGTTTCGGACATTCACTTTGAGCCCTATGAGTCCACCTACCGAATTCGCTTCCGCACCGATGGCCTGCTCGCCGAAGTGGCCAAGCCGCCGCGCGGCCTCGGCCGCCGGCTGGCCGCCCGCCTGAAGGTCATGGCCGAGCTCGACATCGCCGAGCGGCGCATTCCCCAGGACGGGCGCATCAAGATCAGGCTGTCGAGGTCGCGCGCCCTGGACCTGCGGGTGAACACCCTGCCCACCCTCTGGGGCGAGAAGGTGGTGCTGCGCATCCTGGATCCGGCCAGCGCCGGCTTGGCCCTGAACGCCTTGGGTTTTGAAGCGGATCAGCAGACGCTGTTCACCGACGCCCTGGAGCGCCCCGAAGGCATGATCCTGGTCACCGGACCCACCGGCAGCGGCAAGACGGTGACCCTCTACACGGCGCTCAACCGGCTCAACACCCCGGAACGCAACATCGCCACGGCGGAGGATCCCGTGGAGATCAATTTGCCCGGCATCAATCAGGTCAACGTCAATCCCAAGGTGGGCCTTGACTTCGCTGCGGCCCTGCGCGCCTTCCTGCGCCAAGACCCCGATGTGCTTATGGTCGGCGAAATCCGCGACCTCACCACCGCAGAGATCGCCGTCAAGGCGGCTCAGACGGGACATTTGGTGCTATCCACCCTGCACACCAACTCGGCCGCCGAGACCCTGACCCGAATGCGCAACATTGGCGTCCCAGCCTTCAACCTAGCCACCTCGGTGCGGCTCATCATCGCCCAACGCCTGGCGCGGCGGCTGTGCGAGGACTGCAAAACGCCGTTTGCCGCCAGTTCGGACGCGCTGCTGCGGCAAGGCTTCAACACTGAGCTGATCGACCGCGGCGGACCGCTGTTCCAAGCTCGGACTGAGGGCTGCCCCGCATGCCGCAAGGGTTACAAAGGCCGCATCGGCATCTACGAGGTGGTCCGGATCACGCCGTCCATCGCCAGCTTGGTGATGGACGGCGGCAGCAGCCTGCAGCTGGCCGAAGAGGCTCGCCGCCAGGGCTTCATGAACCTTCGCGCGGCCTCTCTGGCCAAGGTGGCGGCAGGGCGCACCAGCTTGGTCGAAGCCAATCGCATCACCGGCGCGGGCGATGGCGGCTGAGCCCACCTACGTTTGGACGGGCGAGGGGCCGGACGGCCAACCGAGCCAAGGCGAGCTCCGGTGCCGAAGCGCCGCCGTCGCCAAGGCCGTTTTGCGCAGTCAAGGCATCCGCTCATCGCGGGTGCGCATCAAGCGTTCCCGGCCTGCCATATGGGGGGGCGACCGGCGCACCGGCCTGTTCAGCGGTGGCGGCGGGCGGCCTGATGCCCGGGACATTGCCCTGTTCACCCGCCAAGTCGCCACCATGCTGCGGGCGGGCGCGCCCTTGGTGCGCGCTTTCGGCATCGTCGCTGATGGCGCCGGCAAGCGCCGGATGCGGGATCTCCTGCACGCCGTTCGCGACCAAGTGGCGGGGGGCGAGAGTTTTGCAGCGGCCTTGCGCGAGCATCCGCAGCACTTCGATGCGCTGTTTTGCAGCTTGGTTGACGCGGGGGAGCAGGCCGGCGCGCTTGATGCCATGCTGGAGCAGATTGCGGGATACCAGGAGCAGGCGCAGTCCATCAAGGGCAAGGTGAGAAAGGCCATGACCTATCCCTTGGCCGTCGTCGCGGTGGCCTTGGTCGTCTCCAGCATCCTGCTTATTGAGGTGGTGCCGCGCTTTGAGGAGGTCTTCAGTGGATTCGGCGCGGAGCTGCCCGCCTTCACCCGTTGGGTCATTGGCCTTTCGGAGTGGGCGCGGGCTGCGTGGCTGCCGGCGGTGGCCGTTGCCGGCGCCGTGGCTGCCGGCGTTTGGCTGGCGCTGCGGCGCAGCCGGGCGGCGCGGCGCTTCATTGATGCCTGCGTCTTGAAGGCGCCGATTGCGGGCGGCATCATCAAGATGGCGGTGGTCGCCCGTTGCGCGAGGACGCTCTCCACCACCTTTGCGGCGGGCGTTCCCCTGATCGAGGCGCTCGATTCCGTGGCGGGCGCGGCTGGCAACCGGCTCTTTGAGGAGGCCGTCGTGGCTGTTCGCGACGACGTATCGACCGGGCGGCAACTCCATCAGGCCTTGGACGCCAGCGGCCTTTTTCCCGCCATGATGGTGCAAATGGTGATGATCGGCGAGGAGTCGGGCGCGGTGGACGAGCTGCTTGCCCGCGCCGCCAGCTACTTTGAGGAGCAAGTGGACAACCGAGTGGACAGCCTTGCTGCCCTGATGGAGCCGTTGATCATGTCCGTGCTCGGCGTGCTGATCGGCGGCCTCGTGATCGCCATGTATCTGCCGATCTTCCAGCTTGGCACCGTGGTCGGAGGCTGAGTTGGCGCCGTTCGACGCCACCGGCCTTGGCTTTGCCGCCCTTTGCGGCCTGCTCTTCGTGGGCGTCAGCGTCGGCAGCTTCCTGAACGTCGTGATCCACCGGCTGCCCATCATGTTGACGCGCGCCTGGCGGCGGGAGGCGGCGGCCGAACACGGCGCCGTCGGCGATGACCGCCTTGATGAGCGCTTCAACCTCGCCGTGCCGCGCTCCCGCTGCCCGGCCTGCGGCCAGCCGGTCAAGGCCGCCGACAACATTCCCATCATCAGCTGGATTCTGCTGCGGGGCCGATGCGCCGGCTGCGCCGCGCCCATCAGCCTGCGCTATCCGCTGGTGGAACTCCTGGGCGCGCTGGCGGCGCTCGCCGCCGCGCTGGCCTTCGGCATGACTTGGCTTGGCTTGGCGGCGGCGGTGTATCTGTGGGTTTTGATCGCCCTGGCCTGCATCGACTTTGAGACCGGCCTGCTGCCCGACCAACTCACCCTGCCGCTGCTTTGGTGCGGCCTGCTCGCCAACATGCCGGGCGCCTTCACGCCCCTGGCCTCAGCAGTGGCTGGCGCGGCGGCGGGCTACCTCCTGTTGTGGGCCACCTACTGGGGGTTCAAGCTGGTCACCGGCAAGGAGGGCATGGGCTACGGCGACTTCAAGCTCTTCGCCGCCATTGGCGCTTGGCTCGGCTGGCAGGCGCTGCCGACGGTGCTGCTGCCAGCCGCCGTTGCCGGCATCCTCCACGCCTTGCCAGCCATCCTGATGGGCCGCCGCGACCGCAACGCGCCGATTCGCTTTGGTCCGTTCCTGGCTGCAGCGGGCGGGCTGGCGCTCTTCTTCAGCTACGATGACTTTCTTCCATGAAGGCATTGGCTGCGGAAGGTTCGACGCTTGCCTCTGGTCATATTCAACCCAACGCTGTGCGGGATCAGAAACATTCCGGAACCTGGCTCAAGCAACGGATGCGGGGTTTCGCGCCAGCGAAACTACAACGCGAACAAAAGGTTCGCACCGTGCCGTCGGGCATCAAGTTCGGTATTCGGCGTTGATGCGGACGTAGTCGTAGGATAGGTCGCTGGTCCAAACGCTTTGCTCGCAGGGGCCGCGGCCCAGATTGATGTCGATGGTGAATTCGGCTTTGGCCATCACGGCCGCCGCCGCCGCCTCGTCGTAGCCCCGGGACAGGAGCCCGGCTTCGGCCACGGCCACGTCGTTCAGGGCAAGCGATACCTTCGCCGGGTCGAGCTCGGGGATGCCTGCACGGCCGATGGCCATGCAAAAGCGCCCCCAGTTGGGGTCGCCGGCGAACAGGGCGGTCTTGACCAAGGGGGATTCCGCCACTGCGTAGGCCACCCGCAGGCACTCGGCCTGCGTCGCCCCGCCGGCCACTTGGACGGTCACGAACTTGGTGGCGCCCTCGGCGTCGCGCACGATGCGCTCGGCCAGCCCGGCCGCGAGTTCGGACACCCCGCTGCGCAGGGCATCAAGACGGGCGCCGGCCCCGTCGATCCGCGGATGGCCGGCCTGGGCCGTGGCGGCGACCGCAAAGGCGTCGTTGGTGGAGGTGTCGCCATCGACCGTGATGCGGTTGAAGGAGCGCTCGGCGGCGTCCCGGACGATGGTCTGCAGGACGGTTTGGGTGACGCTCGCATCACAGCAGATGAACGCCAGCATGGTGGCCATGTCGGGCTTGATCATGCCCGCGCCCTTGGCGATTCCGGTCAGGGTGACGGCCCGGCCACCGATCTGGATTTGCTTGGTGAGCCCCTTGGCGCCGGTGTCGGTGGTGAGGATGGCTTGGGCGGCGTCGGCCCAGCCGTTCGCCTTCAGCGCTTGCATCGCCTCCTTGATGGCGCGGCGCATGGCGGCGAGAGGCAGGCGCTCGCCGATCACGCCGGTGGAGAACGGCAGCACTTGATCGGCGGCGATGCCCTTGGCGCCGCATTGGGCGGCGCGCCGGCACAAGGCCTCGGCATCCTCAAGGCCGGCTTGGCCCGTGGCGGCGTTGGCGTTGCCGCTGTTGATCAGCAGCAACCGCGGCGCATGGCGTCCAAGACGGGCTTCGGCGAGTTCCACTGGCGGCGCCCGAAACCGGTTTTGGGTGAAGACCGCGCCGACGGCGGTTCCCTCGGCGAGTTCGATCAGCGCCAGATCGTTGCGCTCATGCTGCTTGATGCCGGCGCAGGCGGTGCCGAGGCGCACCCCAGGCACCGGCAGCAGGGTGCCCAAGGGCGGCAGGTTGACCGCCACGTCAAGCCACTTTGCCGCAGCACTGCTTGTACTTGCGGCCGGAACCGCAGGGGCAGGGTTCGTTGCGCCCCACCTTGCGTTCGTTGCGCACGAAAGGCGCCGCCTTGGCTGGCGGCATCGCCTCGGCTGAAGCCCCCGCTTCGCCGTTCGCCTTGGGCTTGGCGGGCGCCTCAAGAGCGGAGGCGGCTTGATGGGAAAAGCGCATTCGCTTTGCCGCTTCCGCCCGGCGGCGGCGCTCGGCCTCCTGCAAAGCGCTGGGCGTCTCGATCTGAACGCGGGAGAGCAGCTTCACCACGTCGAGCTTGATGTTGTGGAGCAACGCCTGAAACAGCTCGAAGGATTCGCGCTTGTACTCCTGCTTGGGCTGCTTCTGCGCATAGGCGCGCAGGTGGATGCTTTGGCGCAGGTAGTCCATGCTGGCCAAGTGCTCCTTCCAGCGTTGATCGAGGACTTGCAGCATGATCTGCTTTTCGACCCCGCGCATGTCCACGCCGTGGTCCTGCCAGACCCGCTCCTTGGCTTGGTACTCCGCCTCCACCTGCTTGAGGACCTTCTCCCGCAAGCCCTCCTCGGCCAGCGCGTCGTCCTCGCGCAGCCACTCGCGCAGCGGTTGAGCGCTGGCGAACTCGGTCCGCAGGGCCTGCTCCAGGCCTTCCACGTCCCACTGCTCCTCAAGGCTTTGCGGCGGGACGTACTCGCTGATCACGTCGGCGACGATTTCCTCGCGGATGTCGGTGATGGTCTCGGAGATGTCGTCCTCGCCCATCAGGTCGCGGCGCTGCTGGTAGATGACTTGGCGCTGGTCGTTGGAGACGTCGTCGAATTCGAGCAGATTCTTGCGAATGTCGAAGTTGTGCCCCTCCACTTTGCGCTGCGCCTTCTCGATGGCGTTGTTGACCATGCGGTGCTCGATGGCCTCGCCCTTCTCCAAGCCGATGGACTGCATGATGCCGCGCATCCGGTCGGAGGCGAAGATGCGCATCAAGTTGTCTTCCATGGACAGGAAGAAACGCGACGATCCGGGGTCGCCTTGGCGTCCGGAACGTCCCCGGAGCTGGTTGTCGATGCGTCGGCTTTCGTGGCGTTCCGTGCCGATGATGTGCAGGCCGCCCGCCTCGATCACTTGGTCGTGGCGCACTTGCCATTCCCGCTTGATGCGCTCGATGTCGGCCTCGGCCGCCGCCGAATCCGCCCCCTCGGCCTTGGCGGCCTCCGCCTCCCAATTGCCGCCGAGCACGATGTCGGTGCCGCGTCCGGCCATGTTGGTGGCGATGGTGACCGTGCCG
Organism: Candidatus Azophilus sp.; assembly: GCA_965221755.1. Lineage (GTDB taxonomy): Bacteria > Pseudomonadota > Gammaproteobacteria > Pseudomonadales > Azotimanducaceae > Azophilus. The sequence continues at coordinate 261,588 of OZ244921.1, forward strand.
GGCGCGCCGGCTTGGGCGACGATGTCCGCCTCCCGCTCGTGCTGCTTGGCGTTGAGCACGTTGTGGGCGATCCCGCGCTTGTTCAACGCCGCCGACAAGCGCTCCGAGGACTCGATGGATGCGGTGCCGACCAGCACCGGCTGCCGGCGTTCCATGCAGCCAGTGATGTCCTCGACGATGGCGTCGTACTTCTCGTCGATGGTGAAGTACACCAGGTCGTTGTGGTCCTCGCGAATCATCGGCATGTGGGTGGGGACCACCACCACGTCCAAGTTGTAGATCTGCCGGAACTCGAAGGCCTCCGTATCGGCGGTGCCGGTCATGCCGGCCAGTTTCCGGTACAGGCGGAAGTAGTTCTGGAACGTGGTTGAGGCCAGCGTTTGGCTCTCGTTCTGGATGGCCAAGCCCTCCTTGGCCTCGATGGCCTGGTGGATGCCCTCGGACCAGCGCCGTCCGGGCATGGCGCGGCCAGTGTGCTCATCGACGATGACCGCTTCGCCGTTGGCCACCATGTAGTGTACGTCGCGCTTGAACAGCGCATGGGCCTTGAGCGCGGCCTGAACGTGGTGCAGCAGGTTGAGGTTGCTGGCGGCGTAGAGGCTGTCCTGCCCGTCGAGCAGGCCCATGCCAACCAACTGCTCCTCCACCTTGGCGTGCCCCCGCTCGGTGAGCTCCACTTGGCGGTTCTTCTCGTCCACGGTGAAGTCGCCGGCCGCCTCCGGCGGCGCCTCGATGCCCTCGACGGGCACCTCCAGCTTCAGTTTCGGGGCCAGGCCGTTGATCTGCTGGTAGAGCTTGGTGGTCTGCTCGGCCGGCCCGGAGATGATCAGCGGGGTGCGCGCTTCGTCAATCAGAATCGAGTCCACCTCATCGACGATGGCGTAGTGCAAATCCCGTTGGAACATGTCGGCCAGCGCGAAGGCCATGTTGTCGCGCAGGTAGTCGAAGCCGAATTCGTTGTTGGTGCCGTAGGTGACGTCGGCTTGGTAGGCGCTGCGCTTCTCCTCGGCGGCCTGGCCCGACTGAACGACGCCGACGGTCAATCCCAGGGCCTCGTAGATGGGGCCCATCCAGTTGGCGTCCCGGCGCGCCAAGTAGTCGTTGACCGTGACGATGTGGACGCCACGGCCGGCGACGGCATTGAGGGTGGCCGGCAGGGTGGCCACCAAGGTCTTGCCCTCACCGGTGCGCATCTCGGCGATGCGGCCTTCGTGCAGGGCGATGCCGCCCATCAGCTGGACGTCGAAGTGGCGCATGCCCTTGGCCCGCTTCGCCGCTTCGCGAACCGCGGCGAAGGCCTCCGGCAGCAGATCGTCAATGCCGGCGCCGTCGGCGTGTCGCTGGCGCAGCCCGCCCAAGCGCTCCTTGAGCTCAGCGGCGGAAAGCGCCTCGAAGCTCGGCTCCAAGGCGTTGATCGCCTCGACGATCCTGCCCATGCGCTTGAGCTCGCGGCTGTTCTTGGTGCCGAAAACAGATTGGAACAGCTTGCCGATCATAGGTGGGGGACAAAACGGCCTACCGCGTTGACGGCAATCTTACAACGATCCGCGCCCTGGCTCAGCACACGCGCGACCTGACGGTCGCGGATGGAGTTTCGCTGACGCGAAACTCCGCGCCTTTTGCGTGGGTCAGGTTCCGAGATGTTTCTGAGCCCGCACACACACAATCCCCGTTTTGACCTTTGGCGGCTTGGCCGCCCGGCCGCCCCGAACTTGGCAATGCCCTCGATCACCGGCTTGCGAGGCCATTCCGCCTGCGCTCGGGAAGCCCGGGCCGGGCTTGATCCAACATGGGAATCGCTGACCTCGGCTTGGCCGCTTTCTAGGAACGTTTGTCGTTCAGGTACTGCATCGGGTTGCGGTGGCGTCCGTTCCTGAGCACTTCAAAATGGAGGTGGGGGCCGGTGGAGCGCCCGGTGTTGCCTATCGAGCCGATCGCCTGGCCTTGGCGGACGATGTCCCCGCGGCGCACGGCAATGCTGGCTTGGTGGCCGTAGCGGGTGACGTGGCCGTTGAGATGGGCGAGTTCCACCAAGTTGCCGTAGCCCGCGCGGCGGCCGGCGAAAACGACGATGCCCCGGTCAACGGCAACGACCTCGGAGCCCTTGCGGCCGGCGAAATCCACCCCGGTGTGCCAAGCCATCCTGCCGCTGATGGGATCGATGCGCCGCCCGTAGGGCGAGGACACCCAGCCCTGACTGACCGGCCGCACGTTGTTGTTTTGCTCAGCCGGGTCTTGCGCGGTCCTGAGCAGGGCCTCGAACAGCTCGAAATCGCCTTCGCGTTGGTGAATGTGGCCCGCGAGCTCCTCGATGCGGGCATGCAGGTCGATGCGCGGCAAGGTGGCCTCCTCGCATTGGGCAAGGGGCGGCGACGCCGCATCGGGCACGGGTTGGGCGGGCCGCCCACCCGCGCAGCCGGAAGGCGCTTGTTGGAGCGGTCCGCCTTGGGCCGGCGGGGCAGTGAAGTCGAACGCCTCGGCGTCAAGGCCGGTTGCATCCGTGACCCATTGGCCGAGCGCCTCCATGCGCCAAAGCCGTCCCTGCATGTTGGCCAGCTGCTTGCTGATGGCTTCGTTTTCCGCCATGTGCCGCTGCTGCAGGCTGGCGACCGCGGCCTGTTGGTCCTCGATTCCGGAGCGCCAGTCCGCCAAGGCCTTGGCGAACTGGCGCTGTTGCGCGTAGCGCTCATGCAGCTGCACCGTCACGGCCACAACGGCGGCGACGGCGAGGCCAATGGAGACGCACAGCGCCCAAGGCGACAGCCGCAGCGTCTTGGCGCTGCCTCGCTTGGTCAGCACGACGATCTTCACGGCTTCAGCGTTCCCAAAACAACCTCCTGAATCCGTGCGGGCTCAGGAACATCTTGGAACCTGACCCACGCTGTGCGGGCTCAGAAACATACCGGAATCTGATCTAAGCGACGAGCGCGCGGAGTTTCGCGCCAGCGAAACTCCATCCGCGACCGTCGGGTCGCGCTGGCGCCCGCCCGGCCGAAAAGCTATGGTTGCCCGCCCCCGCTTGATTCCGAACATTCATGAGCTTGGCAAAGATAGATCAATTGCTCAATGAACGCCACCGTCGTTTCTCGCCGCTGCAGCGGCTGCTGAGCCAGTCGGCGGAGCAGCGCGCCTGGACCGCCGAACTGAGTTCCATTCTTCCGGCGGGGATGCAATCGGCGTGCCAAGTTCGGGCGCTGCGCGGCGGCGAGCTGATCGTGGTCTGCCTCGACAGCGCCACCGCCACCCGGCTTCGGCTCATGGCTCCTGATCTCGCGGCCAAGCTGCGGGCGCTGCCGCACTTCACGGGCATCGAACGAATCAAGGCCAAGGTGGCTCCGGCATGACCGCTGCCGGCAACGGACGCGGAACCGTTCTTTCGGGCCGGTTCCCGCCTTGAGCATCGGCCTTCGCCCAAGCCCCGGCGCGCAGGCTAATCGAGATACTCGAACACCCGCACGATCTTCTGGACGCCATAGGCGGTTTTGGCGATTTCGACGGCTTGGTCGGCCTCCTCGCGGGTCAGAATCCCCATCAGGTAAACCACCCCGTTCTCGGTCTGCACCTTGATCTTGCGTCCCGGCGCGTTTCTGGCGGTGATCAGCTTGCGCTTGACTTTGGTGGTGAGGTTGCCGTCGTTGAGACGGGCCAGGTAGGAAATGGGGGCGCCGACGCTGAGTTCGTTATGCACCCGCCTGATCTTGGCAATGTCCTGGGTGACTTCCTGGGCCCTCGCCTTGAGCGCCTGGGTCGCCACTTGGCCGAGCAGCAGGACGATGCGGTTGTAGCTGACGATCACCAAATGGGCGGAGTCGAAATCGGGGTCCGACCGGCGAATTCGCCGCTCCACGATCCTCTCGAGCGCTTCATCGTCCAGCATGACGCCGGGCGTGCGCACCCGCGGGTCGCCGGAGAAGGTGGCGCAGGCGGGCAGCGCCAAGCACAGAGCCCAAGCCAGCAGCCGGACGAATGGGCGGTTCTCAGTGGCCAATGCCGTCATCAAGCTGGAAGGCGTCTCGAATCCAATCGAATCGTGGCCGGTAGTTTGGCCCGGTTATCGTCACCACGTCAAATCGCGCCGGTTGGCGGCCGTAGCGCGGGTATTTGGCGAGGAAGGCGCCTGCGGCCATGGCCAAACGGCGCTGCTTATGCAAATCGACGCTCTCCGCCGGATGCATGAACGCATCGGTGCGGCGGCGCTTGACCTCAACGAAAACGGTAACCTCGCCGTCGCTCATAATGAGATCGACTTCGCCGAACCGGCATCGGTAGTTGCGGGCGATCAGCGAAAGTCCCTGCCCGCGCAGATGCCATGCGGCCCGGCGCTCCGCCCACTGGCCCTTGGTCAGCGTCTCAGTTGTGCGGCCCATCGGAGACCTCCGACAGCGCGCCGTTGCGCACCGCGGCCCAGCCCGGGGTGCGCCGGATGCACCCGTCAGCGCCGAGCCTCAAGGCGCCGGTGGCGCCGCGAAGCGGTTCGCTGGCGCTGATCAGGCTCCAGTGGTCGAACAGGCGGTAGGCGTCGATGCCGAGCGCGAACAGGGCGGTCAAATTCGCATCGCGCGGGCCAAAGGCTTCGGAGAACGCCCGCTGCAGCGGCCCTGGGTGAAGCTGGAAGGGCAGTTCGGCAACCTGGAAGCCCTCAAGGTCGCCAAGCCGCTCGGCGCCGCGGACGCTTTGCGAACTGGCGTACACGGGCAGCGCTTGCGCAAAGTGGAACTTGAGCGCCGGCGCCAAGGCGAGGGCTTGCAAATGATCGACGAAGGCGACGATGGCATCGATGTCCCGCCGGGTTCGGGGCAGGAATTCAAGGGGGACGCCCAGCGTTTCCGCCAATTGGTCGTGCCGCGCTTGGCTGGCGGCGACCAGCAGCGCCTCGCCCACCGACTCGGTCATGGTCTTGATGTTGCCGAACGCGTGCTGCTCCAAGTGATGCGGCCAGGACCTTGCCAATTGGGCGGTGCCGCGAATCGCCCAGCTGCGGTCGTTGCGGATCACCAGCACCCGCTCCCGGCCGTCGGCCGCCAAGCGCTCGGCGATGAGCGCAGCCTCGTCCTCGATCGCCAAACCCAAAGCCGCAAAGCCCCCTCCGGCTTCGAGGCGCGCCTGAGCCTCGCCGCAGGCCCCGCCGTGCATCGGCGTTTGGGGATCGCCGCGCATCGGCGTTTGGGGATCGCCGCGCATCGGCGTTTGGGGATAGTTGAGGGCCAGCACCGGCATCCGCGGCCGCAACGCCATCAGGCTTTCCAGCGCCGTCTTGCTCAGGGGGCCGACCATGAACTGGATGCCCATTGAACGGCTGGCCTGGAGGAGAGCGGGCATCGGTTCGGAGGCGGTGTCGAAGATGCGCACCTCCGGCTTGACCGCGGCTGAATCCCGCAGGTAGGCGCTGATGAAGCCGTCCCGAACCGTCTTGCCCGCTGTCGCGAGGGGGCCGTCCAAGGGAATGAACAGGCCCACCCGCCGAGCTGGCGGCGGGCGCAGCCGCAAGCGCGCGAGGGGCTTCGGCAGGGCGGCGGCGAAGCCATGCCGGGGATGGCGGCTGAGCCAGTCCTCCAGACGCTTGGCCTTCTCGGCGGTGGAGAAGCTCCGCGCGATGGCGGCTCTGAGCGCCCAAACCGCCGCTGCCGGCCCCTGCTCGGCCCATGCCGCGGCTTGGCGCCGGGAGGCCGTGGCGGTCAGCCGCCAAAGCCGGTCGTTGATCGCCTGAAGGCGTCGTTCGGACGCCTCGATGCCGGCCAACGCAGCCGCAGCCTCCCTGATCCGTCCTTGGCGTTGGCGCAGCTCGCTCAGCAACAGGAGCGCCGACTCGTTCTGGCCATGACCTTCAAGGCCTTGCGCCAAGGAACGCCACGCAACGTCGGCGCGGCGCAAATCGTCAAGGCCCAGGGCGGCGGCCAACGCCGCCTGATGCAATCGGTTGCGGGCGGCGCGGTTGAGGGAGCTGGCATCGACTTGGCCGAGGAGCCGCTGGGCCGACGCCCACTCCAAGGCGGCGACCGCGGCCTCCGCGTCCCTGAGCAGCTCAACGGCGCCGCCGCTTGGCGGATCGGCCGCCGCTTGGCGGGGGGGCGGCTCTGCGGGCGATTCCGTTTGGGGCGCTTGGGTTTGGCAGGCCGGCAGCCCGGCGGTCAGCAGCACAGCCAGAGCGAGGCGCCCCGCCAAGGCCGCGTCACGCCCTTCTCGGCAGCGTCGGCGGCGCGCCATCGCCTCGTTGCGGCTCTTGGCCATGCCGCGGCGCCTGCCCTGCGCGCCGCGCTGCCGACGTTCCGATGCGTCACCTGACGTGTGATGCGACGTTGTTGGATTGGCGCGCCTTGGCGGAAGCCGGTATTTTGGAGGGCCGTTCGATTTTGGAAGGGGAGAGGCCATGCCGGGCACCCTGCACGTCGTTGCCACGCCGATAGGAAACTTGGAGGACATCACGCGTCGAGCGGCGCAGGTGCTAGCCGAGGTTGGGACGATCGCCGCCGAGGATACCAGACGCACCGGAATCCTGCTCAGGCATCTGGGGGTGTCGGGCGCGCAAGTGACCGCGCTGCACGACCACAACGAGGCGGTGGTCGCCGAGCGCCTCGTCGCCCGGCTCCAGGGCGGCGAGGACGTCGCCCTGGTCTCCGATGCGGGCGCGCCGCTGATCGCCGACCCGGGCTTTCGCCTGATCCGGCGCTGCTGGTCGCAGCGCCTTCCCGTCGTGCCCGTTCCAGGCGCCAGCGCCCTGACCGCCCTGCTGTCGGTCTGCCCGATTGCCGCCAGCCGGCCTCGCTTCGTCGGCTTCCTGCCGGCCAAGCCCCAAGCCCGGCAGGCGGCGCTTGCGGAGGCCTGCCGCCGGTCGTCGGCAACCTTGTTCCTGGAGGCGCCGCACCGCCTGCTCGAGACCTTGCGGGCCATTGCCGCCTTGGCGCCCGAACGGCCGCTGTTCATTGGCCGGGAGATGACCAAGAGGTTCGAGAGCTACCACTGCGGCGGCGCGCGCGAACTGGCGGCGGAACTGGCGGCCGGCGATGCGCTGCGCGGCGAGTTCACCCTGCTGCTCGGCAGTTTCGACGCAGCGCCGAATCCGCAGGCCGTTGACAAGGAGCGCCTGTTCGCGGCTCTGGCCGAGGAGTTGCCCCCGGCCCAGGTTGCCCGGCTGATGACCCGTTTGTTCGGCGGCGCCAGGGCAGCGCACTACGCCCAAGCCGTGGCTGAGCGATCGCGCTGAGAGCCTAGGGCGAACCGCTGTCCGCTGGCCGTCAGGGTCCGGTGGGTTCAGTTCCGTGCGGGTTTGCCGGAGCCGAACCCGACCCACGCGACGGCGGCGGGGTTTCGCGCCAGCGAAGCTTCAACGAGCCTTGGCCAAGGCTCGCTTGTGCGGGCTCAGAAACATACCGGAATCTGATCTAAGCGACGAGCGCGGAGTTTCGCGCCAGCGAAACTCCATCCGCGACCGTCAGGTCGCGCCTTGAAAGGCGGGCGAGGTCGGCTAAACTTCCTGCCACGAGCTGCCGGGGCGGGCGGAGCCTGCGCCGGGGCATCCACTGGCTGAACCGGGAGGCCCGACCAAATGCCGCAAGCGAACCCATCGGAAGACGCCGCCATGGACCTGCGCGGCAAATCGGCGGTCGTCACCGGAGGCGGCAACGGGATCGGCCGGGCGCTGTGCTTGGCGTTCGCCGAGCGGGGCGCCAACGTGCTCGTTGCGGATCTCGAGGCCGAGGCCGCGCTGGCCGTCGCGCAGGAGGCTGCGTCGTTGGGCGTCAGGAGCCTTGGCGTCACCGTTGACGTGACCGACGAATCCAGCGTCCGCGACCTTGCGGACGCATCCTGGGACGCTTTCGGAAGCGTCGAAATCCTGGTCAACAACGCGGGCGTGATGCAGGCGACGGCGCCGCTTTACGAATGCAGCGCCGCCGACTTCGACTGGATCTTCGCCGTCAACGTGCGCGGCGCCCTGAACGGCATTCGAGCCTTCGTGCCCAAGCTCATCGACGCCGGACGCCCCTGCCGCGTCGTCAACACCGCCTCGGAGCACGCCCTGGGCGTTCCCCACATCGGCGCCGGCCTGTACACCGCCTCCAAGCACGCCCTGCTCGGCTTGGCTGACGTCCTGCGCCGCGAGGTGCCGGACTTCGTGAAAGTGTGCGCGCTGTGCCCCGGCATTGTGGATTCGACGCTCTGGCGGTCCTCGGAGCGAAGAACCGACGCCTTCGGCGGGTCGGCGCCGGCGCCCGAAGCGGCCGGCGCGTTCATGCGCCAAGTCGGCATGCCCGCTGCGGAAATGGCCGCCCAAGCGGTGGAAGGCATCCGCGCCGGCCTGTTCCACATCGTGACGCATCCCCATGCGGTGGACATTGCGAAATCCCGGTGGGAGGAAATGGAGCGGGCCTTCGCCAGCCAAGCGCCTCGCCGGGCGGATGACGGGAAGTACGATCTGGAGCCGATCATGCGCCGGCTCGTGCTGCCGCAAACGCCCCAGCAACGCCAACCCAAGCCAGCACGGAGCGCTGAACCATGATCACCCTTTACCAATTCTCGACCTCGCCCTTCACCGAGAAGGTGCGCCGGGCGCTGAACTACAAGCGCCTGCCCTTTGCGGTCAAAGAGGTCGCGCGCGCCCGAGTCGCCGAGGGCGACTACCGGCACGTCAGCCCGACCGGCAAGTTTCCGGCCATCCAGGACGGCGATCAGGCGGTGTGGGACTCCACCGACATCATCCACCACTTGGAGGCGGCCCATGACGGCCCCGCCTTGGTGCCGCCCGCAGCGCGGGATGCGGCGCTCGCCCACGCCATTGAGGAATGGGCGGACGAAAGCCTCTACTTCTACGAGATGACGATGCGCCTGGCTTGGGAGCACAATCTCGATGCGGCGCTCGACGAGTTTGCGGAGTCCATGCCGGGCATTCCCAAACCGAAGCTCAAGTCCATGATCATGCAGGCCACGAGCCAGCTCACCGAAGCGCAAGGGGTCGGCAGAAAGCCGCGCTCGCAGGTCGTGGCCGACGTGGAACGGCACTTCCGCGCCCTTGACGGCATGCTGGACGGACGATCCTGGCTGGTGGGCGAGGCGCTGTCGTTCGCCGACCTCGCGGTGATGGGCCAGTTGAGCGCGCTGCGCTACGCCCAGGAGGCCCAGGCCGCGCTCGGCCGCACCCGCCACATCATGGATTGGATCGACCGGGTGGAGGCGGTGGCGCCCAAGTAGGCGCGCCGGCGAGTTTTCCGACCCCCAGCCTGATCGCCTGAGCGGGGAGACTTCGGCATGACCGGCTCGGCCGCCCCGTCCCCGCAAGCGTTGCTGCGCGGCACTCAAGCGGTGGAGTGGGCGTCCGCCTCGGCGCCCGAACTGGTGCGGATCGCGGTTGCCTTTACCGGGCGTCTGCTCGCCGACTTGGGCGCTGCGGTCATCCGGGTGCAATCCCCTGACGACGGGCTGGCGCGCCTGCGCAGCGTCGCGCACGAGGACCTGTCCGCAGGCGGCGTGCTGTCCACCTTCCTGAATCGGGGCAAGGCCGGCATCCACGCGGACGGTGCCGCCGCTGCCTTGGCCGAGGCGCAGCTGGCCGTCGTCGGGGAGCCCGGCCCCGCCGAGGGGCTTTTTCGGCCTGATGGCGGCTTGAGCGTCGTGCGGTTGCTTGGCGCGCGGCCCGGTGCGGGGCTCGACGACGCTCCGCTCTCCGAACTGGGCATTCAGGGTTTGGTTGGGCTGACCGATCTCTTTGGCGAGCCGGACGGGCAGCCGTTGGCGATGGGCGGCCACCAGACCGCCTACGCCACCGGCTATGCGGCCTTTTGCGCGGCCATGGCGCTGATTGCCAAACGGCGGCTTTGCGGACAGGCGGACTGCGCCGAGGTCAACGCGGTGGACGCCTTGGCCTGGGTGAACTGGAAAGGGATCGCCGCCGGCGCCTTGGGCTTCCCGGTCCGGCGCGAGGGCCGCGCCGCGCACGCTCCGGTGCTTCGCTGCGCGGACGGCCACTTCGCTTTCCTGCACCTGCCCCGCGACTGGGACTGCATCCGCGCCGCCGTGGACGATCCCCGCTTGGAGTCGGATCGCTTTGCAAGCCCGGGCCGGCGGGCTAGGAATGCCGCCGCCTTGAACGAGATTCTTGGCGAGTGGGCCAGCACGCAATCCCGGGCGGCGCTGCATGACTTCTGCCAGCGGTGCGGCATACCGGGCGGGCCGGTGCTGCACGCCGCCGACCTCCTCAACGATGCCGCCTACGCGTTTCGCGGCTACCTTGAATCGACGCCCCACGGCACCGATCGCAGCGTGACGGTGCCGGGCCTGCCGATGACCATCGAAGACGCCGCCGCGCCGCCGGACGGGCCCCGGCCAGCCGCTGCCGGCCCGGCCGCGCCTGCTGCCGGCGCGGCGCCCCTGGCCGGCATGACGGTGCTGGACCTCGGGATTTTCACCGCCGGTTCGGTGACCTCCGCCTTGCTGGCGGATCTGGGCGCCACGGTGATCAAGGTGGAGTCCGAGACCTATTCGGACCCCTTCCGAATTTGGCCGGGCATCGACGGCGACTCGCCGCTGTTCACGTTCAACAACCGCAACAAGCTGGGGGTCAACATCGACCTCAAGACCGATGCGGGCCGCGCGCGGTTCCTCGGCCTGGCGGCCAAGGCCGACGTGGTGGTGGAGAACTTTCGCCGCGGGGTCCTGGACCGCCTCGGGATCGGCTATTCGGCGCTCAGGGCGGCCAATCCGCAAATCGTGCTCGCCTCGATCTCAGGCCAAGGCGCCACCGGCCCGGGCGCCGCCCACGTGAGCTTCGGCTCCACCCTCGAAGCCATTGGCGGCGTGGCGGCGCTCACCGGCTACGAGCGGGGCTCCTGCTACATCAGCGGGCGCAATTTGAACTACCCTGACCAGATCGTCTGCCTCTACGGCGCCGGCGCGGCCATCGCCGCGCTGCTCAAGGCCCGCGAGCGGGGGGCGGGCATGCACATCGACGTCTCCCAGCGCGAGGTGACCAGCCTCGCCGTCGGCGAGCGGCTCGCCGCGGCGAGCCTGTCAGCGGACCCGACCGCCGGCGCGGCGACCGGATTCCCCGGCAACGGCAGCCCCAATGCGGCGTTGCAGGACATCTTCCAAGTCCGGGACGGCTGGCTGTGCGTGACGGTTCCCGACGCGCGGGTCCAAGCGCGTCTGGCGCAAGTCCTCGGCTCGGCGACGCCAGACCTGCGCGGGGCGCTGGGCAGCTGGCTCGCCGACCGCACCGCGGCGGCCGCCAGCGGCGCCTTGCGCCCCTTGGGCATCGCCGCCAACAAGGCCAACACCGGCGCCGAAGCCGCCGAAGATCCGTCAATCAGGGACAGCCCCGCGTTTGCCAGGACGCCGGCAGGCGCCATGGTCAAGGGCTTTCCGTTCCGTCTTCTCAACACTGCGTTGCGCATTCGCGGGGAGTCGCCAAAGATGGGCGAGCACACTGACCGGGTGCTCGCCGAATTCCTGGGCGCCGCTGGCTAGGCCTGCCGGAGCGGCTCAGCGCAGGCCGGCGATGGCCGTCGCCTGCATCGCCGCCCGCATGGGCGACAGGGCGACCCCCTTGGGATCGATGAGATGCTGCATGACCATTCCCCGCAGGGCGCCGATGATGAGGGCGGCGGCGGCATCGGCGTCAACGGCGGCGCTGAACTCGCCGTCACGGATGCCCTGGCGGATGATGCGGGCAACGGTGTCCCGAGTGCTGGCGTTCAGGTCCGCGATGGGCTTGCGAATCTCCGGAACGCCGCCGAGCGCCTCGCCCATGATGACGTACAGCGCCCGCATCGATCCCTCCCGCAACGAGGCCTCGCGCAGGTACAGCTCGATGAAGTTGTTGAGGGATGCGGCGGCGGTGGCCTGCTGAATCGCGCTGCCGAGTTGGTCGTGCAGGAAGCGTCTGGCAATTCGCTTCACCACCGCCAGCAGCAACCCCTCCTTGGACCCGAACTTGTGGCTGACCAAGCCCGCCGTGTAGCCCGCCTTGCGGCCCACCTGGCCCAAGGTGGTCCGCTGGTAGCCTTGGCGGGCGAACAGCCCGATGGCCGCCCGCAGCATGCGCCGCTCCGATTGCTCCCGGCGCTGCTCCTGGGTTCTTGGCACGGTGGCGGATTGCGGCATCTTGTGGCTTCCGTCGCAGCTCTCTCAGCGGCCCAGCCAATCCGGGGATTCGATGGCCAACGTGGCGGTTGGACGCCGGGGCGCCGCACGCCAAGCCGCCGGAGGTCATGTTATCGAAATCCAGCGACCCTCTCAAGCAACTTATTGAATTGACAATTATTAAATTGGTGTGGCAAGATCGGTTGCTCATTCAACAGGGGAATTGACCATGATGAATCGACTGCGGCGGTCGGAGCTAGCGGTGCCCGCGTCCAATCCGAAACTGGTTGAAAAGGCCGCCGGGTCCGACGCCGACCTGGTGTTTCTGGATCTGGAGGACGCCACTGCGCCCGCCGCCAAGGAGGGGGCGCGGCAAATCGCCATCGACGCCCTCAACGAGCTGGATTGGGGCCGCACGATCAAGGCCGTGCGCGTCAACGACCACGAGACCGAATGGGCCGTTTACGACATGGTGAGCATTCTTGAGGGAGCGGGCGGGAAGCTCGACGTCATCATCATTCCCAAGGTGAAGAAGCCCGCCGATCTGCTGTTCTTCGAGACCATGCTGCTGTCGCTGGAAAAAAAGCTCGGGATCAGCAAGCCCATCGGCCTTGAAGTGCTGATCGAGGAGGCCGAAGGCTTGGGCTGCGTCGAGGAGATCGCCCGCTGCTCCGAGCGCCTGGAGGCGCTGATCCTGGGCTTCGGCGACTTGGCGGCCAGCATGGGCATGCGCTTCGGCCACGAATTGGACCCAAGCTACAAATACCCCGGCGACATCTGGAACGCCCATCGCGTGCGCCTGATCGCCGCTTGCCGCGCGGCGGGCATCGATGCCATAGACGGCCCGTTCGGCAATTTCAAGGACGACGAGGGCTACCGCGCCCAATGCACCTACGCCGCCTCCTTGGGCGCGGTGGGCAAGTGGTGCATCCACCCCGCCCAGATCCCCCACGCCAACGCCGTGTTCGCACCGACCGAGAAGGAGCTGCGGGTGGCGCGGAAAATGGTGGATGCCTATGAAGCCTCGGTCAAGGCCGGCGCCGGCGCCGGCGGTGCGGGCGGCTCGTTGGTGGACGCCGCCACCGAGCGCCTCTATCGGCCGGTGATCGACCGGGCGCGGCAGATCGGAATGATCGAATGAGCGGCCACCTCAACGACGACCGGCGGCTCATCCAGCAATCGGCGCGGGAATTCACCGCGGCGGAGGTGCTGCCCTTGGCCAACCGGCTCGATCCGGAGAAGGGCCAGATTCCCCGCGAGCTCATCCGCAAGATGGGCGAGATGGGCTACTTCGGCATTCTCATCCCGGAGGAGTACGGCGGCCTTGGGCTGGGCGTCTTCGAATACTGCCTGGTGGCTGAGGAGCTGGCCCGCGGCTGGATGAGCGTCGCCTCCCTGATCGCCCGGGGCAACGGCTTCTACCGGTCGGTGCCGGGCTGCGGCGCTGCGCGCCGGGAGCGCATCGAGCGCATGGCGGTGGGGGACTACTTGGGCGCCTTCGCCATGTCGGAGCCCAACGCCGGGTCCGACGTGGCGGCGCTGAGCTGCCGGGCGCGGCGCGACGGCGACGACTGGATCATCAACGGCAGCAAGTACTGGTGCACCTTCGCCGACGAATCGGACTTCATCAACGTCGTGTGCCGGGTGGAAACCGATGACGGCGCCCGTCAGGCGGGCATCAAGTCCATCGCTGTGGAGAAGCCTCGGGGCCAGCTGCCCGAGGGCGTCTCCGGCGCGCCGATTCCGAAGATCGGCTACCACGGCTGGAAGACCTTTGAACTCGCTTTCGACAACGTTCGGGCGCCATCGCTCGACGCGCCGGCGGATGCGGCGCGCAGCCGGGGCAGCGGCGGCTTCGTGGGCATTCAGCAGGGTTTGGAGGTGGCCCGCGCCCACACCGCCGCCCGCTCCATCGGCTTGGCCGCCGGCGCCCTGCAGGTGGCCGTGGACTACGCCCAGGAACGGGTGCAGTTCGGGCGGCCCATCGCCAAGTTCCAGGCGATTCGCTTCAAGATCGCCACCATGGCCACCGAGATCGAGGCCGCCCGGCAGCTCATGCACTACGTGTGCAGCGAGATCGACTCCGGACGGCGCTGCGACAAGGAGGCGGCAATGGTCAAGTACTTTGCGGCCGAGATGTCGGAGCGCGTCACCTCGGAGGCGCTGCAGGTTCTCGGCGGCGCCGGCTACACCACCCACTACCCGGTGGAGCGCTTCTGGCGCGATGCGCGCCTGACCAAGATTTTCGAGGGCACCTCGGAGATCATGCAGCGGATCATCTCGGATCGCATTTTGGGCAAGTAGGCAGGCATCGACCGAGCCGGCCTGCCGGATTGAAACTCAACAACACCATGGAGCAAAGACCATGAGCGAGTTCGAGGACATGCTCGACAGCGCGGCGTTGCGCCGACGCGGTCAGGGCTACCACGACTTCACGGTGGGCGAGGTGATCCATCATCACTGGGGCCGCACCATCACCGAGGCGGACGCCATTCAGTTCTGCCACCTGACGCTGGCCTACAACCCGCTGTACTTCAATCGCGAGTACGCCAAGGCCCTCGGGCACCCCGACATCGTCGTGTGCCCGCAACTGGTGTTCAACGTCATCCTCGGCCTGACCGTCGAAATCTGCTCGGAAGGTCTTGGCGGCCCCTTTCTGGGCGTTGACGGCGTCAAGCACCTGGAGCCGGTTTACCCGGGCGATACGCTGACCGCCGTCTCCACCACCGAGGCGATGCGCGAGTCGGCGTCCACCGAGGGCCGGGGCGTGGTGACCTGGCACAACGAAGGGCTCAACCAGCACGGCCGCAAGGTCATCGAGTTCCGGCGCTCCAACCTGGCCATCTGGAAGGGCCGGATGGGGGAGCGGGGACCAGCCAAGGAGTCGCGTGATGAACAATAAGCTTGCCAGCCTAACCAGCCACGACAACTACTTCGAGGACTTCGAGGTGGGCCGGACCATCCGGCACGCCCGCGGCAAGACCGTGACGGAACTGGAGAACGTGAACATCACCAACATGGTCATGAACACCGCCCAAGGGCATTTCAACCTGGACCTTATGCGGAAGACGCCGCTCGGCAAGATACTGAGCTACGGCGGGGTGAACTTCTCCATCGTGCTCGGGCTGGCCACTCAGGACACCGTGGAGAACGCGCTGGCGGAGACCGGGCTGGACAAAATCCGCCTGCGGACCATGGTCTTTCACGGCGACACGCTGTACGCCTACTCCCGCGTCCTGGAAAAGCGCGACGGCGACCGCGAGGACGCCGGCATCGTCGTGTTCAAGCACTGGGGGGTCAATCAAAACCGCGAACTGGTTGCGGAGATGGAGCGCACCGCCCTCATCAAGAAGAGAAGCCACTGGCTGGAGGCCTGACCGGGGCAGCTCGCCTGCGAACAGGCGCTCTAAGCCCCCCATGTCCACAAGCGGCTGGATGTGCGAGGTTTTGTCAACGTGGCGGCAGCCCCGCTCCGGGAGCCTGCGCAAAGGACTGGATGCCGATGGGAAGCTGGCGGCGGGGTCAAGGCGATCGTCAACCAGCCCAAGGGCGAGCCGGGGCTCATCAGCATCGAGACCCTTCCCCCAGCCCCCGGCGCTGGGCCGGTGTTCGCGCCGCTCGACGGCGTGGCGGTGGTTGCCGAGGACACTTGGACGGCCATCAGGATCGCCCGCGGCCTGGAGATTGAATGGACCGACAGCCCCAACCGAAGCTTCGACAGCGAGGCGCTGCGCCGGTCCCTGCGCGAAGCGGTAATGAAGCCGGAACGCCGGTGCCGGGATCCGGAAAGGGCGATGTCGATGCGGCCTTCGCCGAGGGCGGCACGCAAGTTTCCGCAGTTTACGAAATGGTGAATGGACGGCCGCGGGTGTCGAACGCCTACAGCGCCCTCGACTGCGGCACCCACGTCGATCCCGACACCTGCGTGGCGCAGATGGAGGTGGCCGTGGCGTTCGGGCTGTCGCTGACGCTTTACGGCGACATCGGCATTAAGGGCGGCGCGGTGGTGCCGAGCAACTTCCACGTTCGTGCTTGGCGTTCACGTCCGCGCCCGCTTCGGTCAGCCGCCTCACCATGTCGGCATTGCCTTCGTCTGCCATCGTTACAAGCATTTCGGCTGCATCCTCTGCTGCCTCGACATGCTCTCTGCCAGCTTTAACAGCATCGGCTAGACTTTCGGCGGCGCTCCCGCAAGCCGACAAGGCCAGCAGCGCGGCAACGGCCCGGATTCTCAGGTTTCGCATGGTTCTCCGTTTGCGTCCCATCTGCTAGCCCACCTCAGCGCTCTGCGGATCCACGGGCTCGCCTTTGGCGTCGCGGGCGTATGCGCCCCGGCAGCGGCCTCGCTCAAGGCGCGACTTTGCGGCCAACAGTGCGGCGTGGACTTGGTGCTGCATCCCGGCGTCAGTCATGGCGCTGCCACTTCAGGGATTGGCGGCACCAAGGATCCATTGTTCGCGCCACGCTCCTTTCCGGTCCCCATGTGTTGGCGCACCCGTCCGGCGGTTTGCTTAACGGTCATGACGCCGCCCAAAACCGCCATCGGCGCCGTTAAGGCCAATATCAAATGCGGCGACAGAACAAGCGCCGCGCTCCCAAGCACGGCGGATACCGCCGCGATGCCCGCGCCCCGCAACGCGCTGGCCCCGATCGCGGAGGCTGCGGATTTAATCCCCGCCGCATGCAGTTGCGCTTTGGCGGTCGCCAGATCAGGGAGCCCCATGTCCTCAGCGCCCCTGGCGCGATTGATTGACGCCGCCTCAAACACCCCGTTGGCCGCATCGGCGGAACCGCCGTGGGAGTGCGGCTTGATGTGGGACCAATCCTTCCCGTGAAGCACCGCGCTCACTTTGGAGTCGCCCATCACGCGAAGCGATTGAGGGAGAGACTCCCAAACGGCCCGAGCCCCTTCCTCGCCATGCAACTCCCCCCTGGCGCCGGCGGCCGCGAATTTGGCCTTAAGCAACGGACCAACGCCATCCCAATCCAGGTTCCGTGCGAACCCCGCAGCCGTTTGGGATGCGGATGTGCCCGCAGCGGCCAACACATCGGCCCTTGATGCTGCCACATCCCCCATGGCGCGGGCGAACTGCGCCACCCGCCGGTTTGCGGCCAAAAGGGCGGCTTGAGCCTGCCTCACCTCAGCCCGGATGCGCTCGCGCATGGCCTGTTCGTCGTCTTTGGCGTCCGTCATTTTGTGGTACCACCCGATCTCACATTCTGAATTTATTCGACTTCATGCCTCTAAACATGCTTCAGCCTGAGCGGCACGGGCACATGGGTGACGGCGGCTTAGACCAGCCGCACGGGGAGCTGGTCCTACAGGAACCTTCGGTTGAAGCGGAAGACAAACTCGTCCAGGCACTCCTGGAGCCGCGTTCGGGAGACGCCGTGGAAGGTGCCGACCAGGAAGCGCTTGAAGTTGCTGATCACCAGGCGCCGGCAGGCCAGGCACTGGCGGGTGGCGCGCCGCCGGAGCACGTGCGCCCGGCCGCGGCCGGGCGCGCCGCCGGAGCGCGGGCGGATGAAGCCGCCGGGCCACTTGCGGCGAGGCAGGCATCCTCGGTGGCGAACTTGGCGGTCCATTCAGGAAAGCTGGTCGGGGGTTGCTGCATGGTCATGCTCCTTGGCCGTTCATCGCGAACATGGATGATTGTACAGCACTGGCTGAAGCATGTTGAGAGCCTGTGGTCTCAACGTCGATCACGGCAACGGGGATTGGGATTGGGTTGCTTCCTCCCTTGGCGGCATGGCCTTCGTCGTTCATCGTCGGATACGCCCGCTGCCCGCTTTGCAGTTCGGTGTTGCCACGGCCTTTGGTCTCCTGCCGTTGCGGTTCCCCCGGCGAATCGAAGCCACTTTGAGGCCACGGCTTGCGCCTTCGCCATTTGCTTCAGAAAATCCGGAGTCGTCATTAGCCAAGGCTTTGTTGACCAAAAACAAGTTCCGCAGCCCGCCCCCGCCCTTGCTGCGGTTGCAGTGGCTGCGCGGCTCTCAGAGGAGCGCAGCGGCGTCGGCCACCAAGGGCGGGTGCGCCCGCTCGACGATGGCCTCAATGCGCGAGAGCTTCACCTCCAGCCGCTCGGTGCGGACCTCCACGGTGCGGAGCCGGTCGTCCAATGCGCCTATCTCGGCGCGTATGCCCTCCTCCATCAAACCGATTTCAGTTCGCACCGAACCGATTTCCGCTCGCATGGACAGATGCAGCGTCGCCACCACTGCGATGATTGCGACGCCGGTGCCGATAACTGTCCAAATCTCGCGCATGACCGCACTTTACGCCGGACGGGAACCCTCTGTCAAAGTCGGTCGGCGACGTTCCCATGCCCATCTCAAGGCCGTTGCCGCCGCGACTTCGGCTGCAATGCGACGTCGGTTGGACGCCTTGTGAGGGCGTGATCGGCTCAGGCGTCCACCAAATCGCCGCCGCCTCGCCCTCTTGGGCGCTCCTGGAGGTTCTGAATGGGCAAATTCCCCTGCCACGTCACCCCGCGATGGGATGGCGGCAACCTCGTGCCGCTGTGGAGCGAGGCGGCGTTTGCGGAGCGCTGGCCGGAGTCCCCCGAACTGGCCAACCACCACGCGCACGTCGTCCACCTGCACGACAATGTGCGGGCTCAGAAACATACCGGAATCTGATCCAAGCGACGGCGCGGAGTTTCGCGCCAGCGAAACTCCATCCGCGACCGTCAGGTCGCGCATTGACATCCCGCCTCCCCAAGCGCAGGCTAGTGCGTGAGCTGGCTAGGCAGCCGCTGGCGGCTGGCGCTTGCGCCTTGGCCGCGAGAGGAAAGTCCGGGCTCCACAGGACAGGGCGCCAGGTAACCCCTGGGAAGCGTGAGCTTACGGAAAGTGCAGCAGAGAGCAGACCGCCTCGAGGCTGGCGTCTAGCGCCAACGGCCTCGCGGTAAGGGTGAAAGGGTGCGGTAAGAGCGCACCGCGCGGGTGGCAACACCGGTGGCTAGGCAAACCCCGCCCGGAGCAAGGCCAAATAGGAATCCCAAGGTATGGTCCGTACCGGATTCGGGTAGGCTGCTGGAGGCCGTCGGCGACGGCGGCCCTAGATGAATGGCTGCCCGCCGGAACCGTCCGGCGACAGAACCCGGCTTATCGGCCAGCTCGCTCCCCACGCCCATCTCCCCGTCCAACGGGATGTTCGCCCTGCCCTGCGTCAGCCTTGACACGAAAAAGACAGGAGTAGTACTGTCTCTAGTTGGAGAAATGTGCCTTGAAGTGGGACATTGTGGAGAAGAAGGGATAGAGCGAGGCTTCCTGTGTCGGCCACTGTCGGATTTCGCGGAATAGCCAACGCCACGTTGGACGTTAAAGGGCGCATGGCCCTGCCATCGCGTTTCCGCGAGGTTGTGTCCGCCGCATCCCGAGGCCAGGTGGTGGTCACCATCGACCGGACGGAGCCTTGCCTGCTGCTTTATCCGCGAACCGAATGGGACGCCGTGCAGGAAAAGCTTGAAGCCCTGCCCAACATCCGCCCCGGAGTGCGCCAGCTTCAGCGTCTGCTGATCGGGCACGCCTCCGACTTGGAACTCGATGCCAGCGGGCGGCTGTTGCTGCCGGTGCAGCTGCGCGAGCACGCCGGTCTTGACAAGAAGCTGACGCTGGCGGGCCAAGGCAACAAGATCGAGATCTGGGACCACGACCAATGGTCCGCGGGCATGAAGCAGTGGCTGGCGGCGGAGAACCGCGAACTGGCCGCGGAATTCGAAGGCATGACGGGGTTGTCCGTATGAACGGCGCGCATGAGCCCGTGTTGCGCCGTGAAAGCGTCGAACGCATTGCCGAGCCGGGGGCGGCGGGCAACTTCGTTGACGCCACCTTTGGCCGCGGTGGCCACAGCCGCGCCCTGCTTGGGCGCTTGGGCCCCGACGCCCGCCTGCTGGCGCTCGATCGGGACGCTGAGGCCTTCGCCTGCGCCCAAGCCTTGGCCGCCGGCGATGCCCGCGTCGTCGCCCGCCGGTCGGCCTTTGGCGGCGTCGCCGCGCTCCTGCCCGCGGTCGGCATGGACGACGTGCGGGGCGCGGTGATGGACCTCGGCCTCTCCTCCGCCCAGATCGAGGATCCCGAACGCGGATTCAGCTTCCGCGCCGACGGCCCCCTTGACATGCGCATGGACCAGCGCACCGGCGCCACGGCCGCCGACTGGCTCAACGAAGCGCCTGCTGCGGAGATCGCCGGCGTCATTCGGCGCTACGGCGAGGAGCGCTTCGCCGGCCGCATCAGCCGCGCCATCGTTGCCGCCCGCCCGCTTGGGACGACGGGCGAGCTGGCCAGCGTGGTCGCCGCCAACCAACCGCGCCGGACCCCGGGCAAGCATCCTGCCACGCGGGTGTTTCAGGCCATCCGCATCTTCATCAACCAGGAACTCAGCGAACTGCAATCGGGCTTGGAAGGCCTGTTCAACACGCTCGGCGTCGGCGGCCGCTTGGCCGTGATCAGCTTTCACTCCTTGGAGGACCGGATCGTCAAGCGCTTCTGCAAGGCCCGCAGTTCGCCGCCGCCGGTGCCGAGGCACGTGCCCATTCGCGCCGCCGAGGCGCGCGTCGAGGCGCGCATCGTCGCTGGCCCCGTGCGGCCGACGGCCGCCGAGTCGCGCCGCAACCGCCGCGCTCGAAGCGCGGTGCTGCGGGTGCTGGAGCGCATCGCATGAAGTGGGGCGCCGCCCTCGTCGTGGCCGTCCTGCTGGCGGGCGCGGTCGCCTCCGGGGTGCAGGTGGTGGCGCGGACCCACGAGGTCCGGCTGCTTCACCAAGCCCTGGAGGCCTCCCGGCGCCATCAGGATCGGCTGGCGGCCGAGCACAGCCGCCTGCTGCTTGAGCGGGGCGCCCGCTCGGCCTACTACAACGTCGAGCAGGTGGCGCAGAGCAAATTGGGAATGCGCTTCCCGGATCGGGTCGAGCGGCTGCCCCGATGAAGTTCTGGCGTCACCATGCCGTGCTCGGCCTGTTCCTCGCGGGCTGCGTTGCGCTTGCCGCCCGGGTGGTTTACCTGGCGCTGCTCGACAAGGACTTCCTGCAGGACCAAGGGGACGCCCGTTCGGTGCGGGAAGTCGTCATCCCGTCGCGCCGGGGCGTCATCTACGACCGCCTCGACGAGCCGTTGGCGATCAGCACGCCGGTGGTGGCCGTCTGGAGCGATCCGAGCCAAAGAAAGCTGAGCCGCGCCGACATCGACCGCTTGGCCCCTCTGCTGGGGCGGGATGCGGAGCGGCTGGAGGAGCACCTGAACCGCCATGCGGACAAGGCTTTCGTCTATCTCAAGCGGCGGCTCTCCTGGACCGCTGCGGAGCGCGTCCGGGCCTTGGCGATAGAGGGTCTGCACTTTCGCGAGGAGTACCGGCGCTACTACCTCGGCGCCGAGACCGCCGCCCATGTGGTGGGGGTGACCAACATCGACGACCGCGGCCTTGAGGGCGTCGAGCTGGCTTTTGACGACCTGCTGAGCGGCGAGCATGGACGCAAGGTCGTGCTCAAGGACCGACTCGGCGCGACCATCCGGGACCTGGAGTACATCGCCGCGCCGCGCCTCGGCCAGGACATCGCGCTCAGCATTGACCTGCGCCTGCAGTACTTCGCCTACCGGGAGCTCAAGGATGCGGTGGCCGGGCACCAAGCGGCCTCGGGTTCCATCGTCATTCTCGATGCCCGCACCGGGGAGATTCTCGCCTTGGTGAACTCCCCGTCCTACAACCCCAACGAATCCCTTGAGCTCGGATTTGCCGGGATGCGCAACCGGGCGGTGACCGACAGCTATGAACCGGGGTCCACGATCAAGCCCTTCGCCGTGCTGGCGGCGCTGGAGACGGGCGAGTACCGGCCGGATACCGTGGTGGACACCGCGCCCGGCTATTGGGCGGTGCGCCGCAAGCTGATTGAGGATCCGGTCAACTACGGGGAGTTGACGCTGGCCGGCATCGTGCGCAAGTCGAGCCAGGTCGGCATTTCCAAGGTGGCCTTGGACCTGCCGGAGCGGGCCGTGTTCGAGGTGCTGCAGCGGGCCGGGATCGGCGATTTCATTGGCAGCGGACTGCCCGGCGAGGCGATCGGCACCTTTGACGACTCCGGTCTGCGCAGCGAGGTGGTGCGCGCCACCCTCGCCTACGGCTACGGCCTGAGCGTTTCGCCTCTGCAGCTTGCCCAAGCCTATTTGTCCATCGCCAATGACGGCGTTCGCCTGCCGCTCAGCGTCATCAAGCTCCGTCAGCCCGCCCAAGGCGAACGGGTGTTCGCAGCGGCCATGACTCGGCAACTGCTGTCGATGATGGAAGGGGTCACGGAGCGGACGGGCACGGCGCCCGGCGCGCGGCTGGCCGGCTATCGGGTGGCCGGCAAGACCGGGACCGCCCGTTTGGTCAGCGGCGGCGGCTACACCGATCAGCGCCACGTGGCGTTGTTCGCCGGGGTGGTGCCGCTGACGGCTCCGCGGATCGTCATGGTGGTGGTGATCAACCAGCCCGGCGGCCCGCAGATCAGCGGCGGCGCCGTTGCCGCGCCGATTTTCGCCCGGGTCGCGGAGCGCGCGTTGCGCCTGTTGGGGGTTGCCCCCGATGCCCAGCGCTTGATCGCCGCCGTCGATGGGAGGGCGCCATGAGCGGGTCGAGCTTGCGCCAGTTGATCGGCAAGCCCGACGCGCCTGCCTTGGAAATCGCCGGGCTGTCCGAAGACTCTCGCCTGATCCAGCCGGGCGAAGCCTTCATCGCCGTTCGGGGCGCGGCCTTCGATGGCCACGACTACGCGGCCCAAGCGGTGGGCCGGGGCGCGGCCTGCGTGCTGGCGGAACGGCCGCTGCCGGGCCTCGGCGCGCCGGTGGTGCGGATTGAGAACCTGCGGGCGCGGCGCGGGGCGCTGGCCGACAAGTTCTACGGCGCGCCCAGCCGCGCGCTGACGTGCGTCGGCGTCACCGGCACCAACGGCAAGACGACCATCGCCCACCAGCTGGCCAGCCTCGCCAATCAAGCGGCGGGCCTCGACGCCGCCTACATGGGCACCATCGGTTGGGGACGGCCGAGCCGGTTGGCGCCGTCGCGCCTGACCACGGAGGGCGCCGTCCTCACCCACAAGCGCTTGGCTTGCCTGCGCCAACGGGGCTGCGCTTGGGTGGCGCTGGAAGTGAGCTCCCATGCCTTGGCCCAAGGCCGCGCCGATGCGATCGCCTTCGATTACGCGGTCTTTTCCAATCTCACGCGGGACCATCTGGACTACCACGCCGACTTTGCGGCCTATGGGGCGGCCAAACGGCGGCTGTTCGAGTTCCCTTCGCTGCGCTGCGCCCTCATCAACATCGACGACGAGTTCGGTCGGGGACTGGCCCGCAGCCTGGCGCCGGTGGACGTGCTGACCTACGGCAAAGGGCCGGCGGACATCTCCTGGGACGACGTCGAGCATCGAGTGGATGGCATCAAGGCTCGGCTGCGCACCCCTTGGGGCAGCGCTTGGGTGGCGGCGCCGGTGTGCGGCGACTTCGGCTTGGCCAATCTGGCCGCCGCCGTCGGCTTGCTGGCCGCCGCCGGACAGCCCTTGGCGGCAGTCTGCGAGGCCGCCGGCGCCTTGCCGCCGGTGCCGGGGCGCATGGAGTTCCTGCGCGCCGCGGGGCGCCCCACCGTGGTGGTCGATTACGCCCACACGCCGGATGCGCTCGCCAAGGCGCTCGCCGCGGCCCGCCGCCATGCCGAGGGCGCCTTGGCGTGCGTGGTCGGCTGCGGCGGCGGCCGCGACGCCGGCAAGCGGCCGATGATGGGGCGCATCGCCGCGGCCTTGGCCGACCGGGTTTGGCTGACCAGCGACAACCCGCGCCGCGAAGATCCGCTGGCCATCATGCGCGACATGGCGGCCGGCATCGAGGATGCGTCGCCGGTGACCTTGGAGGCCGATCGCGGTGCCGCCATCGCCGCCGCCATCGCCGGCGCCGATGCCCGGGATTGGGTCGTGGTCGCCGGCAAGGGCCACGAGGACGCCCAGGAGATCGGCGGCCATCGGCACCCGTTCAGCGACCGGGAGGCCGTGCGCGAGGCCTTGGGCCTGCCGCAGGGGGACGCCTGATGCTGCTCTGGCTCACCGACC
Organism: Candidatus Azophilus sp.; assembly: GCA_965221755.1. GTDB lineage: Bacteria > Pseudomonadota > Gammaproteobacteria > Pseudomonadales > Azotimanducaceae > Azophilus. The sequence goes on from OZ244921.1 coordinate 285,730, forward strand.
ATCTGGCCCAATTCATCAGCGGCTTCGAGGTCTTTCAGTACCTGACCTTCCGCACCATGGTCAGCTTGGTGACGGCGCTTATCCTGTCGCTGCTCATCGGCCCTTGGGTGATCGACCGCCTGGGCCGCCACCAGATCGGCCAGCCGGTGCGCGGCGACGGCCCGAAAAGCCACTTCAGCAAGGCGGGCACCCCGACCATGGGCGGGGCCTTGATCCTGATCGTCATTCTCTTCACCACCTTGATGTGGGGCGAGCTCGGCAACCGCTACGTCTGGACGGTGCTGCTGGTCACCTTGGCCTTTGGCGGCATTGGCTGGGCGGACGACTACCTCAAGATCCGGCGCCGGAACTCCGACGGCCTGGCGGCCCGGACCAAGTACGCCTGGCAGTCGCTGTTCGGGCTGGCGGCGGCGCTGTTCCTCTACTTGAGCGCGGAGCTGCCGGCGGAGACCGACCTGATCGTGCCGTTCTTCAAAACGGTCGCCATTTCCTTGGGCGTGGGCTACGTGGCGGTGGCCTACCTCGTCATCGTCGGCATGAGCAACGCCGTCAACCTGACCGATGGCTTGGACGGGCTGGCGATTCTGCCCACGGTGATGGTCGGCGCGGCCTTGGGACTGATCGCCTACTTGGCCGGCCATGTGGAGTTCGCCAACTACCTGCAGATTCCCCACATCCCCCAAGCCGGCGAACTGGCCGTGTTCTGCGGCGCGTTGATTGGCGCCGGCCTCGGCTTCCTGTGGTTCAACGCCTACCCCGCCGAAGTGATCATGGGCGATGTGGGCGCCTTGGCGCTGGGGGCGGCCTTGGCGGTGGTGGCCATCATCGTGCGCCATGAGATCGTGCTGCTGATCATGGGCGGCTTGTTCGTGATCGAGACCGCGTCGGTCATCATCCAAGTGGCCTCCTATCGCCTCACCGGGCGGCGCATCTTTCGCATGGCGCCCATTCACCATCACTTTGAACTCAAGGGTTGGCCGGAGCCGCGGGTGATCGTGCGCTTCTGGATCCTGAGCCTGGTGCTGGTGCTGGTCGGCCTTTCCACGTTGAAGCTGAGGTAGGCATGACCCAGCGCACGTTGATCGTTGGCCTCGGCGTGACCGGCCTCTCCTGCATCAGGCACTTGTCCGAACGCGACCAATTGACCGTCCTTGACACCCGGGAGCAGCCGCCGGGACTGGCCGAGGCCCGGGCGCAGCATCCCGGAATCGACTATCGGCTCGGCGTTCGCGACATTGATTTCGCGCCTTTCGACCGGGTGATCCTAAGCCCCGGCTTGAAGCTGCAAAGCCCTCTGGGAAGACGCATTCGGGCATCGGGCCTGCCCGTGTTGAGCGACATCGACCTGTTTTGCCGGGCGGTGGACGAACCCGTCTATGCGATCACGGGCACCAACGGCAAGAGCTCGGTGACCGCTTGGACGGGACACGCATTGGCCGAGCTCAACCACCGTCCCGGCGTCGGCGGCAACCTTGGCGAAGCCGCACTGGACACCATCGGCCCGGATCGGGACTGCTACGTGCTCGAATTGTCCAGCTTCCAATTGGAGCGCATGCAGACCTATCCCTACCGGGCCGCGACCGTCCTCAACGTCAGCGCCGACCATCTCGATCATCATGCGAGCTTGGCGGACTACGCCGCCGCCAAGCGCCGCATCTACCTTCGGGCGGAACGGCTCGTCGTCAATCGGGACGACCCCTTAAGCCAACCCGACGCGGACGCCGGAGGCAGCGCGGTCACCTTCGGGGCCGGCCCGCCGGCGACCGGCCAGTGGGGCGTGCGCGCCTTCGGCGGCGAGCGTTGGCTGGCCAAGGGCGGGCAAGCCGTGGTCGAAGCCCGCCGACTGCCCCTCGCCGGCGGCCACAACGAAAGCAACGCGCTGGCGGTGATGGCCCTGATCTGCGGCAGCGAAAACGGCGGCGGGCTTGGCGCGCTCGGCGAATCGGTCCTCGGCTATCGAGGCCTGGCCCACCGCTGCGAGGTCGTCGGCGTGGTGGATGGCGTCACCTACATCAACGACTCCAAGGCCACCAACCCCGGCGCCACGCTGGCGGCGTTGAGCAGCCTCTCCGGCGGGCCGGGCCGCATCGTGCTGATTGCCGGGGGCGAGGGCAAAGGCGCCGATTTTGCGGCTTTGGGCCAAGCCATCGCCGCCTGCGGCTGCGGCTTGATCCCCATTGGCCAGGACGGCTCGGCGATTGCCGGAGCCGCGGGCCTCGGAGTGCCCGGCGGCCGCCCGCGCCGCTTGGCGGAGGCGGTGCGCCAAGCCGCCCTCTGCGCCCGGCCGGGGGATGCGGTGCTGCTGTCGCCGGCCTGCGCGAGCTTCGACCACTTCAGCGACTTCCGCGCCCGAGGCGAGGCGTTTCGCGCCTTGGTCAAGGAGCTTAGGCCATGATTCGCCTTGATGCGCCGCTCATGGTCTCCTGGAGCTTGGTGCTGGGCTTCGGCCTGGTCATGGTGGCGTCCGCCTCCGTGGCCATGGAGACGCCCTTCCTAGCCCGTCACGGCATCTACCTGAGCATGGGACTGATGGGCTTTCTCCTCATGCTGTGCGTGCCCCTCAAGTTCTGGAGCCACGCCCATCAGCCGGCCTTGGCCGGCGCTTTGGCGCTTTGCGCCCTGGTGCTCGTTCCCGGCTTTGCCGAGGAGGTCAAGGGCGCCCGGCGCTGGATCGACCTCGGCAGCTTCAGCCTGCAGCCGGCGGAGATCGCCAAGGCCGCCATGATCGTCCATTGGGCCGGGTTCCTGGCCCGGCGTGACGAGGCCTTGCGCCAGTCGCCCCGGCCGGCGCTGCTGCCGCTGGTTGGGTTCGCGGCCTTGGCGGCGCTGCTGATCCTGCAACGGGACTTCGGCAACGTGGCGGTGCTGAGCGCGGTGCTCATCGCCATGCTGTTCCTGGCGGGGCTGCGGCTGCGCTACCTCGGCCTGCTGGCGCTGGTCGGCGCGTTGGCCTTGGCGGCCTTGATCTGGATGGAGCCCTACCGCATGCAGCGGCTGGTCAGCTTCAGCGATCCTTGGGCGTCGGCCTTCGACAGCGGCTATCAACTGACCCACTCGCTGATCGCCTTCGGCCGGGGCGAAGTGTTCGGCTTGGGCCTCGGCGAGGGCATCCAGAAGCTTTGGTACCTGCCCGAGGCCCATCACGACTTCATATTCGCCGTGATCGCGGAGGAGCTGGGCTTGGTCGGCGCCCTGGCCCTCATGGCATTGCTGGGGCTGATGGTCTCGCGCATCCTGCGCACCGCCCGCATGGCCATCGGCGACGGCGACAAGTTCGCGGGCTACCTGTGCTACGGGGTGGCGCTGTTGCTGGGCGTGCAGACGCTCATCAACGTTGGGGTGGCCACCGGCAGCCTGCCCACCAAGGGGCTGACCATGCCGTTCATCAGCTACGGCGGCAACAGCCTCATCGTGTGCGCGGTGCTGATGGGCTGGGTCGGCCGGGCGCAGTTGGAGCGGGGCTCGTGATGGGCGCCGGCAACCGCCAACCAGCGGCGGCGGCCGAAGTGCCGGGCATGGGGCGCGTGCGGCGCGTCCACTTCGTCGGCATCGGCGGGGCCGGGATGTCCGGCATCGCCGAGGTGATGCGCAACCTGGGCTATGCGGTTTCGGGTTCGGACCTGCGCGCGTCGTCGGCCACCGAGCGTTTGGCCGCGCTGGGCGCGACGGTCCATGCAGGCCACGCCGCCGAGCAGGTGGCAGGCGCCGATGTCGTGGTGCGGTCGAGCGCCGTTGACGAGTCCAACCCGGAGATCGCCAGCGCCCGCGAACGGCGCATACCGGTCGTGGCCCGAGCCGAAATGCTGGGCGAGCTGATGCGCTACCGGCACGGCATCGCCATCGCGGGAACCCACGGCAAGACCACCACCACCAGCCTGTTGACCGCCATCTACCAAGCGGCGGGGCTGGATCCGACGTTCGTCATCGGCGGACTGCTCGAAAGCGCCGGCGCCAACGCCCGTTTGGGAGCGAGCCGGTTCATCATCGTCGAAGCCGACGAGTCCGACGCCTCCTTTCTGCACTTGCAGCCCATGCTGGCCGTCATCACCAACATCGACGAAGACCACATGGCCACCTACGGCCACGACTTTGAGCGCCTGTGCGCGACCTTCCTTGAGTTCATCCACCGACTGCCCTTCTACGGCACCGTGGTGCTGTGCATCGACGACCCGGTGCTGCGCGGCCTGCTGCCCAAGGTGTCGCGGCCCATGCTCACCTACGGCTTCGCGCCGGACGCGGACTATCGCGCCGGCGCCTTGGCGGCGAATGGCCGTTGCTGGCGCTTCCGGGCACACCGTCCCGAGGGGCGCGAGCCTTTGGACATCAGCTTGGCGGCCCCGGGCGAGCACAATGTGCGCAACGCCTTGGCGGCCATTGCCGCAGCCACCCATGAGGGGGTTGCCGATGCGGCCATTCGCGAGGGCCTGGCCGGTTTTGCCGGCGTTGGCCGCCGCTTTCAGGTTTTTGAGGGCGTCGCGGTCGGTGGCGCCAAGGTCACCTTGGTGGATGACTACGGCCACCATCCCACGGAAATCGACGCGGTTCTGCGCACCGCCCGCAAGGTGTGGCCGGGCCGCCGCTTCGTGATGGCCTACCAACCCCACCGCTACAGCCGGACGCGGGATCAATTCGATCAGTTCGTCCGGGTGCTCTCGAGCGTGGATCAACTGATCCTGCTCAATGTCTATGCGGCCGGCGAGCCCCCCATCCCCGGCGCCGACGGCCCCGCCCTGTGCCAAGGCATCCGCAGCCGCGGCGGCATGGCGCCGGTCTTCGCCGTCGATCCGGGCGAGGCCCTGGAGTTGCTGCCGGGCATCGTGCGCCGCGGCGACGTCGTGCTGGTTCAGGGCGCCGGCAACGTCAGTGAGATATCCAACCGCCTGCGGGGCCGACATGCTGCGTAGGCTGGGCGCCGTCGCCGCCGCGCTGGGCCTTGCGGCCGCGGCGGCGTGGATCTATGTCTCCCTCGACCGGCCGGTGCGCCGCGTCGAGGTGGTCGGCGCCTTGGCGCCGGCCGAAGCGGCGCAGGTGCGGCGGCGGCTCACCGAACTTGCGCCCGGGCGGTTGCTGTCAACCGACCTTGGCGAGTTGCGCGAACATCTCATGGCGCTGTCCTGGCCGCGCTTGGTTCAGGTTCGGCGGGTCTGGCCGGACACCGTTTCGATCCGCATCGAGCGTCAGTTGGTGGTGGCCAAGTGGGGTGGCGAGGGCTACCTGACGGCGGGCGGCGAACTGGTCGGCGGGCCTGACCGGGCGGTGAGCGTGCCGTTGCTCGACTGCGCGGTCGCCGCCCCGAAACGGGCGCTGGAGATCTATCAATACCTGCAGGACATCGCCGCCCAGGACGGCCTTGAGATCCGCTCATTGGCCGAGAACCCGCTGGGCGAGTGGCGGCTGGAGCTGGCCAACGGCGTGCGCGCCCAGCTCGGCGCGCACGCCCTGAGCAGCCGCATGGAGCGCTTCGTGGAAGTTCATCGGCACTTGGCCGAGGAGAGTGAGCGGGCGGTGCGCTATCTGGACCTGCGCTACGCCAACGGCGTTGCGGTGCGTTTTGGCGAACCCGAACTGCTGGCGGCGAGATGAGGATGAGGGCGGCAAAGTGACAGCAGACAGCGGCACGGGGCAAATGATCGTCGGGCTGGACATCGGCACCAGCAAGGTGGCCGCCATCGTCGGCGAGGTGGCGGCGGACGGCGAATTGGAAATCAAGGGCATCGGCACCCAAGCCTCGCGGGGGCTGCGCAAGGGCGTGGTGGTGAACATCGAGTCCACGGTGCATTCCATTCAGCGGGCCGTCGAGGAGGCGGAGCTGATGGCGGGCTGCAACATCGAGTCGGTGTACGCGGGCATCGCCGGCAGCCATGTCAAGAGCACCAACTCCCACGGCGTCGTCGCGGTGCCCGACCGGGAGGTGCTTGCCCACGACGTGGAGCGCGTCATCGACGCCGCCGAGGCGATGGCCATACCGACCGACCAGAAGATGCTCCACGTGCTGCCCCAAGAGTACATCATCGATCACCAGGACGGGGTCCGGGATCCCTTGGGCATGTCCGGGGTGCGCCTTGAGGCCAAGGTGCATTTGGTCAGCTGCGCCGCCAACGCGCTGCAGAACATCGAGAAGTGCATTGAGCGGTGCGGCTTGAAGGTCAACGGCATCGTCCTGGAGCAGTTGGCGTCAAGCTACTCGGTGCTCTCGGACGACGAGCGCCAGCTAGGCGTCTGCCTCGTGGACATCGGCGGCGGCACTTCGGACATCGCCGTTTTCACGGGCGGCGCCATTCGCCACACGGCCGTCATCCCCATCGCCGGCGACCAAGTGACCAACGACATTGCCATGGCCCTGCGCACCCCCACCCCCAATGCCGAGGAGATCAAGATCCGCTATGGACGCGCGCTGTCCCAGCTGGCCCGGGCGGAGCAAATGATCGAGGTGCCCGGCGCCGGCGACCAGCCGCCCCGCCAACTGTCGCAGCAGACCTTGGCCGAGGTGGTGGAGCCGCGCTACGACGAACTGTTCAGCCTCATCCAGGCTGAGTTGGGCCGCAGCGGCTTCGAGGAGCTGATCGCCGCCGGCGTTGTCCTCACCGGCGGCGCCGCAAGGATGGCGGGCGTGATTGAACTCGCCGAGGAGATCTTCCACATGCCGGTCAGCCTCGGCAAGCCGAGGGCGGTCTCCGGCCTCAAGGACATCGTGCGCAACCCGATTCACGCCACCGGCGTCGGCCTGATGCTCTTCGGCAAGGATCAGCGCCGCGATGCCGGCGGCGCCGGCCAAGGCGGCAGCGGCGGTCGCATGAGCCGGCTGCGCAAGTGGCTTGCGGACAATTTTTAGCCGCAAGCCTTCAACCAGAGACCACAGCCATGCGCAGCAGCCATCACGTCATTCATCGAGCAAACCGAATTCAAGGCCCTGAAAGTCAACAACCAGCAACGCGCAACGGGAGAAAAGCCCATGTTCACAATTGAGGAAAACGAGCCGCAAAACGCCGTCATCAAGGTCATTGGCGTGGGCGGCGGCGGCGGCAACGCCGTTCAGCACATGGTCGATAAAAGCCTGCCTGGGGTGGAGTTCCTGGCCATGAACACGGATGTGCAGGCGCTTCGGGCGCTGAACGTGCCGACCAAGATGGCCATCGGCACCTCGGTGACCAAGGGGCTCGGCGCCGGCGCCAACCCGGAGACCGGGCGTCAGGCGGCCTTGGAGGAGACGGCGCGCATCGGCGAACTGCTCGACGGCTGCCACATGGTGTTCATCGCGGCGGGCATGGGCGGGGGCACCGGCACGGGCGCGGCGCCCGTGGTGGCGAAGCTGGCCCGGGAGCGCAACATTCTGACGGTGGCCGTGGTGACCCGGCCCTTTGCCCATGAACGGCGCGATGCCCAGGCCGATGCGGGCCTTGACCAACTCGCCGAGTACGTTGACTCCCTGATCACGATCTCCAACGACAGGCTCAAGGAGACCGACCCGGACTTCACGCTCATGAACGCCTTTGCGGCCGCCAATGACGTGCTGCTTGGCGCGGTCGAGGGCATCTCGGACCTGATCGTCCGCCTCGGCGTCATCAACGTTGACTTTGCCGACGTGCAGGCGGTCATGGGCATCAACGGCACGGCCATGATGGGCACCGGCCGGGCGTCGGGGGAGAACCGTGCGCGCCGCGCCGCGGAGGCGGCCATCGATTGCCCGTTGCTGGACGACATCGACATGCGCGATGCCCGGGGCGTGCTGCTCAACGTCACCGCCGGACCGTCCTTCGCGCTCGACGAGTACTACGAAATCAACGCCATGATTGACGAAATCGCTTCGGACAGGGCCACTTTCATCGGTGGCCTGGTGATGGACGAGTCGATGGAGGAGGAGGTCAAGGTCACGATCGTGGCCACTGGCTTGGCGGACCAGGTCAGGGGGCCAGGCCCAACGGGCAGGAGGCCACGCCAGGTGGCGCCCAACGCGGGCGGCGACTACCGCGAACGGCCGCCGGTTCGGCGGGGCCGGCGCGAGGAGCGGCCCAATGAGCCCGTCCGGAACGCGGCGCCGGACGTGGATCAGGAGATCCTCGACCTGCCGACCTTTCTGCGCCGTCAAGCCGACTAGCGCCATTCGCCATACGGCCTGATGCTCTTCGGCAAGGATCAGCGCCGCGATGCCGGCGGCGCCGGCCAAGGCGGCAGCGGCGGTCGCATGAGCCGGCTGCGCAAGTGGCTTGCGGACAATTTTTAGCCGCAAGCCTTCAACCAGAGACCACAGCCATGCGCAGCAGCCATCACGTCATTCATCGAGCAAACCGAATTCAAGGCCCTGAAAGTCAACAACCAGCAACGCGCAACGGGAGAAAAGCCCATGTTCACAATTGAGGAAAACGAGCCGCAAAACGCCGTCATCAAGGTCATTGGCGTGGGCGGCGGCGGCGGCAACGCCGTTCAGCACATGGTCGATAAAAGCCTGCCTGGGGTGGAGTTCCTGGCCATGAACACGGATGTGCAGGCGCTTCGGGCGCTGAACGTGCCGACCAAGATGGCCATCGGCACCTCGGTGACCAAGGGGCTCGGCGCCGGCGCCAACCCGGAGACCGGGCGTCAGGCGGCCTTGGAGGAGACGGCGCGCATCGGCGAACTGCTCGACGGCTGCCACATGGTGTTCATCGCGGCGGGCATGGGCGGGGGCACCGGCACGGGCGCGGCGCCCGTGGTGGCGAAGCTGGCCCGGGAGCGCAACATTCTGACGGTGGCCGTGGTGACCCGGCCCTTTGCCCATGAACGGCGCGATGCCCAGGCCGATGCGGGCCTTGACCAACTCGCCGAGTACGTTGACTCCCTGATGACGATCTCCAACGACAGGCTCAAGGAGACCGACCCGGACTTCACGCTCATGAACCCCTTTGCGGCCGCCAATGACGTGCTGCTTGGCGCGGTCGAGGGCATCTCGGACCTGATCGTCCGCCTCGGCGTCATCAACGTTGACTTTGCCGACGTGCAGGCGGTCATGGGCATCAACGGCACGGCCATGATGGGCACCGGCCGGGCGTCGGGGGAGAACCGTGCGCGCCGCGCCGCGGAGGCGGCCATCGATTGCCCGTTGCTGGACGACATCGACATGCGCGATGCCCGGGGCGTGCTGCTCAACGTCACCGCCGGACCGTCCTTCGCGCTCGACGAGTACTACGAAATCAACGCCATGATTGACGAAATCGCTTCGGATAGGACCACTTTCATCGCTGGCTTGGCGATGGACGAGGCGATGCAGGAGGAGGTCAAGGTCATGATCGTGGCTGCTGGCTTGGCGGACCAGGTCAGGGGGCCAGGCCCAACGGGCAGGGGGCCACGCCCGGTGGCGCCCAACGTGGGCGGCGACTACAGCGAATTCGGTCGGCCGCCGGTTCGGCGGGGCCGGCGCAAGGGATGGTCCAAGGAGTCTGCCCGGACCACGACGCTGGACGCGGACCAGGAGATCCCGGACCTGCCGGCCTTTCTGCGTCGTCAAGCGCCCTTGTGATCTTGGGGCGGGGCCGGCCACCTGACTCAACTTGGGCGCACGGCTCCGTGCGCCGCCGCGGGGCGAGCATTGCCTCGTTGAGCTTTAGGTGACCAGCTTGAGAGCCGGCTTGGGGTTGGCCTTGGGGGTCTCGGCGGGCGCCGGGGCCTCCTCTTGGAACATCATGCCTTCGCCGGTTTCCTTGGCGTAGATGGCCAGCACGCTGGATGTGGGCGCGGAAACCCGAAAGGCCCGGCCGGCGAATCGTCCGTCGAAGGACAAGGCGTCGTTGGCGATCGTGAGGCCGCGCACCGCCGTGGGGGAGACGTTGAGCACAATGCGTCCGTTGGCGACGTGCTCGCGCGGCACGACCACCGCCTCCGAGGCGGCATCGATCAGCAAATGGGGCGTGAGGCCGCTGTCCACCATCCACTCGTGGAGCGCCCGCAGCAGATAGGGTCGCTTGTCTATTCGCCCATCTCCTGTTCGGCCTCGCTGAGGCTTTGGCGGAACGAGTCGCGCTCAAACATCCTCTGCATGTAGCTTCGCAGCGGTCGGGAGCGGCGGTCCCGCAGCACGACGCCAACCGCCTTCAGCCGCCAGAGGATCGGCGCCACGCAGCAGTCCACTATGGTGAACTCCTCGTTCATGAAGAAGGGCTTCTGGGCGAAGATGGGCGCCGTGGCGGACAGGCTGGCGTGCAGGACGCTCTTGGCCTGCTGCCGAAAGGCCTCCGAGCCTTGGCCTTGGATCAGCGGATCAAGCTGGCTGCTCCATTCCTTCTCTATGCGGTGGATCCACAGCCTTGAGAACGCCCGCTGAACCGGGTACACCGGCAACAGCGGCGGATGGGGGAAGCGCTCGTCAAGGTACTCCATGATGATGTTGGCATCGTAGAGATCCAAATCCCGGTCGGTGAGCGTGGGCACCGTGTTGTAGGGGTTGTGTTTCGACAGCTCCGGCGGCGGGTCTTGCGCATCGACGTTCACCAATTCCACGATGACGCCCTTCTCCGCCAGCATCATGCGCACTCGGTGGGAATACTGGTCCCGGGAATCCGAGTAGAGCAACATCGACGATTGGCGGTCCCCGAGGTTCATCGGCCCGCCGGCGGGAACGTGGGATGCATCCCGATGGAAAGCGCAATCCAACGGCTCGATCGTGGGCGGGGGCGGGGCGGCGCGCAGCGGTTGGCATCGGTGCCTCGCTGGCGCGAAACGCCTTTCCAATTGGACGGAACCTCCGCCGCGGCGGCGGCCCGCCCTTGGATGCCGCCCGGTGCCCTGCCTGCCCCGGCCCTAGTGAACATCCTTCCAAAACTCCCGGTTGAGCAGGTAGGTGAATATGCCCAGGAAAACCAGAAAGCCCAACACGTATGGGCCCAAACGCTCTCGGGCAAGCCGCGTTGGCTCGCCGACGTAGTGCAGGAAGTTCGCGAGGTCATAGACGGCTTGGTCGTACTGCTCAGGCGTCAGCAGGCCGCTGCCCGCATCGACGGCCAATTGCCGGCAGTCCTCGGCGCCGGGCGGACAGGCATCCCGCTGAACGCCCTGCAAGTCGATGAGCGCATGGGGCATGCCGACGTTCTCGAACACCTTGTTGTTGACCCCGAGGGGCCTCGACTCATCCACGTGGAAGGTCTTGAGATAGTTGTAAATCCACTCCGGGCCGCGTACCCGGGAGACCATGGTGAGGTCAGGCGGCGGCGCGCCGAACCAAGCCTTGGCGCTTTCCGGATCCATGGCGGCGGTCATCAACTCACCGATCTTCTGGCCGGTGAAGATGACTTCGTCCACAGCCACCTCGTGGGGAATGCCGAGATCGTCGGCAGTCCGCTCGTAGCGTTGGAACCGAAGCGAGTGGCAGCCCAGGCAGTAGTTGGCGTACAGCTTCAAGCCCCGCTGCAGTGAAGGTTGGTCCTCCAGGTTGGGCTGCATCGGCTCCATGGGCCAATCGCTTGCGGCCGCCCAAGCGCCAACGGCGGGGCAAGCCAGCAAGGCCAGCAGCAGGCGCGTCCGCAGACGCCAGGGCAGGCGCGTCCGCAGACGCCAAGGCAGGCGCGTCCGCAGACGCCAGGGCAGGCGGGCGATGGTCATCGCATGGTCACGCGGTCGGGCGGCGGCTTGGTTTTTTCCACCCGCGTGTACCAAGGCATCAGCATGAAGTAGGCGAAGTAGAGCACGGTGCAGACTTGCGAGATGGCCGTCGCCAACGGCGAGGGCGGAGTGATGCCCAGATAGCCGAGGATGAAGAAGCTCGCCACGAACATCCCCAGCATCCACTTGGAAGCCAAGCCCTTGGAGCGAATGGAGGCCACCGGGCTGCGGTCCAGCCAAGGCAGCAGCGCCGGGATGATGATCGCGCCAACCATCACCACCAGCCCCCAGAACTTGGCGGGCACCCCGAACAGCGGATAGGTGGCGGCGCGCAGCATGGCGTAGAAGGGCGTGTAGTACCACACCGGCGCGATGTGCTCCGGGGTCTTGAGCGGGTTGGCCATCTCGAAGTTGGGCTTCTCCAGGAAATAGCCGCCCATCTCCGGGGCGAAGAACACGACCGCGCAGAACAGGAACAGGAACACCACCGTCGCATGCACGTCGTGGGTGACGGTGTAGGGCCAGAAGGGAATGCCGTCCAAGGGCTTGCCGGCGGCGTCCTTGTGCTTCTTGATGTCCGCTCCGTCGGGGGCCGTGGAGCCGACGTGGTGCAGGGCCACCAGATGGACGAACACCAGCCCCACCAGGACCAGCGGCAGGGCTATCACGTGTAGCGCGAAGAAGCGGTTCAGGGTGATTTCGGACATCAGGAAGTCGCCCCGTATCCACTCCATCAGGCCGGGGCCGATGTAGGGGATGGCGCCGAACAGGGAGACGATCACCTGCGCTCCCCAGTAGGACATGTTGCCCCAGGGCAGCAGGTAACCGAAGAAGCCCTCCGCCATCAAGGTCAAGTAGATGGCCATGCCGATCAGCCACAGCAGTTCCCTCGGCTTGCGGTAGGAGCCGTACATGAGGCCTCGGAACATGTGCAGGTAGACAATGACGAAGAACGCCGAAGCGCCGGTGGAGTGGAGGTAGCGCAGCAGCCAGCCGAACTCCACGTCGCGCATGATGTACTCGACCGAGGCGAACGCGCCTTCGCCGCTCGGCACGTAGCTCATGGTCAGCCAGATGCCGGTGATCAGCTGGTTGGCCAAGATCACCATGGCCAGCCAGCCCATCAGGTACCAGAAATTGTGGTTCTTGGGCGCGTAGTATTTGGCTAGGTGGTAGTTCCAGGTCTCAGTGGCCGGGAATCGGCTGTCAACCCAATCGACCAACCCGCCCCACAGCCGGGGGATGGCGCCCTTGGCCTGCTGCGTCCGTTCCACTATGCGGTTGCCTCGTCCTCGCCGATCACCACGGTGTTCTCGGAGGCGAACCGATGCGGCGGTACCTCTAGGTTGTCCGGGGCGGGCACTGCCTTGACCACCCGCCCGGCAAGGTCGAAGCGGGAGCCGTGGCAGGGGCAGAAGAAGCCGCCCTGCCAGTTGGCGTCGAAGGATTCCGGCTGCACGGCGCCGTGGAACTTGGGCGAGCAGCCGAGATGGGTGCAAAGGCCCAAATAGACTCCGATTTCGGGCCGTCGGGAGCGCCAGGCGTTGCGGGCGTAGTCCGGCTGCATTTCCGGATTGCCGGAGTCCGGGTCGGCCAAGTTCGGATTGGGCCGCTCGAGATGGGCGACGGCCGCCTCGCTGCGGCGGACCACGAACACGGGCTTGCCCCGCCAAGCCGGAATCGGGCCGAGCATCTCGCCCGGCCGCAGCTTGCCGATGTCCAGCGTGACCGGAGCGCCGGCCGCCCGGGCCTTGGCGCTTGGCGTCCAGGATTGCACAAAGGGGATGGCGGCGCCCACCGCGCCGATGCCGCCGACCGTCGCCGTGGCGCCGATCAGGAAGTAGCGGCGCTCGCGATTGACCGGGTTCGGCGTTGTGGAGGCTGGCCCTCCACCGATCGCTGATTGGCTGCTCAAGGCTTGCAGGCTCCTTAACGCTTCGAGTATTGGGGCCGTTTGCGGGCCTTGCGCAGCCCCACCTTCTTGCGTTCCACGGCGCGGGCGTCGCGGGTCAGGAAGCCAGCCCGGCGCAGGGGCGCGCGCAGGGTTTCGTCGCGGGCCACCAAGGCCCTTGCGATGCCGTGGCGGATGGCGCCGGCTTGGCCGGAGGTGCCGCCGCCGCGCACGCTGACCGCCACGTCCACCTGATCGGCCAATGCCGCCACGTCGAGCGGTTGGCGGACGATCATGCGCGCGGTCTCGCGTCCGAAGTACTCGTCCAAGGGCTGAGCGTTGACGATGATCCTGCCGGTGCCGCTCGATATGAAGACGCGCGCCGCCGACGTCTTGCGCCGGCCCGTGCCGTAGTCGGATTGCCTTGCGGGTGTTGCCATTAGCCGTCCAATTCTCCTTTATCGCGATTACGATCGCGATTGCGCTTTTGCGGTTGTTGCGGGATCAGATGCTCAGGGATTCCGGCTGCTGCGCGGCGTGGGGGTGGCTGGGGCCGGCATAGATCTTGAGCTTGCGGAACACCGCCCTTCCCAAGGGGTTGCGCGGCAGCATGCCCTTGACCGCCTTCTCGATGATGCGCTCCGGGTGGGCGGCGCGCAGCTTCCCCAAGGTGGTGCTCTTGATGCCGCCGGGATAGCCGCTGTGGCGGTGGTAGAGCTTGCCGGCCTCCTTGTTGCCGGTGACCTGCACCTTGGCGGCGTTGACCACGATCACGTAGTCGCCGGAATCCACATGGGGCGTGTAATCGGGCTTGTGCTTGCCGCGCAGGCGAATGGCAACGGCGGACGCCAGACGGCCCAGCGTCTGGTTTTCGGCGTCCACAACGTACCAAGCGCGCCGCACATCCTGAGCGCGCATGCTCAAAGTCTTCATAAACCTTGGAGTGCCCGGTTTGGGGAGCGCGAATGGTAGCGAAGGGCTTGGGGATTTACAACGGGTTCTCTCCCTAAGCGTCTTCGGCGGCAGCGCCGGGCCTTCGGCCCGCGCTGGGGCTTCCGATCCGGCCCCCGGGCCGAGTCCCGCCCCCGGTCGGGCCGCCGGGGCGCGGCCTCCGTAGGCTGGCGACCGGGCGGGTTCAGTCGATCACGACCTCCGCGGTGGGCGGACAGCGTGCCGGGGTGGGAGCACTCCTCAAGCCTAGAAGCGCAGGCGCGCTTCCAGCGAGGCGCCGTGGTCGTTCCCGCCGAGGACGCCGGCGCGGCGCGTCAGCTTGAAGGCCATGCTGGCGTCGATGGTCGCGCGGCCCGTGTCCAGAGGCTGCATGCGCCAGCCCAGCGTCTGCAGGCCGCCGCCGCCCCGCGCCCCGTGCAGCAGGAAGGGCCTGCCCAGGAAGCGCCCGCCGAACAGGGGCAGGCCCCAGCCGAACTCGGCATCGAGCCCGCCGGCGGCCGACTCCGTCCCGAACCGGCCCATGTGGCGCATGGCGAACAGCTGGTCCAGCCCGCTGGCCGTGGCGATTCCCCAGTGCCGGCGCACCGACACGGACGGGCCGAGGCCGCCCTTGCCCCGCACATCCCAGGCGAGGTGCGCGGAAGCGCCCGTCTGGCTGAAGCCGTCGTCCTCGTGCGTGACCAGGCGGCGGCCTTCGAGTTCGAAGGCGAGGCCGCCCCGCATCCAGGAGACGCCGGCGGACACCTCGCCGCCCGGGCCCTCCTCGGCGTCGCCGCCGTCCCATCGCGCGCCGCCCTCGAGCCGCGCCGAGAGCTGCCCGCCGTCCGCCGTCCGGCGGCTCCAGGACGCCTCGACCGCCGCCCGGATGCGGCTCGCCTCGGCTTCCGCCCTCGGCATTCCGGCCGAGGCCTCGGCGGTCGACCGCATCGCCATGGCGTCGGAAAGCAGCGACACGCTGAAGCCGTCGCCGAAGTCCGCCAGTTCGCCGCGCAGGCCGGCGGCGCCCATTTCCATTTCAACGTCGGCCTCGACGCGCGCCCCCCGCTCCGGCGCGAGCGTCGTGCCGCCCCGGCCCACGCTGAGCGCGCCCCAAGCGGAGAAGCGGTCGGTGGCCGTGCTGAGATAGGGCGTCAGCGCGGTCATGGTGGATTCCATCGCGCCCCGGCCGACGGCGCCGACGTAGTCGCCCTCGCCGCGGCTGTGGGACACGCTGAGGCCGAGCAGCGAGCGGCGTCCCACCGACAGGTCCGCCCCGAACTGGCCGGTCACCACGTCGCCGTCGACCGCGACGCCGCCGGCGCGGCCGTCAAGGCTGGTCACGGAACCCCGGCCCCACAGCCCCCAGGCCGACCCGCGCTGCGTCGTGCCGCCGGCGTTGAAGGAGGAGTTCGCCAAGGCGTTGCGCAGCAGGTGGCCGAGCGAGTTGCCTGAGCGGGCCGTTGGCCCGGCCGTCGGCGCGGGCCATGCGCCTGCCGCCGGGCCGGCGACGTCGGGAATCGGCAGGGGCCGGCCTTCGCGGCCACCGCCGGCGAGGTCGCCGAAGGCCGCATCGGCCTGCGCGGATTCGCCGGCGAAGGCATCGCCGGCGCCCAGGCCTTGACCGGCGAACATGACCTTCAAGCCCGTGCCGCCGCCCTCACTCGACCGCATCCCGGCCTGAGCGCGCCGCGCCGCCACGCGGTCGCCGATGCCCTCGAGTATCTGCTCGGACACGACGCGGCCGAAGCGCGGCAGCCATGCGCTGGCGGCGTCGGACGCGGACGGACGGTCGTCGTCGGCCACCGCCACCGCGACCTCGACCGAGACGCCGTCGTAGCCGCCGCCCGACGCCGCGTGCGTCAGCGCCCCCGACGCATCGGCGATGTCGTCGTCCTCCAGGGCCGTCACCGTCACGCCCTGCGCCACGTTCCAGTCTTCGGCGGTGAACGTCAGCGTGTTCTGGTTGTTGGGCGTGCTGGTGTCGGTGTCCACCGTCACCTCGCCGCTCGCGCCCCCGACCGTCACCGTCACTTCCGCCGTCGGCTGCGATGCCAGCGCCACCGTGTACGTCCCGCTGCCGCCCTCGGCCAGCATCAGCGTGGTCGCGCTCAACACCAGTCCGACCGAGTCGTCGATGGTCAGGTCCACGCTCCCGGTGCCCGCGGCCCCGCCGCCCACGTTGGTCGCGCTCCCCGGCGACCCGAACCCGACCCGCACCGCCTCGTCCGCGCCGTCGGCGTCCGTCCCCGCAGTCGGCGTGAACGTCAGCGTCGCCACATGCACCGTGTCCGTGTCGTGCCCCGTGAACGTCAGCTCCGGCGATGCCGTCCCCAGACCGGTCGCCGCCACCCCCGTGCCCGACACCGACACCGTGAAGTCCTCCGGCGTCGCAGCTTCCCCGTCCGGCAGACGCGCGCCCGTCGTCGTGCTCAGGCGCACCCCGTAGGCCAGCGTCTCCCCCGCGTACAGCCGCCGGCTCAGCGTCACCGCCGCCACCGCCGTCTGCGACGCGGCGCCCTCCGTCATCGAAGCGTCCGTCGAACTCAACGCCAGCGACGTGCGCTCGTTGTCCCGGATCCGGAAGCTGCCCGAGGATGCCGACGAAGACACCGTGTAGCTCGTCTGCGAACAACTCGAGTCCGACGGCGCCACCACCGTCATCGTCACCAGGCTGTCGCGGTTGTCATCGCTGTCGTCCGTCCAGCTGATCGCCGGGTAGTCCACGGTCGCGCTGCCGTCGGTGATCATCACCGTCTTCGCGCCCTCGGCGGACGCCGCCACCCGGTCCACCCCGGTCTCCGCGATGCTCACGCACACCGTCAGGTCCGTCGCCGGCGCCGGCGAGGCCGACACCCGGAACTGCACCGGAATCGTGCCGACGGCCACATCCTCCGGCAGCAGCAGCGCCCCGCCGCTGTCCACCGTCAGGCTCTCGCCCCGCACGATGGCCACCGACACCTCCGGCGTGGGAGCCACCGGGGTCGCCGTCATGGCGCCCGACATCGCGCCCAGCACCGTCTAACCGCCCGTCCCGCTGACCGCGCGGATCTGGAAGCTGTACTCCGTGCCGTCCGTCAGCCCCGTCACCGTGTGGCTGGTGGAACTCCCGATGTCCGTCCACGCGCTCCAGACCAGGGGATCGCCCGACCCCCGGCGCACCTGGTACTTGGTGATGGTGCCGCTCGGGGCGGTCCAGCTCAGGGTGACCTGCTGGTTGCCCGCCGTGGCCGTGAGGCCGGTCGGAGCCGCCGGGGCGTTCGCAGCCAGCGGCGTCGCGGTCACAACGGTCGAGAACAGGCCGAGGATATTCCCGACCTGAGCGACGACCCGGAATCCGTATTCCGTGCCGTCGGTGAGGCCCGTCACCGTGTGGGTGGTCGTGTCGCCGTCACTGCCGGGAATACTGCGTGAACTCCAATTGCTGCTGCCTTCAGGGAATTGGTATGTGTATTGGGTGATGGTGTCGTCGTCCGGATCGTCCCAGCTCAGGTCAACCTCGCCGCTGGCGTCGCCCGTCATGGCCGTGAAGCCCGTCGGCCTGGCCGGAGGGCGATTCGGGGTCTCGGTCAAGGTGTTCGATGCCGCGCCGAGCACCATCCCGGCCACCGCACGGATCTGGAAGCTGTACTCGGTGCCGTTGGTGAGTCCGGTGATGGAGCGTTGGAGAGTGGCGGCGGTGAAGGGACCCGCGAAGCTCGTCCAGCTCCCCTAGCTGACGGGATCGCCCGTCCCCCGGCGGTGCTGCCACCCGGTGATGTCGCTGTTGTTCGGATTGGTCCAGCTCGGTGACCTGCCGGTTGCCCGCCGCGGCCGTCAGGCCGGTCGGAGCCGCCGGCGCCGCCACTGGCGTCGCCCTCACGATGGCCGACTCCGCGCCGTCACCACTCCCGTTCCTCGCACGCATCTGGAAGTCCAGAACCTCGGTAAAGGTAGCCGTGAAGGTGGTGATGTCGGCGCCGCCAGTCATGGTCGCCCACCCGAACCAGCCCCCGCCCGGGCGACGAGTCCGGTACTGGTAGTCCGTGATCGGGCCGCTCGGACGGGTCCAGCTCATCGTGATCTCGTTGCTGCCCGGGCCCGCCACCGCCGTGAAGTTCGTCGGTACCGCCGGCGGGAGGACGGCCGGCGTGGCGGACACGGCGTCCGATGCCGCTCCGAGCACCGCACCATTGACCGCCCGCACCCGGAAGCTGTACGCCGTGCCATTCGTCAGCCCCGTCACCGTGTGACTTGTGCCAGTGCCCGAGAGGGTCGTCCATGCCCCCCAGACGAGCCGCAGGCCCACTCTCTGTCCATGCTGGACCTGGTACCCGATGAACGTGCCGCCCGGAGCGGTCCAGCTCAGCGCGACCTGCTGATTGCCCGCCGTCGCCGTCAGGCCCGTCGGCTTCGCCGGCGCGTTATTGGCCAGCGGCGTCGCGAATGCCTCCGCTGCTGCGCCGGCCACCATCCCGGCCACGGCGCGGACCTGGAGGAAGTATTCCACGCCGTTGAGGAGACTTGTCAATGTGACGCTTCTGGCTGCGGCACCCCCCGAAGGAGTACCCCACGCGCTCAGACTTTCAGTCCGGTCTGAAAGAACTCTCCACCTGGCCTCGTATTTCGTGATGGCATTGTTGGGGGGCTGGGGTTGGACCAGGCCAGATTGGCCGCCCCGTCGCCCGCCGTGACCGTGAAGCCGATCGGCACCGCCGGGGCTGACTGCGCCGCCGCCGCCGGAACGAGCAGCAGCGACACGACGAGAAGCGCACGGAACGGGCGAGCCGCCCGAGACGCAGGCGGCATCCGACCGCCTAGGACCCACGAGAACGACGCCTTCAACGCAACCACTGGTGGAGGGTGGGGGGGATGCGGGCGGAAGGCCGGGCGCGGCAGGCCGCGCACACGGTAACGTTTCGACCAAGGCCTTGATGGATTCGTGACTTGGCATCGCCATGCCGCCTCCCCCGGGGCTTTTGATCAGGGGGTCAGTCCACCACAAAACGGATGCGCGGCGGGGCTGTGGAGAGGGCCGTGGACGGTGGGCCGAGGCGCATGAACGCGGGGGATCAAGCGGGCGGCGGCTCGCGCCGCCCGCCCGCCTCAGGCGGCGAGGGTTTCGATCACGTCGCCCCGGCGCTGCAGCACGGTCACGCCCCGGGCCAAGGCCGCCTTCCTGAGATCGTCGCGGATGTGGAAGGCGGCCAAGGCGAACCGCTGCCGACGGCCGGCGTGCTCGGGAAACAGGCGCCGGAAGTTGGGCGCCTTCCCGTCGAGCAGGCGCGCCAGGTCGCTCCCGTGCGCCTTGTGCTTCACCTCCACCACGAAAACCTCCCGGCCGTTCACCAGCAGCAGGTCGAACTCGTCCTCCAGGCCCGCATGGCTGCGCGTGACGTTCCTGTCGATGAAGTCGAAGCGCACCCCGGCCAGCACCGGGTTGGCCTTGAGGCTGTTGTGGTAGAACTCCTCGGCCACCGCGCCCAGGCTGTTGCCGACGCCGCCGTACATCTCCGCCAGCTTGTCCACCTTGGCGGCGGTCTTCGCCAGCTGGGCGTCGGTCCGCGCCAGCTGGGCGGCGGTCTTCGCCAGCTGGGCGTCGGTCTTCGCCAGCTGGGCGTCGGTCTTCGCCAGCTGGGCGTCGGTCTTCGCCAGCTGGGCGGCGTTTTCCGCCAGCTGGGCGGCGGTGCGGTCCTGCGCGGCGGCCAAGCCGGCAACCAGCGCTTTCAGTTCCTCGTCGGTCATGAGGGAAGCCTCCCGGCGGGTCGGCGGTTCAGTATATCCTTGTTAACCTGCCAGCGTTCGCGCGACCTGACGGTCGCGGATGGAGTTTCGCTGACGCGAAACTCCGCGCCTTTTGCGTGGGCCAGATTCCGAGACGTTTTTGAGCCCGCACACTTCGCAAAGACAGCAATAACCGGGCGGCCATGCTGCGCGGTGTGTTGAACGAACCGCACGGACCGGCGCAGGTTCGCAAGCAATCCTTGATCATGAAAATGCCGGTTCCGAATCACAAGCGCCAACTCAAGTCCTGCCCAGTCCGGCTTTAGCCGAGTTTCGGACTCAGAACTCCGCGTCCACCCTGAAGTAGTAGCTGCCGCCATCGAATCCGGCGGGATGATTGAGCGGATAGTCCGCGCCCAGATAGCCCGAAACGCCAGCAAACCGATGCTTGTCCGGCTGTTGGTCGAACAGGTTCCTAGCCCCGACGCTCAGGGCGTAGCGCTGCGAAACCCTCCACGTCAGCTCCGCATCCACCACCACCATGGAGTCCGTCCTGATGGTGCCGGAAGAGGGCTCCGGGTCGTTGAAGATTTGCTCGTGAACGCTGTCGTAGTAATTCGCCCGAACCAAGCCGCTCCAATCCCCCCGGCTGTAATCGGCGGTGAAGGTGGCGCGCATGTCCGGCAGGGCATCCTCCAACTCTTGGGTGGTGGTGGGCGTGAGGGTGACGCCCGGGTCGGTGATTTCCGTATCCGTGTAGTTGCCGGCCAAGGTCAGGTTCAGACGGCCACCCGCCAAGTCGAGCCCGGTGTCCACAACCAAATCGACGCCGGTGGTCTCCGAGTCAATGTCGTTGACGAAGAAGGTCACCGCAGTGACGGTTCCGGCGCCGACGACGTTGGCCGCGATCAGCTCGGCCCTGTCCTGCTCGCTCAAATTCTGCTGGGTCAGCGCAATGCGGCCATCCACCTCAATGTGGAACCAATCCAAGGTGACGTCCACCGCGCCTAGGGAGAAAGCCGCGCCCAGGCTCCAGTTGATCGATTCCTCCGGCTCAAGCGGCTGACCGCCCTTGAGCACGGCGATGGGATCGGTGGGCGGCAGCGTGAGCGACTCGACCAGGCGGCCGCCGGAGAAGGTCGTGGCGGCCCGGCGCAGGTTGCTCTGGCCGACCGAGGGCGCGCGGAACCCGGAACTGAAGGCGCCGCGCAGGGCCAATGCCGGGTTCACTTGGTAGCGCGTGGCGATCTTGCCTTTGAGGGTGTCGCCGAAGTCGCTGAAATCCTCATAGCGAAGGGCGCCGGAGACCAGCCACTGGCTGGTCACATCGACGTCCAAGTCGATGTAGCCAGCGTAGCTGTCGCGGCTGAAGCGGCCGGCGACGTCGGCGCTGAAGCCTTGAAAGCCGTTGGAACCCACCGAGAAGCCTTGGTTTTCAAAACCGCCCGGCGCCCAGGATTCGGTGTCTCCCGCCTCGATCTTGAACACTTCCTTGTGGTGCTGGGCGCCAAAGGCGACGTTCAGGCTTGAATGGGCGCCGACATCGACCGGGAGCGTGAAATCGGCATTGATGAGCCGCTCGGTCTGCGACTGCGCGCCCAGGTCGAACTCCGTCGGGGTGTTGGGCCCGTAGGATGCGTTCACGGTGTTGTTGATCTGGTAGATGGCCTCGTTGCGCCCCGCCGAGATGCTGAAGTCGTAGGTCAATCCATTCGGCCCCTCGCCGCGCCAGCCGCCGACAATGGAGACGTCGTTGACCTTGCCCCCGAACCTGGGCGTGAATCCGCCGGGCCACCATTCACTGTAATGAAAGCAGTTCGGGTCCGCCCAGACCGCGTCGCGCAGCGAGGTGTCCACCAAGCCGCCCGCCACCGGCACGGCGGGGCAGGACATGGCGTCATCCGGGGTCAGGTCGGCCACGAGCAGGTTCGCGCCGGAGCCATCGGCGAAGACGCCCCTGCGGGTGTTGGGGTTGCGGTAGAAAAAGCTGCCGTCCACCTCGCGCCCGGACCAGGTGCCAAAGGCATAGACTTCCCCAATGCCCGCTTCAACCGCCGCGTTGCCGAGCACTTTGAAGTCGTTCCACACCTTGGGCGCGCCCCAGATCACCACCGGGTCCGCCACCTCGGGATAGCCGTTGTCGATGAGCAGGGTTGCTTGCGGATCCTGGGCGCCGCGGCTGGTTGGGTTGCTGTCCTTGAACTGGGCGGTGAGCCTTGCGAACCCGGCGCTGCCCAAGCGCACGCCCGTGGAGCCGGTCACTGAAACCTGGTCGCCGTCGCCCTCGTAGGTGGAGCCGTACCGCACCTGCAGCTGCCGAATGTCCGGATCGTCCTCCATGACAAAGTTGATCACCCCGGCGATGGCGTCCGAGCCGTATTGGGCGGAGGCGCCGTCGCGCAGCACCTCCACGCGCTTGAGGGACATGCCGACAAGCGGGAGTATGTCAACCGCTTGCGCGCCTTTGTTGATGCCCGAAATGAACTCCCCAATGACGGCGCCTCGGTGGCGCCGCTTGCCGTTGACCAGGATCAGTGTGCTGTCGGCGGGGAGGCCGCGCAGGTTTACGGGCCGGATCAGGGTTGCCGCATCGCTGATGGGTTCACGGCCCACGTTGTAGGATGGCGCCACCGCGGTCAGCGCATCGAGCATGTCGCCGTAGCCGTGAGCGCTGAGCTCCCTTTCGCCCAGCACGTCAACGGGCACCGGCAGATCGCCGGTTGAGCGCCCGCTGCGGCGCGTGCCGACCACCATCACCTCCTCGATTTCGCCGGCTGCGCCGGTGGTTGCCGGCGCAGCCGATTCGGCCATTGCCAGCGGTGCGCCCGCCGCAACGGCGGCAAGGCCGATAACCTTGAGCAATGTCATCCGATTGGGTTTTGCGGGAGCTGCATGGATGAAATCGCGTTCCTTGGTCATTGGCCGCCTCCTGTGTCGCTGAAATGACTTGGGATTTTTCCAACTGCTGAACAGTAGCTTGGATCCGGCTTGGGCGTACGCGCTGGTCGGTCGTCAGGACGACCATGCGAGACGGCGGATCGGATCCTTTCCATGCCTGAATGATAACGAAGCAGGCTGTTTTGTTCCACTCGAAGGGCCATGCCCGTAGTTGCGCTCAAGGCCGCAGCCTTGGTTCCTCGGGGTGTTGAAGGTCTCTTTGCTAATGAGTTTCGCAATCCACCGCAAAGCCGCGAAAACAGGGAGTTCCTGCCAGCGGCGGGAATTGCTGTTTGGCTTGGCCGGCGAAGTCGATGCGCGCCCAATCGCCAAGGCGATCAGGGCCAGCGGGCTGAGCCGCTGCTGCCTTTGGGGCTCGCCCCTAGCTGTGGCAGGGTTCGGGCGTGTTCCCGCAGCCGTTCCCGTGCCTGTGAACAGCGCCGCTAGCCGCCAGCAAATCGAATCGCTCTATTGTCCTGGCAGCGGCGTGCTGCCGCCGGTGCTGGCGGGCAGGGAAGCTGAGTCCGCCGTGCTCGACGCCTTCCGCGGAAAGCTGCTGAGCGGTGCGCCCATCCCCAAGGACGAGATCATCTATAGGTGAACTGCTCTGGACTGTTGTGCAGGGAGTACGGAGCGAGTGAGGTGCCGCCGGCGGTGGTCTCGTGTCCAGCGACATAGAGAAGAATGGGTTGAAAGGTTCCATCTGGATAAGCCCTCAGCGGTTGACGGCATCCAGGATCACGACCGGAATCTCCCGGCTGGTTCGCGCCTGGTATTTCTCGTAGTCAGGCCAGAACCGCACCATTCCGTCCCAGTAGGGCCCGCGCTCCGCCGAGCTCAGCACCCGGGCCGTGGCGGCATAGCCAAACCGGCCTGCCTGCACCTCGCAGCTTGCGTTGGCGAGGAGGTTCAAGTACCAAGCCGGGTGGTGGTCCGATCCGCCCCGGCTCGCCACGACGATGAAGCCGGTGCCGGTGGGTTGATAGAGCAGGGGAGTCGGGCGTCGCTCGCCGGAGCGTCTGCCGATCGTGGTGGGCAGTAGGGTGGGCACGAGTCCAGTGCCGCCGACAGGCGTGGCGTCCCAATCGTGCGCAAGTTCGGGATCGCGCAGATAGAGCGCCGTATGCTCGCGAAGCCACGAGTAATCCACTAGCTCAGACATGATTCTCTTGGGAACGTGTCTAAGGGGCTAAAGCCTTTCATGCCCATTGCCTCATGAAGCTTTGCGCCCAATTCAGCCATCAACCTACTGAACCGCCGTGGGGATTCCTGAAAAGCGCCTGACATCGGAGCCACCCCTGCCGCTTGCTTGACCCTTGGATTTTAGGCAATTCGGATATCTGCGGCAAAGTCAGGTGGCTGTGCGCTTCGGGCCGCAGCTCTCCCGTCCCGTCTTCCCGTTGCAACGCGGTTAGCGTGTGGTTGCATCGTGTTGTTCATCGAGACATCGACATTCACGAAGCTGCTGCCCCGACATCTGGACGACGACGGCTACGCCGCGCTGCAGGCGTTCCTGAGCGCACACCCCGATGCTGGCGACGTCATCCGAGAAACCGGCGGTGTGCGCAAGATCCGCTGGGCCATGCACGGACGCGGAAAGCGCGGCGGCAGCCGCATCATCTACTATTGGTTGACGAAGGAGGACCACATCCATCCGCTCACGGTGCACGCCAAGGGCACAAAGGACGACTTGACCGCCGTCGAGCGCGCCGCATGGCGCAGGGCCGTGGAGGAAATCGAAAATGACTGAACGCAACATCGCCGCCGGGGTTCTCGACGGGCTCCGCGAAGCCCGCGAGCATCGCGCCGGCAAATGCACCCTCAGGACGGTCCGCGTCGAACCGCGGCCCCTACCCGAACTCACGCCGGAGGCCATCCGCAGCATCCGCAGCTGCCTTGACGTTTCCAAGGCCGTCTTCGCGCACATGATCCGCGTCCCTGTGCACACCGTGGAGCGCTGGGAGCAGGGTCGGTCCAGTCCGCCCGAGTCCGCCGCGGCCCTCATGCTTATGGCGCAGAAGCACCCGGACACGTTCGACCGCCTCGCCTCGCTGTAGCCGCGTCAAAGTTGAGAAACGGCGGAATGCCCCTAGCGCTTGGATCCTAGGCTCGGGTCCATTTGCGCACTTCAAGTCTGTCACATCAGCGTGTTATTCGTAACATCGGAACCTCACGTTTGAAGCAGCGCATCACTCATGCGTGAACTTGTTGAAGCGCGCATCGCTGATCGGGAGTGGAGTGGCGGAGGCGACTGGCTTGCATTTGAGCGCCGCTGCGTTTAGAAGCCGCCTACCCAATCGATTCAGGAAAGCCTCCCATGCTGCTACCCATCACTGCGCTGTACGCGGCCCTCATGGTGGCCATCCTGCTTTGGCTTGGCTGGAGCATCGGCCAGATGCGCGGCAAGACCCAAATCTCGATTGGCTATGGCAACAGCAAGGAACTCGCCGAGGCGGGGCGCCGCTACGGCAACTTCACCGAGCATGTGCCGCTGGCGCTGGTGCTGATGGCCATCGTCGAGCTGAACGGCGGCCACGGCATCTTCCTGCACATTGTCGGCGCCTTGCTGGTGCTGTGCCGCATCGCGCATCCCTTGGGGCTGCACCAGGACAACGTCAGCCACCCTCTGCGCATGATCGGCGCGGGCGGCAGCCTGCTGCTGACCGTGATTTTGGGCGGCATGGCGCTTTGGCAGGGCATCAGGTCGCTCTAAATCCCCGCCATTTGGCAAGCATCCGCAGGATCGACGGCTCGCTGGTGTAGTCCGCCAAGTCCGCAAAGCCGACCCAAGCCAAGGCGTGGGACTCCTCGCCCACCGTGAAGTCGTCGCTTGCGGCGCGCAGGGCGTAGCGCACGTCGTAGTGGAAGTGGGCTGGTTCGGCGTGGGCCGGCCCCGCTTTGCGGGCTGGAATGGCGTGGACGTCGATGTCCAGGGGCACGTCCGAGCAGGCCTCGACCTCAAGGCCGGACTCCTCCGCAGCCTCGCGCAGGGCCGTGCGCAAGGTGTCCGAATCGCCGTCGCAGTGGCCGCCCGGCTGCAGCCAGCGGTTCAGCTTGCGGTGGTGGGTGAGCAGCGCTTGGCCGCCGCTGGGGCCGATCAGCCAGGCGCTGGCCGTGACGTGGCCGGGCAGGCAGTCCCGATGGAAGCAGCGTTTGTGGCGCCGGACGAAGTCGAGGAACCGGTCTGCGGTTGCCGCTTCACCGGGATGCTGCACCCGATAGGCTTCAAGGTCGCCGATCAGTTTGTTTCGGTGCATTTGGTGTCCTGTCCCGCAAATAAGCGTGATTATTCGTGGCCGTTTCGGCCCCCGTCCGCGTTGCCCCTCCTTGTGTGGGGGCCTGCCACACGGCGTCGTCGCGCCTTGCCGGGAACCGAAACAGCCTAGCGCCTAAAACCCACTTATGTGCGGGCTCAGAAACATTTCGGAACTTCCTCCCCGGGCCTTGGCCCCATGACTGGACGGGGAGGATGGCGCCGGGTCATGAACGGAGGGAGCCGTAGGCGACCGGAGTTCATGGCCCGGCGGCGCGGCGCGATGCGCCCCGCCGCCGGCTCAGGCATGCTTGATTCACCCAACGAACAAGGAGCCTGAGCATGAAACTGTTGCACGCCTGCCCCTCGTCCCGCAAGCGCCTGCGCGAAGCGTAGCTTCGCGATGACGAACCTTCGGTTCGCCTGCGCGCCCTCGAACTCATCGACCGGATGGTCGCCGGCGGCATGCGCCGCGGCGACGCCCTGCGGACCGCCGGCCTGGCCAGGAGCACCTGCTACGACTGGCGCAGGGCCTTCCGGCGCGGCGGCATCCGGGCGCTCAAGCCCAGGAGCATCCGCCCCCGAACCGTCCGCCGCCGCTGGACCGACGCCGACGACCGCGCCGTGCCCAGCTGCGCGTGGAGCACCCCTACATGGGCAAGGCCAAGCTGCGCGCGATGCTGGCCAGGGACGGCCTGGCCCTGTCCGTCTCCACCGTCGGGCGCATCCTCTCCAGGGCCATCGCCGACGGGCGCATCAAGCCCGCGTCCTTCTGCGAGGGGCGCGCCAAGCCCAAGCGCCGCCGAAGCTTCGGCGACGCCTGGGCGAACCAGTGGAGGCACGGCGACCGAGCCAGGGGCCCCGGCGAGATGCTCCAGATCGACCACATGACCTACAGCCGCGACGGCCGCGCCCTCAAGGAGGTTCCGGCGGACTCTGCGAGTCCGGCCGTCCGCACCGTCACCAGGTTCATGGCCGCCCGCGTCCTCTCCCGCGCCACCGCCGGCAACGCCAAACGCTTCCTCGAAGCCGTGCTCAAGGCCATGCCCTTCCCCGTCCGGTCCATCCAGGTCGACGGCGGCAGCGAGTTCATGCGCCATGAATGGCGGCCGACTTCGAGCGCGCCCGCCAGGCGATGGGCATCCCACTGCGCGAAGCGTAGCTTCACGATGACGAACCTTCGGTTCGCCTGCGCGTCCTGCCGCCGAGAAGGCCCCAGTGGAGACGTCGGCCCGCCCAAGGGCGGGGCGTCGAGCGCGCCAACCGGTCCGCCCGCATCGAGTTCCGGAGCCTCCACGACGGACCCCTCACCGTCGCCGACGTCGCCCCAAGGCTCGCCCGGCACGAGTTCTTCCACAACTACCGGCGGCCGCACTGGGCGGCTTCCTTGCCGAACCCCGAACGAATCCCTTGTCGGGATCGAGGACGCTGCCTGATCCGGCAGGCGAAAAGTTCCGAAATGTCCTGAGCCGGTACATCGCTTGGCCACTGCCACAATGAAGATGCTAAAATGGGAGTTGACGGTGCCAGCACGAACCCATAGCTCCACAAGGGCGTAAACCTGTAGACTGGCACCTGCCCGGGAAATGGCAATTGGGGTTAGCTGAATAGGGAGGCCGTCATGCCGGAAATCACTGCTCAGGCGTTCAATGAAATTGCTTCCGGTAGGGGCAACGCGGAGATCTACCTTGACTCAAGGGATGATCAATTGCGTTTCGGGCGATGGAACAACGGTTCCATCATGCGCATCGTCACTTGGATTGGGAGCAAGCTCGGCCACAGCGGCGCCATCAGGCACCAGAATGAAAACCTCATCAGGCACCAGAATGAAACCTTTAAGGCCTATGTTGAGTTCACCAACGCTCTGGGCAAGGATGGGCGGTATGCGGATCAAGTCGGCTGGGTGAGAAGCCAGCTGGATACTGACATGGCCGCCTACAAGCCGCTTACCGTGCGCAAAGTTAGGCAGGTCATGAGCGCCCTGAACGCAGGGCAGGCGGCGGATGCCCGGAACGACGCGGGGCAGGCGGCGGATGCCCGGAATGACGGTTCATCGGTTGAGGCAGCTGCCGACAACTCTGCGAGTGTCAGCGACTACTCGAGCTTCGACCACTCGATCTTCATTGACCACGATCCGACCCATATTGGCAGAGTGGAGGTGCGCAAGGCGATGCGCCACCTGCTGCTATCGGATATGGAATCAAGAGACGGAGGAGGTGCTCCCAACATCCAAAAAGTGGATATCCTGCATGCAAAGATGGATTTTCGAGGCAAGAGCCTGAACGAAGAGGAGATCCGTTGCATCAGCGACTACATTGCCAACTCTGACATAAACAGGCACTTGGGCCTGAACGGCGGCGATCCCTCCAAGCTCTCCCCCCGCTATCTCCGACAGTACAACGGCATGCAAAGTGGCTTGGAGAAGCTTCCCGATGAGCGGTCGATCGTTTACCGAGGGACGACCACATCGCGCAGCACGATCGACCGTTTCAGCGAAGCCGTCGGAGAGCGCTTCACATCCACGGCCTTCCTGTCAACCTCAGCTTCCCCCAACTTTGCGAAGGCGTTCTCCAACCCGCAAGGGGTCCGCAACCAAAGTTCGGTTGAATGCGATGTGCGCTACCAGATACTGGGTCACACGGGCAAGAACATTGCCGGTATTGAAGACATGGCGGAAGGCCTTGAGGATCCCGCCGACTACCTCGGCAACGGCGAGGTTCTCTTTCGCCCCGGCACCACCTTTCGCCTGGTGGCTTTCGCCAAACATCCTGACAAGGAAGTTTACGGCATAGTGCTGAAGGAGGTGGCCACCGCCCCTATCGGCCCTGAGCCTACGTACAATCTGCAGGATGTCGAGCGGGTGCCCGCAAAGACTGCTGTGGATGGGCTGACGGACGATGTCATGGCCGAGTTCGACAAAAGACTCTCCGACGAAGTCCGTTGACGCGCACTTCCACGATATTCCTGCGCACCGATCATGCGACGGTAAGGCCATGATGACCTCGGCCACCCGCTCGTCCTCATGGGTCCGCGGACGCCCCGGGCGCAGCTCGTCGCACAGCCCCGCCAGGCCCCGCTCAAGGAAGCGCCGGCGCCACTTGCCGACCGTGGGCCGGCTCAGCTTCAGGCGCCGGGCGTTGGACTCGCCCTCGGCGCCCGCCAGCACGATCTGCGCCCGACGCGCGACGCCGTGCGGGAGCGAGCGCGAGCCGGCGATCGCCAGCAGCTGGGTCCGGTCGGCCTCATCAAGGGCCAGGGGGCTAGGGGTCGGCCTCGGGGCATGGGCGTACTCCAGTGATTGCAGACGCCCGAAATTACATAACTTATTTATGGGACATGATACTAGTCTACTATTCACCAGGAACAAGACACGCTAGGCTCTCAACGGAGGGGAGGTCAAACGGGAGATCCAGCGCGTCTAGCTGCGAATGAACATATTGCTGCGCGGCAGCCATCAGATTCAGGACATCATTGGCCTGATGCGCATCTCCGAAAACCGGACTTCGGGGTTTATCCGCTAGCGGGTTTAAGTGCTTCATGAGCTCCCAGTCCCGCATGAGGATCCATGCATCCTCGCCGTTCGGTTGGGCAGCTACCACGACAGCGCGAACCGGGCCATCCGAGCTAGTGATGCGGTCTCGCACAGTAAACACAAAGACCGGAGCATCCAAGCCTCTGATGGCTCCGAAAGCCGCAGTCAGGTCGACCGCGTCGCGTACCGCCCGATCAACCACACGTAGCCCAACCCCAGCAACGTCCTCGCCATCCATTGGTTCCGGTTCCCGGGCGAACAGCAAGCTAAAGCGGTCGACAGCGGCGATCGAGAAATCGTCCTTCCATTCCTCGGGTGGTCGGAAGCGTAGGCGATGCTCCTCCGCTTGCTCGGGCCGTCGGCCTCGGACAGCGAGGATCGACTTGAAAAACGGTACTAGATCCGGCAGATCCACACGCGGAATCTGGCCTGCTACCGTTCCAAAGTCGAAGCGTGCAACGTTGCCAATAAGGTTTCGTACAGCATTCACTGCATCCTCACCGCCGAACGTTGCGGTCTCGGTATCAAACCAATTGTCGAGGGTTTGCTTGGCGTCAGTAGGATCAGCGCCAGCGAATACCCTTGTGAACAAGCCCGGCGATGCCATCCCGACTACAAGTTGGCGAATGTCCTCTGGATCGTCCATCGCGCCTTGGAAAGCCAGATTGATGCGTGCCAACTTTTCGTCCAGCAGATCCCAGATCCGGCTCTCGACAGTTTCCGGGTTCCGGACAGTGACGACATCGACGGAATCGGTTTGGCCGTAGCGGCTCAGGCGTCCAACACGCTGGTGCAAGCGCATCGGATTCCACGGCAGATCAACATGAATCAAGGCGCTGCAATTCTGCTGAAGGTCGATACCTTCGCCAGCCGCCTCTGTAGAAATGAGGAATCGAACATCCCCCCGATTGAAGCGCGCTGCGGCAAGGTGCCGGTCTTCCGTTCGGTCTGAGAGATTGCCGGACGAGTCCGGGACGCCTTCAATGAAGCCATCACCGTTGATGAAGGTGACACACCCGTCTCCGTAGCGCTTGTGCAGCGCACTCATGAGCAGCGCTTGGGTCGCCTTGTATTCCGTAAAAAAGAGCACGGACCTGTCTGCGAAAGACTCATCGACAACGGACAATATGCGCGCGATCTTCGTCTCGTGGGTGACTTCATTTGCCGCCACGAGTAGCTCCTCAAGGGCTGGGATCTCATTCGGGTTCAGGTCGACTCCACGAATGTTCTCAGCGACTGCCTCCTCCAAGCGGCTGATCTCGTCCAGATTTGCCGGGTCTTCCTCAGCTCGCAACTCTTGCAGTCGCGACAGATCCTCCTGCGATTTGTCTAACATGGCCTTCGCCTGGCGGAGCCGAGCGAGCCGCCGTTGGAGGGCTCGCCGCACTGCAGCTACGGAGCTTGACGCCAGCTTCTGCATCGTAATCAGAATCAGGATTACCATGCGCCTATTTTGAAAGCCGAGACTGGCTGCGTAGGCTTTCCCGCTCACAATAAACTGTGTTAGCTGTTCGTAGAAGTGCGCCTCTTGCGGTGAGTAAGCGTACGTCTCTCGCCTTGATCGCACGGGAGCGAAAAGTGGCTCGCCCGATATGTCCGTGACGGATTGTTTGTTGTTGCGAATCATGACGGTGTGAAGTTTCTCCACCTGCTCTTCAAGAGCTTCATCAGGATCGAAGTCGTCGGGTCGAAGCAACTTCAGAAGCGACAGGAACCCAGTATCTTTCCCTCGATGCGGGGTTCCGGTGAACAATACTAAAGACTCGACCTTGCCTCGGGCCTGCAAACTTTCCACAAGCTGAAAGGACAAAGCTCGATGGCCTTGTTCGTCCACATTCATGTGATGGGCTTCGTCGATAAGCACTAGATCCCATGGCTTGGCATCGAACAAGCGCTCCCATCGATTGCCTCGGTCCAGACGCAACGTGTGAGCAGAGGCAATCACGCGGTCGTGGGTATTCCAGAAGTCTGTGGCTTCCGTGTCGGCTTCCGGAACGTAGTTGGAAATCCGGATATCGAACATTTCCCGCAGCCGTACCTGCCACTGTTCGACTAGGCTAGCCGGTGCCAGAATCAGCAGTCGCCGTAGGCGCCCTGACGACACCAGAGACGTGAGGATTAGACCCGCTTCAATGGTCTTACCCAGTCCGACGTCATCGGCCACCAGCCATCTAGTGGGCCACGATTCAAGCACCCGCTTGCAAACCCAAAGCTGGTGCGGCAGCAAAGCGATTCGGGATCGCGAGAAAACGCCCCAAGCATCGTTGACCGAGCGAACGCACTCGCCCAAGATGCGCGTGACGACCTGTAATGCGGGGTCGAGTCGTCCGGTGGCCATTCGCTCGGTAAGCCCCTTGACGACTTCGAGGTCGGTGGCCAGACATTCCTCTATCCCGTGCTCGAAGCGGACGACGATGCTGACGCCCTGATCTAGCACGACTTGGCCAGCACCGAAGCTGGGATGTCGCACTGCTGCATTCGTGTTGAAAGGCATAGTCAATACTCCAAGCCGAACTGGAGGCGCAAATCCGCGTCCGAGCCGACATGCCGAAGAGGGATATCGAATGCTAGATGAAGGTGCGGAGACTTCACTTCCAGTTCGGACGCCAGAAAATCAAAGATGGCCTGCGCCTTGTCCGAATTTAAGGCATCTTGAGCTGGCCGATTGAGACCCAATGGCTCAAGCAACTGAAACACTTGCTCCGATGGCACCCAGCAGTCCGGGAGCAGATGGTCGCCTTCGATGACCTTCAGGCGCACTAGTTCCCGAAGAATCCAATGGAGGCCCATGCCAAGCGGCGCTGGCGGGGCATCGAAGTGTGTGCCCGCACCTGTCAGCGCCTCGTCGACTCGTGGCGCAAGCAAGCGCCTAATTTGGTACACGTCTTCAGGACGCTGTTCAGCCGACTTGAGCAAACGAACATAGACTTCCCGATACCGACTAAGTTGATAGATCGCTGGAAACAGCGATATCCAACGGAGATGGGTCAAATTGTCCACTGCGTTGTCTTGCCAGTCCCGTAGCACCCCCATCCAGGCACTGGTATCGTCGGGAGTCTTGAACACGTCCCACCATCCTTCGCTTTGGGCCAACTCGATGAAGCTGCGATGCTGGAAGTCTTGAGAACGTCCTAGGCTGCGACACGCGCCCAGAACCAGCAGGGCGAGCCAGTGGTCGACCGAGTCAGTGCGCAGCCCTGCATCAATCCCACCCCTCCGCAGCCAGTCGGGCCAAGCCTTCCGCTCGTAATCCAAGATCACCTTGGCGCGTTCGCTGTCGTCGTCCCACCATTCCAGCAGATGTTGGAAGAATACGTCGGAGTCCGGTCGGTCCGGCTCCGGTTGGCGCTCCGCCGGGCGGAACCTGTCGGGAAACAGAGCGCCCAGCAGCGACTGGCTACGCCAGTGTTCTTCACACTGGCACTCCACCAGCCGGCGGACGTCTTCATACTCTTGAAGCCAGAACGGTCGCCCTTTAATGGGAACAAGATGCTGTAGAACGCCGATTCTGAGCTCACCGTGCAGCAGATAATGAACAGCCGTGGGTTGGAGATTCTCGGAAAGGTCCATGCACCACTCCGCCATCATTGCGGTGTCGACTCGATGCTGCACCCGAAGCCAACGGAACACCCGCCAGTCTTCGTTTCGTTCGATATACGCAGGATCGAGAACCCGATCGTCGGGAGCAAAAGCCGCCCGCAGCAGTTCGTCTTTGGTATCCGCTTTATGGTGATCCAATCCGCCCGGGGCCTCCCGCAGGAGAAGGTCTCGTAGTGGCTGGAGACTTCCATCCGCTGCCCGAGCCTTGAGTGTGCGGCGCCAAGTTGCGCCTTGCGGATCGTATGCTTCGAAGTCTCGATCTCCGCCTCCGTCAATTGGTCGCAACGCATGCAGAATTGGTCGCAACGCATGCAGCCGCTCAGGCGTTAAGTTGTGATCCCACTGGTCAACCAGATCCGCAAACAGGTTGCAGGGGCGAAACGGGGTAGCAGAGATGCAATCTCCCTCGGCATCCTCGAGGTCGCGAATTGGACGCAGGAGTTGCTCGACTTCTGTTGAGACGATGCAGCGGTCGCTTACAAGCAGCGCCACGTTCTCGTCTTGAATCTCATCAAGGACTGCGCACAGGTCACTGTCGAAGTCGCCGCTCGCGACTTCAATCCGTACTTTCGATGCAAGCGGCGGCAGCACTGGTCGGAATGGGGCGGGAAGACCCGTCGGCACGACCGGGCACTGGGCAATCCAAGCCGACAACCCACGACCTTTCCCGTGCAGCTTACGGAGAAAGCTCCGGCGCAGGCCATCAGAGTTGTTCAGGCCGCCTGCGAGAACCCGCCAGAGGCACGACAGGAAAGATCTCACGTCATGGTCCCGCAAAGGGCCATGTGACTCATCGGATGGATCGATCAACGCGTTGTGAAGCGCAACCAAACCCCTTCCAAGCGAATCGCCCAGACCACTGACCGTCTGAAGGGTCGTATCGTCATCGAGCGATACATGGGTTCGCCCGGGGTCGAGTTTGAAGGGGCCGTTGACGACGTATCCGCAGTCCCAACTCTCGCTCGTGGGTGTGACATTCCAGAGGAACGGCACGTCCGGATGGAAGGCTGCCGGAATGCCGTCCCGGAGACCGATCGCCAGCGCCATGGTGCCCATTTCTTCGCCTTCCCGTCCCACGTCTGAAGGTCGGAAGCGAAGGATTCGCCAGCGTCCGCCATGGTTGGACAGATCGATTTCGGTGCCGACCGACCATCCAGGAGCGCCATCGATGGGCTTGCCGTCGAAGATGTGACTGCCCGGAAACGGCCCACCTTCCACAACGACTTCGCGCACTTGACGCGCAAGAGCGGGCAGTAAGGCGCGTGCGTAGTCGAAGCGACGGAACAGTCGTTCGATGGGAGTTTGCACTTCGCCGTCTTGGCGCAGCGGCAACCTGACGCGGGTAGGTTGATGACCTTCGATCATCCATGAGCCTGCTTCGTCCGGGATCGCTTGTTCCCGAGGCAGCAACCCTCCGGCAATGGAGAACGCGATAAAGCCGCTGATTACGGACGGGGACGACGAGACGAGGTGAACGGACTTGAAGCCGAGGCCAAAGCGGCCGGTGGTCGAAGACGACGAGGATGCTCCCGGCGCTTCGCCGGGCTTGCCGCTCAGATTCATGAGCATCATGAAGTAGAGGTCCTGATCCCACTGACGCTCCCGCCCGGCCGGGAAAGCCGGGCCTCCGGTGTCGTTGATCGGACGCCCCCAGTGCATGATGTCCACTGTGGGGGTTTCGTCATGTTCGCGGACTCGAATCAAGAGACGGCGAGTGGCGGGCGGCAGCGGCCCACCCTTGATTTCGGCGGCTTCGGCAAGGGCATCGTCGGCGTTCTGCGCAAGCTCCAACAGCACGCTGTCGTCGCCGTAGCCGTAGCGCCGCATCAACTCGTTGACCCGCTTCCACAAGAACTCCTGATATCGAGGCTCCTCAATGAGTGCCGCCAAGCGGTCCAGTACAACTCTCTCAGCTTTGAGTGCTTCATCAGAGGGTGCTTGCTCCCGTTTCCTCTGCGCCTGCTCGGCCTTTCTGAGCGCGTCCCTGAGCGGCTGGCTATCCTTCACATTGAGCTGCTGCAACGTCAGCGGGAGATGTGCCTTGATGGAGGCGAGCACAGGGCCAAAGTCCGCTTGCGACCCCTCTCCCCATCCAGACCACCAAGCGTCCACTAACTCGCGGTCCAGTTTGAGGTAACGGATGGCCCATCGTTCAACTGTGCCTTTGAGCAGGTTCGTGAGTTCGGATGGGGATCGGCTTTGCGGCTCCACACTGCGCAAAGCGATTTCCCAGAAGGCACCGAGCGGTGCAAGCGCTGAGTACCGCGAAGGGGGATGGCGAACGGGATCGACGGCGAACAGTGTGTCGCCGTCGGCTTCAGCCTGCATCTCCACCCTCGATCCGAGGACGTTGACGGCAATGATTCGGTCACCACGAGCGATCTGAGGAGACAACCAGACACTGATATCGTGTGGGTCAAATCCCTCCATCGGCGTTATCGCAACGTCTTCGCCGAGCCATTCCTGAGCGAGACTCACGATCCGATTGTCCAAACCGTTGCCGAACAAGCTGAGAAATGCCCCAACGGCTCCATGCCGGACTCGGCCACGCCAAGGCTCGAAGTACTTCTCCAGCGCATCCAAGCCGGTTCCAGTTGGACTGCTTCCGGTACTGCTCACGTGCAGGGCGGGATCAACATCGCTCAATTGGAGTGTGGAGCGTAGTTCGGGAATCAGGCGATGGCGTCGCGCTACGCCGGTTTCGGTTCTTGCGACATCATGGCTGGCGTGCCAATGACCGTCCTGGGTGGGTAGATCAATCTCTGGGAGGACCTGCGCGAAAAAGCCATCTGTCTCTGCGAAGCACTTCAGGTACGTACGGTACAGGCGTCCACCGGGAGAGTCCTTTGCCGGCCTGAGTTTGCCGAGGCTCCTCAACATCTCAATCTGGCGGTCCGGGGGAATTGCGGCACAGAGCGCCTTCGCCAAATTCACAAGCAGTTCCGAAGGGTTTTGCGACCCGTCGTCACCGTGCCCGACAACCCGAGCAGCTGCATGCACCAACTTCCAGCCCGCGTGGTTGCCTGCGAGGGTCGTTTGCAGGGCATCCCGGATCAAGGAGGCATCGACGAGTTCGGGTTTTGGCATGACAAGCCACGCGCCACGATCAATCTCCCCGACCCGATCAGAAACCAAGGCGTCAACCATCCGTTGAACTTGGCATTCGCGACTCAGGCGCCCCAGGATCTCCCGAACCACCGGCTCGACCGTTCCCCATATCCTTGGATCGACGGCTTCTGGAAACCGCCTGTCGCCGAAGGCATCGGCCGCGGCCAGGCCAGCGACGGCATCGGTTATCTCCTTGGGAGCAATGAGTACGCCATCGGGCGCGAGGGCGCCGCCTTCACGCTGGAGTAGCCAACGGGTATGTCTGAGCAGGTCACGCAATTCGCCGTCTTGCGGCAAGAGTGCCGGCCCTTCCGAAGGGCGAACACTGTGCACAATCCGTTCTGCGAAACGCCATGGCCGCACATCCTCCAGCATGAGCCGAAGAACTCCATTGCTATCCAACTTGGGAACCGAGTCGTACAGATGGGCAACTTGGGAATCCGGATCCAAAAGGCGAACCTCTGACTCGAGTTCCGGTGGCAATTGCAATTCATCCGTACTTCCGGTCGAACGCCGAGCCCTCTCGTCCAATGCTTCGCGAGTTCCATCAACCCCCCGGTGCAGCGGCATCGCACGCCAACGTTCCCTCTCCTCGTGCGTGGCTCCGTACAGGTCTTGGAGCAGTTGCCGTACCTCTATGTCGCTCAGGCCTGACCAAGCCACCGATTTGTCCAGGCACTCGCCGAGCAGGCGATGCAATGCCTGGTCATCGGCCTGACCGACGGAAAGGAATTCAAGAACGTCGTGCGGAAGCGACTCCACTAACGTGCCTTGGACCGCGCACCATGACCGGTCGAGTAGACGCAGCAAGATCCGCAGTGCTCCACGGGTTTCGGTGGGGTCATGGAGCAGCTTTACATCCTCTTCAACCACGCCTGCGACCCGCCCCGCTAGAAGCGAACGCACTGCCCAGCAAACGCTGGTGTCATTCCGAACCGCTGGTGCGAGCCGCATCAGCAAGGGTTTCCGCCGTGTAGGATCGGCAAAAGCCTCTGCTTGGAGCACCGCGTTGGCCAGAGCCTCTGGTCTGGGTGACGGCACATCCGGGGCGACGAGCGCCACCGCCTCACCGCTCACCAGCCAGATGGCTTCGTCGAGCGCCTCCGCAAGCTGCGTCACCGCCTGCTTCGGATCGGAAAGGCGTTTCGGCTGGATGCCGTCCGTACCGTCGCGGTCTGACACCTCGGAATCCGGACGGGCGAACACACGACAGCTCTCGATCCGGCGGCGCAGTTCGGCGATGGACCAAGCTTCTTCACGGGCCTCCGGCAGCTTGGTTGCTCGCAACAGGGGCAACCCGACGAGTTGCTCGCCCAAGGGGCGTTCGTGCCGCACGGAAAGCAGAGTTTCGGCGAGGAGAAGCCGGGAATGCCGCAATCGCTCCGATTCGCTTCCTGCCTTCAGCCATCGGCCCAAGACGCGCAGTGCATCGTCCAGTCGCTCCGGGTCGAGCTGCGGCTCTGGTGGCGGCACGTCTTGAGGGCGTTCGAACGGCACCGGGAACAATCCTTCGCCCATCACACCTTGAGCAGCGAGTTCAGCAACAGCCTGTTGGCTGCCCACGGGAGTGTCCACCAGCCACGCCTTGGGCAGTGCGTCGCATAGGCTTCGCCACACTTTTCGCAACTCGTCGCGCGATTCTCGCGAGAAGGAGCGTCTAGTCGTGTGGGCAAGCGCACCGTCGCCAACTTGTCTCACAAGCCATCGAGCAACTACGGCGGCACGAGTATCCTCGCCGCAGGCATCGGGGCCTAGTACATGGCCGACAATTCCTTTGATCCACAGTAGAGATTGCGGGGATCCGAATACATCGCCCGAAATGCAGTTCAGCAGGCGTTCGAGGTGATCGTCCGTCCAGGCGTCGAGTTCACCTGCAAAGCGGGGGGCGTCGTGATCGATAAACACGACATTACCCGCGCATTCGCCGCAGGTGGCAGCGAACCGCCCGCGAACGGCCCTTGGCGCCCGAATCCAATTCGGGATGGAAAGAACCATGTACGCATTCGCGTCCAGAGACTTCCATCGAACCCCTTCGGCCATAACGGTTGGCAGGAGCCAATGCCGTCGTATGACCCAGGCCAAGCGGTTCTCCATCATGCTTGAGCTGGCGACCGCTTTCAGCAGTTTCCGCGCTACGCAGTCGTCCACCCCGTCAACGGCGTTGGCAAGGGCGCTTGGCAGTAGGGGAAGCACTAGTTCTTTGCATAGCGTCCGATTCCAAGCAATCCGCATGCCCTCGTCACCGGTGGAGTTCTCAAGTTCCTCCGTGACGCCGGGAATGGACCGGCGATCCTGGGATGGCCAGAAGTAGCCGTGCAGAATGACCTCCCACGCAGGTGAGGAGCCTTTGCTTTCGACGATTGCACTGGACCTCCTCGGCTCGGGATCGTCGTCTAGCGGGAGAAACACGGCCCAGCGGAGTCTTGATCCCAAGAGGTCGTCTTCTCGGTCGGCGGGGCGCAAAACGGTGATTGCGGCGTGGGCTAGCGCTTTCCGGGGTACCGAAGAGTAGCGACCGCTCTCCCATTTAGGGGATTGCGGCCAATCTGACCGCGCCTGGAGTTGGCGCAAAGTCTCACTGCCGCGCGCCTCTATGCCGACAGCGGACCAGCTCCCGTCGTCGGAACAGATCTCACCCTTGAATGTCCGATCGGGAAGACTTTCCTCGTCGTGCTGGTATCGACCTACCCAACCCGACTGCTGCCGATACACATGCGCCAGCTTCACACGGTCGCGCAAACTCTCCGGCCCTACCGCTCTCTCCGCACGGATAGTCTGGAGATGCCCGCATTGTGCGAGCAGCAACGCAGCAGGCGCTGTGTATCCAAACCAGGCGAAGAGATCTTCCGGCTTCGGACAGCGTTCACCTAGCCCGTAGTGGCGACCCTCTGCTCCCCGATTCAGATGTTCGGGACACCGCAATGGGATCCAGATCAGGAGGCCGTTGCCTATATTTCCAAGGAGCTCCGTTGTGACGGACCGAATCCGATCGACATCGACGTCAATTTCGTCCCAATCGGGATTCAAGGGATCGGCGTGTCCGTTGTCTCCCGTTCCGGCCCATGGGTTCAGAACGCCACCCCGCCACTCAGTCTTCTCGGCGCCCATGTAGAGGAACGCCTCGCAGATGTGAAAGACACTCTTCAGGCCAATGCCGAACGTTCCGATCTTGCCGACCTCGTCCTCCTTCGATCCACCGATGGCCTTGTGAAGCGCCTTGCGGTCGTTGTCAGGGAACTCTCCGTCATTCGCCACGAGAAGCGCCGGACCACGCAGCAGACCATTTCGTGCATCGGACCAGCCGCTTTCCAAGATCACGAACCGGAGTTGCGAGGCCCCTGCATCGTCGGCGTTCTGAACGAGTTCCCGAAACAGAGTACGCCCATCCCCAGCATCCCTGTAGACATCGGCCAAGAGGGTTTGGATCGCCTTGATCTCATCAAGCGAACTGCGGACGAGTCCCGTGGTAGGTCGGACATCGACTTCCGGATTGGGAACTTCGCTAGCTCCTTCGTTCATTACTCGTAGGCGTCGATCACGCCGGCGCCGATGCTGTCGCCCCAGACGTTGACCGTGGTGCGGAAGCGGTCGAGCAGCCAGTCCACGGCCAGGATCAGGGAGATGCCCTCAATGGGCAGGCCGACGGCGTTGAGGACGATGACCATGGTGACCAGTCCGGCCTCCGGGATGCCGGCTGCGCCGATGGCGGCCAGCGTGGCCGTGAGGACGATCACCACCTGCTCGCCGAGGCCTAGGGAGATGGCGTAAACCTGGGCGATGAACATGGCGGCGACGGCTTCGTAGAGGGCGGTGCCGTCCATGTTGATGGTGGCGCCCAGCGGCAGCACGAAGCTTGAGGACCGTTTGGAGACCCCGTTCTCGGTCGTTCCCTTCATGGAGACGGGCAGCGTGGCGCTCGACGAGGCGGTGGAAAAGGCGTTGAGCAGCGCCGTGCTCATGCCGCCCGCGTAAGCGACGGGATTGCGCCGGGCGAACAGCAGCAGCAGCAGCGGCAGCACCACCACGCCGTGCAGCGTCAGGCCCAGCAGGACGGTGAGGAAGTACTTGCTCACCGCCATCAGTTCCGGGAGGAAGCCGCCAAAGCCGCCCGCCTCGCCAATGCGCGCCGCCACCAGGCCGAAGATGCCGATGGGCGCGGTGACCATGATCCAGTTCACCAATTGCATCACCGCGTCGTTCAGCGCCGAAATCACGGCGATGGCGGGACGGCCCTTCTCGCCGAGCACGGACAGGGCCGCCCCAATCAGCAGGGCGAAGAAGATGAGCGGCAGGATGTCGGTCTCCGCCATCGCCTTGAAGACGTTTTCCGGGATCATCCCTTCCTTGCCGGTGCGCGGGTTGCCGAGGAGCACCTCCCGGACGGCGCTGCCGATGCCGCGTCCCTCCTTGTCCTTCACCGACGCCGCCATGGGCAGATCGACGGCGATGCCTTGGCCGGCCGGGTTCAAGTTGAGCTGCGCCCGCACCCCGTCGATCAGCAGCAGCCGTTGGCCCGCTTCGGTGGTGAGGTAGTCCGCGTTGGGGGTGGTGAGCCGCCAATCGATGACGGTGATGCGGCCCTCCTCGATGGCGCTGATCATGCCGGTGACGTTTTGGTCGGTCAGGGTGAGGGCGTAGGTGCCGTCGTAGCGCTTGCCCAGCGCGCCTTCGAGCTCGACCGTGCGCAGCCCCTCGCCATCGAGCCGGTAGCCCATGGCCGGGTGGCGCTCGCCTTCGGAAAGCCCTTCGCCGGGCGCAATGAGGTTCACCAGCAGCATGCCGGCGATGACCGCCAAGCCGGTCGTGGCCATGTAGTAGAGCACCGTGCGGCCGCCGATGGGGCCGAGGCTGCGGATGTCGCCCAAGTTGGTGATGCCGACCATGATCGACAGCATCACCAGCGGCACCACGATCATCTTCAGGGCGTTGAGGAACAGCTCGCCGAGAATTTCCGTCTCCGCAGCCAGCTCCGGCAGGAACCCGCCGGTCAGCGTGGCCAGTGCTATGGCGGCCAGAATCGCGTACAGCAGCCAGTGCTTGCTTCGGCCGCTGCCTTCGGTTTCCTCGCTCATGGCAGCTGTCCCCTGCTCGCTCCGGCCTCCCATTGAATCACGGGGGCTGGATTTACTCCACCGTAACGGACTTCGCCAGGTTTCTCGGCTGGTCCACGTCGGTGCCTTTCAGCACGGCCACATGGTAGGCGAGCAATTGCAACGGCGCCGCATAGACAATGGGCGCCAGCATGGGATCGACTTCCGGCAGCGGGATGACGGTCATGCCGGAGCCGTCCTTGAACGGCGTGGCGGCGTCGGCAAAAACGTAGAGTTCGCCGCCCCGGGCCCGCACTTCCTGCAGGTTGGAGCGCAGTTTCCGCAGCAGTTCGTTGTTCGGCGCAACCGCCACCACCGGCATGTCCTCATCGACCAAGGCCAAGGGGCCATGCTTCAACTCCCCGGCCGGATAGCCCTCCGCATGGATGTAGGACAGCTCCTTGAGCTTCAAGGCGCCTTCCAACGCCACGGGATACATCAAGCCCCGGCCCAGGAAGAGGGCGTGGTGGCGGTGGACGAACCGCTCGGCCAGCGCGGTGATTCGCTCGTCCAGCGCCAGGGCCTGCTCGAGCTTGCCGGGCAGGGCGCGCAAGTTGGCGATCAGCTGCGCCTCGAACGCCGCCGCCATGCCGTGGCGGCGACCGAGCACGGCCGTCAGCAGGGCCAGGTTGGCCAATTGGGCGGTGAACGCCTTGGTGGAGGCCACCCCGACCTCGGTGCCCGCTTGGGTCATCAGGGCCAGATCGGACTCCCGGACGCAGGAGCTGGTCGGCACGTTGCACAGGGTCAGGGTGGCGAAGTAGCCGATGCGCCGGGCGATGCGCAGCGCCGCCAACGTGTCCGCGGTCTCGCCGGATTGGGAGATGGTGACGAACAGGCTGCCCGGCGCGACCACCACGCTGCGGTAGCGGAACTCGCTGGCGATATCGACTTGGCAGGGGATGCCGACGTGCTCCTCGATCCAGTAGCGGGCGATGCAGGCGGCGTAGAAGCTGGTGCCGCAGGCGACGATGGTGACGCTTAGCGCTTGATCGAACACCTCGGCGGCGCGAACGCCGAAGGCATGCTCCAGAGCCCGCTCCCGGCCGATGCGCCCCTCCAAGGTGTTGCGCAGCACCTTGGGCTGTTCGAATATTTCCTTTTGCATGTGGTGGCGGTAGTCGCCCTTGCCGGTGTCATCCGCAGCGACCTCAACCTTGATGGTCGAGCGCATCACCGACTCGTCCTCAAGGTTCCACACGGAAATTTCAGCGGCGGTGATTTCGACGAGATCGCCCTCCTCCAGAATGATGAAGCGGTCGGTGACCGCCCGCAGCGCCTGCACGTCGGAGGCGACGTAGTTCTCGCCGATGCCCTTGCCCGCCACCAAGGGGCTGCCCACCCGGATGGCCACGATGCGGTCGGGATCGCCGCTGGCCATGATCGCCAGCGCATAGGAGCCTGCCAATCGATCCACCGCCGAGCGCACCGCCTCAACTAGTGAGCGCCCGTCGGCGTAGTGGAAGTCGATGAGGTGGGCAATGGCCTCGGAATCCGTCTGCGAGGCGAAGGCGTAGCCCGCCGCCATCAGCTCAGCCCGCAAGGCGTCGGCGTTTTCGATGATGCCGTTGTGGGCGATGCAGATTCGCCCGTTCGATTGATGGGGGTGAGCATTCACTTCATGAGGCCGCCCGTGCGTGGCCCAGCGGGTGTGGGCGATGCCGGTGCGGCCAGCCAACGGGGCGCTGTCCAAGTCATCGACCAGGTCGCGCACCTTGCCGGCGCGCCGGCGCACTTCGAGCGCGCCGTCGGCTTGCGCCACGACCCCGACTCCCGCCGAGTCGTAGCCCCGGTACTCCAACCGCTGCAAGCCCTCCAGCAGAATGGGAACGACGTTGCGGTCCGCGACCGCGCCAACTATCCCGCACACGCTTGGACTCGACCTTCCGTTTGCATCACAAGCCGGCGTCAGGCCCGCAAGCGGACCACTTCGGCATTGCCCACATGGGCGTAGCGGCCAGGCGTGCAGGTCAGGATGATGACCTGGCAATCCCGTCCCGCTGCGGAGATGGCGGCGCCCATCGCCTGCAGCCGTTGCGGGT
Organism: Candidatus Azophilus sp.; assembly: GCA_965221755.1. Classification (GTDB taxonomy): domain Bacteria; phylum Pseudomonadota; class Gammaproteobacteria; order Pseudomonadales; family Azotimanducaceae; genus Azophilus. Next base: position 329,381 of record OZ244921.1, read on the forward strand.
CGCTCCAGCCGAGGGCATCGTCGAGGACAACAGGGGCGCCGCCATCGCTGGCGCTGACTATGGCGGCGCAGGCGAGTCGGCAGATCACCCCGAGCTGCTCCTGGGCGCCAACGCTAAGCTGCTCGAAGTCGAGGGTGATGCCGTCGAGCGTGCGGCGCTCGACTTTCAAGTCGCTGCCCAACTCAGCCTCGAACGTCGGCCCGAACACGATGCGCCCAAGCCTTTCAATGCGCGCCTTGAACGGCGCCACATAGTGCTGGCGGGCTGCTTGGCGATGTTTGTCGAAGGTTTCAAAAAGCAGGAGTGCGGCTTGAGCGCGCGCTTCCGCGCGCTGGTGGTCGCGCTGCAAATGAGCGAGTTTGCGCTTTGCGTCACTGAGTTTGGAGTGCAGACCGGCTTCGCCGATTCCCTCCAGCCTGCCAGCCAGCTCATGTTGGCGGTCCTGGTTTTTTCGCAGACTGCCCTTCGCCCGTTCCTTCGCATCGCGGACGTTGTTGAGCTTTGCTTCCAACGACTCCGGATCCTCAGCCTCCAAGGCTTCCTTGGCCTCACGCAACGCTGCGCTGGCGAGACTGACCTGTTCCGTTTCCGCATCAACCTTGGCGTTCAAATCGCTGTCCGATCGCTCCTGCCGGGCTGTTGCCAGATCTTCCCTTGCCCGCTCGCGCGCGCTTCGGGCGTTGCTGACCCTTCCGCGCAGCTCGGCGGCTTCGTTTTCGATGCTTCTCAACGAATTGCGCGCCTGCTCGGCTTTTTCCTCACACTGCTTGAGGTTGTCCCGCCGCACCGCCACCGCCTTCTCGGCTGTCGAAGCGGTGCGTTTCGCATCGTCAAAACTGCCCGGGAGGGGAGAATCGCCAATGCGCCGATCGGGATACGCTGCCGTCGATGAGGTCAGGCTTTCCACTTGCTGGGCCAACTCCTCAAGGCTCTGATCCTGCAGAGCCAGTTTCATGCTCTTTCGCGCTTGGTCACGGCGCTGCTCAGCACGGCTGCGTTCCTTGGCCTTCCGGCGCGCTTCATCAAGGCTGTCAACCCCGCCCTGCGCGCAAAGGCGCTTGAACGCCTGCTCCGCCGCGTCGGCTTCGGATGCCAGCTCCCGCAATTCATTCCCCGGCTGCACCCTGATGCGAAAGACGTCGGGCACCGCCAGTTCCCAGTCGTCGGAGACCAAGGACGAGCGGGTGGCATTGGCCTCCAACTCGACCTCTTCACCATCGATCATCGCCTTGAGGCGGGACAAGGCCGTTGCTTCCACACGGGCTGACGAGGTGTCGCGGGTGGACCGGGCGACTTCCAGTTTGATGTTGGCCTGCGCGATCCCATCGACTAGATCGTCATCGACCTGGGAGGATTGGATTGTAGCCAAGGCGTCCCCCAGTTCCTTCCGCGCGGCTTGAACGTCGGCATGGCACTTGGAAAGCCGCTTCTTTTCGATGAGTTCGCGATGGAAGCCTTGGTCTTCGTTGGCCAAGCGCAATGCGTCCTCCGCCTTCCCCAAGTCGCTGCGCGCGGCCTTGAGCGCGCTGGCGGCCCGTTCATCCCGTTCCTTGGCCGGCTGCAGGCGAAGCGACGTTTGTTTCTCCCCATCTTCCAAGGCGGACAGGTTCTCCATGCTGCTTTGGAGTGCCTTAATCAACGCCTGACGGCGTTTTTGCCGCTCTATGACCTCCTGATGCCTAGCCTGCGCTGCCTCGTGACGGTCGTGCTTGCTTCGCACCTCGCTCCTGAGCTGCTCCAGCGCTTTCCGTCGCGCATCAAGTTCCTGCTCGACTTCGGCAGCCTCGTCCCGGGAGACGGTCAGGCGGCGCTCGTCCTCGACCAAACGAGCCATCTCCATGGCATCCTTTTCGACGTCGCCAAGCTGCCTCCCAAGCTCCTCCACTTGGCCTTGAGCGGTTGCGACCTCCTCTTTGAGACCCTTCCGCTGTTGGGACTCCCGGCCGGTGGGCGTCCAGTACTGGAGCCGTTCGTCCTCGACCCGCTTCCATAGACCGTCTTGCTGGCTGTCCGCAGCATCGCCGCCAGCGGCGCGGTCGAGCGCCGCCCCTAGGGAGGATGAGGCAAAGTCCGGCAAGTTCAGCGGAGCGCCTTGCTCAATCCGAAAGGCGTCCCAAAGGTCTTGATCGAGCGTTTCCGCGAGGATCTGCCGGACCCGTTGGTGCGCCTCCCGGCCGGTCAGTTGTTCGCGCTTGGGGCTTGATACGTTCAGGATGGTCTGGGGCTTGCGGAGCCACCGCTTCGTGAACTCAAACCGATAGGGCCCTGAGGAGAGCGTGGCCTCGACCTTCGGGCCTGCATCGCGGTGGACGGGCTTGATGTCCTTGACCCGTCTCTTGCCCGACGAGTCCAACTCGGTGAGAATTAGGTCCAAGGCTTCGGGAATGCAGGTCTTGCCGACTTCGTTGTCGCCTTCGATGATCGTTACGCCTTGGGTGGCGAAATCCACGGCGCTGTCCGCCACGCCGCGATAGTCCTTAAGCCGCATCCGGTGCAGCCTCACGTTTCGGCCGCTGCCAATCTATGCAGAAGGGCCAGGGCGTCACGCGCCGTCTGCGACTGCTCCCCCTGCGTCGCCTGTTCGCTCAGGTCCTGCAACGCTTCCCTTGCGAAGCCGGACAGGTCGAGCCTGCTGAGGTCGGCATCGTCCGGCAGCACGACGAGGTCGCTCCTGCGGCCCCAGTTCTCCAAGGCCGCAAAAACGACTTCATAGCGGTCAAGAAGCTCGTCGAGCCGCGCCCGTTGAGCGAGGGAAAGCTGGCCCGCAAGCCCCAACTTGAGAATGGTTCGGTCCTTGCCATCCATGTCGCTGAACCAGTCTGCGAGTGCGTCGATGTCGGCATCGCCGGTCAACTCCCGCGTTTTGCGGACAAACTTCCAAACGCCCACCCGCTTGGTGGCCACGCTAATTTGATCGGCCTCAAGCGCCACCACCAGCGCATTGCCGGGATCGACCTCATCGTAGTCCGTTGGCTCCGGCGCGCCGGAGTACCAGACTCTTCCGGTTTGGCCCACGTCGGTTGTCGAATGGCGGTCTCCCAAAGCCACATAGTGGATTGACCCTTCCTTGAGCTTTTCCTCAAGCGAAGAGAGGGCGATGAGCGCTGGATTTGATGGATCGGGAGACAAGCTGTCGCAGGCGCCGTGCCCCACAACGATGCGGATGGCTGCGGAATTCGAGAGCCCGTCGCAGCAATCGGCCACCAGATCGGAGAGCGGGCGCTTGGTGAACCAAGGCGCGGGCACCAGTTCAACGCTGGGTGCGATCTCCGTTGGCTCATTGCTTCCCAAGACAACAACGTTGGCGGGCTGGCGTTCGGTGAAAGCGCGTGACCTGTAAACCGATGAGGCGTCCAGAGGGTCATGGTTGCCGGGCAGCAGGCAAAACCTCACCTCGGGTGTCTCCGCCATTGCGTCAAGAGCCCGCCAGACAATGTCGCGGCCCACCTGATTGGACTCAAACACGTCGCCGCAAACCACGACGAAGCTGCAGTCCTCCCGGTGCGCAAGCTTGCCCAAGGCGCGGATGGCGTCAATGCGGGCGCCATCGAAACGGGCTTGGGCCTCGCCAGCGAGGAAGTGCCGCGTCATCCCCAGCTGCCAGTCCGCTGTGTGTAGAAACTTAACCATGAGCGATTGCCAGCACGGATTGTACTTGACTGAACCAGCCGCGGAGCAAGGGCAATGGGACGCCCGCAGTGCTCCATCTTGTCGGCCTCGTTGCCTGGAGGCGTTGTCACTTGCTCCCCAGTTTCGCGAGGGCCGTATTGGTGGCGAAACGGATCGAAGCATGTGACGAGCAAGCAGGAGGTCGGTGCGTAAGGTCGCCGTAGCCGTGCGATCCTCAGTTCCGGCAGCGGCCAAGCTCGACCGGCTCTAAGGAACCTCTGATTAATTCCCCGGAACCGGGGATAATATGACTGTCTTGGCAGCACCCCTTGGAGCGATCATGGAGCAGGCGACGTTCGCGGAGCTGGAGCACGATTCGAAGAAGCGGCGGACGCGCCGGGAGTTGTTTCCTGAGCGGATGGAGGGGCTGGTTCCGTGGGACCGGCTGGAGCGGCGGATCGAGCCGTTTTACCCGAAGTCGGGCCGTGGCCGGCGGCCGTATCCCTTGCGCACGATGCTGCGGGTTCACTGCGTGCAGCTGTTCCACGACCTGAGCGATCCGGGGATGGAGGACCTGCTGTACGAAGTGGAGTCGGTGCGCCGGTTTGCGGGCCTGCGGCTGACGGGTCCGCTGCCGGACGAGACGACGATACTGAACTTCCGGCACCTGCTGGAGAGGCACGGCCTGGGCGAGGCGCTGTTCGCGGAGATCAACGCGCACCTGGCTTCGCTGGGCCACCGCCTGAAGCGCGGGACGATCGTGGACGCGAGCATCATCGACGCGCCGAGCTCGACCAGGAACAGGACGGGGGAGCGGGATTCGGAGATGCGCCAAACGAAGAAGGGCAACCAATGGCACTTCGGGATGAAGGCGCACATCGGCGTGGACTCGGAGACGGGCCTGACGCACAGCTTGGAGACGACCTCGGCGAACGAGGCCGACGTGGCCACGGCGCACGCGGTGCTGCACGGCGGCGAGGAACGGGTGTGGGGCGACGCGGGCTACGAGGGCGTGGGCAAGCGCGAGGGGAACCGGGGCATGGACGTGGACTGGCAGGTGGCGATGAAGCGCGGCAAGCGGCGGCAGCTGGATCCATCAGGGCCGGAGGCGGCGGCGGAGCGGCGCAAGGGTTCGGTGCGGGCCAAGGTGGAGCACCCGTTCCTGTACGTGAAGCGGCACTTCGGCTACGCCAAGGTGCGCTACCGGGGCTTGGCGAAGAACACGCAGCGCATCGCGCTGCCGCTCGGCTTCTCCAACCTGCTCATCGCCGGCCGCTATGCGCCCGCCTGACGCCGCGGGCGCAATCCGCCCGCGATCCGCGAAGGGGCGCGAAAAGGCGTCCGGGACGGCCATGCCCAACACGTCCCATGCCCTGAAGGCATGATTTCGCCTCCTTCCATGCCGGTTGGCTTCAAAAAACGAAGTCATCCGCAAGCCCGGCGAAAAATGCCGTCTTGTTCAGACCTTCCCTAACGCGATTTGCGACCCGGTCGCGTCCAGCCGTCGATGTTCCGCTGCCGGCCGCGGCCCACGGCGAGTTCCTTTTTCCCAACCGGTTCGGTGATGGTGGAGCCGGCGGCGATGAACGCGCCGGACTCAATGGTCAGCGGCGCGACCAAGGTGGCGTTGGTGCCGATGAACACGTCATCGCCGATCTCGGTGCGGTGCTTGTCAGCGCCGTCGTAGTTGCAAGTGACGGCGCCGGCGCCGATGTTGCTGTCCGCGCCGATGTCGGCGTCGCCGAGATAGGCGAGGTGGCTGGCCTTCACGCCCACGCCCAAGCGGGCGTTCTTGGTTTCCACGAAATTGCCCACCTTGGCCTCCTCCCCCAGTGACGTGCCGGGCCGCAGCCTGGCGAACGGCCCGATGCGGCAGCGGGCGCCGATGCGGGCGCCTTCGATGACGGAGTAAGCCTCTATGCGCGCATCGTCGCCGATTTCGGCGTCTTCGATCACCGCGCCCGGGCCGAGATGCACCCGCTCGCCAAGGGTGACGCGCCCCGTCAAAAGCACGTTGGCGTCGATGAAGCCGTCCTGGCCGGCGGTCACGTCGCCGCGAACGTCCAAGCGGGCGGGGTCCGCCAAGGTCACCCCAGCGGCCAGGAGCCGTTGCGCTTCCCGTCGCTGGAAAACGCGCTCAGCCTTGGCGAGCTGGGCGCGGTCATTGATGCCGAGAATCTCATCGACGTCGTCGGCGCGGATGCCTTCAACCCGCATCCCGTCAGCAATGGCCAGGGCCACCAAGTCGGTGAGGTAGTACTCGCCTTGGGCGTTGTCGGGCGTCACTTGCGCGAGCAGCCTGCGCAGCGCGGCGGCGGGCAGCGCCATCAGTCCGGCGTTGACCTCGCGGATGGTTCGATCCTGCTTGCTGGCGTCCTTGAACTCAACGATGCGCGCAATGCGCCCGTTGCCGCCGCGCACGACGCGTCCCAATGCGGCCGGATCGTCAAGCTCCGCGGTGACCAGAGCCAATGCGCCTGCGCGGGCGGCATCCACGCAGGCTTGCAGGGTGGCGTGGCCAACCAAGGGAACGTCCGCGCACAGCACCAGCGCCACTGCCGCATCATCGATCCAAGGCAGCGCTTGGGCCACTGCGTGGCCAGTGCCCAGCCGCTCGCTTTGCTTGACCCATCGAACGGCGCTTGCGGTGCTGGCCTGAACCTCCTCCGCGCCTTGGCCGATGACTGCCAACACATCATCAGCCTCAAGGCTTTGAGCCGTCGAAACAACGTGATCAAGCAGCGTTCGGCCGCCGATGCGATGCAGCGCCTTGGGCAGCCCGGAGGCCATGCGCTTGCCCTCCCCGGCGGCGAGGACGATGACGGCGAGCGGAGAATGCGTGGCCATGGGAACGATGGTGGGCCGCAGCAGCGTTTTGGCAGGGCCGTCATTATAGGCAGGGACGCAACGGCAGGCTTGGGGTCTATAATCCTGCCAACCAAGCGAATGTCGTCGAAAACCCATGCTCTGGGCCGACTCCAATCCCGCCCGTGCCACTCCCGCAGCCAGCGGTGAAAACAAGATGCGGCCGCAAGACCGTGCCGTACATAGCTGGTATCGATTCGTCCTGTCCTTCCCACCGCACCTAGTGCAGAACTACTTGAATCGATTTGCCGTCAAATCGGACGACACTGTGCTCGACCCTTTCTGCGGCACCGGCACCACTTTGGTTGAATGCAAGAAACAGGGGGTAGGCAGCGCCGGGCTTGAATCCAATCCCATTGCCCACTTTGCAAGCGCCGTGAAGGTTGACTGGTTGACCTGCGGCGACACGCTGGTTTCCGAAGCGGAGCAAGTCGCCCAGGCGGCAACAAAACAGATTGTGAGCGAGCGATTGGGACGCGAGGGGAATGCGCGGTTGCTCAAGACTGATGGGATGTCCTCGCTCTTTAGTGAAGGCGCTGTTGGCAATGGCGCGGACGCTGGTCTGCGGTGTCTCGAACCGGAGCAAACGAAGCTGCTGCTCAAGGATTCCATCAGCCCCTTGCCTCTGCACAAGACCTTGACGCTGCTTGAGGCCATCGACGGATGCGGCTCGCCGCCGTTGCGCAAGTACGGACGACTAGCGCTGGCCAACGCTTTGGTGCAACGCATCGGCAACCTGAAATTCGGGCCGGAAGTGGGCGTTGGCCGGATTCGGGGGGACGCTCCGGTCGTTGAGGCTTGGCTGGCGGGCATGAAGACGATCGCCCGCGACCTCGCGCAGTTCAGGCACCGCAGCGCCATCGCATCCCAAGTCGTCAAATCGGATGCCCGCCAAGCCCATCAAGCCTTGGCGCCAAGGTCCATCGACGCCGTCATTACCTCGCCACCCTATCCCAACGAGAAGGACTACACCCGCGCAACGCGCTTGGAGTCCGTTGTTCTCGGACTGGTGCGCAGCCGGGCGGAATTGCGTCAACTCAAGCAAGGCTTGGTCCGCTCGAACACCCGCGGCGTCTATGCGGCGGACACCGACGATCAAGCCATTGCCGGAAACCAAGCGATTGACCGCATTGCCGAAGCCATAGAGCGACGGCGCATCGAGTTGGGAAAAACTTCGGGATTTGAGCGCCAATACGCCCGCGTGACCCGCCTTTACTTCGGCGGCATGGCGCAGCACTTCGCCTCCCTGCGCGAGGCGCTCAAGCCCGGCGCCAAGCTCGCCTACGTGGTCGGTGATCAAGCGTCCTACTTGCGCGTGATGATTCGAACCGGCCAGTTGCTGTCGGATATGGCTGAATCGCTTGGTTACAGGATTCTTGGAATCGACCTGTTTCGCACCCGGCCATCGACCGTCACGGGAGAGCAGCTACGGGAGGAGGTGATCGTGATGGAGTGGCCGGGAAAGTGAGCGAGAAGACCATGAAATCAGTAGGGAAGTCAAAGTCCAACCTCTATAAGATATTGATCGAAAAGATATTTTTTGATCGCTATGCCAGTGGTGCGATAGAAGTTCCCTTCGAGCGAAGCGATATCGAGGATACGGCCAGAGCTATGGGCGTCCCTTTGCCAAAAAACATCGGCGACTTGGTCTATTCGTTTCGCTATAGAACACCAATGCCTGAATCGATTTTGGCAACTCAAACAGAGGGGCGCGAGTGGGTGATCGAGGGCGCAGGCCGTGCGAAGTACCTCTTCCGCTTGGCGCAGGTCAGCCGCATCGTGCCAAACCCCGACCTAGTCACCATCAAGTTGCCTGATGCCACCCCCGAAATCGTTTCGGCGTATTCCCTTTCCGATGAGCAGGCGTTGCTTGCCAAAGTTCGATACAACCGTCTGATCGATGTGTTCCTAGGCGTTGCCGCGTACTCGCTTCAGAGTCACCTTCGCACCACTGTTTCCCAAGTCGGCCAGATCGAGATAGATGAAATCTATGTGGGCGTCGATCGTCAAGGACGGCAATACGTGATACCGGTTCAGGCCAAGGGCGGGTCCGACCGCTTGTCGATCGTTCAGACCAAGCAGGACATTCAGTGTTGCGCGGAACGATTCCCGCACCTCATTTGCCGTCCCATCTCGACTCAGTTCATGAGCGGCGAACTCATCGCATTGTTCGAGCTTACCATCGAGAAGGACGAAGTGAGGGTCGTCGAGGAGCGGCACTACCGTCTCGTTCCATCCGAGCACATTTCCGCAGAGGAACTTGCCACCTATGCGAGGCGGTTATGAATGGTTCCCGACTTGCCTAGTAGGCGGGCGGAATCAGCCTAAGTCCTTTAGGGATTGCTCTTGCCGCCCCGTGGTGACCGGCCCGACTCAGGGCCGGTACTTGATCCGCTCGCCCTCGATCGCAATGTAGTTCAGCTTCCGCAGACCGTTGACGAGCGCGTCGAGCTGCTCCTCGGTGAGGCTCTTCCCGAACAGGTTGTTGATGGTGGTGCGCACCGTGCGCACCTTGCGCGGGCGCGACTTGCCCTGCATGTCGAAGTTCCTGACCACCTTTTGGAGCTGGTCGTCAAACGAGTCAGCCCCGTCCGCCCGCAGCCACGGAATCTCAAACAGGCCCTTGCGCCGCTCGACTTGGATGCCGTTTCCCTGGAGATGCCGGATGAGCGGATCGAAGCCGGTGTCCTTGGAGACCACGTGGAAGTGGTCGTCCGACCCCGGCTTCGCCAGCTTGCCGAGGTAGTAGGCAATGTGGAAGTCGAGCGCGTTCTTGCCGCTGCCCGTGACTTCAATGTAGTGCGCGTTGCCGCCGAAGGACTGCATCTCGAACACCAAGTCCCTCGGCAGCCGCTGCTGGTTCGCGCCGACGAACACGATGATCCGGAAGGCGTGATCCTGAGAATCGCCCTTCAACGCCGCCAAGTTCTTCGGCTGGACGTTCTCGTAGTCGATCAGCACATGGTGGGTGGCCATCACCTGCCCCAACGGCCTGACATGCGTCGATTGTAGAACGAAGAACGGAAAGTTCCACCGGCGCTCCCGATCGTTGCCAGCCCAGGTTGCCAGCCCGGGCCGCCAGCTCCCAGCCGGTGTCCGGGTTTAAGAACGCATCGAACCTGACCTACGCAACAGGCTGTGCAGGCTCGCAAACATACCGGAACCTGGCCCGCCATTGAGCGCGGAGTTTCGCGGTAAGCGAAACCACATTCGCGACCGGCAGGTCGCGCGGGCTTCAAGGCTGGTCGCTCCTGCCGTATCCTCCGGTTCGAGCAGGCAATGGACGGAAACCGCCATGGAATACTTCCCCAACCTCCCCGTGAGGGACTTCGACCAACCCGGGGCATGGGCGAAGGCGAAGGAGGCCCAAGGCTGGCATGGCATCTGCGCCAGCGACCACCTTTTTCTGGGCGACCACCGGTATCCGCATGTCTTCGTGACGGCCATGGCCATGGTCGGCGCGACCGAGCGCATCAAGGTGACCACGTCGTTCGCCAACAACCTGTTCCGCTCGCCCGTCGAGTTCGCGCAGGCGGCGCTGGCCTTGCAGACGTTTTCGGGCGGGCGCTTCGAGGCTGGGCTGGGGGCCGGTTGGGCGGCGGCGGAGATGCAGGCGATGGGGATGGCCTACCCCGACGGCCCGACGCGGGTCGGCCTTTACGTCGAAGCGCTGCAAATCGCGGCTGCCTTGATCCGCACCGGGCAGTGCCGCTTTGCGGGCGAACACTACCAGATCGACATTGCCGGCGAATCCGCCATCGGCCCCACGCCGGCCACGCCGCCGCCGCTGATTGCATCGGCGGGCGGGCCGCGAGCGCTCCGCGAAACGACCCCGCTGGTGGATCGGATGGAAATCAAGGCCAGCGCCCGCGGCACCCGCGGCGGCGCGCTCGACCTAGCCACGGTGGCCACGGTCACGGCGGATGAGGTCAAGCGCAACGTCGAGCGCGTGAAGGCCATCGACGCGGCCAAGCCCTTGGGCATCTTCCTGCTGGTGGCTGCTGGGGAGGCGCCGGAAGTCATGGCCCTGAAGGGCCTGTTCGGGAACGGCTACTTGGGCCAATTCGTCGGCCATCCGGACGCAGTGGCTCGCTCGCTCGAGAATCTGGCCACCTTGGGGATCGATCGCGTCCAGCTCACCGAACTCGCGCCGGGCTCCCACGATGCGCTGGCCGAAAGGCTTTTGAGGTAGGCCCGGCTTTTGGACGAAGACCTTCCCCACGCTGCAACGCGGCTGTAGGCGGAGCTGTCCTAAAGACTTTCCGCCCCTGCCCTCAGTCGTGCGCCGCAGGTGCGAGCCTCAGATCTTGGGCCAGCGCCCGGTCGTGCTCGATCCACAGCGCAGCGCCTGTCTCCTCAAGCAGTCGCTCGACCTTGACCATGGACGCCAAGGTCTGATCGGCATTCGTGTTGAACGTTGGAACGGCCCGCAGCCGGCGCGTCGCCCGGAAGTGATAGAGGTCGCCCGACAGCAGAACGGGGCCGGCGTTCCGGAGACGGACCAGCAGCATTTGGTGCCCCGGCGTGTGGCCCGGGGCGCTGATGATCGTCACGGTGCCGTCGCCGAAGACGTCATGGTCGCCGGTGAGGAGTTGCCTTGGATTTCCGGCAAGGCCGCCGTACTGTTCAATGTCATAGACGCCGCCATAGTCGTCGGGGCGCAGGAAGGCCGCTTGGTACTCGGCGGCTTGGATCAGCAACCTGGCTTTGGGGAACTGCGTTGCGGCGCCCACATGGTCGAAGTGCATGTGCGACAGCGCCATGAATTCCACGTCATCAGGGCCGAGCCCCATGTCATTCAGCTGATCGAGCAGGGACCGCGCATAGGTCATGGTGAACGCGCCTGCATTAACTGCGCCTTGCCCTGCGATCGCCGGGTCAAGCCCCGCATCCCACAGGAGATCGCCTCGGGGGTGCCGGATCAGGTAGCAGGGCACGAACATACGGCGCACGTCCGTGTCGGTGTTCCTGAGGCCAAACGCCGATACGTCGGGAAACGACAGCTCACCGCAATCGAACACATGGAGCCTGACCGGCGGGTTGTCCGCGACGCCGTCAGCGGAAACAAAAATCGATGGCGCCGCACATGACACGCATGCGCATGAAAGGCACGCCAGCGCAATTTTTCGGCATTTCATGGCAAACCCCCAAATCGCTTCCATTGCTGAGGATGGAAACTGGCTGTTGGTGATGGCTGACCCGAGTGCCTCACTCACTTGACCAAAGCGTCGAGATGGGGCGGCGACCAACCGCTCGCCAAAAGGCACGGTCCGGCTGTGATCATATAGCACCAGACCCAAGACGAAGCGGTCGCCGCAGGCGGAGGCACGGCTTCGCATGCCAGGAAAGCACCCTTTGGAAACCGTTGCCAACGCCTTCACCTCGATACCGACAATCCGCCCGTCGTCATCCTCTGACAATGTCGGCCTCATTGCGACGACCAAGACGACCTTCATTGCCGCTTTGGTACGGAAGTCGTCATCCTCTGACAATGTCGGCCTCATTGCGACCCTTGTCCCGAAAGTGCGGGAAGGTGTGCCTGGCGCCGCAGTCCAAGCGGCCAGCTTCATGAATTCAGCGAGCGCAAAGGTTTCCAGATATCGGCCAATTGAAAGTCAACGCCCGGCCGACTGAAAGGCTTGGACCACAACCAGCCAACCGAAGACTCACTGAGCAAATCCGCAGCGGCCATTAGGTCAGTGTCCCTGAACGCGACTGTTGGCTTGTCCCAGCGCCGTGCATGAACCCCATAACGCTTCAACGGCGCTTGGCATGAAACAACAGGAGCCAGTCACGCGTTTAATGGGCTGTTCCGGTGCCATTAACGGTTTGTCGCATCGGGGCGAGCCAAGGGCTTCGGCATCATGATGAACTCCCAAGGCGAGGCTTCGGCTTCCTTGCCCAGAACCACTTCAATGAGCGTCGGCTCGTCCCGCCCCAAGGCGCGCTCCAGCAAGGGACGGAGAGATTGGGGGCTGCTGGTGCGGTGGCCCTCGACGCCGAAGCTCTCGGCCAAGCGCGCAAAGTCCGGGTTGCGCAGGTCTGCGCCCGCCAGGCGGCCGTCAAACAGCCGTTGCTGGTCGCGGCGCACGTTGACGTAGGCGCCGTTGTTGAACACCAGCGTCACTAAGCCGATCCGGTGCGCTGCGGCCGTCGCCAGCTCCTGTAGGCCGAAGAGAAAGCCGCCGTCGCCGGTCACGGAGACCACCGCTCGGTCGGGATTGGCCACCTTGACCCCTAGGGCGGTGGGGAAGCCGAAACCCAAGGTTCCCTGAAAGCCCTCAGTGACGTAGGTTCTAGGCGCGAGCACCGGCCATGCGAAATAGCTCGCAAAGCCCATTTGCGAGAGTTCGGGCACGAAGAAGCCGTTTCGGGGCAAGACCTCGCGAATGGCGCGCAGGTAGTCCACTTGCGGCTGAATCCTCGCCACCGCCACATCGGCGCGGGCCTTGGCGGAACGAATCTCATCAAGCCGGTCCGCGTTCGGCGAAGCCAAGGTCCCGAGTTCTCGCAGCAGCGCTTGGCAGGCTTCGGCGGAATCCGCAACGATGCCGATGTCCGGGCGCAGCCGCTCCATTTCCTGAGCCTCGATGTCGATGCGAATGATCTTGGGGGCATCGGCGGGCTTCTGCTCGTAGCGGTTCATGTCGCGCCAGCGCATGGTGATCATTTCCAGACGGCTGCCGATGCCGATCAGCACGTCCACCTCGTCGTAAAGTTCCCGGGCGGCCACAGATCGGACGCCCAGCGCGTGGTCTTCGGGAACGATGCCGCGGCCGCTGCGGAACGCGGTGACCGGCGCGTTCAGCCGTTCCGCCAAGGCCCGCACTTCATCGGCCGCATGCTGCGCCCCGGCGCCGCACATGATCATCGGCTTGCTGGCGGCGGCGATGGTGCGGGCGGCGGCTTGGATGGCATCCGTGTCGAGCGGCGGATTGACGATGGCTGGTTGGCCATCGTCGAAACTGACCTCTCCGAGTTCGGCCATGGTGTCCCAGCACATTTCCGCAGTGACCGGTCCGGGACGGCCGCTGCGCGCGGTTTGGAAGGCGCGGTTGATGACGCCCTGCGCATCGGCCGGTTGGCCGATGCGCAGGGCGTCCTTGATGAAGGTCCGCAAGGTGGCCGGCTGATCAGGCAACTCGTGCAAGTGGCCCCGGCCCTTGCCGAGGTATTGCGAGGGCACTTGGCCGGTCAGCCCGACCACTGGCGCGCAGCCCCCCATAGCCGTCAGCAGCGCGGCGGCCGTGTTCAAAATTCCCGGTCCCGGAACGACCGCAAAAGCCGCTGATCGACCGGTGGACTTGGCGGCGCCATAGGCCATGTAGGCAGCCGCTTGCTCGTGGCGGGGAAAGACCAGATTTGCGCCAAGGCGCTTGAAGGCATCAAAAAGCGGGTAGATCTGGGCGCCGGGAATACCGAAGATGGTGTCGATGCCGTTGGCTAGCGCGGCGCGGGCCATCGCCTCGCCGCCTGTCATTTGGGTCATCAGAATGTCTCCTGCTTCACGCTGCGCGAGGCAATGCCGAACGGGGACGCTATGGCCGTTTGAGCTTCCGGCACTCCAGGCAGGCTTCCTCCAGTGACTGCGGCGCGGGCTGTCTCAGCTGTTGCCTTTCACGGCATATCCGACGATACGGTTCATCCGCGAAGGTCTTGCAGCTGCGGTTTCGGAAGCCCGCCTTGCGGACATCACGTTCGTCAACGGAATCACCGCTGAGGCATGCAAACCAAGTTTCAATATTGTCGTGCCTTTCATTCAGCACCCCAAATCCCGACTGCGTCCAGTCGAAAGGAGAGGAACAAGTTCGTCTCGTCCAACTCGATTTCAAAGTTGACCAAGCATCTGAAGTTGTCGGCGTAGAGCCTTTTGATCATGACCAATCTCCAGCAAGGGCAACCGTTTCGATCCAGCTATTCCATCACTCGAATCGGAGCAGGTTCCGCCGGACACCGCCTCCCCCAACGCTGAGTTGCGAAGCAACTCAAACGCGAGCTTGCTCGCGCAGTTGCGAAGCAACTCAAACGTTGATCGAGCGGCGCCGAGGGCGCTGCGCGGTCAACGCCGACGCTTGCGCAGCTCCTGCAAAGTGCGCTGCTGGGCCATGGCTTCCGCCAACTGGGCGGCGGCCACGGAGAAATCGAAATCGGCGGCCTGCTCGGACAGGGCGCGTTCGGCGGCTTCCCGGGCTTCTGCGGCCGCAGCTTCGTCGATGTCCTCGGCGCGGGAGGCGGTGTCCGCCAGGATCGTGACGATGCCCGGCTGGACTTCGATGAAGCCTCCGGAGGCATAGAACACCTCCTCGTCGCCGTTCTCCAAGCGCAGTTGCACCGTGCCGGGGCGAATGCCGGTCAGGAGCGGCGCATGGCCCGGCAGGATGCCGAGCTCGCCGATGGTGCCGCGCAGGCTGACCATCGCCACCGGGCCGGAGAAGATCGCCTGCTCGGCGCTGACGATGTCGCACTGCATGGTGGCCATGGCGCCGCTCCTACAGGGTCTCCGCCTTAGCGATGGCGTCCTCGATGCTGCCGACCATGTAGAAGGCGTTTTCCGGCAGCTGGTCGTACTCGCCCTCCAGGATGCCCTTGAAGCTGCGCACCGTATCCTCCCGGCGCACGAACTTGCCGTCCTGGCCAGTGAACTGGGAGGCGACGAACATGGGCTGGGAGAAGAACTGCTGCATCTTGCGCGCCCGGTAAACGAGCTGCTTGTCCTCTTCGGAGAGTTCGTCCATGCCGAGGATGGCGATGATGTCGCGCAGCTCCTGGTAGCGCTGCAGGGTCTGCTGCACCCCTTGGGCCACGTCGTAGTGCTCCTGGCCGACCACGTTGGGGTCAAGTTGCCGACTGGTGGAGTCCAGCGGGTCCACCGCCGGGTAGATGCCGAGGTCGGTGATGGCGCGGGAGAGGGTGACCGTGGAGTCCAAGTGCGCGAAGGTGGTCGCGGGCGACGGGTCCGTCAGGTCGTCGGCGGGCACATAGACTGCCTGCACCGAAGTGATGGAGCCGGTCTTGGTGGTGGTGATGCGTTCCTGGAGAACGCCCATCTCCTCAGCCAGGTTGGGCTGGTAGCCCACAGCCGAAGGCATCCGTCCGAGCAGCGCGGAGACCTCGGTGCCAGCCAAGGTGTAGCGGTAGATGTTGTCGATGAACAGCAGCACGTCGCGGCCCTCGTCGCGGAACTGCTCCGCCAAGGTCAAGCCGGTGAGGCCCACCCGCAGACGGTTGCCGGGCGGTTCGTTCATCTGCCCGAAGACCAGGGAAATCTTGTCGAGAACCCCAGCCTCCTCCATCTCGTAATAGAAGTCGTTGCCTTCGCGGGTGCGCTCGCCGACGCCGGCGAACACGGAAAGCCCGGAGTGCTCGATCGCGATGTTGCGGATCAACTCCAGCATGGTGACCGTCTTGCCCACGCCGGCGCCGCCGAACAGGCCCACCTTGCCGCCCTTGGCGAACGGGCAGATCAGGTCGATCACCTTGACGCCGGTCTCAAGCAGCTCATTGCCGCCGATCTGGTCTTCGTAGGTGGGCGCCTTGCGGTGGATCGGCATCTTTTGCGCGGCATTCACCGGGCCCTTCTCATCGATGGGGTTGCCAAGCACGTCCATGATGCGGCCCAAGGTCTCCTCGCCGACCGGCACGGCGATCGGCTGGCCGGTGTTGACCACTTCCAGACCCCTGGAGAGGCCGTCGCTCACGCCCATGGCGATGGTGCGCACCACGCCGTCGCCCAACTGCTGCTGCACCTCCAAGGCGGTGCCGCTTTGGGTCACCGTCAATGCGTCATAGACCTTGGGAACGTCCTCTCGATTGAACTCGACGTCAATCACCGCTCCGATGATCTGCACGATTCGGCCACTCGACATGCTCTTAGCCCCTTGCCTGATTCAATGGTGTTTTAGGTGTTTCCTGATCGATGCCGCTACACCGCAGCGGCGCCGCCCACGATTTCCGCAATTTCCTGAGTGATCGCCGCTTGGCGGGCATTGTTGTAGATCAGCGTCAACTCGCCGATCAGCTTCTCCGCGTTCTCGGTGGCGTTCTTCATGGCGATCATCTTCGCCGCTTGCTCGCAAGCGCCGTTCTCCACCACTGCCTGATAGACTTGGGATTCGACGTAGCGGATCACCAAGCCCTCGATCAACTGCCGGGCATCGGGCTCGTAGATGTAGTCCCAGCGGCGCTGAAGCGCCTCATCGGCTTCCGGATCCAAGGGCAGCATTTGGCGCACCGTCGGCGTTTGGGTCATGGTGTTGACGAAGTCGTTGCTGGCGATGAACAGCTTGTCGATCCTGCCTTCCTCAAAGGCGTCGAACATCACCTTGACGCCGCCGATCAGGTCGGCCAGCGCGGGCGTCTCGCCCACGTGGCCCACCGCTGCCAGCACGTTGCCGCCAACCGACCTGAAGAACGCCGCCGCCTTGTTGCCGATCAGGCCGAGATCGCTCTCGACGCCCTTGGCCTGCCAGCCGGCCACGTCCTTGACCAGTTCGCGGAACAGGTTGACGTTCAGGCCGCCGCACAGCCCCTTGTCGGTGGAGACCACGAGGTAGCCCACGCGGCGCACCTCCCGCTCGGCCATGTAAACGTGGCGGTACTCCGGATTGGCGTTGGCGAGGTGGCCGATCATCTGTCGTATCTTCTCGGCATACGGCTTGCCTTGGCGCATGTTCTCCTGGGTGCGGCGCATCTTGCTGGCCGCCACCATCTGCATGGCGGAGGTGATCTTCTGCGTGTTCTCCACGCTGCCGATCTTCTTGCGAATTTCCTTGCCGACCGCCATCGTTGCGCTCCGCTTCGCTTAAGCTCCGTCCGGGCTACCAAGTCTGGGTGTTCTTGAACTGCTCGATGGCGTCGCGCATGTGCCGCTCCACCTCGTCGTCGTAGGCGCCGGTTGCGTTGATGTTGGCCATCCAGTCGCCGTGCTCGGCGTTCATGTAGCCCAGCAGCGCCTGCTCGAAATCCAGCACCTTGTCAACGGCCACGTCCTCCAGATAGCCCTCGTTGGCGGCGAACAGGACCACGCCCATGTCCGCCACCGTCATCGGCGCGTATTGCTTCTGCTTCATCAGCTCGGTGACCCGCTGGCCGTGCTCAAGCTGGCGGCGGGTGGCGTCGTCGAGGTCGGAGGCGAACTGGGAGAAGGCCGCCAGCTCCCGATATTGGGCCAGCGCCAGCTTGATGCCGCCGGCGATCTTCTTCATGAACGGCACTTGGGCCGCGCCGCCCACCCGGGAAACCGAGATGCCCGGGCTCATGGCCGGGCGCAGGCCGGCGTTGAAGTTGTCGGTCTCCAGGAAGATCTGGCCGTCGGTGATGGAGATCACGTTGGTGGGCACGAAGGCGGACACGTCGCCGGCTTGGGTTTCGATGATCGGCAGGGCGGTCAGCGAGCCGGTCTGGCCCTTGACGCGGCCTTCGGTGATGCGCTCCACGTAATCGGCATTGACCCGGGAGGCTCGCTCAAGCAGCCGCGAGTGCAGGTAGAACACGTCTCCCGGATAGGCTTCGCGGCCCGGCGGCCGACGCAGCAACAGGGAAATCTGCCGGTACGCCCAAGCCTGCTTAGTCAGGTCGTCGTAGATGATGAGCGCATCCTCCCCTTCGTCACGGAAGAATTCCCCCATGGAGCAACCGGAATAGGGGGCGATGAACTGCATGGGCGCGGGATCCGAAGCGCTGGCGGCGACCACGATGGTGTTGTCCATCACCCCGTAATCCTCAAAGGTGCGCACGATGTTGGCGATGGTGGACATCTTCTGGCCAATGGCCACGTAAACGCACTTAATGCCGCTGTTCCTTTGGTTGATGATGGCGTCCACGGCGATCGCGGTCTTGCCGATCTGCCGGTCGCCGATGATGAGCTCGCGCTGGCCGCGGCCGATGGGCACCATGGCGTCGATGCACTTCAGGCCGATCTGCACGGGCTGGTCCACCGATTGGCGGGCGATGACGCCGGGCGCCACCTTCTCGATGGGCGCCGTCCGCGTTGCGTTGATCGGCCCCTTGCCGTCGATGGGCGCGCCTAGGGAGTCCACTACCCGGCCGAGCAGCTCGCGGCCCACGGGCACTTCAAGGATGCGGCCTGTGCAGCGGGCGGTCATGCCTTCCGACAGGTTCAGGTAGTTGCCGAGGATGACGGCGCCGACGGAGTCCCGCTCCAAGTTCAGCGCCATGCCGTAGAGGTCGCCGGGAAACTCGATCATCTCGCCGTACTGCGCATCGGCCAGCCCGTGAATGCGGACGATGCCGTCCGACACGCCGACGATCACGCCTTCGTTCCGCGCTTGGGCATGCACGTCGAGGCTTTCGATGCGCTGGCGGATGATGTCGCTGATTTCCGAGGGATTAAGTGGCTGCATTGGGTGTCCCTTAGCTCTTCCTATTGCCTGATCAGGCTGATTTCAAAAACGGGTTGCGGACTCGATGACGACAGGACGACCGCTCAGGCGCGGGCCAGCGCCCCCTGCAGCTTGGCGAGGCGGCCACGCACCGAGCCGTCTATGACCACGTCGCCGGCCCGAATGACCGCGCCGCCGAGAAGCTCGCCGTCCACTGCGCTGGTCAAGCTGACCGCCTTGTCGAAACGCCGTTGCAGGGCGGCCCTCAACGTTTCCGCCTGGGCATCGGAAAGCGGTCGGGCCGAGCGCACCTCGACGTCCAAGGTGCGTTCCTCCTGGCCTTTGAGCTCCTCAAAGCGGCCTTGGATCTCGTCCAGCAGAGCCAGCCGCCCATTGGCGCTCAGCACTTGGAGGAACTGGCGGCCGGCGGCGTCGATGTCGTCGCCGCAAAGCTTCGCCAGCCGTTGGGCCTTGACGGGGGCGGCGATCTGCGGCGAATCGATCAACGCCCGCACCCGAGGCTCGCCCACTGCGGCGCCCAGAACGCTGAGCAAGCGCGACCAGCGGGGCAGGGCCGAGGCCGACTTGGCCGAGGCGAACACCGCGTTGCCGTAAGGCCGGGCAAGGGTTGCGAGTTCCGCCATGTCAGCCTAGAGCTCCGCCGCCAGACGCTCGAGCAGGCGCTCATGAGCGCTGGCATCGATGCGCTCCTCCAGCACCCGTTCAGCGCCCGCAACGGCGAGCGCCGCCACTTGGCGCCTTAGGCTCTCCCGAGCCCGGTTGACTTCCTGATCGATTTCCGCCTGCGCCGCCTCAAGCAGCCTTGCGCCCTCCAAGCGGGCGTTGCTCTTGGCGTCCTCAATCATCTGGCTGGCCTGTTGCCGGGCTTGGTCAACAATCTGGGCCGCTTCCGCCCGGGCCTTGGCCCGCTCCGCCGCCGCCCCGCTCTCGGCCTCGCCGAGCTTGCGTTCCGCCGCCGCCGCCGCCGCCAGGCCTTGGGCGATGGTCCGCTGGCGCTCCGACATCGCCGACTTCAGCGCCGGCCAGATGTACTTCATGCAGAACGCAACGAAGATCAGGAAGACCAAGCTTTGCCCGAACAGCGTCAATCCTATGTTCATGTCCGCATTCCGCGTTGTTGCGTGATGATTGCTTGCTCGTTTCGCGCTGTGCGAAGCGAATGGAACCGCGGCGCTAGGCGACCGCGAAGATGACGTACAGGCTGATGCCCACCCCGATCATCGGCACGGCGTCCACGAGGCCGAGCACGATGAAGAGTTGGGTGCGCAGCATCGGCAGCAATTCCGGCTGGCGGGCGACGCCCTCAAGGTACTTGCCCCCCAACACGGCCACGCCAATGGATGCGCCGATGGCGCTGAGCCCCAGAATGAGGCCAGCCGCTATGTATAAAAGAACTTCTAGTTCCATGGTTTCTCCGGTTTTGACGGTGGGTTGAAACGAATCAATGCTCTTCTGTGTCGTGGGCCTGAGCCAGGTAAACGACGGTCAGCACCGCGAATATGAACGCCTGCAGGGTGATGACCATCAGGTGGAACGCCGCCCATGCGAAGTGCAGCGCGCCGCCCGCCATCGCGATGAGGATGCCCGACGAAAACATGAGCGCAATGAGGATGAAGATCATCTCGCCGGCGTACAAATTGCCGAACAGGCGCAGCCCCAGGGACAGCGGCTTGGCGATGAGCGTCACGAACTCCAGCACGAAGTTGATCGGAATCATCAGCTTGGACGGGAAGGGGTGGAACGACAGCTCAGCGAGAAAACCGCCGATGCCCTTGCATTTGATGCTGTAGTAGATGATGAGCGCAAACACCGACAGCGCCATCGCCATGGTGATGTTGGGATCGGTGCTCGGCACGATCTTCATGTGCTCGATGCCCGCCAGCTTGGCCAGTTCCGGCACCCAATCCACGGGCACCAAGTCCATCAGGTTCATGAGAAACACCCACACGAAGATGGTCAGCGCCAAAGGCGCAATGAGGTCGTTCTTGTGGTTGAAGATGCTTGCGGTGGTGTCGTCAATGAACTCGACGATGATCTCGACGAAGTTCTGCAGGCCGCCCGGCACCCCGGCGGTGGCGCGACTGGCGGCGCGGCGGAAGACGGCCAGAAAGATCAAGCCCAGGCCGATGGACCAAGCCATCGAATCAACGTGGATGGACATGAAGCCCATCTCGGCCGCCGCCTCCGCGGAGTGGGCGAAGCCCCAACTGCCGTCCGGGTGCTGGCCGTAGGTCAGGTTGGTCAGGTGGTGCTTGATGTACTCGGCACTGGTTGGATTGTCGGATGCCATAGCTGAGCGAAAAACGTCCTTATCTTCAGATGTCCGTTGCCATGCAAGCGCCCGGGCTTGCCTTACCGCCTTGGCGATGCCGCCGCCGGCGGCTTCCCGAGCGCCGCTGCCGGACCAGCGACTGCCCCAAGGGTGCCGCGACGTAGGCGAGATGCACCCAGCCCAGCGTGGCGAGAAACCCGAGCGGGGCGGGCTTGGCCCAAGCCAAGGCCAATGCCATCAAGGCCAGGGTGGCCAGTGACCGCGCCAAGCCGTAGGTTAGAACCCGGCCTGCCCTGCGCTCCCGATCAGCCGCCCATGCGAACAGCGCGGTTGGCACGACGCACGCCATGCCGCCCCAAGCCGCCGCCGCGGCCTGTTCGGCCCCGAGCAGCGCAAACAAGCACACCGCCGCCGCGGCCATGACAACCTGCATGGCCGCAATGGCGCAAATCAGACTGATGTTTCCCGCGCCCCGCCCAAGCGTTGCGCCGGACCAATCGAAAGCCAAGTCAGGCGGGTCCCGTGAAAGCGGCGCGGATTATAGAGAGGCGGTTTGGCGCATTCAACAGCGATTTTGCAAAAAGTCCGCGTTTCGCAGGGACCGCGCCGTCAACGGGCGCCCGCGCCGCGGGCGCGTTGGCGTTTCGCCGGCGCAAAACGCCGCGCCTGTTGCCTAGGTCAGGTTCCGCAATGCTTCCGAGCCCGCTCCCGCCCGGCGCGGCCTGTTGAGGGCGGTCCGAAGGCGGTCCCGGCCAAAGCCGCTCACTCCAGCGCATACTGCCAGCCAAAGGTCAGCACATGATCGGTTTCAAGCTGCGGCCCGTCCAGATCTCGGTGCAGCGGCAGCGACGCCTCCGCGCCGAGGCGATGCCTGCCCAGCAGGAGGTTCAGGCCGAAGATGGCTTCGAGGCGTTTGCCGCCGCGCAGTTGCGGATCCACCGTCGGCACCAGATTGCCGGCAAGCCCGCCGGCGAATCGAGGGTCGGCGCCGCTTACGTCGCTCCAGGCGCTGTACTTGGCGCGCAGGGACAGCGAAAGTTCGGGCCGCGGCGACCAAGCGCCCCAAGCCGTGGCCTCAGCGCGGTCCTCCCGGCGGTAGCCGTGCTTGTTGTCGTCCAACCGCACCAGTCCGCGAATCTGGGCGCCGAACGAGCCGCCGGCGCGCTGCCGATTCCAAGTGAGCGAGCCGGTGGCCGACCAGGAGCCGGAACCGATTTGCATCGGATAGGGCAGCACCGACTCGCCCATCGGCGTGCGGTCGCGGTGGCTTGTCCGGCCGGTGGGGGCGACGATGCCCAAGCTCGCGGCGCCGTCGCCTGCCAAGGGGAACAGCGCCGAGAACCGGAGGTCGCCAAGGCCGTCCGTGGCGGTTTCGAACTGCCCGCCCATGGCAGTGGCATGGTCCATCCTCATGGAGGAGTAATAGGGTGCCATGGCCATCAGCGTGATCGAGTCCGAGAGCGCATGCATGACCCCCAGCATGTGCATGGTCATGGTCATCTCCAAGGGGGCGACGCGGTAGGCGCCGCTGCCGCTGCGCAGCAACTGATCGGGCGCAAGGCCTCGGGTGCCGTCGCGGTTGCCGGCCATGGTCATCAGCATGGCGCGGTAGGAGAACATCCATTCCCCCTTGTCATGTCGGTGGTCGGCCATGACGCCGATCGGGGCGTGGTCGTCCGCACGGCCGGCATCCGCTGCACCATGCATGGGCAATGGCAAAAGCGCGGCCAACGCCGCGCACGGGAGTCTCTTCACTTTCCAGCTCCTGTAAGTGGTCTTTTGGTCGAACGTCGGGAACGATTACAGGAGAAAGCCGGGTGGCCCCCTTGCGGAAGCCGGCGTTGGTCGCCGGCAGAGCGCGGGCGGCGCGTAGGGCGCCGGCTTGCGGGCCGCCACAGCTTCATTCCGGGCGAATTCAGGCGGCTGCGGCGACAGCGACGGGGCCACGCCGTCAACGCAGAACAGGCAGTGTTCCGGGATGGGCTCGACCACGGCCCCGTGCCCCTGATGGCCACTGTGGTCCTCGGCCAAGGCCGCGTTCAACGGACCGATCAGGAGACCCCCGAAAAGGATGGCGGCCAGAGCCAGCCCATTGCCGCGCGGCGCCCGGTTCATGGACGTTGAGCATGGCCGTCGGCCACCCAGCCCGCACAGGCCGGCTGCGGATCCGCGAATGCCGATCTTCCGGGCGCCGGGGGAGATCTGCGCCATCTTCCCGGCGACCGCTGCCGCAAAACGCTCAAGCGACGGTTGCACGGACCAGCGCTCAGTCAAGCGCATCGCCTTGGTTGGGAAGCAGGTGGCTGAGTATGCCGTCGAGTTCGTCGAGCGAGGCGTAGCGAATGGTCACCCGGCCTGCGCCCTTGGCGTCGTGGGCAATCGAGACCGGCGCGCCAAGCTGCTCCGTGACCCGCCGCTCCAGCGCCAGCGTGTCTGAATCCTTGGGCGCGGCCCGCCTGTTGGTCGGCGCGTCGGCAGCGAGCAAGCGTCGCACCAAGGCTTCCGTTTGGCGCACGTTGAGCTTCTCCCGCACCGTCCGTTGGGCGGCGGCGATCTGTTTGGCGGCGGGCAACGGCAGGAGGGCGCGGGCGTGGCCCATCTCCAAGGCGCCCCCATCGAGCAGTTCGCGCACCGCCGGATCGAGATTGAGCAGCCGCAGCAGATTGGCCACCGCCTCGCGCGACTTGCCCACGGCATCGGCGACGGCCTGCTGGGTCAAGCCGAACTCATCGCGCAGGCGGCGCAGCGCCTCGGCTTCCTCAAGCGGCTTTAAGTCCTCGCGCTGCACGTTTTCGATGAGCGCCATGGCCGCGGCCTGCTCGTCGGTGACCTCGCGGACGACGGCGGGCACCGCTTCCAGGCCGGTCAAGCCCGCCGCCCGCAAGCGCCGTTCGCCAGCCACCAGCTCATAGCCGCCTTGGGGCCGGGAACGCAGGACCACCGGCTGCATCAGGCCATGGGCGCCGATTGACCGGCTCAGTTCAGCGAGAGCGGCGTCATCGAAGTGCCGGCGCGGCTGGTAGCGGCTGCGGTGAATGTCGCGAAGGGCGATGGGGGCGGTCGCCGAAGGCTCCGGATCCAAGGCGCCGCCAGGGCTCAAAAGCGCTTCGAGACCGCGCCCCAAGGGCTTTCTGGCCATGCGCGCTAGACTTCCTTTGCCTTGATCAATTCCGCCGCCAACGCCATGTAGGCGATGGCGCCCCGGCTGTGGCGGTCGTACAGGATGGCCGGCAGGCCGTGGCTGGGCGCCTCCGCCAAGCGGACGTTGCGGGGAATCACCGTGCGGAACACCTTGCTGCCGAAGTGTGCGATCAATTGCCGTGACACGTCGCGGGTCAGGCCGTTGCGCGGATCATACATGGTTCGCAGCAGCCCCTGCACCCCGAGGCGCGGATTGGCCCGGCGGCGGATTTGCTCAATGGTGTCCAGCAACGCCGTCAGCCCTTCCAGGGCATAGTATTCGCACTGCATCGGAATCAGCACGCCGTCCGCCGCCACCAAGGCGTTCAAGGTGAGCATGCTCAGGCTCGGCGGGCAGTCCATGATGAGGTAGCTGTAGCGCGGCACCGCTCCAGCGCTGGCCAAGCGGCGACGCAGCTGGGCCTCCCGGCCATCCACCGCCAGCAACGCCACTTCGGCGGCGGTCAGGTCGCTGTTGCACGGCACCAGGTCGAAGCCGCCCGGGCAAGGCCGCCGCACCTTCTCGAGGGCGGCATCGTCCATCAGCCAGTCGCGCATCGAGGCCGCAAGACCGGTTTTGTCCACCCCGGAACCGGTGGTGGCGTTGCCCTGCGGGTCGAGATCAAGCAACAGGGTCTTGTGGCCGGACAGGCTCAAGGAGGCGCTCAGGTTAACGCTGGTCGTGGTCTTGCCGACGCCGCCCTTTTGATTGGCCACCGCTATGATTCGGGTCATCTTGGTTCACCATCAGTCACGGTCACCCGATTCGCAGCCGCTGCGATCCTGATCATCCTTGGTTACCGCCAGCAGCCCATGCCAAGCCGAAGTCCTGGGCATTTTCGCCCAATGGCGCCGAGCGATGGAACCGCCGGGATAGTCAGCCGGCGCAGCCGCCAGCTTGGCGGCGGCTTGGCGGGAGCGCATTACGCGGTCCAAGGCCAGCAGATGCCCGCCCGGCTTGAGCATCCTGCGCGCCTGCTTCCATAGGGCAGGTGGCGGCATCAGCGCCCGGGCCGTCACCGCATCGGCGCTTGCCGATGGCACTTGGCGGAGGTCGGCGCACAACACGGAGACGTTGGCCAAGCCCAGCTCGCGCTGCGCCAAGCGCAGAAAGCGCGCCTTGCGCGCGCTGCGCTCCACCAGAGTCACCGAAGCCTCGGGCAGCGCCACCGCCAGCGGCAAGCCCGGCAGCCCGGCGCCGGAGCCAAGGTCGAACACCCGCAAGGCCTCGCAGCCGCGGCCGCCTTGAGCGTCGCGCAACACCTGCGCCGCGACCAAGCCATCGGCCAAATGCCGGTCGGCGAAGCGCGGCAGATCCTTGGCTGCCACCAAGCCCAGCATCGGGTTCCATCGCCGGACCAAGTCGGCGTAGGCATTCAGCACCACGCTTTGTTCGGGCCGAAGCGCTGCTTCGACTTCGTCGGCATGGAGCGGCAGCAGCGTTTCGCTTGGCATTCTGCGGTCTCCCGACTTCGGGTTCGTATCGGTTACGTCCGGTGGGGCGGCAAGAGCGGTGTGGGCAGTCGAGCAAGCGGCAAGCAATGCCGCAGCCAAATTGAATCACTCGGAATTGCCAGTCCCTTCCCTTTTGGCGCCTTGACTTGAGGCTGCCGCGCAGCCGAAAACCACAGCCTGTTGGTGGAACGGCGGAACCAATGCCGTATCATCTCCCCGCATTAAATGCCCATCCGCTGCAGCAGTCCAAGTCGCCCGCACAATCGGAGGAAATCGCCATGACGGATATGGGGGATGCTCGCAATTCCAGCCTTCCGCAGTTTCAGGCCCATCCCAGTGAAGTTGAAGTCTCCCAACTTCTTCAAAAGGCGGCGGAACAGTACGAAGAGTGCATGCGCCTGGCAGACTTGGCTGATGTTTCCGATCCGAGCGAGGATTTCCAGCCCCGATACGCTTGGGACAATCCGATCGGCTTTGTGGTGGCGGATGGTCAAAATGCCGAGTTGGTCTGATCTTCTGATAGCATTTGAAATGGGCCCTGCGACAAAATCAGTCATGAGCAGCAATGGTCGCCTTTGGGTAAAGAACATGGAAGTCGTTGCTCAGCAGGCTGCTTAAGCCTAAGCGGCCGTGCGGCCTTTCCTGGCATGCACCAGCAAAACGGAGAGCGCTGCCGGGGTCATGCCGGGGATTCGCGCGGCCTTGGCCAGGCTTTCGGGCTGGGCCTCGGAGAGCTTTTGCTGCAGCTCGCGGGACAAGCCCGGCAGGGCGCGGTAGTCGAGCGTTGCCGGCAGGGCGATGGCTTCGTGGCGGCGGATCTTGGCGATCTCCTCATCCTGGCGGCGGATGTAGCCTTCGTACTTCACTTCCGCCTCCACTTGACGCAGCAGTTCCGTGTCCTGGCCGGCGTCCGGCAGGTCTTCCGCCAGCACCGCGGCCAGTTGGTCGATGCTCGCCTCGGGACGCTTCAGGTACTCGACCAAGCGGACGGACTCGGTGATGGGCTTGCCGCCTTGGGCCTCGAGCCGGGCGGCCAGCGGCGCGCCGGGCTTGACCGACGTTTCGCCCAGCAACGCCAGCAGCCTCTTGCGCCGGGACTGCTTGGCGATGAAGGCCTGCCAGCGGACGTCGCCCACGAGGCCGAGTTCCCGGCCCTTGGCGGTCAGCCGGGCGTCGGCGTTGTCCTCGCGCAGCCGCAGGCGGAATTCGGCGCGGCTGGTGAACATGCGGTAGGGTTCATTGGCGCCGTGGCTGATGAGGTCGTCGATCATGACGCCCATGTAGGCCTCATCGCGCTTCGGATGCCACGCTCCAAGGCCCGCCGCCTTGCGGGCGGCGTTCAGGCCAGCGAGCAAGCCTTGGGCGGCGGCCTCCTCGTAGCCGGTGGTGCCGTTGATCTGCCCGGCGAAGAACAGCCCGGCGATCGGCTTGGTCTCCAGCGAATGGCGCAGGTCGCGGGGGTCGAAGTAGTCGTACTCGATGGCGTAGCCGGGGCGGGTGATGCGGGCGGCCTCAAACCCCTTGATGGAGCGCACCAGCGCCAACTGCGCGTCAAACGGCAGGCTGGTGGAAATGCCGTTGGGGTAAAGCTCGCCGGAGGTCAGGCCCTCCGGCTCAACAAAAATCTGGTGACGGGCGCGGTCGGCGAAGCGCACCACCTTGTCCTCGATGCTCGGACAGTAGCGCGGCCCGGCGCCCTCGATGACGCCGCTGTGGAGCGGGCTGCGGTCGAGGGCTTGGCGAATGATCCCGTGGGTGTTCGGATTGGTTTCCGCGATGAAGCAGGACACCTGCTGCGGCTGCGGCTGCGGCAGAAACGACAGGCTCGGCGTCGGCGCATCGCCCGCTTGCTCGGCGAGCCGGGAAAAATCGACGCTGCGCCGGTCCAGGCGCGGCGGCGTGCCGGTCTTCAGCCGCCCGACGCGCAACGGCAGTCCCCGCAGCCGCTCGGCGAGGGCATTGGATGGCGCATCCCCGGCGCGTCCGCCGGGATGGTTCCGCAAGCCGATGTGGATCTGCCCGCCGAGGAAGGTGCCCGTGGTCAGCACCACGGCGGCGGCGCGGAAGCTGAGCCCCATCGCCGTGACCACGCCGCCGACGGCGCCGCCGCTCACCTGGAGATCGACCGCTGATTGCTGAAAGAGGTGCAGATTCTCCTGTTGCTCGATGATCGCGCGCATGGCGTTGCGGTAGAGGTTGCGGTCGGCTTGGGCTCGCGTCGCCCGCACTGCCGGACCCTTGCTGGCGTTCAGCACCCGAAACTGGATGCCCGCCAAGTCCGCCGCTCGGGCCATGGCGCCGTCGAGAGCATCGATTTCACGCACCAAGTGGCTCTTGCCAATGCCGCCGATGGCGGGATTGCAGGACATCTGGCCGATGGTCTCGATGCTCTGGGTGAGCAGCAGGGTGCTGGCTCCGGTTCGGGCCGCCGCCAGCGCCGCCTCGCAGCCGGCGTGGCCGCCGCCGATGACGATGACGTCAAATGCCTCCGGATGCTGCATGGCGGCCTTCCCCGGGCCTAGGGCCACTGGCTGGCAGTGAAGGTGCCGAGCAGCGCGATGACGCTGACCGCCAGCGCGGACAGGCGCGCTGAAACTGCCCGCAGCCTCATGCGAAACTCATTGAAAAGCGCTTTGGTTTGCTTGGATTGCTCGCCAAGAGCCTCTGGCAGCACCTGCGCAGTCACGGCGAACTTCTCAATCGAGTTCGCGATGGCCCGAATCGTCGCTTCGGATCGCTGGCGGGAAAACCCCGCCGCTTCGAAATCCTCAGTCATGGCGCCCATCTCATCAACTGCGCGACCTGACGGTCGCGGATGGAGTTTCGCTCACGCGAAACTCCACGCTCGTCGCGCATGCCGGATTCCGAGATGTTTCTGAGCCCGTGCACTGCGCCTTTCACGATTATAGCCTCCTGTGGCGGCTGGGCGGTCAAAGGAGGCCATTTAGCCTTTTGGCGCGTTCGCCGTCTCGGGCCAATCTCTGCGTTCGGCGTGGGAAATCGCCGTTTTGTGACGGGCGGCCTGCAAACCCGTCTGCTTGGGGTTGACGCAGCGCTAGGAGGCTCTGGCCGCCGAACCGACCAAACGGTCCACTTGATGGTCAATCAACGTCTTGATCGCGGGCGCCAGGCCGGTCACCACGTGGCAGGTCTTGTCCGGCGCCGCCAGCTTGCGCAGCATGGGGTGCGCCAGCGGCTCGGCGCGGATGCGGCTCGGCTCCCGGACATCGGCAAGAAAGGCATCGCTGACGGCTATGATCCCCGGACCGGCCAAGGACGCCAGGAGCGCGGCGTCAGCCACGCAGGCGGGCTGTGCGCTGCGGGCGCCCTCAAGCGCTGCGGACTGCAGCCCCACCGTCCAGTCCGAAGGCTCCGGCAGCCGGATCAGGCCATCCGCCAGCAGGAAGGCGGCGCAGAGCGTTCGGAAAGCGCGGTCGCGGCCCGCTGCGCGCGGCCTGAACGTCATCAACAGACCCTCTCCGGGCAACAGCCGGCATTCGGCGCGGTACAGCGCTCCCACCCGCTCTGCGAGGCGCAGTCCTTGATTCAAGGCCCGACGCTGGCTGTCCGAGTCCGGCGGCAGGCCGCAGCGCAGGGTGGCCGCCAGCAGGTAGTGGGCATCCTGCCTCGCCGTCCGAGCCTTGCTGCGGCCTCGGATGGGGGGAAGATGGCCGGCCCAAGCCACCAAGAGGGCGAGGCCCACAACGCCGGCCGCGGTGAGCGCTGCGCGGTTCCAATCCACGGCGGCAGGGGGCGCATCGAGCGTGACTCTGGCCAAGCCCACCAATTGGCCGTCGAAGACGATCTCCTCGGTGAACGGAACGCCTTGCCCCCCTTCGCCGGCCGTCGCCAACAGGCTGCCGTCAAGCCGATACATGGCGACGCCGCCCACGCCGTCCACTGCGGCCATGCGGTTGGCGATGACGCCGAGCTCGATGTAATCACGCTCCATCAGGCCGTCCACGCTGGCGGCGGCGGCCACGGCGGCCAGCTGTGGACCTAAGGCGCCCTTATCGACGGCGCCGGCAGGACCGTCGCGCCAGACCAGGAACACGAACAAGGCGGTCAAGGCCGCTGCCGCGAGGGTCTGGACGAAACCGGAATTGACCTGCCGAAGCCAACGGGATAGCGTCAATTGACTTTCACTCCCGGATTGATCGATTGGCCGCTGAGATTGCATTGGTGACGGTGTCCGGCAGGGACAAGCCCGGACTGATGGCGATGTTGACATCCCTGCTGGCGCGATATCAAGCGCAGGTGCTCGACATCGGCCAAGCCGTCATTCACGAGGAGCTGGCCCTGGGCTTGCTGGTGCATCTGCCGGGCGGCGGCGAAGCGGGCAAGCTGCGGGGGGCGCTCGACGGGCTCGCCGCGCGGACCGGCGCCCTGATTGAAACCCGCGCGGTCGCCGCGGACGACTACCGCGAGTGGGCGGCAGGCTCGGGCCAGCCGCGCCGCGTGATCACCCTGCTGATGCGCGGCGACGCCACGGCGGTGCTGAGCGCCGTCAGTTCGCTCACCCACCGGCACGGCCTCAACATCGACACGGTGCGGCGCTTGTCCGGCCGCCCGCCCCTTGGCGAACCGGCGGCGCCAAAGCGCCTGTGCGCCGAAATGCGGGTGCGCGGCGCCGTGGCCAAACCCGAGACGCTGCAGGCCGACCTCATGGCGGCGGCGGCGGCGCTCGCCTTCGACTTCAGCCTGCATGAGGACACGGTCTTTCGCCGCAACCGGCGGCTGGTTGCCTTCGACATGGACTCGACCCTGATTGGCGTCGAGGTCATGGACGAGTTGGCACGGCGGCACGGCGTCGGCCGCGAAGTCGGCGCCATCACCCGCCGCGCGATGGCTGGGGAGATGGACTTCAAGGCCAGCTTCCGCGCCCGCGCCGCCCTGTTGGCCGGCCTGCCGGCGGCGACGCTGCACGAAGTGGCCGACGCCGCCGCGCTCAACCCGGGCGCCGGCCGGCTGCTCAAGGCCCTGCGCCACTTTGGCTACCGGACGGCGATTCTGTCGGGCGGTTTCCAGTATGTTGGCGAACGGCTCAAGGCCCGCCTCGGCATCGACTACGTGTTTGCCAACGAGCTCGAAGTCAAGGATGGCCTGGTCACGGGCCGGGTGCGCGGCGAGATCATCGACGCGGAGCGCAAGGCCGCGCTGCTGCGCCACATCGCGCAGCGGGAGGGCGTTCGGTTGGCGCAGACCATCGCCATTGGCGACGGCGCCAACGACCTGCCCATGCTCAGCGCCGCCGGCTTGGGCGTCGCCTACCACGCCAAGCCCGTGGTGCGCCGCACCGCCAGCCACGCCATCTCCAACTTCGGACTCGATTCGGTGCTCTACCTGATGGGCTTCAGCGACCGGGACATCGATCAGGCTCTAGGGAGCCTCTGATCAAGTCCCGTTCGTTCAGCGCTTCACTGCTTGAAGATGGAAATGATCCCGCAAGCAGGAGCGCAGCATCCGCAGGCGGAGCGGAATTTGGGCCGCAGGTGCCGTGAAGCGCCCTTCGGGAGCGCCTGTGGGGCGCGCTGGCGGCGTTGCGGCTCATTGTGTGGGACCTGCCACACGGCTTCGCCGCGCCTTGCCAGCGCGCCCCACAGGCCACTCTGAACTTCCGGGACTTAATCAGAGGCTCCCTAGCCTAATACCCGTAGCTGGCCTGCAGCCCCAAGGGCAGGCCAATCGCCCAATAGGCGAGCAGGAAGCCGGTCCAGGCGACCAGGAAGACGATGGCGTAGGGCAGCATCATGGACAGCACGGTGCCGATGCCGGCGTCCTTGACGTAGCGCTGGCAGAAGACCACCACCAAGGGGAAGTAGGGCATGAGCGGCGTGACGATGTTGGTGGCGGAGTCGCCCACTCGGTAGGCCGCTTGGGTGAGGTCCGGCGACAGGCCGAGCTGCATCAGCATGGGCACCAGGATCGGCGCCAGCAGCGCCCATTTCGCCGAGGCGGAGCCGACGAACAGGTTGACCGCCCCGGTGATCAGGATCACGCCCGCCACCGTGATGAAGGCGGGCAGCGCCGCTGCCTTGAGCAGCGCCGCGCCCTGCAGCGCGATCAGGGCGCCGAGGTTGGAGCGCCCGAACTCGGCGATGAAGAGCGAGGCGAAAAACGCCATCACCAAGTAGTAGGCGAGGCCGCTCATCGCTTGGGTCATGCCGGCGATCAGGTCCCGGTGGCCGTTGACGGTTTTTGCGACGTAGCCGAAGACGACGCCGGGGATCAGGAAGACGAGGAAGATCAGCGGCACGATGCTGCGCATCAAGGGCGCGGCGCCGGTCGTGAGCTGGCCGTCCGCAGCCCGCCAGGCGGAGCTTTCCGGGAGCGCGCTGACGAACAGCGCGAGCAGCGCCAACCCCATCGCCGTCAAGGCCGCGATCAAGCCCCGGCGCTCGTCGGCGGTCAGGGTTTCAAGTTCGGGCGCTTGGGTCAGGTCGCCGTCCAGCGCCGTCCCGGACAGGCGCGGCTCGATCACCCGATCGGTCAGGTACCAGCCGAGCCCGACGATGAGCGCCGTGGAGGCGGACGTGAAGAACCAGTTGTTCAAGGGATTCAACTGGATGTCCGGATCGATGATCTGCGCCCCCGCCTGGGTGATGCCCTGCAGCATCGGGTCCAGCGCCGAAGGCACGAAGTTGGCGCTGAAGCCGCCCGACACCCCGGCGAAGGCGGCGGCGATGCCGGCCAGCGGATGGCGTCCGGCGGCCTGAAAGATCACCGCGCCGAGCGGGATCACCAGCACGTAGCCGGCATCCACCGCGGTGTGGCTGATGATGGCGATCAGCAGCAGCATGGGCGTGACCGCCGCCTTGGAAGTCACGTTCATCAGCGCCTTCAAGCCGGTGCGGATGAAGCCCGTGTGGTCGGCGACGCCGATGCCGAGCATGGCGATCAGCACCACGCCCAAGGGATGAAAGCCGACGAAAGTGGCGACCATGCCGGACAGGAACTGCGTCAATTGGCTGGGCGTGGCCAGGTTCTGGATTTCCAAGGGCGCGCCGGTGCGCGGATCAATGTGCGAGTAGCTGAACTGCGCCAACGCCGCGGAGAGCGCCCAGACGGCAATCAGCAACCCCAGGAACAGCACCGCTGGATCCGGCAGCCTGTTGCCGAGCGCCTCAACGCGATCGAGCAGCCTGACCATTCGAGTGGCGCGCCGCGCTTCGTTCATCCTCGCTTTCCCCAAGCCGTGCGGCGCAATGCTATCATTCGCTGATGGCCCGTTACGCCACCAACGAGTTCCGCGCCGGCCTCAAAGTGCTGCTGGAGGGGGAGCCCTGCTCGATCCTGGACAATGAGTTCGTCAAGCCCGGCAAGGGGCAGGCCTTCAACCGCGTCAAGTTCCGCAACCTCAAGACCGGGCGGGTCTGGGAGCGCACCTTCAAGTCCGGCGAATCCATCGAAGCCGCCGACGTGATGGAGCTTGCCATGGAGTACCTTTACGGCGACGGCGAGTTCCACCACTTCATGAAGACCGACGGCAGCTACGAGCAGGCCGCCGCGTCGGCGGCGGCGGTGGCCGAGGCCCTGCCGTGGATCAAGGAGCAGGATGTCTGCCAAGTGACGCTGTGGAACGATGACCCCATATCCGTCACCGCGCCCAACTTCGTGACCTTGGAGGTGACCGAGACCGATCCGGGCCTCAAGGGCGACACCGCCGCCGGCGGCACCAAGCCCGCCACCCTGTCCACCGGCACCGTCATCCGGGTGCCGCTGTTCATCAACGTCGGCGACGTGCTCAAGATCGACACCCGCAGCGGCGAGTACGTCAGCCGGGCCTAGTCCTCCGCCCTGCCCTTGAGCTCCAATGACGACTGGCGCCCCACCTGCTCGGTAGCCGCGCTCCGGGCGCGGGCCGAGCTGCTCGCCGAAATTCGCGCTTTCCTTGCCGAACGGGAGGTGGTTGAAGTCCAAGTGCCCACCTTGGGCCGCACTGCCGTCACCGAGCCGCAGATTGAAAGCGTGCGCACTGCGTCAGGCGCTTTTCTGCAGACCTCCCCGGAACACTACATGAAGCGCCTGCTGGCAGCGGGCGCGCCCTCGATCTACCAGTTGGGCCCGGTTTACCGGGCGGGCGAGTCCGGGCGCCTGCATCGGCAGGAGTTCACGATGCTGGAGTGGTATCGGCTCGGCTTCGACGACCGGGCGCTGATGGCGGAGGTGTCGCAGCTGATCGACCGCCTGCTGGGCCCGGCGGCTTATGAACGAATGACCTACGAATCCTTGGTCGGCGCCGTTCAGGGAGAGCCGTCCGAACTGGATCTGGCCTACGCCGAGGCCGTTGCGGCCTTGGGTCCGGTGCGCTGCTTCGTCACCGACTATCCGGCCGATCAAGCGGCATTGGCCCGTGTCCGGGGTGATGGCGCTGGTTCCCGCGCGGCGCGCTTCGAGCTCATCGTCGATGGGGTGGAAATCGCCAACGGCTACCATGAACTGACGGATGCCGCCGAATTGCGCGCCCGCATGGCGCGGGACAATCAGCAGCGTCTCGATGCAGGGCGCGAGCCCATCGCCCCCGACGAGCGCCTGTTGGCCGCCATGCAGGCGGGCCTCCCCGACTGCGCCGGCGTGGCCATCGGCGTTGACCGCGTGGCCATGCTGGCCACGGGCGCTGCAAGCCTTGCGGAAGTGATGCCCTTTGCCGACCTTTGAACAGGACACTAGGTCCAGCGGCCGATGGGCATTCCCATGCGGACCTTTTGGCCGACCTTGAGCGAGTCCAGTGCACAGACCTTGGGTGGGCAGCAGAGAATCACCGTTGAGCCGAGCAGAAAGCGTCCCAGTTCAGCACCCCGTTCAAGCGGCTCGCCGGGCCTGAACGCCTCAATGCGCCGATAGGGAGACTGCGGCCCAGGCCAAGGCGTGGCGATGCTGCCCACGATCAGGGCGCCGACCAGCACCACCAGCAAATCGCCAAAGCCGGTGCGCAGGCGGCACGCCAGCCGTTCGTTGCGGCAGAACAAGCCCTCCACGGCGTTCTCCGTGGCGGCGTTGACCGAAAACAGGGCGCCCGGAACGGCGCGCGCATCGGTTAGGCGACCGGTGGCGGGCGCATGGACTCGGTGGTAGTCCCGAGGGGCCAGGTAAATGGTGGCGAATTGGCCCCCGTCGAACCCCTCGCCGAGTTCGTGGGCCAAGCCCGACAGGGAGTAGCGCCAGCCCTTGGCCTGCAGCATCCGTCCCTCTTCGATGCGGCCGCTTTGGCTGATGGCGCCGTCGGCCGGACAGCAAATGGCGCGCTCATCATCCGGCAGCGGACGCGCGCCCGGCTTCAATTCGCGAGTGAAGAAGTCGTTGAACGACAGGTAGTCCGCAAGCTCGTCCCGCGCCGCCTCGTTCAGGTCAACTTGGTAGGCGGCGGCGAAGGCCCGCATCAGCGGCAGTTTGATCCAGGGCGTGGTGGCGCGACCCAGCCAGCCGGCGGCTCGGGTCAGCGCGTGCTGCGGCAGCAGCCGCTGGACGGCGGCGAAAGCCTCATCCACGGGCCGCCTCCGGCCCGCCCGTGGCGACGGGCAGGTCGTCCCTGTTGCCCCACTCCGACCAGGAGCCGTGGTAGGCGCGAATGCGCGGAAACCCAAGCAGGCGGCCAACCAGATAGGACAGCCCCGACCGATGGTGGGTCTGGCAATGGGTGATGACGGACTTATCGGCCCTGATGCCGTGCCGGCCCAGCAGCGCCTCGACATCAGGCACTAGACGCTGACGGTCGCGCGGGTTCTTGAGGTCCAGCCAGTCGAGATGCACGGCGCCCGGCACGTGGCCGGCGCGTTGGGCCGCCCGGCGTTCGCCCCGATATTCGGGCAGCGAGCGGACGTCCCAGATCACTTGCCCGGGATCGTCGATGGCGCGCAGCACATCCTCCGCCTCCGCCACCGGCGACGGGTCGATGTCCAGCGCCACCGAAGTTGGGCTCGGCCGCCGCCCCGCGCCCCGCTCGACGGGCCGGCGCGCCGCCGCCCAGGCCTGAATGCCGCCGTTGAGGTAGCGCCAGCGCCGATGGCCGATGACGTCCAGCGTCCACAGGAAGCGGCCCGCCCAGCCGCCGCCTTCGTCGTCATAGGCGACGATTTCGAGCTCCGGCCGATAGCCCAAGCGCCCGAACAGCTCGTTCAAGCGCTCCAAGTCCGGCAGCCGCCCAGTGGCGGGGGGCGCGCCGCCGACCAACTCCGCCGGCGCCACATGCACGGAACCGGGGATGTGGCCGGCGGCGAACGCCGACGCCTCGGCCACGTGCACCACCAACAGGCTGGAATC
Organism: Candidatus Azophilus sp.; assembly: GCA_965221755.1. GTDB lineage: Bacteria > Pseudomonadota > Gammaproteobacteria > Pseudomonadales > Azotimanducaceae > Azophilus. The sequence continues at coordinate 365,384 of OZ244921.1, forward strand.
CGGCTCCAGGGCCTCAGCTTCCACCAAGCCAACGTCGTCCATGTCGCTAACGGGTGATCCCCCAAAACGCATCGAGCGGCCAATGGTACAGGCTAAACGCCTTTTTGGAGTATCCTCGCGCGGCATCCGTCAGGCGGGAGAGCCGTGGCCGCACACTTGGTTTGGATCGACTTGGAGATGACCGGGCTTGACCCGGAGCGGGACGTCATCCTCGAAATCGCCACCGTCATCACCGACGATGCCTTGCGCGAAATGGCCGTGGGGCCGGAACTGGCCATTGCCGCAGCCCCAGCCCAACTCGAGGCGATGGATGAATGGAACCAGGCCCACCACGGCGCCTCCGGCCTCATTGACCGGGTGCGCCGCAGCCCGCACGCCTTGGCTGATGCGGAGCGTTTGACCCTGGACTTCGTCAAGCAACACGTCGCCGCCGACGCAGCGCCGCTTTGCGGCAACACCATTTGGCAGGACCGCCGCTTCCTCGCCCGCCACATGCCGGCGCTGGAGCGCCACCTGCACTACCGCAACATCGACGTGAGCAGCATCAAGGAGCTGGCCCGCCGCTGGCGTCCCGACTTGGCGGCGGGATTCAGCAAACGCAACGCGCACCGGGCGCTGGCCGACATTCGGGAGTCCATCGCGGAACTGGCCTACTACCGGGAGCTCTTTTTTCGCCGTTGAGCGCTTACCTTGGCTAAACGGCGCGCACCGCAGACGGTGGGGCAAAGCGGAAGTGGGTGGCTGTTGCGACGTCGGGCGGCGCCGGGTCAGTCTTGCAGCGGATTCCTTGCCTGAAGGCTAGGAAAGCGGCTGAAGTCCCTATCCGCCGTCCAGAACTCCGTGACGCCATGGCCGATGCAAAGCGCGGCAACGCGCGCGTCGTGGACCATTGGTCCCCGCACACGTCCCTTCTGGAGCCCGTCCCGCAGAAGGTCCCAATGCGCATCGGTCTCCCCAAGGAGATTCGCGACTGGCGACTCGAGCCAAGCATTGACTTGGTCGATTGCCGCGTCGATGGAAGAAGGGGGATCGAAGATCTTGGGATGGGTCACCACGGCGAGGAACTCATGAACACAAGGCCAAGGCATTCCCCAAGTGATGCGGCCCTGTGCTAGCGACTCGACTTTCGCCCGCGCCCGATCATGCCACTCGGAGTCCGAGCGGTGCGCGTACACCAAGATGTTTGTATCCGTCGCGATCAACCGCCGCGCCCTTCGTAGATTGCCTCGCGGATACGCGACCACTCAGCGTCACGGTAGGCCGGCTGAAGCCCGTTGCCTCCCGCACTGGCCTCCCTTAGCTTGAATGGCTCGGCATCACGATCGATGCGCAGCACTATGTGCAAACCCCGCTCTACGAGTGCGCGAAGCGTGGTGTTCTCCTGAGCCGCATGCATCTTTGCGGCATTCGCAAGCTCGTCTGAGAGTTCAATGGTGGTCTTCAATGCGGACACCCATATTTCCTTATACTGATTCCCATACTAGCTGTTCCGCGCAGGGCGCGGCAAGGCGTTGCGGGGATGGTGTGTTGCGGGGATGGTGCTGCGGGGATGGGTGACAGTCGCTCCCTCATATTATATTGCGCCGGAGCGGTTCCTTACTTCATACGTCTCGCCCCGACAAAGGACACACTTACAAACCATGACAGCGGACTGGGGCAAAAATTCAACTCATTTTTGGCACAGGACACTAGCGCCGCAGGCTCAGCAAGCTTCCAAGCGCGCCAAGGCCCAGTCGATGTGCTCGCGCAGCAGCTCCGAGGCGTCGCTGCGGGCTTCCCGAAGCGCCGCCTTGGCCGCTTGGCTGGGCGGTCCGTTGCCTAGGGCCACTGCCAAGTTGCGCCGCCAGCCTTCGTAGCCCGGCCGGCGCAGGGCGGAGCCTTCGGTGCGCCGCAGGAAGGTGGCTTCGTCCCAGCGAAACAGCGCCACCAGCGACGCCGCGTCCAGGCCGTGGCGGGGCTTGAAGTCCGGCTCGTTGGTGGTGGGCGCGTCCCGGTTCCACGGGCAGCAGAGCTGGCAATCGTCGCAGCCAAAGACGCGGTTGCCGATCAGTGGGCGCAAGTCAACGGGCATTGCGCCTCTGTGCTCGATGGTGAGGTAGGAGATGCAGCGGCGGGCGTCGATGACCTTGTCGCCGACGATGGCGCCCGTGGGGCAGTGGTTCATGCAGGCCCGGCAGGCGCCGCAGCGGTTCGGTTCGGTGGTTGAGGTCGCGGCCAACGGCAGATTGGTGTAGATCTCGCCCAGAAAGAACCAACTGCCCGCTTCGGGGTGGATCAGCAGGCTGTGCTTGCCCATCCAGCCCAAGCCCGCGTTTTCGGCCAGCGCCTTCTCCAGCACCGGGGCGCTGTCGGTGAAGGCGCGAAACCGCGCGTCCTGGGCCCGGGCGGCGGCGTTGATCCGCTGGGCCAGCTTGGCCAAGCGGCGGCGCAGCATCTTGTGGTAGTCGCGGCCTAAGGCGTAGCGGGATATGTAGGCTTGGTCCGATCGCTTAAGGACCCCCGCTGGCGCAGCCCCTTGCGCCAAGTAGTTCATGCGCGCCGAAACGACGGCGCAAGTCCCAGGCTCCAAGCGCTCAGGGTGCAGCCGCTTGTCGAGATTGCGCGCCATGTAGTCCATTTCGCCCTGGAATCCCTTGGCCAGCCATTCGCGCACATGGGGTTCATGGGCCGACAGGTCCACATGGGTGATGCCGATCTGCTGAAAGCCGAGCGCCCGCGCCCAATCCTCGATGGCCGCGGCGGTTGGGAACTTGGGCCGGTCCGCCATGCGGAGCAGTATAATCGGCTTCCGTGATGGCTCTATACACCAGCGCCCAGTGCCGCGAACTCGATCGGCTGATGATCGAGCAGGAGGGCATTGCCGGCTTCGAGCTCATGCGTCGCGCGGGCCGTGCCGCATTCGATGAGCTGCTGCTTCGCTGGCCCGGCATCCGCTCCGTCAGCATCTGCTGCGGCAAGGGCAACAACGCGGGCGACGGCTACTTCATCGCCGGTCTTGCCCAGGAAATCGGTCTCAAGGTCCAGCTCCTTCAGGTTGGCGACGCCGCCCAATTGCGCGGCGATGCGGCCCGGGCCAAGGCTTGGGCTGAGGCTCGGGGCGTGGCGCCGGGTCAGGGCGATGCGCCGTTCACCGGCGAAGTCATCGTCGATGCACTGCTCGGCACGGGCTTAAGCGGCCCTTTGCGCGAACCCTTCAAGACGGCCGTTGAACGCATCAACGCCAGCGGCCGCCCGGTGCTGGCGGTCGATGTGCCGAGCGGCGTCAATGCCGACAACGGCGCCGTGGCCAATGTGGCGGTGCGCGCCGACCTGACCGTCTCCTTCATCGGCGCCAAGCTCGGCCTGCACACCGGGCCCGGGCTGGCCGCGCGCGGCGCGTTGGTCCAGGCTGGGCTGGGCGTCACCGACCGGGTGCTGGCCCAAGTGCCGGGCTGTCCTTGGCTGCGGTTCGACGCTGCCGAACTGCCCGCTTTGGCCATCAATCAGCACAAGCACCGCATGGGCCATCTGGTGGTGGCGGGCGGCGATGCGGGCATGGGCGGCGCGCCCCTCATGGCGGCGGAGGCGGCGCTGCGCGCCGGAACCGGGCTGGTGAGCCTGCTGACGCGCCCCGAACACCAAGCGGCCATTCTGGCCCGCCGCCCCGAACTCATGGCCCAGGATGTCGATGACGCCGAACGCGCTGCGGCGCTGCTGGAGCGGGCCAGCGCGGTGGTCGTCGGCCCCGGCCTCGGCCAGGCGCCTTGGGGAGAGCGGCTGCTGCGCTTGGCGCTGGCCGCCGGCAAGCCGACGGTCATCGACGCCGACGGCCTGCGCTGGCTGGCCGAACTGGCGCTTCGGCCAAAGGGCGAACTCATCATCACGCCGCATCCCGGCGAAGCCGCCGCGCTGCTCGCCGCTGACGCTCCTGATCGCGGTTCAAGGCTGTCGGGCGAGTCGAGTTTTGCGTCCGGCGACCACGACCCTGCCGGTCCCGCGCATCGCCACGTCAGCGCTGCCGGGATTGAGGCCGACCGGCCTGCCGCCGCCTTGGCGTTGGCGCGCGAATTCGATGCGGTCGCCGTGCTGAAGGGCCCCGGCACTTTGTGCGCGGCGGCTGAACTGCTCGGCCTTTGCGCCCACGGCAACCCTGGCATGGCCACCGCGGGCATGGGCGATGTCCTGGCGGGCGTCATCGGCGGGCTCCTCGCCCAAGGGCTTGGCCCCCGCCGCGCCGCCACCTTGGGCACCTGCCTGCACGGCTGGGCCGGCGACCGGGCCGCGCAGCGCCGGGGCCAGCGGGGCCTGATCGCCACCGACCTCTTTGCCGCCATCGCCGAGGCCGTGTCACGGGGTGACGAGGCCGTGTCACGGGGTGACGAGGCCGTGTCGCAAGGCGACGAGGCCGTGTCGCAAGGCGACGAGGCCGTGTCGCGGGGCGAGGGGGCGTTGTCGTGAAGCCGCTCGCACCCCGCGGCCGCTACCTGCCCGACGAGGCGGCGACGCTGGCGTTTGGCCGGGAGCTGGCCGAGCTGCTGAGCGCTGCGGAGGGCTTCAACGCAGACGCCATCGTCTATCTTCAGGGCGGGCTGGGTGCTGGAAAGACCACCGTGGTCCGGGGCATACTTCGAGCAATGGGTTTCGTCGGCCCGGTCAAGAGTCCCACTTACACCCTGCTCGAGCCCTATGACGAACTGCTGGTCTTCCACTTCGACCTCTATCGAATCGCGGACAGCCGGGAACTCGACTTCATCGGCATCGACGACCTGCTCACCGCCCAAGCGATCAAGCTCATCGAATGGCCCGAACGGGGCGCGCCGCGCCTGCCGCCCCCGGATCTCAGCTTGTCGCTGCGCGTCGAGGGCGACGGCCGCCGGGTGGAAGTCCATGCCTGACCGGACGAGGCCGCAGACCGACGGCAGGGCGCTCGCCAGGCGCGCGGGCCCGCTCATGCGATGGCTTAGCCCCGCGATCAGGAACGCCGGGGCGCTCGGCGCGGCGCTGGCGCTCCCGCTTGCGCCTTGGACGCCGGCCCATGCGGAGACGCTGCAGAACATCCGCGCCTACGAAGCGCCGGACCACACTCGAGTGGTGTTCGACACCTCGGCCGCCGTCGAGGCCCGCATCTTCTCCCTGAGCGGTCCCGACCGTTTGGTCATCGATTTGGGCAACACCGGCCCGGCGGCAGGCTTCGACCCGGATGTCTCCGGCGGCTTGGGCCGACGGGTGAGGAACATGCGCTGGGGCGCCCGGTCAGGCACCTACCGCGTGGTGCTGGATTTGGGAATGCCCGTCACCCGCGAGGACTTCAAACTGCCGCCCATAGCGCCTTACGGCCATCGCTTGGTGCTCGACCTCTTTGATGAGCGGCCCACCGCGGCAGCGGTTGCCGAGCCTGCCAAGCCGGACGGCCTGCGGCCCGTGGTCATTGCCATCGACGCTGGCCATGGCGGGGAGGATCCCGGCGCCATCGGGGCCAACAGGGTCCATGAAAAGCGCATCACGCTGTCGATCGCCCGCAAGCTGGCCGCCCGGTTCAACCAAACGCCGGGATACCGGGCCTTTCTGGTGCGCACGGGCGACTACTACATCCCCCTGCGCCGGCGCACCGAGATCGCCCACCGGGAGCAGGCGAATCTGTTCCTGTCCATTCACGCCGACGCCTTCAGCAACCCCAAGGTCAGCGGCGCATCGGTGTACATGCTCTCCGAAAGCGGCGCGGACAGCGAAATGGCCCGCTACTTGGCGGAGAAGGAAAACCGCTCCGATCTTTTCGGGGGCGTCAGCAACGTGAGCCTGGACGACATGGAGCCCTATCTGCGGCAAACGCTCACGGATCTCTCCATGCAAGGGAAACGCCGCTACAGCAGCGATGTGGGCGATGAGGTGCTCAAGCAGCTCCGTCAGGTGACCAAGCTGCACAAGAAGCGGGTCGGCCACGCGGGCTTCGTCGTGCTCAAGGCTCCGGACATTCCGAGCCTGCTGATCGAGACCGGCTTCATTTCCAACCCCGCCGAGGCGCGGCGGCTCAACCAAGCTGAACACCAAGGCAGGATCGTGTACGCCATCCACCAAGGCGTCGTGAACTATTGGCAGGCCAATCCGCTGCCGGGCACTTGGCTCGCGCATCGGGCCAGCGGCGAGCTGAACCACCGCATCCAGCGCGGCGACACGCTCTCCGGGATCGCCGCCCGCTACGGCACCACCGTGGCGCGCATTCGCCAGGCCAACGGCTTGGCGAGCAGCCGCATTCGGGTTGGGCAGGTGCTCACCATTCCCGCCGACAGCTGAGCGCGGCGACCGATGATGCGCCGCATCGCCCAGCTGCCGCCGCCGGTGGCCGACCAGATCGCCGCCGGCGAGGTGGTCGAACGCCCCGCCTCCATCATCAAGGAACTGGTGGAAAACAGCTTGGACGCCGGCGCCCGGCGCATTGAGGCGCACATCGAGCAGGGCGGCGTGAAGCGGATTCGCGTGACCGATGACGGACACGGCATCCATCCCGGCGACCTGCCGCTGGCGGTCAGCCGCCACGCCACCAGCAAGATCAGCGCCGCCAGCGATTTGCAAGGCGTTGCCAGCCTCGGGTTTCGCGGCGAAGCGCTGGCCAGCGCCGCCTCGGTGTCGCGGTTGACGCTGTCCAGCCGGGCGGCCGGCGAAGATCGCGCCTGGCGCATTGAAGTGACGGGCGGCGTCGAGACCGGCAGCGGACCTTGCGCCCATCCGCCGGGCACCACCGTCGAGGTCGAGGATCTGTTCCACAACACCCCGGCGCGCCGCAAGTTTCTCAAGACGGAGCGCTCCGAGAGCCAAGCCGTGGCAGCGACCCTGCGCCGCGTGGCCCTGGCCCATTTCGACACCGCCTTCGAGTGGCAGTTGGGCGGGCGGCGCGTGCTGATGCCGGCGGGCGCGCCGGAAGAGCGCCTGACGGCGATGTTGGGCGAGGACTTCATGCGCCGCAATCTGGTGATTGACGAGCAGCGGGACGAGCTTACGCTCTCCGGCTGGGTGGCGCTGCCAACCCTTTCCCGGCGTCTGGCGGATCAGCAGTTCTTCTTCGTCAACGGCCGCGCGGTGCAGGACAAGCTGGTGGGCCAAGCGGTTCGCCAAGCCTATCGGGACGTGCTGTTCCACGGTCGCCAGCCGGTTTTCGTTCTCTACCTGCGCCTGCCCGCCGCCGAGGTGGACGTCAACGTGCATCCAACCAAGCGCGAGGTGCGCTTTCGCCGCCCGCGGGAAGTGCGCGACTTCATGTTCGGCCGTCTCAACCGGGCGCTCCGGGATGTGCGTCCCGGGGCTCGCCTGCCGGCAGGTCCGACCGCTGCGGGGGCCGAGGCCCAGGCGGCGGCGCCGGCGGGCGCATCCATCGCCAGGCCGCGCCAGTCCGGCTTGGCGATGGATGTGGCCCGCGCAGGCGGCTCGACCCTGCAGGTGGCCCAGACGCTGGCCCGCTACCGAACGGACAAGGCCCAGGATGGCCAGCCGCCGCCCTTGGGCTACGCCATCGCCCAATTGCACGGCATCTACGTTCTGGCGGAGAACGCCGACGGTCTGGTGATCGTCGATATGCATGCCGCCCACGAACGCATCACCTACGAGAAGCTCAAGCAAGCCATCGACGCCCAAGGCCTCGCCACGCAGCAGTTGCTCGCGCCGCTGGCCCTCAACACCACGGAGGCGGAGGCGGAGCTGGCCGAGGAGCGCCAAGCGGAGCTGGCCACCATGGGGCTGGCCTTGGATCGAACCGGCCTTGCATCGATCGCGGTGCGGGCCGTGCCGGCCTTGCTGGCAAGGGGCAATGTCGAAGAGCTGGTTCGCGACGTGCTGGGGGAGCTGGCCAAGCTTGGCAGCAGCCGCGAACTCGTCAACCGCCGCGACGACCTGCTTGCCAGCATGGCCTGCCACGCCTCAGTGCGCGCCCACCGCTCGCTCTCGTTGGCGGAGATGAACGCGCTGCTCAGGGAGATGGAGCGCACCGAGAACGCCGAGCAGTGCAACCACGGACGCCCGACCTACCGCGTGCAGACCTTGGCGGACTTGGACGGTCAGTTTCTGCGCGGACGCTAGATGCCTATCGTCATGCTGCTCGGCCCCACTGCGGCGGGCAAGACCGATGCCGCCGTCGCGTTGGCCGAACGCCTGGACTGCCAGCTCATCAACATGGACTCGACCCAGGTTTACCGGGGCTTGGACATCGGCTCCGCAAAGCCGCCGCGATCGCTTTTGGCGCGGCATCCCCATGCCTTGATCGACGTTCGCGACCCGGCTGAGCCCTACACGGCCGCCGATTTCGTGGCTGATGCCGACCGGGAGGCCCGAGCGGCGCTCGCCGCCGGCAAAACGCCGGTGCTGGTCGGCGGCGCCATGCTTTACGCCCGTGCCTTTCGCGATGGCTTGGCGGCGCTGCCTCGGGCTGACCCCGAAGTGCGCTCCGCCATCGAAGCCCAGGCCGAGGCCCACGGATGGCCCAAGCTGCATGCCCGGCTGGCCGCAGTGGATCCCGTGGCCGCAGCGGGCATTCATCCCCACAACGGCGTGCGCCTGCAGCGGGCGCTGGAGGTTTTCGAGACCACCGGCCAGCCGATATCGGACTACTGGAAGGCGCAACAGCAAAGCCCTGCTGCCAAGCGTCTCGGTGCGCGATTGCTTGAATTCGCCGTGGTTCCGGAGGATCGCGCCGTCCTGCACCGCCGCATCGAGACGCGCTTTGACGCCATGCTGGCGGCGGGTTTCGCCGAGGAGGTCAAACGCTTGCGTCAAAGGCCGGACCTGCATCCGCGCCTGCCGGCCCTGCGCGCCGTCGGCTACCGGCAAATGTGGGGCCATCTGGACGGCGAGTTCGAGGCCTCCGAAATGCGCGCCAGGGCCTTGGCCGCCACCCGTCAACTGGCCCGCCGGCAACTGACCTGGCTGCGGGGTTGGCCTTGGGTGAACGTTCTGCCGAACGCCGACGGAGCGGCAGCGGCCGTTAGCGTTGCGGCGAAGTTCGATTGAGCGGCCCAATCGGCTTCAGGCCTGATGCGACTGCGGAAGTAGCCCGATCCCAAGCTTCGCGCTTGCCGCGCCAAGACGCATCTCGGAGCTGTGCAAGGCTCTGACCGATGGCTTGGTCGGGGAGGCGATGTGCCAGTTTTGTGCGGCCTCAGAAAATCTCGCAACCTGACCCACGCAACGGTGGCGGAGTTTCGCGGTAAGCGAAACTCCATCCGCGACCGTCAGGTCGCGCGTGTTTGCCGTCCCCAGTCCGCAAGCGTAGAATCGGCCAACATGCCAATGTACGCACAGTCTCCCGTAGCTGCCAAACGGAACGGTGCGTACTACACACCTCACCTAATCGCAGCAGCGCTAGTGCGGTTTGCCGTCCGCGCACCGACTGACCGGCTTCTTGATCCCGCATGCGGTGACGGGCGGTTTGTCGCCTGCCATGCCAACAGCGTTGGCGTGGAGCGAGACGTGGCCGCTGCGGCCATTGCATGTGAGCGCGCCCCCTGCGCCGATGTCCATCGTTTTGACTTCTTCGGTTGGGCTGAGAGAACCAGTGAACGCTTCGAGTGCGCAGCGGGCAACCCGCCCTTCATCCGCTATCAGACTTTCGCCGGCGATACGCGAAAACGCGCGCTGCGGCTCTGTCGAGACCTTGGCGTTTCATTCTCGGGCCTGACGACGTCTTGGGCGCCATTTATTGTTGTCACGGCGTCCTTGCTTCGTCCCGGCGGTCGGATGGCATTCGTCGTTCCGGCCTCCATCGGCCATGCGCCTCACGCGGCCCCGTTAGTTGAGTATCTTGTCGGCCGGTTCGATGAGGTTCGAATTGTCGCCGTGCGACGCAAGCTCTTTCCTCGCCTTTCCGAGGATTGCTGGCTGCTCTTCGCCGATGGCTTTGGCGGCGCCACCAACCACATCCAGTTCGTCCCCGTTGAGCGCTTTGACGACACCTTGGCCCGTTGTCCGGCCAAGCTCGTGCCGGTTGACGAGTGGCGCCAGGATTGGAACCGTCGGCTGCGCCCCTACCTTCTCGGCAGCGTCCAGCGGTCCCTCTATCAGGAAGCAACGCGCTCGGAGTCGTGCGTGCGGCTTGGGGAAATCGCTTCCGTAGGCATTGGTTACGTCACCGGCGACAATGAGTTCTTTCATCTCCGGCCATCCGATGCCGACTATTGGCAGATTCCCCAACGCTACCTGCTCCCCGCAGTCAGGAACGGCCGGACGTTGCCCAACGAAGCGCTTTCCTCCGACGCCGTAGCTCAGTGGTTCCAAGCCGATAGCCCCGTTCTGCTGCTTCGCTTGCCCAAGGACGCCGACCTGCCGTCCACGGTGCGGAAATACCTTGACTCACCTCGCGGCCAAGCTGCCCGATGCGCCTACAAGTGCCGAAACAGGAAACCTTGGTATTCGGTGCCCGACGTCCGCGTTCCCGCGTTTTTCCTCACGTACATGGCTGGCGCCGCACCGTCTTTGGTTCAGAACAACGCGGCGGCAACATGCACCAATGCGCTTCATGCGGTCGATCCGCACAACAAAGAGGATGCTGATCGCTTGGTGCGTGGCTGGCACTCATCGTGCCTCAAGCTCAGCTGCGAGATCGAGGGGCACCCCCTCGGCGGTGGCGTTCTCAAGCTGGAGCCCAAGGAAGCCACGAGGCTTGTGCTCCCGTCGTCTAGCGGCGCTCTTCCGGCTGGATTTGAAAGGGAGGCTTGCAACGCAGTCAGCACATTGCGCAAGTGGAGACACCATGACCTCCGCGGATGAGGCTGGCGACTCGGCGTCGAAATTCAATGGACGCCATGCTTTTCGGCACTTTGCTGAATTTCGAGGAAAGACCCAGACCCAAAAGCACATAAGACCACTGCACGAGTACGTGACCTGCCGACTCGTCCTTGAGGGAGGCTTCCCTCCAGATGAAATCAACCCGCGGCCACCCTTGCGGATTGCGGGAAAGGCTGGCAGCAACCCTCGCGTTGTCTATGAACCCAGGCAAAGCACGCCGACGGAAACGACGATCCTAGGCGGGCTCAAGACCAAGAATGTCGATATCGTCGTAACGAAGCCTGAGCTTGGCCCGGTTCTGGCTGTGTCCTGCAAGGGCATGACGGGCGCGGTTCGCAACCTGACCAACCGTTTGGAGGAGACAATCGGCGAATGCACCAACATCCAAATGGCCTACCCAACGCTGGTGTTCGGGTATCTCTTTCTGATGCGCGCCAATCGCCAAGGACAGGTCGCCACGACGGATGTAGTGATAGACGACAGTGGGCATCCAGTCGATGGGGTGCTCCGTTTCCATCAAGCGTTGGGCGCAATGACTGGGCGACTTGGATTGCGGAACGACGTTAGCAGGTACGAGTCGATCGCCTTGGCACTTGTTGAGACAGCGCCGTCCGTCCCAGGAGCGCTCCACACTAACTTCCCGCCCCCGGAAAGCCCCGTTCACTTTGACCGCTTCTTCGAGTCCATGTATGGAAGGTACGACGAAAGATATGTCGTCAGCGCGCCGCAGCTAGTGAGCAGGACCCGAAGGCTCGAGTGGTCTCCTGACTCCCCGGCTTTCGGGGCGGAGCCCTTCCGCAATCTTGACTATTCCATCAGGTTGGCTGGATAGCGCCAGTTTGTGAGGCGTCGCCGGAAATGGCGCATGGGCCATTCGCTCAGGTGGCGCTGGCAGCAAGACCCTCACCGATCAAAGGGATCTGCCGGCGCACGAATGCGGTTGACTAGCGGGCGCTTGAGCCAGCATCAGGGGCATGGTGAAGCTGGCAGTGTGTAATTTCGGCAGCCCACGGTGTGTAAATTAGGCATCATGTGCTGTGTAAATTCGGCAGTGCAAGGTGGATGAAAGCGGCATAGTGGGCACATGCTGCAGTATGTTAAACGCCTGCTTGATCCATTGCTCTCCCAAGTCCTGCGAGATCATCCAGCCGTGATGATTGGGGGGCCTCGCGCCTGCGGCAAAACGACGACGGCCGCGCGCCATGCCGTGACTTTGGTGTGGCTAGACCGACCTGCGGAAGCACGGGTTTTGGAAGTCAAGGCATCAGCCGCCCCGGAGAGGCGTGACGCGCGCCACCTGGAGTGGCTGCGCGACGGCCTTGAGCGGTTCATTGGCGGGGTGGTGTTGCACACGGGGCCAGCCGCCTATCCGCTTGCGGAAAGGATTCAAGCGGCGCCAATCAGTTGCCTCTGGGGGAGCTAGCACTCATCCGGCCCCGCCTTGCTGACCGGTAGCCAAGACCTCGCCATGGAAAAATCGCGCAATGATGAATTTTTAGTCGGGCTGGTTTAAGCTGTTCCCATCAAAATGCTAATCGATCTGGCCAAGCCATGCGTCCACGCACCATGCACCGGCATCGAAACCTCGAGAGGCTCATCAAGGAGGCTGGCTCGCTCAGCCGGCTTGCCCGGTTGGTGGGCACCAGCCCTTCCTATTTGAGCCAAGTCCGCAACCGCACGCCCACGCCCGCCGGCCAGCGGCGCGGCGTCGGCGACCGCTTGGCGTCGATGCTGGAAGAAGGCATGGGCAGGCCCGCCGGATGGTTGGATGAGCCCCATCCGGACACGCAAGGCGCAGCGGCGCAATCCGGCAACTCGCCGACGCGGCCATCGCCCCAAGGCGGCGGTCTGATCCATGACAAGGGCCGGCTTTGCCCGCTTATTTCCTGGGTTCGAGCTGGCGATTGGTCGGAAGTGGCTGATGTGGGCCCAGCGGGCGATGAGAAACTGCACATCTGCCCGGTGTCCTGCGGCTCCAACACCTTTGCGCTTCAGGTGAAGGGCGAGAGCATGGAACCCGAATTTCAAGAGGGCGATGTCATCTTTGTCGATCCAGATCGGTTCGCTGAACCCAACAGCTACGTCGTGGTTTGCACCGAGGCGACCAGCGAGGCCACGTTCAAGAAGCTGATTGAGGAGGGTGGCCAGCGGTATCTGCGGGCCGTCAACCCGGCTTGGCCGAACCCCATCGTGGAAGCCCGGCCCGATGCGCGGATTTGCGGGGTGGTGGTTTACACGGGACGGCAACTGTTGCCAGCGTGACGGCGCTTGAGCAGCAGGAATCAGCGGGGCGCATCACCCGCCTTGGCCGCAGCTTGCCGCTCCTTGGCCCAACGCCGGGTGTATGCCCAGAGGATTCGCATGGGAATGCCGTGTTGCCGGCTCACCCGAAAGTACTGATCAGGCTCCAGCGGGCGACGGGGATTGCTGCTCAGGGCGTCGGTCACGGATCGCCACAGTTGGTGCTCGGTTGCCTCGTCCAGCAACGGCGGCCTGCCGGCGCCCGTCGTCACGCCGAGCAGGCGCCGGGTGCGGCTGTAGTCCCGGTCCTTCATGCCGAACAGCGCTTGCATCATCTGCCTTGGCGCATCGGCCTCAATGAGCGCCAGCCGCAGTTCCTGGTTGCGCCGTGCCAAGGTCAGACGACCCTTTAGGACTTGGAACCTTTGCGGATCGAACCGAACCTCAAAGCAATGCGCGCGCTCCGTCTCCAGATTGGCGAGCTCGGCCAGCGTCAATGCGCCAATGTCGCGCACCTGCGCGGCGTCAAGCCCGAGCTCCCGCAAGGCGTCCTCATCGCCGTCGGCGATGCGCAGGGCGGCATAGCGCAGCAAGGCTGCGGTCAATTCCGCCTGTCCGTTCCGGCTCATGACCGCGCTGCCAAGCGGATGCCTGCAGGCTGGCGCCTGCCCGCCAGTTGGTGTGGATGGGCGGCGCTGGTGCCGCAGCGTTCAGCCGATTCGCGCTTGCCAGTGGCTCTGAGGGAGTTGATTGCTGTCATGGTCGGGAATTTAGAACAGTGCAATATCAAATTGCAACCGACTTCTCCGATTTTTTAATCAATTTGATAAATTCCCTGTCTGCATCTGTTCATGGGGAGGTTCCAGCGGCCGCGCTGCGGGCTCCCGAATGGCCACCCTGACGGTCAACTCCGCCTGCGTCGGACCCAATTGGCAGGCCTCGATGCCGAAGGCCTCGACGCAGTAGGCAAGCGAGTAGCTGTAGGCGCCGTCCGGCTTGCCGGTGACGGCGTGGGAAAGGCTGTAGCCCTCGAACGCCAGCTCGCCGTCCTCAAACAGGCGGTACTTGGTGGCACCCGCCATAGGGGCCCAAAGCACCGTGTAGGCGCCATCAGTTGAAGGATTGGGCTGCGCCCTCAGCGGGGTGGCGCCGATGTGCACCATCGGGGTCGCGCACCCGAAAAGCCCCGGCGCCAGCAAACCGGCCCAAGCAACGGGCCGGCACCGGTTCGCGGCCACCGACCGGACGTTCGTCAATTTGTGGAAAAAGCCGTTCATGGGAGCGGATTCTGGGCAAGCGTAAAGAACGCGGCCAGCGAAAACCGCTGCAAGTTGCGTCGCGGTTTTCCCTTGGGGCTGTTGTCTACTCGGGAAGCGGCTCGCCGAGCAGGTGCCCAGCGAAGGAGGGGATGGGCATCGAGTACGATGCCTCGTCGGCGTCAAGCGCTAGGAATCCGCTGTGCTCGGCGTCCCGGATGAACTGCGTGGCGCTCGCGCCGGACAGCGTGGACGTCCGCCGTCCGACTTCCTCGACGAGGTCGAACAGGTCACTGTACGGCAGCCGTCCACCGCGCTCGCGCAGGGATGGAACGAGTTCCCTGGCCAGTTTCTCGAACTCCCCATGACGCTGCCGGATGCGCGCCACGCGCTGCCTGCAGTACTTCGCACGGCTGCGGTCCCCTACGCGCATCGCTGCATTGATGTCGGCACTGCGGGCGTCCATGCGTTCGGGACTGGCTTCATGAATTTGGCGGATTGCGGCGTTTAGATAGACGGCCAAGTGCTGCGGCCAGTTGGCGGCGCGCTTGAGGACGGCCTCTCGCCACGGCCTGCCGCCTTCCACTGCGAATGCGTTGAAGCAGCGGTTTACGGTTTGCGTGGCGGCGGCAGCCTCAAGGCCACCCAAGCGGATGGTTCTGCCGTCCATCAAACGGGATACGTTTACGTCAGCCAGCGCAAGCAGCGTGCCGGGCAGGCCAAAGGCGCAAAAGGAGACGGGGGACTGAACGAGGCCTTGGTGCAATGCGCTTAGGGTTCCCTTCCCCTCGTGCGGCTTGCCTGGGGCGATGCCCTGCGCCTCATCGATCATCAGCACAATTTGCCAGCGCTGCCACGCGTTGCTCCGCCGCTCCGCCGCCTCATTGATGGTCGTCGGCGGCCCTTGGCGCGAGGCCCCAAGCGAAAAACCCAAAACGCTTCCGCCCCGGTCGAAAAACTCGCGGGCCTTCGCCTTAGCGCCCACCGCATCGAGCCTCCCCCAATACTCGCTTAACCGCTCCACTGAGGTTGCCGCCTCGCCAGAGGGCCGTGCGGCGCCTTCCACCGCCAGCAAATCCCGCGCCAAGCAGATGACGATGGCCTTGTCGATGGCGTCGGCAACGTGTGAAGGGGATTCGGCGGACGCGGCGGACAACGGTACCGGCAGCCAACGCCGTCGCCCGGCCTCAGTCGGCGGCAGCGACCGCATTTCCTCCATGAACTGGCACATCAGCGCGCTCTTGCCCGCGCCGGGTGGCCCCTCCACCACAATTGTCGCGTTTGCGCCGTCCCCCAGCGACAGGCCGTTGGCCATCTCGCGAAAAGCGCTGATCTCGGCCTCTCGCCCAGAAAAGAACGGCACGCCCCGTCCGGTCAGGGGCGCACGGTCCTTGAGCAGCAGGTACCGTTCCAAGTCAATGGCATCCTGTCCGCGGAGATTGCCTTGGTCTCGGTAGTTTTGCTCGATCAGTGCCACAAGCGGCGTTATACCACGAAACGGGAGGTTCGCCGGAGCAGCGATTGGCCAGTGGTGCGCAGCATCTCAAACTGACTTTTCCGGCTCTAAAGAGCAATGCTTATGAGGAGCAATGCACCTCTGGCGGAGGGCTGAATCCTCGCAGCCCTGGGGGATTTCAGGGGATGTGAGCGATCTGCCTGGCTTAAAGCGGCGGTAGGCTTGGGGAGTGTGCGGGGGGAAGGCGTGGTCCCGAAGTCTCCCATCGACGGCCACGCCGCCGATGCGGCGGCGCACGGTCACCGTGGCGTCGGGATGGGTGACTCGCTCGACATTGCCCAAGTAAAGGGTGGTGGTGGCGTTGTTGCCGCTGTCGGTGTCCGTGCGCCTGAACCGGGCGCGGTCGGGGCCGTGGGCGAACGTTGACGTGCGGCCGTCCCTGGAGACGGACCTGGCCTTGCCGAAGGCGGCGTAGGCGACGGTCCGCCCGTCGCTGGAGGACGTGAGGCTGCCGTGGCGTCGTAGGCGTGGGTCACGGTGGCGCCGTTGCGGGTGACCGAGGCCGCCGCGTGCGGCCGGCCGCTGGCGCCGGAGTCGGCGCCATAGGCGTAGGTTCCGGCGCCGGTCCGGGAGCGGACGTTGCCGTAGCCGTCGTAGGTTGTTGACTGGACGGGGCCGGCGCCCGCCCGGCGGCTGGTGAGGCGGTTCAGGCCGTCGTGGCCGAACGTCTCGACCAGGGCGGAGGCGCCCTCCCCGCTGGTTCGGGACTTGAGGTTGCCGAGCGCGTCCCACTGGTAGGCGAGGTCCTGCAGGTCCGTGGCGGAGGACCTGCCGGACTCGATGCCGAGCAGCCGCCCGGTCCGCCCGTCGTAGGCGTGGGCGCGCCGGACGCCGTTGCCCAGCGTCTCCGCCGTGACGTTGCCGCGGGCGTCCATGGCGGTGACCGTGCGGTACACGACCTTGGGGGTGAACCTGCCCTGCCCGTCAAAGGTCCCCTCGGCGTCCTGGAGCCGCTCAAGGTGGCCGTTGGCGTTGTAGGCGCGGCGCGTGCCGTTGAAGTCGAAGCGGGCCTCGGTGCGGCTGGCGTCGAAGTGCTGGAAGGGGCGGCCGAACCGGTCGTAGGTGGCCTTCTCGTGGTGGGCGGCCGCGCCGGTGCCCGGCACGGTCTCGGCGGTGGAGGGCCTGCCCAGGGCGTCGTGGCGCTGGGTGCGGCGGTAGCCGCTCGCGGCGTCGGATGCCGTGGAGAGCTGGCCGAGGCCGTTGCCGTGGTCGTAGGTCCAGGAGGCGTCGCCCTCCAGAGCGGAGGCCTGCGCCTGCTGGAGCGTCTGGCAGCCGGCGCCGCCGTGCGCCCGGTAGTCCCTGCGGGAGGTCGTGCGGCCGAGGCCGTCGTAGGCGGTGACCCTGGGGTTGCCCTACCTCCTGCCAGCTCTAAGCTGCCGTTGGCGAACGCGCGAGTTCGACCTGATCGAGGATCCTTGCGAACTTCCTGCGCCACGGCAGAACCATCTCGCAGCCGTGAATGGATGGGACGGAGACGACGGCGACATACTTGCCGTCGTAATTCGTTCCCACTCGATCTATCCGGATCTGATCCCAAGGGATGGTTATGGACTTGGGCCAGAGAAACAGAGTCTGGCAGACGCCCACGGTTAGAGCCGTTTTATCCACAATCAGCGCGAAATACAAATCGCAGCCGTTCAGGGTTCCCATGCCAAGGCTGTCGGCGTTCTTTTCGTTGGCCTTTCGCCTGTGCGGAGAGCGGCTCGCCAAGAGCTTCCAAAGGCGTATGGGAATCGTCAGGCGTGGCATTATCAAACAGCTCAAAACAAAGCAAGAGTAGGCCCAAACTACGCCCGCGCCAATGGAAATCAGCCAGTTTCTGTAGATGGCTTGCGCAGCGAACAGAACCGAAATAGAACCTAGCCAGAAAAAGGCTCTGATCGAAAAGGCCCACCAGCTCTTCGGTCTAGTCGTCATTTTGGCTGTACCAGCGAATAGGGCAGCTTGGGGCCGGGCACACGCGATATATACTGGACATATGCGCTGGGAATCTGACGTGCAGCATTTGTGATCAAGTACTGATTAGCAAAGGATATTGCGGACGCGTTCAATTCCAATACATGCCTCTCAACATGCTTCAGCCAATGCTGTACAATCATCCACATTCGCGATGAACGGCCAAGGAGCATGACCATGCAGCAACCCCCGACCAGCTTTCTTGAATGGACCGCCAAGTTCGCCAACGAGGAGGCCTGCCTCGCCGAGCTGGCGCGGCGCAAGTGGCCCGGCGGCTTCATCCGCCCGCGCTGCGGCCACGACCGGGCGCACGTGCTCCGGCGGCGCGACACCCGCCAGTGCCTGGCCTGCCGGCACCAGTCCTCGCCGACCGCCGGGACGGTGTTCGAGCACACCAAGCTGCCGCTGGCGAAGTGGTTCGCGGCGATCCATCTGACAGCGGCGGACAAGGGCGGCGTCTCGGCGCTGCGGCTGTCGAGGATGGTCGGGGTGTCCTGGCCGACCGCGCAGTCGATGCTGCGCAAGCTGCGCCGCGCCATGGGCGACCGGGACCGGGCCTGCTGGCTGACCGGGCTGGTGGAGGCGGACGACGCCCTGGTGGGCGGCAAGCGCCCCGGCAGGCGCGGGCGCGGCGCCGGGGGCAAGCAGCCGGTGCCGTTCGCGGTGGAGCGCCGGGGGGAGCGGGCCGGCTTCCTGGCGGCCCAAGTGGTCGGCCGCGTCACCCACGAACAGGTCGCCGCCTTCAGCCGGCGGCTGGGCGAAGGCCTGACGATCCGCAGCGACGCCTTCAGCGGCCTGACCGTCCTGGCCAGGGACCACGCGCACCAGCCTCGGCCCACGCCGCCCGAAAAGGCCGACGAGTGGCTGCCCCTCGTGCATCTGGTGATCAGCAACTTCAAGCGCTTCCTGATCGGCACCTTCCACGGCGTCTCCCGAACGCGGCTCCAGGAGTGCCTGGACGAGTTCGTCTTCCGCTTCAACCGAAGGTTCTGGGAGGACCAGCTCCCCGCACGGCTGGTCGAAGCCGCCGTCACCCATGTGCCCGTGCCGCTCAGGCTGAAGCATGTTTAGAGGCATGATCCCTGTTTAGTGTTAACAGGCCCTAGTCCGACGAGCTCCTAATGGCAAACCAGCCAGGATCGCCGATATACAAGGCTTGGTTGGGTGGACTGTCCCAATACGCCAGCGCAGCCTCCCTCTCATCCCCATCTTCCTCGTTGTAGCGAAGGAAGGTGAATCTTCCCGATATGGCGATTCCGATCCTCCACAAAACGAAATCGAAGGCCGGACTTTTGCCGTCACGTCTCCACACGATGACCTCGGCAATACCCAGTCTTTCCATGACCGCAAAGGTGCCTGCGTAGGCCGCGCCATCTTCCAATGAGAGCCTTCCGTACTGTTGGCTACTCGAAGGCTCGGCACCCCAAACTCTGTGTATGCTCTCATGGGGCAGGAGCAGGCGCATGACGACCTCGAGCTCTCCGCGGTGCCGCTCGAACCAAGCGGGAACCGCGCTTATGTCGTCGAGCCGCTCGTCCCCTTCCCCGAACAGTCCGGTGCCGCATCCCGCCGCCAACAACTGCAGCGCGAGGCAGATGGGGAGGAGCCCAGAAGACCGCGGCCGCATTGGACTAATTGTCATGGTACAGATCCCATCCGCGCCGGACGAAGTAGTTATCCTCGGGCAGGTCGCCGAACGTGCCTCCGGACTGCATCCAGCGGATTGCGCCCTCCCTGGACAGCATTGGATACCAGATCGGATCCGCCCCTTGAAGGTTCATTGCCGTTAGCGAGGATGGCGCGAGAGCCAACGGCGCAGCGTAAGGCCCTACAAACTCCACTAGCGATCCTCCTTCCTGAAGAAAGTACTGGGCTCCCCCCGCCCCGGACAGCGCAAACTGCAAGGAGTAGCCCCTCGCCGCGGCGACGATGCCGTAGTGCAGGTTGCCGAACTCTGCAATCCTAGTCGGGTCGAGGCCGGCCGCTTCCGCGTTGATATGTGCCTTGTAGTCCCAATCCCTACCTGGACGCATACGGTTGACGAATTTCCAAAAGCCGATCTTTCGAGCTTCCTTTATGTTGGCCTTCAGATCAATGTTGCCCGCCTCAAGCACGTCGCCGTAGTCAGCCGCAACGGCGCCGACTACCCGATCGATCCGCGCCTTCAGCCGCGCCTCAGCCCGCTCGTTGTTCAAGGCTTGGCTGAACGCGCCGGTGACCGCGCCGTTGGCGAACTTGCCGCCGGTGACGCGCGAGGCGGTGCCGCCGATGGCGGCGCCCACGGCCACCCGCAGCGGGCTGAACCCGGCGCGGCCGACGAGCCGCGAGTTGTTCAGCCCCGAGCCGAGCGCGGCCAGCCCGCCGGAGGCGAACCCGTGGCCGAACCGGCCGCCGCCCAGGGCGCTGGCTATGCCGCCGACCGTGCCGTGGGCCAGCGCCTTCAGGCCGAACCCGGCGGGGGAGAGGCCCGCCGCGAAGGTCCCGCCGAACCGCCCCTGGAGGGCCGTGCCGATCCCCGAGAACGCCCCGGCGGAGACGCCGGAGGCGAACCCCGCCAGCAGCGCCTGCCGGAAGCTGGCCCCGTGCAGCAGCGCGTCGCCGAACCCGGCGGCGGCCAGCGTCGATATTGTGGTCACCAGCCCGATGTTGGCGGTGGCGGTGGCGATGAACGCGCTCGCCGCCAAGGTGAGGATGAAGTGCCCGCTGGGGTCGGTGTATGAGAGCGGGTTGTTCAGGGCGTAGCTGTAGCGGTTGTGGCCCTGCAGGTCCTTGGGGAACTGGACGAACGGGTCGGCGCGCAGGAACCTGCCGAGCGCGGGGTCGTAGAGCCGCCCGTTCATGTGGACGGCGCCCACGGCGTCGAGCATCTCGTGGCCGGTGAACCCGCGGGCGGTGGCGCAGGCGTCGAAGGAGCGGGCCGCCGCGTCGGCGAGTTCCGTCCAGCCGTCGGGGTTCCGCCTTGCGCCCCAGGCGGTGAAGCCCATGGACTGGGCCGCCGCGCCGGAGGCGTCGGCCAGCACGTCCACGCTGCCGAGGTGGTCGCGCAGGACGTAGCGGACGGCGTCGGCTTCGCAGCCGCCCCGGGCGGGGCCCTCCAGCTCGATGGCCACGCCGCCGATGCGGCGGCGCACGGTCACCGTGGCGTCGGGATGGGTGACTCGCTCGACATTGCCCAAGTAAAGGGTGGTGGTGGCGTTGTTGCCGCTGTCGGCGGCCTGCGCCTGCCGGAGCGAGTCGCAGGTCACCGCGCCGTGCGCCCGGTAGTCCCTGCGTGAGGCCATGCGGCCTAGGCCGTCGGGGGCGGTCACGGTCAGGTTGCCCGCCGCGTCCTGCCGGCAGCGCGGCTCGCCCAGCGAGTTGTAAAGGTATCGGACGCGGCCGAGGTCCGGGTCGTCCTGGGCGGTCATGCGGCCGAGCAGGTCGAAGGTGGCCGTGGTGGCCACGCTGGCGGGGGCGGGCGAGGCGTCCGAGGGCGGCTTGCGCCGGGTGGTCCTGACGACGTTGCCCTGGGCGTCGCGGGCGAACTCGACGGTGCCGCCGTGGTGGTCCTCGGTGAGCACGGTCTCGCCGAGGGCGTTCCGGGTCTCCTTGGCGGCCTGGCCCAGCGCGTTGGTGGTGGCCGTGGCGAGCCCGCGGCGGGCGAACGTGGTGGCGCTGCCGTCGGGGCCGGTCACCTTCACGGCCCGGCCGAGGATGTCATGGTCGGTGGCCGTCCAGCACCTGGAGTCGCCCTGGCCCGCGGAGCACTGGGCCTCGCCCGCGTAGTGGGGCTCGGAGACGCGCCTGACCCGGCCGAGCGCGTCGTGCTCGGTGTCCACGTGGATCCAGGCGCCGTCGAACCCGCGTCTGGCCGTCCGCACCTCGCGGGCGAGCGCGTCGAGGCAGGTGACGGACTCGCCGCCGCCGCCGTGGCGGACGCGCTCGTGGAAGGCGGTGCCCGCCGGGCAGGCGGCCGCGCCGCCGCCCTTGGGCGCGCCCATGGCGCGGGTAGAAGCTCGTTTGCCTGTCCCCCTGCCCTAGCTCCACACATTAGCTGGGGAAAGCGCCCGCCGGTCAAACCGTTGCTGCGCTTTGCTTCGTCAATGGCTCACTTGGGCCATGCCGAGTGGGAAACAGCGGACGCCGTCTATGCCGTCGGAGCGAATCTCCCGCTACGTTCCCAAACCAACATGTCTTAAATCAAACCGCCTGCGTGCAATCCGCTCCAAAACTCAGTAAATCTTCATAAACTCAGGAATGGGGCGAGACTCGTTCCTGCGGTCGATCATGCGGTCGATCCTCTCGCCCATTTCCTTGCGTGAGTAGGGACGACGGGACTTAATGTAGAAGAAATCGCTCCCTTTTCGCACGTAGAAGCTTGCGATGGGGAACTCGTCCAGATAGTTGAAATCCTCATACGACTTTGGCTCTAGGTCAATGATTCTGGAGAAGGCACCCTCATCCATACGCTCCACTCGCAAGCGCGGCGTCGTTGCGATCGCGCACCGCAGATACGTTGTGAAGCCGAACTCCGGCTCGCCGAAAGTGCCCGTCTCTCCCCTAGTGAAAACCACCCACGAGACATCCCAACGCGAATAAACATACGCTCGGTCGGCGTCGTCACTAAGGACGCGACTCGTCTTGCCGGCGTATTCGCGCAGGCACAGATCGATCATAGCCTCTCCAGTATCCGGGAAAAATTTCCATTGGGTGGTTTTGACTTGGCAGCCCCATGACATGATCGCCGCCAATACTAGAAGTGCTCTAAGGAATGTCATTGTAGTATCCTGCTAGGTTTTGAACCGTCTTTTCCGAAACCGAAACACCTCCGATATTCGCACACGCCGATTCGAATAGCACCTCCCTCGCCGACGACGCCCAAGTAGAGGTCCTTTCTGGCCGTCCTTACCCAATTGTAGTCGTGACCGTCAGGGTTCGTGGGATCCTGGAACTCGTTCGAGAACATGAGTTCCCCGCTCGGGTGGGTGTGGTAGCCCCGGTACCTCGTGGTGAGGTTCGCGCTCGACGCCTCGCCGATCTGAGGGAAAGTGTAGCGGAACTGCCCCTCCTGCGTCTCGTAGATGCTTCCCGCCACCTCGAGGCCGTGCTCGGCGGACAGCGGCGTCGCGGCGTTCAGGACATGCATCGCCGCGTCGTCCGGGTGCTCGAAGTCCCGGCCGGGATCGAGGGTTCCGTCCCGCCGCAAACCTTCAAGCGCGGCCTGGAGTTCCGAGCGGTTGCGCGCCTCGGCCCGCTCGTTGTTGAGCGCCTGGCTGAAAGTGCCGGTCAGGGCCCCGTTGGCGAACTTGCCGCCGGTGACGCGCGAGGCGGTGCCGCCGATGGCGGCGCCCACGGCCACCCGCAGCGGGCTGAACCCGGCGCGGCCGACGAACCGCGAGTTGTTCAGCCCCGAGCCGAGCGCGGCCAGCCCGCCGGAGGCGAACCCGTGGCCGAACCGGCCGCCGCCCAGGGCGCTGGCGATGCCGCCGACCGTGCCGTGGGCCAGCGCCTTCAGGCCGAACCCGGCGGGGGAGAGGCCCGCCGCGAAGGTCCCGCCGAACTGCCCCCGGAGGGCCGTGCCGATCCCGGAGAAGGCCCCGGCGGAGACGCCGGAGACGAACCCCGCCAGCAGCGCCTGCCGGAAGCTGGCCCCGTGCAGCAGCGCGTCGCCGAACCCGGCCGCAGCCAGCGTCGAGACCACGGCCACCAGCCCGATGTTGGCGGTGGTGGTGGCGATGAACGCGCTCGCCGCCAAGGTGAGGATGAAGTGCCCGCTGGGGTCGGTGTATGAGAGCGGGTTGTTCAGGGCGTAGCTGTAGCGGTTGTGGCCCTGCAGGTCCTTGGGGAACTGGACGAACGGGTCGGCGCGCAGGAACCTGCCGAGCGCGGGGTCGTAGAGCCGCCCGTTCATGTGGACGGCGCCGACCGCGTCGAGCATCTCGTGGCCGGTGAAGCCGCGGGCGGTGGCGCAGGCGTCGAACGAGCGGGCCGCCGCGTCGGCGAGTTCCGTCCAGCCGTCGGGGTTCCGCCTTGCGCCCCAGGCGGTGAAGCCCATGGACTGGGCCGCCGCGCCGGAGGCGTCGGCCAGCACGTCCACGCTGCCGAGGTGGTCGCGCAGGACGTAGCGGACGGCGTCGGCCTCGCAGCCGCCCCGGGCGGGCCCCTCCAGCGCAATGGCCACGCCGCCGATGCGGCGGCGCACCGTCACCGTCGCGTCGGGGTGGGTGACCCGCTCGACGCTGCCCAGGTACAGGGTGGTGGTGGCGTTGCCGTTGCCGTCGTCGTCCGCGCGCCTGAACCTTGAGCGGTCGGGGCCGTGGGCGAACGTTGACGTGCGGCCGTCCCTGGAGACGGACCTGGCCTTGCCGAAGGCGGCGTAGGCGACGGTCCGCCCGTCGCTGGAGGACGTGAGGCTGCCGTTGGCGTCGTAGGCGTGGGTCACGGTGGCGCCGTTGCGGGTGACCGAGGCCGCCGCGTGCGGCCGGCCGCTGGCGCCGGAGTCGGCGCCATAGGCGTAGGTTCCGGCGCCGGTCCGGGAGCGGACGTTGCCGTAGCCGTCGTAGGTTGTTGACTGGACGGGGCCGGCGCCCGCCCGGCGGCTGGTGAGGCGGTTCAGGCCGTCGTGGCCGAACGTCTCGACCAGGGCGGAGGCGCCCTCCCCGCTGGTTCGGGACTTGAGGTTGCCGAGCGCGTCCCACCGGTAGGCGAGGTCCTGCAGGTCCGTGGCGGAGGACCTGCCGGACTCGATGCCGAGCAGCCGCCCGGTGCGCCCGTCGAAGGCGTGGGTCCGCCGGACGCCGTTGCCCAGCGTCTCCGCGGTGACGTTGCCGCGGGCGTCCATGGCGGTGACGGTGCGGTACACGGTTGCGGGAGCGAACGCGCCCTGCCCGTCAAAGGTCCCCTCGGCGTCCTGGAGCCGCTCAAGGTGGCCGTTGGCGTTGTAGGCGCGGCGCGTGCCGTTGAAGTCGAAGCGGGCCTCGGTGCGGCTGGCGTCGAAGTGCTGGAAGGGGCGCCCGAACCGGTCGTAGGTGGCCTTCTCGTGGTGCGTGGCCGCGCCGGTCCCGGGCACGGTCTCGGCCGTGGAGGGCCTGCCCAGGGCGTCGTGGCGCTGGGTGCGGCGGTAGCCGCTCGCGGCGTCCCGCGCTTCGCTTAGCTGGCCGAGGCCGTTGCCGTCGTCGTAGGCCCAGGAGGCGTCGCCCTCAAGGTGGGCGGCCTGCGCCTGCCGGAGCGAGTCGCAGGTCACCGCGCCGTGCGCCCGGTAGTCCCTGCGGGAGGCCGCGCGGCCGAGGCCGTCGTGGGCGGTCACGGTCAGGTTGCCCGCCGCGTCCTGCCGGCAGCGCGGCTCGCCCAGCGAGTTGTAAAGGTATCGGACGCGGCCGAGGTCCGGGTCGTCCTGGGCGGTCATGCGGCCGAGCAGGTCGAAGGTGGCCGTGGTGGCCACGCTGGCGGGGGCGGGCGAGGCGTCCGAGGGCGGCTTGCGCCGGGTGGTCCTGACGACGTTGCCCTGGGCGTCGCGGGCGAACTCGACGGTGCCGCCGTGGTGGTCCTCGGTGAGCACGGTCTCGCCGAGGGCGTTCCGGGTCTCCTTGGCGGCCTGGCCCAGCGCGTTGGTGGTGGCCGTGGCGAGCCCGCGGCGGGCGAACGTGGTGGCGCTGCCGTCGGGGCCGGTCACCTTCACGGCCCGGCCGAGGATGTCATGGTCGGTGGCCGTCCAGCACCTGGAGTCGCCCTGGCCCGCGGAGCACTGGGCCTCGCCCGCGTAGTGGGGCTCGGAGACGCGCCTGACCCGGCCGAGCGCGTCGTGCTCGGTGTCCACGTGGATCCAGGCGCCGTCGAACCCGCGGCTGGCCGTCCGCACCTCGCGGGCCAGCGCGTCGAGGCAGGTGACGGACTCGCCGCCGCCGCCGTGGCGGACGCGCTCGTGGAAGGCGGTGCCCGCCGGGCAGGCGGCCGCGCCGGTGCCCTTGGGCGCGCCCATGGCGCGGGTGGTGATCGCGTACGCCCCCGTCGCCGAGGCGCTGAGCGCCTCGGCGCCGCCGGGCGTGCGCTTGGTCCTGTTGGTGACGAACCTAGCGCCCGCCTTGTCCAGGAACCGCCTCACCTTCGTCGGCGAGCCGTGGGCGTCGCGCGCCTCGACCTCGCTGAGCTTGCGGCCCTCGCAGTCGAAGCGGGCCTTCACGAAGCGGCCCCGCGCGCCGTAGGCGGCCGTGTCCTTGTCGCAGCGGGTCCTGATGCGGGCGTCGCCCGTCGGCGCGGCCTGGCCCGGGACGGGCAGGTCGTCGAAGTACGCCACCTTGGAGCGCACCCGGTTGCCGAAGGCGTCGTAGGCGTGGGTGGCGGTGACCTTGAGCCGCTCGTGGTCCGGCTCCGCCACCTCTTTGCAGAGCAGGCCCGCGTGGGCGCTGTTCGACGCCGGGCAGGCGCTTTGGCCGTAGTAGGCGAACGTGCTCTTGCGGACCGCCTTCAAGGCGTCCGCCTCGCTCTCGCTGGAGTCGCGCCGGGCGTGGGTCACGGTGGTGGCCGTCAGCCGCCCGAGCCGCCGGTCGGCGTCGGACGGGCCGTACTCGTTCTCCGTCGCGGCGCTGAAGACGCGGCCGCCGCCTTCGGTGGTCACCGTCAGCTTGACGGCGTTGCCGTGGGCGTCGTGCTCCAGGTCGGTGGTCACGGCGGTCAGCAGGTTGGGGTCGGCGTCCGTCCCGCCGTTGAGGTCGTAGGACTTCTCGACCGTCCGCGCGGCGTAGGGCCTGAAGGCGCCCAGCGCCGCGGTGCCGGAGGCCTTGGCCGTCGCCTTCCAGCCGGCTTGGAAGCCGGTCAGCCTCCAGGTGGTCGCGGACTCCGAGAGCCGCCGCAGGAGCGTCCCTTCGTCCGACTTGACCGGCAGCGCCGCCACGGTGGAGACCGGCAGGCCGGTGAACGGGAAGTCGTGCCGGTAGCGGGTGGTGGTCTCCACGCCGGTCTGCATGTCCTTGGTCTTGAGCTGGCCGAAGCCAAGCGGGCCGCGGCCCATGGCCTGCACCTTGGCGTCGGCGTAGAAGTGCTCCACCGCGCTCGTGGCGCCGGTGGCCACGTTGCCGGGCGCGGCGCCCGCGGCGGGGGCGGTGCCCTCCACCCGGGTCACCACCGGCAGCGGCGCCCGGAACTCCAGCACGGGGCCGGCCTTGCCGAGGGTCTGGGCCCCGGCGGGCAGGTTCCAGCCGCCGTTGACCTTGGCGTGGAAGTCGTCGGTCCGCTTGGCGAGCAGGGCCTGGGCGTTGGCCAGCTTCTGGGCCTCGCTCAGCGGGTTGCCGTGCTCGTCGGCATCCTTGAGCTCCGGGTCCATGGGGTTGGCGTAGGGCAGGCAGCCGGAGCCGCCGGCGAAGCTGTAGCAGAACTGCGGCTGGAAGACCGTGCGCCGCACGTCGAGGCGCTCGTAGTGGTCCGTGCGGGCCAGGCTCTCGTGGGTGATGTCGGTCACCGCGCCCAAGCCGTTCCTGATGCTCGACACCTGCCTCGGGAAGCGGCCCGCGTTCTTGGACGGGAAGGTTTCCAGCTTGCCCTTGCTGCTCGTGTCGGAAATGCGCAGGTAGTCCACAGCCCCGTCGCCGTCGGCGTCCAGGAACAGGTGGGCGGACGTTTTCCTGCCGTCGGTTCTGGGCGCCACCAAGATGGCGCGTGAGTCGCCGGCCAGCCAACCGTTGGTGGGGTCGAAGGGCAGCGCCTTGATGCTCTTGTTCCTGCGATCGTGCCATATGAGGTCCGGTTGGCCGTCGCCGGTTGCGTCCGTCGGCGGCAGCAAGGCCGTCTTGTCCGGGTCCAGCAGGACAACGGAGGGGAGTGTGGTGAACCCGGTGCCGGTGTTGATCTCGGGGCGGGGGATCAAGTGACTCCCCGAGCGCCCCTCACGAACCAGGTCGGTCAGGCCGTCGCCGTTCAAGTCGGCGGCATGGAGCTTGGCGCCGTGGAAGTTCGCGTACAGCCTCCAGCCGGTGGGGCCGGAGACGTACACCCGACGGGCGGGGCGGGTGTACTCCACCTCGTTTGCGTTGGGGTTGTCCGCCAGATAGACGGTGGTGATGAAGTCCGCCCGTCCGTCGCCGTTGAAGTCGTGGCCGGCGGCATCGATGTTCGGGCCCGGGCTCGTGCCCGAGTTGTGGAAGCGCGCGCCGGGCACCGTGATCAGGGTTGCCTCAGCTCCAAACTTGTAGGGTTGGCTTGACGTTTCCGGCTGCATGGCGTCCCGCTCCAAGTGGCGCGCCCGCATGGTCGCGATCGTTGAGTCGTCGGTCTCGGCCTGCGGGTAAACGGCGTCCACCAAGCCGTCGCCGTTGATGTCGGTGAAGGCGGCGTGGCGGCTGGTGATCGATGTTTCGACGGTTGACGCTGCCAGCCGCCAGCCGCCGTTCAGCGTCGGCACCGACAGGTGGACGCGCCAGACTGCGTCGCGGATGCGCCAGACCGCCACGTCCGTGCGCCCATCGCCGTTGTAGTCGATGGGCCGGGCCAGCACGTTGGGCAGGCGGTTGTCCACGTCCTCCATGTGCTCGATGGAGGTGCCGCCGCCGTCGAACGTGGCGGGCTGCAGCCTGCCGCCCATCGAGAGCGCGTACTTGATGTGGTGGTCGGTGTCACTCTTGTCCTTGTCCCACTCCACCCACACGAGGTCCATCATGCCGTCGCCGTTGATGTCCGCAGGGTGGTGGCTGATCAGGCCCCGGTCCTTGCGCGGGGTCAGGTCCGCCGAGCCGCTGGCGGCGAGCTTGAACCCAGCCGCGTTGCCGGGCCGCGTGAACGTCGTCGCCGGCTTGCAGGCCGCCGTTGCGGCGGCGCCCGCGCACTCGGTGATCGAGTTCAGGAGGGAGGTCTTGTTGTCGGTCATGCTGCCATAGGCCAGCCGCAGCTCCCGCACCACCCTGAGCGCCGTGCCGCCGTGGCCGAGGGTCCGCACCTTGGCGAGCCGCTTGCGGTTGTCGAACTTATGCCCGGCCACGTAGCCGTTCATGCCGTCGTTGCGGTCCTGGTAGATGAGCTTGACGGCCGCGTGGTGGTCGTCGATCCCGCGCTTGGAGCCGTAGGCGTAGCGCACTTCCGCCAGCCGGTGGCTGTCGGCGCCGCCGGCGTAGATGTGCCAGACCGGGTTGCCGACGCTGTCGGTGAGGCGCTTGAGCGCCCAGGTGAGCGTCTGGCCCTTGCCGTTGCGGCGCTTGGCGTCGGTGTGCGAGCCGCCGGGCACGTTGCCGTAGTGGCTCACCGAGCCGTCCTTGCGGCGCACCTCGAAGTGGTCCGGGTGGCCCGCCGTGCCGCCGACCGCCGTGACGGTGGCGAAGCTGTCGATCTCGGTGCGGTAGCTGGAGCCGGGGGCGCCGTAGGTTCCGCTTTCCAGCACCAGACGCTGGCCGTCCAAGCAGAATTTGTCCTGGGCGTTCCACTGGATCGGCTTGGCCGCGCCGTCCTGGTGGCGGGTGGCGCGGCAGCGGGTTATGGCGGAGCCGCCCTCCAGGGTCCAGCCGAGGCCGGCGATGCCGTTGCCGCTTTGGGAGTTGTAGGCCAGCGCCAGCTCCGGCGTCACCCCGGCGGTGCCGGGCGTGGCATAGATCGGAATGCGGTAGCTGGCTGCGCCGGACTCGGTGACCCGGAAGGCTCCGGCGATGGTTCCCGTGGCGTCGATGGCCTTGATCTCCGCCGCCGTCACCAGCGAGTCCTGGGCTATGTACGGGGCGGGCGGGGTTTCCACCTTGGCCGCGGCGGCGTTGGCGACGGTCACGGTCAGGACGGCGCTCCACCCGCCGCAGGCGCCGCCCGCGCAGGCGCGCGCCCGGTAGGCGTAGCTGCCGTTGGCCTTGCCGGCGACCGTCAAGGTGGCCGCCGCGCCGTTGTGGACCTCCGTCCAAGCGCCGCCGGCGGGCCGCTCCTCAAGCGCATAGGTCACGGCGCCGCCCCAGGTGACGGTGTTCCAGGAAATGGCGTAGCCGCCGTTCGAGTCGGGAGTTGTGGCCATCAGCCCGGAGGGAATGGGCGCAGGGATGGGCACCGTGATGGTCTGCGGCGCGCTGTAGTCGCTGCACGCCCCGGACTGCGGGCAGGCGCGCGCTTGGTAGCTGTAGGCGCCGTTGGCCTTGCCCGTGAATATCCTCTCCCGGTTGGCGCCGCTGTGGACGTCCTGCCAAGCCCCTGAGCCGATGCGCTCCTGGAGTTGGTAGGCGCGCACGGTTCCGGAGGCTGCGTTCCAAGCCACCTTGTAGCTGCCCGGGCCGGTGGGCGTGATGGCGAGGCCACCCGGCACGCCTGGCTTGGCGCAGTCGGGCGCCGTTGCCGTTGCGGCGGCGCTCCAATCGCCGCAGTTGCCGTTGTCCGCGCAGGCCTTGACTTGGAAGCCGTACTGGCCGCCGACGGTGAGGCTGGGCGTGTCCGAGTTGTTCTGGACGCTGTAGGCGGGGTTCCAGCCGCCTTGGCCTTGGCGTTGCTGAACCCTGTAGCTGGTTGCGCCAAGCACTTCGGGCCAGGACAGGCGGTGGGTGTTGCCGCTGCATGCCAGCGAGGGCGTTGCGGGCGCATCGGGGGGCACCGTCACCGACTGGGCGGCGCCGTAGCTGCCGCAGTTGCTGGCGGGCGCGCAGGCGCTGACCCGGTATTGGTAGGTGCCGGGCGGTTTGGCGGTGAAGGTCCGGGAGGTCACCGACAGTGACTCCACCGCTGCTTGCGTGCCTTGGGTTTCCTGCAGCCGGTAGCTCGCATCCGTCCAAGGCACCTTATCCCAAGACGCTTGGAAGCTGCGGTTGGCGTTCGGTTCGGAGACGGTCAGGTTGGCGGGCACGGGCGGGGCGATCGGCACGGTGACGGACAGCTCGTCCGTGTGGCCGCTCCACAGGTTCGAGCCGGAACGTGCCCGCAGGCGGTATCGATAGGTGCCGGCGGCTTGGTTTGAATAAGACTTGATGAGTCCGGTGGTGGCGGGCTGGGCCTGCCAATCGCCGGAGCCTTGCTTGCGCTCAAGCACGTAGCGGATGCCGCTGCCGCTGACGGCGTTCCAGCGAATGCCGTAGTCGTCCGGCCCCGTGGCTTCGAGCCGCAGGTCTCCGGGCACGTCCGGTTTGGCGCAGCTCGGCGCGGTTACCGCAAGGGTTGCGCCCCAATCGCTGCAGTTGGCGGCCGCCGCGCAGGCTTTGGCGCGGAATGAGTGGCTGGTGCCGACGGCGAGGATGAGCGCCTTGCGGTTGCCGGAGCCGTTGTGGACCTCGGTCCATGGGCCGGTGCCCGCGCGCTGCTCGACGACGGTGTTGGCCGCGCCGGCTGCCGCGGTCCAGGACAGTTGGTAGCTGCCGTTGCCGCATTCCCCGGAAACGGTCGGCGCTGCCGGGGGAACCCGCACGGTGGCCTCGACGCTCCAGGATCCGCACTTGTCGCCATCGTCGCAGGCCTTGACCTGATAGCCATAGACCGCGGCGCTTGGGTTGGAGAAGTCCTTGAACTCGCCAGTGACTCCGGTGACGTCCGACCAGTCGCCGCTGTTCGCGCGTTCCTGAAGCCTGTAGCCCGCAGCGTTCCTTGATGTCGTCCAGGACACTCGGTAGGCGCCGTCGGGCGCAGGGTCAGGCGCAATGCTCAAGGTTGGCGGCGCCAGCGACCGGGCCACGGTCACGGTGAGCTGCGAGGAAAACAGCGGGGTGCAGACCCAGCCGCCCAGCGAGCCGAGGTCGATGCAGCTTTGCACCTGATAGACGTAAGCGCCGTCCGCCTTGCCGGAAAACGCCTTTCGGGTTGCGGTCAGGGTGTTTGTGCTTGGCCAAGTGGCGCCGCCGTCGGCGCTTTCGAGCAGACGGTACTGTCTTGCGAACAGCGCCGGCGTCCAAGTGACCGTGTAGCTGCCGTTCGAGGACGGGTTGGGATTGGCGGTCAGCTCGCCGCTCACCGTTGCTTTCCGCTCGCCGGTCCAGCCGCTGCAGGAGCTCTCGGCGTCGCCCGCGCAAGCCCGCACACGATAGCCGTAGGTGGTGATGCGCCGGTCCTTGAGTGCCGCCGAGGTGGCGTCGCCCTCGTAGGCATCGGTCCATGAACCACTGAGGATGCGCTCCTGGAGTTGGTAGCGCACCGCACCCGTCGATGGTTGCCAGGAGATTTCGTAGTTGCCGTCGGCGTCGCGCTGCGGCACGTTGAAGGCGGCAGGGACGGACGGAGGCGGTTCAGCGGGCGTCCCGGTCCTTCCCTTTCCTGACTCCGACCACGGGCTGGCGCCCGCGCCGTTCGTGGCGCGGACGCGCGCCTCGTAGGTCGGGTTCGCCGACAGCCCGGAGATCACGGTGCTGGTGCCCGTCCCCGAGAAGGGGTGGTCCTGCCAGCGGGCGCGGACGACGTTCACGCGGTACTGGACATCGTAGTCGGTGATGGTCGAGCCGTTGTCGGCCGGGGCGTTCCAAGTCACCCCTAGGCTGGTGCGTCCGGATGGCGTCAAGATGGGCGCGGCTGGCTTTGCGGGCGCGTCCACGACCTTGGCCGTGGCTGTGGCGCTGCCGCGGCCACCCGCCCCGACGCAGGTCACGGTGACGCTGTAGCCGCCGAGATTGGCGGGGCGCACGGTGGCCGATCCCGAAGTGCCCGTGACGCCGATGTTGGGCGAGCTGGAGCAGCCGGTCGCGTTGGTGGCGGTCCAAGTGAGGCGCAGGGCGCCGCCCCGCTTGACCTTGCTGTCGTTGAAGGCGGCCGTGACGGTGGGTGCGGCGGCTTCCCGCGACGTCCTGCCGCGGCCGGAGGCCGACCAGCTCCCGGTGCCCAAGCGGTTCCTGGCACGAACCTGCACTTGGTAGTCCGTGTTGGCCGCAAGTCCGGACAGGGTTGCGGACGTGCCGGTTCCCGCGCTGGAGGGGTTGCCCCAGCCGGCGTTGCCTGCGTTGATGCGGTGACGAACCTCATAGCCCCGAATTGCCGAGCCGTTGTTGCGGGGCGCCGTCCAGGCGACGGTCAGCCTTGTGCTTCCCGATGCGCTCACCGTGGGTTGCGCCGGCGCATCCGGGACGTCGACGACATGCACCTGCGCAGTGGCGCTGCCGCTGCCGCCGTCGCCCGCGCAGGTCACGGTGACGCTGAAGTTGCCCACGGCGCCCGGCGTGAAGGCGGTGGACCCGGACGGGGAGGTGGCGCCGAGGCTGGGCGAGCCGGAGCAGCTGGTCGCGTTGCTGGACGACCAGGACAGCGTAGCGCTGCCGCCCAGCTTGACTTCACGCACGTTGAAGGCTGCGGAGACCGTCGGTGCGGGCGTCGGCGCCGGAACGCCCTTGACGAAGACGCTGGCCAGGGCGGCGGCCGCGTAGGTGCCGCCATTCCTGAGTTCCAGGGTTCGGCCTTGCCGATGGATCCAAGGCGCGACCTTGGCGCCGCTCCTGCCGCAGGCGAACTTGCCTTGGGAACCCTTGAGGTACACGCAGGGCGAGCCTGCGTTCTGCGTTGACCAGCTTATTGTCGTCGAGCAGAGCGTTTCACCCGCAGGGATGGTGCAGGGCGAAGGGTTGGCCGAGATGGTCCCGGTAGGCGCCGGCGCGGGCACCGTCACCGTCACTGAGGCGCTTATGGGCTGGCAGGTGGTGTGGCCGAGCAGGGTGAAGCAGAACTCCAGTCCGTAGGCGTAGCTGCCCGGAGACTTGTTGGCGAAGGCCTTGCTGAGGCCAACGACCGTGTGGACGGTGGGTGTTCCGCCGTTGAAGCTTTCCCGCAGCCGGTAGCTGGCGCTCGGCAGAACCGCGGTCCAACTGACCTTGTAGTTGCCGCCGGGGGCGGGGTTTGGGCTGGCCGTGATCGTTGATGAGAAGCTGAAGCGAACGACCCGGACGCTGCCGCTGGCGGACCAGCCGCCGCAGTTGCCCGCTCCCGCGCAGGCGCGCACCCGGTAGGCGTAGCTGCCGGCGCCCTTGTTGGCGAATGCGCTTGAGGTGGCGCTGCCGGCGTAGGCCGCCTGCCAGTCGGCGGCGCCCGCCTTCTCCTGCAGCTCGAAGCGGGTCGCGCCCGAGGGCCGGGTCCAGGAGACGGTGTAGCTGCCCGTGCTCGAATTGGCCGGAACGGTCAGCGTCGGCGCGGCTGGAGGGGGAGTGGGCGCGGCGCCGGAGACGGTCACCGTCAGGGCATCGAAGTTGGACGCCACGTTGCAGATCGTGCTGACGACGGGATAGTCGAAGTAGGTGCAGTACGACAGGGTGTAGGCGTAGCTTCCTGCCGGCTTGCCGGAAAACGCCTTGGAACGCGCCTTTCCCTCAAAGACGATCGTGCCGTCCTCTCGGAGTTGGTACTTGGAGGCGCCGGCCACGCTGGTCCAGGAGACCGTGTACGACCCGTCGGCGGATGGGTTGGGCGTGGCGGACAGCTCCGCGTGGGCGGCGGAGCCGATGATCAGCCCAACCGTCAGCGCCAGCGCCCGCCAAGGCCGCAAGCGAAGGGCGGGTCGGTGCGGCTTTGGTTTTGCAGGGGGGCTGCCAGCATGGCATGGGAAATCCCCAGACGGGTTGGGCGTCGATGGGAGAGGCAATCGGCCCGGCGGCAGGCGGCGGGCGATGAGGCGCTTTGATCGGTTCATGTGCGTGTGTCCGGCTGGTTGGCTTGGCTGGTTGGCTACCGCCGCCTCCGGGCCTCCGGCGAGGTCAACCGGAGGCGGCATCCGGAACGGATTTTTGGAGCGCGCCGGAGAAGGGGCCATCGAAAACCCCCGGCGAGTTTTGACGGGGTTTTTGGCGCATCCGAGGCCGGACGCTTGGGACTGGATGGCCCTGTCCCGGGTTTGTTCGATGCCATTTCGAACCGAGGGCGTCCCGTCTTTCGGAGTGCGCTTTCCGTCAGGCGGATGCAGGTTTTTTCCTGCGAGGCTGGTGGGATGGCCTCCCGGTGACGGTCAACCCCCCCCCCCCCCCCCCCCCACGTTATGCTCGCGGTGGCGGCCGCCGAGAATGAAGTTGCTGGCGTTGAGGGCGTTCCCCGGCGTCCGCGCTGTGCCTTGAGGGACCGCCGAAGTTGGCCGATGGCTGACGCATCAGCGCCGAGCTTGGGAGATTTCGCACGAGTCGTGCGGCGCTGGCCTACAGATTTTCCGTGACTTCCTTGCCAACATCACCCGTCCTAAACTCAATGGAACGGGCCGATGCCGCACCGCTTTCGCCAATGCCCAATGCGCGACCTGACAGTTGCGTCGAAACCCCTGCGCCCGCGCGGGCTAAGAAACCTATTGGAACCTGACCCAAGCGACCGGTGCGGAGTTTCGCGCCAGCGAAACTCAAACGCACCCGCAAAGCGGGTGCGCGGGCTCGGAAATCCATTGGAACCTGGCCCACGCAAAAGGCGCGGAGTTTCGCGGCAGCGAAACTCCATCCGCGACCGTCAGGTCGCGCAGCGTCTCGCCCGGCGCTATGCTAACGTCGGCACCGTTGAGCAACGGCCTCACCAAGGAGCTCGCCATGTCCCAAGCCGAACCGCTGACCGTTCATCCGAAGCCAGCCCGGGGCTTCGCGTCGGCGCAACCCCAACGCGCCAAAGGCGCGCCGCCGCCCCCCGTCCACTACCCCGACTCGGACGATGAGCCGATGGGGGAGAGCTTCCTGCACATCGAACTGTCGTTTGACGTGTTCGGCCTCCTGCTGGCGCGTTACGCGGACCGTTCGGAGGAGGTTTGCGTGGGATGCAACAACTTCGTCTATTACGAGGAGGGCAACCCCCGTGCGGTGGTGACGCCGGATGTGTTCGTGGCCCACGGGGTGGGGCAGCGCACCGGCCGCCGGGTGTTCAAGGTCTGGGAGGAGGGCGTGACCCCCGACTGGGTCTTGGAGGTGACCTCGAAGACCACCTGGCGCGAGGACGAGGGCCCCAAGCGGCGCCTGTACGAGCGGCTTGGGGTGCAGGAGTACTGGCAGCACGACCCGACCGGCGAGTGCCTGGACCCGATCCTCAAGGGCCGCGCGCTGGGGCCGGACGGCCGTTACGTTGAGTTCGGTCTTGAGGAGCGCGACGGGGGGCTGTGCCATCGTTCGGAGGTTCTCGGCTTGGACCTGCGCCTTTTGGGTGATCGGCTGCGCTTCCATGACCCGGCGCGGGGCGAGTGCCTGCTGTCGGGGCTGGAGCCTTACATTGTGATCGGCGAGCAGCGCGACGAGATCGATGAGCAGCGGGAAGTCATCGACGGGCAACGAGACATGATTGACGGGCAGCAGGAAGTGATCGACGGGCAGCGCCGCGCCCTGCGGGCGGCCGAAGCCCGCATTCGTGAGCTGGAGCGGCAGCAACGCTCCGAAGGCTGAAGTCGGCGCGGCTGAAATCCCCGCCATGAGACCGTCGGCGGCCTCCCGGCCTCCGTCAATCAACTTTGCGCCCGGCGACCGCCTACATCCTGGGGACCGTCGCGATGCCCAGCAGGCCTAGGCCCGCGCGCAGGGTGCGGGCCGTTTGCTGGGCGAACCGCAGCCGGTTGATGCGCTCGGCTCCCTCTGCCGCCAGCATGGGGCATTGCTCGTAGAAGCGGGTGAACGTGGTGGCGAGATCGTGGAGGTAGGCGCACAGGGCGTGCGGATAGCCGTCCTCGGCGACCTGCTCGACCACTTCCTGCAGGCGGGCCAGGACGAAGGCCAGGTCACGCTCCGCCTCGGCGCCCGGTTGGGCCTTGCCGCCCAAGGACTCCGGATCGACGGCCCCGCGCCGGAACAGGCTTTGGATGCGGGCGTAGGCGTAGAGCAGGTAGGGCGCGGTGTTGCCCTCGAAGGCCAGCATCCGCTCCCAGTCGAACAGATAGTCGCCGGTCCGGTTCTTGGACAGGTCCGCGTACTTGACCGCACCGATGCCCACCGCCCGCGCCACCTTGGCCTGCTCCTCGGCGTCGAGCTGCGGGTTCTTCTCCCGCACTAGGCGCAGCGCGCGGGCTTCGGCCTCGTCGAGCAGGGCGGTGAGCTTGATCACGCCGCCCTCTCGGGTCTTGAACGGCTTGCCGTCCTTGCCGAGCATGGCGCCGAAGGGCATGTGCTCAAGGCTTAAGGCCGCGCCTGCGAAGCCGGCTTGGCGGGCAACCGCGAACACCTGCTTGAAGTGAAAGGCTTGGCGGCTGTCGGTGAAGTACAGGGCGCGGTCGGCCCCAAGCGCTTGGGCACGATGCCGAATCGCCGCCAGATCGGTGGTGGCGTACAGGTAGGCGCCGTCGGACTTTTGCGCAATCAAGGGCGTGATGCCGCCGTCCTTGCGCCTGAACTCGGGCAGAAAGACGCAGCGCGCGCCATCGGACTCGGTGAGCAGGCCCCGTTGCTCAAGCGCCCCAAGCACGTCGGGCAAGGCGTCGTTGTAGGCGCTTTCGGCCATGACGTCGTCGGGGCCCAAGCTTGCGCCAAGCCGGTCGTAGAGCGTTTGGCAGTGCTCCAGGGAGATTTCGATGAACCGCTGCCAGCGGGCTCGGGCGCCCGCTTCGCCGGCTTGCAGGGCCACCACCATGGCTCGGCTGGCGGCTTGAAAGTCCGGCTCCGCGTCGAACCGCGCCTTGGCCGTGCGGTAGTAGGCCTCCAGGTCGCCCAACGTCTCGGAATCCGCGTCGCTGTCGCCAAGGTGCGCGAGCAGCATGCCGAACTGGGTGCCCCAATCGCCCACATGGTTCTGTCGAATGACTTGGTGGCCGAGCGCTTCGAGAAGGCGCGCCATCGCATCGCCGATGATGGTGCTGCGCAGATGCCCGACGTGCATCTCCTTGGCCAGGTTGGGGCACGAATAGTCCACCACAACGGTCTGCGGTCGGTCGGCCTTGCCAATCACGGGCGACTCCAGATTCAGCCGGTCCGCCAGAAATTGATCGTGCAGCCGGATGTTCAGGAAGCCTGGGCCGGCCACTTCCACGGCATGGATGAGGTCGTCGGCGTCCAGGCGGTCGATCACTTGGCCGGCGAGCTGCCGGGGGTTGGCCTTTGCCGACTTGGCCGCCGCCATCACGCCATTGGCCTGGTAGTGGCCGTACTCCGGCCTGGAGGCGATCCTGACAAGGGCCGGCGCCTCGGCGCCGCAGTCCTTGAGCGCAGCCTCGATGCGGGCGGACAGGAGCCGCTTGACGTTCGTGGAGCCCATTG
This sequence comes from Candidatus Azophilus sp., assembly GCA_965221755.1. Classification (GTDB taxonomy): domain Bacteria; phylum Pseudomonadota; class Gammaproteobacteria; order Pseudomonadales; family Azotimanducaceae; genus Azophilus. The sequence continues at coordinate 403,117 of OZ244921.1, forward strand.
CGGGATTGCGGGGCGCGTCAAAGCGCCGTCACGTTCTCGGCGCAGAGCCCCTTTTCGTTTTCGCCCACCTGGAAGCTCACCGGGCGCCCGTCATGGAGCTGCGGCCGTTCTCCCCGCTGCGCGCGAATGGCCCGCTTGTGAACGAAGATCTCGCTGCGGTCAGCGCGAATGATGAAGCCGAAGCCCTTGGTCTCGTCGAACCACTTGACCGTGCCCTCCTCCCGCCTGCCGCCCTCGATCAGGCGGGTACGGGTCTCGCGCGGCGCTCCTTTGGCCTTGGCCGGCTGCTGCCTCGGCTTGGCGGGGTTGGGGGCGGAGGCGGCGTTCCGGTTGGCTAGGCGGGCGTTGAACAGCCCGTTTGCCGCCAAGGCGAGAAAAGTGGCCATCAGCAGTGCGAAGTAGTCGCCCGCAAACAGCCGGGAGTATGTCTCAGTGACGACCGCCGCCAGCACTAGGGCGCTGGCCGTGACGATGATGTAGGTGCGCATGACTCGGTTCCATGGGTTGTTGGTGAAAGCCTTGTGAAGGCATTGGCAAAGTGAAAAAAGTCTAACATGAGGCCTTGGGCTCGGAGATGACCGGAAACATCCGCTGCGCGGGCTTAAGAAACATATCGGAGCCCGACCTAACCGACGAGCGCGGAGTTTCGCGCCAGCGAAACTCCATCCGCACCCGCAAAGCGGGCGCGCATCCACTTGACGCATCGACGCCGCTCCCGGTAGCTTCCGCTATTGTTCGATTTGACTTCCGGGAGATTCACAATGTTCCTTTTTTCCTCCAAGCGCCCGTTTTCCTCCAAATGCCTGCCGGCCGCCTTGGCGGCTTTCCTGATGCTGCCGCTGCCGATTGGCGCCTTGGCCGATGGTCGGCCCAAGTCCAATCAGTTTTGGTGGCCGGACCACGTCGATCTCAGCCCGCTGCGCCGGCATGCCGCCGAGTCCAACCCCTACGGGGAGGCTTTCGACTATGCGGAGGCGTTCAAGACCCTGGACGTCAACGCGGTCAAGGCGGACCTCGAAGCGCTCATGACCGACTCGCAGGACTGGTGGCCAGCGGACTTCGGCCACTACGGGCCCTTCTTCATCCGCATGGCTTGGCACAGCGCCGGCGTGTATCGCATCCACGATGGACGGGGCGGCGCCGCCGGTGGCCAACAACGGTTTGAACCGCTCAACAGCTGGCCGGACAACGCCAATCTGGACAGGGCGCGGCGCTTGCTGTGGCCCATCAAGCAAAAATACGGACGCCAGCTGTCCTGGGCGGACCTGATGGTGCTGACGGGCAACGTCGCCTTGGAATCCATGGGCTTTGAGACCCTTGGCTTCGCCGGCGGGCGCCAGGACGACTGGGAAGCCGATCTCATGTACTGGGGGCCTGAGACGGAGATGCTCGCCGATGAGCGCTACCGCGGCGACCGCGAGCTCGACAAGCCCCTTGCCGCCGTGCAGATGGGCCTCATCTACGTCAACCCGGAAGGTCCGAACGGCTTGCCCGATCCCCTGCTGGCGGCGCGCGACATTCGCGAGACCTTTGGCCGCATGGCGATGAACGACGAGGAAACGGTGGCCCTTATCGCCGGCGGCCACACCTTCGGCAAGGCGCATGGCGCGGCCAGGGCGGAAGGCTGCATCGGCCCGGAACCAGCCGCCGCCGGCATTGAGGAGCAGGGCTTTGGCTGGACCAACCGATGCGGCGCGGGCGGCGGCGCGGATGCCCACACCAGTGGCTTGGAAGGCGCTTGGTCGGCCAGCCCCATCACTTGGACCACCCAGTATTTGGACAACCTGTTCGCCTTCGAGTGGGTGCAGGCCAAGAGCCCGGCCGGCGCCATCCAATGGGTGCCCGCCGATGGTCAGGCGGCCAACTTGGTGCCCGATGCCCACGACCCCGCCACGCGCCACGCGCCGGTGATGTTCACCACCGACCTGTCGCTGAAGTTCGATCCGGCCTACCGGGAGATCGCCCAACGCTTTCAGAAAGATCCGGACGAGTTTGCGCTCGCGTTCGCCAAGGCCTGGTACAAGCTGACGCATCGCGACATGGGGCCGCGCAGCCGCTACCTCGGCTCGGACGTGCCGAGCGATGAGCTGCTTTGGCAGGATCCGGTGCCGGCGGTGGACCACGCCTTGATCGATGCCGCCGACGCCGAAGCGCTCAAGGCGGAAATTCTGGGCACTGGCTTGTCGGTTCCCGAACTGGTGCGCACCGCTTGGGCGTCCGCCGCCAGCTATCGCGGCACCGATATGCGCGGCGGGGCCAACGGTGCGCGGGTTCGCTTGGCGCCGCAGAAGGACTGGGCGGCAAACACGCCGGCTGAGCTCAGCCGGGTGCTGGCCCAGCTGCACAGCGTTCAACAGCGCTTCAACGCCGAGCAGCCAGGGGACAAGCGGGTGTCGCTTGCCGACCTGATCGTGCTGGCTGGCGCCGCCGCCATCGAGCAAGCGGCCGAGACCGCCGGCCATGCGGCCGCGGTGCCGTTTGCCCCGGGCCGCGCCGATGCCACCCAAGCGCAGACGGATGCGGCCTCCTTCGCCGTTCTGGAGCCCAAGGCGGACGGCTTCCGCAACTATTTTTCGGCAGACAACGCTCGATCGCCTGCGCAGTTGCTGGTGGACCGTGCCGGCATGCTGACGCTGACGGTCCCGGAAATGACGGTGCTGGTTGGCGGCCTGCGGGCGTTGAACGCCAACGCCGGGGGGGCGGGGCATGGCGTGCTCACCGACCGGCCCGGCACGTTGAGCAACGATTTCTTCGTGAACCTGCTCGACATGTCCACGGTTTGGACGAAGTCTGAGGATCAGGAGGGGCTGTACGAGGGCCGCGACCGCAGTTCGGGCGATCTCAAATGGACGGCCACCCCGGTCGATCTGCTGTTTGGCTCGCATTCCGAACTGCGGGCCGTCGCGGAAGTCTATGCTTCGGACGACGGCGCGGAGCAGTTCGCGGACGACTTTGTCGCGGCTTGGACCAAGGTGATGAACTTGGACAGGTTTTAGGGCCGCGCCGGGCGAAGCGGCGGCGCGCCGAGGTTGGTTCGAGTTGCGCCGGCGCGAAACGCCTGTCCCCGAACGCGCAATGCGAATCCGCGGTTCAGCGGGGTTTCACTCACGCGCTTGATTTGGGATTGGCGTTCGGGCGTTCCCGAATGCCTCCTGAGGTTTCATGCGCTGCCGCTGCAGGATCAGCATGACCCGCATGCTGGCGACCACTGCGCTGATGTGCCGTTGCAGGGCGAAGTCCTTGTACAGCGGATCTTCGCTCAACAGCACGCACTGGTTTTGCGCACCGCAGCGAAAACGGGTGTTGCGGCCAAAGTTGTTGCCGGCGGGGCCGTATTCGCCGAACTTGCCCGGATCCTCGTTCAAGGTCCAAAAGGCTTCCCAGGAGGCCGGCAAGCCGAACATCGGCGCTTTGATTGCGGTCAAGGTGTCCTCGGCGGTTTCCCTGAGCACGTTGCCGTAGTCGGCGGTGTCGGCCAGCACACGGGCGCAGCTGCCCCGCACGGCGGCCGCCACTTGGTCCTCGTCGATGGGAAAGCCGCCGAACCGGTCCTTCAGGCTCAACCGCCACCAGCGGGCGGTGTAAACCGGCACCGCGCGCGCGGGGGAGGTGACATCCTGCACGTAGTTCACAATGCGCCCGAGATGCGGGAAGGCGGCAGCGTCGTCATCGGCGGTGGCCAGCGCCCGCGCTTGCGCCTTGAAGTGTTCGTGGAAGCGGGTGTCGATCACCCACAGGAGGTCGCGGTCGCCGACGCCGCTGCGATCGTAGTAGTTCCAGCGCACCATGCGCACGAACGCGTTGGTCTCCGCCTGCCGGGCGTTGGCCCGGGCGATCATGCGCACCTGCAGGGCGTTGACCGGCGGGGTGGCGCGGTCCGCCAAGCAGCGGTTGAGTTGCTTGGCCGCCAAAAAGGTGAGCTTCTGGTGAATGGGGGATTCATAGGCGGCAGGGCCCGACGCCAGCGCCAAGGCCAGGCTGGCAACCGCCAAGCGGGCCGTCGGGCGACGGCGGGCCAAGGCCGTCAATCTGCGTGGCGTGGCGCCTCGGGGTTGGTGCGGCAAAGTCATCAATCCAGTCGCCCGAGGGCATGTGTCGGCGATTATTGCCAAACCATCCGGCGGATGGCTACCGTTGCGTGGGCCGGGTTCCGGGATGTTTCTGAGCCGCTGCACTTACCCCAATCAGAAAAACCTTGATAAGGCAATCGGGTTCCGAGCGAGTTCCGAGCGTGTGTGTGTGGCAATCCGCACCTCCCTTTGGCACACTGCCCGCTTAGCCAAGCGGATGCGCAAAAGGGGAGAAGTCATGAAGGCAGCGTTGCTGCGGGAAGTCAACAAGCCGCTGGAGATCGAGGACATCCAGCACGGCGACCCCGGCCCTCGGGAGGTGCTGGTGCGCACTGTGGCGGCGGGGGTGTGCCATTCGGACCTGCACTTTCACAACGGCTCCTATCCGCATCCGATGCCGGCGGTGCTCGGCCATGAATCGGCCGGCGTGGTCGAGGCGGTGGGCAGCATGGTCACCTACGTCAAGCCCGGCGATCACGTCATCACCTGCCTGTCGGCGTTTTGCGGCCACTGCGAGCACTGCCTGACCGGCCACATGTCGCTTTGCATGGAGCCCGAGCTGCAGCGCGGCCCCGAGCAGGCGCCGCGCTTGGCCAAGAACGGCGAGGCCGTCGCCCAGTTCCTGAACCTATCGTCGTTCGCGGAGTACATGCTGGTGCATGAGCACGCCATCGCCAAGATCCGCGAGGACATGCCCTTGGACCGGGCGGCGCTGATCGGCTGCGCCGTCACCACCGGCGTCGGCGCGGTGATTCACACCGCTGCGGTGGAGCCGGGCGCCACCGTGGCCGTCATCGGCTGCGGCGGCGTCGGTTTGGCCGCCGTCAACGGCGCCGCCATTGCCGGGGCCGGGCGCATCATCGCCGTGGATCGAGTGCCCGCCAAGCTCGACTTGGCGATGAAGTTCGGCGCCACCGACCAGATCAACGCCAGCGACGTGGACCCGGTCAAGGCGGTGCGGGAGCTGACCGGCGGCGGGGTGCATTACGCCTTTGAGGCCATTGGCCTTGCCGTGACCGCCCAGCAGGCCTTTAAGATGATTGGCCGCGGCGGCACCGCCACCATCATCGGCATGATTCCGGTCGGCATCATGGTGGAGCTGCACGGGCCGGAGTTTCTGGCGGAGAAGAAGCTGCAGGGTTCAAACATGGGCTCCAACCGCTTCCGGGTGGACATGCCCCGGTTCGTGGACTTCTACCTGCAGGGCAAGCTGCACCTCGACGACCTGATCTCAAGCCGCATCCGCCTTGAGGACGTCAATGACGCCTTCGCCCAACTGGAAACCGGCGAAGTGGCCCGCAACGTGATCATGTTTGAGTGAGAGTTGGCGTCGGAATCCCTCAATGCCCAGCCATTGACGGCTATCCGCAACGGCTCGGAAACGTTTTGGAGCCTGACCCGCACGCAACGGCATCGGAGTTTCGCGTACGCGAAACTCCATCCGCGACCGTCAGGTCGCGCGCTTGCGGCAGTCGTGCTGGCGAGGGTATGTTATAGCCACCCAACACGGTAAGGAGGAATCCATGAAACCATCAATGCAGCCGGCGCTTCGTCATCGGCCCCACGACCGACAACGCACGGCTCGCGGAGAAACGCGGTTGGCTGCTTCTTTCGTTTTGCGGGATTTCCGCCTGCTGCCCTTCAACCAGCTGGCTTGGCGCTCCGGACTCGCAGCCCTGCTTTTCGCATTCATGCCGGTTTTCGGCGGAACAGCGCATGCAAACTGTTTCAAATCGGTTTCCCTCGGTGAGTATCCACTTGGTGAATGGTCTGATGCCGGTCGAACTTGGGTCGTATCCGATACTGTCGGGTCGTTCTCCGATGCCTTCACAACACAGTCCGAATTGCGGGCACAGAGAGACGCGCTCATTGGCCAGTGTTCCGCAAAGGGAAACGCGGTCATTGCCGAGGTCGAGAAGCGTCTGAACGAACGTAAGGCCGACCTTGGCGCCGAATTCGACAGGACGTGTACCGACTTGGCGTTCTGCCCGCTGGTTCGTGACATTTCGATTCAGTCACGGGAACGCGAGATCGATCAGGAAATCAGCAGAATGCAGTCGTGGTATCGGGCAAGCATCGACCGCTGTGAAGGACATTTCAATTACATGTTCAATACGCTGTCGCCTCGAATATGCTCGCAGTAATCCCCTTCAGCACCATGGCTGTGAAGCGCATGCCGGCGGCTGCCGAGCGCCTTGGCGTCGGGGGTTTCCATACGGACGGCGCATGAGGCAGCGGGGGTGTCGGCCGTCATGGCCGGCGCCTCCTCGGCTTCGGCCCAACCCGGCCTGTCGCGGGCGGGCAGCGGATTGCCGGGACGGCGTTCTGCTGCGGGCCGCTGTCGGCGGGTGCCTCACTCGATCCGGAGCCCAGCGATGGGGGTCGAGCTGGGCGGCCTGACGGGCTGGCTGCAAACCGAGGAATAGGCTGGCGGCAACGAAGGTGGAGCATCCGCTCCGGTGCGGGAAGCGGCGCTTCGGCTGTTCGAAGGCGCGCTGCCGGGGCTTGGCGAGGAACACGCAGCGGACCGCGCTGCTACTTGCTCATCGCCTGCCGGCCGCGATCCGCGAAGGGCCGCTAAAGGGCGCCCGGGACGGCCATGTCCAAGTACGCTCCATGCCTTGAAGGCATGCTTTCGCTCCTTTCCATGCCGGTTGATCTCAAAAAACGAAGTCAACCGCAAGCCCGCGAGCTTTCGGCCCGATCGGGCCGAAAGCTCGATTGGAGTTTGGCGATCGCCAAACTCCGCGCTCGTCGCGTGGGTCAGGCTCCGAAATGTTTCTGAGCCCGCACAGCCCGGCGAAAAATGCCGCCTTGTTCAGACCCTCCCTAGGCCATTTCCCCCTTGGCAAGATGCGGCAACGCCGTGTGGCAGCCCCCCACACAAGGCGGAGCAACGCGGCCAAGGGGCGAAATGGCCATGAACAATCACACCAATTAACCGGATGGGACACTAACGGATTGCGACGTACCCGAAGCGTCCCGAACGGTACACCCGCAGCAGGATCTGTTGAGCCCCGCTGCCGACGTTCTCCCGCAGGTCCTTGAGTTCGCGCACCGTCTTGCGGTTGACCGCCACCAGCACGTCGCCCTGGCGCAGGCCCGCCTGCCAAGCGCGGCTGCCGTTTTCGATGCCGGTGACCAGAACCCCGGCACTGGCTTCCTCTTGGTCCCGGAAGTTCTGCAGTTCGGTGCCGGCCAAGCGTGGATCGATGAGTTCGCCGGCCACCTTCTCAAGCAGGTCCTCCTCGACGGTGATGCGAACTTCGCGGCGGCTGCCGGCGCGCAGAATCTCAAGCTCCAATTGGTCGCCGACGAACACCGAGGCCGTTTGACTGTGGAAGTCCCCCACTTTACGGATGTCCCGGTTGCCGATGCGGGTGATGACGTCGCCGGTTTCGACCGCCCCGGCGGCGGCGCCGCTCGGCGCGACCGCCACCACCACCACGCCCTCCTCGTTGCCAACGCCGAAGGCCTCGGCCAAGTCGGGGTTCATCTCCTGCACCTCCAGGCCCAGATAGCCGCGCCGCACTTCGCCGTGTTCGATGATTTGGTCCATCACCGCGCGCACCAGATTGGCGGGGATGGCGAAGCCGATGCCCACGTTGACGCCCGCCGGGGAGTAGAGGGCGGCGTTGATGCCGACCAGCGCGCCGCTGAGATCCACCAAGGCGCCGCCGGAGTTGCCGGGGTTGATCGAGGCATCGGTTTGAATGAAGTCCTCGAAGCCCTCCAGCCCCAAGCCGCTGCGTCCGAGGGCGCTGACGATGCCGCTGGTCACCGTCTGGTTGAGGCCGAACGGATTGCCGATGGCCACCACGAAGTCGCCCACCCGCAGGGCGTCGGAGTCGCCGAATTCGATTTGCGCGAGCTGCCCGGCATCCACCTTGAGGACGGCCAGATCCACTTCCGGGTCGGCGCCGATCAGCTCGGCATTGAGCACCCGCCCGTCCGACAGGGTGATGTCAACCGCATCCGCCCGCGCCACCACATGGTTGTTGGTGAGGATGTGCCCCTCGCGCCCATTGACGATGACGCCGCTGCCGGCGCTGCGGGTGCGCCGGTAGCGCTGCCGGTCGGGGACGTTGAAGAAGCGGCGGAAGAAAGGATCCTCCAGCAGCGGATTGCGCACCGCGGTGGTGGTGTGGGTGGCGATGTTGACCACCGCCGGGTTCACCCGTGCCAGCATCGGCGCCAGGCTGGGCAGGGGCTGGCCGTCGGGCAGTTGGGCGGGCAGGGCGGATTGGGCCGCCGGCCCCGCTCCAAGGGCCAGTGCGGCAGCGATGAGCCATTGCGGCAGGAATTTGGTTTTCATGCGGTTGCGGACGTTTCCAAGTGAACTCAAGGCTTTCGGGGAGACCCGGAGGAAAGCGGCTTTGGAGCGGGAAACGGGACTCGAACCCGCGACAACTTGCTTGGGAAGCAAGCGCTCTACCAACTGAGCTATTCCCGCATGAACCGCGCGCCGGCGATTCGCCGCCGCCGTTGGGCCGGACGCGACGATTGTAACCCATTCAATGACCATGGCGCGGAAGCGCGACCTGACGGTCGCGGCGAACCTACGGTTCGTTGGAGTTTCGCTGCGCGAAACTCCGTTGCCGCAGCATGGGTCAGGTTCCGAAATGTTCCCGAGCCCGCACAGGCGCGACCTGACGGTCGCGGATGGAGTTTCGCTGGCGCGAAACTCCGCGCTCGTCGCTTAGATCAGATTCCGGTATGTTTCTGAGCCCGCACAGGCGAGGCGGGCCGCCTAGTCCGCGGCCGTCAGCCGCCGCGCCCGGTGGATGACGACCGGCGTGACCGGCACCCCGGCCATGCCGTTTCGCACTTCGGTATCCGTCAGCTCGATGTCCGCCACCGCCTCCATGCCGGCTGCCACCCTGCCGAACACGGTGTAGCCGAAGCCGTCGCCCTGGGGGTCCAGATGGGCGTTGTCGTTGACGTTGATGTAGAACTGCGCATCCGCCGAATGGGGATCGGCCAGCCGTGCCATGGCCACCGTGCCGCGACGATTGGCCAGCCCGTTGCGGGACTCGTTGGGCACTTGGCGCGGTGGCTCGCGATGGTTGAGCTGGGCGTCGTAGCCGCCCGCTTGAATGACGAAGTTGGCCACCACGCGGTGAAAGACCAAGCCGTCGTAGAAGTTGCCGTCCACCAGATCGAGGAAGTTCGCAGCCGTTTGCGGCGCCTCGGCCAGGTGCAGCTCGATGTCGATGTTCCCGGCGCTGGTCTCCAAGCGCACCATCGTCACCTCGGCCGCCACGCCCAGGCTGGCAAACAAAAGACAGGCCAACAAGCCGTTGCGCATGACTTTGCTCCTTGTTTCTTATCCTATGGTTGGGGATTCGCCGTCGAGGGCCCGCCGGAACGCCCGCACCGTGGCGGTGAGGCCATCGTCGAGGGCGCGGGCGATCAGCGCGTGGCCGATCGACACCTCGCTCACTTCGGCTACGCGGCGGAACAGGGCCAGGTTGTCCACATCGAGATCGTGTCCCGCGTTGACCCCAAGGCCGAGTTCAACAGCGCGCCGGGCCGCTGCTTGGTAGCTGGCCAGGGACGCGCGGCTGCGGGGGTGGTCGATGCCGAATTCGGCCACGGCCTGGGCAAAGGGACCGGTGAACAGCTCGATTCGGTCGGCGCCGATTTCCCGGGCGAGGGCGATTTGCTCAAGGTCGGGGTCCATGAACAGGCTGACTCGGGCGCCTTGGCCTTGGTAGCGCCTGATTTTGCCGATCAGCGCTGCGTTGTCGCCGCGCAGGTCGAAGCCGTGGTCGGAGGTGAGTTGATCGTCGCCATCGGGAACCAGGGTGGCTTGCTGGGGACGGGCCTGCTTGATGAGGGCGTCGAATCCGGGATAGCCGTTGTCCCGAGGTCCGGCGAAGGGATTGCCCTCGATGTTGAACTCCGCGCCCGAACGGCTTTCGAGCAGGCGGGCGAGCGCGAGGACGTCGTCAGGGCGGATGTGCCGCTGGTCCGGGCGGGGATGCGCCGTGATGCCGTCCGCGCCTGCCCCGAGGACGGTTTCGGCGGCGTCGGTGACGCTCGGTGCTTGGCCGGCCCTGGCGTTGCGCAGCAACGCTACTTTATTGAGATTGACGCTCAAGGCGGTCATGGGCAGGCTGAAGGCTCCCCGTCGAGATTGACGCTCAAGGCGGTCATGGGCAGGCTGAAGGCTCCCCGTCGAGATTGACGCTCAAGGCGGTCATGGGCAGGCTGAAGGCTCCCCGTCGAGATTGACGCTCAAGGCGGTCATGGGCAGGCTGAAGGCTCCCCGTCGAGATTGACGCTCAAGGCGGTCATGGGCAGGCTGAAGGCTCCCCGTCGAGATTGACGCTCAAGGCGGTCATGGGCAGGCTGAAGGCTCCCCGTCGAGATTGACGCTCAAGGCGGTCATTGGCGGCTTGCCGGCGCCGGCCCGGTCAGGACCAAGCCTTGCGCTTGGGACGGGCGCTGATGATCAGGCCGAGGACCAGGCCGATGACGAACAAGCCGAAGCCCAGCACCGGCCAGTGGTCGCGCAGGCTGCGAACCATGTTCGGGGGCGGAGCGGCAGGCTTGGGTTCAGGTTGCGCGAGCAGGCCTGTCAGCTCTTCAATTTGCCGTCCCAATCCGTCCATTTGCGCCTTCAGGGCCGCATCGGCGGGCCCATTGCGCGTCCCGCTGCCCGCCGCGTCAAGCTCGGCGCGCTGCTCCGCAACGGTGTCCAACAGCGCCGCAATGCGCTCTTCAGCGGCTTGCAGCCGATCCCGGGCAATGGGCGTGGCGGTCAGATACTGGCCGTGAACCCAGCCTTGGCGTCCGTCCTCGGTGAGCACCTCAAGAAATTCGCTGCCGTCGTCGCGGCCCATCACCTGCAGGGCTTCGCCGCTGGTCAAGCTTGGCCGCAGAACGCCAGCCGCGCTCGAAGGCCCGTCGCGCAGGTTCAAGGTCAGCCGATCGCTCACGTACAGCGTTTCCGAGTGGGCGACGGCGCTGGCCAGCAGCGCGCCAAGCAGGGCGATGCGCCTCACCCGTCCCTCTCCGCGGCATCCCGCTCAGCAACCGGGGGCGTCAGGAGCCCCTGCCGATGCAGGTAGTAGAGGGTCAGCGCGATGTAGGCGAACGTCAAGGCAAAGCCGCCGACGAGCTTGTAAGTCACCCAAAACTCCATGGAGAAGCCGTAGGCGACCAAGAGGTTCAAGGCGCCGGCAAGAAAGAAGCCAGCCGCCCAGCCGAAGGACAAGCGCGTCCAAACGGCCTCCGGCAGGCTGAGTTGGCCGCCGAGCAGCTTCTCGATCAGATTGCGGCCCATGAAGTGGGCGCCGATCAGGGAGGCGGCCAGCAGCCAGTTGACGACCGTGGGCTTCCATTGAATGAAGGTCTCGTCGCGCAGGATGAGGGTCAAGCCCCCAAACAGGATGCTGGCCCAGAAGGTGAGCGCCAGCTCCCGCCCTATGGGCCGCCGCATGACCTTCAGCAGGGCAATCTGCAGCGTCACCGCGGCCATGAGCGCGGCCGTGGCCAAGTAGATGTCGGCGGCGAAAAAAACGCCGACAAAAACGGCGATCGGCAGAAGATTGAACAGCTGCTGCATGCTGGCCTCCTTATAGCAGCGTTTGGCGAGCGTGGGTAGTGGCGGCGCGCCCGCTTTGCGGGTGCGTTTGTAGTTTCGCTGCGCGAAACTCCGCACCGGTTGAGTCAGGTTTCGAAATGTTTCGGAGCCCATACAGTGGCGGCGCGACCTGACGCTCGCGGCGAACCTCATGGTTCGTTGTGGTTTCGCCGGCGAAACGCCGCTGCCGTTGCGTGGATCGGATTCCGAGATGTTGCGTAAGCCCGCGCAGCGCTCGGCGGCAAGCATCCTGTAGAATGCGGGGCTACGCCAACCAACTGTGATGAGGCCCATGTCGCGCAGCAGATGCTTCTCCTTCGGAATCCTCCTTGCCTGCCTCACGGCGGCGTCATCCCTTGCGGAAACCCTAGGCGGCCGGGCGTTCGAGGACCTGAACGGCAACGGCCGGGCCGACCCGGATGAGCCCGGCGTGGCCGGCGTGCGCGTCTCCAACGGCAGGGCAGTGACGCTCACCGACCAAAACGGGGCCTACCGACTCAGGGTGGACGGCGACAGCATGGTCTTCATCACCAAGCCGTCCGGCTACATGACGCCCTTGGACGGGTACCAATTGCCCCGCTTCCACTACCTGCACCGTCCCAACGGGTCGCCTGCCGGGCTGCGCTATCCGGGCATCGAACCCACCGGCCCCCTGCCGGAGCGCATCGACTTCGCCCTGCATCGGCAGGCGGAGCCGACCGCCTTCGAGGCCATTCTGTTTGCCGACCCGCAGCCGCAGACCGAGGCGGAGCTCGACTACATCCGCGACGGCGTGGTGAGCGAACTGATCGGCACCGAGGCCGCCTTCGGCATGACCATGGGCGACATCCTGTTCGACGACCTGTCCATGTTCCCGCGCTACAACAGCATCATCGCGATGCTGGGCATTCCCTGGCACAACGTGCCCGGCAACCACGAACTCAACTTCCTGGCGCCCTCGGACAAGCATTCGCTGGAGACGTTCTCGAGTTGGTACGGCCCGCCCTACTACGCCTTCGAATACGCCAACGCGGTGTTCGTGGTGCTCGACAACGTGCGTTACAAGGGCGCGGCGCCGGCGCCCGACAATCCGCGCGCCGACGGCGGCTACGACGCCGCGCTGGGCGAGGCTCAGCTCGCTTGGCTGAAGGCCGAACTCAAGCACGTGCCCACCGACCGGCTGCTCGTGCTGGCGATGCACATCCCGCTGCTGACCCGGGGCGATGCGCGGGGCGTGGAGGACCGTCAGGCGCTCTTCGACCTGCTCAAGGACTACCCCAACCTGTACGCAATGGCCGGACACACGCACACCACCCAACACGTCTGGATCGGCGAGGAGGACGGCTACCAAGGCGAGGCGGCATTTCACCACCACGTGCTGACCACCGTGTCGGGCAGCTGGTGGAGCGGCCCCTTCGACGCGCAGGCGCTGCCCATATCCATGCAGCGCGACGGAACGCCGAGGGGCTACCACCGCCTGCACGTGGACGGCACGGACCTGCGGGTGACCTTCAAGGCCGCCGGGCGTCCCGAGAGCCATCAGATGCGCATCATGGTGGACGCCGCCCACCATGGGCCGCAGGGCGGCTATCGCGATTTCCGGCCCGGCGAACTCTACGACGGCCGCATCAACCAGGACCAGGTCGCCGCCGCCGCCGTCGTCGTCAACCTGTTCGACGGCGGCCCTCGGTCGAAGGTCCGCTTCCAAGTCGATGACGGGGCGTGGGCGGACATGCGCCGGATGCCCACATTCGATCCGAGCTACCTCGAATGGGCCGAGCGGCACGCCGCCGCCATCAAGCCCTGGGTGACGCCGACGCCGTCAACGCACTTGTGGGTCGCCGACCTGCCGGACGACCTCCAGCCCGGCACCCACTTGGTGTCGGTGGCGGCAACCGACGAATTCGGCAGCACCCACCACGGCCACAAGGTGCTGGAGGTCACCGGGTCCAGCGCCGATAGATGAGGCCAGCGGCGCCAGCCGTCCATCGATGGATTGACGCGGCCCCCAACCGGGTCGTGGACTTGGGCGGAGCGGCCGGCCTGCTCGGCTACGCCGCCTTGGCTTGGTATTCCCGAGGCACGGCCGCAGCACCGGAACTGTGGGGATTCTTCGCCCTGATCGGCTGGACGTCCCTGCCGGTGGCGATGGTCTTCGCATGCTTTTGGCGCGCGCCGGACCGGCTGCCGATCCCGCGGCTGCTGATCTGGGCGGCGCTGTTCCGGCTGTGCGGGCCGTTCGGCGCGCCGCTGTTCGAGGACGACTGGTTCCGCTACCTCTGGGACGGCTACCGATTCATGGCGACCGGCACGCCCTACGGCGCAGCGCCCGCCGAAGCCTTCACCGACCCAAGCGTGCCGCCGGCGTTTCAGCGCCTGCTCGACCAGATCAACTACCCGGACCTGCCCACCATCTACGGGCCGACCGCCCAGTATGCCTTTCTGGCGAGCCATGCGCTCGGGCCCGGCAGCTTGGTCCCGCTGCAGCTGCTGCTGATCGGCGTCGATTTGGCGCTCATCCGGCTGTTGCTCCAAGTCGCCCCCGCGGGCTTCGTCCTGCTCTACGCCTGGTGTCCGCTGGTGATCAAGGAAATCGCCTTCACCGCCCATCCGGACGGCTTGGGCGTCTGCCTGCTGTTCGCGGCGCTGCTGCTGCGCCGACGGGACCGGTCGGTCGCCGCCGCGACCTGCCTGGCGCTGGCGGTCGGCGCCAAGGCGTTCGCCCTGCTGCTTGCGCCCTTCATTCTGTGGCGGTCGCCGCCGCGGGCCTGGCTGGCCTGCATCGGCGTCCTCGGGCTGCTCTACGCCCCCTTCCTGGTTCAGGGCGGTTCCGACCTGACCGCGCTGGCCATCTTCGCGCGGACCTGGGAGTTCAACGCCGCCCTCTACGGCTTGCTGACCCTCTGGCTGCCGCCATTGAAAGCCAAACTGGCGCTGGGCGCCGGGCTGGCGGCGCTGAGCGTCGCCTACTGGCTGCGTCATCAGCGAACGGCCGCTGGCGAATTGCCCCGGGGCGATTGGATCTACGGGCTGTTCCTGCTGGCGGCGCCGGTCATCAATCCCTGGTATGCGCTGTGGCTTTTGCCGTTCGCCGCGATTTGGCCAAGCTGGTGGGCTTGGACCGCCGCCTGGGCCTTGCTGCTGTCGTACGTCACTGGCGCCAATCTTGGCGGGGTGGCCGGTCTCGAAGCCTTCGCGCATCCCGCGTGGGTGCGCCCGGTGGAGTTCGGCGCGGTTTTTCTAGGCTTGTGCGCCGATGCTTGGCGGCGTTACAGTGCGCCCTTGCACCCAACCAAGAGGACTCCAAATGGCTAACCCCGTCAACGTCACCGTTTTTCGCTGGGCCGGAGCTTGGGGGCCGTTCAAAGTGAGCATTCCCTGCGGCGAATGCGCGCTGACCCGCGACATCATCCAAGACTGCATCGACACCGATCTAGCCGGCATCGAGGTGGAGCTCGACATGCGCGACTGGCTGACCGAATGGTGGAAGCCGCTGCCCAAGGGCGGCTGGCACGCCCCCATCGTGCTGGTGAACGGCAGGATCATCTCCCAAGGCCTAGCGCTCAATCGGGGCTTGCTGACCCAGGCCGTCATCGAGGCCGCGATGGCGGACAACCCCCTCGCCGGCAATCACGTCTTCGGCAAGACCGGCTGCCCGCACTGCGTCCGGGCCAAGGACTACCTGACCGAGGCCGGCGTCGAGAACCGCTACTACGACGTGGTGAAGGACACGCGGGCGCTCTACGAGATGCTGGCCCGCGTCAAGCCCATCATCGGTCCCAAGACGCCGGTCACGGTGCCGCAGATCTGGATTGACGGCAGCTACGTGGGCGGCGCGGATGCGCTCAAGGACCTGCTGGGGCTGGCCAAGGTCGAGCCCAACCCGGACCGCGGGCAGTGCTCGCTGTCACCGGCCCGGTAAGCGCTTCACAACGGCGGTCGATGGCGGGCCTTTGCCCACTGAACGTGATGTACGGGTTCAGAAACATCCCGGAACCTGACCCACGCAACGGCAGCGGAGTTTCGCGCAAGCGAAACTCCATCCGCGACCGTCAGGTCGCGCGTGATTGGATGCGTCGTCCACTTCTGCTATCATGCGCCGCCGCGCTGGCCGATGGCGGCGCGAGACCTAACCACGCAGCTAACTCATGCAGATAACCAAGGAAGGATCATGATTAATCTCTGGCATCCGTCGGCCGCTCGTTGGCTGGCCTTCACGCTGCTGGCAACAGCGGCCACAGCCCTGCTCAGTTCGCCCGCGGCGCTGGCGTCCGGCTCAGTCGGCACCGGCGCCGGCGGCATCAGCCAATACGGCGCGATGTACAAGCAGGGCAAGTCGGCCTTCTTCCGCAAGCTCGCCTGCAATCAGGCCGATTGCGCCATCAAGCGCGCCGAAGTCAACGCAGCCTTGGCGAGGGACTTGGTCGAAAGCCTGGCCACCCGGGCGGAAGTGAAGTTTCAGGAGTCGAGCGCCGACGCCTTGGTCAAGCAGCTTTGCCCCGGCGAGGGCGCGACCGGCTGCGACGGCAAGGTGGATGAGCAGGAAGCCGTTCAATACTACCTCAGCCGACGTTTTGGAGTGAGCCGATGAAAGCGTTGACCCTATTGCCCATCGCCCTTTTCATTTCCGCGCCCGTTTGGGGCAATGCCTCGCCTTGGCTGCCGGTGCCGAAATCCGGCTCGCTCAACCTCTCATATGTCTCCGAGTCGGCCGATCAGTACTACAGCGGCAAGGAGTTGAACAAGAACCCGGGTTTCAAGAAGATCGAACAGGATCTTGTGGTGCTGGGCGGACACTACGGCTTGACGGATGAGCTCGCCCTTGACTTCCAAGTGGGCAGAGCCGATGTGTCCGCCAAGATGGGGCAGCCCGACCGGGACGGCATCACCGACATCAATCTGGGATTGACTTGGCGGATGGTGGACGAAGACGTCAACCTAGGAGCGCCGAGCGTCGCCCTGCGCTTTGGCGCGACCATATCCGGCGACTATGACACTGGGGTTCCCACAGCCATCGGCGATGACGCCAGCGGCGTTGAAGCCTCGTTGGTCGTGGGCAAGATCATGGGCGGTCGATTCGCGCTCTCCGGCGAAATCGGCTACCGCACCCGCGACAACAAGGTGCCGGACGAAGCCTTCCTGAACGCCAATGCCTTTCTCGTGGCCAGCCCGCGGTTGATCCTGAACGCCCAGTACCACAACACGATGGCGGGCGGCAGCTTGGACATCGGCGGGCCTGGGTTCAACCCGAGCCGGTTCCCGGAGACCTCGGAGGACATCGAACGCATTGGCTTGGGCGCAACGTTCAATGCCACCCCGCAGCTGGGCTTCGGCCTCAACTGGTTCACGGTCGTCGATGGCCGCAACACGGCGGACTTCGATACGATCGCAGCGACGGTCTCCTACACGTTCGATGTTTACAGGGCCGGCCAGCGGTAACGCTGGGCGTTTAGGCTGCACGCCCGATCGGGACCGCTCCCATGTACCAAGACATGTCGGTTGGCGCCGTAATTCCGGCTTTGAACGAAGCGCAGTCGATCGGCTTGGTGGTCGGCGACCTGATGGCCCTGCGCAACGCCGATGAAACGCGCATCATCGATGAAGTGGTGGTCTGCGACAACGGCTCCACCGATGCCACCGCCGAACGGGCAGCCGAAGCCGGCGCCCGCGTTGTGCATGAGGCCCAACCCGGCTACGGCCGGGCCTGCTTGGCAGCCATCCAAGCACTTGGCCCTTCGGACATCGTCCTGTTCACGGATGCCGACCACGCCTTCCGCGCCAGCCAAGCGGTGGGCCTGCTGAATGGCATCAGTGCCGGGGCGGACTTGGTCATCGGCTCGCGCACCTTGGGCAAGCAGGACCGCGGGGCGCTGACCCGCAGCCAGCGGGCCGGCAACCGGGTGGCCATCACCCTGATCCGCTTGCTCTGGGGCCAACGGGCGACGGACCTAGGCCCCTACCGGGCCATCCGAGGCACAGCCCTTGCCGCCCTCGACATGCGGGACACCGCTTTCGGCTGGACTGTGGAAATGCAGGTCAAGGCCATTCAGCGGGGCTTGACCACGACCGAGGTGCCGGTGGACACCCGCCAGCGTATCGGCCAATCCAAAATCAGCGGCACGCTGCGCGGCGCCATCGGCGCCGGTTGCGGCATCCTGGGCATGATCGCGAAGCTCCGCTGGCAGCAGCGGCGCCAAGTGCGCAACCCGTTGCCCGCACCGCCCATCTAAACCGACCATTCAAAGGGGGATATCCGAGATGAACCGAACCAAATCAAGCCTTGAGTCGTTCAAAGCGAGCGCGACGGCGGCCTTGGCCATGCTGCTGGCCGTCGTCGGCCTGTCGGCCGCAGCCCAGGATGCCGAACTGATCCCCATGTGGGATGCCAGCGACGAATCCAACACGGCAACCATCGACCATCAGCCTTGGCAGGACATCCTCGACGGCTATCTGCGCGCCGATCATCCATCCGGCGTCAATCGCTTCGACTACGGCGCCCTCAAGGCCAACAAGGAAGATCGCCAGAAGTTGGGCGGCTATCTGGAGGCGTTGGCTCAAATGGACCCCCGCACCTACGCCAAGGCCGAGCAAATGGCTTACTGGATCAACCTCTACAACGCGCTCACCGTGTTCGTCATCGTGCCCCGCTACCCGGTGGACTCCATCAAGGACATCAAGAGCGGCATCATCGACTTCGGCCCTTGGAACCTTGAACTCATCCCCGTGCAGGGCGAAAAGCTGACGCTGAACAACATCGAGCACGGCATTCTAAGGCCCATATGGCAGGATCCGCGCATCCACTACGCGGTGAACTGCGCCAGCATCGGCTGCCCCAACCTCGCCTCCGAAGCCTACCGCGCCGACAATTTGGAGCGTCTTCTGGAGCAGGGTGCTGCGGCCTACGTCAACCACCCCAGGGGGGCTCAGGTGACCGATGGCGAGTTGCTGATCTCCAGCATCTACGACTGGTTCAAGGTGGACTTCGGCGGCACCGACGAAGGCGTGCTCGCCCACCTCGCCCAGTACGCGCAGCCGGAGCTTGCCAGCCAACTGGAGGGCTTCGACAGCTTCGACGACGATTACGACTGGAGCCTGAACGCGCCCTGACCGCGGGGGCCATTGGGGAACGCAATGAAACGCAACCAAATCATTCTGGTGGCCGCCGTCATCGTGTTGGTGGCGCTGTTCTTCTACTTCGATCTGCAACGCTACCTGAGCTTGGAATTCCTGCAGGCCCAGCGCAGCGCCGCCGTCGAATTCCACCAAGCCAGCCCGTGGCTGACCAGCTTGGGGTTCCTGACCGCCTACGTCGCCATCACCGGGCTCTCCCTGCCCGGCGCCGCCATCCTGACCTTGGCCGCCGGCGCCGTTTTCGGCTTGGCCTTGGGCACCGTCATCGTCTCGTTCGCCAGCACCATCGGCGCCACCCTTGCCTTCCTGCTGGCTCGCTACCTGCTGCGCGACACCGTGCAAAAGCGTTTTGAGAAACAGCTCGGACCGATCAACGAGGGCGTGCGCAAGGACGGCGCGTTCTACCTGTTCGCCCTGCGCCTCGTGCCCGCCTTTCCCTTCTTCGCCATCAACCTCGCCATGGGCTTGACGCCGCTGAAGGTGTGGACGTTCTTCTGGGTCAGCCAATTGGGCATGCTGGCCGGCACCCTCGTGTTTGTGAACGCCGGCCAGCAAATCGGCCAGCTTGAATCCTTGGCCGGCATCCTATCGCCGACGCTGATCCTCTCCTTCGTCCTGCTCGGCCTCTTCCCGCTGATCGCCAAGAAGGTGGTGGACGTCCTCAAAAAGCGCTTCCGGGAGTAATTGCCCGCCCGTCAGAGCGCCAAGGCGTCCTGCATGTCAAACAGGCCATGGCCCTTGTCGGCGAGGAACTTGGCCGCCCGCAAGGCGCCCACGGCGAAGTTCATGCGGCTGCCCGCTCGGTGGGTGATCTCCAGGCGTTCCCCGCCGCCGGCGAACAGCACCGTATGGTCGCCGACGATGTCGCCGCCGCGCAGGGCGCTGAAGCCGATGGTGCGTCGGCTGCGGGCGCCGGTTTCGCCCCGGCGACCGTAAACCGCATCCTCCTCCAAGCTGCGGCCGAGAGCGCCGGCAACGATTTCGCCCAAACGCACCGCAGTGCCGGACGGCGCATCGATCTTATGCCGGTGATGGGCCTCGACCACCTCGATGTCCACCTCGTCCCCCAAGGCCCGCGCCGCCTGCTCCACCAAGCGGAACATCAGGTTGACGCCAATGCTCATGTTGGGCGCCATGAGAATGGGCACCGCTTCCGCCGCAGCTCGAATGCGGGCCAAGCCCGCCGCATCGAAGCCGGTGGTGCCGATGACCAAGCCCCGGCCCGCATCATGGCAGGCATCGACCGCCGCCAAGGTGGCGGGCGGGACCGTGAAGTCAATGAGCGTCTCGAAATCCTCAACGACGTCAGCCACCGAGTCGGCGATGGCCACGCCCAACGCGCCCACCCCGGCGACCTCCCCGGCGTCGGCCCCCACTTGGGGGGCGCCCGGCCGCTCGACGGCAGCCCCAAGCTCAAGCGCGCCATCCTCGGCAACGGCTTGAATGAGGGTGCGCCCCATGCGCCCGGCAGCACCCGCAATGGCCACTCGCATCATTTCCGCTCCTGCGCGTTTCGATCAATCCAACGTGATTCGCAGCGCGGGCATCCCATCCCCAGACGGGCGCGCGGCGCCGCCCCTCCATGCGACGAGCACCTGCAAGGAGCGCGCTGGCCGGCGCGCGTCCAAAGTGCCGGGGCAAGCTGAAGGCGCCGCAGTCAGGGCTTCAGGCTGTCGAAGAACTCCTTGACGCCGTCGAACCAACCGCTTTCCTTGGGCGAGTGCTGCTCGCTGCCCTGCTCCAAGCTCGCTTTGAACTGGCGCAGCAACGCCTTCTGCGACTCATTGAGCTTGACCGGGGTTTCCACCACCACCTTGCACAGCAGGTCGCCCACGCCGCCGCCGCGCACCGGGGTGACGCCCCGGCCGCGCAGGCGGAACATCTTGCCGGTTTGGGTTTCCGGGGGCACCTTGAGCTTCACCCGTCCGCTTAAGGTGGGCACCTCGAGTTCGCCGCCCAAGGCGGCGTCGGCGAAGGACAGCGGCACCTCGCAGAACAGGTTCCGGCCATCGCGCTGGAAGATGGGATGCTCGCGCACCTCCACCTGCACGTAGAGGTCGCCCGCTTCGCCGCTGCGCCCCGCTTCGCCTTCGCCGGCCAAGCGGATGCGGTCGCCGGTGTCCACGCCGGGCGGAATGCGCACCGACAGGGTCTTGCGCTCCTCCACCCGGCCGCGCCCGCCGCAGCGGCGGCAGGGGTCGGTGATGACCTGACCGGCGCCCCGGCAGCGGGGACAGGCTTGCTGCAGGGAGAAGAAGCCTTGGGCAACGCGGATCTGCCCAGCGCCGGAGCAATCCGGGCAGGTGCTCGGCTGGGTTCCCGGCGCTGAGCCGCTGCCTCGGCAATCCTCGCAGGCGGCAAGCACCGGCACCGAGATCTCCACCGTGTCGCCATGCACGGCCTGCTCCAAGTCGAGGGTCAGGGCGTAGCGAAGGTCCGCGCCCCGGGGCCGGCCGCTGCGTCCGGAGCGGCCGCCGCCGAAAATGTCGCCAAAGACATCGCCGAAAATGTCGCTGAAGCTGCCGTTGAAGCCGGCGCCGCCCATGCCGCCAGCGCTGGGATCCACGCCGGCATGGCCAAACTGATCGTAGGCGGCGCGCTTTTCGCGGTCGGAAAGCACTTCGTAGGCTTCCGAAGCCTCCTTGAACTTCTCCTCGGCTTGGTCGTCATCCGGGTTGCGGTCCGGATGCAGCTTCATGGCCAGACGCCGATAGGCTTTCTTGACGTCGTCGTCGTCGGCGTCCCGCTGCAGCCCCAGAATCTCGTAGTAGTCGCGCTTGGCCATCAGTTGGCTCCTGCTGGGGGCCTCGGTGTGTTGATCGGGCGCTCCGCCACCTCAACCATCCTGTTTCAGGGGAAACGGCGCTTGGCGTCTTCTGCGGGCGGGACGGCATCGAGGCGTGAACCCGGCCAAACCGGCCAAGGGGTTGCGCGCCAGCGACGCATCGAAACGCGTCGAAGGCGCACGTCCCGGCCCCGCCCTGAACGCCGGAAGCCGCATTGACGCTGCCGCTCCCTTACCCGGTTCCGGTCTTCTTGTCGTCCTTGACCTCTTCAAACTCCGCATCCACGGTGTCGCCGCCATCGCCACCCGCCGGGCCGCCGCCGGCATCGGCGCTGCCCGCCGCCTGCTCAGCGTAGGCCTTCTGCGCGAATTCCGCAGAGGCGTTCGACAGCGCCTCGATCTTGGCTTCAATGTCCGCCTTGTCCTCGGTTTGGATCGCTGCCTCCAGGTCCGAGGCCGCCGACTCCACGGCGGCCTTCTCGGCGTCGCCCGCCTTGTCGCCGGCATCCTTGACGGCCTTGCGCGCCGCATGCACCAGGCCATCGGCCTGATTGCGCAGGTTGACCATCTCGGCGAACCTCTCATCGTCGGCCGCATGGGCTTCGGCGTCGCGCACCATCTCCTCGATCTCATCGTCCGACAGGCCGCTCGACGCCTTGATGACGATGGACTGCTCCTTGCCCGTCGCCTTGTCCTTGGCGGAGACGTTGAGGATGCCGTTGGCGTCGATGTCAAAGCTCACCTCAATTTGCGGCATGCCGCGCGGCGCGGGCGGAATGTCGGCCAGATCGAAGCGGCCGAGCGACTTGTTCTGCGCCGCCTGCTTGCGCTCCCCTTGCAGCACGTGAATGGTCACCGCCGTTTGGTTGTCGTCAGCGGTGGAGAACACCTGGGTCTTCTTGGTGGGAATGGTGGTGTTCTTCTCGATCAGCGCGCTCATGACCTGGCCCAGCGTCTCAATGCCGAGGGACAGGGGCGTCACGTCGAGCAGCAGCACGTCCTTGACGTCGCCGGACAGCACCGCCGCCTGGATGGCCGCGCCCATGGCCACCGCCTCGTCGGGGTTGACGTCGCGGCGGGCCTCCTTGTTGAAGAAGCCCTTGACCTTTTCCTGCACCAAGGGCATCCGCGTTTGGCCGCCGACCAGGATCACGTCATCGATGTCGCTGACGCTTAGGCCGGCATCCTTGATGGCCGTGCGGCAGGGGCCGATGGTGCGATCGACCAACTCCTCGACCAAAGATTCGAGCTTGGCCCGGGAGAGCTTGAGCACCAAGTGCTTGGGGCCGCTCTGGTCGGCGGTGACGTACGGCAGGTTGATCTCCGTCTGCTGGCTGTTGGACAGCTCGATTTTGGCCTTCTCGGCCGCCTCCTTGAGGCGCTGCAGGGCCAAGGCATCGTTGTGCAGGTCGATGCCGTTCTCCCTTTTGAACTCATCGGCCAGATAGTCGATGATCGCGAGGTCGAAGTCCTCGCCGCCGAGGAAGGTGTCGCCGTTGGTGGAGAGCACCTCAAACTGGTGCTCGCCGTCGATCTCGGCGATCTCGATGATGGAGATGTCGAAGGTGCCGCCGCCCAAGTCATAGACGGCGATCTTGGCATCGCCGCGCTTCTTGTCGAGGCCGTAGGCCAAGGCTGCGGCGGTGGGCTCGTTGATGATGCGCTTCACGTCGAGACCGGCGATGCGCCCGGCGTCCTTGGTGGCTTGGCGCTGCGAGTCGTTGAAGTAGGCGGGCACCGTGATCACGGCATCGGTGACGGCTTCGCCGAGATAATCCTCGGCGGTCTTCCTCATCTTCCTGAGCACCTCAGCCGAAATCTGCGGCGGCGCGAGCTTGTCGTCCTTGACGCCGATCCAGGCATCGCCGTTGGCCGCCTCGGCGATCTCGTAGGGCACCATCTTGATGTCTTTCTGCACGACGTCGTCGGTGAACTTGCGGCCGATGAGGCGCTTGACCGCAAACAGGGTGTTTTTGGGGTTGGTCACCGCCTGCCGCTTGGCGTTCTGGCCGACGAGAATTTCGCCGTCGTCGGCGTAGGCGATGATGGAGGGCGTCGTGCGGTCCCCTTCCGAGTTTTCGATGACTTTCGCGTCGCCGCCGTCGAGCACGGCCACGCAGGAATTGGTGGTGCCGAGGTCAATGCCGATGATCTTGCCCATGTTCCGGTTGCTCCAAATGTTGCGTTGGCCCGCGCGTCCCTCCGGAACGCGGGCAAAATGACTGCTCGGCGACCGCTGGCCTTGCGTCCGCAGTCGCCGAATGTCCTTTTTATGGGGGCGCAGGCGGATTAATCAATCCGTGGGTCAATCAATCAACCCGCAGGCGCAGCGGCCGGCGCCTTGGCGACGATGACCTT
Organism: Candidatus Azophilus sp.; assembly: GCA_965221755.1. GTDB lineage: Bacteria > Pseudomonadota > Gammaproteobacteria > Pseudomonadales > Azotimanducaceae > Azophilus. The sequence goes on from OZ244921.1 coordinate 427,031, forward strand.
GGCGGCCCGCACCAAGCGTCCGTTGAGCGCATAGCCCTTTTGCATCACCTCGACGACCGAATTCGGCTCCGCGTCCGGGTTCTCCACCATGGCCATGGCTTCGGACCGCGCTGGGTCGAAGGGCTCGCCCAAGGGGTCCAACTGCTCGATGCCGTGCTTGGCCAAGGTGTCCAGGAAGAGCTTCAGGCACAGGCCCACGCCTTCGGACACCGTCGCTGCGTCGGCCGCTTCGGCCGGCTGGCCGGTTGTTCCTTCGGCGTTGGCGGCTTGCCGCTCCGAGGCCAGCTGCAGGCTTTCGACGGACTTCTCCAGACTGTCAACGACCGGCAGCAGGCTTTCGGCAAAGCGTTCCAAGGCGAACTTATGGGCGTTCTCCACGTCGCGCGCCGTCCGGCGGCGCATGTTCTCAACCTCGGCCTGCGCCCGCAGCGCCGCATCCTTCAAGCTCGCCGCCTCGTCCCGCGCAGCGTCCAGCGCCGCCTGCAAGTCCGGCGCGTCCTTGTCATCGCCCTTGTCATCCTCCGCTTGGGGCGCCGCTGCATCCTCCGGCTTGGGCGCCGCTTCATGCTCCAGCTCGGTCAGCGCCTCCTCGTCCGGCTCCAATGCCTCCTGCTCCGCTTCAACCGCCTTCTTCGCCATGATTCACCATCCGCCGTTGCCAAGCGCACACAATGGGGCTTGCCGCGATGGATTCAAGCCCCTGCGCGACCTGGCGGTCGCGGATGGAGTTTCGCTGGCGCGAAACTCCGCGCTGGACGAGGGCTCCCTCAGCGGCGACGATGACGACGTCGCGGATGGAGTTTCGCTGGCGCGAAACTCCGCGCTCATCGCGTGGGTCGGATTCCGAATTGTTTCTTAAGCCTGCACAGCCCCTTATCCATGGCAATGATTTTGATGCTGAGCCATCGTGCATGAATCATTTTTTTCCAATTAGCGCATCGCCCAGCAGATGGGCGGTCGCGTCCACCGCCGGAATGATCTTCTGGTAGGCCATGCGCGTCGGGCCCACCACGCCGAGCACCCCGGCGATGCGGCCGTTGACCGAGTACGAGGACGACACCAAGGACAGCTCATCAAGCACTTCGTAGCCCGACTCGTCGCCGATGAACAGTTGCATGCCCTCCGTGTTCAGGCACTGGTCGAGCAGGTGCAGGATGCTGCCCTTGCGGGTGAAGGCTTCAAAGAGGGCGCGCACCGTGTCGGTGTCGGCGCTGATGTCCAGCAGATTCGATTCCCCTGCGACGACAAAGCCCTTGCCCCCCGACGGCGGCTTTGCGAAGGCTTGGGCGGCGAGGTCGAGCGCCGACTGCAGCAGGTTGTCCATGCGGTCCTTGTCGCGCTGCATGCTGGCCAGCAGCCCATTGCGGGCGTCGCCCAGGGTCAGGCCGCCGAACTCCTGATTGATGAAGTTGGCAGCGCGGACCAAATCCGCATCCTGATGCTCGTGGTCGGTGTGAATGACCCGGTTCTGCACCTCCCGGTCGTTGAACACCAGGATCGCCAGCACCCGTTCCGCATCGAGCTTGAGGAACTCAACGTGGCGCAACGCCGCCTGCTCCTGCCGGGGCAGGGTCACCACGCAGGCCATGGAAGTGATGCGGGACAAGGCTTCGGAGGCCGACTCGATCAGCTCGGCGGGCGGCAGGTCCGGGTTCAACTGCGCCTCGATGCCCCGGCGCCCCGCTTCATCCAAGGGATCGACGGTCAGCAGGCTCTCGACGAAGAAGCGCAGACCTTGGCTGGTGGGCACCTTGCCGGCGGAGGTGTGCGGGGAGGTGACCAAGCCCCGGCCTTCCAAGCGGGCCATGATGTTGCGCACCGTCGCGGGGCTGACCGACACGCTTGGCTGCCCGGCCAGCGCCTTGGACGCCACTGGCCGGCCATTGCTGAGGTAGGCCTCCACCAATAGCTTGAAGAGCTGTCCCGTGCGCTCATCGACTTGATCCAATGCCTCGCTCCTCGGCCAGCGGATGCCGACCAACCCGTCGGCCATCAAGTAATATGTCCCTTTTAGCGCCAGCGTCAAGGCGCGACCTGACGGTCGCGGATGGAGTTTCGCTGCGCGAAACTCCGCGCTCGCAGCTCAGGCTGGTTTCCGATATGTTTCTGAGCCCGCACAGGCGCGCCCGCGAAGCGGGCGCGTTGGAGTCTCCTGACGCGAAACGCCGCGCCTGTTCTGTTGCGCGAGTCGGGTTCAGTAGGTTCCGAACCCGCACGGAACCGGCGCGGCCTGACGGGTCGCGGCGGAGCCTTGGTCCGTTGGCGCGTCACTGATGCGAAACGCCGCAGGCGTTGAACGTGGATGGGCCTGATGCACCTGAACCGGGACAGGATGTGCTCAAGCAACTGACCATTCGGGACTTTGCCTTGGCGACGGCGCTGGACGTTGCCTTCGACCGCGGCCTGACCGTGGTGACCGGCGAATCGGGCGCCGGCAAGTCCATCCTGATGAACGCCTTGGCCTTGGTGGCCGGCGAGCGGGCGCGAACCGACTTGATCAGGCCAGGCGCCCAGCGGGCGGAGGTGGCCGCGGAATTCGATCTCGCCGAGCGCTCGGCGTCATTCGACGCCCTCAAGGCCGCCGACCTCGACGACGCCGACGCGCCCCGCCGCTGCCTGCTGCGCCGCGTCATCGGCGTCGATGGGCGTTCCCGGGCCTTCGTCAACGGCGCGCCGGTGAATTTGGGCGTGGTGCGCGAACTCACCGAAGGGTTGATCGACATCCACAGCCAGGATGAGAACCAGCGGCTTGCGAGGCGCGACGCGCAACTCAGCCTGCTCGACGCCTACGGCGTGCGCGCCGCCGACCGCCAAGGCATGGCCAACGCCCACCGCGCCGCCCGGAAGGCCGAAAAGGCCTTGGCCGATCTTGAAGCCGAACTCGCCAACGCCGACGACCGCCAGGCGCTGCTGCGCTATCAACTCGATGAGCTGCGGGCCTTGGAGCCGGCCCAGGACGAATTCGAATCCCTGGAGGCCGAGTTTCGCCGCCTCTCCCAAGCCCAGGACATTCAGCAGACGGTGCGCCAAGCCATCGATTGCCTATCGGACATGGCGGACGCGCGCCGCAGCCAACGGCAACTGAGCGACATCGACGACGAGCATCCCAAGCTGGCGCAAGCCCGAGATGCCTTGAGCTCAGCGCTGCAGCTGATCGACGACGCCGCCCACGACTTGAACGGCTACGCCGATGCCTTCGACGCCGACCCCGCCCACCTGTCCCAGGTCGCTGAACGGCTCGACCGATTTCACGATCTGTCACGCAAGCACCGCGTGGCACCGGAACGCTTGGCGCAACAGGCCGAGGACTTGGCCTGCGAACTCGAGGCGCAGGCGACCGAACGCCGGAACGTCGAGGCGCTCCGGGAGGAAGCCCGCCACTGGAACGATGAGTTCCAACGCATCGCCAAGCTCGTCAGTTCCGCCCGACGGGAAGCCGCCCAAGCCTTCGCCACCGAAGTAAGCGATCACATGCAGGCCTTGGGCATGGCGGGCGGCGCATTTGCGGTGGCTTTCGAGACGGCCCATTCGGAACGCGGTTTGGAAACCGCGGAGTTTCGAGTGACCACCAACCCCAAGTACCCCGCCGGCAGCTTGGCCCGCATCGCCTCCGGGGGCGAGCGGGCGCGGCTCAGCTTGGCCATCTCCGTGGTTGCCGCACAGAGGATGCGCTTGCCCTGCCTCGTCCTCGACGAAGCCGATGTGGGCGTCGGCGGCACCACCGCCGACATCGTCGGCCGCCTGCTGCGCGACCTCGGCAACCGCACCCAAGTGATCTGCGTCACCCATGCGCCCCAAGTCGCCGCACTCGGCAACAGCCATCTCGTGGTGGAGAAGGACGCCGCCCAGAACATGCGGCTGCGCTGCGTCACTGCCGACCGCCGCACTGAGGAGGTGGCCCGCATGCTGGCCGGAGCCGACCTCACCGACAAAACCCGCGCCTACGCCCGCGCCCTGCTGGAGGAGGCCGGGTCGGCTTAGGCCGGCTGACGCCTGACGCGACGCCAGGCTTTCCGCGCGTCACGCTCAGGCATCGAAATCCAACGACACCGCGCCCGGCAGCGGATGGCTTTGGCAACTGAGGACGTACCCCGCCGCCACCTCCTCGTCGGTGAGCGCGTGGTTGACGTCCATGTCCACCCGACCCTCAAGCAGGCGCGCCTTGCAGGTCGCGCAGACGCCGTCCTTGCAGGAGAACGGCAGGTCGATGCCGAGGGCGCGGGCGCGGTCGAGCAGGTTCTCGCCATCGCACTCCAAGTCGAACTGGTGGCGGCGCCCCTGGAAGCGGATGGCCACTTGGCAGCGGCGGCTGCCGTAGCGGCTGGCCCGCTGCTCCTGCTTGCGCACGCGGCGGGCGGCGTCTTCGGCGGAGGCCGAAAACAGCTCCACGTGAATGCGCGCCTTGGCCACGCCCTCGCCCCGCAGCCCGCGGGCGACCTCCGAAACCATGGATTCCGGCCCGCACAGGAAGAAGTCGTCGAAGCCGTCCAGCGGCAGCAGGCGCTTGATGAACTCCGCGCCCTTGGCGTTGTCGATGCGGCCGTTGAACAGGTCGTTGTCCTGCAGCTCCTGGCTGAACACCGCAATGAAGTGCAAGCGGTCCATGCATCGATTCTTGAGCTGCATCAGGGCGTCCCGGAACATCATTGAGGCGGTGGTCCGGTTGCCGTAGAGCAGGGTGATGCGGTTGCCCGGATGGCGGGCGAGCGTCGCCCGGGCGATCGACAGGATTGGCGTGATGCCGCTGCCGGCGGCGATGCACAGGTAATGGACGCCATCGAGTCGGCCAGGGTCACGGGTGAACGACCCCTGGGGCGGCGCCACCCGCAACCGGTCGCCAGCCGCCAAGCGCCGGTTGGCGTAGCCGCTGAAGCGGCCGCCGGGCAAGTGCTTGATGCCCACCTCCAAAGGTTCGCCGGGCAGGCTGCAGATCGAGTAGGCCCGAGTCAGCTCCTCGCCGGCGATGGTTCCGGTGAGGGTGAGGTACTGGCCGGGCTCGAAGTCAAACCGGGCTTGCAACGCCTGGGGCACGGCCAAGCGCAGCCGCACCGCCTGCTCCGTTTCCGGGATGACCGCCGCCACCTGAAGTTCGTGAGCGCTCACTTCCCGTTTCGCGTAGCTACTTGAGAGCCTTGAAGCGGTCGAAGGGCTCCAAGCAGCTCCGGCAACGGTAGTGCGCCTTGCAGGCGGTCGAGGCGAACTCGCTGACCAACGCCGTCTCGGCGCTGCCGCACACCGGGCAGCGCACCGGGCCGGGGACCGGCGGCGCGATGCCGCCGGCCCGCAGCCGGGCGCAGGCGGCGCGGCTGAGCAGCGCGGTGGTCCACGGCGGGCGGGCCTCCTCAACGATCGCAAACCCTTGGCAGCCCGCCTCAGTCAAGCAAGCGGCGATATCCTCCCGGATCACCGCCAACGCCGGGCATCCGGAGTAGGTGGGCGTGATGGCCACGGTGATTGCGCCGTCGGCCTTACGCACCTCGCGCAGCACGCCCAAGTCCCAGATGCTCAGTTCCGGCAGCTCCGGGTCGCGCACCGCATCGAGCAGCGCATAAAGCTCCCGCTGCGCTGAGGCCTGTCGGCGCGCCCAGCGAGCCGCGTACTCCGGTGTCTCCAAGGGGATGGCGGCGGGGGACTCCGACGGGTCCATGTGCGGCGCGCTGCCGCCTGTGATGGAGCAACCCGGCCCCGGCGGGGCCGCCTGCGCATGCGTCTGGACGGAAGCCGTCACCAGCGCGCTCCGGGATGGCTGCGGTGCAGATGCTGCATTTCCGCCAGCATGGGGGCCAAGTGCTCGGTGTGCAGGCCCTGCCGTCCGCCATCAGCCTCCCAACCGGTCGACGGCGGCTCCAGCGTGGCCTCCTCCAAGGCCGCCGTCACCGCCTCCAGCCACGGCGGGCGCAATGCGGCCCGATCCGGCAGAACGCCGGCCGCAACCAAGCGGGCTTCCGTCGCAACCGGCGCGAACAGCTCGCCGCGGTAGCCCCAAAGCTCCTCCAGCGCCCGCTGCATCCGGCGGCGGCTCTGGGCGGTGCCATCGCCCAGCCGCACCAGCCAAGCCGCGGACCGGCGCCGATGGTAGAGCGCCTCCTTGCAGGCCTTGGCGGCAATGCCGGCCAACTCCGCGTCGGCGCTGGCGGACAGCCCCTCCAAGTGCAGCGCATCGAACGCATCGACCAGGAACTGGCGGACGCAGGCCGAGGCGAAGTCGGCGCAGGGCAACTCGTAGATCAGCAGGTTGGTGAACGCTCGGGCGTCCCTTTGGAAGGCGTAGGCATCCTCATCGCAGCCGCCGAGCCGCTCAGCGTAGCCGTAGAGCAGGCGGGCGCGGCCGAGAAAGTCCAGGGCCGTGTTGGCCATGGCCAGATCCTCCTCCAGCCACGGCGACTTGCCGCACCATTCGGACAAGCGCTGGCCGAGCACCAAGGCGTCGTCGCCCAGGCCGACGACCGCCTCCAACAGGCTCACAGGCCCCGGACCTCGCTGGGCAGCTCGTAGTAGGTGGCATCCCGATAGGGCTTGCTGTCGGCCGGGTCGAAGAAGGCCGGCGCGTCCTCCTCCTGGGAAGCGGTGATGTCCGAAGAGCGCACCACCCAGAGGCTCACCCCCTCCCGGCGCCGGGTGTAGATCTCCCGGGCGTACTGCAGCGCCAGCTCCGCATCCTGCGCCCGCAAGCTGCCCGCATGTTGATGCTGCAGCCCGCGCCGGGGGCGCACGAAGACTTCAAACAGCGGCATCCGGCGCTCCTTGCGACGCTGACCCGTGCAACGCTGACCCGCGCAACGCTAATCCGTGCCGACGCACGCCGGTTCTCCCCGCGCCCGCGCCTTGGCCGCGTGGGCCTCGACCGCCTCCCTAACCCAAGCGCCCTCCTCCCGCACGCGCCGGTGATGGGCCAGCCGTTGCCGGTTGCAGGGGCCATCCCCCGCCACCACGCGCTGGAACTCATCCCAATCGATGGGGCCGGTGCGGTAGTGGCCGCTGGCGTCGTCCCAAGCGAGGTCGGGGTCGGGAATGGTCAGGCCCAGGACCTCGGCCTGGGGCACCGCTTGGTCGATGAACTTCTGGCGCAGCTCGTCGTTGCCGTGACGCTTGATCTTCCAGGCGAAGGATTGGGAGTTGTGGACCGAGTCGGCATCCGGCGGACCGAACATCATCAAGGTCGGCCACCACCAGCGGTTCAAGGCGTCCTGGGCCATGGCCTTCTGCGCGGCGGTGCCGCACGCCAGCGCCAGCATGATGTCGTAGCCTTGGCGCTGGTGAAAGCTCTCCTCCTTGCAGATGCGCGCCATGGCCCGGGCGTAGGGGCCGTAGGAGCAGCGCTGCAGGGGAATCTGATTGACGATGGCGGCGCTGTCCACCAGCCAGCCGATGGCGCCGATGTCCGCCCAGGTGAGCGCCGGGTAGTTGAAGATGGAGGAGTACTTCGCCCGCCCCGCCTGCAGGGCATCGATCATCTCCTCGCGGCTGGCGCCCAAGGTCTCCGCCGCGCCATACAGATAGAGGGCGTGCCCGCCCTCGTCCTGCACCTTGGCCAGCAGGATGAGCTTGCGCTTGAGCGACGGCGCCCGGGTGATCCAGCCGCCCTCGGGCTGCATGCCGATCACCTCCGAGTGGGCGTGCTGGGAGATCTGCCGGATCAGGGTGCGCCGATAGCCGTCCGGCATCCAGTCCTTGGGCTCAATGCGCTCATCGAGCTTGAGGCGTTGCTCAAAGCGCTCCTGGGCATCGCGCAACTCGTCCGCCGCTTCTGCCATCGAATTGTCCTAAGTTGCCATGTTGGCGGGCAGAATAGCGCAAAACCGAGTCGAAGCTAATGTTCCGCCCCGCCAACCAAGTGTGACTCCAGTAGCCGTTTCGGCCACAGCCACGTTGCTCCGGGGAGCTTTCGGCCAGTGCGCCAATGGTTAGCCGACGTGTATGCCGCCGCCGGGAAACAGCGTCTGTCCGGTGAAGTAGGACGACTCATCGCTGGCCAGGAACAGCGCCGTGCCGGCCACTTCCGAGGGCTGGCCGAAGCGCTGCATCGGGGTCATGGCCATCACCATCTCCAAGCTTTCCGGATCTTGGCGGATGCCGGCGGTCATCGGCGTTTCGATGAAGCCGGGGCCGATGGCGTTGACGCGGATGCGGTGGTCCGCCAGCTCCCGTCCCAGAACCTGCGTCAACATGATGACGCCCGCCTTGGAGACGCTGTACTCAGCCGCCCCGGCCAGCGGCACCCGTCCTGCGACCGAGGCGATGTTGATGATCGAGCCGGGGCTTCCCAAGCCAATCATGGCCTGCGCCGCCGCCCGGGCGGTGAGCATCACGCCGGTGAGGTTGATGTCCAGCACCCGGCGCCAGTCGGCGGCAGGCTTGTTGATGAGGTGGTTGGTCTCCGGGTCGTCAATGCGCACGGTCACTTGGCCGCTGGCGTAGCCCGCGCTCGACACGCCGGCTGCGGCCACCGTCACGTCCAGCCGGCCAAAGGCATCAACGGCATGGCGCATCAGCGCCTGGGTTTTCTCCTCGTCAGTGACGTCAAGGGCCACGAACTCGACCTGCCGCCCCGTCTCGGCAGTGATGGCGGCGGCCGTCTGCCCGCCGGCCCTGGCGTTCAAGTCCGCCAGCACCAAGTCGGCGCCCTCCGCCGCGAACCGCCCGGCCGTTGCCCGGCCCAAGCCGCTGGCGCCGCCCGTGATGACGGCCACCCGGCCCTCCAGCGATCTGCTCATGAACCTCTCGCTCCTGTTGCCTTAAGTGCGGATGGTATCCGTAAACCGGCGTGCGATTCATGCCGGCACCAAGCTCCGTGCGGCCCGGCGGGGCCGAAGCGGCCGTCCGGAACCTGTGGCCAGCGGGGGCTTCCCTCAAGCTCCTGAAACAGGCGACCGGGCCGGGGTTCGTCAGGCGCATCCTGGACATCGCGCGTCCGGGCCGAACGGGCGGATATGCGGACCGGCGTGGACGGAACCGGAGTTCCGGTGTTGAACTCGGACAGCCCGCCCATCGCCATGGTCGCCCGCCCGCCGGTGGCCTCGTGGAAGTTGTACCGATCGTCGTTGCCGTCGTCCCCGGCGTTGGCGAACCAAGCCACCTCCTCGCTCAGCTGGTCCAGCTGGTCCGCGTAGGCCGGATGGGTCTCGTCGATCAGCAGGATGGCGGCCGCCCGGAACGCCCGCTGGCTTTGGGCGTGGTCCGGCGTGCGAATGCCCTGCTCGGCCACGAGGTCCTCCACCGAGCGCCGGCTTACGCGCGTTGCGGTGAAGATGGGCTGGCCGTTGTCGGCGATGGCCAGCCGCGTCGTTGCGCCGTCGTCCTCGAAGAGCCATCGCGCATCCTCCGCGATGAGCAGGTCCGGCACCTCGCCGGACGGGATGAAGCCGGCCAGGTACAGCTCGATGGGGCTGTAGGGAACGCCGTTGCCGCCGTTGGCGGCCAGGCCGAAGCTGCCGGCGGTGTAGCGCCCGCCGCCCCAGTCCGTCAAGCGCTCCGCCCGGAAGCCCCCCAGCTGCCCGAAGGCGCTGGTGAAGCCCCAGTGCGGATGGGGCGCGACGACGTAGTTCGCCCATCGGTGCATGACCTCGTGGAGCGCCGGGCCGCGCTCGATGGAGACCGCCGCCAAGGGAAACTCGATCACGCCCTGAAGCCGGCCCGCGGAGCCGAACTCGCCGTGCCGCGCGAGGTCGGGCAGGCCAAGCCCGCGCGTGTCGTTGGCCACCGTGTAGTAGCGGCCGGCGTAGCGCCTGCTGACGCTGCGCCGTTCGCTGTAAACCACGTTGGAGATGAACATCAGGAAGTCGAAGGCGTCCTCGAAGTGGGCGTAGAAGCGTTGGGCGAACTCGTCGAGCGGCAGGCTGTCATCCGTGGCGATGTTGCCGGGCACGGGGAGCACGAACAGGTTGCCGTTGTGGATGCGGGGGCCGTCGGCGGCGCGCGCCGCGAAGGCGTCGAAGGCGACCTCGACCCCCCGTTCGGCCAGCGCCGGGACGTGCGAATCGACCGATTCAGGGCTCAGGGGATTGAACCGGACGTCCACGCTGTCGCCCGCGTCGAGGCCCGGGTTGCCCGCCAACGGGGCGATGTCCTCAATTCGGTTGGACCTGAGGTCCAGCTCGTCGAGGGCTTCCAAGCCGGTCAGCGGCGACAGGTCGGAGACTCCAGTGTCCCGCAGATACAAGTATTGGAGATTCTGGAAGCCCACTAACGGTGTCAAGTCCAAGATTTGGTTATATTCGAGATCCAGAAACTCAAGGTTGACGAGACTGGAAATTCGATCCAAATCATACGCTTTGCGGTTGCCACTCAATACCAATTCTTCGAGTCCGGTTAGTCCCGAAAGTATCCCCAAGTCTGAAAATGCCCGGTTATTTTGCAAATCAATACCTTTCAAGGAACTCATTGACGACAGCGGCGCGTAGTCCGCTATGTGCCGACTGCCCTCAAGATTCAGCCACTCAAGATTGGGCAATTCGGTCAGGGGACCAATGTCCTCGATGAAGTTTCGGCCAATAACCAAGGAGCGTAATGCGCTTAGTTGCGCAAGGGGTGCAATATCCACGACTCCGTTGACGTAAATCCGTAGGCTGAGCAGTTTGGAAAGAGCGGACAGTGGCCGAATATCCGTGATGAAGTTCCACCCAAGGTTAAGTTTCTCCAACTCAGTCATGCCAGATATCCAAGACAGGTCGGCGATTAGGTTGTCAGCGCCATCTAATTCGCGCAGTTCCGTCAGGTTTCTAAGCGGCGAGAAATCGGCGATGCGGTTGCCAAAGAGGTCTAGATTCCGCAAATTGCTTAAACCCGCGAGCGGCGTCACGTCGACAATGCGGTTGCCAAAGAGGTCTAGATTCCGCAAATTGCTTAAACCCGCGAGCGGCGTCACGTCGACAATGCGGTTGCCAAAGAGGTTTAGATTCCGCAAATTGCTTAAACCCGCGAGCGGCGTCACGTCGACGATATCGTTATCGTAAGCCCGAAACTCGGTCAAGGCAGTCAGGCCAGCCAATGGCCCGAGGTCGGAAACCTCGTTTTGGCTAATGATTAACTCCTCCAAGCCGGTGGCGAATTGCAGGCCCTCCAAGGAGACAACCCCCCTCCGATAACCAAGGCGCTTTACGTCAAAAAGATCCAATCTCCTGATCGTCGCGACCTGGTGAGCGTAGAGCGTATCGCCGCGGTATTTTCCGACAGCGGCCAGCATTGCGTTTCGCACGGCCGGATCCGGCACTTGGACGGGCTCGCCCGCACTTTCCGGATCCAGCGGGTAGAGGTCGTCCTGGTCCGGCTCGCCGTCGTTGTCGTCGTCCAGGTCGGCGTTGTCGCCGATGCCGTCCCCGTCCGTGTCAACCGACTCGTCCGGATCCAGCGGGAACGCATCTTCCCCGTCCAAAACCCCGTCGTTGTCGTCGTCGGCGTCCGCGTTGTCGCCCGTGCCGTCGCCGTCCGTGTCAACCGTCTCGTCCGGGTCCAGCGGGAACGCATCGAAGTCATCAACCAAGCCGTCGTTGTCGTCATCGCTGTCGGAGCCGTTCGGGATGCCGTCGCGATCCGTGTCCAGCGAGGACGGCCCGTCCTGACCGCCTCCCCCGCCCCCGCAGCCGGCAACCGAGACCCCCAACGCCAGGGCCAACGCAAACCGGAAAGCCCACCGGCGCGCGCCGCCCGCAAGCACCGGCCGGCGGGGCGCTGGCCCGACCGGACCGCAACCCAAGTTCCCGGCGCCAACCCAAACGCGCCGGAACAGCCCATTGCACGCCCCAAAGCTCAATCCGCCCATGCTCCGCTCCTCACCGCACCACCACCGGCAGCGCCATCGCCTCGCCGCCCGCTCTCAGAATCACGTAAGTCTCGCCCAACCCCGCCCCGGCGACCCGAAAGGCCGGGGACGAGACGCTGACGCCCGCCACGCCCGAATCCTCCGAGCGGACGGTCACCGCGCCGCCCCCGCCCCAGACGAACAGCCGCTCGCCGCCGAGCGGCACCGCAAAGGCGAAGCCCTTGCGGGGGCCGGGCGCGCCGGAGCCGGGCGCCGCCGCGCTCGGCGGCGGCAGGCTGATCGTCGCCGTGGCCCGGTCCGTGGCGTTCGGGGCGGCGCTGTCCGTGACGGTGACCGTTCTGGAGACCGGGAAGGACTGGGTCAGGCCGAAGACGTAGGTGACCTGGGCGCCGCTGAGGTGGTGGTCCGACCACTGGAACCGATAGGGCGGAGTGCCGCCCGTCGCGCTGGCCGAGACGGTCGTCGTGTAGTAGGCGGCGCTGATCGCTATGTACGGCGGGGTGAAACCGAAACGAATTACCCCATACTTGCCTTTGTTGCCCCCGGCGTCAGCGGCAAGCAGCTTGACGCAGACGCCGCCGCTCAGCTTGTGGCCCGGCTTGCAGGCCATGCAGCCGCGCTCGCTGGTGGCCGGGACGGTCGTTCCGCCTTGGTCGTGGGTTCCGACCTCCACGCCAGTCACCGGAATCCGGCAGCTCTGGGTCATCGACCCGCTGCTGCATTGCCACTTTCGGTGGCCGTCCTTGCCTTCGCATTTCCAGTTGTCCTTCGAGCCGTCAACTCCAACGCAGTCCCATCGGTATTCACTTGCGGATTGTCTTTGATTCGTTGCAGTGGTGCCGTCGGCGCACTGGTTGGCCTGGGAGGCGCACTTTCCGTTCTTCGGCGAGACGTCATCCAAGTCCTCAAATTTTCCGAGTTCGCACTTTTCCGCTTTGGTTGGTTTGCGCTCGCCATGCACGACTGAATCCTTTAAATCCATGAACGTCGCGCTTGCCGGCCCGCACTGGTTCTCCTCAAGCGGGCTCGGGCAATACGGGTTCGGCGCACAGGTCAATTCGCCCGCAGCATCCAAGGCATGGTGCTCGTCGGCCCCGCAATCCGGCGGCGGCGCGGGGTCAGTGCAGATCTTCGTCTCCCCGGCGCTGCTGCACGTCCACTTGTTCACGGGCGGGTTCAAGCTGTCACGCGACTGGGCTGACGTGCCCACGTCACACGATGCCTCGGCGCTCCCGCATACGGGCATCTCGGGCACCTTCACGCAATCTCCGTTCTCGTCCTCCGCATGCCCCGGCTTGCATTCCAGGCAGACAGGGGAATCCGACGCCGTCCCGGCGGGCTCGCTGCACGAGCGGTCGCCGTAACCGTATGTCGGCAGGGAGCAGGACCGGGAGCGCCCGCCGTACTCGCAGCGCCAGCTGCTGCCGCCGTCGGCGCCCAGGCACGACCAGCGCTTCTCTCCGTCGATGCCCAGGCACTGCCACCGGAACGCCGCATCGGTTGACGTGAGCACCCGGCTGGCGCCGCCGGCGCATTGGTTCCGCAAGGCGCCGCAAGCCCCATCCTCCCGGACGACGTCGGCGGGCGAGTTCCGGTTGGGCGTGCCGCTCCAGCAGGCCGTGGTCTCGGTGGCCGCGCACTGGCCGTTCACCGGCGCGGCGCTGGACAGGCCGGCCGCCCGCACCCCGGCCGTGCGGCAGCTGCTCTCCGAGGCGCCGCAGCCCAGGTCCACCGTGCAGGCGGCGCCCGGCCGCTCAACCCAATCCCCGTCGTCGCACAGGAACCGCGCCGAGCCCCGGGTCGGGTCGCCCCCATCCCGGGCCGTCGCCGACGCGCCGCTCGACGCCGCAGCCACCGAGCCGGAGCAGGACAGCCCGCCCGCGCTCCAGCCGCGGCCGCCCGCCGCGCAGCCCGCCTTGGCCTTGGTACACTGCGGCGAGTGGGCGCCGCCGTTGGCGCCGTCGCAGCGCCAGCGGTGGTGCGAGGGGGTGTCGCCGAACGCGCTCCGGTTCAGCGTCCCCGCCGCGCAGCCGTCCACCACGCCCTCGTCGCAGCGCCCCGCGGTCGAGCCGGCCGCGAAGGAGGCGCTCACCGAACGGTCCGCGTCCATCGCCAGCGAGCAGGACGCCGTCGCCTCCGACGCGCAGGCGCCGCCCCAGGAATCGAACCGGTGGCCGTCCGCCGCCGCCGCCCGCAGCGCCACCGCCGCGCCGTCGATCAGCGTCGCCGCGCAGTCCGCGCCGCAGTCGATCACCGCCGCCGCGCCGACCTTGCCGGTCACCCGGCCGTTGGACGGCCGCGCCACCGTCAGCGTTCGCTTGGCCGCGAACGAGGCGCCCACCGCCTTGTCCGCGTCCATCGCCAGGGCGCAGTCGCCCGCGCCCGAGCAGTCACCCGTCCAGCCGCGCAGCAGGTGGGTCGCATCCGCTGCCGCCTTCAGCGTCACCGATGCGCCATCCAAGTACACCTCGGAGCAGTCCGCGCCCTGCCCGCCGCAGTCGATCCCAGACCCCGTGATCCGGCCGTTGGAGGGCTTGGCCACCGTAAGGGTCCGTGCCGCCGCGAAGGATGCGCCAACCGTCTTGTCCGCGCCCATCACCAAGGCGCAGTCGCCCGCGCCGGAGCAGTCCCCGGTCCAGCCGCGCAGCAGGTGGCCGCCATCCGCCGCCGCCTTAAGCGTCACCGATGCGCCGTCCAAGTACACTTGGGAGCAGTCCGTGCCCTGCCCGCCGCAGTCGATCCCCGGCCCTGTGATCCGGCCCTTGGACGGCTTGGCCACCGTAAGGGTCCGCGCCGCGGCGAAGGATGCGCCAACCGACTTGTCCGCATCCATCACCAAAACGCAGCCGCCCGTGCCGGAGCAGTCCCCGGTCCAGCCGCGCAGCAGATGGCCGGAATCCGCCGCCGCAGCCAGCGTCACCGCCGTGCCGTCGGGGTGGGTCTGCGAGCAGTCGGCGCCCTGCCCGCCGCAATCGATGCCGGGGCCGGTGATCCGGCCGTTGGCAGGCTTGGCAACGGTCAGCGCGCGGCGCACGGGGTCTTGGATCCTCACCGTCGCACCCCGCACCGGCAGCGCCAAGCCGTCCTGGACGGCGCTGCCGGAGACGGCCACCGTCTCGACGCCTTCCGCGTCCGCATCCGCCACCGGCGCCAACTCGAACCGCCCGATGGCTCCCCGCGCCTTCGCCGGCAGCGCGATCGTGAAATCGTCCACCGCCTTGAAGTCCCTCCCAGCGGTCGCCGTGCCGCCGCCCACCCGAACCGTCACCGACTTGGCCACATGCTCCACCGCGCTGCCGGACAGCCGCGCCGTCACCGAAACCCGCTGGGCGCCGCCGCCTTCAGCCACGGCGGACGGAGCGGCGATAAGCATGACCGTGGGCAGCCAGCGCACCTCGACGACCCCGCCGGTCTCGCCCGCCGCCCGGTTGGCCCCGTGGGAGACCATCAGTCCGTAGGCCCGAACCCCAGGCGCGTCGTGGCTGAACGCCGCCTTGTAGTCCCGGCCGCTCTCCATCGCGAACGGCTGGCCGTTGACCGTGGCGAGCCCCTCGGCGGTCCGCCGCACCCAACGGCCGGTCAGCAAACCCGCCGCCGCCGTCGCCTTGGCGGTCAGCGTCGCGGTCACGGCCCGGTCGGCAACGTCGATGACGGGCCTTGCCGCATCCACGCTCAGCGAGACCTCGGGCAGCGTCACCGCATCGACCAAGGTGGACCAAGACCCTCTCCCCTCCTTGGCCGCCGCCCGAACCTGCGCCTCGTAGCGCGTGCCCGCGGCAAGCCCCGTGATGGTCGCCTGGGTTCCCGTTCCTGAGGACGCCAACCCCGACCACGCCTGCGTCCCGGGCATCCGGAGGCGCAGCTCGTAGGCCGTGATTCCCGTCCCCTTGCCGGTCGGCGCCTGCCAGGAGGCCCGCAGCCCGTCGTGGCCGACCGGCGACAACGCCAGTGCGCCGGGGCTGCCCGGCAGCGCCGCGAAACGAGCGCCCACGGCCCGGTTGGCGTCCAGCACCACCTTGCAGCGGCTCCTCCCGGAACAGTCGCCGGTCCAGCCGCCAAACCCGTGGCCTGCGTCCGCGGTTGGCGTCAGCGTCACTGACGTGCCCTGTGGCGCGGTCGCCGCGCAGGTGGAGCGGCCGCCCGAACCGCAGTCGATGAGCGTCGCCCCGCCGCCGTCCACGCCGGTCACGTAGCCGTTGCTGGGCGGCGCCACTGTCAGCGTCAGGCCGACATTCTCGATCAGCAGCGTCGCGCCGACCACCGGCAGCGCCGTGCCCGCCTGTTCGGCGCTGCCGGACACCAGCACGGTCTCCGCGCGCTCCGCCACCGAATCGGCAAGGGCCGAGAGCTCGAAAGCTCCCTCAGCGCTGCTGTCGCCGCCCGGGATGCGGATGCTGAAAGCCTCCACCTCGGCAAAGTCCGCCGCCGCCGTGGCCGTGCCGCCCGCCACCGTGACGGTCACCGACTTGGCGGCGCCCGTCACGCGGTCGCCGGTCAGCGCAGCCGTCACCTTGACCGTGCGGGCGCTGCCCTCAGGCACCGCCGCCGGGTCCCCCGAGAGCACCACCGTCGGCAGCCATTCCACCACCGCTCCGTGCGCCGTGCTCGACTCGCGGCCATCCAGGCGGTGGGACACGCTCAAGGCGTAGAGCCACCATCCCGGCGACGACGAGGATGCGGATAGCGTCACCGCCCGCCCGCTTTCCAGCGCGAGAGGCTCCTCCGACAGCCGCTGCGTCGTTCCGTTGCGGCCCGAGCGTTCCCAGCGGCCCTCAAGCGTCCCGTCGGCCGCCTCAACCTGCGCGGTCAGCGTCACCGCAACCGGCGCATCGTCCGCCCCGATCGCCGGCTGCGGCTGGCTGACCTCGACCAGCACGGCAGGCAGGGTGTTGGCCACGGCGGCAGCTGACCAAGGACCGGTCCCCTCGTCGTTCACGGCCCGCACCCGCACCTCGTAAGCCGCTCCGGGCGACAGCCCTTCAATCTCCGCCGCCGTGGCCAGCCCTTCAAGCGCCGTCTGCGTCCACTGCGCCGCGCCGGGCGCCCGGTGCGCCAGGACCTGGCCCGTCACCGGCGGCCCGGAGTGCGCCGGCGCCGACCAGCGCGCGGACATCGACCGAGACCTGGGGTTCAAGGTCGGCGCATCCGGCGCCAGCGGGGGCTCGGCCGCGTCCTCGACCTCCACCGTCAGCGTCACGGAGGCATCCACCGTTGGATCCGCTTCACCCGCTTCGTCCTTGCCGTCGCTCACGTCCACCCGCAACGCATAGCTGGTGGGGCCGCCCTCGAAGTCAAGCGCCGTGCCCGGCCCCACGCTAACCTGCCCGGTGCCGGCCTCAATGGTGAACAGCGCCGCGGCGGCGCCCGCGAGGGAGTGGGTCAGCGCATCGCCATCCTGGTCCGAGGCCGTCACCGGAGCGCCGACGGCGGCGCCTGCGGGCGAGTTCTCGACGATGGTGCGGGTCGCGCTGGAGCCGGCAAACTGCGGCTTGCGATTGCGCCCGTCGTCGTCCTCAATGGTCAGGGACAGGGTTGCGGGGGAGCCTGCCAGCACCCCAGCCGGCAGTGGTCCGAAGCTGAGCGTCACCGCCTCCTCGTCGCGGTCCGCATCCTGGAGCGCGGCCAGAGCAAAGGTCTTGGCGGACTCGCCCGCGCTGAACGACAGCCGGCCGCCTGCCGCGCCATCCAAACGGAAGGCGTCCGCGTCCCCTTTCGCCACGAGCGGCACCGTCACTGCGCGGTCCGCCGCGCCATCCAGCCGCACGGTGACTTGCAGCGCGCCGCCCTCCGCAAGGGTTGCGCTCGATGCCCCGAAGGCGGCGCGCAACAGCTTGAGCGCCTGCACCTCGGCCACCGGCGACCACGCGCCCTCGCCCAGCGCGTTGCCGGCGCGCACCCGCACCTTGGTCGCCGCCGCCGCCACCGTCGCCTCGGTGGCGCAGCCCGCCCGCGCGCAGCCCGCGTAAGGATGGGTCTTCCAGGCCTTGGAGCCGTCGGCCTTGAACTGCACGTCGTAGTCGTTGATCGGCGAGCCGCCGTCCTCCGGCGCCTCCCAGACCACCGCCACCGAACCGCCCGCCCCATAGGCCGCCGGCTGCTTAACCCGATCCGGAACCCCCCAAGTGCGGCCGCGGCCCGGCTCCGACCACTTGCCCGGATGCGCGGCGCCCTGCAGCCGGTTCACGCCCCGCACCTGCACCTCGTGCCAAGTGCCGGATGCCAGCCCGGCCAGCGTGCGGGTCATGGAGCGGGTCTCGCCGCTGGAGGCCCGCGCGTCGGTGGGTGCGGTCCAGTCCCCGCCATCCGGGCGATGCCGATACTGGTAATCCACAACGGGCCGCGCCACATCGTCTGCATCCGTCCAAGTCACCCGCCGCCAAGCCACGTCGAGCCGCTCATCGCCATGGTCCGCGTTGGCCACCACCGCGGGCGCCGCCACCCGGGGCGGCAGCCGCGCGTCCAGCCCCGTGCGCGCCCGGCCCGGCGGGGACCAAGGCCCGTTGTCGCCGCCCGTCGCCACGGCCCGCACCTGCACGATGTAGGCGGTGTCCGGCGTCAGGCCCGCCAACGTGGCCGTCAGGCCGTTGGCGGTCTCCCGCAGCCAAGCGTTGTCCATGCCCTCAAGGTCCGGATCCTCCCGGTAACGGACTTGGTAGTTGCTGATCGAAGCCGCCGGCGAGCAGGCCGCGGCCCGCCAAGCCACCGCCAGCGCCGTCGCCGAGCGCGCCCCGGACGGAGCGGTCGCTTGGGGCGCGCCGACGGCGCAGTTGCCGTCCGCGGTGCGGGCGAAAACGCTGCCCGACTCCATGCCTTGGCCGGCGGCGTTGTCCGCCCGCACCCGGACCTCGTACCGCGTCCCCGCCGACAGTCCGGTCAACGCTGAGCGCAGCCCCGGCTGCGGCTTGGCGGCCGTCCATTTGGCGGGCGGGTCCGAAACCTTCCGGTGCCGCACCACGTAGCCGTCCACCGGAGGATTGGCGGCGACCGCCTCCCAGGCGACGTCGAGCCCGTGGCGCTCATCGCCGGGCGACGGCGCCGCGGTCAGCCCGGACGGCGGCGCCGGGCGCTCCCAAGCCTCCGTGATCATGAGCGTCGCCACCGCCGGCGGCCGCAACGGCACGACCGTCCTGCCCCAAGCCACTTGCGTGACCGAGAACGTCACGGTCTCGTCGTCCTCATCAATGCCGTCGGCCCGCGCCGACACGGTGACCTTGGTTGCCGCGGTCAGGAACGGGTCGTTGGCCGCAACCGTCAGCTTGCGCCAATCCCGGCCACCCTTGAGCGTGTAGTCGTGGGAGGCGCCCTGCGTGGCGGTGCCGCCCACCGCCAGCACAATCGCCACGTCCGCCTTTGGCACCGGCACCCCGGTCAGCGTCGCTGACACCCGGTGGGCGCCCCGCAGGCCCTCGCGCAGCGCCGTCGGGCTCACGGACAGCGCCACGCCAAGGCCGCTTAAGTCCACGCCGTCGGCGAGCACCGGCTCCCGAATGGTCAGCGTCGCTCCCGTCACCCGGTGGCCGGGCGCCGTGCCCGCAATGGCCACCGCGTCGTCGGTGGCATTCGAGTCGGACCTGGGCGTAAAGGCGAGCTGCGTGGCTGCGCGGGTGGCGCCCGCCGCAATCGAGATGCGCTGCGTCCCGGTCACCGAGTAGGCGCCGGCGCCCAAGGCGAGCGCCACCTCCACCGGCCGGGGCGCCGGCCGGCGCAGAGCGGCGACCACTTCGACCACCTGCCTGCCCAGCGACTCGCCGATGGCGTCCGGGACGGCGGACAGCGACAGCGCGGCGTCGTTGTCGCGGATCGTCAGGGTCAGCGGCCGCGAGACGAGGGCCCTGTGCCCGGGATCCGCGCCGTTCCCGCTCGACGCGCAGTAGCCCTCCACCACCAGCGTCTCGTCGCCTTCCGCAAGGGCGTCGTCCACCAACGTCATCAGGACCGTCTGCCCCTTCCAGCCGTTCCCCGGGGTCAGCTTGCGCCGATCGGAAAAGGTCACGTCCGAAGCGCCGGCCTCGCTGCCCGCCGACAGCCGCAGCCGACAGCCTCCGTAGTTGCCGGCCGCAGGCCTAGGCTTCAGCGCCAGACGCACCTGAACTTCGCCCGCGTCCTCCCAAAGCACCGCGCCACCGCCCGCCAAGCCGGCCACTACGGCAACCTCCCGCGCCCGCGCCGCGGCCGGCGCCGACTTCGAGGCTATGGCCAAGACCGCCGCCGCGCACTCCGGCGACCCCGCCGGGCGCTCCTGGCCCGGCGGGCAGGCGACGCACCAGTTGCCTTGAGCCGCTGCCTCGGTGTGCGGCGGGCACCGTACGCACTGGCCTTGGTCCAGAACGCCCGTCGGGCCGCAGCCGCAGGGGCCGCCGGCTTCGCTGGAAAGGCCCTTCCCGCAGGCCGCGCACGACGGTGCGCCAGTCGGGCGCTGCGTTCCGGCTTCGCAAGGGGCGCAGGCCCGTCCGGAGCCGTCGGGAACCTGGTTGGCGGGACATTCCCGGCAGGCGCCGCCATCGTTGAAGTCGGGGGTGGCGCACAGTGGCGGGAGAACGGCGACTTGGAAGGCCCCCAAGCTGGTCAGGCCGCGCCCGTCCGTTGCGCCGACCTCAATCCTGAAGCGCTGCCGGGGCGCATCCGGCGGCGGCTGCAGCGCGATCTTCAGCCGGGGACGGGCCGACGGGCCGACCGACCAGCCGGCCTCGGGGAGCCAACTCGGCGCCGGGCCGTCCGCAATGGGCGCCGCTCGCAGCCAAACCATCTCGAAGGCGCCGTCGCCGAGGCGATCCGGATCCGCCGCATCGACCCTCAGCACCGCCCGCTCGCCAGCGCGGACCTCGATCTTGCCCGCTGGGTGGAGGGTCAGCGTGGGGACGTGGTTGGCGGCGAGCGGCGATGCGGCTGCCGAGCCGGGTTCGGGGGCGTTGGCCAACGCCCAAGCGGCGGCGGCCAACAGGCAGAGCGCCCAAGGCCACCAAGTGGAGAGCGCACCGCCAGTCCGCATGAACGGAACGGGCCTACATGGCTGGCGGGCAGTGGCTCACCGAACCCGCCGCGAATCGTTCAAGCCGGGCCGCGTTGCGCCGGTCAACTCGGCCTCCAAGTCAGCCAAGGTGAGCTGATTCTGAACGAGCATCTCCTCGACCACCAGCACCCGCCGAACATACCCGCGATGCATTCCGCAGGGACCGTCGAGGACGCCGAACTGGGCACAGGCCTGGCTGACGGCGCCCTCGGGCGCCCCGCCGCCGACCAAGCGCTCGACATGCCTGCGCCCGGCCCCGGGGGACGGCGAGGACGAACGGTCCACCAACCGGTCCCGGTAGCGCAGGGTAGCTGCGTCCACCAGCGCCGCTCGCCGGGACGGGGGCCAATGGTCCAGGCCCGGCAGCGCCAGCGCCGAGTGGTAAAGCCGCGCCAACTCGCCGGGCTCACCCTCCGGCAGCTCGTCCCAGGCCGCCGGATCGGCCGATGCAGTCAAGGCAAGCAACCCGAACAGGGCCGCAATGCCCAATGACCGTGCATACAACGCCATGAACGCCAACTCCTCCCAACTGGCGAAAATTCTACGTCCATCTTAACAAGCTGCACAACCAGATCCCGCAGCCACCAACCAACCTCAGCGATTCTCGCATTGGCTGGCGGCAGCTTGGCCGGTCGGCGGCGCGGAAGCCGGCACCAGCCGCGATCGCCAAGGCATGCATCGCCAAGGCATGCAAGGAGGGGCGCAAGCTCGAATCGACGAAATGGGAACCGTCGGCCAAAAGCCGATCGGCTGCGCCAGCTCAGAAACATATCGAATCTGGCCTAAGCGAAACTCCAACCGCGCCCGCTTCGCGGGCGCGCCTTGTGTGTGTGCTTTTCGGCGGGAATGCAGGCAAGATAGGCGCTTTGCGCCAATCGGTTCCGACGTGCCCCAGCATCACAGGCTCATCGTTCTCGGCTCCGGCCCGGCCGGGCACACCGCCGCCCTCTACGCCGCCAGGGCCAACCTGCGGCCAGCGCTCATCACCGGGATTGAGGTTGGGGGCCAACTGACCACCACCACGGAGGTGGAGAACTGGCCCGGCGGGCATGCGGCCTTGCAGGGGCCGGAGTTGATGATGCGGATGGCCGAGCACGTCGAGCGCTTCGACGCCACCATCATCAACGACCAGATTGACGCCGCCGACCTCAGCGCGCGGCCCTTCGCGCTGACCGGCGAGCGGGGCCGCTACACGAGCGATGCGCTCATCATCGCCACCGGGGCATCCGCCCGTTACCTGGGCCTGCCCTCGGAGGAGGCCTTCAAGGGCCGCGGGGTGAGCGCCTGCGCCACCTGCGACGGCTTCTTCTACCGTGGCCGGGACGTGGCCGTCATCGGCGGCGGCAACACGGCGGCTGAGGAGGCGCTGTACCTGTCCAACATTGCCGGCAGGGTGACCTTGGTGCATCGCCGCGACGAGATGCGGGCGGAGAAGATCCTGCAGGACCGCCTGTTCGCCCGCGGCAACGTCGAGCCGGCTTGGAACCACGTCTTGGCCGAGGTGCTGGGCGACGAATCCGGCGTCACCGGCATCCGCATCCGCTCGACGCTAAGCGCGAAGGAGCGGCAAATCGATCTCGCCGGCGTCTTCATCGCCATCGGCCACACGCCGAACACCGGCATTTTCGATGGCCAGCTGGACATGGACGGCGGCTACATCAAGGTGTCGAGCGGCTTGGGCGGCAACGCCACCGCCACCAGCGTGGACGGCGTCTTCGCCGCCGGCGACGTGGCCGACCAAATCTACCGCCAAGCCGTCACCTCCGCCGGCTTCGGCTGCATGGCGGCCTTGGATGCCGAGAAGTATCTGGACTCGTTGGCTTGAGGGCGCGGGATCAGCTGAACGGAATGGCGAAACTGCCCAGCGTCCCGTAGTCCGCATGGAAGACATCGCCCGCGGCTATGGGCACCGGGCGGGTGAAGGAGCCGGACAGCACCACGTCACCCGGTTCCAGCGCAATGCCGTGGGCCGCCAGCCGCCGGACCAGCCAGACCAAGCCGTTGGCCGGATGGTTGAGCACCGCCGCGGCGACGCCGCTTTCCTCGATGACGCCGTTCCTGAACAGCAGGGCGCTGACCCAGCGCAAGTCCAACTCCAACGGGCGCACGGGACGGCCGCCGAGCACCAGGCCGGCATTGGCGGCATTGTCGGCGATGGTGTCGCAAACGGTGCGTGGCCGCCCGGTCTCGGCATCCGTGCGCTGGCTGCGGGCGGCGATGATCTCCACGGCGGGAATGACATGCTCGGTGGCGTTGAGCACCTCCGTCAGCGTCACTTCGGCTCCGGCCAAGCGGTCGCGCAGCACGAAGGCAAGTTCCACTTCCAACTGCGGGTCGATGAATTGGGCCGCTTCGATGGGCTCGCCGGAGGCGAGGAACATGTCATCGAGCAGGGTGCCGAAGTCCGGCTCATCGATCCGCATCGCCTGCTGCATGGCCCGCGAGGTCAAGCCGATCTTGCGGCCCCGCACCCGGCGCCCCTCGCCCAGCTTGATGGCCACCCAAGCCTCCTGAATGGCGTAGGCGTCATCCAAATCCATCTGCGGATGCAGAAAGCTGAGCGGGCGAATCTGCTTCCGGGACCGTTCCGCCTCATGCAGCGCCTGGGCTGCGGCCTCGATTTCCGACCGAGTCAGCACGCTCACTCCGGCATGGCCAGATCGGGGAGCGCTGCGGAAAAACTTCGATTCCGAGCGCGGGCGGGGCGCCTAGGCACTCCCTTTCGCCGAAGGCAATTCCAGCGCAAACGGTCGCGAACCGCGCAAACAACGGCTAGGGGACTCGGCATCAAACTCGCCCTCGAACCGGTGCGAACCTTCAGTTCGCATTGAAGTTTCGCCGACGCGAAACTCCCGTTGAAGGCGCGGACCCCGAAAATCCCCACCACAGGCTTCAGCATCAGACCCGCCCTCGGACTGGAATAAGCGCTCCGTGGATGTCGGCCGCCGCATCGGAGGCGAGAAAGCAGATCACTTTGGCGAGGCTTGCCGGCGTCACCCAGGCGCTGTGGTCGGCGTTCGGCATGTCCGCCCGATTGCGCGGCGTGTCGATCAGGCTGGGCAGCACGGCGTTGACGTTGACCCCTTGGCCGCGCACCTCCTCGGCAGCGGCTTCAGTCAGCCGCATCACCACGGACTTGGCCGCCGTGTAGGCGCCCATGGACGCCAAGCCCTGCAAGGCGCCCAAGGCGCCGACGTTGACGACGCTGCCCCGGCCCCGCGCCGTCAACCTGGGCAGCGTCGCGCTGAGCATGTTGCGCAGCGTGGTCACGTTGATGTCGAACAGGGCGCTCCAGTGGGCGTCCGTGATTTCAGACACCTTCGGCCCCATGTCGAAGCCGCCCGCGACGTTGCAGACGATGTCGAACTCGCCGACGTCCGCGACCGCCTCGGCCACGGCAGCCGCATCGGTGAGATCCAGTTCGAGACGCGCGCCGGAGCCGTCGGCGAACCCGGCCGCCACGTCGATCAGGATCGTTTGCGCCCCCTGCGCTTCGCATTCCTCGGCCACCGCCGCTCCAAGGATGCCCGCAGCGCCGGTGACGATCGCTGTTTTGCCCGCCAAGTCCAAAAGCCTGTTCCAGTGCTGCCAAACCCAATCAGTTTAACCTCGCCTCGGCTTGCGGACCTAATCCAATGCTGAACAAATCCAATGCTGAACGGCCATTCTCATTCCAGCCGGTGGCGGCTTCGCCGGTCGGGCGTTCTGAAGTTGGCAATGCCCTCGATCACCGGATTGCGAGGAGAGGACGCCGTCGCTTGGGAAACCTGAGCCGGACTTGATCCAAAATGAGAATTGCCGGCGCCGAATCAGTGCAGTGCGCAACCCTTGCGTGGTGTATGGTGGAAGTCCCATGCCAGATCCCTCCGGTCACGCCAAAGCCGCGCAACGGCGGCCCAGGACTCATCTGGCCGCTTGGCTCGGTCTGCTTGCCGCCCTCGGCGGCGGCATTGCGCTGCAAAACCCGGCTATTGCGCTGCTGGGCGGGTTGCTCGTCCGTCTTGGCCTCGATTTCAACCCGGTCAGAAGGGGCATGCGGCTCGGCGCAATCAGCCTGCAAACCGCCGTGGTGCTGCTGGGCCTGACCCTCGGCTTCGACCAAGTGGTGAGCGTTTCCGCCGACTACGGCGTGATCGTGGGCGCCTATGTGCTGACAACGCTCCTGCTGGGATGGGGCTTGGCGCGCCTGACCCGCAGCGAGCGCGTCGAATCGACCCTGCTGACCAGCGGCACGGCGATCTGCGGAGCGACCGCCATCGCCACGCTCGCCCCCGTGGTCGGCGCCCGGCCGCACCAGTTGGCGGCGGCCACCGGCATTGTCTTCCTGCTCAACGCCGTGGCCCTGTTCACGTTTCCGACCATTGGCGCTTGGCTTGAACTGAGCCAGGAGGCCTTCGGCGCCTGGGTGGCGCTGGCCATCCACGATACGAGTTCGGTGGTGGCCACCGCCGCAATCTACGGCGACGAGGCGGCCGCCGTGGCCACCACGGTCAAGCTGGGGCGGGCGCTGTGGCTGATTCCGCTCGCCTTTGCGGCAAGCCTGCAGTTCGCCAAGCGCGAGGCGAAACTGCGGGTTCCGCCTTTCATCGTTCTGTTTGTCACCGCCGCCGCGGTCGGCGGCGCCGTTGACATCGGCGAGCGGACCGCTCAGGGCATCGGCTTGGTCAGCAAAACCCTGCTGGTGGTCGCGCTTGGCCTGATCGGCCTGCAACTCGACCGGCCAAGCCTCGGCCAACTGTCGCTGTCCAGCCTCGTTCTGGGCGTCGGCCTGTGGCTGGCCGTCGTGCCCCTGGCCTTGGCGCTGGTGCTGTTCGGATAGCATAAGCATATGGCCAATCAGTCTTATCCAAATCGCGTCCCCGGCGCTATGGTCGCGCCTCATGAAAGTTCCAAGAACCCGCTTGGACCGCGCCAGCCTGCTGGCCGTGGCCGTCTTCTTCGCCTACTTGCTCACTCCCGTCTGGGCCAGCTAAGAGTCCTTGCATTCGCAGTTCACGGCTGCAAATCCGCAGCCGCCATCCTGACTTCCATGTGCGGGTTCAGAGACATCTCGAACCCGACCCACGCAACGGGCGCGGAGTTTCGCGGCAGCGAAGCCCCATCCGCGACCGTCAGGTCGCGCGCGTGTGCGGGCTCAGAAAACATACCGGAATCTGATCTAAGCGACGAGCGCGCGGAGTTTCGCGCCAGCGAAACTCCATCCGCGACCGTCAGGTCGCGCGGTTGCCTGGATGTCAGCGCCCATATAGAGTGCGCTCCTTGCCGGAGCGACCATCCAGCGGCAGTCGGGGAGTGATTTGATAAACGCAGCCTGCCTCAAGTGCGCCATCGAAGCCTGCGAGCGGGCGCCTCGCGCCTCGCTGCGTCGGGGCATGGGGGAACGGGCGCCAAGGTCATGAGGGTGGACGGCATCGAATGGCTGGCTTCCGGCACCGGCTAGCGGCGGCAACCGTTCGCCACCGCTGGCTCGCCCTGGCATTGGTGGGCGCGGTCACGGCGTTCTTCGCCGCCGGCTTGCCCAAAGTCGAACTGCGCACCATCTTCTCGGACCTGTTTCCCAAGAACCACCCGTTCGTCGAGACCTTTCAAGACCACCCCAACTTCGGCAGCCCGCTGACCGTGACCCTGATGGTCAAGGTCAAGGACGGCGACATCCACAACGCCGACACCTTGGCCAAGATCTGGCGCTTGAGCCGCGATATCGACCTGGCGCCGGCCGTGGACCACGACCAAATCCTGTCCATCGCCACGGAGCGGGCGCGGTTCTCGGAAGCCACCCCCTTTGGCATCGACTCCAAGCCGCTGATGGGCGATGCGGCGCCGACGACCGAGGCCGAGATCGCCGAGTTTCGGTCCCGAGTGGACAAAGCGCCCAACGTGCAGGCGTTCCTCATCTCCCAGGACGAGACCGCCACCCTGATCACCGCCACCTTCATCGAACGGCTGCTGGACTTCGGCGAGACCTTCGCGTTCATCCAGGAGATGGTGGAGCGGGAAACCGACGCCAGGCACGAGATCCACATCGCCGGCGCCCCAATCCTCACCGGCTGGGTCTATACCTACCAAGCGCAAATGCTGGGCATCTTCGGCGTCACCGCCGCCGCCCTCTTCCTGTCGCTGCTTTTCTACATGCGCAACGTGCCCGGCGTGCTGACGCCGAT
The DNA here is from genome assembly GCA_965221755.1 of Candidatus Azophilus sp. Taxonomy (GTDB): domain Bacteria; phylum Pseudomonadota; class Gammaproteobacteria; order Pseudomonadales; family Azotimanducaceae; genus Azophilus. The sequence goes on from OZ244921.1 coordinate 453,960, forward strand.
CATCGTCAGCGCCGTGGCCGCCGTCTGGGGATTCGGCTTCGTGGGCTGGGTCGGCGATCCCATCGAGCCCCTGATCATGGTGGTGCCGCTGCTGCTGATCGCCCGCTCGTTCAGCCACTGCGTGCAGTTCATAGAGCGCTACTACGAGCTGTACCACGTTCTCGGCGACCGCCGCCAAGCCGCCGAACAGGCGCTGGGGGTGATGATGGCGCCGGGCGCCTTGGGCATCGTCACGGACGCCACCGGCCTGTTCCTGATCGCCTTGGCGCCGATTCCGGTGATGGAGCGCTTCGCGCTGTTCTGCGGCTTCTGGGCCATGATCCTGCTGCCCGCCAATCTCTGGCTCAGCCCCATACTGCTGTCGCTGTTCCCCAAGCCCAGGAACGTCAAGGCCCTTCTGGGCGGGGATGCCAAGGCGGGCATGCACAACCGCATCTTCAGGATTCTCAACGTCATCGGCCAGGTCAGCCATGGCGCCAAGGCCCGCGCCACCGCCGCCATCGTGCTGGCGCTCACCATTGTCTCCCTCGGCATGATGACCCAAATCCGAGTGGGCAACCCGGTGGAGGGCAGCAACCTGCTTTGGGAGGACTCCGACTACAACGAGGCCGTGCGGCAGATCAACGCCCACTTCCCGGGCCTGATGACCTTGGAGATCGTCTTCGAGGGCAAGGACGAGAACCAGCGCGTGGTCAGGATGGCGGAAACCGTGAAGGCGATGAACGCCCTGCAGCGCAACCTCGAGTCGCAGCCCGATCCCCCGGCGGCGACCCTGTCGTTTGCCGACTATCTGCCGGAGGCCAACCGGCTGTTCAGCGGCGGCAACCCCAAGTGGGCGCCCTTGGACTACGACGACGTCTCGGTGAACGCCGCAGCCGGCGCCCTGCTGCTCGGGGCGAGCACCAAGGCGTACAGCAATGTGGCCGACTTCGAGCTGAAGAACGGCACCGTGTCGTTGTGGTACAAGGACAACAAGCAGGACACGGTGGACAGGGCGCTGGCCCAGACCCGGGCGGCCATCGAGGCAGTGGGCGCGGAGCACGACGCCTTCCGCATCCGCTTGGGCACCGGTGCCATTGCGCTGCAGCAATCCGTCAACGAAACCGTGGACTTCTACCAGTGGATCATCCTCGCGGCGCTGAACCTCGTGATCCTGCTGACCTGCAGCTTCGCCTACCGCTCCATCCAAGCCGGATTGATCCTGCTCATTCCGGTGAACCTCTCGAACCTGTTCCTCGCCGCGGTGATGGTGATGATGGGCATTGGACTGGACGTGAACACCCTGCCGATCGCCGCCATCGGCATCGGCGTGGGCATCGACTACGGCATCTACTTGCTGAGCCGCATCTGCGAGGAGTACCGGGACAGCCAGCATTACGGCGACGCCATCCGCAAGGCGGTCGCCACCACGGGCAAGGCGATCTTCTTCACCGCCACCATCGTGCTGCTCAGCATCCTGCCTTGGTACTTCCTGTCCGGGCTCAAGTTCCTGGCGGACATGGGCCTGCTGCTGGTCATCATCATGCTCATCAACATGGTGGTGGCGCTGGTGGTGCTGCCGCTGCTGGTCTATTTGATCAAGCCGGGCTTCGTCGATCGGGAGCACTTGCTCATGGCGGAATCGACCGGCGCCGACCTGGGCGGCCGGCATTTGCGGGCTGCAGGGTAAGCGTTTAGGGTAGATCGACGCAGGCTGGTCAACCGGGGTCAACGAACCGCCGACCAAAGGACCAATCATCGGAACAAAAGGGGAATCAACATGCACATTCGCAAATACGGCAAGGGCTTCTCACGCCGCTTCTTCCTGGAGCAGATGTCCAAGGGGGTCATCGCCACCGGTGTGCTGGCGCCGCTGTGGCCCACCATCGCCCGGGGCAACACCATCGAGAAGGTGTATCCGGACGAAATCTCCACCCTTGAGGGACTGACCGACGGGCGCGTCAACACCGGTGACGTCATCAACGCCGGCAATGTCGAGTTGCTCAAGGACTTCATGGATCCGGTGTCCTATCTGCAGGTGTCGCAAATGGACCGCGAAATCGACACCCATGCCAGCACCACGAACCCGGAGTGGCTGATGCCGCCGGACTACCTGCGGGCCTCCATCGCCAACAGCGGCCGGGCGCGCTTCGACGACACCGGCAACGTGCGCACCGACGACGGCTCCGCCTGGATTGGCGGCAACCCCTTCCCGGAGGCGAAGACCGCGACCGAGGCCTTCGCCAACATCACCCTGTCCTGGGGCCGCTACGACCAGACCTTCTACGCCATTCGGGAGGAGGACCTGAATCCGGACGGCAGCACGGCCTACAAGTACGATTTCGTCTGGTGCGAGATGAACGCCACCGGGCGGGTCACCCTGGACGACAATCCGTTTCGCGGCCGGGACGACACCCTGCGCTACCAATCGGTGTTCTTCAACACGCCCCAGGACGTGCGCGGCACCGCGTTCCTGTCCATCTGGCCCTACGACCAAACCCAGTTTCCGGAACTGCATGGCTATCTCCCGGCGTTCAAGCGGGTGCGCCGCTATCCCACCAACCAGCGTTTCGAGCCGTTGCTGCCGGGGCCGACGTGGTACATATCGGACGCTTGGGGCGCCGGCGACCCCTTCCTCACTTGGGGCAACTTCAAGCTGGTCCATCGCGGGCCTTGGCTGGGGCCGGCGGGGCCGGGCAACTTCAACGTCAACCACGAGAACTGGGAACGCCCGCGGGTGGGCGGGCAGAACGGCCAGAGCTTCTTCCGCAGCCACTGGGAGGTGATACCCGACGCCATCGTGCTGGAGACCGAGCCGGTCGGGTACCCCCGAGCGCCCATCAGCAAGCGGCGGGTGTACATTGACGCCCGGGCCATGGTGGCGTTCAACAGCGTCAGCTACGACCGGCGCGGAGAGGTGTTCAAGAACTTCGAGCACGGCAACGGCATGACCATCGGCGCCGACGGCACGCCAGCCAATGTTCTGGACGGCAAGCCGATGTGGACTTGGAACTTCGTCATCGTCCACGACGTGCAGACCAATCGCATCTCCCTGCCGGAACTGGTGCGCTCGTCAGGGGGCTACGACACCCACTACAACGATCCCAACGACTACAACCGCTACCTGACCGTATCGGCGATGCGCCGCTTGGGAACCTAGTGCTCCGTCTCGTAAATGCTCCGTCTCGTAAATAAGCGGGTTTTGGGCGCTAGGCCGTTTCGGTTCCCGTGCAAGGCCCTTGCCGTTGCCGGAAAGGGCGATGACGCGGTGCGGCATGCCCCACACAAGGAGGAGCAATGCAGCCGGGGGCCGAAACGGCCACGAATGATCACGCTTGTTTGCGGGACGGAACACCGCGCGCGAACTCGCTGCATGCGTTGGCTTGTGACCTGCGCCTTGGCGGCGCTCGCTGCGGGCGCCGCCGCCAACCGCAGCGGCGAGGCGCTCGGCCTCGTCCGCTCCGGCTTGCCGCACGACGCCTTGTACGACCTCACCTTCGTCGGAGCCACGGGCATTGCGGTGGGCCATCACGGCCAACTGCTGCTCAGCGAGGACGGCGGCGAGGCCTGGCGCGCCATTGCGCCGATCGGCGATACGGCCCTGTTGGCGGTGGATGCGCAGGATGGGCGCATGGTCGTGGTCGGCCAGCAGGGCCGCATCTTCAGCGGCGCCGATGCCCGCAGCCTGTCGGCTGTGGACAGCCCGACCGCCGAGCGCCTGCTGTCGGTGGCCCTGCATGAATCGGGACTGGCCGTGGCCGTGGGCGGCTTCGGCGCGGTGGTGATTTCCGAGGACGGCGGCGCAACTTGGGCGGCGCGCCGTCTGGACTGGGCCGAACTGCAGCCGGAGGGGCTGGAGGCGCACCTTTACGACGCATCCATCAACGATGACGGGGAAATTCTGATTTGCGGCGAATTCGCCATGATCCTGGCCAGCGGCGACCGCGGCCGAACTTGGCAGGTCCGCCACCAAGGCGACGCCTCGCTGTTCGCCATGCGCATTGACGGCCAAGGGCTGGGCTTCGCGGTCGGCCAGGAGGGCACGGTGCTGCGCACCCGCGACGCCGGCGCCACTTGGCAGGCCGCGGCAACGGGCAGCCGGGCCAACCTGCTCGACGTATGGCACTCCAAGGAGGGCGAAGTGGTGGCGGTCGGCATCCGCGCCCTGCTGCGCAGCCGCGACCTGGGCGAGACCTGGGCTTCGGTGGGCGGACGCGCCGTGGAACGGTCGTGGTACGCCGCCTTGGCGCCCGGAATCGTCAAGCGCAACCTTGAGGACGGAACCTTGCGGGAGCAGCGCGTCTATGCCGTCGGCGAGCGCGGCCGCATCGTGGCCGTGAACCAATGACCACGCAAAGCCCATGACCACGCAAAGTAAGCAACGACATGAATAAGGGGAAATCATGAAACAAGCCAAGCTGTTCAGGTACGTCCTGATGACGGTGCTCGGCGCATTGCCGATGGCTGCGGCCGCGGACATCAGCGTCAGCATCACCGGTTTCGTCCGCCAGGAGACCGCCAGCGCCTTCAGCGATGCGAATCCGTACAACCAAGGCTACGGCAACCTGTTCAGCGGCAGGACCGTGGTCAATGCCTTCGGCAACGAGATTGTCCGGGCGCAGCCCACCAGCGAGCCGAACTGGAGCCTGTTCGCCACCCGCGGCGAGCTGGACTTCAAACTGCGCTTCTCCGACAGCTGGGAGGGCTTCGCGAAGATCAGGGGCTTTCGCGACTGGCGGCTGGAGGATGAGTTCGACGGCATCGACCACTTCGGTTCCGGCTTTGACGACGGCGACGGCAGCACGCTGGAGTTCAATGGCAAGGACTACATGGTCGATCTGCCCGCGCTCTACCTGGACTACAACAACGGCCCCCTGTGGCTGCGCATCGGCAACCAGCAGATCGCTTGGGGGGAGGCCATCTTCTTCCGCGTCTTTGACGTCGTGAACGGGCTGGACCTGCGCCGGCACAGCTTCCTCGACGTGGCGGCGGAGGAGTACTCCGACAAGCGCGTGCCCTCGCTGGGGGTTCGCGGCAGCTACCGCTTCGAGAACGACTGGGAGATCGAGGGCTTCGTACAGCGCTTCCGCCCCTCGGTGCTCTCGCCCCTGGACACCCCGTACAACTTCATCGCCTCCCAGTTCGTGGTGCGGCAGAAGCAGGGCTGGGACGACAACGATGACGAATTCAACTTCGGCGCCCGGTTGAGCGGGCGGGCCGGGGACTTCGATCTCAGCTTCATGGCCGTCTCCCGGACCAACCCCGACGGCGTGTTCCGCTGGACCGAGTCCGACGTGAATCCGTTCGTCGGCATACCCGGCTTGGAACCCGTTGGCCAACTGCTCTCCCAAACCGCCTTCGAGATCAATCCCGCCGGGGTCTGGTCGGCCGATGAGTGGTTCCGCTACGCCGGGCTGTCCCGGCTCGACGGCATCGGCGGCTTGAGCGCTTCCGTGCTGGAGTTTCCGGCCGCCCAAGCCTTGGGCGCGTTTCCGATCAGCCCGGAGACCTGCGCCGCCGTCGGCTTGGCCGACGACCTGCGGGCCTGCGCAGCGTTGGAGCTGGATCTGTTCTTCGACCCCAACAACCCGATCCAAGCGGGCCTCGGGCCGCTGAAGGGCCACATCGCCCGTGAGTACTTCCGGGAGGAGATCTTCGGCGCCGGCATGACCTACGTCTTTCAGGGCGCGCCCAACACCTTGTTCGACCAGCTGGTGCTGCGGGTCGAGGCCACCTTGGCCCTCGACCGCAAGTTCACCAACCTGACCTTGAGCCGCGACTACATCGAGAAGGACGAATTCGTCAGCAACGTCTCTTTCGAGAAGTACCACCGCTTCTCGCGGGACTTCCCGGCCACCTACTTCGTTCTGCAATGGATGCGCAAGTCGGAGAGCGACATGCTCGGCCGCCACGTGAGCGGCTTCGACAACGACGGCGCGCCCAAGGGGGAGGGCAGCTTCAACGCCGTGGCCTTCGCGCTGCAGCAACCCTTCCCCGGCCTGATCTGGCGGGCCGACTTGGCGGTGCTCTACGACGCCAACGGCGGCTTCCTGGTGCAGCCCGGCGCGCGCTGGCGTCCCCGGGACGACGTGCAGCTGGACATCTACGCCAACCTGATCGGCTCCAACGGCGGCAACGACGACGTGATGCAAACCTTCGAGCGCATGGACGAGGTGTTTGCGCGGTTCACCTACTACTTCTAATGCCGTGTCATGCGTCACGTGACGTGTGGCACGGCATTGCGGAATTGCAAGCGCTAACTCGTGCTGGAGGCGTTGACGCGGCTTGTTGATCTGGGTGGCCCGGTGGTGGTCGCCCTGCTGCTGCTCTCCGTGGTCGGCGCCGCCGCCATCATCCACAAGCTGCTGCAGTTGCGGCCTTACGGCGTTCGCTATTTCGAGCGGCTCGCCTCGCAGGTGGCCGGCTCGTCCACCGAGTTGGCGGCCGATGGCGCGATCGCAGAGCTGGTGGCATTCGCTCTGGCGGAGCGAGCAGCCGACCGGCCCGCCGCTGCGCTGGAGGCGGAGGTCGCCCGGCGCGGCAATCTCCTGCTCAGCGGTCTGTCCCGCCACCTGCGCTTAGTGGAGCTCATCGCCTACATCTCCCCGTTGCTTGGCCTGCTTGGCACCGTGCTCGGCATGATCGATGCATTCCGGGGCTTGGAGGTGGATGTGGGCCAGGCTGATGCCGGGGTGCTGGCCGGCGGCATTTGGGAGGCCCTGCTGACCACCGCCGTGGGGTTGGGCGTCGCCATCCCGATGACTGCCGCCCACAGCCTGCTGGAAGGGCGCGCGCAGCGCATCGGCGAGCAGCTCCAGGACCTGCTCGAACGGGCGCTCTCCGCTTGAGGGCCCGTCAGCTTGCCGCAGCGCGCCGCAACGCTGACGCACCGGCAAGCAGCCGTCCGTGACCGAGGAGTCTTGACTTGTTGCATATGCGGCCCGCGGCCACCAGGCCGGCCCGGCGCATCAGCCTGACGCCGCTGATCGATGTGGTGTTCATCCTGCTGGTGTTCTTCATGCTGGAGACCACCTTTCGGCAGGAGGGCGGCGTCGAGCTGCTCAGCGGCCAGCCCGGCAGCGCGTCCGGCGGCACCGTGGCGAGCGTCTTCGAACTCTTTGACGAGCGGACCATCTGGGTTGACGGCGTGCGCCGGCCCTACGCGGAATGGCTGCAGGCCCCCGGCGCCGCAGCCCCCGACGCGGAACTGCGCAGCGCCCCCAACATCTCCGTGCAGCATGTCCTGCGCACCCTGGATGCGCTGCGCAGCCAAGGCGCGGCACGGGTGCGGTTCGGCAAGGTGCGGGGGTTCGGCTCGTGATGCGGCTGACGCTTAAGCCCCAAGCGCGGCGCACGGTGGACATCGCCGTGGTGCCCATGATCAACATCGTTTTCCTGCTGCTGCTCTACTTCCTCGTGGCTGGCCGCCTGACCGAGAGCACCGGCCCCGCCGTGCAGCTGCCGGTCGGCGGCACCGACCGCAGCTCGGCGCCCATCACCCTGACCGTACACGTCACCGTCAGCGACGGCATTTCCATCGACAGCAAGGCGCTGGACGAAGCCGCCCTGCGCCGCGCCTTCGCTGCGGTGGCCAACCAGCCCAGCCACCACGTGCTCATCCGGGCGGACGCCCGAGCCTCCGCACAGGCGCTGCACCAAATCATGGCCGCCGGCGATGCGCAGGGGCTTAGATCATTCGAGCTGGCCACCTTGGAAGTACCGGACCCCAGCGCGCCGAGGCGTTGACGCGCAGGGAACTGGCCATCTCCCAATGGGAAACACATCGGAACTTGACCCATGCACTTGACGACATGTATTTATCAAGTAAGCGGCAGGCATTCCTCACCTCGTGCCTGCACTCATCACTGACACCCGCCTTTGATTGCCTCATCGCGTGCCCCGGTGGCTTAGGCCTTTGGGGTCTGTATGCCGCAGAGATCAAGCAGGTCAGGGAGCGGGCGTTTCATCGGGAGGGTCAATTTCGGTGATGAAGGTTGAGAGGGCCTCAAGAAGAGTAACTGCTTGGAGCATTTTCTCAAGCGACCTGTAGCCTGACTGCACGCAGTGCATGAAGGACATTGAGTTATGGCAGGCCGCATCTTCACCTTCTTGGGCCAAGCGCACAGGCGCCTCCTGCACTTTGGCGGAGAGGGAGGGATTCGAACCCTCGATGCGTTGCCGCATACACACTTTCCAGGCGTGCTCCTTCGACCGCTCGGACACCTCTCCGGGTTGACGCTCGCTGGCCGACCATGGGGCTGCGGCCAAACCGGGCCGGGCGGCGATCCGGTCCAGCCTCATCCCGGCACACGCTTTGGCTGCTGCCGTTGCTCCCTTCCGGGCCTGGCGGGGTTCACAACCTGACGTTGCGGGAGGACCGGACTGGACCGCCATCGATCCGGCCATCCGGACAGCGCAGTCTAACGGAAGTTGGCGGACAAAAGTAGCCGCACAGCCGCCGCGTTGCGCCCGCCCGCCACGGGCGCGTTGGAGTCTCGCTGGCGCGAAGCTCCGCCGTCGCTGCGTGGGTCGGATTCCGACATGTTAAACCCGCACAAGACGGGGCGAGGTTTTGAACCATGCCCGTCGGCCGCTTGCGGGGGCGCAACCCGAACTGAAGGAACTGGACGGGCCGTCTCGCCCTACTGCCGCGGCAGGCGCCACTGCGGGGCGGCGCCGTTCTCGTTGGAGCGGTAGGGGTTGATGTCCAGGCCGCCGCGCCGCAGGAAGTGGCCGGATACGGTGAGCCGGGCCGGTCGGCAACGCTGCTGGATGTCCATGTAGATGCTTTCGACGGCGTCCTCGTGGAAGCAGGCGTGCTCGCGAAACGACACCAGATAGGCCAGCAGCGACTCCGCGACGATGGGCGGGCCGGCGTAGGACACCAGAACGGAAGCCCAGTCCGGCTGACCGGTCACCGGGCAGAGGCTGCGGAACAGGTCGGTGTGCCAAGTTTCCGACACCGGCTCCGATGGCCGCGCGCAGCGCAGCAGCGCCGGGTTGCGTTGGTATTCGAATCGAGCGGGCGCCAGCCCATCAAGGCTGCGGCCAGGCAGTGCCTCCATGAAACGGGCGCGGACCGTCCGACTGCGGGCGGGTTGCCGCTTCGGCGTCAGCGGCGCGCCGTCGTGAGGCGAGCCAAGGGCTTGCTGCCCGGATGCGAGGTCCGCAAGCCCGGACACACGCACCAAGACCTCCGCGCCGGTTGCGGCGCCAAGATCCGTCGCCAGCATCTCCGCCAGCTCGCCCTGATGGCCGAAGCGCAGCTGCGCCAAGCCGTTCAGGTACAGCTTGAGGGACTTGCTTTCCACCGTGTTCGGCGACGTGCAGGGCAGGCGCAGGCGCAGGCCGCCCACCCGGGGCTTGCCGCTCAGGTCCAGCCAGGACAGCTCGTAGCCCGTCCAGCAATCCTCGCCCCTGAACGGCACTGGGTCCGCAATGCCGAGCCGGTGCCGGGCATCGTCCCGAGGGATCGGGTGCAGGACCTCCGGGCGGCGCCCCGAGACGGGCGGCGATTGACGGCCAAGGGGCATTTCCGTTACGGACACGGCAGGCTTAGGTTCCCAAGTCGCAGACACTCTACAATACCTGCATGCCTTGAGCGCAGGTTAAGTTGCCACATGAGCCAATCCCGCCCTCTGCGACCGCCAAGTTGCCTTGGGCAACGCACCCGCTCGCCGGTCTGAGGCATCGTCCGGTCAGCCATGCTGGACCACCTGCAACAGGCGGCAACCGCCTTCGCGCAACTCGCCTGGGGGCCTTGGCTGCTGGCGCTGCTGCTCGGCGGCGGGCTGTTCTTCCTGATCTTCTCCGGCGGGGTGCCGTTCCGCCATCTGGGCCATGCCTGGCAAGTGTTGCGGGGCCGCTACGACGACCCCGCCGACCCGGGCCAAATCAGCCACTTTCAGGCGCTCTCCTCGGCCTTGGCCGGCACCATCGGCATGGGCAACATCGGCGGCGTGGCGCTGGCCATCGGCATCGGCGGCCCCGGCGCGATCTTCTGGATGTGGATGACCGCCCTGCTCGGCATCGCCACCAAGTTCTTCACCTGCTCGCTGGCCGTGATGTACCGGGGCCGGGACAGCGACGGCGCGCTGCAGGGCGGGCCGATGTACGTGATCCGCGAAGGGCTGGGCCGTCGCTGGCGATTCCTGGCCCATCTTTTCGCCGCCTTCGGCATGATCGGCGCCCTGCCGGTCTTTCAGGCCAACCAACTGACGCAGGTGCTGCGCGAAGTGCTGTTCGTGGGCAACGGCTGGCTGGATCCCGACGCCGATCCCCTGCCCTTCAATCTCAGCGTCGGCGTCGTGCTGTGTGCCGCAGCGGGCGCGGTGATCCTCGGCGGCCTGCAGCGCATCGCCCGGGTCGCTGCGGCGCTGGTGCCGCTGATGGCGGCGCTTTATCTGGGCAGCGCCTTGGTCGCCATCGCGCTGAACGCGGAGCGGCTGCCCGGCGTGGTGGCCCTGATCCTGCGCGACGCCTTCACCGGCGAAGCCGCCGCCGGCGGCAGCCTGCTGGCGATGATTCTCTACGGCGTGCAGCGCGGCGCCTACTCCAACGAGGCAGGCATCGGCACCGAAGCCCTGGCCCATGGCGCGGCGCGCACCCGAGTGCCGATCCGGGAAGGCTTGGTCGCCATGCTCGGCCCCATCATCGACACCCTGCTGATCTGCTCGGCCACCGCTTTCATCATCCTGCTGGCGGGGGTCTGGCAGTCCGGCGAGTCCGACGGCGTCACGCTCACCGCCAACGCCTTTGGCGCGCTGCTCGGCGGACCGGGCCTGGCGGTCGTGTTCGCGGCGGTGCTGTGCTTCGCCACCACCACCCTGTTCACCTACGCCTTCTACGGCTCGCAATGCGCCAGCTTTCTGTTCGGCGCCGGCGCGCAGCGCTACTACCGCTGGCTGCTGCTGGCGTTCATCGTGGTCGCCGCGCTGATCACGCCGCAGGCCGCCATCAGCATCATCGACGGCGCCTTCGCCATGATGGCCATACCGACCATGGTGTCCGCCCTGATTCTGGCCCCGAAGGTGAAGGCCGCCGCCAAGGACTACTTCGCCACGCTTGATCGCTAACCTGGCGAACGCCCATCCCGACCCGCAGGCGGCTGGCCACCGCCAAGCCGCGCGGCAACTTGACGGCGCGCCCGGTCGCGCTTGAACTGGCCGACATGCCGGTCGGCCAAGCGCACCGGTTCCGGCAGGCGCAGGCCACCGCCGCAGCGCAGCACCAAGTCCGCCGCGCCCTCGAAATCGCACAGGTGGCCGGGGCTGACGAACAACGGCTTGACCGCCGTGCGGGTGCGCAGCACGGTGCCGATGCGCTCCGCGCCCTGGGTCAGCGGCGAGCGCTCGCCGCGGTTCCGGCCGGGTTCAACCCAGTCGCCGATCAGACGCGACTTGGCGCAGCCCACGGCGGGCAGGTCGAGCAGCACGCCCAAGTGGCAAGCCAAGCCGAACCGGCGCGGATGGGCGATGCCTTGGCCGTCGCAGAGCAAGGCGTCCACCGGGGTGCGCAGCCGGCGCAGCGCCGCCAGCAGCGCCGGCGCCTCCCGGAACGACAGCAAGCCCGGCACGTAGGGGAACTGCAGCGCAAGGCTTAAGGCACGGCGCTCAACCACCCGGCGGCGCTCCACGTCCCAAGCCACGACGGCGGCAAACACCCGGTCGCCGGCAAAGGCGCAATCCAACCCGGCGACCGTGCGCACCCGCCGCAACGGCGCAGGGCGAACTTGGGCAGCCAACCTTTGCTGAATGGCGCGCGCCTGCGCAGGCGAGACCCGCCATTGATGCCGCCGCACTGGGGAACTACTCTTAATGACAGGCAATTTCCAACGGTCTTAAGTTAGGCTTGGCCCGGGAATGCCGCATTGTAGCCCGCATGACTCATCAAGCTGCCCGTTGAGGAGCCAAATGGTGTTTTTGTTTCAATGCGTTGAAGCAGGCAATGGGCGGCGGCGCCGGGAGCGACCGGCGCGGGCCGGGCCTGCGCCTGTGCCGGAGCGGGTCCATCGCGGCCGTTTGGCGGGACATGCGGGCTAGCCGAACCAGCCCGCCCGGCTTGGGTGGCGCGCATCCACAGTGGGCCGAGGCGCTCGCCCACTATGGCGCCAGCCCGACGGCGCATGACGAATTGCTGCGCGCTGGCGAGGTCCAGGCGCACTGGCTGCCGCTGCTGCGACAACCGCTCAACCCCGCCCACCGCGCTGCAGGCGCTTCCGAGGTCGCCACCGGCCATCGCCGGGACGCCCTGCCGTTCATCATTGCGGCTGAGGAATGGCGGTCCATTGAAGCAGGGCTCGGGCAACGCGCCCGGCTGCTCAACGCCATCAACACGGACCTCTACGGCGGGCAGGCGCTGCTGCGTGAAAAGGGCTTGCACCCAGCCTTGGCCTTCGCCAACCGCCGATACCTGCCGGCCTGCCGGCCCGGCTTCCCGGCCGGCGGCGCAACCCTAGGCCTGCTGGCCTTCGATCTCGGCCGGGCGCCTGACGGCAGCTGGCGGGTGCTCGCCAATCACACTGAAACGCCCGCTGGCTTGGGGCTCGCCCTGGAAAACCGAATCCACACGGCCAGCGCGCTGACGGCCTTCCCCCGGGCAGCCGCCAATGCGTCCCTGGATGACGTTTTGGACAGCTTCGGCGCCGAAGTGCGCCAAAGGGGAGCAGCGACCGCGGCGCCCAGCGACGGCCTCTGCGTCCTGTTGGCCGGGGATGCCGGCCAGGCTGACCACGCCGACTGGACCGCGCTCGGCAAGCAGCTCGGATTTCCCTTGCTGGAAGGCAATGACCTCGTGGTGCGCCGAGGCGCCGTCTTCGCCAAGACCCTGACGGGGCTAAAACCGGTGGCGGCGGTGCTGCGCTTGCTGGAATCGGATGCCTGCGATCCGTTGACGCTGTCGCCCACCTCCCTGCTGGGCGCGCCGGGGCTGCTGAACGCGATTGCCGGGGGCGGGGTGGCGGCGATCAATCCGATCGGCAGCGGCGCCGTGGGCGGCGATGCCTTCATTCCCTTCCTGCCGGCCCTGTGCGAGCAGCTGCTCGATGAGCCGCTGCTGCTGTCCAGCCCCGCCACCTGGTGGTGCGGCCAGCAGCAGGAGGCGGCCCAAGTGCTGGAGCGGCTCGACCAGCTCGCGGTCGGGGACGCCTTCGGCAGTCGCTGCGGGCTCGATGGCGACCCGACCCCGGCCCAGCCCGAGGCGGCGCCCAGCGCGGCACTGCGGACGGCCATTCAAGCTCAACCCTATCGATTCGCGGGCCGCGAGCCCCTTTGTCCCTCCACCGCGCCTTGCCTCATGCCCGACGGCCAACTCAAGCCAGCGCCGGTGATCCTGCGGCTCTTCGTCGCTGCCACGGCAAACGGCTACCAGGTGCTGCCCGGGGGCTTGGCGCGGACGACCAATGGCTTGAACCGCCTCATCAAGGACGTTTGGATCGTCGAGACGGGCCTGACGCCAGCCGACCGGGCCGGCGCCGACGGTCGAATGCCGCCGGGCGCGCGCTCATTGCGCCCGCCGCGCCCCGCAACGTCATCGGACGCCACCGACCCGACGGCCGCCAACAGCGCGGATGCAGCGGCCATTCTGACCCGGCGCTTGGGCGATGACCTGTTCTGGTTCGGTCGCTACCTGGAACGGGCGGGGCTCTCAATCCGAATCTTCACCGCCTTGGGGCACCTCATCGCCGAAGGCCGCCCGTCGCAGCCGGAGGCCGCCCGGCAGCTGCTCCAGCTGTTGTCGGCCTTGGACTTCGCCGCTACCGACGGCCGCTCAACGGCGGCGTTCGACGAGGCGGGGCTTTGCCGCCTGCTTTTTGATGCGGCCAGCGACGACCGCCTGATCGACCTTCTGGACCGCCTGCGCCGCACCGGAATGCGCCGGCGCGGGATTTTGCCGATGGCCGCTTGGCGGGCGATTGAGGGGATGCACCAGGCGCTGCAGTCGCGCTGGCGGGCGCGGACCCCGGCTGACGCCCTCCGCCTGCTCGACGGCTTGGCGTTGCGGCTGGCGGCGCTCAGCGGACTGCTGGACGAAACGCAGCTCCGGGACCAAGGCTTTTGGCTGCAGCGGCTCGGCAAGCACATTGAACGCCTGCGCCTGCTCGCCGCCATCAACATCGAGTTCGCGGTGGCGCCGACGCCCATCGACCCCAATCGCGCGCATTTGCTGGCGCAACTGCACAATCTGGCCGAACCCCAAGCCGCTTGGGCGGCTGATGCCGGCGCCGCATGGCATCGACTGGTGTGCGACGCCGACCACCCCAGGTCCATGCGACATCAGGCAGAGCGCATCGGCCGTTGCTTGGAACGGCTGTCGCCGCAGGGAGCGTCCCAAGGACTGACCGACGCCCGCAACTGCGCCAGCGCCTTGACCGAGCAGCTGGCCCAAGCCAGCGGCGCGCAGGAGAGCGCCGAGGACGGCGCGGCGCTGCGGCTTCTGAATTCGGCCAGCGCGGGCGCTGCGGAAATCTCCGCGCTGGTCTCAGCGATGTGGTTCCAACCTCAGACCAACCCCCAAGCCCCTGTTTGAAGGCGCGCTCAAGATGACGGCCGCCAGCGGCTAACAAGGGGCCCCGACCTGCTCGCGCACCGTCCGCAGCCGCCCGCGGTAGGCTCGATGGCCGCTGAGCAGCAGGCCCGCCGCCAAAGGCCCCATAAGCCAGGAAACCAAGGCCAAGGAGTGGGCGACGGCCTTCGGGTCAGCGAAGACGTAGTCCGTGGCAGCGGCCACCAGCGTTGGGCCAAGGCCTAAGCCGATGACGTTGGTGGTGACCACGTAGAGGCCCGAAACCACCCCGCGCATGTCGTTCGGCGTCGCGAGCTGGATGGCCGAGGTCATCAGCGCCAAAGGCAAGGTGACGAAGAAGCTGGCGGCGAACACGCAGGCCAGGGCCGCATGCGGGCTTGCCTGCCACGGCAGCAAAGCGAGGCAGGCGGTCGCCGCGATGGCGCTGAAGGCGGCGACGGGCAGGGGCTGATCCATGTGGCCGCGGCGCTCAAGCAGACGGGCGACGGTGGGTCCGGTGAGCACGCCGGCGGAACCCGCGACCAGGGCGATGATCCCGTAAATGCGCCCGACCTCGGCCAGTTCCCAGCCGTGGACGCGCACCATGACGGTCGGCACCCAGCCCTGCAGGCCGTAGAGCATGACGACGATGCAGGGCACGCCCAAGTGCAGCGACAGATAAACGCGCCAGTGGCGGCGCAGAAAGCCAATGACGACCCGCCAGGGCGGCGCTGCGACCCGCTCGCGGTTCCTGCGTTCCGGTTCGCGCACGGTCAGCAGCAGCGCGGCGATCAGCAAGCCGGGCAAGCCGACGGCGATGAAGGTGAACTGCCAAGGGGCGAGCGCGCCCAGCAGGGGCAGCGCGATCGCGCCTGCCCGCTCCGTCCAATCGAGCACCGCGGCGCCGGCGATCATCGCCAAGCCGCCGCCGATATAGGGCCCCATCAAATAGACGCTGATCGGACGCGACAGGCGCTCCGGGGGAAAGTGGTCCGACAGCAGGGACCAGGACGCAGGGGTGACGGTGGCCTCGCCGGCGCCAACGCCGAGGCGGGCGGCGAACAGCTGCTCGAAGCTGCGGGAAAGGCCGCAGGCCACCGTGGTCGCGCTCCAGACCAGAACCCCGCCAATCATGATGGCGACGCGGTTGAAGCGGTCCACCATGCGCCCGATGGGCACGCTAAGCGCCACGTAGGTGGCCACGAAGGCCAAGCCTTGCAGCAGGCTGATCTCGGTGTCGGACAAGCCAAGATCGGCCTTTACGGGCTCCACCAGCAGATTGAGCACCTGACGGTCCACGAACGAGAACGTGTAGGCCAGCAACAGGACGAGCGTGACGTACCAGCCGGAGAGGGGCTTGGGCCAGTGGCTCCGGTCCGCGGTGGGCGTGGTCATGGTTGCGGCAAAGGCCGGCCTCGAACCGGGCAACGGGGCGGGCGATCATTCCTTATCGGGCAAACGACTATTATATTGCGTTGGCAGCCATCAACCGAAGTTCAAGGGGAGCGTTCATGCCCGCTGCGGCCGGATCAGTGAGCGTCGTCGTGCCAGTGCTCGACGACGCGCCCGCCCTGCGCCGTTTGCTTGGGACGCTGGCCGCAACGAGCTTCGAGGTCATCGTCGTCGATGGCGGCAGCCGCGACGGCAGCGCCGAGGTCGCGGAACAGGCGGGGACGCGGGTCATTCGCAGCCCCGCCAGCCGGGGGCTGCAGCTGGACAAAGGCCATCGGGCGGCGACCGGGGACTGGATCTGGATGCTGCACGCCGACGCGGCACCCGCTCCGGCCAATGTCGCGGAGGCCGCCGGCTGGCCGTCGATGGCGCCCGGATGGGGCTGTTTCGGCGTGCGCCTCGACGGCGGCCGGCCGCTGCAGCTGGTGGCCTGGTTGATGAACCGCCGCTCCGCCCTGACCGGCATCTGCACCGGCGACCAAGGCCTCTTCGCGCACCGCCAGCTGCTCGACGCCATTGGCGGCGTGCCGCGCCAGCCACTCATGGAGGACATCGAACTCAGCAAGCGGCTGCGGCGGCTGACCCGCCCCCTGCGAGCCAAAACCGTCTTGAGCGCCTCCAGCCGACGGTGGCAGCGCCACGGCGCGGCACGGACCATTGCGACCATGTGGTGGCTGCGCGCCCGCTACGCCCTCGGCGCTTCGGCCGACGGCCTGTATCGGCACTACTATGGCCGCTGAGCCGCGCCTTTGCGTGTTCGCCAAGGCGCCCGACCCGGGCCGGGTCAAAACCCGCTTGGCCCGGCATTTAGGCGCCGCCGCCGCCTGCCGTGCCCATGAAGCGTTGGTGGCGCACGTTCTCGACCGCTTGGCCGGCTGCGGGTTGACCAAGGAGTTGTGGGTGAACGGCGATGTCGGCCACCCGCAGGTGGCGGCTTGGGCGCAGCGCTTGGGCGCGGCGGTCAAGGTGCAGCCGCCGGGCGACTTGGGCGCCAAGATGCATGCCGCCGTGGCCGCTTGCTGCGCCGCCGGCCATTCCGCCTTGATCGTGGGCTCGGACCTGCCGCAGATGGACGCCTCCTACATCGAGCGGGCAGCCGCCGCGCAGGCCGCTCATGACTTGGTTCTCGGCCCCGTGGAGGACGGCGGTTACGGATTGGTCGGGCTCAAGGCCCCGGCGCCGCTGCTGTTCAAGGGCATTGCCTGGAGCACCCCGACCGTGTTGGCCGACACCCGCTCCCGGGCCGATCAGTTGCGCCTCAGCGTCGGCGAGCTGCCAACCACTTGGGACGTGGACGGGATCGATGATTGGCGTCGTTTTCTGGAGCTTCAGTCCAGCGCGGCGCGCTCGGCCTCCTGATGAATGCGCGCCACCATGGCCCGCAGGCCGTTGCCGCGGGTGGGCGTCAGGTGCTTGATCAATTCCAGTTCCGCGAACAGGCCTTCAATGTCGAAGGCGCGGATCTCGTCCGGCGTTCGGTCTTGGAAGGCGGTCAGGATGATGGCGATCAGCCCGCGCACGATTTGCGCGTCGCTGTCGATGGCGAAGCGCATTCGGCCGCCATGCCGCTCGGTCAGCAGCCAGACTTGGCTTTGGCAGCCGCGCACCAAATTGGCGGGCGTCCTGCGCGCGTCGTCCAGCTGCGGCAAATCCTTGCCGAGATCGATGACGAAGCGGTACTTGTCCTCCCAGCCGTCGAAGAAGGAGAAGGCCTCGCGGATCTCCTCAAGCTCCATTGGCTGCCCCATGCGACGACCGCCCCCGCTTAGAAGAGGCCGAGCTCCAGTTGAGCTTCCTCGCTCATGCGCTCGCGGGACCAAGGCGGGTCAAGCACCAGCTCCACTTCCACCCCGGTGACGAACGGCACTTGGGCGACGCGCGCCTTGACCTCATCGACCAGCACCGGCCCCATTCCGCAGCCAGGCGCGGTGAGGGTCATGTCGATGTGGACTCGACCGTCCTCGATGCGGCGGGCGTAGATCAGCCCCAGATCGACGATGTTGACCGGTATCTCCGGATCAAAGACGCTCGACAGCGCGGCATCAACCTGCTGCGCATCAACGGCGCCGTCGGCGGGCGGCTCGAACGTCAGCGTTTCCGGGGTTAGCCCCAAGGCGTCGCCATCGGCGCCGTCGATGCGCGCCATGTTGCCGTCGAAGATGACGGTGTAGCTGCCGCCCAGCGCTTGGGTGAGGGTGACGAAAGTGCCGACGGGAATGCTGACCGGATCGCCGGTGGGCACCAGCCTGCCCTGCACGGGCCGGGCAGTGGGAATGATCCGCCGCTCCATGGGTCAGCTCGCGTCGTCGGTGGCCAGCGAAAAGCTCTCGCCGCAGCCGCAATGGGCGGTTGCATTGGGGTTCTTGAACTGCAGGCTGGTGTTCAGGCCCTGGGTGACCAAGTCCACCTCGGTGCCCCGCACCAGGCGCAGGTCGCTTTGGCGGACGTAGAGCGCCAAGCCTTGCGCAATCTCAAAGGCGCGGTCGTCCGCCTGCGGCCGGTCGATGTAGTCGAGCACGTACATGTAGCCGTTGCAGCCGCTTTCCTTAAGGCCCAGACGCAGGCAGGAGCGGCCGGAGCGGGCGATCTGGCGAGTGATGTGCGCCACCGCGGCGTCGGTGGCGGTTATCGCGGCGGCATCGGCGGGATTGAAGGTGGCAACGCTCATCAGTGGCAGCCTCGGCGTCGGCGAATCAAACGAACTCAATGGCCTTTTCGACGCCGGCGACCAGGCGCTCGACGTCGGCGGCCGAATTATACAACGCGAATGAGGCGCGGATGGTGCCCGGAACGCCAAGCCGCTCCATCAGCGGCATGGCGCAGTGGTGGCCGGCGCGCACGGCGATGCCCTGCTGGTCGAGCAGGGTGCCGAAGTCGTGGGGGTGGCCGCCGTCGATCAGAAAGGAGACCACCGACACCCGCTCCGGGGGCTCACCGACCATCCGCACGCCGGGAATCCGCTTGAGGCGGCTGACGGCCTGATTGACCAGCGCCGCCTCGCGTTCGCGCAGCGCTTGGCGGGGCAGGCCGGCGAGATAGTCCGCGGCCGCTCCGAAACCGATGGCGCCGGCGATGTTCGGGGTGCCCGCCTCGAACTTGTAGGGCGCTTGGTTGTAGGTCGTGCGCTCGATGCTCACGTGCTCAATCATCTCCCCCCCACCTTGGTAGGGCGGCAGCTCCTCAAGCAGGGCGGCCCTGCCGTGGAGCGCGCCGATGCCGGTGGGACCGAACAGCTTATGCGCTGAGAAGGCGTAGAAGTCGCAGCCGAGGCGGCCGACGTCCACATCGAGGTGCTGCACCGCTTGAGCGCCGTCGATCAAGGCCAGGGCGCCTTGGCCATGGGCCGCATCGATCAATGCCGCAACCGGATTGACGGTGCCCAGCGCGTTGCTCACGTGGCCAATGGCCACGAGCTTGGTGCGCGGGCCGAGCTTGGCGTGGAAGTCCTCCAAGTCAATCTCCCCGGTTGCCGTCACTCGGCAGGCGACCAGCGCCGCGCCGCTGCGTTGGCAGAGCATTTGCCAAGGCACGATGTTGGAGTGGTGCTCCATTTCCGTGATGAGCACTTCGTCGCCGGGGCCGAGCCGGCCCGTCAGGCAGGCGGCGACCAGATTGATGGCCTCGGTGGCGCCTCGGGTGAAGATGAGCTCACGGGCATCGCCCGCGCCGATCAACGCGGCGACCTTGGCGCGGGCGGCCTCCATGGCCTCGGTCGCCTCCTCCGCCAGCGCATGGGCGGCGCGGTGGACGTTGGCGTTGCGGCGTTCGTAGTAGTCGCGGACGGCATCGATGACCGTGCGCGGCTTTTGCGTGGTGGCGGCATTGTCGAGGTAGGTGAGCGGCTGGCCGTTGACTTGCCGGGCGAGGATCGGGAAGTCGCCGCTGATGGCCAATGACGCAGTCATGTCAGACGCTTGCGAAGTGCGCGGCGAAGGCTTGAGCGGCCCGTTCCGCGAATGGCCCGGCGAGGCCGTCGCGCAGAAAGCCGAGGCTCAGCAGGCGCTGCGCCTGATGCGGCTCCAGGCCCCGGCTGAGCAGATAGAACAGCGCCTCGGCGTCCAGCTGGCCGACGGTGGCGCCGTGGGCGCAGCGCACGTCGTCGTTGTAGATCTCCAGTTCCGGCTTGGTGTTGACCTCGGCGCTGGAGTCAAGGGCCAGATTGCGGTTGGAGAGGTCCGCATCGGCGCCAGCCGCGCCAGCGTGGATGTGGATGCGGCCGTTGAAGGTGCAGCGGCTCCTGCCTGCGGCCAAGTTGTGCTGCTTGATGCGGCTGACGGTGCCGCGACTGGCGTGCTCGACCACGAGTTGTTGATCGAGCCGCCCGCCGTCCTGCACCAACGCCGCCCCAAAGCTGGCGAGACGGGCGCCTTGGCCACCGAGAACGACGTTGACGTCTTGGCGCCGGAAGCCGCCGACGGCACACTGCCGGTTGAGCGTCAGCGCCGCGTTGCGCTGCAGTTTGGCTTGCAGCAACGACCACTCCTCGGCATCCGGCGTGAACTCCGCCGCGGCCCAATGCACCTCGGAATCCGCAGCCAGCGACAGCACCAGGATCTGCGCGCGCAAGCAGCCTTGGTTGGGCGTTGCCGCCGACCCGCCCCGCTTCGGTTGCGCCTTCGGCATCGGCGGCCCGCCGCTGCGGGCCGAACCCGGGGCTTCCTGTTCGAGCTCGACCCGGCAGCCCGGCGCCACCCGCACGAGCAGCGGGGCGGCAACGACCCCGGGGGCGGGAGCCGGAACCCGCAGGGGCTGGCTGGGCGTTCGCTTGACGTCGATCAGCCAGCCCGCTCCGGCGCGGGCGGCGGCGATGCCCGCCAGCGGATAGCGGTTCAGGTCTATGCCGAGCGGCGGCGCGTCCAATTCATCCAAGCGATGCAGCGCCGCCTCCGGCGGCAGCGCCACGGCAGGCGGCTCTTGGGGCGCACCGGCTTGGATCAGCGCGTTGGCGACCTGCGGCAGCGGCGAGTACTTCCAGGTTTCCCGCGCCAACTTGCCGCCCAAGGCTTGGCGGCTGCGCTTAAAGCCCTCGGCATCGAGCCACGGCGGCGCCTCCAGGTTTTGCAGCGCTTCTACTTCGACAGCCATGCGTAGCCTTCAGCCTCCAGCTTCTCAGCCAGATGCCGGTCGCCGCTGGCGACGATGCGGCCTTCGCTGAGCACATGCACCCGGTCCGGGACGATGTGGTTGAGCAGCCGTTGGTAGTGGGTGATCAGCAGCACGCCGCGGGCGGCGCTGCGGAAGCGGTTGACCCCGGCGGCGACGGTCTGCAGGGCGTCGATGTCGAGGCCGGAGTCGGTTTCGTCAAGCACGGCGATCTTGGGTTCAAGCAGCAGCAGCTGCAGGATTTCGTTGCGCTTCTTCTCGCCGCCGCTGAAGCCCTCGTTGACCCCGCGTTTGAGGAACTCCGGGTTCAGCCCGAGGCTTGCCGCCAGCTCGCGCGCCCGCTTCATGAAGCCGACTGCGGATTCGGGCTGCGCCCCCTGGGCCGCCAAGTGGCTGTCCCATGCCGCCTTGAGAAACTCCATGTTGCTGACGCCGGGAATCTCCACCGGGTACTGAAAGGCCAGGAACAGGCCCGCTTGAGCCCGTGCTTCGGGGGCAATGCCGACCAGGTCGGCGCCGTTGAACGACATCTGCCCAGCAGTGACTTCGTAGCCCGGCCGGCCGGCCAGAACGTTTGCCAAGGTGCTCTTGCCGGAGCCGTTGGGGCCCATGATGGCGTGAATCTCCCCAGCCTCGACCCGCAGGCTCAGGTCCTTGAGGATCGGTTTGCCGTTGACGCTGGCGTGCAGGCCATCGACCGCCAGCAGGCTCAACCGACCGCTCCCTCAAGGGAGACTTCCAGCAGCTTGCCCGCCTCGACGGCGAACTCCATGGGCAGTTCGCGGAACACGTCCTTGCAGAAGCCGTTGACGATCATGCTGATGGCCTTCTCCGGGTCTATGCCGCGCTGCTGGCAGAGGAAGAGCTGGTCGTCACTGACCTTGGAGGTGGTGGCCTCGTGCTCGACGGTGGCGGTGGGCGACCTGTTCTCGATGTACGGGAAGGTGTGGGCGCCGCAGGCGTCGCCGAGCAGCAGCGAGTCGCACTGGGTGTAGTTGCGCGCGCCCTTGGCGGCCGGCGAGGTGCGCACCAGCCCCCGGTAGCTGTTTTGGCTTTGCCCGGCGCTGATGCCCTTGGAGATGATCGTGCTGCGGGTGCCGGGACCCAAGTGAATCATCTTGGTGCCGGTGTCGGCCTGCTGGTGGTTGTTGGTTAGCGCCACCGAATGGAACTCGCCGACGCTGCCGGCGCCGCGCAGCACCACGCTGGGATACTTCCAAGTGATGGCCGAGCCGGTCTCCACCTGGGTCCAGGAAATCTTCGAGTTGGCGCCGATGCAGGCGCCGCGCTTGGTGACGAAGTTGTAGATGCCGCCCTTGCCGTCGGCATCGCCCGGATACCAGTTCTGCACCGTGGAGTACTTGATCTCGGCGTCGTCCAGGGCGACCAGCTCCACCACCGCGGCGTGCAGTTGGCTCTCGTCGCGCATCGGCGCCGTGCAGCCCTCCAGATAGCTGACGTAGGCGCCGGCGCCGGCAATGATGAGGGTGCGCTCGAACTGGCCGGTGTTGCGTTCGTTGATGCGGAAATAGGTGGATAGCTCCATTGGGCAGCGCACGCCTTCGGGCACATAGACGAAGGAGCCGTCGCTGAACACGGCGGAGTTGAGGGCGGCGTAGAAGTTGTCCTGCTGCGGCACCACCGAGCCGAGGTACTTGCGCACCAGTTGCGGATGGCTGTGGACCGCCTCGGAGATGGGGCAGAAGATGACCCCCGCTGCGGCCAGCTTGTCCTTGAACGTGGTGGCGATGGACACGCTGTCGAACACGGCGTCCACGGCCACGTTGGGCGCCTTGACCACCCCGGCCAAGGCTTCGCGCTCATGCAGGGGAATGCCGAGCTTCTCATAGGTGCGCAGCAATTCCGGATCGACTTCGTCGAGGGAGGCGGGGGCGTCCGCCAGGCTCTTGGGCGCGGAGTAGTAGGAGATGGACTCGAAGTCGATGGCCGGGAAGCGCACGTGCGCCCAATCCGGCGGCGTCATGGCGCGCCACTTCCGGTAGGCAGCCAGCCGCCAGTCCGTCATCCAAGCCGGCTCGCGCTTCTTGGCCGAAATGTGGCGCACCACCGCCTCGCTGAGCCCCGGCGGCAGCGTGTCCGAGGCCACGTCCGTGACGAAGCCGGCGCTGTATTCCTGGCCGACGATGTCGATGGGCGATTCGCTCATGGCGGGCTTTTCCGAATGCGGCTTGCGGTGTTGCGCATTGTAACTGTGGCGGGGAGGAATGCCCAACTGAATTGGCCGGGCTGAATTGGCCGGGCCTTGAGTGGGCCGAGATTGGGGCCTGCTCCCGCAATCCGGGCCGGCGCGCCTTGGGCGGGAGGCGACCGTCGATCACGCGAACGACGTGGTGCCTGCTCCCGCAATCCAGGCTGGTGCGCCTTGGGCCGCTCAACCCGCCGACAGACCCTGCCCGGCGATCTCGTCCACCCGTTGCCGGGCGGCGGCCTTGTCCGCAAACCACTGCGCGTTGATGGCGGTGAATTCGGCCGTCTCCGACGGCAATTGGGCATCCGCAAAGATGGCGCCCACCGGACAGGCCGATTCACAGGCGGCACAGTCGATGCACTCATCCGGATGCACGTAGCACATGCGGTCGTGGCCTTCATCAAAGTGGATGCAATCCACCGGACAGACTTCGATGCACGACTGGTCCCGCACGTCGATGCAGGCATTGGTGATTACGAAAGTCAATGGAGCGGGCCGTTTTCGTCAGCAGACGGATAGGCTAGCCAAATTGCCCGGCCTTGCCAATGGCGTGTGCCGGCTCAGGAATGGCCATCTCAAAGTCGGGTTGTGCTGGCGCCTTGGGGATTGGGGACGATGCCCTTTTGTTTCTTTCCAGCCAAGCGAGGGCATGGGCGCCCTGGCCGGCGGCGTCCGATGCGTCGCTTGGGTGGTTTTGCGCCGCTTGCGCAACGGGTTTTTCCGGTGGCCCGCGGCGTGGCGCGGCGCTCGATGGCCCCGCAGCCCCGGTCAGTGGACGGCGAGCACCTCGCGCAGCGCCTCCCGCTCGCGGGCGGCGTAGTGGCGGTGGGCTTGCGGCTGCCCGTTGATGGTCGTTGAGTGGGACACACAATCGTTGAGTGGGACACACAATAGGTCGTTGGTCGTTGAGTAAGGTTGGTCGTTGAGTCGTTGAGTGGGACACACATATGGACGTTGAGTGGGACACACATTGGAACGTGTCGTTGAGTGGGACACACATTAGAGAGGGATTCATAGGATTCGCACCAGAAATCGAGGGACGATAAGTGAAGTCAGCGGAGGGGATTGTGAACCGTGCCGCGTTCGCGTTAGTTTACCGTCTCGGCGGCAGCGCACCGCAGCGAAATGCAAACAGCGCGCAAGCGCAGGAGCGACTTATGGCCACTGGGTGCCCCTTTGCCTTGGATGTCTTTGCCGAACCGGAGACCAGCGCCAAAGATCCTGGCGCTCAATTCGACTTCCCCCTAATGCCGGAAGGCCAAGCCCATGACATGGGCCATGCGCCGGACGGAACGCCACTGTTCGATCCGCGCATCCTCCAGTCCGCCGAGTTCTTCCGCAACCCTTACCCCTACTACCGCATTCTTAGGGACCACTACCCGGTCTATCACGACCGGCTGCACAACACCTACTACGTCACCCGCTACGAGGACATCACCCGCTGCTACTTCGACGACGAGGGGTTCAACACCATACCCAAAGGCAGTTCCAGCGGTGTGCTTGGCAACACCCAACTGGAGCTGTCCGGCGTGGAGCACCGGCGACGGCGCAACCTGTACGGGCAGCATTTGGTTGGCCAGTCGCTCAAGAATCGCATTCCCGCCATTCAGCGCCAAGCACGGGAAATGATCGAGGCATGGGAAGGCATCAGCGATCCCTCGGTGGTGTCCGTGGCCGACGGAGTGCGGACCGTGGAGTTGGGCATGGCCTTCGCGAACGAATTCCCCATCCGGGTGGTCTGCGAGGTGCTCGGCTTTCCCAAGGAGGCCCAAAACGACTTCCACTACTGGTACAACTCCATGATGTCCGGGCTGGGCGGTTCGGAGACGCACCAGCGGGGGCTGGAAGCTCGCCAGCATCTGGAGGACTACGTGGAGGGCATCGTCGAAGCGCGGCGCAAGCAGCCCACCTACTTGCACGATGAAGCCGGCAACCCGATCGGCAAGGACATCATCTCCAAGCTTTGCGAAGCCAAGGTGGACGGCGACTACCTCTCCACCGAGGAAATCACCTCCAACATCGCCTTGGTGGTCGGCGGCGGTGGCGAGACGACCCGGGGCGCCATCCTCAACATGTGGCATCTGCTGCTGCGGAACCCGGAACAATTCGAGGCGGTGCGAAACAACGATTCGCTTTGGGATGCGGCTTTTCACGAGACGCTGCGCCACTCCTCCTCGATCGGCGGCCAACCCCGTCACAACACCTATGACGTGGTGATGCACGGCATCAGGGTGCCAGCGGGATCGCTCATGGAGATGGTGGATTTCTCCGCCAACCACGACGAACGGGTGTTCAAGGATCCCGAGACCTTCAACATCTTCCGTGACGATCTCTACACCGGCAAGATCCTGCGCAGTGGCTACAACAAGAACGGCCGCCGCAACCACATGGCCTTCGGGGTTGGCCCGCACCTGTGCCCCGGTGCTTGGATTTCCCATCAGGAAGCGGTGGAAGGCTCCCGCATCCTTTTGAAATATCTAAAAAATCCGCGCATCAACATGGGGCGAACGCCAAAGGATGTCGATGGCGTAAGTTTGAAGCCCTTGGGCATCGTTTCGGTGCGGGAGCTGCACCTCGATTATGACCTTCCATGAAATGAGCGAAGGCGGCCCATCGGCTGGCTGGCTGTTCCCTTCGCATCGGAGACGAGCCATTCCGGGGCCATCTGATGGCTTGCTCGCTTGGATTGACGGGGCACGGCAGCCATGACGGAAAGCGGCCTGACGGTGATCGGCGCCAACGGAGTGGCCATCCCTGAAGGCACCCGCGGCGATGCCGGCTTTCGCACCTACGAAGTGTTCCAACGGGAGCGGGTGGGCCAGTCCACCGCCAAGATCAAACCGGCGCAATTGGTCTCACGCGAGTTTGCCGACAACCCCTATCCGCTGCTGGCCATCCTGCGCGAGAACTATCCTTGCTACCGGGATTGGCTGAACAACTGCTTCTGGATCACCCGCTACGACGACGTCACATCAATACTCACCGACGGCGCCAACTACGAAACCCGTTCCAAGGCTTGGTGCTTGGGCATCGAAGGCTTCGGCAGGGATTTGCGGACGGCATTGCCGGTGCTGACCGCCCAAGCGAACGCATGGGACGCCAACTGCGGGCGCCTGGCCGAATCCGCTATTGCGGATTTCGCGCGGCGCGGAGAAGCCGACCTCGCCATCGAATTCGCGGCGCGCCTGAACATGCAGCTATGGCTAGCGATGCTCGATCCGCCTGCGGAGAGCGCGCCGCAAGTCGCCGCCCTGCTGTGGCGGCTGCACCGGGGCGTAAGCTGGAACCCTCACGCTCACCAACTAGGCATGGCTGCGGCGGACGAGTTGGCCACCGAGCTTGCGCCGTTGCTTGAGGCGCGGCGGCAGGAACCCGGCAGTGACCTGATCTCCGCAGTGGCTGGCTTGGAACTGGCGGACGGGCCAGCCCAGCCCAAGGACTTGGTGGCAACCCTGTTGGAAATGGACTTCGACACCTTGCACGGTGCGCTCGCCAATCTGTGGCTGGCGCTGCTGACCAATGCGGAGGAGTTCGACAAGGTTCGCAGCGACTCACGCTACGTCAAGCTGGCTGTTCTGGAGGCATTCCGCCATTCCACGCCGGTGATCGCCGCCCAGCGCTTTGCACGGCATGAGGTGGAGCGGTTCGGCCGCCTGATCCCCAAAGGAGGCCTTCTGGTTTGCTCAGCCGCAGCAGCCAATCGGGATCCGCGCGTCTTTGCCGACCCCGACCGCTTCATTGCTGGCCGCAAGGATATTTGTCACCGGGAGGCCCGGGGCCAGCATCGGGCGGATGGGTTGGCTACGGGCATCACTCCGGGATTGGGACCGCCCACCAAGCATCCGGCGGTTCCGGAGGACCGTCCCCGGTCACTGTACGCCTTGACTCGGGATGCCGTGATCACCGCGTCCGGGGCATTGCTGGAGGCGGTGGATGACATGGTTTTGGCTGATGAGGCAAAACCGCCGAGCGCCGTCTGCCGTCAGCTCGGGGAGATGCACGCCTGCTGGCACCTGCAGGTGCGCTTTCGGCCTCGCTGACAGGGACCGTCGTTTCCGTTTGTCAGGCTGCGGCGCTTCCAATTGAGCCGCATTTGGAATACGCATTCATTTTGGACCGGGACATACACTTTTGAACTAGGACACACATCTTGGGAAATTGGGGTTCGTTTCTCCCGCCCACGCGTCCTCTACCCATGCTTTGGAATCAATCGGCGTCCCCGGTGTGAGGATGTGCGGACAGTGGCCGATACGGGCTGTAGGGTATCTTAGGCGGAACCGTTGATGGCACGGCTAAGTTGGCCTCGCGCCAAGTATGGAAAATGCAATCCAGTGAGGTTTCCGGAGCTGGTTGGTTGCCTTTCGTTAACGGCGGGCCTGTCCCGCCCTAGTTAGGCGGGCAGAGGTGCCTCCCAGCATCGCATGCCCCTTTGGGCCATCCACTGCGAGAGAGTGCCCTGCCCACCGTAGGCTCGTTGGCGTTTACGCATCGAAGTCACCCGAGCCAGCCAGCGCGCAGCCGAGTCCGGTTCCGGACTTTTCGCGCTGGCGGATTCAGCCGCCATGATCCCCTCAAGCAGTTCGACGTAGCCCCGCAGAGTCATCCGTATGCGGGGCACACGCCTCGACCGGCTAGCATCGGAATTGACTTCCTCCGACTTGCCAATCTTGGTGACCGCGGCATCCGACGTCCTGCCCCCCAAATCCTGCGCATCGTCTAGGCCTGAAGCCAGCGGCGCCAGAAACTCATCCAATGCCTGCACCCGATTAACCCGCAAGCGCTCGCCGATCGACGCGTCCCGGCACTCCGAAAGGCGGTTCGCCAACTTCGCACGGACTGGATTCAAGTCGATGTAGGCCATCGCCGCCAACACCGCCTCATCATCCAGCAGAGCCCCCGAGTAGAACCGCTGCTCGAAGAAATGACCCTTCACCCCGTCCTCCTTATTCGCCCGGCGGGCGATCGGCTGCTTCAGGTGCTTCATGAAAGATGACAGAGAACCCAACGTCGCTCGCGCTCGGGCCAGCCGCTTCGGAGCCGCCATCAGTCTCTCCCGCTCCAAGGGCTTTCGGTCCTCCGCAATCACCCCGCCCTCCATTGGCGGGAACGCCTCCACCCATCGCCGCGCCACTTCGGATTCGGTCCACCCGAGGCAGGCCTTCGGGTCGTAATGCGCTGCCAAATGGAAGTGGTTGCTCAGCACCGAGTAGCTATCGATCTCGACAGCAAAGAACTGGGCAAGAAAGAGTAGGCGATCGACAAGCCAGCGGCGACGGTGGGAGCAGTCCCGACCAGTGGCTGGATCGCGGCCGCAGAGGAAGGCACCGCGCACGCAGCGGGAAACCAAGTGGTAGCTCAGGGCGTTCTCGGAATCGACCAACTTGCATCGAGGAATAGCCATAGGGATAGGTTGACGCACCCGGCAAGCTAACGTCCAGTGGTAGTCTCCGCAGAAATTGCGTGACATCGGCCCACCGTAACCGCCAAGTTTTCGGAACCCCATTGTGCGAGTTCTCCAACACACTGTAGGACGCAAGTGGTGTGTGTCCCGCGCGCGTCCTCATAGTGAATATGTGTGTCCTCGTAGTGAATATGTCCTCATAGTGAATAGTGATGCCAATCCGCATCAATGAATCGCCTATACTTGCTCGCAACGCCCAGAAACGCCCGGGAGGAAAGTCATGGCCGAACCCTTGCAGGAGCAGCAGGCGCCCGCGCTTCCCAACGAAATCGACCCTCGGGAGTTCGATGGCCCGGCTTTTCAGCGCGACCCCTTCCCGCTGTACAAGCGGCTGCGCGACCACCACCCCCTGTTTCACGACCGCTTTCACAACCGCTGGGTGCTGTCCCGCTACTGGGACATCGACGGCGCCTTTCAGGACAACGCCAGCTATGATCGCGCTGTGTACAAGCCGGACGGCCCATACCGGTTCGGCTCCAGCCACGTCTTTGGGCCGAACATCCTGGAGTACGGCAACAGCCCGCAGCACCGTTGGCTGCGCAACATCGTCGCCGGGCAATTCGTGGGCAATCGACTGCAGGCGTTCCTGCCGATGGTGGCGCAGATCTGCGATGACGTGATCGCCGCCTTCAAGGAGGCGGGCGAGGTGGAGTTGGTCAGCCAATTCTCCAGCCAAGTGCCCATCCGCGTGATTTCCAACATGCTGGGCCTGCCCCGGCAGGATGAGGACGTCTTTGTGGGCTGGTACCAAGCGCTCATCGCCGGCTTGGGTTTCGGCGGCGAACATCTGGCCCGTGGCATTCAAGCGCGCAACGAGATGTGGGACTATTTGGATCCACTGATCGCAACCCGCGCGAAGACGCCGGGCAACGATCTGCTGTCGCGCATCGTCAGCGCCGAGCTCGATGGCGCCCGCCTGAGCCCCGATGAGGTGAAGGGCTTTGTCGCCTTGCTGCTCGCGGCAGGCGGCGACACCACCGACAAGGCCATCGCCAACATGTGGTTCCACATGATGTACACGCGCCCGGATCAGTATGCCGACGTGCAGGCCGACCCCAACCTTTGGGACGACGTCTTCACCGAGATGATGCGCTACGATCCGGTGGTGCATGCCCAATTCCGCCACACCACCCGGGAGGTGGAGCTGCACGGCCGGGTGATCCCGGAGCGGGCCGGCGTCATTCTCTACCTCGGCGCCGGCAACCGGGACGAGCGGGTGTTCGAGGATCCGGACACCTTCGACATCCACCGCAGCGACCTGCACATGGGACGCGAAAACCGCTCCGGCCGCTACAAGGACGGCAAGCCCGGCCACTTGGGTTTCGGCATCGGCCAGCACTTTTGCATGGGCTACGCCATGGCCCGCCAGGAGGCCATGATCGCCTGCGCCAAGCTGATGGGCGCCATGGGCATTGCGCAGCCGAAGCTTGACCGCCATCCCGGCATAAGTTCGCCGTCCATCGACTCCGGCGGCTTCCGCTCCCCGCAGGAGTTGGTGCTGACGTTCAAGCCGGCTTAGCCGCGCCGCCATGAAGGTGAGCATCGACCTTGCCAAGTGCCACCGCTCCGGCGAATGCTGCTACAACCATCCGGAACTGTTCGAGGTGGGCGACGACGGCGACCCGGCGCCAAAGGCTGCGGACTGGGCCAGTGCGGGACTGCGCCTGCGCGCCGAACAGGCAGCGGAAGTCTGTCCAGCCGGCGCCATCCTGGTTGAGGAGTGATGCGGGATGGTGACCCGCCGCAGCTTCGCCAGCCTCGCCGCCTTGGGCGCCGGAGCGGTTCTGGCGGCTCCAAGCCCGCCCCCAAGCCCGTTGCCGGCCAAGCCGCACTTGCGGACCCTAAGCGCCCTGCCCCTAAACGCCGAGACCCCGGCGCACCTGCTCGATGAGCCTTTCACTTCAGCCCAGCACATGTTCGTGCGCAACAACGGCCTGCTGCCGGCAAGCACCGACCCCTCGGGCTGGGAGCTGACCATCGACGGCGAGGCCTGCCTGGCGCCGCGCCGCTTCTCCCTGGCTGAACTGCGCGGTCGGTTCGAGACACACTCCTACGCGCTGACCATCGAGTGCGGCGGCAACGGCCGGGCCGAGTTCCATCCGCCGGCACCGGGCAACCAATGGACCACCGGAGCGGTCAAACGCATGCCACCGCATCGCCGTGCAAGCGGTCTGATCGGGCTGGCTGCGGCGCTGGCGCGGCTGCCGAACCCAAGGCCGGATTGATCGAGGCGCCGGGCCGGGAGCTGGTTCAGGCCCACTGCAGCGGCTGCCACGGCTTGTCCCTGGTCAGGGCGCAAGGGGGCGACCGAGCCTTCTGGACCGCTGCCATCCGCCGGATGCAAGCCAACGAAAACCTGTGGCAATTCGACCCGCGCACGGAGGATCGACTCCTCGCCTACCTGCCCCGCCACTACGGAGCGCCGCCATTCGCCGGACGGCGAGCACCGCTCCCCGCCCGCCTGCGGCCGAGTGCGGGCCAATGGCAAAACTGACGCCCAGCTCTCAGTCGGAAGGGTTCGGTGCAGCCATCAGCTCCTGCATCAGGAAGGTCGCCACCAAGGCATCGCGGCGGGCCAGCTGGGCCAAGTTGGCGGCCGCGCTGTGGCCGCCCTCGGTGTTTTCGTAGTAGAGCGTCGCATGGCCCTGGGCCTTAAGCCGAGCCGCCATCTTGCGCGCATGGCCGGGATGCACTCGGTCATCCTTGGTCGAAGTGGTCAGGAACATGGGCGGGTAGGCCGCATCCGGGCGGACGTTTTGGTAGGGCGAGTAGGCGGCCAGCCATTGCCGGGCCTCGGGGTCGTCCGGGTCGCCATACTCGCCGATCCAGGAGGCGCCGGCCAGAAGCCTGTCGTAGCGCAGCATGTCCAGCAGCGGCACCGCCGAAACCGCCGCGCCGAAGAGGTCCGGGCGTTGGGTGAAGGCCACGCCCACCAGCAGGCCGCCGTTGGAGCCGCCATAGATGCCCAGTTGCCGGGGGCGGGTGACGCCCGTCGCGGCCAGATGCTCGGCGACGGCGGCGAAGTCGTCGTAGGCCCTCTGGCGATTGGGTCCAAGCGCCGCCTGATGCCACTCGGGCCCATACTCGCCGCCGCCGCGTATGTTGGCAATGGCGAACACGCCGCCCGATTGGAGCCACGCCGTGGCCAAGGGCGAAAGGTAGCTGGGCGTCAAGGCGATCTCGAAGCCGCCATAGCCGTACAGCAGCGTCGGCAGCGGGCCGCGGCGCCTTTTCGGCTCGATGATGAAGCAGGGCACCTTAACGCCATCGCTGGAGGCGGCGAACGTTTGCCGCGCCCTGAACTTGGCGGCGTCGAAGCGCGCCGGCAGCTGCGCCACCGGACTCGGGGCCTTGCCGGGCGTGACGGCGAAGAGGGTGTCCGGATTCAGGAAGGCCTCGAAGTTCACCAGCGCCAGATCGCTGTGGGGATTGGCGGAGACGACGCTCAAGGCGCCGTTTTCCGGCAGCGGCACGGTTCGACGGCCCCACCCCGCCGCCTGCGGGCTCAGCTCCAGCAACTGCATCACCACATCCTCGGTGACGCTGACGTACAGGCTGGAGCGGCTGGCCCGCACCTCGGTGACGGCGCGCCGCGCGGTGGGGCGCACCAGCGTCTCCACGTTCGCATGCCGACCGGCCAGCAGGTCGTTCAACGGCACGGCGAACAGGGCGCCCGCCGGAATCGGCGCGCCTGCCGGCTCGCCGGGCGCCCCAGCGGCGGGACGCCATTCACTGCGGGTGAGGCCGATCAGGCGGTCCTGAAACAGCCCGCGCCAGTCCACGTCGGGCGGCAGCGGCAGCTTTTGCGGCAGCAGCTTGGCTGACAACGGCCGCCGCCGGTTCCGCTCGGCAGCACCGCCCTCCCCGGCGGGTCCGGCGTCGCCGTTGGACGCATGGCTCAAGGCGCCGCCAAGATAGTAAACATCCTCCTTGAAGAAGGTCGGCGCATCGACGGCGAACGGGAAGGCGCCGAGCGCGTTGTTGACCACCGCGCCGCTGACCGCGACGTGATCGGCAGGCACCTCAAGCAGCAGCCGGCTCGCCTTCAAGGGCTCGCCGCGGCGCCAGAGCCGCAACTCGGCGCCGTACCCGGAGTCCGTGACCTTGAAGCCATCGCCGGCCTTGGTGATCAGCAGCCGGTCCGCGTCCAGCCAAGCGACGGATTGCTTGGCTTCGGAACTGACGAAGCCGTCGGTCACGAAGCGCTTGGCGTCGAGATCGAACTCCCGCACGACAACCGCATCGCCGCCGCCCCGGGAGAGCATCAGCAAACAGCGGCCGGCATCCGGCTGCAGGCATTCGGCGCCCTTGTACACCCAGTTCTCGCCTTCGGCCTCGGCCAGTTGGTCGAGGTCCAGCAGCGTCTCCCACTGCGGTTCGCCAGCCAAGTAGGCCGGCGGTTCGGCGCTGCGCAGCAAGCCGCGCACATGCGCCTCATCCTGCCAAAAGTTCAGCATCCGCTGGCCGGCTTGGCGAGCGTAAGGGATGCGGTCGGTCGCGGCATGGACTGCGTAGGCGGCCTTCTCGATGGCGGCAAAGCGGGGGTCAGCGGTCAGCCGGGCCTCGGACTCGCGGTTTTGCGCCTTCACCCAGACCAGCGCCCGCTCCCCCTCAATGTCCTCAAGCCAAAGATGGGGATCGACCGGCTCAGCGGCCAAGAGGCCGGCCCCGGCGAGGATGGGCAACGTGCGGCACGCGTCGGCGAGCAGCCGGCGGAATCGCCGAACTTTGAGTGCGCTCATGGCGGCTTCTCCGTCGCAGGGGTCGAGACTTCCTCAAAATCCTGCCTCGAGTTGAAACTGCGGAAGGCTGCCTTGCGGCCCTTGAATTGCACATCGAGCGCACCCATCGAGTCAAGCCAGCCGTGCGCGGCGCGGTCGCCGCTGGCGATATGGCGATCCAAAGCGCCGATGGCTTCGACGCGCAGCAGGCAATGCAGCGGTTGACGGCGCTCCCCGTCGTGAGCCGCGGCGGCCAACGGTCCGGGATCGGCCGGATGCGCCTCCAGCGCGGCGCGCAGGCGTTTGGCCAGGTCGAGCGGAACCAGGGGCGCATCGCCCGGACACACTAAGGCCAGGGGCGTTGCGCAGCGCCGCAGCGCCGCCGCGACGCCGGCCAGCGGGCCTTGGTGCGGCGGCAGTTCGTCGGCCACCACAGGCGCAAGCAGGCGGTATTCGTCGAAGTTGCGGTTGGCGCTGATCAGCAGCGCGCTCACCTGCGGGCGCAGCCGCTCGACGGTTCGCGCCGCCAGCGTCCGCCCGCGCCAGGGCAGCAACGGCTTGTCGGCGCCGCCCAGGCGGCCGCCGCGTCCGCCGCACAGGATGATGCCGGTGATCCCCGTCACAGGTCGAGGACCAGCCGGGCCGTGCGCGAGCGCGAACAGCAGATCATCATCAGGTCGTTGCGCCGGCGCTCCTCGGCGGTCAGGATGTCGTCCTGATGGTCAGGCAGGCCGGCCAGCACCCGGGTCTCGCAAGCGCCGCAGATGCCGCTGATGCAGGAATGGGGCGCATCCACACCGGCGGCTTCGACCGCCTCCAGAATCGATTGCCCGGCAACGACCCGCAGGGTGAGGCCGGATTTTTCCAACACAACTTCAAAGTCCGCTTCGACGTTCACTTTGGGCTCTGCTCGGTGACTTGCACCGCCACTTCGAGCGTCTGCTCGCCGCCACCCTGAATGAAGCCAATGGTGGGACTGACGTCGCCGTAGTCCCGTCCCCAAGCCAAGGCAACGTGCGACTGGTTCGGCTGCTGGTTGTTGGTGGGATCAAAGTCGGTCCAGCCAAACTTCGGGCACCAAACGGAGAACCAAGCGTGGGAGGCGTCCGAGGCATCGCCCTCGGCGACTCCTTGGCGAAGGCTGTTGCGCACGTAGCCGCTGACGTAGCGGGCGGCCAGGCCGTAGGTGCGCAGGCAGGCAATGGCGACATGGGCGAAGTCCTGGCAGACGCCTTGGCGATGGCTGAAGATCTCCGTCACCGGGGTGTTCACGCTGGTGACGCCTTCGCAGTACTCGATGGAATTGAAGATGCGCTCGCACAGCCTCCAGCCGATGTCCAGCACGGAACGGCGCGGGGCGAACAGGTCGCGGCAAAAGTCCAAGGCGCCGTCTAGCGTCACTCGAGGCGAGGGATAGCAGAACTGGGCAGCCTCCCAACTCGGTTCGTCGATGGGCGCTTGCAGGCGCTTCGCGGTGTGCTCCCAACTCCGACCGGCCTGCGGATCGACGCGGTCGATGGGTGCCAGTTCGATCTGCGCTTCCGCTTTGATGTCGAGCGCTCGGTGCTCCTCAAGAATCAGCAGCGCGGTGAGTTGGTTGCCAAACGCATCCATGTGGGTGGCCATTTCCCAGGGCTGCGGCGAAACCTCAATGCGCGTCGATAGGACACGTTGGCCGGGGGCCTCACGCGGCGTCAGGCGTAGCAGCTGACGCGACTGGCTGACCGGAAGTTGGTAGGCATAGCGGGTCCGGTGCGACAAGGCCAGCGTCGCGGTCATGTTGGCGAGGGGATTTCCATTAGGCAGGGACACCCTCACGATAAAACGTTTGGTGCTGCGGCATCAAGGGCTTGGCCAAGGCGGGCAGAGGATCCCCGGTGGCGGGCGACGCGACCAACGCCGTCTCGCCGCCTGCATCGGCCGCCCGCACGACACCGATGGATTGGCGATCCAAGCCGGGAATGGAAGCGTCAAGCTGCACGGGCGAATTCGTCAGTAAGCACTAAGTGGATGGTCAGAGTATAACGCCGCAATGTGGCCACCCAACGGCAGAGCGGACGGACGAGTGACCGTCAAGGCGCGCCTGCGAAGCGGGCGCGTTTCGCTGCGCGAAGCTCCGGTACCGTTGCGTGGGTCAGGCTCCGAAGGCTCCGGGACACACATTGGGCTGTGAGGCTCCGGGACACACATGAGGCTCCGGGACACACATTGGGCTGTCGTCCAAGGCTCCCGTCGTAGGCTCCCGGACACACAACTTTTCGTCGGCTCCCGGACACACAACTTTTGGACGGCTGCGCACACGGTTTCGGGACACACGCTCGGCTCCGGGACACACGCAACTGCGGGACGGCCGCAGGAGACACGACCTTCGCGGAAAGGCCCGCGAACGCCCTACAGTTCCCGCACCACCCTGAAACCGCGTGTGTCCGAGGGACGGTCGTAACTCTCGCGGAACGAGGGCTGCAGCTCATCGCCTGCGGAGTCCCAGGCACTGCCGCGGGCGATGTGATTGCCGCAGCCGCTGGGACCGCAGTCGTTGACCCACTCCGCCACGTTGCCAAACAGGTCATGCACGCCGAGGGCATTGGCTTGGAAGGAGCCGACCGGCGCGCTGCGGACGAAGCCGTCGTCACAGTCGATGACCTGCCACTGCCGAAACACTTGGCCGAGCGACCGGTCGGCGATGTTGCCTCGCTGGCAAGGCGCGGCCCGGGACGCCCAGCGACTGGCCGCATAGGCCCACTCCCGTTCGTCGGGCAGGCGGTAGAGCTTGCCGGTCTCGCGGCTCAGCCAATCGGCGTAGCCAACCGCTTCGCGCCAACTCACCTTGACCACTGGGTGGCGGTCGCTGTCCATGCCCTTGGCCGTCGGCAGGCTCAGGCTCATGGCCTCGGCGTAGCGCCGGTAGTCGCCCAAGCTCACCTCATGCACGGCGAGGGCAAAAGGCTCGCGGATCAACGCCTCCTGGGCCGGCAGCGCCCGCATGCCATCGCCGCCGGCGGCACCGATGCCGGCCTTGCCGGGCGGCACCACCACCAGCTTTGGGGCCATGCCGCCGCTGGCCAAGGCGTCCTGCACAAACTCACCGCCGCTGACTTGGTAGCGGGACAAGGCGATGCGCAGCGTCTTGCCGGCCTCGGACAACCGGAACCGCTCCAAGTTCGTGCGGTATCCCGCCTTGCGCACCCGCAGCTCCACCGGGCCGACGGGAAGCGCAACGCCCGGCCGGAACGGCTGGAAGCCGCCCCGGCCCAAGCGCACGGCCGCCTCGGCATCCGCCGGCGTCACTTCAAGACGCAGCAGGCCGACCAGCCGTTCCAAGGCGACGTCGATGGCGTTGACGCCTTGGCGCAGCCGATGGCTGCGCGTCTTGCTCCGATGGTCCTGTGCGGACACTTCGATGCGGTAAACGCCCACCGG
The DNA here is from genome assembly GCA_965221755.1 of Candidatus Azophilus sp. Lineage (GTDB taxonomy): Bacteria > Pseudomonadota > Gammaproteobacteria > Pseudomonadales > Azotimanducaceae > Azophilus. Next base: position 490,807 of record OZ244921.1, read on the forward strand.
CAGGCGAACGCCCGGGCGGTACGGCTTCGGGCCATCAACCAGCCGGACTTCGGCGGAGGCGGGCTGGGTTCGCACTCGAAGCTCGCCCATCGCCACCCGGTTCAACTCGACGATCAATTCATGGCGCTGGCCGGGCAACACCTCAACGGTCTTATTGACGGCCGCCCGACCGAACTGCTCGACCGTCACTTCATGGCGGCCAGCCACAAGCGGATCGAGTTCCAAGGGAGTGACTTGGGCAAGGCGTTCGCCATTGAGGCTCACCGAGGCGCCAACGGGATTGCTGGCAATCAACAGCTCGCCATAGGCGGGCGCCAGCGCCACCGGCACCAAAAGACGCTCGCCGCGCCGAATCTCGATTTCCGAAGCGACCGGCGGATGGAACCGGTGCTCCACCAACAGGCGATGGCGGCCGGCCAGCACGGGATCGACGACGAGTGGCGTCTCGCCAAGCAAAACGCCATCAAGCCGCACCTGCGCGCCCTCGACGGAAGCTTTCACCTGCAGGCTGCCGGCACCCAACGCCAGCGGCTTGAGCGCACCGACATCCAGCGTCATCCAGTCCGCCACCGCCCACAGAACGACGAGCGCACCGACGCCGGCCAACCACCGGCGCCTCATGGCGGAGCCGTCAGCGCGACCGGCCCTGCCGCCATCAGTGCGGCATCAAAACGCAATCCGCAGCACGCTCTCCCCAACGCAGGCGGGCTTGGCTTGGCCTTCCACCTCAACGGTGAGCTGATTGACCACCTCGATCATGCCGCCCTTCGGCTCCACGCTCAGAATTTCGCTACGGGTGCGGATGCGGGCGCCCACCGGCACCGGCGCGGGAAAGCGCACCTTGTTCCAGCCGTAGTTGATGCCGAGCTTCATGCCGGGCAGAGCGGGGAGGCCGACGCCTTCGCCGCCGGGCAGAAAGCTCATCAGCGACAGGGTCAATTGGCCGTGGGCGATGGGCGCGCCGAACGGCCCGCTCCTGGCCCGCTCCGGCTCCACGTGGATCCATTGATGATCCAAAGTGGCGTCGGCAAAGGCATTGATGCGATCCTGGGTCATTTCAAACCAATCGGTCGGCTGCGACGGTTGGCCGATTTTGGCCTTGAGCGTCTCAAGACCCTGTTCAAGTGCTTGGTTAGCCACGCAATCTCCCTGAATTTTGATGGAAGGGGCGGCGATTATGCGAAGGTTCGAGGCAGGGATTCAAGCAATTGCGCGACCTGACGGTCGCGGATGGAGTTTCGCTTGCCGCGAAACTCCGAGCGCTCCACGCAGGCAGGATTCCGACATGTTTCCGAACCCGCACAGCAATTGTCCGGCAACGGGCAGTTAGGGCAATATCGGCGCACAGGAGCAGGAGGCGGCGGCATGGAGCATGACGAGAGCACGGGGCCGGAAGGCTACCGCGTGGCGGCGGTGGAGGCCTGGATCAAGGACCACGTCGAGGACCTGACCCCGCCCTTCCACTGGACGCGCTTGGAAGGCGGCCACTCGAACCTCACCTATCGGCTGGACGACGCCGAAGGTCGGCGGGCGGTCATCCGCCGTCCGCCCCAAGGGGAACTGCTGCCCAAGGCCCACGACATGAGCCGCGAGTGGTCGTTGATCTCCGCGCTGGGGCCGACCCCGGTGCCGGTGCCCAAGGCGCTCGGCTTTTGCGAAAGCCCCGGCGTCACCGGCGCTTGGTTCTACGTGATGGGCCTGATCGACGGGCGCCCGCTCTACAACGCCGAAGACACCGCGGCGCTGGTGCCGCAGGACAAGCGCCGCAAGACCGCCCACTCCTTCATTGACGTGCTCGGCGACCTGCATGCGGTGGACCCCGACGCCGTCGGCCTCGGCGAACTCGGCAGGAAGGAGAACTACGTCGGCCGGCAACTCAAGACCTGGTACCGCTCCTGGACCTCGTCCATCGAAGCCGCCGACTACGATGACCGGCGGGCGCACGGCATCCGCGACTTCCTGCTCGCCAACATCCCCGACCAAGGCCCGGCCCGAGTGGTGCATGGCGACTACGGGCTGCACAACTGCCTGGTCGGCCCCGACTGCGCCATCGCCGCCGTGGTGGATTGGGAGATCTCCACGCTCGGCGATCCCTTGGCCGATCTCGCCTACGCGCTGAACCCTTGGCCGGACCCAGCCGATGACGAGCCGGTCGCGCCGGAGGCGGCCACCGCCCCGCCCGGTTTCCCGACCCGCACCGAACTCGCCGAACGCTACGCCGAGCACACCGGCCGCGACCTGTCCCGGCTCGACTACTACTTGGCGTTCAACCGCTGGAAGACCGCCTGCATCGTGCATGGCGTGTACGCCCGCTACTGCGCGGGCAAGAAGAGCGCGCAAGGCGTTGATCTGGAGGAGCTGCGCGAGCGCATCGACCGTTCGCTGACGCTGTCGGAGCAGGCCTTGAACCGAATCGGCTGATTGCGGCGACGGCGCCGGACAAACTCCTCCTGCGAATCACGCTCCGCATTTCGCGTTGAAACACGATGTTCCATGACGAACCGTCGTTCGACCGCCGGGCATGATTTCCCAACCCGTCGCAAACTTTTTCCGAGAAAGCGCTGGACAAACGATTGTGAGCGCATAGAATTGCCTCGACCAATTTGGTATGACCAAAATGGTCTTACCAAACAATCCTTGCACAAAGAACGCGACCGCGGCATGAGCGCCAAACACAGCCAGCTGGCCGGCACCCTCACCGACGAAATCCTCTCCGGACGCTATCGGGCCGGCGACCGGCTGCCATCGGAGCGGGAACTGGCGGTGCGCTTCAACGTCAGCCGAGGCGCCGTGCGGGAGGCGATGAGCCGCCTGTCGCAGCTGGGCGTGGCGGACATCCAGCCGGGCGGCGCCCGCGTGGCGCCCATCAACCAAGCCAGCCTCGACATCATCGGCCACATGCTCGCCGCCACCCGTGTCCCGGACGCCCAGCTGCTGGGGCAGATATTCCAAGTGGTGGAGCGGCTGCTCAGCATGGCGGCGGAGGCCCTCGTGGAGCGCGGGCGGGATGCCGACATCGAGGCCGTCCAAGCCCGGCTCTCAAGGCTCTTCGACGACGGTTTGGACGGCGAAGCCCACGCCGCCGCCCGCATCGAGATGATGCGCGCGATCATGATCACCAGCGGCAACCTGGTCTGCCAGCTCATCGCCCACGGCCTGTTCAAGCAGTTCGCCCCGACTCTTGAAGCGGTCAAGCCCTACGTGCAGCTCGACGTGGCGGCATTCAACCGCATCGCCCGGCGGCTTGAAGGCGCGTTGGCCAACCGGGACCGGCGCGACGTGCGGGACGTGTTCGACGACTTCTCGGCACTGCACGCCCGCACCCTGGCTCCGGCCATCGAGGCCGCCGCCCGGCAATCCGCCCGGCATTCCGAACCCCTGCCGGAGGCGGCCGCCTCATGAAGCGCAAAGTGTTGCTCCCCGGCCTCATCATCCTCGCCGCGACCTTCGGCGCGGTGGCGCTCATGGCCACCAGCCCGGAAATCGACCCCGACATTCCCGAGCCGGTGGCGCCCACCGTGCGGGTGCGCGACGTGCTGCCGGAGTCCATCCAACTGCGCGTCCACTCCCAAGGCACCGTCGCGCCCAACCAGGTCACCGCCCTGTTTCCCGAAGTGGCCGGCAGGGTGGTGTGGATATCCCCGGCGCTGGTCAACGGCGGCTATTTCGAGAAGGACGCCGTGCTGCTCAAGCTCGACGACCAAGACTACCGAACGGCCCTGCAGCGCGCCCGGGCGGCGCTCGCCCGAGCCGAGGCGGAGCACGACCATGCCCGCTACGAGCACCAGCGCATGCGCAGCCTGGAGCAGCGGCAGCTGGCCAGCCGGTCGCAAATGGAGAACACCCTGAAGGAATCGCGGGTCAAGGAAGCGGCCCTGGAGGATGCCCGCGCCAATTTCGACCAGGCCCAGCGGGATCTCGAGCGCACCGAGGTCCGGGCGCCCTTCACCGGCTTGGTGAAGAGCGAGACGGTGGACATTGGCCAACTGGTGGGACGCAACCTGTCGGTGGCCACGCTCTACGCCAGCGACCAAGTGGAGGTGCGCCTGCCCATCGCCGACCGACAACTGGCCTTCCTCAACGTGCCCTTGGGCCAGCGCGGCGCCTTGCCGGAGGAGGCGCAGCCCCGAGTCACCCTATCGGCCCAATTCGCCGGGAGAACGCTGCGATGGTCCGGCCGCATCGTGCGCACGGAGGCGCAGATCGACACTGCCAGCCGCATGGTCAACGTGGTGGCCCGCGTCAACAGCGGCGACCATGCCGAACCGCCGGCCGTGGGACTGTTCGTGGACGCCGAAATCGAGGGGCTGACGGTCGATGGCATCGTCGTGCTGCCGCGCACCGCCCTGCGCAACGGCAACCGCGTGCTGGTGGTGGATGAGGAGCGGCGCCTGCAGTTCCGCGACGTCGAGCCCTTGCGCCTGTACCGGGACGACGTGCTGATCGTCGGCGGGCTCGAGCGGGGCGAGCGGGTTTGCGTTTCGCCCATGCAGACGCCGATCGAAGGCATGCGGGTGCATCCCATTGCCGACCAAGCCGCCACCTGACCGGCCCGCAAACGTGGGGACGCCGCAAACGGACGGCAAGGCGCTCGCCGGGCGCGAAGCCTGACCGACTCGACGACTTTCCTCCGCGAGCAGGAGAAATAGCACATGCGCACCGCCATCGCTTGGTTCGTCCGCAATCCGGTCGCCGCCAACCTGCTGATGTTCCTGCTGTGCATCGGCGGGCTGCTGGCCCTGTTCACCGTCAATCAGGAGGAGTTTCCCAACATGGAGGTGCCGGTGGTGTCGATCAACGTGCCCTACTTGGGCGCCGCTCCGGAGGAGGTTGAGCGGGGCGTCTGCATCCGCGTCGAGGAGGCCATCGACGGCATCGACGGCATCGAGGAGATTCACTCCGTCGCCAGCGAGGGCATGTGCCAAGTGATGGCGGAACTGGCCCTGAACGCCAATGACGTGGTGGCGCTCAACGAAATCAAAAGCCACGTCGATGGCATCAACAGCTTCCCCGCGGAAACCGAGAAGCCCATCGTCTCCAAGTTCTCGATCATCCGCAACGTCGCCCAAGTGGCTCTCTCCGGACGCGCCGACGAGCGCATTCTTAAAGATTGGGGCCAGCGGCTGCGCAATGAGATCGCCGCCATCGACGGCATCTCCCAGGTGGGCATCAAGTACGTGCGGCCCTACGAGATCTCCATCGAGGTTTCGGAACGCGCGCTGCGGCGCCACGAGCTGACCTTGGATCGCGTGACCCAAGCGGTGCGCAACACGTCGCTCGACATGCCCGGCGGAACCATCAAGTCCGACGGCGGCGAGATTCTCATCCGCTCCAAGGGCCAAGCCTACTGGGGCGACGAATTCGCGGATGTGGTCGTGCTGACCCGCCCCGACGGCACCAAGGTCACGCTGGATGAAGTGGCCGACATTCGCGACGGCTTTGAGGAGGGCGACCTCTACGCCCGCTTCAACGGCGAGCCCGCGGTGGTGATCGAAGTGGCCCAGATCGGCGACGAGGACATCATGCGGATCGCCGAAGACGTCGATGCCTACGTCGATGAGGTCCGCACCCGCCTGCCCGAGGGCTTAAGCGTCACCATCTGGACCGACACCTCCAAGGAGCTGGTGGAGCGCTTCAGCGTCCTGAACACCACCGCTGGCGGCGGCTTGGCCCTGGTGCTGGTCATTCTGGCGCTGTTCCTGCGCCTGCGCCTGGCCCTGTGGGTGGCCGCCGGCATCCCCATCGCCCTGTTGGGCTGCATCGCCACCCTGCCCTACATCGGAATCAACATCAACACCCTCACGGTCATCGCCTTCATACTGGTGCTCGGCATAGTGGTCGATGACGCGATCGTCGTGGGCGAGCGCATCCACAGCCAGGAGCAAATCGGCAAGGCGCCCGTTCAAGCCGCCATCGACGGCACCTGGGAGGTTTCCGTGCCGGTGATTTTCGGGGTGCTGACCACCGTGGCCGCCTTCCTTCCCCTAGTGCTGGTGGAAGGCATGTTGACCGAGTTCTTCGGCAGCATCGGCGTCGTCGTCATAGTGGCGCTGGCATTCAGCATCATCGAGTCCCAACTCATCCTGCCGGCCCACTTGGCCTACCGCAAACGCAGCCGGGCCAAACAAGGCGTGGGGCACTTTTGGAACCGCATTCAAGGCCGCATGGCGGCAGGCCTTGAGGCCTTGGCGGTTCGCCACTACCTGCCCTTGGTGCGGCGGGCCGTCGAATGGCGCTACGTCACTGCCGCCGTTGGCTTGGGGGTGCTCATACTGGCCTTGGCGATGATCCTGAGCGGCCGCGTCACGTTCGGCTTCTTTCCCTCCATCGAAGGCAACCGCATCTACGGCCAGTTGGAGCTGCCGCAGGGCGTTTCGGTGGATCAGACGATCGAGGCGGCGCGCCGAATCGAAGCCGGCGCCGCCAAGTTGAACGAAGAGCTGACCCAGCAGCTTGGACGGGACCGGGACGTCATCCTCAACCAATTGACCAGCATCGGCACCGCCGTGCATCGGGACGGTCCCGGGGCGCGGCCGCGGCCCGGCCGCAGCCACTTCGCGGAAGTGGTGATCGAACTGCCGCCGCCGCGGCAGCGGGACAACCTGAGCGCCAAGGACATCGCCAAACGCTGGCGGGAACTGACGGGGCCCATTCCCGATGCGGTGAAGCTCAGCTTCAATGCCGACCAATGGTCGGCCGGCGAACCCATCAACTACCAGATCAGCGGCACCGACGTGGAGGAGTTGCGCACGGTCGCGGCGGAACTGCGCCTCAAGCTCGCCCGTTACCAGGGCGTGTACGACATCAGCGACTCCTTCCGCGCCGGCAAGCAGGAAATCAAGCTCAGCCTGCTGCCCGAGGCCCGCAACCTGGGCCTGACCCTCGGCGACCTCGCCCGCCAAGTGCGCAGCGCCTTCTACGGCGCCGAAGCGCAGCGGGTGCAGCGCGGCGAGAACGAGGTGCGGGTGATGGTGCGCTTCCCGGAGGCCGAGCGGAAGTCCATCGGCAACCTGGAGGACATGTACATCCGCACCGCCGACGGCAAGGAAGTGCCCTTCCACAGCGTCGCCCAATTCGATCTGGGGCGGGGCTACTCCTCCATTCAGCGCACCAACCGCCAGCGGGTGGTCAACGTGACCGCTGAGGTGGACCGCGGCGCCATTGCCCCGGAGGACGTGATGAGCAGCATCAATCGAGAGGTCCTGCCGGCGCTTGAGGCCAAGTTTCCCGATGTCCGCTTCGGCTTGGCAGGCGAGCAGGAGGAACGCAACGACGCCATGGGCGGCTTGGCCCAAGGCGCCCTGCTGTCGCTGGTCCTCATCTACACCCTGCTGGCGGTGCCCTTGAGAAGCTACATTCAGCCGCTGGTCATCATGAGCGTGATCCCCTTCGGCGCCGTCGGAGCCATCTTCGGCCATTGGGTAATGGGCATGGATCTGCTGTTCTTCTCGCTGCTGGGCATGGCGGCCCTGTCCGGCGTGGTCGTCAACGCCAGCCTCGTGCTGGTCGATTTCGTCAACCGCCGCCGCCGCGAGGGCATGCCGGTGGAGGAGGCGCTGATCACCAGTTGCGGCGCCCGCTTCCGCGCCATCATTCTGACTTCGGTGACCACCTTCGTTGGCCTGATTCCCCTGATGAGCAACATGACCCCGGCCACGGCGCCCTTCGTCCCAATGGCCATCTCGCTGGCCTACGGCGTGCTGTTCGCCACCTTCATCACCCTGTTCTGCGTGCCGGCTCTATACCGCATCGTCGAGGATCTGTTCGGTTGGGATCCGGTCGCCCAAGGCGTGCGGGAAGCCGATGAAGGCGAACCTGCGGTTCGTTGGGGGTTGCGCTGACGCGAAGGGGCCGGCGGCGGTCCGCGCCTTGATGGCGGCGCGAAGCAGCTGGGCGGCAAACCGCTCAGCGCAGCCGCAGCCGTAGGCAAGCGACCCGGCTCAACGTAAGCCAAGCGCCCGCCGCCAACGGGGTTTCCGGCGCACAAATGCCCCCGTAATGTAAGCCCAAGCGCACAGCGGCCATTGTCTTGCCATCGCATTGTGGAGGGATGCGGGAATTCGGCGCACACGGCTTGCGCCGCCGCCGCGGACGCGCCATCGTCGCCATCCCATTTACTTACAGGAGACATTCACATGAAGGAACTCACAACCCAGGAAATGGAGCGCGCCAGCGGCGGCTTTTGGCCACTTGTCGGCTTCGCCTTGGCGTTGATCGGCAAGGCTGGCGCGAGGGGGCCTGGCGGTTGGGCCACGGGCTCGGCCAGCTTGGTGATGGGCACGTACGAAGGAGCTGAGTACCTTGGCTCCCTCGACACCCCCAGCTCCATCAACGAGGGCATCACGGTGGGCCAACATGCGTGCTACCCCAGCGGGGAGTAGTGTGCCAGTGATTCGCCACAGTGCGAAGGAAGGGGCTTGCCTCAAGCCCCTTCATCACTCGCAACGCACAGCCACGACGACTGGCGTCGGAAACAGACAGCAACCGCTGCGAGCAGTTGCATGAAGGGACTGTGGTTCAGCGTTTGGGCCGCATCCTGCATCTCACTCGGGCTGCTCATGGGCTACGTGGACGGCATCAGCTTGAGAGGCATCGTCGGCGGCGCAATGGCCGTGTCGATCGTGGTCGCCGCAGTGCTCGCTGCAACCTATGCGCTGCGTGTGTTGAGACGAACGCGGTCCCAGCACGGCTCAAGCCCGCACCAGTCCCCAAGGCAGCAGGAGGCGCAGAAGGAGGCGTTGACCAAGGCCGATTTCAAGAAGGCGGCCATGATGCTTGGCGGCGTCGGGTTCGGCTTTCTGATTGGTTCGGCGCTGTTCGATGAGGTTTACGCCCTGATCGCCTGCAGCGTGGCGGGCGGCGCCGCTGGGCCGACCATCGCCAAGTGGCTCGATCAAAAGACGGGGGAATAGCAAAGACGGATTCGGGGACAGCGAAAAAGGACCAATGAACGGGTGCCGCGGACACATGCTCCGGCAGCGAGTCCCCTCACACCCGCACCTCGTAGTACAGGTTGCTGGGATCGTCAAAGTCGTGCATGCGGAAGCGGGTGAAGCCAGCCGCCCGCACCATGTCCTCCGCCACGGCCGGGTTGAAGCCCAAGGTGCCGAGCCCGGCCCCGTCCGGCTCGGCAAGGGCTGAGGACATGCAGGCGGAGACGGAGAAGCCGTAGAACATCGCCAGCATCGGGTTGCGCAGGTTCTGCTTGAAGTCGGGTGTGCTGCGGATGTCCTTAATCAGCCAAGTGCCGTCCGGCTTCAGCGCCCGCCGAATGGCGGCGATGACCTCGGCGGGGCGTGTCATGTCGTGGATGCAGTCAAAGGTGATGAGGAAGTCGTAGGTCGCCTCAGAGGGCAGGGCCTCGCCGCCGGCCACGAAGGTCTGCAGGTTCTTAAGCCCCTGCTCAGCGACCTTCTCGCGGCAGCGATCGATGGCGTGGCCGCTCGGGTCGTAGCCGTGGAACTCCGAATCGGGATAGGCCTTGGCCATGGCGGCGATAGCCAGCCCGCCGCCGCAGCCCACATCGGCCACCAGTGCGCCCCGCGTGAGCTTGTCCGCCACGCCGTCCAAGGCCGGCAGAATCCGCGGCACCAAGGCTTGGCGCACCCAAGGCCCCAGCATGCGCTCCGTGCGATGGGCCGCGTTTGGCCCCAACTCCTCGTAGGAGAGGCCGATGCCAGTGCGAAAGGCATCCACCAGCTTGTCGGTCGTCTCCGGCGCAATCGGGCTGCTGAACGCGCCTGCGGCAAAGGCTAGGCTGCCCTCCTCGTCCGCCAGCACGGCCGCCCCTGCCGGGCTGAGTTCAAAACGATCGCCGTCGGAGTGGTCCAGCAGTCTCGCCGCCGCTTGGCCGCGCAGCCACTCCAGCAGCCAGCGCTCCTTGAGCCCGGTCTGCGCCGCCAGTTCCCCGGCCGTGACCGGCCCGGCGCCGGCCAAGGCCTTGTACAGCCCCAAGCGGTCGCCGATGTGAATCATCAGCGAGACCATCTCGCCCTGCTTGAAGCCCCAAACGTTGAAGCTGAAGCGCTTCAGCTCATCCGGATCGATCGATGTGCTCATGACGTCCTCATCTCCTCTTGATTGGCGTTTTCCGGCGCCGTCTCAGAGCGCATCTGCCAAGGCGGCAAAGAAGGCCGCCCGATGGCTGTGCAGGGCGGCAGCACTGGCATTGGGCCAAGCCGCGTGCTGGGCGATGACGATGTTCCGGACCGGGTCGATCCAGATGATCTGGCCGAAGATGCCCCGGCCGGCGCGGATGCCGTCATCGAGCAGCCACCAGTAGTAGCCGTAGCCGTCGTAGCCCGGCGAGGGGGCGAACGACTCCTCCATCCAGCCTTCGGGCACCATCCGTTTCCGTAGCGGGGTGACGCCGCCGTTCAGGGCAATGAGGCCGATCCGGGCGTAATCGCGCAGGGTGGCGTTGATGCAGCAGCCGCCGTATTCATGGCCGCCCGGCGCGTCCAGGAGCCAGCTTGCGTCGGACTCCATGCCGAACGGGCGCCAGATCTTGTGCGTCAGGTAAGTGGCGAGATTGTTGCCAACGGCGGCGCGCAGCACCGCGCCGGCGATGCTGGTCTCACCGGTGTTGTAGTTGAACTTCACGCCCGGTTCGGCCACCCGCGGCAGGGCCTTCATGTAGTCGATCAGCGCCATGCCGCCGCCCGGCGCCAGCGCGGTGTCCGATTGCGGATCGGCGTAGTCCTCGTTCCAAGCCACGCCGGACGACATCTGCAGGATGTGGCGGATGGTCACCTCGTCATAGACGCCGCCCTTGAGCCGCGGCAGGTAGTCCACCACCGCATCGTCCACGCTGGCGATGTAGCCGTCCTGAATGGCCGCGCCGATCAGCAGGCTGACCACCGACTTGGCGATGGAGAACGAGATCCAGCGGCTGTCCGCGTCGTTGCCGAGGCCATAGCGCTCCAGCGCCACCTTGCCGTCCTTGACCGCAATCAGCCCGGCGACGCGCTGCGACGCCATGTAGTCGTCCAGGGTTCCGCGCGCGCCCTCATGGCGGTAGCGGAACGCGCTGAAGTCGCGATGGGCCGGAATGAGCGGATAGGGATGCCTCCCCGCCTTGATCTCCCGCGTGGGATACAGATCGTCGATGGCGCGATAGCCGATGATCTGCCGCTCGGGCGTCCAGAACAGGATGCCCTCGCCGCCGTGCAGATCCTCCGCTTCCGCCCAGCCCAAGGCCGCTCCCAGGCAGGCTGCGGCCAGCGCCCATGCGGAAAGCCCTTTTCGCATTTTCATCATTCCCCGCTCGTCTCTGGTTCAGTTCGACCGTCCGGCATGGGGCGAAGGTCTCCGCCCTTGCAAGTCAACAACAGACTAACGGTAGAATGCGGGGTTTTCCATTGTCGAAAATCCATTGGGGGTTTCAATGTCCCATGACAACGGCCTGAACGCCGACCTGTACGACCTGACCCTATCCGCCGAGGCGGAGCCGCTGCTGGCGGCGGTGAAAAAGCACATCGCCGAGAACGTGGAGCCCATCGTCGAGGAGTTCCATCGCCTCGGCGAGGATCGCGAGGACCGCTGGAGTTGGGCGCCCGGCCAGCTGGAGTTGCTTGACGGCGCCAAGACCAAGGCCAAGGAGTCGGGCCTGTGGAACTTCTTCCTGCCCGACGCCGAGACCGGCGAAGGCTTGAGGAACCTCGACTACGCCTACATCGCCGCGGAACTCGGCAAGTGCCCGCTGGCCTCCGAATCGCTCAACTGCAGCGCCCCGGACACCGGCAACATGGAGGTGCTGGAACGGGTCGGCACTCCGGAGCAGAAGGAGAAGTGGCTCAAGCCGCTGCTGAACGGCGAAATCCGCTCCGCCTACGCCATGACCGAGCCGAACCTGGCTTCCTCCGACGCCAAGAACATCGGCACCAGGGCGGCGCTCGACGGCGACGAGTGGGTCATCAACGGCGAGAAGTACTACATCTCCGGGGCGGGCGACCCGCGCTGCAAGATCATGATCTGCATGGTCAAGACCAGTCCGGAGGCGCCGACCCACAGGCAGCAGTCACAGATCCTCGTGCCCATCGACGCCCCCGGGGTGGAAATCCTCGGCCCCATGCACGTCTTCGGCCACGACGACGCGCCCCACGGCCACATGCACCTGCGCTTCGACAACGTCCGGGTGCCCAAGGAGAACATCCTGCTCGGCGAGGGCCGCGGCTTCGAGATCTCCCAGGTGCGCTTGGGGCCGGGCCGCATCCACCACTGCATGCGCTCCATAGGCCAAGCCGAAAAGGCCTTGGACCTGATGGTCCGCCGGGGCTTGAGCCGCGAGGCGTTCGGCCGCCCCATCGCCCAGCTCGGCAAGAACATCGAAGTGATCTCCCGGGCCCGCATCGAGATCGAAGCCATGCGCCTGATGGTGCTGCAGGCCGCCAAGGCGATGGACGTGCTCGGCAACCAGGAGGCCCGAATCTGGGTCCACATGGTCAAGGCGATGGTGCCGGAGCGGGTCTGCCAAATCATTGACCAAGCGATCCAAATCCACGGCGCCACCGGCGTCTCCCAATGGACACCGCTGGCTGGGATGTACACCGGGCAGCGCACCCTGCGTCTGGCGGACGGTCCCGACGAAGTGCATCACTTGGTGGTGGGCCGCGCCGAACTGCGCAAGTACGGCGGCTCCGCGTAGCGCGGTTTTCAATGTCCGAACCCCAACTCCGCAAAATCCGCGTCAACGGCGTGGAACTCGCCTATTTTGAACGCAACCAGCCGCAGCCCGGCCAGCCGACGCTGCTGTTCGTCCATGCCACGGGCTTTCACGGGCGCATCTGGGACCGGATCATCGAACCCTTGAGCAACCTCCACTCCATCGCCTTGGAGCAACGCGGCCACGGACGCAGCGAAAAGCGCAAGATCAACAGCTGGAAGGAGGTGGGCGCGGATTTGGTGGCCTTCGTCAAGGCCTTGGCATTGCGCAACCTGATCGGCATCGGCCACTCAATGGGCGCCCACGCCTTGGTTGACGCTGCGGCGCAGACGGCAGCCGTGGACAGCGGCGGCGCGTTTGACCGCCTGCTGCTGCTCGACCCGACGATCATGGCGCCCAAACACTACGCCAACCCCATGCCGCGGCCGGACCTGCCCGGCGGCATCCATCCGGCGGCGCGCCGCTTCAACAACTTCGCCTCGGCGGCGGACATGATGCAGCGCCTGGCCAGCAAGAGCGCCTTCCCCCTGTACGATCCGCAGTCCTTTCGGGACTATTGCGAGCACGGCTTGGTGGCGTCCCCGAACGGCGGCATGGTCCTCGCCTGTCCTCCGGAAATCGAAGCCTCGGTGTACATGGCCAACAACAGCAACTCGGCGATCTTTGAACGGGTGGCGGCCGTGCGCGTGCCGGTCCTGGTCGTGCGCGCCAAGGCACCGCCGGCCGAGCGCGGCATCATGGACTTCACCTCATCGCCCACTTGGCCCGGCTTGGCCAGCCGGTTCAGGCAAGGGCGCGACCTGCACTGGCCGAAGGTGACCCACTTCATCCCCATGCAGGCGCCGGATGCGGTGATCGGCTTGGCGCGGGAGGAGATCGAGGCTTGGCGGCGGGCCATGAACGAACCAGCCGCAGGCGCGGAGCAAGGCGGCGGGCCATGACGTGGCTGAAGTGGCCATTGGTCATCGTCGGCCTCCTGGCCGCCTTGCTGCTGGCCTATCGGGCCTATGCAGTGCTGGTCGGCATCCCCCGGGACGTTGCCGAGTTGCGCAGCAATCCCCAAGGCGAAAAAGCCGGCATCGTCATGCTGCTGGAACTGCCCGACGGCCGGGAACTGCCCGTCAACTACCGGCGCGAGGGCGATCAGGTGTTCGCCGGCGCGGACGGCCCTTGGTGGCGCCCGCTGCGCCACGGCAACGCGCCGGTGCGGATGCTGATACGCGGCGAGACGCTGACCGGCAAGGCTCGGGTGGTGTTTGACGATCCCGGCCACAAGCGCGCCGTGTTCGACCGCCTGCGTCCAAAGGTGCCGAAGTGGCTGCCGGAATGGCTCGACGCGCACCTGGTGGTGATCGATCTCGACCCGCCGCCCTCATAGCCCGATAAGCGCCGCACCGGCCCAAGCCAACGAGCGTTGACTAGCCCAAGTTAAGCCGGGCGCGGGCCTCGTGGAGCTTGACCAAGCGCCACAAGTCCATGTCATCGCATCCCTTGGCTTCGATGAGCGCATCAATCTCCCGTTCGCGCGCCGCACGGCGCTGAGCGAGGGCCAAGGCGATGTCCTGCGCGGATTTTTCGGGACTCTCCTGCGCAAGCGCCTCGCCCGCACGGCTGGCGACGACGGAGAAGTTGCGCAGGAAGCGCTCCCGCTCCTCCGCCGCACGGCTTGCGCAACGTTCCACAGCGTAATTGGCCGAGACGAATTCGTTGTGGATGTACAGCGGCTCCATGCGGTAGCCGAGCTTCTGCACGAAATAGAGCTCAAGCCCGATGTAGCCCGCAACGAAGACCACAGCCAGCACGGGGCCTAGTCTCATGATGATTCCATGACAGCAGCGAAGTTCCGTGATTCTACGCCAAACAGCATTCAGCGCAGCCAAAACAGGCGCCGCGTCATGATCGGGATCAACAAAGCGGCGGGACCGTCAGGCGGTCGCCGCCCGCGCTCCCAACCCTAGGGCAGGCGGGCAAAGCGATGATCCGAGGAAGTTCAGAACAGGTTCGCCCGGGGCGTGTAAACCTCCTCCAGCCGCCGCTTCTCCTCGGCGGTCAGCTCAACTTCAAGCGCCGCCACCGCCTCCTCCAAGTGGCTCATCTTGGTGACGCCGACGATGGGGGCGGCGACGACCGGGTTGGCCAGCACCCAAGCCATCGCCACTTGGGCGCGGGAGGCGCCTTGGTCCTGCGCCACCTCGCCCACGCGCTCGACGATGGGCCGGTCCTTGGCCTCGTCGAACCGCTGGGTGGCCAGCCGATCGCTTCGCGAGCGGCGGGTCACGGCATCCCAGCTGCGGGTCAGCAGGCCCCGGCCCAAGGGGCTCCAAGGGATCGTGCCGACGCCTTGGTCGGCGCACAGCGGCAGCATCTCGCGCTCCTCCTCGCGCTGCAGCAGGCTGTACTGGTTCTGCATGCTGATGAACTTCGTGAAGCCGCGCCGCTCGCTGGCGTACAGCATCTTGCTGAACTGCCAAGCCCACATCGACGAGGCGCCGATGTAGCGGACCTTGCCGACGGCAACCGCATCGTGCAGCGCTCCGAGGGTCTCCTCCACCGGGGTGCGGTCATCAAATCGGTGGATTTGGTAGAGATCGACGTAGTCGGTGCCCAGCCGGCGCAGGGAGGCGTCGAGCTCGGCCATGATCGACTTGCGCGAGAGTCCGCGGGCGTTGCGGCCGCGGCGCATGGGGAAATGCACCTTGGTGGCGATCACCACCTCATCGCGATCGGCCATGTCGCGCAGCGCCCGCCCGACGATCTCCTCGCTCGAACCCCGCGAGTAGGCGTTGGCGGTGTCGAAGAAGTTGATGCCGAGTTCCAGCGCCCGCTCGATGATCGGGCGGCTGGCGGCTTCGTCGATGCTCCAGTCGTGAACCCCGGACGACTTCTCGCCGAAGCCCATGCAGCCGAGGCAGATGCGGGAGACCTCCAGGCCGGAATTGCCCAGTTTGTTGTATTTCATATTGTTCTCTCGAAGAAAGTCCGTCATGCGCGGCGTTCGCCACTGCGCGGCAGGGTGGCGCCAAGCACCGCGGCGGCCGCCGCTGCCGAGGCCAGCGAGCCGAGCAGGATGCCGAGCTTGTCCGCCACCCAATAGGCGCCGTCGCCGTGCTCGAAGGCGAGGCTGGCGATGAACAGGCTCATGGTGAAGCCGATGCCGCAGGCGAAGGCCGTCCCGGTGAGCTGCGCCCAGGTCACGCCTTGCGGAAGCGCCACCCAGCGCAGCAGCGCCGCCAGGCCGACGAACCCGATGATGCCGATGGGGTTGCCCAGGAACAGGCCGAGCGCTATCCCCAAGGTCACGGGATCGACGAAATCGCCGATTCCGATCCCCGCAAACGAAATGCCGGCGTTGGCGAAGGCGAACACCGGCAGCACCACGAAGGCCACCGGCGCGTGCAGATCGCGCTCCAGCGCCTTGAGCGGCGATCCCCCTGCCCCGTCGCGCAGCGGGATGCAAAAGGCGATCAGCACGCCCGCCAGCGTCGCATGCACCCCGGACTTGAGCAGCGCGACCCAGAGCGCCATGCCAAGCAGCACGTAGGCGGTCACGTTCATCACGCCCCGGCGGTTGAGCGCGACGCCCGCCAGCAGCGCAGCGCCGGCCACCGCCAGCATGCCGGGCGACAGATCCGCCGTGTAGAACAGCGCGATGATGACGATGGCGGCCAGGTCGTCGAAGATCGCCAGCGCCAGCAGGAAGGCTTTCAGCGACCCCGGAACCCGGTCGCCGAACGCGCGCAGCAGCGTCAGGGCGAAGGCGATGTCCGTGGCCGCCGGGATGGCCCAGCCGTCCATGGCGCCCGAGTTGCCCCAGTTCAGTGCCGAATAGATGCATGCGGGACCGAGAATGCCGCCGGCTGCGCCGACCGCCGGCAGGGCCACGCGCTCAACCGACGACAGCTCGCCCTCGCAAAGCTCCCGCTTGACCTCAAGGCCGATGAGAAAGAAGAACACCGCCATCAGCCCGTCGTTGATCCACAGCAGCAGGGGCTTGTCGATGCCGGCCTCGCCGACCCGCACGGCCACGCGGGTGTCCAGCAACAGCTCATAGGTCGAAACGAGGGGCGTGTTGGCCGCGATCATCGCCAGCACGGTGGCGCCGAGCAGCAGAATGCCGCCGGCCGACTCAAGCCGGATGAAGCTCAGCAAGGCCGAGGACAGCTTCGGCCGATCCTGGTCGGTGGGCAACGCGCCGCTCCTTGGCAATCGATGCGCGGGGATCAGCGCATCGTCGGCAAACCGCAACGGCCACCGTATAGCAAACGGCTGGCTGCTGGCAATGCGCCTCTCGTCCAAAGGGCGAAAGGCGGTTGGAGTTTCGCTGTGCGAAACTCCGCGCGCGTTGCATGGGCCGACCCCTACAACCCTCGCGGCCTCGAACATCAATCCAAAGCACAAGATCTTGGAATGGTGGCGGCTTGGATGGCTACAGGCAAGGTGGAGGAGCGGCGCTCGGAATGATCTCGTTCCCATGGGAACCGCCTTTAATATCAAGTGGATCATGGCTGTGTCAGACGCGCTTAAGGGTGTCAGAAGGGGGCACTATATGCGGGTAGTGTTTCAGGCCGATCCCAAATGCCTATGGAACTTCGTGTCCGATCTCGACGATGACTATCTTGAGGACGAGAACGGCCTGTTCGATTGGATCGGTTTGCAGCCATGGAGCCGCGCCTTTGTGCGCCAGTGGTGCATGGATCTGAACCTGTCGCCTGCCCACTCCCACGTTAAGGCTTTGCTGGGTGACTCGGGTGGCTGGCCGACCGTCCTGGAGCACTACGCCAAATCGCCGGGCGATAGCCCAAGCGAGCGGCGGGAACGGTTGGGAAAGTACATCACGGAACGCCGGGATAAGCTCCTTGACGACTTGGGGCTTGGCTCCCGGCAGGCCCAGCAGTCAGTTGACGCTCTACGGTGCTTTTCCGCCTTCACGCCAGAAGAGGCCACAGAGATCGTGTCGGCGTTAGACGGGGAAGCAGACTCGGGCCTCACCCGCGATGCATTGGTACGGCGCCTTTGGTGGGCGCGACGATTGGACTGGTACAGGACGTTCGGGGAGCCAAGGAGCTCAACGTGCTGGTGGACAAGACAATTCCGAAAACCTTCCCGTGACGCTGTGGGACCTTCCTGGCGTCAAGCGATTCGTCGAATCGGAGTGCGAGACACCCCTGAGAGATGGAGCCAGCGTCATCGCGCGGTTTCCCGGGGCGATCCCTCTTGGCTTTGAGGATGCTGCAACCGCCCCTCTGGAAAACTACCTGTCCATTGGGAAAGTGCGCGCAACGGCGGCTCCTCTTGAGGACTTGTGCGCCCAGTTCGCTGCCGGCGGCCCGGCGCATGTACGGACGATTCAGGAACTCTGCAAGGACAGGAGCTTCGGCGGACGCCTCGTTTGGGTGGATGGGCTGAGCGTCTCGAACTGGACCGCCTGGCGAGCGTTTCTGGTCCACTACGCGCAAGTGAGCCGCTCCATGCCGCTGGCAGGACGAACCCTTTTCTTTGCCCCATTAACAGGGGTGTCTTCCAACGACCTTCCGGCATCCGATGTTGCACTGGCAACGTGTGAGTGGGATGGCGTTCCCGACGAGTTGGACCTGATGCTTTTTGCGAATGAGCGCCTGCGAGAGAGGGTGGGGAGCGCTGTACTGCGGACATTGCTAACCACGATCGTGGCACGGGTTGCCTCATGGGACTTCGACAGCGCGGCACGAATGCTGATGGGTGACAGGCAAAATATCTTGGATCCCGTCAAATCCCTAAGAGAGATTGCACACGCCAAGGATTGGACACACGAGACTCCCGTTTCTTGGGAGCTCGGGACCGCCTCTAAAACGGGCGTTGCGCATCCGGCCCGCGCCGCACTCGACGATCCCCCCCCCCCCCCCCCCCCCCCCGCGCGAAATCGAGAGGCGGATATGGAGCGCACAGGCTTCGGTGCTGCTGCCGTGGATCGAGACGCTACGCCATCAGATCATTGAGGCAAACAGCTACGATGTTCGGCGGCAGATGCGCCAGGCTGGCATCAAGCACGACGATCCATATGATCTGGAGCTTGGCGACTTGGCTTCTGTGTTCGGACGGAGAGGCGCAGGCGGGCGCATACGAGAGCGCTTAAGGAAACTGCAGGCGGCACGTAACGCACTCGCGCACCTTCAGCCGCTGGCGCCCGACCGCGTGTTATGGATGATCGAGAGCAATGACGGGTGAAGCGGCAGAGTGTCGAAGTTTCATTGATTTCGTGCTCCAGCAGTTCACTACACAGTCCCCCAGAGTCCCGAAATGTCGGCCTGTTTGTTGGGCCGGCAACGTCAGGGTCGAGAACTCCCCGCATGGCTTCTACCAATCGAAGACATCTGTCTTCCGCAGGAGCAACGCGTTTTATTGCCGACTTTTGTACTTTATTTGCGATTTTTAACCTTGGCGGAGCGGACGGGATTCGAACCCGCGACCCCCGGCGTGACAGGCCGATATTCTAACCAGCTGAACTACCGCTCCGCAGACCTTGCCAGCTGGTGGGTGTTGCAGGGTTCGAACCTGCGACCTACGGCTTGTAAGGCCGTCGCTCTCCCAACTGAGCTAAACACCCGCTGGCTAGGGAGGGAAGGTAGTTTAGCCGCTGCTGTTCCCCTGTCAATCCGAAAGGGCGTGGCTCAGTTTGACTCCTGTCACCATCGGGGCTCAATCGAGGGCGAGACGCCCTCGGTCCAGGGACCCGCTTCGATCCAGGGATGGCGCCGGAAGCCGGGCGTTAGCATCGGCTCAGTGATCCCCGGTCAGCGGCACGAAGGCGACTGGCAGCACTTGCTCCTCATCGGTGCCGCCGTCGGCGCGGCGGGTCACCACGGTGAGGTTCTGGGCCGTGTACTGGGTGCCCACCGGCAGCACCATACGCCCGCCTGGCTTCAGTTGCGCCACCAGCGCCGGGGGGATGTCCGGCCCGACGGCGGTGACGATGATGCCGTCGAACGGCCCCGCCTCCGGCCAGCCGTAGTAGCCGTCGCCGGTCTTGACGGCCACGTTGTCGATGCCGAGCCGTGCCAAGCGGCGCTCGGCGCTCTCGGCCAGTTCGGGGATGATCTCGATGCTGTGCACGCGGTTGACCAGCGCGGCCAGCACCGCCGCCTGGTAGCCGGAGCCGGTGCCGATCTCCAGCACCACATGATCGGCTTCGGGGTTGAGCAGATCGGTCATCAGCGCCACGATGAACGGCTGCGAGATGGTCTGCCCGTGGCCGATGGGCAAGGGCCGGTTGGCGTAGGCGGCAGCCGGTCCGTAGCGGTCCACGTACTCGTGCCGGGGCACTTCGGCCATAGCCGCCATGACGCGCTCGCTCAGCGCCCCGCGCCCTGTGTAGCCCCGCGTCTCCCAAGCGTCCGCCTTGATCCGCTGCAGCAACTGAGCCTGCAATTCCGCCACCGTCGTCTCCTCCCTAGCCGTGCAGGCACCCGCCGCCATGAGGCAAGCGATCAGCGCGACGCTCCAATCCAACCAGCTTTTCATGCAAACGCGCATACGCGAACCAATCTACTGCGCCTGACGCGCCAAATCACCCAGAAACGCCGCAAACGGCCCGATGTCGCCACCCACGCTCGCGGCTTCCAAAGCGTTCATGTACTCGCTGCGCTGCTGAACGTGTACCACCAGCCAAGCGTATCCCCCCGAAGCCAGCATCAGGTTCATCAGAAAGCGGGCCAGCCGGCCATTGCCATCCATGTAGGGGTGGATGTACGCGAAGAGAAAGTGGCCGAGCACCGCCCGCACGGCAGCATTGGGCTCCGCTTTGAGCAGTTCAAAGAACACCGGCATGCAGTCGCGCACCGCCTCCTTGTTGGGCGGGGTGTGCAGGGAGCCCCGCAGGTAAACCTGATCGTTGCGATAGCCCGCTAGGTCAGCGGGGGTCAAAATGCCGGCCACCACGGCTGGGGCGAACAATTCTCGATGCCATTCGTGGTGGTCGCTTTCGGCTGTCTTTCCGGCTGCCGAGCCTTGTCCAGATGATGCGTCAGGCAGCACCAGCGCCACGCTCCGCTTGACCGCTTGGAACGCCTGCCAATAGCCTCGCGCCGCCAAGGCGTCACGGGCATCGCGGTCGCTGGCAACGCCATCGGGATTCCACCCGCCCGAGCGAACGCGCTCAATCAAGGCCGTGTTGACCCGGTAGGCTTCAATGGACAGCGAGTGATAGGCGTCCTCCGTGTAGAGGTCGTCCATTCGAGCCAGGAACCCACCCGGGTCGAACGGCCGCCCGGACGGCTTGGGAAATCGGTCAATGACCGTTTGGCGCATCTGCTGCCACATGAGCCGCAACCGGTTGCAGTAGGGGGAAGGCTGCCGCAGGCGCAGCGCAACCGGCGCCGGTTGCTCAAATGGATCCAAAGGGGACACCTGATAGCCCGCCGCCCGCATGTTGGCCAGAATCCGCTCCGCCATTCCATGCTGGCCAATGTTGCGAAACGCCCCCGCCAACCGGCCAGCCACCTTGCTGCGGCCGGCGTCGAGCAGCGGCGCCAGAATGTCGGCCGCATCGCGAACTTGGGACAGGGCAATTCGCGCATCCGTGGGATTGCGCTTGTAGAACGGGGGCGGGACGGCGACCAAGGCCGCGGGCAGGCTGTAAACGCGCAGACCGGTATCCAGTTGGGTGTGTTCCGAAGGCGTCAATTCAGTGCGCAGTTCCATGATCGATGCCCCTCGGGCCAACGGGGTGGGCTTGTTTCGGCCTTTGGACGCCCGCACCAGCAGCTGGGCGGGCACACTGGCATTGCCGGCATGGAGGCTTAAGGACTGTTCCGGCGACAAGCTCCACCGTTCGCCAAATCGGGCGTTGAGATAGTCTATGCAAAACGGCCAGAAAGCTGTGTGCCAATCTTCGCTTCCGATGTGCGCCCCCGGGCGGGAAGCGATGTACCAACCTCTCATCACCCGCCGCAGGAATCCTTGGGCGAGCAGGAGCCGGAGTTGGGCGGGCCGGAGCTGGCTCGCACGGATGGCGGTGAAGCCGCCGGACTGGAGTGCCCTAAGGGCTTCCAAGGCGTCAGCCAGCTTCTCTTGAGGCGTGGCCATGGCGGCTGTGATCTCCCAGTTCCAACGAGATTGATCGCGATGTTAGCTTTTGCGGATTACCCATTTCTAGCTTTTACTGGTCTTCCATTTATAGCTTTTATGCCTTCCGCTTGTGTGGAATCAAGCCTCCGCCTCCTGATGGAGAGCGCCTGCCGACGGCCCGATCAAGGGCGGGTTCCCGCGCGAACGCGCACCTTAGGTGCGTGTCGGTTCGCGTTTCGCTGACGCGAGACGCCTTGTCGATTGTGCGAAGCTCGGAGCGGGCGTCTCGCCGTCGATTGGGGCCCGATGTTCCGAATCGGGATCCTCCGGGATTCTCCGAAGCTTTGACGCGCTCCTGCCGCCGGGAAACAATGGCGCTTCGCCACGCACCGCCGTTCCGCCGCCATGCACCATCCCAAGGGCCTATGGGTTCTGTTCATCGCCGAGATGTGGGAGCGCTTCAGCTACTACGGCATGCGCGCCCTGCTGGTGCTCTACCTGATCAGTTCCACCAGCAAGGAGCTGGCGGGCGGAGCGGCCAACCTGAACCCGGGCTTCGGCTGGTCGGAGGAGTCGGCCTACCTGCTCTACGGCATCTACACGTGGGCCGTTTACCTGACGCCCGTCGGCGGCGGCTGGCTGGCGGACCGCTTCCTGGGCACCCACCGCTCCATGATCGTGGGCGGCTGGATCATCGCCGCCGGGCACGTCCTGCTGGCGGGGACGGAGCTGTTCGGCATCACCGCCGGCGCCGCGGTGACGCTGCAAACCGGCCCCGGCGCCCTGCTCTGCTTCATCGGCGGGCTGGCGCTGATCGTCATCGGCACCGGCTTCTTCAAGCCCTGCGTCAGCGTCATGGTCGGCCAGCTTTACGGCCCCAATGACGAGCGGCGCGACGGCGGGTTCACGATCTTCTACATGGGCATCAACGTCGGCGGCCTGCTGGCGCCGCTCATCGCCGGCACCCTAGGGGAGACCGTCGGCTGGCACTGGGGGTTTGGGTCCGCCGCCGTCGGCATGGTCCTCGGCATCACCCTCTACCAAGGGTTCCGCTCACGCCATCTGCAAGGCATCGGGCTGCCGCCGAAGCCCGAGGCCAAGCCCGCTGCGGAGGCTGTGCCGAGGTCGCCGCTGAGCCGCGTGGAATGGCAGCGCATCAGCGTCATCCTGGTGCTCGCCTTCGTCGCCAACATCGCCTTCTGGGCGGCCTTCGAGCAAGCGGGCAGCTCCATGAACGTCTTCGCGGCCCAGAACACGGACAGAACCCTCTGGGGACTGCTCGATGCGCCTTTCCCGGCCACTTGGTACCAGTCGGTCAATCCAGCCGCCATCATCCTCTTCGCGCCCGTGTTCGCTTGGCTTTGGACGTTCCTGGGCCGTCGCGGGCTGAACCCCTCAACGCCCACCAAGTTCGCCTTGGGCCTTTGGCTGCTGGGCCTCGCCTTCCTCGCCATGGTGTTCGGGGCAATGGACGCCCAGGACGGATTGGCCGCGCCCCATTGGCTGCTGATCACCTTCGTGGTTTACACTTGGGGCGAGCTTTGCCTCTCGCCGGTGGGGCTGTCCATGGTGACCAAGCTCGCGCCCCTGCGCCTGCAATCGCTGATGATGGGGCTTTGGTTCTTCTCCTTCTCCCTGTCCAATCTGCTGGCGGGCTTGGTGGCCCGCTACTCCGTCAAGCTGGAATCCGGCGAGGCCACCTTCCTGATCGAGGGCTTGCCGGGCTTCTACCTGCTGCTGGTGGTCGCCCCCATTGCCGCCGGCTTCCTCATCTGGTTCATCTCGCCGACGCTGCGCCGTTGGATGCATGGGGTTGAGTAGTGCCCTGTCCCGCAAACAAGCGTGATTGTTCGTGGCCGATCCGGCTGACTTCGAGATTGCGATTCCCCAACCCAAGGAGCCAACATGGACACGCCCAAAACCCTGAAGAACGGCATTTGCGGCGAAGTGCTGCGCATTCCCACTGCCAACCCGACCGGCTTCCACCAAGCCATTTCGGAACCCGGGGCCATGCCCCGGACGCAGATCTTCGGCAACCTCTTTCTGCCCCAAGGCGACGGGCCTTGGCCGGCGGTGATCGTCGTGCCGGGAAGCCTCGGCGTCGCCCCGTCGCACGTCGCCAAGGCGGTTTACCTAACTGATGCGCAGATCGCCGCCTGCGTCATCGATCCCTTCGGCGCCCGAGGCGTCACCTCCACGGTGGCCAACCAAGCCCAGTACTCATTCGCCGCCAGTGCTTGGGACGTCTTGGCGACGGCGGACCTGTTGGCGGCGCGCTCCGACATCGATGAGCTGCGCATCGGCGCACAGGGCCACAGCCGTGGCGGCTCCGCCATCCTGTCGGCGGCCTGCATGGCGCGGCTGGTCAAGGGCGATGGCGCGCAACCCCTGGTCGGGTTGTACGCCGCCTATCCTTGGAGCGGCCAGCAATTCAAGCGCCCGGAGGTGGGCCGCGCCATCGTCCGCTCGGTGATCGGCGACCGCGACGAGTGGTGCCTGCCGCAGCAGGTCCAAGGCCACATGCAGGCCATTCGGCTCTGCGGCGGCGAGGCCAGTTGCCGCATCTTCGCCGAGGCCCACCACAGCTTCGACCGGGACACGCCCATCGAGCTGGTCGCCGACGCCTCGGTGGCCCCGAATGCGCCAACCACCTACGTCGCCGAGGACGGCGCCCTCATCGACCCTTGGACCGGCCAAGCCGACCCAGCACTGAGCGAGCGCGACCTGATGCTCCGCAGCTTCCAGGCCGGCTACGGTCGCCGCGGCGCCCGCATCGGCAGCGCCGACGGCCAAGCCAGGCAATTCCACGACGACATGATGAACTTCTGGACTGCGGTGATGTCCAGCACGCAAACCCGTTGATCCAATCGAGAGCGGAAGGCCTTGGCTCCGGGCACCGCGCCAAAGCCCGACAGCACGTCTTGGACTGAAAGCGCAACGAACCGCCACGCGCCGAGGACACCGTCTCAAGCGCCCAGGACACAGACTGTGCGAGCTCAGAAACATGTCGGAATCTGGCCTAAGCGACTAGCGCGGAGTTTCGCGGTAAGCGAAACTCCAACGCGCCCGCTTCGCGGGCGCGCTGTCTCGCGTTCCTCGTTGCGTCATCTATACTGGGGCAGCGGTCCCGGACCGGGGCCGCTTACATGACTTCACTGGGGGGAGGAAAATGAAGCAAACAG
This sequence comes from Candidatus Azophilus sp., assembly GCA_965221755.1. GTDB lineage: Bacteria > Pseudomonadota > Gammaproteobacteria > Pseudomonadales > Azotimanducaceae > Azophilus. The sequence goes on from OZ244921.1 coordinate 515,695, forward strand.
CTTGGCTGCCGGCTTGGGTGGCGCTGACGGTCGCCGCCGGGGCGCTCCATGCGACGGAGCAGGACACGTCCGGCCTGATTGAGGAAATCCTGGTCACCACCAAGCGCGGCGACGCGCAGAACGTCCAGAGCATGGCGGAGGCGGTGACCGCCTTCTCCGGGCCCAGCTTGGAGCGGGAGTTCGCCGTCACCTTGGAGGACTTCAACCACGCCATTCCCAACGTTCAGCTGGAGCATGTGGGCCTGTTCCAAGCGGCCGCCTCGTTCAACATGCGCGGCATCGGCACGGCGGGCATCGAGAGCTTTGCCGACCCCGTGGTGGCGGTGTTCGTCGATGATGCCTACTACTCCCGCAACGCCGTGGCGCTGCTGGACCTGTTCGACATCGAATCCGTCACCGCCTACCGCGGACCCCAAGGCACCCTTTACGGACGCAACGCCTTCGCCGGCGCCATCGCCGTGCGCACCAAGCGGCCGAGGCTCGGCGCCCGGGAATTCGAAGCCCACTTCGACGTGGGCAACGCCGGGCGGCGCAACTTGGGAGCCGTGGGCAATCTTCCCTTGGGGGACCAAGCCGCGCTCCGAATCGCGGCCCACTACCACGAGTTGGCGGGCTTCTTCAGGAACGACGGGGTGGTGGTGGACCGCTACGTCCCGGCTTCCGCCACCGCCGGCGCCGCCCTGACCACCCGGATCGATGGGGACAGGAAGGGCGACCGGGAGAACGGCGAACGCTCGCTGCTGCTCCGGCCGAGCCTGAGGATCGAGCCCAATGACGCCTGGCGCATTGACCTGATCGGCGAGCACTGGGAGGACAAGGGCGACGGCACGGCCAACTGGACCCAGTGCTACCAGCCCGTGAGCCTGCCGCCGCCCTTGGGCAACGGGCCCAGCGGGACGCCAAGCACCCACAGCCTTTTCGACTTCCCCTGCAAGGATCCGTTCGGCGACAAGCGCTTCGGCATCGACGGCGACGGCAGCGACCCCTTCGAGGTGGGCTTCAACCTGCACCCCAACCAGACATTGCAGGACATCTGGGGCATCACCTTGGACAGCCAGTACGAAACCGACCTAGGCACCTTCACCTTCATCCTCAACCACCGGGACGTGGAGGAGGACATCACCACCGACACCGACGGGTACAACTGGGACGTCTTCTCCAGCACCCGCCTGCAGGCGTTCGACTCCACCCAGGCCGAAGCGCGCCTGGCGACCACGTTCAGCGACAACGTTGACCTGCTCCTCGGCGCGTTCTACCTGCAGGACAGCTACAAAGTGCAGCAGTACCTGTGGATATTCCTGGACAGCGCGCTGTTCGGCGGCGGCGGGTTCAGCCGGGACAATCCGGCGGTGAGCTACGGCACCAACGAGCAGGAGCGCTACTCCGTGGCCGGCTACGCCCAATTCGACTGGCACCTGAACGAGCGCTGGACCCTGAACGCCGGCGGCCGCCTCACCTATGAAAAGAAGCACGACGTGCTCGGCATGGCCATCAACGACAGCGCCTGCCCGCCCGGCGCCACGCCGCAGACGGCGGCCTGCAACGGCGTGCCCTATGCCGGCAGCGACCCAACCGACCCGACGGACTTCGACCCTTCCGTGCGCTTCGGGCCCGTGGGCGAGAGTTGGACCACCTTCTCCCCGCGCCTGGGCGTCGAGTACCAGGCGAGCGATGCGATCATGCTGTTCGCCTTCTGGCAACGGGCCTTCAAGTCCGGCGGCTTCGTCAACAACGCCGGCACCCTGCCGGTGTTCTCCTCGCCTTATGACGATGAGCAGGTGGACAACTTCGAGGTGGGGATGCGCAGCGATCTGCTCGACGACCGGCTGCGCCTGAACGCCAACGTCTTCTACGCCGAATACAAGGATCTGCAGCGCGGCGTGATCCGGGCGGCCCCGACCTCCACCGGCCAGGAGACCTTCACCGACAATGCCGCCGGCGCCGAGTCGTTCGGGGCGGAGGCCTCGTTCAGCCTAGTGCCCGCGCCGGGGTTCAGCATCAACGGCAACGTCGGCTACCTGGACATCGAGTACAAGGGCTTCGTGGCCGACCTCACCGGCGACGGCGTCGAGACCGACAACAGCCAACTCGACTTGGTGCGCGCCCCCAAGTGGGACCTGAGCATTGGCGCATCCTATGAGATCGATCTCGCCGAGATGGGTTCGCTGACCTTGGGCGGACGCTTAAGCCACACCGACGAGATGGCCCTGACCACGCCCAATGACGTGGGCTTCGTGCGCGACGAACTCACTACCCTGGACGCGCAGGCGGTTTGGGAATCCGCCGACGGCCGCTACCGCTTTGCGCTTTGGGGCAAGAACCTTTCCAACAACGTGGAGCGCCTCGGCGGCACCCCGGTGGCCACCCTGTTCGCCTTCGCAGCGCCAACCCAACCGCGGCAGTACGGCGCGACCCTAGTGATGACGATGGGCGAGTAGCGCAGTGGGCCCAAGCAGCGGGCGGATGGGGAGCTTCCATGGAACAAGTTGTCAACTTGTTGACGGGAGGCGTCTCGCATTGGCCCAGTCGAGGGCGCGAATGCGCACCTTCGATGCATATCGTTCGTTACGCTCCGGGAATCCGCCGGGTTCGGGCGACGACATACGGAGCGCGGGCATCCCGCCCTCGGACGGCGCCAATCGCCGTCGCCCCAAGCCGTTGCGGCGCCTTGCCGCCGCAGCGACGCTACTCTGGTCAGCCGCTCCTTCCTTGGCGGCTGCGGACGCGGTCCCCGGCGGGGTCTATCTTTTCCAGCTGCCGACGGGCTTCGACGCCGCGCTGTTCCAAGACAAGCCGGTGCTGATCCACGGCGGCCAAGCCTTGGTCGGCCTGCACATCAACACCGAGCCCGGCGAGCACGAACTGCAGCTCAAGGGCGCTGCCGGCACCCGCACCCATCGCTTTGCAGTGGCAGCCAAGCAGTACCCCGAAGAGCGCCTGACCATTGCCAACCAGCGCTTGGTGAATCCCCCGCAGAGCGACTTGGCCCGCATTCACGAGGAGACCGCCCGACAGCTGGCCCAATACCGGCGCTTCACGGCGCGCCCGCTCGACCTCTCCCCTTTCGAGCGGCCGGTGGCCGGCCGGGTGTCAAGCGTCTTTGGCCATCGGCGGGTGCTGAACGGCCAGCCGCGCAATCCCCATTCCGGCCTCGACCTCGCCGCCGCCACCGGCACGCCCATCCATGCGCCGGCGCCCGGCGCGGTGGTGCTGACCGGAGAGCTCTTCTTCAACGGCAAGACCGTCTTCCTCGATCACGGCCAAGGCCTGGTGACCATGTACTGCCACATGAACGCCATTGCAGTCGCCGAAGGCGATGAGGTGGAGCGCGGCCAAGTGATCGGCGAAGTGGGCGCCACCGGGCGGGTCACCGGCGCCCACCTGCACTGGTCGGTCAGCTTGAACGGCAACCGGGTGGATCCGGTGCGGGTGATGGCGATCCTGAATGGCGATCAGTCCTAGGCTTCGGCTGGCGCGCGAGCCGAAGCCTTGATGTGTAGCTGATGCAGGGTGTGCGGGCTCAGAAACACATCGAACCTGACTCACGCAACCGGTGCGGAGTTTCGCGTCAGCGAAACTACAAACGCACCCGCTTCGCGGGTGCGCGGGCTCAGAAATACATCGAACTTAGCCCCCGCAACGGACGCGGAGTTTCGCTCCAGCGAAACTCGAACGCGCCCGCAGAGCGGGCGCGCAGGGTTGAACCCGCATCTGACGATTCTTATTGCGGCTTTTCCTTCGCATCCGGCGGCGCCACCGTTCGGTGAGGGCGTCCTGCCCCGGACGCATCCAAAATTCTTGAGGCAACGGGTTCCCCTGCTCCCATTGCCAACATGAATTGACTGTTGCCGCCGATCTCCCGCAACACATCCAAGGCATGCTTGATCCCGTCGGCGCGCACCCCCAGCGCCACTTCGGACACGCCAACCTGTTCCGGCCCGAGACTGCCCTGCAGGCTGACGATGGCCATGTCCCGGCCTGCCCGCGGCGTCGCAAGCTCCCAAAGCTCCTTGATGCCCGCGTCGCGGTATATGTTGCGCTTCGCAGCTTCGTAGTGGGTGTGCTCCACCTCGACAACCAAGTCGGCCGGCTGGCCATCCGCCCAAGCGTCCAGCTCATCCTCGCCCACACCGCTGCGTTCCATGCGCTGGTACGCAGCCGCCTTCTCGCCGACATAGAAGGACTCATCAGGTTCCCCCTGCCTACCGCTCCCACGCCCATGCAGGGTTGTTGACGCCAGCGCCACGACGGGAAGACCCATTGCGGCGCACAGCGCCTCAACCAACCCGCTTGAGTTGCGCGAGCGTCGCTCATGCGCGCGCGACGGCGCCATGAACACGGCGAGCCCGCCCCGCAAGTCCTGCCAGCTTTTCCGAAACCGCTTCGCGTAGCACCCAGCCATCGCCTTGAGCACCTCCGGGTCGCCGCCCTCGAGCGCCAACACCACGGAGCCCAACGAACCCTTCTCCCAGGACAGGTTGGGAGCCACTGGGTCCGCCGCCAGCCATTCGGGAACGCCGTCCACGCCTGCCTTGGCCATCATGCGCCTCACGCCAGCCACAAACTCCTTGAGTTGTTCCCGGAAGGCTCGTTGATGGCAAGGGTGGGGCGTCAATGCGCTTCAAACGCGAACCTTGCGGTTGCGGGTTTTGCGTTCCCGCAGCTTGCGGCGGCGCACCAAGCGGGCGCGCTGGCGCTGCTGACGCTGGCTTAAGGCGTTGGCTCGGTCCGCATAGGGGTTGCCGCCGTTGCGCAGGGCCAGGCGAACGGGGTTGCCGAACAGATCGAAAGCCTCCCGAAAGCCGTTCTCCAAGTAGCGGACGTAGCTGGCGGGCAGCGCTTCGGCTTGGCTGCCGTGAATGCCGATCCGCGGCGGATGCTCGCCCAGCTTGTGCGCGTAGCGCAGCTTGATGGGGCGACCGTGCTTCGAGGGCGGCGGGTGCTCGCCAACCAAGCCGCCCAAGGCCCGGTTGAGGGCGGCGGTGCTGACGGCGAACCGGCCGCGGCGAAAGACGGCCGCAACCTCGTCCATCAAGCGCCCGACGCCGTGGCCGCGCAGGGCGGATATGCAGCGCCGCGGCGCCCAAGGAACGAAGTCGAGCCGACGGTCGAGCGCCGCCCGACGGCGGCGCCGCTCGTCGCCGCCGAGCGCATCCCACTTGTTGACGGCCACCACCAGCCCGGCCCCCGCATCGACGGCGAGCTTGAGGACGTGCAGATCCTGGTCCACCACCCCCTCCTCGCCGTCGAGGACCAGCACCACGACCTGAGCCCGTTGCACGGCATCGAGCGCCTTGACGACGGAGAACTTCTCAACGACGCCCGCCACCCGGCCCTTGCGCCGCACCCCGGCGGTGTCGATCAGCAGAAAACGCTCGCCGCGCCGTTGGTAGGGAATCTCAATGGCGTCCCGAGTGGTGCCGGGACGGTCGAGAACGATCTGCCGCCGCTCGCCGAGCAGCTGGTTGATCAAGGTGGATTTGCCGACGTTGGGACGGCCGACGATGGCCGTGCGCACGGCTCCCGGCGCCAGCTCCGGCGGCGCCGGCTCCTCGGGCAGCAGGCGCGCCAGAAAAGCCGTCAAGGCGGCGACCCCCCGCCCGTGGCTGGCCGCGACCCGGAAGGCGTCGGCGAAGCCAAGGCGGGCGAATTCCGAACCCGCCGCCTCGGCGTCAAGGCCGTCGATCTTGTTGATGACCAGCACGATGCGCCTGCCGCTGCGCCGCAAGCGCTCGGCAATGGCTTCATCGCCGGCGGTCAGCCCGGCCTGGGCATCGACCAGGAAGAGCGCGCAGTGGGCGTCGGCCAACGCCATCTCCGTCTGCTCGCCGATGAGCTCGGCGAACTCGCTGTCCGCGCCCAAGCCGCCGGTGTCGATCAGCGCGCAGGGCTTGCCGCCGAGCCGCGCACGGCCGTAGAGCCGGTCCCGGGTCAGGCCCGGCACGTCGGCGACCAAGGCGTCCCGGCTGCCGGTGAGCCGATTGAACAGAGTCGATTTGCCGACGTTGGGGCGACCGACCAGGACGATTTGGGCCGTCACCGAGCCTCGATCTCAAGGGCGTGCAGGGCGCCGGAATTGCCGAGGACGTAGAGGGTGCGCCCATCGACCACCGCCATGCCGGAGCGCAGGCCGTCGCCATCGAGCTTGCGGCGGGCGAGGAAGCGGCCATCGCTCTGGGCAAGAACGTGCAGATAGCCGTCGTCGTCGCCGACCACCAGATAGTTGCTGAACGCCACCGGACTGGACAGCTTGCGGCGGTGCAGGCTCTCCTGGCGCCACACCTCATCGGCGCTCCGCTCGTCAATGGCGATCACCGCATCGGTGTCATCGACGACGTAGATTTGGCCGTATCCGGCGGCAAGGTCCAGGTAGCTTGAAGCCTCCTGCTGCCAAACCGCGGCGCCATCGACGGCTCGCAACGCCTTCAGGCGCCCTTGGTAGGACACCGCGTACAGCAGCGGTCCGTTGATGAACGGCGAGGCGTCCACGTCCACCATGCGGTCGAGTTCCGAACGGCCTTCCGGCAGCATCACCCGATGCTCCCAAAGCGGCTCGCCATTGCCGGTGCGGATGGCGCCGACCATGCCGTTGGCAAAGCCGGCATAGACGACGTCGCCGTTGAACACCGGCGAGGCGCTGCCGCGCAGGGTGAGCACCGGCACCTGGTTGTCGAAGCTCCAGCGCACGCTGCCGTCCGTCTGCTCCAAGGCCAGCAGCCGTCCGTCGATGGTTTGGACGAACACGGCCCCGTCGCCGGTGGCGGGCCGGCTGAGAATTTCCGCGCCGACCTGGCTTCGCCAGACCTCGCTGCCGTCGGCCGCCGACAGCGCCACCAGCGCCCCGCCGGTGGTGCCGATCAGCACGAAGCCGTCGCCGACGCCGACGCCGCCGCTGACAAAGCTTGGATCGCGGCGATCAAAGACCTTGAACTGGATTCTGGGCACGAAGCGTCCCGCGCCGGAACGCGCGGGGCGGTTCGTTCGCCGCTCCTGGCCGATGCGGGCGCGCCAGACGCGCTTGCCGGAAAAGCGGTCTCGGGCCTCCACGGTGCCGTAGCCGTCGGCGGCATAGATCCGATCCGCCAAGGCGGCGGGATCCAGGCGCAGGTACTTGCGCCCCAATCCCTTGCCGATCTTGGCGCGCCACAGCGGCCGGATGCGCGCTTGGGGCTCAAAGCTCACCAGCTCGGCGGGCTTGAGCTGATCCTCCTTGTCGTCCTTGCCGCCGATGCCGGGAATCCAGGAAAACCAACTGCAGCCGCCCGCCAAAAGGCCGACGGCCAGCAATGGCAGGATGCGGGGCAGTGGGGAACGACGGCGCTGAGCGCCATTCGAGAGCGGCGCGCCCGCGCGCCGGGGAGCGGACCCGAATGGCACTTGGAGCGAGGGCATCCCGCCCTCGTCGCTGCGCCGCGGCGGCGTTTTATCGAACCAATGACTCATTCGGGCAGCGTCCCCGCGCTTCCTGGCTCAGGCTCCGCGCTCTCCGTCCCAGGCTCCGCGCTTTCCAACTCGGGTTCCGCCTGCCGGGGCGCCGGCCGCTCAGGCGGCGCCGTGTCGTTGATCTTGATTTCCAGAATGGGCCGCTCACGGTCGTCGCCCATCTCCTGGCGCGCGGATCGGTAGGCCTCATGGGCCAAGTCGGGCTCGCCCCGCACCACGTGGATGTCGCCCTTGAGTTCCTGGGCCAGCCCCCGGTAGCCGCTGCCGCGCACGCCCGCCAGAACGGCCAGCGCCGCCCCGCCGTCGCCGCCCTGCTGATGCAGCCGGGCCAGGCGAATGCGGGCCAGATCCTGAAGCGAACTCGGGGAATCGGCGTCAATGACGCGCTGCAGATAGGCCGATGCGGCCTCGATGCGGTCCGCTTCGACGGCTTCCCGCGCCCTGTGCAGCAGGGTGAAGGCTTGGTAGGCGCTGCCTGCAACGCTCTCGTCAAGCTGCTCGGCAAAGGCGGTGCGCGCATCGCCCTCCGCGGCCAGGAAGGATTCATAGACATCCGATGCCGACTGGCGCGCCTCGGTCGTCGATTGATCGTGCCAGCGCCACCCGACCAGCCCGGCCACCGCCAAGGCCAAGCCGGTCAGCAGGCTGGCGCCGTTGCGGCGCCACCAGCTCTTAAGCCGCTCAAGCTGCTCTTCCTCACTGAGATGGTCGGACACTCACCGCACCCCTGACTGCGTCCAAAATCGGATCGTCCCCACCCGGATCAAGCCGCTTCGCCAAGCAAGCGCGCAATGACGGCCGGCGCGGTCAGCGCCTCCTGGGGAGCGCCGGAGCGCAGATCCTTGAAGGTCACGCGATTGTCCCTCAATTCATCTTCCCCGAACAACAGCGCCCACCGGGCGCCGCACTGATCGGCGCGCTTGAGCTGGCTCTTGAGGCTGCCGCCGCCGGCATGCACCCGAAAGCGCAGCCCCGGCAGTCCGTCCCGCAGCCGCTGCACGGCGGCAAGCACGACGCCCTGCCGCTGCGGCTCAAGGACGCAGCAATACACATCGACCGCCGGCGCGGGAACCGCCTCGTGCAGCGCCAGCCGCAGCATCGCCACGCGCTCCAGCCCCAAGGCAAAGCCCGCCGCCGCGGTCGGCTTGCCGCCGATGAGCTCAACGAGGCCGTCGTAGCGACCGCCGGCGCAGACCGTGCCCTGAGCGCCCAAGCGCTTGGTGGTCCATTCAAAGACCGTCCGGCCGTAGTAGTCCAAGCCGCGCACCAAGCGCGGATTCAGCGCGTAGGTGATGCCCAACTCATCGAGCAGCCCCTTGAGCGCCGCAAAGTGCGCAGCGCTGTCGTCATCAATGTAGTCGTCGAAGCTGGGGGCGTCGGCCAGCAGCGCTTGGGTGGCCGGCGACTTGCTGTCCAGGATGCGCAGCGGATTGCGGTCCAGGCGGCGGGCGCTGTCGGCATCGAGCGCCGCGCGATGCGGCCTGAGATAGGCGGCCAAGGCATCGCGCCAAGCGGCCCGGGCGGCCGGTGCGCCGAGCGTGTTGAGCTCAAGTTGAATCTCGCCGCCAAGGCCCAATGCCCGCCAAATCTCCGTGCCGATCTGGATCAGCTCCGCGTCCACGTCCGGCCCCGGCGGTCCGAAGGCCTCCACGCCAATCTGGTGGAACTGGCGGAAGCGGCCTTTCTGCGGACGCTCATGGCGAAACATGGGGCCGCGGTAGAACACCCGCTGCGCCTGATTGCGCAACAGGCCGCTCTCAAGCAGGGCGCGGGCGCAGGAGGCGGTGCCCTCCGGACGCAGCGAGAGGCTGCTGCCGTCGCGGTCGATGAGGCTGTACATCTCCTTTTCGACGATGTCGGTGGCGGCCCCGACGCTGCGGGCGAAGAGCTCGGTCATCTCCAGCAAGGGCAGGCGCAGCTCCTCGTAGGCAAAGCCGTTGAGGACCTGGACGATCCGCTCCTCGAGCCAGCGCCAGCGCCGGGCTTCTTCAGGCAGCACGTCGCGCATGCCCCGTACCAAGCGGGCCACTGCCGCTAATCCGCAAGCATGGCCAAGGCGGCCGCCATGGCAGCAAGCGCCGAAATGGCGCCGGCGGCCCACCAAACCGAGCCGGGCCGACCCTCCGGCGTCTGAATCGCTGAGGATTCAACCTTGGCCTGCGCCGCGGCGTCGCTGCGGTCGTCATCCAGCAGCTCCTCGGCCGGCAAGCCCAGCAGCCGGGCGTAGGCGCGAACGTAGCCGCGCACGAACACGGGCGCCGGCAGCCGCCCCTTATCGTTGGCCTCCAAGGCCGCCACCACCGCCGAGGAGAGCTTGAGCCGATCAGCCACTTGGACGACGCTGAGCTGGCGCGCCTGGCGCGCCGCCTGCAGGGCGACGCCGGGGCCTTCTTCCGCCGCGGCCACGATCAGCTCGCCGGCGCCATCCGCAGCCGCGCAAGATGGCGGGACTGGCGCCGAGTCCGGTCGTTGACCGAGCCCGTCAACTGACCGCAGGCGGCGCCGATGTCGTCCCCGCGCGTGGTGCGCAGCATGGCCGCGTAGCCGGCGTCGAGGAGCGCGGTTTGGAAGGCGCGCACGGCGCCGGGCGCCGGGCGCTCAAAGCCCGATGCCGGGAAGGGGTTGAACGGGATGAGGTTGATCTTGCAGCGCAGGCCGCGCAGCAGCCGCGCCAGCGCCCGCGCCTGGGCGAGGCTGTCGTTGACGCCTTTGATCAGGGTGTACTCCACCGTCAAGGCGCGGCGTTCGCCCAAGCCGGCGACGTAGTGGCGGCAGGCGGCCAGCAGTTCGCGCAGGGGATACTTGCGGTTGATGGGCACAAGCTCGTCCCGCAGCGCGTCATCCGGGGCGTGCAGGGACACCGCCAAGGATGCGTCGCTCACCGCGGCCAGATCGTAGATGGCCGGAACGACGCCGGCCGTGGAAATCGTCACCCGGCGCTTGGAAATGCCGAAGGCCAAATCGTCCATCATCAGATTGACGGCGCGAACCACCGCATCGAAGTTGAGCAGCGGTTCGCCCATGCCCATGAGCACCACGTTGCTCACGCTCGTGCCCTCGGCCTTGAGCGCCTCGTTGGCCAGCCAAACCTGACCGATGATCTCGGCCGTGGCGAGGTTGCCGTTGAAGCCCTGCTTGCCGGTGGCGCAAAAGCGGCAATCCAGGGCGCAGCCCGCTTGCGAGGAGACGCACAGCGTGTTGCGGCCCGCTTCGGGAATCAGCACCGTCTCCACCGCATCGCCTTGGCCGACGCCCATCGACCACTTGACGGTGCCGTCCGCCGAGTCGAGCCGGGACCGCGCCTCCGGCACCGCCAAGGTCGCCGTCTCCCCGAGCCAGGCGCGCAGGCTCTTGGCGAGGTCGGTCATGGCGGAGAAGTCCCGAACGCCGCGTCGATAGACCCACTTCATGATCTGACGGGCGCGAAACGCCTTGTGCCCCGCCGCTTCAAAGGCCGCTTCCAGGCCCTTCCGGTCGTAGTCGAATAGGTTGCGCATCGGGAGGGCCTTACGGGCCGGAGGGAATCTCCGAGGGTTCGAAGAAGTAGGCGATCTCGCGGCGGGCCGAGGCCGGGGCGTCCGAGCCATGCACCGAATTGGCGTCCAGGGATTCGGCGAAGTCCGCCCGGATGGTGCCCGGCGCCGCTTCCGCCGGGTTGGTGGCGCCCATCAGCCGGCGGTTCACCGCGATGGCGTCCTCGCCTTCCAGCACTTGCACCATGACCGGGCCGGAGGTCATGTAGGCGCACAGCGCCGCATAAAACGGCTTGTCCTTGTGCTCGGCGTAGAAGCCTGCGGCTCGGGGCTCGTCGAGACGCAGCATCTTGGCGGCGACGATCTTCAAGCCGCCGCGCTCGAAGCGCGAGTAGATCTCGCCAATGAGGTTACGGGCCACCGCATCGGGCTTGACGATGGATAAAGTGCGCTCCACAGCCATTGGGATCTCCGCAATGCCCGCTCAATTCAGGCTAGATTCAGGAAAAGGCGCTTCAGCGCAGGGCCTTCGGCCCCGCTTTCGGGACGCGCATTATACGCGCCGAACAGGGGCTGCACACGCGCGACCTGACGGTCGCGGATGGAGTTTCGCTGGCGCGAAACTCCGCGCTCGTCGCTTAGATCAGATTCCGGTATGTTTCTGAACCCACACAGCGCCTCTCGCCCAGAGGGCGAGCGGCGGTTGGAGTTTAGCTGCGCGAAACTCCGCGCCCGTTGCGGGGGCCAGCTTCCGAGTTGTTTGTGAGCCCGCTGCCGTTGCGTGGGCCGGGTTCCGATGGCTTCCGCACCCGCGTGCGCCTGATTCAGGGCGCCACTGCTGAACTGCGCTGGAGGCCACCCTAGATTCCCTCGAAACTCCCGTGGCGTCCCTTGCCTGCCGCGAAGCGGGACGCACCCCGCCGGGTTTCGCCGGAGGCGAGCACTTCCAGGCCGAGGCGGGTCTCCTCCTTAAGCGCCTCATCAAGCGGCAGCGACCATTGCCGATAGGAGGACAGCCGGTCGTTGCGCAGGCAAAGCTGGGGAAAGGCGGTGAGGCTTGCCGCCAACGCCAAGGCCGCATCCAAGGCCTGGCCCGGCGGCGCCAGGCGGTTGGCCAGGCCCATTGCCTTCGCCTCCTCCCCGGCCACGCCGCGGCCGGTGAGGATCAGGTCCAGCGCATGGCTGTGGCCGACCAAGCGGGTCAATCGGATGGTGCCCCCATCGACCAAGGGCACGCCCCAACGGCGGCAGTACACGCCGAACACCGCATCTTCGGCGACCACCCGCAGGTCGCACCAAAGCGCCAACTCCAAGCCGCCCGCCACGGCAAAGCCTTCCACCGCGGCAATCACCGGCTTGGACAGCAGCATGCGCGTGCAGCCCAACGGCCCCCGGCCCTCGGGCGCAAGCTTCGGCTCGTCCCGCCCCGCCGAGACGGCCTTGAGGTCCGCGCCCGCGCAGAACACGCCGTCCGCGCCGGTCAGCACCGCAACGTCAAGATCACCGTCGGCATCGAAGCGGGCGAACGCAGCGGCCAGCCCGTCCGCCGTTTCGCCATCGACGGCATTGCGGACTTCAGGACGATTGATGGTCACCAAGGCGATCCGGCCATGGCTTGTCGATTCCACTTTCATGCTCCCATCCTCCTGACTGCCCGTGTGCGGACGAACTCAAACGCAGGCTCAGGCCGGGCGCTTGAAGTGGACGCCTTGGGCTGGCTGCTGCATACTCAACCGCAATCATCGCACGATGCTGAGGCGGCGCATAAGCTTGATTCAGTTCGAATTGAGGTTGAACCGATTCAAGCCGCAGCACCGCACATGGGGAGCGACGGGGCATGGCGCCGCGCGCTTGGCAACCAAGCACCGGCCTGCCGAAGAGGCCGTTGCGAGCCAAAGCGCCCGACTTCCTGGCGGAATTGGGCGGACTCACCGGAATCACCACAAGGGCGAACCTTAAGTGCGCAAGGCGGTTTACCTGGACTATTCGGCCACCACGCCGGTGGATCCCCAAGTGGCGGCCAAGATGAACGCCTGCCTGCTCGCCGAAGGCAACTTCGGCAACCCGGCCTCACGCAGCCACGCCTTCGGCTGGCAAGCGGAGGAGGCGGTGGAGGCGGCCCGCGCCGAAGTGGCCCGGCTGCTGAACGCCGACCCGCGGGAAATCGTCTGGACCTCCGGCGCCACCGAAGCGGACAATCTGGCCATCAAGGGGCTGGCCGAAGGCGCATCCCGCCGCCACGTCGTGACCAGCGCCATCGAGCACAAGGCGGTGCTCGACACCTGCGCCCACCTTGAATCCCAAGGCTTCGAGATCACTCGTCTCGAGCCGCCGGCGGACGGCATCATCCGTCCCGAGCAGGTGGCCGAGGCGCTGCGCGAGGACACCCTGCTGGTCTCCCTGATGCATGCGAACAACGAGATCGGCGTCGTCAACGACGTCGCCGCCATCGGCCAAGTCTGCCGCGCCGCCGGGATTCGCTTCCACGTTGACGCCGCCCAGAGCGCCGGCAAGCTCCCCTTGGACGTGCAGGCCATGGCCATCGACCTCATCAGCCTGTCGGCGCACAAGATGTACGGCCCCAAGGGCGTCGGCGCCCTGTACGTGCGCCGGGAGCCGCCCATGCGCCTGCGCCCGCAGATGCACGGCGGCGGCCACGAGCGCGGCATGCGCTCCGGCACCTTGGCCACCCACCAAGCGGTGGGCATGGGCGAAGCCTGCGCCATCCTAGGCCGGGTGATGGAGACCGAGAACGCCCGCATTCTGGCCCTGCGCAAACGCCTGTGGTCGCACTTGAAGCAGGCGCCCGGAGCGCTGCTGAACGGCGACGAGGGCCGGCGGCTGCCCGGCAACCTCAACGTCGGCTTCGCCGGCATCGACGGGGAAACCCTGCTGATGGCCCTCGACGACATCGCCGTCTCCAGCGGCTCCGCCTGCACCTCCGCCAGCGTCGAGCCGTCCTACGTCCTGCGCGCCCTCGGCGTCCCCGACGCGATCGCCCACGCCAGCCTGCGCTTCACCGTCGGCCGCTTCACCACCGAGGAGGAGGTGGACTACGCAGCCCAGCGGGTGGTGGAGGTGGTGTCGGGGCTTAGCGGCCTTTAACGTAGTCCATCAAGCTCGGAATGCCCGGCTGCCAAGCATCGTCAGCGTCCGGGGGGTTCCAGACGTAGCCGAGGTCGCTCAGGCGGTCACGGCACTGAAGCACTTCCGGCGCGCCGTTTCCACCTTCGGGCAAGGCGGTCGCAATGGCGTCATTCAGCACACTGCGCGGCAATGCATCCTGGCCAGCGAACGCCTCGGCGACGGTTGCGGCCAAGCCGATCAGGCCTTCGCGCTCCAACTCCTGACAACGATCCTGATAGTACGCCGACTGGCTGCGGTCCACGGCGGGGTCGGCAGCGGCAACGACCGCTTCGTCCACTTTGACGGCGCCGCTCTTGCGTGCGGCTTCCCAGAGGGCGGCGCCCCACAACTGAACGAAGTAGGGGTAGCCTTGGCTGGCCGCAACCGCTTTCCCCAACGCATCGGCCGAGCAGGCAATGGGCGGTGTCTGGGCGGCCAGCGGCCGTTCCAAGGCGGCGGCGGCGGCCCGCTCGTCCAAGCGCCCGATGCCGAGCTTTTCAGCGCGGCTCCAAAAGGTTGCGGACATCGTGTTCAGATGACGCTGCAGGCCGGGGGTGCCTGCCATGACCAGCAGGAAGGGCGCTTCGGCGCAAACGGACTGACTGGCATTGAGGAGAACCGGTCCGATCTCGACGGGCAGCGTGTGGGACTCATCGATCACGGCCACCAATGGCCGCCTTGAGCAACGCGCCTTCAGCAGCGGCGTCAGCGCCCCCCGCTGGCCCTCCAGCTTCCAGCCGAGCTTGCCGACCCCGACATGAACCGAAAAAGAATCCAGCCGCAAGGCGTCGAAGCGTTTGGGCGGCACCAGCCGAGTGGCCAATTCGTCCAAACTCGAGAACTCGCTGGGCGTGAGCCACTCGGCGTCAATGGCGCCATCGCGCTCCACCTCCTGAACCACCCAACGCAACAGGGCCGTCTTGCCGTTGCCTCTAGGACCGGAAAGCACGGCATCGCGCGGCGCGCCACGTCCAGACTTCAGATAGGCAAGCAAGTCGAGCAAGGCGTTTTGCTCGCGCTCCCTGCCGGCGAGATACGGCGGCACTTGGCCGCGGCCGGGCACAAAAGGATTGCTGGCAGCGGGCAGGCTCATGGCAGCAGAATAGCAGAGCCTTCGACCCGCCGCACAGGAGCCGTCCTGATGGCCGACGGGCGATGCCCCGGACTGACGAGCGGGCGGGCGACGGGCGCACAAGGCGACCCATGCGGCCACCTCATCCCGCGGCCAAGGAAATCAAGGGCTGCGGACACCAGCCGGGATGCCCGGCGGCGGTGAGGTAAACTGGTGCGGATGGCGCTCAGGGACCAACCGTGGCCGGCACCCAAATCCTCACCATAGTCCGCGACGGCGCCCCGCACCTCGCCCGCAGCCTTGGTCCGAGGCCCATGGCCAAGCCGCGGGACATGACCGGCCGACGGGTGATCGTAACCGGCGCATCGCCAGGCTCCATAGGCTACGAGGTCGCCCTGCAACTGGCCCGTTGGGGCGCTCAAGTGGTGGCGACCCAGCGCCGCGACCCCGGCTTGCTGCAGCAAGCGCTGCGCGCCGAACTCGGCGCCGCTGGCGGCAGCGTGATGGCGCAGGCGCTGGATCTCGCCGACCGCGACAGCGTCAGCGCCTTTGCGAATTGGCAGCTTGAACGCTTCGGCGCCCTGCACGTGCTGATCAACAACGCCGGCATCTTCCGCAACATGCTGACGCTGAGGCGGCAAGTGAAACGCTCGGCGGACGGCGTGGAAATCCACTGGCGAACCAACTACCTAGGCACCTTCCAACTCACCAGCCTGCTGCTGCCCCGGCTCATCGACAGCGCGGCAGCGGACGGCGACGCCCGAGTGCTGAACGTGACCTCGCACCAACATGTGCGAGGACGCAACGACCGCCTGCTGGCGGCCTTCGCGAGCCCCAACCCTTGGGAGGCTTACGGCCAATCCAAGCTGGCGCTGATCCACATGGCGCAGACGCTGCATCGCCGGCATGGCGGCACCGGCCGATTGCACGCGCTGTCCCTGCATCCCGGCTCCGTGTACACCAACCTGATTGCCGACGGGCTCAAGTCCTGCAGCCGCTTTCGGCTGATTCAATGGCTGCTGTCGGCGCCAGCCAAGGCGGCGCTGCTGTCGCCGCTGCAAGGCGCCCAGACCACCCTCTTCTGCGCAACGGATGCCGCCGTGCGGGGCGGGCGCTATTATGACCGCTGCGCGGTCAGCCAGCCCTCGGCCGATGCCTTGGACGCCTCGGTCGCCGAACGGCTCTGGACGCTGTCGGAGGACTGGCTGGCGAAACCTTAAGCAAGGAGTTCGATCCATGTTCAACCATGTGCTGCGATCCGATCCGGTCACCATGGACGCGCCCATCGAAACCGCTTGGCAACTGCTCACCGCAGTGGCGGACTACGGTTCCTGGAATCCGTTCACGCCTGCGGTCGAAACCGACCTCAAACCGGGCTCCCGGGTGGACATGCAGGTGCGGATGGGGCCCCTTCGTCTGCGGCAGAAGGCCATCATCGACGCCGTCGAGCCGCCCCGCCTGCTGACTTGGCGAATCACCATGGGCGCCCGCTTCCTGCTCCACGCGATGCGGGAGCAGCGGCTTGAGCGCGTGGGCGAGGGCCAATGCCGCTACGTCACGACGGACGCCTTCAGCGGCCTGCTGACGCCCTTGGTGGTGGCCGTCACCGGCCGCACCGTCGAGCGGGGATTGAACAGCGTCGCCCAAGGTCTGAAGCGGCGCGCGGAGACGCTGGCCAACCCGGGGCCGGCGCCGAGCTAGCGCGCGCTGCGAGGGCGCGCCTTTAAGTGCGTATCGTGTCGTTGCGCCTTCGCTTCAAGCGGGTCGCCCGGACCGGAGGCGTCCATCCCCGAAAAGGCCGCCGCGATTCAATGCGAGGGCAAGATGCACGGTCCGAGCGCCGGCGGCCCTCGATGGGCGTTTCAGCGCATGCCGCTGCGTTTTTCCAACTGCGCTGCGATGCCCCTGAGCATGCGCACCTCGGTCTGGTCCAGGCCCGCGCGAGCGGCGAGACGGCGCAGGCGGGTCAGGGTTTGGCCGGGGTTGTCCGGGTCCAGGAAGTCCACAGCCACCAGCAGCCGCTCCAAGTGGGCCAGCATGGCGTCAACTTCGGCGGCGGTGGCCGGGGGCCGGTCCCATTCGGCCTCGGCCGGCGCCGCTTGGGCGGCGAAGAGTTCGTAAGCGACCACCTGCACGGCCATGGCCAGGTTCAAGGAAGGGTAGTCCGGCGAGGCGGGAATGCGCAGATGCGCGTTGCAGCGCTGCAGCTCCTCGTTGCTGAGGCCATCCGCCTCGCGCCCGAACAGCACCGCCGCTTGACCGGCGGCCGCTTCGGCAAGCAGCTTTTGCGCCGAGGCGCGGGCATCCGCCACTGGCCAAGGAATGCGCCTTGGCCGGGCGCTGGCGCCAACCACCCAATGGCAGTCCGCAATCGCCTCGTCAAGGCTTGCGCAAACCCGGCACCGGTCCAGGACGTCGGTGGCCTGGGCGGCCCGCCACTCGGCTTGCGGGTCGGGATAGCGCAGGGGGTTGACCAGCGCCAGTTGTGACAGGCCCATGGTCTTGATGGCCCGGGCGGCGGCGCCGATGTTGCCCGGATGGCTGGGCGCCACCAGCACGATGCGGATGTTGTTCAGGCTCATGTTGCGGTAGGCTACCCGTCCATGCAGCCAATGGCCAACATGGCGTTGCGGGCCGCGCGCCGCGCTTCGCCCATCCTCCTGCAGGCCATGGACCGGCTCGATGAGCTCAAGGTGGAGGAGAAGGCCCCCAACGACTTCGTCTCCAGCATCGACCGGCAGGCCGAGCGGGTCATCGTCGATACGCTGCTCGACGCCTACCCGGACCATGGGGTGCTGGCCGAGGAAGGCAGCGGCGAGGAGCGCGCCGACGCCGAGTTCACTTGGATCGTCGATCCGCTGGACGGAACGCTCAACTACCTGCAGGGAATCCCCCACTTCGCCATCTCCATCGCGGCGCGGCGGGGCCGGCACATCGAGCACGCCGTGATCGTCGATCCGGTGCGCAACGAGGAGTGGGTGGCAAGCCGCGGCGCCGGCGCGCAGCTCAACGGCAAGCGCATCCGGGTCAGCGCCACGCGCCGCCTAGCGGATGCCGTGGTCGCCACCGGCATCCCGCCCGGCGCGCGCAGCCGGCTCGGCGTCTTCAACGCCGCGGTCGCCGAGTTCA
Organism: Candidatus Azophilus sp.; assembly: GCA_965221755.1. Classification (GTDB taxonomy): domain Bacteria; phylum Pseudomonadota; class Gammaproteobacteria; order Pseudomonadales; family Azotimanducaceae; genus Azophilus. Next base: position 533,938 of record OZ244921.1, read on the forward strand.
CCGACAGCTGCCGAAACATCCGCCGCCAAGGCTCAGCCGCGCTGGACCTGGCCTACGTGGCCAGCGGCCGGCTCGATGGCTTCTGGGAAATGGGCTTGGCGGCCTGGGACATCGCCGCCGGAGCGCTGATCGTCAAGGAGGCCGGCGGCTTCGTCGCCGACTTGGAAGGCGGGGAGCGCCACTTCGAGAGCGGCGACATCGTGGCGGCCAACCCCCGGTGCTTTAAGTTGATGGTGGCCTGCCTGCGGCGGCACCTCGCGACCGTCGCATGAGGGGGTGTGCTGATCGAAACGATGCGCGAGACAATCGAAACCAGCTGCGGCCGGGACCTGCGTCCCGAACGCCGAAAAACTCGGGGCAACGTCAGCCATATCGGTTTTTTCGGCAGTGACGGCATCTCCCATCGCGCCATGAGCGAGGGCCTTGACAGGGTTTGAAACAGTGGCGCTGCCAGTCAAGTCGGATGGCTTGGTTGACCCCGCCACGCTCGACCATGTTCTTGATGAACGGACGCGATCGTTTCAGTCATGACGGCAACAACGAAATCGACGTATTGCAGCCGATTCAGGAAATGGCGACTCGATGTCGGCATGTTGGCGCTTTGCTCCACACCGATGCCGCGCAAGCCGGAGGCCGTCTGCCGATGGATATGGAGCGCTTAGGGGTGGACCTGCTCAGCCTGTCCGCGCACAACAAACGAACCGCAGGTTCGCCGCGCCCGCCTCGCGGGCGCGCCTTGACGGCCCAAGCAGGCCGTTAAGGAAGGGAATCGCAGCGGCAAGCCACCACGCGACGGGTCAGGGCGAAGGGTCGGGGCGACCCGTCGCGGACAAAGCGCATCGGCCGGAGGAACGGGCACCGGATTTCCCCGTCGTCCATCTCCGGCATGTCGATTTCCCCTTCCAGCGCTGTCCGTTGCCTTGGTTCCAGAGTGCAAAGCGCAATGCCCGACAAGGCTTGCAGGGTCGGATTCCCCCAGACCGAGCTCCTGATCCGGAAAAGCACGCCCGGCCGAAGCCGGCCGCGCGTTGCGGATCATTCAACCGCCGACCCGTCCGCGGCCACCGGAATGCTGCGGCCGTTCCGGGGGCCTTCAAGGCGCACGGCCGCCGCCCCCGTTCCTCGCAAGGGCGCGGCGGCGGGCTTGCGTCCGGCTACTGGACGCTGCCGTCGGTCTGGCCCGACTCGTTGACCCTCGCGCAGCCCCTGCCGCCCATGAACAGGAAGTAGGCGCGGCCCACGCTCATCCATTGCGATCTGTTAGTGGGCGAGCTGAAAACCGGCACCACCAGCTCGCCGGGGCCCTGATTGGGATTTCTGGGGTTCCGGTTGGTCCAGATGCGGGCGCCGGCCTTCGGCCGCACCTCGATGATGGTCTCGCCGAGCCCGCCGCCGGCAAAATTCATCGGCGGGTTTCTCCACTGGTTCCCGCCTTTAGCACGCCCGCCATCCGCAGTTCAACCATCCCCGATTCAAGGATAGGACTCCTTGGCATCCTCCTTTTCCGGCACCACCAGATCCTCGCGTGAGATGTTCATCACCAACAGCATGTTGGCGGCGATGTAGATCGAGGAGTAGGTGCCGATCACCACGCCGAAGGTGAGCGCCGCGGCAAAGCCGCGAATGCCCTCGCCGCCGGCGATGAGCAGCGCCAGCAGCACGAACAGGGTGGTCATGGAGGTCACCAGGGTGCGGCCCAAGGTCTGGTTGAGGGAGCGGTTGATGACCTCGACGGGCGCGCCCTTGCGCAGGGTGCGGAAATTCTCCCGAATGCGGTCCGACACCACGATGGTGTCGTTGAGCGAGTAGCCCACCACCGCCAGCACCGCCGCCACCACGGCTAGGTCAAAGGTCCACTGCAGCAGGGAGAACAGGCCCAGCACCAGGGTGACGTCATGGGCCAGGGCGACCACGGCGCCAACCGAGAACTGCTTGGTGAAGCGGAACAGGATGTAGAGCATCACCGCCGCCAAGGCGGTGAGAATGGCGAGCCCGGCGCTCTCGGTCAGCTCCTCCCCCACCACCGGGCCGACAAAGTTGGATTGGCGCATCTCAGCACCGGGCGCCTGCTGGCGAATGGTGTCCAGAATGCGGTCGCCGAGGCCGGCCTGATCGCCCCCCGCCTGGGGCGGCATGCGGATCCGCACTTCCGTCTCGGAGCCGAAGAGCTGCACCACGCCATTGACGAACCCGGCATCGTCGAGCTGGCTGCGCAGTGCTTCGAGGTCGGCGTTCTCGGGAAAGTCGACGTCCACCAAGGTGCCGCCGGTGAAGTCGAGGCCGAAGTTCAGGCCGTTGACGGCCAAGGAACCCAACGACAGCGCAATCAAGGCGATGGAGACGCCCCCCGCCAGCTTGCGGCGGCCCATGAAATCGAAATTGAACTCCGGCAGCTTCATATTCTCAAAGCCTTTAAGTTGCGGCCGCCGTACATCAGGTTGACCAGAGCCCGAGTGCCCATGATGGCGGTGAACACCGAAGTGACGATGCCCACCGCCAAGGTCACGGCGAAGCCCTTGACCGGCCCGCTGCCGATGGAGAAGAGGATGATCGCCACGAAGAAGGTGGTGATGTTGGCGTCCAGGATGGTCAGCAGGGCGCGGTCGAAGCCGGCGGCAATGGCCTGCTGCGGCGGCCGCTGCTTGAGTTCCTCGCGAATGCGCGAAAAGATCAGCACGTTGGCGTCCACCGCCATGCCCACGGTGAGCACGATGCCGGCAATGCCGGGCAGGGTCAGGGTGGCGCCCAGCACCGACATGACGGCCACCAGCAGCATCAGGTTGGCCATCAGCGCCAAGTTGGCGGCCAGCCCGAAGCCGCGGTAGTGGATGAGCATGAAGATCATCACCAGAATGAAGCCGACCACCACCGACAGCTGGCCGCGTTCAATGTTCTCCTCGCCGAGGCTGGCGCCGACGGTGCGCTCCTCGACGATGTACATGGGCGCGGCCAGCGCCCCGGAGCGCAGCAGCAGGGCCAGGTCTCGCGCCTCGCCGAGTTCCAGGCCGGTGATGCGGAAGTTGTAGCCCAAGGCCGACTGGATGGTGGCCACGCTGATCAGGCGGCGCTCCTCCACCGTGTAGCGCTCCACCGCCTCCTCGCCATCCACCATGACCGTGCGGGCGCGCGGCTTCTGCTCGATGAAGATGATGGCCATCGAGCGGCCCACGTTGTCCTTGGTGGCATCGTTCATGCGCTGCCCGCCGTCGCTGTCCAGGCCGATGCTCACCTGCGGCAGGCCGGTCTCCGGGTCGTAGTCCTGGCTGGCGGAGGTGACCTGGTCGCCGGTGACGATGTTGCGCCGCAGCAGGGTGGTCGGGGTGCCCCGGTAGTCCAGGGTCTCGGTCTGCGAGGCGCGGTCGCCCGGCATGGCCACCAAGCGGAACTCCAGGTTGGCGAACTTGTTGATGATCCGCTTGGCTTCGGCGCTGTCCTGGATGCCCGGCAGGTCGAGCACGATGCGCTCCCGGCCCAAGCGCTGCACCAGCGGCTCGGAAACCCCCAGTTCGTTGACTCGGTTGCGCAGGCTTTGCAGGTTTTGGGAGATGGCCGCATCCTCCAGTTGGCGCAGATGCTCATCCGCCATCGCGAATTCGAGCGCCGGCCGGCCATCGACGTCGGTCTCGGAGACCGCAAAGCCCTCGAACTGCTCGGCCAGCAACGCCGCCGCCTCAGCGCGCAGGGCGGCGCTCTGGAACGGGATGCGCAACTCAGTGCCGTCCACCCAATTGCGGCCGACGTAGCGGATGCGCGCCGCCACCAAGGCGTCGCGGGCGGTCTCCTCCATGCTCCGCATGCGGTCGCCGACGAACTTCTCCATATCCACCTGCAGCAGCAGGTGGACGCCGCCGGACAGGTCAAGCCCCAAGGACATCGGCACGGCGCCGAGGTCAGCCAGCCATTGGGGGGTGGTCGAGGCCCGGGTCAGGGCGACGATGTGATGGTCCTCGCCGCCGGCAAGCGCCTGCATGACCACTTCCCGGGCTCGCAGCTGGTCACCGTCGCTCACCAAGCGCAGAAACCCGGAACCGCCCTCCAGCGCAGCCGACTTCAGCGCGATGCCGGCCTCCGCCAAGGCCGTGCGGGCCCGCTCCAGCGCCGCGGCGCTCATGCCGCGGTCGGGATCCTCCGGCTTGACCTGCAGCGCCGGGTCCGGCGCAAAGACGTTGGGCGCTGCGTACAGCGCGCCGAGCGTGACCACCAGCAGCACGAACAGGTAACGGCTCAAGGGGTAGGTGTTCGGCGCCCGCTGCTTCGCCGGGGACAGGCCGATCAGGCGCTCGCCAACCATCAGCCGCCACCCCGTCCTCGGGCAACGTCGCCGCGCGCCGCGCAAGGGCGGGATGCCCGGCCACCGCGCACCTCGGCGCGGGTCGGCTCGCGTTGGCCCCTCGCCAACGGAAAACGCCTGCTCAGCTGGCGGCGCCACCGAGGGGCAAGGGCGCGACGCCCTTGTCCGCAATCAGGGGAATGGCCGGCAAGGGACGTGCCGGCAGCAACCTCCCATGGCTTCATCATCGTTTGCATCGGCGGCAAGTGCGGCGTTGCTTGAGCGGGAACGGGTTTCCCGGGCGGGGCGTTACCCTTCATCCAGGGATTTGAGGGTGCCCTTGGGCAGTGTGGCGCTGACGGCGCTCTTCTGCAGCCGCAGCTCGATCTTGGAGGCCACCTTGACCTTGACGAAATCGTCCTCCACCTTGCTGACTTGGCCGACGATGCCGCCGGCGGTCACCACCTCATCGCCCTTGGCGAGGCCCGCCATCAGCGCCTGGTGCTCCTTGCGGCGCTTGCTCTGCGGCCGGATCAGCAGGAAGTAGAAAATCAGGATGAAGCCGCCGAGAAAGAGCAGATTGAGGTAGCCGGCGCCGCTGCCGCCGCCCGCCTCCGCCGCATAGGCCGTGGTTTCAAACAAGTTCATCGTCTTGGGTCCAGTCCTTTTGCAGGCGTTCGATCAAGCCGGGCAATGTACCCGTTTCGATGGAGGCGCGCAATCGCGCCATCAGGCCGTGGTAGTAGTGCAGGTTGTGGGTGGTCATCAGCATGGCGCCGAGCGGCTCGCGGCAGCGGTCAAGGTGGTGCAGGTAGGCTCTTGAGTAGCCCCGGCAGGTCGGGCAGGCGCACTCCGGATCCAAGGGCTCCTCAGCGTCCCGGTGGCGGGCGTTGCGGATGCGCACCACGCCCTGGCTGGTGAACAGGTGGCCGTTGCGGGCGTTGCGCGTCGGCAGCACGCAATCGAACATGTCGATGCCGAGGGCGACGCCGAGCAGGAAGTCGCCCGGTGCGCCGACCCCCATCAGGTAGCGGGGCTTGTGCGGGGGCATCTGCGGCATGAGGCTCTCCAGCACCGCCCGCATCTCGGCCTTGGGCTCGCCAACCGACAGGCCGCCCACCGCGTAGCCGTCGAAGCCGATGTCCGTCAAGCGGCCCAAGCTCTCGGCCCGCAACCCGCGGTGCATGCCGCCTTGGACGATGCCGAACAGCCGGCGCTCACCTGCATCCAGGCGCTCCCAAACGGCGCGGCTGCGTTGCGCCCAGCGAACCGACAGTTCCATCGAGGCCCGCGCTTCGGCCTCCGTTGCCGGATAGTCCGTGCATTCGTCGAGCACCATGACGATGTCGCTGCCGAAGCGTCGCTGCGCCGCAATGGCCCGCTCCGGGGTGAGGCGCACCTCATCGCCATTGATCGGCGAACGGAACAGCACGCCCTCATCGCCGATCCTGCGCAGGCTCTTGAGGCTCCAGACCTGGAAGCCGCCGCTGTCGGTGAGGATCGCCCCCGGCCAGTTCATGAATCGGTGCAGGCCGCCCAGGCGCTCGATGCGCTCATCGCCGGGACGCAGCATCAAGTGAAAGGTGTTGCCGAGCAGAATCCGCGTGCCCGCCGCCGCCAGCCCCTCCGGGGTCATCGCCTTGACCGAGCCGTAGGTGCCGCAGGGCATGAACGCCGGGGTGTCGATCGCGCCATGCGCCGTGGCCAGGCGCCCGCGGCGGGCGGCGCCGCATTGGGCGAGCACTTCAAGCATCGGCAAACCGCTCGGTGAACATGGCGTCGCCGTAGCTGAAGAAGCGGTAGCGGGCGGCCACCGCAGCGCGATAGGCGTCGAGGGCGCGCCGCTGGCCGGCAAAGGCGCAGACCAGCATCAGCAGGGTCGATTCCGGCAGGTGGAAGTTGGTGAGCAGGGCGTCCACCGCCCGGAAGCGAAACCCCGGCTTGATGAACAGCCGGGTCTCGCCGCAGCCCGCCCGGAGGCCGCCCGGCTCGGCAGCGGCGGTCTCCAACGTCCGCACCACGGTGGTGCCCACCGCGACGATTCGGCCGGGGCCTGCCGAGACGGCGCGAATCCGCGCAGCCGCCGCAACGGAAATCTCGTAGCGCTCGACATGCATTTGGTGGGAGTTGAGGTCGTCGCCCCGCAGCGGCGCAAAGGTGCCCGCGCCAACGTGCAGCGTGACTTCCGCGATGTCCGCGACGCGGCCGCGCACGGCCTTGAGCAGGCGCTCCGAAAAGTGCAGGCCCGCGGTCGGCGCCGCCACCGCGCCGGGGGCGCTGGCGAAGAGCGTTTGGTAGCGGGCTTCGTCGTCGGCTTCGGCGGCCCGGTCAATGTATGGCGGCAGCGGCGTGGTGCCGTGCCGCCGCAGGAAATCCGCCACCGGGCATGGAAAGCGCAGCCGGTGGAACTCGCCAGTCCGCGCCAACACCTCCAGGCGCTCGCCGCCCACCGACAGCGTGCGCCCCGCCTTCAGGGGCTTGCTCGCCCGCGCTTGGCACAGGGCGATGCGATCCCGCTCAATGCGCTCCAAGAGCAGTTCCACCGCCCCGCCGCTGTCCTTCAAGCCGCGCAGGCGGGCAGGGACCACCTTGGTGTTGTTCACCACCACGAGGTCGTCCGGGTTGAGCAGCGCCGGCCAGTCCGCCACCGTCCGGTGCGTCACGCCATCCCGGCGCAGATGCAGCAGCCGCGCTTGATCCCGCTCCGTCAGCGGCCTCTGGGCGATCAGTTCGGCAGGCAGGTCGTAGGTGAAGTCGGACTTCAGCATGGGCGTTGCAGGGGAACTGGCGAGCAGCGGGCTGTCAATCAGGGATTGCCGCGGCACACCGACTCGTCAACGGCGGCCGCAGCTTCCGGCGGCTGCGCGCCGATGGCGGCGCGCAATTCGGCTTCGATCCTGATGGCGCGCATGGCGATCTTCCCAAGGACGATCCAATTGGACAGCCATCTTACGCCGGTTGCGGGCCGTCCCCAAGGCGGTTTTGGAGCCATCCCCGCAAATTGCCGGGCGGCTGCCCGTTGTCGCTTCATGTTTGCAATGCGGTTAAGGGGCCTGCGCCTTCGGAATTCACGGCTGCAAATCCGCTTGCGCCATCCTCTTTCAACGTTCGATGCCATCAAAAACGGGTTCGCCGATGCGGACGCCGCGGATCGCGGACCTCCCGAATGCGGCTGCGTCACTCTGTTAACATCCGCCCGTATGCGGAGAGGATTTGCGCATGCGCAACTCGTTCAGCAGCTTGCCGGACATGACTCGCCGGGCATGAAAAGCAGCATTTCCATTCGGGTGCTGGCCAGTGCCGCGGTGGCGTGCTTGCTCCTGCTCGGGGCTTGTCGGCAGGAACCGGCGGGCGAGGACCATGATGTCGTCGTCATCGGCGGCGGCCTCATGGGAAGCAGCGCGGCATGGCACCTCGCCAAGGCGGGCCAGCGCGTGCTGCTGCTTGAGCGGCAGGCGGACGAGTACACGCAAGGGTCGAGCCTGGGCGAGGCGAGAATCGCGCGCAGTCTGGGCGGCACGGGAGATGTCTGGTCGTACCTGCACAACCGGACCGTGGCGGGGGTCGAGGAGCTGATCGCGTTTCTGAACCGTCATGAGCCCGGCCACTCGATGAGCGACGTCTACGCCACCTCGCCCGTCAGTTACGTTCGCCATCGCAGCCAAGCATCCTGGATCGAACGCATCCAGCACAATCAAGTTGACCGCTACGAGTATGCGAGGACGCCCGAAGAGGCCGAGGCGTTGTTCAATCTCAAAATGCCGCCGGACGCCATCATGTGGCGGGAATACAAGGCGCATTCGGGAACGATGAATCCCCAGGCGCTGATCGCGCATTTGCACAAGGCTCTGGCGCTCTTGGGGGGGAATGTGCAGTACCGGAACCGGGTTGACGAGCTGTCGAGGGACGGCGCGGGCTACAGCCTGCTGGTGACGAATGCCGAAACCGGGCAAAGCAGGCGCCTGCGCGCGGGGAAAGTGGTCAGCGCCGCCGGCCCCTACACCGGCCGCCTGCTGGAGCGCACGGCCCCCTACTTCGATTCGCTCATCAACCCGCAACGGGTGTTTCTGGCTTTCTTCGCAATCCAACCGGATGTCTATCATGCTTGGGCGGAAGCGGACAAACAGCGCTTCAAGGATCTGTACCCGGCCATCAACAGCACCGACCCGACCCGGGAGGGCAGTTTTTTCACCATGCTCGAGGGGCAGACGCCCCAAGGCTCGCCGGTCATCAAAATCGGCGGGCATTTCCAGCGCTCCGATGTCAGCGACCTTGATTCCGTGTGGCAGGAGGCGCTCACGGAAGCTGAAATTCAGTGGAGCCGGGAAAGCACGGCGAGGCATTTGAGTTTGCTCGACCTTGGGATCGGCGAAGAGGACTTGAACTATGTGAGCGGCTACTCCTGCGTCTATTCCTTGACCGCCACCGAGTTTCCCTACGTCACCCAAGTGCGGAATGATGAAGAACCCGATCCGAATCTCGTGGTGATTGCCGGCCTGTCCGGGGTCGGCGCCAAAGGCGCCTTGGCCTACGGGCTGATCGCCGCCAATCTGCTGATTGGCGAAGACGACCCGGACCCGATGCACCAGAAGGCCAAGGCGGCGTTTGGCTACGAGCGCCTAGTGTCCGACTTGTCGCCTTGACCGCCCAAACAAGCAGCGGTTCTCATTTTGGATCAAGTCTGGCTTGCGTTTCACGATTTTGAAGGGCTTGGCGCATTTCGTCATATTAATTGACGAAAAGGCAGCCGATTCCGTCGGCCGACGCCCCGCCGGAAGTGCCGTCCCGCCGTTCGAGCCGACCTCCGCGCCCGTGAACCCGGCCTTCAGGCGGCGCCCTTTCGACAGCCCTCAAGAATGTGCGCGGGCTTAAGAAACACATCGGCACCCGGCCAACGCAACAGGCGCAGGGTTTCGCAGTAAGCGAAACTCCATTCGCGACCGTCAGGTCGCGCGTGTGCGGGCTCAGAAACATCTCGGAACCTGACCCACGCGATGAGCGCGGAGTTTGGCGGTAGCCAAACTCCAATCGAGCTTTCGGCCCAATTGGGCCGAAAGCTCGCGTTGGCGTACCGGCTTGAGGTTGCTAAGATTCCGCTCCCGATGCCTGGGTGGCGAAATCGGTAGACGCGCCAGACTCAAAATCTGGTTTGGGCAACCAAGTGAGAGTTCGAGTCTCTCCCCAGGCACCAGTTCCTACTCCGCCCAACCGCGCCTGGCGCTGCACGAGGGTTGAGGGCCAGACGCAGGCGTACACTGAGTCGGCTTGGAACGCACCTCGGCTGCGTTAAACTCCGTGCATGTCCAATTCAGCATCCGCTCCAGCCTCGGCCGCCAACGGCGGCTCCCTGCACTCCGGCGCCATCGGCGGGGCTCGGGTGCTGGCGCGCGAGCTGGCGGCCATGGCGCCGGGGCATTGCGCCTTGGCGGCGCTGCTGCTGCTGACCGCAGGCGTGACCGAAGCCTTTGGCTTGCTGATGATCATTCCGCTGCTGCAAGCGGCCGGACTGATCGATGCCGGCGGCGAAGGCGTGGCGATGGTGGAAGCAGCCACCGGATTCGTGTCCTCCCTCGGCCTGCCCCTCAACCTGCCCAGCGTGCTGGCGGTGTTTCTGTTCCTCGCAGCGGTTCGATCCGCAACGGCCTGGGGGCGCGGCGTAGTGACAACCCAGCTTCGGCTAAAGTTCACGGACCGCGTCCGCGGCGATCTTTACGCCGCCGTCGCCAACGCTTCCTGGGGCCATTTGCTGGGGCGGAGGAGGTCCGATGTCCAGCATATGCTGACTGATTCAGTGGGGCGCGTCGGCCAGGCGGCGTTTCTGCTGCTGCAGTTGGCGGTGGGGGCGACGCTGATGCTGTTTCAATTAGCGATCGCGGTGATGGTGTCGCCGACGACCGCCGCCATCGCGGTGGCGCTAGGCTTGGGGCTGGCCGCTGTCGGGGTGCCCATGGTGCGGCGCTCGCACCGGCTGGGCCGCGACCTCACCGAAAGCGGCCGAGTTCTGCGCGGCCACACAACCGACTTCCTCGACGGGCTGAAACCCGCCAAGATCCACAATGCCGAACTCGCGCATGTGGAGCGCTTCCTGCGGCAAACCGCCGAAGTGCGCCATCGGCAAGTGGCGTTCGCCACCCTGAGCGGGGGCACCAGCGCCGCGCTGAGCTTCGCCGCCGCCGCCGCGTTGGCGGGGCTGGTCTGGTACGCGCTGGCCGTCTCCGGTTTGGCGCTGGCCGAGTTGGCGCTGCTCGCGCTGGTGTTCGCCCGGGTCACTCCGGCCATGCTGCGTCTGCTGCAGCAAACCCAGGCTTTGGCCAACGCGCTGCCCGCCCAGGCCGCGGCCACCGGCATGGCGAACGAGCTGCGGGCGGCGGCCGAGCCTATTGGCACGGGCGGGGCGGCGCCCGCGCTCATCCTCGCCCGGGGAATCGAGGCGCGCAATGTCGGCTTCGTCTATCCGGGCGCCCCGGCGCCCGCGCTGCGGGGGGTTTCCTGCGATATTCCGGCGCAAGGCCTATTCGCTGTCACCGGCCCCTCCGGGGCAGGCAAAACGACCTTCGCGGATTTGCTGCTGGGCCTGCTGGAGCCCAGCGAAGGCGCAATCCATGTGGACGGCGCGCCGTTGCGCGGCGCCGCCCTGCGGCGTTGGCGCCGCGCAACGGCCGCCGTGCCCCAGGAGCCGTTCCTGCTCCACGAGAGCGTGCGGAGCAATCTCGCCTGGGCCCGCCCCGGCGCCACCGAGGCGGAAATGCGCAAAGCCCTGGAACTGGCCGCGGCGGATTTCGTCGATGAGCTCGAACAGGGCCTGGACACCGTGGTGGGAGACCGCGGCGGCCGGTTGTCGGGCGGCGAGCGCCAGCGCGTGGCGCTGGCCGCCGCGTTGCTGCGCAAGCCCGCGCTGCTCGTGCTCGACGAGCCGACCGGCCAGCTCGACCGGGACAACGAGGCGCGGGTCATCGAAACCCTGCGCCGCCTGCGCGGCCAGGCCACCATGGTGGTCATCACCCACGGCGATGCCTTGCTGCGCGAGGCGGACCAAGTGCTGACGCTGGATGCGCGCCGCCTGCCGGGGGCATCCGCGGATGCCGCCCAACCCCACCCGCGGCGAAGCCCAGCCGCGCCCAGCCCGACGCATGGCGCGGAGCGGGTATATGATGCTTGAGTGCCGCCATGCTCCCCCGGCGGCGGATTGAGGCGCCCCCGTGACCCAGCGCAGGCTATTGCCCATCGGCATTCAAACCTTCCGCAAGATCCGGGAGCGCAACTGCTACTACGTGGACAAGACGCCCTTTATCAAGGCCTTGGCGGACAGCGGCTCGCACTACTTCCTGTCCCGGCCCCGGCGTTTCGGCAAAAGCCTGTTCCTCGACACCCTCAAAGAGGCCTTCGAGGGCAACCAGGCGCTCTTCGAGGGGCTGGCCATCCACGACGGCTGGGATTGGTCGGCCCGCCATCCCGTGCTGCGCTTGAGCTTCGGCAGCGGCAACTTCAAGGAGCCGGACCACCTGAACGCCAACCTGATGGCGCAATTCGACTTGATCGAGCGCCAGTTCGGCTTGGTGTCGAACTACGCGACCGGGCCGGAGCGGTTCGCGCATCTGCTTGGAGCGCTGCATCAGCAAGCCGGCCGGCCCGTCGTGGTGCTCGTGGACGAGTACGACAAGCCCATTCTCGATGCCTTGGACGCGCCGGAGGTGGCGCGGGCGAACCGCGATTTTCTGCGCGGCATCTATTCCGTCATCAAGGACAGCGATGCGCACATCCATTTCGTCTTCCTGACCGGCGTCAGCAAATTCTCCAAGGTCAGCCTGTTCTCCGGACTCAACAACCTCAAGGACATCACCTTGGACTGCCGCTACTCCGCCATCTGCGGCTACACCGACGCGGATCTGGACACCGTTTTCGCGCCGGAACTGCCGGGCTTGGACCGGGCGGAAATCCGCAACTGGTACAACGGCTACAACTGGCTGGGCGAGGATCGTCTCTACAACCCCTTCGACATCCTGCTGCTCTTCGACAGCCGGAAGTTCAAGGCGCACTGGTTCGAGACCGGTTCCCCGACGTTCCTGGTCGAGACCCTGTTCCAACGCCAAATCAGCTCGGTGGCTCTGGAGAGCCTGGCGGGCGCCGACGACCTGCTGTCGAAGTTCGACGTGGGCAGCATCGGCACCGAGGCCCTGCTGTTCCAAACCGGCTACCTGACCATCGCCGAGGAACTGGAACTCGGCGGGGAACCGTTCTACCGGCTCGGCTACCCCAACCGCGAAGTGCGGCAAAGCCTCAACCGGAGCCTGCTCGGCCACCTGGTGCAGGACCAAACGCGGCAGACGGCGAACAGCCTGAGGCTCATCCAGCTCCTTGAGGCCAACGACTTCGACGGCCTCGAGACCTTGTTCCGCGCCTTCTTCTCCAGCATCCCCCACCAGTGGCACACCAACAACCACATCGCCGGCTACGAGGGCTACCACGCCAGCGTCTTCTACTCCTACTTCGCCGCCCTGGGCCTCGACATCAAGGTGGAGGACAGCAGCAGCCACGGCCGCCTGGACATGGCCGTGCGCTACGGCGGCCATGTGTACCTGTTCGAGTTCAAGGTGGTGGAGATGGCCTCCGAGAGCGCCGCGATGGCGCAGTTGAAAGCCCGGGACTACGCCGGGAAGTACCGCGCCTTGGGCGAGCCGATCCACTTGGTCGCCGTCGAGTTCAGCAAGTCCGACCGCAATCTGGCGGCGTTCGGGGTGGAACGGGCCTGAAAGCTCCCAGCGGCGGAACGGCTTGGCGCGCGCGCACCGATCTTCATCGGCTAGGAGCCTGCGCCGTAGGAATTCGCGAAAGCGAAAATTCGATATCGCCGCGTCCTTGGCTGATCGATTGAGGCGAATATTGGCATATATTCAACGAAATTGATCGGCCAAGGGCGCGGATGAGAGCGGATTTGCAGCCGTGAATTCCTACGGCGCAGGCTCCTGGCCGACGGACTGAGGCCGCAGCTTGCGGGGAGCTTTATATCGCGGGGTTTGTTATAATTGACGCTCCTCGCAACGCAGGTTACCGAAGGAGGCACAGCCGAATGAGATCCCAGCCTAGCAAGAATCCCCCCCCCCCCCCCCCCAGAATTCGGGCAACTCCGCCGACAACCGCAGCGGCGAATCCCGCAAACGCCTCTGGCACCCGCCGACCGTCAAAACGGTTGCACTGGATCAGACATTCTCTGGTCCAAATGAGAGTCCAAATACTAGAAGTGAAACCGAAACCTATTTTCCTAACCGAGACCTCCTGTCCTAGTGTCTCTTGAAGTTGGAGGGCGGCGGCGATGAGCCTCTCGGCAGGCGCGGTGCTGCGCCGCAACCCGGCGATAGTCTTCACGGAGCTGGACGACTCGCTGGTCATGATGAACCCGGAACGGGGGAGCTACCACGAGCTGGACCCGATCGCCGCCCGGATCTGGGCGCTGCTGGAGTCGGGCCGCTCCGTGGCCGACCTGCGCGATGCCCTGCTGCTTGAATACGACGACGTGGCCCCGGAGCAATGCGAGCGCGACCTGCTCGCCTTCCTGGATCAGGCGCTGGCCCTCCGCCTGGTCGAGTCCGCCGGGGCGCAGTAAGGCGCGCGGTAACCCGCCCGGCCCGGAGAGCCCTCAGCCGAGAAACCGCTCGGCTTCGTCGAGGTAGCCGAGCCGCGCCATGACCGCGCCATGGGCGTCCACCATTCGGCGCACTTGGCTCCGTGTCAGCACTCCGCGCCAACCGCCCGACCGCCCCTCCCTGAAGAAGCTGTGCGAGCCGCCCTGCGCCCTTTCGGCAAACCCGCCGCGCTTCTCCTGTTCGCTCAGCCGCCCGAACGCGGAATTGCGCACCGCCCGGCCAATGCGCTTCGGGCATGGCGGCGGGCGGGCGAAGCGCACCACCCGCTCGAACACCGCCGCCGTGTCCGCCAGCAGCTCCTCGTAGCGGACCAGCAGCAGGGGCATCGCCGTCTGGTCCAGCCAGCTCGACACATGGCCGCTCCAGTCGCCCAGGCACTGCATCAGGACAAAGTGCCCCCGGCGCCGCGGCCTTCCCGACCGCAGGTCGAGCGTCGCATCCCGGTCGGCCATATGGTCGATCACAGCGTCGATTCCACTCCGGAGGCGGTGCGCGTAAGACACCGCCACATCAAGGGGGGAGCGGACCAGATAGACCGCGCCGGCGGCGGCACCTTCGGGGAACAACAGATCGCCGCCCGGCAGCCGCAGCTGGGGCTCGTGGGTCTTGACGAAGACGGGCGCGTCAACATCCGCTTCCGCCGCCCGCAACGCGAAGTAGCGGGAGCGGCAGCTCAGAAATTCGGCATCGGTCATGATCGACGAGGAGAGCCCGGTCAATTCGTCAAAGCGCCAACGCGAGTACACATCAAAGCCGACCAGCGCATTGATCGAAGCCGGTTCGGCGCTGCCGCCGAGATAGTTGGTCAGCAAGGCGCGCATCCAAGTGTTGCCGGACTTGGGGTAGGAAGCGAGCAGGATCAGGGGCATCGTCGGCGAGGCATCAGTTTGGCTTCAGCGGCCCTTGGCCCCATCTCACCCGTGGTTTTCATATCGACCAGCGCCATGACCGGCAATGTAGCATGAAGCCGATGCCTGAAAATCCGCGCCGGTCGTTTCGCTCGCCGCGCACTGAGATCGGATGACTTGCACGGATGCCTCTTTGAAGATACCATTCAGACTTCCTGAACCAAGAAATGAGGAAGCCCTCATGTCAAATACCTCCTCCCCCCCCCCCCCCCCCAGAAATTCACGGCCTTGATCGCGCCCCTCAATCTGCGAGTTTAACCCCCGGTCAACACAAGGCGTCGGCACCAGCGACAGGTTTTAAGAATTCGAGCAGGGCTACAGTCCAATATCGTAGTAAAGCCAACCCGCGCCATCCCGAAAAACGGTCTTGGGCCGCTCCCACCATCACCGAAATGACGCTTGGGCTATCCACGCAGTCTGGGGCTGATTCTTATACTTTTGAGAGCAGTGGCTATGCAGCCGGTACCGGGTCGTCGTAGGCCGCCGATGCGCATATTGCGGCCGCGGCCTGCGACGACCTCGCCGCTGTCTATTCGCGAGACCCAGCGTGCGACTTTATGACAGGCGGAGAAATAGAAGAAACACCATCTTCCTGATTGGCTTGGTGTCCTGTTCGGGCCCCATCACGTCGGGCCATGGTAGACTGGTGCCATCAGATGCCAGCTACTTTCAACAGCATGACAGGGCATGAACACCGTCCTTGAGGAAAAGCCCAGTGACCGCACCGGAGCCGTTGCCGCAACCACCGCCTACGGGCTGATCTTCCATTCCGAAATCGCCGTTCCGTTCCACCCGGCCCCTTTCGGCGCGGAGCCGGACGTTATCATCCGCCGAGGCACCGCGCCCCGTCGGCTCGATGGCCCGGCAACCGGCACCGGGCGATGGTGGGAGGCCGCTCCCGGTGCCTTTCTGCTAACCGTTGAGGGTGTCGCGCGCTACTTCGTGCGGGCGGGGAACGAGATCGTCATCGATTCCTCGGGCGACGAACGGAACGCGCGGGTCTTTCTGCTCGGCTCGGCGCTTGCGGCCTGCCTGCAGCAGCGCGGCATCTTCACGCTGCATGCCAGCGCCGTCGAAACCGCGCATGGCGCGGTGCTGTTCCTGGGGGAACCCGGCGTCGGCAAATCAACGCTCGCCGCCGCCTTGGTTGACCGCGGCTTGCGGCTGATGGCCGACGACGTGACCGGCATCCTGGTCCGCGAAGGACGCCCGGTCGCGCTGCCGGCCTTCCCGTCGCTGCGGCTATGGGCTGATGTCATGAAAAAGCTCGGGCGGCAAACGACCGGGAGCCAAAAAGTGCGCGAAGGCATTGAGAAATACGATGTGGCCGTTGAAGGGTTTTGCGGCTCGCCGCTCCCGGTGCGGGCGATGTTCCTGCTGGGCTTGCGCAATAACGAAGACCTCCGGCTACAAGCCGTGCCCCGCACGACGGCCGTTGATGCACTGCTGTTCAATACCTACCGAAAGCGCATCGCACTCGCGATGGGATGCCTGCCGGAGGCGTTCCGCGCGGCCACCGCGCTAGCCCGCCACGCACCGCTCTTCGAATTGCTCAGGCCGGACGATCAACGGCATCCGCTGCTGTTGGCCGATGCAATCGAACGGTGCTTGGAAACGCTCCCGGAAGACTGAATGGCCAGCATGATCTGCGGAATCCAGGCCTTGCGCGGCGACCCCGGCGCGGCGGCGCTTGATGCCATGGTGGCCGCCCTGCCGGGGCGCCGAACAGATGCCACCGCGGCCTGGACGGCGGAAGCGGCCCGCTTGGGCTGGCGCGGGCATGAGGCGGCGGACGGCGCGGCCCGCTGCGCGCGCGGCGGCGCGGGCGATTGGGTGGTCGCCAGCGCCCGCATCGACGGGCGCGACGAGTTGCGCGCCGCGCTGGGCGTTTCCGAACGAAAGGACGAGCCGCTGACGGACGCGGAGTTGATTTTGCGCGCCTGGCGCAAATGGGGCGCGGAGTGTCCGCAGCGGCTGTACGGCGATTACGCTTTCGCCGCTTGGGACGCCGAACGCCGCCGGCTGCTTCTTGCCCGGGACCACATCGGCGCCCGGCCGCTCTACTACGCCGCCGCGGCGGACCGCATCGTGTTCGCCAGCGACGTGAACGCGGTGCTCGCGGCGCCCGGCGTAGAGGCGGACCTGGACGAGGACGCGACCGCCTCCTAGCTTGCCCGCCACATTTTCTGTTCGTCAAAAAACCTCCACAAACAGCTGACCATCCGGTGCAGTAACCTGAGGCTCCGACAGTTCGGCTCTGAAAGCTTCGGCATGACAGGCTATGCATCTCCACCCACATGAGTCCCCCATTTGCCAGCCGTCCCGATCGGCTGTATCCTCACCCCATTGATCAATCTGCCGGGTGGGTCTTGTGTCCACTTGGCAGACCCGACACCAGGAGACACCCCATGACCCGCTTGACACTGCCCCCCCCCCCCCCCCCCCCCGCCTGACCCTTCTGGCCACCGCGCTGCTCGCCGCCCTCAGTGCCGCCCCCACCCTGGCCCAGACGCTGCCGGTGGTGGAACTGCTGGTGAGTGACACAGAAATTAGTGAAATGTATGACTGCGCCAGTCCTGGCGCCTTTCAAATCAACGCCGGGGTGCAAGCCGACGGAAGTCCACTCCCCGGAGGGCGCCTAACGTTTCAGGTGGCCGCCATCACCGCCTCAGGCCCCAACCGCTTTGCGGATCCCCACGGTCACACCCCAAGAGAAGGACAAGCACGCTCCAGCAAGTTCCTCAACAAGGCCGATGGCACGGGTCTGATTGCCGCGAAGAATGCCAGCATCAAGGGCTTTGCAGAGATGACTCTGACCTCCAAAGGCCTGTCCCCCACCGGCCTTTGCTGGGGCGATGACAATCTGGACACCGGCGACACGGAGGTGATGGTCGTCATCGCCAATGGCCCCGGCTACACCGTCCATCCGACGAAAGGGCGCGCCATCTTCACCATCCGGGAAAACGACAGCTGTGCCAATCCAACTGCCGCCACCGGCGGCGTGGTCCACCGGATGAACGGCAGTTCGACCTGCATCTGCGCCACCAAGAGCCGGTCTTCCGAAGTGCGGCGAGCCCTGGATCGCACCATCCCGACGCCCGGCCCGGACGGGCGCTTCGGCACCGATGACGATGGGACTACCGACGCGCCCGAACCGTCCGCGGGCTTCCTGAGCCGCCTGGCCGCGCAGTTCCACGACCCGTCCTATCTCTATTGTATGGACTCGCCCTACAAGGGCCTGCCCTGACCCGGGCAGGGCCTGTCTCTTGCCGCGCGCACCCAACCCAACCCTCGGATCGCCCCGCCCCGCTTGACACCCCGCCACCGCAGGGCGACCCCCCCATGACGGGGTTGTGCCGGGAATCGTGTCAGATGGCAGCGCACCGGGTCTTGTCCTGGTGCCGGCGCTGGCGTTGGTACCCGGTACTCTGGCGCAGAGTGTCGAGATGGCCGTTGGAGAGGTGCGCCAGGCGTTCGAACCTCCGGTCATCAAAGACCAGGGAGGCCCGTTCACAGAGCGTGCGTGTCGCGGGGCCTGAGAGGGTCCCGTGCAGTGCATCAACCTCGGCCAGGAGGGCCACATCGACAGGCCGGTCAGAGCGTTCGAAGGCATTGGCCGGTGTGCCGCGGTGGTCGCGGAGAGAGCCGGTCGTGCGATACTGGGCACTCAGCCGGGTTATCTGGGCTCGAGAAAAGCCAGTGCCCTTCTCAAGGTACTGTGTGACGATGCCTGTGTCAGCCGTGCCCAGCTGCTGGGAGCGCAACTGGCGGAGCGAGGCCTCAATCCAGCCAGAGGCATCCGTGCGATTGGAAGCCTCACAATCGAGGGGCGTTGTACCAGAGAGAAACGCCCGGATCTCGTCCAGGCTCTGGAGTCGTTGGGAGTGCAGTTTCACGATCATCCTCCAATGATCCCAAAACCGGCTCCTTCAGGCTCATGTCCCGTTGGACAATGCTATGACTTGTGCGGATGACTCTTCAATAATATCATTCACACTTCCCGAACCAGGAAGCGAGAAAGCCATCATGTCAACTACTCCCCCCCCCCCCCCCCAGAATTCAGACAATTCCGCTGGCAACCCCAGCGGCGAATCCCGCAAACGCCCTTGGCACCCGCCGATCGTCAAAACGATTGACCTGACTGAGACGCGAAGCTCCCCCAGGTCTAGCACCGTTTTAGATGAATCCCCAGCTTATGATTTTTCATCTAGCTAGGAACTTGCGCCGTAGAGGCTTGTGGTGGGCCGCCCCCCGCCAAGGGCGGCGCGCGAGATGCTCGCGGCGCAGGTCTTGCATGCTGCGCTTTTTCTTTGCCCATTACTATAAGTAAGGAAATAGGTACAATGGCTTTTCCCACACACGCAAAGTTTCCGGGAGGCCGCCGTGCCTAAAGTCGGTGCCAATGTCTTGCTCCGCTACTTGTTGAGGGACGACGAGGCACAGGCCGAGAAAGCGCGCCGTGTTTTCGAGAGCGGGGAACGCATCCTCATTACGGACGTGTTGCCGCTTTGCAGTTGCCCCACACTGCGGCGCCGTAGGAGTTGGTTGGGCGCGCTGTGCTTGTGCTATAGCCTTTTCTCCTAATCCGGATCGGCATCCGCTGCTGTTAGCCGATGCACTCGAACGGTGCTTGGAAACGCTCCCGAAAGACTGAATGGCCAGCATGATCTGCGGAATCCAAACGTTGCGCGGCGATCCCGGCGCTGCAGCGCTCGATGCCATGGTGGCCGCCCTGCCGGGGCGCCGAACAGATGCCACCGCGGTGTGGGCGGCGGAAGCGGCCCGCTTGGGCTGGCGCGGGCATGAGGCGGCGGACGGCGCGACCTGTCGTGCACACGCCGGCCGCGATTGGGTGGTCGCAAGCGCCCGCATCGACGGGCGCGACGAGTTGCGCGCCGCGCTGGGCGTTTCCGAACGAAAGGACGAGGCGCTGACGGACACGGAGTTGATTTTGCGCGCCTGGCGCACATGGGGCGCGGAGTGTCCGCAGCGGCTGTACGGCGATTACGCGTTCGCCGCGTGGGACGCCGAACGCCGCCGGCTGCTTCTTGCCCGGGACCACATTGGCGCCCGGCCGCTCTACTACGCCGCCGCGGCGGACCGCATCGTGTTCGCCAGCGACGTGAACGCGGTGCTCGCGGCACCCGGCGTAGAGGCGGACCTGGACGAGGACGCGACCGCCTCCTGGCTTGCCCGCCACATTTTCTGGCCGTTCGGCGAACGCACGTTCCACCGCGCGGTGCGGCGCCTGCCGCCGGGCCACTTGCTATTAGCGGAAGCCGGCGGCTGGCGTGTGCGGCGCTGGTGGCATCCGGAGCGGATTCCCGCGCTTGGCCGCATCGACGACGGCGAAGCCGCCGAGGCCTGTCTCGCGCTGTGCGCCGCCGCGGTGGCGGATCGCGCGGGCGGCCCCCGCCGCGTGGGCGTGCATCTGAGCGGCGGCCTCGACTCCTCCTGCGTTTCGGCGCTCGCGGCCCGGGCGCTGCGGGCCGCGGGCCGCCCTGCTCCGCCCGCGTTCACTTGGCTGCCCGAGGCGGCGGAGGGGAGCCGCGACGCCGCTCCCGGCGGCGAATACCGCCTTGTCGAAGCGGTCGCGGCCCAGGAGGGCCTGGAGGTCCACCACTGCCCGCCCACTGCCGCCGATATGCTGGCGACCTTGCGCCGCGATGTGACCCGGCACGACAGCTATCACCTCAACGAATGCCCCGTACAGCGTTCGGCCGCGGCGCAGGGCGTGGGCGTGCTGCTGTCCGGCTGGGGCGGCGACGAGGGGGTCTCGTTCAGCGGCCGCGGCTACCACCCCGACCTCTTGCGCAAAGGCCGGCTCGCGGCGCTGCGGCGCGAGTTCGGGCACCGCCGCTTTCCCCTGCTCGGCATCGCGCGCTGCGCGGCGCTGCCGTTTGTTCAAGCCATGGAACCGGTGAGAACCTTGAGGGACACGCTTTGGCGGCTGCGCCAAGGCAAGACGCCGCTGCCGCCGACGGGCCGCTACCTGCACCCCGATTTCGCCCGCCGCGCCCGCCTGCTGCCCATGCCGCCGACGGTCCCGGTGGCCGGCGCGCGAGCGGTCCAGCTCGGCCTGCTTGCGAGCGGGTATATCGACAGGCGCATCGAAGGCTGGGCCGCGAGCGGGGCGCGGCTGGGAATCGAGTACCGCTATCCGCTGCTGGACCGCCGACTGCTGGAATTCGTCCTGGCGCTGCCGCCGGAGCAGTTCCTCCGCGGCCCCGAAAGCCGGCGGCTGATGCGGCGTTCCCAGCGCGAAGTGCTGCCCGAACTGGTGCTGCGGAACCGCGACAAAACGGACCCCGCGCGTTACCGGGCCTATAGGGACGCGCTTGCCGAAACCTTGGCGCAAGTGCGCTCGATGATCGCCGGCGGCGGCGCGGGAACGGCGCGCGGCCGCTACCTGAACCTGGGCCGCATGGCGCGCGACCTTGAACTGCTGGGCGACTTCGACCCTGCCCGCATTCGCCGCCACCTGCGCCCCAGGCCCTTGACCCAGGCGTTGCAGTTCCTTGACTTCTAAGCCGCCAGGCATCCCGGCCGGCCGCGGAGCGGACGTTTGCATCGCGCTGGCCGCCACCGAGAAATTCCTGCCCGGCGCCATCGTCGCCGCCCATTCATTTCTACAGCAGCATCCCGGCTTTTGCGGCGGGATGCTGCTGTTCCACAACAGACTGTCCGCCAAGCGCCGCGCGGCGCTGGCGCGGGCCTGTCCGGCGCTGCGGCCGGAGCCGGTGCGCCCCGCGCTGCGACGCCGCCTGGCCGCCTTCGCCGGCTGGCCATTGGCGAAGCGGCGGTGGCTTTCCAGCTTCCACTGCCTGGAGGCGTTCCGCATCGCCGGCTACCGCAAGGTGCTCTATTGCGACAGCGACCTCCTGTTCCGCGGCCCGGTCTGGGAACTCTTCGACCGCCGGGAGGCGCTGATCTGCTGCGGGGATTCCGTGTCCATGGCAGGAGGATGCCGCGACGCCGTCTCGTTCCAGCCGCTCGCCAGCCCCGCCCTTGCGGGGGCGAAAGGCGCGCTGGAGCGGACGTTCAATTCCGGGTTTTTGCTTATCGACGAGCGCCTGACGGGCGAGCGCGCCTACGCGGAGCTGCTGGGCCGGGTCGCGCCGGACGCCTGGCGCGGCACGGACACGGTCCACACCAACGACCAGTTCCTGCTGAACCAGCACTTCGCGGGACGGCAAAGCCTGGTCAGTTCGACCTACAACTATCCGCTGCACATGAGGGAGGCGATTCTGGCGCGCGAGGGGCTGGCGCCGAAGGACGCGAAGGTGCTGCACTTCACCGGCCCGGTCAAGCCCTGGAGCGCCGCCGCCATGCTGCGCTGGACCGACGGCGACCCCGCTTTCGCCCCCCATCCGGCCTATGCCTGGTGGCACGAGGCGTGGCTGGCCTGCCTGAATGACGCCCATCTCCGGCGGGCCTGGCCCGCCTTGGCGGCGCGCGCCTTCGGCGGGCCTGCCGGTGTTGGCGGCGGCGAACAGGCGGGGAAGCCGCCATGAGCGCGGCGTACGGGGCGATGCACGACCTCGAGCGCGCCGTTCGCACGCACCTTTTCGGCATCGCGCCGAACAACAGCGGCTCCAGTTTCCTCAAGGAGGCGATGGCGACCAGCAAGGCAACCTGGAACCTGCCGCGGGAAGGCCAGTTCGCGCTCGGCTTCGCCGGCCCCACCACGCTCAAGCACGGCGGGCTGATCTGGAGCGAGCCCGAATGGCGGAGCCGCTTGGCCGACCCGGACGCCTACGACTGGCCGAGCATACGCAAGGCTTGGCACTTCCAAGCCTTCGCCCGCGACCCCGCCGCCGCCGTGTTCTACACCAAGACGCCGCATTTCCTGCTGCATGTGGACGAGCTCGCGCGGCACTTTCCGAACGCCAGGTTCCTGTTCATGGTGCGCAACCCCTACGCCGTGTGCGAAGGGATTTGCAGGAACCAGCCCCGGAAGACCGTCCGCTTCGGCGGCGACCTGCCCTCCGCGGCCGCGCGGCATGTCGCCGCCTGCATGGAACTGCAGCGCCGGAACCTGGAGCGGCATGGCGGCCGGGGGGCTTTTTTCACCTACGAGGAAATGTGCGATGCGCCGCATGAGGTCGAGGCGCGGATTCGCGCGCTGGTTCCCGAACTGCGCGACCTCAAGCTGCGCCAGCGCCTGCGGGTGAAGGACGGGATGTACGACGAGATGCTCGCCAACATGAACCGCCGGCAAATCGACCGGCTCGACGCCGCGAAAATCGAGGCGTTCAACCGCGTGTTCGGCAGCCGCGCCGATTTGCTGGAGCACTTCGGCTACCGGATCATGCCGCCGGATTCGGGCCGTCGGGAGCGACCGGGGGAGCCATCCGCAATGAACGGACGCTAGCCGCGCGCGCCGCGGAGGCCACCTTGTGCGGATGCCCTCCCATAATTATCGCCCCGCACAGGTCAAAGCAGCTGCCCGCGCTGGACGGAAGCTTGACGGATGCTGGGCTCTTTGCCAGACTTAGCCCGACTTGGCTACTTGGGCGCGTCATCATGAAAGTGAACATGCACGAAGCGAAATCGCAACTCTCCAAGCTGGGCAAGCTGGCCTGGGAGGGGGAGGAAGTCGTCATCGCCAAGGCTGGCGAGCCCTGGCTGCACCTCAGACCCTACCGCGAACGCCTGAAGGAACGAAAGCCCGGCGGGCTTGAAGGCCGGATGCGCATGGCGCCCGGCTTCGACGACGATGATGAGGAACTCATTGACGCCATCAACAAGTCGAAGATTTTCCCGGATGGGGATTGACGATGCAGCGCCTCCTGCTGGACACCCATGCGCTGGTGTGGTGGCTGTCCGACGTTTCGGAACTGGCTGAGGGTGCCCGCGGCCATATTGCCGATCCGCGCAACGATGTGTTTGTCAGCGCCATTACCGGATGGGAAATTGCCGTCAAACGCGCGAAGGGAAAGATCACCGCCCCGCACAACCTGGCGGCTCTGGTTGAGGAAAGGGGGTTTGTCCATCTGCCGCTAACCTTTCATCACGCGGAGCAGGCGGGCGATCTTCCGATGCATCACCGCGATCCGTTCGACCGGTTTTTGATCGCCCAGGCGCGGGCCGATGGGCTGGTCCTTGTCACCCGGGACGCACGCATTCCCCTCTACGGAGTCCGCACGCTGGCGGCCTGAGCACGAGGCCGGGCGCTCCCTTCCCGCAAGGCGCGCAGCAACCGCCGGGGGCAGGGCCCGGTTTCAATTTCCGCCGCCGCGAGAGACCGCGCCCGCGTTGGGCTGCGCCAATGAAGCATTTCCAAATCGAGCCACTACCGGATGACTTGCCGAGTTGCGTGGATGCCCTCGTGTGATATGATTCGCCCTTCGTGAGCCCTGAACCGAGCGAGGATTCTTCCGCCATGTCCACCAACCCCCCCCCCCCCCAATAAAACCCGGGAGTTCGCGGTCCGGCAATTGTAGCGGCGAATCCCGCAAACGCCCCTGGCACCCGCCGACCGTCAAAACGGTTGGCTTGGATGAGACATTCTCTGGCCCAAAGAGAAACTCCCTCAACTCGGAATTCGTTGATTATGGGGTAGCCTCTTGAAGGCGGAGGGCGACCCCGGTCGCGCCCCTCGACCCGCAAGATTAGCCTCCGGTCAACGCAAAGCGGCGGGGACGCGCCCCGCGGCCTTGGCGGACGCCGGGGGCTTTCAGAGGAGGGCGCGGCGCACCGCGTCGGGTTCCTTGCGGATGACCTCAAGCAGCGCCGCCGCTGGCCCGCTGACGCTTCGGGTGCCCTGCTCCCACTTCCGGTAGCCGGAGAGACTCATTCCCACTAGCGGCGCCATCTGCGCCTGAGTAAGGTTGATCGCCTCGCGAACCTCGCGCGGCGAGATGTCGGGATGGACAATAGCCGGCCCTTCGCCCTTGGCGTGCGCAAGCGCCTCGCGGAGGGACTGGACGAGATCATCGCCGAACGTGCTCATGATTGGTTGCTCCTTATAGCGGCCTTGATGCTGGCGGCGAGATTCGCCACGGTACGACGCTCTTCCGGAGCAAGGTCCGTCCGGGCGGATTTCGCATAGACGAGCAGCGCGTACAGCGGGCTGTCCTGATCGAGGTGGTAGTAGATGACGCGGCTCCCGCCGCGCCTGCCTCTGCCACCGGCCCGGAAGCGAAGCTTGCGAACGCCGCCGGTTCCGGGAATGACATCCCCGGCAAGGGGATTCGCAGCGAGGAAGCCGATGAGTTCCCGCTTCTCGTCCACAGTGAATATCTTGCTGGCTTGGCGCGAGAATGTCGGCGTCTCCGCTATCGTCTGCATGGAGGCAACATAACCCATTGGGGGAGTTTAGGCAAGGGCATCGGCCATGACCGAGATGCCCGTGCATCTGTTCCATCGGGGTTCCGAGACGGTGGAACGCAGTACCGGTCGGCAACGATGCACGGAGGACATGCAATGCTTCGGCGTACGTCGGAGCGCGGCCCCTGACCGTGCGCTCGAGTTCCACGCCTGGGCGGGGACCACCAAGGGACAGATCGTCGGCGGCGGAGCCGAGATCGGGACGTATGCGCAGTTCATCGCATGCGAGGTCGCCATTTTCGACCCCGCAGACGGACCAGTGCAATTCGTATGACCCGGCGAGCCGCAGCCGGTAGGCACCCGCGCTGGAGCGACTCTCACTCAGGCCGGAGTTGAAGCAACCAGCAGCGAAGGGCGCGGACGACCCCGTCCGGCGTTGTCCCGACATCACGCTGGCCAAGAAGAAGCTGGGCTGGGAGCCGTCCATCGCGCTTGGCGAGGGCCTGAAGAAAACCATCGCCTATTTCGACAACATGATCTGATATCTGGCCGTTGACTGGCGACCAAATGCGGCGGAACGAAGAACGGAGCCTTGCTCCAACGTGCGGCAGACGCTGGTTTTGATGCTGCGCGCCAAGCCATTGGCGGGCACTGGCTTGGTTCCGCCATCTTTGCGGGTTCAGACATATCCGGGCTGTGCTATCATGGGAACCGGTGTTGTTCCACCTTCTCAAATGAGGCTGACCGATGAAATACCAGCACAACGCGAGCGACGACAGCTTGACTACCCCCCCCCCCCCCCAATTCGGGCAACTCCGCCGACAACCGCAGCGGCGAATCCCGCAAACGCCCCTGGTGCCCGCCGACCGTCAAAACGGTTGCACTGGACCAGACATTCTCTGGTCCAAACAGAAGCCCAAATACTGAGAATGAAACCATGACTTGATTTCCTATGTCCTTGTCTTGAAGTTGGAGGGCGGCGGCGATGAGCCTTTCGGCGGACGCGGTGCTGCGCCGCAACCCGGCGATGGTCTTCACGGAGCTGGACGACTCGCTGGTCATGATGAACCCGGAACGGGGGAGCTACCACGAGCTGGACCCGATCGCCGCCCGGATCTGGGCGCTGCTGGAGTCGGACCGCTCCGTGGCCGACCTGCGCGATGCCCTGCTGCTTGAATACGACGACGTGGCCCCGGAGCAATGCGAACGCGATCTGCTTGCCTTCCTGGATCAGGCGCTGGCCCTCCGCCTGGTCGAGTCCGACGGGAAGCAGTAGGGCGCGCGGCGACCCGCCCGGCCTCGTCGAGATAGCCCCGCCGCTCCAAGCGCGGCTAAGAGTCCAGCAGCCACGCTAGCAGCGCTGGCGGAACGGCAGCCACCTCGTTGCTCAAATCCAACTCCGAGCGTGTGGCCACAACGCCGCGCCATGCGGTTGGTGGCGGCGAGCATCTGTTGCACTTCCCCGCGTTTCATGCCAAGCAAAAATATGCATTATTTCCAGTGAAATCTCAAAAAACTATACTTTTCGTGGAGAGAGGATCACTTGCCCAGCCACGTGATGCGCAGCGATCAGCCGAGAAACCGCTCGGCTTCGTCGAGATAGCCGAGCCGCGCCATGACCGCGCCATGGGCGTCCACCATTCGGCGCACTTGGCTCCGTGTCAGCAATCCGCGCCAACCGCCCGACCGCCCCTCCCTGAAGAAGCTGTGCGAGCCGCCTTGCGCCCTTTCGGCAAACCCGCCGCGCTTCTCCTGTTCGCTCAGCCGCCCGAACGCGGAGTTCCGCACCGCCCGGCCAATGCGCTTCGGGCATGGCGGCGGGCAGGCGAAGCGCACCACCCGCTCGAACACCGCCGCCGTGTCCGCCAGCAGCTCCTCGTAGCGGACCAGCAGCAGGGGCATCGCCGTCTGGTCCAGCCAGCTCGACACATGGCCGCTCCAGTCGCCCAGGCACTGCATCAGGACAGAGTGCCCCCGGCGCTGCGGCCTTCCAGACCGCAGGTCAAGCGTCGCATCCCGGTCGGCCATATGGTCGATCACAGCGTCGATTCCACTCCGGAGGCGGTGCGCGTAAGACACCGCCACATCAAGGGGGGAGCGGACCAGATAGACCGCGCCGGCGGCGGCACCTTCGGGGAACAACAGATCGCCGCCCGGCAGCCGCAGCTGGAGCTCGTGGGTCTTGACGAAGACGGGCGCGTCAGCATCCGCTTCCGCCGCCCGCAACGCGAAGTAGCGGGAGCGGCAGCTCAGAAACTCGGCATCGGTCATGATCGACGAGGAGAGCCCGGTCAATTCGTCAAAGCGCCAACGCGAGTAAACATCAAAGCCGACCAGCGCATTGATCGAAGCCGGTTCGGCGCTGCCGCTGAGATAGTTGGTCAGCAAGGCGCGCATCCAAGTGTTGCCGGACTTGGGGTAGGAAGCGAGCAGGATCAGGGGCATCGTCGGCGAGGCATCAAATTGGCTTCAGCGGCCCTTGGCCCCATCTCACCCGTGGTTTTCATATCGACCAGCGCCATGACCGGCAATGTAGCATGAAGCCGATGCCTGAAAATCTGCGCCGGTCGTTTCGCTCGCCGCGCACTGAGATCGGATGATTCGCGCGGATGCCCCTTCATATAGTATCATTCAGACTTCCTGAACCAAGAAATGAGGAACCCTCATGCCAAATACCCCCCCCCCAGAATTCGGGCAACTCCGCCGACAACCGTAGCGGCGAACCCCGCAAACGCTCCTGGCGCCCGCCGACCGTCAAAACGGTCAACCTAGGGGAGACCCGATCTGGTGCGAATCCGAGCGACTTAACTGAACATGGTAAATACTTTTTACGGGATTCCTGATTGGCTTGGTGTCCTGTTCGGGCTCCATCACGTCGGACCATGGGGAGACTGGCACCATCAGGTGCCAGCTACTTTCAACAGCATGACAGGGCATGAACACCGTCCTTGAGGAAAAGTCCGGTGAGCGCACCGGAGCCGTTGCCGCAAACACCGCCTACGGGCTGATCTTCCATTCCGAAATCGCCGTTCCGTTGCACCCGGCCCCTTTCGGCGCGGAGGCGGACGTCATCATCCGCCGAGGCACCGCGCCGCGTCGGCTTGATGGCCCGGCAACCGGCACCGGGCGATGGTGGGAGGCCGCTCCCGGTGCCTTTCTGCTGACCGTTGAGGGTGTCGCGCGCTACTTCGTGCGGGCGGGGAACGAGATCGTTATCGATTCCTCGGGCGACGAACGGGACGCGCGGGTCTTTCTGCTCGGCTCGGCGCTTGCGGCCTGCCTGCAACAGCGCGGCATCTTCACGCTGCATGCCAGCGCCGTCGAAACCGCGCATGGCGCGGTGCTGTTCCTGGGGGAACCCGGCGTCGGCAAATCAACGCTCGCCGCCGCCTTGGTTGACCGCGGCTTGCGGCTGATGGCCGACGACGTGACCGGCATCCTGGTCCGCGAAGGACGCCCGGTCGCGCTGCCGGCCTTCCCGTCGCTGCGGCTATGGGCTGATGTCATGAAAAAGCTCGGGCGGCAAACGACCGGGAGCCGGAAAGTGCGCGAAGGCATTGAGAAATACGATGTGGCCGTTGAAGGATTTCGCGGCTCGCCGCTCCCGGTGCGGGCGATGTTCCTGCTGGGCTTGCGCAATAACGAAGACCTCCGGCTCCAAGCCGTGCCCCGCGCGACGGCCGTTGATGCACTGCTGTTCAATACCTACCGAAAGCGCATCGCACTCGCGATGGGATGCCTGCCGGAGGCGTTCCGCGCGGCCACCGTGCTAGCCCGCCACGCACCGCTCTTCGAATTGCTCAGGCCGGACAATCAGCAGCATCCGGCATTGTGGGCCGATATGGTCGAACGGCATCTGGAGACGCTCGCGGCGCCTGGCGGACAGCAGCCTGAATGGGTTAGCGGAGGGTAGATTTGATCCAAAATGAGAATGGCCGGGATGTTTGCCTCGTGCCGGCGACCAACCAGGAATTCCTGCCCGGGGCCATGGTCGCGGCCCATTCGTTCCTATCGCATCACCCCGGCTTCGGCGGCGGGCAAAGCGAATCCAGCCGATCAGCACAGTTGGCGAGGAAGCGCTCGGCCTCCTCCAAGTAGCCCAGCCGCGCCATGGCCGCGCCCCGAGCGTCCGCCATCCGGCGCGCCTAGCCCCATGCCGGCAAGGCGCGCATCCAAGTGCTGCCGGACTTGCGGCGGGAGGCCAGCCAGATCAGGGGCATCGCCGGCAGGTCCGGAAGCGGATGCAAACTGCGAGTCGGATGAGCTATGATAGCTTCCTCCGAGCAAAACCGGGATCATTCAGCCATGTCAAAATCAATCACCCCCCCCCCCCCCCCCCCCAGAATTCAGACAATTCCGCTGGCAACCCCGGCGGCGAACCCCGCAAACGCTCCTGGCGCCCGCCGACCGTCAAAACGATTGAACTGACTGAGACGCGAAGCACCCCCTCGGCTGGTATCATAAATGAGGAAAGCCCATCATATTCGTTTTTTCTGAGGAGCTAGGAACTTGCGCCGCAGAGGCTTTTGGTAGGCCGCCCCGCCAAGGGCGGCGCGCGAGATGCTCGCGGCGCAGGTCTTGTGTGCTGCGATTTTTCTTTGCCCATTATTACAAGTAAGGCAAGTGGCACGAGGCGTGGCTGGCCTGCCTTGGCGCCGCGCATCTTCGGCAGGGTTTGCGCGGCGGGCAAAGCGAATCCAGCCGATCAGCACAGTTGGCGAGGAAGCGCTCGGCCTCCAAGTAGCCCAGCCGCGCCATGGCCGCGCCCCGAGCATCCGTCATCCGGCGCGTCTGGCCCCATGCCGGCAAGCCGCGCATCCAAGGGTTGCCGGACTTGCGGCGGGAGGCCAGCCAGATCAGGGGCATCGCCGGCAGGTCCGGAAGCGGATGCAAACTGCGAGTCGGATGAGTTATGATAGCTGCCTGCGAGCAAAACAGGGATCATTCAGCCATGTCGAAGATCAATCACCCCCCCCCCCCCCCCAGAATTCAGACAATTCCGCTGGCAACCCCGGCGGCGAACCCCGCAAACGCCCCTGGCACCCGCCGACAGTCAGGACGGTCGATCTCGGCCAGACACGAGCTGGCACCGGCAGTTTTCGAGATTTCCCTGAAACCCCACAATATGAACCAGGGCCTGTAATAAGCTAGGACCCTGCGCCGCAGGAGGCCCGGGGCACTTTCAAGTGGGATTCGAAGATCATAATGACAGATGTAACGCTTCATAGGTGGGATATGCTGGGTCTTTCAGGCCGTAACAGCTGACTCGATCTTCGGCAAACTCAAGCGTTTGTCTGCGTGTATTTGAGGGACGGGACACTAGCCCTGTTGCGGACAAATGGAAGTGTCCGATTTCAGAGCGTATGAAGCGCTTGGCTGAGGGTTGCCCCTGAAGATGGTTGCCCGCCCGCCACGGGCCACTCTTCAAAGTGCTCAAACCAGACGACCAGCAGCATCCGGCATCCTTGGCCGATGCAATCGAACGGTGCTTGGAAACGCTCCCGGAAGACTGAATGGCCAGCATGATCTGCGGAATCCAGGCCTTGCGCGGCGATCCCGGCGCGGCGGCGCTCGATGCCATGGTGGCCGCCCTGCCGGGGCGCCGAACAGATGCCACCGCGGCCTGGACGGCGGAAGCGGCCCGCTTGGGCTGGCGCGGGCATGAGGCGGCGGACGGCGCGGCCTGCCGCGCGCGCGGCGGCGAGGGCGATTGGGTGGTCGCAAGCGCCCGCATCGACGGGCGCGACGAGTTGCGCGCCGCGCTGGGCGTTTCCGAACGAAAGGACGAGGCGCTGACGGACGCGGAGTTGATTTTGCGCGCCTGGCGCACATGGGGCGCGGAGTGTCCGCAGCGGCTGTACGGCGATTACGCGTTCGCCGCGTGGGACGCCGAACGCCGCCGGCTGCTTCTTGCCCGGGACCACATTGGCGCCCGGCCGCTCTACTACGCCGCCACGGCGGACCGCATTGTGTTCGCCAGCGACGTGAACGCGGTGCTCGCGGCCCCTGGCGTGGCGGCGGACTTGGACGAGGACGCGACCGCCTCCTGGCTTGCCCGCCACATTTTCTGGCCGTTCGGCGAACGCACATTCCACCGCGCGGTGCGGCGCCTGCTGCCGGGCCACCTGCTGGTGGCGGAGGCCGGCGGCTGGCGCGTGCGGCGCTGGTGGCATCCGGAGCGGATTCCCGCGCTTGGCCGCATCGACGACGGCGAAGCCGCCGAGGCCTGCCTCGCGCTGTGCGCCACCGCGGTGGCGGATCGCGCGGGCGGCCCCCGCCGCGTGGGCGTGCATCTGAGCGGCGGCCTCGACTCCTCCTGCGTTTCGGCGCTCGCGGCGCGGGCGCTGCGGGCCGCGGGCCGCCCTGCCCCGCCCGCGTTCACCTGGCTGCCCGAGGCGGCGGAGGGGAGCCGCGACACCGCTCCCGGCGGCGAATACCGCCTTGTCGAAGCGGTCGCGGCCCAAGAGGGCCTGGAGGTCCACCACTGCCCGCCCACTGCCGCCGATATGCTGGCGACCTTGCGCCGCGATGTGACCCGGCACGACAGCTATCACCTCAACGAATGCCCCGTGCAGCGTTCGGCGGCGGCGCAGGGCGTGGGTGTGCTGCTGTCTGGCTGGGGCGGCGACGAGGGGGTTTCGTTCAACGGCCGCGGCTACCACCCCGACCTGTTGCGCACAGGCCGGCTCGCGGCGCTGCAGCGCGAGTTCGAGCACCGCCGCTTTCCCCTGCTCGGCATCGCGCGCTGCGCGGCGCTGCCGTTTGTTCAAGCCATGGAACCGGTGAGAACCTTGAGGGACACGCTTTGGCGGCTGCGCCAAGGCAAGACGCCGCTGCCGCCGACGGGCCGCTACCTGCACCCCGATTTCGCCCGCCGCACCCGCCTGCTGCCCATGCCTCCGACGGTCCCGGTGGCCGGCGCGCGAGCGGTCCAGCTCAGCCTGCTTGCGAGCGGCTATATCGACAGGCGCATCGAAGGCTGGGCCGCGAGCGGGACGCGGCTGGGAATCGAGTACCGCTATCCGCTGCTGGACCGCCGACTGCTGGAATTCGTCCTGGCGCTGCCGCCGGAGCAGTTCCTCCGCGGCCCCGAAAGCCGGCGGCTGATGCGGCGTTCCCAGCGCGAAGTGCTGCCCGAACTGGTGCTGCGGAACCGCGACAAAACGGACCCCGCTCGGTACCGGGCCTATAGGGACGCGCTTGCCGAAACCTTGGCGCAAGTGCGCTCGATGATCGCCGGCGGCGGCGCGGGAACGGCGCGCGGCCGCTACCTGAACCTGGGCCGCCTGACGCGCGACCTTGAACTGCTGGGCGACTTCGACCCTGCCCGCATTCGCCGCCACCTGCGCCCCAGGCCCTTGATCCAGGCGTTGCAGTTCCTTGACTTCTAAGCCGCCAGGCATCCCGGCCGACCGCGGAGCGGACGTTTGCATCGCGCTGGCCGCCACCGAGAAATTCCTGCCCGGCGCCATCGTCGCCGCCCATTCGTTTCTACAGCGGCATCCCGGCTTTTGCGGCGGGATGCTGCTGTTCCACAACAGACTGTCCGCCAAGCGCCGCGCGGCGCTGGCGCGGGCCTGTCCGGCGCTGCGGCCGGAGCCGGTGCGCCCCGCGCTGCGACGCCGCCTGGCCGCCTTCGCCGGCTGGCCATTGGCGAAGCGGCGGTGGCTTTCCAGCTTCCACTGCCTGGAGGCGTTCCGCATCGCCGGCTACCGCAAGGTGCTCTATTGCGACAGCGACCTCCTGTTCCGCGGCCCGGTCTGGGAACTCTTCGACCGCCGGGAGGCGCTGATCTGCTGCGGGGATTCCGTGTCCATGGCAGGAGGATGCCGCGACGCCGTCTCGTTCCAGCCGCTCGCCAGCCCCGCCCTTGCGGGGGCGAAAGGCGCGCTGGAGCGGACGTTCAATTCCGGGTTTTTGCTTATCGACGAGCGCCTGACGGGCGAGCGCGCCTACGCGGAGCTGCTGGGCCGGGTCGCGCCGGACGCCTGGCGCGGCACGGACACGGTCCACACCAACGACCAGTTCCTGCTGAACCAGCACTTCGCGGGACGGCAAAGCCTGGTCAGTTCGACCTACAACTATCCGCTGCACATGAGGGAGGCGATTCTGGCGCGCGAGGGGCTGGCGCCGAAGGACGCGAAGGTGCTGCACTTCACCGGCCCGGTCAAGCCCTGGAGCGCCGCCGCCATGCTGCGCTGGACCGACGGCGACCCCGCTTTCGCCCCCCATCCGGCCTATGCCTGGTGGCACGAGGCGTGGCTGGCCTGCCTGAATGACGCCCATCTCCGGCGGGCCTGGCCCGCCTTGGCGACGCGCGCCTTCGGCGGGCCTGCCGGTGTTGGCGGCGGCGAACAGGCGGGGAAGCCGCCATGAGCGCGGCGTACGGGGCGATGCACGACCTCGAGCGCGCCGTTCGCACGCACCTTTTCGGCATCGCGCCGAACAACAGCGGCTCCAGTTTCCTCAAGGAGGCGATGGCGACCAGCAAGGCAACCTGGAACCTGCCGCGGGAAGGCCAGTTCGCGCTCGGCTTCGCCGGCCCCACCACGCTCAAGCACGGCGGGCTGATCTGGAGCGAGCCCGAATGGCGGAGCCGCTTGGCCGACCCGGACGCCTACGACTGGCCGAGCATACGCAAGGCTTGGCACTTCCAAGCCTTCGCCCGCGACCCCGCCGCCGCCGTGTTCTACACCAAGACGCCGCATTTCCTGCTGCATGTGGACGAGCTCGCGCGGCACTTTCCGAACGCCAGGTTCCTGTTCATGGTGCGCAACCCCTACGCCGTGTGCGAAGGGATTTGCAGGAACCAGCCCCGGAAGACCGTCCGCTTCGGCGGCGACCTGCCCTCCGCGGCCGCGCGGCATGTCGTCGCCTGCATGGAACTGCAGCGCCGGAACCTGGAGCGGCACGGCGGCCGGGGGGCTTTTTTCACCTACGAGGACATGTGCGATGCGCCGCATGAGGTCGAGGCGCGGATTCGCGCGCTGGTTCCCGAACTGCGCGACCTCAAGCTGCGCCAGCGCCTGCGGGTGAAGGACGGGATGTACGACGAGATGCTCGCCAACATGAACCGCCGGCAAATCGACCGGCTCGACGCCGCGAAAATCGAGGCGTTCAACCGCGTGTTCGGCAGCCGCGCCGATGTGCTGGAGCACTTCGGCTACCGGATCATGCCGCCGGATTCGGGCCGTCGGGAACAGCCGGGGCACATCCACGAAGCCAAGTTGCCCTGAAGAATTCCAGCCCGGCCACCGGGCACAGCCCGCTGGCACCCGATCCTCCCCGCCGTGCAGCACCGCGTACACCGTCGCCAAGTCCGACTCGCTCGCCGCCGAAGCTGGGAGAACGGCAGCCGCTACCCGTTCCCCGGCCCGCCTTTATCGGTTTACAGTTTCGGCTTTCATGATAATATGTAAACTCGCTTGGAACAACGGAGGCCATCGTGTTCGGTGAGCGTCTCAAACTCGCCCGCAAACGCACCGGGCTTTCGCTTCGCGCGCTGTCCGGCGCGCTCGGGAACCGCGTCAGCGCCCAAGCCATCGGCAAGTACGAACGCGGCGAAATGATGCCGGGATCCGAAGTGCTGGACCTCCTGGCGAGGGCGCTCGACGTGTCGCCGCAATACCTCATGAGCGACCAGGTGCTTGAGTTGAGCGACATGGAGTTCCGCAAACGCTCCGGCACTTCCGCCCGGGACCGCGCCGCGGTCGAGGCCGCGGCCATCGAGGAACTGCAGCGCTACTGCGCCATCGAGCGGATACTTGGGCAGGCAAGCCCCGAATGGCGGGTCTCCCGGCTCGGCCGCCGGTTCCTGGGGTGTCTCGAGGAGGCGGAGTTCCTCGCCATGGAATTGAGGAAGGAGTGGCGGCTGGGCATCGATCCCATCGCGAACATGACCGAACTGCTCGAGGAGCGCGGCATCAAGGTGCTCCTCATCAAGCTGCCGGACAATGTCTCCGGGCTCACCTGTTCCGTGAGGCAGTCCCACGACAACGCACGGCTGTCCGTGATCGTCGTCAACGCCACGCACTCGCTGGAACGCCGGCGCCTGACCCTCGCGCACGAACTCGGGCACCGCGTGTTCGACCCGGGCTCTCCGGTGAACCATGAGAAGGCCGCCACCGAGTTCGCCGGCACCTTCCTCGTGACCCGCGAGCACCTGGAGGGCCGGCTCGGTCCGCGCAGGAACGCGCTGAGTTACGACGAGTTGGTGCAGTTGAAGCGCCAGTACGGCATCAGCGCCGCCGACCTGCTGGTGCGGCTCAACCGCTACGGCATCATCGACGATCAGACCCTGGCCTATGCCTTTCAGACCTTCGCCAGGGGATGGCGAGTGGAAGAGCCCGCGCCGATCGAGCCCGTCGAGTCGCGGGGGCAGCTTGAGGAGCCCCAGCGTTTCCAGCGCCTGTGCTACCGGGCGCTCGCCGAACGCTACATCTCTCCGGGCAAGGCTATGGAATTGCTGAAACAGCCGCTGAATCGCATCGAACAGGCCATGCGGGGACCGGAACTCGCCGATGCCCACGCTGGTCGCTGACTCCTCGTGCGTGATCGACCTGCACAAGGTGGGCCTCCTGCTCCCACTGTTCGAGCTGCCCTACGCCGTCGTTACGCCGCAATCCCTGCTGGACGATGAACTCATCCGGCTGACCGGCGACGAGAAACGCGAGATGATCGACCGGGGGCTGCGGGCGCGACACCTGGATTCCATGGGCCTCCTGCAGGCCAAGCGGTATTTCGACCGTTACCCCGCGCTCGCGTGGAACGATTGCCTCGCGCTGCGGATGGCCGAAGAGTCCAAAGCCGCAATCCTCCTGACCGGCGACAGCCTACTGCGGCGGATCGCAATGGAAAAGGCCATCGATATCCACGGCGTCATCTGGGTGCTGGATGAAATGCATCAGTTCGCTGTCGTCGAGCCGGCTCGGCTGGCAGCGGCGATCCAAGATTTGATCGACGATCCGCTCGTCTTCCTGCCGGATGGGGCGCTGCGCCAGCGGTTGCAACGGCTGCGCAATTAGCCGATAACCGGGACATGGGCGCTGCCCCCCAATCCGGCGCATTTAGCCCCTTGTCAGCAGTCCGCGTCATGCCGCCGGCCGCAACCTCCGCACTTTGAATTGATCCGCGCAACGATGTGTTTGTCAGCGCCATTACCGGATGGGAGATTGCCGTCAAGCGCGCGAAGGGAAAGATCACCGCCCCGCGCAACCTGGCGGCTCTGGTTGAGGAAAGGGGGTTTGTCCATCTGCCGCTAACCTTTCATCACGCGGAGCAGGCGGGCGATCTTCCGATGCATCACCGCGATCCGTTCGACCGGTTTTTGATTGCCCAGGCGCGGGCCGAGGGGCTGGTCCTTGTCACCCGGGACGCCCGCATTCCCCTCTACGGAGTCCGCACGCTGGCGGCCTGAGCACGAGGCCGGGCGCTCCTTTCCCGCAAGGCGCGCAGCAACCGGCGGGGGCAGGGGCCCGGTTTCAATTTCCGCCGCCGCGAGAGACCGCGCCCGCGTTGGGCTGCGCCAATGAAGCATTTCCGAATCGAGCCACCACCGGATGACTTGCCGAGTTGCGTGGATGCCCTCGCGTGATATGATTCGCCCTTAGCGAACCCTGAACCGAGCGAGGATTCTTCCGCCATGCCCCCCCAAGCCGGGCGCGAGTGCGGCGACCGGCGCGTAGGCCACCGCCATGCGCTGCCGCCATGCGCTGGCTGTGGTTCGCCGCCATCAGCGCCGCGCCCTATCCGGTGCCCTCCGCGGGCCTCGGTCGATCGGCAACACCCCCCGGCCCACCGATGTGACGCCGGCTCTTGATGGGCTGCTCTGCGGGCTTCGCCTCGCGCTCGGCACGGGTGATTCGCAGGCCGACGCGGCCGCGCTGTCTCGCGTCGATGACTGGGATCGCGTCGCTCGCCTCGCGGCCTGGCACCGAGTCACGACCCTGCTCCTCGATGGACTCGGCCCCGAGGTCGAGCGGATCGCCGGCCGCCAGTTTGCGCACCGACTCCGCCAGCGCCGGCGCCGGGTGCGCATCCGCGGTCTGCGCCAGCTCGATGCACTGGCCGTCGCCGCCGGCGCGCTCGCCGAGAGCGGGATCCCCTGCCTCGTCGTCAAGGGCCTGCCCCTCAGCCAGCGGCTTCACGGCAATCCGCTGACCAGAGAGTCGATCGACATCGATCTGCTCGTTCCGCCCGACGCGTTCTCCGCGGCCGAGCGGACCTTGCGCGAGCGTGGCTGGTGCCGACGCTCACCTACCTTCCGGGAGACGCCAGCGCGCAACCGCTGGTACGCGAGGCTCGTGAAGGATGTCGTACTCGCACGACCGGCGCGCGCCAACGCCGGACCGCCACTCGTGCTGGAACTGCACCGGCGCCTGACAGGCAACCCGTACCTGCTCGACGTATCGTTCGATCGTCTCCATGCGGAGAGTGCCGTCACGACGGTCGGCGGATACGCCTTCCGGACTCCGGGTGACGACGCCCAGCTCGGCTACCTCGCCTGCCATGGTCTTCAGCACTGCTGGCACCGTCTCAAGTGGCTCTGCGACATCGCGGCCCTGGTGGAGTCGATGGACGAGTCCGGCCTCGCTCGCTCGCTCGGCTGGTGCCGGGCGCGGGGGATCGACATCGCCGTGGCGCCCGCACTCGGTCTGTGCGCGCAGGCGCTGCACGTCGCGCACCCGCGCGCGGCCGCGTCGTTGCCGTTCGATGCGCGACGGAGTCGCTTCCTTGAGCGGATCGCGCAGCGCACTTGGAACAGGCCCGAAACCTGGCCGAACGTCCGGTGGCATCTCGAATTGAAGGTGTTGCATCTGCTGACGAAACCCGATCCGCGCCACCTCGTGCACGCGCTCGCAACGAACGTGTTCGCACCGCACCACTTCGGGCAGCCCGATATGCCCGATCGGCTCTTCCTTCTCTACCCTCTGGTCTATAACGTGCGCTGGCTATTAAAGATCGCACGGCGGAGGTGGGGCGCCGGACGGCAGGGATGAAGTCGCGCTCCCCAGCTCCCGCGGCACCCCATCCCCACCGCGGCCCCGTCTCTCATCGGATGCGTTACGTGAGCCGTCGCGGTGGCGCGGCCCCCGCGATTCCCGGTAGCGCTCCGGAAGACCGCTTCATGGCACGATTGCGGCGCACCCGATCGGGGGGATTGCGAAAGCGTGTATCGGCCCGGCGGGAATGCCCGGCGCGGCCCCGGTGCATGCATGTTGCCCGCATCATGCGCGAGCCGGTACATTGGCCGGTAGGCGCCCGCGCCGGGGGAGCGACTTTCGCTCAGGCTGGAGTTGGATTTGCCGGCAATTCAATCCTGAAATTCCGGAGAGCTTCGGACTAACCGGAGAGTAGTGATGGAATACAGAAAACGCATCCTGGTGACCGGAGGAGCCGGCTTTCTCGGTTCTCACCTCTGCGAGCGCCTGGTTGCCGAAGGGCACGATGTCCTGTGCGTCGATAACTACTTCACCGGCGCCAAGGACAACCTCCTCGGCCTTTTCGATTCCCCCCATTTCGAGCTGATGCGCCATGACGTGA
Organism: Candidatus Azophilus sp.; assembly: GCA_965221755.1. GTDB lineage: Bacteria > Pseudomonadota > Gammaproteobacteria > Pseudomonadales > Azotimanducaceae > Azophilus. The sequence continues at coordinate 572,571 of OZ244921.1, forward strand.
CATTCCCCCTCTATATCGAAGCCGACGAGATCTATAATCTCGCCTGCCCGGCGTCTCCGGTGCATTATCAATACGATCCCGTGCAGACGATCAAGACCAGCGTACACGGCGCGATCAACATGCTGGGGCTGGCCAAGCGGGTCCGGGCAAAGATATTCCAGGCATCCACCAGCGAGGTTTACGGAGATCCGGACATCCACCCCCAGACCGAGGATTACAAGGGCAACGTCAATCCCATCGGCCGCCGGAGCTGTTATGACGAGGGCAAGCGCTGCGCGGAAACCCTGTTCTTCGACTATCGCCGCCAACACAATCTGAATATCCGGGTGGCCCGGGTCTTCAACACCTATGGCCCCCGGATGCATCCCGGTGACGGGCGGGTGGTGTCCAATTTCATCGTCCAGGCTCTCAGGGGCGACGACATCACTATCCACGGCGACGGCAGCCAAACCCGTTCATTTTGTTACGTGGACGATTTGATCGAAGGTTTCCGGCGGCTGATGGATGCGCCCGACGAGTTGACCGGGCCGGTCAATCTGGGCAATCCTGCTGAGTTCTCCATTAAAGAACTCGCGGAACAGGTGATCGAGCTGACGGGCAGCAAGTCCAAACTCGTCCACCAGGAGCTGCCAGAGGACGACCCTGCCCGGCGTTGTCCCGACATCACGCTGGCCAAGGAGAAGCTGGGCTGGGAGCCGTCCATCGCGCTTGGCGAGGGCCTGAAGAAAACCATCGCCTATTTTGACAACATGATCTGATATCTGGCCGTTGACTGGCGGCCAAATGCGGCGGTCAGGCAGGCGGGACTACCGCCGCGAATTCGAACCGGACTGAACGCTGGCAAGCGCCGCGAGCGGGCGCCTTGGCCGGTCATGCTGCTGCGCGCGCCAAGCCATTGGCGGGCACTGGCTTGGTTCCGCCATCTTTGCGGGTTCAGACATATCCGGGCTGTGCTATCATGGGAATCGGTGTTGTTCCACCTTCTCAAATGAGGCTGACCGATGAAATACCAGCACAACGCGAGCGACGACAGCTTGATTACCCCCCCCCCCCCCCTCAATAAAACCCGGGAGCTCCCGGTCCGGCAGTTTTAGCGGCGAATCCCGAAAACGCCCTTGGCACCCGCCGACAGTCAGAACGGTCGATCTCGGCCAGACACGATCCGGCAGCAATCCGTCTTTCAGTAGACCTGAAACCGAAACATATCAATCAGGACTTATGATGAGCTAGCTCTGTTGCGGGGCACAAGCATGCGCTCCGAGAACGGCGAAGCGATCTGGAACACCTGCAAGCGTATCGCGACAACGCTGGCATCCTCCAGCAGCACGGCTCCGCTGCGCCGGGCGAAGTCATCGCCCACTAGGAAATCCCGGTTGCCGCGGGCGAAAAAGACGGCCGTGCCGCCCGGCGCCGCGAGAGACCGCGTCCGCGTTGGGCTGCGCCAATGAAGCATTTCCGAATCGAGCCACCACCGGATGACTTGCCGAGTTGCGTGGATGCCCTCGCGTGATATGATTCGTCCCCCGTGAACTCGGAACCGAGCGAGGATTCTTCCGCCATGTCCACCCCCCCCCCCCCCCAGAATAAATAATCGGGACAACCCCACCGGCAAACGCGGCGGCGAATCCGGCAAACGCCCCTGGCACCCGCCGACCGTCAAAACGGAAAGAAACACCCTCAACTCGGAATTCATTGATTATGGGGTAGACTCTTGAAGGCGGAGGTCGACCTTAGTCGCGCCCCTCGACCCGCAAGATTAGCCTCCGGTCAACGCAAAGAAGCGGGGACGCGCGACGCGGACTCGAATCCCCCAATCCAAAGCCGTAAAACCGTCTCGGCCCTTCCCGGAAAACGGCCTTGGATCGCTTCCGCCATCACCGAAACGACGATCGGATCGTCCACGATGAGCGGGATAGGTTCTTATGCAACAGAGACGGTTAACTGCAATCCTGAACCTCCTGGTAGCTAGCAACCGGGACGCAGGGAAGATTTTCCGAACCTGCGCCGGAGCCGAGCCGCAAAGGGCAAAGCGAATCCGCCCAGATCAACAGTCAGCGAGGAAGCGCTCGGCCTCCTCCAGGTAGCCCAGCCGGGCCATGGCCGGGCGGTGCCGGTCCACAATCCGCCGAATCTGCTCCGAGCTCAGCGCACCGCGCCCGTCGCCCACTCGGCCGCCCCTGAAAAAGCTCGGCGCCGTGGGCTGGCGCTCCCAGAACCCGTGGCGCGCCTCCTGCTCGCGCAGCCGCTCGAAGCGCGAGTGGTCCACGGCACGGGCTAGGCGGGCGGAATCGCGGCGCAAGCCCGTGAAAGCGGCCGCCGCCTCCAGCGCGGCCTCGGGGTTCGCGTGCAGGTCCTCGTAGCGTATCGTTCGCAGCGGCAATTCCGTTTGCTCAAGCCAACTCAGGACGTTGCCGCTCCAGTCGCAAACATGGCTCGGAAGCGCGGCGTGGATGCGGTCGCGCTCGGGCGCGAGCATGGCCTCGGCATCGCCCATCGTTGCGATGGCGCGGTCGAGGTCGCATTGCAGGTGATGCGCGTAGGAGACGGCGACATCCAGCGGGTTGCGCACCATGCAGACCGCGCCCGAAAACGTCGGCTCGGCGTACAGCGCCGCCCCGTCCGGCAGCCGCGGAAAGCGCTCGTGCGTCTTCGCGAAGACGGGCACGGCGGCGTCGGCGGCTTCGGCCGCCAGCGATTCGTTGAGGCGCGGACGCAGCCGCAGAATTTCGCCGTCGGTCAGGGCCGCGGACGCAAGCCCCAGACGCTCGTCGAACTCGTGGCGGCTGAGGATGGGGCTGTTCACCAGCGCGTTGACGAAAACCGGCTCCTCGCCTTCGCTGAGGCAGTTGGACAGCAGCGCCCGCATCCAGGTGTTGCCGGACTTGGGGTAGGAGGCGAGCAGAATCAAGGGCACGGCGGCGGCAGGCGTTGCGCCATCCAGTCGGCCGCGGCCGGCGGCGCGCAGGTGGCGGCAGGCCAAGTGAGGCGCTCCATCGGCGCGCGCTTGGCGACGGATGCGACGGCGCGGAAGTGGTCGCGCTCGGCGCCCAAGCCGCGCAGGAACCGCAAACGGCAGGTGGCCGCGGTCAGCGCGGCGAAAGCTTGGGTCTGGGAAAGCCGCTTGCATGCGATTTCGGCATCCGCCTTTCGGTTGAGCAGATAAACGGCGCGCACCGGTGTGGCTTCGCCGTGGAAGCGGCGGGCGGGAACCGTGCGGCTTTTCGTTCCGGGGCGCGGGGGGGCGGCGGCGGACTGCCAGGAGGGGTGCAGAATTTTCAGCGCGCGGTTTTGCAGGCGCATGCTTGGAAATCCGGCCAAGGCGCGCGGCGCCCCGCCGTCGTTGTCGGCAACGGCAACGATGCCGTCGGCCAACAGCGGGTATCCGAGGTCCACCAAGGCCGCAGCCAGGGTCGATTTGCCGGTCGCGGCGCGCCCGGCCAGCACCGCCGCGCCCTCGGCCGTGGCGACGGCGCTGGCGCGCAGGGTCAGGACGCCGCGCATCTGCAGGCAGGCGGCGAGCGCGGATTCAAGCGCTGCGGCCACCGCGCCGCCGCCGTCCTCCGCCGGATCGAACCGGATCAGCCGGCCGGATTCGCAGACTAGGCAACGGGCGATGCCGGGCGCATTCAGCAGCAGGGCGCCGGGCGCCGTCTGCCAAAAGCCGCATTCGTCCGCCGGCGATGCGAGCGCCCCCGGCACCGCCCCGCCGCGAATGGACAGATCCGCTTCGCCGCCGGAACCGGGCGCCGCGGCGGGCCACGGCAAATCGACGTTCGACTCCAGGCGCAGGCCGTAGCCCTGGTAATGGCGCAACGGCCGCTCCGGAGCGCTCCCGGGGGCGGACGCCGCTCGCAAAGGCTTGCGCCCCGCGCCTTGCGGGGTTTGTTTTGGTGTTGCCATAGCTCCAATTAACCTTAACTGCGATTAGCGGTTCTCCACGCCAAGCAGAAAGGCTATCAAACAGCGAGAGGCATATATACGATGAGCAAGCAATCTTCGAATCATGGATGTCCCAAGCGCGACATCGGCGCATAGATGCCCGGTGGCGGATGCCGAATGCCGAAACCCACGATGCCGCGCAAAAAGTATGTGGAAGGTCACCGTCATTCCGGCCCTTGAGGCCGCGTGAATGAAGCGGGGCGGACCATCCCATCAAACGCGCTCGCCTTGCGGGCGCGCAGGCAGTCGAAGTCATGAGCACTGCTTGGCCGATATCAGGGGGCCGGGCTGACGAGTTGGACGCGGCGGGAAATGCAAAGGTTCCGGGCGCTCCGGCCGAATGTCAGCGGTTTCCGGCCAGCCTTGTTTGGACGCCATCGGCTGGAAGCGGTTTTGTCGCAAGCGCCTCGAAGACGGCGACGCTGGGCAAAACGGCCCTGTGGCGGGCTGAACCGGCTTGGTTGTCGTTGTGGTTCGGTGCCGCGGTCAATTCGGACGCCGTCATCCGACCTTCAGAAAACGCCGCGCCGCACCTTCCAGAACTAGGCAGGTGAGGCGCCCGGTGGCGAACGCGCCGGTGTCGATGCCGATGCGGTTGGGACGCACCTCGGGCTCGTCAACCACGACGTGGCCATGCACGACAACCGCCCCATGGTCGTCGCGGCTGGCCAGAAACTCCTCCCGGCCCCAGAGCAGGTCCGCCTCCCGCTGCCGGTCGATGGGCACGCCGGGGCGCACGCCCGCATGCACGAAGGCGTAGCCGCCCTCAACGTGGTATGGCAGCAGCGCCTCAAGAAACCGGCGGTGAGGGGACGGCAACAGGCGTTCCAGATCGTCCCGCAGCGATGTCATGCGGGCCGGGGTGCGCGGCCCGGGCGGGGCCGATACGCCGTAGCTCAGCAGGGTGGCGCCTCCGCCGGCGTTGAGCCATTCGAATCCCACCGCGGGGTTGTCGAGGAAGGCGAGCAGCCAAGCATCGTGATTGCCGCGAACGAAACGGGTTTCGAAGCCCGGGGCGGGGTCGTTCAGCAGCAGCTCGATGACCCCGCGCGAATCCGGGCCCCGGTCCACGTAGTCGCCCAGCAAAACCAGAACTCGGCGCCTTGCGTCCGCCTTCGCGGCGTCTTCGCGTATGCGGCCCAGCAGTTCGGACAGGACGCGCGCCTCCCCGTGTACGTCCCCCACCGCATAGACCCGCGTCCCCGGCGGCACGGCGGCTGGATGTCCGGCCCTGGGCGGCGCCGCTTCCGGAAGCCGCGCCGCAGCGGCCTTCCGCCAGCCGGTTATCGGGGCCATTCGAACCTTCCATAGTTGCTTCGACGCTTTCATGTTAGCCGACGGTTGCGCCCATTCACAGACTGCGCGACCTGACGGTCGTGGATGGAGTTTCGCTGGCGCGAAACTCCGCGCTCGTCGCTTAGATCAGATTCCGGTATGTTTCTTAAGCCCGCACAGACTGACCGTGCGCGGACCGCGCTCCGAGCGCGGGTCGCAGTGACCGAAGCCGGTCAGCATTCGGCCCGAGAGAGTTCGCAGTGGATTGGCCGCATGATATGCTCGAAATTGCAAAAGCCACTCGCCTTCAAGGGCCTGTCGGGCTCCCGTTCTAGGCGTTGCGCCTAGCGGAACGCGATTCCATCGGCTGCGGGCGACCATTGAAAACTACTTTACGGGGCACGGAAAGGGATTGAACAACTCAAACCAGCGCGCGGCCGGGGCCGCATCGGTCTATCCGTCCCATGCCGGGTTTCCCGACATGGACGACTACCAAGGACGCGGGGACGGCGAGAACTGGCTCCGCGGCTTCTTCGACCGGCTGCGCCGCGGCAGGGCGATCATCGCCGCCGTCACCGTGCTCGGCCTGCTGGCTGCGCTGCTGTACCTTTGGCAGGTCACGCCGAGTTACTCCGCAAGGGCGAAGATCCTGGTGGGCTTGCCGAAACAGAATGTGATCAATGTGGAGCAAGTGCTGCAGAGCATTCGCACCGACCGGTCGACGATCGAAAGCGAAATCGAGGTGATCCGGTCCCGCTCGCTAGCGGAGAAAGTGGTCGATAAGCTCGGCCTCGTCGACGAGCCCGCATACAATGGGCGGCTGCGTCCGCCGCGCCGCTCGCTGCTATCCCTGCTCAATCCTTTGAACTGGATTCCCGACCAGTGGCGGGCCCCGCTCGTTGGCCGGGATGCCGCAGCGGCTGCGCCGGTCAGTGAGGAGGAGCGCGCCCGCCGCACGCGGTGGGCCGTGACGAGTGCGGTCATGGGGTCGGTAACGGCAAGAATCAGGGGGCGTTCGCGGGTGATTGACGTGACCGCGCAGTCCGTCGACCCCGAGCTGGCCGCCGCGGTCGCCAACGCATTCGCGGAACTCTATCTGGTCGAACAGCTGGAGAGGAAGTTCGAGGCCACGCAGCGCGCCAATGATTGGCTGAGCACACGGGTGGACGAACTGCGCGAACAGGCCGAGGCGTCGGAGTTGGCGGTTGAGGCCCACCGTCGGCAGCATGGATTGATCCAGAGCAACGACACCACGGCGACGGAGCAACAGATATCCGGCGCGATGACCCAGTTGATTGCGGCGCGGGCCAAGACGGCCGAGGCGGAGGCGCGGCTGCGCCAAATCCGTTCACTGCTCGACAGCGGGCGCGTTGAGTCGGCATCGGACGTGCTGGCGTCGCCGGTGATCCAGAAACTGCGCGAGCAGGAGACCAACGTGGCCCGCCAGGCGGCGGAAATGGCGACGGTCTATGGTGCGCAGCACCCGGACATGATCAACATCCGCGCGGAGTTGGAAGAGGTGCGCGGCAATCTGGAGGTCGAGGTCGGGAAGATTTTCCGAAGCCTCGAAAACGAGATGGAGGTCGCCCGTTTTCGCGAGCTGTCGCTTGAGGGCGACTTGGAACGTCTCAAGGACGATATGGAGCGGCTCAATGACGCCCAAGGTCGCCTGCGTGTGCTGGAGCGGGAAGCGGCGGCCAATCGCACCCTGTTCGACTCTTTCCTGAGCCGCTGGAAGGAGACTGGCAACCAAGAAGAAATCCAGTACGCCGATGCCCGCATTCTCTCGCAGGCGCTCGTGCCCCGCGCCCCGTCTTCGCCGCGAACGTTTCAGGTAGCGGGCGCGGCGCTGGTGTTTTCGCTTGTTCTCGGCATCTGGCTCGTCTATTTGGTCGAGAGCCTCGACAGCGGCTTCCGCGGCGTGGAGCAAGTCGAGCGCCTGACCGGGTTTGGCGTGCTTAGCACCGCCCCAAAGATAAGCGTCGCCAACGGCGGCGACAGCCCGGTGGACTACCTGCTGGAAAAGCCCGCATCGGCCTTCGCTGAATCCTTCCGTACCCTGCACACCAGCCTCAAGCTGACGGCTGGCGAAGGCATCGGCAAAATCATTCTGATCGCCTCGTCGATTCCGGAGGAGGGCAAGACCACCGTGGCGGTGAGCCTCGCACGGATATTGGCTCAAACGGGCAGCCGTGTTCTGCTGGTCGATGCTGACCTGCGCCGCAACCAGGTGGCGGAGGTGCTGGGGTTGGAGGGCAAAGAGGGCTTAATCGGCTGTTTGACATCGGAAAACAAAGCGCTTTCGGATTGCTTGCAGCGCGATGAGGCGGGTGGCATGGACGTCATCGCTTCCGGTGGCTCAAAGGTGCCGAATTCGGCGGATCTGTTGCGCTCGCAACAGGCAAAGAACCTGTTCGCCGCCTGCGAACGCCAGTACGACCATGTGATCGTCGATTCGCCCCCGACGCAAATGCTCTCGGATTCGCGGGTGCTGATCGACATGGCGGACCGGGTCGTGTTTGTCATTCGGTGGGCCAGCACCCGTCGCGAAATGGCAATGAGCGGGCTGCAGAATCTGGCCAAGGCCGGCGCGAACATAGCTGGCGTGGTGCTGAATCTGTTCGAAGTCCGCGCAAGCGCACGGTACGGCTACTACGACTATTCCTATGGCTACGGCTACGGTCGTGCGCAGCACTACGCGCGCTACTACACGGACTAGGAGCCTCTGCCTGCGGAAGTCGCAGGCAGAGGCTCCTGGGCCGCCCTCCGCCCGGCGCGGGCGCGCGGAACGCCGGGGAATCCTCGCGGGCGCGCTGTCGATCGCGGCTGGGCTCGCATTGGCGGCCGCGGCCGTTCCGCTCGCCGGTTCGGGCTTGGCGGAAGTGCCGGGCAATTCCGTTTTGCGTCGCCTGTACGACGGCAACCCCGGTGCAACGGCGCTGCGGCAGCTGATTCGCTCGCGCGAAGCGTCGCTTGCTTGGCGGCAGACGGGCCGGGCGGCCAAGGAATTGGGGCTGGCCCGCATGATGCTGGCGGAGTCGGTGCCGGAGACGGAGCGCGCTGGGCAATACGCGCTCGCCGAGCGCTCGCTGCTGCGCGGCTTGGCCTTGGCGCCGGCGGATCCCTATGCCTGGACGCGGTTGGCGCTGGTGCGAATGGCGCTGGCGCGCCCAGCGGAGGAAGTCGCGCGCGCGCTGGCCCCGGCCTTGGCGAGCGGCCCGAACGAGGAAGCATTGCTGCGCCCGGCCGCCCGCGCGGCGCTCTACGGATGGGAGGGGCTCGATGCAGATGGCCAGCGCGGAGCGCGCTCGCTCGTGGGAGCCGCTTGGCGCGCCGACCCGGTCGGCACCGCATCGGACGCCGCCGCCTTGGGAAGGGCCGAGCTGCTCGCCGACCTCGTGCTGCCCTCGGCAGCGGACGGCCGCTGAAACAGGAAGTCCGCCTGCACCGGGGTTCCGTCGCGCAGGCGCAGGGTGTTGAACCGGCCCGTTTCCCTGAATCCGCACTCGTCAAGGTACGCGCGCACGTCCGGGACAAGCGCCTGCCCTGCGTACAGCTCCTCAAAGGAAGCCTCCACATAGATGTGCTCGAACGCATCGAGCAGCGGCAGGCAGGCGCGCAGCACCTCCAGCTCAAATCCTTGGACATCGATTTTAAGCAGCGCGGGCGGAGCGATATCGGCTCGGTCGAGATAGTCGCCGAGCGGCCCCGCCGCCACCGGGATCGCCCCCACCTCCTCTGTGCCGGGGAAGCGCGTCACTTGCTGAGGCGTGATGGGCAGCAGGGAGGAGCTGTCCGCAGCGGCGCTCAAGTGCAGCGTCGCGGTGCCGCGCTGAGGCGCGATGGCCGCCCGGATGAGCTTTGCGCGGGCATCCCCCGCAAAGACCCGGCGATAGCGGGCCACCGCCTCCGCAAGCGGTTCGAAGGCGACGATGCGGGCGCCGGGGTTCAGCGCCCGCGCAAGCAGGGAGAACTGGCCGACATTGGCCCCAACGTCCACGACGGTTCGCAGGCGCAGTGGCCCAAGCGCTGCCCGATGCTCGATCGCGGCGCCGACGCCGAAGCGCAGCCCGCGCCGAAACGTCGAGTCGGGCAGCAGCCGCAGCAGCTTGAGGGCCCGCCGCGCCCTGCGGCGCAGGGCTTGGCTTAGTGGCGTCACGAAGCGCCCATCCTAACAGTGAACATCGGACAGACTTCACAGTCGTGGCGGCGGTGCGTCATGGACTTGCGCTTGATGCCCGTCGGGCAGCAAGAGAGCCAATCCGACCAACAGGCGTGCTCAAGCCACTTCTTTGCGGCATCCTCGTTGGGGAGTTGTCGGCCGCTTGAAACGGCTTCATGCCTTCGCGGCGCGCTCATTGGAGAATGGAAGCATAGATTTCCTCCTGGGTCGCCGCGATACGATCCCATGAGAACCGTTGCGTCGCAAACGCGCGCCCTCGCGCCCCCTTGGCGCGGGCATCCGCGGCATCTCGCAACGCCTCGACCATAGCGTCGCGCAGCGGGGCGGTCGCATTGGGAACCACCCACCCGGCGTTCGCGGGCGCGATGTCGGGCCCCACGCCCACTTGGTCCGAGATCACAAAGGGCAGGCCGCTGGCCATTGCCTCGATGACCGCGATGCCGAAGCTCTCGGTTTGGGATGGCAGCACGAAGAGGCCGGAGTCGGCAAGCAGGCCGAGCTTGTCCGTGCCTGCGACCAAGCCTGCCAAGGTCGCGCGTTCGCGCAAGCCACGCTCTCCGAGCCATGCCTCCACCTGCTTTTTCATGCCGCCATCCGGCCCCGCGATGACGAGATGCGCTTGGCATCCGAGGCGCAAGGCTTCGGCGAAGGCATCGATCAGGAGGTCCAGCCCTTTCTTTACGTCAAGACGCCCCAAGAACAGCACGATGGGCCGATCACCAATCTCCGGATGGAGGGCGCGGAAGCGCCCCTGCGGCAGTTGCGCGTACTGGCAAAAATCGAGGCCTATCGGGAGCACCGCCGAGCGGGCGCCAAATATCCGGGGCAGCGCCTCCCGCTTCTCTTTCCCCGTGGCAAATTGCACAACGGCAGCGGAACGGGTCACGGAATCCTGAAACCAAACCTCGACGGGTTTTTTCTTCCACCGCTTTCTCCGGTAGTGCCAGGAGTCGAGCGACCCATGGGGCTGAAGCACATAGGGCACGTTGAGCCGGCGGCAGAGGCGGGCCGTCGCCATCGTGTGGTGGAAGTATAGGGAATGGAGGTGGACGACATCGGCACGGGGTATCGCCTCGCGCAAGGCGCGGGCGAGCGCCGGGGATGTGCCCCAGAAGTGCGGATGGATGCCGGGGTGGTAGTGGATGGTGATGCCGTCTTGGCTCACGGGCTGGCCGAGCGGCACGTCAAGCCGCCCGGGGAATCCGAGGTCGGTGGTCAGGATCGATACCTCATGTCCCAGCGCAGCCACGGCTTGGGCGTTCTCAAGGCAGGCTTTGGGGGGGCCGCCATAGGTGGCGGACAGGGTGGCGATGACATGCACGACCTTCATGCGTCCGCTCTATCTGGCAGACCGAGCGCGCGACGCACCCCGGCGACGTAGCGCTCCACTGACCAGTTTGCGATGAGTTGCCGCGCCCGTCTGCCGCACCGGGCGCGCAGCGCGTCGTCGCTGGCCATCCGCCGTATTGCGTCAACGAGAGTGTCCAGCCGGTCGTGCGGAAAGACAAGTCCAGCCCCAGCCGTCACTAGGTCAGGCGCGCAGCCTACGCGGTCGGAGACGATTACGGGGCAGCCGAAGTTCATCGCCTCGTTCACCACCAGTCCCCAGTTCTCCTGATGGTGCGACGAGGGAAGAACCATCAGGTCGGCGATAGCGTAGGCGCGGCATACCGCCCTTTGGTCGAGAAAACCGGCGAAAACGACCCGATTCCTGCTGCCGCGGGCTTCGGCACGAGCCTCGCAGGCCGCCCGAAGCGGCCCGTCCCCCCCCATGAGCAGGGTCCAGTCGCCGAGGTCGGCATCGAAAAAGGCGTCGATCATCGCGAGCGGCCGCTTTTTCGGGATCAGCTTGCCGCAGAACAGCGCTACCCGGTGGTCCGTGGGGATACCGAAACCCGATTTGATCTCGCTGCGTCGGGGCGCCAAGCGCTTGCTCTCTTCGCGAAAGCGCACGTTGTCCACAATATAGGGGATGTACACCAGTTGTTCGCGCTTGGCGCCGAAATCCTCCAAAAAGCGCCGGTTCCATGTGCCGATGTGGGGCAACACATGGGCGAGGCGGTAGGTCGCGGTATAGATGACCTTGCGCAGTAGCCGTTTGTACAGCGGCCGCCGGCCGAGATTCGCGGTTTCGGTGAGCACGATGGTGCGCTTGCCGGCAATCCGGGCGGCGACGATAGCCGCGAGGTGCGTGAAGTGGTTGTGGCCATGCACGTACACCGCATCGTGGGCGCCGTTGAAAACACGCCGAACGAGCGCCGGGTTGACGTATTTCCAGAAACCGTCGTCGCCATCGCGCCACGGACTCCGGTTCGGGAAGACTTCGCTTTCGTAACCCTCCCGGAGCGACAGACCCCAGTCCACTACCGAGCCCACTGCCGGATCGTAGCCCGTTGCCGACCAAGCATTTTGCATGAAGAGTACCCGCAGGTCGATGTCGGGCTCGGCCGCGAGGGCTCGGTAGAGCGGCAGATGGTTATGGATGGGATATTGCACGACGACGCACAGGCGCAAGCGCCGCGCGCTCGACCCATGCGGCATTTCAGGCGAGCCCCAAGGCCGGACCGGCATCGACGATGGCGCACTGGCGGTTGCCGTTGCGCGTCGTGTCAACGCAAATCGAATGGCCGGTCCTGTCCCAACGGGGATGCAGGTCGCACTTGATGTCCCTGTCGCCGTACGCCGGGTCGGCGCGGAACGAGCCAATGTCCAGGCGCTCACCGGTTCGGGTATCGAACAGAATGAGCGCCTGTTCGCGTTTCGCATCGGGATAGGTGTCGGTCACGAACCAGCGCCCCCCGGCCGGTACATGGGGCGGCCGTCCACCGGCAGGCATACGCGGCCGACGACCTCCCTGCACCCTGGATCGTTGACGCTCAGATGGACGTAGTGCTCCCCGGTGAGCGCTTGTTTGGCCCCGCCGCGCAGGCGCCGGGCGCAGTATCGGCGAAGCCAGCCAGCCGCGCCGACGCAGGGCGGCGACCGACCTCGGCAGCCTGCGCAGGGCCGGGTCAACGCGAAGCACGGCGAGGGTATCGTTTGCGGGATTCCAGGGCGTCGCGTCGTGGAACCCGAAGAAGCAGGCCATGCCGACGGGAGTCTCGGCTGTGATTGAACAGTCTCGGCGATTCGCGTTCATTTTTCGGAGCCTTGGATCCGCATATCCAAAGTGTGCCGGCTTGGTTTGTCGGTCGGGGCTGGGCGTTGCATGGCACCCCCGCAGAGCACCTGCCAGACGATCATGAATAGACAGAGGGCGAACGCTGCTGTAAGACGATGGTTGCCACCGAATGGCGAGTAAAAGATGTGCCACAGCTGGGTGATGCCCATGTAGAAGATCAAGAGGGAAAGCGGCTCCCGAGCGCGGCTGAGAATGGCGATCGTCGCGGAAATCAGCAGGGAAAACCATATCCAAAAGAAAATGCCTAAAATGCCCGCCTCCACCCAAGCACCGAGCAGCGCGCTGTGGGTGGGAATCAGACCAGTCTCCCAACCTCGCTCCAGGACAGGTTCGTAGCCGTATTTCGCCATGTCCGTAATGCGGGCAACATAGTCAGGATTCTTCGCTTTCGATCCGTAGCCGACAATTGGACTGTTCGCAATGGCCGGGCCGGCTGAGAAGATCGCATTCCTACCCCCCAGCAGAACCCCGAGATCGCCCTGCGATTGCCGTTCAAAAGTCATCAGTGATCGTTCATCCATAAGACCCTTTCCGGCGGCGTATTCGTAAATCTCCAAAGAGCCCAGCCCCAAAAGCAGGAAAGCAGCCCAGAAACCGGCGACTGGCCGAAACAAAGAGGTCACCCTTGCGCCGCTTGGCCGCCGAGGGAGCAGTTGTTGCATCATCGTGAAAATGGCGCCGAGCAGTGCGGTGCCGAACAGCGATCGAAAACCCACCGTTAAGCTGTATGCAGCGACCGCCAGCAGGGGGGACACTGCGAGAGCCGGGAACCGGCTTGCTGGACGCCAAAGCCCCGCCAGCACGGCAAAAAGAGCAACGCCATTGCCAATGCCGAACTTCCAAGGATAATCCTCGGTAAAATCGTTGGGTGCAGTCCATGGGGTGAGAAATTGGCCCAATGCCAAGCCTAGGGCGAACAGGATGAACCGGCGGCGGCTGCCATGCAGCAACAGATAAAGAGAGCAAGTAATGCCCAGGTACATGGCGATGTTCATCCAACCTCTAGCGTAGTCGTACAAGTCCGTGCCACGAATGATGTCGGTTGCGACCTGTCCGCCGAGCCACAATCCCACCAAGGCCATGCAGATGCGCACCACGCGGGCGCGCAGGAGATGGCCGCGGTGAAACAACAGGAAGGGCAGGAGTCCGATCAGCGCGAGTTCCGACGGATGGATTTGGCCGACCATATTGAAATTCACTTGGCTCAAAGCGCCGATGAGAAACAAGGCCACGTCCCGCCAGTCGCCGCCCTCCCCGATGCCCGTTAATCTAGGATTGACAAACATTTCCACGTCTCAACAGGTGCTGGTACAGGTCGAACAGCCGTTCCCCATATCGGGCTTGGCTGTACCGCTCGGGCACCAGAGCGGCATTGCGCGCCCCGATGCGGGCGATGCGGGTCTGGTAGAGCGCCTCTCCGGCCCAAAGGGCGTGTACCCGTGTTGGGATAGCCGCCGGTGATGAATCCGGCCAAGACGGAACGGGCTGCCGCCTCCATCGCGGCGATGCGAAGATGGAATTGCCCGAAGCCGTTGGAGACCACCACGACAGGCGAGAGCGCGGTCATGGCGGCAGCACGGGCGCGCTGACGAAGTCCCGGCTGCGCTCAAGCAGCCCGCGAGGATCGGCCACCCATCTCATGCCGCGTGCCAAGAGGAAGGAGGCTCGGTCGGACGGGCGCTGGTCGCGGCCGATCAAGCGCCGGAAGTAGCGGCGATGGTCGCGGGCGCTCTCGGCGTTTAGGCGTCCGTGCCCGGTCATCGACTCGGGGTGGATGCGAAACAGCGACCAGTAGCCCTCCGCCATATGCATCCGCGCGCCGGCGAGGCACATGTCGAGGTAGAGCTCGGCATCCCAGCTGGTGCGGTTCACCACGTTGAAGCCCGATGTCGCTCGAAAGGTCTCGGCCCGAAAGAAGGTGGATTGCTGCATTATCACTGCGGCCCCGCAGGCGAAGCGCCAGCGGGAGAAGGGCGCGGACCGGAACCGGCGAACCGGGTTGCCGTCGCCGTCAACGATGTAGCCGTGCCCGACCACGATATCCGCGTCCGCATGCCGCCCGAACTCGGCCACTGCGGCGCGAACGGCGCCCGGCAGGTATTCGTCATCGGCGTTCAGGTAGGCGAAGATGTCCCCGGTGGCGAGGGCGAACCCCTTGTTCAGGCCGTCGGGCGGGCCGCGGTCGGGCTCCAGCACCACTGCGGCCAGCCGGTCGCGGAACCGCTCGATGATGTCGCGGCTGCCGTCCGTGGAGCCGGCATCTACCACGATGTGCTCGATGTCGTCGTGGTCCTGCGCGGCCACCGAGCGGAGCGCCCGCTCCAGATAGCGCGCTTGGTTGAACGACACGGTTACGATGGACACCCGCATGGAGGCTTTCGGCTATTAGGCTGGTGGCAAGTAAGTGTAATCTAGTCGAAATGCGGCGAGAGCAAGGCTAGAATTATCGCACTGCTTGGTCGAACAAGTCCAACCGAGATGCCGCCAGCCCCGCTTGTTTTTCCTCTATGCCCAAGGCGCGAACCCGCTTGAAGCCCCTCGTGCCGGTGGTGCTGGCGGGCGGCGTCGGCAGCCGTCTGTGGCCGCTGTCGAGGGCGCTGCTCCCCAAGCCCTTCCACGCCCTGTTCGGCGAACGCTCCCTGCTGCAAAACACCGTGCTGCGGGCGGCGGAGGTCGCCGAGCGGCCGCCGATCGTGGTCTGCAACGAGGCCAACCGCTTTTTGACCGCTGAACAACTCCGGGCGCTGGATCTGCCTTGGCAATGCATCGCTTTGGAGCCGGAGGGCCGCAACACCGCACCGGCCATTGCGCTGGCCGCCCATCTGGCCATGGCCGAGGCGGCGGGCGCGCAGTTGCTGGTGCTGCCCGCCGACCATCGGATCGAAGATGCCGAGGGCTTTGCCGCGGCGGTCGGGACCGCCCGGGAAGCGAGCGAGGACGGCGCGGTGGTGGCCTTCGGCATCGTGCCGTCGCGCGCGGAGACGGGCTACGGCTACATCGAGCTGGCCGTTGCCGGCCAGCCGGGCGTTCAGCCGGTTAAGGCCTTCGTCGAGAAACCCGATGCCGAACGCGCCCGCGCTTTCGTGGCCTCTGGCCGCCATCTCTGGAACAGCGGCATGTTCCTGGTCGATGCGGCAGCCGCCTTGGCGGAGATCGAGGCGCACAGCCCGGAAATGGCCGCCGCCGTTGCCGAATCGATCGAAAAGGGCCGGTCGGACCGCGACTTCTTTCGCCCGCACGAGGCGTTTCTGCGCAGCCCCAACGTGTCGTTCGACATCGCGGTGATGGAGCGGACGGCCCGCGCCGCGGTGCTGCCGGCGGATTTCGGCTGGAGCGATATCGGCTCTTGGGAGGCGGTTCTGGAGGCCGGCGAGGTGGACGGGCGCGGCAACCGCTTTGTTGGCGATGTGCTGCCCTTGGATGTGGGCCGCACCCTCGTCCATTCGAGCCACCGCCTGGTGGGCGCCATCGGCGTCGATCATCTGGTCATCGTGGAGACCACCGACGCGGTGCTGGTCGCTGACCGCAGCCGGGTCCAGGACGTGGGCGCGCTGGTGGCGCGGCTGCGGGCTTCGGGCCGTTCGGAGCACAGCCTGCCCGCCGAGGTGCATCGTCCTTGGGGCAGCTACGAGGGCGTTGGACGTGGCGAGCGCTATCAGGTCAAACGCATCCGGGTGAAGCCGGGTGCGAGCCTGTCGCTGCAGTTGCACCGCCACCGCGCCGAGCACTGGGTGGTGGTGCGCGGCGTCGCCGAGGTTACCCGCGGCAAGGAGACCTTCACCTTGCGCGAAAACCAGAGCGCCTACATCCCCCGAGACGTGCAGCACCGGCTGCGCAACGCGGCGGACGGCACCTTGGAGCTCATCGAGGTTCAGGTGGGCGACTACCTGGGGGAGGACGACATCGTCCGCTTTGAGGATCAGTATGGGCGGGGGCCGCGCTAGACGAGCTTGCCTCACACCCCCTGGGCGAGAGGCGCCTTGTGGAACCGCACTAGCGCCACTATGATTCGCCCATGTCAGAGGCTATCGCGTTCGACACCCACCGCTTCGTCAAGCGCCTGACCGACTCCGGCTTCACCGAGCGGCAAGCGGAGACGCTGGCCGAGGAGCACGTCGCTTTGCTCAACGCCAACCTCGCCACCAAGACCGACGTCGTTAAGATCGAGGCCGGCGTTGAGGCGCTGCGGCAGGAGACTAAGGCCGCCATAGCGGCATCGAAGTCAGATTTGCTGAAATGGATGATCGGTGCGTTGATCGCGCAGGGCAGCCTGATCGTCGCGCTCGTCAAGCTCCTGTGAAGGCTGTCGGATGGAAGTACCGGCATCGGAAACACGGCGCTGGCCGTTGGCAGGTCAGTCGGCATGCCCAATCCCGTAGCCTTAATCACTGGGGTGACGGGGCAGGACGGCGCTCGTCTGGCGGAGCACCTGCTGGGCCGCGGCTACGAGGTGCATGGCGTCGTGCGGCGCGCCTCGTCCATATCTACAACCTGGGCGCGCAAAACCATGTGCAGGTGAGCTTCGAGACGCCGGAGTACACCGCCAACAGCGATGCCCCCGGAACGCTGCGGCTGCTGGAGGCTGTTCGCCTTCTCGGACGCGAGCGGGAGGTGCGCTTCTACCAGGCATCGACCTCAGAGCTGTTCGGCGATGCCCCGCCCCACTTCCGTCCGACCGAGGTGGACTGCTTGGTTGGCGACGCGGCCAAGGCCCGCAAGGAACTGGGGTGGCGCCCGAAGATTGGGTTCGCCGCCTTGGTTGCCGACATGGTGCGAGCCGACCTGCGGCGGATTGACGGCGGCGGCTCCGTGTCGGCGCGGCATGGCTGACCTCGACTACCCGCTGGACGGCAAGCGCGTTTTCGTCGCCGGACACGAGGGCATGGTCGGCTCGGCCATCGTCCGCGCCCTGCGCAGCCATCGGCGCTGCGAGGTCTTGACGGCGCCGCGCCGGTCGCTCGACCTGCGCCGGCCCGGGCGGGTCGAATCCTGGATGCGCCGCAACCGGCCGCAGGCTGTGTTTTTGGCGGCCGCCCGCGTGGGCGGCATCTCGGCCAACCAAAGCCGCCCGGCGGAGTTCCTCCACGACAACCTTGCGATCGCGGCATCGGTCGTCGAGGCCGCCCGCAAGGCGGCGGTGGGGAAGCTGCTGTTTCTGGGATCGAGCTGCATCTACCCGAGGCTCGCGCCGCAACCCATCAATGAAATGGCGTTGCTGACCGGTCCACTGGAGGCCACTAACGAGTGGTACGCGGTGGCGAAGATCGCCGGCCTCAAGCTCTGCGATGCCTACCGCCGACAGTACGGGTGCAACTTCGTTTCGATCATGCCCACCAACCTGTACGGACCGGGAGACAATTTCGATCCTGAGTCGAGCCATGTAATCCCCGCGCTGATGCGCCGCATGCACGATGCGAAGATAGCCAAGCGCGATTCGATGGCGGTTTGGGGCTCCGGCCTGCCTCGGCGAGAGTTCCTCCATGTGGACGACCTAGCCGACGCATGCGTGTTCCTGATGGAGCGCTACTTGGATGAAGGGCCGGTCAACGTGGGCAGCGGCCAAGAGCTGTCCATCGCGGAATTGGCGGCGCGGATGCAGGATGTGGTGGGCTTCCGGGGCAACATCGTTTTCGATGCGTCGAAGCCCGACGGAACGCCGCGCAAGCGGTTGGACCTCACACGGCTGGAACGGCTGGGCTGGCGGGCGCGCCGGGCGCTTCCCTTGGGGCTAGAGGACACCTATCGATGGTTTTTGGCCAACTGCGTTGAAACGGGGCGGTAGCCGGTGAATGTCCAATGATGACGGCGAGCCTGATCCGATTCTTGGCTGCCGCGGCCAAAAAGATCGGTTCGCGGCTCTTCGATCACTCGCAAAAGCAATGAGCCGGCTTCGTGGTACAGTGCCGATCATGGCATTGGTCGATGAAAACTACCGGGACGACTGCCAACTGCGCGACCAAGACACCGTCGATGTGGAGCGGTACCTGTCGATGCGGGACCGGGCGCCGGCAACCGGGCGCGCCATCCATCTTCGGGGGCTCGACGACAGGGCTGCCGGGCAGACGGTCGAGCGGTGCTTCAAGGCATTCGGCGTGCGCGATGGCGGGGCGTGGCGCGAGGCGATCCTAGCCCGCGCCGCCAACTGGCCGCAGCATCTGGCCGTGTACCTCAACGCCGCCATCCGCCAGCTTCGCGAGGCAAGCCCGGAGCGCATGGATGCGGCGGGCGCCGACCTCGAGGCGGCGATGCGCGAGGGCGACCGGGCGCGCGCCAAGTACTACGAGCAGCGCTTGGCGCGTCTGCGTCGCCGCCACGGCGGATTCCTTGCGCCTGCGGGCGACGAACACGCTTATTCCATGCCCATCCCCTCGTTCGCCCGATACCTGCTTGGTGACGACAGAGCCCGTACACCTCATTGACAAAAGGCGAAATATCAGACTTGTCAGTAGTGGGAACAGTGGGGTTCTACTACCCTTTAGGTGGCGAAGGTGACATTCTTGCTACGCTTGGACTCATCTCGATTCGGTGGGCAGTTTAGGGCTTTCGCCACTGGCGCTGAGGTGGGCGATAGCCCGCGAAGAGAAATCTCTCTCGAACACCGGTGGGGTGCCTCGACAATGTCATGTCCCTGCGCCGAGCAAACTTCCACTGACAATGAATCAGTTCCGGGGGCATGCCCTTGGGCGGGACAATCTCTCCTTGTTTGGGCAATATGCGAAGGATGCCAATGCGCTCAAGCCGTTAAGAAAGCCCTCGCTGAAAAACAGAAGCTTGAAAAGCATCTTCTCACCACTCGGAGCATCAGGCTTAAGGGCGCTGAACATCGGTGCTGGTGCTGTGAACATCCCTAGGCCATAAATGTTGGTTGTCGATATACCAATCTTTTGTCTGTTGCAACCCTTCTGGCAAGGATATGCGCGGGCGATAGCCGAGTGCGGCCACTTTGGCAATGGCTGGGCATCGCTTATCCGTCTCGCCGAGAGGGGCTTGTGACGGAACAAGTTCGGCTTGACGACCAAACAAAGCCATAATCCGCATCGCCAAATCCTTGATCGCCACCATATCCATGGTGCCGACATGATAGATGCCGCAGTGTTTTTCCTGTGTGAATGCCAAATAGCTGCCGTCTGTGAAATCATCGATGTGAACGAAAGAACGGGTTTGGTTGCCATCGCCGCGGATGGGAAAACGGACATCTCCGCCAGTCGGTGTTTTTTCGACCATCGATGCTGCCCGCATCAGCAATTGCGGAATAACATGCTCAAAGCCCATATCTGCCCCATAAACATTATGCGGCCGCACAATCACAACCTGACTGAAAACATCACGGCTATAATTCACCGCTAAAAGTTCGGTAGCAATTTTGCCACCACCATAGCTATAACGCGGATTCATCACGTCAGGCACAACCAACATCGCGTGTTCATCTGTCGGCACGGTAGTAGGGCGCTGATAGACTTCTGACGAACTCATCGTCCAATAACGGCTAATTCCACGCGCAATGGCGACATCAAGGGTGTTCAAAGCCCCCTTGATACCGACTTCCAAAACCAAACGGGGCTTCTGGTAAAAGAATTCCGTACCATTGACATAAGCCAAATGCGCTATCACATCGATAGCCTCGGCGGCTCGATAGACCGCGTCATAATCTCGAACATCACCATCAATCAATTCAATATCGGCAAGAACATCAGCTAAACGGCGCCTATGGCCGCGTGAATGGTCATCGAACACCCTGACAGCCCACCCTTCTCGCAGCAATTTTTTGACCAGCGCACTGCCTAAAAAGCCGCAGCCGCCCGTCACCAGAATACGTCCCTTTGCCATCAATGTGCTTTCCCTTCAGATTGGTTCAACACACCCAAAGACAAAAGCGTCACATCCTTGCGGTACCGTTCTTTTTCGAAAGGCATGACTGCCCAAACATCAAAAATCACCTTCGGTGTCGCCATGGTTGCAATAGCCGTATCAATATCAATCCATTGATAGCGTGTATTATTTGTTGCAATGATAACTATCGTTGCATCCTTAAACCCTTCTTCGACAGAAACCGACTCTATGCCGATATCATCCCTTATGACATTATTTGGAACCGCAAAATCCTGTCCACACAGATGTGCATCAGGATAACGTTCACGTAAGATATTGACTAAATCTATGGTTGGCGATGCCCGCACATCCGATATTTCGGGCCTGCCCTTAAAAGCCATGCCCATAACAGTGATTTTTTTTCCTGTTCCTGTGCCAAAATCACAATAACGTTCGAGCTGGTCAAAAACATAACGCGGCATCGACTCGTTGACGGTACGTCCATGGGCTATCAACTGTGGAAAATAGTCATAATGCCGCATCGATTCGATTAGAATATGCGGATCTTTATGTAAACAGGGGCCGCCAACAAAACCGGGTAACGGTATCTGTGTGCGTTGATAGCCCTTATTGGCTGCATGAATGACTTCTCTGCCATCAAGCCCCGCCGCCGCGCACAATAACGCCACCTCATTGCCTATGGCAAAATGCAAATCACGAAAGCTGTTATCTAGTAACTTGATAATTTCTGCTGCCTCTAGACTCGATACCCTTAACGTCGTCGGTGTCAAGCGCTGAAAGAATATCGAAGCCCGCCATGCCGATAAGGCATTCAAACCACCGACAATCTGAGGCAGAGAAAATAACTCTTCCATCGCATTGCCCTCAACAGTCCTTTCAGGACAATAAGCAAGCATGAAGTCTTTTTTCGACTGTTGCAAAACAGATAAGACGACCCGCCTTGTCGTTCCCAGCCGCACCGTTGAGCGTAAAATGACGAGCTCCTTCCCATCCAGATTGCCAGCAATATCTTCTGCTACCCTCGCAATCATATCCATACGTGGCTTGCCCTGTGCATTTAACGGAGTTCCCACCGTAATGATATAGACCGATAACACCGCACCAATGTCATCGATATGTTCAACAAAACGCAATGAGCCGCATGCACACACGCGCCGCATGCGAATGGCAAGACCCTTTTCATAAAAATGCGACTCGCCCTGCCGCAGCGATTCGATAATTGCCTTATCACGTTCGACTCCCCAAACGCGTAAACCGCATTCGGCTAACGCCACCGAGAGCGTTAAACCGACATAGCCCATCCCGATGACACCAACGACAGAATCATTCTGTGGTGAAAACATATCAATTTCTTCAAACATTTGTGCCCGATACCCGGTAGCAGTTTTCAGCGACCTTGCCCTTGATATTGACTCTATCAAAGAACACCACCTCTACAAGCAGGACGGCTGCCCCGCTGGCGGCAACCAGTAGGGCGACATTGGACTGTGCTGGAGAGAGCAGGCGCAGTGACAATGCAAGGAGGATGGCCAACACAGCGCAGATGAGGGCAGCAACATCTTTGAAGGACAAGCCAGTGGACATAAGAGCCGCTAGTTGATTTGGACCGCCGCGGAACGACCAAAGCGTGATGAAGGCGAAGCAGGACGCGGCGAGCGCCAAGATCGCCTTGGGCAGCCAGCGCAGCTTAAGCGGCCTCAACATCTCACCGGATCCCAGTGCTCACTTTGTGGCCGCATTCTCATGCTCGCTCAGTCTCCCATCGAAGGGATGGCAAGCGAATACACATCAGCGCGGTCTTTGGTGACGATTCCCTTGCCCACGAGCTCTCATAGAAGTGGTCGGGTGCGTTTGGACAGTTTGAGGGCAAAGCTAAGGATTGCTTTCGTGTTGGTTCATCGCCCTCGTTGGATGCTGCATTGTGCTTCGTTTCCGTTGGCCGGGTCAACCTGATTGCGGGCTGTCGCCGCCGTTCGCGCGCAGGGAGCGTAGCGACCGGAGCGCGAACGGCGGCGGCGGATCACGCCGCCGCCCGCCATGCCTCCCCCCGCCCCGCGAAGTAAACCTCCGCGGGCGTCCGTCCGGACAGCGCCAGGTGCGGACGCGCCTGGTTGTAGTGGTCCAGCCACGAGGCGATCACGCGGCGCGTGCCGTAGTGCGGGAACTCCATGTACAGCCGGTCCACCAGCAGCTGCAGCGCCAGCCGCCGACAGTCCGCCGGCCTCGGCCCGTAGTACAGCGACGAGCGGCTCACCCCCGCCAACTCGCACTTGCGGGCCAACGGCAGGGTGCCGTCCTCGCGGATCAGCCTCACCTTCTCCCGCCGCCCCAACGCTCCAAACCCTTCGAAAAAAATCCCGCTCCACCGTCAACTCGCCGATCCGCGCGTACAGCCGCTCCACCAGCCGAGCCGTCTCGCGGTCCGCTGAGTTGCCGCCGCCCCGGCCGAACACCTCCAGAAGCCCGTCGTGGGCCTCCGTCTTCCACTTGCCCACCTGGTTCGGGTTCTTGCAGCGCCAAGGAGCGCGCTTTTTCAGTCGGCACAGCATCGGCGACATGATGACCCGGGTGGTGGCCGACATCAGCCTCATTCAGCGGTTGATCGCCATGGGCACCATTCTGGTCATCATCCTGGCCTACGCCACGCTGGTCGGCTTCAGCTTCATGCTTTACTTCTCGCCGGCGCTCACCCTGCTGCTGCTGCCGCCCATGCCGTTCATCTACCACCATGCCAAGCGCCTGTCCCGGCAGATGGGTTCGGCGTCGATGGACGTGCAGAACCGCCTGTCGGAGCTGGCGGCGCAGACCCAGGAGAACCTGGTCGGCATCCGCACCATTCAGGCGATGGCCCAGGAGGAGAACGAAATCGCCCGCTTCGCCGCCACCAACGAGGGCTACGCCGGCGCGTTCCACGGCCAAGCGCGGATCAACTCCCTGATGGCCGCCTGGATGCCAACCCTGGCGGCGGCCTGCTCAGTCACCATTCTGGGCTACGGCGGACATCTGGTGCTGAGCGGCGAGCTGACGCCGGGCGCACCGCCATCCTCATCGCCCACCGGCTGCAGACCATTCAGGAAGCAGATCGGGTGCTGGTCCTCGACCAAGGGCGCATCGCCGAACTCGGCACCCACGAGGAGCTGCTGGCCCGCGGCGGCCTCTACCAGCGCCTGCACGCACTGTAGTTCCAAGAGGTCAACGGTTGAAGAGATCGGTTGGAGGGTATTGATTACATATCATGTATCGCATATATTTTTTGCAACTACATATACGCAAGGCATTTAGGTAGTTCGATGGCAGAGCAGATGATAGGGGCGCGGATGAAAGCGCTTCGGCAGGAACGTGGGCTATCGCAGGATGGCATGGCACGTGTATTCGGTTTCAAAGACCGACAGACGGTATCAGCCATCGAAACAGGCGTTCGACGCGTTTCAGCCACCGAACTACTGCAGGCGGCAGAAAAACTCCAAGTGTCGCTGGACTACTTCACGGATCCCTTCCGAGTAGATGGGGAGATTCGCTTTTCCTGGCGACAGAGTGGCGTGGGACGGTCGGAACTCGCCACTTACGAGAGGATGGCTGGTAGTTGGGTGGGGGCGTATCGAACACTAAGTGCGCAGATCGGCAAGCGTTCGCCGCTGATGCGCAGGGCACTCGGACTGACTAGGGCAGCGAAACTCAACGACGCGGTAGATGCCGGCGAGCGGTTCACCTCTGAATTCGAACTCGGCAAGGTTCCGGCACATCGACTGGCGGAGGTGATGCAGGAGCAACTCGGGATACTCGTACTCATGGTCGACGCCTACCAAGGTATTTCCGGTGCGGCGTGCCGCCTGCCGGAACTCGATGCAGTGTTAATCGCACGGCGCGAAGTAGCGGGTCGGCGCAACTTTGACCTTGCGCACGAGTTGTTCCACATCCTGACATGGGAGGCAATGCCGCCAGCGCACGTAGAAGAACCTGTCGACTCGGGGGGTAACCGCATCGAGCAACTTGCCAACAGCTTCGCCTCGGCATTGCTAATGCCAAAGGAGGTTGTCGAGTCTCTCGCCGCCTGGAGGCGGCTGGAGGGGGATGACCTAATTGTAAACCTGAATGCCACAGCGGATGAATTGAGCGTAACATCATCGGCTTTGAGGTGGCGGCTGGTCACCTTGGGGCACTTGACTAATGCAACAGCACGGGCGCTACCAGAAGCCCTGTTGCGGAACAACGGACGGAAGCAATCGGAAGAAGCACTAACGCCATTGTTCTCCCGCTCATTCTCCGAGGTTATGGCGACGGCGATCAAGCGGGGACACCTTTCGGTGCGGCGGGCAGCGAGACTGGTAGGGATGACGATCGAGGGACTGGATGAGCTGTTCACCGCCCACGGTCTCAAGTATACGCTTGAACTGTGAGTGGAGCGCTGGGCCCCGGAGCATCGGTGCTCGTGGACGCCAACGTGATCATCGAGTCGTATCGGATCAGGGCGTGGCGGGCACTGACAGGTGGATACCGCATCGAGACCGTTGAAGATTGCGTGACCGAAACGCAGACGGGCTTTCAGTTACGCCGGATGAAGCAATTGATCGCCCTCCCTCAGCTGCGGGCGTCGCTGGCGATGGAGTACTCGGTTAGCGATCATGAGCGGGCGGAACTGTTGGTTCAGATCGAGGGCATCGCACTGGACAAGGGCGAGGAATCGCTCTGGGCTCACGCGCTGGGTAGGGACGACAGTTGGTTCCTGTGTGGTCCGGACCGGGCAAGTCTGCGGTGCGGGGTCAGGCTTGGCTTGCAAGACAGGATCGTGTCTCTGGAGGCGTTGCTCCAAGGGGTCGGTCACCGGGCGAGGACTGCTCCGAAGCGCCATTATACGAGTCAATGGCAGGAGCTGGTACTGGTGGAGTTCGGCTTCGCTGAAAGAGAACGGAATTATCGAGAGCAAAAGAGTCGATCGTGAGAACCGATGAGGAACAGGTGGGTTGGCAGTTGACCTCGCTAGCGGTGAATACTGGATCGAAAACTAAAAGCAATGAGGAGCAATCGATTCGTGGATGATCTGTTGACAGCCCTGCGCGGGTTCGACGCCTTGCGGGACGGGGAAGCCGGAGGAGATATGGTCAACCGACGCCTTATTGAGTCGATAGGACCGGAGTACGCGCCTAGGAGTCCCGCAGAAGAGCTGAGTGAAACACTGAGCAACGCACTCGCCAAACGGGGGATCGAACGGCTCTACCGGCATCAGGCGGAGGCGATATCACAGGCGATCGCAGGGAGAAACGTCGTCCTCCAGGCTCCTACAGCCAGCGGCAAGACACTCGCGTTCCAGATTCCGATGCTAGAGTCGCTGCTTGAGCCAGGCAAGCACGCACTGATGCTGTATCCCACCAAGGCACTCGCACTGGACCAGCGGGATCAGTTGATGAAGCTAACGGGTGTCATGCCGGGACGACAGATCGACTCGTGGTGGTACGACGGGGATACGGACCACGAGCACCGCACCGTGTTGCGGAAAAGCCCACCACCGATCCTAATCACGAATCCAGATATGCTGCATAACAGTTTTCTCGGTCACTCGGATCAATGGAAGACCTTCTATCGCGGACTTAAGTGGGTGATTGTCGACGAGATGCACGAGTATCGTGGTTACTTCGGTTCGAACGTGGCGATGATCCTGCGGCGCCTGTCGTACCACCTTGCCTGGCTTGGCATACGTCCGCAGTTTTTCCTGAGTTCGGCGACCTGCGCGAACGCAAAGGAACACGCGGAGAATCTGACGGGGCTTGAGTTCGTAGAGGTTAATGCCAGCGGCGGGATGCGCCCGCAACGGGAGTTCGTGTTCGTGCGACCCGACATACCGGACTACAAGTACTGGGATATTCTGAAGTTGCGGACCGTGCTGGCCGGGCTGGCCTGCGTTGCCCAGGGCAAGTCAGTGCTAGCGTTCTGTCCGACGCGCAAGTTCGCAGAAGATTGCCATCCGATTGCGATGCGCGAACTCGACAAACGCGAGGAGGCAGGCGAGCCGCTGCCCGAACGATCCGCAGTCAGAGTCTTTCGGTCGGGCTTGGCCACGAGCGAGCGACACGAGGTGCAGGAGGGACTGAAGAGCGGCGCAGTGCGGCTGGTATTCACGACGAACGCCTTGGAAATGGGCATCGACATCGGCGGCTTGGACGGCATCATATTGGCTGGCTTCCCAGACAGCATGATGTCGGCATGGCAGCGCATTGGGCGGGCTGGGCGTAGTTGGGATTCCGAGGCTTTCGTTCTGTATTTCGCACGCAACAACCCACTAGATCGATTCTATGCCGCGAACTTGGACACCTGCTTGGACAAGCCCTTGGACGATCTGGTCGTGAACCCTGAGAACGAAGACCTCGTGGACAAGCATCTGCCCTCACTATTGTTCGAGACGCCGACCTTGACAGATGATGCCACAGTGCTCGGATCGGCGATGCATAAGGTGGCGCAAGAGAAGGTGCAACGGGGTGCGACACCGGTCAAGACGGGAAAATGGCGCCCACACACCAGTGTGAATATCCGTGGCGGTGGCACTGGGATGTTCGTGCTGAAAGAAGGTGGCAAGGAAATCGGCACACTATCTGGACAACAACAGTTTCGGGAAGCATACCCGACGGCCATCTATATGCATGGGGGCCGTAGGTTCCGGGTTCGAGAGGTAGTTCAGACGGGCAGCAGTGGCGGGGAGATTGTGCTTGAGCCCGTAGACCCATGGCTACGGACCCATGCGTCAACTTTCACCTTCGTAAAAGAGCAGGATATCTTTGCTGGACGGCGCTGGATCAAGAACGGGTCAGAGGTGAGCGCCTTCCATGGCAAGGTGCTGATTACAGAGTCACTGAACTCGGTACAGGAGTTGGACGAACGGACGGGAGAAGTGCTGGCAGAGCGGGCGCCAGCGAACAACTCCGCCCAGTTCAAAAACGCACACGCGTTCTGGGTGCAGGAACAGAGGCCATCGGCGGTGTCGTCACCAGCCGTCAATGCGTTCCAACAGCTATTGCGCGTGGGTGCGTTGTTTTCGGTTCCCTTGGACGCGCATGACATTTTCCCCCATGCGGTAGCGAATGAACAGAAGGCCTACATTATCGAGAGCCACCCGGGCGGAATCGGAATCGTAAAGAAGATCCTCGAAAGATGGGGATCTGTCCTGCGCGTGGGCGTGGACATCGCCAACGCCTGCGAGTGCGCGGACGGTTGCCCAAACTGCATCGTACCACCCCGGTCGGCCGACGACATGGACAAGGCGGGTGCCGTGGAATTCGCCGAAACGCTACTGGCAGCGACTCGCGATACGCCAACCGGGGTATTTCGAAATGGGTTGTGGGAGCCTGTACCGTGAGGTCGTAGTTGATCGGCGTGCTTGTTTTCCAACACCTTGTTTTCCAAGCAGTCGCCTGACCCGCGCAACCGGAGTACAATCCCACCATGACTGAGGCAAAGCCAGCGAGCAGCGGCGAAAAGTTGTCCATTGCGGATTTGGCGGCGCTGGTGAAGGATGTGGTAGGCTTCCGGGGCAACATCGTCTTCGATGCGTCGAAGCCCGACGGAACGCCGCGCAAGCGGTTGGACCTCACGCGGCTGGAACGGCTGGGCTGGCGGGCGCGCCGGGCGCTTCCCTTGGGGCTAGAGGACACCTATCGATGGTTTTTGGCCAACTGCGTTGAAACGGGGCGGTAGCCGGTGAATGTCCAATGAAGGCGCGGTTGATCCGGTTCCTGTCCGCCATATCCCAAAAGGTCGCCCTGCGGCTCTTCCTGATTGATGAGATTGTTCGGGTGGGAGGGCGCGCGCACGCCCTTGCCCTAGTTGCAGAGACCATGCGGCATCCTTCAACTGCGGAGGATTGGGTGCAGCTTCTTCGATTCGTTGGATCGGAGGAGCCGGTATTTCTCGTCGATGTCGGTGCTCATAACGGGAACTGGGCCGCCGGGTTCTTGAGGTACTGGGAGGATGTCGAGGTTGTGGCGCTGGAACCGGCCGAGACTGCTTTTCGGCGGCTCCAACGGCGGTTCAAGCATGATCCCCGTGTGAAATGCCTCAACTACGCAATCAGCAACCAAGACTGCGAGCGAGAGATGCTCGTTGATGACGGCCGGACAGCGCTGAACACTTTTCATCACTATACCGACAGCATCAGGAAAGTGTATTCGGCCAAACACGCAAGGACTGAGAAAGTGAGTTGCCGCAAGCTCGCCTCAGCCGTGACTCTGCCGTTGGGCCGCATAGTCGTTTGCAAAATTGACGTGCAGGGCCATGAAGTATCGGTTGTCGAAGGCTCCCTCTCTTGGTTCCGCAATGTGGACGCGGTGCTGTGCGAGGTTTCGTTCAGCCCGGAGTATGAAGATCTGGCCCCGAGCTTCGCTCGTGTCGCGGCGGCATTGGCATCTCAAAATCTCTATCCCATCGCATTCCAGAGCTTTGGAATAACGGAGTCGAACTACGCCTTCGAACGCGATGTGCTGTTCGTCCGGGAATCTCGGCTGGAGCGGGCTTTCGATCATCCGCATTAAGGTAATGAGCTGGCTTCTGGTTACAATCCGTCATGGGCAAGGTACCTCCCGCAGGCGCTTTAACACCCTGAATTATATCGGGAAACCAACACCTTGCCCACTTTACTCATGCAATATCCGGGCTAGGGGGCGATCCGGTGCGCACCGCCGCCCTCGCCGCCGGGGGCGAGCGCACTGCGTTGCTGAGCCGCTTGGCGCTTCATCGTGGTGACGGATGACACGACTGCGGCCCTAGGGGAGATCGGTCGGACAAGAGCACCTCTCCGTGTCGTGATCTCCAACGGATTCGGCCAGTTCTTCCTGCGTCAGGCCGCAATCGAAGCGGCGCGGCGCGGCATCCTCACCGCCTTCGTCACCGGCGGCTATCCGACGCCCGTACTCGGGCGCTTCCTGCGCCTCGGCGGACTCGATCGTATCGGCGCGGCAAACCGCCTGCTCGCACGCGGGGCACCGCTTCCGACCGCGCGGGTCCGGCCGCTGTGGGTCGGCGAGCCCTTCCATCAGGCGGCATCGCGGCTGCGGGGTCTTTCAACGGGCGCCGCGCCGGTCGCCGATCACATCGATCTCATCGGCCGCCGCCTCTACTCGGGCGCCGCAGCGCGGATCGTGGCGCAACTTGGGTCGGCACACGGCCGCGGGATCTACCACTACCGCGCCGGGTTCGGTGGCATCTCGGTCGATGTCGCCCGGCGGTACGGCTGGCTGTGCCTGTGCGACCACTCCATCGTCCATCCTGCGGCGCTGCGGTATATGGTCACGCATGATGGTCGCCTGCCTCCGCGCGGCGAGCCGGGGTGCATAGATCGGAACTGGCGCGCCATTCTGGCCGATATCGAGCGCGCGGATCACGTCGTCGTCAGCTCCGAATTCGTGAAGTTGACATTCCTTCACCACGGGGAGCGGCACGACCGCGTCAGCGTCGTGTGGCTAGGGGTCGGCGACGAATTCCTGTCCGCGTTGCCTCCCCGCAGGCCGCTCACTGGACCGATCCGGATGCTCTTCGCCGGGAGCTTCTGCCGCCGCAAGGGAGGACTCGTGCTAGCCGAGGCATGGAAGCGGCTCGGCGATCTCGACTGTCGGCTCGACCTTTGCGGCTCGGTGGAGGCCGATGCGACGGCGGCGTTCGCGGGACTGGTCCGCGACCGCCGCGTCACCTGGCACGGCACGGTACCCACCCCGGAATTGGCTACCCGCATGACGGGCGCCGACATCTTCGTGTTCCCGACCTTGGCGGAGGGGTTCTCGCGCGTGGTGGCCGAAGCGATGGCCGCAGGGTGCTACGTGGTGACCACGGCGAACGCCGCGTCGATCGTGACCGACGACGGTCGGCACGGCCGGATCGTTGCCCCGGGCAGCGTGACGGCCCTCGTCGATGCCCTGCGCGAAGCTGCGGGGGACCGCGCCCGGATCGCCCGCACCGGCGCCCGGGCCGCCGTCCTCGTGCGGCGGAGCTACCGGCAGGCCCACTACGGTACCCGCCTGCTGGCGTTGTACGAGACGCTGCTGGACGGTTGAACGGGCTTACTTGAGCGATCGTAGCGGAGAGGGTGCCATTAGCCTCCGCGCCGTCGCGTCAGCACCGGCGCGGCAGTATTGCAACTTTCGGAGATGATTCTGTTGCAAGCTGGTGCCTAAAGGATCGGGTCACCATGTCCCTCCGTCTCCGATATTGGTGCCCGGTAAAACAGGAAGTCGGCCTCCATGGGGGATCCGTCGGTGTCCTTGCTCACGTTGAAGCACCCGGCCTCGATGACAGGGCCGTCGGGCAGACGATCAGCCGGTGCTTCAACGCCGCCATCCGCCAGCTTCGCGAGGCGAGCCCGAAGCGCATGGACGCGGGGGATGCCTATCTCGATGCGGCGATGCGCGAAGGTGACCGGGTGCGCTCAAGGTACTAAGAGCAGCGCCTAGCACGCCTGCGCCTGCGTCATGGTGGATTCGAGAAGTTGGCTAGGGAGCTCGCTCCAGCCCTGCTGGAACGCGGCGGGCTGCCCTGCAGTGAGCTTTTCGACCTCGCGGAGGAGATCGGCCGAGAAATTTTCTCGCCGTCCGGCACCAACGCCACGCAGTTCATCCGGGATGCCGAGCGCAGCGGCTTCCTCGCGCCTGCGGACGACGAACACGCCTGTTCCATGCCCACCCCCTCGTTCGCCCGACACCTGCTTGGCGGCGGATAAGCGATTGGAAGCCTACGGATGGTTTCCGGCTAGGGGTGCCGCCGGACGACCGGTCGGGTGATGATCAAGCATGGGCTTGTTGATCTCGCGCAGAACGGCATCGGCAATCACGCGATAGCCTTCCGGCGAGTAGTGTGAATAGGGATGGAAAAACATGTCCCCCGGTCGCCCCGTCTTCAAAAAAGCGGTATGGATATCGACGACGGGCACACCCAAGCGTTCGAACAGGCCGATTAAGTCGTATTGCTGGTCCATATCTCCAGCCATATGATTAAAGTTCTGGTCACATTCATTGCGCCAAGATTCGACGACATCGCAATAGCGGGCAGCCGCTGGCATGTAAACCAGCAACAGTCGCCCCCCCCCCCCCCAACTGTGGATCAGATTCCGTGCGGTGACTATCACGCTCTCGATATCGTCGAGCAACTGTTCGTTTCTACTATGGTTTTTGATTCCAAGTCCTAGATTATTTCGGGTGGCGTCCAGAAGGAAAAAGTCGATCAGTGGCTGAAATGGAGCCATGAATTCGAGCTTGGCGGCTTGCTTTCTCCTGACGAAATCGACCTCTTTTTGCAACATCTTGAGCCCTAGGGGGATGGGTTCGGTCAGGTAGCGCCGGAGTTGAGGTATTCGCATTTCAAACGATAAATCCCAAGAATCGTTACCTTCAAACCAGCCCCACACGACAATTTTGGGTTCTGCCATTGATGCGTACTCGATCAGTGCGGCGAGTCCGGCAAGGGGGCCTGACCCACTGATTCCCAAGTTGAGGGTTCTGGGGATTGATGTCCGAATACGGCCCGCCACTGAGTCAGCGCGCCGTACATGGCTGCTATGCGTGAATGAGTCGCCAACCAACACTATATCCAAGGGTCTTGATTCATATAGGCCGAGGGGATTGTTGAAGCCATGCTCGTCACTGAAATAGGGCTCGAACTGACCCGATTCGTTGTCATTCACGGTCATCGCTTCGGATACTCCAGAGAGTATCAATAGCCGCGTCCCATCAGGTTTGGCAACCCATCCACCATGTGCGATGCTCAAATAAGGGACTGTTTCAGGATAGCCTTCGCGGCGTAAGTCACGAATGAACGCCAAAGAGTCTAGCTGACCGACTGGGCGGCCTGCTAGCTGAGCATGCGAGATCGTTGCCTCCTCAAATCGTTGGGCTAGGGAGCGGGATTGCCAAGCCAAAAACGCTTCCACGCATAGAACGGCTGTTCCGCTCGCAGCGACCAGCAACGCGACATTAGATCGCACCGAAGGAGGTAGGCAAAGCGACAGCGCAAAGAGGGAGGCAAACAAAACGCTAGCATGGAAAGCAAGCTGTCTGAAGGACGATAGGTCAAACCATACCGCTGCATAATATGGGCTGCTAACATACAAGCGAAACGCGACGAGGGCACAGTAAAGCGCAGCGAGCACCAAGACTGCTTGAGGCAGCCAGCGCAGCCTTGCCATCTTCAAAGTTGTCATAGTGGGATTCTCAATGGAACAAACGCTTCCAGCCCGATTTGCCCAGATCCCCACCAAGCGACCGAACCGCGGGCATTCGGTTGGGGTATTGGGGATGAGTGCAAGGCAAGTATACTCGCAGAACATGGGAACCCGAAAGCCCAAACTTGGTCCGAGCGGCGCCAACCGCTCCTTTGGATTGTTGCTTGCCGTTGTCCTTGCTGTGGCGGGCTTTTGGCCATGGATCGCCGCTTGCTCCCTTTCGCCGGCGCTCAACGGCTTGGCGTTGGCGGGTGCCGCGGCGGCGCTGGCGGCGGCGCTCCTGAGGCCGGGGCTGCTCGGTCCCGCCACGCGGGCCTGGCTGTTCCTCGGTCGCCTGCTGCACCGGGTATCCAGCCCGGTGGCTATGGGCATCGTCTTCTTTCTAGTGGTGACGCCGCTCGCGCTCGTGATGCGCCTGACCGGGAAGGATCCGATGCGGCGTCGATTTGAGCCGGAAACGTCCAGCTATTGGATCCGGCGCGATCCCGCCCCCCAGCCGGATACGATGAGAAACCAGTTTTAGCGTTTGGCGCCGCGGTTCGCCAAGGCGTGTGCCATCCGGGCGGGGAAGTGGGGTGCTGCAGCAGATATTCAGGCCGCGGATGAGGGCGGCGCGAAAGCCGTTATCGGGGTGCCAAACCAACACCCAGCCTCCCGCTCTGACTTAATCGCCGCGATCGTGGATAATGCGGCTGGCGGAACGATCCGCCTTGGAGGTTTCATGTTGCTGCGGGAACTCTGGCTCTACATGCGCGTGCGCAAGAAGTGGTGGCTGCTGCCGATCTTGGTGACGCTACTGCTGCTCGGCGGGCTGATCGTGCTGACCGAGGGAAGCGTCGTCGCGCCGTTCATCTACACCGTCTTCTAGCATCCCGCATGCGCGTGCTCGGCATTTCGGCGTTTTACCATGACAGCGCCGCTGCCTTGGTCGTGGATGGCGAGGTGGTCGCCGCCGCCCAGGAGGAGCGTTTCACCCGCCTGAAGCACGACCGGTCATTTCCGCGCGGCGCCGTTGCCTGCTGCCTGGATGTGGCCGGCCTGTCGCTGGACCAAGTCGATCTCGTCGCCTTCTACGACAAGCCGTTCCTCACGTTCGAGCGCCTGCTTGAGACCTACCTGTCCTTCGCGCCCAGGGGGTTTCGGTCGTTTTCGGCGGCCATGCCGACCTGGATGAAGGAGAAGCTGTTTCAAAAGCGCTTGCTGGGGCAGGCGTTGCGCGGCTTCGACCCCGATTTCGATAGCGAGGCGAAACTGGTGTTCGCCGAGCACCACCAGTCGCACGCGGCCAGCGCCTTTTTCCCGTCGCCGTTCGACTCGGCCGCGGTGCTCACCATAGACGGCGTGGGGGAATGGGCGACAACGACGCTCAGCCTGGGTGAAGGCAACCGAATCGGGGTGGTGCGCGAGCTGCACTTTCCGCATTCCCTTGGCCTGCTCTACTCCGCCTTCACGCAATACCTCGGCTTCCGGGTCAATTCCGGCGAGTACAAGGTCATGGGGTTGGCGCCCTACGGCGAGCCGCGGCACGCCCGCACGATCCTCGACCGCCTGATCGACGTCAAGGAGGACGGCACCTTCCGCTTGGATATGAACTACTTCGGATACTGCACCGGGCTGCGGATGACCAATCGCCGCTTCGAGGCCCTGTTCGGCCAGCCCGCCCGCAGGCCCGGGGACCGGCTTGAGCCGTTCCATATGGACATCGCCGCCTCGGTGCAGGCGGTCACCGAGCAGGTGGTTGAACGCCTAGGAAGGTCGATTGCGAACGAGACGGGAGCCCGCAACCTGTGCCTGGCCGGCGGCGTCGCCCTCAACTGCGTCGCCAACGGCAGGCTGCTGCGCAGCCGCGCCTTCGAGAATATCTGGATTCAACCGGCGGCGGGGGATGCCGGAGGCAGCCTAGGCGCCGCCTTGGCGGCCTACCATCACCACTTGGGCAAACCCCTGCGCCGGAGGACGGGCGGCGACGGGATGCGGGGCGCCTATCTCGGTCCGGCATGGGACGACGAGGCGGTCGCAACGCGACTGACGCGGGCGGGGGCACGCTTCCGTCGCTTGGATGATGCGGAGCTATTGGAAAGCGCCGTCAACGCACTGGTCAGCGGCCAGGCGCTGGGCTGGTTCCAAGGCCGGATGGAGTTCGGCCCCCGGGCGTTGGGAAACCGCTCGATCCTCGGCGACCCGCGCTCGCCGGCCATGCAGCGCTCCCTGAACCTGCGCGTCAAGTTTCGGGAGAGCTTCCGGCCGTTCGCGCCCTCGGTGCTGCGCGAGGATGTTGCGGACTGGTTCGAACTGGACATCGACAGCCCTTACATGCTGGTCGTGGCCGATGTCCGGCAAGAGCGGCGCCGACCCCTTTCCCAAGCGGACGAAGCGCTGGAGGGGGTGGGCCGAGTCAACGCCGTGCGCTCCGAGATTCCCGCCGTGACCCACGTGGACCATTCGGCACGGATTCAGACGGTGGGCCGGGACACCAACCCCAAGTACCACGCGCTGCTATCCGCGTTCAAGCAGCGCACGGGCTGTCCGGTGCTGGTCAACACCTCGTTCAACGTGCGCGGCGAACCGATCGTGTGTGCGCCGGAGGACGCGTTCCGCTGCTTCATGGGCACCGATATCGAGGCGCTGGCCGTGGGCAACTGCTTCCTGCTGAAGAGCGAACAGGATGTAGCGCTCAGGCGCGACTACCGCCGCGAGTTCAAGCCGGACTGAGTGCAGATAATGGCGCGTGTGCGAAATTACCTGCAGTATGGATGTGGTTGGTCGGCGCCGAAGGGTTGGAGAAATTTCGACGCGTCGCTCACGCTGCGCTTTGAGCGCCTGCCGCTGATAGGAAGGCTATACACCCGAAACGACCAGCGATTTCCCGAGAATGTCGAGTACGGGTGCATCGTGAAGGGCTTGCCGGTCGCTGATCAATCGTTCCACGGTGTTTACTGCTCCCATGTGCTGGAGCACCTGTCCTTGGCTGACTTCAGGACGGCTCTGATCAACACATGGCGCATTCTGAAGGGGGGGGGGTATTTCGTCTCGT
Source organism: Candidatus Azophilus sp. (assembly GCA_965221755.1). Taxonomy (GTDB): domain Bacteria; phylum Pseudomonadota; class Gammaproteobacteria; order Pseudomonadales; family Azotimanducaceae; genus Azophilus. The sequence goes on from OZ244921.1 coordinate 608,203, forward strand.
CGTGCCGGATTTGGAGCACATGGTTAACCGGTACATCGACGACCGTTCGGAAAGTGCTGCTCACACATTTATGACGGACACCGGGTTAGGGGCACTGAAGCGGGACCGCAGTTTACGCGGTTTCGTGGTCTCCTATATGGGCAATTCGAAACATCTATGGATGTGGGATTTCAAGTCCATATCAGCGGAGCTTTCGCATGCCGGATTCACCGACATCCGCAGTGCAGCCTTCGGCGACAGCTCGGATGCCGCCTTTTCGGAAGTCGAAGACAAGGATCGATGGGAGAACTGCCTTGGTGTCGAATGCAGAAAGCTTGCTTGACGTCGCCTGCATTCGCTGAAGGGCAATATGGCAGGCATGTGGAGTATCCGCGTGTCAGGGAACTGGCGCGTTGTGTTTCGCTTCGAAGGCGACAAAGCAGTGGATGTGGACCTGATGGATTACCATTAGGCTAGTAAACTAGGAGGATGGCGATTATGGCAATGCTGAATCCCTGTCATCCGGGCGAGACGTTGCGTGACGATCTTGCGGCGGAGGGGCTCACAGTGACTGATGCGGCAGAGCGGCTCGGCTGCGCACGGCAGGCGCTGTCCGAGTTGCTCAACGGAAAAATCGGAATCTCTCCGGCGATGGCACTGGCGCTGGAGAGACTGGGATGGAGCGATGCAAGCTGCTGGATGCGTCTCCAGGCAGCCTACGATTCGGTCGGAGCGCAAAAGTTGGATCAGGCTGGCCGGCGAGCGCCAAGATCGCCTTGGGCAGTCAGCGCAGCTTAAGCGGCCTCAACATCGCACCGTATCAGTTCCTCGCACACCGCCGCTTGGGCGCTGTGGAGATGTGCTGGCCACCCCTTGGAGAGGCCGGCGCGCAAACCCGCTAGGGCATCAATTTTCTTTCTGCCGGCCAGCAAAAAACAGTGCTCGGTCGCGATCTTTCGATTGGGCGATTTTTTCCGCAAGATTGGCATCAAACCGCATGGTTCAATTATGCCCGATACCAGTAGGGCGATGGGCGTTCGGCGCTATGTATAATCCGACGCGAGTTTTGGTGATGCCTCATGCAGGATAGCCCTTTAAATAGCCAGCCGTTTCCGGTGCCTAGCCGCTCCCAAGGCCCGCTTTCCCAAGAAGACCAAGACGCTTGCGTTGAAGAGATCGTCAAGCGGATCGTGGCGGGGTTCAATCCCAAGCGGATCTTTCTTTTCGGTTCACGCGCCCGTGGCGACCACCATGCGGATAGCGATGTGGACCTGCTTGTGGAGGTGGAGGGGGGCGACCCATTCAAGCTGGGGGGGGGCATGCGCAGGGCTGTATTCCGAAGCCCGCTGGGCAAGGACATCGTCGTCGTTCCCAAGGAGGACTGGGAGGGGCGTGCGAAGTCCATGTTCGACATTGTGCGCTACGCTATGGGCGATAGGGCTGTGCCTTCATGAGCGATGACGCGGCCCGGGCGACCGCATACAGCCTTGATCTCATTGGGACAGCAATGAAATGACCTGACTTCGTGGCACAATGCCGATGATGGCGCTGCTCGACGAAAACTACCGGGATGATGGTCGCCTGCGCGAACAGGATCGGGTTTTGGCGGCGGACTTCCTGGCGGACGAAGACCGTGCCCAGATCACCGGGCGCGCGCGAACTACTACCGGCAGCGCATCGCGCGGCTGACGCGCCGCAACATCGAATTCGGCAATCTGGCAAGGAGGCTCGCTCCGCTTTTCGAGGGCCGCTCGGGAGGCAGCAGATCGCAAGGCTCCAAGCGCCACGGGTCGCCGTAGGTGACTGCGATCCGCGAATTAACGACCGGGGCTGCTTGGAATGCGGAATTGTATTGGGTAGCCACAAGCTGGCATCGATAGCTTTCACAATGGCATCTCACAATTCAACGCCCTATGCCATGCGCCGCCCTTGAAAACCAGCCCTGCCGCGGCGAGGGTGGCAAGGACGATTATGAGGGGGTTGCCAAACCGTTCAGGCATACAAGTGGCCCTTGGGAAGAACTGTGGGTGCTAGCATACACGCCTTTCTTTCTGCCCATTCCGTGATCCTATTCAGTCACACTTTCGGAGAGCGAGACGTGGCGGAAGGTAAGAAGAAAGCCCCAAGCATATCCCACCGCAAGTGTTAGAATAGCAAAGAATGCCTATGCTGGCGGCGAGTGTTATGCAGACCGCTCCGCCCGGGATTCCCGCAGGTGGCGTTCATCACGTGGAGAGGGATTAATGCGAGCAGTAGTCACGGGGGCAGGGGGGTTCATCGGCCACCATCTTGTCAGCCGCCTTAAGGGCGAGGGCCATTGGGTGCGGGGAGTGGACCTGAAGAGGCCGGAGTTCGAGGACAGCGCGGCGGACGAGTTCTTGGTTGCGGATCTTCGGCGCTATGAAAACTGCGCCCGGGCGTTGGCCGGCGCAACCGATGTGTACCACCTTGCCGCCGACATGGGGGGCATCGGCTACATCACCGCTAACCATGCCCGGCTGAGTCGGAACAACACCCTGATCGACTGCCATATGCTGGAGGCGGCTGTCGCCGACGGCGCGGCGCGGCGCTACCTCTATACCAGCTCGGCGTGCGTCTATCCCAGTTTTTTGCAGGCGAGTGCCGACGCGACCTCGCTGCGGGAGGAGCAGGCGGTTCCGGCCGATCCCGAAAAGGGCTACGGATGGGAGAAGCTTTACGCGGAGCAACTCGCGTCCTACTACCGCGAGGAGCAGGGCCTCGACACGCGCATCGTTCGGTTCCACAACATTTACGGTCCGTTGACCGTTTACGACGGCGGCAAGGAAAAGGCGCCGGCGGCCATCTGCCGAAAGGTCGCGCAGGCCGCGGACGGCGAGGATATCGAGGTTTGGGGCGACGGTCGCCAGACGCGCAGCTTCTGCTATATCGACGACTGCATCGAGGGGCTGCGGCGCATCATGGAGTCGAACTACGCGCTGCCGATCAATTTGGGAACGGAGGAGCTGGTCACGGTCGATGAATTAGTCGATGCCGCCTGCGCGGCGGCCGGAAAGCGCCTCGGGCGGCGGCACGACCGTTCCAAGCCTGAAGGCGTGCGCGGACGCAACAGCGACAATGCGCGCTTGCGCGAGGTGATTGGCTGGCAGCCCGGAACGCCGCTTCGCGAAGGCATCGCCGCCACCTACCGATGGATCGCCGACCGCTTGGCGGAGTGACCAGGGGCATCCGAACGGACAGCCGCGTATCGCCTTGAAGCTCGTTATCCACGACTTCGCGGGCCATCCGTTCCAAATGCAGCTCAGCCGGGCGCTGGCCGGACGGGGGCACCGGGTGCATCATCTGCACTGCGAGTCGCTGGTTGGCGCCAAGGCCGATCTGGAGGTTGGGGAGAATGATCCGGCGGGGCTGGCTGTCGAGGGCGTGGGCGGCAGGCGCCCAATGGCCAAGGGCAGCCTTGTCCGCCGTCTGGCAATGGAGAACGCCTACGGGCGCCGTGCCGCCGCGAAGATAGCGGCGGCCAAGCCGGATGTCGTGCTGTGCGCCAACACGCCGCTCGACGCGTTGCGCTGGATTGTTCCCGCCTGCCGCCGTCGCGGCGCCGGATTCGTGAGCTGGCTTCAGGACCTCAACAGCGTGGCGGCCGCCGACATCCTGCCCCGCAAGATTCCCGTTTTCGGCGGGCTGGCGGCGCGGCGCTACCTGCGGCTGGAGCGTTCGCTGCTGCATCGCAGCGACCATATCGTGGCGATTTCGGAGGACTTCCAAAGCCACTTGGAGAGCATCGGCATCCCGGCGGGGGCGTGGAGCGTCATCCGCAACTGGGCGCCTCTCGACGAGCTGCCGATGCGTCCGCGCCGGAATCCTTGGGCGGAGCGCCACGGGCTGGCCCATGGATTCAATATCGTTTACACCGGCAACCTCGGCCTCAAGCACAATCCCCAACTGCTGCTCGACTTGGCCCGGAACCCGCCGGCGCCCAACGCCCGGGTGGTGGTGGTGTCGGAGGGCATCGGCGCGGACTGGCTCGCCCGCCGCAAGCGGGCGCTCGGCCTCGACAATCTGGCGCTGCTGCCGTTCCAGCCCTACGCGGCGCTGCCCGAGGTCATGGCGGCTGCGGATATCCTGCTGGCGCTGCTGGAGCCGCAAACGCAGCCGTACTGCGTGCCCAGCAAGGTGCTTTCATACTGCTGCGCCGGACGCGCCATCGTGCTCTCGGCGGATGCCGGCAACCTCGCCAGCCGAATTGTCGCCGGGCAGGGCTGCGGCCGGGCGGTGGCGGCCGGCGACGGCGCGGCGGTCGCCGAGGCGGTTTCCGAACTCCTGCGGGACGACCGGGAACGGGAGGCCTGCGCCCGCCGCGCACGGCGTTACGCCGAGCAGTCCTTCGATATCGAACCCATCGCCTCCAGGTTCGAGGAGTTGCTGCTGCGGGTCGTCGAGCGGCATCGGCAGGGGCGTCCGGGCTAGCCGATCCCACGGCATCATCGGGCGGGGCGCAAAAGTTGGATCAGGCCGGTTGGCGGACGCAGCGCCGCAACCGCCAGCGAGCTTGGTCGCTGGTCGAGAAACGTTAATGCCCGGCGGGCGACCAGCACGAACACCAGCCACTCGCCGATGGCCAGCGCCGCCGCAGCGCCGTCCACGCCCAGGCTGGGTGCCAGCGCGGCGGCGGCCAGCAGCGCCAGAGCGGCGACCGGCGCGTAGGCCACCGCGATGCGCTGGCTGCGGTTCGCCGCCATCAGCGCAGTGCCCGCGGCGTTCCACAGCAGCGTGGCGAAGGCGGTGGCCAGCAGGAGCGCGAACAGCGGTTGGCGCACGACGATCTCCCCGCCGGTCCAGAGCGCCGCCGCTTGGGGCCCGATGGTCAACAGCGCCAGCAGCGCCGCGGCACCCGACCAGACGGCGAATTGCACCGCCTGGGTGTTCAGCCGCCGCAGCCGTGCGCGCTCGCCCTGCCCATGCGCGAACGTGGCCTCGACGCGCAGGGTGGCGAACAGGATGCCGGCAAACTGCACCGGCGCCCGTGCCAGCAGGCGCAGGGTGGTGAAGACGGTTGCCGCGGCTGGCCCGACGACGGCGCCGACCAACACGACGGGTCCCTGAATCACCAAAGCGTTGCCGAGCGCCAGCCCCGAGAGGCCCAGCGATGCCGGGGCGAGGCGGCGCATCTCCGCGATGGAGGCCTCGGCCAGTCCTGGGCGCAGCCAAGGGCTGTGCCGCCGCGCCAGCGCGGCCACGCACGCGAGCCCCGCCAGCGCGGCGAGCGCCAAGGCTAGGGCCGCTTCGCTTGGTCCGCCTCCAAGGGCAATGGCCAACGCGGCCAAGGCGAAGCCGATGGCGTGCGTCAGGGCGAGCACGAGGGCCAGCAGTCCGTAATGGCCCGCCGCGGTGAGGCCCGCCCCGAACAGCCCGGATTGCAGGTGCGCCAGCGCCGTAGCGATGAGCAGTGGCAGCAAGATGCCATCTTCGCCCAACTCGGCGAGCCCCAGCCAAGCAGCCAAGGGCGTGAAGCCGAACAGTGCGCCTCCCGCCGCCGCAGCCCCTAGGGACAGGCCGGTAACCAGCGCCCAAGCGCTTTGAAATCCCGCCCGGGCGCCCGCGATATCGCCGCGCGCCGCCCGCATTGCGGTTTCGTTGGCCACCGTGGCGGAATAGCCGAAATCGACCATCATGAACCAGCTCTGTAGCGCGATGGCGACGAGCCATTCCCCGTACAGGGCGATGCCCCAGAAGTGGAGGTACAGAGGAACCCCGGCCATTTGGATCGCAAAGCCGACTGCGTAGGCGGCGCCATGACCGCCGACCCCGCGTCGAATTCTCAAATGCGGCGCGGGGCGCGTCGCCCCGGAGAGTGCCGCCGACCCGGGCATCAAAAAGCGTTCCGGTCGCCGGCCAAGAGCGGCACGCTTCGCGCCACGATCCACAGGTCCAGCCAGACCGACCACCGGCCCACGTACCAGAGGTCGTAATCAACCCGTCGCTCCATGTTCTCGACGGTGTCGGTGCTTCCCCGAAGCCCGTGGATTTGCGCCCAGCCGGTGATCCCCGGCTTGATCCGGTGGCGCAGCATGTAGCCCGGAATCAGCCGCCGGTAATGCTCGTTATGGGCGAGCGCGTGCGGCCGGGGGCCGACCACGGACATGTCGCCGCGCAGCACGTTGAAGAACTGCGGCAGCTCGTCCAGGGACGTGCGGCGAAGAAAGGCGCCGATTGGCGACAGCCGGGGGTCTTTGGCGCGCGCCTGCTGAATGTTCTGGCCATCTTGTGCCACCGTCATGGTGCGGAACTTGAGAACGCGGATTGTGCGGCCGTCGATACCGAACCGGCGCTGCCGGAACAGCACGGGGCCGGGCGAGGTGAGTTTCACTGCGGCGGCGATCAGCAGCATCGGAACGGCGGCCACCACCAGCGCGGCACAGGCGAGAACGACGTCCTCGGCACGCTTGACCCAGCCGTTGATGCCGACGAACGGCGTCTCGAAAACACTGACCAAGGGCTGGGGCCCGAGGCTCACCCATTGGGCGTGCAACAGTTCGTCAGTCAGTGGGGTTGGAACGACGTACACGTTTGCCGACGTGTCGGAGAGCGCTGCAACAAGTCTGCGAACGGCGTCCTCCTCGCTTGGGGGAAGCGCGATGAACACCGCCGAGAGCTCCCCCCGCGCAGCCCAATCCACCAGCGCGCGGAAGTCGCCCAGCAGCGGGGCGGGCAGTTCCTCCGCCGCTCCATCGGCGCCGTGGTCGGCGAAAAATCCCGCCAGCGGCGCTGCGGGGACGAACTCGGACCGGAGCAGCCGGGCGATGTGGCGCGCCTGCCCGTCAACCCCCGCAATGGCCATTGGCGCCGCTTGTCGGGAGGCTTGCGTGAGGCGCGCGGCGAGGTGGTGCGCGACCCGCCAGGCAATCAGGCCGAACGTCGCGAACAGGGCCCAAAGGCCGATGGTCACCCGCGAGTAGTACCCGGTCAGCTTGGTCATCCAGCTGATCGCCAGCAGGCCGCCCAGCGTCAAAGCCCAAGCGGCTAGGATGGTGCGGAACTCCCCGGTGAGCGTCGGGGCCCTGCGGCGCCCGTCGGCTATGACGGTGGTGGTGAGCAGGTAGAGCAGCACGGCGACCACGCCGGCGAGCACGTAGCGGTCGGCGTCGTCGAGGCCGCGCAGCAGGTAGGCGAGCCAAAGCGCCAAAACGATGGCCAAGCCATCCCCGCATCGGGCGACGACGGTGGCAGTGGAGCGGTTTTGAATGGCGATCATTGGGGTGTGTGTGCGCAATCCGCGATGCGGTACGATGGTGTCGATTCTAGGGAACCGTATGCCATGTGCCACAATCCAGCGCGTCTTGTCACAGGGATGGTTGTCAGAATCAAGGACGGCTCTTCGGCGCAAACCCCAATGCGACGCCATATTGAAAGAATCGGAGAACCAGCACAAGACCGATGGCGAACCGTTCCGGCCTGCCGCTGAACGGACAGGTTGACATACGATGGCTTCAGTCGGCCTGCAAGGGGCGCTGATCGAATGTCGCCGTCAACCGTGATTCTCGGTGTGCTCGTCGCCTTGGCGGCGGCTGCGCCCCTGCCCTTCGGAAGCGTCCCCGAATGGGCCGGCGGGATGCTGGCGGGCAGCGTCGGCGCCCTTCTTGCCGCTTGGGGCGCGTTGGCTCTCAGGGGCTCGGTTCGGCTTGTTCGGCCTCCGGCATGGTTTTGGCTGGCGGCGGCGCTGTTTTTGGCGGCGCTGGGCTGGGGGGTTGCGCAAACGCTGACCGGCGTGCCGGCAGCGCTGTACGCCTTCCGAGGGGAGGGCGCGGCGGCAATCGGGCCGGTGGCGCTGGACCCGGCCGCGGGACGGGCCGCCGCAGTGCAAATCGCCGCTTGCGCCGGCGTTTTCTGGCTGGCGCTGCAAACCGCACGGGATGCGAAGGGCGCCGCCTGGGCGTTCACGGCCCTCGGGTTCGCCGCTGCCTTGCACGCCCTGTACGGGCTGTTGGCGAATCTCTCGGGAACCAACACCATCCTGTGGTTTGCGAAGACCGCCTACCACGACGTCGTGACTGGAACCTTCGTCAATCGCAATACCTTTGCCACCCACGCGGCTTTGGGGTTGCTCTGCCTTGCCGCGGCCTTGCGCGAGACCTCCGCAACCACCCCGGCCGACTCCGTGCCGGGGCGGGAATGGCTGCGCCGGCTGGTGGCCGAAGCCCCTTTGCGCAAGGTGTTGCTGCTCGCCGCGGCGCTGCTGGTGGGAAACGCCATCCTGCTTTCGGAATCCCGCGCCGGCACCCTGTCCGCGCTGCTGGCGCTGACCGCGTTCCTGGCAATACTGGCTTTGCGCAGCGGGCGGGCGCTTGTGACGGTGGCCGTGGCGGTGGGTGCCCTGGGTGCCGGATTGCTGTTCGCCACACTGGGCGAAGGGCTCGAACGGCGGCTGTGGTCGGCCGATACGGACTGGGACGGGCGCCGGCAGATCGCGGCGGAGACTCTGGACGCCATCCGTGCGGCGCCGCTGCGCGGCGTGGGGCTCGGCGGTTTTGAGGCGGCACACCGGATGCACCGCGAAGCGGGCGGGACGGTGCGCATCGAGCGGGCGCACAACGACTATCTGCAAATCGCGCTGGAATTGGGGGTGCCGGGTGCCTTGGCATTCCTTGCATCGCTCGGCACCTTGGCGTTTTTCTGCGCCCGGGGTGCGCTGCGTCGGCGGCGCAATGCCGCTTACCCGGCCGCCGGGTTTGCCGCCTGCGTTTTGGTGGGTACACACGCCGCCTTGGACTTCAGCCTGCAGGTGCCCGCAGTGTCCGTGCTGTTCTCGCTGATGCTCGGCGTGGCAGCCGCACAAGCTTGGCCGCGGATCAAGGGGGGGGGGGGGGGGACCACGAATAATCGCACGAATTAGCCGGACAGGACGCTAGGGCCAAGCCCATATTCGGCTTCATCCACATCGGGCGCCGGACTGAAGTGGCGCTCGAACCCTAAGCTGACGTTGAGACGCCCCCCGGAGAGGATGAACGGGGAATGTTCAAAGATTGGGTGGTGTATCAGTTTGCATGGCTTCGGGTTTGGGCGTAGCCCCAACTGTGGCGTCCCACGGCCGAGAAATTCAAACTGATGCACTACCAAAGATTGTTCTTGATTGTTCTTGATGTGCGCCGATTTTTGTGGAAAATGTTATGAGTTTGCTAAGCGGGGTCTCAGCGGTGCTGGAATGGAGAGAAATTTCACTGAGTTGTTCAGCGATTAGGGCGATGCGCCGCCATCCCGTTTCGCCCAGAGCAACAGGCGGGCATGTAGCTATGCGATGTAATCCAGAAATCAATCGGCGCACCCCTCTTAATCCCCCCCCCCCCCCCCCCCCCCCGACCGGGGGGCTCGCGCGTTCGGAGCTTGACGGTGCGGGCAAGGCGGTCCTCGGAGATCGGCAAAGTGGTGGGGCGCTGGATTGTTGTCGCGGGCCTGCTGGTGGCGGGGCCGCTGTCCGGCCATGCCGCCTTGGAGTTGGCCGAAGGGCCGGGCGGCTCGGTAGAAATCGTCATCGATGGCGTCGCGGTCGGCATACCGGCCTCGGTCGTTGAGGCCGTAGAAGCCGCCGTCGCCGAGCACGGCAACGATCCAGACGGCTTGGCGGCGGCGATGGAGGCGCTGGTGGTCGCGGCCTCCTGTAACACGGCCGCAGCCTGCGAGCGCTTGGCGGCGGCCGTCGTCAGCTTGGCGGTGTCTAAGTCGAACCGGCAAGCGGACATTGTCGGGGCCATCGTCCAAGGCGTGGCTGCCGCCGTGCCGACCGCTAAAGCGGACACCCTGCTGGCGGCGGTGGGGGTCGCCCAGGAGCCGCGCGGAGACTTGGCCGTAACGGCGCAGGCCACGGCGCAACCGCCCAGATCCGCCAGCCCGATTGAATGAGCGCGGGGTTTACCGTGCAGCACAGCGGTAGCGGTGCGGCGGTGCGGTCCCTGATGTTGGGCTGGGCCGTTGTGGTTCTCGCGGCCTTTGGGGCTGCCCCAGCTGTCGGGGCGGAGGCGGTTCGGGGCGAGACGGTGTTGGACCGGCCGCGCCCCGACTACGACGCGCTTGGCTTGCGCATCGGCGGATTCGACCTTTTCCCGTCGGTGGAGGTGGGCCATCGTTGGGACGACAACATATACCGCATCGACAACGAACGGGCGGAAGACGCCACCGAGTCGGACTGGATCAGCTTCGCGCAGCCCCGCCTGCGGGCGCTGTCCCGCTGGTCCAACCACTCCCTTGCGCTTGACGCCGGCGCGCGAGTGGACCGATTCTGGGAAAACGAGGGCGAGAACAACACGGACTGGTTCGCGGTCCTGACGGGCCGCTTGGATCTGGGGCGCAACGCCGAGTTTCATGCAGCGGCCGAGATGCAGGACCTGCGGGAGGGCCGCGGCGGCTCCTACTCCATCTCCGGCGGCGAGCCCGACACGTTTGAGAAACGCAGCGCGTCGGTCGGGTGGCACAGCCGCCTGAATCGAGTATCGCTGTCCTTGGACGGCCGTTACGACGACTACGACTACGACAATCCCGTGCGTCGCTTCCGCGACCGCAGCGACCGCGAATGGCGGGGTCAGGCGGGCTACCAAATCCCCTCCGGCCACGAGGTGTTCGTTAGGGCCACGCGGTTTGAGCGCCGCTACGATACCCGTCAGAACGGCTTGGACCGCGACTCCGACGGTTGGGAGTTCGCCGTCGGAGTGGACATCGATCTCGGCGGGTTGCTTTTCGGGGAGCTATTCGCAGGCTACCGGCGCCAATCCTATGAGGGCGTCGGGCTGAGGTCGGTGGAGCGGCCGAGCTTCGGTGCCGCCATCGACTGGAACCCGACCGCCCTGACGACGCTCAGCGCAAAGGCTTCACGCATCATTCAGGAAACCGTGCTCGACGCCTCGGGCGTGCTGGTGACCCAGGTGAAGGTTGACGTGGCCCATGAATTGCTTCGCAACTTGGTGCTGACCGCGACCTTGGACTTCAGCAGCAACAACTTTCGGGCCTTGGCCGAGCGGGCGCGGAACAAAGGCGACATCTGGGGTGCTGAGGTCGGCTTTCGCTGGCTCGTCCGCCGCAGCCTGCACCTCAACTTCAGCTACCGCCACGAAACGCGGGACTCGAACATCCCACTTGACGACTACGGCAACCATGTCGCCTCGCTGGCGCTGACGCTGCAGCTCTGAGACATCAATGAAATTGCGCGGTCGGCTCGCCGCCTTGGCGGCACTTCTACTGTCCGCAGCGGCGGTGGCAGTTGACCAGACTGGCTCGATCGAGTACCGGCTTGGTGTTGGTGACCGCCTCAAGGTGACGGTGTTCGGCCATGAGGATCTCTCCGGCGAGTTCGCCGTCAGCGAGACGGGCATCGCGTCGCTGCCGCTCGTGGGTGGCCTGACCTTGGGTGGCCTGACCGTCCGGGAGGCCGAGCGGGCCATTCTGGACGCCCTTAAGCCCGACTACCTGCTCAATCCAAGGGTCGGCGTCGAGGTTCTCAACTACCGGCCCTTCTACATTCTCGGCGAGGTCAACGACCCTGGCTCCTATCCCTACGTCAACGGCATGACGGTGAACGAGGCGGTGGCCATCGGCGGCGGCTTCACCCACCGCGCCAAGAAAACGCAGATGGTGGTCATCCGGGCCTCGGACGCCGACAAATCCGAGCAGCCAGTGGCGGTGACGGACCCGGTTTTGCCCGGTGACGTCATCAAAGTGCTGGAACGGTTCTTTTAGTGGTATCTAGTAGTGGTGTCTAGGCGCCACATCGACGACGAGATGCCGCCAGGGGTATCGCTCGTCCTTCATGCCGAAGCACGACGGGCCGGCGACGAACTCGGGTGGCCGCCGGAGCGCGGTCTCAACGCCATGTGCGCCGACCTTTGGCGTTCACGGCCCCCCTAACCCCCAGAGTCGGAAACGCCGAATACTTCTCGACCTCGTGCCCCCCGATGATCACTTCCCGGCCAAACATCAGCCAAGCATGGAAGTCGAGTGTTCGTTCGGGAGCGTCGTTCCGGCGCACACCAAAGACCAAGGTGGCCTGAATGCCCCGTCGCCGCAGCATCCATTGGGCTGCGATCGCCTGCGGGAGGCACTTCACAGGGAAAGGCAAGTGACGGGCCACCTTCGCCACAGCCCTGCCGATCTCTGCGGGAACGGGCGAACCCGATGCCGCGAACCTTGCGGATCTGCCCTGCGAATGCGGCAGCCACAGGCGCGCCGGGATGAAGCGCGTGAGCAATCGCGCCTGCAACAGCTTCAAAGCCGCTTCCACCGCCAATCTCCTTTTGGTCGCTGGCAGCGATCTGAAGCGACGAACGACCTTGGGAATGAGAGACGCTTCCACACCGATTACCATCGCCCTCGACGCCACCGCTGGTTGGCAAACCGCTGCAGCGGCGCAAAGCCCCTGTAAGGAGTTCAGAATCGGGTTATTTTACTTGACCATTGTTTTTCGGCAACGGCGAATCCGTGCAAGGCGACCCCGCCCGCCTCGTCAGTGGCTCGACGTGCGCCAGAACCGAGCTCGGCTGGTGCCCGCGCCCAAACCATAAACCCGTTGCGCGACGACGGTATCCGGATTGGCGGCTGTGCCTTGCGCGCCCCGCCGGTGCATCCCGCAAATTCCGCCTGCCGATGCGTTGCCCCTGTTTTCGCTTCCCGTCTTGCGGATACAATAACCTACATGAACTTTTCGGACTCCGCCCCGCTTGCGCGCAACGAAGCGGTCGTGTTCACCGAACTCGACGGCGAGGTGGTGATGCTTGATGCCAAAGCCGGGCGCTACTACGAACTCGACTCCGTGGGCAGCCGCATCTGGACGCTGCTTGAGGATAAGCCCACCCTAGCGCAGTTGCGGGCCGCGCTGGCGGTCGAGTTCGACGTTGGCGGCGAAGCCCTCCTTGAGGATATCCACCAATTTATGAGCGAGCTTGCGAAGCGCGGGCTCGTCGCCGAGGTTGTCGATGGAGCGGAGTGAACCGGTGCCCGCGGGTCCGAACCCGCCGCGCGTCCGCAAGCCGAAGGAGGGCGTGCGCCTGCTCGGCCCCGTGGATATCGCCCCCCTCGAATCCATTCTCGCGCGCTTGACCGAGAACCTCTGGCGCGCGGAGGACGAAAGCAAGCCGAACAAGTTCAGTTGCTTCCATCACACCCGCCATATGATTTTCCGCTTTTGCAGTTTCCGGGACGTCCGCGTTTTCCGCTCGCGCCCGGCCTGGCGCATCTGGAGCGGTTCGCTGCTGCCGGTAATGGCCGAGGCGAGCGCCGCCTACGGCTTCTCCGAACCGGTCTTTCCCAAGGCGATGTTCGCCCGGCTCGCCGCTGGCCACCGCATTGATGTCCACACCGACGGCTACAGCGCCGCCTGCCAAGCGCACAAGATCCACGTTCCGGTTCGCACCGAAGCCGCCGCCGTTATCGAGGTGGACGGCATCGAGCGCCATCTGCGCCAAGGGCACGCCTACGAGATCAACAACCTTATGTCGCACAGCGCCTTCAACGCCGGCGACCGCGACCGGGTGCATTTCATCTTCGAGGTGTTCGACGGATCCCCGCAGGGCGGCGGATGAAGGGCGGCGGCTGGTTCGCCACGTACGGGCTGCTCATTCGTTCCGAGTTGGCGCTGCCGCAATTCGCCCCCGCCGGGCCTGGCGAGCCGGATGCCGTCGTTCGCCTGGGCGCGGTGCCGGAGGCGCTGCCCCAACCCAGCTGCTCCCGGCGTTATTGGCAGGCGGCGCCCGGCGACTTCCTGCTGCGCTTCGGAGATGCGTTCCGCTGCCGCGTGACGGACGGCCGCGAAATCACGGTGCATCTCCTGGACGGCGGGCGCGAGCCGTTCCACTTTGCGAGTTCCGTCTGGACCGCCCTGCTGATGCAGCGCGGATTGCTGCCGCTCCACGCCAGCGCGGTATGGACGGAACAGGACGGCGCCGTTCTTATCATGGGCGACTCCGGCGCCGGCAAATCGACGCTCGCCGCGGCGTTGATGGCTCGGGGCTTCAACATGCTCACCGACGATGTGGCCGCACTGAGCGCCGCTGCGGGTTCGCCGCCCCGCGTCGCGCCCGGCTATCCGAATCTGCGCCTGAAGGCCGATGCCTTGGAACAGGTCGCCACTCTGTCCAACGGCATCGACGGCCTGACGCGGCACGGCCCGGACAAGCATCTGCTGCCGGCGGAGAGGTTCGCCCGCAAGCCGCAGATTGTCCGTGCCGCCTATGTGCTCAAAAGAAGGACCGCCGAAGCGCTCGAACTGGAGAAAACGAGATCCGCCGAAGCCTTCCGAAGCTTGACGCGTTTCATCCACCGCCCCGGGTACGTCCATGGATTGGGGCTTGTCGAGGCATACTTCAACATCTTGGCGAGCATCTCCGGGAAATTTCCGGTGACGCATGTGATCCGGCCCGCCGAGGGCATCAAGCCCCGCGCTTTGGCCCGCCGCATCGAATGCCATCTCGCCGACGGTTCCGTTTAGATCGCGCCACAGCCTGCATTCTCTCGCGTGAGCCGACTGCAAAACAATGATCCTTTGCCTGCTTCTGCGGCTTGATCCCGCCCCGGTTGCTAGCTAATAGGATCAGGAGCGAGGGAAATAGTTCACCGTCTCTTCAGGATAGGCACCTATGCCGCTCATAGTGGAGGATTTGATCGTCATTTGGGTGATGGTGGGAGTGGACCAAGGCCGTTTTTCGGGAAGAGCCGGATCGTCTTTACGATGATTGGATCGGGGGGGGGGGGGGGGGTAGCTAAGTTGCGATTCGCGGTCGGCTGGCGCTTCATTGGACAATCCTCTTTGCAAGAGACGGGTTGCGACTTCCCCCATTATAGCAAAGTTCCGTATTTGCTGCCGCTTGGGCAGGCACAAGGAAACCTCGCAAGCGTCGTCGTCAGTCCGTCTGCCAGTCGAGGAAGCTCAGGGCGCGTAAGATTTTTCCGGGTTGCCTGCGGTCGTCGGGCAGCCGGGCACTGGCTTCGAGGTAGGCGCGCAGCCTCGCCATGTCGAGGTAGCGGGCGCGGGCCGGCGTGTCGGAGCGGGCGGCGAGCCGTCCGGCAATCAAGGGCAGCGCCTCGCTCAAGCTATCGAAGCAGGGGCGGTGGCGCGCCGGGTCCGTCTTGTCGGTATGCTCCGCAACGCATGGGGGCAGCACGGATTTCAGGGACTGCCGGAAAAACCAGCGCGAACTTGAAAGCCCCGCATTTCGGGGTCGCAATCATCGGCATGAATTTCAATAGCCAGCGGCTAAGCATCCGAAGACACGCGGGCAATGGCATCGGCGATGGAAATCATGCTGGCGGGGCCTGAAAACATTCGCTTATCGCGGATGTCGATGACGCGGGCGGGGTCCATGCTTGCGAGAAGCTTGAAAACGCATGGGACCGCCGCGCCCCGACTTTTAGGGACCGACCCGTCGTAGTCGCAGAACAGCAGGAAGTTGCGAACATCGCCGATGGTTGGCAGGAAACCCCGCTCATCGAACCGGGTCGCGAGCTCGGCAAGGGGGTCTCGCACGACTCGGGGCAGATCCATCCGATCAACGTAGTTGACCGCTGTCAATCGGATCCGGCTTGGTCGCGACGGATGGCGCTTTGCGGGGGCGACAGCTTTGGTGGTCGCCGACCGAGGGATCGCTCGGCTGGCATCTTGGTTCATCTGGTGTGCTCCGTTATACGCGAATGCAGCGGTCTACAGGAAACCGGGATGTAGCTGATCTAGCCGCTTAAAGAACTGATCGGCGAATTTGTCGAAACTTTGGGGCGCATCCCCCAAGTGGGTGAGTTTCCCACGCATCATCTTGGGGAATCCCCGCGACAGGGGCAATTCGGCGGGGAAGATGTGCCAACCATTTTTTCCGGCCTTCGCTCCAATATCCCCCATCGAGTCTTCCTTCTCCGGGCCACCATCGTTTCCGCTTGAGTAGGTGTTGTTGTTGATGACGACACCGATGACGTCAAGGTCGTGGCCGGGATTCTCGCGCTTGAAGTCGTCGAGCGAGCTTCTCAACAGCGGAAAGCCGATCGTGGCGAAATACTCGGGCCGAACGGGAACCAGGACATAGCGGCTAGCATGGTAGGCGGTGTGGGTTAGGATCGACTCGGTAGGTGCGCAGTCGATCAGAACAATATCCCAATTGCCGCACTCTGCGGCGATGCGCTGGGCGAGGATCGTTGGATTCGGAGTAAGGGCCAATACGAGATGCTCGGAGAAATCGAACCGGCTGGGGATCAGTCGGGCGTTCGGTCCGCCAAACGCGGTGGGGCCGAGCGCGACATTCGATAATTTCAGCGGTTGCGGCGCCGCGATTGCGCCCGCAGGGGGCCGGACACCTTTGAAAACCTCAACGATAGACGGTTCACGCCTGCTCAAGAACCGTTCGTAGCCGGTGGTCATGAAAGCCTGTGAAAGATTGGCTTGCGGGTCGAGGTCCACGGCGAGAACACGCTTTTTCAGACGAATGGAGGCGTAGCGGGTGAGGAGGGCCGCAACGGTCGATTTGCCGACGCCTCCCTTCATATTGATCACGGAAATACAGATGGGTGTATTCAATGGCCACTCCGAGCAAGTTGAGATACCTCTATCAACAGGCACAACAGCAGATGACTGATTGAGAGTGTGTGCATAACCCGTTGACCGCTGTCGGTGTCGCCAGTTCCTACCCCAAATGTAACACAGTCCGCATTGTGTCTGTCGGACAGGCACAAGGAAACCTCGCAAGCGTCGTCGTCAGTCCGTCTGCCAGTCGAGGAAGCTCAGGGCGCGTAAGATTTTTCCGGGTTGCCTGCGGTCGTCGGGCAGCCCGGCCTCGGCTTCGAGGTAGGCGCGCAGCCTCGCCATGTCGAGGTAGCGGGCGCGGGCCGGCGTGTCGTAGCGGGCGGCGAGCCGTCCGGCAATCAAGGGCAGCGCCTCGCTCAAGCTATCGAAACAGGGGCGGTGGCGCGCCGGGTCCGTCTTGTCGGTATGCTCCGCAACGCATGGGGGCAGCACGGATTTCAGGGACTGCCGGAAAAACCAGCGCGAGCTGCGGCCGTAGCGGAACTGTTCGGGCGGCAATCCAAGGACGAATTCAATCAGGCGCCGGTCGAGCAGCGGATAGCGGTACTCGATGCCCGTTCGAGCGCCGCTCGCCGCCCAGTCCTGGATGCGCTGCTCGAGATGTCCGCTCCCCAGCCGTACCAGTTGCGTCTGCCGGACGCTGACCGGCCGGGCGGCGAGCCTGCCCTGCGGCGGGCGCCGATGCTTGCGGGCCAAGGCCGGATAAACGAAGGATGGCCGCAGCATGCGGGGCCTTTGCCCCTTGAGCAGCGCGGAAACCGTATTCGAGGCACGGGGATGCACCAGCGGCAGAACCGCTTGGCACGCCAGGAAGCGCCAGCTCCTCTGCCGTCGCCGCGCTTCCCTTAGCAGCTGGCGCCACCGCCCGCCCCGCAACAGCATGGGGTAGTAGTCCGCGCCGCTTGAGGAAGCGATTTCATCGCCGCCCCAGCCGGAAAGGATCACGCGCACATCCAATTCGGCGGCGCTGCGCTGCACCAGCGACTCGTGCATCAGCACGCCTTGGTGGTCGGCCACCCGGGCGCCGTCGAGGCCGAGCCTTGCCAATGTGTGCTCCACCGAAACGGAGTGGTAGCGCGGATGGAGGCCCTCCTGCGCGCAAACCGATTCGATCAGGCGGTATTCGGAAGCCTCGTTCTCGGGCTGGGAATCGTTTGGCGGCGGATGCCAGCACAGCGCGTGCAGCCGCCGACCCGAAGGCCGCAGCTCGCGGGCCGCCAGCACGGCCACGCTCGACGAATCCAGCCCGCCGCTCAGATGCGCGCCGACCGGTCCGGCGCCTTGCAGCCGGTCGCGCACGGCGCGGCGGTAGTGGTCGAGGAATTGCCGCTGGTAGTCCTGGTTCGACCCGCGGCCCGCGGCGGGCGCGTCCTCCGGGCGCCACCAGCGCCGCAAGTGCTCGCCTCGCCGGTTGGCGGCGATGCTGTGGCCGGGCGGCAGGCTGCGCACGGCGCGGAAGAAGGTGCTGTTCGTGTCCGGCGTATTGCCCATGAGGTTAATGACGGCATGGGCCTCGTCCAGATCATCCTCCACGCCGGGCGCGGCGAGCGCCGCTGCAATGTCGCTGGCGAAGACGAAGCGCCCGCCGCCCGCCAAGGCGTAATAGAACGGACGGGCGCCCAGCGCATCGCGGGCGCAGAACAGCAGGCGCTTTGCGGGATCCCAAACCGCGAAGGCGTAGTCGCCGTGCAGCTGTAGGGGGCAGTTCTCGCCCCAACGCCCGTAGGCCCGCAGGATCAGCCCGCAATCGGTTGCGCCGATGCTTTCCGCAGCGCCGAGGCCGAGGGCGCTGGCGAGTTCGGCGCGATTGTCCAGCCGCGCGTCGGCCACCGCGATCAAGCCCCGGGCGGAGCATCGGGCTTGCCAAGCGTCTTCTTGCCCTTGTTCCCCGGCATCGGCCCGCAGCGCCCGGTATCCGAAGGAGACGGCGCCCCCGTTGATCCGCCCCGCGCGCCCTAGTCCCGGCAATTCGGCCAGCATCGCGCCGATAGCGTCCCGGTTCGGATCCGGGTTCGCGGCATCGCCCGCTCCGCCCCGGTGGCATACCCCGCAAATTGTTCGCGCCAATGCTCGACTCCTATTTTCATCCCGCTTCTCATCGAAACCGGACACCCGTTATTGTGCCAGTTGTTGAAGCAACCCCGCCAGCATGCCAAGCAAATGCCAGCCTTGCCCCGCAGTAGAGGCCGCACCTGCAAGGGCGACCCGAACCGCAATTGCGCTCTCCCCTATCGGGACTTGACGGCTAAATCTCAACCCGCATCAATGGATGAAAATCAACCAAGCCTTGGTTGATTTTCATCCATTGATCGATATCATCTGTGCCTTGTTAGGCCGTATCGTCAGATCAGATTGCCACCATGCCAGCTCGTCAATCCCCCAACACTCCGGCTCGGTTGTTTGAACGCCACATCGCCGACGCGGTTCGCGAGGCGTTGACGGATACCCCGGTCGTCTGTCTGCGCGGGCCGCGTCAGACCGGGAAAACCACTCTCGCCCAGCACTTGGCAAACGGCTCGCCGCCGAGAGCCTATGTCACTCTCGACGACGATGCCACCCGCGCTGCCGCGCAGGCCGACCCCGTCGGTTTTCTGGCCGGATTGCCGGGGCCGACCACCATTGATGAGGTTCAGCGCGCGCCGGAACTCGCGCTCGCGCTGAAGGCGGCGGTGGATGCCGACCGCCGGCCGGGGCGGTTTCTGCTCACCGGCTCAGCAGGCGGCCCGCTTTGGGCGCCGTTTGCCGAGGCATTGGTGGGAAGGATGGAAACGCACACCTTGTGGCCTCTGTCTCAGGGTGAAATGGCTGGCGTGAGCGAGACCTTTGTCGAGCGCGCGTTTGCAGCAGACCTGTCCGCCATCGGCGCCCAGCAGCCCAGCGGGCCGCCCCTGCAGGTCAGCCTCGAACCCGAAACGCCCCGGCAGTTGCTGGCCACGCGGCTTTGCGCAGGCGGCTTTCCAGAGGCGGTGGCCCGCAAAGCCCGCCGCCGCCACGCTTGGTTTGATGCCTATGTCGAGGGCATCACCCAACGCGACATCCGTGACCTTGCCAGCATCGTGCGCGGCCCGGAACTGTCGCGTCTGCTCGCGATGCTCGCCAGCCGAGCCTCCCAGCCCGTCAACTTCACCGATCTGTCGCGCTCGCTCAGCATTCCGCAAACCAGCCTGAAACGCTACGTCGCGCTGTTCGAGGCCACCTTCCTGATCCGCTTCCTGCCCGCTTGGACGGCGAACATCGGCAAGCGGCTGGTCAAGGCGCCGAAACTCATCTTCAACGACCCTGGCTTGCTGGCGCATCTGCTCGCCACTGATCCTGACCGCCTCGATGCCAACCCAACCCTCTTCGGTCCGGCGCTGGAGAACTTGGTCGCGGCGGAGCTTGGCAAGCAGCTGGGATGGTCTGCAAAACAGTGCCGCCTGCACCACTTCCGCACCCACTCGGGCATCGAGGTGGACTTGGTGCTGGAAAGCTCCGCTGGCGATATCGTCGGCATCGAGGTCAAGGCTGGCGCCAGCCTGCGCCCAAGCGCGGCGCGGGGGCTGCGCACATTGGCCGGGCTTGCGGGCAACCAGTTTGCATGCGGCATCATCCTCTACACCGGCACTGCCTCGGTGCCGTTCGGCAATCGCATCCACGCGCTGCCGATTGATGCGCTTTGGGCCTGACCCGCGTAGTCCGTGAACAGCGATGGCATCCGCCACGGGCGGCTATGAATTCCAGCGGGAATCGGCGAAATCGTAGCCGAATCTCGCTATGAGCTTGCGCTCCCTCAGGGCGAGGAGCTCCCGCAGCTCGTTGCTGTAGCGGCCCGTGAACCCCTTGCCGCGCGGGGAGGCGTTCGCGGGGGGTTCCAGTTTGAGGTAGGCGGCGATGTTTTTGGTGACCGGCGCCCCGGTTTCCTCGAACAGCCGCAGCGCCTCCTCGCGGAGATTCTCGAACCGGCCGTAAAGAATCCTCCGCTCCTGCTTGGGGGGTGCGGGTTCAGGCACATGTGGGACTGCAACCGGGCGTGAGGGAGGGGTTGTTTCCGCACTGACGGGGCGGGGACGGAACATCAGATCGAACAGCCAGCCGTAGTAGCCGGCGCCGTCGGGATAGCGGGAGAAGTCCTCCGACCTGAGTCCGGGCCCCTGGCTGCGCCGTTGCCAGCGCCCCGGTCCCCTCGCGGCCGTCTTTTTGGGCGCGGCCGCCGCCAGGCGGCGCAGCAGCGCGCGGCTCTCGCCGCTGCCGTCCCCGAGATTGAGAAACCGCGCGACCGTGCGCTCGAAATCCAGCGCGCCCTGCTCGGAGAGAACCTGATAGACGTATTGCCGCTTGCGGCGGTAGTCCTGGTGCATGGACACGTACCAGTCCCAGGGATTGCGAACGAACCCGATGACGGGCAGGCGCGAGCGGGCGGGCGGCAGGTTTTCGAGGCGCCCGTGGTACTGAATCATGCGCGCGCCCGGAAACTCCCCCAGGATCAGATTGTTGAGAAAAGTGCCGCCGGTTCGGGAAACATGGATGAAGACGAAGTGGTCGGTGACGATCATCGCAGCATCGCCCGTGGCGGATTCGCTTTGCCCGTTGCGGCTTCGGGCCTAGCCCCCCGGAAACCTTGTATTTTGTGTCCCGACCGCTAGCTAGCTGATATACGCACTACTACGAAACACAGGGTAGGCGCAGCACTCACCCGGCGGGGTCCCCAAAGGGAGCCCATTCATCGTGGAAGATCCGATCGTCATTTCGGTGATGGTGGGAGCGGTCCAAGGCCGCTTTTCGGGAAGAGCCGGATCGTCCTTGCGATGTTGGATCGGGGGGGGGGGGGGGTAAGTTGCGATTCCCTATCGGGCGCTTGATTTTTCATTGGACTCAACCTTTCCGTCGACAAAATATTTTTTTACGGTAACAGAAAATGACGGGGCACTTGGGAGGCCAGCGGGAGGATGAATTGCCTGCTACGCCAGCCGCCCCAGCCACAGCTCATCCAGAAAGGCTTCCCAAGGCATCACCTCGATGCCGTCAACGAGGCGGCGCATAGGCTCCAAGCACACCAGCACATGGCGTTTGGCGATGCCTTCCTCCGCAAGCGCCGCAAGTCCGGGTTTGGTGCATAGCACGCTCCTGCTCGACTCCCGCCCTCATCCCGCATTTGGATTTGGTTCACTCCCCCGCCGGGTCAACGCCAAGGGTTGATCACTTCGGCGCCCATGTCTAGGAACGGGGCCGTGTCCCGGGTGGCAATGCGGAAGCCGGAATGGATAGCGATTGCGGCGATCGCCGCGTCGGCAAAACCGATTTGGCGGCCATCGCGCCGGGCCGCCGCCCGGACTGCGAAAACCCGCGCCGCCGGTTCGTCGAGTGGTTTGATCCGCCCCTTGAACACCCGTTCCACGGCTTCATCGATGCCTTTTTCGAGTTATCGGCGCCGCGAGCCCGACGCCAGCAGCGCCGCGCCGAATCGGAGTTCCATGACCACGATCACCGGCAGCCAGAGTGACTCCGGATCCTGTTGATTCAGCCACTCCATAACACCTGGGTTCGGTGCCGATTTCATGGTTTCGGAGACCAGGTTCGTGTCGAGAAGGATCACTCGAACACGGTCGGGTCGATGGGCGTCCGGTCGCGTCCGAAAGAAACGTCACCGAAATCGGCATCTTTCCAGATGGAGCGGAGAAGGTCGCCCGGCCGCGTGCGGTCGGCGGGGAACAGCCCGCGCCGCAGGAGGCTGCGCGCCAGCGCCTCGGCACTGCTCCCTTGGGCCCGGGCCTGCGACTTCAGCGCCCGATGCACCTCGTCGGGGATTTGGCGGATGGTGATTTGCGCCATGATTGGCCTCCTTGGTGGAAGTTCGGCGGCACGAATCCGAATGATGGCATTTTTTCAAGATGCTATCAAACGTGGGATCGCGGAGGATCAGTATTGTCGGCGGATGGCATCCGCCGCCAGACGGCTATGAATTCCAGTTGCGGCGGTAGTCCTGGTGCATGGACACGTACCAGTCCCAGGGATTGCGAACGAACCCGATGACGGGCAGGCGCGAGCGGGCGGGCGGCAGGTTTTCGAGGCGCCCGTGGTACTGAATCATGCGCGCGCCCGGAAACTCCCCCAGGATCAGATTGTTGAGAAAAGTGCCGCCGGTTCGGGAAACATGGATGAAGACGAAGTGGTCGGTGACGATCATCGCAGCATCGCCCGTGGCGGATTCGCTTTGCCCGTTGCGGCTTCGGGCCTAGCCCCCCGGAAACCTTGTATTTTGTGTCCCGACCGCTAGCTAGCTGATATACGCACTACTACGAAACACAGGGTAGGCGCAGCACTCACCCGGCGGGGTCCCCAAAGGGAGCCCATTCATCGTGGAAGATCCGATCGTCATTTCGGTGATGGTGGGAGCGGTCCAAGGCCGCTTTTCGGGAAGAGCCGGATCGTCTTTACGATATTGGATCGGGGGGGGGGGGGGGGGTAAGCTCTGATTCCCTATCGGGCGCTTGATTTTTCACTGGACTCACCTTTCCGTTGACAAAAGATTGTTTTTTTATGGTAACAGATGTGGAAGTTCGGCGGCACGAATCCGAATGATAGCGTTTTTCAAGATGCTATCACTACATTCGTGCAATATCCGGGATAGGCTTATGGGTTGAGCGGTGCGCTTGGTGCTGTTGGGGGGAGGGGGACATGGCGGAAGAATCCTCGCTCGGTTCAGGGTTCACGAAGGGCAAGTGGTATCACGCGAGGGCAACCGCACAACTCGGCAAGTCGTCCGGGTAGTGGCTCAATTTGGAAATGCTTCATTGAGCGATCCCCATCATGTACAGGCAATAACCACAATGCCTTCTAAATGGCTCCAAATGGTAGCATGCCGGCATGAATCTGGTGGATGAAAAGTACCGGGACAGCGGCGGCTTGCGCGACCAAGACTTGGTTTCCGCCAAGGTTTTTGTCTCTGACCGCGACCGGGCGCAGATCACCGGTCGCGGCGTGCCGTTCTTTTCCGGCCGGGAGGCCGAGATACGCATGTTCCGCAAGGTCGCCAATGCGCTCCTGCTTGAGCGGCAGGGCAATGCGACGGTGGTGGTGGAAGGGCCGCCCGGCGCGGGCAAAAGCGCCCTCATGTCCCAATTCATGGAGGAGATGCGCTCGTTTCCGCCGGTCGCTCCCGTAGGCCGGCGGTGGCTGCCGGTGGAAATCGACGCGGAGTCCGCCGAGTCGCCCCCGGGCATTGCGAACCGAATCGACGAGGCCATCATCGTCCGGCTGGCGAAGGGGGTGCTGGCCCCCGGGGAGGGGCCGGAGAAGGCCGTCGAAACGGCGGGGCTCGTGGAAAAGCTGGGAACGTATTGGGGGGCCGGCCTCAGCGTGGAGAAGGCTCGCTCAAAGGCTAGGGCGCTGCTTGACCGCGGCGGGAGCCTGTTGGGGGTCTCCCTTGGCGCCTCACGCGACGAGCCGCCGCGAACCTTGGACGAGGCGGCGGGGCGGCGGCCCGCTTGGCAATCCTGGCAAATCGTGCTGCTGATCGACGAGGCGCAGCAACTCGTTCGCGGCCAACCCCACGCCGGGCGGGGAACGCTGAGCGCTCTGCACAAGGGCACCGTCAGGGCGCCCGTCTCATTTTGCGCCTTCGGCCTGCCGGGCACGTTGGCGGCGCTGGCCGACGCGGGCGTTTCGCGTCCGACGGGCGGCCGGACCATCCTCTTGGGCGGACTCGACGACACTGCCGCACGGCACATGGTCAATCGTTGCTTTGAGGCGCTCGGCGTGACGAACGGCGCGGCGTGGCGCGAGGCGATCCTGGCGCGCTCGGCGAACTGGCCGCAGCACTTGGCCACCTACCTGGCCGAGGCCATCGAGCAAATCCGGGAAGCAAGCCCGGAGGGCGGGGACGCGGGCGCTGCCGATCTTGAGGCGGCGATGCGCACGGGCGACTTGGAGCGCGCGGAGTACTACGGCCGGCGCTTGAGCCGCCTCGGCCGGCACTGCGGGGAATTCGAGGAGGTCGCAAGGGAGCTGGTTCCGTTCCTGCGCGATCGCGGGGGCACGGCTTCCTACAGCACCCTTCTCAACCGCGTCAACGAGATCATGCGCGCGAAACCCTCGCTGGCCGGCGTAAGCGCCACGGACTTCGTGCGGGACGCCGAGCACGCCGGCCTTCTCGTCGTCTCCACTGGCCGGGGCGGAAGGGTCTGCTCAATGCCGATCCCTTCATTTGCCGGCTACCTGCTCGACGGCTAGCCCGCCGCCGCTTCCGTTTCGCTGCCCATGTAGCACAGTCCCTTATTCGCTGACGGACAGACACAAGGAAACCCCGCAAGCCGCGGCGTCAGTCCGTCTGCCAGTCGAGGAAGCTTAGGGCGCGCGCGATTTTTCCGGGTTGCCGGCGGTCGTCGGGCAACCCGGCTTCGGCTTCGAGGTAGGCGCGCAGCCTCGCAATGTCGAGGTGGCGGGCACCAGCGGGTCGGAGCGGGCGGCGAGCCGCCGGGCGATCACGGGCAGCGGATAGCGGCACTCGATGCCCATTCGGGCGCCGCTCGCCGCCCAGTCCCGGATGCGCTGCTCGAGATGTCCGTTCCCCAGCCGCGCCAACTGCGTCTGCCGGACGCTGATCGGCCGGACGGCGAGCCTGACCTGCGGCGAGCGCCGATGCTTGCGGGCCAAGGCTGGATGAACGAAGGATGGTCGCCAATAGCGAGGCCTTCGCCCCTTGAGCAGCGCGGAAACCGTATTCAAGGCACGGGGATGCACCAGCGGCAGAACCGCTTGGCACGTCAGGAAGCGCCAGCCCCTCCGCCATCGCCGCGCTTCCCTCAGCAGCTAGCGCCACCGCCCGCCCCGCAACAGCATGGAATAGTAGTCTGCGCCGCTTGAGGAAGCGATTTCATCGCCGCTCCAGCCGGAAAGTATCACGCGCACACAGATGCCTATGCGATGGAGCTTGGCCGACTGCGGCGAAAGGCTGGCCTCGATGTCGCGCAGGCTCTCCCGCCCGGTCAGCTGCGCGAACGCCAGCACCCGGCACTGCTCGTCGCAGGACAGCGCGCGCACCCCGCGGTTCCCCTCGTGGCGCGCCACCAAGCCGGTGGAAGGCCTTCCACGGCAGGAAGTCCATGACTTGGGTGAACAGCGTCGTTCCGGCATACATGCGGCCCCCTCGGCCCCAAGGGCGCAAAGGACGGCGATTTTGCCGGAACCACGCTCAGGTCAGGGACACCCGAAAACCGTTGCAACCTGTTGTCAAGCATCTAAAAATCAGCGATTACCTGAACTTAAACCGGACACTACTGGGAATTGTGTATCAAAATCCACAGAAACCCTGCGCGGGCTCAGAACCCTGACGGCCTTTATTCCGTTGGATACTATGATCCACATCAACCAACGGAGAACGGCAATGGCAGTGATCGAGCATGAGGCGGACGGCATCCCAATTCGCACCAGCGCCAAGCGGGTGGCCAAGACCATGAGCGTCGTTGAGCTGTTCCGGCGCTTCTCCGACGAGGACGCCTGCCACGCATGGCTTGAGGAGTCCCGGTGGCAGGGATCGCCGGTCTGCCCCCACTGCGGCGGCACGGACAGGATCACCAAGGACAAGCGCCGCCGTCACCACCACTGCAACGACTGCCGCAAGCGCTTCACGGCCACCTGCATGCACAGTACGAAGAAGCCCTTGCAGGACTGGGTTTTCGCCATCTAGGTTCTCACGGCCCGCAAGGGGGTCAGCGCCATGCAGTTGAGCAAGGAGTTGGATTTTGCTACACAATTCCCTACTTTTGCGGCATTCTAGCCCCGCTTCAGCAAGTAGTTCATCAAGCTCGGAATTCCCGCCTCCAGCTCTCCCGTCCCCCACCAGACGCAGCCGACTTCGATGAGCCGCTCGCAGACCTCCTCCGTGGCCGGATGCCGAGCCTGTGAACCCAGGCCCTGCGCACGGCAAAGCTCGGCGGAGACTGCCTTGGCCAGGTCTTCCCGGGTCGCCGGCGGACTGCGCCGGGCCAGCCTTGCCACTGCGGCGACCACGCCGAGCAGGCCCCCTTCCCGCAGCTCCTCATAACGGTCGCGGTAGTAGTCGTCGCGCTTGAAGGCGAAGACGGAGGAAGCCCGCTCGGCGTCATCGACGGTGACCGAAGCGCCGCGGTGCGCATCGGTCTTGGTGCTGGTCAGGCTTTCGCCCCACAACTGCACGAAGTAGGGATAGTCCACAATGTCCGCCAAGGCCAGATCCAATGCCTTCGCCTCGAACGCCACGCCGAACTGCGCCAACGGCTCGACCAAGGCTCGGCGGGTGGCTGCGCGGGAAAGCCGACCCACCGGCATGCGTTCCGACCGGTCCCAGAAGGTCGCTCCCATCGCCCGCATCCTCGCCCTGAGGTCAGGGGTGCCAGCCAAAAGCAGCAAAAAGGGCAGGCCCCGATTGCGCACGGCCTGCGAGGCATTGAGCAGCTCACGGCCGACCTCGGCTGCCCTGGCGGTCAGGGCCTCGGCAACGGTGGGGGGCCTTGAGATCGCCGAGGGCCACTTGGACGGAGAGCGCCTGCACCGACTTCGCATCCTTGAGCCGCCTAGCCAAGCCGCGACCCGCTCCGGAGGGAAGCAACGCCTGCAGCAGAACGTCCAGCGACGACAGCGAAGAGGCATGGGTGTCGATGAAACGGTGGTCGGGTACCCCTTGGTCGGCGCACACCCGGCGGAAGCTCTCGATGAGAACCGTCTTGCCGTTTCCCCTAGGACCGTAGATGATCACGTCCTTGGGGATGGGCGCACCGCTCAGCAGCTTTCTGCGGAAGACGTCGAGCACGGCGGACTCAGCTTCCCTGCCCGCCAGCACCGGCGGCAGCACACCGCTGCCGGGACAATAGAGCGATTCGATTTGCTGGCGGCTAGCGGCGCTGTTCACAGGCACGGGAACGGCTGCGGGAACACGCCCGAACCCTACCACAGCCACGGCAAAGCCCCCTAATCCCCGGATCCGGGGATAACGTGACTGTCTGGATGGCACGGCTTGGAGGGTTCATGGAGCAAGCGACGTTTGCGGAGCTGGAGCACGATGCGAAGAAGCGCGGGACGCGCCGGGAGTTGTTTCCTGCGAGGATGGACAGGCTGATTCCGTGGGACCGGCTGGAGCGGCGGATCGAGCCGTTCCGCCCGAAGCCGGGCCGTGGCCGGCGGCAGCATCCCTTGCGCGCGCTGCTGCGGGTTCACTGCGCGCGGCTGTTCCAGGACCTGAGCGATCCGGGGATGGAGGACCTGCTGCGCGAGGCGGGGTCGGCGCGCCGGTTTGCGGGGCTGCGGCTGACGGGTCCGCTGCCGGACGG
The DNA here is from genome assembly GCA_965221755.1 of Candidatus Azophilus sp. Classification (GTDB taxonomy): domain Bacteria; phylum Pseudomonadota; class Gammaproteobacteria; order Pseudomonadales; family Azotimanducaceae; genus Azophilus. The sequence continues at coordinate 635,986 of OZ244921.1, forward strand.
GACGACGATGCTGGGCTTTCGCCATCTGCCGGAGGGGCGCGGCCTGGGCGAGGCGCCGTTCGCGAAGATCAACGCGCACCTGGCTTCGCTGGGCCATCGCCTGAAGCGCGGGACGATCGTGGACGCAGGCATCATCGACGCGCCGAGTTCGACCGGGAACAAGGCGGGGGGAGCGGGATCCGGAGATGCGTCAAGTGGGGAAGGACGGCCAATGGCGCTTCGGGATGAAGGCGCGCCTCGGCGTGGACTCGGGGACGGGCCTGACGCACAGCCCGGGGACGGCCTCGGCGAACGAGGCCGACGTGGCCGCGGCGCGCGCGGCGCATCGCGCTGCTGCTCGGCTTCCCCAATCCGCTCACCGCCGGCCGCCATGCGGCCGCAGTCCGTCCGCGATCCGCAAAGGGCCGCGATGGGGCACCCGGAACCGCCCGCGGCGACCGATTCCGGGCAGCCCTTGCAACCCAAGCGCATATTGCCGAGGCTCGTTATGCCGGCCAAATCCAAAGGATCGAAACCAACCGCGACTTGGGGGCAAATGCCCCCTTGTTCAGACCTTCCTTAGCTTCGACTCGGTTTTGCGCTACATGTCCCTAAACAGGCTTCAGCCTGAGCGGCACGGGCACATGGGTGACGGCGGCTTCGACCAGCCGAGCGGGGAGCTGGCCCTCCCGGAACCTTCGGTTGAAGCGGAAGACGAACTCGTCGAGGCACTCCTGGAGCCGCGTTCGGGAGACGTCGTGGAAGGCGCCGACCACTTTGGCCGCCAGCAAGCCGGCCCGCTCCCCCCGGCGCTCCACCGCGAACGGCACCGGCTGCTTGCCCCCGGCGCCGCGCCCGCGCTTGCCGGGGCGCCTGCCGCCCACCAGGGCGTCGTCCGCCTCCACCAGCCCGGTCAGCCATCAACCCCACTGACAGCAAAACCTTGCCGTCACCCGACTGACGACAGACTTGGTTGACAGCAAACCCCTGCCGTCATCCACCTCTACGCGGCCACCGAAGGGGCCACGGAGTTACACTTTCCTTACATAACCTATACAACTTTATGACTTTATAACCCTTTATAAAGTCATAAGATCTATCAGGACCTAAGTTTAACGGCGAGGCGAGAAGGGCGAGGGAGAGCAATCAGGCGAAGGCAACGCCAAGGCAGGCGTCCATCTTGGCTCGCGCCCAATCCGCCGCCGGGAACCCCGAGCACCGGGAGCGAATGCACAGCCATTCATCAGCCTGGAAGCAGGCCGAGCAGTCATCGACGACTTTCTGGATGCCCGAGGGCGTCCCCCCTCGATTGGGCGCATGGAATGCCCATTCCACTGCGGGAATTGGAAATGTTCCATGCGAGCCGCCGGAGCGAGGACGTACCGGGCACTGGCGATCTCCCAAAGGGACAGCAGGTGCGTGAGCCAACGGCGCTTCGCGCCGTCCGAGGGCGGGACGCCCTTATCTGTTAGGTTTTCCCTGCGGACCCCGGCGGGGCGCGGCGGGGCGGCCGGATCGTGACGCCCTGTGTCATCAAGGACCGCGAGCGAATGGGATCGCCCGCCGCCCGCACTCGCTCCGGGGGTCTCGCCTGAAGCGGGCGTTTCGCCTTGGAGCGGGCATCCTGCCGTCGCATTGGCGCTCTTCAGGGCGCCGCCCGCTCAAGCCCAGCTAAAGTCAAACTAAGCCACCAACCGGCCAAGACATGCATTTTGGCTTTGCCTTGGCAACTGGCATAATCGCGACCATCCCGTTTTGACCCGAAGCGGGGCGAAAAGGGAATCAAGCATTGGCGCGGGCGATTTGCGGAGTATGCCACCGGAGCGGAGCGGGCGCCGCGGCGAACCCGGACACCATCGGCGTGATGCTGGCCGAACTGCCGGGGCTGGGGTGCGCGGGGCGGATCGACGGGGACGCCGTTTCCTTCGGATTCCAGGCACCGTGGGCCGATGATGGGGAAGAATGGAAAAAGCCGCTTGGCAAGCCCGCTGCCCCGACCAAGGGTTGATCGCCGTTGCCGACGCGCGGCTGGACAACCGGGCCGAGATCGCCAGCGCCCTCGGCCTTGGCGCTGCGCAAGGCGCCGGCGAAGCAGCGCTCATGGCTTTGACCGGCCCCCATGTCACCCATTCCCGGCTTCGCGGGCCAATGCGGCCTTGAGACGAAGCGCCCGGCCCAATCCGCCAAGGCGCTGGCGGCTCGGATCAGTTGCGTAGCGGCAGCGCCGCAATCTGAACCCGCGCCGCGGCGCCGAAGAGGCGCGCCGCGTCTCCATCGACGCCCCCGTCGGGATTCAGGGACGGCCAAAGCCCTTCGAGCCCGGCAATGATGTCCTGCAGCTGCGCCGCCACTGCCGCGGCGCCCGCGCGGTCCGCAAACGCAGCCGAGCGCGCCCAAGCGCTGGCGACCTGCGTGAATCCCCAAGCGTCCTGATACTCGTGCAGGTTGTCGATGGCGCCGTCAATGACCCCGATCCGGTACTCCGCCCCCGCGGTTCGCAGAAGGTTTTCGATCACCTCGGCAAGCACTGCCGGGTCATCCGCGCCGGCGGATTGCTCGCAACGGGCAATGTTCGCCGTCAGTCCTTCATGGATCGCGGCCACTTCCTCCTGCGCGGCGCGCGCCTTCACCGCCGCCGCGAGCGATTCGAGGTCGTTCGCGAAGCCGGCGCAGCCACGCGCGTTGAACGCCGGAACCATCGATGCGTAGATCTCTTCCTGAGGGTGCTTCATGTGGGTTTCGGACAGCTGCGGCAGCTCGCGCTGATAGAGCGCATGGCCCACCGCAAGATGTCCTCGGATCAGCCCGAGCTGGGTCAGGTAGCCAACGTCGGCGGCCGGATCGGCACCGGCAGCCGCAGCGCCTTCGCCTTCTCCACCGGCGCCGACGCCTTCAACGAGCGGCTGGGTGAGCGTGGCCGCATCCTCGCTGTCGGCCGTCTTCATCAAGGCGCCCTCCTCGCTGCTGCATCCCGCAAGCGGACTGGTCACCAGCCAAGTCGCGACGCCCAGCGCACCAATGGTCTTCCAATCAAGATGGCCCGTACTTTTGCTCGACATGCTGTTGCTCATGGTGGTTTGCCTGGAAAGTGTGTTGAATGACGCCCATGTGAACGCCTGAAACTGGTGCGCGACAACCTGCTCCGGCTTTGCGCAATGAAGCCAGCTAACGCCAGCCGGCGCGATCGTAGATGCGCACCGCCTCGGCTTGGTTGCGGCCAAGCAAGCCGGCGCCGATGCCATCCTCCTTGAAGTCGCCCAGCGCCGTGATGGGGCCGGATGCCTCACCGGCCACGGGATACTCGTTGTTGCCTTCCGCGAACATCCTCTGCGCGAAGTCCGTGGTGAGGTACTCCAGGAAGCGCACGGCATTGTCGCGGTTCGGGGCATGGCGCGTGACGCCCGCGCCGCTGACGTTGACGTGGGCGCCGCGGTCGTCCTGGTTGGGAAACACGACGCTGAGCCGATCCGCCATGCGCCTGTCCCCTTCCTTCGAGCTCGCCAGCCAGCGCCCAAGGTAGTAGGTGTTGGCAAGCGTCAGCCCGCACTCGCCCGAGGCGACGGCGGCGAGATTGCTGGTGTCGTTGCCTTGGGGCGGGCGGGCGAAGTTCGCCACGACGCCGGCGGCCCATTCCTCGGCGGCGGTTGCGCCGAGGGCGTCGATCAACGACGACATGAGCGACAAATTGTAGATGTTGGAGGACGAACGCATGCAGACCTTGCCGCGCAGCTCCGGATCAGCGAGGTCCGCATAACGCGCGACGCCGCCCGCAAAGGCGCTGTCCTTGGCGTGCACAATCACCCGAGCGCGCTTGGACAGCCCAAACCAATGCCCTCCGGGCTCGCGAAGATGGGCGGGGATGCGCCGTTCGAGCGCCGCCGAGACGACCGGCTGGAAGATGCCGCGCTCCTGGGCTCGCCACAAGCGCCCGGCATCCACCGTGATCAGGATGTCGGCCGGCGTGTGCTCGCCCTCGTTGGCAATCCGTTCGATCAGTGCGTCGCTGCCGCCTTCAATGAGGTTGACGCTGATGCCCGTGCGTTCGGTGAAGGTGTGGTAGAGCGCAAAGTCCGTGTCGTAGTGCCTCGCCGAGTACAGGTTGACCTCTTCGGCGGCGAGGGACGGGACCGGGGCCGCGAGGCCGGCGAAAATCAAGACGGCCAGCCAGGCGACCTTGCGCGGGAGTCTTTGAATCATGATTGGAATCCACTCTTTGGGGTTTGGAACGGCATGTCCGAGCATTGCAATAAATGAGAATCATTATCGAATTTATGATAGACGAGCACTCCGGCCGGATCAAAGGCCAGCTTCACCCTCGCACCCACCGCCACCTTGGGGTCCGTCCCGTGCAGCGTGCGCAGGCGCTCGCCGCCCGCCTCGAGGATGACCAGGTGCCGGTCGCCCAGGAATCGACTGTCAACAACCTCGGGGTCATCGGAGTCGCCAAGCGCGATCCGCACGGCTCCTGACCTCAGGATCACCAAGTAAGGCTCATCCGGCCGTATTCCCGCGCCCGGCAGGCGAACCCGTCCAAAATGGGTCTGCACGCCATCCGCCGCGCCCAGGCCCTCAATGGCGTTGGAATCGCCGAGCAGCTCCGGAATGAAGCGCACGGCGGGCGTGCGCCAAACCGCGGCGGGGGTGTCGTCCTGCAGGATCCGGCCTTGGTGAAGCACGGCGATGCGATCAGCGACCTCCATGGCCTCCCGGGCATCGTGCGTCACGATGATGCTGGGCACGCCGCTGGCGCGCAGAGCCCGGCGCGCATCATCCCGCAAGCGGCGGCGCAGGGTCGCATCGACGCTGGCGAAGGGTTCGTCGAGGAGCATGACCAGCGGCTCCGGGGCCAACGCCCGAGCCAGCGCCACGCGCTGCTGCTCACCGCCGGACAGGGTGTGCGGGTAGCGATGGCCATAGCCCTCAAGCCCCACTTGCCGCAGGCGCCTGAGCACCCGCGCGTCGCGTTCGCCGCCATCGAGCCCGCGCAACCCGAACGCCACGTTGCCGGCAACGGTCAGGTGCGGAAACAGCACGTGGTCCTGAAAGACCAGGCCAAAGCGACGCGCCTCCGGCGGCGGCTCGCGCCCGGGCTTGGCCAGTTCGGCGCCGGCAAAGGAGATGACGCCCGACTGCAGCGGCTCAAGCCCAGCGATGATGCGCAGCAAGGTGCTCTTGCCGCTGCCTGAGGCGCCGAGCAGGCAAACGATCTCGCCGGCGCCCACGGACAGGCTCACCCCCTTGAGCACCGGGTCGGGGCCATAGCCGTGCCGGATCCGCTCGAGCCTCAGCGTCCCCCTCGGCGCCGCGGCCACCGCCTCGGCGCGCGCCCGCTTTTCGTTACAATCCGCCGCCATGTTCGATCAGGCGCCAACGACGGCTCGCGTCGGGCTGCGGATGCCCCGCGTCCCTTCGGCATGGACGCTGGGCGCCTTGGCCATCGTGGCGCCCATCGCGGCGCCGATCGCTGCCATCCTGCTCGCCTTCGTCGCGCCGGATTCGGCCGTTTGGGCGCATCTGCGCGAAACCGTGCTGCTGGAGTACCTGCTCAATACCGTCGCTTTGCTGCTGATGGTGGCCATCCTGGCCCTGCTCCTTGGCGCCGGCTGCGCTTGGCTCGTCGCAACCAAGGAGTTTCCCGGGCGCCGGGTGTTTGCTTGGGCGCTGATTCTACCCTTTGCCGCGCCAGCCTACGTGGTTGCCTACGCCTATGCGGACCTGCTCGCCTACGCCAGTCCGTTGCAGACCTGGCTGCGCGACCTGGACCTGCTGCGCGAGGGACTGCCGGCGATCCGTTCCCTGCCCGGCGCGGGCCTGGTGTTGGGCTTCACGCTCTATCCCTACGTTTACCTGCTGGCCTACGTCGCCTTCGCGGACCGGGCCGGGCCGCTTGCCGAAGCGGCGCGGACGTTGGGCGCCTCGCCGCGGCGGGCGTTCCTCGCCATCGCCCTGCCGCAGGCGCGTCCGGCCATTGCCGGCGGCTTGGCGCTGGCGCTCATGGAGGCCGCAGCGGACTTCGGCGTGGTCGATTTCTTCGGCGTGCCGACGCTGACCAACGGCATCTTCCGAACCTGGTACGCCCAAGGCGAGCATCAGGCCGCTCTGCAACTCGCTGGCTGGCTGTTCCTGATCGTCGTGGCGCTGGTGGCGCTGGAGCAATTGGCGCGGCGCGGGCTGCGCGCCAATCCGGTGTCCAGGAACATGCCGCCGACCCGCGCGCCGCTAACGGGGTGGCGCGGCGCTGGCGCCACGCTGGCTTGCGCCGTTCCACTGGCTCTCGGCCTGCTGCTGCCCGCCGCCACGCTGCTGCGGCACGCGCTGGCCGGCGGCGACCCCAGCTTCGGCGCCGCCTTCGTCGGCTACGTGGCCAACAGCGTCACCGTGGCCACGATCGCAGCGGCGCTCGCTGGGCTGTGCGCCCTCTGGCTCAACTACGCGCTGCGCCTCGAAGGGAAGGCGCGGCTGCTCAGGCTCGGCGTGCGCACGGCCACGCTCGGCTACGCGATTCCCGGCATGGTGCTCGCGGTCGGGCTGATTGGACCCTTGACCGCCCTCGACAAGCAACTGGCGGGCTGGCTGGAAAGCATCCTCGGCGTGCGCACTGGGCTGCTGCTCACCGGGAGCGTGGCCGCATTGGCGTTCGTGTACCTCGCTCGGTTCCTGACCGTCGCGTTCAACAGCCTGGAAGGCGGCATGGCCCGCATTCATCCCAATTACGACAGCGCCGCGCGCAGCTTGGGCTCAAGCCCGGGCGGGCTGCTGGCGCGCGTTCACCTGCCTTTGCTGACGCCGGCGCTGCTGACCGCGATGCTGCTGGTGTTCGTGGATGTGATCAAGGAGCTGCCGGCCACGCTCATCCTGCGGCCATTCAATTTTGAAACCTTGGCAACCCGCGCCTACCGCCTCGCCTCGGATGAACGCCTGGCCGAGGCCTCGACGGCTTCGCTCATGATCCTTGCCGTCGGCCTCGTGCCCACGCTGGCGCTCGCCTGGCGGAACTTCGCGGCGCGCGGCAGCCGCTAGCGCAACCTGACCCAAAACCCAAGCAAGAGGCGCGGAGTTTCGGGGTAAGCGAAACTCCAACCGCCTCTCGCCCTCTGGGCGAGAGGCGCGGGTTGTATCGAAACCCGAATCATGCAGAATGGCGCCATGTCGCCAACCACCCGGCACAATTGGATTTTACGGCTCGGGACGGCCCTGTTCCTGGCCGGGCAGGCGCTCTCCATTGCGCATGCCAGTGAGTTCGGTTCCGACCCCCATGAGCACAATGGCGTCGCCTGTCTCGCCATCCTGACCGACGAGCAGGACGGGATTGTTGCGAGCGCGCATCCCGCCGCGTCCGCATCCGTCGCCTCGGCATCCGCTACGCCCCAACCCAAGAGGCAGGCGCCCCGGGAGCGGGCGCATTCAATCCTGCCTCCGCCCACAGGCCCTCCTCCGTTCCAAGGCGTCTTCACTTCCTTGCGCCGCTGAGGGAGCTCCGGCGTTCGCGCTGCGCCTTCGCCTTTGCGGTTCTCCCAACGCCCACAGATCGAGAGCCATGACCAAAAACACGTTCAAGCCGGCGGCGATCGCGTTCGCCGCCGCACTCACCCATGCCCTCGCGCCGCCCGTCGCGGCGCAAACCGCCCCGGCCGCCGACTCCGAGCAACTCGTCGAGGAGGTGTTCGTGATCGGCAAGCGCCGCGCCTACCAAGGCAATTTCGACGATCTCGAAAAGCCGTCGGCGGACCAAATGATCGACGAGCATCTGCTCCGCGAAGCCGGAGCGATAAACCTCAACGACGCGCTGGACCTGTCGGCCTCCGTGGCCCGGCAAAACAACTTCGGCGGTCTGTGGAACGCCTTTTCGGTTCGCGGCTTCGCCGGGGACATCAACCTGCCCAGCGGCTTTCTGGTCAACGGCTTCAACGCCGGACGCGGGTTCGCAGGCCCCCGGGACTTGGCGGGCATTGAGGCCGTGGAAGTGCTCAAAGGGCCGCGTTCGGCGCTGTTCGGGCGCGGCGAGCCCGGCGGCACGGTCAACCTGGTCACCAAACGGCCGCAATTTGCGACGGCGGGGGACTTCCGAGCCACCTACGGGCGCTGGGACCAATTGCGCTTCGAGGGCGACGTCCAAACCACGGCGGGCGCCAACGACCAGTTGGGGCTGCGCATCGTCGGGTTCCGGGAGGATGCGGAGAGCTTCAGGGACACGGTTGAGACCGAGCGGGTGGGCTTTTATCCGTCGTTCACCTGGGATGTCGCCGAAGCCACCAGCGTGACCTACGAGATGGAGTACACGGAGCAGGAGATTCCCTTCGACCGCGGCGTTGCCTATTCGGAAACCCACGGCTTCACGCCGCGCAAGACCTTCGTTGGCGAGCCGGGCGACGGCCCCATCGAGACCGAGGTGCTGGGCCATCAGCTGGAGGCCCAGCACAACTTCTCCGCAAGCTGGAGCCTGCTGGCCGGCCTTGGGTACCGGGACACCAACTTTGAGGGCAGCGCCTCCGAAACCAACTTCGGAGGGCGCCAGACCTACTTCCTGGATGGCCGAACCCTGTCCCGGTTCTTCCGCTACCGGGAGTTTGAGTCGGACTACTTCGTGGCCCGGGCCGAGATTGCAGGCGAGTTCAGCACCGGCTCGCTTCGCCACCGGCTGCTCATGGGCGCGGACTATGACCGGTTCGAGCTCAATTGGTTCATCCAGCGTTACCGGCCAAGTTGGTTTCCGGCGGGCACGGACATCAACACCCTCGATCCGGCGGCCTATCTCTTTCTGGACGTGTTCGACCCGGTCTATGGCCAGTCGCCGCAACCGGTGCCCGGGCCGAACACCAACCGAGACGAGGACTTGAAGGGACTCGGCTTCTACATCCAAGACCAGATCGACCTCACCGATCGGCTGCAGGTTCGGCTCGGCCTGCGCTTGGATGACTTTGAGCAGGACCTGACCAACCTGCGCGCGGTGCCGGCAACGACCACCACCACATCGGATACCCGCGTCTCGCCGCAGTTCGGCGCGGTTTACCGGGTCAGCGAAGGGCTCAGCCTCTACGCTGCCTACGGCGAAGGCTTCCGCCAGCAAGCGGGTTCCGACTATCAGGGCGACCAGTTTGATCCCAACATCACGGAGTCCGCGGAAGTGGGGCTGAAGCTGGATGCGGCGCAATTGCCCGCAGAGGTCTCCGGCTCGGTCACGCTGTCCCTGTTCCAGGTGGACCAAAGCAACTTTCTGGTGAACGACGACCGGCCGGAGGCCGTCGCGGTCGGGTGGTTCTCCCGAACCGCCGGCAAGGCGCGCAGCCGCGGATTTGAGGTGGACGCGGACCTCGCCTTCGCAACCGGCTTCAGTCTGTGGCTTTCCTATGCGTACACCGACGCCGAATTCACCAACAGCAATCTCGAAGCCGACTGGGGGGCGCGCATCGAGAAGGGCGACCAGCTCATCAACTCACCGAAGCATCAGGTGAACCTGCAGGTCAGCCAGAGCTTTGAGGTGGGCGGCATGCTCGCACAGGTGGGCGCCGGCCTTCAGCACACGGACAAGCGGCAGGGGTTCACGGCCTTTGACTTCAACTTGCCCAGCTACACCATCGCGCGGGTCTTTGGCCAGATTGCGCCCACCGACCAATTCGCCATTCGCTTTGACTTGGACAACGCTTTTGACGAGACGTACTACACCAATTCCTATGCGGATGTTTGGGTGGAGCCCGGCGCGCCGCGCCGCTACCGCGTGACGGCGTCCTATTCGTTCTAGCCAGCCAAGGCACGTCGTGCATTTGCGCGCGCTGTTGGCGGCCTGCTGGGCCTTGTTGGCGATGTTCGGCGCAACGCAGGGGGAGCGTTTCGGCTTAAGCGGCGTGGCATGGGTTTGGATGGGCGCAGGCGCCTTGGCGCTTGCGCGCCACCCCATCGCCGGCGCCTTTGCGTCCCACAAGCATCGCGGGAAGCGCAACAAGCCTTGGCTGAGTCGCTTGCAACGGAGATTCACATGACGACCATGCTTAGAGCGCAGGCGCTCAGCGTCGAACGCTCCGGACAACGGGTATTGAAGGATGTCTCCTTCAGCTTGGAGCAGGGCGAGGTTCATGCCTTGCTCGGCGGCAACGGCGCCGGCAAGTCAACCACCTTGCTGACCTTTCTCGGCTTCCTGACGCCGGCCTCGGGCAGCGCCCAGGTCCAGGGCCGCACCGTGGGCGAAAACGTGGGCGCCGCCCGCCGAGCCATCGCCTACCTGCCCGAGGCCGCCACCTTGTACGGCCACCTGAACGCCTACGAGAACCTCCTCTATTTCCTGTCGCTCGCCGGGACGGACAACACGCACCGGCCAGCGCTCGATGCCGCTCTGGACCGGGTGGCCCTGCAAGCCGAGGCCCGCCAGGCGCGCATGCAAACCTACTCAAAGGGCATGCGCCAAAAGGTGGCGATTGCCTTGGCCATCCTGAGGGAGGCGCCCATTCTGCTGCTCGACGAGCCGACCTCCGGCCTCGATCCGGCGGCGATCGACGACTTCAACCGGCTGGTCCGGGAGCTTGCCGAAGGCGGGCGGACCGTCTTGCTGGTGACCCATGACGTGTACGGCGCATGCCACGTCGCCGACCGCATCCACCTGCTGCACAGGGGCGAGCTGGTCGGGGCCTTCGACCGGCCGCCAGGCATGGACCGCATCGACACCGAGGCGGTCCATGCCGCCTTCGCCACCCACGCAGCGGCGCAATGAGCCAGCTGCTCGCCATCGTCCAGGCGGAATGGCAGCTGTGGCTGAGGTCGCGGCTCGCGTTGTGCGCATTGCTGGTCTTTGCGCTGTTGCTGGCCGCAACGAGCCTTGTCACCGCGCTCAGGATGAGCAAGGAGTCTCACGACCGCGCCCATCGGCAAGCAGCCGCGGAAGAGGCCTTTCTGTCCCAGCCGGATCGCCATCCGCACCGCATGGTGCATTACGGGCATTACGTGTTCCGCATCCCCCCGCCGCTGTCGATGATCGACCCTGGGGTGGACTCGGTCACCGGGCAGTCGATGTTTCTGGAAGGCCACCGGCAGAACACGGCCATGTTCGCCGATGCGCGGGCCAGCGCCGAACTCGGCGGATTTGAGAATTTGACCGGCGCGCTTGCCTATCAGTTGTTCCTGCCCTTGCTGCTGATCGCCATCGGTCACGGCCTGATCATTCGCGAGCGCGAGGAGAACACGCTGGCGCCGCTGCTCGCGCAGGGCGTGACGGGCCTTGCGCTGCACACAGCCAAGTGGATGGCGCTTGCCGGCGTGTCGCTGGCGCTGCTGCTGCCGCTTGCCGTCCTGTGCGCCGTCGCCGTGGGATGGGGTGCGGCGCCGCTCGCCGGCCTCGGCGTCATTGGCCTGTACGCGCTCTACTTGCTCGTCTGGTGCAGTCTCATCCTGCTCGTATCGAGCGTGGCCCGCTCCCGCAGCCTCGCCCTCGGCGCACTGGCCCTGTTTTGGCTGGCAAGCGCCCTGATCATCCCGCGCATTGCAGTCGAATCCGCGAGCAGCGCCATTCCCGTGCCGGGCAAGATAGAGACCGACCTCGGCATGCAGGCCGAACTGCGCGCAGTTGGCGACGGCCACAACGCCAATGCGCCGGAGTTTCGGCGGCTGCAGGCGAATCTGCTGGCGCAATACGACGTGACGCGCGTGGAGGACCTGCCGGTCAACTTCCGGGGCGTGGTCGCCCAAGCTGCGGAAGCGGATTTAACGCAAGTGATGAACCGGCATGCCGAGGAGCGCATGGCGCTTGAGGCGGATCAGGCCAGGTTCGCCGCCTCCTTTGGCTGGCTGTCGCCCGTCGTTGCGGCAGCGGCAGCCTCCCGGGCGCTCGCCGGCACCGACCTTGCAACCCACCATCGCTTCCTGCGCGCAGCCGAGGCCGTGCGCTTCGATTTCGTGCAGGGGCTCAACCGCGTCCATGCCGAGCGGCTCGCCTACAGCGATGACGTCAATCGCAGCATCGATCCGCAGGCTGCAAGACGCACTCGCATGTCGGCTGAAAACTGGCAGGTGCTCGATGAGTTTGACTTCCGGCCTGCCGCAGCCAGGGAACGCATTGCGAGCGCCGGCGCGCCGGCGGCCATGCTGTTCGCCTGGCTTGCGGCGCTCGCGGCCATTGGCGCGTGGACCGCGCGCAGGGTGCGGCCGTGACCGGGCCGATGGGGGAACTCCGGTTTCTCGCCAAAGACCGGGCGGCGTTGCTCTGGCTGGGGATCGCAGTGCTGGTCGCGGGCCTGTCGGTGCTGCTTGGCCTGCGCGAGGTGAACGCTCAACGCAGCGTCCTGAACGAATTGATCGAAAGCGACCGGGCCGAGCGGGAAGTGCTGAACGGGTTGCACCAGGACTGGGGCAGCGTGGCCTATTACACATTCCACCTGACCTACGACTGGCCGCCGGACTTTGCGTTTGCCGCGCTCGGCCAGCGCGACGCCGCGCCTTGGAAACACCACGTCCGCGCGCTCGCCTTGGAGGGACAGATTTACGAAACGGACTCGGAAAACCCCGAGTTCGCCTTGATTGGCCGCTTCGACTTCGCGTTTGCGGCGAGCATGCTGGCCCCGTTGCTGCTGATCCTGCTGCTGCACGACCTGCGTTCCAGGGAGCGCGCTGCGGGACGCCACGAGCTGCTCAGCGCAACGGCGGCGAGCCCAGGCAGCCCTTGGCTTGCGCGAGCGGCCTTGCGGGTTGGCGCACTGACGCTGTGCCTGGTCGTTCCGCTTTGGGCCGGCGGCCTGCTCACCGGAGCGGGCGCTTCGAAGCTCGCCATTGCAAGCCTCGTCGTGGCCCTGCACATCGCATTCTGGTGGGGCGTTTGCGCGCTTGTTGACCGATTTGGCTGGAACAGCCCAGTCAACCTGACCGCACTGATCGGCGCTTGGCTGACGCTTGCCGCAGTCGTCCCCGCAGCCATCGAGAGTTCGGTGGAAGCGGCCGTGCCGTTGCCGGACGGCGGCGAGATCATGCTGACCCAAAGGGAGGCCGTGAACGACGCTTGGGATTTGCCCAAGTCAGCGACCTGGGAGCCTTTCGTCGAGCGCCATCCGCAATGGGCGCAGCACACCGAAGTCAGCCAGCCGTTCGAATGGAAGTGGTACTACGCCTTTCAGCAAGTCGGCGACCAGACCGCCGAACCGCTGTCGAACGCCTATCGCGAAGGGCGCCTCAGGCGGGACCGACTTGCCGGAAAGCTCGCTTGGCTGTCGCCGCCGGCGTTGGTTGAGCGCACCCTGCAGGGCATTGCGGGCACCAGCATGACGGCTTCGCTGGCCTATGAACAACGGGTGCGCGACTTTCATGCCGCCCTGCGGCACTACTACTACCCCAGGCTGTTTCGCGATGAGGCGGTCGCGGCTGCGAGCCTTGCGCAGCGGCCTGAGTTCCAGGCAATGGGCCAGTGAATCGCGGCGCCCTGCCTTGCGTGATGAGCCTCTCCGCAAACGGAGCCAGCCGGCCGTTCTCGGACATGGATCAGCCTTGCGCCAAGCGTTCGATCAAGGCGGCGTCCCGGCTGGTGCGGCGCAGGCGCAGGCCCATGGCAACGGCAACCAACGCCAGCCCAACGGTCATGCCGGCCCAGTAGCCGTACACGCCCGTTGTCGGCAGGCCAAAGCCGCCATCGGCCAGCAAGGCGCCCAGCGGCAGGGCGATGAGCCAATAGCCGATCAGGGAGATGATAATGGGCATCCGCGTGTCCTTGTAGCCCCTGAGCGCGCCGGCCATGGTGGCGTTGGCGTCATCGAAGATCTGGTAGATGGCAATGAAGATGATCAGGTTGGCGGCGATGAGGGCCACGTCCGCATCCGTGGTGTAGATGCCCGCCAGCAGGAAGCGCAAGGCCACGAGGAGGATGCTGACCGCCAGCGCGTAGCCCAAGGAAATGCGCAGCGCCGTGGTGGCCACTTGGGCGGCGCCCGCCTGGTTGCGGGCGCCGACGTGAAAGCCGACGCGGATGGCGGCGGCGCTGCCCAAGCTCATCGGGATGACGTAGGTGGCCCAGTTGACGTTGCCGGCGATGCTGTGGGCCGCCATCTCGCTGACGCCCAAGCGGGCGATCAGCACGCTGATGGCCGAATAGACCGCCATTTCCAGGAAAATGGTGGCGCCGATGGGAACCCCGAGCTTGAAGATCCGCGCAATGGTCGCCCAGCGAAAGGCCGTCTCGCCGCCGATCCAACGGGTGGCGCGAAAGAAGGGACGGCGGGCCACCAGCAGGATCAGCCCAAGCTCCACCCACATCACCGCTGCGGTGGCCCAACCGCAGCCCACGCCGCCCAACTCCGGAAAGCCGAACGCGCCGTAGATCAGCACGTAGTTGAGCGGCGCGTTGAGCGCAAAGGCGGTGCCGGCGATGAGCATGGGCGGCAGCGTGTGGCCGAGGCCCTCGCAAACCTGGCGCAGCAGGATGTAGGTGAGCATGGCGGGCATTCCCCAGGAAGCCGCCTTCAAGTAGCCCGCCGCCACCGCCGTGACGCCGGGGTCCGCGCCCATCAGCAGCAGCGCAGGCTCGGCGTTGCGCATGAGGAGCATCATCACTGCGGCGCTGAACAGCGCGATCCACAGGCCATGACGGATCAGCGCGCCGGTCTCGCCGATGCGCCGGGCGCCCGCCAACTGGGAGACCATGGGCATCACCGCCATGGTGATGCCGCTCATCAACATGAAGACCGGCCACAGCAGGACGCCGCCGAGGCTCACGCCCGCCAAGTCCACGGCGCCGTAGCGGCCCGCCATGGCGGTGTCGAGAAAGCCCATGCCCATCACGCAGAGCTGGGTCGCCGCGATGGGCGCGCCAAGGCGCAGCAACGCGCCCGCTTCGCCGCGAAAGCCACGCTGGACGGAGCCTGCAGCCGGGGCATTGGCTGGACTGTCGCCGGCTTCCATGATCGTCGCCCGCCGTCGCGCTGCGCCCGGCAGCGGGCTGCGGGCTTAGGATGCGGCTCGGACGGCCTGCTCCCGGGCCTTGCGCACCGTTTCGTTGGTTTGGTTGAACAGCAGCTCGCGCCGCGCCTGCTCCTCGGCCTCGGTCAGCTCGCGTTTGCCCAGTTCGCGGCCAACGCGGCATCCCTTGTCCACGGCAGGCCGCGCGCCCACCTCATCCACCCAGCGCTTGAGGTTGGGGAAGCCCTCCCAGACGGCCTCGCCGATCAGGCGCCCCATGAGCATGGCCCAAGGCCAAGTGATCATGTCGGCAATGCCGTACGCATCGTCCCCGGCCAGGAATTGGTTGGCGGACAGCTGGGCATCCATCACGCCGGACAAGCGGTCCACCTCGCCGACGAAGCGCTTGGTGCCGTACGCCAACTGGTCCGGGTCATCGACGATGTTCCTGGCGTAGTTCTTGAAGTGATTGGCGTTGCCCATCATGGGGCCGAGGTTGGCCATCTGCCAATGCACCCACTGCAGCGTGCGGTAGCGGTCGGCGCCCGAACGCGGCAGAAACCGCCCGGTCTTGTCGGCAAGGTACTCCAGGATGGCACCGGACTCGAAAATCGCCACCGGCGACCCGCCGCCCAAGGGTTCATGATCGACGATGGCGGGCATGCGGTTGTTGGGGCTGATGCGCAGGAAATCGGGCTTGAACTGATCGCCGCCGCCGATGTCCACCGGCTTGATCTCGTAGTCCAGCCCACACTCCTCCAGCATGATGGTGACCTTCCAGCCATTGGGGGTTGGCCAGTAATGCACATCGATCATCGTTCGCGCTCCGTTCGGGGTTCGAGTTGCAGGATGCGCAAACTACGTCAGATGGGAGCGCATTGCCAGCCGCAGTGCCGACGCTCAGCGGCGAGGCGCTCCAAGCTGGCAGCCCGAAGCCGAAGGGGCGGCGCACTTCGCCGAGCGGCATGGTCGAGGCATTCAGCCAATCCGCTGGTCGATGCCGGGGGGATCATGGCGTGTGCTCCCGTTGCGTTGATGATCCCATTACAAACGTTTCGACGGTCATTCCGGCATCGAAGTCCGCAACGGCCAGCCGCGACGGCCGCGCCCTAAAGGAGGTTCCGGCGGACTCCCCGAATCCGTCCGCCCCGTCACGAAGCCCATGGCCACTCGCGTCCTCCCACCGCGAGGATGTCGATCCCGCTTCCACACATGAGCGCAGGATGGCCTTCGGCCCGTTGAAGCGGCTGCGCCGCGGCCTGCGACGGCGCGCAAAACGCCTTAGGCACCCACCACATGCAATCGCCATTGGCATCCGGCGTGCCGCCTGCCACCCATTTCACGCCCTCTCCGTTCGGGCGTTCATCAGCCGGGACCAGCGTTCCTGTAGTCGTTAGTTGTACTGGCAGATGCCTTCTTCGTCCCGGGCACCGGTGAGGCCATGCATTTCAGGGCAGGGCGGGACTTCATAATCCGGATGGAGCGGGTTCGAGCGCGGAAGCGCCCATTTCCACCCCTCGTCGTTGTCCGCGATGACATGCACGATGGTCAACTCCTCCGTGCCCGCCGCTGCCGCAATCTTTCCGGCATGATCGCCTGTTTCCGGCACATACAGCTGCCTTGCCGTGATCCGCAGCGTGACTTGCTTGCCTTGATCGGGGGTGCTGTTGTCAATCGACGTCAGCGTGTACGTCACCTTAGGCGTGACGTAGTTCTCAACCGTGACTGGCGTGGCCGGGGGCTCCGCGCAGTTGAGCCGAAGGGTTGGGGAGGTTGGCGTGCAGGTGAGTCCTTGTGCGGAAAACGTCACCGGCATAATGGCGCTTGCGTCCCCTTCCACCACAATCCGAGTGATCCAAAAGTTCTGGATCGTTTTCGTTCGGCTCATGCCTTCGGGGTCATGGTATTTGTCGATCAAGGTTGCGTTGGCCGATGCCGAGACAGCCGCAAAGACGACCAAGCAGGCACCCAACAGGCGTGTTCGGGCATTTCTCGATGAACGGATTGGCATTTTCCTCATTTCCGCGTCACTCTTGCTGCGTTGGTCAGCAGCTTATGTGTTGCGAGCGAACCTTTCGGATGCTATTGTGCTTTTTCACATATATATGTGAACGCATCGGAGCGGCTTCATGGCGAACAGAAACACTACGCTGAATCTCCCAGAGTCTCTAATCGCGCGCGCCAAGGCCTATGCAGCCACCCACGGAACAACCATGACGGCCATTGTTCGCGGGCATCTGGAAGCGGTCACGGCGGAGCCGGATCGAACAGCGGAGGACACTCTTCAAGCCTATGCGAAAGGGATGATCGGGCGCGATGAGGCGATTCGGCGCACGGATGTTCGTGACTACGCGGACCTCTTAGTGGCGTTGGGCAATGCAGGGCTTTCGCCTCCCCGGCCACCGCAGCACCAGATCGAGAACGAGGCGGCCACCTTCGCGCGCATCTGGGCTTGTGCATGAAGCGTTGCGTTCTGGCGATTCCCGATGCAGGGCCGCTGAACAGCCTCTGGGTTGCCAACCGGCTCGATCTGCTGCTGCGCTTGGACATGCCGATTGCCGTTGTCGATGCCGTTTACGACGAGGTCACGAGCGATCCCAACTACCGCAAGGATTCGGAAGTCAAGGCGTTCATCGATTCGAACCGTCCCCCTTTTGCAATCGAGCAAACCGATATCGGAGCGTACGAGAGGGCGAGGCGCAAAGCGGGAAAGCCAAGAAAGCGCAACATCGGCGAGTTGGCGATGATGGACTTCATCAGCGATGAAGGGGGCGTGCGGCGGCACTTGGACTCCAGCGACCCCTTGCTGGTGCTTTACGAGGATCAAGGGCTTCGAGTGTTCCGAAAGCCACCGAACATGCACCTGCTATCCACGGTCGGGCTTCTCAGGGGCATGGAGAAGGTCGGCCTGATTCGCTGCGCGGACGCCGTGCTCACTGAAATGACCAACCCCACCCAACCCGGCCGACGGAGCCGGGATCGCAGAGCGTTTCCCGACTTGCCCAACGGCGTTGACGAACCCGCCGCTATCGGAAGCGTCTGGACGCTCCATCCTTAGAGCCTAAGCCGAGGGCCCGCAGACCAACCGCGCCGCTATCGAGCCCGCGCGGCCGCGCGGGCTGACGGTCGCGGCATCCCTCGGCCCATCGGCGTTTTCGTTGGGCATCCAAGGTCGGCGGAAGGCGGACGCTGGGGCAATTCAGTTAGAATCCGCCCGTGCGGCCAAGCCAAGCCCAGGTGTTGGAATAGGTAGACAAGCTGGATTTAGATTCCAGTGCCCTCAGCGGCGTGCGAGTTCGACTCTCGCCCTGGGCACCAACCGCCCTGATCAGGCGCAATGGGGCCCCGCCCGGGTGGTGAAATCGGTAAACACAGGGGACTTAAAATCCCCCGGAGGCAACTCCCTGCGGGTTCAAGTCCCGCCCCGGGCACCAGCGCCCAGCGGACCGCAATGCGCCCTTCAGCATGTGCGGGTTTAAGCATCGGAGCCCGACCCAAGCAACGGATGCGGAGTTTCGCGTCGGCGAAACGAAAACGGATCGGAGGTCCGCCGCAACTGTCAGGTCGCACAGCTGCTGCGCGGGCTCAGAAACATCTCGGAACCTGACCCACGCAACGGCAGCGGAGTTTTGCGCCAGCGAAACTCCATCCGCGACCGTCAGGTCGCGCTGTGCGGGCTCGCAAACAATTCGGAAGCTGGCCCCCGCAACGGGCGCGGAGTTTCGCGCAGCGAAACTCCAACCGCCTCTCGCCCTCTGGGCGAGAGGCGCATGCATCGTGCCGTGGTTGGCGCTAAAATGCGCCGTCCAAGTTGGGGCCGCAAAGGCTTGTCGGCCCCCTCAAGGCTGAGTGGCAGAGTGGTTATGCAGCGGACTGCAACTCCGTGTACGCCGGTTCGATTCCGACCTCAGCCTCCACGTTCCATCACCCATAAGCCGCACGGTTCCTTGGAGCAAGGGCATCGCGATCCAGTCGCCGCGCCCCGTTTCCGGGTCCGCGGGGAAATCCAACGGATCAGGACATAACGAACCGGAAGGCTGCGTCTCCGTTCGACCCGGCGCTGGGCAAGTTCCTGCCCAGCCACCGGGAGCAGGCCCGGATCATTGAGGCTGCGCAAGTTTTCGTTCCAATCGAAAGTCCGCGGCCGCTGTCCTCGCCCGCATCGCCGAGGACTACCGGGCGGAGCCGCTCGGGGATCGGTCCATCTGGCGAATTTCGCCTCCGAATTCCCGCCGAAACGGCGGCAGGGAGTCCAGCAGCGCCCGGCCGTAGCGCTTGGTGAGCACCCGCTTGTCGAGCAGGGTGATGCGCCCATGGTCGTTGTCGTCGCGGATCAGGCGGCCGCAGGCTTGGACGAGCTTTAAGGCCGCATCGGGCACGGTGATCTCCATGAAGGGGTTGCGGCCTTGGGATTCGGCCAGTTCAGCGATGGCCTGGTCCAGGGGGTCGTCCGGCACCGCGAAGGGGAGCTTGACGACGATGACGTGACGGCAGCGGTCGCCCGGCAGATCAATCCCCTCGGCGAAGCTGGCGAGGCCCATCAGGTAGCTCGGCTCGCCCGCCTCAATCCGCCGCAGGTGGCGCTTGAGCATCGCCTGCTTGGAGCGCTCGCCCTGGAATTGCGCGGCATCCAAGGCCGCGTGGCCGACCAAGGCGTCACGCACCTGGTGCATTTGCCGCCAGGACGTGAACAGCACCAAGGCGCTCGGTTCCAAGGCCAGCAGCTCCGGCAGCAAGTCGGCGACCTCGGCGGCGTGCCCGGCCGCATCCTTGGGGTCGGCGTTCATCTGCGGCACCGACAGCACGGCGATGTTGGGGTAGTCGAAGGGGCTGGAAATGCGCACGCCGCGCGCCTCGCCCAAGCCGGCTCGTTCAAGGAAGCGGTCGAAGCGGCCGAGGGCCGTCAAGGTGGCGGAAGTGGCCACGGCGGCATGGCAACGCGGCCAAAGGTGTTCGCCAAGCAGCCGGCCCGGCTCGATCGGGGCGCTCACCAACTCCAGATCCTGTTCCGAGCGGCTCGCCCAGCGCGCCATGCAGCCTTGGGCGGCCGTCCCATCCGACGCCTGCGCGTAGTCCTCAAGCAAGGCCCGCACCGCCGCAGCCCGGGCCTCGGCTTGGCCGACCGGAACCAGCCAATCCTCCGCCTCGACCGGGTTTGGCCAATCCAGGCCGCCGTCCATCGCCTTGCGCAGCAGTTCATGAATCTCGGCCAAGGCGGCATTGATCCGTGCCAGTCCAGGCGCCGCCAGCCCCGCAGCCTCGACCAAGACGGGATCGACCGCGCCGTGGGAAAAGCGGCAGACTTCCGTCGGCGGCTCCCCGCCTCGGGACCGCTCGGCGAACGGCAGTTGCGCCGCCGCCGCGGCCAACGCATCCATCCCCGCCTTGAGCGCGTCGCACTCCGCAACCAGGCCCTTGGCCATGCGCTCCAGCACCGCCGGGCGCCCCATCCGCTGCGCCAACGTGCCGCCCAAGGCGTTGACTTGATCCGCCCAAGCGGCGGTGGCGCCGAGGCGGGCGCTGAGGGCGAAGTGGCGCTGGGTCTTGTCCGGCAAGTGATGGGCCTCATCGATGATGAGGATTGACGACTCCGGAGCGGGCAGCGCCACGCCGCCGCCGAGGGCGTAGCCGGTCAGCAGCAGGTCGTGGTTGGCGACGATCACGTCGGCGCCGCCCAAGGCGTGGCGGGCCTTGAAGAAGGGGCACTGGGCGTAAAACCCGCACTTGCGGTTGGCGCAGCCCCGATGGTCCGTGGTCACGCTGCGCCAAGCGGCAGCCTCCACCCCGGCCTCCCAAGCGTCGAGTTCGCCGTTCCAGCGACCGGCCTCAAAGTCGCGCAGCATCTGCCGCCACACCAAGCTGTGATCAACCGCCGAGGCTTCGGCGACGAGCCCCAGCGCCTGCTGCTGGCCGCCGTTCAGAATCTGGTCCAGGCGCTTCACGCACAGGTAGCGGCCGCGGCCTTTGGCGAGGACGAAGTTGAAGTCGAGGCCGGAACCCTCAGCCAGGTCCGGCAGGTCCCGTTCCACGATTTGCTCCTGCAGCGCCACCGTGGCGCTGGCGATCACCAAGGTCTTCTCCATCGCCTGGGCAATCGGGATGGCGGCCAGGCAGTAGGCGACCGTCTTGCCGGTGCCCGTGCCCGCTTCGATGGCGGCCAAGCGCGGCGGCTCGCCGGCGCAAGTGCGGGCGATGTGGGCTATCATCTCCCGCTGCCCGCGCCGGGCACGGAAGCCCCGCGCCTCCAGCCAAGCGCTGTAGGCTTGCTGAATCCGCGATTTCAAATCATCGGTCAAGGCACTCATGCGACAAATGTTACGCGCCAGCCACACCCCATCGCCAGCGCTCGCCGGCGAAGCGGGCGCGCCTGTTGCGTGGGTCAGGTTCGATATGTTCCTGAATCCGCACACAGCGCATCCGCTGCGCGGGAGCGCAGCGGCTTGCGCGCTGCTGGGCCTAATGCTGGCCGCGTTGGCGCAAAGCGCCTTCGCCGACCTGTCCAGGCTGCGGCTGCCGGAGGGGTTTTCGATTCGCATGCTCACCGCCGAAGTCCCGGACGCCCGGCAGATGGCGCTTTCCGCCGACGGCACCCTCTTCGTCGGCACCCGCCGCCTCGGCGACCTTTACGCCATTGCCAACGCCCTGACCGCCGAATCCCCCAAGGTGGCGATCCTGGCAAACGGATTGAAGCTGCCGAACGGAGTGGCGCACGACGGCGTTGACCTGTACGTCGCCGAGGTGAACCGAGTGCTCCGTTTTCCGGACATCCAGGCTTGGATGGACGCTGGCCGGGAATCCGCGCCTCCCCATGAGGTGGTGACGGACCGGCTGCCGGACAAGACCCACCACGGCTGGAAGTACATCAAGTTCGGGCCCGATGGGCAGCTCTACGTTCCGGTGGGCGCGCCGTGCAACATCTGCCTTTCCGAAGACCCCCGATTCGCCGCCCTGCTGCGCATGGATCCGAGGACCGGGGACGCCGCCATCCACGCCAGCGGCATCCGCAACACCGTCGGCTTCGCCTGGCACCCCGCCAGCGGCGAGCTGTGGTTCAGCGACAACGGCAGGGACCTCATGGGCGATGACGTGCCGCCGGAGGAGATCAACGTCGCCAGCAGGCCGGGCCAGCACTTCGGCTACCCGTTCCTGCACGGCAGCGACATCTGGGACCCAACGTTCGGCGACGAGGCGCCGGACCTGGCGTTCACGCCCCCGCGCTTGGAAATTCAAGCCCACTCGGCCGCGCTCGGCCTCGACTTCCACGTCCACCCCCAGTTCCCGCCCCGCTACCGCGGCGCGCTGTTCATTGCGGAGCACGGCTCGTGGAACCGTTCCGCCAAGGTTGGCTACCGAGTCAGCGTGGTGACCTTCGAGGATGGCGAACCGCGCTACGCGCCCTTTGTCACCGGCTGGCTGGAGGGCGGGCGCCACTGGGGACGGCCGGTGGACGTGCTCGCCGCTCCGGACGGCAGCTTGCTGGTGTCGGACGACCAGCAGGGGGCGATCTATCAGGTGACTTGGCGGGGCTAGAACCACCACCACTTCTTGTTGAGGCGCTTTTCGCAGCGTTTGAGCTGCTCGGCGTAGCGAGCGGTGCGGTCGGCGGCCTTTCGGGCATAGGACTGCACGGCGCCGTTGTTGCGCCAAGTGCCCTTGGCGTAGCCGGTGGGGCCGGAGTAGTAGGCGAGGTAGAGCCGGTAGGCATCCGACTTGGCGATGCCGAGCTGGCGGTGGGAGCGATCGTTGTACCAGCCGATGAAGTCCAGGGCGTCGTCGATTTCGTCGCGCTCGGCGAAGCGGGCGCCGGTGGCCTTCTTGTAGTCCGCCCAAGCCGCATTGGTGGCCTGGGCGTAGCCGAAGGCGTCCGAAGGCCGCCGCCAAGGCAAAATGCCGAGCAGCCGTTGGCGCTTGGGCCGGGCGTCGGAACGGAAACTGGACTCGCGGTGGATGAAGGCCATCCCCAGCGGTACCGGCAGGCCCCACTTGCCGCGCGCCTTTCTGGCCGCCTTGTACCAGGAACCCTTCTCCTGAAAGATCGCGCACAGATTGTCCGGCCGCTGCGGCGGCGCCGTCACGCAGCCGGCCGTGAGCACTGTCAGGGCAAAGGCCACGCAGAGCCGCTTGAGGCGGCGACGCCGCAAGCCGAAGGGCGCGCGCAGCGGCTGATGCGGCGGCATCGCCCGGCGATCAGAAGAGCTAACGCGCATGTTGGGCCTCCAGAAAGTCCATGAACTCCGCTTCATCCATCACCGGCACCTCAAGCTGCTCGGCCTTGGCGAGCTTGCTGCCGGCGCCAGGCCCCGCCACCACTTGGGCGGTCTTGCCCGATACGGAACCGGCCACCTTGGCGCCTAGGCCAGTGAGCCTGCGCTTGGCTTCAGTGCGGGACAGTTGCTCCAGAGAGCCGGTCAGCACCCAAGTCTGGCCAGCCAGCGGCAGGCTGTCGGCCACCGCCTCGACGGCGGGCCAGGCGACTCCCGCGGCAACCAAATCATCCACGGCCTTGGCGTTGTCCGGGTGGCCAAAGTAGGCAGCGATCCTCTCGGCAACAATGGGGCCGACGTCGGGAACCGTCTCCAAGACCTCCGGCGTCGCGGCGCGCAAACGCTCCAAATCGCCGAAATGGCCGGCCAGGCTGCGGGCGGTGGCCTCGCCCACCTCGCGGATGCCCAAGGCGTAAATGAATCGGGCCAAGGTGGTTGTCTTGCTCGCGCGCAAGGCGTCAAGCAGGTTTTGAGCCGACTTCTCGCCCATGCGCGGCAACTCGCTTAAGCGCTCGGCCTCAAGCCGATACAGATCCGCCGGCGCGCGCACCAAGCCGCTCTCCACCAACTGGTCGATCAGTTTCTCGCCCAAGCCCTCGATGTCCATGGCCAGGCGGGAGGCGAAGTGGCGCAGCCCCTCCTTGCGCTGCGCCGGACAAAGGGACGGCGCCGCGCTGCAGCGGGCCACGGCCTCCCCTTGCGGACGCGCCACCGGGCTGCCGCAGGCCGGGCAGGAGTCGGGCAACGCTATGGCGGGCGCGTGGTCCGGGCGCCGCTCGACAATCACCGAGGCAACTTGCGGAATCACGTCCCCGGCGCGGCGCACCAGCACCCGGTCGCCGATGCGCAGGCCCAAGCGGGCGACCTCATCCATGTTGTGCAGCGTGGCGTTGCTGACCGTGACGCCGCCGACGAAGACCGGCTCAAGCTTGGCCACGGGGGTAATCGCTCCGGTGCGGCCCACTTGGAATTCAACGCCCAGCACCCGAGTGGCGGCCTCCTGGGCCGGGTACTTGTAGGCCACCGCCCAACGCGGCTTGCGGGTCATCGCGCCTAGCCGCCGCTGCTGGTCGAGGGCGTTCACCTTCACCACCACGCCGTCGATGTCGTAGGCGAGCGCCTCCCGACGGCGGGCGACGTCGTCGATGTAGGCTTGGCAGGCGTCGAGGTCCGCGGCCAGCCTGGCCTCCGGGTTGGTGCGCAAGCCCCAGGCCGTCAAGCGCTCGAGGGCCTCCATCTGCGTTTGCGGACGCCAGCCGCCCTCGATCCAGCCCAGGCTGTAGCAGTACATCGTCAGGGGGCGGCTGGCGGTGATCTTCGGGTCGAGCTGCCGCAGGCTGCCCGCGGCGCCGTTGCGGGGATTGACCAAGGCGCGCTCGCCGCGCTCCCGGGCCCGCTCGTTGAAGGCGGCGAAGTCCCGCTTGGCGATGTAGATCTCGCCGCGCACCTCGAGTCGGGGCGGCACGTCGTCGCCGCGCAGCCGCAAGGGCACGGCCCGGATGGTGCGCACGTTGGCGGTGACGTCCTCGCCGGTCTGGCCATCGCCCCGCGTCGCCGCCAAGGCCAGACGGCCATCCCCGTAGATCAAGGCCACCGCCACGCCGTCGATCTTGGGTTCGCAACAAAACGCCATGGACTCATCATTGAGGCGGGCGCCGCAGCGACTGGCCCAATCCTTCAATTCGACGGGGGTGGCGGCCTTTTCAAGGGACAGCATCGCCACTTCATGGGTGACGGCGGCAAACTCGGCCAAAGGCGCGGCGCCGACTCGTTGCGAGGGCGAATCCGGGGTGATGAGCTCCGGGTGCGCCGCCTCCAAGGCGAGCAGTTGATCGAAGAGGGCATCGTACTCGGCGTCGGCGATTTCCGGCGCATCAAGCACGTGGTAGCGGTGGTCGTGGTGGTCGAGCTGGGCGCGCAGCGCATCCATGCGGGCTTGAACCGCGTCGCTCACGCCAATTTACCGAGGACCAAACGCCACCTGCCTGCCTGCCAGGCCCATGGCTCGTCTGCGGTAGCCTTCGACGGACAGCGCGGTGAAGGGTTTGCGGTTTTCGTCAAGCAACTCCCCGCCCAACTGATCCGCCATCGCCTCGGCGGCGCGCAGCATTTCCTCAACAGCCTGCTGCGCGTCGCCATAGCTGGGCAAGCGGAGAAACACCATCAGGCCCGGCGATGCGCAGTCCTCAATCCGGGACAAGTCGAAGCTCCCCGGCTCCACCGCTCGGACCGCGCTGAAGACGGCCTGCCCCGTGGCCGCATCGAGGCGGTGAAAGATGCCCATGTCGCCAAACCGCAGATCCTGGGCGCGCAGCGCGGCGACCAACGCATCGCCGCTGAAGAGCTCGTTCGGGGGCGCAACGAGGTGAATGACCAGCAGATCATCGACGGCGTCCCGCCGTGCCGGATCCGCCTCGGGTTCGGCGCCCGGGTTCGCCTCATCAAACGATGCCGCGACCTCCGGCGCCGTCCCAGGCTGCGAATCCACCGGCAACGCCTGCTCCGAGGGCTGCTCGTCCGCATCAGGGCTGGCCGCATCCAAGCGGGGTTCGTCCGCATCCCGTTCCACTTCGACTCGAATCGAGGGCGTTGGCGCCTCCTCGCGCACGGGGCGCAAGCCGCGTTCAGGCACGATGGGACCCAAATCCGGCAGCGGGTTCCCCGCCAACGCCGCCGAATCCTGCGCTTGGGCGGTCAGGCCCGCAGCCGCAGCCATGCCAGCCCCGTCGAAGCCGCTGGAGTCGGCGGTCTCGAGCAGCACCGGGATGCCCTCGTCGGCATTTGCCGCATCCCCGTCCGATGCTTCAACGGCGACCACCCGGGCGCCGCCGTTGGGGAGTTCGGTAGCCAGCCAAGCGTCCTCATCGAAGTCGTCCGGCAGCAAATCCGGCTGTATCTTCATGCGCAGCGGGTCGCGTCTGCGCCACCACGCCATGATGAGGCCATGCAGCACGATCAGTCCAATCAACGCACTGCCGCCGATGATGATCCACTCTTTCATGTCCATGTGAGCATCCTCAGGTAAGGGTTCCCGCCACTAAGCCGCCGCCATTGCCGCCGCCTCAACCACATCCACGGATACGATTCGCGACACGCCCGGCTCGCCCATGGTGACGCCCATGAGGTAGTCGGCCATCTCCATGGTGATCTTGTTGTGGGTCACCACCACGAACTGCACCTCACGGGACATCTCGCCGATGAGCTCGGCAAAGCGGCCTACGTTGGAATCGTCCAACTCCGCATCCACCTCGTCGAGCAGGCACACCGGGCTGGGGTTGAGTTGAAAGATGGAGAAGATGAGCGCCACCGCGGTCAAGGCCTTCTCGCCACCCGACAGCAGGTTGACGCTCGCATTGCGCTTGCCAAGCGGCTGCGCCATGACCGACACCCCCGTATCCAGGAGATCATTGCCAGTCAGCTCAAGATGGGCGCGCCCGCCGCCAAACACTTTCGGGAACAGCGCGCCGAAGTGGGCGTTGACCCGCTCGAAGGTGTCCTTGAATCGTTCCCGAGTCACCCGGTCGATCTTGTGGATGGCCTGGAACAGCGTCTCCAGCGCCTTGCTCAAGTCTTCGTGCTGAGCATCGAGATGGGCCTTGCGCTCCGACTGCGCCTCGCACTCGTCGATGGCCGCCAAGTTGATGGGGCCGAGCCTGCGAACGCGCCGGTCCAACGCCTCAAGCCGCTCCACCCAGGTCGCTTCGACCGCCGCCTCCGGCAGCTGCGCCACAAGGGGCTGCAACTCGAAGCCGGCGGCCGCGATCCGCTCGGCCAAGTGGGCGGCCTGCACCCGCAATCCCTCACGCTCCACGCGAACCGCCTCAAGGCCTTCGCGGACGTCGTTGACCGCCTGCTCAGCGCGGTTCCGCTCCGCCTGGAGCTCGCGCAGGCGGGCATCCACGGCGCCGCTGCGCTGCCGCAGCTCGCCCAGCTCCGCCTCCACGGCCACCCGGCTGCCGAGATTCGCCTGCAGGTTGCGCTCCAACTCGGGCAGCGGGCCCTCGCTGGCCGCTTGGCCCTCTTCAATTCGGCGGCGGCGCTCCGCCAACTCCTCGGCTTGAGCCTTGAGGCGCCGACTGGCGGTGCGGCTGGCCTGGCGGCGCGACAGCAGCCCCTGATGCTCCGCTTGCCGAGCATGGAAGCGGTCATGGGCGGTGCGGGCCGCGCCTCGCGCCTGCTCCAGGCCGGCGGCAAGGCGGGACTTGTCGGCAGCCAACGCGCGCCTTGAATCGCCCTCGCCGGCACGGGCCTGCTCAACAGCCCGCAGCGCGGCTTGGGCCTGCTCGAGCCGTTCACGCTCCTGGTCGAGTTGGCCTGCGGCCTCCTGCCGTTCCTGCCGCAATCGGTCGCGGCGGGCCAACGCCTCCTCCAGCCGCACCTGCCGAACGCCGTGGTCGGCCTTCAGTTCGCCGAGCTGGCCCTGCACCTCATCGGTCTGGCGGCGCAAGCGCTCACGCTCCGCCTCCAGCGCCCGAATGCGCTCGGCAGCCTCGTCCGCCAGCCGTTTGCAGGCCTCAAGCGCCTGCTCAGCTTCGGCCGACTGCAGTTCCAAGGCTTCAATGTCCTGCGCCCGCTCGATGATGCCCGCATCCTGCTCGACGCTGGGCATGTGGCGCAGCCAGTCGCGGCCCACCCACAGGCCATTGCGGGTGATGATGCTCTCGCCGGGACCCAAGTGAACTCGGTGGCGGCGGGCGAGCGCATCGGATTCGGCCGCAAACACGCCGTACAGCAATGAGTCGAGCTTGAACTCGGAACGCCGCACCAAGGAGACCAAGCTCGGCAGCTCACGCTGCGCCTCAGCCTCCAGCCGACCCTCGACCAAGGCCAGCCGACCCGCCCCAAGAGCGTCCAGCCCGGTGGCGTAGGGTTCCAGTTCGGCGACCCGCAAGGCTTGCACGAAGTCGCCCAGAACCACCTCCACGGCGTGCTCCCATCCGGGCGCCACGCTAAGCGTCTCGCCAAGCCGCTCGGAGCCGTCGAGCCCCTGGTCCTTAAGCCAAGCCTGAACGCCCGCATCGGAACGCCCCAAGGCGGCCTCCTGCACGGCCCGCAAACCGGCCAGGTCGTGGCGCAGGCGCTGCGCGCCGGCACGGGCGCGCTCCAGTTCCTGCTGGCGTTCCGCCAGCGCCTCCCGAGCGGCAACGTGCTCGGCAAGACAGCTTTGGGCAGCGTCATCGAGCCGGCTGCGCTGCCGTTCCAAGCCATCGATCCGCTGCGCCAGACCATCAACCTCGCCGCCGTCGGCCGGCGGCGCCAAACCCTCATCCCCAA
Source organism: Candidatus Azophilus sp. (assembly GCA_965221755.1). Classification (GTDB taxonomy): domain Bacteria; phylum Pseudomonadota; class Gammaproteobacteria; order Pseudomonadales; family Azotimanducaceae; genus Azophilus. The sequence goes on from OZ244921.1 coordinate 664,365, forward strand.
CTTGGGCGATGCGGGCCTCAAGCCGCTCGATGCCTTGGCTGAACTGATCGATGCGCGCCGCCTGAATGCCGGCATCGCGCTCATGGCGGGCGGCCTGCCGGTTGAACGCATCCCAGTCCGCCTGCCACCGCCGGTAGCCCTCCTCCAAGTCCCGCAGGGCGGTCAGCGCCTCGCGATCAGCCGCTTCGGCCGCCTCAACGGCCGGCCCCATTTGGGCGATGGCCTCGTCGAGCGACTCGCTCTCCGACCGGTCGAGGCGCAATTGGCGGGCCGCCTCCTCGCCAAGCTGCCGCACCTTGGCGAGCTCGGCGCGCAGTTGCTCAAGGCGCTCCCGATGCAAGCGGATGCTCCCCTCATCGCGCTCGATGTCGGCGCCGAGCTTGTAGTAGCGTCCCTGGGCCTGGGCGAGCGCATCGCCCGCCTTGGCCTGATCGGCGCGCAGCCGCTCCAACTCCGCCTCAATGCGCCGCTGTTCGGCCCGCTTGCCCTCAAGCGCCGCATCCCGGCGGCTGATGTCGCCATCCATGGCATCCAGCCGGTTCGCAAGGCCGCGGCTCTGAATGGCGCGCAGCTCGGCGCCCAACTGCCGCTCCTGGGCTTTGAGCGTTCGATACCGTTCCGCCGCCTTGGCTTGGCGCTGCAGCCGCGCCAGCTGCCCGGCCAACTCCTCGCGGATGTCCTGGACCCGATCAAGGTTCTCCCGGGTGTGCTTGATGCGGTTCTCGGTTTCCCGGCGCCGTTCCTTGTACTTGGAGATGCCGGCGGCCTCCTCGAGATAGACGCGCAACTCCTCGGGTCGAGCCTTCACCAAGTCGCTGATCATGCCCTGGCCGATGATCGAGTAGCTGCGCGGCCCGAAGCCGGTGCCATGGAAGATGTCCTGGATGTCGCGCCGCCGGCAGCGGGCGCCGTTCATGAAATACTGGGAGCCGGCCTCTCGGGTGACCTCCCGGCGAATCGAAATTTCCGCGTAGGATGAGAACTCGCCGCCGACGCGGCCATCGGAGTTGTCGAACGCCAGTTCGACGATGGCGACCCCCGCAGCCTTGCGGTTCGCCGTGCCGTTGAAAATGAGGTCGCCCTGCTCCTCGCCCCGCAGCTGGCGGGCGGAGGACTCGCCCATGACCCAGCGCACGGCGTCAATGATGTTGGATTTGCCGCAGCCGTTGGGGCCGACCACGGCGCAGCGATTGCCGGGGAAGCGAACCGTTGTCGAATCGACAAAGGACTTGAAGCCAGCCAGCTTGATCCGCTTAAGTCGCATTGCATTCCACGAGCGACCCGGCAACGCCAGCGACCGCCCATTCAACAACACTATCTCGTATCCGCAACCGCCTGTGGGTGAGGCATCCCATTACGCTTGCCGATGCGAGCCCTGGAGCGGCCAAGCGGGATGAAACGCGCCGTGCCACTCGTTGGCCGGCTAGTCTAACGCATAAGGAAACCCTGATTCCAGTGCCTGCGCGACCTGACGGTCGCGGATGGAGTTTCGCCGGCGCGAAACTCCGCGCTCGTCGCGTGGGTCGGATTCCGATATGTTAAACCCGCACATTGCGCGACCTGACGGTCGCGGATGGAGTTTCGCCGGCGCGAAACTCCGCGCCGTGGAAGCTTTAGCGGCGGCTACGTCCGGGGCGAGGGGCGTTGGAGTTCGCCGGCGCGAAACTCCGCTGCCGTTGCGGGGGGACGGTTCCGAAGCGCTTAGCGATCCGCGCCCCGCTTGACTGATGGCATAATCAGCATCAAGGCCATTTCATTGGCAAGTAAACTAACAAGCGGTGGGCCAAAGCCGATCTGAGGAAGCCTCGGCAACGATGAAAGGGTGTTTTGCCGCAACGATTCCTTTGCTGCTCGGCGGCTGCATTGCCGTGGATGAGCAACCGGCGCGTTACGAGGAGTTGCGCAGCGCAATGCAAGGCGTGCGCGACGACGTCGCCGCCGCTTCGAGTGCCGTTGCCGCGCTGGCCGGTCTGGTCAAGGATCGGGACGCCAGCTTCAGCCTGCGCCTGGAGGCCATCGAGCATGAGATGGCCAAGCCCGTCCAAGTGCCCGCCCCGATCTGCAAAGCGCCCGAGCCGGTCGTTGCGCAATCGCCCCGGGCTTGCGAAGCGTCCTTCGCCGCGACCGTGGTCGAAAGCGAGGAGAAGATAACCGTCGGCCAATTGGAGCGCATCCGCATTGAGCCGCAGGGCGTGGTGCTGACGGCGCGCATCGACACCGGCGCCAACTCCAATTCGCTAAGCGCCGAAGACTTGGTGCACTTCGAGCGCGACGGCGAGGATTGGGTGCGCTTCAACGTGCGCACCGACGATGGCGAGGTCAACGCGATGGAACGCGAGGTGCAGCGCCACGTTCGGGTCATCCAACAATCCGATCCCGAGGGCAGCCGGCGGCCCATGGTCTTCCTGCGCGTGCGCCTCGGCAGCGTGCTGGGCAATTTCGAGTTCAACCTGACCGACCGGTCGCACCTGAAGCACCCCGTCATCCTGGGCCGAGAGTTCCTCGCCGACCTGATGCTGGTTGATGTCGGACAGGAGTTCCTGCAGCCCCTGCCCGACCGCGGCTTCTAAGGCCGCGGCGTCCGAATGCAGCGTTGGCCGTTCATCCTGGCTGTGGCGTTGCTGTTCCTGACCGGCCTCGGCATCGCCGCCTACCGACATCTGGACACCGGCATGCCGCTGCTGCCCGGCCAGGAGCGCACGGTCTGGCAAGTGGAGGCGCGCATCGCCTTTGCCGCCGATGGAGGAACCGCCGAAGCGCTGCTCACCCTGCCCCCGGACCAGAGCGGCTTCGAGTTCATCAGCGAAACCGGCGCCTCCCCGGGCTTCGGCTTCGCCATTAACCGATCCGGCCCCCAACGCCGCGCCCATTGGACCAAACGCGCCGTTGAGGGCGGCCAAACCCTGTTCTACAAGCTGGACTTGGTTCAGGACGCCGGGCGGCGGGTTGTTGAGGAGCAGCCCAAACGCCGCCGGGCCGCTTCGTTTGACGGGGCCCACGCCACCGCCGCCACCGAGGTTCTCAACGCGCTCACGCCCAAGTCGGCCAACGCGCAGTCGCTGGCCGAGCAATTGATTAAGGAGATCAACACCGAACCCCTGGACCAGAACATGAGCCTGCTGCTGCAGCGCCACTCCCCGGTTCGCCTGATCGGCGCGTTGCTGGGCCAAGCCAATGTCACCGCCCGGGAGGTGAAGGCGCTGCGCCTGCTCGACGGTCGCCGCCGCCAGCGCCTGCGCGACTACCTGCAGGTCTGGCACGACGACGGTTGGCTGCTCTTCGACCCCCGGCGCGGGTTGATCGAGGACACCGCCCACATCCTCGTCTGGCAGACCGGCAACCCAGCGGTCCTGGAAGTGATCGGCGGCGCCCGCAGCCGGGTCACCTTCTCCATGGTCAGTCAAGACCAACCCGCTCTGGGGTTGGCACGGGAGCGCTACAACCCCTTCGACCTGTCGCTGCAAAACCTGCCCATTGCCGAACAGGGCATGTTCAAGCTGATCATGACCTTGCCGGTCGGCGCGTTGGTGGTGGTGTTCATGCGCCTGCTGGTCGGCGTGCGCACCTCCGGCACCTTCATGCCGGTGCTGATCGCCCTGGCTTTTCTGCAGACCGAACTGCTGGCGGGCTTGGTCGGACTGGTGCTCGTGGTCGGCGCCGGATTGCTGCTGCGCTTCTACCTCTCCGCCCTGAACCTGCTGCTGGTGGCGCGCATCGCCACCATCGTCGTGCTGGTCATCGCCTTGGTCACCGTGCTGGCGGCGGTCAGCTACCGCTTGGGGTTGATCAGCGGGCTGGCGATCACTTTCTTCCCAATGGTCATTCTGGCCTGGACGGTGGAGCGCATGTCCATCCTGTGGGAGGAGGAAGGCCCGCTTGAGGCGCTGACTCAGGGCGCTGGGAGCCTGCTGGTGGCCGTGCTCGCCTACTTGGTGATGAGCTTGGCCACGGTGCGCCACCTGGCCTTCAACTTTCCCGAGCTGCACCTGTGCGTGCTGGCCGCCATCCTGCTGCTCGGACGCTACACCGGCTACCGGCTCCTGGAGTTGCATCGCTTCACGCCCTTTGTGCAGCGCTCGCCGTGAGCTGGCTCGTCAGCCCCCGCACACTGCGCCGCCAAGGCGTCATGGGCATGAACCAACGCAACCTCCACTTCGTTGGCCGGCACAACCCGCGCCAAGCCTATCCGCTGGTGGACAACAAGCTGCGCACCAAGCGGCTGGCCAAGAAAGCCGGCATTCCCATGCCCGACCTGCTGCATGAAGTGTCCCGGCAGCACCAGATCGAGGCCATCGAACCGAATTTGAGCCGGCTTGATGAATTCGTCATCAAGCCGGCCCACGGCAGCGGCGGCAAGGGCATCCTGGTCATCGCCAGCCGCAACCGGGGCGCCTTCGTCAAGAGCAGCGGGGAGCGGGTTGACCTGAACCACATCAAGCACCTGCTCACCAACATCATCAGCGGCCTCTATTCGCTCGGCGGCCGCTCGGACGACGCGATCATCGAATCCCTGGTGCAAGCCCACCCCATGTTCGACAAGCTCAGCATTGACGGGGTGCCGGACATCCGGGTCATCGTCTTCCAGGGCTTTCCGGTCATGGCCATGCTGCGCTTGGGCACCCATGCCTCCGACGGCAAGGCCAACCTGCACCAAGGCGCCATCGGCGTCGGCCTCGACCTGCGAACCGGCGAAGGCATCGGCGCGGTGCAGCGCAACCGGCCGCTGACCCAGCACCCCGACACCGGCGAGCCGCTGCGAGGCATCGCCATCCCCAGCTGGCGCGACCTGCTGACCCTGGCCGCGCGCTGCCACGACGTGACCGGCCTCGGCTACCTCGGCTGCGACATCGTCATCGACGCTGACAAAGGCCCGCTGCTGCTGGAAATGAACGCCCGCCCCGGACTTGCCATCCAAATCGCCAACGGCAGCGGCCTTGGGCAGCGCCTAAAAGCCATCGAAGCCTTGGAGCTGTTCGCGCCCAGCCTGGAGGAGCGGGTGGACCATGCGATGAACGGGCTGGGCGGCGCCTGCGGAACCGAATGAGCCTTGGCTTTGACGACTGGTAATTTTATTTCGGCAACGGGCCACTGATCCGCTGCATGGCGAGCCGAAATCCAGCGTATGCGTCGGGCCATCCAACGTCGGCTGAAAAGCGCAAGCGCGTCGTGGAGAGGCCGACGGTTGACGGTCTCCTCCACAATGGCGAAATCAAGCTGGGATGGGAGGGCCTGTCAGCTTTTGACGGGTGGGGTACACTGCCTGAGAGCCTTAAGCGCTGGGAGGCGTCGTGCCCGCACATCGCCAAACCGACTTCAACGCGGCGCTGGCCCAGAAAATCGCACACGAGACCTCGCCCCGTGACCGGCGCTGCATTTCGTAGGACGCCACGACGAAATCACCAAATTCACGAATAGGGGACTGAAGGGCTGTCTTGACCGCGAGCAATCCATTTTCCTCATCTACCAAGGTGCGCCCGGTAGCGGAAAAACAACATTCGCCAACCATCTTGCCCAAACGATGCAAGACGATGCGGTTTTCATCAAGGTTGAGCCGCACCACCTGACAGATCGCCAATCACTTATCCTCCGAGTGCGAGACGGGGCGATGACACAAGGCGGACAATGGGGCGTGTTGGCCGCGCGATGGGCGGGCATGGCGGAGGTAAAGGGCTACAAGTACCGCAAGCAAGCCTGCCACGAGGTTCTTTTGGAAGTCGGCAAGGGCCGGTGCAAGGAGACCTTGGAAGCACTGTCCATTTTGACAAGAGACAAAATCAATATCCACTCAACCTTGGGCGGCGACATGGAGGAAGCAAAGTCCTTGGCACTAGGGTTGATTGATCGAGGCATCCTGCAACAAGAGAACGATCTATGGACACTCGCCATACCGTCAATGGCTGATTGGGCGCAACGGCAAATTCAGCATCAACAGGACAGGGACTTGGGGCGATGAATGGGCCAACGCCATGCTCGTGGATGGCTGGTCCGCGCCCGTCAAGAGGAAGGGTGCTGGGTTTGATCCATGAACAGGCGCAGCGGAAAAAACACGATACCCGTATTCAGACCTAACCAAACCATCCCTGCCATTCAACATGGAGAAAGCGTTTGAGGATTTCCTTGTCGGAAACGGCCCCGTCGGAAGCAGCCCCCTGTCCGCAGGCGGAGCGGAATCGGACCCGAGCATCGTGAAGCGCCCTTCGGGAGCGCCTGTGGGACGCGCCGGCGGCGTTGCGGCTCGGAGCCCTCAATCGGGGAGCCCGAGGGGATTGCCCCTCGCCGGGCATTGTGCGGGGGCCTGCCGCACGGCTTCGCCGCGCCTTGCCGGCACACCCCACAGGCGGCTCTGAACTTCTTCCCTCAAAGAGCCAAGCTCGGATCAATCAAGAAGTGGCCGAAAACAGCCGTTCAAACTCCTCCCGCAGCCGGTTCTTCTGCACTTTGCCCATGCTGTTGCGGGGCAGCGCTTCGACGTTGACCACCCGCTTGGGCTGCTTGAAGCGGGCCAGGCGACCTTCAAGAAAGGCGGTGACCTGATCGGCGGAGACCGGATCGCCCGCTGGCACGATCACGGCCACCACGCCCTCGCCGAAGTCCGGATGGGGCACGCCGATGACGGCGGATTCAGCCACCGCATCGAGTTCGTCGATGACCGACTCCACTTCCTTGGGATAGACGTTGTAGCCACCGGAAATGATCAAGTCCCGCGCCCGCCCGACGATGGACAGCCGCCCTTCGGCGTCCAGGGCGCCCAAGTCGCCGGTAATGAAGTGGCCGTCGGGGCGGAACTCCTCGGCGGTCCTCTCCGGCTGGCGCCAATAGCCCTTGAAGACGTTCTCGCCGCGCACCTCGATGCCGCCCACTTCGCCCGGCGGCAACGGCTCGCCCACCTCCCCGGTGACCCGGACCGACACGCCGGGCAAGGCGAAGCCGACGCTGCCGGCAACGCGCTCGCCATTCAGCGGGTTGGAGGTGTTGATGATGGTCTCCGACATGCCGTAGCGCTCCAGAATGCGGTGCCCCGTTCGGGCCTGCCAAGCGTCGAAGGTGGCCGGCGCCAGCGGCGCGGAGCCGCTGATGAACACCCGCACCCCGGCGCAGTGGCGGCGGCCGAAGTCCGCATCCTCCAGCAGGCGGGCGTAGAAAGTCGGCACCCCCATCATCACTGTGGACTCAGGCAGGTGCCGCTTGACCGCGCCCACCTCGAAACGGGGCAGGAAGATCGTCGGGGTGGCGCCCAGCAGGGCGCAGTGCAGGGCGATGAACAGGCCATGCACGTGGAACAGCGGCAAGGCGTGCAGCAGCACGTCGTCGTCCCGCCAGCCCCAGCACCGGCGCAGGGCCTCGGCATTGGAGCGGATGTTGTCATGGGTCAGCATCGCGCCCTTGGAGCGGCCTGTGGTGCCGGAGGTGTACACCAAGGCGGCCAAGTCGTCGCCATTGCGTTCGGCCACGTCATGGCATGGGTTTGCGGCGTCCATGGCCTGCACGAGGCTGCCGCCGCCGCTGCCCAACGTCAGCACGGCCCCGACGCCGTGCCCATCCGCCAAGTCGGCGCTCGCGGAGTCCCGCACGAACAGCCGCGGCTGCGCATCGGCAAGAAAGTACGCCACCTCCGCGGCGGTGTAGGCGGCATTGAGCGGCACATGGACCCCGCCCGCTTGAAGCGTTGCCAAGTACAGGGCCACGGCCTCGGGCGTCTTGCCAACCTGGGCCAGCACCCGGTCGCCGGGTGCCACGCCGGCTTGGGCCAGCACCGTGGCCAAGCGGGCGGTTCGCTCGGCCAAATCGGAGTAGGTCCACACTCCCCCATCGGCCATGCGCAGGGCGGGCCGGGCGGCACGGGACGCGAAAACGGCTAACAGATCGGCGGCGAAGTTGCCGTTCATCGGGCTCGGTTCCTTGTCCCCGGGACAAAGCCGTCACGCGCATCGGGCTTGCGCCCGTCGCCCGCCCCGCCGTGGGTTCGAGTCATTGCTGCGCCAGGGCTTGGATGAACTCCCGATAGGCAAGCGTTTCCGGCGCCAGTTCCGCCGCCCGCTCCGCATCGGCACGGGCGGCTTGGCGGTCGCCCAAGCGGTTGAACATCAGCGCCCGGTTGTAGTAAGCGACCGGCAGGTGTTCGCCGGCGTTGGCGATGGCGCGCTCCAGATCCGCCATCGCGTCGCGGTAGCGCTTGACCACCACAAAGGCGTTGGAGCGGTTGATGTACACGCTGGCCATTTCCGGCGCCAAGGCCACGGCTCGGTCGTGGTCCTTCAGGCCGGCCGCCAAATCGCCGCTGCGCACGTGCAGAATGCCCCGGTTGGAATAGGTTGCCGCCAAGTCCTCCGGCACCAGCATCTGATGCTCAATGGCCAAGGTGCAGGTTTCGATGTCCATGGACGTGCCGCGGTCAGCCGCAGCCTTGTAGCAATCACGGGCGGGGGATGAGTTGAGCAGCATCGTCTCGCTGGCCGGCGCCGCAACGCTTAGGCAGGCCGCGCACAGGAGGCACGCCCATGTCGGTGCGGCGCGGCGTGAATGGGAAAGTGAACGCATGGAATGGATTTACACCTAACGACGATCGGATTCAAGCGCCTGTGCCGGCTCAGGACATTTCGGAACTTTTCGCCTGCCGGATCAGGCAGCATCCTCGATCCCGACAAGGTACTCGTTCGGGGTTCGGCAATCCAGCGCCCAGTGCGGCCGCCGGTAGTTGTGGAAGAACTCGTGCCGGGCGAGCCTTGGGGCGACGTCGGCGACGGTGAGGGGTCCGTCGTAGAGGTTCCGGAACTCGATGCGGGCGGATCGGTTGGCGCGCTCGACGCAGCCGTTCCACTGGGGCCTTCTCGGCGGCAGGACGTGCAGTGGGATGCCCATCGCCTCGCAGGCGCGCTCGAAGTCGGCCATGAACTCGCTGCCGCCGTCCACCTGGATGGATCGGACGGGGAACGGCATGGCCTCGAGCACCGCTTCGAGGAAGCGCTTGGCGTTGCCGGCGGTGGCGCGGGAGAAGACGCGGGCGGCCATGAACTTGGTGACGGGGCAGACGGCGCGGAACTCCTTGAGGGCGCGGCCGTCGCGGCTGTAGGTCATGTGGTCGATCTGGAGCATCTCGCCGGGGCCCCTGGCCCGGTCGCCGAACTTCCATCGGTTCGCCCAGGCGTCGTCGAAGCGGCGGCGGCGCTTGGGCTTGGCGCGCCCCTCGCAGAAGGACGCGGGCTTGATGCGCCCGTCGGCGATGGCCCTGGAGAGGATGCGCCCGACGGTGGAGACGGACAGGGCCAGGCCGTCCCTGGCCAGCATCGCGCGCAGCTTGGCCTTGCCCATGTAGGGGTGCTCCGCGCGCAGCTTGAGCACGGCGCGGTCGTCGGCGTCGGTCCAGCGCCGGCGGCGGACGGTTCGGGGGCGGGTACACTTGGGCTTGAGCGCCCGGACGCCGCCGCGCCGGAAGGCCCTGCGCCAGTCGTAGTAGGTGCTCCTGGCCAAGCCGACGGTGCGCAGGGCGTCGCCGCGGCGCATGCCGCCGGCGACCATCCGGTCGATGAGTTCGAGGGCGCGCAGGCGCTCCTCGGCGGCCCCCGCCGTGTCGGCGTCGATGCGCAGGCGCTTGCAGGAAGGTGGGCAGGCGTGCAACAGTTTCATGCTCAGGCTCCTTGTTCAGTGAATGAATCAAGCATGCCTGAGCCGGCGGCGGGGCGCATCGCGCCGCGCCGCCGGGCCATGAACTCCGGTCGCCTACGGCTCCCTCCGTTCATGGCCCGGCGCCACCCTCCCCGTCCAGTCAGTTCATGGGGCCAGGCCCCGGGGAGGAAGTTCCGAAAGGTTTCTGAGCCCGCACAGCGCCCGCGCGACCTGACGGTCGCGGCGGACCAAAGGTCCGTGGGAGTTTCGCTGCCGCGAAACTCCGCGCTTTTTGCGTGGGTCAGGTTCCGAAATGTTTCTTAAGCCCACACAGCGCGCGCCTCAATTCCTCAAGGCCGTCGCTACTCGGCAGGGTTGGTTCTCGCGGATGTCGGATGGAGCAACGGCTCCAGCGCGAAGCCCGCACGGGACCGGGGCCGTCCCGAACGGGCCGCGACAGCATCCGAGCTAGGGCCAAGCAAGGCCGTCCGCGCCGCTCTTGGGGGCTGGACGCCGGGTTGTCCCGCAGGCGCTTCCCGGCAATTCCCGGGTCATCGGCAAAAGCCCTGCCCGCGCCCTCAGCCATCCTGCCCGGGCCTGCGGCGGCAGGAGGGGGCATGGCCATGACTCGCCTCCGTCCGTCCGGCTTCACAGCAGCTTGACGAGGGCGACGACCAGTCCGCCCTGCGCGATCAACGCACCGATCATCCACTTCATCAAATCCGACTTGGAGACCTCTATGGCAGCCTTCGTCTCCTGACGCAGCGCCTCCGTCTCCTGACGCAGCGCCTCAATGTCGGCCCGCGCCCCTTCGACGTCAGCCTTGGTGGCGAGGTTGGCGTTGAGCAAAGCGACATGCTCCTCGGCCAGCGTCTCCGCCTGCCGCTCGGTGAAGCCGCAGCCGGTCAGGCGCTTGACGAAGCGGTGGGTGTCGAACGCGATGGCCTCTGACATGAGCGAATCATAGTGGCGCCGACGCCGTTCGACAACACACATTCGGCTGGCCGGCAGTGGCTCAGAATGCCTTGGCGCTTTCCGGCCCATGTTCCACGCGCAGGGCGGATTCGTCCGCAACAATGAAAAAAACGTCTTGGGGACGCGAACGGCGCGGCCGGCCGTTGCATTGCTGACAACCGCTGTGGGATTGGCTCTCCGCTTAGCGTGTCAACTGCCTTTCCGCAATTGGAGCAACCCGCACGGCCGTTACGTTAGTTGCCGATCGCCTGCTCCGCCGCCCGCTCGGCGAGGTAGGGAGCGAGGATGTGCTTGAGGATGCCGCGGCCGTACTCGCCGTACCAAACGGACGGATCCTGGGCCTTCACCGGCATGGCGCCGTCCTTGGGAATCAGCCGGGCGCTGCGCAGCATGGACAAGGCCAAGTCGAGCTTCGCCTCGTCCCCGAAATTGACGCTGGCAAGGCTCCAGCAACGCATCTCCTCGCCGACGCGGTCGGCGGCGATGACGCATTGGAGGTTGCGCCGGGTGTCGTCAAGCAGTTCAAGCAGGCGGAAGTGTTGATAGCGGCGCGACATGTACAGGCGGCTGCGCCGCCGGGTGTCGGCGCCGGGATCCGCGCGCTGCAGTTCAGCCATCTCGTTGGCCACTTGGGCTTGCTGCTGCGCAGAGAGCGGCGGAATGACGTCCGCCAACAGATTCAGCCGCACCAGCAGATCCTCCGCAATGGCGCGGCGATGGGGCCGTTCCCGCCAATCGAGGTGGGTGGGGGAAATCAGCTCCCAAGCGTCAATTGTGGCGGCGGCGCCAACTTGCGCAGCCGCCATCGCAAACGCTGCGGCGACGACCAGCGTTCGGGTTCGCGAAACCAGGTTGCCGTGTGAGCCGGCTGTTGCGCCCGGCCACCGACCGCTCATGGATCCGGGACATCGTCGGGCTGGTGCCTGCGCGGGTGCTGTCATCCGGACAGCCGTTCGTGCAGGTTGTTCAGCTTGAGGCTGCCCACCGGATCAATTTCCACCATCTCCAACGACAGCGCCAGCCCCCCGGCCTGATCGCGGCGAAGCGGCTCCAAATGGGAGCGTAGCGCATCGAACAGCGCTTGGGCCTGGTCGCGGCGCAGCGCCTCCGAACGGCCTTTGCCAATGCGCGCCATGACATGAACGAAGCCGTGGGCCGGGTCGCCGTCAGCGATCAGGTAATGGTCGCGCCGCGCGGCGCGAACCCGAATGCCGGCCAAAGGGAAGACGCCGCCGGCAACGGCAACGTTGCGCAGCTTGGCCATCAGGGCCTTAAGCCCCAAACGGGATTCAAGGTTGGCCGAGTACTCGACGATCAGGTGCGGCATCGACCCAGCGCTCCCTAACCGACCTCCGCCAGCACCAGGTCGCGCAGCAGGGTGGCCATGCCGAGCAAATTGCGGCCCTGATCGACCACGATCGCCCGGAACAGGCCAAGGCGAACCAGCAGCCGGGTGGCGTAGCGCGCCAGCATGTCGGACGGCAGCGTGAGCACCGGCTTGGACATGACCTCATGGACATGCACCCGCTCCGGCGCCCGGTTGGCCGCAATCACTTGGACGGCGATGTCCGAAACGACCAGCAGGCCGAATTCGTCATCGCCGTCGCGGCGGTCCACCACCAGCGAGCTGATGCTGTGGCGGCGCATCAGCGCCATCGCCTCGGCCACGGTGGCGCGTCCATCGACGCTATGCACGTCCGCCGACATGAGATCCGCCACCCGCACTGGCACGTCGCCGCTCATAAGGCCTCCTACGCTTCCTCAAGAATGGCGTGCATCTGGCTGCCGAGGCCCACGGCATCCTCGATGTTGAGCTGAAAGGCGATGCCGGCCCCCGGCTCCTGGTCAAACCGGCCTGCTTGGCACAGGCGCTCCAGGATCTCCCGCGCCCGGGCCTCCACCACCAGGAACAGGAGCAGGTCGCAGGACGCGTTGAAGTCCAGCCCCAGGAAGGTCTTGGCCGGCTCCAGGCCCTCGCCGCGGGCGCTGCCGACTATGGTGACGCCGGTGGCGCCCGCCTGCCGGGCCGCCGCGACCAGCGCTTCGGTCCGTTCCTCTTCGGCCAAGGCGGCAATGAGCTTCAGCTTCATGGGCGAGACTCCTTGGAGGCGGCGGCGCGCCGACGGTTGATGCGCGACCTGACCATAGAGTAGCCCAACACCGACATGATCGGAAAGACGCTGGCGAAGGCGATCAAGCCGAACCCGTCGATCAGGGGACTGCGCCCCGGCACGGTGGCCGCCAAGCCCAGCCCCAAGGCCGCCACCACCGGCACCGTGACCGTGGAGGTGGTCACCCCGCCGCTGTCGTAGGCCAAGGGCACGATGGTGCGGTTCGACGCGAAGGTCTGCGCGATGACCACCAGGTAAGCGGCGATGATGTACCAAGGCAGCGGCGTGCCGGTGACGATGCGCAGGCAGCCGAGCGCCACGCCGACGGCAACCCCCGCCGCCACGGCGAGGCGCAGGCCCCAGGCGCGCACCGCGCCCCCGGAAACTGCCTCCGCCTTCAGCGCCACCACAATCAACGACGGCTCCGCGATCGTGGTCGAAAAGCCGATCGCCGCGGCGAAGGCATAGACCAGCAGATAGTCCGACCAATCCACGCCGTCCGCCATGCGTTCGGCGCCGATCGCCTCCGGGGCGGTGAGTTGCCGGGCCATGGTCTCGCCAATGGGAAACAAAGCCTCCTGCAAGCCGATCAGGAACAGCGCCAAGCCCATCAGCACCAGTGCAAAGCCCACCGCGATGCGGCGCAAATCGGGCACGTTGCGGCGCAGCACCAAGGTTTGAAAGACGATCAGGATGGCCAGCATCGGGGCCACGTCGAACGTCGTGGTCCACGCCGTGTCGCCAAGCACGGCAAGGAAGTCCCGCATCAGGCGAGCATCCCGTACAGCAGCACGAAAACCATCGGCGTGAGGCTGGCCAAGGCGATCAGGCCGAATCCGTCAACCATGGGGTTGCGGCCGCGGATCGATTGGGCAAGGCCTACGCCCAAGGCGGTGACCAGGGGAACGGTGATGGTGCTGGTGGTCACGCCGCCCGAGTCGTAGGCGACGCCAATGATCTCGTCCGGCGCGAAGGCGGTCATGACGGTGACCAGAACGTATCCGGAAATGATGAAGCGGTGGATCGGCCAACCCTTGATGATGCGCAGCGCGCCGAGCACGATCGCCGCGCCCACGGACATCGCCACCACCATGCGCAAGTTGAGGGCGTAGTCCTGCTGGGCGGCCTCGTCGGCGGGAATGAACCCGGCTTCGGCGGCCACGCCGGCGGCTTCGGCGGCGATGGCAATCAACGCCGGCTCGGCAACGGTGGTGCCGAAGCCCAGGCCGAAGGCGAAGGCGAACAACGCCAGCAGGCTGCCCTTGCGCGCGAAAGCCTGCGCCATCGCCTCGCCGAGCGGGAACAGGCCCATTTCCAAGCCCTGAACGAACATCGCGAGGCCCGCCGCCACGCAAGCAAGCCCAACCAAAACCCGGCCGACGTCCGGGAAGGGCTGCTGCAGCACGACGACCTGGAAAAAGACGATCACCGCGATGATCGGCGCGAGGTCCCGAAGGGCGCCGCCAAAGCGGCCAAGGGCAGCGCCGACGAGAGGGGCAGCACTTCTCATTCACGCCTCTCAACAGGCTTCAGCCCAGGCTGCAGGCGCGGGCGAGCGCGTCCTGTTGTCCACAAGGACTGCCGGTCGAGGGCGGAAACCCGCTCCAATGCACCTCTCTCGGTTCCGGCGCCATCCCCCGGAGCGAGGGCGTCCGGCCCTCGAAACGAACCGATGAGTCGCGGCCAACACGGCTTGCTGAAGCGGGTTGAGAAGCGGGTTGAGAGGCAGGTTTCCACTTTGGACCAAGCTTGGTTCAGGTTTCCCAATTGAAGGAGTGAACGCGCGCCTTCGGTGCGTGTCGGTTCGCGCCCTCGCAATCCGGTCGATCGGGGGCATTTCCAACATCGGGGCAACCGACTGGCTAAGCTGCCACCGGTCAAAGTGAGAATTGCTGCAGGAGGCGTCATGTGGCTTCCGTACTCAAGCGCAAACGGTAACATAGGGGCGTTGGTTCAGCGGGGAGCTTGGGACGAAGGGGCATTGCCCAAACCAAGCGCCACCCGGCAACGACAAGGCGAGCACGGAGGTTGATTTGGCAAACGAACCGGCGGCGGGCCACCTGCTCGCCCATCTCAAGGTGCTGGACTTCTCCCGGGTGCTGGCCGGACCCTTTGCCGGCCGCCTGCTGTGCGACCTCGGCGCCGATGTGGTGAAGGTCGAACCCCCGGACGGGGACGTGACGAGGCTCTGGGGGCGGGTGGTCGGCAACCTCCCCGGCTACTACCACCAGCAGAACGCCGGCAAGCGCGACATCTGCATCGATCTGCGAACCGACGACGGCCGGCAGCTGGCCCTCGATCTAGCCACCCAAGCCGACATCCTGATCGAGAACTTCCGCCCGGACGTGATGCCGCGGCTGGGCTTGGGCTACGAGACGCTGCGCGCCGTCAATCCGCGGCTGGTCATGCTCTCCATATCCGGCTTCGGGCAGGGCGGCCCGGAATCCCACCGGCCCGCCTACGCGCCCATCATTCATGCCGAAGCGGGGCTGCTGGCCCGCCAAGCCCGCCGCAGCCGCATGCCCTACCGTGACCTGCCGCTGTCGGTGGCGGACACCAACGCCTCCCTGCACGGCCTGGTCGGGCTGCTCGCCGCCGTCATCGCGCGCCAGCGAACCGGGGCGGGCCAACACATCGACATCGCCATGATCGACGCCACCGTTGCCACCGACGACCAGCTTCACTACGACTTGGAGGACTCCGAGGCGACCGGGCCCCTGACCAGCGAAACTTGGGAAAGCGGCGCCGGCTGGATTTTGGTCGCCGCCGATTTCCGCCATCTGTGGCGCCTGCTCGCCAACGAATTCGGCCTCACCGACCCCGCCCGCAAGACCACGCCGCTGCCGGAAAAAATACGCCTGCGCCGGGAGCGGATGCAGGCCTTCTTCGCCGGCCTGGAGACGTGGGAGGCGGTCGAAGCCGCCATGGCGCGAATGAACCTGGCTTGGGGCCGGGTTCGGGAAGGCGCCGAACTCGCCGAGCAGCCGACCCTCGCCGCCCACGGACTGATCCGCCCCATGGACGATCGAGCTGGCGGACAGCGCCCCGTCGTGCAGGCGCCTTGGCGCTTTTCCGACGCCAAGCACGGGGCGCGCGGCCCGGCACCCCACCGCGGCGAGCACAACGAGGCGGTTCTGGCCGACTGGCTGGGACGCTCTCCGGAGGAGGCGGGC
Organism: Candidatus Azophilus sp.; assembly: GCA_965221755.1. Lineage (GTDB taxonomy): Bacteria > Pseudomonadota > Gammaproteobacteria > Pseudomonadales > Azotimanducaceae > Azophilus. The sequence continues at coordinate 680,227 of OZ244921.1, forward strand.
AGGCTCACCGCCGCCGGCGTGCTGCTGCGCGACGAGACGGCCTTGGGGGAATCAAGCGCGTGAGGTCTCATTCCTCCGCTTCCCTCACCGCCTCTCCGCCAAACGCCAGGCTGGCGAAGGTTGCATTGAGCGCGCATGTGCAGGTTCAGAAACCCATCGAACCCGGCCGAAGCGACCAGCGCAGAGTTTCGCGCCAGCGAAACTCCATCCGCGCCCGCCTCGCGGGCGCGCGTTGATTGCTCAAACCGCGCTGACTATATTGCCCTTCAAGCCAAGGAGCGCAGGCCATCCCGGAAGGGATGCCGCTCCATTTGGGAGGAGGACCAATGGGCCAGACCGACGCCAACAAGCAGATTGTCAGGGATTTTTGGGAGGCGTTTTCCGCCAGCCGCTTTGATGAGGCCTTGGGGCTGCTGTCCGAGGACGCCACTTGGTGGGTGGCGGGCACCACCAACATCTCCGGCACCTACACCAAAGCGCAGTTCGCCGATCTGGTGGCGGGCGTTTCCGAGGGGACCGAAGGCGGCATTCAGGTGACGCCCACGCAAATGACGGCGGAGGAAGGCCGCGTTTCGATGGAGGCCACATCCTACGGCCTGATGAAGGACGGCAGGGAGTACAGGAACATCTACCACTTCATGCACGACCTGAGCGACGGCAAGATCCGCGCGGTTCGGGAGTACATGGATACCGAGCATGTGACGGAGATATTCGGCGATGGGTAAGCCATCGTTTCGGGTCAGAGTGTTTTTTGGGAGCGTTTCGCACCGGCGGGCGCATCTCTTGGGTTGAACCCAGCGTCCTGAATGAACGAGGGCATTCCGCCGCTCCTCAACCACATTGGTGTAATATCCAAGTTTGGGGTGGATGCCGACACGGCTTCCGTGCGCAAGAAGGTAGCTTCATGATTCACGAGACCAACTACACGCAAGCCAGAAAGCACCTAGCGACGCTCATGGATCAGGCTACCGATACCCGAGAACCAGTGTTGATCAGGCGCCAAGGCCAAGAAGCGGTTGCCCTCATAGCCGCGGACGAGCTCACCGGATGGCTTGAAACGGCTGATCTCCTCCGCTCGCCGAGAAACGCCCGACGCCTGATTGAGGCGAGCGAGAGGGCCGCTCGTGGCGAGGGCAAAGCGGTTGGCCTACCGGAGCTTTGGAAACGTCTCAATTTGGAGCGCGAGTGACCGATCCCGAACGCTGGCAAGCGATCATGGACCGGAACTTCCTGGGCGATCTTGAACACTGGACCCGAACGGATCGGCGCCGCGCCCTGCGTACGCTCCGGCTCGTCGAGGAGGTCTGCGCGATCCATTCGAGGGGACGGGCAAACCTGAGCGCTTGCGGGGCGCACTGGCGGGTAAGTGGTCACGCCGCATAGACTAGGAACACTGGCTCGTCTATCAAGTTGACGGCGACCGCGTGACCTTTCTCGCCGCACGATATCACTACTGAAGTCTCTCAGGATACCCGCGAGTTCCTTGCGGAGCAAAGAGGTGGCAGCCGGTTGACGGCTCCTTCAACATGGAATTCGCATCACTGCTCGCCTGCGAAGTGCGCATGCGCGGTCTTGAGGCAGCGGCGGCGATGGACGCTCGCTCACAACTTCCGGTACGCAGGGCATTACAGCTCCATTTCGACCTCAAGGCCCCAGGACGTGCCCGGCACAATCGTGGAAGACGCGAACAACGGTTGAATGATCGACGGCACTTCGTAAACCTCATCGGTCAGATTGCGCCCAAACAGGGTTATGGAGGTGTTGCCAAAAGCATAGGAGACAGCCGCATTCAGGTTTTCCCGTGAGCCCACGCGCCCGACATCCAAGTTCAGCAAGTTGGTCTCGACCTCGTCCACCCAATCGTACTTGGTGTAAAGTTCAAGGGTTCCCGGCCCCAGCGGCACGGTGAACGTGCCACCAACGCCAATCGTGAATTCCGGGGCGTTGCGCGGAATAAGATGCGAAGCATCCTCCACGACTGAACCGACAAGCCCATCGTCGTTGGGGTTCAGGTCCGTCTCGAATTGATCGTACTCGGCATCGAGCCATCCGAAGGAAGCGAACAGGTTCAGGTACTCGTTGGCCAACCACTGCGCCTCAGCCTCAATGCCTTGATAAGTGGCGGTTGCTACGTTGTCGAACACCGTGGCCACGGTGTTGGTGCTGGCGTCGAACTGAACGGACTGCTCCTGCTTGTCCTCAAAGTCGTTGAAGAAGTACGCGACGTTGAGCTGCACCCGGTTGTCGAACAGCTGGCTTTTCATGCCCGCTTCGTATGAGTTGGCGAATTCCGGGTCGTACTGGTCACGCTCGAAGTCCGCAACATTCTGGTTCACCCCAAAGAAGCCGCCGGAGTGGAATCCTTCGGAATAGGACGCATAGAACAGGACATCATCGGTGAACTGGTAGGACAGGCCGATTTTGGGGGAAACCTCGGTCCACTTGTTGTCCAGCACGGCCCAATCCGGGAAGTTCCTGATGCGCTGGCGAGCCACTGGCGATAGGTAAGCTTGGCCAGCCATGAAGTCCTTCTTCTCCTCCGTCCATCTCAGGCCGGCCGTTAGCGTCCAATCTTCTGCAATCACATACTCCGCCTGCGCGAAGAACGCGATTGATTCGGTCTCCTGGGCCTCGAAAAGCCGCTGGGTCAGGTCACCGCCATACCCAGCCAATCCCGCGCCGCTGTCGCACCATACGTTGCCAAACTCCGCATCCCCGCCCGCGCCGCGCGCGTAGCAGGCCTCCAGCGGGGTGGCGTAGGCGGCTCGGATAGCCAGCCGCGCTTCATATCTTGCGAGAGCGGCCGGGGTGTCGTTCGGCGGCGCTGGCGGCGCAAGGGGCAGCCACACGTTGTTGCCAAGGTCCCTGGCGCTGAGCGACTCGACGAACTTCCAGAACTCGCCCCCCGTCACCCAATCCTGCTCGAACTCGCTTTTCCAGTAGTAGCCGCCCATGACCAGCGACAGCTTGTCGAAGGACGCTTCAACGCGCAGTTCCTGGCTGAACTGGTCATAGTCGTTGAGGCGCTCGATGGTGATGTGATTGCTCTCGGTCCCGTCAAAATCGTACTTCCGATCCTCGACTCCATCGCGAAACCCGGTTACTGAAGCAATGCGAATGTTGTCCGAAACGTCATAGTTCATGTGCAGCGTATAGGCATCCACGTCGGTCTCGCCTGGATTGGGCAAATCCGCAGTCGAGTTTTTGGGAATGTCGAGGCTGGTGCGGCAAGGGACGTCCGAATCCCAAAGCGGCGACAAGCCGGACGCGAACAGGGTGCAGGAGAGAAAGCCGCTGGACAGATCCTGCTGCCGCGGGTCGCTCGGTTGCTGCGCCACGCCGGGCGCCAAGTTGTAGTTGCCCAGGTAGGCGCCGAGTTCGCTCTCATCAGCAAACTTCTCCATGGTGAACAACGCCTCGATACGATCGTTCGGGGTGAAAAGCAGCGTCATCCCATAGTTTTCGTAGTCGGTCTTGGGCACCCGCCTTTCCACAGTGGCGTTATCCAGGAAGCCGTCGTTGTTGATGCTGGTGAAGAACAGCTTGCCAGCCAGCCGGTCATCAACGAGGGGCGCGTTCAGGACGCCGCGAAACTCCCGTTGGTCCCACTTGCCCGCGGTGACCTTGAACTTGCCGCCCACCTCGCCGGTCGGACGGCTGCGGATGACGTTGACCACGCCGCCCACGGTGTTCTTGCCGAACAATGTGCCCTGCGGTCCCCTGAGAATCTCGACCCGCTCGAGGTCAAAGTTCTCCAGCAACTGGCCACCCAGCGTACCGAGATAGATGCCATCGATCATCACCGCAACGGGCGAGTCGAACGAGTTGTCATCCGTTCGAGTCGGGCTGATGCCGCGAATGGTGATGGAGGCCGCGTTGTTGCGCGACCGGTCGTTGTCGATGCGCACGTTCGGAGCGAAGCCGTTGAGGTCGGTCAAGTCCCGAATCGTTGACCGAGTCAGTTCCTGTGAGAGCGCGGTGATCGCCACCGGCACTTCCTGCGCCGACTCCTCACGTTTGCGGGCGGTAACGATCACCTCCTCAATGACCAGCCCCGATTCAGCCGCGACCACTGATGTGGCGATGCCGAGGTTCAGCAGCGCCGCTGCCGCCACAGGTGCGATGCCGACCACGGCAACAAGTGCTTTGGTTCTCACGGATTCCTCCCCTTGAATCTGATTGGACCGGCTTGACGACGGCTCCCTACCCGCCGCTTCCGGTGCAGCGCACTATATCGGGGCTTTCGTGCCAGTCAACCAAGGGCTTCGAATCGGACCCTGCCCAAGCTACCCAGGCAACAACAAACCCACCCCCGAGCCATCCCGTTCCCGCCATCGTGTGCAACGCGAAAAGCAGATTTCACTCCAGAATCCGAGTTCGAAGCCAATCACCGGGATTTCGTTTCATTGGCCTGTCCAATGCGCCTAAAATCGAGCCAACATCTTGCCAGCGCCCAATTCAGGAGTCACGCCATGCGGCAGCCATGCCCGCCGACCCCTTTGGCCAGCCTTTGGCTAGCAACAACGCTTTGCGGCGTCCGAGGGCCTAACGTCCTCGCTCCGGGTCGTGACGCCACTTCCAAGCGAGCTCCCGGAGCGACGGCGTGACGCTTTCAAGCCGGACTCGGTTGGGAGCCATCCTCCATCCCAACGGCGTCGCGCCCTCCTCTTGAATTGGGGTGGTTCAGTGCAAGGACGGCCACTCGTCATGACGCTGGCTCTCTTCGCAGCCGCTTGCTCGCCCGTCGAAGAGCAGGCGGAGGCGCGGAGCGCTGCGCCCGCGGAAGGCCAAAACCCCGCCGCCGCGCTGCACACGCCGGTGCAGGTGCGCGTCGCCACTGTGCGGAGCGCTGAACTGCGCCGGCAGGCGTCCTTGCCGGGGGTCGTCGAAGCCTTCCGCAAGGCGGTGGTGGCGGCCGAGGTGGACGCCCGCGTGGCCACCCGCTCGGTGGAGCCGGGCGATCCGGTCCGCGCGGGGCAGCCCCTGGTGCTGCTTGACGATGAGCGCCCCCGCATCGCCCGCGACCGAGCTGCGGCCGAAGCGCGCCGCAGCAGGGCCAACGCCGCCCAAGCGGACAGCGAGTTGGTTCGCGGCCGGGATCTGTTCGCCCGCCAATTCATCAGCGAGGACCGCTTGGACGCCCTGCGCTTCGCCGTGCGGCGCAACCGGGCGCAAGCGGTGGCGGCCAAGGCGCAACTGGAAGCGGCGCAACGGGCCTTGGCCGACGCCACGGTTCGGGCGCCCTTCGCCGGCACCGCCGAGCGCATTCACGTTCAGGTTGGCGACTACGTCAAGCGCGGCGACGCGGTCGCCACGGTGGCGGACTTTTCGCGGGCTCGGGTGCGGGCCGGCGTCACCGCCGGCGAGGCAAGCCGCCTAGCCGGGGCACAAACCGCCGAACTGGCCTTGGACGCCCTCGGCGGGCGCCGGTTGAGCGGCAGAATCCAAAGCGTCGCCCGTCTCAGCGAACCGGACTCGGGTACCTACCCGGTGGAGATTTGGGTGGAGGATCCGCAAGGCGTCCTGCGCGAGGGCATGGTGGCCACGGTGCACGCACGCTACGCGGCGGTGGACAGACCGGCGTCCGTGCCCGCTGAGGCGGTGTTCAGACGCGGCGGGGCCATGCACGTGTTCGTGGTCGAGAGCCGCCGGGCGCGCCTGCGTCCGGTGCGGACCGGACGAACCGGCGACGGCCAGGTCGAGATCATCGACGGGCTGGCCGCCGGCGAAACCGTCGTGGTTGACGGCCAGTTCGCGCTGCGTGACGGCGCCCAAGTCACCGTCGTGAGCGGGAGCTGACGGCGTTGGAGGCTCTGCTCCGCTTCTTCATCGAACGGCATCTGCTGGTCAACGTCATCGCCGCCGGCCTGGTCGTGATGGGCTATCTATCGGCAACCGGCATACCCCGGGAGTTCATCCCCACGGTGGAGACGCCGATTTTCTGGCTCACCGCCATGCTGCCCGGCGGCGCCGCCCAGGACGTGGAGGCGAAGGTGACCATTCCGATCGAGGAGGCCCTCGAGGAAGTGGAGGGCATTGACGAGTTCACCACCGTCATCGCCGACAACACCTCGTTCACCACCATCGAACTCCATGACGACTACGGCAAGGCGCAGACCGAGGCCGCCGAAACCGACCTGCGCGCGGCCTTGGAGGCGATTACGGACTTTCCGAACGAGATGGAGGACGAGCCGGTCCTCAAGCAGTTCAACCCCGCCCGCATGACGGTGCTGGAGATCGCCTTGGAAGGCCCGGAACGGGCCCTTGCGCAAACGGCCAGGAAGGTCGAGGAGCGCTTGGAACGCCTGCCGCTCATCGCCAGCGTCCACCCGGTGGGCCTGCCGGATCCGGAAGTGCGGGTGCTGGTCGATCCGGTGCGCGCCAAGGAGCACGGCATCACCCTCACCGACGTGATCGCCGCCGTCCGCAACCGCAACGTCTCCAGCACCGGCGGCATGCTGGAAAGCCCGGATGAGCGGCGGCAGGTGGTCATGTGGAGCCGCTTCGATGAGCCGGAGGAGGTCGGCGAGGCGATCCTGCGCTTCGATGCCCAAGGCGGCGCCCTGCGCATCGCCGACATCGCCCGCATCGAATCGGGCCGCGAGGACACCGGCATGATCGCCCACACCAACGGACGGCGCGGCGTCACCTTGCTGGTCCAAAAGCGCGAGACGGCCGACATCGTGGACGCGGTTGGGCAGGTGCGGGCCGAGGTGGCGGCAATGGAGGTTGCCGAGGGCGTCCGCTTGACGCTGACCAACGACGAGTCGGAGATCGTTGGCAACCGCCTGCAGTTGATGGCCACCAATGGCCTGATCGGGCTGGCGCTGGTGACGGCAGTGCTGTTCACCTTCGTTCGGCCCGGCCCCGCGGTCTGGATCATCATCGGCATCCCGATCGTTTTTCTCGCCGCCTTGATCCTGTTTCCGGCGTTCGGCATGACCATGAACATGATGGCGTTGACGGGCTTGGTGATCGTGCTGGGCATGGTGGTGGATGACGCCGTGGTGGTGTCCGAGCGCATCGTCGTCAAGCAGGCCCAAGGCTTGGAACCTGGCGCCGCGGCCTTGGCCGGCGCCAAGGAGATGCTGGCGCCGGTCACCGCTGCGGCGCTGACCACCGTGCTCGCCTTCGCGCCCTTGGCGGCCATCGGCGGGATGCCGGGCAAGATCGTGTGGCAGATTCCCATGGTGGTCATCATCGTGCTGGCGTTCTCCCTCTTTGAGTCGTTCCTGATCCTGCCCGCCCACATGTCAACGCTCAAATCCGGCGCCGGGCTGCAAAGCCGCCGCTTCGTGCGCGCCCTTGAGGCCCGCTACCGCAGGGCGCTCGCCTGGGTGCTGGCGCACCGGGCGGTGACGCTGATCGCCGCCTTTGCCGCGTTCGCCGCAATCATGGGGATCATCCGTCCGCTGGTGCCCTTCACGCTCTTTCCCCAGGACGACGCCGAGCGGCTGTTCATCAAGGTCACCACGCCGCCTGGCATGGCCTTGGAACGCACGGAGGCCATCACCGCCGATCTGCAGCGGCAACTGCTTAAGATCGCCGCCAGCGACGTGGAGGCGGTGACCGCCCGCATCGGCCACCAAAACACCAGATCGCTGGACAAGGCCTTTGGCGATGCGGACAACGAGGCGCTGATCATCACGCAGTTCAAGCGCTTCGGACGCAGCCACACCAACGCTGAATGGATCGAGCTGATCCCGCCGCGGCTGCGGGTGCCGGCCGGCGTGGACCTGGTCTATCAGTCCGAATACTTTGGGCCGCCCACGGACCAGCCGGTGACGGTGCACGTGCTGTCCAACGATGACGCCATCCGCCGCGGCGCCGCCTTCGAGATCGAAAGCCATCTGCGCAGCGCGCCGGGAGTCATCGAAGTGGAGGTGGACGAACGGCCCGGCACGCCGCAACTGCAGTTGAACCTCAACTACGAAAAGCTGGCCCGGCTGGGCTTGAGCGCCCAGGACGTGGGCACCACGCTGGCGGCCGCCTTCCACGGCATCAAGGCCAGCGAGCACCGCGACCTCGACGACACCACCGAAATCCGGGTGCAGTTTGACCCAGGCGCGCGGCTCGACCTCGAAGCGCTGCTGGAGACGCCCGTGCGGGCCGCTTCAGGCCAGCTGACGCGCCTGCGCGACGTGGTGGAGCCGATGCAGCTGCCGGCGGTGACGCGCATCCACCACCGGGACGGCTTTCGCTCCGCCACCGTGCGCGCCAGTTTTTCCCAGGACAGCGGGCTGACGGCCTTAAGTTTCGCCCAGCAATTGGAACGGGAGCTGTTTCCCCGGTTTGCGGGCCTGCCCGACCTCTACGTGTTCAACGGCGGCGAGGCCGAAGCCACCCAGAAGACCACGGCCGGCGTCGCCGTGGCGGCGGCATTGGCGGTGGCGGGGATCGGCATCGTCATCTGGCTGATGTTGGGGTCGCTGCTTGAGGCCCTGTTCGTGATGCTGGTGATCCCCTTCGCCATCGCCGGGGTGTTTCTCACTTTCTTCGTGCATGGCAAGCCGATGAGCCTGTTCGCCATGATGGGCGCGGTGGGGCTGGCCGGCGTGGTGGTCAACGCCTCGATCGTGATGGTGGACTCCATCCATCGCCGCGTCCGCGCGAGCAACGGCAACGGCGACCGCAACAGCCAAGTCATCGAGGCGGTCGCCGAGCGGCTGCGCCCCATCTTGGTGACCACCCTGACCACCTTGGGCGGCGTCCTGCCCACCGCCTACGGCATCGGCGGCTACGACCCCATCGTCAGCGTCATCTCGCTGGCGATCGGCTGGGGCCTGGCCATCTCCACCTTGGTGACGCTGTTCGTGGTGCCCGTGCTGTACTCATTGGCGGGCGACTTGCGCCGTGCGGTTCGCTTGCAGGGGATCGCTCCTGTGCGGGCTTAAGAAACATCTCGGAACCTGACCCACGCAAAAGGTGCGGAGTTTCGCGTCAGCGAAACTCCATCCGCGACCGTCAGGTCGCGCCTCCTCGTTTTTCCGGCCGCAACGTGCTTACATGGGGCCTCCCAAATCGAACCCGCACGGAGGACAGAGGATGATCAGCAGTGGACCGATCGAGGACCGACTCGCCATCCGCGAACTCGTGGAATCCTACAACGATGCCGTCATGCGCTTCGACGGCGATGCTTGGCAAGCCAACTGGCGCGACGACGCCACCTGGTCCCTGCCCGGCGCCGGCGACATCACCGGCAAGGCCAATATCCTCCCCGTTTGGCAAGGGGCGATGGCGGGCTTCTCCTTTGTCGGCTTCTTCGCCTCGGCGGGGCCGATCGTCGTTGACGGCGATACCGCCCACGGCACCTGGTACCAGCAGGAGGAGCTGCACGACAAGGAAGGCGGCAAGCGCTTGGTCGTCGGCCGCTACGAGGACGACTACGTCAAGGTGGATGGCCGCTGGTACTTCCAGAAGCGTGCGTACGACATCCTGAAAGCGGAGGAAAGCTAGCGGGCCTTCGGTGCGTTCGAGTTCCGCGTTCGCGGCACTCATGACGGCGCAACCCCCGGGGCCTACCAGCGAAGCACGCTTTGCGCGGCGGGGCGGGCGCGGTAGCGCTCGTCCCAATCGCGCAGCCGCTGGCGTTCGCCGAACAGGTCGGCCTCCACGAAGCGCATGAACTGCAGCGACGCCTGCAGGGTGCAGTCGGCGATGGAGGCGCGCTCACCCAGAAGCAGGGGTCGGCCATCCGAGAGCAGGCTCTCCAAGTAGTCCAACGGCAATTGCAGGCTCTGCTCCATGCGCGCGGCCAGCTCCGGATTGGGCGGGCGCCCCAAGGGGGAGTTCTTGGCATGGCCGTACTGCCCCATGGCGCTGGCCACCTTGAGGTCGATGATGCGCTCCAGATCCCGGGCCTTGCCGCGCTCCTCGGGGCTGACGCCCAGCAGGCCGCCCTCGGGGAAGCGGTCCTCCAAGTACTCGATGATGGCCAACGACTCCACGAGGTGGCCGCCGGCATCCAGTTCGAGCGTCGGCACGGTGCCGAAGGGATTTCTGGCCAAGTGGGCGGGCTCCTTGTGGCGTCCCTTGACCGTGTTCACCACAATCTGCTCAATGCCCATGTCCAAGCCGAGTTCGGCGCGCTCGGCAATGTAGAGCATGACCTTGGTCGGGTTGGGCGCCAGCGGCACCATGTAGAGTTTCATGCGATGTCCTCCGTCAGGTCGGCGATTTGCTCCAGCAGTTCAAAGCGGGCGCTGCCGAGCGGCGCGCCGTCCAAGCCGAGCTTCAAGGTGGTCACGCCCACGTCTCGGTAGCGGCGCAGGCGTTCGCGCACCATCTCGGCGGTGCCAAGCGCCTGAAACGCCGTCACCATGGCGTCCGGCACCCGCTCGGCGGCCTCGGCGCGCCGACCGGCCAGCCACAGGGACTGAACGGCCCGGGCCTCCTCGTCATAGCCCGCCCGTCGATAGGCGTCGTTGTAGAAGTTGGTGGTGGCCGACCCCATGCCGCCCAGGTTGAAGGCGACGCCCCGCTTGCGGCGCTGAATCATGGCCTCGACGTCGTCGCCGATCTCCACCCGCGCCGAAACGCACAGATTAAGTTCGGACATCGGCCTGCCGACTCGGTTCGCGCCTTCGCGGATGAAGTCGAGATGGGCCTCGGGATGATCCGGCGAGAACGAGGTGCCGAGCCAGCCGTTGGCCGCCGCTCCCGTGTAGCGGAGCGCGTTCGGGCCGAGGGTGGCCAAGTAGATCGGCACCTCGGCCGGCTCGTGGGCGATGCGCAGCGCCTTGCCCTCGCCATCCGGCAAGGGCAGTTGAAAGACCTTGCCTTGGTAGCTCACCTGCTCGCCGGCGAAGATCAGGCGGCAAATCTCCACGGTCTCCCTGAGCCGGGTCAGGGGCGCGCGGTAGGCCACCCCGTGCAGCCCTTCCACCACTTGGGGACCGCTGGCGCCCAAGCCGAGCGCAAACCGCCCGCCGGTGAGATCGTGCAGGGTCAGCGCGGTCATGGCCGTCATGGCCGGCGCGCGGGCGGTGACCTGCATGATGCCGGTGGCCAGCCGGATGCGCCGGGTCCTGGCCGCCAGGTAGGCCAACGGCGTCGCCGCGTCGCTCCACCAAGCCTCCGCCGAAAACGCCAGCGCCACGCCCAGCCGTTCCGCGTGGCGCACCCAATCCGTCAGCAGGGCCAGGTTGTCGGGCCGCGCGGCGCCGATCTCGATGGCGAGCCGCATCAGGCCTATCCACCGCACCCGCGCCGATCAGCCGAGCGGCCTTGCCTATCGATCAGGGGCATCGGCGTCGATTGACCGGACACTGGCCGCTAGGTGGCAGGCGGGGCGGCCGCCAGGGCGGGCTGAAGTCCCTCAAGCAGTCCCTCAACGCGCGCCGTTCGCCCCTCAATGCGCACCACCCGCTGCTGGAGTTCATTGATTTGCGCGGACTGAGCCTGTAAGGCTGTGCGCAGTTCCGTGCGCAATTCGCCGATTTCCTTGTGCATTTCCGTGCGCAAGCCACTGAGCTCGTCGTGCATTTCCGTGCGCAAGCCGTTGAGCTCGTCGCGCATTTCCGTGCGCAAGCCGTTGAGCTCGTCGCGCATCTCCGTGCGCAAGCCATCGATCGCATCGCGCATCTCGGTGCGCAATCCGCTGATGTCGTTGCGCACCGCAGTGCGCAGTTCCGCTATGTTCCCGCTCTGGTGCAGCATCAAGCCAGCCAGCCCGAGGATGCCGGTCACGAGCATTCCGGCTATGGTGAGGGTGTCCTTCGACATGTCGCCATCCTATCACGTCCAAGTGGCGGTCGGCGGCGACGGCCACCGCCGCATCCTGGCCGGACCACCCTACCCAACGGCGAAACGCCTCGAAATAGCCGATCTCTCAAGTGGTTGCGCGAGATCGACCCGCTTAAGCCGCGGACGAGCGGCAAGAACCCTCGATCAGCGATTGATCCAGCGGAAGGTCAGGTTGATGCGTGGGCCGACGCCCGCTTTGGCGGCCACCTTGGGGACGCAGTGCCGCCAGTGCCTTTGCAGGGCGCCGCCCATCTCCAAGTAGCTGCCGCCGGGCAGGTTCCAAGCCATTTGCAGGCTGCGGTCGGCCTTGTGCCGCAGCCGAAAGCGGCGGCAGGCGCCCAGGCTGACGGAGCCGATCACGGGTTCGGCGCCGAGTTCGGGCTCATCGTCGCTATGCCAGCCCATGCTGTCCTGGCCATTGCGGTAATAGTTCAGCAAAACGCTGTTGAAGCGCGTTTCGGACACGGCTTCGACGCGCGCCTTGATCGCTGCCAAGTCCGCAGTCCAAGGTTCCGGGCGCAGCCGAATGCCGGAGTAGCAGTAGGCGGCGCCGACGTCGCCGTGCCAAGCCGTGAGGCGAGGCTGGCGCCGCTGGCGGCCAAAGATGCGGATCTCCTCCTGCCGCCACCGGGTTCGATCGCGCAGCGCGTTGAACCAGCGCTCTTGTTCGGCCTCGGACAGCAGCCGCTCCACGAAACGAACCCGGCCGCCGCGCAGCTCGATGGCTGCAATCGCCTCAGTAAGGCGCGGTTCCGCCATCAACGCTCAGCGTGGCGCCGGTGATGCCGCCGCCGGCACGACTGGCCAGCAGCACGGCGGCGGCAGCCACTTCCTCGACGGCATTGGGCCGCTTGATGGCCGACTCCCGGGCGAACATGTCCACCATCTCGTCAAAGGTCAGGCCCATCGCCTCGGCCGTGGCAGGGCCGTTGTCCTTGACGATGTCGGTGATGATCAAGCCTGGGCAAATGGCATTGACGGTGACGCCCTGGGCGCCGACCTCCTGGGCCAGCGACTTGGTCAAGCCGTTGACCGCGTGCTTGGCCGCCGTGTAGGCCGTCAGCACCGGCTTGCCGACCTTGCCCTCGACGGAGGAGATGTTGAGGATGCGCCCGAAGCCGCGCTCCAGCATGCCGGGCAGCGCCCGGCGGCTGGCCCAGAAAGTGGAATAGAGGTTCCACTTGATGGCCAGATCGAAGGCCTCGTCGGAGAGTTCCGCCAGCGGCTGCAGGTCGCCGGCGCCGCCCGCGTTGTTGACCAGCACGTCCAAGCGCCCGAGACGCATCGCGGCCTGGTCGATGAAGCCTTCCACGTCGGCCTGAACGGTGGCGTCGCCCGCAATGAAGACCGCTGCGTCGCCGGCGTCCAGCTCCTCAAGCACCCGGCGGGCCTTGTCCCGATTGCGGGCCATCAGCGCAACCTTCGCGCCCTCGGCCAGAAAGGCTTCCGCGATGCCGCGGCCAATGCCCGCCGTGCCGCCCGTCACCGCCGCCGTCAGGCCTGCCAGCTGGGTTCCCATTCCCCTACGCGGCCTTGGTGAACTTGAGCTTCAGCTCCAACGTGCCCAGCATGATGCCCGGCTGGTGCAGGAGGGTGTTGCCCGGCGCGTATTCGAGATGGTCGATGCGGTCCAGCAGCCCATCCCAAGCGATCACTTGCTCAAGCCGCGAGAGATGGGCGCCGGGGCACACGCGGGGGCCTTGGGAGAAGGTCAGGTGGCGGCTGACGGCTTTGCGGTCGAGCTGAAGCTCGTGCGGGCACTCGAACTCGGCGGCATCAATGTTGGCCGCCGCCCAGCGCAGGTGCAGTTGCGAACCCGCCGGCACGGCGACGCCCTGAAAGACCTCATCCCGGGTGGTGATGCGGGTCGAGAGCCCCTGGGTGGGCGAACGCAGGCGCATGCCCTCCTCGGTGAAGTGCCGAAGCTTGCTGCGGTCCTGCTTGATGGCATCGAACACGCCGTCGCGCTCGCACAGCAACTGCGCCTGCTCCTCAATGGCGTACTGGGTGGTCTCCAGCCCGCCGATGACCATCGCATAGACGATGCCGTTGATCTCCAAGTCGGTCAGCTTGCGGCCCAAGGCTTGATAGGTCACTTGGGTCAGGAAGGTGATCATGTCATCCTTCGGGCGACGGCGACGATCCTCGATGTGCGCCTGCACGTAGTCGGCAAACTCGTTGAGCGCCTCGAACTGCTCGCCGGTCTGCTCCTCATTGAGCAGGTTGCGGTGCCCTTCGCCATAGACGAAGGGCGCCACTTGGGCAGCGCCCCACTTCTCCACCAGGGCGATGTCCTCCTGGGGGAAGCCGAGGATGCTGTTCATCACCCGCTGCGGCAGCGGGCGGGCGAATTCGGAGATGAACTCCACAACGCCGGGGTCGTTGTCGATCCAGTTGCCGATCAGGTCGTTGACGTGGCCGGCGATCATTTCCGTGTTGCGGGAGGCGCCCGGCCCCACCCAGGGATCGGTCAGTTCCTGGCGATGGGAGCGGTACAGCGCATCGGTCGGGCGCAGCGTCATCATCGACGCCATCATGGTGTTGATGTTCGGAATGTCCTGGGGCGGAACGCCGGATTCGTTAAGTTGCCTAAGCCCCAATGAAATCAGCGGCGGGAAGCGCACTGGATCGCGCACCACCAAGGCGATGTCGTCGTACTTGGTCAGGATGAAGCCGTCCTTGTCCGGGGTGGGGCCTTCGCCGGGCAGGCGATGCACGGGAGCCTCGCGGTGCAGGATTTCATAGGCCGCGTACCAATGCTCCGGCGCGCCCGGCCCGAACAGGTCCACGTCGGCAAGGGTCACGGGACGCTGCACCCGGCTGCGTTCTTGATTGGGGGTCTTCAATGGCTCCGCCCTCCCATGGGAAAAGCCTAGAATGGCCGAGACGAGGGCATCTGGCAAGGCGCTTCGCGGCAACTCCCGCCCTTGCGGCCAGCCCAGCCCCGTGCAGCAGGCGGCAGCGCAAGCCGCAATGTCGGTGCCCGGCATGGGGCAGGGAGAGGCGCAAGGGCGGCCGCACCCTGCCAAGGAAAGGCGCCTGAATCCCTTGCCGCCGGCCCTGCTCACCAAGCGGCGTGGAACTCCATGACGATGCCGTGGTCGGCCGGCGCTGGGCCGCTCCCGCGCCGCGTGGCCAGCACGCCGAGGCTGAGGTTCGGCGCGCCCAGCCCCGCCTCCGGCGTCAGGCGCCAGCCGAGGCTCCAGTCGCGGCTCCGGCCGGAAGCGCCGTAGCCCAAGTGCGGCGCGCCGATGAGCCGGTCGCCGAGGACCGGCAAGCCGAAGCCCGCCTCCATTGCCCAGCGGCCCGCGTCGCCGCCGTCTGCATGACGCAGGCGTTCAAGCGCGACCGGATGTGTGAACGATTAGGAAGGGGAATCACATAGGAAAGCTGACAGGCCTCACGATCGATGATCAGCGCCTACAAATTCCCTTGAGTGTTCAGCGGAAGCTCGGCTGAAGCATCGAGACAGCCGTCAAACTGGCCCGGCACAGTGGCGTTGTCAAGGCGAGCTGCGCGACAAGATAAGCGCCCTCGTTCCTGGCAAGGGCGCTGCGGCTGGCTACTGGAGGCCGCCGATTTTCTCGCCCCCCTGGTTGACGCGCGCGCAGCCCCTGCCGCCCATGAACAGGAAGTAGGCCGATCCTGAGCTGGTCGCGTTGGCTACGGAGGTCAATTCTAAGGTCACCACCACGAGCTCGCCGGGCCCCTGCTGGCTATTGTTGCGACTGCGGTTGCTCCAGATGTGGGCGCCGGCTACGGGGCGCACCTCGTAGATGTTCTCCCCAATAAGCGGGGCGGCTATGCCCCATCTCGTGGGGGGTACTCGCTGCCATACACCCCTGTTGCTATTCTCATTTCGCCACTCCCAGTCTTGGAATGCGCCAGCCGCCCGGTGCTCACTCCCAATCTCAGCAAAAACAGTGATCGGGAAGTCATTTCGAGTGCGGGTTTGGCCGTCGGTGCTCGATAGGGTGAGCGCAAAGCGGCCCGGCCTGGCGTGGTCGCCACAGCCATCTACGACTGCGGAAACCCTTTTGAGTGTCATGGCGCAAGTCGCCCGGGTGCAGGTGGTTTGCGCCTGCGCTGCCCCTGCAAGCAGCAGGAAGCAGAGCATCGCGGCCGCGAGGGCCGTCAGTCTAGCGCGGGGGGGGGGGGGGGGGGGGGGTAATCATAGCTATGCATTGTTGACCTAGGATGTGGATGCATTGTTGAGGACAATAATACAGCTTGAGCGACATGTCAACCGGTTGCACCGCCAAAAATGACGGGATTTATAAAAGGAAGGCTCTGAATATCAGAGCTTTCCGTGCGGCACATGGATGTGCCGCCGACTTCAGTGCCGCAAGGCATTGAAGTAGCGAGCAAAGCTTCAGCCGCTGTTGGCGACCAATCCGGCAGCCGCAGGGAAACGCGTCCGGCCCGCCCCGACCGCGCGCCAGCGACCATGCTCACCAGTACACACTGGCTTCCAGGCTGATCGTATGCTCCGGCCTGCTCAGGCCGCTCTCTTGGCGGCTTGCTTGAAGGTCGAGCGACAGGTGTTGCGCGCCGTAGCCTTCCGGCATGAGTCGCCAGCCGAGATAAAAGTCGCGAGCGAGCCCGGAGCGTCCAAGTCCAGCATAAGGGCTGCCGGTGAAGTGCCCGCCGAAGACCGGCATGCCCCAGGCAGCCTCCATCGTCCAACGTCCCGCCGCTTCGCTTTTCGAACGGCTCGCAAGCGGCGCCGATGCGAACAGTGCGTCGAGCCCGCCTTGCGCTCGGCTGCCATAGTCTTGGCGCAGGGTGAATGACAGCCCGCGATCTGTTGTCGGCGCTGGGTCGAAGGCAAGTGAGAAGGACAGTCCTTCATCCTTGAATCCATTGTCTTCGTGCGTCAGCAGCGAGCGACCTGCCACGTCAAGGACGAGGCCGAACAGAGGTGCGCTCCAGGACAGTCCGCCGCCGAATTCAACGCCGAAACCGGTTTCGGCGTCGCCGCCATCGTGACGCAGACCTGCCTCTAGGCGAGGCACGAGGCTGGCTCGATTCGCCAAGGATAGAGGCCAGCGACCCTCCAGACCGAGCCTGAAACCGGTGATGGCGACATCCGACGCTGCAAGGCCGGGCGCATCTTCCGATGTCGTATGCGCCCACAGCGCATCTGAAATGACCGCCAGCGCCGGGCCTGCGTCCGAAGGCGGCATGAGGTCGCCGCGCAGGCCAGCGGCGGCCATGCGCCAGTCCATATCGGCCTGATAGCGACCGCCCAAAGCAGGGGTAAGCCGCACTTCGCCCTGGCCTTGCCCAAGCGCCCCCCACACCCTGAACCGATCTGCGACCTGCATCGATGCATACGGCAGCGCGGCTGTCAATGTGGCTTCGACCTGGCCATCGCCCTCGCCCACCGCCGCGCCGCTCATACGATGGCCGCCTTCGCTCGTGCTGCGCGTCACAGCGAGTCCCGCCAGATAGCGCCCTTGTTGATAGTCCACTCCCAGCATCGACGTTGTCGTCTCGCCGTCGAGCGACAGGTTCTCCTCGCGGCCCGCGAAACCGCTCTGCGCCGACCGCCCCCACAGCGCTAGGCTACCCCCCAAATCGCCGCCCCTGCCCGTCAGCGTAAAGCTTGATGCGAGCAGCGCCTCGCGCAGCGTCATGCTTCGTGACTGCGCTGGCAAGGCGCTATCTGTATCCGGATATTCACCGCCGAAAGACAGCGCATGGCCTGCGAAGCTACCCTGCATTCCAAGCTCGCGCGGCGCCTCTAGCCGCGCGGCGATGCCGGCGAGCGCCTGCTCGGCGACCGCGCGTCCGAATCGCGCCAGGTACGCGCCCGGCAACGGATCGTCGTTGGTGATTGTGCCCACGCCCACCGCATCGGCGATGGTGGCGCCTTGGGCGCGCGAAAGCACGACCTCGAAGGTTTCGCCGGAATCGCCGTGCGAGTCATCAAAGGCGTAGATCCAAAAATGCCGCTCTGTCTCGCCTGGCGCGAACGTCACCCACCATGAGTTGTGCTGGTAATCTTCGTTCTCGCGCGCCGACACCGGATTCGACTGCCGGGTGGCCGCCAGCAGCTTCACCGTGTTCTCGGCTGCCAGCGACAGCGTGATGGTGAACTTCATGGCCTCGCCTTCCGCCCCGCTCGCATCGGAGACCGACAGCGCTGGCGCGGCCGCGGGTTCGTTTTCCTGTTGCATCGATGCCGATTGTGACGCGCCGCCCTCTAGCGCCGTCAGCGCCGCCACCACCGGACTCCAGCGATCAGCCAAATACTTGACCGCATTGTCCCGCGCCTCGGCTGCCGTCATAGGCGTGAGGTCTTTGAACGCCGCATCGGTCTCGCCCAATGCCTTGAGCACCCTCTGCCAGCGTTTCACATGGGCCGGCCCGTTCCAGGTCTCCGCCGCATAGCCGCGCACATCGGCAATCAGGCTGGCATACGGATTGACGACCGGCTCGTCGTTGTCTTTCGCCACGACGCTAGCTGGGGCATCCTGCGCGGCGGAAATGCTCACACTGCACGCCTCCAAACGCTCCAGCTCCTCGCGCACTGGGCGCCAGCCAGACCATTTGCGCTCGCCCGCCCGCGCCTCTGCCGCCGTGTAAGGCGTAAGCGTCGCATGTGTTTCTGCCCCGAAGGCAATCAGCACACGGTGCCAGTTCTCGCCGTAGCCGCGGTCCGCGCGGTGGCGGTTCGACTGCCAGTAGCCACGCACTGTGTCAACCAAGCTCGCCGAAGTCGCGGCGCAAGCGGGCGGCACGGCATCGTCCTCGGCCTCGTCGCTCGCGCTCCTCGATTGCGCTTCTAGCAAGGTCAGTGCCGCCACCACTGGCGCCCAGCGCGTCCGATCTTGGTCGGCGTAGCCCTCAGCCTCGGTCGCGGTCATGGCCGGGCCTTCCCCCTCGGCGCCGCTGCTCAACGCATACAGCACGCGACGCCAGCGCAGCACATGGCCCCAGCCGCGCTCGGTCTCGGAAGTGTAGTGGCGGACCTTATTGATCAGGGATGGTTCGACGATGGTGAAGCGGGTTTCGCTCAGCCCGTCTCTGGAAATGCCCGAGTTGACCGTCCTCGACAGGGTGGCGATCACGCTCTCCTCCGTCTCGTCCAGATCATCGTGCAGGAGCGTGATGTAGAAGCGGGCCAAGCTTGCGCCCGCGGTGAGCGCGGTGCCATCCGCCGCGCTGTTCGTCCGGGTGCAGCCTTCACTGTCCAATTTGGTGCGCCCGCGGTTGTGGCGGATTGAGTAGTCCGCGCCGGGCGTCGCGGTGCCGGTGAAGCACAGTCGGAACCCCCAGGCGTTCGGCAGATGCAAGCCATTGCCATCCGGCTTATAGGCAATCCGGTGAACGGTGAGCGTTCGCTGTGCGCCTTCGGCCAGCGCCTGCCCCGATACTTCGCTTCGCGACGGCGAGAACACAATGAAGTCTCGGTCGTTGATAACGGTGTTGGCTGTGACCGTGAAGCTAGAGCCACGGGCCGTGGCGTGGGGGTCCGCGCCGCCACCGACATTGCTGCCGAGGCTCGTGCGGTCGAAGCCGTTGGCGCCGGTACCATCCGGTCCCAGTTCGAACCGCAGCGTCTTGCCGCCGCTGCCGGTCGCGGCGGTCAGCACCAGCGTCGCCAAGCGAGCACCGGCACCGGCGAAGCGTAGCTGCGGCGTAGCGGTGGTGTCGCCGCTGAGCGCTATCCCCGCATTTAGTCCAGCGCCGGATTGCAGCACGAGAGACCAGTCGCTGGTGGTGACGTTGACACCGGACACGGCGAGCGGCACGTCGATGATCTCGCCCGCAACAAGTGCGCGACCAAGTGCGACCGTGAATACTGACGTTTCACCCTCGAACAGTGAGCCTCCGCCGGAGAGCGAGACGATCGTGGGATCGTCGTCGCGCACAGCGAGGGTGGCCGCGCTCGGCGCGCCGAGGGCGTAGCCGGAACCGGCGCTGATGCCAGTGGTGATCGACCAATCGGGTTCGTCCAGATTGTTGTCGGTTGCGGTCACGGTGTAGCTGTTGGTGGTGCTGCCGCCCGCGATGGTTGTGGCCGAGGCGCTCACGCTACCCCTCGCGGACACCGTCGGCTGGCCGTGGTCGATCGAGCCGTCCACGGGAATATCCGAAGTGACGACGATGGTGGCGGCAGCGCTCTCGTTGATGCGGGTGATGCCGTTCTGCGCCGCCACTGTCAGCTCGGGCGTGTCGTCGTCGGTCACAGTCACCGTCACGCTTTCTATCGAGATGGCGTTGTAGGCGGTGTCGCTCGAGGCCGCCGTGTGGGTGATGACCGAGCTGCGCTGATTGCCCACATCGTCGCGGCTGTTGTTGACGCCGGTGACAGTGATGGTTTGCAACACATTCCAAGCGCCGCTGCCGCTCGGCGTGAAAGTGAGCGTTTGCGTCTTGCCAGCCGAGCCTCCTGCCTTGTTGACGGTGGCCGCGCTGTCGGTGGCCGAACTGGCCGTGATGGCGACATTGTGGCTGGGCTGGGTGGCGAGCCGGACGGTGTAGGTGTCGCTGCCGCCGTTCTCGCCAACTGAGGTGCCGCCGTCCGACTCAACGATGAGCACCTCGGGCGTGTCGTCATCTTCAACCGTCACTGTGGCCGAGGCCGACGTGCCCAGGCTGTAGCCCGCGCCAGCCGTTAATGTCACTGTCACGTCGCCGTTCGCTTCGTCGGTATTGTCCGCCACAGTCGCGACGCTGTAGGTGGCCGATGCCTGTCCCGCCGCGATCGTCACGGTGCCGGCACCCTCATCGCCCGAAGCCACGAAGTCGCTGCCCGACGCATCGGCGACCGTGAGGCTCACCGCTAGCGCCGCCGTCGTCACGCCCGCGCGCGTCACCGTGAAACTCGCCGCCGTGCCTTCCGTCACCGGCGACGCATCGCTCGCGATGGTGACGACTGGCAGGTCGTTGTCGTTGACCGTCACGGTCGCCGAGGACGGAGTGCCCACGCTGTAGCCGGTGCCGGCGGTCACGGTCACGGTCACCGCGCCGTTGGGCTCATCGGTTGTGTCGCCCACCGTCGCCACGGAATAGACTGCCGAGGCGGAACCGGCAGGAATGGTGAAGGTTTTGCCGCCTTCGTTGCTTGAGGCCACGAAATCGCGCCCGCCCGCGCTGTTCTCGGACACCGATAACTGCACCGCCAGCGCCGCCGTGGTCGCCCCCGCGCGGCTGACGGTGAAGCGCGCCGCCGCGCCTTCGGTGACTGGCGAGGCGACGCGGGCGATGGTGACCGCGGGGTCGGCGACCGCCGAGCCGTTGATGCGCAGCTTGAGGCTGGAGCGGACGATGTTGTTGGTCCACTGCGAGCCGTCCGCATTCAGCCGGAAGCGGTGCAGGTTGGCGATGCTCCAGCCGCTGGCGGCGCCGCTGTCTTCGTTCGTCGATGTGGTGACCCGCCAGTTGCCGATCCGGGTGCCGATATCGCCGGTCACGTCGAGGACGAGGAAGTACGATGTGCTGGCCGCAAGGGCGATGCCGCTGCCGGATGCCGAGAACGTCAGCACCGTGTCGGTCGTGAACGCGGTGAATGTGGGGGTCTGCAAGGTGCCAACAACGGTTCCCGGCGCGCCGCTGGCGTTGGCGCGGATCGACACCGAAAAGGGGATGCCGGCATCCAACCTGGCGAATTCGATTTCGACGCCGTTCAGCCGGTAGCCCCGGCTGTTGCCGCCGGTGGTGAATTGCTGGGCGTGGTCGATCCCGCCAAGGGCGCTGGCAATGGGGCTGGGACTGGCGAAGTCCGCCTGGCCGATGTTGCTGACCAGCGCCTGCTGCGCGAGGGCCCCGGCGGGCCAGCTCAGCAGGACGAGCGACAAGGCTGATATCGGCAATCCACGCATTTGCCAAATTGCCTTAAGCGCAATGCACGACTGGGTTTCTGATGATGTGCTGTTGCCGTCCGGTGCGGAAAATGCATCTGCGAGCTTACTTTACTTGCCATGAGCGCGTGCGCCAAGTCGCCAATTCCGAGCCGCTGACGGCAACGGCAAGCAGCCAGCCGTTCTCAGCCAGTCTTTTTTCCACCTCCAAAGGCACTCCGCTCAAGCGGGAGCGCCGCGCCTGAGTGCGGGCCCAAAACATATCGGAATCTGACCCACGCAACGGCAGCGGAGTTTCGCGACAGTGAAGCCACGACGAACCGAAGGTTCGCCGCGACCGTCAGGCCGCGCCTGTTGCCCCCAATCCAAACATCAGGCTAGGCTTCGCCTTTTGGCGGGGGGAAAACCATGGGCATGCACGAACTGTTTCGGCTCGACGGCAAGGTGGCGGTGGTCACCGGCGGCGGGCGCGGCATTGGCCGCGGCATCGCCTTGGCGTTTGCCGAGTGCGGCGCCGACGTGGCCGTCGTGGCGCGGCGTCAGCACGACGTGGACGCGGTCGCCAAGGAAATCGAGGCGCGGGGCCAAAGAGGGCTCGGCATCTCCGCCGACGTGATGGACTTCACCGCCATCCCCAAGGCGCTCGACCAAGTGATCGATGGCTTCGGGCGCCTCGACATCATGGTCAACAACGCCGGCGGCAACCTCGACCGCAGGATGCACGCCCTCCCCGACATCTCCATTGAGAAGTTCGACGAGCAGCTCACGCTCAACATGAAGACCAAGTGGTGGGGTTCGCAGCAAGCCGCCAAGCGCATGGCCGACGGGGGCCGCATCATCAACATCATCTCCATCGCCGCCCACAAGCCGTCGCCGGGCTTCGGCGTCTATTCGGCGGCCAACATGGGCATGATCAGCATGACCCGCACCTTGGCGGTGGAGCTGGCCCCCAAGGGCATCACCGTCAACTGCATCGCCCCCGGCATCATCGTCACCGAAATGCTGGTGGAGACCATGAACGTCAGCGAGCAGGAGGCCATGGACAGCTTCGGTCCGGCCATTCCCTTGGGCCGCACCGGCCGGCCGCAGGACTGCGCGGCCGCCGCGGTGTTCTTCGCCTCGCCCGCAGCGGAATGGACCACTGGCCAATTCATCGATGTGGCAGGGGGCCAGCCGAACTAAACGCGGCTTGGACCGCCCGTCCTGCGCGGGCACCCGGGGCTTCAGCCTAGCGCGGGCGCCTTATAAGGTGCCGTGAAAAGGTCCGCCAGCGCCTCCGCCTGCTGGCCGTCGAAATGGTGCGGGCACTGGATGCGCACGTGATGGCCTCGATTTCGGCCAACTCCCGCATTGGGTCCATGCTTGCCTGCCTTGGGTTATGCTCATTGAATTCAAGCCACATGCCATCAGCAAGGAAATCGGCCATGGACGGCGTCAACGTTCTCATCGTCAGCAAGGGCCACGACTACGACCACAACCGCTTTCTGGCGATGTTCGCGGACATGCCCGGCGTGACCGCCACCTTGGTTGAGCAGCCGGCCGCCCAAGTGGTGCTGAGGCCCGAGCACGTCGGCGCCTACGACAGCGTGCTGTTCTACGACATGTCCGGCATCCCCGGCATCGGCCTGCTGCACGACGGCGCGGGCGACGCCGGCCTGCCCCCCGACGATTACCGCGCCAGCATCGAGGCCCTCATCGAACGCGGCACCGGTTTGGTGCTGCTCAACCACGCCACTGTGTCCTGGCCGCGGTGGCCCCTGTGGCGGCGCATCTCCGGCTCCTCGTTCATGCTGCAATCCGGGAAGCTCGACGGCCGGACCGTGCCCGGCTCCGGGTACCGGGGCGGCCATGGCCCCTACCCCAATCCCACCCTGAAACTGGTTCCCCAATGCGAACACCCCGTCTTGAAGGGCCTTGAGGACGGCTTCGAGATCACCGACGAAATCTACCTGAAGACCAAGGGCTTCGAGCGAGGGGTAACCCCTCTGCTGCGCGGCGACTACCGCTTCATCGCCGAGAACTTCACGCCACCGCCCTTGGCCCCGCCCGAGGAGCAAGCCAACTGGAATCACCCCCCCGGCAGCGACCTGATGGTCTGGGCGCACACTGTTGGGGCCAGCCGCGTGGTGGCGTCCGACGTGGGTGACGGCCCGGCGGCTTTCAACAATCCGAGCTTCAGGAGGCTGCTGGAAAACGCGCTGAAGTGGGTGGCGCTGCCGGAAGCACGGGGCTAGGAGCCTCCGCCTGCGGAATTTGCGGCTGCAAATCCGCATCCGAAGCCTTCGAGGAAACGGAATGTGGAGACGGAGGCTCAGGGCGCGAGCGTCCGGGCAACGCGAAAACCGATGAAGTGGCTCCGGTTGCCGGGGACGTACCTGCCGCGGTACGCGCAGCGGAGGTTCCTGGGACCGGTGTCCCAGGAGCCGCCGCGCACGACGCTTCCGGCACAATCCCCGGAATTCCGGGCGCTGCCATCCGCAGGCGCCCCCTCGTGACTGCTGTTCCAGCAGCCTGCAACCCACTCCCACACGTTCCCGTGCATGTCGTGAAGGCCCCACGGACTCGCCGCGAAGGAACCCACCGGCACCGTCCGCCTGTCATGCCATTGGCTCCCGCACGTGCCGCAGTTCGCGCGGTTCACCCCAATCTCGTCGCCCCACCAGTACTTCGTCACCGTCCCCGAACGCGCCGCGTACTCCCACTCCGACTCGCTCGGCAGCCGATACCCATGACCCGTCCTCAACGAGAGCCAGGACGCATAGGCCTGCGCGTCCTCCCGACTCACATTGACGACCGGACGAGCGCCTCGGCCCCAACCTTCGTCGTTCGGCTGATAGCCGCCGCAGCCGCCCGCCGCCACGCACGCCTCCCACTGCGCAAAAGTCACCTCATGCGCGCCCAAGGCGAACGGCCGCGCAATCGTCACGCCATGCACCGGAAACTCATCGGGATAACAGCTGCCGTCGTTCGACAGGCAGCCCATCCGGAAGCTCCCCGACGGAAGCGCCACCATCTCCGGACACTTCGGGCAGTCGCGGAAGGCATTGCTGACGCTGGAGCCTGCCGCCGACTGCATCGGCATCCGGGCGGCTTCACTCGAAGAATCCTGCGTGGCTTCAGCAGGCCCTTCCGGATCCTTGACGAAGCCCTCCTCGGAGCTCGGCCCGCAGGCGGCTGACAAAAGAGCAAAAGCCGCCATCGTGATTGCCTTGCGCACCGGCTTTCTCCTCCTAAATTGCCCCAAGCGCGGATTGACGCTTGGGGTTTGTTGAGGGTTTCAAAGCACTGACCGGCAGGCTCCCGGCAAGCGGCGCGGAACCTGCCCACCCTTGGTTGCCCGCTGGCGCCATTCGCGGATGGGCCGATGGGCGTGGATTCAAGTTGAGCAAGTTATAGCTTACTGAACAACATCCGGGCAAGCTGCCGTTGCGTGGGTCAGATTCCGAAGTGTTTCTGAGCCCGCGCAGTCATGGCTCGATTGGCCGCTCAGTGACTTCGACCTCCTTGGGCTTCGTCGTTCAGCGCTTCGGTGGGGATTCAGCGCAGTGGTGGGCGGCCATGACGCCGCATGGGATGTGGCATACTGCGGCCATTCGCTGCGCTTGGAACCCGCCATGCCGGACTCGCCTGACTTGGATGGGCTGCTGGACTTCAGCAAGGAAACGGGCCGCAATTCCGGGAGGTTCTTCGTTGGGCGGGATGCCGAGCTTGCGCTGATCGGCGATGCCGCCCGCCTGTGGATGCGAGACATCGAATCGGGGAGCGCGCCCTTCGGCCTAGTGCTGATCTCGGGGGCGCCCGGCGCCGGAAAGACCGCGCTCCTGCACCACTTGGTGCGCAATCCTCCCCCATCCGTGGCGGCCCTTTCGGTTCCCCTCCTGCGCCTGAGTTCCGAGGCGGAACTGGCGCGCTCCCTCAAGGACGCCTTGACCGACCGGGCGCGGCGAGGGATCCAAGGGATGCGCCCGACGGCGGTCACCGCAAACTTGGGCGTCGCCAAGTTTGCTTGGGCCTTGCCCCAGCAGGCGCCAGCGACGCTGGGCGACTTGGAGCGGGGCCTGTCGGGAGGCGGAACGACGGCCGTGATGATGCTCATCGACGAAGTGCAGAGCGCCACGCCCGAGCAGATTCAGATGCTGTCCGCCTTGCATTTGGGAGCAGCCGGCATCCCGCTGGTGCCTGTGCTGGCCGGGTTGTCGGATGCCGGCGACGTGCTGGCCAGCGGCGGCATCTCCAGACGGGCCGTGGAGTACGACGTTCGGCTGGGAGCGCTCAAGGCGGGCGAGCCGGCCGAGGCGGTGCGGCTGATGCTTGCTGAGTTCCGTGTGCGCGGTTCGCAGAACACCAAGCATCGATGGTGCCGGGAAGTCGAAGCAACCAGCGACCGGTGGCCGCAGCACCTCAAGACATCCATGACGGCGCTTGCCCGTGAACTGCTGCGCACCGACGGGGACTTGGAGCGGGCCGACCAGGACCGAGCCTTCCGTGACGCAGCCGCGCTTCGCGCACGCAGCCACGAGGCGCGACGCAGCCCGGAAATGGTGGACGCGGAAGCGATTCTGGCCGAGTTCCTGACCAGAACGCAAATGCCCATCGGGCGGCGGGATGCCTTGGATGCCCTGCGCCGACTACTGAATGGTGATCCCATCCTCAACTTCGGGGCCACGGAGTTCCTTCGCCACCTGATCCACCAAGGCGTACTGCACGACCCGAATGGGGATAGCCGCTATCTTTGCCCGATTCCCAGCTTTCGGGATCATCTGATCGAGCGGGGCTCCATTGCGAAGGAAGCGCCCTGATCCCGTCACCCGCAGCCGTTGCGCATCAACGCGATGCGCGGCGCAATGGGCTTGGCGCTCGCATCGGCTCGTCGGCAAGGCGCACATGCTGCGAAACAACAACTTCTGACGAACACTTGAGGCGAACATGACCATGCGCTTCGGATTCGTGGTGCCCAACAACTTGGGCGTAACGGACTTCAACGCCCTGATCGAACTCGCGCAACAAGCGGAGGAGCTGGGCTTCGACTCGGTTTGGGTGAACCACCACGTGCTCAACGTCGGCTACGTCCTGGAACGCATCGGCGACCGGCCGTACCAGGATCCGCTGATCACGCTGGCTTGGATCGGCGCGCGCACCACCCGCATCCGGTTGGGCACCAGCGTTCTGGTCATGCCCTACCTGCACCCGATGGCGCTCGCCAAGCAGGCGGCCACCCTTGACCGATTTTGCGGCGGCCGCCTCACCTTGGGGCTGGGCGTCGGCAGCCTGCCGGAGGAAAACGCAGCGCTGGGCATCCCCTACCGGTCCCGCGGCCGCTACAGCGACGAGTTTCTGCAGGTCGTGCGGGCGCTCTGGACCGGCAAGTCGGTCAGCTTCCACGGTGAGTTTTTCAATTTCGAGAACGTCCTCGCCTCGCCCACCCCGCTGCAGAAGCCCTGTCTGCCGCTGATCGTGGCCGGCAACCGACCCCAGGCACTGCGCCGCGCAGCCCGTTTCGGCGACGGCTGGCATCCCATGAACCTGCCGCCCGACAGCGTGCGCAAGCGTCTTCCGGTCATTCGCGAGGAGGCGGAGAAGGCCGGACGGCCAGCGCCGGAGACCGTTCAGTTGCGCATCGACATAGGGCGCATCACCGCCGAGTCGGTCTCCGACTTCGCCGCTGCCGGCGTCACCGACTTGGTGATGTCAATGCAAACCGAGGATGTGGCCAAGCAACGCAAAGCGCTGCAACGATTAAAGGCGGACATCATGGAGCCCAACGCCTGAAGCGACCCGTCGGAACCCGCCCAGGGCGCCGCGCAAGCCCGGGTCACCCCTGCCAAACCAAAGGCGCGCCCTCGCCCTTCATCATCACGGCGCCAGCCATCACGCGGATGCGCCAAGGGCGCAGCTTCAGGGCCGCGAAGTTGGGGGAGGCGGCGTTGTCCCAACCCGGAATGATTGCCGGGTCGTAGCCGACCGGGGCCGGGCCGTTGGCGAACAGATCCCAGACCATTTGCCTGGCGGCATCGTCAAAGGCCCACTCCGCATGGCATTCGGCAACGCAGGTGTCCTGGTTCGGCGACCAGTAGTTGCAGGAGAGGTACGGACTCGCCGCCAAGTGCGCCCGCTTGACGGGGGTGGGGCCGGTGGCGATCCAGCCGGTCAGCTCGGCGCCGTCCCACTGCCAGATGGGATGCAGCACCCGGGCGCGCGGACGGCCCTGGGCATCGACCGTCGCCGCTGAGCACCAGACGATCCGGTGCGCCATGTCGATGAAGGCCGGGGCGATTTCATTGAGTGTGGTCATGGGGTTTCCCTCGCTTGGGTTTAGGAACTGCAGGAGAGTTGCGAGCAGCCGACCCGAGTGCGGGCCCAGTCCGGGCGCTTTTCCGCAAAACGCTCCTTGCCGGGCTGCTCGGCGTAGGGGTTGCGCAGCACGTCCTGAAGCTCGTGGATCAAGGACGCATCGCCCGCCTCCGCCTTGTCGATGGCCAGTTGCGCCAAGTAGTTGCGCAGGACGTACTTCGGATTGGCCGCATTCATGGCCGCCCGGCGCTCGGCGGCGGCGCGGCCTTCCTGGCGGGTGCGCATCAAGTAGGCGCCCAGCCAGGCATTGATGCGCTCGCGCCGCTCGCCGACCACTTCCTGCGGACGGTAGTAGGCCGGCATCAATTGGTCCACCGGCGCAGCGCCGCCGTCCAGGGCATCGGGCGACAAATCGGCCAACGCGCGGTAGAATAACGTCATGTCGGTCTCGGTCAGTTGCAGGACGGCGTCAAGCTCATCCAACAGCCCGATGTCGGCCTCGGCGAGGGACTCAAAGCCAAGCTTGGCGCCCATCATGGCGCGCCAATGAGTCATGTAGCTGGCCTCAAAGTCCTTGAGCGCCTGCTCCAGCGGCGCCGCCTCGCCAACCAACGGATGGATGGCGTTGGCGAGCTGCAGCAGATTCCATTGGGCGACGGCCGGCTGGTGGGCGAAACGGTAGCGGCGGCCGGCGGCATCGGTGGTGTTCGGGGTCCAGTTCGGGTCGTAGTCCTCCAGCCACCCGTAGGGGCCGTAGTCGATGGTCAGGCCGAGCACCGACATGTTGTCCGTGTTCATCACCCCATGCACGAAGCCCACCCGCATCCAGTGGGCCACCATGACGGCGGTGCGCTCGCAGACTTCAGTGAACCATGCCAACGGCAGCCGCCCAACGTCGGCCGTCCCGGCATCCAAAAGGTGGGGGAAGTCCGCCGCCACCGTGTAGTCGAGGAAGGCCCGCAACAGATCCGTCTCGCCCCGGGCGGCCAACATCTGGAAGTGGCCGAAGCGGGTGAAGGAGGGGGCCACCCGGCAAACCACGGCCCCAGGCTCCGGCGCCGGATGCCCGTCGTACAGGATGTCCCGCACGACGCGCTCGCCGGTCAACGCCAAGCTCAAAGCCCGCGTGGTGGGAACGCCCAAGTGGTGCATGGCCTCGCTGCACAGGAACTCGCGCACCGAGGAGCGCAGCACCGCCAAGCCGTCGGCGGTGCGGGCGTAGGGCGTCGGTCCCGCACCCTTGAGCTGCAGGGTTTGACGGCCTTGAGGCCCAATCACCTCACCAAGATTGATGGCCCGGCCATCGCCGAGCTGGCCCGCCCAGCTGCCGAATTGGTGGCCGCCATAGCAGGTGGCATGCGGATCCATGCCGGCCAGCACCCGATTGCCGGAAAACACCTGCGCAAAGGCATCCAATGCGCAGTCCCGCTCCGAAAGGCCGATCAACTCGGCCACCTCGACGGCGTAGGCGAGCAGTTCCGGCGCCGCCGCCGGCGTCGGCGACAGCCGGGAGTAAAGCGCGCCGCGAACCTGCCGACGGGCGCTGCCGGTGATGGGGTCCGCAGGCAGTTCGCGGGTGAACCGGTTATCAAATGCGAGCGCGGCGAGGCTCATGCGGCAGCCTGGGTCAAATGGCTCCGGCTGACCGCAGGCGCGTTGCGTTCAGCCAGCGCTTGAAGGAGCAAGGCGTGTGCGGATTGTGCGTGCGCTTCAAGGGCCAAGGTTGCTGGCAAGCGCCTGCCGCCGGGCAGCGGGCGGCAGCGGTCCGCGCGTCTCTCAGCGACCGCCCCGGCCTCAGTCGCCGGCATTGGATTCCCCGAGCTCGAACGCCTCGTGCAGCGCCCGCACCGCGAGCTCCATGTAGCGCTCGGCGACCACCACCGAAATCTTGATTTCCGAGGTGGAGATCATCTGCATGTTGATGTTCTCCGCGGCCAAGGAATCAAACACCCGCATCGCCACGCCGGCGTGGGAGCGCATGCCGACGCCGACCACCGACACCTTGGCGATTTGGTCGTCGCCGGAGACCGACCGGGCGCCGAGTTGCGCGCCGACCGGCCGCACCAACTCCAAAGTCCTCGCATAGTCGCTGCGCTTCACCGTGAAGGTGAAGTCGGTCAGGCCGTCGGCGCCGGCGTTCTGCACGATCATGTCAACCTCGATGGGCGCTCGGCCCACCGGGCCCAGGATCTTCGAGGCGACTCCGGGCACGTCCGGCACCCCGGACATGGTGATCTTGGCTTCATCCTGCGCATGGGCTATGCCGGACACAATGGGCTGTTCCATGGATTCGCTCTCCGCCGTGATGAGGGTGCCGCCGCCCGCCGCAAAGCTCGACAGCACGCGCAGCGGCACCGCGTACTTGCCGGCAAACTCCACCGACCGCGGATGCAGCACCTTGGAGCCGAGGCTGGCCAATTCCAACATCTCCTCGAAGGTGATGTGATCGAGGCGGCGGGCATCCGCCACGATCCTCGGATCGGCGGTGTGCACGCCATCCACGTCGGTGCAGATTTGGCACTCGTCCGCCGCCACCGCCGCCGCCACGGCAACCGCAGTGGTATCCGAACCGCCGCGGCCCAAGGTGGTGAGCCTGCCGGCGCCATTGATGCCTTGAAAGCCGGCCACCACGGGCGTTGCGCCCGAGGCCAACGATTCGCGCAAGGCGGCTGTGTCGATGTGCTGGATCCGGGCCCGCTGATGGTCGGCGTCCGTCCGAATCCCCGCCTGATGGGCCAGGAAGGAGCGGCTGGGATGGCCCAAGTCCTTGAGCGCGATGGCCAGCAAGGCGATCGAAGCCTGCTCCCCGGCGGCGAGCAGGACGTCCATCTCCTCCGGCGCCGGCCGCGTCGAGAGCGACGAGCCGAGACGCTGCAGGCGATCGGTCTCGCCGGCCATCGCCGAAAGCACGACGATCACCTGGTGCCCGGCATCGCGCGCAGCGCCCACCCGCCTGGCGACCGCTCGAATCCTGTCGATGCTGCCGACGCTGGTGCCGCCGTACTTTTGGACGATGAGCGTCAATTCAAGCAACCCGTTCCCTGACCCAGTCGGCGACCCCGGCCAAAGCCCCGGCCAGCCGATCGGTCCGCTCGCCGCCCCCGGCGCGCGCCAGCTCCGGCCGGCCGCCGCCGCGGGCGCCAACCTCCGCGCCAATCGCGTTGATCAAATCCGGCGCCCGCATGATGTCCGTGAGATTCGGGGACAGCGCGGCCACCAAGCTGACCTTGCCGCCGTTGGCCTGCCCCAGCACGATGACGTAGCGGTCGAGCTGCGACTTGAGCGAATCAAGGGTCTTCATCATCGCCTTGGCGTCGCCCGGCGCTTGGGCGGCGACCACCTTGACGCCGCCGACGTCCGCCGCCGCCTCAACAAGGCCGCTGCCTTCGTCCCTCGCCAAGCGATCGGTGGCCGCTCGCAACGACCTCTTCAAGGCTTGGTTTTCGTCCAGCACGGCGAGCAGCCGTTCATGCAGGTCCGCAGGGGTCGTCTTGAGCGCCTCAGCTAACTGGCTCAAGCGCCGCTCGGCATCGGCCATGCGGGCCAGCGCGGCATTGCCGGTGACCGCTTCGATGCGGCGCACGCCGGCGGCGATGCCGGACTCGCTGACGACCTTGCACAGGCCGATGTCCCCGGTGCGGGCCACATGGATGCCGCCGCAAAGCTCCACGGAGTAGTCGCCGCCCATGGCCAGCACCCGCACCTGGTCGCCGTACTTCTCGCCAAACAGCGCCACGGCGCCGCTTTCGATGGCCTCCGGGTAGCTCATGTGGCGGGTGGCAACCTCGCTGTTCGCCTGGATCTGGTCGTTCACCAGCCGCTCAATGGCTTGCAGCTCGGCATCGCTGACCGGCTGGCCGTGGGAGAAGTCGAAGCGCAGCCGGTCGGCATCCACCAGGGAGCCGCGCTGCTGGACGTGACCGCCGAGCACCCGGCGCAGGGCCGCATGCAACAGATGGGTGGCTGAGTGGTTGGCGCGTATCATCCGGCGCCGCTCAGCATCCACTTCCGCCGCCACGGGGGCGCCCACGCGAAGTTCACCTTGGGCCATCCTGCCGATGTGCAGGTGCTGGCCGCCGGCGGCGATGGTGTCCGCAACCTCGAAGCGCCGGCCACCGTTGCCAAGGGTGCCCGTATCGCCCACCTGACCGCCGGATTCGGCATAGAACGGCGTTCGGTCGAGAACGGCGATGCCTTCGGCGCCCTCGCCGATGCATTCAACGGCATCCCCCGCCGGATCGAAGAGGGCGACGACCCGGCCTTGGCCGGCACAGCCCTCGTAACCCAGGAAATCGACCTTGGAGTCGATGCGCACCTTCTGCCCCAAGGCGAAGTCGAAGCGCGCCGACGCTCGGCCCCGCTCCCGCTGGCGCTGCATGGCGGCCTCGAAGCCCGGCAGGTCAACGGCCAAGCCCCGTTCGCGGGCGATGTCGGCGGTGAGGTCGGTGGGAAAGCCGTAGGTGTCGTACAGCTTGAAGAGCACCTCGCCCGAAATGCAATCCCGGTCTTGGCTCGCCAGCGTCCTTTCCAGCAGTTCCATGCCTTGATTGAGCGTTTCGGCGAAGCGCTCCTCCTCGGCCAGCAGCGCGCGCTTGACGGCGGGCAGCTTCTCCGCCAGCAGGGGATAGGCATCGCCCATTTCAACGGCCAGATCGTCGGCCAGTTGGTGGAAAAAGGGCTCCTCGATCTTCAGCTTGTAGCCGTGGCGCAATCCGCGGCGGATGATGCGGCGCAGCACGTAGGCCCGATCCTCGTTGCCCGGCGTAACGCCATCGGCGATGAGAAAAGCGCTTGAGCGCAGATGGTCGGCAATGACCCGCAGCGACGGATTGGCCAGGACCGCCGCCCGGCCGCGGATGCCGGCAAATTCGCCGGCCCGCCGCATGAGGCCCGCAAAAAGATCGATCTCGAAGTTGCTGCGCGCGCCCTGCAGCACCGCGGCCATGCGCTCAAGGCCCATGCCGGTATCGACGCCCGGCGCGGGCAATGGCGCCAGTTCGCCGTCGGCGGCGCGGTCGAACTGGGGGAACACCAGGTTCCACACCTCAATGTAGCGGTCCCCGTCCTCATCGGCGGAACCCGGCGGGCCACCCTGCACTTCCGGGCCGTGGTCGTAGAAGATTTCAGTGCATGGGCCGCACGGACCGGTATCGCCCATCGCCCAGAAGTTGTCGTCGTGATCCACCACGCGCTCCGGCGGGATGCCGATCTTGTCCCGCCACAGGCGGCGGCTTTCAGCGTCGGTGGGGTGTACGGTGACCCAAAGGCGCTGCTTGGGCAGCTTGAGCTCCCCGGTCACGAACGCCCAAGCCCAGGCGATGGTCTCCTCCTTGAAGTAGTCGCCGAAGCTGAAGTTCCCCAGCATCTCGAAGAAGGTCAGGTGGCGGGCCGTGTAGCCCACGTTTTCGAGATCGTTGTGCTTGCCGCCGGCCCGCACGCAGCGTTGCGAGGAGACGGCTCGCTTGTAGCCGGGATGCTCCCGGCCGAGCAGGGCGTCCTTGAATTGGTTCATGCCGGCGTTGGTGAACAGCAGGGTCGGATCGTCACGGGGCACCAATGTGCTCGACGCAACCACTCTGTGGCCCTTGCCCTCAAAGTAGGACAGGTACGCTTGACGCACCTCTGCGGTCTTCATGGAAATTCGCCTGCGCAAAAGGCGGCAAGTATAGCTTGGAAGTTGCCGCGCCTCTCGCCCGCAGGGCGAGAGGCGGTTGGAGTCTCGCTGCGCGGAACTCCGCGCGCCTTCTCGGGCGATGAGTATGGCTGGGGGGTTGGCGGATGGACGTTGAGTTCATGCCCATAAACAGGCTTCAGCCGATGCTGGGTGGGTGCGCTCACCCGATGCGTTGTCCCTGCGGGTTTCCAATCGAGGGCGGGACGCCCTGATCTGTTGGATTTTCTCCGCGGACCCGGCAGCGGGGTCGCTCCGGGGGCCGTCGCCCGAACCCAGCGGGCTCCAAACCACTGACGAGACGGAAGCCCGCTCCGGGGATCCCGCCCAACTTCGCTGGCTGCAGCTCGTTTATAGGCATGTTTTTCGCCAACGCGAAACTCCGCACCAGGTGCCGTGAGGCGGGTTACCGACGCAGCCGTTCCAAGAGGCGGTGGATCAGTTCGGCGGGGAACCCGCGGCGGGAGAGGAAACGGGCTTGAGCGGCGTAGCCGGCGGTCTTGGCAGGGGCGCCCAAGCCGCCTTCATCCCGGTTGGGGAACTTCTTGGCCAAGGCTCGGGCCGCCACTTCCAACCAGCAGGCGGGCAGCTGGTTCAAGGCGTCCTGCGCCAGGCTTTCGTCCACTTGGCGGTCCTTGAGCTCCGCCCGAATGTACAGGGGCCCGTATCCCCGCTCGACCCGGCGGCGAACGAGCGCGGCGGCAAAGCGCTCATCGCTTTGGGCGCCGTTCTCCCGCAGGCCATCGAGCACTTCGGCGGCCACCGCCGAAGGACACCCCTTGGCGGTCAGCTTGGCCTGCAGTTCGGCGCGGCCATGCTCACGCCGCCCAAGCAGGCGCATGGCCAAGCCCAGCGCCCGATCACGCTCTTCGGCCCGGGCATCGGCCATCCGTCGCTTTGGCGCCGTCCCTTCAGGTGGCCGCGCCGGACAGGGCGTCGGCTGCGTCGCCGGCGTCATCGGAACCCTGTTGCGGAAGCAATTGACGCCGTATGGAAGCCTCCAGCTCCGAGCGCATCTGCGGATGGGCCTCAAGGTACTCCGCCGCATTCCTGCGGCCCTGGCCGATGCGATCCGACTTGTAGGCGTACCAAGCGCCGGACTTCTCGATCAGGCCCTGCCGCACGCCGAGCTCCAGAATCTCGCCCATGCGGTTGATGCCCTTGGCGTAGAGAATTTGGAATTCGGTTTGCCGGAACGGCGGCGCCACCTTGTTCTTGACCACCTTGACCCGGGTTTCGTTGCCGATGACCTCATCGCCGTCCTTGACGGCGCCGATGCGGCGGATGTCCAAGCGGACGGAGGAGTAGAACTTCAGCGCGTTGCCGCCGGTGGTGGTTTCCGGCGAGCCGAACATCACGCCGATCTTCATGCGAATCTGGTTGATGAAAACCACCAGCGTGTTGGAGTGCTTGATGGAGCCGGTCATCTTGCGCAGGGCCTGGCTCATCAGGCGGGCCTGCAGACCCACATGGGAATCGCCCATCTCGCCCTCGATTTCCGCCTTGGGGGTGAGCGCCGCCACCGAGTCCACCACCACAACGTCCACCGCCCCCGAGCGAACGATCATGTCGGCGATTTCAAGCGCCTGCTCGCCGGTGTCCGGCTGCGAAACCAGCAAGTCCTCCGTATCCACGCCCAAGGACTCCGCATAGATGGGATCCAAGGCGTGCTCCGCGTCGATGAAGGCGCACACGCCGCCAGCCTTCTGGGCCTCGGCGATCACCTGCAGGGTGAGGGTGGTCTTGCCGGACGACTCCGGGCCGTAGATCTCCACCACCCGGCCCCGCGGCAGCCCGCCGATGCCCAAGGCAACGTCCAGCCCCAGGGAGCCGGTGGATATGGAGGGAATGGCGACGCGCTCGCGGTCGCCGAGCCGCATCATGGAGCCCTTGCCGAACTGGCGTTCGATCTGCGTGAGGGCGGCGCTCAACGCCCGTTCCCGATTGCTGCCGCGCACCGCGTCCGAGTTCGCGCTAGTTGCCTTCGCCATGGCGATTCCCAAGCCATTGAATAGGGGATTCGACCGTATATGCCGAAAGCGCCAAAGGCAACACCTAAACGGCGCTTGGGGCGAAAATAGGCGATCGCCCACAGCCCGCGCAGCCAAAGCCGCACAGCCATCGCGTCCATGACCCATGCACCGATGATGACCTTCCGCCAGCATCCGCCTTCGCGAACGGACGGAAAGCTCAATGATCGCAAGGCATTGCGGCCGATCCCGCCCCGGGTCGCCGGAGGGCTTGCGCAACGAACCGCCGCCGCGGTTGCTGGCCAGCCGCGCGGCCCGAACGGGGAGCCGCAACTTGCAGCAACCATGAACGGCCAAGTGCGTTTCGCACAGGCTCCTTGCGCGGCTTCGAGGGCGCGGTTGCGCCCGCAATCGCATCTGCGCCGCAAATCGCTTCGCGGCCATTGACATGGCTGCATGAAACGGTTGATATAATTTATCTTCATCGACTTCACCAAGCACTTGAAGAGGATACTGATCATGCGCAATCCACTGCGTTGCGCCCTGAACGCAGCCTCCGGCCTCGCCCTTGCCGGCATCGCGGCCTTGGCGGCGGCGGAGCCGATCTCCGAGCAGGCCATCATTGATGCCCAGAAAACTTGGGGCGAGGGCATTGTCGCGATTTCCAAGGTTCACGCCGACGGCGGCGACTACAGGGCCCGGGCGAAGGAGCACATCAGCGACCTTTACGCCTACGGCGAGACCGACGTCATGTTCAAGCCGACCTTGGCTGCGGAAGACCAGTTCCGGGAGACGTTTGACGAAGCGCTGAGCTATTTCGTCGGGCAGGAAGGAACGGAGGACGAAGGGTTCGCCATCTCAGGCTGGACCAATGTTCGGTGGGAGAGCAACGGCATCTACGTCGACGGCGACTCCGCCAAGGCCATGGGCAACTACTACTTCACGGGCCCGGACGGCAATGAGACGAAGGTGGAGTACACCTTCGGCTACGTCCTTGTTGACGGTGACCTGAAGATCAATCTTCATCATTCATCGCTGCCCTTCAGCCCCGAGTAGTCGGCCCGGGGCACGGACCCTGAGCGGGCTCCGAGACATTTTGGAACTTGGCCCACGCAACGGCTGCGCGGTTTCGCGCAGCGCATCAAACGTGCCCGCTCAGCGGGTGCGCGGCCCGCGGTTCACCACCACCGTGGCGAACCGGGCCGTTTTGATGCCGACGGCAAAAAGGCTTGCATCATCCGACAGCTTAAGCGGCCGGAAAGCGGGACAGGGACGTCCTCCGGCGCATGGCCACCACACCCCCCGCAGGATCACTTGCGCAACAGCGCATCGGCTCGCCGCAGGAAGTCCTCCTCATCACGGCACTCGCAGGCCGCAGCCATCACCGCATCGACAGGCGCTTGGACGAGCGCCTTGGCCTTGGCGTCAAGCCTCGGGGAAATCCGGACGCCCTTTGCCAGGAGGGTGTTGCGCAGAAGCTCCGTCAGCACTTCGAGGCGACCTGCCAAATGGCCTTCCCGGCGCTCCGCGCCGAGCACGGGATCATTGTCAGGGGTTGTGCCTTCCTGCTTGCCCAAGGCGCGGCCCACCCGGCGCAGCGCCTCGATGGTCTCCAAGGACATCGCGCGCTCGTTCAGGGCGCGGTGAATGTCCGCTGAGGCCCAGCCCGGGAATGCTTGGCTGACATCGGCCTCGCTGTAGCTGCCCGAACCCAGGAGGTAAATCGTGAGGCCCGCCGGACGACCGCGCGGACTGCTCGGCAGGCGCCGATCCGGCACTTCCACCCAGACCTCCGGGAACCCCCAGGACTCGTAGAGCCAGAGCTTGCCCCGCCGAACGTCCGTGGTCAGGTCCGCCTCCAGCACCACGTCCGGCAGAACGTCCTCGCCCACCTCCACGGCCGCGCCATCGGGCTGGTCGCGCTCGGGATGCAGGTAAACCATCTGGTCGGCCTGCATGATGCGATGGCGCTCGCCGCGCGCGTTGCGCACCAACAGGTCGGCGCTGCCAAAGGTCTCGATGGGACTGCCGCGAAAGGCGGCAATGCGCTCCGTCAGGCGCGCCAAGCGCTGGCTGGCCCGCTCGTGGTGCAGGCTGGTGGGTTCGCGCAGCGTCCAAGCGGTCTCCGTGTCGGCCTCCCAGTACTCGAAGCGCCCTTCGTGGTCCTCGATCTCGTCACGGCGCAGACGCACGGGGCGGCAGCCCGGAAACTCGACCGAGCGCTCCGCTCCCACCCCCTTCCGAGAGAGCGCTTTTCGCCGATAACGCACCGGCACCGCCGCTGCTGTGCCTCTTCTTGCCATGCCGGGATTCTAGCCCGCCTCGACCAGCCGCCGCCACAGGCGAACCTTGGCCGGATGCCAAGGTTCGTTAGAGTTTCGCGATCGCGAAACTCCGCGCCTGTTGCGTGGGTCAGGTTCCGAAATGTTTCTGAGCCTTCGCACAGCGTGTCGATGGGCATTCTCGAGCAGCGGGCGCACGGTGCGGGCATCCGGCGCCTTCAAGGCGTTCCCGCGCCTTCCAACCCCGGAACAACGCACCCGCAGGCTCGGCGGATGCCATTCGCTCCGGCCTGCCGCGGCGGTTCACCAACGTCCGCCCTTTGGGTGACAATACCGACCATGGACCGCGCCCGCCAAACGCCGATGATGCAGCAGTACCTCAGCATCAAGGCCCAGCACGCCGAACATCTGCTTTTCTACCGAATGGGCGACTTCTACGAACTCTTCTATGATGACGCCAAGCGGGCGGCGCAGCTTCTCGACATCACCCTGACCAGCCGCGGCCATTCCAACGGCGCGCCGATTCCCATGTGCGGCGTGCCCTTTCACGCCGTCGAGGGCTATCTGGCCAAACTCATGCGCCTAGGCGTCTCGGTTGCCATCTGCGAGCAAGTCGGCGATCCGGCAACGACCAAGGGGCCGGTGGAGCGCCGCGTGCAGCGCATCGTGACGCCCGGCACCGTCACCGAGGAGGCGCTGCTCGAAAACGCCAGCGACAGCACGCTGCTGGGGCTGGCCCCCGTGGGCCGGGGCCCGCCGCAGCGCTACGGCATGGCCATCCTCAATCTGGGCCGCGGCGAGCTGTCCACCCAAACCATCGACCGCGAAGATGATCTGCAGACCGAGATCGCACGGCTGGAACCGGCGGAAATCCTCACGCCAGCGGAGCTTGAGGCGTTGAGCGGCCTGCCCCAACAGGCGCTGGACGGGCTGCGCTTCGATGCCGACCTCGGCTTTCGCTTTCTGTGCGAGCACTTCGGCACCGCCGACCTGCGCGGCTTCGGCTTGGCGCCCGACGACCCGGCCATCGGCGCCGCCGCCGCGGTGCTGAAGTACGCCCAAGCCACCCACTGCCAGAGCTTGGCCTACATCGATCGCATCACGCCCGTGGCGAACGGCGAATTCCTCAAGCTCGACCCTCACAGCCGCCGCAATCTGGAGATTGACCGGTGCGCGGACGGCGGCGAATCGGACACCCTGTTCACGCTGATGAACAGTGCGCGAACCGCCATGGGGGCGCGCCTGCTGCGGCGCTGGCTGAACGCGCCATCCACCGTCGAGGCGGTCATCAGCCTGCGTCAAAACGCCGTCACCGCCCTGCTTGAGGCCAACCAAAAGGACGACCTGCGCGAGCGCTTGGACGAGGTGGGGGACATGGAGCGCATCGTCTCACGCATTGCGCTGCAGTCGGCACTGCCCCGGGATTTGTCGCGATTGCGCACCGCTCTGCGCCAGAGCCCCGACATCCGGGCATTGATCGAGCCTCTGGCGGCGGCCCATCTGGCGGAACTTGCGCAGCGGATGCCGGACTTGCCGGCCATCCGGGACTTGCTTGACCGGGCGGTGGTCGAGGCTCCGCCAACGACGATCCGCGAGGGCGGCGTGATCGCCGACGGCTACCACGCGGAACTCGACGAACTGCGCAGCCTGACCGAGGGGGCCGCCGATTGGCTTGCCGAACTGGAGGCCGGCGAACAGCTGCGCACCGGCATCGCCAATCTCAAGGTGGGCTACAACCGGGTGCATGGCTACTACATCGAGACCTCCAAGGCCGCCGCCGGCGCGGTTCCCGCCGACTACGTTCGCCGCCAAACGCTGAAGAACGCCGAACGCTACATCACCCCGGCGCTGAAGTCCTTTGAGGACCGGGCCTTGACCAGCCGGGCCCGGGCCCTGCAGCTGGAACGGTCGCTCTACGATGCCCTGCTCGTCGAACTCGCCGCCGAAGCCGCAGCGCTGCGCCGCGCCGCCGAGGCGCTGGCCGAGCTGGACGTGCTGGCCACCTTCGCCGAACGGGCGCAGCGCTTGGGCTTTGCGCCCCCCCGCTTCACCAGCCGCCCCGGCTTCTCGATCAGCGG
This sequence comes from Candidatus Azophilus sp., assembly GCA_965221755.1. Taxonomy (GTDB): domain Bacteria; phylum Pseudomonadota; class Gammaproteobacteria; order Pseudomonadales; family Azotimanducaceae; genus Azophilus. The sequence goes on from OZ244921.1 coordinate 720,076, forward strand.
CGGCTGGCACCCAGTGGTGCGCGAGGCGCTCAGCGATCCCTTCGTGCCCAACGATCTCGAACTGAACGACCAGCGGCGCATGCTGATCATCACCGGCCCCAACATGGGCGGCAAATCGACCTACATGCGCCAAACCGCGCTCATCGTGCTGCTCGCCTGCACCGGCAGCTACGTGCCGGCGGCGGCGGCCACCATCGGCCCGGTGGACCGGATCTTCACCCGCATCGGCGCTGCCGACGACCTCAGCGGCGGGCGCTCCACCTTCATGGTGGAGATGACCGAGACGGCCAACATCCTGCACAGCGCCACCGACCGCAGCTTGGTCCTGCTCGATGAAATCGGGCGCGGCACCAGCACCTACGACGGCTTGGCGCTGGCTTGGGCCACCGCCCAGCACCTGGCCGAATCGCGCCGCGCCTTCACCCTGTTCGCCACCCACTACTTCGAGCTGACCGGCTTGGCCGCGAGCCTGCCCGCCACGGCCAACGTGCATCTCACCGCCGCCGAATACCAAGACCAGGTGGTCTTCCTGCACGAAGTCCGGCCGGGCCCCGCCAGCCAAAGCTACGGCATCCAAGTGGCCCGGCTGGCCGGCGTGCCCGCCGCGGTGCTCAACAAGGCCAGAGCCCGGCTGCGGGAACTGGAATCCCAACCGGCCGCCAACGCCAACCAAGGCGACCTGTTCGTTCAGCCTGCGGGGAGCCAGCCCTTGGAGGAGGAGCCGCCCGAGGATCCTTTGCGGGCGCGGTTGGCGCGCATTGAACCGGACAACCTCACCCCGATGCAGGCATTGGAAGTGCTGTTTGAGTTGAAGCAGCTGTAGCAGCCCAGTCGGAGTGATTTACGGGCTCAGAACATGTCGAACTTGACTTGAGCAACCGGGGCGGAGTTTCGCGTAGCGAAACTGCAACGCGAACCAAAGGTTCGCGCGATTGCCCAAGCAAGGGACTACTCGCCACCGCTCTCCCGCCGAATCCCGCTTCTCACTTGAACCGACCGCAACCGCCCCCCGTAGTAGCGCTCGAAGACCTCGTTTTCCGGCCACACGGCAGGCTCGACCCAGTACGCACCCAAGCGACCCACAAGCGCCGCAATCCAATCCGCCGCCTGCACGGTCTGGTAGCGATGACTCTCCAAATGGAACGGTGGCTCGATCAACGCCCTCCGCGGATAATCGCCCCCGTACATGTCCCGCGACACCTGCGTCAGCAACTCCTGCCGCCGACTGTACTCATCCAACGCAAGAAGGAATCTCGCCCGCGGGCCACCCTCAGCGCTGCAGAATTGGTCGAGCCTCCAGATTGCCTCCCGCAACATCCCTGAGTACAGCCCGTTGACCCGATGCTCCACCGGGCTCGCTGTCTTTTGGATGCCCACGTAGAACACATTTCCCTTGAGCCGCCTGATTTCCCGGAACAGTCTCCCCGGAATCTCGCGCACATTTCGCTTGCTCCGTACCGCCGCAGCTCTGAACAGTTCCGACCCCTTCCTTTCCCAAGTTGCCGGATGCTTCGGCGATTGGGCAATTTGCCTCGCGAACAGCTCAGCTTTGCGCTTGAAGAACCAAGTCCCGAATCCGCGCACGGCCTCAGCTGGCATGATGAATCCGGCAAATCCAAAGACTGGACTCGTGTTGTACTGAGGGTGCGAGCGCCCAATGTAGGGACCAACATGCCCGAACTCGTCGAGATATGCCGCGTAGATCACGAAATTCCGACCCCTAGATGCACGAAAGCCCGCACACAGGGTACGGGCCTCGGAGTGAGAGCAGGACTTGCGTCATGCGACTCGATACGGATCATGTTCCACCTCGCTCTGCCTGTCAACACACACATCACTCACCTCCCATCACTCACCCCTCAAGCACTCTCCCGGGCTGGCAGGTCTCGCCAGATAAGTGCGCGAGGCGAATTGGACGACCGTGCGCCAATCCTTGATCGAAATTGCGTTCCGTCAACGAGGGTACAACCTTCATCAGCTACTTGAAGTCTGTCCCGTGAATGCACAGGAGGGTGTGAAAGCGGACGAAGGCTATACGCCCTGTGAAGACTTGGGCGTGTCGATTCAGGGGCAGGACGCGAACCACGCTTGGCAGGCTGCAGCGGAACTAGCCAAGGCGCTCAGAGTAACGGTAAAGGTCTGGTTTCAGTGGCGCACAAGGCCCGACGCCAAGTTTCCCGGTAAACGGGGACTGCTGGCTATTGATCCTCTCCGGAGCTAGCGCAAACTGGCGGGGCGGTAATGGTAGCGCGAGCGATCAACACAGCGCAGGCGCTCGCGACAAAGCCGTATCGCAAATCCGAGAGAAACAACGCACCAACGCAGATCATGAATAAGGACCAAGAACGCATCTATGTGGAGCATATCGCTCCATCCCTCGAATGGGTGATTGTGGAAGAACGGGAAAGTCCGGATTTTGTCATGCATGCGGGTCAGCAGATATTCGGCCTCGAACTAGTCGAGGTGTTCAACGGCCCAATCCGCAGAAATGGTGCGGAACTGAAGGAAGCCGAGGCTGCTCGCCAGAAGAGAATCGATATGTACCGTAAATGCTACGAGGAGTCTGGTGGTCTCCCCTTGTCTGTCAAGATCCTCGGCGACCCAAGAGAGGGTGCGCTGGCCAAGCTCATCGAGGAACTCCGAAACTGCGACTTCGAGTCGATGTCTTTAGGTGAACAGAGGGAGTATCAAATTGGTGATGAGGTCAAGGCATTTGTGACCAAGGCCCTCCGACCACATTGGTACTCGGTCGATAACACAGTGGGTTGGGTCAACCGTGATGCTGCGAAGATCTTGCAGTGTGCCATAGCGAAAAAAGCAGAACGGCTGGACGAATACCAGAAGGCACTGGGTTCGGACATTCGTCTGCTGGTGGTCGCGAACCACCTCAGAGCCAGCGGGATGCTAACTCTCAAGAGTGGGACAAATATCAACACCTGTGGCTTCCATAAGATATACTTTCTCCCCTATCCCGAGGATGTCCAAATTCTGCATTAGAGGCTTGAGCGCTCCCCGGCACCGCTTGACTTTCTGCGGCTGGCAAAGTGTGGCAAGGAGCGGGAAATCAGTCGAACCGCGCCTCGTTCAGTCTCCAAAAGGTTTTCGTTCCCTTCAGCGCTTGGTTCCCTTGAGCCAGTTCCCAAGGTGTCATACCGTTCTCGTCAGCCAAAGTGGCATCCGCTCCCGCGTCGAGCAAGGCCTGTATGGTCGGTTCGTCAGAGTAGGGTCTTGGGCGCAACTGCTCGAAGTCGTCTGAATCATACTCAAAATCGGAGAAGTGGCTCAGTGCATGATGTAACGGCGATCTTCCCGTTTCGTCTCGAAGATTGGGATCTGCTCCTAATTCGACCAAGCGCTCCACAATGACGTGCTGGGCGCGACCCACTCCCAAGTAGTTACGCGAAGGAACTACAGCGTTGAACAGTGGCGACTGGCCTTTGTCATTCCGCACGTTGGGATCAGCGCCAGCAGCGATCAATATCCCTGCCACATCGAGATTCGCGGCTCCAGAGTCCATGAGAAAGTGCAGGGGAGTTCTTCCGTAGTCGTCTTGTGAGTTGGGATCCGCCCCACTTCGAATCAAGAGAGAAATCGGGTTAGCAGATTCGATGTCCGCATAACTTGCCCATTCAGCCAATATATACAGAGGGGTCGCGCCCGACGCCGTTCTCGCGTCAGGAGCGGCCCCGCCATCGATCAGGGCAGAGATCAACGCGGAGACTTCGGCCCCCGAGGTACCATACATTGCGTCGTGCAAAGGCGTATAGCCAGCTTTATCCCGCGCATTCAGATCGGCCCCGGCTGGTGGGGGATATCCAATCTCCGACAGATGGCGCTGGCGTTTGATCGTCGTGGCATCCCCTATGGCGGAGTTTGGGTTGACGCCTAGATCCAGCAAAGTCGAGACGATCCGCGAATCCTCATTGGCAAGAGCCGCCAAGTGCAAAGCTTGCCATCCGCTTGATATCTCTGCGGTTGGATCGAGCCCTTGGTTGATCACTGCTGCGAGTTCATCGGGATTGTCTCCCGTCAGCGCAATTTGTGGCTGTCCACTAGGTTCGCTTCCCCTGTTTCGTCGTTCCCTAACCGAAAAGCACCACGAGCACCATCATCCCGGCACATCCCGACACACGACCAAAAAATTCGGGCGAGCCACCCTACTGCGGCTGCACCACTTCCTCCGCCGCCAAGAACAGCCGCACGCTGCCCGGGTCGGCAAAGTTCCGCGCATCCTGGGACTGGTCCTCGCGCATTTGGCGCGACGCCATGGCGGCTTCGGCGCTGGCGAAGTCCGGCCAGTGCAGTTCGGTGACGCCGTCGAAGGCCGGTTCGCCGTCGTCGTGGAGCTGGCGCAAGGGATGGCACTGGAAGTACGCCAGCGCCCGTTCGGTGCGGGCGGCGATGGGTCCGTGGGTGCGCCACCAATAGGTCTGGAAGCAGTCGATGCCAAGGCCCGGCTTGCGGTCGAAGGGAAACACGCCCTTGACGCCTTGTCCGTGCGCATGTTCAGGCAGGCGCATGATGGTGCGCTCATGGCCGACCACCACACCGGCGACGCTGGCGCCATCCGCCCAAAGGCCCGCCAGCGCAGCCACATTGGCGGCGGCGTCAACGGCCGGCACCGCATGGTCGAAGCGCAATTCGGCGGCGCCGGCAAAGGGTGGCGGATCGTCGGAAAGCTGCCGATCAAGGGTGCGGGTCTGCACGTACTCCACCGCCGCCGGCGCCGTTCGATGCAGTTCGCCCAAGGCCGCCGCGCCCCGGCAACGGAACGGGTCGATGCCCGGCGCTGCGGCCAGGAAGACGTAGAGCTTAATCACGGCTGGCCCGGGCCTTGGCCTCCCGCCGCCGGGCGTGCAGGATCGGCTCGGTGTAGCCGCTCGGCTGGACCAGCCCCTTGAACACCAAGTCCTTCGCCGCTTGGAAGGCGATGCTGTCGGCAAAGTTCGGCGCCATGTCGCGGTAGGCGGGATCGCCCGCGTTCTGGGCATCGACCACCGCCGCCATGCGCTCGAAGGTCTCCTGAACCTGCGCCTGGCTGCAAATGCCGTGGCGCAGCCAGTTGGCCATGTGCTGGCTGGAGATGCGGCAGGTGGCGCGGTCCTCCATCAACCCCACGTCGTTGATGTCGGGCACCTTGGAGCAGCCGACGCCCTGATCGATCCAGCGCACGACGTAGCCGAGAATGCCTTGGGCGTTGTTGTCGAGCTCCGCCTGCACCTGCTCGGCGGAAAGGTTCTCCCCGGCCAGCAGCGGGATGCGCAGGATGTCGTCGAGGCGGGCGGGTTGGCGGGACTCCAATTCCGCCTGGCGCTGGCCCACGTCAACCTGGTGGTAGTGCATCGCGTGCAGGGTGGCCGCAGTGGGCGACGGCACCCAGGCGGTGTTGGCGCCCGCCTTGGGATGGACGATCTTGGCGGCGAGCATTTCCGCCATCTCGTCCGGCTTCGGCCACATGCCCTTGCCGATCTGGGCGTGGCCGCGAAAGCCGCTGGCCAAGCCGACGTCCACGTTGGCGTCCTCATAGGCGGCGATCCAAGGCTGCGCCTTGATGGCCTCCTTGGGCAGGAAGGGGCCGGCCTGCATGCTGGTGTGGATTTCATCGCCGGTGCGGTCCAGAAAGCCGGTGTTGATGAAGACGATGCGCTCGCGCGCCTCAAAGACGCAGGCGGCCAGATTCACGGTGGTGCGCCGCTCCTCGTCCATGACGCCGATCTTCAAGGTGTTCGGCGCAAGCCCCAAGGCGTCCTCAACCCGGCTGAAGAGGGCGACCGTAAGCGCCACCTCCTCCGGCCCGTGCATCTTCGGCTTGACGATGTAAACGCTGCCCGCGCGGGAGTTGCGCACCGGCCCGCTCCCTTGCAGGTCGTGCAGCGCCGCCAAGGCCGTCAGGAAAGCGTCCAGGAAGCCCTCCGGCACCTCGCCGCCGACGCTGTCGAGCACCGCATCGGAGGTCATCAGATGGCCGACGTTGCGCACCAGCATGAGGCTGCGCCCCGGCAGCGTCAGCGGTTCGCCGTCGCTGCCGATGTAGGTGCGATCCGGGTTCAGCCGCCGCACGATGCTGCGTCCGCCCTTCTCCAGGCGCTCCTCGAGATCGCCCTTCATCAGGCCCAGCCAGTTGCCGTAAACCAAGCACTTGTCCTCGGCGTCCACCGCCGCCACCGAATCCTCGCAGTCCTGGATGGTGGTGACCGCCGACTCCAGCACCACGTCCTTGACGCCGGCCGGATGGGCGGCGCCCACCTCGTGGCTGCGGTCGATTTGGATCTCGATGTGCAGGCCGTTGTGGCGCAGCAGGACGGCGCTCGGCTCATCCTCCCCCACATGCCCCCGGAACTGGCTGGGGTCGGCGAGGCCGGTGTTGCCGCCGTCCGCCAACACCGCGCGCAGGCCATTGCCGCCCTCGCCCTGGCCGATGCCGTAAAGGCGCACGTCCTTGTGGCTGGCACCCGCCAGGGGCACGGTCCGGTCGAGAAACTCGGCGGCCCGCTCGATGACCAACTCGCCCCGCGCCGGGTTGTAGCTGCCGCCCTTTTCGCGGCCCGGCGTCTCCGGCAGCACGTCGGTGCCGTAGAGGGCATCGTAAAGGCTGCCCCAGCGGGCATTGGCCGCATTTAACGCATAGCGGGCGTTCATCACCGGCACCACCAATTGCGGTCCCGCCAGAACGGCGATCTCCGGATCCACCTTGTCCGTGGCGATGGCGAACTCGCCGGGCGGGGGGACGAGGTAGCCGATCTCCTCCAGGAAGGCGCGGTAGGCCTTCGCATCGAGCGGCTGGCCCTTGCGGGCCAGATGCCAAGCGTCGATGCGCTCCTGCAAAGCCTCCCGCTTCGCCAAGAGCGAGCGATTCAGCGGCCCCAACTCATCGAGAGCGGCCTGAAAACCGGCCCAAAAGGCATCGCCGTCCACGCCCGTGCCGGGCAGCATGCGTTCATTCACCAACTCGTCCAATTCCGCAGCCACCTGCAAGCCGCCGCGAGCCACCCTTGCCGTCATCGATCCTCCTTGTTTGCCCGCCTAAGGGGAAAGCGGGCTAGTATAGCGGCGGGATCGGGAAATGCCTTGGGAACAATCGAACGAAATGAAGATCCTCGCCGTCGGCGACATGCACTTGGGGCGCAGGCCGTCGCGCTTGCCGCCCGCGTTGGCGGAGCGGGCTCGGGAACTCGGCCCGGCGGGGGGTTGGCAGCGCACGATCGCAGCAGCGTTGGAAGCCAATGCGCAAGCCGTGGCATTGGCGGGCGACGTGGTGGAGAAGGAGGACGACTTCTTCGAGGCGTACCGGGAGCTGGCGCGGGGCGTTAAGATCCTCGCCGAAGCGGGCATCAACGTGGTGGGGGTCGCGGGCAATCACGATGTCAAGGTCCTGCCCCGCCTGGCAGCCGAAATCCCGGAGTTCAAGCTGCTTGGCCGAGGCGGGCAATGGGAGCCTTGGACGCTTGCGGACGAAACCGAAGCCCTTACCCTGTGGGGTTGGTCGTTTCCCCAAGCCAAGGTGCTGCAAAGCCCCCTGCCCAACGCGCCCTTCGAGCGCCGGCCCGGCCTCAACTTGGGGCTCCTGCACTGCGACCGGGACGCCGGAGCAAGCCCCTACGCTCCAGTGACCGGCGCGGAATTGGAGCGGGCAGGCCTTGATGGCTGGCTGCTCGGCCACATCCACAAGCCTGACGCACTCAGCGCGCCTAGGCCGAACGGCTACCTCGGCAGCCTGACCGGCTTGAGCCGTCGGGAATCCGGCGTCCGCGGCCCCTGGCTCATCACGGTTGAGCGCGGCGCCTTGAGCAAAGTGGCCCAACTGCCGTTGGCGCCCTTGCGTTGGGAACGCTTGGATGTGGACATTGAAGGCATTGCCGAACCGGCCGACGCGAAGAGCCAACTCATCGCCAGCCTGCGCCAGTTCGATGAGCGCTTCACCGACCCGAACCACGCGCCCGAGGCCGTGGCGCTCGACCTGCGCTTCACGGGACGCACCTCCTTGGGCGGCGCCGCGCTTGGGGAATTCACGCAAGAGGACCGGGATGCGATCTACGCCGGCGCCGGCAACCGGCACTACTTCATCGAAGCCTTAAGCGCCCACACCCGCCCCGAAGTCGAGTTGGAACGGCTCGCAAAGCGCAACGACCCACTCGGCCTGCTCGCGCAACGGCTGCTGTGGCTGCAGCAGCCCGAAGGCCACCCCGACCGGGACCGCTTGCTGGCCTTGGCGAGGGAACGGCTCGCCCATGAAGCCGAGAAGCCCGTTTGGAGCGCCTTGCCGCCCATCGATCCCGACCCGGCGCAGTGGCTGAAGGAAGCCGGCTACCGCACCCTCGACCAGTTGCTGGCGCAATCCGCAGAGACGGATTGATGCGCCTGCGCCGCCTGACCATCAACGCCCTGCCGGGCATCACGCCCGGTTTCACGTTTGCGCCGCCGGATGCCGGCGTGATCCTCATCACCGGCCCCAACGCCATCGGCAAGAGCAGCTTGGCCCGCGCGTTGAAGCACTTGTTGGGCGGCGTCGATCGAAGAGGCGACCCGCCCGCCCTGTCCTTGGCCGCGGAGTTCGACATCGGCGGCAGCCGCTGGCAGGTGACGCGCAACGGCGGGCAAGTCGTCTGGATGCGCGACGGTGAGTCCACCACGTCTCCTTCATTGCCGTCCGCTGGCCAAATCAGCCTGTGCCGCCTGTCGATGGAAAGCCTGCTGGCTGATGACCAAAGCGACCAAGCGCTGGCGGAGGCGCTCTGGCGGGCCTTGCGCGGCGGTTTCGACTTGGATGCGCCGCGCATCGCTTTGGGGAGCCGTTGGGGCCGAAAGGAGGAAGGCGCCCTGTCAAAGGCCCGCAGTGACCTGGGAAACGTGGAGCGACGTTATGCCGCCCTGCGGAGCGATGAGGCCAAGTTGCCGGCCTTGGACCGCGACATCAAGGCGGCCCAGCGGGCCGCTGAGCGCCTTGAGCAACTGCAGCAGGCGATGCAACTGCACCGGGCCATCGACTTGCGGGAAGACCTGCACGATGCAGTCAAACGGTTTCCCCCTGACATGGACAAGCTTAAGGGCAACGAACTGGAGCGGCTGGAAGCCTGCGACGCAAAAGATGCGGAACTGCGCAAAAGGATGCAGGATGCGCAACGCAAGCTCCAAGACGCCCAAGCCGAGCGGCAGGACAGCGGTTTGGCGGACGCAGCGCCCGAAGCCGAGACGGTGGCCCGAGTGGAGGCGCGTTTGAACGCCTTGGACCGCCACGCAGGCGACCGAGCCCATGCCGAAAAGGATGCGACCGAGGCCGAAGCGGCGTTGCAGGCCGCCCAAGCTCAATTCCAAGGCAGTGGAGAGGCTCCCAACCTCAGCGCGGACAGCCTCGAACAAGCCAGGGCGATCGTCGAGCCGTTGGTCGATGTCCAAGCCCGTCTTCGCGAACTCCAGCAACAACTCAAATTGGCCGGCGAGCCGCCGGACGACGCTGAGATCGATCAACATAGGGCGGGCGTTGATGCTTTGCGAACCTGGTTGGCCACCATCGCCCAGCCCAGCCCGACCCGCCAAGGGATCAGCAGCGCCATCTGGCTCATGGCTTCAGCTCTCGCGGCCATAGCCGCCGCGGTGGCCCTGATCGAGCGGGCGTGGAGCGGTTTGGCGGCCATTGCCGCCGCCGGACTGGGATTGGTTTGGGCGCTTGTGGGGCAAGCAAAACGAACCGGGCGGGCCTCGTCCGCAGCCGATGATGCCATGAAGGCGTTTATGAACACCGAACTCAACCCGCCCAAGGAGTGGTCTTCGACCGCCGTTCAAGAGCATCTGCGGCGCACCGTCGAGCCACGCCTGAACGAATTGATCCTGCAACGGGAGAGGGCTTCGGTCGCACCCAAGCTGCGTGTGGAGATCGAGGATGCGCAATCCACAATCGAGCGCTTGGGCAAGGAAAAGGCCGAACTGGCCAAGGCGATTGGGTTCAACCCCGAATTGGCTGGACCGCCCTTCTACCGGCTGGTCGAAGTGGCCAGCCAATGGGACCAAGCGCGCAAGCAGTGCGAGGCAAGCAAGCTGGCGCTGGCGCAGCTCGACCGCAAAATAGCCGCCGAGGCCGGGGAAGCGCGCCGCTTTCTGGAGCGGTGGCGAACCGCCGAGGCGCCGCCCTTTGACGCCACGACCTCAAACGCGGCCATCGAGGAACTGCGAATCGCCTTCAATCACCTCAAAAGGCGTTTGGATGCCGCGAACGATGCGCAGGGCAAGGTCGCGTCCTGCCAGCGGGAAGTCGAATCACTCGAACGTCAAGTCAAGGGGGTTGAGAAGGACGTTCAAGGCCTGTTGGCCGAGGCCGCGCTTGAAACCCATCAACGCGACGAACTGGCGGGGCGAATCGAACGCCTTGCGCAGTGGAAGGAGGCGTTCGATAAGCTCACGGATGCCAAGCGCGAGGAAAGCAGGCTCCGTTCGGCGCTCGCTGAACACGCTGAACTGATCGCTGCGGTTGAAAGCGGCAAGATCGAACAACTGAAGGACGGCCTGGAGCGCGCCCGCAGCAAGGCGGACACTTACACCGACGTCATCAAAAAGCGCCAACGCATCGAGACCCAGCTCGATGAGGCGGGCCGGGAGCACGACCTGGAACGGGCCGCAGGCGCACTCGACGCTGCCGCGGCGGCCCTTGAGGACAAACGCAACGAAGCGTTGCGCAGCCAAGCCACCGAGGCCTTGCTCAGCGAAATTGAGCATCAATTCAGCAGCCGGCACGAACCCGACCTGTTGCGCCGCGCCAAGGAGCGGTTCCAGCAGGTCACCGCGCACGAGTTCTCGCTCGAACTGCGCGACGGCAAGCGCTTCGTCGCCCGCGACCTAAAGCAAGGACAACTCAGGGACTTGGAGGAGCTTTCCTCCGGCACCCGCATGCAACTGCTGCTCGCCCTGCGCCTGGCTTCGACGGAAGCCCAGGAACAAGGCGGCGAATCCTTGCCGCTGTTCCTTGACGAGGCGCTGACCACGAGCGATGAGGACCGCTTCGCCGTGATGGCCAACACGCTCACCCGGTTGGCCGAAGCGGGCGAGCGGCAGATCTTCTACCTCTCCGCCCGCCGTCATGAACGCGCGCTGTGGAAGCAGGCGACGGACACCGAACCTCCGGTGGTCGATCTGGCGGAAGTCCGCTTCGGAGCGAAGTGCCTCGAAGCCGAGGATTTCAAGGTCGAAACCCCGCCGTCGCTGCCGTCCCCGGCCGGCCACGATGCCGCCGCCTACGCGGCGCTGCTCGGCGTCCCCCGCTTCGACCCGCACCTTGAGCCGGGCGGCATCCACCTCTTCCACCTGCTTCGCGACGACCTCGAACTGCTGCGCCGCCTGATGGCCACTTGGCGGATCAAAACGCTCGGCCAACTCGAAAGCCTGCTCGCCAGCAACGCCGCCGAGGGCGCCATTCCCGACGCGGCCGTCCGCAGCCGCATCAAGCAACGATGCCAAGCCACGAGAGCCTGGACCGGCCTCTGGCGCCAAGGCCGCGGCCGACCCGTCAACAGAGCGGCCCTTGAGCAAAGCGGCGCCGTATCCGAAACCTTCATCGACCGGGCCACCAAGCTCGCCGATGAAAAGCAAGGTGACGGCAACTCAATCATCAAAGCACTGCGCCAAGGCCGCCTGCCGCGCTTCCACGCGACCAAAGCCGATGAACTCGAGCAGTGGCTCGCCGATGAGGGCTACGCTGACAACCAGCGCAGACTGTCTGCCGATGATCGCCATCGCTTGACCCTAGCCACTTTGGCGCCGCAAAACGAGAAGGAAGCCGCCGGCGTCAATCAGGTTGTGAACTGGCTCGAGACAGGCTTAGCCACAAGCGCCCAAAACTAGAAGCGCAAAAGATCAGTTCGACAAATCGTCGGTGCCGCAGGCGAACACTACGAAGCCCCTCACAACGCACTAGTGCCCTGTTGGCGGGGTCTTGTGCCCAATGCCCCGACCACGCATTCTTCGGAAACCCGAACCACTCGATCTGAAAAGCCCTTCACGGCTGCACTTGCAGAGCGTAACGCCTACGAACATCCCTTAAGGAACACGTCAAGATGCGAGGGAATGCCCCCAAGGCCCGTTGGACTCGGCTTCTCAAAAACCATGTGGCTGGCGCTGGTGAGACCCGGCAACCGAAGATCAGCCAGATGACGCTTGAACGGTCCAAAGCAGTTAACCGCCAATGCCGAAGACGAATGCGCAGCCCGAAACTTGCCGTGCATCTCGTCACCGCGCCCTCCTTCAAGTTCAGCCTTAAAGTCATCCGGCAGAATAGATGGAAGAAGGTTGTCAGCAAACGAAGAGACGTAGCCATTGCAGTCCAAGGCGACACCGGCCGCCTCTAATGGAGCGCGGAAGGCGCGTATGGCAATCTTCCTTATCATATCGGCCTGCCTTTACTTGGAATGGACTAAGCGGACGACCAAACAACGCCTCTCTGGGCATCGGATAACAAGGGGGCGCCTCAAAAGCCCGCCTACGTCCGCCGCACCAACGTCCCCGTGCCCAAGCCGCCCCCGCAGCACATGCTGACCAGCGCGTAGTCGCCGCCGGAACGCTTCAGCTCATGCACCGCCTTGGTGATGAGAAAGCAGCCGGTGGCGCCCAGCGGATGGCCCAGCGCGATGGCGCCGCCGTTGGGGTTCACCTTGGCGGGGTCGGCGCCGACGGTCTTGGCCCAGGACAGCACCACCGAGGCGAAGGCTTCGTTGACCTCGAAGACGTCGATGTCGTCGATGTCGAGGCCGCTGGCGGCCAGCAGCTTTTCGGTGGCTGGGATCGGGCCTTCCAGCATCAGCACGGGGTCGCAGCCCACCAAGGCCGTCTCCACGACTCGCGCCATGGGCTTCAAGCCCAGGGATTCGGCGTGGGCGGCGCTCATCATCAGCACCGCGGCGGCCCCGTCGGCGATCTGCGAGGAGGTGCCGGCGGTGTGGATGCCGTCCTCCCGAGCGACCGGCTTCAAGCCGGCCAGCGCCTCCAAGCTGGTGTCGCGGGGGATTTCGTCAGTGTCGAAGACTTGGATCTCGCCGGTCTTTTGGCCTTCGCCGTCAAAGACCGGCACTTCCAAGGCAATGATCTGCGCCTTGAAGCGGCCTTCGTCCTGAGCCGTGGCCGCCCGCAGTTGGGAGGCCAGCCCGAAGCGATCGGCGTCATCGCGGGTCACTTGGTACTTCTCCGCCATCCGCTCCGCGCCCTCGAACTGGCTGGTGAACTCGAAGTGCTCGAAGTAGCTGCGCGCCACCGGCTTGCCGTAGGAATCGGGCAGGCCAACGGCATCCGCGCCGATCCTGAGCCGCGTCATGTTCTCCACGCCGCAGGCCATCACCGCATCGGCCATGCCGGAGCGGATCAGGCTGTGGGCGAGCATGGCGGCCTCCTGGGAGGAGCCGCACTGGGCGTCGATGGTGATGCACGGCGTCTCGGTGACGCCGCCGTGGGCAAGCCAGGCCGTGCGGATGACGTTCATGCCTTGGGCGCCGAGCTTGTTGATGCAGCCGCCAACCACCTGATCGACTTGACCGGACTGCAGCCCGTTGCGCTCCAACAGGCCCATCATGACCGGCCCCAAGGTGTCCGACGGATGCACCCAGCCCAGCGAGCCCGCTTTCCTGCCGACGGCGGAGCGGGCCGCATCGACGATGACCACTTCGTTCATGGCGTTTTCCCGTGCGTTGAGATTGGTGAGCCGCCGATTCTAACGTCACTCCGACGACTTTGCCCCAGGTTCCAAATCGCCCGCCAGCGCGGTCCCGCGCGCGGCTCGCCAGGAGCCGCGACCGCAACGCCGGGGACGGCGACCAGCGCCTCGCCGCTGTACAGCAGGGGGTGGCTGGCCCTCAGCCAAGGCGGCAGGCCGGCATCCCGCATCGCCTGCTTGAGGGACCGCGAACCTTGGGCCGAACGAATCCGCTCCCCGCCGCGGCGGAATCGAACGGTCAGCGCGCCCGCGGCGCAAAACCCGCCGCTGTCGGCCTTTTCAACCACCAACTCGCCATGGGGCAGGCGCAGCGCGCCAGGCGGCCGCAGTTGGTAGCAGGCCGCCAAGGCCGGCGCCGCCGGAACGTAGTGGGCCGCGCCGCGCCAACGGCGCAGGCGCCCGCGGCGCAGGCGCAATTCCGGTTGGGCGTCGGCGGGAGCATCGAATTGGGCAGCGAACTCGGCCAACGCCCGCTCGCTGGCGCCTTGCTCATCGAAACGGGCCAGCCAAGCGCGCAGCGCGCAGGGCCGAAGGCCGGGCGGCAAGTCGTTCAACGGCAGCGCCTCGCCATTGAGCAGATGGCGCAGCAACGCCTCGACGTCGGCTTGGGCCTGCCCGGCGCGGGCCAGGGCGGCATTCAGGCCGGGCCAGCGCTCGGTCAGGCGGGGCAGCGCCTCACGGCGCAGGAAGTTGCGGTCGAAGGCGGCGTCGGCGTTGCCGGGATCCTCCAGCCAGTCAAGGCCAAGCCCTTCGGCGGCGTCCCTGAGCGCGCGCTTGGGGAGGCCAAGGAACGGACGCAGCAGCGCCGCGCCGCCGGGCAGCCGCCGGCCGCGGGGCATGGCGGCGGCGCCCCGTCCTTGGGCGAGGCGCATCAGCACCGTTTCCGCCTGATCGTCCTGATGGTGGGCCAGCAGCAGCAGATCGCCGGGGCGCAACAGGGCGTCAAAGGCCTGGTAGCGGGCGCGCCGGGCTTGCGCCTCAACGTTGCCGGCCGCCACCTGGACGCGCCGGCTCAGCAGTTCGATGCCCAGCGACCGGCAGACCGCTTCGCAATGCGCCTGCCATTGGTCGGCGCTTGGATGCAGGCCGTGATTGACGTGTGCGGCCACCACCGCGGTCGGAAGGGCGGCGGCGGCGTGCAGGAGAACGGTCGAGTCCAAGCCACCTGAGAAGGCCACCGCCAAGCGCCGGTGACCACAGCCCGCCAGCTCGAGCCGCAGGTGGCGGACCAGCAGCTTCACGGACCGTCCATGCCCACCCGGACGCGGTCGTCGCCGTATTCGGTCCTCAAGTGCGTCACCAAGGCTTCGCTGGCCTTGACCCGCCAGCCCAAGCGGATGCTGCCAGCGGTCTTCGGCGCTTGGTAGTCCACAAAGACCGACGATCCCCCCTCCTCGACTCGATAGGGCTGCAAGCTGGCCGCCAGGCGGCTGGAGAAGTCGGCAGGGGCGTCCTTGTGGCTCATGCCTATGCGCAGGATCGGACGGTTCTGCTCGCGCCATTCGTCGATGGTGAAGACGGTCTCCACGATCATCTTGTGGGCGCCGTTGTACTCGTCCGTCTGCACCTCGCCCTCCAGCACGAGGACTTGTCCCTTTTCCAGCTTGTGCCCGATTCTCTCGTAGGTCTTGGCGTAAACCATCGCCTCAAGGCGCGCGGTGCTGTCATCAACCACGGCCACCGCCCACTCCGGACCGGCGCTGCGGCCCTTTTTGCCGCGCATCCTGCGCAAGTCGGTCACCAATCCGAACACCCGCTGGCGGCTCTGCTTGGGCCGCAGTTCATCGAGGCGCCGGCAGCGGGCGCTGAATTCGGCGAAGTGGGGCTCCACGGGATGGCCGGTGAGGTACAGCCCGAGCGCATTGCGCTCCAACTCGATCCGCTCTTGGAAGGGTTGCCGCTTGATTGCGGCGCGCATGTCCGGCTGGCGATCCTCGCCGACGCCGCCGAACAGGTCGCCGATGCCGAGCGCTGCGTCCCGGGACTGCTGGTCCGCCGCCTGCAGCGCCTGATCGAGTTCAGCGAGCAGCTTGGCGCGGACCAAGCCCAGATCCTCGTCCGGCGCGCCGAACTCATCCATGGCGCCCGCATGGATCAGGGCCTCGATCACGCGCTTGTTGGCCCGCTTGACGTCAACCCGCAGGCAAAACGCGGCCAGACTCTCGAAGCGCCCTTCCCGGCGCCCTTCGACGCCCGCTTTGCGGGCCTTGACGATGCTCTCCACGGGCATGGCCCCAACGCCGCGCACCGCGCCCAATCCGTAGATGATGTCGCCGTCGATGACCGAGAAGCGGAACTCGCTCAAGTTGACGCTGGGCGGCCGCAGCTCGAGGCCCATGCGCCGCACCTCGTTGATCAGCGTGACCACCTTGTCAGTGTGGTCCATGGCGGCGGACAGGTTGGCGGCCATGAACTCGGCCGGGTGGTGGGCCTTGAGCCACGCCGTCTGGTAGGCGATCAGGCCATAGGTGGCGGAGTGGGACTTGTTGAAGGCGTATCCGGCGAAGGTCTCCATCTCGTCGAACAGGTTCTTGGCGAGCCGGCGGTCCACGTCGTTGGCCGCGGCGCCGGCCATGAAGTCGCTGCGCGCCTTGGCCATCTCCACCGGGTTCTTCTTGCCCATGGCCTTGCGCAGGATGTCCGCCTGGCCGAGGCTGAAGCCGGCCAGCAGCCGGGCGATCTGCATCACCTGCTCCTGGTAGATGATGGTGCCGAAGGTGCCGCTCAGCACCGGCTCCAGGTCGGGATGCGGATAGGCGACCGCCTCCTTGCCGTGCTTGCGATGGATGTAGTCGTCGTGGGTGCCGTTGTCCAGCGGGCCGGGCCGGAACAGCGCGACGAGCGCCAGGATGTCGTCGATGCGGTCCGGCAGCAGGCGGCGCACCAAGTCCTTCATGCCCCGGGACTCCAGTTGGAATACGGCGGTGGTCTCGGCGCGCTTGAGCAAGTCGAAGGTGGCGGCATCGTCCAGGGGCACTCGGTTGATGTCCACCGGCGCCCCGCCGCCGCGCGCCTCGATGCCGCGGTTGATGGCCTGCACCGCCCAGTCGATGATGGTCAGCGTGGTCAGCCCCAGGAAGTCGAACTTCACCAAGCCCGCCTTCTCCACATCGTCCTTGTCGTATTGCGAAATCAGGCTGCCGCTGCGCTCATCGACGTACAGCGGCACGAAATCGGTCAGCCGGGAGGGCGCGATCACCACCCCGCCGGCGTGCCGCCCGACGTTGCGCACGATGCCTTCGAGCTTGTAGCCCATGTCCATGATCTCGGCGGCCTCCTCATCGCCGCTGATGAAGTCCCTAAGCTCCGGGCTCTTGGCCACGGCGTCGCGCAGCTTGATGTTGAGTTCGTTGGGAATGAGCTTGGAGAGCTTGTCCCCCAGGACGTAGGGCTTGCCCTGGGCGCGGGCCACGTCGCGCACCACCGCCTTGGCGGCCATGGTGCCGAAGGTGGCGATCTGGCTGACGGCATCCTTGCCGTAGCGCTCGCTGACGTGCGCGATGACCCGGTCGCGGCCCTCGACGCAGAAGTCCACGTCGAAATCCGGCATCGAGACCCGCTCGGGGTTGAGGAAGCGCTCAAACAGCAGGTCGTAATGCACGGGATCCAAGTCCGTGATGCGCAGTGCGTAGGCCACCAGCGACCCGGCGCCGGAGCCCCGGCCCGGGCCGACCGGGATGCCCTGCTCCTTGGCCCAGGCGATGAACTCCATGACCACGAGGAAGTAGCCCGGGAAGCCCGTCTGGTTGATGATGCGCAGCTCATCGGCCAAGCGCTCCCGATAGGCCGGCTCGTTGAGGGGATAGGCATCCAGGGCGCGCAACTCCGCCAAGCGCTCGGCCAGCCCCTGCTCAGCGGCCTGGGCCAGGAAGCTTTCCAGGGTCTCGCCCTCAGGCACGGGGTAGTCGGGCAGTTGGGGTTGGTCGAGTTCCAGCTGCAAGGTGCAGCGCTTGGCGATCTGCACGCTGTTGGCCAGCGCTTCCGGCAGGTCGGCGAACAGCTGCGCCATGTCGCCAGGGCCTTTCAGATGCTGCTGCGCCGAGTGGCGACGCGGCCGGCGGGGGTCGTTGACCACTTTGCCTTCGTGGATGCAGACCCGCGTCTCGTGGGCCTCGAAGTCCGCAGCGGCCAGGAAGCAGGCTTCGTTGGTGGCCACCATCGGCAGCTCGAGCCGCTCGGCAAGCGCAACGGCGGCCCGCAGGCAGGCCTCCTCGTCGTCGCGTCCCGTGCGCTGCGCCTCCAGATAGAAACGATCGCCGAAGCGCTCCGCCAAGACGCCGGCGGCGCGCAGAGCGCCCTTCTCGTCGCCGCGCAGCAGCGCTCTGCCAATCTCCGAGTCCCGCGCCCCGGAGAGCGCGATGAGGCCCTCGCTGCGGTCGAGGACCTCAGCGGTGGTCACGGCGCCGTGACGCTCGCCGCCCACGTAGGCCAGAGAGGTCAGTTGAATCAGGTTGCGATAGCCCGCCGAACCGCAGGCGATCAGCGTCAAGCGCAGCGGCTCCCCGCCCTCGGCATGGTGGGGCAAATCCACCCCAACGATCGGCTTGACCCCGGCCTTGAGGCAGGCGCGATAGAACTTGATCAGCCCGAAGAGGTTGCCGTGGTCAGTGAGGCCAATGGCCTCCATGCCCAGTTCGACGGCCCGGCGCGCCAAGTCGTCAACGCCAGCCAGCCCATCGACTATGGAGTACTCGCTGTGGGTGCGCAGGTGGACAAACTCAGCAGCGCTCATCGAACCGCGACCCTTGGTGGTGCTGGAGGTTCAAGCTAGCTTAGCAGCAAGCCGCACCGGCGCAAAGCTTGCACGGTGAATCGGGCAGGGCCCCAGCGCACTCAGGGCGGCGAGGTGCGCCTGGGTGCCGTAGCCCTTGTGGCGTTCGAAGCCGTAGCCGGGAAACTCGGCGGCCAGCCGGGCCATTTCCGCATCCCTGGCGGTCTTGGCCAAGATGGCGGCGGCGCTGATCGGCGCAAGCCATGCATCGCCGCCCACCACGGCCGCTGCGGGCACGTCCAGCTCCGGGCAGCGGTTGCCGTCAACGAACACCCGTTGCGGCCGCACGGCCAAAGCGGCAACCGCACGGCGCATGGCGAGCAGGGTGGCCTGCAGAATGTTGAGCCGGTCGATCTCCGCGGCTTCGGCGCGGCCCAAGGCATGGGCAATGGCCCGCTCGCGGATCAGGGCCGCGAGTTCATCCCGGCGCTTGGCGGACAGCTGCTTGGAGTCCTTAAGCCCGTCGATGGGGCGCCGGGGATCCAGCAGCACCGCCCCGGCGACCACCGGGCCGGCCAAGGGCCCGCGTCCCGCCTCGTCAACGCCCGCCGAACGGGCGTTCCAAGCAAGGCCCGACCCCTTAGCCACCCGACACGGGGGCAACTCGTGCTCCTCAAACATCACCTCTTCCCTGTCGCCGTCACCTAACGCGAACCCAGCTTCCGTTCTCAATCCGATAAAGCGACTCCAACTTGCGCAGCCCATCGACGCTGGCCCGCTCCATTGGGAAGTGCAGCCGACCCTCCCACTGCATTCTCCAGACAATTGACCCTTGGCGCCCGAGATTTCCCAGCATGCCGTAAGCGTCCTGCGGCCTGCCATCCCGGAGGCAGCGCAGGGCCTTCTTCTGCTTGGAACTGAGCGGTTCATCGTTCATAAGCAACTCAATGACGTGAGCTAGGCTGTGTTCCTAGTTCATCAAGAGATATCCAAAAGCGCCATCACCGCATCCGCGGCCCGTTCGTCGGCGTCCCGGCGCAGTTCGAGATGCAGCATGGAGAACGCCTCCAGAGTTTCCGCCCGCAAGGCCGGTTTGTCGAGTTGATCGCACAGCGCATCGGCCAGTTTTTCCGGGGTCGCCTCGCCTTGCAGCCGCTCCGGCACCAGCTCGCGGCCAGCCAGCAGGTTGGGCAGGGCCACGAAGTCGGCGCGAACCAGCAGGCGGGCCAGGGCGTAGCTCAGGGCTCCAAGCCGATAGGCCACCACCATGGGCCGGCGCAGCAGCATCGCCTCCAGGGTGCCGGTTCCGGACTTGACGATGGCGCCGTCGCAGGCGGTCAGCGCTTGGCGCGCGCCGTCCGGGCAAACGCTGACCTCAAGCCCGGGCCGCGCTGCGGCCGCCCGCTCAAGGCGCGGCGCGAAATCGGGGCGCGCGCAGGGCAGCAGGAACGCAGCGCCATCCAAGCGGTCGGCCAGCAGCGCGGCGGCATTGAGGAAGAGATCGAGATGCTGATTGATCTCGCCGGGGCGGCTGCCCGGCAACAGCGCAATGACCGGCTGCCCCTCGCCGACCCCCAAGGCGGAACGGGCGGCGCTGCGGCAAGCCTGCCCGCCGTCATCGACGCCAATGGCGTCCGCCAAGGGATGGCCGACGAAAGCGACTTCAAGGCCGGTGCCTTGATAGAACGCGGGTTCAAAGGGAAACAGCGCCAACAGCAGGTCCGACGACCGGCCGATGCGGCGGACCCGGCCACCGCGCCACGCGTAAACCGATGGGCTGACGTAGTGGACCGCGGGCACGCCGGAGCGCTTCAACTGACCTTCCAGCAGCAAATTGAAAACGTTGAAGTCCACCCCGATGAAGGCTGCTGGCCGCTCCGCCAACAAGCGTCGGCGCAGGCCGAGCAACAGGCGCGCCAAGCCGGGCAATTTGATGAGGGGATCCCCGAAGCCGTTGACCGCCAGCTTGTTGATGTCGGCCAGCGGCTCAAGCCTCGCCGAGCGCATGGCCTCACCGCCGACGCCGACGAAGCGAACGCCATCGATGCGGCGGGCCAGGGCAAGCATCAGGCCCGCGCCCAGCCGGTCCCCCGACGGCTCCCCGGCAACGATGCCGATGGTGAGGGTCACGCCCGGCGCATCCAACCCGGCGCGTTGCCCGGCAGCGCAATGGCGAGAGTGGGCCAAAGCTTGTTCGACATCGGACCGGGCCTTCACCGGAACGGCGGAAATGCTATCACTTTGCGAATCCCGATAGGGTCTCGTACTGCACTGGTTTACATGTTCGGCGACGACCTCGTCAGGCGCCCAGCGCCAAGCTCGAACAGAGCAGGACCTGCTTGGTGGCTAGAGGGGGCTCACCTGCTCGTCCGCCAACGCTTCGGCCTGCGCCTCGGTGAACCCCGTCTGCGTCAGCCGCTTGACGAACCGCTGGGCGTCAAATGCAATTGCTGCGCTCAGGGCGGCAGCCCGTCACTGAGATGGGGGGGGGGGGGGGGGGGGCGACCAGCATCGGACAAGCCCGCCCGGAGCTCAAGGCGGGGCGGGGCCCCGTGCGATGCACGTCGGGGCATGTCCCGTCACGTCCCCGCGGACAGCCGCATGAAGCCCAGCACCAGCCCCGTGATCACGCCGGTCTGCGCGATCATGGCCCCGATCATCCACTTCAGCAGGTCGCCCTTGAGCTCGCCCAACTGCCGCTCCAAGTCACCCTTCAGTTCAGCCAACTGACGCTCCAGGTCACCCTTCAGTTCAGCCAACTGACGCTCCAAGTCGCCCTTGAGCTCGACCAACTGACGCTCCAGGTCGCCCTTGAGTTCAGTCAAGTCCTGCTTCTGGACAGCCTCAAGCTCCAGCAGATTCTGCTTGGTGGCCAGATTGGCGCTCAGCAGGTTCGCCTGCTCGTCCGCCAACGCTTCGGCCTGCGCCTCGGTGAACCCCGTCTGCGTCAGCCGCTTGACAAACCGGTGGGTGTCAAATGCAATTGCTGCGCTCATGGCGGCAACGTATCAAAAAACCGACGGCAAATGAACCCGCGCGCCCGCAAGGCGGGCGCGATGGAGTTTCGCTGCGCGAAACTCCGCTACCCTGAGGTTGTTGTCTCTCGCCGTAGTCTTCGGGAGGGCGCGATGGAGTTTCGCTGCGCGAAACTCCGTGCTCGTTGGGTCAGGTTCCGAAATGTTTCTGAGCCCGCGCGCACTGCGCAGCCTGACGCACGTCCCGCCCAAAACGGGAATCGCTGAAGCGCCGCCAAGCACACTGCTACACTTAGCTCTGAGACCTCACTAGGCTTAACACCATGCGCAAGCTCGCCGTTGTCCTGATCATCGTCGCCGTCGCCGTCATCCTAGGCGCCAATTGGTACCTCAGCAGCCTGACCGCACCGCCGACGCCCAACGAGGCCGACGGCGCCACGCTCAGAAGCACCGAGTCCGGGGACGTGGTGGGGTTCATCGATGCAAGCGGCGCCCGGGCTTGGCTCGGCATCCCCTTCGCCCGCCCGCCAGTGGGGGGACTGCGCTGGCAGGCGCCGCAGCCGCCGACGCCCGCCGAAGGCGTCATCGAGGCATTGGCCTTTGGGGAGATGTGCCCCCAACTGCCATCCCTGCTCAGCGGCGAGGTCGAGGAGGGCGCCGCGGTGGCGGGCAGCGAGGACTGCCTGACGCTCAACGTCTGGTCGCCGCCGAACGCCAGCCGCCTGCCGGTCATGCTCTGGCTCCACGGCGGCGGCAACACCATCGGCCACGGCGGCACCGTCAACGGCGGCCACCTGGCGGTCGCGCAAGACCTCGTGATCGTCTCGATCAACTACCGTCTGGGCCTGTTCGGGTGGTTCAACCATCGCGCGCTGCGCACCGGCGACCCGGTCGAGGACTCCGGCAACTACGGCACGCTGGACATGATTCGGGCCTTGGAGTGGACCCGGGACAACATCGCCGCGTTCGGCGGCGATCCCGGCAGGGTCACCGTGTTCGGCGAGTCGGCCGGCGGCTTCAACACCTTGGCGATGATGGCCTCGCCGCTGGCCAGCGGCCTGTTTCACCGCGCCATCGTCCAAAGCGGCGGCTACGGCGTGTCCAGCGTGGGCGGCGGCCAGGACCGCCAAGCGGACGGAGGCCATCGGCACAGCGCGCCGGAAATCGTCAATTCGCTGCTCGTGGCCGACGGCCGGGCGGCCGATGCCAACGCCGCCCGGCTCATCCAAGACGGCTGGACCGCCGCCGAGACGCGCCGCTACCTGCACGAGAAGTCGCCAGCCGACTACTACCGCCTGTTCGAGGGCGGCGGCTTCGGCATGGTCGATCTGCCGTCCAACTTCCAGGACGGCCATGTGCTGCCCGCGCTGGAGGCCGCCGAGGTGTTTTCCGACGCCGGCAACCACAATGCCGTGCCGGTGATTCTCGGCACCAATCGAGACGAGCCGAGCCTGTTCATGGCCCAAGATCCCCGGTACGTGGACAGTTGGTTTGGCGTCTTCAATTCGCTCAAGGACGAGGCCGCGTACCGTCGGCTGGTGCATTACGGCGCCCGCGCCTGGAAGGCCCGGGGCGTGGATGAGCTGGCCCGCGCCATGACCGCCTCCGGCAATCCCGACGTTTATGCCTACCGCTGGGACTGGGACGAGGAGCCGAGCCTGCTGGGCTACGATCTAAGCGTGGCCCTGGGCGCGGCCCACGGCTTGGAAATCGCCTTCGTCTTCGGCGACTTTGCAAGCGGCATCGCCGCGGTGGGCTATCTCTACCCAAACGACGAGAATCAATTCCTGCTGTCACGCAGCATGATGTCCTATTGGGCGGAGTTCGCCCACAACGGCGCGCCGGGACGCGGACGGGACGGGACCGAGACGCCTTGGCTGGCCTGGGGCGAGGACGGCAAGACCTCCATCCTGCTGGACACGCCCGCCGACGGCGGCATCCGCATGGATGACGAGGTGGTCACCCTGGCCGGCCTCAAAGCCGAACTGATCGCCGACGCCTCCTTGGCCGAGGGACTGGAGCGATGCGAGCTCTACGTGCGCCTGTTTCGGCAAGCCGGCCTGTTCGACGAGGGCGAATACCAAAGCCTGGGCTGCGCCGCCCATCCGGCGCAGGGCATTTCCGACTTCTGAAGGAGATGGGGCAACAGGCATGCAACGACTGCTGATCGCCAACCGGGGCGAGATCGCCATTCGCGTTGCCCGGGCGGCAGCTGAATTGGGCGTCCCCAGCCTCGGCGTTTACGCCCCCGAGGACGCCGACTGCCTGCATCGGTTTCAAGCCGACGAAGCGGTGGCGTTGGCGGGGCGCGGCGCAGCCGCCTATCTGGACCTCGAGCAGCTCGTGGCGTTGGCCACCGCCCACGGCTGCGACGCGGTGCATCCGGGCTATGGATTCCTGAGCGAAAACGCCCAATTCGCGCACGAGCTGGAGGCCGCCGGCGTCACCTTCGTCGGCCCGGACCCGGCAACCTTGGCCGCGCTCGGCGACAAGCCCAAGGCCCGCGCCCTGGCGGCGCAGTGCGGCATCCCGCTGCCGCGCGGCAGCGACGGGCCGGTCACGCTCGACGAAGCCCGCGCCTTCCTTGAGGCGCTCGAAGGCGCGCCGCTCATCATCAAGGCCGTCTCCGGCGGCGGCGGGCGCGGCCTGCGGGTGGTCGCGGACGGCAGCGGCCTTGAGGCGGCGTTCTCCCGCTGCGCCTCCGAAGCGCAGCTGGCCTTCGGCAATCCGGCGCTTTACGTGGAGGAATGGCTGGCCGGCGCCCGCCACATCGAAGTGCAGCTCCTCGGCGACGGCAGCGGCGCGGTCAGCCATCTCTGGGAGCGGGAGTGCAGCATTCAGCGCCGCCGCCAGAAGATGGTGGAAATCGCCCCCTGCCCGCGCCTCGACGAGGCGTTGCGCAGCCGCCTCACCGAGGCGGCCGTGCGCTTGGCCGAGGCGGTCAGCTACCGCAGCGCCGGCACCGTCGAATTTCTGGTCCGCAACGGCGATTGGGCGCCGCGCCTGGCCTTCATCGAAGCCAATGCCCGCCTGCAGGTGGAGCACACCGTCACCGAGGAGGTGACCGGCATCGACCTGGTGCGCGCCCAGTTGGAGATCGCCGACGGCCGCACCCTCGCCGAGCTCGGCCTGCGGCAAGCTGGCATCCCGGCGCCCCAAGGCTTCGCCATTCAGGCGCGCATCAACATGGAGACTCTCGGCGAGGACGGCAGCGTCAAGCCGGCAGGCGGCACCCTGCGCCTGTTTGAACTGCCCACCGGCCCCGGCGCACGCGCCGACAGCTTCGGCTACACGGGCTACGCCGCCAGTCCCGCCTTCGATTCCCTGCTCGCCAAGCTGGTGGTCCACGCCCGTCAAGGCGGCTATGCCGCCGCCGTGCGCAAGGGCTACCGGGCGCTGTGCGAGACGCGCATCGAGGGGGTGGCCACCAACCTGGGCTTCCTGCGCAACCTGTTCGCCGACCCGCAGTTCGCCGAGGCGGCGTTCGACACTGGATTCATTGATGCCAACTTGGAACGTCTGGCCCAGCCAACCCAGCACGGCACCCCAGCCCAGCGCCGCTCCCTCCGCGCCGGCGCGGAGGGAGCGGCATCCACCGCCGAGGCGTTGGCCGGCGCCAAGGTCGATGCGAGCGACCCGCTCGCCGTTCTCGACCACGGCAAGTCCACCGCGATTGACGCCGCAGCAAGTCCCGCCGCAGCAAGTCCCGCCGCAGCGCCCAAGGCGCTTCCCATGGCGTCGGTCGGGGAGCTGCCGCCGGGCGTCGTCGCCGTGGCCGCGCCCATGCAGGGCACCGTCGTCGCCTTCGACGTCGGCGTTGGCGATGCGGTGTGGCGCGGGCGGCAGGTGCTGGTCATGGAAGCCATGAAGATGGAGCACGTGGTGCGCGCCGAAGCCAGCGGCACGGTGCAGCGCCTCGGCGCCAATGTCGGCGACGCCGTGTTGGAAGGCCATCCGCTGATTGTCCTTGCCGAAGCCGCTGTCGAGGCCCCGGCGGAGGACGGCGGCGAAAACCTGGACTTGGACCGGGTGCGCCCGGACCTTGCCGAAGTCCTCGAGCGCCGGGCCGCAGGCCATGACGAGAACCGTCCCGAAGCCGTGGCCAAGCGGCGGCGAACCGGCCATCGCACCGCTCGGGAGAACATCGCCGACCTCTGCGATGCAGGCACCTTCATCGAGTACGGCTCGGTGGTGGTCGCCGGGCAGCGGCGGCGGCGCAGCATGGCGGACCTCATCAAGAACACCACCGGCGACGGCATGGTCTGCGGCCTCGGCCAAGTCAACGGCCATCTGTTCGGCCCCGAGCGGGCCCGGGCCATGCTCATGTCCTACGACTACATGGTGCTGGCAGGCACCCAAGGCATGAAGAACCACGCCAAGAAGGACCGCCTGTTCGAGTTGGCCGAACAGTTCCGCCTGCCCACCGTGCTGTTCGCCGAGGGCGGCGGCGGACGGCCCGGCGACACCGACGGCACCGGCGTGGCGGGCCTCGACTGCTGGGCCTTCACCTACTTCGCCCGCCTGTCGGGGCTGGTGCCCATCGTCGGCATCACCACCGGCCGCTGCTTCGCGGGCAACGCGGTGCTGCTGGCCTGCTGCGACGTCATCATCGCCACCGAGGACGCCAACATCGGCATCGGCGGCCCCGCCATGATCGAGGGCGGCGGCTTGGGCATCTTCAAGCCCGAGGAGGTCGGCCCGATGTCGGTGCAGCGGCCCAACGGGGTGGTGGACATCGCGGTCGTCGATGAGGCGGAAGCGGTGGCCGTCGCCAAGCGGTATCTCTCCTACTTCCAGGGGCCGATGGCCGAGTGGGAGGCGCCCGACGAGCGCAGGCTGCGCTTCATCGTGCCGGAAAACCGCCTGCGCTGCTACGACATGCGCGAGGTGATCGAGGGCATGGCCGACCTGGGCTCCATGCTCGAAATCCGCAAGGACTGGGGCGCGGGCATCCACACCGCCTTCATCCGCGTGGAGGGCCGTCCCTTGGGCGTCATCGCCAATAACCCCGGCCACCTCTCCGGCGCCATCGACTCCGACGGCGCCGACAAGGGCGCCCGCTTCCTGCAGCTCTGCGATGCCTTCGACATCCCCGTCCTCAGCCTGTGCGACTGCCCCGGCATCATGGTTGGCCCCGAGTCGGAGAGGACCGCCTTGGTGCGCCACGCCGGGCGCATGTTCGTGGTCGGGGCCAACATCGACGTGCCGCTGATGACCATCGTCACCCGCAAGGCCTACGGCTTGGGCGCCCAAGCCATGGCCGGCGGCAGCTTCAAGGCGCCGCTGTTCACCGTCACCTGGCCGACCGGCGAGTTCGGCGGCATGGGCCTCGAAGGCGCGGTGAAGCTGGGCTACCGCAAGGAGCTGCAGGCCATCGAGGATGCCGCCGAACGCAAGGCCGCCTTCGAGACGATGGTGGCCGACATGTACGAGCGCGGCAAAGCCGTCAACGCCGCCTCCCACTTCGAACTCGACGAGGTCATCGACCCGGCGGACTCCCGCAAGTGGATCAGCGCCGGCCTGCGGTCCCTGCCGCCACGGCCGCCGCGGACGCACAAGAAACGACCCAACGTGGACACTTGGTAGATCTCGCATGACATCGCCCCTGCCGCAAACATGATGGGCTGCGGCCATGTCCAATGAGACTGATCGCGGTTTGGATCCCAAATTCCAAGCCATCATCGGCGCCGGCGCAGCCTCTGCAGCTCCGGGGGGCTCAGCGGCGGCAAGTGAAGTGCGGGTGCGACGGTTGCTTTCCGTTTGAACCAATGCCGGCTTATGGCGGGCTTTCCTTCGCCGAATCCACGCGTTGTTCGTGTACCGGGGACTTATCAGCGCCATCAGTTCCAAGAATTTGATCGGCAAGGATGGCCAAGTCGCCTCTCGGAGGTTCTTTTGCCTCCGCAGCAATCTCCCTCAGCTTGTTCACTGGCGTCTCGCCCAATACACCGATGACCATTGGCAACGCGGCCGTGCGCGACCGAAGCTTGTCCGCGTCAACGCCATGGGACTCGAGAAAACGCCTGACCCGCCACAACTCACCTAGATAAAGAGGCTACAGATCCTGCCTTCGGCACGTCGCTGCCGACGATCTCCCCAGCCTTGCCAAGCACGGCCTGATTGTGGCGCCCAATCCCGACGGAGCGGCCCGAGGCCACTGGCGGCATGGGCGGCGTGGAGCTCAATCGCGACTGGAGCGCATTCACCCAGCCGGCCACCGCCATCGGCAATCCGGTGACCGCTCAACGAGTTTCAACGGGCCAATTTCCTATGAGCATTGAAGAGATTGGCTCTATCGCCGCATTTCACCGCCGAGTAGCGTGTTGCGGGAAGGGTGGGTGGCCGCTGCGCACCCGGGAAACGGAACCGGACGTGATAGGATGAAGACATGTCAAAGGACACCCTCACCATAGGCGGAATGCTCGTGACCGGCATCATTGGGCTGGCTGGATTGATGCTGCACCAAAGCGGAAACATTGCCGAACTGCGCACGGATGTACGCGCGGACATCGCGAAACTGCACATGGAAATGCACAATGAAATCGGCGAACTGCGAACCGAGATGCGCACCGAAATCAAAGCGCAATCGAACCGGATCAAGGAACTCCAGCAGCGGGTGGTTCGTATCGAAGGGCGTGTGGCGCGCATGGAAGGCTTGCTCGAGGGGCTTCGCCCCACGTTGGCCACCGCCCCGGCCGCATAGCGCACCCTACTCCGATTCAGCCGGGATGCCGGTGAAGTAGGCCGATACGATCATCAGCAGGCGGCTGTTCTGGGGCACGAGGTCAAGGCGGTTGACCACCAGCTTGCGGGGGTGGGTGGCGATCCTGTGCAGCAGCTGCAGCTCCGCGCCCTGCCGGTATCCGGCATTGACTTGGGCTTGGATTTGCCACAGACCCGGCACGTCCGGCACCGGCTGGCTGACGCCCGATTGAATGCGCATGTTGCGCAACTCAAGGGGTTTGAGCAACTCCTGCAAGTTGGCCTGCAGGCTGGCCTCGGCGAGGCCTTGGGTCTCCGCCTCCCAGAACAGGACGCTCAACCGCTCATTGCGCAACCGCTCGGCGGCCAGCAGTTCGCTCCACTGCGCCTGGCCGCGCAACCGCTCGGCGCGGGCGAAGCGGTCAGCGCCGTCAACGTAGCCCGCACGGGCCGCTCCCACCCTGTCCCCCTGCGCCAGCACGGCGTAGAGGAGGACGATGAAGGCCGCCGCCCAAGCGCCAAGGCGCAGCCGCAAATTGGCCGCCAGTTCCGAGCGCAGCCGCTGCCAAGCCGCCTTCAGGCCATTCATCGCGCCACCTGCATCGTCAGCTCAACGCGGTTTTGGCCGCGGGCCTGCTCCACGCGCACGTCGGCGAGCAAGGGCAGCGCCTCCATGAGCCGCACGTACTGCACCGGATCGGCGGCCGGATCCTCAACCACCACTTTGAGCTCGCCCTGCTGATAGCGCCAAGCGGCGAAGCGCGCTTCGGGGTTCGGCAGCGTTTTGTCGATCAGGCCCATCAGGTGGGCCTGCGACGGTTCGCGCAGCAGGTCGTCAAGCCGGTCGTTGATGCCGCTCAAGCGCCGCTGCTCATTGCGCGCCGCCATGAAGGGAGCCACCTCCTCCTGAATGGCGGCGAAGTCGCGGTCCGCGCCCTGGCCGGCGAGCGTCAGCCGCCAGTGTCGGCCCTCCTGCCAAACCAGCAGCGTGGACAGCGCCAAGGCGAGCCCCGCCGCCACGCGCAGTTCGTTGGCCACCAGCCATTCCCGGGGCGACATCCGCGCCGCCCAAGGCTCGGCCAGCAGCGCATCGATTTCGACCGCTTCCTCGGCGATGCCCTGGCGCTCAGCGAACAGGGCCACGCGTTGCGCCGAGGGCCGCTCCAAGGACCAAACGGCGCTGCGCAGCAGGCCGTCCCGCCAATACTGGATTTCATGGCCCTCCGCGCACTTCTGCACGCAAAGGCCGGTGGCCTGACGGGGACGGAACACCGATTCCGGCAGCACGAGGCAGCGCGCCGCGTCCGCACCGGCCTGCTCAAGGCGGTCGCGCATCGCTTCGCGGTCCACGACTTCGGCATCCCAGTACCAAACCATGGCGTCGCCGTCCGCCCAAACGACATGGTGTTCGGTGCGGTCGAACGGGCTCCATCCCGGCACCTGCAGCTTGACCGCCGCCTGCCGCCGCGCCCGAGGGACGTGATCAAAATTCTCGCAGCGGTACATGCACAGGCCGCGGCCCAAAATCCAATGGGCGCTGAGCGACGGCTGCGGCAGGCGCGTTGCGCCGCGGCGGCCCTGAATGAAGTTCGGACGCCTAGAGAAGCGCCGTCGCAAGTCTTGGAGGCTCTTGCGCATCATGTCCGGCAACCGGCTCCCAATACTGATAGTCCCTGCGCCACGGGGCGCTCTCCCCGTAGGGCGTCATCTCCAAACCCACCAGCCATCGCCCGCCCCGCCCCGGGCGCCACAGCATCAGCCGCACGAAGCTTGAGGGCAGCCGCAATATCTGGTCATCCGGGACGTCCACCGTGGAGCCGGTGAGTTCCCGCAGTTGCAGCGAACGCCAAACCGGCCCCTGCAGGCGCTGGTCGGCGACCGCCTTGGCCGCCTCCCGATCCACCTCCAGCACCGCGGCGGCGACTTCAAGGGGCATGGTGTTGAAATTGTAGCCCGCCAGCGGGCGCGAGGTCAGCAGGGGCAAAAGCGCGCGCTGCTGCGAAGCGGCCAGCATTTGATCCACGCCCAGGACGCGCTTCATCTCAACCGGCGTGGCCATGATCCAATTGGCTGGCGGCATCCGGCCCGCGCGCCGGTAGGCCAGGCGCTCGGCGCCGCCCAGCGCCAGCTCGTGATCCGCGTCCACATAGTCCTTGATGCGTCCCACGAGTCGGCTGCGATCGGCCGGGCCGACGCCAAGCCAGCGCAGCAAGGCGGCGAACGACGGCGCTTCCGGCCGGTTGATCGACACCAGCCCATACTCATCCTGGGCGGCAAAGTAAACGCCGTCCAAACCTTGGTAAACCGTGCCGTTCATCCAAAACTCGCCGTCACCGACGGGCGGCAGGTCGTCCGGACTGAGTTCGGCAAAGCGCTGCTCCGTCTCCAGCAGCAGCCCCCGGTAGTTCATTCGGTTGGTGGCGAGCAGGTAAAGCAGGGTCGCCTCCGCGCTGCGCAAGGCCAAGTCCTCGTCAATGGCGCGCTTGATGCCGGCCGCCTGCGCCACGTTGGCCTCGGCCACGGCATTGATGTAGGCGGCAAGCACCGCCAGCGCGGCGAGAATCCACAAAGTCGCCACCAGGATGAAGCCTTGGCCGGCCTTTCCCCCGCCGGCCCCGCCGCATCGGCCCCAGCGGTTCACAACGGCTCCAGAAAGTTGGCCACCGGCACCGGGTGCAGGCTCAGGTGGGCCGACAGGAGCGTGCGGCCATCTGCGCCGACCAGCCGCACCTGGCCGGGGATCCATTCCCGCGCGACCGCGGCCTGGGGCCAGCTCGGGCGCCAAACGCCAGCGCGGTCGGCGTATTCGAAGCGCAGCGCTTGGCCCGGCGCGCGCAGCACGGTCCAAGCCGCGGCATCGGCCTCGGAGCCGCCCGATTCCGCGTAGCGCAGGGACTCGCCGTCCGCCTCAATGGACCAACGCGCTGCCCGCGGCAGGCCCGGCTCGGCGCCGAGCGGCTCCAAGGTGATGCCGGCAAAGGACGCCGCATCGCCGGCAAACGCCCGCTGCGGATCGAGGTAGGGCATCATGCTGCGCACCGACGAGGCAAACCAGTGCTGCTGCTGGTGCGCCTCGGCGGCCCGGCTGGCGTGGCGCCGGGCCGCATCGCTGCTCGACAAAAAGAAGCCCAAGCCTTGAACCAGCAACGTGGCCAGCAACGAGGCCAGCACCAGCACCACCAGCATTTCCAGCAGGGAAAGGCCCATCGAGCGGCCCGCCAGGCGCTGCGGCGGCCCGCTCATCGGAGCGTTTGCGGCCTGAGCAGTTGATGGCCGGCCACGCGCATGCGGTAGTCGCCAATCCTGCGGCCCGCTTCGCTGGCGCTCAGCTCGACGTCGTAAAGCCCGATCTGGTAGCTGCCAAGGAATCCGGTGGTGGTTTGGCCCTGCCGATAGGGCTCCACCCGGCGCGCCGTCCACGTGAAGCGCATGCCGTCGATCTCGAACTCCCCGGCCGCCTCATCGGTCAGGTTGATGGCCGCCAACCGTTCGACGGCTTGGCGCACCAAGGGCGCTTGGCGCACGACGTCGCCCACCTTGACCAAGGCCGCGATGTTGGTGGCGTAGAGGCCGTACAGCGCCATGACGCCGCCAGCGAACACCGCCAAGGCGACGATCGCTTCGAGCATGGTGAAGCCCTGCTGGCCAACGAGGCGCTGCCTGCGCGGACGAATGCGTCCGCCGCCTCGGCAGCGCGCGGGTTCGGGCGCGCAAGCCGGCCCATGCGGCGGCCCTGCCCGGCGATCGGGAAAGGCCCGGCGATCGGGAAAGGCCCGGCGATCGGCAAAACTAGCGGACACCGCAGACCTGCCGACTAGCGGGCACGGCAAAAAGGCGGTTCAAGATCGTACACGGTGCGCTGGCCGCGGGGGTCGGTCAAGGTCAGGCGGGCGCCCAGGCAAACGCCGTTGGGCCGCACCAGCAGCGGCCGGTCCAGCTCGAAGCCCCAGTCGGCAGGCAACTCCAAATCGCGCTTCAAATAGCCCGCGCCGGGGCCGTCGCCCTCCAAGGCCGCGGCGGGCCAGACGATGAGGCCTTGTCCGCTCAACAGCGCATCGGCCCCGAGGCGGGCAATCCGGTCGAGGGCGAGGTCGCGATCGGCGCGCCGGGTGGCGGCGGCGTAGAGGTTCTGCAGGTTGGGCAACGCCAGCGCCCCGACGATGCCGAGGATGACCAGCACCACAACCAACTCGATCAGGGTGAAGCCGCCTATGCGTTTTCGCCGGTTCAAGCCAAGGCGTTCCGGAAGACTACTGCCCCGGCAGATAGCCCACGTCGGCATTGATGCCCTCGCCCCCGTTCAGGGCGTCCGCGCCCAGCGAATAAAGCGCAAAGCCCTGCAGATTCTCGGCCGGAAATTGGTAAACGTAGGCGGTGCGCCAAGGGTCCAACGGCAGTTCATCCTCAAGGTAGGGCCCGTCCCAGTAATCGGCGACTTCCGGCGGGGCGGCCATCAAGGCGCCCAAGCCCTGGGCGGTGGACGGATACTGGCCGACGTCGAGGCGATAGGTCTGCAGTGCGCTCTTCAACATCTTCACTTGGGTTTCGGCGGCCTTGATCTTGGAGCTGTCCACCCGGCCGAACAGGCGCGGCCCCACCAAGCCCGTGAGCAGGCCGAGTATGACCAGCACCACCATGAGCTCGATCAGCGAGAAGCCCCCGTCGCGCAGGGCCGGCCGGCTGCGCCGCAACCGAGCTCCTGGGGCCGGAGCGTTCGATTCGCCCGTCACTGCCGCCATGGCCTTTCCCGCGTCATTACAGCACCCCTTCGTTGATGCTCGTGATGGCCAGAATGATGCCCACCATGATGGTCCCGAGGAAGCCGCCGATCAAGAGGATCGCCAAGGGCTCCACCAGGTTCAGGAAGCGCTTCATGCGCCGGCTGCTGTTCTCTTCGTAGAGCGTCGCCAGCGAGCGCAGCATTGCCGCCAGTTGGCCGGACTGCTCGCCGACCCGGACCAGATTGTAACCCGTCGCCGTCAGGGCGTCCCTTCGCTCCAAGGCCTCGGACAGCGCCGCCCCGCTGCGCACGTCGCCGGCGGCCTGCTCCAGCCCGCTGCGCCGCCGGGAGATGCGGATGCCGCGCAGCGCCAAGCCCAAGGCGTCCATAAGCTCGACACGGCTGGTGAGCATGGCGCTCATCACGGATGCCCAACGGGCGGTGTCGGCTTCGGAGAACCAGTCCTTGAGCACCGGCAGCAGCGACAGCAGGTCGAACAGGCGCTGCCGGAAGGCCGCTTGGCGCAGGAGCAGCAGGGCCGCGGCCACGGCGCCGCCGGCAACGGCAAACACCAGGACGCTGTTGTCGTTGAACCACAGCCCGGTGCGCAGGACGGCTTCGGCAAGCAGCGGCAGGTCGTTGCCCTCGTCCAGCAGATTGGAAAAGCGCGGCACGACGAACACGAAGACGAACATCACCGCCGCCAGGCCGGCCACGATCAGGATGGCCGGATAGGCCAGCGCGCCGCGAAAGTCGGCGGCCACCTTGTTGTCGTACTCAAGCTGGGAGACGGCTTGGCGCAGGGCATCCGCCAGACGGCCGCTGAGCTCGCCCGCTTCCACGAGTTGCAGGACGTAGTCCGGCAGGGGCAGATTGCAGGCGCGCAGAGCCGACAGGAAGCTCTCGCCCCGGCCGAGCCGGGTGGCCATGTTGGCAAAGGCCTCCGCCAAGGCGGGATGGTGGCTGCCGCGGCCCTGCGCCAGCACCGCATCGCTTAAGGAGACGCCCGCCTCCAGCAAGGTCGCCAGCTCATGCAGGGCGACCACAACTTCCTGCGCCCGCAGCCGACGCCGCAAAAGGCCGGCTGCGGGCGCCGCCCGCTCGCTCACGTCCACCACCGTTTGGCCGTTGACGTTCAACCGGCGCACGGCCTCCGAGGCGGAGTCGGCCACCATGCAGCCTTGGTGCAGGTTGCCCTGGCGGTCGGCGTACTCGTAATCGAACTCAGGCATGGGAGGCAGGCCTTGGTGAAGGGAAAGAGCGCCGGTTGCCTTGGCGGTCGGCGCAATCGCAGTCAAAAAAAGCCATGGGAGGCACGGAACTGCGGGACGCCGCCTAGGTCAAGGTCAGGCGCGTGACTTCATCCAAGGTGGTCCGGCCGTGGGAGGCCTTGATGAGGCCGTCCTGAAACAGCGTCCGGCAGCCTTGGGCGCGGGCGAAGCGCTTGAGTTCGTTAAGGGTCGCGCCGGCCACGATCATGTCCTGCATCTCGCCGCTCATGGACACGAGTTCATAGATGCCGATGCGGCCTCGGTAGCCGGTCTGCTGGCAGGCATCGCAACCCACGGCCCGCACCCACCGATCGCCGAGCATCCCCTCGGGCATGGCGGCAAGCTGCTCGGCCAGGTAGCTGGGCGGCAAAACCGGCTCCGCGCATCGGGAGCAGGGTTTGCGCACCAGGCGCTGGGCCTGCACGCCGCGAATGGGGGAGGCCACCAGGAACGGCTCGACGCCCATGTCGATCAGCCGGGTGAAGCTGGAGATGGCGTCGTTGGTGTGCACCGTGGAGAGCACGATGTGCCCGGTGAGGGCCGATTGAATGGCGATTTCCGCGGTCTCCAAGTCGCGGATCTCGCCGATCATTATGGTGTCCGGGTCTTGGCGCAGAATGGCGCGCAGGGCCCGGGCGAAGGTGTAGCCAATCTCCGCATGGGTTTGAATCTGGGTGATGTTGGGCATCTGGCACTCAACGGGATCCTCAACGGTGATGATCTTGCGCACCCCGTCGTCGGATTCCTCCAAGGCGGCGTAAAGCGTGGTGGACTTGCCGGAGCCGGTGGGGCCGGTGACCAGGATGATGCCGTTGCTGGCGCCGAGCCAGCCGCTGAACAGCTCCAGATGATCCGGCTCCATGCCCAAGTTCCTAAGCTTCAAGTCCTCGCGCTCCTTGGGCAGCAGGCGCAGCACCACCGACTCCCCGAAGGCGCAGGGCACGGTGGAGACGCGCACGTCCATCTCCCGGCCCGCGATGCGGGCGGTGATGCGTCCATCCTGGGGCAGGCGGCGCTCGGCGATGTCGATGCCGGAGATGAGCTTGATGCGCGAAGCCACCGCCGGAAAGCGCTCGATGGGCTGGGTGAGCCGGGTGTGCAGCACCCCATCGACGCGCAGGCGCACGGCGAAGTTCTCCTCGCTCGGCTCCACGTGGATGTCCGAGGCTTCCATGTCCACGGCCTGGGAGAGCAGGTTGTTGACCAGCTCGATCACCGGCGCCTCCTCCGCCATTTCGCGCAACTGCTTGGCGTTGTCGCCGGCGAACAGGCTCTCGATGGCCCGCTCCTTGCGCACGAAGTCCAGGAGGCGGTCGATCTGGTGGTTGGCCGCCAAGTGCAAGGCAACCGGCTGGTCCGGGTAAAAGTAGTCGAGCGCCTCGAACAGGGCGTCGTCCAGAATGTCCCGGGCGATGCATTGCAGCTCACCGTCCGCCTGCCACAGCAGCACGGCGCGGTCGAGGAACCACTCCAGCTTGATGGGCGACCCCGCCATGAACTGATAGACCTCCAGACTGTCCGGCAGCTCCTCGCTGTGGCGCAGGTAGGCGAGGCCCGAACGCTCGGCGAGAATCCGCAGCAGCAGGTCTTCGGATATGGCGCCCACCCGCACCAGCAACGCCCACAGGCGGCCACCGGCGGCCTGCTGGATCTGCGCCGCCCGGTCCAAGTCGTCGGCTTGAACGTGGCCCTGTTCGACCAGATGGGCGCCAAGCTCCCGTTCCGAAACCATGAGTTCCCGGACTTGGCGGCGTTCAACGATGTCAGTGGCGGTCTGCGGCATGGCAGCAGCGGCGCGCGATGCGCGGCCCAAGCGGTTTGGAGGCTTAAGTTTGCCACAATTCAGCGTCGATGCCTTGGCGCCTCTCGATCGCCTGTTGGCCGCCTCTTGATCGGCGGCTTCGTCGGCAGGCGCGGGTCTGGGAAACCGGTCGGAACCTGACCCGCGCAACGCGCGCAGCGGGTTCGCCTGTGCGGGCTTAAGAAACATCTCGGAACCTGACCCACGCATAAAGGCGCGGAGTTTCGCGGCAGCGAAACTCCATCCGCGACCGTCAGGTCGCGCCTTGACGGTCGCACCAATACAACTATGGTAATGACCATGGTTCCATAAGTCTGGCCCGCACGGTCCTCCCGTCGGCTTTGCCAGCAAAACGGCAGCCTTGGAATTCGCATCGGGCGGGGGAATTTCGTGAATGGCATCCAGGCTTCGCAGTTCAAGGCCAAATGCCCGGCGTTGACGAATGCGGTGGCGCCAATCGGCGAATCGCCGACCATCGCCCGGAACGGCAAGCCGGTGGCGGCGCTTGCGGCGGGCGGGCGCAAAGGGAACGCTTTGGCCGGGCTTCAGCGCGGCGCGGCGCGGCGCAAGTTCCTGGCGACGTCGTTTCGCCGCTTGACGATCCTTGGGAAGCAAACGCTTGATTTCGCTTGCCGCGCGGACCTGCAACGCTTGGACGCGACGCTCCAGGCGGGCTGACGGCCCCAGCCGATGATGTCCACATCCGCCGTCGTGCTCACCACTTTGGTCGCCTACAAGCTGGTGCTCATCGGCATCGGCTTGTGGGCCAAGTCGCGCAACCGCGACGAGGCGGACTTCTTCCTCGGCGGCCGGGGCTTGGGGCCTTGGGTGGCGGGGCTGTCCTACGCGGCAAGCACCTCCTCGGCCTGGGTCATCCTCGGCTTCTCCGGATTCGTCTATGCCGTGGGCTTAAGCGCCCTGTGGATGGTGCCCGGCATCTGGGCAGGCTATGCGGTGGCGTGGCTGGCGTTCGGACGGCGGCTGCGGGAGGAGTCCCTCGCCCATGACCAGCTCACCCTGACCGACTTCCTGCTGCAGGACGCCGCCCCCCGGCAGCGGGCGGCGGCGGCAGCGCTGGCCGCAGCGCTGGTGATCGGCTGCTTCGTGTTCTACATCGCGGCCCAGTTCGATGCCGCCGGCAAGGCCTTGGCGGAGCACTTCGCGCTGTCCGTGGCCCAAGCCGTGGTGCTCGGCGCCCTGATCGTGGCGGTCTATTCGATGCTGGGCGGCTATTGGGCCGTGTCCGTCACCGACACCTTGCAAGCGGTCATCATGATGCTGGTCGCCATTGGCGTGCCGCTGGCCGCATTGACCGCCGCCGGCGGCCCGGCGGCGGTGTTGGGCACGTTGGCCGAGCGGATGCCGCCAGCCTACCTGCAGATCACCGGCGGCCATTCAGCGCTGATCTTCGTCGGCTTTGTCGTCGGAGCGCTGGGCATGTCGCTCGGCACCTTCGGACAGCCGCATCTGCTCAGCCGGCTGATGGCGATACGCGGCGAACGGGAGCGGCTGCGCGGCTTTGCCATCGTCATCAGCTGGGGCGTGGCGGTGTTTCTCGGCATGATCGCGCTGGGGCTCTCCGGGCGGGCGCTCATGCCGGATCTGGCCAACGGCGAGGCGCTGTTCTACCGCGCCGCCACCGACTACCTGCCCGCCGTGCTGGCCGGGGTGGTGGTGGCCGCCACCCTGTCGGCGGTGATGTCCACCGTGGACTCGATCCTGCTGGCCGCCTCCGGCGCCGTGGCCCATGACCTCGGCGTCAACCGCCGCTTTCCCGCAAGGCAACTGCTGATCTCGCGCACGGTCAC
Source organism: Candidatus Azophilus sp. (assembly GCA_965221755.1). Taxonomy (GTDB): domain Bacteria; phylum Pseudomonadota; class Gammaproteobacteria; order Pseudomonadales; family Azotimanducaceae; genus Azophilus. Next base: position 757,751 of record OZ244921.1, read on the forward strand.
CTTCGCCGTGGCGGTGCTGGCGGTGGCGCTGACGCTGTCGCTCCCGGACACCATATTCAACCGGGTGCTGTTCGCCTGGTCGGCGCTCGGCGCGGCCTTCGGCCCCATCGTGGTCTGGCGGGTGATGGGCCGCCTGGTTCCCGCTGGAACGGCGCTGGCCTGCATGCTGACGGGGTTCGGCACAACCGTGCTGTTCCACGCCCTGGGCGCGGCGCCAGCGACCGACGGCCTGCTGTCGCAGGCCGCGCACCTGCCCGGCGACCCCTTCGAGCGGGCCTTGCCTTGGCTGCCGCCTCTCTTGATCCTGACGCTTTGGGCCGGCAGCCGCCGCGAGGATGGCCGCAAGTAAGGGCTCGCCAAACTTCGAGAGGGAACAATAGACTGGTGAACAAGAGGGGTGGCGATGGTCGCCAAATGCAGCCCGACGCCTTTTCAGGCTCTTACAAGGCCTATTTCCTCGGCATTCTGGTGCTCACATACACGTTCAACTTCATCGATCGGACGATATTTTCGATCCTGATCCCACCCATCAAGGCCGAATTGGAACTCTCGGATACGCAACTGGGGCTGGTGGGCGGCATCGCGTTTGCCTTGTTCTACAGCACGCTCGGGCTGCCGATCGCAAAATGGGCTGACCGCGGCAATCGGGTCAACATCATTGCCTTGTGCCTATCGGTGTGGAGTGCGATGACCGCCGCCGGCGCCCTCGTGACGAACTTCTGGCATCTGCTCGCGGTGCGCATTGGCGTAGCCATCGGCGAAGCCGGCGGCACGCCGCCCGCACACTCCATCATCGGCGACCTGTACGAGCCTCGGCGCCGGACCACCGCAGTGTCCATCTACCAAATTGGCTCGCCGCTGGGTGCCGCATTGGGTCTCATTGTCGGCGGGTGGGCGGCCGATAACTTTGGCTGGCGAAACGCACTGCTGATCGTTGGGTTGCCGGGATTGCTGCTGGCGCTCCTGCTCCGCGCCACTCTGCGCGAACCGCCTCGGGGCATGTCCGAAGCCAAGACAACGGCTGCGGAGGCATCGACCGTTTTCGGCGTCGCAAGGCTTCTGTGGGCTCGCCGCACCTATCGCTACATGATCACGGGCACGGCATTCACTTCGATCGCAAGCTATGCGCATATCCAATGGACCCCGGCCTTCCTGGTGCGCTCCCATGAATTGGGCCTATCGACAATCGGCTTTGTGCTGGGCGCTTTCAGTCTTGTCGGAGGGGTGTTGGGCGTGGCAGCGGGAGGCTACCTGTCGGACCGGCTTGCCGAGCGCGACCCGAAGTGGTGGATGTTGACCCCCGGGTTCGGGATCCTCATCGGCCTGCCCTTCGCGATGGCGGCCTTGCTGCTGACGGACATCACCTTGGTGCTGGTCTGCCTGTTCATCCCATCGTTGACAACAGCCATCTATCCGGGGCCAACCTTTGCGACGGCGCAAAAGCTCGTCGGCGTGAAAATGCGGGCAATGGCGGTGGCTTTCTCCCTCTTCGTCGTGACCATGGTGGGGCTGGGCATCGGCCCGCTGCTCGTTGGCGGAATCAGCGACCTGCTGAGCGCGACCTACGGGGAGGATTCATTGCGCGTGTCCCTGCTCTGGATACAGCTGCTCAAACTGCTCTCCGGCTCTTTCTACATTTTAGCTGCAAGCTCAATCGCGGCGGACTTGAAACGGGCACCCGATTAACGCGCCTTGACCGTGCGCGGGGACGGTTTCAAAAAAATCAATGTCGGATTGCGAATTTATCGATTCGCAACATGGCCAGGTTGCGATATGGTCTAAGTCAATATCGAAAGCCGTCATAGTCTGAGATGGTTGAAAACCATCCCGAATCGGTGTTTCGGATCGGTCCATTGGCGATGGGGGAGAGATTATGAGGATAGGATCGTGCGCCGCATTGATATTCACCATGCTCGCCATTGCAACTCCTGCCACGGAAGCGTTCGCCGAGAGCGATGTCACCATTGAGGAAATCGTCGTGACGGCCCAGCGACGGGAACAGCAATTGTCGGACGTGCCGCTTTCGATTACCGCTTTGGGCGGTGAGTACTTGGAAAGCACCTTGATTTCGGAGACGCGCAATCTTCAGTTCGTCACCCCTGGATTGACATGGTCCGCATCGGGGCCCTTTGCGCAACCGACGATTCGAGGAGTCGGCACCTCCATCACTGGCCTCGGGGCAAGCCCCAACGTGGCGCTGTACGTGGATGGCATCTACAACCCCATGCAGGCCACCGGGCTGTTTGAGTTTCATAATATCGAGCGCATTGAGGTGCTCAAAGGGCCGCAAGGCACGCTGTTTGGCCGCAACGCCACCGGGGGAGCGATACGCATCATCACCAAGGATCCGCAGCGGGATCCTGCGCTGTTTCTCAGCGCCGGGGCCGGAGAAAAAGGCTTGCTTGAGAGCAGCGGCTACTTGACGGGCGGACTTAGCGACAATCTCGCTGCGGATTTTGCCTACGCCGTTACGCAGGACGATGGCTACTACCAAGATATCGTCACAGGGGCAAAGCTTGCTGAACGTGACCAACTGGCGTTGCGATCAAAGATTTTGCTCCAGCCCAGCGAAGCGGTCAAATTCGTGCTGTCGGGGTACTATTCGGAGCAGAATGACGACTCTCCCTATGCCACCCAAGCCATTGACGGGAACCTGCAGGCACTGGCAATGGACCCGGACACGCCGCAGCCAAGCGGCCCGTTCCAAGTCGCGCATTCGTTTGCGCCCGAAATCACATCGGAGGCCGCAATGTTCGGTCTGAGGGCCGAATTCGAGCTTGCTTCCGCAGTGATCACTTCGATCTCAGCATATACGAATCAAGACTCGAACGCGGTCGCGGATGGCGACGGATCCGTTCTGCCACTGCTCGGTTTCGATTTCCCGACCGAGAACGAAACGTTCCAGCAGGAGCTCACCATAGCCTCTGTTGACTCCGGCGAAGCACTGCGCTGGATTGTCGGCGCCTTCTATCTGAAAGACGAGAACAGTCGAGACTACTTTCGGTTGACTTTGGGCAGCAACGTCCTTGAACTCGTCGGTTCAGGAACCTTCAACACCAAGCTCAACGCGCAGGCGTGGGCCCTGTTCGGCGAGTTGACCCACGACTTCACCGAACGGCTTTCGGTCACTGCCGGGCTGCGCTACAGCGAGGAAAAACAAACCCAAGGCTACCGGGCAAGGCATCCGGACTACTCGGACAAATGGGACGATCTATCTCCCCGCATCTCCGTCACCTATGCGGTCAACGACGCCACCAACCTCTACGCCACCTATTCCGAGGGCTTCAAAAGCGGCACCTTCAATTCCAACAGCAGCGCTGTGGCGCCAGAGGAGATTTCGGCTTACGAAGTGGGGATAAAGAGCCGTCCCACAGATCGTTTGTCGGTCAATGCGTCCGCCTTCCACTACGATTACCAAGATATTCAAATACAGGCCTACTTGGGTGACAGCACTGCGGTTACCCAACTCCAAAACGCCGCCGAGGCCAACATCAAGGGTTTGGAGCTGGAAGTCCTGGCCAAGCTGTCGGCGGGATTCAGCGCGCGTCTGGGCGCCGCTTTCACGGATGCGGAGTACGACAGCTTTCCCGGCGCAACCACGCTCGATCCCATCCCGGGAGGAGGCAACGTCGGCCGGCGCATCGACGCTTCGGGGAACCGGATGATTCGCACGCCCAAGTTCACGCTCAACGCAGGGTTGAGCTACCAGACCTTGTTGCAGGGCGGCGAGTTGCACATGGCCGCCAATGTCTTCGTCTCCAATCGCTTCCACTGGGATGTGGCGAATCGCTTGGACCAAGGCGCCTACGAGATGATCAACGCCCGAGCCTCCTGGACAACGCCCAATGAGAGGATGCGGTTCTCCGTATGGGGCGAGAACCTTGCCGACGCACGCATGGGGCTCTGGGTGGGGTCCTCAACAAGGGGCGATCGCGTGGCATGGGCAAGACCCCGGATTTTCGGAGCGACCGTCGAGTTGTTCGTGAACTGAAGCCAGCGGTTATGATGCATCCTTTTGGCGTTCCTGCACGGACGCCCATGGGATCAACGGCAGGGTGGAATTATGACGGATAGCTCGACAGCGGGGGGCTGCGACTACTCGGCGTATCGGGGGTTGGAGCTGCACAAGGACCAAGGCATCATGACGATCACCTTGTCGAACCCCGGTCGCCGCAACGCGCTCACCAGCCAACAGAGCGAGGAACTGACTAGAATCTGGGATGACGTCTGGCTCGATCCGGAAGTCAGCGTGATCGTCCTGACCGGCGCGAACCAGGACTTTTGCTCCGGCGCCGACTTGGCATCCCTTGGTGAGCGCGCGTCGAAATCGGAACCCACCCAATCGCAGTCCCGCAGCCCGGTCAACTTCGTCTCGCGTCTTGCGAAAAAACACCTGCACGGAATCCTCGATTGCGAAAAGCCAACAATCGCCAAGGTGCGCGGCGTCGCTTACGGCGTCGGAGTCACCATCGCCCTTGCTTGCGATCTCGTGTATGCGGCGCCCGGCGCTCGATTTTGCGATTCCCATGTCAAGGCGGGCATGGTGGCGGGTGATGGCGGCGTCCTGATTTGGCCGCTGCTCGTCGGCATGCACAGGGCTAAGGAATATCTCATGACCGGCGAACCGGTTGCGGCCGAAGTGGCCGAGCGGATCGGGTTGATCAATGCCTGCCTTCCGGACGACAGCTTGGACGCACACGTGCAGGCGGTTGCTGAGCGGCTGCGCGACCTGCCGCCGCACGCTGTCAACTATACGAAAATGGCGCTCAACACTGCCATGAAGCAAATGGCGGGCGCCGCGTTTGAGATGTCCCTTGGCTACGAAATGTATTCCATGGGCATGGAGGACTTCAAGGAAGCAACGACGGCGTTCGTGGAAAAGCGCAAGGGCAAGTTCCTCGGCAAATGACCGCCGATTGGATGCCGCAGACGATGCGCGGCTGGATGGACTACCGGTTCCGCATGGCGCGGCCTTGGTCAGCGGCTCGCTGCAAGGCCGGAAGCAAATCCCGTTTTAGCACTTTTGCGTTCTGATTCAAGGGAATCGCATCCATGAAAACGATCGTGCGAGGCACCTTGTTGTCTGCAAGACGGTCGCGACACCAAGCCTCTAGTTCCTCGACCGTAGCGCTGACGCCCGCAGCCAGCGTGACCGCAGCGGCCACGTCTTCGCCAAGCACCTCATGCTCCACGCCGACCACGGCGGCTTCCCTGACTGCGGGGTGGGAGTGCAGCACGTCCTCAACTTCAATCGGTGCGATGTTGTAACCCCCTCGGATAATGAGCTCCTTGGAGCGACCGGTTAGAATTAAGTCGCCGTCTCCATCCACGTAACCGAGGTCACCGGATTTCGTCCATCCGTCCGTCCAAGTTGACCGACTTGCCGCCTCATTTCGCCAATAGCGACGAGCCTGTCCCTCAGCTTTGCCGTAGATCTCGCCAATTCGGCCACTTGGGAGCGGATGCCCATCGGAATCCCGAATCTCCATGTTCGGCTGCATCGCACCGACGCATCCTGGTTTGGCGAGTTGCTCGGGGGTTGTGGCCATCGTGGCAAAGCCCCCTTCCGACATCGCGTAGGCATTGCGTATGCTGATGTGTGGCCACAGCTCCATGGCACGCACTAAAGAGTCGTGCGAAACAGGTGCTGTGCCGGTTACTATGACGCGCACGCCACTCATGTCCAAATCACCAACAGCCGGGTGATCCAGCAGCAAACGAAGCATCGTGGGAACCAGCATTAGGGAAACGGGCCGCTTGCTGCCGATGAGTTCAATGAGTCGATCCGTATTGAACGGATGAAGTATTAGGGAAGTTTGTCCGTCGGCTATTGGCCGAACGCATTGACCTAGAAAACCACCGTAGCCGGTGAACGGCATCGAGTGCAGCGCCGGATTCGTTCGCTCGTGAAACTTCGTGCCGTCTCCCACGGCGGCCATCAAATCAGGATGGCTGAGCACTACGCCCTTGGGTCGGCCGGTGGTGCCGGACGTTCCAACTATTACCGCGTCAGCATTGGGGTCAAAAGTGGATTGATCCGGGACCGCGCTGGCCTCGGATGGCATTCCGTCAACCGTCCAGACGCGCTCGAATTCAAGGTTCCGCAATTTCTCCGGCGTGTCCGTTATGGCAAAGCGGGGCTCGAGTATTTCTGAATAAGCCTGATATTCAGGTTGGGCCAAGCGTGTGTTCACAGGGCTTGCGATGCCACCGGCGCGCAGCGTGCCAAGCACCGCAACAGCCATTTCCAGCGGATGCTCCATGCTGATCGACAAAAACACCCGATCGTTGGCTTCCAAGCCCGCTTTGCTTAGCCCGCCTGCGACTTCGTCCGCACGACGATCCCATTCAGCAAACGTCAATGCAAACTCGCCAGCATCATGGGCCGCCCGCCCGCCGATCAGTGCCGCCTTAATCTTGAGCGCATCTGAAATTCTCTGAACCGAGAACTGTTCCATCAGTGCCTCCTAGTGTAAGACGCATGACTTTTGATCTCGAAAGTGATATCAAAGCTGCGTGGTTTTCGGCGCTGTCCACTATATTATGCAAGGAGGCCAAAGAATGAAAGTGCCACAACTGGATTTCACGCCAACGGTTCCTGTCCTGTTGCGCCAAGCCGTGCGCCGGTATCGTGATCAATGCTTGGTCGTAACCTCCAAGGAGCGGCTAAGCTTTGGGGAAGCCGAGGCGCAATCCGCTAAATTGGCTAACGTGTTTATCGGTGCCGGCGTAGGCAAGGGCACGCGTGTGGGGCTCATGCTGCCATCCAGTCCAGCATGGTTGATCGCATGGTTGGCCTTGGCTCGCATAGGCGCCATGTCCATGCTGTTTTCCACGACCTATCGTTCGAGCGAGATCGGCAACGCGCTGCGCACCGGCGATGTTCAATATCTAATCACCTGCGATACGATATTTGGTCGGGATCTCGGTCAGGAGATCGAAAGCGCAGTGCCCGGTATTGAAAATCAACGCGCTGGCCAGTATCGGCTGTCCAGCGCGCCCTACCTCCGGCAAGTGTGGTTGGTGGGCCAACGGAGTCGTCCGTGGGCACGCCCCCTGAATCTGGCATTCCTGGAGCGCGAGCTGGATCCAACAATATCCGATGATTTCCTCAGCAGCCTTGAGGATCGAGTCACGCCCGCTGACGTGCTAACCGTGATCTACACCTCTGGCAGCAGCGCGGAACCCAAGGCAGTCATGCACACCCACGGGGTGGCGGTAAGAAAAGTTGCGCCGCAAGTAGGCTTGGGACTTGCATCATCGAAACCCGGTGTGGTCTTCCTAGCCATGCCCCTCTTCTGGGTTGGCGGTCCTCAAAGCGTGCTCGGCGCCTTGCATTCGGGTTCAACCATACTGTGCCAGCACAAATTTGATGCGGGGGCCGCATTGGAACTCATCGAAAGGGAGCGGGCAACCGAGATCGCTGGATGGGCGACCATGCTTGAAAACCTGCGCAGCCACCCATCCTACGCAAGCAGGGATCTTCGATCAATCGCCTGCCCCCAACCAACGCCGCAGGCTGGAGCGCCGGGCGCAAGACTTTCCTCGCGTGGCCACCCCCGCAATCTGGGCATGACGGAAACTTTCGGACCGCATGGCGACCGGGCCTATTTCGACTACAAAGTCATTGATCGCGGGTCAGGCCAGAGCCTGCCGGATGGAGAGGAGGGTGAATTCTGCGTTCGCGGCTTCGGGCTGACAACCGGAATCTACGGACGCGAACGCGAAGAGGTTTTCGACGAGGATGGCTACTACCACACCGGCGATCGCGGCTATGTCGAGAACGGGTCCATCCACTTCACCGGCCGCTACAGCGAGATGATCAAAACAGGTGGAGCCAACGTTGCGCCGCTGGAGGTCGAGGCGACCCTGCTGACGCTGGAGGAAATCGACCAAGCCTACGTTTTCGGCCTGCCGGACAAAGCGCTCGGCGAGGTGGTGACCGCCGTGCTCGTGCCCACCGAGGGGGCGCCGTGCAATCCGAGGGAAGTTCAAGAACACCTGAAAGATCGCCTGTCCGGATACAAGATTCCACGGCGTTTCCACATAATCACTGCGCAGGAGGTACCCCATTTGGCAAGCGGCAAGCCCGACAAGCGCTCACTGCGGCAATGGGCATTGCAACAGCGGGATTCGATCTAAAAATACCTACTGTCCGCACCAATTACCGAGTTCCAAATTGAACTTCTTGCATTTCTGATAGAAAAGGCTCAAGCGCTTGTTCCAAATCTCCAATTTTTGCGACCATCCAATCGCGGAGATCTCGAACTTCAGGAACTTTGGACTCAACTTTCCGAGGCCATACCAAGTACATTGAATGGCTCACTCGCGCCACACTTTTGATTGGAGCGACCAATGTTCCCCGAAGCAAATCATGACCTACCAATAGCAATTGTCCGAGACCAACTCCAACACCGAGGCGTACGTTATTGAACATCTGTGATGATGTTTCAAGCCAGCAGTTTTTTGGCGAATCCAGCCGAAAACCGGGCTGAACGACATGCAGCCATTGCTGCCAATTGGGACGCAAATCCATCGGGTGCAGAATTCGAGTGAAGTTCAGATCGCGAGGAGATATGATCGACTTTTTCTTCAAAAGCTCTGGATTGGCGATGGCCGTAATGCGCGGTGTGTACAAGTACTCCGACTCCAGGCCACGCCACTTTCCCCGCCCTATGATCAAGCCGACGTCAGCATCGTCCATATCGAAATTGACGGGTTTTCTCTGGCCCTTGACTTGAATCTCCAACGATGGATAAAGAGCCTCAAACTCGGGTAGATTCGGCAACAGCCACTCTGCGGTAAAAGTGCCCAGCCCACGAATGGTCAGCTTCCTTCTTTCCTCCTGACGCCCCGCCTTCATTGAGGCGATCTCAATAAGCTTGAACGCTTCGGTGAGAGAGCCGGCACACTGCCGCCCGACTTCCGTAAGCACCATCCTCCCCTTCTTGCGCTCAAAGAGCTTGCGGCCATAATATTCCTCGACAACCATCACTTGTCGGGAGACCGCGCCAGTTGTGACGTTCAACTCTCTCGCAGCGCCGGCAAGGGAGCCTTGACGGGAAACGGCCTCCACATATCGAAGTCCCTTTAGGGAGGGAAGTTTGTAGCCCAATTTCAGAACCTGAATTTACACAGTGCAAGCCTTTGGTCATGCGGCTGACATGACCAATTAACTGTGCACATCACCAGTTCTTGCCGATGGCGTCTGCACTCAACCTTTGCGCTTGGCAACTCATTCGTATCCAAAACCACGGTACTCGTTGAAGATTTGAGTGTCAACTACCTGTTGCGCGGGTCAGATTCCGATTTGTTTCTGAGCCCGTACACCGCCTCTTTCCCGCCTCTTTCCTAGACGCGCCCGCAAAGCGGGCGCGTTGGAGTTTGGCTGGCACGAAACTTCGCGCTCGTCGCTTAGGTGGAATTCCCGTATGCTATTGAGTAAAGCTCAATTGGAGTTTGACAACTTTTCGATTCGTTGTGAGATCGACATGGGGTACTGTGATACCTTGATCTTGATTGGCGAGGCGCTCTAATTCGTGTGAAAATGCGGATGTTTCGCGTAGTGCGCCGGGGAGTTGGAAGGCTGGCATGAAACTGCAAAGAGGAGGCAAGGCCATGACCAAGGCCGTCGTCCATGAGGCGCTTAAGATTCATGACAAACTCGAAAAGGAGTTTGAGCAAGCGCTTCAGTGGAGGCTTTCGGATGAGGATATCGAGCGTGCGAAGTTGTTGATAGGAGTCAAGGTCGCGAGCGGCAAATCGCGGGAGCTTTTCACGGAGGCAAACCCGGATGCAATCCGCAACTGGGCGCTCGGCGTGGGAGATGACAATCCGCTATACACCGATTTCACCTATGGCACCACAACCCGTTGGGGCTCCCAGATCGGCCATGGGCCCATGGTTGCACACATCGGGTCGTCAATGTACGGCGATCCGATGCCCGACGAAATCAAGCGGGCCACCAAGGGACTCTTCCGCGGCGTTCATGTTTTTGTCTCCGGCGGCACTTGGGATTGGTACCGGCCGCTATACCCGGGTGATAAGGTCTTTACCTACAGGGCGGAGGAGTCGGTTCAGAAAAAGCGCTCGGAGTTCGCCGGCCAGTCCGTGATCCTGGTAAGCCGGTCGGTGAGCCTGAACCAACGTGGCGAGGTGCTCGGAGTCCATCGAACGCTACGAGTCAATGCAGAACGCAAGAAATCTCGCGAGAAAGGCAAGTACGCTGACATTAAGCCAACCAATTACAGCGATGAGGACTACGAGGAAATTGACGGCATCTACGCCAGCGAGCAACCTCGGGGCGCAACGCCTCGTTTTTGGGAAGACGTAAAGGTCGGCGACCGGTTGCAGCCAATGGTGAAGGGCCCGTTGACGGTCACGGAAATCATTGCGTTCCATGCCGGCGGTTACGGCTTCTCCCCATATGGGCTGCGAAGCTCACGGGTCGGGTACAAGAACCGGCAGCGCATAAAACCCTTTTACATCAAAAACGAATATGGTGTATGGGATGTCGCCCAGCGCCTGCATTGGGACTCGGAATGGGCCAAGGCCATAGGCAACCCCATGGCATACGACTACGGCGTGCTGCGCCAAGCTTGGTTCTACCACTTTGTGTCCGACTGGGCGGGCGATGACGCCTATATTGAACGGATGGAGGATTCCATACGCAAGTTCAACTACATGGGGGACACCCAATTTCTCTCCGGCAAAGTGGTGGGCAAACGCAAGAGCGATGCCCGCCTGCTGGTGGATCTGGAAATGCGCATGGAGAATCAGCGCGGCACCGAAACCGCTCATGGATCAGCTGTGGTGTCATTGCCGTCCAAGGCATCCGGTCCGGCCCTGCTGCCGACCGTGCCCACTGATCTGCAGCGAGAGGCTGCGCAGATGTTTATGCGACACAACCAGATTGCGGCGGCGCGGCGCGACTCGGGGACATAGGCCTAGGAAAAGCCGCGTGCGATTCGGATTGAACGAAGATCAGGAGCTGGTGCGCGATACCGTGCGCCGCTTCCTGGAGGATGAAGCGCCGATATCCGTTATCCGAGCATTGCATGGAAATCCGGCGGGAGTCGAATCCGAATGGTGGCGTTCGGCCACGGCGCTGGGTTGGGCATTTCTGGCATTGCCGGAAGCTGGCGGGGGCATAACCCTGTCCGGCGGATTGGGCCAGGACTTGGCGATTGTGGCGGAGGAGTTTGGGCGGGCGGTGGCGCCCGGGGCGTTTCTTCCCACCGTTCTGGCGTTGAGGGCAGTCGCCGACAGCCCATATGCCGAACGGTTCGGAGAGGTCATTTCCGCCGCAACGGTTGGCGAGTGCCGGCTGGCCTACGCCTTTGCGGAACCCGGAAACTGCTGGACGCCTCGCAATTGGAAGGCGGCTGCCATGCCGGTGAACGGCGGCTGGCGGCTTGACGGCGCCAAAGCCTATGTGGAGGCGGGCAACGAAGCCGATGTCTTGGTTGTTTCGGCCCGTGCCCCGGACGGTTTCGTGCAGCTGCTGGTGCCAGCGGACACTTCCGGAGTTGAACGACATGCCGGACGCAGCTTAGATTTCACAAGGCGTTTTGCGACGCTGAGGTTCGCATCGGTCAAGCTGATGCAAACCGCGCTGGTCACGCCGGTGGAGCAGGCGGAATCAGCTATTGAAAGACAACTGCAGCTGGCATTGCTGCTGCAAAGCGCCGAGACGAACGGCACCGTCGAGAAGGCATTTGAGTTAACCTTGGATTACATGAAGCAGCGTTACGCATTCGGCCGGCCCATCGCGTCCTACCAAGCCCTGAAGCACCGGCTGGCCGATATGTTGGTTCGCATCCACTCCTGCATGGCCACTACCGACGCGGGCATTGACGCCTTTGACCAAAACGCCGACAACGCCCATATGCTGAGCCGTGTGGCAAAGGCTTTCGTGGCGGCCAAGGCAGCCGCCATAGTAAGCGACCTTGTGCAAATGACGGGCGGCATAGCCGTGACTTGGGAGCATGACCTGCACTTATACGAGCGCCGGGTGGCGGTTAACCGAGCGGTATTCGGCACCCCGGAGGAACACCGCCTGCAGGTTCACCAAGCGTTGCGCACAGCTTAACGACGGGACGATGACCACCCAAAACCTGGAAACGCTGGAGAAGTTTCGATTGCGGGCGCGGGCTTGGGCTGAAAGCCACTTGGAGCGCGGCGAATTTCCCGCAAAGGGCGATTGGCCCTCGCAAGTGGATGCGCAGCGCAGGATTTTCCATAGCGGATTTGCCGGCATCGCGGTTCCAAGACAGTATGGCGGACTCGGACTGACACTCGAGCACCAGCGCGCATGGGCTGAGGAGACCGCACCTTTCGCACGGCCGACGGGCTTTATGGTTTCGCTGGGGATGATACTGCCGACACTTTTGGACTACGGCACCGAGACGGTGAAACTGCGCCATATTCCGCGCATGCTCAGCGGCCAGGAAGCTTGGATTCAGTTGCTGTCCGAGCCGAGCGGAGGGTCCGACTTGGCGGGCGTGTTGACTCGCGCCACCCGAGACGATGACGGCTTTGTCATCAATGGCTCGAAAATGTGGAGTTCCAACGCTGACACCGCAGCCTACGGCCTGTGTCTGGCGCGCGTGGATTGGGACAAGCCCAAGCACCAAGGGCTGGGAATGTTTGCGGTGCCGCTAAAGGGCGAGGGCGTGACCATTGAACCCATCCCACCGGTGCAAGGCGGTCCGGCACATTTCTTCATGGAGTACTTCGACAACGTTCGGATTCCGGCCGCCTACCGGCTAGGTGACGAGGGAGCGGGCTGGGCGGTGGCCCAACGCCTGCTGTTTCACGAGCGCAACGCCACGGCTGGCGTGGCCTACGGTTACGGCCTGGACGGCGGCGGTTCCTCTGGCGAATCGAGTTGGCGGGTGAACGTTCAGGACATCGCCCGACAAACCGGCACCCTTGACGACCCGGTGCTGGGCGCTCGGGTCGCTGACGACCACATCGAGCTGATCGTCGGTCGGCAGCTGGCAGAGCGCATCAATGCCGGCCTGGGAAGTGGCCAGTTGGAGGGACACTGGGGTTCCCTGCTCAAGCTGCAGCTGGGCATCGACACGCCGAACAACGCAGAGTTGGCGCTTGCCTTGGCGGGTTCCGATGGCGTGATTTGGGAGGGGGACAATGATCGAGCGGGTGGCGAATTGGGGTTGAATTGGCTCAAGGCGCGCGGGCTGTCGATTGCCGGTGGGAGCAACGAGATTCAGCGCAACATCGTCAGCGAACGCTTGCTTGGCCTGCCGCGCGAGCCCAGGGACGACAGGACCGTGCCGTTCAGCGAACTGATGAAGCGCCGCAAGTCAGACTGACGAGTTGGAAGCCAGGAAAAGCCGTGGAGAGGGAAAAATTGTCAACGAACAAGCAGGGAAGGCAGACGGTCACCGTGCGCATGACCCAAGAGGAGATCTGGCAGTTTGTTGAGGATGGCCATACGGGCATCCTGACTACGCTGAGACGGGACGGCGTGCCGATCGCCTTGCCGATTTGGTACGCATGCATCGACCGCATCATCTATGTCCGGACGCGCGGCAAGAAGCTGATGCGCATCAAGAATGATCCGCGCTCCGGTTTTCTGGTGGAACAAGGCGAACATTGGGCTGAGTTGCGCGCTGTCCACATGACGGGGCGAACCGATATCGTCAACTTGAACCAAGAGCTGTCCCAGCGGTTTCGTGCCGAAATAAACCGAAAATACAGTGGGTACCGCACGGCTGCAGCCTCAATGCCCAAACAGACTCAGCAGGCCTACGCTGAATCAGTGACCGGCGTGGTGCGCTTTACGCCCGACGAGCGCATCTTGAACTGGGACAATTCCAAGCTTCCTCTAGAGTAAGCGCTTGCCAACCTTAGAGAGCGCCAAATTCTCGCAGCCTGCGATTTCTTTGTTCGCATGCTGGCGAGTGCGAGTCCGGCCAGCTAGCGTGACGGGCGGATCAGCCCACCACTCTGAGACGCTGAATCTCCGGCGGGCCGGACATCAGGCCCTTGAAGCTGGCGCCGGAAGCCTTGAAGTGGTCGGATTGCCCGTGGGCGGCAAGCGCCTCCTCGTCCTCATAGAGCTCCAGCACGATGTAGTCGCCATCGTCGTTTTGACACAACGCATAGAGATGGTTGCCCTCCTCCTTGGCGCGCACTTGACTGGCAAGCGCCAGCATGGCCTTCTCGAACTGCTCACCCTTGCCGGCGGCAACGTTGAGCTTGGCGATTACCGCGATCATGGCTTACTCCTGGATGGTTTGGATTTTGGCTGAACAGCCAGAATAGCAACTAGTGTCCTGTCCCGTAAATAAGCGGGCTTGGCAGCATTGGGCGAAAGATCTGCGATGTGCCAAGGGAGCAGGCCCCCACGCGCTGACCAAATGCCCGGCGCTGCAAAAGCGCTGCTACGCCGCCCGTCAGAATCCTGCGGAATCAGCCAGAACGGGAGGAGATGCCGAGGCCGGCGCAAAGCGTGGTTCCCAATTGCAGGAAGGTTAGAATGGCGGCACCCACCCTACGGAACATCCCCACCTTGGACGTCACCCACATTCTCGCTGGCTTGAACGAGGCGCAGCGGCAAGCGGTGGCTGCGCCGCCCGGCAACGCCTTGGTGGTGGCCGGCGCCGGCAGCGGCAAGACCAGGGTGCTGGTGCATCGCATCGCTTGGCTGATCGAGGCTGAAGGCGTCTCGCCCTACGGCCTCTTGGCGGTGACCTTCACCAACAAGGCGGCGGCGGAGATGCGCCAACGGATCGATGCGCTGCTCAGCGTCTCGGCCGGCGCGCTTTGGGTGGGCACCTTCCACGGCATCGCCCACCGCCTGCTGCGCATGCACTGGCAGCAGGCGGGGCTGCCGCAGAACTTCCAGATACTCGATGCCGACGACCAGCAGCGGCTGGTCAAGCGGGTGATGCGCGCGCTGGACATCGACGAGCACCGCTGGCCGGTGCGCCAAGCGGTTTGGGCCATCAACAAGCACAAGGACGAAGGACGCCGCGCCGCCGCGCTGCCGGACAGCGACGACCTGTTTCAAGTCACCCACAAGCGCATCTACGAAAGCTACGAGGCGCTCTGCAATGAAGGGGGCCTAGTCGATTTCGCCGAACTGCTGCTGCGCTGCCTGGAGTGCCTGCGCGGCGACGAGGCGCTGCTCGCCCACTACCGGCGCCGGTTCGGGCACATCCTGGTCGATGAGTTCCAGGACACCAACGGCATCCAGTACGACTGGCTCAAGCTGCTGGCGGGCGATGCCAGCCATGTCATGGCCGTGGGCGACGACGACCAGTCCATCTACGGCTGGCGCGGCGCCCGCATCGAAAACGTGCGCGCCTTCATCAACGAGTTCAAGGACGTCGCCACCATTCGCCTGGAGCAGAACTACCGTTCCACCGGCACCATCCTCGACGCCGCCAACGCCTTGATCGGCCACAACGCCGGGCGCCTGCCGAAGTCCCTGTGGACCGAAGGGACGGTCGGCGATCCGATCCAGCTTTACTCCGCCGACAACGACCTCGATGAGGCCCGCTTCGTCGCCGAACGCATCGCGGGCGCCATTGAGGACGGCGCCAACGCCGACGAGATGGCGGTTCTGTACCGCTCCAACGCCCAATCGCGGGTGCTGGAGGAGGCCTTGATGCGGGCCGGCATTCCCTACCGCATCTACGGCGGCTTCCGCTTCTTCGAGCGGGCCGAAATCAAGAACGCGCTCAGCTACCTGCGCTTGGTGCATGACCGCCACGCCGACGTGGCCTTCGAGCGGGCGGTGAACACCCCGCCCCGGGGCATCGGCGAGAAGACCTTGGAGGCGATTCGTGCGCTTTCCCGCGCCCGGGCCGTCTCCCTGTGGCAGGCCAGCAAGGAGGCCATCCACGAGGAGCGGCTGTCGGGGCGGGCGGCCAGCGCGGTCGCGGCGTTCATCAAGCTGATCGACGGCATG
This sequence comes from Candidatus Azophilus sp., assembly GCA_965221755.1. Lineage (GTDB taxonomy): Bacteria > Pseudomonadota > Gammaproteobacteria > Pseudomonadales > Azotimanducaceae > Azophilus. The sequence continues at coordinate 773,694 of OZ244921.1, forward strand.
GCGCAAGGCGGGGAGACCTTGAGCCTGCATGAGCTTGCCGAGTGGGTGATCGAAGCCAGCGGCCTGATGGACTATCACGGCCGCGAGCCCGGCGAACGCGGTCTCGCCCGCAAGGAGAATCTTGAGGAGCTGGTCAGCGCCGCCCGGCAATTCAGCGGCGAACTGGTCTTCCCGCTGCAGGACGCGGACCTGCCTGCGGTATCGGAACTGGCCGAGTTTCTCGATCAAGCGGCGCTCGACGCCGGCGACCGGGAATCAAGCGCCGGCCCCGCCGTGCAGATGATGACGCTGCACTCCGCCAAGGGGCTGGAGTTTCCCACCGTGTTCATCACGGGCCTGGAGGAGGGCCTGTTTCCCCACCGCCAATCCCAGGAAACCGAGAACGGCTTGGAGGAGGAGCGCAGGCTCTGCTACGTGGGCATCACCCGCGCCATGCGCGCGCTCTATCTCACCCACGCTGAGGCGCGCCGCCTGCACGGCGCCGAGAACCACAACCGCCCGTCCCGCTTCATCCGCGAGCTGCCGCCGAACCTAGTCTCCGAAATCCGCGCCAGGCGCATGGCGGAGCGCTCCTCAAGCCCGCCCAACCCGGTTCGCGGCCTGTTCGCGCCGGAGCCGAGCGCCGTCAACATCGGCCAACGGGTGGCGCACCGGAAGTTTGGCGAGGGCGTGGTGCTGCAGTGCGACGGCCAGGGCGAACGCACCCGGGTGCAGGTCCATTTCGCCGCCGCCGGGGAAAAGTGGCTGATGCTCAGCGCGGCGAACCTGCAGGCCTTGGATTGAGCCGCCGTTGGAATGGGAGTGACCTTGTGAAAACAGCTACCCAATTGAACCGCTTTTGGAACGGCGGAACGCCATGGTTCCGAGCATCCCTGTTCGTAACGGACCGCCCCGGATCAGCGGCGTTCCAAAAAACCCATCGAGGGCGGGACGCCCTCGCTCCGGGATCCCGCTCGGAACAAGCGTTCCTCTTCGGAGCGAGGGCGTCCCGCCCTCGGACGGCGCGAAGCGCCATTCCTGCGCACAGCGCCCGCCGCTCAGGAACGCGCTTGCTCCCTTCAAGCCCTCGCTCCGGGCTCCGTTCGCTTGGCCTCGCCGCCCTGCTGTTCGGGCTTCTCGGTTGCGGCGGGCCGACGGGGGCAATGGACCCCAGCGCGGAGCCCGCCGCCCCAGCCAAGGTTTACCAGTGGAAGATCATCACCACTTGGCCCAAATTCCTGCCCGGCGCCGGCATGTCGGCGGAAAACCTCGCCGAGCGGCTGCGCCTGATGAGCGATGGCCGTTTGGACATCCGAGTCTATGGCGCCGGCGAGCTGGTGGGTGCCTTTGAGGTGTTTGACGCGGTGTCCGCAGGCACCGCCGAGATGGGCCATGGCGCCGCCTACTACTGGCGCGGCAAGATGCCCATCGCTCCCCTGTTCACGACCATCCCCTTCGGCATGACGGCGCAGGAGGCTAACGCTTGGCTCAGCTACGGCGGCGGCCTTGAGCTTTGGCGCGAACTCTACGCGCCTTTTGACGTAGTGCCCTTCGCCGCGGGCAACACCGGCGTGCAGATGGCGGGCTGGTTCAACGAGGAGATCAACGCGCTGGAGGATCTGGCGGGACTGAAGATGCGCATCCCCGGCCTTGGCGGCGAAGTGCTGGAGCGCTCCGGGGGCGTGCCGGTCAGCATTCCGGGCGGCGAGGTCTTCACCGCGCTGCAGACCGGCGTCATCGACGCCACCGAGTGGATCGGGCCGTACAACGATCTGGCCTTGGGCCTTTACAGCGCCGGACGCTACTACTACTACCCCGGCTGGCACGAACCTGGCGCCGTGCTGGAACTGATCGTGAACCGGCAGGCCTTCGAGGCCCTGCCCGCCGACCTGCGGGCGATGATCGCCACCGCCGCCCAAGCCATCAACGAGGACACGCTGTCGGACTACACCGCCCGCAGCGTGGCGGCGCTGGAGACGCTGGAGCGCGAGCACGGCGTGCAGCTGCGCCCCCTGCCTGCCGAGGTGATGGCAAAGCTGCGCGAGGCGTCGCTGCAGGTGGTGGCCGAGGCGGCAGGCGAGGATGAGCTGTCGCAACGCATCCACGACTCCTACGCCGGCTTCCTCAAGGGCGTTCGCCGCTACACCGACCTGACCGAGAAGGCGTACTTGGAAGCCCGCTGATGGACTTGAAGGCCACGCGCATGGAGAAGGCCGATGGCGTCGGCACCATCTGGCTGAACCGCCCGCAGCGGCTGAACGCCTGGACCGGGCGCATGCACACGGAGTACCGCTGGTGCCTGAAGCAGCTCGATGAGGATGCCGAAGTCGGCGTCATCGTCGTCACCGGCGCCGGCCGCGGCTTCTGCGCAGGCGGCGACGCCGAGGCGCTGGCCGGGCACGCCGAGCGGGGCGCCTACGACCCCGGCACCGCCCCGGAATTGGCGACGCCGGGCTACGGCGTGGCCAAGGAGTTCGACGCCCCCTTCGCCTGCCAGTTCGGCCTCGCCAAGCCGATCATCGCGGCCATCAATGGCCCGGCGGCCGGCGTCGGCCTCGCCCTCGCCTGCTTCACCGACCTGCGCTTCGCAGTGCCGGGCGCCAAGCTCACCACCGCCCACGGCAAGCTCAACCTGCCTGCCGAGTACGGCCTCTCCTGGATTCTGCCCCGTCTGGCCGGCTTGGCCCGGGCCAATGACCTGCTGCTGACCAGCCGCGTCTTCACCACCGACGAAGCCGCGCAGCTGGGCATCGTCAATGAACTGGTGGCTGCGGACGGCCTCATCACCCGGACGCGCGAATACGCCCGCAACCTCATGGCAACCGTCTCTCCCAACGCCCTGCGCCAAACCCGCTGGCAAATCTACCGCGACCTCACCGCCAGCCCCGCCGAATCCGTGCGCCGCTCCGAAGCCCTGATCAACCAGATGATGGCGGAGCCGGATTACGCCGAGGGCGTGGCGGCGTTTCGGGAGAGACGCCAACCTCGGTGGGGCGCGACGACAGACGATGGCAGCCAACCCAAGCGGTAGTTTGCGGCCAGCCAAAACATGACCGACATCCACGCTGAATGTCCAAGTCTCGATGGTTGGATCAGACGCCTTGGCCCATTGAGCAATCCATCCGCTTCGTCGCCTTGACTCCGACGCCTCCTGAATTCGAGCAGCTGGCCGAACTGTTGCTGTGGACGACCTTGGCGGGGGCCTGCATTCCCCTTGGGGCCGGTCTTGCCCGCGTTGAGCGCATTCGGCCCCAATCCAGGCTCGAACGTCATTGGGCGCCGCCGTTGGGCGCGGTGCTTGGCTTCGTGCTGGCACTGGCCGGCAACCTGTGGCTGTAAGTCAAACCGATACCGGTCCCGCATCGCCGCCGGCCCAAGCCAATCGCAGCGCTTCGGCCTCCTCCGGCGCCTCGGCAAGCAGCCGTTGGCCCTGCTGAATGATCTCCGGAAGCAGGTGGGCGTGACGCGCCAGGTCCGCCACCCGGAAGCGGGTGTCGCCGGTTTGCCGGGTGCCGAGGATCTCGCCCGGGCCGCGCAGGGCCAAGTCCTGCTCAGCGATGTGGAAGCCGTCCTGGCTTTTGCGAATGACCTTGAGCCGGGCTCGGCCCACCTCGCCAAGCGGTGTGCCGTAGAGCAGGACGCAATAGCTCTTGCGGCTGCCGCGGCCGATGCGGCCGCGCAGTTGATGGAGTTGAGCGAGGCCCAAGCGTTCCGGGTTTTCGATCACCATGAGGCTGGCGTTGGGCACATCGACGCCGACTTCGATCACCGTCGTCGCCACCAGCAACTGATGCTCCCCAGCCTTGAAGGCGGCCATGACGGCGGCCTTCTCCTCGCTTTTCATGCGCCCGTGCATCAGGCCGATGCGGCGGCCTGGCAGTTGCGCCTTAAGCCTTTGCCAAGTGGACTCGGCGGACTCCGCGTAGAGTTGATCGGAGTCCTCGATCAGAGTGCAGACCCAATAGGCCTGCTGGCCGGCATCAAGCACCTTGGCAATGCGCGCCAGCACCTCGTGCCGGCGGCTGGCGGCAACCAGGACGGTGTCGATCGGCTGGCGCCCTGGCGGCAACTCATCGAGCAGGGAGACGTCCATGTCCGCGTACAGGGCCATGGTGAGGGTGCGCGGTATCGGCGTTGCCGTCATGATGAGTTGGTGCGGCGCGCATCCCTTGGCCCGCAGGGCCATGCGCTGATGGACGCCGAAGCGATGCTGCTCATCGACGATGGTGAGGGCCAGGTTGGCGAACGCGGTGGCCTGCTGGAACAGCGCGTGGGTGCCGACCGCCACCAGGGTCTCGCCGCTGGCCAAGCCGTCGAGCAGGCGCTGCCGCGTCGCCTTGCTTTGGCCACCGGTCAGCATGGCCACCGGAATCCCCAAGGGCGCAAGCCAGCTTGAAAAGCTCAAGTAGTGCTGTTCGGCAAGAATTTCCGTCGGGGCCATGAGCGCTGTCTGCGCTTGGTGCTCAGCGGCGCGGATGGCGGCGAAGGCGGCCACCACGGTCTTGCCGCTGCCCACGTCGCCTTGCAGCAGCCGCAGCATGGGGCGGGCCTCACTGAGGTCGAGCAGCACTTCGCGCACCACCCGCCGCTGGGCGCGGGTCAGCTGAAAGCCCAGTTGCTTGAGCAGCGTTCGGCCAAGCTGCTGCGCTGGCGGCAGCGGCGGCGCCTGCTGGCTGCGGCGCTGGCTTTGCCGGCAACGCATCACCAAGTAGTAGGCGGTCAGCTCATCGCGGGCGATGCGTTCCCGGGCTGCCGCAATGTCGTCGGCCGTCGCGCCCGCTGGCGGCAGGTGCAGGAAGAACAGGGCCTCCAACGGCAGGGCTGAGCCTTGCGGCCACTCCAAGTTGCGGACCTGCGCGACCAAGGCGCGCAGGAAGGTCTGTCCGAGTCCCTTGGTGGTGGGATAGACCGGGGTCAGGCGGGCTTCCAGCTCGGTGGGCGGTTCGGCGTAGTCGCGATAGTCCGGATGGGCCATCTCCATTCCCGTCGGGCCGGCGCGGACCTCGCCGAAGCAACGGACGATGCGGCCGATCCTCAAGCCATCCACCTGTCTTTGGCTGAAGTGGAAGAAGCGCAGCGTCAGCGCGCCTTCGCCGTCGCTGAGCGCCACCAGCCAGTTGCGCCGCCGCCCGCGGCTGATGCGGCTTTCGGTCACTTGGCCTTGCACTAGGCATTCCTGGCCGACGCGCAGCGCCCGGAACGGAACGATTCGGGTGCGGTCCTGGTAGCGGTGCGGCAGGTGCAGCAGCAAATCCATCGCCGTGGACACGTTCAGCCGGGCCAAGGCAGCGGCTAGGGCCGGGCCAACGCCCTTCAGCGACGTGACCGGGGTGTCGCCGGGAGTCAGGCGCTGCCTCGGGCGATGTTGATGACGGCGGGAATGTTGCGCAGGCGGCGGATGACTTGCGCCAAGTGGATTCGGCTGGTGACGCCGACCGTCACCGAAACGGCGCTGGTTTCGGCGTTCCGCTCGGTGACGTTGATGTGCTCAACGCCTGCGTTGGCGGCGGCAACGGCGGTGGCGAGGTCGGCGATGATGCCCTTGCGGCGATTGACTGACAGGTGCAGGGGCGTGGCGAACTCGCTGTCCGCGGTCTTGGTCCAGCGGGCCGGGATGATCTGCTCGGGGCGTTCGCGCTTGGCCTTGGCGATGTTGGGGCAGGACTGCGCATGGACGGCGAAGCCCTTGCCCGGAGTCATGCGGCCAACGATCGGGTCTCCGGGCACGGGGCCGCAGCAGCGGCTGCAAGTGATCACCAACCCTTCACCGCCGCTGATGGTGACCGGCCCGCCATGCTCCACCGGCACCGCCTCGAAGTCCGGGTTGTCAGCGACCAGCAGCCGCTGGGCAACCACGTACGCCATCAGGTCGCCGACGCCTATGGCGCTGAGCACGTCGTCGAGGCGGCGGGCGCCGAACTCCTTGAACACGCGCCGCAAGCGGCGGAAGTCGAGATCGCTGATTCGCGAGCCGGCGTTGGCCAACGAGCGGTTCAGGAGCTTGCGCCCCAAGGCGATGGCTTCGGCTCGGCGGCGGCTCTTGAGGGCGTGGCGGATGCCCGCTCGGGCCTTGCCGGAGACCGCGAAGGTGAGCCAATCGGGGCTTGGGCTGACGCTTTTGGCGGTGATGATCTCGACGCTCTGACCGCTTTCGAGCTGCTGCGAGAGCGGGGACAGAACCCGGTCGATGCGGCAGGCGGCGCAGCGGTTGCCGATGTCGGTGTGGATCGCGTAGGCGAAGTCCACGGGGCTTGCGCCCTTGGGCAGCTCAAGAATGTCCCCCTGCGGCGTGAAGACGTAAACGTTGTCGGGGAAAAGGTCGCTCTTGAAGCTCTCAATGAACTCCTGTGGATTGCCGGAGCGTTGCTGCATCTCCACCAGGTCGCGCATCCAGCGGTGGGTGCGCTGCCCGCCGGGCGCGCCATCCTCGGCCCCCTTGTACAGCCAATGGCCGGCGATGCCGTGGTCCGCCACCTCGGCCATGTGCTGGGTGCGGATCTGCACCTCGATGGGCGCGCCGTGGGCGCCGAACAGGGTGGTGTGCAGGGATTGGTAGCCGTTGGCCTTGGGGATGGCGATGTAGTCCTTGAAGCGGCCGGCAACCGGTTTGTACAGGCCGTGCGCCACGCCCAGCGCCCGGTAGCACGCATCCTCGTCGTCCACCACGACCCGCAGGCCGAACACGTCCATGATCTCGCGGAACGGCTTGCGCTGGCTTTTCATCTTGTTGTAGATCGAGTACAGATGCTTCTCGCGGCCGCTCACCCGGGCCGCCACGCCCTCGGCGTCGAGGGCCGCCTGCAGCGCCTTGCAGGCCTCCTTGACCAGCGTGCGCCGCCGCCCGCGGGCCTTTGCCACCGCCCGTTCGATGCGGTCGGCGCGCAGCGGATGCAGCGCCGCAAAGCTCAAATCCTCAAGCTCGGTGCCGATGCGAGCCATGCCCAGCCGATAGGCGATCGGCGCGTAGTAGTCGAGGGTTTCCCGGGCGATGCGCCACCGCCGTTCCGCCCGCAACGCCCCGATGGTGCGCATGTTGTGCAGGCGGTCGGCGATCTTGACCAGCACCACCCGGACATCCCGGGCCATCGCCAGCACCATCTTCTGCATGTTCGAGGCCTGCGCCTCGGCATGGCTGCTGAACATGGCGGACAGCTTGGAGACCCCGTCCACCAGTTCCGCCACTGGCTTGCCGAAGCGCTTTCCCAACGTCGCCTTGGCCACCGTGGTGTCCTCGATCACGTCGTGCAGGAGCGCCGCCATCAGCGTCTCGTGGTCCATGCGCATCTGCGCCAGGATGGCGGCCACCGCCAGCGGATGGGAGATGTAGGGATGCCCGGTCAGCCGCCGCTGGCCGGAATGGGCTTGGTCGGCATAGGCATAGGCAGCGCCGACGGCATCGATTTCCGCAGCGGGCAGATAGTCGCCCAAGGTTTTGCGCAGGCCCGCAAACGTGCAGGGCGCAGCCACTTGGTCGCGCCGGGCCCTAGCGGCCAACTGCGCCGAGGGGCCGGGCTCAAGCTCAACCGCTGCCGCAGTCCTCCGAGCCACAAGCTGCCCCCGCAACACCATTGCCGTCCAACCGGCGTTTTCCAAGCGTCAAGTGGGCCACTGCCCTCTCCAAAGCGCTCGCCTAGCTATTTTCAGCCAGCCGATGGTACACTCGCGAACCACAAAATGCACAAATAATGTACAAATGTCGCAATAACGCTTGAGTGCGGCGCTTCGCCAGCCCTCAAGACAACAGGCCCGCGATGAGCGCCCGCTGCCGCTCGGCCTGCACGGGCGTTTTGAGGCGCTCCGCTTGGACGATGGCCCGGAGATTGTCCAGCGCGGCGTTGAAGTCGTCGTTGACCACCAAATAGTCGAAGTCGGCGAAGCGGGACATTTCCGAACGCGCCTCGACCAAGCGTTCGGCAATGGACTCCGGACTGTCCGCGCCCCTCGCCGCGAGCCGCTCCTGCAGCGTGTGCCGGGACGGCGGCAGCACGAACACCCCGATCAGGCCGGGCGCCTGACGACGAACCTGGGCGGCGCCCTGCCAGTCAATCTCGAGAATGACGTCGCGCCCGCCCGCCTGCTTGGCGGCCACCTCCTTGGCCGCAGTGCCGTAGCGGTGGCCGAACACCTCGGCGTGCTCGAGAAACTCCCCCGCCGCCGCCATCGCCACGAAGCGCGCGGAATCGATGAAGTGGTAGTCCCTGCCATCGACCTCGGCGACCCGTCTGCGGCGGGTGGTATGGGAAACCGAGACGGCCAGATCGGAATCGGCTTGGGTCAACGCCCTCACCAAGCTGGTCTTGCCGGCCCCCGACGGCGCGCAGATGGCGAACAGCAGTCCAGAGCCTTCAGCCGGGGTGCGCGAGGGGACGCCCCTCGCAGGAAGAGAGCCTTCAGCCGGGGTGCGCGAGGGGACGCCCCTCGCAGGAAGAGAGCCTTCAGCCGGGGTGCGCGAGGGGACGCCCCTCGCAGGAAGAGAGCCTTCAGCCGGGGTGCGCGGGGGGGCGCCCGGCGCGCAAAAGCCGTCATCGGGTTCGGTCATGGCCCGCTATTCGAGGTTCTGGACCTGTTCGCGAATCTGGTCGATGGCGACCTTCAAGTCCACGGAGACTCGGGCGGCGGCCGGCAGCACGGACTTGGCCGCCAGGGTGTTGGCTTCGCGCATCAGCTCCTGGGCCAGAAAGTCGAGCCGACGGCCATGGGGGCCAGGACCGTTCAGGCGGGTGCGGGCCTCCTGGAGGTGGATGCCCAAGCGGTCCAGCTCCTCCGCCACATCGGCTTTCTGCGCCAGCAGGGCGACTTCCTGGGCCAAGCGATCGGCGGCAACGTCGGCCTTGAGTTCCGCCAGCCGGGCCTGCAGCCGATCGCGCAGGTCATCGGCCGCGCCGCTGGCAAGTCGCCGACACTCGGCGACAATGGCCTCGATCTCGTCCAAGCGCTTGGCGATGACGTCCCGGAGCGCCGCACCCTCACTGCGACGGCGCCCACCAATGCATCGAGCGCGGTTTGGAACAGCGCCCCAATGGCGTCCGCAACCGGTCCGGCGGGACTGATGGCGCCCTGCTGCAGCATCCCCGGCCAACGCAACAGATCCATGGGATTGCTGACGTGCGCCTCCGGCGCGTCGCGCCGCACCCGTTCCAAGGTGGCCAACAACTGCAGCAGCAGGGGCCTGTTCAGTTCCAGGGCCTCGCCGGAGCCGTTCTGACTGATGGCCAGAACGCACATCAACTTGCCGCGCTTGAGCCGGCCAGCGGCAGCTTCACGCAACGAATGCTCAAGGGAGCGCAACTCGTCAGGCAGGCGAAACTGCACGTCAAGAAAGCGGTGGTTCACTGCTCGCAGCTCCCAACCGATGTCGCAGCCGAGCGCGGTTTCCTCACAGCGGGCGAAGGCGGTCATGCTTTGCACCATGGTGGACGTCCAAGCCGGATGGGCGGCTTGGATTCTAGCCCATCTTGGGCGCCGTGCGGCGCCCAGGCCGTGCGGCCTGACGGTCGCGGCGGACCTCCGGTTCGTCAGCCTAGTCGTCGAGCACGGCCCAAGCGATGAGGTAGGCGGCGATGGTCAGCTTGGGCAGGAAGAGCGCGGTGACGACCATGCCCGCTCGAACCGAGGCGGGGTCGGTGCCGAACGCCTTGGCAAAGCCCGCGCAAACCCCCGCGATCCAGCCGTTTTCCTTGTCGAGGCGCGCGCTGCGCCGCAGCCTGTGAAGTTGATTGGCGGCCATCAGGGCTTCCCAGGCTCGAGGATGGCTTGGATGCGCAGCCAAGCGGGCATGAATTCAACATCGGCGCCCCCGTAGGCGGGTGCGGCGGCGCTCGGCAGCGCTCGGTCCGCAAGGACGCCGTGTGCGGGCTCAGAAACATCTCGGAACCTGACCCACGCAAAAGGCGCGGAGTTTCGCGGCAGCGAAACCGCATCCGCGACCGCCAGGCCGCGCGTCGTCGCGTCTGCCTTGGGTTAAACTAGCCGCCGCACGCAATCCGAACCGCCTCCAAGGAGACCGCTCCCAATGGCCATGCAACATACGCCCCTGCTGATGTCCAACATCCTCGACCGAGGCGCCAAGGTCGCGCCCCAGGAGGAGATCGTGACGGCAACCGAGGCCGGGGTGCGCCGTCAGACCTATCGCCAGACCCGAGACCGGGCGCACCAACTGGCCCATGCCCTGCGCCAAGCGGGCATCGGCATCGGCGACCGGGTGGGCACCTTCATGTGGAACGGCTCCCGGCATCTTGAGGCCTACCATGCCTGCGCCGGAATGGGGGCGGTGCTGCACACGCTGAACATCCGCCTGAGCGCCAAGGATCTGGAGTACATCATCAATCACGCCGGCGATAAGCTCATCATCGTGGATGCCGACGCGCTGCCGTTGCTGGAGGCGCTCAAGGACGCGATTCCGAGCGTGGAGCAGGTGGTGGTGGCCACGGAGGCGGGCTTCGAGGGCTGGACAACCCGCTTGCCCCAGGCGGTGGACTACGAAGCCTTCATCGATGGGCGGCCCACCGAGTTCAACTGGCCCGAGATCAGCGAAAACGCGCCCTTGGGCCTGTGCTACACCAGCGGCACCACGGGCAACCCCAAGGGCGTGGAGTACGAGCACCGCTCCCAGTACCTGCACACGTTGACCCAGTGCATGACCGACTCCATGAGCCTTTCCGGCGCTGACACCGTACTCGGCGTCGTGCCGATGTTCCACGCCATGGGCTGGGGCGTGCCTTGGTCGGCGCTGATGCTCGGCTGCAAGCAGGTCATGCCGCATCGATTCATGGCCCCGGAACGGCTGCTCAGCCTCTTGGCGGATGAAGGCGTGACCCTGTCGGCGGGGGTGCCCACCATCTGGCAGGGCGTGAAAGGCCTGGTTGAGGCCAATCCGGGCCAATACGACCTCTCCAGCCTCTCGCGGCTCACCTGCGGCGGCTCCGCGCCGCCGCCGTCCTTGATCCGCTGGTACTGGGACACCTTGGGCGTGGAGATGATCCAAGGCTGGGGCATGACCGAGACCTCGCCCTTGGCCACCCTGTCCCGGCGCGTGATGAAGCGCAGCCAGCTGTCGCTTTCCGAGGACGCCCAATTCGAGAACGTGGCCAAGGCCGGCCAAGTCATGCCGGGGCTGGAGCTCGACATCTTCGACGAGGCGTTCAACCGCCTGCCCCATGACGGCGAGAGCGTCGGCGAAATCCTCATCCGCGGCCCTTGGATCTGTTCGGAGTACTACCACGACCCGCAGCCGGAGCGCTTCCACGACGGTTGGCTCATAACCGGCGACGTGGGCAGGATCGACCCCGAGGAGTACCTCATCATCTCCGACCGTTCCAAGGACTTGGTCAAAAGCGGCGGCGAGTGGATTTCAAGCGTGGACCTGGAGAACCACATCGTCGCCCTCGACGGCGTCGCCCAGGCTTGCGTGGTGGCGCAGCCGCATCCCAAGTGGGACGAGCGTCCGGTGGCCCTGGTGGTGCTCGACGCCGGTGCCGCGGTGGGCGTCAAGCGGATTCTCGATCACTGCGCCGAGGCCTTCGCCCGATGGCAACTGCCGGATGACGTGCTCTTCGTGGACAGCGTTCCCCTCACTTCCACCGGCAAGATGGACAAGAAGGTGGTGCGCGCCGATCTGGCGGCGCAGGGCTACCAACTCCCGGACCTCCGCGACAAGGCGGTTTGAACGAGGCGACCGATGTCCAGCAAGTCCTTCCGGTCGTTCGCCGCGGCGCTGCTGCTGGCCGCAGCCGCCGTCGCTGCGGGGGATGAGCCCGCCGGCGCCGCAATTGGCGAAAACGACGTCGCTGGCGGCCAACCCGCAAGCCGAGCCGAGGTCTGGGTGGTCAGTCTCGACGGCGCCGTAGGCCCGGCCAGCGCCGACTGGGTGATCCGCGCCATCAAGGACGCCGGCGAAGCGAATGCCGAAGCCTTGGTAATCCGCATGGACACGCCGGGCGGCCTCGACAAGTCCATGCGCGATCTCGTGAAGGTCATCCTGGCCGCCGAGGTGCCGGTGATCACCTACGTCTCTCCCGAAGGGGCCCGGGCGGCCAGCGCCGGCACCTACATCGCCTATGCCAGCCACATCGCTGCCATGGCGCCCGCCACCAACATCGGCTCATCCACGCCGGTTAGCATCGCGCCCGCCGGGCCGACCCCCAACCCCCGGCCCAAGAGGCCGACGCCGGGCCCGGAGGGGAGCGACGGCGAAGCCGAGGGCCAAGAGCCGCCAACGGCCGCCGGGCCGGCTGCGGACGCGATGACCAACAAGGTCGTCAACGATGCGGTGGCCTATTTGCAAGGCTTGGGCGAAAAGCGCGGGCGCAATGTCGAATGGGCGGAAAAAACCGTGCGCGAGGGCGCCAACGTGCGGGCCACCGAAGCGGTTGAGCGGAACATCGTCGATCTGCTGGCGCCCAACTTGGCTGCGTTGCTTGCCAGCCTTGACGGGCGCCAGGTCACCATCAACGATGAGGTCCGCACCCTTGCCACCGCCAATGCGGAGCTGCGCTTTGTGGAAACCGACTGGCGACACGAGCTGCTGTCCATCATCACCGACCCGTCCATCGCCTACGGCCTGCTCATCATCGGCGTCTATGGGCTGATTCTGGAATTTTACAATCCCGGCATGCTGTTCCCGGCGGCCACAGGCATCATCTGCCTGCTGCTCGGCGCCTATGGGCTGCAGATGCTGCCGATCAACTACGCGGGCCTCGCCCTGATCGTGATCGGCCTCGGCATGCTGGTTGCGGAGGCGGTCACCCCCACCTACGGCGTGCTCGGCGTGGGCGGCGTGATCGCCTTCGTCATGGGTTCGGTCATGTTGATGGACACCGATCTGCCAGGCTATCAGATCTCCTTGCCGATAATCGCCGGGTTCGCCATCTCCGCCGGTAGCATCGCCTTCTTCGTCATCGGCAGCGCGGTGCGCGCCCGGCGATCGCGGGTGGTGAGCGGTCAGGAAGGCATGGTGGGCGCCGCCGCCTTGGCGCTGGAGGATTTTGACGGCGAGGGCGCGGTGCGCGCCTTCGGTGAAGTCTGGCGGGCGGAGTCGGACGCGCCGCTCAAGAAGGATCAACCGGTGAGGGTCACGTCGGTCAAGGGCTTGCTGCTCAAGGTCGAACCCACTTTTATTAAGGAGCCCTCCTCAGCTTGGGGAGCGCGAGGGGGACGCCCCTCGCATGAGGAGCCCTCACCTCAGCTTGGGGTGCGCGAGGGGACCGCCCCTCGCATGAGGAGCCCTCAGCCGGGGGAGCGCGAGGGGGGACGCCCCTCGCATGAGGAGCCCTCAGCCGGGGGAGCGCGAGGGGGGACGCCCCTCGCATGAGGAGCCCTCAGCCGGGGGAGCGCGAGGGGGGACGCCCCTCGCATGAGGAGCCCTCAGCCGGGGGAGCGCGAGGGGGGACGCCCCTCGCATGAGGAGCCCTCAGCCGGGGGAGCGCGAGGGGGGACGCCCCTCGCATGAATAAGGAGAAGTGATTCGATGGAAATAGTCACAGCCATCATTGCCGCCGTCGTGCTGGGGCTGCTCGCCAGCGCGATTCGCATCCTGCGGGAGTACGAACGCGGCGTGGTGTTCATGCTCGGTCGATTCTACAAGGTCAAGGGGCCGGGTCTGGTCATCATCATCCCGGTCGTTCAGCAAATGGTGAAAGTGGACCTGCGCACGCTCGTGCTCGACATCCCCACCCAAGACCTGATCACCCGCGACAACGTGTCGGTCAAGGTCAACGCCGTGCTCTACTTCCGGGTGGTGGATCCGCAGCCCGCCATCATCAATGTGGAGAACTTCATGGATGCCACCGGGCAGCTGGCCCAGACCACCTTGCGCTCCGTGCTCGGCCAGCACGAGCTTGATGAACTGCTTGCCGAGCGGGAACGCTTGAACCGGGACATTCAGACCATACTCGACCAGCAGACCGACCAATGGGGCATCAAGGTGTCCAACGTGGAGATCAAGCACGTCGATATCGACGAAAGCATGATCCGCGCCATTGCCCGGCAGGCCGAGGCGGAGCGCGAGCGGCGGGCCAAGATCATCCATGCCGACGGCGAGCAGCAGGCGGCGGAGAAGCTGGTCCAAGCCGCCCAGGAACTGAGCGCGGAGAGCGGCGCGATGCAGCTGCGCTATCTGCAGACCTTGACGGAGATCGCCGGGGAGAAGAGCTCCACCATCGTGTTCCCCCTGCCGGTGGGGATGGTGGAGGGCTTGAGCCGCTTGGCGGGAGGCGATTCAGGCGGGAACAAGTGATCAAGTCCCGTTCGTTCAGCGCTGCACGGCTTGAGGATGGAAACAACCCCGTGATGAGGAGCGCAACATCGGCGGACGGAGCGGAATTCGGGCCGCAGGCGTCGTGAAGCGCCCTTCGGGAGCGCCCGTGGGGCGCGCCGGCGGCGTTGCGGCTCATGGTGGATGACTTGCCACGCGGCTTCGCCGCGCCTTGCCGGCGCGCCCCGCAGGCCGCTCTGAACTTCCCGGACTCAATCAGAGGCTCCCCAACCACCGCGCGGCGCCAAAACGTCCTCGCCCACTGGCCACCCCAAGACGGAGGCGCCGTCGCTTGGCTTGACCCAACGCCTAGGGGTCCGTAGCGGAACAACTGGTTTTCCCGGTTCCGGAATTCTCCACCCACGTCCAACCGGAGCTTGCGCGTGCGCAACGTCCGTCACAGCATCGACCAGCTACTGCGTCCCGCCGGGCACGTCTTCTACGGCTGGTGGATCGTCGGCGCCAGCGGCGGCATCCAGTGGTTGGCGGCGATGCTGTGGATGCATTCCTACGGCGCCTACGTGGTGCTGCTGCAGGCCGACTTCGGCTGGAGCAAGACAGTGATGGCCGCCGCCTTCGCCCTGACCCGCATCGAGAGCGGCATCCTCGGCCCTGCCCAAGGCTGGCTGGTGGACCGCTTCGGCCCACGCTTGATACTCACCATCGGCACCGTGATTTTCGGCCTGGGCTTCATGCTGTTCAGCCAAGTCGAGTCCTTGCTTGGCTTCTATATGATCTTTGCCCTGATTGCCCTGGGTTCAAGCCTCGGCGGCTTTGCCACTCTCATGGTGTCGCTGGTCAATTGGTTCAACCGGCATCGCGCCAAGGCGGTGTCCGCCTCCCAACTCGGCTTTTCGGTCGGCGGCCTGTCGGTGCCCTTGGTCATCCTGAGCCTGGAAGCCTTCGGCTGGCGGGTGACGGCGTTCCTTTCCGGCGTCCTGGTGCTGGTCCTGGGCCTGCCCTTGGTGCGGCTGATCCAGCATCGCCCCGAAGAGCGCGGCGAGGTGCCGGACGGCATTCGCAGCGCCTTGACGAACGGCGAGGCACCGCTGCCGACCGCGCCCGACTTCACTGCCCGGGAGGCGATGCGCACTTGGTCGTTTTGGCTGATCTCCTTTGGCCACGCCTCCGCCTTGCTGGCCGTATCCTCCCTGATGGTGCATCTGGCGCCGCACCTCACCGAAGGCATGGGCCACTCCCTGGCCGCCGCCGGCCTCGTGGTGGCGCTGATGACCGGCTGCCAAATGGCCGGACAGCTCATCGGCGGCTATCTGGGCGACAAGCTCGACAAGCGCTTGATCTGCTTTGCCTGCATGCTCGCCCACAGCGCTGGCCTGGTGTTGGTCGCCTACGCCACTCAGTCTTGGATGGTGGTCCTCTTCACGCTGCTGCACGGTCTGGCTTGGGGCATTCGCGCACCGCAAATGGTGGCATTGCGGGCGGACTACTTCGGCGCCTCGTCCTTCGGCACCATCATGGGCTTTTCGTCGCTGATCGTGATGCTCGGCATGTCCGCCGGCCCCATCATCGCCGGCTACATGGCTGACCGCGACGGCAACTACCAAGCCGGCTTCACGCTGCTGGCCGTCCTGATTCTGGCCGGCGCCTTCTGCTTCCTGCTGGCCCGCCCGCCGAAGCGGGCGGACGGCGGGAAGCAGGCTGGGTCAAGCCAGCGAACCATGCATTGACCCGGTCGGGGAGAACGCCGGTTGCCTCGACCTGAGCCATCGAGTCCGCAACGTCGGCTTCGTCGATGGCGTCAAACCAGCTTAGGTCGGGAGCCAACGCACCATTGAGGTCATTAGGTTCAAACTTATCCAGCTTGTCACCGTACTCACGAATCGAAAGAGACACAATTTCGCGGCCAATATCGGACAACAAGTAGAGAAATAGGCGGTCGGTGTACAAATTCCCGAACAAGTTGGGCTGGAATCCGTGAAAGCAGGTCAGGTTCAACACGTCCGCCCGGTTGCGAACCACCTTGTAGCCGCCTCGGGAAAAAACGCCCACCCAAATAGGCGACGGCGAGCGAGCCTCGGCCTTGTACCAGGGTGAGCGCTTCGAGGTGAGAAATCGCTTGTGAAAGTGCTTGCTCTCACCGAAGCGGATGTACTGCAATGCCTCCGGCGAAGGGCTTGGGGTGGGCGAAAAGAGGTAGGTTGATTCATCGTCGCTCATCTTGGATATCTACCTTAAGCGTCGTCTTCTGCTGGTTCTTTACATCCTTTTGGTGTCCTTGTAGCTCATGGCCATTCGTCCAAAGATATTCCAAGCGCTAAGCCGCCCAGTCCACCCGTCCGAGCGTCGGCTCATCCTTCAGCTGGGGCAGCACCTCGGCGGCGAAGGTGCGCATGTTGTTTTCGGCGTCCACCCAAGGCATGCCGGCGTAGCTGAACACGCCGACGAAGGCGCCGGCCCCCACCCGTTCGCAATTGCGCTTGATGGTCTCAAGGCATCGCTCCGGGTCGCCCCAAACCTGCAGGCCAAGGAAGAAGTCGATGGCGCTGTCCACGCCCTGCTTTTGGATGTTGTCGGCGAATTGGCCGTAGTACTCGTAGCCCTTCTGCCCTTTGAGGTGGCTCTCATGGAAGCGGTAGTGGTCGAGCACCGTTTGCCAGTAGCCGCCGATGTAGCGTTCGGCGAGCTGGCGCGCCCGGCCGTCGTCGCGGTCGCACAAGGTCCAGCCGCCAATGATGGGGGCGGGCGGATCCTCCGCATTGATCTCCCGGTAAAGGGTTCGGTACTGCTCGATCTCCTGTTCCACGGCGTCCCAGGGCTTTTGCGGAATGATGAGCAGCCCCAGCCCCAACCGGGCCATGATGGGCACGGATTCCGGCGACACCGCAGCGGCGTAGGTGCGGCCCTTGAAGGTGAGGAACGGTTCAGGGCGGATATCGACCCGGGGCTGCTTGACGTGGTCGCCGTCGAATTCGCAGTAGCCGCGCTCAAGCCCTTCGAGAACGCATTGGGCGGATTCCACGAAGCGTGGCCGAGAATCCGCCATGTCCTGCCGGAAGCCGTCGAACTCCACCCGGCCCGCGCCGCGGCCGAGGCCGAGAATGAGCCGTCCCCCGGAGAGGTTGTCCAGCATCGACACCTGTTCGGCGACCCGCAGCGGGTCATGCCAAGGCAGCACCACCACCATGGAGCCGAGCTTCGCGGTTTGGGTGCGGCCCGCCATGTAGGTGAGGAACTGCAGCGGATCCGGGCACATGGTGTAGTCCGTGAAGTGGTGCTCGACGGTCCAGATGGACTCGAAGCCAAGCGGTTCCGCCAGTTCCGCCAGACGCACGTCGTTGCGATAGACGTCAAGATCAGTGGTGTGCTTGTTGGTGTTCTGGAAAATGACCGCAGTGCCGACGTGCATGGGGGGCTTCCTTAGCCTGCAAGAACCGGAAGCATAGGTGGCAACGGCGCTGTTTGGCAATAACATGGGCAAGCGGATGAACGGGCAGCGAAAAGCATGGCCGGATGCGGCCGCGTTGGCACTGGCGCTTGTGCTGGGTGCCGGCGCTTGGGCCGATGACGCTGCCGAAGGCGCGGGGCAGGCCAACCATGACGTGGACGCCATCCTGCGCGAGACCTCGCCGGCATCGGCATACAGCGATGCCGAAAACTGCATCGCAGCGAACAGCTACCGACGCATCAAGGCGCTGGACGACCACCACCTGCTGTTCGAGGGCAGGCGCGGCATCTGGCTGAATCGGCTGCGCCATCGCTGTGCCATGCGGGGCGACGTGCTGTTCGTGGTCGAGCGCGCCTCGTCGCGCCTGTGCGACCGCGACGGAGTCAGCGGCCATGACCGTTTCGGCAGCTTCACGTGGCGCGGCCAATGCGTGCTCGGCAAGTTCGAGCGGATCGAGCCCCAACAGGCCGCGGCACTCAAGGAATCCGTGGCACTGGCGCGACGGACGGCGGAGCGGGAGCGCCGCGAGCGCCGACGGCAGCGGCGAGTCGGCTCGGGGTCATAGGCAGCACATCGCCATGGGAGACCTCAGCCCGCTCCGAAACCCCAAGCCGCGCACGGCGAGGAGACAACCCTGCGGCCATCGAGCCGTCCGCCTGCGTCTGATGGGTGCGGGCGTGGCAATTCTCTGTCTTTGGGCGGGCTTGGCCTTTGCCGAAGAGCCGCCGGCGCTGCCGGCGGAGGTGGAGGCATTGCTGTCCAAGCCTTCGGCCCCGTCGGACTACATTGAGGAGAGGCGCTGCCTGTCCATCCACCGCATTCGCGAAGTCGATGCCCTCGACGACCGCCACGTGTTGTTCCGCATGAACCGCAAGGCGCTCTATTTGGTGCGGTTTGCGCACCGCTGCCCGGGTCTGCGCCGCAACGGCCCGGTGGCTTACGAATCCCTCAACGGCATGTCGATCTGCGCCCATGACGCCATCCGCGGCGCCTTTCGACACGGACTCGGGGATGCCCGCTTGGGGCCGCCCTGCGCGATACCGGGGTTTCAGGAAATCACCGTCGAACAGCTCGGTTTGCTGCGCGAGTCGTTGCGCCAAGGGAGGCGATCCGGGCCATCGCCCCGTTAGGTCAATGCCGTGTGTCAACGTAAGCGATTGACCGTAGCGGTTCAGGCACCGTTGGGCTAAATTTAAGCCTCAACCAAGGCGTCGGAACCTCAAGGCAACGGGTTTGGTCAATGAACGGCTACAGCACCCGAAACGTGGCGGACATCGTGGGCATGACGCCGGCCCAGGTGCGCCACTTCGTGCGCCGAAAGCTGCTGTCCCCCGCCAAGGGGCCCCACGGCGAGCACCGCTTCGACTTCAAGGATCTGGTCTTGCTGCGCACCGCCAAAAGCATGATCGACGCCAACGTCAGCCCCCGCAGCCTGTTCCGGGCGATGACCCGGCTCAAGGCCAGCTTCGCATCGCCTGAAGCCCTTTCGCGGTTTCGTCTGGTGGCCCAAGGCAATGGCGTGGTGGTGCGCGCCGAGAATCGGCTGTGGAATGCCGAAACGGGCCAAGGCTGCCTGGACTTTGCCCAGCGCGTCAGCGGCGACAGCGTGGCCGTGCTCTGGGAAGGCCACGACATTGCGCCCGGCGAGGCTGATGAAATGAGTGCGGGCGAGTGGTGCCAACTCGGCGTTGACCTGGAGGAATGGAATGTCGGCAAGGCCATGGAGGCGTACCAAAAGGCGGTCCTGTCCGATCCCAATTGCGCGGACGCCTGGGTGAATCTCGGCCGCCTGCACCAGCTCGGAGGCAATCTGAGGGAAGCCAAGCGCCACTACGAACTGGCTGTGGAGGCGGCGCCCGGCCACCAGTTGGCCAGCTACAACCTCGGCACCATTTTCGATGAGCTCAATGAAGGGGAGTTGGCCGCCGGCTTCTACGACAAGGCGCCGGACGTCCCGGACGCCCACTTCAACTTGGCGCGCATATCGCGCCGCCGGGGCGATGAGCTGGCCTACCGCCGTCACCAGCAGCGCTACATTGACCTGACAGGCCAGGCTGGCCGGCCCAGCCAACCCGATGGGGACCGCTGATTGGCGCGCGCAAGCCGCTGCGGGCGCCGCCTCAAAGCGCCGCAACGTCGCATGACCGTCCTCATTGACCGGATCAACCATTGGCTCGGCCGCGCGGTCGCTTGGCTGACCTTGGCGATGGCAGTGGCCGTCGCCGCCATCGTCCTGCTGCGCTACGCCTTGGCGCAGAACACCATTCCGCTTCAGGAGGCGGTGAGCTACGGACACGGCTTGGTGCTGATGCTGGGCATCGCCTACACCCTGAAGGAGAACGGCCATGTCCGCGTGGACATCCTCTACAGCGTCCGCAGCGCGCGCTGGCGCGCGCTGGTCGATCTTTGCGGCCACCTCCTTCTGCTGCTGCCTGTGGCCGGGCTGCTGCTGGCCACCTCGTTGCCCTACGCCCTGAGCGCATGGCGGATCTTGGAAGGCTCATCCGAAGTCGGCGGCTTGCCGGGGGTCTTTCTGCTGAAGACGCTCATCCCGTTGATGGCAGCGTTGCTGCTGCTGCAGGGCTTGAGCGAGATCGGCAAAGCCTGGCGACAGCTGGCCGCAGGGCCTTCCCGGTAGTGGAGGCGCTGGCGCCCATCCTGCTGTTCGCGCTGGTCTTCGCCCTGCTGCCGCTCGGCTACCCGGTGGCCTTGACCTTGGCGGGCGGCTCGTTCGCCTTCGCCCTGGCCGGCGCCGGCCTTGGCATTTTCGACTTGGACGTGCTCGGCTTTCTGCCCGGGCGGCTGCACGGCATCATGGCCAATCAAACGCTGATTGCCGTGCCGCTGTTCGTTTTCATGGGGGCGATGCTGGAGCGCACGCGCATCGCCGAACAGCTGCTGCGCACGCTCTCCGGCCTGCTCGGCGGCCTGCCCGGCGGGCTCGGGCTGGGCGTGCTCCTGATGGGCGCCCTGATGGCCGCAAGCACCGGCATAGTCGGCGCCACCGTGGTGACGCTGGGCTTGATGGCGCTGCCCAACCTGCTGCGGCAGGGCTACGACCCGCAGCTGGCCACGGGCACCATCAGCGCCACCGGCACCTTGGGGCAGATCATTCCCCCTTCCATCGCCCTGGTGCTGCTCGGCGACGTGCTCTCCAACGCCTACAGCCAAGCGCAGCTGGCCCAAGGCGTGTTTGCGCCGAAGACGGTCTCCATCGGCGACCTTTTCGCCGGCTCGCTGCTGCCGGGGGCGGTGTTGGTGGCGCTCTATGCGCTGTACCTGCTGGCCGTCGCCACCCTGCGGCCGCAACGCGCCCCGGCGCGGAGGCAGGGCGGCGCCGAGTCGGACACGCCGACCGCCACCGACCTGATCCGGGCGCTGCTGGCGCCGATGAGCCTGATTCTCGCCGTGCTCGGCAGCATTCTGGCCGGCTTGGCGACGCCCACCGAAGCCGCCGGAGTCGGCGCCTTGGGCGCGATGCTGCTGGCTCTGGGCAATCGGACCTTGAACCTTGAACTGCTGCGCTCGGTCTGCGAATCCACCCTGAAAACCACGGCCATGGTGTTTTTCATCCTCATCGGCGCATCGGTCTTCGCGCTGGTGTTCCGGGGCCTCGGCGGCGACGTCCTGGTGCAAGGGTTGTTCGAGGAGTTCCCCGGCGGCGCGCTCAGCGCCTTGGCGGCAGTGATGCTGGTGATTTTCCTGCTCGGCTTCGTGCTGGACTTCATCGAAATCACCTTCGTGGTCATTCCGGTGGTGGGGCCCGGTCTGCTGGCCTTGGGCATCGACCCCATCTGGCTCGGCGTCCTGATCGCCGTGAACCTGCAAACCTCCTTCCTGACGCCGCCGTTCGGCTTTGCGCTGTTCTATTTGCGCGGCGTGACGCCGAAAGGCATTCCGACGGCGGCCATGTATCGTGGCGTGGTTCCCTTCGTTGCGCTGCAACTGGCGCTGCTGATGCTGCTGTTCTCCTTTCCGAGCCTTGCCACCTGGCTGCCGGGCGCGTTGCGCTGATGGCCGCGACCCGATTGACCAATCTGAACGTCTGGGATGGCGAGGGCCTTGTCCCCGCCGACGCCTTGATGTTCTCCGGGAACCGGATCCAAGCGGTTGGCCCCCTTGACGACTTGCCGGCGAGCCGCGGCGACCGCGTCATCGACTGCTCGGGCCTCACCGCCATTCCCGGGCTGATCGACGCGCACGTGCATTTGGAGCTGAGCCCCGACGACGCCAAGCCGCCGGACCGGCCGGCCACGGCCGAACGCTTGCCGGCCATGGCTGAACGGGCCGCAGCCATGGCGCGGGCCGGCATCACCACGGGCCGGGACCTGGGCGGCGGGGCTTGGCTGGAAATTGCAATCCGCGATCGCATCAACCGGGGCGCCTTGCTGGGGCCGAGGCTGCTGTGCGCCGGCCAGCCGATCACCAGCGTGGCCGGCCACTGCCACTTCTGGGGCGGCGAGGCGGCGGGCGTCGCCGAGGCCGAAGCGGTGCTGCGGCGGCAGTTGGAACATGGGGTGGACCTCATCAAGGTGATGGCCACCGGCGGCCGAATGACCCGGGGCAGCCGCCCGATCGACCCGCAATTCGATCTGCCGACCTTAAGCCGAATCGTCGATCTGGCCACCCGCCACGAGCTGCCGGTCGCCGCCCATTGCCACGGCACCGAGGGCATCCGCATCGCCGCCGAAGCCGGGGTGCGCACCATCGAGCACTGCTCTTGGGTGGGCCGGGCGGGCTGGGCCAGCGACTACCGCCCTGAGGTGGCGGCGGCGATGGCCGAGCGCGGCGTTTGGGTGTCACCGACCATCAGCCGCGGCTGGCGGCGCTTCCTGGACAACCCGGACTCGACCACGCTCAAGCGAATTCAAGCCGCCTTCGCGGACATGCGCTCCCGCAGCATCCCCTTAATCGCCTCCACCGACGCCGGCATTCCCGGCGTCTATCACCACCACCTGCCCCAAGCCCTGCCGGTCTTCGCCGCCATCGCCGGCCTTGCGCCGGAAGCGGTCTTGCGCGCCGCCACCAGCGCCGCCGCGGAAGGTCTGGGCTTAAGCCGGGCAACCGGTCGGCTCAAGCCCGGATTGTCCGCCGACATCGTGCTGGCGCACGGCAATCCGCTGGACGATCTGGCCGTGCTGGCGGAACCCGCCGCGGTCTGGGCGCGGGGCGTGGAGGCCAAGGGATTGTCATAGGGAGAACGTTGGCGGTTGGGTGAGCGGAGCGCAGCCCGTCAAAATGCCCGGCAGCCAGCCTGGCAAGCCGCTTCGTGGGGGCAGCGCCGCCGCCTGCCGGTGGGTTGCCGCCCGCTTGGCGGAGTGACCGGAGACGTCCGAACGGATGGCCGCGCATCGCCGTGAGGCTCGTCACCCACGACTTCGCAGGCCAGCCGTTGCCAACGCAACGCCGCCGAGCGCAGGCAATGTGCGAGCTCAGAAACCCATCGCGGAACCTGACCCCATGCGATGACTGCGGAGTTTCGTGGTAAGCGAAACTCCAACGCGCCCGCTTCGCGGGCGCGCGGCAATTCAAAACCGCGGCGGCATCTGAGAAGATAGGCCACCCATGCGGTGCGCGAACGGGAAGTTGGCCGCGCCGGAGCCGTCTCATTTAGATTGGGGGGAAATCGATGAAACTCGGACTGATGCTCGGCTATTCCGGGGCGGGCCTGTCGCTGCCCATCAAGAAGGTGCAGCTCGCCGAACGGCTTGGCTACGATTCGGTTTGGACCGCCGAGGCCTACGGCTCCGACGCCATCACGCCGCTGGCCTTCATCGCCGCGCGCACCGAGCGCATCCGGCTCGGCACGGCGGTCATTCAGCTCGCCGGCCGCACTCCGGCCAACGCGGCCATGGCCATGGCCACCTTGGATCAGTTGGCGGGCGGCAACCGGGTGATCTGCGGCATCGGCGTGTCGGGTCCGCAAATCGTGGAAGGCTGGTACGGGCAGCCTTGGGGCCGACCCTACCACCGCCTCAAGGACTACGTCGCCATCATGAGGAAAATCTGGGCGCGCGAGGAGCCGGTGACCCACGACGGCAAGGAGATCAGCCTGCCCTACGAAGGCGAGGGCGCAATGGGCGTCGGCAAGCCGCTGAAGTCGATCCTGCACATGAACCCGGACATTCCCATTTGGCTCGGCACCGGCATGGCCGCCAGCGTGCGCCTGACCGCCGAGATCGCCGACGGCTGGCTGCCCTTGGGCTACGTGCCGGAGTCCGCCCACCTCTACCAAGGCTGGATCGACGAAGGGCTGGCCAAGGCGGGCAAGAGCCGGGCGGACTTTGAAGCCCAGGCCGGCGCCCAGGTGATGATCACCGAGGATTCCGGCGCCGCAGTGCAGGCCGCGCTCGACCGGCTGAAGCCCAACGTCGCGCTGTACGTCGGCGGCATGGGCCACCGCCACAAGAACTTCCACAAGGAAGTGATGGTGCGGCGCGGCTTTGGCGAGGCGGCGGAGAGGATTCAGGAACTCTTCCTGGCCAAGCGCAAGGACGAGGCGGCGGCGGCCGTGCCGGACGAGTTCGTCGATCAAGGCGCGCTGGTCGGCCCCAAGGCCCGCATCCGCCAGCGCTTCCGGGCTTGGGAGGACGCGGGCCTCACCGGGCTGACCATCGGCGGCGACGAAGCGGCCATCGCCTTTGCCGCGGAGTGCGCCCGCCTCAACACGGAACCCTCCGGCTAGTTTCCGCGGCCTCCCCATCATGCTGCTCGGCGGCGAAAGGCGCGTCGGCAGGCACAGGCAAACCCAACGAACGCGAGGACTGCGCGATGTATCCAGGCAAATGGGGAATTGAATGCCCCGACAAACCGGCGGCCATTGACGCCGCCAGCGGCGAGACGCTGACCCACGGCGAACTGAACGACCGCTCCAACCAGCTTGCGCAACTGCTGTGGGCGCGGGGGCTGCGCCGCGGCGACCGCATGTGCATCTTCATGGAGAACAACCTGCGCTTCTTTGAAGTGGCCTGGGCGGCGCTGCGCTCGGGCCTCTACCTGACCACCGTGAACCGCTACCTCACCGCCCAGGAAGCGGGCTACATCATCGACAACAGCGAGTCCCAAGCGTTGATCACCTCGAACCGCTTGGGCGAGGTGGCCCGGGATTTGCCGCCCCATGCGCCCAACTGCCACGCTTGGCTGATGACCGGCGGCAGCGTGGACGGCTTCGAGGCCTATGAGGACGCGATCGCCGGCCAGCCGGCCGAAAATCTCGATGATGAGCCGGCCGGCGCCTTCATGCTCTACAGCTCCGGCACGACGGGCCGCCCCAAGGGCATTCTCCGGCCCTTGCCGCCGAACAAGATCCACGAGGATGCCGGCCCCGTCGGCGCCCTGCAAAGCGCCCTTTGGGGATTCGACGAGAACGCCGTCTATCTGTCCCCCGCACCCCTGTACCACTCCGCCCCGATCGGCTTCTGCATCGCCACCCAAGGGCTGGGCGGCACCGTGGTCATGATGCCGCGCTTCGACGAGGCGAGCGCGCTGCGCGCCATCGAAACCCATCGCGTCACCCACAGCCAGTGGGTGCCAACCATGTTCACCCGCCTGCTCAAGCTGCCCGAGGAGCAGCGCCACGCCTACGATCTGTCATCGCACAAGGTGGCCATTCACGCCGCTGCGCCCTGCCCGGTGGCGGTCAAGCAGCGGATGTTCGATTGGTGGGGGCCGATCCTCTACGAATACTATGCGGGCACCGAGCTCAACGGCTTCACCCACGCCACGCCCGAGCAATGGCTGGCGCATCCGGGCACCGTGGGCCAATCCCTGCTCGGCGCCGTCCACATCTGCGACGAGGATGGCGAGGAGCTGCCGAACGGCAAACCGGGCATCGTCTATTTCGAGATGGAGCAGATGCCCTTCGAGTACCTCAAGGACAAGGCCAAGACCAAGGACGCCCAGCACCCCAAGCACGCCAACTGGACTGCTCTGGGCGACATCGGCTACGTCGATGACGAGGGCTACCTCTACCTCACCGACCGCGCCAGCTTCATGATCATCAGCGGCGGCGTCAACATCTATCCCCAGGAGATCGAGGATGCGCTCATCATGCACCCCAAGGTGGCCGACGTGGCGGTGGTGGGCGCGCCCAACGAGGAAATGGGCGAGGAGGTGAAGGCCGTCGTGCAGCCCGCCGACGGCATTGAAGGCGACGACGCGCTGGCCGACGAGCTGCTGGCGCACGCCCGCGAGCGCCTCGCCCATTACAAGTGCCCGAGGAGCCTGGACTTCATGGCGCAACTGCCCCGCCTGCCCACTGGCAAGCTCTACAAGCGCCTGCTCAAGGACCGCTATTGGGGGAAGTCGGATTCGCGGATCGTCTAGGGCTTTGTTCGCCGCTTGGGATCAGCGCCGGGCCAGCCGATTCCGCCGGGCTAACCCTTGCCCATCACCAGCGCCGCATAGCCGAAGCTGAGCGCGCTGGCCAAGGCGAGCGGCAGGTCGGTGGCGGCGAGCCAGGCGATGTGGATGAACGCGCTGCCCAGCAGGCTGATGAAGAAGCGGTCGCCGCGGGTGGTCGGCATGGGCAGGAAGCCGCGCCTGGATTGAGTCGGCCAGCGAATTTCGGCCAGCGTCATCGCCGCCAATCCAAGGCCCACCGCGCCGAAAAAGAGGGCCGTCTGCCAAGTCCACGCCATCCAGGCCATCACACCCGCCCCATGGCGAAGCCCCTGACCAGGTGGCGGCGCACGAACCAGACCACGGCCAGCCCCGGCAGGATGGTCAGCGCGCCGGCGGCGGCCAGCACCCCCCAATCGAGCCCCGAGGCGCTCACCGTGCGCGTCATCGCGACGACGATGGGCTTGGCGTCGCTGGCGGTCAAGGTGCGGGCGATCAGCAGCTCCACCCAACTGAACATGAAGCAGAAGAACAGGGTGACGCCGATGCCGCCCCGAATCACCGGAATGAGGATGCGGAAGAAGAAGAAGGGGAAGGAGTGCCCGTCAATGGCCGCCATCTCGTCGAGTTCCTTGGGCACCGCGGAAATGAAGCCCTCCAGGATCCACACGGCCAAGGGCACGGTGAACAGGCAGTGGGCCAGGGCCACCGCCAGCGGCGTGTCAAACAGGCCGACCGCCGAGTACAGCTGGAAGAGCGGCAGCAGGAACACCGCCGGCGGCGCCATGCGGTTGGTCAGCAGCCAGAAGAAGAGCTGCCTGTCGCCCAGGAAGCGGTGGCGCGAGAAGGCGTAGGCGGCCGGCAGCGCCACGGTGATGGACAGGGCGGCGTTGAGGCAGACGTAGGTGAGCGAGTTGACGAAGGCCCCGTACCACGCCGGGTTGGTGGCCACTTCAATGAAATTGGCCAGCGTTGGGTTGCCGGGCACCAGCTCCAATCCGCCCAGGATGTCCCGATTGGACTTGACCGCCATGCTGATCAGCCAGTACAGGGGCGCCAGCAGAAACAGGCAGTACAGGTACAGGCTCCAATGGGCCTTGCCGTTGGGGGCGCTCATGGGACCTGCGGCGCGCTAAGCCGCCTCATCGCCGCGCTTCATCACGCTGGCGTGGAACAGCCAGCACAGCAGCAGGATCAGCAGGAAATAGAGCACTGAGAACGCCGCCGCCGGGCCGAGGTCAAACTGGCCGACCGCCATGCTGGTCAGGTGCTGGCTTAGGAAGGTGGTGCTCGCGCCGGGACCGCCGCCGGTCAGAACGAAGGGTTCGGTGTAGATCATCAGGCTGTCCATCAGCCGCAGCAGCACGGCGATGGTCAGCACCGACTTCAAGTGCGGCAGCTCCACATGGCGGAACACCTGCCAGCGGCTCGCCCCGTCGAGCGCAGCGGCTTGGTAGTAGGCCGGCGGAATGGCCGCAAGGCCCGCAAAGCAGAGCAGCGCCACCAACGACGTCCAATGCCACACGTCCATCAGCACCAAGGTGGCCCAGGCGTCGAACGCGGCGCTCGTGTAGTTGTACGACACGCCAAGAGCGGTCACCGCCGCGCCCAGCAGCCCGATGTCGGGGCGGGCGAAGATCTGCCAAATGACGCCCACCACATTCCATGGAATCAGCAGCGGCACTGCCAGAATGATGAGGAAGGCCACCGTCATCCGGCCTTGCAGGGGCATGCAGCGCGCAATCCAGATGCCCAAGGGAATCTCCAAGGCCAACACCAAGGCGCTGAAGCCCAACTGCCGGGTCAGCGCCTCCAGGAAACGGGGGTCGCGCAGGGTCTCCCGATACCAGTCCAAGCCCACAAAGAGGCGCGTGTGAACATCGAAGATGTCCTGCACGGAATAATTGACCACGGTCATCAAGGGGGCGATGGCGGTGAAGGCGACCACCAGCGCCACCGGCGCCACCGCCAGCCAAGCCTTGTTGTTAGATCGCATGTCTCACCAAGCCGCTTTCAGATAGCCAGACATCTTTGCTTCGCAAGGCGTTGCGGCCGCAAACCGGTTGCGCCGCAGCAACCAGCCCCGCTGGCCGCAATCAGCGCGCCGCCGGGCAGGAGGGACGGGCTAGCCCGCATCAGTCACCAGCCAGCCGTTCCGGTAAAGCAGGATGCGGGATGGGTCGATGCGCAAGCGGGCATGATTGCCAACCGGGCCATCCAGACGTTGCCGCACATGGATCGCCCGGCCGCCGAGTTCGGCGGTCACCAGCCCGGTGGCCGCGCCGCCGAGCGCGCCGAGCGCCCGCGCGCTGCGCACGGTCACGGGAACGCCGCGGTCGCCAACTGCCGCCCATTCAGGACGAAAGCCCAACACGCAGGGTCCGTCCGCCGCCGCCGTCGAGCCGAGCAGGTGGCCATTGCAGCGAATGCCGCCGGCCGAGACCTCCCCGTCAACCAAGTTCATGCCGGGCGAGCCGATGAAGCGGGCCACCGCTTCGTGGGCTGGCTGTTCGTAGAGCGCTTCAGGACCGTCCGTCTGCAGCACCTTGCCGCGGTGCAGCAGCGTGATGCGTTCGGCGAAGGTCAGGGCCTCCGTCTGGTCGTGGGTAACGTAGATCATGGTCAGCCCGAGTTCGCCTTGGACCGCCTTGAGCGCTTGGCGCAATCGCCACTTGGCGGCAGGCTCCACGGCGGTGAGAGGCTCATCGAGCAGCACCAAGGCCACGTCCGGGCGCACCAACGCCCGGCCGATGGCGGTCAACTGCTTTTCAAACAACGAAAGCCGCTTGGGCTTGCGCGTCAGCAGCGCCGCAATGGACAGCAGTTCCGCCACCTCGCCAACGCGGCGGCGAACCGCAGCGGCGCTCCAGCCCCGATTGAACAGCGGGAAGCCGAGATTGCCCGCCACGTCCAAGGCGGGGTAGAGCACCGGAAACTGAAACACCTGCGCCACTTGGCGTTCGGCGGGGCGCTCCCCCGTGAGGTCGCGTCCGTCGAACTCGATGGTTCCGGCGCTCGGGCGCAAAAGGCCCGCCAGCAGATGCAGCAGCGTGGTCTTGCCGGCCCCGGAGCCGCCCAGAATCGCATGGGCCTCGCCGTCGCCGAGTTCAAGTTCGACGCCCTCCAGCACCGGCGGGGCGCCCGGTCGGTAGCAATGGTGCAAACCGGATACTCGGATGGCGGCCAAGACAACAGCCCATGGGTTGGTCAAAGCACTTTGGCCCAAGCGCGGGAAGCGAATCAAGTGCGTTCAAAAAAACGAAGCCAACCGCGAGCCCGGCGAAAGAGGCCTTGTTCAGACCTCCCTACAACCGCCCGGCAGCGTCCGCCTCATCCAAGATGGCAGTCAGCAGGTCTCGAGCGGTGGCCCCTTCATCCTTGCCCACTTCGCCGCTTTTGGAGTTGATGCCGGGAATGCGGGCGATCATCAGGGTGCCGGAGACGGAATAGACGCCCGAATAGCGCTTGCCCTTGTAGTCGATGGGCAATTGGGTGGTGGGGGTGGCCATGTTGGGTGTTCGCAGGCGGAAATTGCTGGATAAGATAGCATGGAAACCGCACCGGCTGCTTTGATGGCATCAGTGGAGACCAGCTCGCGGCGAACGGGTTGTTGCTTCGGCCGCGACGGCTTGCCGGTCCGGGGCAAGCTGGAGGCTGCCATGAAATCCCTCGTCAAGCGCGGCGCGTTGGAATTTCGCCGGCGCGAAACTCCGCGCCCGTTGCGCGGGCCGGATTCGGAGATGTTTTTGAGGACGGTCGCGCGCGCAGTTTCGTTGGCGCGAAACTGCGCGCCCGCTGCATGGGCCAGGTTCCGAAACGTTTCCAAGCCCGCACGGCTTGGCCGGACGCTGCTCGTCCCGTTGGGCGTTTTCGCCATCGGCACGGCAAGCGCCGCAGGCAGCGGCACCGTGGTGCTGGTCTCCATGGATGGCGTGCGCCACGACAGCCTCGACGCCGTCCCGCTGCCGGCCCTGGGACGCATGCAGCGCGAAGGGGCGCGGGCCGAGCGGCTGGTTCCGGTGTATCCGTCCAACACCTTTCCCGGCCACGTCTCCATCGCCACCGGCACTTGGCCGGACGTACACGGCGTGATCGACAACCAGTTTGAGGATGACGAGCGCGGCGTTTTCCGCTACGAAGCCGACGCGGGCTGGATCAAGGCGGAACCCCTCTGGGCGGCGGCGGAGCGCCAAGGGCTGCCCGCCGCCGCTTACTTCTGGGTCGGTTCGGAGACCGACTGGAACGGCATCGGCGCCCGCCACCGCATGACGCCTTTCGACTCGAACCGGCCGGAGGCGGAAAAGGTCAGGCAAATGCTCCGCTGGCTGCGCCTGCCCGAAGCGGAGCGCCCCCGGCTCATCATGAGCTACTGGGCGGGGGTCGATTCCGTCGCCCACCGCGCCGGCCCCAGCGACCTCGCCGTGGCCAGGCAGCTGCGTCTTCAGGACGCAGCCCTCGGACAGCTGCTGGCCGGCATCGACGCCATGGACCTTTGGCGCACCCTGACCCTGTTGGTGGTGAGCGACCACGGCATGACCGCGGCGGGCGAGTTGATTGACGCCGCCGCCGCCTTGGCCGATGCGGGCGTCAAGGCCCGATTGCTGGGCTCGACAGTGGCCAACGTCTATCTGGAGGATGCCCAAGCCCTTGACGCGGCCATTGCGGCCTTGGCCGGCTTGAACGGCGCGCAGGTGCATCGCAGCGACGAAATCCCCGCCGCTTGGCGCCTGCGCCACGAGGGCCGCACCGGCGATCTGGTGATCACCACCCTGCCGCCGTTTGTGCTGACCGTGCCAACCAACCCGCTGTGTGCGCTGATTCCCAGACGCTGCCTGTCCCCCGGCGGCCACGGCTACCGCCCGGACCATCCGGACATGGGCGGCATCCTCCTCGCCTTCGGCCGCGGCGTCGAGGCGGGCGCAAGGCTTCCCCCCGCCCATCAGATCGATATCGCCGCCACCATCGCCCGGCTGCTTGACATCGAGCCGCCCGCCCAATCGGAAGGCGCGCCCATTGCCGGCATCGGCGGCTAACCTGATCCCGCCGAGGCGCCGGCCAACAACTCAACAGCTATCCAACAACCATCTGGGTGCGGGCCCGGAAGCGTTTCGGAACCTGACCTACGCTACGGCAGCGGGCTCAGAAACATACCGGAATCTGATCTAAGCGACGAGCGCGGAGTTTCGCGCCAGCGAAACTCCATCCGCGACCGTCAGGTCGCGCATGTGGCACTCCTTTGCGCTTCGCTTGTATGCTTGGCGTGGCGCCTTAATCGAGAAATGCGAAATGAAGACAACTCCCATCGAAAGCGGCTGCGGCGCGGAAATCGAAGGCGTCGATCTCAAGGCCATGTCGGACGATGAGGTGGCGGCCATAGCCGATGCCCAGGCGGCATACGGCGTCGTCTTCTTCCGCGGTCAAACGCTGACAGCCGATGACCAGCTCGCCGCCGCGCAGCGCTTCGGCCCGATCAACGTCAACCGCTTCTTCACGCCGGTCCCGGAGCAGCCGAAGGTGGCCATGGTGCTGAAGGAACCCCACCATGCCGCCAACGTCGGCGGCGGCTGGCATACCGACCACTCCTACGACGAGGCGCCGGCGCTGGGCTCCATGCTGCACGCCTTGGAAGTGCCGAGCTGCGGCGGGGACACGCTGTTCGCCAGCATGTACAAAGCCTTTGATGCGCTCTCCCCGGAATTGCGGCGAACCGTCGCCGGACTGCGCGCCGTGCATTCAAGCCGCCATGTCTTCGGCGCCAAGGGCGCCTACGCGCAAAACGAGGACGAGCGCTACCGCAACGCCAATCAGGCCACGCAGGACGCCGTGCATCCGGTGGTGATCCGCCACCCCCGTTCGGGTCGGCCGGCGCTGTACGTCAACCCGGGCTTCACGGTGCGCATCGATGGCTGGACGGACGCGGAGTCGCGATCGCTGCTGGAGCGCCTGTACGAGATCGCCACCCGCGAGGAGCACACCTGCCGGTTCCGCTGGGAGGTCGGCAGCGTCGCCTTCTGGGACAACCGGGCGACTTGGCACTACGCCCTCAACGACTACCCGGGACAGCGACGGCTGATGCATCGGGTGACCGTGGAGGGTGGGGAGCTCAGCCCCTTCAATGGAACCCATGGCTGAGAACCCAAGAAAGCGCAGCTTCTGGACCTGGGGCTTCACCGCCGACGAGCCGAGCCTGGCCGACCGGCGGCAGGCGGCGAAACGCATTGCCTTCGCCAGTTGGGCGCAGGGCGCCGACGCGGTGCGGCAAGTCGTCCAAGCCAAGCTCTGGCCCGCCAACCTGCGCCTGCTCGATCCGGCGCAGGCGCGCCAGAGCGCTGGGGTCGAGGACGGCTCGGCGCTGCTGATCGTCGGCTTCGAATCCGCTGACGCCCCCCAGGACGCCAACATCCACGCCGCCGTCGCCATCGCCCGGGACGCAGGCGGCCGGATCGATGACGACGCCATCCGCATCGACGACGGCAAAGGCCGCGCCACGGGGCGGGGCGGGGCCGTGGGCGCTTGGCGCAGCGCCTTCATCGGCGTCAACGCCGGCTTGACCAACGGCTTGGGCCTGCTCGCGGACACCTTCGAGACCGCCGTCACTTGGGATGCGTTCGCGGAATTCGACGGCGCGGTGCGCGCGGCGATGGGCGATGCCTTGAGGCGCGAGCTCGGCGCCGGCGCAAGCCTCTCCTGCCGCTTAACCCACGTTTATCCGGACGGCCCGGCGCCCTACTACAGCTTCTCCGGCCCCGCCGCGCTCGGCGGCGAGTTCGAGCAGTGGTCGGCGCTCAAGGCCGCCGCCAGCGAAGCGGTGGTTGCCGCCGGAGGCACCATCACCCATCATCATGCGGTGGGCCGGATGCACCGCCCCGGCTACGACCGCCAGCGGCCGGACCTGTTCGCGGACGCCTACCTCGCCGCCAAGCGCGCCGTCGATCCCAAGGGCCTGATGAACCCCGGCGTCCTGTTCGACCCGTAAACGTCAATCGCTCCTGTGAGCCACTGCGGGTTCATTTTGCAAGCAGCCAGCCAAACCCGCGCTGGAGCCTGCGAAGTGCAGCTTTGCGGGCGCTTGGAGAACGGCGATGGCTTCCGGGTGCGGGAACGGCTTGCGGCGGCGCGCTTCTACATCCGCAGCCAAGATGCCGCCGTGCTTAAGGCCTCGGAATGGCGGAACGCCGTCCTGTCGCCATCGTCGAAGGCCACGTTCGACGGCGAACCCGTCACCGCGGTGCGGGGCACGGCGCCCGAAGTCCGGCAAATCGCCGAACGGCTCGCCAACCGCCAAGTCCCCACGTTCGAGGCCGATCTCGACCCGGCGCAGCGCTACCTGATCGACCGGGGCATCAAGGGCGGCTGCCGAATTCACGGCGAGGCGCAGTCGGACGGCGCGGCGACGGACGGCGGTTGGCTGTTCACCAACCCGAAAGTCGAGCCTGCCGATGCGGACTTCGCGCCCCGGACGCTCGCCTTCGACATCGAAACGGACCCCAAGGCGAATCGCCTGCTGGCCATTTCCCTGTACGGCTGCGAAGCCGACGAGGTCTATGTCGTTGATCCGCGCAACCGCCCCATGCCGCCCAAAGCCATCGGCTGCCCCACCGAAGCGGCGGCCTTGAAAGCCTTCTGCGAGCGGGTGCGGGCGCTCGACCCCGACGTGCTCACCGGCTGGAACGTCATCGACTTCGACCTCAGCGCGCTCTCAAGGGTGGCGGCCCGGACCAAGGCCCCCCTGCAACTCGGACGCTGGCCTGGGGCGCCGCGCATTCGCAAGGCCCAAGGCTACTTCGGCAGCAGCCGGGCGGACATTCCGGGGCGCCTGGCGCTCGACGGCATCGCCCTGCTGCGCGGCGCCTTCGTGCGCATGGACGACTACTCCCTCGATGCCGTGGCCCGCACCGTGCTCGGCGAAGGCAAGGCGCTCGACGGCGACGCCAAGGATCGGGTCGGGGAGATCCTGGGCAACTACGCCCACGACCTTGACGCCTTCGCCCTCTACGCCCGCACCGATGCCCGATTGGCGCTGGAGATCGTTGAGGCCCTCGACCTCGTGAACCTGGCCGTGGCCCGCAGCCGCCTGACCGGCATGACGCCGGACCGGGTGTCGGCCAGCATCGCCTCGTTCGACTTCCTCTACCTGTCGGAACTGAACCGGCGCGGCCGGGTGGCCCCCACGCTGATCCGCGACGGGCGCCAAGCCATGCGCCCCCAGTCGGGAGGCCATGTTTTGAGCCCGGTCACCGGACTGCACGAAAACGTCTGGGTGTTCGACTTCAAGAGCCTCTACCCCAGCCTCATCCGCACCTACAACATCGATCCATTAGGCTTCATCAAGCCGGACGACGAAGGGCCGTCAAACGCGGTGACGCTCGCCAGCGGCGCCCGCTTCCGCCGCGGGAGCGCCATCCTGCCCAGCCTGCTCGACCGGCTGGCGCCGCAGCGCGACAAGGCCAGGCGCGACGGCGATGCGGTGGCCTCCCAAGCGATCAAAATCCTGATGAACTCGTTCTACGGGGTGCTCGGCGCATCCGGCTGCCGCTTCCACAACCCGGACATCGCCAACGCCATCACCGGCCAAGGGCGGCGCCTGCTGCTGTGGTCCAAGGACTGGTTCGAGGCGCGCGGCTTGACGGTGCTGTACGGCGACACGGACAGCCTGTTCGTCGGCTCCGGGCACAGCGACGGCGAGCGGGCGTTGGCTGAGGGACCGACGCTGGCCGCCGGCCTGACCCAGGAACTGGCGGACTTCATCAAGGCCAAGTCCGGCGTGCGCAGCCGCTTGGAGCTGGAGTTCGAAAAGCTCTACGCCAAGCTCTTCCTGCCGCCGGTGCGCTCCGGGGCCGGCGGTGCCCGCAAACGCTACGCCGGGCTCGTTTTCGGCCAGGAGGCGCCCGAGTTCATCGGCATGGAAGTGGTGCGCCGGGACTGGACCGAATTCGCCAAGCAGGCCCAGCGGGAACTCTACGCGCGCTTCTTTCGCGGCGAACCCGTGGACGGCTATCTGCGCGAACTCACGGCGGCGTTGCGCAGCGGCGCCTTGGACGATCAACTGGTGTACCGCAAGGGCCTGCGCAAGGCGATGGGCAACTATCGAGCCGGCAAGCCGCCGCACGTGGCCGCGGCGGAGAAGTCCAAGGCGCCGCCGGGCCGGGTGATCGCCTACCTCATCACCTTGGCAGGCCCCGAGCCCCTGGACAACCGGACCGCCCCGCCGGACCGGGAGCACTACGTCCAGGCGCAACTGCGCCCCGTGGCCGCGCCCATCCTCGCCGCCTTGGGGCTTAAGTTCGAGCAGGCAATCGGCGATGATCGGCAAATGCGCTTGCTGTAGTTTCAGCCTGTCGCAATCAACCCGCAAAGAGAGGAGAGATGAGCAAGGAATTCGACGTGCTGCTGTGGGGCGCCACCGGCTTCACCGGGCGGCTGACGGCCCGACACCTGGCCGACCGCTACGGCGTTGAGGGGGAGGGACTGCGTTGGACGATCGGCGGCCGCAGCCTTGAGAAGCTGGAGGCGCTGCGCGCGGCGCTGAATGCCGGCGACGGGCAACTTCCCCCCGTGGTCGCGCACGCCAATGACCTTGCCGCCATGCGCGCCGCCGCCCGCCGGGCGCGGGTGGTCTGCAGCGCCGTCGGCCCCTACGCCCGCTACGGCAGCAATCTGGTGCAGGCCTGCGCCGAAAACGGCATCGACTACTGCGACCTGACCGGCGAAGTGCAATGGATGCGCGCCATGATGGACGCCCACGGCGCAGCCGCCGAGGCCAGCGGGGCGCGCATCGTCCACGCCTGCGGCTTCGACTGCATCCCCTCGGACTTGGGCGTGCTTTACGTGCAGCGGGCGATGCTTGAGCGGCACGGCACCTACGCCAAGCAGGTGAAGCTGCGGGTGCTGGACTTCCAAGGCGGCTTCAGCGGCGGCACCATCGCCAGCATGATCGAGCTGACGGAGCAGGCCAGCCAGGACTCCGCCATCCGTGCCCTGCTCGCCGACCCGTACTCGCTGAACCCGCCCGACGCGGAGCGGGGCCTGGACGGCCCGGACCGCCTCACCGCCTTCTACGACCGGGATTTCGCGGCTTGGGCCGCACCCTTCGTCATGGGGCCGGTCAACACCCGGGTGGTGCGCCGCAGCCACGCCCTGATGGGCCGCCCCTACGGCCCCGAGTTCCGCTACGACGAAGCCATCGCCTTCCCCAAGCTGCCCGCGCCCGCCGCCTGGGCCGCCGCCAACGCGGCCGCTGCGGCATCCGCCGGCGCCATGGTCGCCATGGCCCTGCGCCCGGTGCGCGAACTTGCCGCCCGCTACCTGCCCCAACCCGGCAGCGGCCCCAGCGAGCGGCAGATGGCGGACGGCCATTTCAGGGTGGCGCTGCTCGCCCGCCATCCCGAAGACAGGGCCAAGAACGTGCAGGCTTACGTCACCGGCGACCGCGACCCCGGCTACGGCGCCACCGCCAAGATGCTGGCCGAAAGCGCCGCCTGCCTCGCCCAGGACGGCAGCAACGCACCGGGCGGCTTCAGCACCCCAGCCACTGCCATGGGCGCCAGCCTGATCGAGCGCCTTGCGAACCATGCGGGGGTGCGGTTTTCGTTGGGATAGGGGCGTGGGCATATCTGATGCGAAAGCGCGCCTTTCCGGCCTTGTTGGTCGCATCTGCCGCCGCAAGAAGGTGGCCATGGCGAAAAATAGCCCTGCTGTCGCTGACTTGGCAACGCACCGATTGGGCGACACGCGAACTAGGGCTTATCAAAGGCGGGATTGATGTGCCCGATCAAGTGCTCCTTGAGGCGGATGAGGAGATCGAGAAGATGTTCCATGGGGAGGACGATGGGCATGTGTCTCGCTCCTAAGCTGCTCTCGGTTATGATGCGCCCCGGCTGGGGAAGACACTGAAACCTTGGAGGCCGACAGCGCCTCCACGCAATGAAGCGAACGGAAAATGACCTACAGGGAACTGCTCCCGCCGGGATGCCCGCCCGATGCCGCGCAGGAGATCGCCTCAGCAAGGGCGGTGTTCCGTCTTGTTCGCGCCAACCCGCCGTCCAGCGATGACTTCCGGTCACAGCGTGCCGAAAATCCAAACCGGGTGTTTGTCGGCGTGGATGAGTGTCAAGCGCGTGGTCTATCCGTGTTCGAACGGCGCACGGACGCCGAGCGGGCGAACCTGCTGCCGAACCTCCGCAACCGCTTGCTGTGCCGCGTCCGACTTCTTCCCGGCGCAGGCTGCATAAACCGAACAGGGCGAGGCTCCCATCACACTTGGTGGCCCCTCGCGACCTACGACATTCTCGCGTCGTGCGACATTGAACCATGAAGACCATTCGCGTTTACCAGACGCTGTTCGAGTATGACGGCCCGCAGGTTTTCGAGGCTCGCGACCGCATCGGTGGGCATTATGTGGGCGTCATGGCACCCGAGGGCCACGAGGACTGGCAGAGCGAATTTCTTGTAGTTGGGGTTGAACCGGAGCGCTTAAGGCAATTCCGTGCGGGAATCATCGACCTGCGCACACTGTTGCTTGAGTCCGCACCCGACCTGCGGTACCGGGGGGCGTTGCCAACGCGCTTTGAAGCCGAATTTGAGGTGCAGCTCCTGGATGCGGGAGCCATCGACGATGGACTGCTCCCCCAACCGGGCTTTCGGCTGCACGAAGCCCCCGCTAGGGATGCGGTGGTTCAGCAAGCCCAGGCAAGCAACAACCTTGTTCTCAGGGTTTCCGTAGAGCCGCCCGAAGCGGCGACGGAGCACCGCATCCATGCGACGACGCTGGCGGAGCTTCTGCACCGGATTCAAGTGCTTGTTAAACGCGCGCACGGTTTCGTGACCAAGGGACAAGATGCCTCCATGCGGCGTTCCGGTGAAGACCGGCTGGATGTAATCGTCCCCGCAGCCGCTGGCTCCTTCGAACTAGTGCTGGAGGCGCAGCGCGGGGACTTGTTTGGCGACAGGTTGCGCCCCGCCATGGAACTACTCGATAAACTGCTGGGAGATACCAAAGAGCCTACTAGCGCAAGCGACGCCGTAGCGCAGTACCGAGGCCATCTGGCAGCTGCCTACTTGCGGTTGCTGCGCTTTCTCAGCGAGCACGACACCGGATTGCGGTACGCTTGGGCAGCGCCGCAATCCGAGCGGGCGAGTGGCTGCGCCATTTCACATTCCGAAGCGAGCGCGGTGATGAGCCGCCTCTCGGAGGTCGAGGATCTCGGCCGTGAGCGAGTGATCTTGGAGGGAACCTTTGAGCGATTCGACCGCCAGAAAGGACAATGGGGGCTGCACACCGAGAGCGGACTGCGACGGGGCGGAATCGGGAATTCGGGCACGAGTCTCGACGGCCTTCAAGTCGGCGCCCGCTATTGCTTCCACTGTGACGAGGAAATCGAGCAAGCCTACGTCACAGGCGAGGAAAGGCGGGTTCTTGTGCTCCGCCACCATGAGGTGGCCCAGTCGTAGCGGTTACTCAATCACACAGGGCGGAAGTCAAGGTTTACTCCGGGCACTTGCCAGCACGGATTCAGGCCCGTCTTGGCCGCGCCATAAATTGATAAGAGTCCTCCCTGCGCCCCTTCTGGGGAACGCCGAAGCGTTTTGGGTGTGGCGGCCGGATTTGGACAGGCGTGATCATTTTCGGAGCCACCGATCAACCCTCTGCGATGGTGGCGGGCAATCCCTGACGCCTCATTTCCTTCCGTGTGCGCTGTCGGCTTCTTCAAGGGCGCTGCGCCCCTTATCGGTAAGCCGGTATCTTTGGGCAGGACTACTCGGCTTGTACGGAATGGTCATTGCCAAGAGTCCTTCAGCCAGCAATCTGCCCAATCTTTGTTCAAAGCTGCGGGTTCTGCCTGCATAGCCTCCACCGGTCTGCAGCGCCTTGCCTTGAACGTCTGATCAAGCGCAGGTGTTCAGCATGGCGACTGCCGCCTCGTCCAAGCCCTCCTGCACTCCTGCTCGCACCCCTTGGCGACCGGCCGCCTGGCTTTGCTGGTTGCCCTCTTGCCCAACGGCCTTTGTGGTCGGAATTGCCCCGCCGGCGACCGGTCCATTGATTTGGGCCATTCCTTGATCCAACCCCATTGCGCGCCAGATCGTCGTGACGAATCCGTCGGTAACCGCGATTCGGGCTCAGGCAAGCTAGCCTCGACACAACGGCGGATCATGTCCAACGTGCCCGTCCCCATGCGTTCGATGTATTCCGTCAGATACAGCGCCTCACCCAACAGGGGGTTTCCGGGCACGGATCGATGCGCCTCGTGCAGTTTCTCCAAGGTCAGGGGTTGGCGGAAGCCTGCCGGGATTGCGTACTTCCAGACGACTTCCAGACGATCAGCGAACAGCATGACCTGAATGCTGTTGTCCGTGTAATCCCGACGGACAACGGCGTTGACGATGGCCTCGGTCACAACCTTCCACCGGAATCTCATGGCTTCTCGGCGCCAGAACGCTCTCGGCGCGGGTGCCCACGCGACGGTTGATCTTGCTGAGCACGAAGTCCACCGTCTGATCAATAAGCTCAAAGACGGTGCCCTTGTAAACCTGATAGGACGGAATCGGCTTGGCGATCTCGGTTCCATGGAAGTGAGCGGACCTCGGAGGAAAAGAGGAATCGCTTGCGGACCAACCCCGCCTCAGACCCGCGCACCAAGGCTTACATCTTGGGATACCGCTCACCTAGGACGGCCTTGAGAAAGACCAGCCGATGCGCGCCTACGGCCGTAGCGCACTCAAACTCGCGTTTGGGCGACACGCCTGTATGGTCTTCATCGGTGCGGCAGTGCCTTACACGAAGTAAACACAAAGCCATCTCTGCTGTTTATGTCAACGCCTTGTGATCTTCGGGCCTGCGTAAACGACATACAGACTGCTTCCTGATTCAATAGGCCAAGAGAAGTGCAGACGAAGTGTCAGGTGGGACACTTTTCCGTGCCAAGGACAGAATAGAGGACTTGATGGATCGTCTGGATTGTCAAAGGCCAGTTGGCGGGAGAATTGTTGCTTTTCGGATTCCGAAGAATCACTGAACCACGCCCGATCGCCAGTGAAGTGTTCGCGGAGGATACGGTGACCCTCCAAGTTGAGAACGCCAGATTCTTCAAAAGAATCCGTCAAGGAATCCAGAATACCTAGCAGTACCAAGAACCGGTCGGCGGCGCTTCTTGCGAAAGGGATTCCGGCAAGTGGATCGAAACAATCCTCAGCGAACCTAATGCCCGTGAACCGAGCGATTGACACTTCCCGCAAATCATTCCAAGAGGCGGGTGGCGGCAAAAGCTGCTCCATGGCCTTCCCAAACGCCTCTGATTCCCACCAGTTTTCGACACTCACGTTTCGATTGTCGAGTCCTTCAGCGGCTCGAACCCAAGTGACCTTAAGAGGCGAGTAGCACCACGCCGATGGCGTCAAGCTGACGAGCCCGCTTTCCGCGCCGTGCATCTTCCTGAAAGCGGCCTCGCCAGCAGAGGTGTCCGTGACCAATCTATCGCGGCACTCAAGATAGTCGTCTTCCCCATGTTTTCGAAGATCGTCCCAAAATGGACCATCCCGCGTGAGCCACGCCATGACTGCCCGCTGGCCATCCCGCTCGAAGTTGCCGATGGCTTGCTGCATTGACATGTCTGGCATCGGCGTCGCCTTTAGAAACGATCTGCTGCACTGGACTTCGCGCCCAAAACGCCGAGCCACCTTTCGAACCATCATTAGTCGTTTCAGCGCTTCCCGAAACCCGGCCACGTCGTGGAACTGACCATGCACCGACAATTCATTGGCCAGAAAATCCACCTCAACTCCAGCCTGCCAGATAGTTCATGTCGTGATCAAACTGATCGAAGAATCCAGCAGGCCAGTCAGTGATCGCGCCATGGGCATCAATGGATGGGCTCTCGACTTGCGCGGCACCCGAAGTCTCAGCTTCGTGCCGAGAACGGAAGAAGTAAAGCGCGACTGAATCTGGATCCACTTGGCGCCGCTTAACCGCACACCGAACACCGTTCAGGACATGGTCGCTATGTGACTCGACCAGCACCTGGATGCCGGAATTTGCCGCAACGGCCAAGAACGCTCCCATTTGGGACTGGCCGGCTGGGTGCAGATGCACCTCCGGGTTCTCGATGAGTACCAATTGGTCGGGCTTAGCGGCCAAAATCGCGACAACAACAGGAAGCACTTGAGTGATGCCGAAGCCAGTGTGACCCGGGCGATGGAAGTCCGTGTCCCGGGATGTGCGCACTCCCAGAGTAACGGCATTGGCTCGAGGCACTGGCCGTAAATCCATCTCGAACCCCGGAAAAAACGCACTCATGTGCGCCTCCACTTGCCGAAAAAGGGTTGGAGGAACCCTTTTAATCAGTAGAGGGATGTCGTCAAGCCGCTCGTCAGCACTGGAATAGAGGACGCTGGCCGCGCTTTCGCCTCCTTCACCTATCAAGGACAACTGGGGATCAACCAAAGGGTAGATATCCCGAGGCCCCAGTCGCTCAGCGCCAAGCCATGTCAATCCGCACAGCCGCCTGACCAACGAATCACCTTCCAGGGAACCGGCTACAGATTCGGGGAGCAGGTGGTGCAGGGGCTTCGACTCACCCTGAGACCATTGTCCCTCGCACGATCCACGCACCCGCACTTGCCTAACGGACAAAGACATCGCGCTTTGTTCGCCGCCGAGGTTCCACGTTACCATCCCAGTATCGTCATCCTCCACTGCGAACGACAACTCATGCCCCCCGCTGACCTGGTTAATGGCGTCCCTAACAGCACCCAGTCGAAGCGCCTTCCCATTGAGCAGCAGCCGCTCGGACCATTCATTCTCACACATGGTTTGATGCAGCAGCACCAACGCTTGCAGCACCGACGACTTACCGGAAGCATTAAGCCCCGAGAGCAAGGTCAAGCGCCGTAGGGGCAGCTTGAGCGTCTCGAAGCACTTGAAGTGGCGCAGATCAATCCTGGTAATCACCGAGCACCTCACGCAGTGCCTTCCGGGCCATTTCGAATCGAGCCTTTACCCGCCTAGGGTCGTTTGGGCCATAGGTGATGGCTGTAATGAAGTTTTCGTCCGAAAGCAGGCGGTAGACTGCCTCGCAAAGCGAGCCAGCATTTGCCTTGACTTGCGCTTTCGAGTAGCGCGACAGGCTAGTGGACATCACGTCCCAAAGAGATGCGTTCAGCACCGTTCGCCTTTCCTGTCCACGTTCGTGTTTGCGGAAGGCTTGACGCTCGAACAATAGAAGATTGTTGCCCAGCCCTGTCCGAAATCTCTCCGAGAGTTCCGCCAATTCTTGGTCGGCCAACTCGTTCATCCGAACAAGGCAACTAGCAAGAAAGTCGTCCATATCATCTCGTCCATAAGTCTCAGGCCCAAGCAACTGAAACGCACAGAATCGATTAACGAATTCGCGGTCACGCATAGTCTTTGTGTTCAGACTGGCGCCTGTGGCTTCAAGGAATATCTCGGTGCGGGCTTCGTCTCTAAGGAAACGCGTCGCTTTGCCCATGTAAAGGGAATTGCGCATCTGCTGTCGCGTGAGTTGTTGGCCGCTGTTGACACGCTCAAAAATATCCAACCGTGCTCGTTCTGGCGCCTTGGAGTCAATGACATAGAAGGTCAGGTTGCAGTCCTCAACGCGATTCTGGTACTTGGGAGGCAAGTCAGAGAACTGTTTTCCTTCGAGCTCGCTTCGGTCAGGCAGCCGGAGCTTGAGTTCTCCGTCAAAGAAGCGCTTGAAGGTGGATAGGCGCTGCAAGCCGTCCACCACTATCATACGTCCCTCCGAGTCCTCAGCCATGTAGAAAACCGGCAACGGGATGCGCATGATCACGGACTCGATCAGCTTGCTCTGCTTGTCTTCGGGCCAGACAAAGTCTCGCTGGAAGTCAGGATTCAT
The DNA here is from genome assembly GCA_965221755.1 of Candidatus Azophilus sp. Taxonomy (GTDB): domain Bacteria; phylum Pseudomonadota; class Gammaproteobacteria; order Pseudomonadales; family Azotimanducaceae; genus Azophilus. The sequence goes on from OZ244921.1 coordinate 816,544, forward strand.
CATGTAACGCCCTTGGCCGATACGATGCAGGACATCCCGAACGGTGCGATGGTCGTTCCGTATCAACATCTCATCAAGGGGGTAGTCACCCCAAGATGCGCCTTCAGTCTCCAGACCCTCCGGCTCTTCAACCGCTGCCGACTGATCGACCGCTTCTCCATTCACACGACACCTCCAATAGTCTTTGGGCCAACTAATCGAGCCAGCATGGACGCTGAATCGAAGTTTACACCCCAAACACCTTCATCACCTCATCCCCCAGATGATTGATCACCTTCACGGCTATCCGCCCCGTTGAGGGCTTCGGGAAGGCTCGCGAGGTGTCGCTGTTTAGGGTTGCCCAGGCGTCGGGGTCGATTTCGGCTTTTAGGGTGGTTTTGAGGGATTTGTAGGGGTCGCCGGCACCGAGGAAGTAGGCTTGTCGGACGAAGAAGCTCTCTTCGTTGTAGTCGGTGTCCACGAACCAGCAGGCGATGCCGTCCGCGTCGTCGCTGCGGACTTCGCCGGTGGCGGGGTCGAAGACGTCCACGCCGTTGATCTTCACTTTGAGCCAGTCGGGCTCGCCGTCGGGGCCGGTGGCCGGTTCGATGTCGATGTCGGGCTCGCCGAAGATGACGAAGAGGTTGGCCTTGTCGGTCTTCTTGAGGTCGTCGGCCATGTGCAGGTCGGCGTTCATGCGGGCCTTGAGGACCGGGACGCGGCCGAGCTTGTTGAACTCGGTGGCGTGGGCCTCGTAGTTGAAGGCGCAGGCGATCAGGGCGTCGAAGCCCGCGTCGGCGGCTTCGCGCACGGCGCGCACCAAGTTGGCACGGGAGACGGTGCCGAACTCCGGGCCGATGAAGATGCCGGCCCGCTGCTCCTTGGCGGTTTTCGCATCGCCGCCCTCCGCGTAGCGGCCCTCGGCGCAGACGAGGTTGCCCGGCCAAGGGTCGAGCGACCTGAATCTGATGTGGCTGCGCTTGTCGGCCTGCTGGACGCCGGCGGCGCGCAGGTTTTCGAGCACCATGTGGGCGAAGTCCTGAACCGGTGCGCTGCCGCCCGCGTCATAGGTGGCGCGGGGTTCGGCGATCATCAGATTGTCGTCCTCATCGAGTGCCGCCAAGCGATGGGGCGAGACGCTCTCCACCGTGAAGGGGCCGGCCACGCGGGTCTTGGCCTTGTCTTCGTATGGCTTGTCGTAGAGGGTCTCAAACTCGGCGCGAGCGGCGATGCAGGCGTCGATCTCGCGCTGGCGGGCGATGCGGGCCTCCCAGAAGCGGGCGTGGGCATCTTGGGCCGCGTCGTTCCAGCCCTCGTCCGCTTCGCGGGGGACTTCCCATTCGAGGAGACCGTTGGCTGGAGCGGACTCGCCGGAGGGCAGGGTGACGGTGATGCCTTCGGCAGCGGTGAAGTCGATGGCCTCGCCCTTGCGTCCGCCTGTTTGGACTTGGAAAGGCGCGATGTGGCCTCGCAGGGCGTGGTTGAGGTCGGTGAGAGCGGCTTCCACGTCCGGCTGCATCCGCTCATAAATCACGTCGATTTCGGTGTTGTTGGCGATGGACTTCAGGGTGATGTGCGGCACCCGTTCGTACACGAAGCCTTGACGGATATCACCGTAGGTGGGCGACTCGGAGGGCGAGCTGCGCGACAGTTCAGCCTCCTTGCGCTGGCCTTCCGCGCTGTCGGCGAGCAGGTAGTATGGGTAACGGGCACCCATCACACGCGAACGGGCAAGCGCGAGGGCGACACGGGAGGTGTCGATGGTGATCCAGCGGCGGCCCCATTGTTCGGCGACATAGGCGGTGGTGCCGGAACCGCAGGTTGGATCGAGGGTGAGGTCACCGGGGTCAGTGGTCATTAGAACACAGCGTTCAATAACTCTGTGCGCTGTCTGAACTATATATCGCTTGGATTCTCCAAAACCACTTTGCCTAGTATCGTCCCAGATCTCATTGAAGGCTTGAAACGCAAAGTCGCCAAACGGACGTACGAATCTCAGTGTCTTACCAGAGTAGGTTAAGCGGTTTGCTAGTTTGAGCCGATTCATTCCAGTGATATTCGTCTTCCAACCGCCCTTGCCTGGCCTAAACGTTTCTTTGCGAAATAGATAGGAGAATATAGTTGTAGTGCTCGCAGACTGGGAAGTGAGTGGATTCATGCTGACCACTCTTCCGTTGGTCGTCGGCGGGCCAAAATAGCCTGCATCATCAACGCTGAACCGATAGTTGGTATCTTCACTCACATCGCGACCGTAGAGCAATTGCCTAAACTTGAGTTTGGCCGAATCTCTCCCATACCAGAGCAAGTAATCTGCCGTACTATCCAAGGCCGCTGATGCCTTGCCAGTAGTCGTACGAAACAAAATTTGGCTCACAAAGTTCCTTTCCCCAAACACCTCATCCATAACCGCCCGCACCCGATGCACGTTTTCGTCCCCAATCTGCACGAAGATGCTGCCGCTCTCCGTCAGCAGATCCCGCGCCACCGTCAGCCGGTCCCGCAGATAGGTCAGATACGAGTGAATCCCGTCCCGCCAAGTGTCCCGGAACGCCTTCACCTGCTCCGGCTCCCGGGTGATGTGCTCCGCCTTGCCGTCCTTCACGTCACGGCTGGTGGTTGACCACTGGAAGTTGGAGTTGAACTTGATCCCATAGGGCGGATCCATGTAGATGCACTGCACCTTGCCGCGCAGGCCCTCGCGCTCGGCGAGGCTGGCCATCACCTGCAGGGCGTCGCCCAGGATCATGCGGTTCGACCAATTGGCGTCATGCCGGTAAAACTCCGTCTTCGCATCGCCGTCCGGCAGGCCGTTGAAGTCGCCGAAGATGTCGGTCTGGAAGCCGGTCTCGGCGGCATCCTTATCAGCCCGCGCCTTGCGGCTCATGCGGGCCAGATCGTCGATCAGCACCTTCGGATGCACCTTCTCCTGAATGAACAGCGGCGGCGCCTGCACCACCAGATCGGACCAGTCCGCCATGTCCTTGCCGCGCCAGACCAGCTGCGGATCGAGGTCCGGGTTGCGGCGCTGGTAGGCGACCTGAATGGGGTTCTGGTCGTCCGAGCGCATCACCGGCTGATACTCGGCAGTGGGGATGTTGCGCCGCTTGGCCCCGTCATGGGTGAACGCCTCGACGGACTTGCGCTTCTGCTTGGTGGTTTTCTTGGCCAAGTGTTCCCCCTCAGTGACCCAATTCCGGGCACAAACGTTCCCTTTCAGCAGGCTTCAAGATTCGTCCGTCTCGTCCCAAAGCGCTCGCAGCACGGTGATGAGCGCCGGAATCTCGTTCTCGACCACACCCCACACTATGTCGTCGTCAACGCCGAAATAGCCGTGAATAAGACGATTTCGCAAATCGATCATGTCGCGCCAGGGGATTTCGGAGCGCCGCTCGCGCACCTCCTCGGGCAGTCGGTTTGCCGCTTCGCCAAGCAATTCCAAGTTTCGGATCGTCGCGTCATAGACTAGGCCCCCCTCGAAAAAGGAGGTTCGATCCATCCCATCCGTATAGGAAACAACCTTTTCCGCAGCCTCGATCATATCCCGCAGATAACAGCGCCAAGCCCGGCCGGGCCGAGCGTCGGATCGATCAGACATAGATGGCCTCCCGCTCGACGAAGGGCCGCAGTTCCGGTCGAAGGGCCTTTGGCGTCACGAGATCGACGCGCCGCCCGAAGACTTCCTCCAAGTAGGACGCCGTCCCGAAGTAGGCCCTGAACGCTGCGGGGTCGTCGAACCTGACCAGAATGTCCACGTCACTGCCTTGAAAAGCCTCGTCCCGTACGATCGATCCGAACAACGCCAGTTCGATGACGCCAAAGCGCTGCTCAAGAGTCTGCTTATGTTGTCGCAATAGGTTCACGGCTTGGTCTCTCGTTATGGGGACGCCATGGCCACGGCCCTTGCTGCGCGCCAGCCGATCCAGCTCGGTGCCCATCACAACCGGATCCCGGAACTCGAGGAACGCCCACCGGCCATAGCAACCGTGCGCATTCACGCCCGGCACCCAGTAGGCGTCCATGGCTTCCTTTTTGGCCTTGGCATCCTCGCCTCGATACCCCTTGACCTCGGCCACCAAGTGCAGGGGGTTGTCGGCACCCGCGCCGTCATCGACCAAGGCAATGAAGTCCGGGATGTACCTGCGGGTCTCGCCAGCAAACTGGTAGGGCACCTCGAACCCGAGATTGTGGTTCCTAACCCAAGCGAGCACATTCGGATGCGCATCAAGGACGCGGCAAAGCTCCCCTTCCCAACCGCTGTCAAGGATCGCCCAGTTCAGGTGGCATCGGCCACCTGTAGCGTAGCGCAGTGTGCGGGAGGTGGTGAAGTTGACGTGCCGGGTGGTGCCAGTGGGATTGTACGGATCGAGCAGGGCCTTCACGGGCTGGCGACCCAGTTCAGCACGGGTGATGGCCGCTGAAATGCGCTCGCAGGCCATGTCGGCCAGATCAGCAATCATCAACTGCGCCGGTCGGGTGTTGCCCGAGCAGATGAGGCATTCCTTAAGCCATTGCCCGGCGATGCGCTTCAACTGGCCGAACAGGTGCAGTTCCGGCTCGCCATTCGGGTCGCGCCAGTGGTTGTACAGCAGCCGCAGGCTGAGGTGGTAGAGCAGCGCGCGCGGTCGCACGCGATCCAGATGCTCCAAGGTCAGGTCGTGCCCTTGGCCGATGATGCCTTGGTTGTGGGTGATCGTCGGCCCCACCAGCTGCGGGCTGAGTTCCAGCTTGGAGTCCTCAGTGAACTCCGCAGCGAGTTGGTCGTCCGGCAGTTCCACGCGGTAGCCGGCCACTCGGGGAAAGCGGATTTCGGCATCGTCCCGCTCGGGCGAGAGCGCCTTCACCTGCACGGTCTCGGCGGGCTTCTGGGGCGGGGCAACCACCGGCTTGGCGGTGAAGTCGAAGGGGATGCCGAACACGTCGGCGTATTCGGCATTGAACAGCCCCTGCTCATTCAGGTCGTAGGACTGGCGGCGCAGCGAGCGGCCGATCACCTGCTCGCAGAGCAGTTGGGTGCCGAAGGCGCGCAGGCCGAGCACATGGGTGACGGTGTTGGCATCCCAGCCCTCGGTGAGCATCGCCACCGAGACCACGCAGCGGATGCCGCCGCCGAGGCGGTTGGCCTTGCCGACGGTGTTCATCACTTCGCGCAGCAGGTCTTGATCGGTGAGCTTCTCGGCCTGCTGGCGGTCGCCGGTGCGCTCGATGACCTCGCGGCGGAAGCGGGCGATCTCGTCGGCGGCTGCGGTGCGGAAGTTCTTGTCCAGCGCCTCGCCGGATTCGAGCTGGCGGCTGTCTATGAGCAGGGTTCGCGGCCTCGCCAAGGGTTCGCCGTGCTCATCGAAGTTGCGGAAGAGCGCCAGCCGACCGTTGTGGACGAGGCGCTCGCCACCATCCGTTTTGCGTTCGAAGCCGGAGATGTAGTCGTAAACCAGCTTCGAGGTGGCCGTGTTGTTGCAAACCACGATGAAGCAGGGCGGCACGTCGATGCCCGCCTCCTCCCACAGGCGGAATGTCTCCTCGTAGTGGCCATAGAGCGCCTCCAAGGCCGTTTGCAACTCCCTGGGCAGGTCCAGTGGGTTGAGCGGCGCGCCGCCACTCCAACCCTTCTTCGGCATCTTCTTGCCGACGTGCTCCCAAAGATTGCGGAACATGGGCGTCTCAGCGCCCGGCACGTTGTCCACCACAGGCACCCGAGGCAGCTTGACGATGCCGCACTCGATGGCATCCATCAGCGAAAAGTCGCTGACGGCCCAGGGAAACAGCGTGCCTTCCGCGTAGCCGGAGCCGCGCAGGAAGAACGGCGTGGCGGAAAGATCGATCACGCGCGCCAAGCCAAGCTTGCGCTGCGCCGCTTCAAGCCCCGATATCCATACCCGGGCCGCCTCCCGGTTGCGCTCCGCCTCGCGGCGGTCGTCGCCGGTGAGCTTGCCCTCGTCACCCTCCCCCGGCTTCTCCCGATAGCAGTGGTGGGCTTCGTCATTGAGAACGAGGACGCCTTTCATGGTCATCAGTTCGGGCATCACCCGAGCCAGCATCTGGCCTTCGGTTTCGCGGCTGGCAATCGCTGGCCCGCGACCTTGGAGCAGCGCGCGGCTGCCCTTGGCGAGGTCCAGCGTCTCGCGCAGTTGGAACGCATGGTAGTTGGTGATGACGATCTTGGCCTTGTCCAGTTCCCGCAGCATGTCGGCGGGCACCAGTTCGCGGCTGGCGTAGTAGCTGTCGGGGTCGTTGGGCTGCAGCACCCGCAGCCGATCGCGGATGGTGATGCCGGGCGCCACCACCAGGAAGCCCTTGGTGAAGCGCGGGCTGTTCGGACGACGCACGGCATTCACCGTCTGCCAAGCGATGATCATGGCCATCACTGCGGTCTTGCCTGCGCCGGTGGCCAGCTTGATGGCCATCCGCGAAAGGCCAGGGTTGGCCTGCCGGCTTGCGGCTTCAATCTCTTCCAAAAAGCGGCTGCCGCCCTTGCCAAGGCTGGGAGCGACCTCGATCAGCCAGATGATGGTTTCCACGGCCTCGACTTGGCAGAAGAACGGGCGGAAGCCGGTGAACCGATGATGGCGCCAGTGCTTGAGCAGCCGTGCCGTTTCCGGCGTCACCCGCCATCGCGCTTCCGGCAGCGCCCGCCACTGGGCAAGCTGCTGCCGGAGACTGTCGATGAGCGCAATGAGTTGGTACTGCTGCTCGCGGGTCGCAAGCGCTTCGCTTTCCGCATCAAGGGCGAACTGGGCCTGCTTCCCGCCCGCCTTGCGCGCCCTAGGGATCGGTGAGATGAACGACACCTTGCGCCGCCCTTCGCCAATGGCGTCGGTCGGCTGCCGTCCCTCGTCCAACACCCAATGCCGGGCCGGAACCTCGTAGGGCGAATTGAGGATGGGGGATTGGTGAAAGGCATCCGGCATGGGGGTAGTTTACCGCCAGCAGGGCAAGGCATACTGCCGCACTCGCAAAAAAGCGTCCTGCCGGACGCTCATTGAGGAGGCCCAAACCCGTGGCGATCAAACTTGCCGTTCTGGACTTGGCGCCCATCATTGAGGGCAGCGATGCGGCCCAGGCGCTGGCCAACTCCCTGGACCTCGCCCGGCATGCCGAGGGTTGGGGCTACGGGCGCTATTGGGTGGCGGAGCACCACAACATGCGCGGCATCGCCAGCGCCGCCACCGCAGTGGTCATCGGCCACATCGCGGGAGGAACCTCCAGCATCCGCGTGGGCGCCGGCGGCGTGATGCTGCCCAACCATGCGCCGCTGGTCATCGCCGAGCAGTTCGGCACCTTGGAATGCCTGCATCCTGGGCGGATCGACCTCGGCATCGGCCGGGCGCCGGGCACCGATCAAGTCACCGCCCACGCGCTGCGGCGGACCTTGGCCGGGGACATCAACGAGTTTCCCAGGGACGTGATGGAGCTGCGGGACTACTTTGCCGAGGCCGGTTCCAAGCGGCAGGTGCGCGCGGTGCCCGGAGAGGGGCTGCGGGTGCCGCTGTGGATTCTGGGCTCCAGCCTCTACGGCGCCCAGCTGGCGGCCCTGCTAGGGCTGCCGTACGCCTTCGCTTCACACTTTGCGCCCGCCGCGCTCGACGCAGCGCTGGCCACCTACCGGGAGCGCTTCGTGGCCTCCCCGCAACTGGACGCGCCCTATGTGATGGCCGCTTTCAACATGTTTGCGGCCGACACCGAAGACGAGGCCCGGCTGCTGCGCACCTCCTCCCAACAGTCGTTCCTCAAGCTGCGCACCGGCAATCCCGGTCCGCTGCCGCCGCCCAAGGCGGATTTCGAGGCGACGCTGGGCGCCGCCGAACGCCACCTGCTCGGCCAGATCACCGCCTGCTCGGCGGTCGGCAGCCCGGACCAAGCCCGCGAGCAGCTCAGATCGTTTGTCCAGCGCACCAAAGCGGACGAAGTCATCCTCTCCGCCCACATCCACGACCACGCCGCCCGCCTGCGCTCCTACGAAATCGCCGCGGCGATCGGGGCTGACCTCTAATCGGCGCCGCCGCCCGCACCGCGGCGTTCAGCTCGAGTTCGGAAACCGGCGCAACTGCCTGCATCGTCAATCATCGCTGAGTTTCGCGGTAAGCGAAACTCCAACGAACCCGCACAGCGGGTTCGCTTGCCCCACCACCCCAGACCCCGTATTTTGACGGCCTTCTCCGCCAAGGAACCCGACCATGACCGATCCGTTCGCCACCGCCATCGAAGTCGCCGCCGCCATTCGCAATGGGCAGGCGAGCTCCTTGGAACTCACCGACATGTACATCGAGCGCGTTCAGCGCTACGACGGCCAAACCAACGCCGTGGTCGTGCATGACTTTGAACGGGGTCGGGAGGCGGCCAAGGCCGCTGACGCGGCGCTGGCGCGCGGGGACGCGACCGGACCGCTGCACGGGGTGCCCATGACGGTCAAGGAGGCCTTCAACGTCCAAGGGCTGCCCACCACCTGGGGCATTCCCGAACTGCGCGACAACATCGCCGCCGAGGATGCCGACTACGTCCGCCGCCTGAAGGGCGCCGGCGCCGTCATCTTCGGCAAGACCAACGTGCCGCTGAATCTGGGCGATTTCCAGAGCTTCAATGACATCTACGGCACCACCAGCAACCCTTGGGATCTGACGCGCACCCCCGGCGGCTCGTCGGGCGGCTCCTCGGCGGCCTTGGCGGCTGGGCTGACCGCCTTGGAGGCGGGCTCGGACATTGGCGGCTCCATCCGCAATCCCGCCCATTACTGCGGCGTTTACGGCCACAAGCCCACTTGGGGCATCGTCTCCGACGCAGGCCATGCCCTGCCGGAAGTGATGGCGCCGGCGGACATCGCGGTGGTCGGCCCCATGGCGCGCGGCGCGGAGGATTTGGCGCTGTCCATGGGCATCGTGGCCGGCGCGGGCCGCACGGACCAAGCCGGTTGGCGACTGCATCTGCCGCGCCCCGCCAAGACGCGCTTAAGCGACTTCAAGGTGGCGATCCTGCCCAACCATGACCGCGCCCCGGTGGCGACGGAGATGGCCGATCGGGTGCAGCAGGTGGGCGAGCGCTTGGCGCGGCTTGGCGCCGCGGTGTCGGACCGCGCCTTCCCCGACATCGATGTCAACGCCGCCTTCGAGGCCTATTTGAGCCTGCTGTGGGGCGTGATGGCGGCGGGCCTCCCCGAAGACGAGAAGGCGGCGCTCCGGCAGGCCCGCGCGGCGGAGGCGCCGGGCGAGGAGGTGCCCGCCTCGCTGGCCCGATTCGGCGTTCAGGAGCACGGCGAGTGGCTCAAGTTCAACAACCTGCGCTTCGGCCTGCGCAAGGCTTGGCAGGCGTTCTTTCAGGACTGGGACATCCTCATCTGCCCCCAAGTGGCCACCGCCGCCTTCCCCCACGACCACGGCGAATACCTGGAGCGCCGGATCATGGTGGACAACCAATCGCAGAACTACTTTCAGCAAGTGTTCTGGGCGGGAATGATCACCGTGGCGCACCTGCCGAGCACGGTCTTTCCCACGGGGCCGTCCAAGCAGGGGCTGCCCATCGGCCTGCAGGCGGTGGGCGCGGAATTCAACGATTACGCAACCATTGAATTCGCGAGATTGATGGCCGGCGAACTGGGCGGCTTCGTCCCACCGCCCGACTATCGCTAGGCAGACTCTGATCAAGTCCCGTTCGTTCAGCGCTTCGCTGCTTGAGGATCTGAAACGATCCCGCAAGGCGGAGCGCCCTAGCCCCAGCCGCAGGCGGAGCGGAACCTAGGCCGCAGGGGGGCCGTGAAGCGCCCTTCGGGAGCGCCTGCGGGGCGCACTGGCGGCATTGCGGGAGCCCTCAGCCGGGGAGCGCGAGGGGCCTGCCCTTGGCTGGGTTTTGTGTGGTGCTTAACCGCCGCCGGCTTGCCGAAGGCGGTCTTGCTCCAGCGCCCCCACAGGCCGCGGCCGCCTAAGAACTTCCGGGACTTGTCAGAGGCTGCCCAGGAGGGAGCCTCGGTCGGCGTTGCCGTTGAGAACGCGGACGTTGATGACGCTGTCGATGGCGGCGAGCTCGCGGACCAGCGCAGCGTCCGGGGGCGCCTCGATGTCCAGCAGGTTGTAGGCCACATCGTCCCGGCTTCTGTTGAGCATGTCGATGATGTTGATGTCGTGCTTGGCGAGCACCGAGGTCATTTGCCCGAGCAGGCCGGCCACGTTGCGGTTGGTGACGGCCATGCGGTGCCTCCCGGACGACTCCAGGGACACCGTCGGAAAGTTGACCGAATTGACGATGTTGCCGGTCTCCAGGAAGTCGATGAGCTGGTTGGCCGCCATGACCGCGCAGTTCTCCTCCGCCTCCGACGTGCTGGCGCCCAAGTGGGGAGTGAGGCTGACGTTGGGGCGGCCGATCAGTCCAGGCACGGGAAAGTCGGCCACGTAGCCAGCGAGGCGCCCATCGTCGAGGGCGCTGATCAAGGCTTGGCGGTCCACCACTGGCTCCCGGGCGAAGTTGAGCAGCGCGCTGCCGGGACGCACCGAGCGCAGGGCCTCTTCGTTGATGACGCCCTCGGTCTCCGGCAGCAGCGGCAGGTGCAGGGTCACGAAGTCGGAATGGGCGAACAGGGTCGGCAGGTTCTCCATGCGCCGCACTTCGCTAGGCAGGCGCCAGGCGGCGTCCACCGAAATGGCGGGATCGTAGCCCAGGACGTCCATCCCCAAATCGAGCGCGGCCCGCGCCACCAAGGAGCCGATGGCGCCAAGGCCGACGACGCCAAGGCTCTTGCCCCGCAGCTCACGGCCCTTGAAGCGCTTCTTCTCCGCCTCGACCAAGGCGTTGAGTTCAGCGGCGTCGGCCACGTCCGCCAAGGTGGAGACGAAATCCAGCCCGCCAACCAAGTTGCGGGAACTGATGAACAGCGCCGCCAGCACCAATTCCTTGACCGAATTGGCATTGGCGCCCGGGGTGTTGAACACTACCACCCCCTGCCGGGTGCAGTGCGCCACCGGCACGTTGTTGACGCCGGCGCCAGCTCGGGCGATGGCCCGCAAGCAGCCTTGGACATCGTCCTCGCGGAGCTTATGGCTGCGCAGCAGCAGGGCGTCGGGATCCGTCAACTCGGCGCCCAGCTCATAGCGCTGCCGGGGAAACCGCTCCAAGCCGCGAACGGCGATCTGATTGTAGGTGCGAATTTTGTACATGGTTGCGGAACCGTCCTCATTCCCCTTTGAAGTTGGCCGCGCGTTTCTCGAGGAACGCCGACACGCCCTCGCGGAAGTCCGCCGTTGCGCCAGCCTGGTTCTGCAGGCGGGCCTCCAAGTCAAGCTGCTGCTCGTAGGAATTGTGCCAAGTGCTCCAGTAGGCTTGGCGAATCAGGCCCAGGGAGCGCGGACCATCGGCAAGCTGGCGGGCCAAGGCGGCGGCGCCCTCCATGAGCGCGCCGTTGTCCTCGAACAGCCGATTCACCATGCCCCAGTCATGGGCCTTCCCGGCCGGCAGGCGCTCCGCCAGCAGCGACAGCTCCACGGCCCGGCCCCAGCCGATCAGGCGCGGCAGCATGAAGGTGGAGCCGCCGTCCGGCACGAGGCCGATGCGGGCGAAGGCCTGCAGAAAGTAGGCGCCCTTCTGGGCGCAGACGATGTCGCCAATCAGCGCGAAGCTCATGCCGACGCCGGCGGCGGGGCCGTTGACCGCGGTGACGATGGGCATGTCCAAGTCCCGCAGTCCCAGCAGCAGGGGATGATAGCCGCCGCGCAGGCCGTCGCCGGCGCCGCCGCGCCGTTCGTTGCGCCCCTCGTCCTGCAGATTGGCGCCGGCGCAAAACGCCCGGCCCACGCCGGTGAGCAGCAGGCAGCGGGCGCCGTTGGCGGGATCCTTCACTTGGCTGAACGCCTCGTGAAAGTCAGCCAGCATCTGCGCGCCGACGGCGTTGAGCACCTCAGGATGGTTGAATTTCAAGACGGCGACCTTGCCCTCGAAGTCCAGCGACATGCGTTCCATGTTCAGCCTCCCAAAAAGTTTGCAACCTTAACGCATATGCCCAACCCTTTGCATTGACGGGCGCCCGCTTGGCCGGCGCGCGTCTGTTGCATGGGTCAGATTGCGATAAGTTTCCGAGCCCGCACGTGACGTGGTCCCCGTTCTCATGCTCCCCGTGGAATCGAGGCGTTGCGGAGATCGTCAATTAGGCGCTGGATCAGGGCGCCGGCCCGTCACCGAAGGCGTCCAGCAGCGCTGCTGGCGGCGGCGCGTAGAAGAAGCTGCCGGTCACGGGCTGGGAGTGGCCCAGCAGCCGGTCGCTGAGGCCGTCCGCTGCTAGGCCGTACATGGATTCGAGGAGCCAGCGGAAGCGGTCCGGGTCGGCGCTGAACGCCAGGAAATAGAGGCCGGCGTCCTGCAGGCCGCCTACCGGGCTGCTGCGTCGGTAGATCTTGACCGCCTTGCCGCCGCGCTTGATGTCGGTGCGGCTGACGTGGCTGTCCGGCGGCATGGCGTCGCCGGTGAGTTCAATGCTGTCGGCCTTGGTGCGGCCAATCACCCGCTCCTGGTCGGCCACCGGCAAAGCGCCGAACCCGGCCAGATCGTGTATCCAGCGCTGGGCCATGATGAAGCTGCCGCCGGCATGGGGACCGGCATCGACCAAGGCGGCGGACAATCGGGCGTCCTCCTTCGGGTTGGCGGAGCCATCGACGAACCCCGTCAGGTCGCGGCTGTCCCGAAACCGGAAGCCGTGCTCCTCCGCCTCCAGGCGCGCCACGCCTGACAACGCATCGCGCCAAGCCAAGGCGCGGGCGAAGAGCTCGTCACGGGCCTCCCCGTGCAGCCAGATGAAGAGGTCGCGCTGCGAGGCTGGCGCGGAGTTGCCGACGCCCGCCACGGCCCCGAAGTCGGCCAATGCCGGAGGGGGTGAGGCTTTCGGCGGGCCCAACGCCGCCATCAAGCCTTGGCCGAAGCCAATGACCTGTTCCCCTGCGGGCACCGTCGCCAGCGCCAGCGAGCGCCCCGGCAGCACGACCGGCGCTTCGGGAGCGCCGAACCCCGGCAGGCTGAACTCCAGAAAGATGTGGTGGGCGGTGTCTTCACGGAAGATGCCGGCTTGATGGTCGATCATTTGAATGGGCCCATGCGTGTCAATGGTGGGGAACGTCCGCGCTCAGGCGCGCAGGGTTTTTTAGCGGTGCGGCGGCCGGCTCGCTTGGCGGGCTTGCGCTTGGCCGTTTTGGCGCGGGCCTTGCTTGGCGCCGCTTTGCGCTCGACCCATTGGCCGTCCTGATAGAACGCCTGCCAGCCGGTGGCCTTGCCGTCGATCTCGGATTGCACGTATTGCTGTCCCGTCTTGCGGCTGTAGCGGATGACCGTTGGCTTGCCGTCCGGATCTTGGGTCGGCGCCGAGAGCAGGTACTTGAACTTGGGGTCGAGCTCATTGGCGTGGGGCAGCAGTTCGGCGACCTTGGGCGCCCGCGTCTCCCGGTTCTTGGGGAACTGGCTGGCCGCCAGGAAGATGCCCGATGCGCCATCGCGCAGCAGATAGTGGTCGTCCACCTTTTCACAGCGGAGTTCCGGCATCGGCACCGGGTCGGCCTTCGGCGGCGCCGGCTGGCCGTTGCGCAGCAGCTTGCGGGTGTTGGCGCAGGCGGTGCAGCCGAAGTACTTGCCGAAGCGGCCGGTCTTAAGTTGCATTTCGGCGCCGCAGCGGTCGCATTCCAGCACCGGCCCCTCGTAGCCCTTGACGCGGAACCTCCCCTCCTCCACCTCAAAGCCGGCGCAGTCCGGGTTGTTGCCGCAGATGTGCAGCTTGCGGGTCTCGTCCACCAGGTAGCAAGTCATCGGCGTGGCGCAGCGCGGGCACTTGCGGCGGCTGCGCAGCAGCTTCGATTCGCCCTCATCGTCCACGTCCGCATCCACCGCCTCCTCGCCGGGCGTGAGGTTCATCGTGTTCTGGCAGCGCTCCTTAGGCGGCAATGCGTACCCCGAACACCCCAGAAAAACGCCCGTGCCCGCAGTGCGCAGCTGCATCGGCCGGCCGCATTTTGCGCAGGCTATGCCGGTTTCCGTGGGGGTGTTGGGGCGCATGCCGCCGTCGCTGCGGGCGACCGTCAGCTTGGCGCTGAAATCGCCGTAGAAGACATCGAGCACGCCCCGCCAGTTGGCCTCGCCCTCGGCGATCTGGTCGAGTTCCTGCTCAAGGGCCGCGGTGAAGCCGTAGTCCATGAGGTTGCCGAACTGCTCCACCAGCCGGTCGGTGACCAGCTCGCCGATTTTCTCGGCGTGGAAGCGGCGGTTGACGATGCTGACGTAGCCGCGCTCCTGAATCGTGGAAATGATGGCGGCGTAGGTGGAGGGGCGGCCGATGCCGCGTTTTTCCAGCTCCCGGACGAGGCTGGCCTCGCCGTAGCGGGGCGGCGGCTTGGTGAAGTGCTGCACCGCCTCGGCTTGCGCCAAGGCCAAGGCTTCGCCGACGGCGAATTCCGGCAGGGGCTTGGCCTCGTCCCCTCTCGTCATCGACGGCAGCGCCCGGGTGTGGCCATCGAACACCTGGATGCGGCCGCGAATGCGCAACTCAAACTCGCCGCCGTTGGCCAGCACCGTGGTGGCGAGGTATTCCGCATCCGGCATCTGGCAGGCGATGAACTGCCGACGGATCAGGTCGTAGAGCCGCGCTGCGTCCTCGGCCACGTCGGACAGCCTTGCGGCGGGCATGGCCACGTTGGTTGGCCGAATGGCTTCGTGGGCCTCCTGAGCCCCCTTCTTGCTGGCGTACGAACGAGGCTTGTCGGGCAGGTAACGCTGGCCGAACTCAGCCTTGATGTGGTCGCGGCAGGCAGCCACGGCGTCGCTGCTGAGATTGGTCGAATCCGTGCGCATGTAGGTGATGTGCCCCGCCTCGTAGAGCCGCTGCGCCAAGGTCATGGTGCGCTTGACGCCAAAGCCCAACCGACCGCTGGCGGCCTGCTGCATGGTGGAGGTGATGAGCGGCGGATTGGGGCGGGTCTTGGTCGGCCGGTCGGTGCGGTCGCTGACTTCAAAGCGGCGTTGCCGAAGCCGCCCAAGCGCGTCCTCCGCAGCCGCTTGGTTGCCGGGACGGAAGGCCTTGCCGTCCTCCTTGACCACTTGGAAGCGCAGCGGCTCCGCGTCGCCCCGGCGTTTCAGGTCAGCGAACAGATCCCAATACTCCTCGGGCTTGAAAGCCCTGATCTCCCGCTCCCGCTCCACCACCAGCCGCACCGCAACCGACTGCACCCGCCCCGCCGACAGGCCTCGCGCCACCTTGGCCCAAAGCAGCGGCGAGAGTTCGAAGCCCACCACTCGGTCGAGGAAGCGGCGCGCCTGCTGGGCATTGACCCGGTCCATGTCCAAATCCCCGGGCGAGCGGAAGGCGTCTTGAATGGCCTTGCGGGTGATCTCGTTGAAGATGACGCGCCGATAGCGGTCAGGACGCCCGCCGATGGTTTCGCGCAAGTGCCAGGCGATCGCCTCCCCCTCCCGGTCCAGATCGGTGGCGAGGTAAATCGCATCGGCCCGGGCCGCCAAGCGGGACAGCTCATCGACCACCTTCTCCTTGCCTGGCAGCACTTCGTACGCCGCCTGCCACTGGTTGTCCGGATCAACCCCCATGCGCCGCACGAGCTGCGCCCGAGCCCGCCGCTCCCGCTCGGCCGCCCGTTCGCTGGCCGACAGCTTGGACGCCTTGGCCGCGGCGCTGCGCGGCTGGGCGCCGCCGGTCTTGGCGCCCTTGCCGGCGGGCAGGTCGCGGATGTGGCCGACGCTGGACTTCACGACGTAGTCCTTGCCCAGATAGCGGTTGATCGTTCGCGCCTTCGCGGGCGATTCGACAATGACAAGCGATTGGGCCAAGACTGCTTCCGGTTGGTGGGGCCGCGCTCGGAGGGCGCGTGCGGGGAAGGGCGCCGTTATACGGCTAGGGCAAAACGGCTGTCAAGGCGCGACCTGACGGTCGCGGATGGAGTTTCGCTGCGCGAAACTCCGCGCCTGTTGCGTGTTGGGCAGGTGAGCTGCCCTTGGTCGGCGTACCCGTGGAGTTTCGCTGCGCGAAACTCCACGCCTGTTGCGTGGGCCGGGGTCCGATATGTTTCTTAAGCCCGCACAGGCGCGCCCGCCGTGAGGGTGCATTTGATGGAGCTTCGCGATTGGCGCGCAGGCGACCGGTCAGGCGGCAAGGGTCTCGATCACATCGCCCCTGCGCTGCAGCACGCTCACGCCCTGCTCCAAGGCCGCCCGCTTGAGCCCGTCGTGGATGTGGAAGGTGGCCAGCGCAAAGCGCTGGCGACGTTCAGCGTGCTCCGGGAACAGGCGCCGGAAGTTCGGCGCCTTCTCGTCCAGCAAGCGCCCGAGGTCCCTTTGGTGCGCCTTGTACTTGACCTCCACCACAAACACCGCCCGGCCATTGACCAACAGCAGGTCGAACTCGTCCTCCAAGCCGGCACGGCTGCGGGTGACGTTCCTGTCAACGAAGTCGAAGCGCATCCCGTCGAGCACCGGGTCGGCTTTGAGGGAGTTGTAGTAGAACTCCTCGGCCACCGCGCCCTGGTTGTTGCCGACCCCGCCGTACATTGCCGCCAGCCGGTCCAGTTTGGCGTCGGTCTTGGCCAGCTGGGCGTCGGTCTTGGCCAGCTGGACGGCGTTCTCGGCCAGCTGGGCGGCTGTCCGATCCTGCGCAACGGCAAGTCCGGCAACAAGCGCCTTGAGTTCATCGTCGGTCATGACCGCAAATCTTCATTTGGGTTCGGGGGCGAGTATATCCGCTTCATCAACATTCTTGGTTGATCCACCGCCAGCTTGCGCTTCGGCGGACAAGGCTCCCACTCGACTGCCGATGGACGCCAGGGCGTGCTTGAGCTTGGGGACGGCATCGGTTTCCGGCGCTGGCCGCTCAAGCCAATAGCAGCCGAGGTCGCGACCACTGAAATCGACCGCGACCACGTCGTCGGGCAGGGCGTCGATGAGTGGTTGAAGCTGGCCCAGCCACCCCGCAGGCGGGGCTGTTCCCTCATCGGCAATCCAGCCGCCAGCGGTGCGCAACAGCCGCCAAGGGGGCGCGGGCTCGGGCATCGGCTCCAAGGCCAAGGCGTATCGCGCGCATGCCCGCATGGGCGTGCGCAACTGCCCCCCAGCCGTCACCCGATCCTCGGCCGCCGGCTCGGGGTTGCGCACCGGCTTCAGCTCCACGGCCAGCCCCAGCTGCCGTGCTTCGGACCTCAGCGCGGCAAGACGGCGGTCCCTCCTGCTTGGCAGCACGTAGAGGATGGGTCCGAAGGCGACGATCAAGACGCCGACGATGATGGCCCCGATCCAGATCCCGTCCATGCGTCTCCTGGGTTGCGGATGCTGCTTCGGATGCGTCCGCGAGCGACGCCGCCCAAGCTGGCGCAGTCCACCTTGAGACCGTGCCGCTCTTCCAGTTAGTCTATTCCATCGTCGTTTGGTTGCGGTTGGGTCAACGAAATGAAGCAGTGCGTTATCGGCCACCGGCGGCGCGGCCATTCGCCTTGAATGAGTTTCCCGGAGGTTTCCATCCCGCAGGCCGGGGCGCCGGAGCACGGGCGACGGACGCTCTCCCCGCGGGGCGCGCCGTCCGCGGCTGCGAAGCTGAGGTTCGTCATGCCCGCGTTGCGCAGGATGGCGCCGATCGGAAAGGCGTTTCGCGCAGGCAAGGCCCCAAAGCGAACCGTCCGCGCCGCAGGCGCGCGTTCGCCTCGTCCCGTCCTCAAGCCGAACCACGCCTGCTCCATGCGCAGCGCCGCCTTGGGCGGGCCCTGACGGTCCTGTTGCTGGCCACCAGCCCACTGGCGGGCGGAGCCGTCAACGCCACGCTCCACGAGCAGCGCCAGGCCTACCGCAAGGCGGTGGACCTCGTGCGGGCGGGCCACGTGTCGGCGGCCCTGAAAATTCAGCGGCAACTGGCCGACTACGTCCTTGCGCCCTACATCACCTACCATCGCAACCGGCTGCGCCTGAGCCGCCTGAGCGCGGCCGAGGTCAACGGCTTTCGGCGCGACCACCCGGACCTGCCGGGCGCCCAACGCATCTATTGGCAGTGGCTGGAAAGCCTCGCGGCGCGCGGTCAGTGGCGGACCTTCCTTGAGCACTACGAGCCCACCGACAAGGTCGATCTGCAATGCCTGCGCCTGCGGGCGCTGCACAACGCCGGCCAGCGGACAGCCGCCCTGGACGGGGCGGAAGCGCTCTGGACGGTGGGCAAGTCGCAGCCCAAGGCTTGCGATCCGATCTTTCAGGTCTGGCAGCGCGAACGGCTCGACGATGCCATCGCCTGGCGGCGCCTGCAGCTCGCCGTCAACGCCAACCAACGCCTGCTGGCCCGCTATCTGGCCCGCTTCTTCTCCTCCGAGGTCAAGGTTTGGGCGCAGTCCCTCTACGACTTGCATGTCAATCCCACCCACATTGAGCGCACCAGCCGCTACCGCGCCGACAACGAATGGTCCCGGGGCGCGATCGCCCACGGGTTGAAGCGGCTGGCCGGGCGGGATGCGCAAGCCGCCCGAGACGCTTGGGCGCGGTATCAGGCCAGCCACGGGTTTTCCGCAGCCGAGCGCCGCCCCATCGACGAAGCCATCGACGCCGCGCTTGCCGAAGCCGGGCTGCTGGACAGGGCGCCGGCGGCTGGGGACTCGGCGGAGACGGCGGCCCGCTTCGCCCTCGCCTACCTCAAACAGCAAAACTGGCCGCTGCTTCAAGCTTGGATAGAACGGCTGCCGGAGGCGGAGCGTTTCGGCGACAAATGGCAGTACTGGCTGGCTCGGGCGGTTGACGCCTCCCACGAGAACTCGGAACGCGCCCGTCTGGCCTTCCGGTCGCTGGCTGAAAAACGTTCCTACTACGGCTTTCTGGCGGCGCAGCGAGTCGGATTGCCCCTGCGGATGAACGATGCCTCGAGAATCATCGGCGAGGCGGAGCTGCAGCGCACCCTGGCCATCCCGGCGGTCGGACGGACGATCGAGCTGTTCGCCGTCGGCGATGAGGTGAACGCCCGCCGGGAGCTGCTCGGCGTCATTCCCCGGCTGAGCGCCGAAGAGCGGCGGGCGGCCACCACCATGGTGCAGCGCATCGGCTTCACCACCCTCGCCATCCACACTGCCAATCGGGCCGAGCTGCGCGATGACTTGGGGCTGCGGTTTCCGGTGCTGCACCAACCCCTGTTCGGGCAGGCCAGCCATGCCAGCACCGTGCCGTTGCCGCTGCTGTTGGCCTTCGCTCGCCAAGAGAGCGCCTTTGAGGACGATGCCCGCTCATCGGCCAACGCCAGGGGCGTGCTGCAGATGCTCCCAAGCACGGCACGGCTGGCCGCCAAGCGCGCCGGACTGCCCACGCCGACTGCCAACGGGCTGTATGATCCCGCCGTCAACATACCCTTGGGCGCCAGCCACATCGCTTGGCTGCTGCGGCGCTACGACGGCGTGCTGCCGTTCGCGGCAGCCGCCTACAATGCCGGCGAGCACCGGGTTGACCGCTGGATTCGCGAGCGCGCGGGCGTGGCGCTTGACGTTTGGATTGACGCCATTCCCTTCCGCGAAACCCGCAACTACGTTCACAACGTGCTGGCCTTCAACCAGATCTACGCCGCCCGCTTTGGCGCATCGCCGCCGATGCTGCCCAACCTTGATGGGGTGGTGGCGCCTCGATGAGCGAGATTGAGCTGGTGGACATCGGCGCCAACCTGCTCAACGGGCAGTTCCGCAGCGACGTCGAAGCCGTGCTCGCCCGCGCCAGAAGCGCCGGGCTCGGCCACATGATGGTGACCGCCACCAACGTGGCGGACTCACAAGCCGCCATCGAGCTTTGCCGGAGCCATGCGGATCTCTCCTGCACGGTTGGCGTTCATCCGCACGAGGCCGCCAAGACGCTGGCGGCGGGCGGCGACTGGGTGGCGCAGCTGCGCAGGCTGGCCGGCCAGGAACCGGTGCGCGCCGTCGGCGAGGCGGGGCTTGACTTCCACCGCAACTTTTCGCCGCCGGCCGATCAGCGCACCGTGTTCGACGCCCAGATCCGGCTCGCCGCCGAACTCGGCCTGCCGCTCTTCGTCCACGACCGGGATAGCGGCGGGGCGGTTTACGACGCCCTGATGAACCATGCCGGACGGCTCGACGGCGTTGTGATCCACTGCTTCACCGGCGATGAAGCGGATCTGCGGCGCTATCTGGCGGCCGGCTTTCACATCGGCGTCACGGGCTGGGTCTGCGACCGCCGGCGCGGCGAGCGCCTGCGCGGCCTGATCCCGCAAATTCCCCTTGATCGCCTGTTGATCGAAACCGATGCGCCCTTTCTGCTGCCCCACGGGGCCGTCAGCCCAACCGCTGACAAGCGCCGCAACGAACCCTGCCTGCTGCCCTTCATTGCCCGCGCCATCGCGCAACTGCTGGGGATGCCCGCATTGGAGCTGGGCCGTCGGACCACGGCCAACGCAAAGCGCCTGTTCGGCCTCAGCGAGGGGTCAGCAGGCCGATGACGGCATCCCGATCAAGCGGCGAATCGATTTCCCGGCCGGCGAAGCGAAGCACCGGGATGCGCTCGCCATAGCGCTGCAGCAACCCATCCTCGGTCGCCACGTCCACCACCCGCAAGGCCAGGCCGCTGAGTTCTGGCATACTGAGCAGCCCATCCAGCGCCTGCTCGCACAGAGCGCAGCCGTCGGTCGAGTAGAGAACCAACTCCATGCTTGCATCATACCGCCACGGCGACCGGGCCAGCGCCGCCAAGTACCCCTTGGCCACGGCCGCCGCCTTGCCGTGGCAGGCGGCGGCCGACGGCGCTTGGTGCGAGCTGGCTTTGCCGCCCTGCCCGGCGGCGCACATCATCGTGCCGAGCCTGGCCACGGACTTGAAGGACTGCGCCTACCAAGTGACGCTGCGCAGCGCCGATGACCGTTGGACGTTGCAGGCCGTGCCTTCGTCGCCCCCGTCCGCTGGGCGCCAAGCCCGCCGGCGACCGGCGCGGGTTGCCGTCAGCACCCGCATCGATTGCTTTCACACCGAAGCCGACCTGCCCGCCAGCCGCCTGCGCTTCACGCTGCGGCAGGCGGAGCCGCCGCCGCGCCATTTGCTGGCCGTCTCGGTGCGTCCCTTGGAAATGGATCCAAAGGTGCCAAAGGCAATGCGGGCGGTCTCGCCGCAGCCGCCCGCCATCAGCCAAATGCAGGGAGCCCCGGCCATTGCGCGCCGAATCTGCTCGCCCACCGCCTTGGCGATGGCGCTCAAGGCGGCGGATGCGGGCATTGACTGGCTGGAGGTGGTGGAGCGGTGCTTCGACCAACGCACCCAATCCTACGGTTGCTGGCCGATGGCCATCCGTTGCGCCGCCGCCTTTGGCCGACTCGGGGCAGTGGAGGCGCTGCCTGCCTGGGAGCCGGCCATCCAAGCGCTGCGCAGCGGCGTGCCGATCGTCGCCAGCATCGACTTCGCTGCCGGCGAACTGCCTGGGGCGCCGCTTTCCAAGACCCCAGGCCACTTGGTAACCTGCTACGGCGTTGACGACGATGCGGTGCTGGTCAACGACCCGGCGGCCGGCGAAGCGGCGGCCGTGCCGCGCCGCTACGGCCTGGAAGCCTTCAGCCAAGCTTGGCTGCGCCGCCGGGGAGCGGCGTACATCATGCCAGTGCCTTAGAAGGTGACGCTTCCTCTGAAGAATGGGCTGGAAGCTCCCATCCTGACGGGATGCTGCAGGGTGTCCCGTCCTCGATTGGGCAACTGGCGCGGGCTTCCCGTCAGACACTGGGCCTCTGTTGCACGGAGAAGCGATGAAGCACTTGGGATGGTTCCTGCTGCTGGCGGCGGGCTTTGGCCTGACCACTGCCGGATTGATGCTCTGGCACGACCGGGGCTTCGCCCTGGCCGGCATGTGGCGGCTCGACGACGGCCTGCATCCACTGTACTTGCTGATTGTCGGCATCGCCATGATCCCGCCGGCACTGGGTGAGGTCTTCCTGCTTGAGCAGCGTCGCGACGATGGCTGAAGCCGGGGCCGA
Organism: Candidatus Azophilus sp.; assembly: GCA_965221755.1. Classification (GTDB taxonomy): domain Bacteria; phylum Pseudomonadota; class Gammaproteobacteria; order Pseudomonadales; family Azotimanducaceae; genus Azophilus. The sequence continues at coordinate 838,454 of OZ244921.1, forward strand.
GCTCGGGGCGCAGCGGGTCTATCTGCGCCCGGTCAACCGTCGGGATCGGGAGGAGTTCGTCACCGTCATGCGCCGCAGCGCGGCATTGCACGAGCCTTGGATCCACCCGCCCATCACCCGCGAGGCGTTCAGCCGCTACCTCAAGCGCTTGGAGCGCGACGACCATGTAGGCCTGCTGGTCATCGAGAAGGGAACCGGTGCGATCGTGGGCTGCTTCAACATCAACAACATCGTGCGCGGGTCTTTTCTCAGCGCCTCCCTCGGCTATTATGCCGCCCAACCATATGCGGGACGCGGCTACATGCAGGAAGGGCTTGAACAGGTGATCGCCTGGGCCGTCGAAAAACTGGGCCTGCACCGCTTGGAGGCCAACATTCAGCCACGCAACGAGCGATCCATCGCCTTGGTGAGGCGCTGCGGCTTCAAACGGGAGGGGGTCTCGCCGGACTACCTGTTCATTGCCGGCGCTTGGCGGGACCACGAGCGCTGGACCTGGCTCGACCGGCGCCACGGCCTGCGGCCGCCGTTGTGACGGCTTACGGCACTTGGCCTTCGCCGATCACGCCTCGCCTCGTCGCCGAAGCGGGGGTCGGCATCGGCGACCCGCAGGTCAGCGGCGGCGCTGCCTACTGGCTGGAGTCGCGTCCCGCCGAAGCGGGTCGCGTCACCCTGTTCAAGCAGGTTGCAGGGCAGGCAGTGGAACTCACGCCGAAACCCTACAGCGTCAGGAGCCGCGTCCATGAATACGGCGGCGGCGCCTACCTGCCCACCGACAGCGGCGTCTTCTTCGTCAACGACCGGGGCCAGAACATCCATCGGATCGCCGCCGACGGCGGCATCAGCCCGGTCACCGACTCCCCGTCCAGCGCGCGCTATGCGGACTTCTGCTTCGACGCCGCCCGCCGCCGGCTGATCGCCGTCACCGAGATTCACGGCGACGGCGAGCCGGAGAACGCCCTCGCCGCCATCCGCATCGACGACGGCCATGTCGCCATGCTGCATCGAGGCCACGACTTCTACGCCGCGCCCCGGGTGTCGGCGGACGGCGACGAGTTGCTGTTCATCGCTTGGGACCATCCGAACATGCCGTGGGACGGCACCCAACTGCTGCGCTGCCGCCTGGACGGTGAAGCCATCAGCGAAGCCGCGGTGATCGCGGGCGGCGCTCGGGAATCGGTCATGCAGCCGAGCTGGGCGCCGGACGGCGCCGTCCTCTACATCAGCGACCGCAGCGGCTATTGGAACCTACATCGGCTGGATGATTCCGGCGACGGGCCGGTGCTGGCCGATGACGCCGACCACGGTAGCCCTCCTTGGCAATTTGGGCAGCGCAGCTACGCCTGCCTGAACGAACGCCTCATCGCTGCCTGCCGGCACGGACAAGCCGGGCAGGATTTGGTGCTGATCGACCGCGAGAGCGGCTTCGTCAATCCCTTGCTGGAGGACACGGCGGGCTGCGCGCAGCTTTCGGCGCACGGCAACGACCTCTACTTTCTCGCCGCCCACAGCGACCGGCCCACCGAATTCGTCCGCCTGAACCCAAGCACCCGCGAAACAGCGACGGTGGCCGCGCCGCCGCCGCCGGAGGTAAGCCGGGGCCACTTCATTGCGCCGGAGCGCATGGCCTACCCCACGCGGGACGGCGAACAGGCCCACGCCTACCTTTACCGGCCCCACAATCCCGATCACGGAAGCCGCGGCGAAAGGCCGCCGTTGCTGACGCTCTGCCACGGCGGACCGACCGGGGCGGCATCGCCCGCGCTCAAGCTGCTCGTGCAGTTCTACACCAGCCGCGGCTGGCTGGTGGTGGACGTGGACTACCGGGGCAGCACGGGCTACGGGCGCGCCTACCGGGAGGCCCTGAACGGCCGCTGGGGCGAACTGGACCTGAGCGATTGCGAGGACGCGGTCCATCACCTCGCCGCCCAGGGCGAGGCGGACCCGCACCGCGCCGCGATCCGGGGCGGCAGCGCCGGCGGCTACACGGTGCTGCGGGCCCTCACTGCGGGCAGCGTGTTTCGGGCCGGCGCCAGCCACTACGGAATTGGCGACCTCACCGCGCTGGCCCGCGACACCCACAAGTTCGAGTCCCGCTACCTCGATGCGCTGCTCGGTTCGGACGAAGCGCTGACGGAGCGCTCGCCCATCAACCATCTCGACGGCCTGAACTGCCCGGTGATCTTCTTTCAAGGCGCCGAGGACCGCATCGTGCCGCCCAACCAAGCCCAGGCCATGGTCGCGGCGCTCCGCGCCAAGGGCCTGCCGGTCGCCTACATCGAATACCCCGGCGAGGGCCACGGCTTTCGCGACGGCGTCAACATCGCCCACAGCATCGGTGCGGAATACGCCTTCTTCTGCCGCGTCTTCGGCCTGCCCGTGCCCGAGGGGCTGCCGGACATCAAGGTGGAGAACCTGTGACCGATGCCTGCGATGTGATCGTGCTGCAGGGCGGCCAGTCGCTGGAGGCGGAGATTTCGCGGGTTTCCGCCGGCCAAGTGGCCGCTGGCCTCGAAGCCGCAGGGCACCGAGTCACCTGCCTGGAGGTGGACCGGGACGCTCCGGCGCGGCTGGCCGAGGCCCGCCCGGACGCGGTCTTCCCCGCCCTGCACGGCCCGCCCGGCGAGGACGGCACGGTGCAGGGGCTGCTCGACATCCTGCAGTTGCCCTACGTGGGCGGCGGCGTGGCCGCCAGCGCCGCGGCGATGGACAAGATCGGCGCCAAGGCCCGGTTCCGCCGCGCCGGGCTGCCGGTCGCCGACGACCTGGTCATCCTGCCGGGCTGCGCCACGCGGGACGCCGCCACGCGAATCATCGACGCCTTGGGCGATCAAGTGGTCATCAAGCCATCCGGCCAAGGCAGCGCCATCGGCGTCGCCCGCCTGCCCAAGGCCACCGAAATTGCCGTCGCCGTGACCGAAGGGCTGAAGCTCGGCAGCGTCATGGCCGAACCCTTCATCGCCGGGCGCGAGATCACGGTCGGCGTGATCGACCTCCACGGCCAAGCGCCGCGCGCCTTCCCGGTGATCGAAATCCGCACCGCGCCGGGCGAGTGGTACGACGCCGTGAACCGCTACCAGGCCGGAGCCAGCGAGCACGTCATCCCCGCCCCGCTGCCCGCCGCCGTCAACGCCGAACTGCAGCGCATCGCCATCGCCGCGCACCGGGCGCTGGGATTGCGCGATCTGTCGCGAGCCGACTTCATCGTCAGCGACGATGACGGGATTCACCTGCTGGAAGTCAACTCCCTGCCGGGGATGACGCCGACCAGCCTGTACCCCGACGGGGCGCGGGCGGACGGATGGGCGTTTCCGGAGTTGCTGGATGCGTTGGTCAGAAGCGCGGTCGGGAGGAGTTGAGAGCCGCGCCGCGGAAACTGCCGGCTGCCTGAGTTGCTTCCATAAGCGCCGGTTCCACATTCGCGGTGCCAGTGATCGGCAAAGGGGGCAATGTCGCACGGTTCCGCGGCGATGTCGCACAAATCCTGGCGGAGATCGCCATATTCCCATTGTCCCGCGGTCTGTGAGAACGTGTTTCGGTCTTGCACTTGCCGAGCCGCACCATGCCCGCCCTGGGTTCCCGAACCCATCCAAGCAGCCGACTCTTACTGCGGCAAAGGTGCTGTGCTAACGTTCAGCCCATTGCCCACGGGTTCCCCCAAGGAGGCCGCCATGTCCAAAGCCGAAGCGACGCACGTCCCAGCCCGATCCCCGCTGCAGGCTCGGCCCGCTGGCCCCGCGCGGTCTCGGCGCCGGGCGCCGGAAGCTGTTTGCTACCCTGAATCGGACGGCAGGCCCATGTCCGAGACAGGTCGGCACTGGCACGCCACGGTGGACTTCGCCAAACCGCTGCACGTCTTCATGCTCAACCGACCCGACGCCTACGTCGGCAGTGACATGTTCATGTACTTTCGCGAGGGCGACCCGAGCGCCGTCGTGTCGCCGGACGTGTTCGTCGCCTTCGGCGCGCCAAAGGAGCCGCTGCGGGATACTTGGAAGCTGTGGGAGGAAGGCGTCGCGCCCGCCTTCGTGCTGGAGGTCACCTCAAAGTCCACGCGAGACGAGGACGAGTTCGGCAAGAAGGCGGTGTATGAATCACTTGGCGTATTGGAGTACTGGCAGTTCGACCCAACGGGCGACTATTTGGACCCTATTCTGAAAGGCCACCGCTTGCAGCCGGACGGAACGTATGAGCAGTTGGGCTTGGAGGCCCGGGACGATGGCCTTTGTCGGCATTCGGACGTGCTGGGCTTGGATCTTCGGCTGGCGGGCGATCGGCTACGCCTGTTCGACCCAGCACAGGATGCTTACCTGCTCACCCACGAAGAGCACGCCAACGCTCTGTTCAGGGCAGAGGAGGCCCAGCGCTTGGCGGAGGCTGAGCGCGACCAGGAGATGCGCAAGCGCCAAGCCGCGGAGGCGCTGGTGGCGGAGCTGAGGCGAAGGGCGCAAGATGACTCTGATCGCTAGGGATGAGCGGTCGTTGGGGATCAGGGTAAAGCCGCACGACATTGAGGTGCCAAGGGACGATCCGTTCAAGCATGACGCCTTGGATCGTCAGAAGAGCGTCGAAATCGTGGCCAGACTCGTACGCTCGATGGAAGGCCCGGCTGTTTTCCGACTAGAAGCGGATTGGGGCAACGGCAAGACGACGTTTCTTCGGATGCTCCGTCAATTCCTTGAAAACAAGGGAGTTCCAGTAGTCAGCTTCAACGCTTGGGAGTCCGACCACATATCGGATCCGTTTACCGCGATCGCCACCGAGTTGACCGACAGCCTTGGCGAACGCGCCCAGAACTCGGATGATCGGTCTAAGGAAAAGATCAGGGCGGGGCTTGAGCGGGCTCAGGCTGTCATGGTCACGAGAGCACCAGCCCTGTTGCGCTCGCTGGTGGGTCAGGTGCCTGTCGCGGGTAAAGCGCTGGGTGAGATAGTTGACGGCTTCGCCGACAACCAGGTTGAGGATCGGGTCTCGGCTTACCGCGACGCAAGGAGTTCGATGGCGGAGTTCAAGAATGCCTTGGAAGATATGGCGCGAACGAGAGATCACCATGGATGGGGCGAAATCGACACGCTTGTTTCGATACTGAGGTCGTTCTTGGGTGAGCCGGTGGTCAGTTTGCGAACGGTGGCGCGAGCGGTCCACCGCTTGGGCATGGTATATGCGGCGTTGGAAGACCACAGGCTGGTGTTGGGAACCATCACGGCAATCCTTGTGATTCTGCGAACACTTGATCAGGGCTTGTACTACCGGTTCATTGACGGCCGAGCATCAGATGCTGAAGTCGTAGCTGGCATAGCCGAACGACTAGGCGATGAAGCATGCGCCAGACACAAACATGATTTCGCGGTGTTCGAGGCTTGGATCATTGCTAGCCAAAGGGAACGAGATGGGGGATATGACGGGATGTTCGACAATCGCGTAGAGACACCTTTGATACGGCATTATAAGAAAATAGTGGCAGAAGAAGGGGTTCAACCCGACCAGGCAATTGCGCTGAAGCAGGCGCAGGCCAAGAGTGTTCTCGATCTGCTGGATAGGATATGTGGACACCAGCGCGATTTCAGAGGGTTTCACTTCAAAGCAGCGGTAGAGCGGGTGGAGCTTTTATCGCCGGAATTGGGCGAAGAACGAACCGAGCCAGCGGATGTGCGCTAGAGGCCGGTGTCGCTGCGGTCTGCACTTCATTCAGCGTCCCAACTCGGGGGCCGGAAGGAGCAAGTCGTGACAAACCGCGATCTCAACTGGATTGCCAACTGCATCTGGGGCATCGCGGACGATGTGCTCCGTGACCTCTACCAGCGCGGCAAGTACCGTGATGTCATCCTCCCCATGACCGTGCTCCGACGTCTCGATGCCGTTGGAGGGCGGCAGGGCCGCCGTGCCGACATGAAGGACCGGCTGGATGAGGCGGGCGTGGTCGAGCAGGACGCCACGCTGCGCCAAGCGGCAGGGCAGGCCTTCCACAACACGTCTCGGTTCACGCTGGGCGACCTGCGCGCCCGCGCCAGCCGCGACCGGCTCGAAGCGGACTTCCGCGACTACCTCGACGGCTTCTCCCCGAACGTGCGGGACATCCTCAACTGCTTCGAGTTCCGCAATCTGATTCCCAAGCTCTCCCGGGCCGACGTGCTGGGCTCGCTGATCGAGAAGGTGACCTCCGCAGACATCAACTTGGTCCCCGAGGCCGTCAGGAACGCCGATGGCTCTATCCGTCATCCGGGCCTCGACAACCACGGCATGGGGTCGATTTTCGAGGAGCTGGTGCGCCGGTTCAACGAGGAGAACAACGAAGCGGCCGGCGAGCACTGGACGCCTCGGGATGCCGTGAAACTCATGGCCAAGCTCATCTTCATGCCCATTGCCGACGAAATCCAGTCCGGCACCTACCTGACCGGCATCGCCACCTACGTCTGGGTGCTCACCAACCGCAAGCCCGAACGGCGCCGGGGCAAGGTCCAGTTGATCGACGCCACCGGGTGGTTCAAGCCCTTGCGGAAGAACCCCGGCAAGAAAAACTGCGAACTGGGCGATGACGACATCGACCGCATCTGCAGCGCCTTCCTGAACTTTGAGGAAACCGAGCGCAGCCGGATTTTCGACAACGCAGCGTTCGGCTACTGGAAGGTGACCGTCGAGCGGCCGCTGCGAATCGAGGGCATTTGGAAGGTGACCGTCGAGCGGCCGCTGCGAATCGAGGGCATTGATCCTGAACGCGCCTACAAGGCTTCCGAGATCAAGAAGCTGCGCGAGCATGGCCAACGCAGCGAGAGCGCTCCGGCGGTGATCAAGCGCATCCACAAGCGCGGCACCGGCGCCGATCCGCTGCGTGGGCGTTTCGAGGCCACGATCGGCGGTGACGCCGCTGTGGTCGAGTACGAGCCGGACAGCGCCCTGCGCGATGCGGAACAGATCCCATTGCAGGAAGCGGGCGGCATCGAGGCCTTCCTGCGTCGCGAAGTCCTCCCGTATGCCGCAGACGCTTGGCATCACCCGGAACGGGTGAGGATCGGCTACGAGATCAGCTTCAACCGCTACTTCCACCAACCGGAGCCGATGCGGAGTCTCGACGAAATTCGGGCGGACATACTGACGCTGGAGAAGGAGACAGCAGGGCTGCTCGACGATTTTCTGATGGTGCGGGAACCCGCGGACAGGCCACATCGCCAAGACAGTACGGGAGATCATCGACCATGACGACTAATGCCAAGCCAAAGCGTTTCGACTGCGTACGGATGCGGGAGGCCCGGGGGCAGGTCAGCCGGGAAATCAAAGCCTCGACACGATCAGCTTATCCGGCAGTTCGCCTCACAGGAGTATTCGGATCCCGCATTGGCGAGATTGGCAGGCAAGTTTCGGGAAGATCGGACAGCAGCGGATGCTGAGCTATGCCGCAAACGGAATTGAATTTCCACCTAGCCGACAGAACGACCGCAACCATTGGGACGGACCAGAGATCGCTCAAAGCGCAACAAAGCAGTGGGGTAGGCACTGGCGATGGCTGAGCATTGAAACCATATCCTGCCCACAAGCCTTCGGATGCGGATGCGGAGTGGCTGGGGGATTTGCCTGCCCATTGGGAAATACGGCGGCTCAAGACCCTCGCCTGCAATGTCTCTGAGCAAACGACCGACCATCCGAATGGCATTGGCTATCCAGCGTTAGAGCATATCGAGAGTTGGACCGGCCATATCGCGAATGAGGATGCCGAGGCTGGAGAAGGTCAGCTTAAGCGCTTTGAGTCTGGGGATGTGCTATTCGGTAAGCTCCGGCCCTATTTGGCAAAGGTTGTCCACACGAAGTCTCCCGGTCTGTGTGTAGGAGAGTTCTTTGTTTTACGAGTTCGCACGGGCCTTTCAGCGCGATTCTTGGAGTACGTGCTCCGCTCCAAGCCGGCAATCGACTGGATCAATAGTTCGACTTTCGGTGCAAGGATGCCCCGCACGGATTGGGCGTTCGTCGGCGGTATGAGATTTCCACTGCCTTCCCTCTCTGAGCAAGTGGCCATCACCCGTTTCCTCGATAACGCCACCAATCGGATCAACCACTACATCCATACCAAGCAGAGGCTATTCGGTACCGCACAAAGCCAAGCCAGCAGCGGCGGACTGCTCGGTGAGTACCGAGATCGCCTTATCTCCGATATAGTCACTGGAAGTCTCGATGCGGAATGCCTGATGCCAACCGACGCCACCGAAGCCGGCCTTGAGCGGCTCATCTGCATCGGATTGACCGGCGACCCTTGCGAGCCGCCCGACGCCAACTCTGTCCGCGAACCTCGTGCCGCCTACGGCGGCGTCGGCTGGCGCGGTGGAAGCTGGCGCGACTATGACCGTGGGCGTTGCTTGATCTGCGGCAACTGGCCGCGTTTCTTGAAGATGCCAATCCCGGTGCGGCGGACGATCTTGGACTGGCGGAAGACGGCCCCGCCCGCCGCAAGTTCCTATCACGCCTTCAAGGCGAGATCAGCAAGCGCGGCACCATCCACGTCCTTCGTCACGGCGTCCGGCACGGTCCCCACGACCTGAAGCTGTTCCACGCCAGTCCCTCCGAAGGCAACGAAACCGCTCGCGAACGCTTTGGGCAGAACCGCTTCACCGTGACGCGGCAATCCCCCGAACCCCAACGGCATCAGGACGGACTACCTGTGGCGGGAAGTTCTCAAGTGCGAGAGCGTGACGGAAATACTGGAGAACTACGCCTAGGTGGTTGAATCGAAGGACGACAACACCGGCAGGAAGCGCAAGACCCAGATCTGGCCGCGCTACCACCAGCTTGACGTGGTTCGCCGTTTGCTGGCCGATGCCCAAGCGCAAGGCGCGGGCCGCAGGTACTTGGTCCAGCATTCGGCGGGCAGCGGCAAGAGCAACTCCATCGCTTGGTTGGCGCACCAGTTGATCGCCTTGGAGAAGGACGGCTCGGCCGTCTTCGACTCCATCGTGGTGGTCACGGACCGCCGGGTTCTCGACCGCCAGATCGGCGATGCCATCGGCCAGTACGCACAGGTTCGCGCAACCGTCGGCAAGGCCAACCGTTCCGGCGACCTGCGCCGCTTCATCGAGTCCGGCAAGAAGATCATCGTCTCCATGGTGGACCACTTCCATGAACAGGTGCTGGCCCGAAACCGGATCGGCGGGCAGGCCCGCGCGATGGTGGTCACCAACGGCATTGAGCGTGCCGTTCAGTACTTCCATGCCATCAGCGAATACCTGCGCGAGCGCCGCAGCCCTCACCGAGCCATCGTCGCGTTCTCCGGCGAGCATGAGTTTGGCGGAACCTCGGTCACCGAGGCGTCGCTGAACGGATTCCCCTCCAACCACATTGCCAAGCGCATTCAGGAGCACCCCTATCGCTTCCTGGTCTGCGCGGACAAGTTCCAGACGGGCTACGACGAGCCGCTGCTGCACACGATGTACGTGGACAAGACGCTCTCCGGCATCAAGGCGGTGCAGACCCTCTCGCGGCTCAATAGGGCGCATCCGAAGAAGCACGACGCCTTCGTCCTGGACTTCCAAAACGACGCGGACGCGATTCGGGAGGCGTTCGCGGACCACTACCGGTCAACCGTGCTGGCCGACGAGACGGACCCCGACAAGCTGCATGACTTGCAGGCGGAGCTTGACGGCGCCGGGATTTACGACGCGGGCCAAGTGCGCGAACTGGTGCGGCGTTTCCTGGACGGGGCGGAGCGCGACCAGCTTGATCCGATTCTCGATATGTGCGTGGCGGGCTGCAAACGCGACCTCGACGAGGATGGCCAAGTGGCCTTCAAGGGCAGCGCCAAGACGTTCGTGCTCACTTACGGCTTCCTTGCCAGCGTGTTGCCTTACACGAACGCGGCTTGGGAGGGGCGCTCCATCTTTCTGGACTTCCTGATCCCGAAGCTCCCCGCCCCGCAGGAGGACGATCTATCCCGCGGCATCCTTGATGCGATCGACATGGACAGCTACCGGGTCGAGAAGCAGGCCGCGCGGAAGATCATGCTCGCGGATCTTGCATATGACGGGCCGACGGTAAGTTGAGCGGCCCTCGAAAGAAAGTCGGTTCACGCCCCCGTCCGGCCCCCGGCGGCCGGGCCAAGCCACTCGGTCAGCAGGAATTGGAGCGGTTGGCCTGTCGAATTTACTCTGACAAGCAAAGCGATGCCCGGACTGACATGGCCGCATCGACTCCCGCCACCCATCCCGAATACGTCGTCTGCATCGACAACCTCGACCATCCGGTTTCCCTCGAATTGCACAAAATCCACCGTGCGCTGCCCGCCACGTCAACGAGGCCTCCTTCCGCCCGAACGAGGGCAACTGCGAGGTTGACACCATCGACCGCATGGCGGCGCTGGCCCGCGGCATGGATGGCAAGCGGCCGATGTTTTGCTCCCGCCGCATACCGCAGCGCCACAGCGCTGTGAGGCTTCAGGCGCATGTGGGACTGGGGTCGGGGTGATGAAGGGGTTCGCGGTCTCGTCAATTGAGTGATCTGGGAAGCTGTTTTGCAGTCCGGGATTCTGATTTCCCGAACTTGCGGTTGCAAGGCGCGGAACGGGTTTCAGTCGGCCAAAGTGACTCCTGAGCCTTCCAGCCGACGGAAGTCGGCTTCGTTTGCGGTGGCCAATGCCGCGCCGTGAGACAGGGCCGCGGCCGCGATCATGCAATCGGGCAAAGATCCGCGGCGGCGGCCTGATTCGTTGAAAAGGCGGGCTGCGATGACCGCTTGGCCGTCCGTGAAATCGTGGCGTTGCTCAACCGCTTCCGAGGCGAATTCCAACTCATGCGGGGTCAGTGGTCCGCACAGCAGCTCGGTCCAAGCAACCACGCTCATGCTCAGGGGTTCGCCGGTTTCGAGCCACCGTCGCAGCTTCCGGTCCTCTGGCGACCCGCGGGCAAGAGCCCGAATCAGAAAGCTCGTGTCCAGTTGGATCATTGAGCTTTCGGGAGCGTCCGCTTGCCGGTTTCACGGCGTTCAACGATGACTTCCTGCTCCCAACTGGAAAGATCAACCCCGCGCTCCCGCACGGAGGATTGCAGCCGGTCCAGCGCTTGCAGAGCGCTTGTCTTATCCGGTGAGGCAATGGAAGCTGCCATGCGAATGGCTCGCCGCAGCACTTCGGATTTGGAAACCTGCCATTGCCGCGCCAGCGATTCAAGCGCACGGACCGAACCCACATCAAGAGTATAGGTTGACTTGATGGTGGGTATGGCCATGCCCGAAGTATATGGCCATGTATTTTTTCGTCAATGCGCTGTGCCGGCTCAGGACATTTCGGAACTTTTCGCCTGCCGGATCAGGCAGCATCCTCGATCCCGACAAGGTACTCGTTCGGGGTTCGGCAATCCAGCGCCCAGTGCGGCCGCCGGTAGTTGTGGAAGAACTCGTGCCGGGCGAGCCTTGGGGCGACGTCGGCGACGGTGAGGGGTCCGTCGTAGAGGTTCCAGAACTCGATGCGGGCGGATCGGTTGGCGCGCTCGACGCAGCCGTTCCACTGGGGCCTTCTCGGCGGCAGGACGTGCAGTGGGATGCCCATCGCCTCGCAGGCGCGCTCGAAGTCGGCCATGAACTCGCTGCCGCCGTCCACCTGGATGGATCGGACGGGGAACGGCATGGCCTCGAGCACCGCTTCGAGGAAGCGCTTGGCGTTGCCGGCGGTGGCGCGGGAGAAGACGCGGGCGGCCATGAACTTGGTGACGGGGCAGACGGCCGGACTCGCAGAGTCCGCCGGAACCTCCTTGAGGGCGCGGCCGTCGCGGCTGTAGGTCATGTGGTCGATCTGGAGCATCTCGCCGGGGCCCCTGGCCCGGTCGCCGAACTTCCATCGGTTCGCCCAGGCGTCGTCGAAGCGGCGGCGGCGCTTGGGCTTGGCGCGCCCCTCGCAGAAGGACGCGGGCTTGATGCGCCCGTCGGCGATGGCCCTGGAGAGGATGCGCCCGACGGTGGAGACGGACAGGGCCAGGCCGTCCCTGGCCAGCATCGCGCGCAGCTTGGCCTTGCCCATGTAGGGGTGCTCCGCGCGCAGCTTGAGCACGGCGCGGTCGTCGGCGTCGGTCCAGCGCCGGCGGCGGACGGTTCGGGGGCGGGTGCTCCTGGGCTTGAGCGCCCGGACGCCGCCGCGCCGGAAGGCCCTGCGCCAGTCGTAGCAGGTGCTCCTGGCCAAGCCGACGGTGCGCAGGGCGTCGCCGCGGCGCATGCCGCCGGCGACCATCCGGTCGATGAGTTCGAGGGCGCGCAGGCGCTCCTCGGCGGCCCCCGCCGTGTCGGCGTCGATGCGCAGGCGCTTGCAGGAAGGTGGGCAGGCGTGCAACAGTTTCATGCTCAGGCTCCTTGTTCAGTGAATGAATCAAGCATGCCTGAGCCGGCGGCGGGGCGCATCGCGCCGCGCCGCCGGGCCATGAACTCCGGTCGCCTACGGCTCCCTCCGTTCATGGCCCGGCGCCACCCTCCCCGTCCAGTCAGTTCATGGGGCCAGGCCCCGGGGAGGAAGTTCCGAAAGGTTTCTGAGCCCGCACATGCGCGACCTGACGGTCGCGGATGGAGTTTCGCTGGCGCGAAACTCCGCGCTCGTCGCTTAGATCAGATTCCGGTATGTTTCTGAGCCCGCACACTGTGGCCCTGTGCCTCGCCCACTCAACCCGGCTTGCAGAGGCGGGCAGCCCCAAGCATGCAGCCATTTTCAGCCCCGCCCCCAAACGAAGAAAGGCACCATTCCAGCCCCATCGCAATGCATTGCTTCAATGGGCTTTTCGGCGCCAACATCGTCAGGCTTCAAGCCAGCCACTCCACAGGCTGAGCTGAATAGGGCAGGTAAAGCGGATGCTTGGGCTGGCCCCTCAGCGTCAGGCCGAGATGGAGGAGGGGGTCGGCGGTGCGGCGCAGGAGTCTCTCGACCTCGGCACCGCGGTCGCCGAACTCGCCATGGTTGCCCCAAGCGCAGATGACTTGGTCCGCCCAGCGAGAGGCACAAGCCAGCACGTCGTCGTTGTCCGGCCCCACCGGCGCTGCCGCTGCAAGCAATTGACGGGGACGGGTGGCCCGCCAGGCAAAGAGGTTGCAGACCCGGTAGGCCCCGCAGCCCATGCGCCGCACCCGCCGTTCCACCCGTGCGATCGTCGGGTCGTTCGCCAGTTCGGTGGCGGTTGAGGGATTGAGCATGACGAACAGCGCCCTCGGGCCGGATGGCTCCCAAGTGCGCGTGAGATCGTAGCGATAACGCTCGCAGTCGGAGTACCGCGCGACCGAGTCGCAGCCTTCACCCCTATGGTGGCGCACGATCATCCGCCGTCCTCCCGCAGACCGCAGCCTCGCTCGTTGTGCATCATGATCTCCGTGCCTTGCCGCTCGGTCGCCTCTTGACTTCGAGCCCGGGGCGTCCCGGCGGTTGGGGTTGCGGCTCGCGTGGCGCGAGCCGTCCGACCCGTTCAAGCAGCAAGCCGTCCGGATCGATGGCTTGGACCATGCCGCTCTCGTCCCGCCCGGTGCGGGAGCGGCGGGACGCAGTCTCCGAAAGGGCGCCCAAGCCCGGTCAGCCGCGCCCCAGCCGCGCAACGGCGCGCACCAACGCCGGCCCCTGATAGATCAGGCCCGTGTAGATTTGCACGAGATCGGCGCCGGCATCGAGCATGGCCTGGGCATCGGCAGCCGAAAGAATGCCGCCCACGCCGATGATCGCAACGCGCCCCGGCAGCCGCTGCCGCAGCCGGGCGACCAGTCGGCGGGCCAAGGGGGCCAGGGGCGAGCCGCTCAGGCCACCCGCTTCGTCGGCGTGGCGGACGTTCGCCACTTGGGGGCGGGTGACGGTGGTGTTGCCCGCGATGACGCCTTCGACTTCAAACTCGAGCAGCGCATCGGCGACGGCCGCCAAGTCGTCGTCGGCCAAGTCCGGGGCGAGCTTGACGCACAACGGAACATGGCGGCCGCTGCGGGACTGAAGCTGGGCTTGACGGGCCTTCAGGGCGCCCAGCAAGGCCTTGAGCGGCTCGCCGTACTGCAAGTCGCGCAGCCCCGGCGTGTTCGGCGATGAGAGGTTCACCGCAAAATAGTCGGCGCCGTTGTGAAGCGCGTCCATGCAGGCCAGATAGTCGTCCACCGCCCGCTCGATGGGGGTGTCCTTGTTCTTGCCGATGTTGACGCCCAGCGGCGCTGCCAGACGGCTGCCGCGGTCCTTGAGCCGCTTGAGCCGGGCGGCGACGGTGCGGGCGCCGTCGTTGTTGAAGCCCATGCGGTTGATCAATGCCGACTTCTCCGGCAGCCGAAAGAGACGCGGCTGCGGGTTGCCGGGCTGCGGTCTTGGCGTCACGGTGCCGACCTCGACATGGCCAAAGCCGAGCCGCGCCAAGCCCTCAACGGCGATGGCGTCCTTGTCGAGGCCCGCCGCCACGCCGACCACGTTGGGGAATTGAATGCCCATCACCGTTCGCGGCTGGCCGGGCGCCGGCTGCAGCGGTCCGGGCAGGGCGCCTAGCGCAGCGAGCGCGTTCAGGCCCAAGACGTGCGAGCGCTCCGCGTCGAGCGCGAAGAGCCAAGGACGCATCAGTTCGTACATGGCTGCATTGATTGCCGGTTAGAAACGATCCGCCCGGAGCACTTCCGCGTCACTGACGGAGACGACGCCGATATGGCGCTCGACCACCGAGAACGCAGCCTCAATCAGGCTGTCCAGCCGATCGGGTCGCGTCAGGCAAACGACGGCGACCATGCCGCCGCTCCGCGAAACCTCGCCGGACCTGCTCCAGCGCCTTGACCGCCCTGAGCCGCCGGAGACCGGCAGCACGGTGTAGCCGGTCACGCCTGCTTGGGTCAGCGCGTCCGTCAGGCGGCGTTCAAGCGGAGCCTCGATGATGATTTCCACGCGTTTTGCCTGGTGCGTTTTCAAGGCTGCCCCCCTGCAATCATGGTTGCCACAGCGGTGTAGATTGGAATGCCCACTGCCAAGTTGAACGGGAAGGTGACGCCCAGCGACAGCGTCAGATAGACCGAAGGGCGCGCTTCGGGCAAGGCGACGCGCATGGCTGCGGGCACGGCGATGTAGGACGCCGATGCCGCGAGCGTCATCAGCAATGCGGTCCCGCCCAAGGACAAGCCGACCAGCTGCGCCGCCAAGAGCCCGAATGCGCTTCCTATAAGAGGCATCAGCAGCCCGAAGAGTATCCCGCCAGCACCCAAGTCCGCCGGATTGTCCCTAAGGCTTCGTCCAGCGACAAGACCCATGTCGAGAAGGAAAAGGCACAGCACGCCTTGGAAGGGCGAGACGATGAAGGCGGCGACGGTTTCCATCCCCGCCTCCCCGGTGATCATGCCAATCAGGAACGAACCGACCAGCAGGACGATCGATCCGTTCAGCAGAACCTCGCGATACAGCCCCGCGGCGTGGGTGCCGCCGCTCCCGGAGCGGGCGATGATCCAGAGCGCGGACATGATGGCGGGCGCCTCCATCGCCGCTGCGGCGGCCACCATGTAGCCCTCGGAGGCCAAGCCCCGGCTTTCGAGAACCGATGTTGCGGCGACGAACGTGACGATCGAGATCGAACCGTAGTGGGCGGCAACGGCCGCCTTTTCGACCGTGTTGAACCGCGTCAGGGCGCCAAGAAGCGCGTAGGCGATGAACGGCAGACCGAAGGACAGAAGAATCGCCGCGCCCAGCGTGGCGACCAGCCCCAGGTCAATGCCGTGTTCCGCCACCCCGGCGCCGCCCTTGAAGCCGATGGCGAACAGAAGGTAGATCGACAGCCCCCTGGCCACCGCCTCGGGGAACGACAGTTCGGAGCGCAGGAATGCGGCCGACAACCCCAGCACGAATGACAGGATTATCGGCGAAATCAGGTTGTCGGCCGCGAGCGATAGTATTTCCGCCATCCATCACCACCAAGCGCGGGACCAGTGGCCTCGCGGCAAAAAGCCAACCCAACCCGGCGGTTGACCAAGGTTTGGATCGGCTGAAGCCAGCTTGGCGCCAGAGCCCGCCTCAGGCCGGTTTTGCCTGCTGTCGTCACCAAGGCAGCGTTGCCTGCGGATTCTGGCACAGAAACGCCGGTCTTGTCAGTGTGTGCGCGACCTGACGGCCGCGGATGGAGTTTCGCTGCGCGAAACTCCGCGCTCTCGTTGCGTGGCCTTCGTCGCTTCGGGTTTCGCTGGGGCGGAACGCCGCGCCCGTTGCGCGGGTTGGGTTCGGATTCGGCGCACGGCTCAAGCAGGCCAGCCGTTCATTTTGGCCTTGCCCGCCACTGCACAGCGCAGCTATTCTGGAATGAATGCCGGAGCCTGCCCATGAACCGGAAAATCGCCGATCGCGTCAGCAACGCCTTGCCGGGCTGCGAAGTCGAAGTCGCCGTCGAGGGGAACCGTGCCCTCATCGAGGTCGTCAGCCAAGCCTTTGCGGGCTTGAGCCGGGTGCAGCGCCATCAGGCGGTGTATCGTTGCGTTGAGGATCTCATTGCCGATGGGGCGCTGCACGCTGTGACCATCAGGGCGAGCGTTCCTCCCCAGCGCTCTTGATCTTGGGAACAACGTTGTCAAATCATGCACTTTTGCCGCCGGAGGCCACCCTCAAGCCGGTTTGAGGCGCAGCCTCCTTAACCCAATCAATGGACAAACTGCTTATCAACGGCGGCCGGCGCCTCGAAGGATCGCTCAGGGTGTCGGGGGCCAAGAATGCCGCCCTGCCGATTCTCGCAGCCACCCTGCTGTCCAGCGAGACGGTCACCGTCGCCAACGCGCCGCACCTGCATGACGTGACGACCATGATCAAGCTGCTCGGCCGTTTGGGGGCCGATGTGGCGGTTGGCGGGAATCCGGAGATCTGCGTCACCGCCGCCGACCTGCGCAGCCTGAAGGCTCCCTATGAGCTGGTGAAGACCATGCGCGCCTCCTTTCTGGTCATGGGGCCGTTGCTGGCCCGCTTCGGCGAGGCTGAGGTGTCGCTGCCCGGCGGCTGCGCCATCGGCGCACGGCCGGTGGATCAGCACCTCAAGGGCTTCGCCGCCCTTGGCGCGGACATTCAGGTCGCCGACGGCTATGTGCAGGCGAAAGCCCCGCATGGGCTCAAGGGCGCGCGCATCAGCTTGGATCTGGCCACCGTCGGCGGCACCGAAAACCTGATGATGGCGGCCACCCTCGCTGAAGGCGAAACCATCATTGACGGCGCCGCGCGGGAGCCGGAAATCGTCGATCTGGGCGATTGCCTGAACGCCATGGGCGCAAGGGTCTGCGGCCACGGCACCGCCACGCTGCGCATCGTCGGGGTGCCGGCGCTGCATGGCGCGAGGCATGCCGTCATGGCCGACCGGGTGGAGGCGGGCACTTACCTCATTGCCGCCGCCGCCACCCGAGGCTGGGTTCGGCTGCGGGACATCGACCCCGGGGCGCTCAGCGCGGTGCTGGAGCGGCTGCGGGCAGCGGGCGCCGAAATCGAGGCGGGCGAGGATTGGATTGGCTTGAACATGCCCGGAAGGCCGCGAGCCGTGGACATCGAAACCCGTCCCTATCCCGGCTTTCCAACTGACATGCAGGCCCAGTTCATGGCCATGAACGCCATCGCCGAAGGCAGCTGCCGCATCACCGAGACCATCTTCGAGAACCGCTTCATGCACGCCCAGGAAATCAACCGCCTTGGCGCGGACATTCGGCTGCTGGGTCCGTCCCAAGCCGTGGTCAACGGCATTGAGTCGTTGAAGGCGGCCCGGGTGATGGCCACCGACCTGCGCGCCTCCTCCAGCTTGGTGGTGGCGGGCCTGGTGGCCGAAGGCCGTACGCTGATCGACCGCATCTACCACATCGACCGCGGCTACGAGATGATCGAGGAAAAGCTCTCGGCCTTGGGCGCGGACGTGCAGCGCGTCCCCTCATGAACTCGCCCGGAGGCGCCATCGACCAGCCATCGGCCATCCGCCGCCTGGACACGCGCTCGCCCGCATTCGAGGCGCAGTTCGCCGCCCTGTCCGCAGCCAGCATGGCGAGCGCGCCGGAAATTGAGCGCGGCGTTCGGGAGATCATCGACGCCGTCCGGCAACGCGGCGACGATGCCTTGGTGGAGTGCGCCGCCCGCTTCGATGGCGTGGATTGCGCCGCCGTGGCGGACTTGGCCCTTGACCGGAGCGGACTAAGGGACGCTTGGCGGTCGCTTGCCGGAGCCCAACGCCAAGCCCTGGAGGAAGCGGCGCAGCGGATCGAGCGATACCATCGGGCCCAGCTCCGGGCCTCGTGGTCCTACACCGACGATCTCGGCAATGAACTGGGCCAACGGGTGATGCCCTTGGATCGGGTCGGCGTCTATGTGCCGGGTGGCCAGGCCGCCTATCCATCGACGGTGCTGATGACCATGCTGCCCGCTGCCGTTGCGGGCGTGACCGACATCGTCGCCGTGATGCCCTGCGCCGACGCGCCCAACCCGCTGGCATTGGCGGCGCTGCACCGCGTCGGCGTGGGGGAGGCCTATGCGCTGGGCGGCGCCCATGCGGTGGCGGCGCTCGCCTTCGGCACCGAGAGCATTCGCCCCGTGGACAAGATCGTCGGCCCCGGCGGCGCTTGGGTGACGGAGGCCAAGCGCCAAGTGTTCGGCCAGACCGGCATCGACCTGATCGCCGGGCCGAGCGAGATCCTCATCGTCGCCGACGGCACGGCGCCGGTGGACTGGATGGTTTACGACCTCTTCTCCCAAGCTGAGCACGACGCCTTGGCGCAAAGCCTGCTGCTGTGCCCGCAAGAAACCTATTTGGAACGAATCGCCGAACGGATCGAAGCGCTGCTGCCCGGCATGGCCCGCCGGGACGTCATTGCCCGCTCACTCGCCGACCGGGGCGCCCTCATCCGCACCCGGTCATTGGCTGAGGCGGTGGACTTGGCGAACGCCGCCGCTCCGGAGCACCTCGAACTGGCGGTGGCCGACCCGCAGCCGCTGCTTGATCAGGTGCGCCACGCCGGTGCGATCTTTCTGGGCCAGCACGCCCCGGAGGTGATGGGCGACTACGTGGCGGGGCCGAGTCACGTGCTGCCCACCTACGGCACCGCCCGCTTTTCCTCGCCATTGGGGGTGGACGACTTCCAGAAGCGCAGCTCGGTCATTGCCCTGTCCAGCGAGGGCGCATCGGCGCTGGCGCAAACCGCATCGGTGCTGGCCCGCAGCGAAGGGCTGGAGGCGCACGCCTTGGCCGCCGAAGCGCGGCGCGGGCATCTATGAAGACCGTTCGGGAGCCGTGGCCGGATGGTCGGCGCTGGTCCGGGCGGTGCCGTGGAGGCCGTGAATCAATCCTTCCAAGCGAGCGATGGCGGCGGCCATTTCCTGGAAGCCTTTGTCCATCCGCTGGTCCATGACCTCAAACCGGCAGTCCACCTGCTCAAACCGGCGGTCGATCTGCTCGAAGCGTCGGTCCATCTGATCCAAGCGGCGTTCCACCTGCTCAAAGCGGGCGTCCACCTGCTCGAATCTGGCGTCGATTTGGGCGAAGCGCGAGTCGTTGGCTTCCGACATCGCCCCGATGACGGCAAGATTGACGCCGATGCTGGTTACGCCGACCATCAGGATGGTCGAGACGGTGGTGACGAATTGGCTCTTCATGGACATGTCCTACGCATTGTTGTTGATTGGCGGCTCCATTGTCCAGCTTGCGCGACCTGATGGTCGCGGATGGAGTTTCGCGCCAGCGAAACTCCCACGGACCTTTGGTCCGCCGCGACCGTCAGGTCGCGCGGTTGCAAAACCGGGCGCGTTGGGAAACAGTGGGCGGGCGCCGTCCGTCTTTTGGGGAGAGCTTCCATGAACCACGTCAACCCGCGTCCGTCCAACGAAGCGCCGGGCTTGCAGCCGGTCTTTCAGGCCGCCGAAGCCGCCATGGGCTTCGTGCCCAACAGCCTACGGATCATGGCTCACATGCCGCAGCTGCCGTTCGCGTTTGCCAGCCTCGCCAACGTGGTCTTCGGCGGCGACTTGAAGGCGCTCACGGCCGGATTGGCGAACCGGGTGCCCGGGCAGGACGACGCGGCGCAAAACCTGCCGCCGGGCCTGGTGCAGCTGATCGCCTTCGCCGCCAGCCTCGCGGCTGGCTGTCGGTACTGCCAAGCGCATGCGTCGCACGGCGCCCATCGGGCCGGCGAGGATGCCGCCAAGCTCGACGCCATCCTCAGCTTTGAGGAGAGCCCCTTGTTCAGCGGAGCCGAGCGAGCCGCGCTGGCCTTGGCCTTCGCCGCGGGATCAGTGCCCAACGAGAGCGCCCCTAGGCACTTTGAGCGGCTGCGCGAACACTTCACGGATCGGCAAATCGTGCAGATCGTCGGTGTCATCGCGCTGTTTGGCTTCCTCAACCGCTGGAACGACACCCTCGCCACCGAGCTTGAAGCGACGCCGAGGGATTTCGCGGCCACAGGCCTCAGCGGCGTGGGCTGGCAGGCGGGCAAGCATGCTTCCTAGCAGCCTACGTTGATGCTGCTGCAGGCTGGGCACTGGTTGGGGCGCGGCAGCCTCCTGTTGGAGGGAGCCAGCCTCGGCGAGCCCCTCGTGTGCGATTTGACCATAGAGCGGGACAGCACTGGCCTGACCGTGACCGGCGCCTTGGAGCTGCAGCGGACGCCCTCGAACTCGGTCTCCGTCCGCGTGGCGCCGAATGCGGTGGGCACCTACGTCATCGACGCCCGGATTGGCGGCGTGCGGCTGGACGGCGTCGCCAAGTTGGAGAGCGCGCCCAACCTGGGCCTTCTGTGGCAGGCCGACGGCGCTTTGCAGGCCACCTTTGCGCTGTTCCAAGTCGCCGAGGGCTGCGGGTTTCGGGGCTTCCTGCGCGAGCGGGACCGAACGCTCACTTGGGAAGTGGCCTTCGCCCTCAAGCAAGACGCCATCAAGGCCAGCAACGTGGTGACCATGCGGCGCAGGCGCTGACGCGCTGCCAGCCAACCGCACCGTGAACGGCTCGGCGGACTTGGTCGAAGGCGGCCTTGCTCCAGCGCGCCCTTCAGCACGCCCTGAACTTGCGGCACTCAATCGGCAGGCCGCCGGGGCTTGCAATTGGCTTTGAGGCGAAGGGTGCGGTGCGTCGGCGACGAAGCGGGCTTCGCCCGCCCGCAAGCGTTCCAGGGCTTCAATCGGTTCGATCATGGCTTGGGGTCTTCGTTTTGCGGCTTTCGATTCATCACCCGAATGCGCTCCCTGGCCTCAAGCGCGCGCCGCTCAGCGTTTGCAATGTCCATCAGGTAATCCCTCACCAAGCCGCCGATGGTGGTGTTGCGGCGGGCGGCATAGCTCTTGAGGACGTCGTGCGCCTGCCCGTCGATGCTGATCACAATGCGCCGGCTGGCCATGGGCCGCTACCCCTGCCGTCCCCGCATCGATCCGAGCGTTGCTTTCGACTGTCCCAGGAGCGATTTCATGGAGCCAGTCTAGGAAGCGCGCCATGCCGATCCCAGTGGATATCTCCGCAATGCGCGTGGGAAATCAGCCCGCAAAACCGGAAATTTTGGGGTCGAGCCGGCAGCCTGCGGCTTCGCAAGCCGCGAAAGCGAAAATTCGCTGCCGCCGTCCCTTGCGCACGGGCGATCGAGGAGGGCGTCAAGTCACGTTTGACGAAGTCGAAGACTGCAAAGGGGGCGGCGGATGCGGATTCGCAGCCGTGAATTCCGGCGGCGGTTCTTGGGCGAGCGGTTCGGACAGCTCGTTAATGATGCCTCGGCCATCGCGGACCGTGGCAACCACCGCCCGCCGTCGCGCGGGCGCAGGACGATCAACCGTCGGCAAGCGCTGCGCGCACGTGGGACTCCAGTGCCTGAACGCGTACCCGGGCCTGGTCCATGCTGTCGCGGTCGCGCACGGTCACGGTGTCGTCCCCTTCCAAGGTCTGGAAGTCCACGGTGACGCACATCGGGGTGCCGACCTCATCGTGGCGGCGGTAGCCCTTGCCGATGTTGCCAGTGTGCTCATAGAGGATGCGCCCCAGCCCCAAGCCCTGCAGCTGGCGCTTGATGGCCCGGGCCTTGGCGACAATGCCCTCGTGGTTGCGCTTCAACGGCAGCACGGCGGCCTTGATGGGCGCCAGGTGCGGCTTCAAACGCAGCACCGTGCGCTGGCTGCCGTTGGGCAGCTCCTCCCTTGCGAACGCCTCGTTGATGACCGCCAGCACGCCCCGGTCCACCCCCGCCGAGGGCTCGATGACGAACGGCACCCGCCACTCGCCGGTGGCCGCGTCCTGGATGGCCAATCGAGCGGTTGACTCGGTGTTTTCGGGCACTTGGGCGGTGAGGCCCAGCTCGGCGGCATTCTTCGAGTGGGCGCCCAAATCGAAGTCGGTGCGGTTGGCGATGCCCTCCAGCTCCTCCACCCCATGCGGGTAGCGGTACATCAAGTCGAAGGTGGCCTTGGCGTAATGCGCCAGCTCGCTGGCGGGCACCTCATAAACCGACAGGGCTGAACGCGGCACCCCTTGGGCTTCCCACCAATCGAGCCGCGCTTCGAGCCAGCGCCGATGCCATGCCTCGTCCTCGCCCGGCGCCACGAAGAACTCCAGCTCCATCTGCTCAAACTCGCGGGTGCGGAAGACGAAGTTGCGCGGCGTGATTTCGTTGCGGAACGCCTTGCCGATCTGGGCGATGCCGAACGGCGGACGGCGCGCGGTGGCGTCCACCACGTTCTTGAAGTTGGTGAAGATGCCTTGGGCGGTTTCCGGGCGCAAGTAGGCGAAGGCCGACCCGTCATCAACCGGCCCGACATGAGTCCTGAACATCAGGTTGAACGGGCGCGGCTCGGTCAGGTCCTTGGCCCCGCAGGACGGGCAGGCATCGCCGATTTGGTCCGCCCGCCAGCGGCTCTTGCACTGGCGGCAGTCAACCAGCGGATCGGTGAAGGTCTGTTCGTGGCCGGAGTGGCGCAGCACTTGGCGATGGGTGAGCAGCGCCGCGTCCAAGCCCTCGACGTCATCGCGTTCATGGACCATCGCCCGCCACCAAGCGGCCTTGAGGTTGTTTTTCAATTCGACGCCCAGCGGCCCATAGTCGTAAAGTCCCTGCAAGCCGCCGTAAATGTCGCCCGACGGGAACACGAACCCGCGGCGCTTGCAGAGCGAGACCAGTTCGTCCATGGACTTTGCGGGCACGGAGCATCTCCTTGGGGCTGGGCGCGCAAGCGGGTTTGCAGCGCCATGCGACAGGTCGCGCACTATAACCGATGCGCGAGGCGATCGCTGCGGCAGCCGCGCCACCCAACGCGCCCGCGCAGGCGCAAGGCTGCGACCTTGGGAGCTCAAAAACACTTCGGAACCCGACCCATGCAGCGATGGCGGAGTTTCGCGCAGCGGAACTCCAACGCGCCCGCTTCGCAGGCGCGCCGCAATCCCGAAACCCGAATGTGCTAAATGTGCTATAAGTCGCGCCCGTTCGCCGCGCAAAACGGTTAGGGAAAGGTCAATGACAACTTGGTGGTCTCGAGCGGTTTTGCTCGGTGCCTTGGGAGCGGTCGCCCTGCTGCCGATTAGTGCGCTGGGCACGCGATTCGGTCTGTGGGATCTGGGCCTCGGGCTTCAATTGCTGACGGCCGGCAGCGGTTTGGCCGCTGTTGCAGCGCTCGGCGCCATCGCTGCGGTCGCGCTCGCCTGGCGGCGGCGTCTTTGGAGGGACTTGCGCGGTGCGGCCATTGGGTTGTTGATCGTCTCGGCGGCCGTCGCCTACATCGGCGCGCCGCTCCGGGCTGCCGTGTCGCTGCCGCCGATTCACAACATTTCAACAAGCACCGACGACCCGCCGCAGTTCGTCGAGATCATTGCCCTGCGCGGCGCCGATTCCAACCCCTTGGAATTGGACGCCGCAACCATTGCCCCCCTACAGGCGCAGGCCTATCCTTGGGTGAGGCCCTTGGTCACGAAAACGGCGCCTGAGGCGGCATTCGCCGACGCGCGCGCCGCGCTGCGGGACATGGGGCTCGAAATCGTGGCTGAGCATCCTGAGCAAGGCTTGATCGAAGCCACCGCCACCACGTTTTGGTTCGGCTTCAAGGATGACGTCGCAATCCGTGTGCGTCCCCATGTCGAAGGCGCCTTGGTCGATGTGCGCAGCGTGTCCCGAGCGGCGAGGCCTAGCGATCTCGGCGTCAACGCAGAGCGCATTGGCGATATTTTACGGCGCCTTTCCGGCGGCGATCCTTGATTCGGCTGACCGTATGGGCGGTGCCTTTTGCCGACCAGGACATTCCGGCGCATTCAGGCCGAAGTGATGTGTGACGGGCGTGTGCGGGCTCAGAAAAATATCGAAACCTGACTTGGCCGCCGAGCGCAGGGTTTCGCGCCAGCGAAACCACAACGCGAACCAACGTTTCGCGCGTCGGCCAAGCCTGTAATGTTAGCGGCATAATGGCGGCCGGGGCGCTTGGGCGAATGCGGATCGGAATGATGGGGTTCGGCTTGGTCGGCCGACAGCTTTACCGTTTGGCGCTGGACGATGCGCAGGCCGATCTGGTGGCCATCTCCGACATTGGTCGGCCTGAAATCCTGCACCATCTCCTAACCAGGGGGGCGGATTTCGGGGGTGTGCGCCTTGAAGCCAATCATCTGGTGAGCGAGCGCGGCGGAATGCTTGGCCGCGCTCGCCTGATGCGCGCCGACAATCCCGCGGAAGTGCCTTGGGATGCCTTCGGCGTGGATGTCGTCATCGACGCCACTGGCCGCTTCCGATCCGCTGCGGACTTGGCGCCCCACTTGGAAAACGGCGCTCGACGGGTGATCCTGTCCACGTTGCCGGACGGGGATGTTGACCGGGTGGTGCTCTATGGGGTCAACCAAGCCCAGGCGGCGGCGGATGACCGGATCATATCGGCTGGCTCCGCATCCACAACGGCCATGGCCTTGGCGCTGAAGGTCATTGCGGCAACCCATGCCATTGAGCATGCCACCATGACGTCAGTGCATGCGTACACCAGCGACCAAAGCCTGCAGGACTACGCCGGGCCAGACTATCGCCGCAGCCGCTCCGGGGCCGAGAACATCATTCCCAATGACACGCCCGCCCCGCGTTGGGTGGAGCGGGCGCTGCCCGACTTGAAGGGCAAGCTCAGCGGTTTTGCGCTGAACGTTCCGGTGCAGGCGGGCTCCCTGCTGGACATGACGGTGGCGTTGTCTAGCCCCGCAGTCGAAGTCGAAGGGATCAACCGGCTTTTCGAGGCCGCTGCCAATGCCGATCCGGCATTGATCGCGGCTACCCGCGACCCTATTGTCTCTTCCGACGTGAAGGGACGATCCGAGTCCCTGCTGGTCGATCTCCAAGGCACCATGAAGGCGGGCGCCAACCTCATCAAGGTGTTGGCTTGGCATGAGTCGCTGGGCCATGCCCGGCGCATTTTGGACGTGGCCGCGCTCTACGGCGGCTTGGACGCCGTGCGTGCCGGGGGGCCGTCCTGATGCGCGCGGCGATCAACGGCTTCGGGCGCATCGGCCGCGCGGTGTTCCGCATCGCCGAGTTGCGCGACGACATTGAGATCGTCGCCATCAACGACCTGTTCGATCACGACGCCTTGGCCTACCTGCTCACCTACGACACCGTGATGGGACGCTTTCCGGGCGGGGTGGCCATTGATGGGGGCGAACTGGTGACGCCGAACGGCCGGGCGCGGATGTTCAGGGAACGTGACCCGCACAAGCTGCCTTGGCGGGAGCTTGCCGTGGACGCGGTGGTGGAGAGCACCGGCGTGTTTCGCGCCCGTGACCAAGTGGCGATGCACTTGGAGGCGGGCGCCAAGCGGGCAGTGCTCACCGTGCCGGCCAAGGATGTGATCGACTACACGGTGGTGCTGGGCGTCAACGAGGACGGCCTCACCGCCGGGCACCGCATCGTCTCCAACGCCAGCTGCACCACCAACTGCCTGGCCCCGGTGGCCAAGGTGCTCAACGATGCCTTCGGCATCCGCGAAGGGGTCATCAACACGGTCCATGCCTACACCAACGACCAAAGCCTGGCCGACGTGCCCCATTCGGACTGGCGCCGCAGCCGCGCCGCGGCGGAGAACATCATTCCCACCTCCACCGGCGCTGCCAAGGCGGTGGGCGAAGTGCTGCCGGCGCTCAGGGGTCGCCTTGACGGCATTGCCTCCCGGGTGCCGGTGCTGGACGGCTCGGTGGTCGATCTGTTCGTGACGCTGGAGCGGGCCGCCGACTTGGGCGCCGTGCATGACGCCATGCGGGCCGCGGCCGAGTCGCCCCGCATGAGCGACGTGCTGGAGTTCACCGCCGAACCCGTGGTCTCGTCGGACATCATCGGCAATCCCCATTCCTCGATCTACGACGCTTCCTTCACCCAAATCACCGGCGGCCGCTTCCTCAAGGCGCTGAGCTGGTACGACAACGAGTGGGGCTACTCCAACCGCGTCTGCGACCTTCTGGGGCTGATGGCGGCGCTGGACTAAGCCGCCGCGGGGAAAGCGTCAATGACCGTCAGCGCCGGCCTCGGCATCGCCAACTTCCCGTTCGAGGACGCCAAGGGCTTCTGGCGTTGGGTGGACCTGTGCGACAACGGCGGGGTGGACTCCATCTGGCAGAGCGACCGCCTGATCGGGCCGGACCCGAACCTTGAGTGCATGAGCGTCATGGCGGCGCTGGCCGGCGCGACCCGGCGCCTCAAGTTCGGGATGAACGTGGCCAGCCTGGGCCTGCGCGACCCGGTGCTGACCGCCAAGGCCTGCGCCACCATCGACGTGCTGAGCGAAGGACGGCTGCTGCCCGCGTTCGGCGTCGGCAGCAGCCGCTCCCGCGACTACGCCGCCACCGGCATCCCCACCCGGGGCCGGGGGCAGCGCAGCGCCGAGGGCTTGGAAATTCTCTCGCGCCTTTGGCGCCAGGATTCGGTCACTTTCAAGGGCAGGCACTTCCAACTCTCGCAAGCGAGCATCGCGCCCAAGCCCGTGCAGCAGCCGCTGCCGCTCTGGGTCGGCGGCTCCGCGCCCCAAGCCATTGAGCGCACCGCCCAATGGGGCACGGGTTGGCAGGCGGGCATCGAATCGCCGGCCCAGGTCCAGCCAGTGATCGCGGCCATCAAGGCGCGCGCCGCCGAACTCGGCCGCCGGATCGACGAAGACCACTACGGCGCCGGCTTCGCCTTCCGCTTCGGGAGCGCCGACGAGCCCATCGTCATTCGCCATTCGGAATTCCTGACCCAAAGGCTCGGCAAGCCCGCCGACGGCTTCCTAGCGGTGGGCGACGTTGAGGAGATCATGGCGCTGCTGCGGCGCTTCCGCGACGCCGGCGTCCACAAGTTCATCCTGCGGCCCATCGCCCACGGCACCGAGGACGTCGTCGACCAAACCCGCTTGCTGATTGAGCGGGTGCTGCCGGAGGTGGCGAGGCTGAGCTAAAGGGTTTTCACGGCATCGGAAAAAACGCGGCGCCTTCCTTGTCCAGCACGGGCACGACCAGCGCTCGGTCCAGATAGTCGTTGCGCATTTCGCAGGATGGCTCAGCAATCAGCGCACAGCCATGGCAGGCGGCGCCGTGAAGCCAACGTTGCTCCAAACTACCCCCCGGCTCGTGCTGTGCGCAGATTGGATCGTTCGAACAAAGTTGTCCCATGCGCAGTGCATCAGCCAGATGATCTTCGATATGGCGTCCCTGTTGCACCAAGCCTCCCAACGTCCCCTCTGCGTCGGGGCTGCCAGTGTAGAGCAGTAGGCCAAAGCCGCCCTCTTCAACGTAGATGCGCTCGCGAATCGACGTGGCAGGGTAGCCGCAACGCATGGCCAACGACTGAATCAGCAAGTGCGCCAAGGTATGCAGCAGAATGTACTCAACGCCCGGAAAGGCGTGTTGAACGTTGCGGCTCTCTATCCATGCTTGGTGGCCTGCGAAGAGTTCGTCTTGGCGTTTTCGCACCGCTGGTTTCCGCGCCCAACCACGAACCGCTTCGGACCGCAACTGCACGAAGATTCCCTCGCCGCGATTCTCCACCGCCGGGAACCAACTTGGTTCCAAGGCGATGTCGGCCCGTTCCACGTCCGTATCGTACTCTCCGTGAATATCGCGCATGGCCGCTTCCAAGCGCGTGAATCCAATGAGGGCGAGCACTTCCTTCAACCGGTGAAGTTGAATGACGGCCGCGATACCGTCACTTAAGCTGCTGTGCCGCCAACTGTTCTCCGGCAGCCTTCGGGCGTGAAAGTCTGGGTTGATAGGCACGTCGGCACCAAAGCCCTCGGGTGCGCCGAGCAGCGCATCGAGCTCCACATCCTTAACATTCCGCCCACCGGCCGCGCCGCTTTTCATAGCCGCAATCGCTTGCATCACTTCATCATCGCTGAATCCATCCAGCCCCGCTGCGACCTGCGGCAGGCGTTTGATTACAGCTAAGGATTCTGTGGAATCCACGACTTGCAGCGTGTCCCATAGTGCTCCCACTGCCGTTTCCACGGCGCCGCTGCGATCCGGCAGCGACAACACGCTAAATGCTTGGGGAAAATAAGCGTTGGTGGCGGTGCGGATCAGCAGGCGGCTGGGCAGGTTGCAGCCCTCTTCGGTGTGGGCGCCCAGCCAAGGTCGTGCGCCGCTGCAGGTGCCCAGAGGGTTTTGATCGAGTTCCGTGGCCTCGTGCAGCGATCGCTGCTCGCCGCATTCGCAGCGCACCGCCAAATCGGAGAGGTCGCCAGTCGTGCCGCGCTCATCAAGCCATAGTTGCCTCCGGCAGTTGTCGCCCTCGCCATGCACAAAACCTGCCCAATCAAGATCGTCCACATGGCCTCTTGGGCAGGCGCGAACAAAGCGGGTGGGCACAACCTCAAGTTTCTCAAAACGGCCACGCTCCAGCGCTTTGCGATGCACTAGCCGACGGGAGAGCTCCTTTTCGTTTCCGTCTGTTTCCTGGACGACGAACCACTCGGGAAAGCGCCACGCCCCGATGCCTCTGGGCGAAGCCCAAGGTTCGTTGGGCGCGGGCGGCGGTGCGTAAAGCCTAGGTGCGGGGATGCCGGTGAGTTGGCTTAGCGCCTGCGTCATGCGCGGCTCAACGATCTCGTCGAGATCATTGGGCCAAGTGTCCAACCCACCCATGATCGCCGCATGCTTGGGTAGGTCCACCAATGCGCCTGGACCGTAAGTGGTGATGACCTGACTTTGACGGAGCTGGCCGTCTGGGTTGCGGGCCATCAGTCGTCACCTCCACTTGTACCGTGCAAATCCCGCAAGTAAAGATTCACTTCCGGCTCCACATCGCGCATTGATCTGGCGGCGCGGAATTTTCGGTGATTCTCTGACTCGAAGTCCTTGTCGAGCATTTCCCGCAGCAGGGGCTTGCCTGAACCGACTTCGTACTTCTGGTATTTCACCTGCGCGCTCGCTGCTTGGTAGTCCTCCACGATCGCGCACCATGAGCTAAGCAGATCGTCCACTCGGTTGCGCACACTGCGCAAACACTCCTCAAGTTCCGCCTCGTCGGTTAGAGGTTGCCGTTCCGCCCGTTCCGTAAAGCAGTCGAGCAAATGACCCATGATCGGTGTACGCACGTGTTCCAGCGCTTCGACGCCCTTGGGCGGGGTCAGCTTGCCCTCCGAGTGCCGCGCCAGCCCAACCACAGCGCCCGCGAAGCCGCGGTCCAAGGCGCGGGCGGAAAACGGCGTGACGCTGGGAACCTCCACCGAGCGGTAGAACGTTTCGTGATACTGCCGAAAACGTTCGTAGTGGGAGCGGTCCCGCGGCTTGTGCATGTTCAGCAGGGTCACAACCAACCCAGGGCGTTTGTCGTCGCGGCCAACGCGGCTTGTCGCTTGAATGTACTCCGCGTGGGTTTTGGGCTGGCCGAGCACCACCATCAAACCAAGCCGGAGTATGTCAAGACCCACGGAGATCATGTTGGTGGCGATCGCGCAATCGACTCGATTTGATTCGTGAAAGGCAGATTCCAAACGCTGGCGCGCCTCTGCCACCTTGTCTGTGGAGACTCGAGAGGTGAGTTCCACGACTTCCGAGAAAGTCCTGCGGTCCCGGAACAGGCCACGCTTTTCACCAATGCGCCGACGTTCGCCATAATGTTTGACGGTATTGCGGACTTCCTCCTCCAGAATGCGCCGGGCACCGCCCAGCTCCCTTAGGCTGTTGAAGTAGCTGAGCACGGTCATGTAGGGATCGACGGGGTTGTTCTCGTTCTGGTGTCCGCCTGCATCCCGGTAGGCCCGCTCGGCCGCCCCCATCAATGCCAGCAGGGTACGGCGCATAACGACCTTGGGATTGCGCCCCGGCGCGGCGATGCCGAGATAGAGCCGGCCGCGCGTCTGGTCCACGGTCACCGTGCGGGCAAAGAAGGAGTCCCTTCGGTTTGGGCCGGGCGGCGGGAACATTTGGGTGTTCGGGCGGGCGAAAAGGGCCTGAATCTGATCTGGTGCCTGCCGCACGGTAGCCGTGGAGGCAACGATCTTAGGCCGCAATCGGCGGCGGCTTTCGTCGTCAGCTTCGGTTCCGCGCATGCAAAGCCCCTCTATGGTGGCCTCAAAGAGGCCGACCATAGTGCCAAGCGGACCGGAGATCAGGTGCAATTCGTCTTGGATGACAAGATCAGGCGGCGGCAGCGGACGGCCCAGCGGCTCGCCCCTATTGGGTTGCGCGGCGCCGTAGAACCCGTTCTTTCCAAATCGATCCGCACCGCCAAGAAGCGCTCCGGTTTCCGCCGTCCAAGGCAGGGCAGCGAACTTGTCCACCGTGGCTATCAGAAAAGCGGGCAGGCGGCGGTAAATGGGTTCATCAACCGCCAAAATCGGCAGTGGCCGGTCGCCGCTGAAGTCGCACTCGAAGTTCATGCAGACCACCCGCAGTTCGGTGGGCCGGTCATCGTCGGGCTGCAATGTGAAGCAGTCTGGCTCGAATGGGGTGCTGCACCAAGGGCAACTTTCAAGGGGGATGGGGGCAGGCCGCCCCTTGGGATTGGCCTTGTATTGCCGGGTCCTGGCGCGGGCTGAATCCGAGCGGTTGTCGCCCTTGCGGCCCATCCAGTTCGGGGTTGCGGCCTTGCCCACCCATAGCCCGATCTCAAATGGCCAAGTGCCGTAGCGGTCAGGGTTCGACTGACGTTCCAACTCCAGTGCGCAGACCAAACCGGAGGCGCGAGCGAGTTGGTCCAGAGTAAGCAAGCGCAATGTATAGCGCATGATGACCGCCACCCCCGCGCCTTGCAGCCCGTTCTGGCCGGGATTGCGCAGCCGGCGCAGCACCATGGCGAAGGCCGCCAAGCCTAGATAGGCTTCCGTTTTGCCGCCGCCGGTGGGGAAGAAGAGCAGGTCCACGATCTCCCGCTCGGCATCGGCTGGGTCGGTGAGCCCGGGCAGATTCAGCAGGATGAATGCCAGTTGGAACGCACGCCACGAGGGGTCTTGATCCGCAAATTCAGCGCGCAATCGTTGGCGCAGTGCCAAGGCCACCGCTCGGTTCGCCATGCGGAAGGCGTCGAGGGCGTCTGCGTCCTCCCGCAACGCTGCGATGCCCCGGTCCATTCGATCTGCCGCAAGGCCTGCCCGTCGCAGCAACTCATCGGCGGTATCCCTCCGATCTGCGTCAAGTTGCGCAATCGGTGCGCGTTTTGATTCGATCCAAGTTCGATACTCGGAAACCAGCGGCTGCAGCGCAGCTTCGATTTCCTCACCCGAGGTGATGTCGCCGAGCGCCTCCATCGACAGTTCCGCACCCTGCACGTTAACGGTTTGAGTCTTCTCAACTTCGGCACGAGGGGTCCAAGTGGTGCACAGTTGGCGGCAGGCGCCATCGATCAGCGTCCAGTCGGCCGAGACGCCATGACCGGTGGCGTACTCCGGCGTGTCGGCGTAGTGCAGATCGGCCACTTGGTCGTCCCACGCCGAAGCCTGGGGGGTGCGTGGATCGGGTCTGGGCACGAAAGGCTGCTCGGAACGCACTTCGATCTCAGCTTGGAACGCGAACTGCCGGTCAGAGTCCTCCGAATCCGGAGGGCGGTGATTGACCAGAAAGAGTGAAACGGATTTCGTCCCTGCGGGAATCTCCTTGAGGCGCTCCGCGTCAAGGGGCCGTGCCGTCAGGTGGAGCCTGAGTCCGCCGGAATCCGGAACCACGTAGTTGCCGGGCTTTGCTAGCGTGACTGCCACCTGCTGTTCTCGCGGCTGTCTTTGCCAGATGGATGTTTGCTTGCCGTCGGCGTCCTCGATGTTGCTGCGCTCGTAGTCTCCCCAGCGAACGGTGACAGTGAGCGTGTCCGCGGCTTCGGCAACCAGAAAGCTCAAGCCCATGGATGACGGAAAAAAGCCTTTCTTGGCGGCTTTGCGCTCCTCAGAGGACTCCTCCGCCAAGCCATGAACTTCCGGCACCGCATCCAAATCCTCATCTTCATCGACATCCGCCCGGTCTTCCGCAGGCGTGCCGGATGGAATCAGGAAACCGGTGAGATACCAGTTCGATGGACGAATCCAGCCAGGGAGTTGTTCGGTGGCGAGTTCGTGATTGGCGCCGGGGCCAATCAGGTCGAGGCCAAGCGCCTTGACCAAGTGATCGCGGACCGCAGGGGAATCGGTGTTGGGGGTTGGAGGCATTGAGATTGAACTGCGCGATCAAGCTGCGCCATTGTAACTGCGCTGCTGTTTGCTGCTAGGCGATCTGCCGGGCGCGAAGCCGAGTGCGAAGTTGAGCTTCCACGCGGGTGTACAGCCGGGACTGCTGCGCCAATCGGTCGGCAAGAGTGACAGCCAAGGCATAGGGCTCCCGCTCTCGCACCAAGTTGGCTCCCCATGCCGGATCATTGCGGGTTACCACCACAAACCAAGAGCTCCCCCGCACGGATCGCGAAGACTGCCTAAAGCGCCAAGTCGATGCCTGAACGGTGCCTCGCGATCGAGCCTGTTCGGTGAATCTGCGGCCGGCATTGCGCTCGGAGATATCCTCCACACTGTCTCTTGCCACTGCCGCGTTGAACCTTCGCGCCACCGCGTTCAGTGAATCGGCTTGAACCAATTTGAAGCTGATGCCCGCTGCCCGGTAGTCAATCCTTGTGGTCCTAACCGGTGGGCGATAGGCCACCGAGACCGTGATTTCCCGACTTCTGCGGCCACCTTGCCAGAATTCATCCGGCACGGGAATCTCATAGAAGTGGTGGCGGCGGTTCTCGATGGACTCCTGAGCCCAAAGCGTCACTCAATCCTCTGCGGAGCGGTAAAGTGCGGATCGATCCACAAGACCGTACCCGGTCACGTTGCGGATGGCTTCATCATCAGCAAGCAGGTCTCTGCATGCTTGCGGCGTTCGTGCATGCGCCGCCAACAACGCACGGCAAAGGTCAACGCCCGCCTCAGGTATTTCGCCAAGGATTCGGGCGGCGGCATGGGCAACCCTGGGCGCTGAGAAGCTCGTTCCGGAATCTTCGCGGAATGGATTTCGCGTGGCAAAATAACTGTTCGTTGACAGTTCGCCGACGCCTTGCCGTCCAGCAGCCAAGCCTCCGCCAGTGCGGGCGTCGATCATCCAATTCCCGCCGTAGTCCACCAAGTCGGGCTTGATGGCCCCGTTGACCGATGGTCCATGCCGCGTGAACGGCGACGGCTGATCGGTCCTCGCCACGGGCTGATAGGCAGGGTCGTCCGGCCAACGGGGATTCTGCTCGTTTCGAGCCAAGCTGCCCACTGTGAGGGCGTTCAGGGCCGGTGCGGGGTCGATGAGCGTGGCACCGGGTGCCGTCAAGTAACTCGGATACTCCCCTCGCCAGTCGCTCGGGCCTGCTTCATCGCCATTGAAGTTTCCGGTGGGCACCACGAAGAGCACGTCGAGTTCGCGGCTCAGGGCGTCCAGCGTGACGGCCAGTCCGGAAACATGCCGGCCTTGGTAGGGCTTGTTCAAGTCGCCGTAGGACAGGTTGAAAACCCGGCAGTCGCACTCTTCCCTGAAGTGGCGAACCGCCTGCTCCACCCGATTTTCGATCAACTGGGGATCAGCCGCGTTTTGGTCGTCCAGAACTCGACCGCTGAAGAGCCTCAGCCTGGGCTCGAAACGCCGGTTTTGAAGGTGCGCCGCAACGTCATCGTAGAGCGCAATGCCGGCAACGAACGTGCCGTGGCCGTGTCGATCAGCAGGCGACGCGCCAGCCACAAAGCTTTGGGAATCGCCCACCGCTGGGCCCAGAACAGGGTGGCCAGCGGCTAGACCCGAATCCAGAACCACGATGCCCGGAGCCTGATCGGGAGGGCTTGGGACATCGTCCAACTCCTGAATTGGGGTGAAGACAAGCGATGTTTCCATGCCCAATCTCGGCGGCAAGTCCAAGGTTCGAACGTCCCGGTGACGGAGGAGTTCCCGCGCCAGTTGCTGGGGGCATCGAAGTCGAAAGATCGTTAAATATGGTTGTCGAACCGCATCGACCATCTCGCCGCCTCGCTCCCTTGCCCATTGCTCGAAGGCCCTGCGCAGTCTGTCCAACTCGTTGCCCCGAGCCAGTGGCCAGAGTTCCGCATCAAGCAGTATTGAGTCGCCATCCGGGAATCCGTCCCGGCCCAAGGCCCAACCGGTCCGGTCCTCCGGCCGCCAATGGTCCAGACCATCGAGTGCGTAGATGATGTTTTGGTAGGTGACGCTTCTTCCTTCAGCGAGGTCGGTGAGCTTGGCCTCGAAGCGGTCAAGCTGCGCTTCATCAGCGAACGCCAAGATCAACGTGCCCTCCTCTTGGCTTACGACCTCAATGCCGCTGACCGCGCTTGAGATGTTCTCCGGGAGAACCTTTTCAGCTAACCGCAATGTAATGAGGGAACGATCATCGTAACCGCCCAGATCATCCGACGCCGCCTGACGGGCTGCGGATAGCTGGCTGCTTAGGGTAGTGCCGTGACCGCGGGGGTCTCTTGAAGTCGTGGGACCAAAGCCTCGCCCCGGTCGACGCTCCGTGACCGGTTCTTCCCGCAGCAGTTGCAAGTGAGGGTGACTATCCTCGGGCTCAGCCATCTGTAGGTCTTAGCGCCGTGCGGCACGACGCTTCCTAGCGCCTTCCCGGCGCATTGCCGTTTCCAAGTGCTTCAGGCCCAGACGCATTTCGTTCCCTTGAAGGACCATTTCCTTCACTGCGCGGCGCAACACCCGCTCGACATCGGCATGACTGTCACCTTTGAACCAGCCGCGGCCGACAACCTCCTTGAGGTCGAATTCGTAGCGGACGCCGCGAAGCTTCACGCCGAGAAGCCGACACAGTTGGGCATCGGTTGGCGGCTTCAGGAAAAGGACCTCCTCGAAACGACGCCAGATTGCCGAGTCCAGCATCCCTTCGTGATTGGTGGCCGCAATGATGAGGCTGCGCCCCTGATAGGCGTCCAGCATCTGCAGCACCGCGTTCACCACCCGGCGCAGCTCGCCGTGCTCGGAGGCGTCGTCGCGCTCCTTGCCCAAGGCGTCGAACTCGTCGAGCAGAACCACCATGGGGTGCGCAGCGGAAAAGTCGAACACCTTGCGCAGGTTGGCGGCCGTCTCGCCTAGGAAAGATGAAACGACGCTGTCCGTTCGAACGATGGCGAGCGGTCGGCCCAATTCGCTGGCGATGACTTCCGCCGTCAGCGTCTTGCCGCATCCCGGCGGGCCGCAGAAAAGCAGCCTGTCGCTGGGCCGCAGCCCATGGGCGGCAAGCACCTCCTGGCGGTTGTGCTCCCGCAGAACCTCCTCGACCAAGGCCAGATTGTCGCGGGCAAGCACCACGTCTTCGAGATGGCGGGTGGGTTCCCGAACCGACACCAGGGCCATGCCCCGCTCCCGGTCTTCCGGCACGGATTGGACCAACTGGCGGATGGCGGGCGATGCGGGCTCGCAGGGGCGACCGTAGAGAATGGTTTCAAGGTCATTTGCGAGCAGGTGATGGTGCTTCTGGCGCTCTTCGGCGATGACCTCCTTGGCTGCCGAGCGGAAAGCGCTGAAGTCGCCCTCGGTGCCTGAGCGGATGAGTTGCTTCAGCAGTTTGCCGTTAGCCATAAGTCGCGAGCCGATCCCCAGCAGGAAGCTTACCCGATTCATGCCCCGATTGATCTACCGACGCGCCAGTCCTCAGGAACGGAACGAGTACGTCCATACACGGCGTCTCAGGCCAACGGTCCCGTTGAGGCCGTAGGTGATTCCGTACGTCGCTGCAACTCCCTGACCGATGTGCCGAGCAATTCCGCTGCCCTTGACCCAGAAATCAAGACTTTCGCCAGCGCCCGGAAGCAACGCCGTCCAAGAACCGCCACCGCAGAGGCCCGCCTCCATGCCAGTCGGGTTTTCAGCGAGCTATTTTCCGGCGCGTTGGGCGTTGAGTTCCAGCAGGCGGGCCAGGACTTCATCGCGGATGTCGTTGGGCCAGCGGTAGCGGTATGGTTTCTTGCGATTGCCCCACTCCTCCTCGTCGATCTCGTGGTCCAACAGGAATTCGCACTTGGTGGGGATGTCCGTCCATCCATAGGCGTCGAGGACGGCGCGGTCCATGGCGGCGTGTAGCTCGCGCAGATGGAGGATATCTGAACTGTCCTCATTGGCATTGTGGAAGCGGTTGTAGGTCTTGGTCAGGCCCTCGTTGTTCTCGACCATTAGAACTGCACGGAAATCGTAGTACGCTTCGCCTGCAGCCTCGAGGGCGGCACGGGTCTCCCAGTCGTCCGGGAAGGGGAAGGTCTCGAAGCAGTCGGAAGGTGTGTAGCGGAGATCGTCCTTCATCGACGATGCGAAGAACCGTGCCCAGATTTCGTGGGGACGGGATTGGAGGGTGCAGAAGGCCGCGTGTGTGTTTTGCGGAAACACGATCACGCTATCCGCATACACCATTTCTCCCTTAAGAAACGTGAAGGCCATCTGTTGGCCTACCCTCGAAAGCCCCAAAACCCGATCCAAGCTGTCGGCAGCGTCGTAGAGTTGAGTGGCAGAGGAACCATAGTGCCACCAAAAGTGGGCTCGTTTTCGGCCGATGGCATTGGTTGTGAGGTGAGCGCGAGCAGGCTTTACCTTCCCCTCAACGATCGCCAGCAATCTCGGCCAGTTCTCGGCCACCGGCTTCGGATAATCCAAGGGAACAACTCCCTCACGCAGCCAATCTTGCCGCTTTTGGTTGTCCGCATCCTTCCAGGACGCACCCAATTCGACCTTCCTCAGAGGCCAGTCGCGAAAATTGATGACGTACCGATGATGCGCATGGGTCGGACTGCTGTTGATCTCCTCCCCGCCGATATAGGGAAGGATCACCTCCTGATTGCGCGGCTCCTCCTCAATCAACCGCTGCATCTCAGCAAGCGGCGTGGCCACCCCCCTCCTGTCGGTGTCGTCGAAGGTGAATCCCATGCCGAGCACGTAGCTTCCAACAAAACTCTTGCCCGCATTCGCTTCTAA
This sequence comes from Candidatus Azophilus sp., assembly GCA_965221755.1. Taxonomy (GTDB): domain Bacteria; phylum Pseudomonadota; class Gammaproteobacteria; order Pseudomonadales; family Azotimanducaceae; genus Azophilus. The sequence goes on from OZ244921.1 coordinate 875,710, forward strand.
CCTGGCCGGTTCGCCATGCCCGCCGCGGTGGAAGAGAAAGGCGGAAATGCTCTCGACTTCCCTGCCGTCCAACAACTTGGGGCCGTCAAAAGCACCCTTTGACACATGCAATACGCTCACCACCACTGCGGCCAAGCCGGGCCACTTGAAGCGGCGGCGGGCGTTGTAGATTTCGCCGCCGTGTTCGCAAATCCAGCGCAGGCCCGTGGAGCGGGTGTCGCCTTGGGCGATGGTGTTGGTGGCGATCAGGCCAAATGCCCCTTTCTCGCGAACCAGGTTGAAGGCCCGGCGAAAGAAGTGGGCCACCAAGTCCGCGTTGCCGTGGCTCTCGGGATGCGCCTGCTTCAGCCACTGCGGATAGCAGGACAAGTTGGCAGCCGCGATGGCGTTCTTCCCCGCAAAGGGTGGATTTCCGACAATCGCATCGAAACCGGGATTGTCCCGGTTGAAAGCTTCCGGAAACTCGATTTCCCAGTGGAAGGGCGCGAGTGGTGGATCCTGTCCCCGCAATTCCTCAATCCAACTTCGGTACTGGGCCGCCTCGCCCAAAGCCAGCGAGTCTGCATACTTCGAGCGCAATGCCTCCCGCTCAGCTGCCTTGTCCCCGTTGAAGAACGCGGCCAGCACCAGATCGCCAAGGAAGGTGACCTCGCCAGCCTCGCACTCGGCCGATGCCCAAAGGTCGCGTAGCTCCGTATCCGGCACGTCATCGTCCGCTTGGCGGATCAGGGAGCGCAATTCCGCGACTTTCCGCAAATGCCGAGCGATCTGCTCCGTTTCGATGCCGGATTGAAAGTGCTTCTTTTCAGCTTGCCAATGGAACCCCGATATCTGCACCCGAGACAGCCCCACCAATGCGTCCCCGGCCCGCAACGCATGGTCAAGGAAGGTCAGCGGATGCTCCTTCGCCAAGGTGACCAGCCAAAGCGACAGCTTGGCGAGGTCCACCGCCGTGGGATTTCGGTCCAAGCCATACAGACAGCGCTGCGCCACTTGGCGGCGGGCGAATATGGTTTCGTCCTCATCCGGCGGAATGTCCGGCAAGACATCATGGGCGTGCCATGCTTCGACCAGCGCATCGCCCAATTGTCTGCAGGCTTCCACCAGAAATGCGCCGGAGCCCATGGCGGGGTCGCAGATCTTCAAGTCCAGAATCTGTTCGGGGCTCGGTGTGCCGACCGGTGCGCCGTCCTGTTCGTAACGCAAGCGACTGAGCAGCGGGCCAATAGTGTTGCGGACGATGGGTTCAGTCAGTTCCCGTGGCGTGTAGTGGGAGCCGGAGCGCCGCCGCTCCTCGCTTGGCTGCAATATCATCGCCCGTTTGGGGACCACGTCGGGGGTGGCGTCCTTGTCGATGACGGCATCGAGGGTGGCCAGCAGCGCCTCAAAGTTTTCGGAATCCCGAACGGCCCGTTTCACCCGGTCGGTGAGTTTGCGGTCGGTGCGGTCTTGGAGCCATTTGGCGCGTTTTTCGGGTAGTGTGCGCAGGAGAGCTTCGATGTCCACTGTCGCCGGGGCACCCTGCTTCTTGGCCGCCTTGATGGCCACGGAGCGACCTGTTGCGGTCTCCAAGCGAAAGCCCATCATGGTTTCGTACACCGAGCCGACGTGCTCCACATCGAGCGCCCGGTAGGAAATGCGTTCGCCGTCCAGCACGATCAGTTTTTCCAGCACTCTGTGGATGCTGCCGTCTGAGACCAGCGGCGCTTCGATGCGTTCGCTCAATTGCCTTGCGCCAGCCGTCTGCCCGCCCCGGCCTTCCAGAAAGCGGTAGCGGTCCGGGTCGAAAAGGGCGCCGTGGCGGGGCGGCAGTTGCATGGTGCCGCAACGGGCGCCGTCGTGGACCATTCGGGACAGCACCAGAATTTGCGCATAGGCCCCGAAGCGCTGGTCCATGGTGTCAGGGTGCAGCGCGGCGTCCTCGCGCAGCCGCTGATACAGGGTGGCCAGCGAATAGCCGCCAAGGAAGGTCTCGTCTTGGGGCAGCATGTCGCGCTCTTCCGCGTAGAGCAGGAACACCAGCCGCAGTATCAGGGTCAAGAGGCCCCGATAGACTTCCTCCGGCTGGTCGGCCAAGGCGTGCCGCAGGAGTTCGCCCTTGGAGGCGTCGTGGGCGGCTTGGAAGCCGCGCAGCAGCTCGTAGAGTGCGTGCAGCACCTGCACGGCCAAGCGCTCGCTCACCTCGTTTTGGTACTTGCGGCTGTTCTCCAACAGGGCGGCAAGGCGCTTTTCCCTTGGCACGCTGAGCAGGCGGTTTTGGCCCAGCAGTTCCCGCATGGCCGTCGATATGGGCCGACCTGCGGTTTGCAGCATGTCGCCCACCCGGAACTCGAGCCAGCCGGAGTTCTCGCCCTTGGGCGTTGAAATCAGGCGCAGTGTCGTGCCGTTGAACAGCAGGCCAGCGGGGGTGTCCGTTTCGCGCAGCAGCCGCTCCATGCGGCTGTGGAGCGAGAGGTCGGAGACGGAGCCGCTTGATGAGCGATGGCGTGGGGCTTGGTCGAAAGCTTCTGAGGACTCGCAAGTGCAAACGAGCAGTTGCCAAGACGACGTTTAGTCGGTTGCTCTCCGGCCACAGATAAACCAAGCCGACTGGCTCAACCCGCTGGGCACGAACCTTGTAGAAGGCCCGAATGCGCTCGGGCTCCTTGTCAATTTCCCGCTCGAACTGCTCGAGCCGGGTGCGCCAGTGGCGCACGTCCGCTTCTAACTGCCGCGTCTCCGCTAAATCGAACTCGAAAGTCAGTTGCTTGAATTCGGTTTCGTGGCGGGCCAGCTCATCGGCCACGCGGTCTCGTTGCGCCTCAAGGGTCTGTTTCAGTTCCTGGGCTTCGCGTTCGCCGCGTTGCGCCAGCCGGTCTCTGGCAATGGCCGCGAATTCCTCTGCCCGTGGTTCCAGTTGGGGCCGCAGTTCCTCAATGTCGCGCGCCGCGCTGTTGAGCAAGCGCTGACGGATGATGTCGTTGGGCGACGGCGGCGACCCGTCCAAGGACTCGTCCAGAAGCGCCAAGGTGCGCCGTTCGGCTTCCCGGGCGTAGGCGTTGAGGGGTTCCGTGCGTTGGCTGGGCTCAGTCCATCTTGCAGCGACGGGAATCACTTCCTCGTGCAGGCGTTCGGCCTGCTGGCCATACAGCGAGAGGCGTCCCAAGAGGATCACCCGGGGAATGGAATCACGGGTCTGCGCTAAGCATGCGCGGGAAAGATCATAGTGGATGAAGCCTTGGGAGCGGAATCGGGCCAGCAGCCGCTGCGCCACCCGTTGTTCCAAGTGCAGGTGCACGCTCTCATCTGTCAACGTTTTGGCAGCCTCGAACACCACGGGCCGAATGGGCGCGTCGCGACGCCATTCGGCGAGCTTGTCATCGGCCTTGCGTGGAGTGCGCAGGGTGTCCAAGGTAGCCGTCCAGCTTGGGTCCGTGGCCGCTCGCCGGTCCAGTGCCGGAAAGGCCCACACGGCATTGCCCGTGTCGTCGCGCCCCTCGGTCAGTGGCGGTGCGCCAAGCAGTTCCAAGGAGCAGGAAATGGCATCCCGGAACGGCTCGGCGGCAAAGCCCACCCACTTGCGGGAGCTGTCAAGCAGTCCGCGGCAATGTTCGATCTGCTGGGTCAGGTCGTCTTGGCGTTCGCGGGCGTCCTCCAGTTCTTCCCGTGTGACCTGCTTGCGGGCTTCATCAAGGTCCGCCCTTTCGATGGCCACCTTGAGCCGGTCTGCGTCGCCATGGCGGATGCCGCCCTTCAACATCTTTTCCACGTCGTCGTCGATGACCTGGGAAAGGCTTCCGAGCTCCCGCTTGATGGTCTCCGTCTTGGTCACCAGCACTTCAAGCACCCGATCTTCCACCCGCTGCGGGAGCACGAAGTAGTGGCAGTTGACCTCCGGGCTGGGCTGCAGCTTGCGGTCGATGCGGCCGTTGCGCTGCTCGATGCGGCCTGGGTTCCAAGGCAGGTCGAAGTGGAACAGGTCGGTGCAGTGGGCTTGAAAGTTCAACCCTTCGCGAGCGGCGTCGGTGGCGATCAGGATGCGCAACGGGTCTTTTGCCGGGTGCGCGTTGAAGCGACGCTGGATTTCCTTGCGCCGGGCGCCGCCAACCAGGCCGTCAATCACCTCGATGCGCTCCTCGGCACGGTCCGTGCCTTCGATGGCCTGCTCCAGAATGGCCTTCAGATAGCGTTTCGTGCCCTGGCGGTTTTCGGTGAAGATCAGTACGCGGCGGTTGTTCCATTGCGGTGCCGGTCCTAAGGGCGGTGTGCCGAATGACGGCAGTGCCGGGCATTGATGTTCTCGAATCCAGTCGATCAGACGACGGGCCTTGGCGTCAGGAAGGTGCTTGGTGCGTTCCGCGATTTCTTGCATGCGGTCGAGCAGATGTTGCTCCCGCGCCCATAGGGCCGCATCCGGTGAGGCGTCGGCTTCGGACGCGCTGGTGAGTGCGGCGGTTTGCTCCTCATCCTGTTCTTTGAGATCCGTATCCGTCCATTCGCCGCGCTCATCATCGGCGTCGGGCGGCTGGGTGAACAACTCGACGTGGCTGCCTTTGATGTCCGGTTCAGCGGAAGCTTGCGATTGCTGCCAATGACGCACCACGGTTTCCCGGTGCACCTTCAAGCTGCGGGCGAATGCCTCGATGGACGACAGCAACCGCTGCTGCAGCCCCACCACCAGCAGGCCAGCAGCGGCTTGGACTCTATTCGAGGCGGTGGCGTGGCGTTGTTCCCTGGCCGTGCGGTATTTGTCGAGCAACTGGGAAAGTGCCAGTTCGGGCGCGTCGGGCGGCAAGCCGTCGAGAACTAGGCGCTTCACGTTGCGCTTCGGGAAGCCGCCTTGGACTTGGCGGATGTCCTCCTTCAAACGCCGCACCATCACGTCCTCCAGAACGCGCTTGCCTCGGATCTTGATGCCCCGAGTGAAGCGGTAGGGATCCAGCAGTTCCAAAAGCGTGGAGAAGCTATTCGAGTGGCCGTTATGGGGCGTTGCCGACAGGAATAGACGGTGCTCAAATCGTGCGGAAAGGTCTCGTATGGCGCGGGTGAATTGGCTCTCGATGCCGTACCGCCCGCCGGACGAGGGCGCGGCGTGATGGGCCTCGTCCAGGATGAGCAGGCTGCCGGGGAGCATGGGGCCGAGCCAGGCTCGCATGGGCTCGGCATAGATTGGGTCAATCAGCAGGTTGTGGGACACCAGAAACCGGCTGTGGGTCAGCCAAGGGTTGACGCCGAAACCGCGTTCACGGCGCATTCTGGAGACGTAGGCCCGGTCGATGATCTCGAACACCAGCCCGAACCGCTCCTCCAGCTCACCCTTCCACTGCTCTAGCACCGAGGGCGGCGCGGCAACCACAATTACCTTCGCCTTGCGGCGCAGCAGCAGTTCGCGCGCGATCAGGCCAGCCTCGATGGTCTTGCCCAGCCCCGTATCGTCGGCGATGAAGAGGTTCACTCTGGGCAGCCGCAGCGCCTTGCGCAGTGGCTCCATCTGGTAAGCGTCGATAGTGATGCCAGCGCGGAAGGGCGCTTGGAACAGGTTGGGGTCCGTCGCCGTGGAGCAGTTCCAGCGCAGCGTGTTGTAGAAGGCGGCAAACCAGCGCGGCGAGTCGAAGCCCTTGGCGCCGAGGTCCGCCCAGCCCTCATCTTCCAGAATGCGCCGGTCGATCTCGTAGTTCCAGAAGACGGTGAGTTGTTGGCCTTGGGCATCATCGTCGGCACAGGCCAGCTTCACCCTGGGTGACTCGCAGGGCATCTCCGCGGCGATGACGTCTTCAACCAGCCAGCGGCGGGAACGCACCTGAACGAGTTCGCCGACCTCGGGCGGACCTTCGGGCAACATTGTGGTGGGTTGCGGGGTCCGATCAGAGCCGATCATCGGCCGACATTTGATATCGGAAGGCCGCTGTTGCCCCAGACAAAGCCGTCCGCAAATGGCGCTTCAATCGCTTCTGCCAAGCTGCGATCCTCCATGGCCTTAAACAGGGCGAGTGCCAAGCGTTCTTCGTCATTGACGGCGCGATAGCGGTCGATCATCCCTTTAGGCTCGCCGAGGATTCGTTGTTCATTTGGGTTGTTGATATCAAGGTGCATGACCAAACCCCACCATTGTAGCCATCATGCCGTTACTGGCCAGATGATGCCCAGTCTCGCTTGAACCGGATCAGCGCCTCAGGTTTCGAGCAGCCTGCCGGCGTCGGCGCGAACCCGCTTTTCCGGATAGCAGGCGTAGCAGCCGGCGGCGATCAGGCAAAGGCCGCCGGCAACAGGCCCGATCAACAGCACGCCGAGCGGTTCGGCGGCGCTTCTGCCGTAGGCCGCCAGCAGGTAGCTCATCAAGGCCGCCGAGGCGGCGTGGACCCATTTGGTCATCAGGCCTTGGACGCCGTAGTACATGGCTGACCGGCCAGCCCCCGTGCGCGCCTGATCGACGTCGATCAACTGGCCGAGGATGACCGTCGGCAGGATCATGACGCCGGCAATCGCCAGCCCCTTGAGCGCGGACAGCCCCACTACCACGGCCAGGTTCATTGCGTCATGGGCATCGCCCGGGGCGCTCGGCGTGAGCAGCCCGTAGGGCAAGTGGGCCAGCCCTAGGATCAGTATGGAAAGCACCAAGGCCATCTTGGTGCCGATGCGGTCCACGACGCGCTGGATGAACATGAAGCTGACCAGGATGCCGGGCAGCATGCTCAGGGAAAGCACCGCCGCGAACCCCTCGTCCCGGCCCAGGAGCACACGGGCGAAATAGGGGATGGCCGGCCCGATCATGTGGATGCCCAGAGCGAAGACCACCTGTGCCAACAGGTAGGTGAGAAAGGGCGCGTTGTTGAGCGTGGCGCCCAGCGCCCGGCGTAGGTTCATGGCGCTCGGCCGATGGTGCAGCTCCCGTTCGCGCACCACGAACAGGGGGCACAGGCAGAACCCCAGCGAAACCACGCAGGAAATGACCACAACCCATTGCACTGCGGTGCTCGCATCCATGCCCAGCTCCCGGAACGCCTTGATGCCGGCCAGCCACAGGATGCCGTAGGCCATCGCGATGGAGCCGCCGACCACCGAGCGCAGCCGCATCAGTTCGACCCGTTCCGCTTCGGTGCTGGCCAGTTCCGGCAGCAATGCGTTGTAGGGGGCGACGTAAACCGTGAAGAAGACGTAGTAGAGGCAGAGCAGCACCGTCAGGTAGATGAAAACCTCATGGGTGCCGGGCTCTCCGGGCGGAAAGAACAGCAGCGCCGGGGTCACGGCCATCGGGACGACGCCGAACGCCAGGAAAATCCGGCGGCGACCGAACTTGGAGCGCGAACGATCCGAGTAATGGCCCACCAGCGGGTCGGCGAGCGAATCGATCGCGCCGCCGATCAGCCGCGCCAGCCCGTAGGCGGTCAGCACGCCCAGGAAAATCTCCTCGGAAACCTGAACCTGCAGGCCTGCCCCTTCCGGCGGCAGGTAGAAGTAAATGCCGACGGACACGACAATGGTTGAGGTGATCTGCCATCCGGGCGCGCCGAGCACGAACAGCAGGCTGTCCCGGAGGTTCAAATGCCCGGTCGGGTATCGTTTCAGTGGCTGTCCTCCAATTTCAAATTCTCTGCCCGGCGAGCTATCATAACGGTAATTGCCCTTGAGCCTTGGATCCGTTTTGGCCGGGGCTGGGCGCCACAAGACAGGGAGACTCCAGCGATGGCGGAAGCAATTGAAGACACACCGGTCCACCTGCGCGGCAATGGCCGCCCCATCGGCGAGGAGCGCACGCTTGAGCGGCTGAAGGTGACTGGAACCATCCCCGCCGAACTCGATGGCCGCTTCGTGCGCAACGGCGCCAACCCCTTTACCGGGACGAGCAGCCACCCGTTCTTCGGCGACGGCATGCTGCACGGCGTCAGGATTCGCGACGGGCGCGCTGAGTGGTACCGCAACCGCTACGTGCAAACCCCCTTCATCGCCAACCCCGCGACCGACATTCTCGACCCCGCCGTGTTGATGGACATGAAGTCGTCAAAGGCGAACACCCACGTCATCGGCCATGCCGGCAAGATCCTGGCGCTTGAGGAAGGCCACTTTCCCTATGTGATCGACGGCGAGCTCGGCACCTTGGGGCCCACCGACTTCGATGGCGTCCTGAATGGCTCGTTCACTGCGCATCCGAAGATCTGTCCGGTCACCGGCGAGTTGCTCGCCTTCGGCTACTCCGCCATGCCGCCCTACCTGCGCTACCTGCGCGTGTCGGCGGATGGCCAGCTGGTTCAGGTGGAGAACGTCACGGTCGGCGGGCCGACCATGATGCACGACTTCAACATAACCCGGAACCACGTCGTGTTCATGGACCTGCCGGCGGTGTTCAACATGGAACTGGCGATGAGCGGCGAACTGCCCATTCGCTGGGACGACAGCTATCCGGCCCGGCTGGGCGTGATGCCGCGCAACGGCAACGACGGTCAAGTGACTTGGTACGACATCAACCCCTGCTACGTTTTCCACCCCATGAACGCCTATGAGGACGGCGACGCCATCGTGCTTGACGTGGCCCGCTTCAGCCACATGTGGCGCGAATCCGCCATGGATTTCCCGCCGCCGGAACTGTGGCGGTTCACCATCGACACGGCCACCGGCAAGGTGCGCGAGGAGCAGGTGGATGACCGCAGCGCCGAGTTCCCCCGGGTCGCCGACAGCGTCATCGGCCTCAAGCACCGCTACGGCTACATGATGAGCATGTCCGAAGCGGGCATCCCTGACGATCCGATCGACGCGACGGGGGCCATTTTAAAGTACGACCGGGAGACGGGAGCGCGTTCATCGGTGGAGTTCGGCCGGGGCCGCGTCGGCGGCGAGGCGGTGTTCGCGCCCGCAGCCGACCCCAAGAGCGAGGACGACGGCTACCTGATGACGTTCGTTTACGATGCCCGCTCGGACAGCAGCCGCTTCGTCATCATGGACGCGGCGACCATGGACAACGAACCGATCGCGTCGGTCGAGCTGCCCCGCATTCCGGATGGCTTTCACGGCAGTTGGATTCCGGCAGCCGTCGCGGACTGAGGCTCATCCCTTCAGGCTCCCGAGGAATTCCAAGGTGCGTTGGTAGGCGCCGTCCCCGACGTCCATGATGGCGGCGTTGAAGTCGGTGACGCCCGCATCCTCCAAGCGCTTGATCTCGCCGCGCAGCAGGTTCTCATCGCCCAGCAAGGCGATGTCCGCCGGCCCCGCCACGCCCTCCCGGTCGAGCATGGCGCGATAGCTCGGCAACTGTCCGTAGATCACTAGGCTCTTGGCGATTTCCGCCCGGGCCGCGTCGGGCTTGGCGGTCAAGGCGATGGGGTAGCCGCCGACGATCTGCGGCGCCGGTCGCCCGGCGGCGTCCGCGGCCGCGGTCAGCCGTTTCACGATGTGGGTCTGCATGGTCTTCGGACCCACCATCCAAGTGCTGGTGCCGTCGGCAAGCTCTCCGGCGATCCTCAGCATGGCCGGGCCGAGCGCGGCGACCACCACCTTGAGGCCCTCGGAACCGGGGATGTCCAAGGCCAGCCCGCGCACCCGATACTCCTCGCCCTCGTAGTTGGCGGTCTCGCCCCGCGCCAACTGCATGAGCACTTCAAGGTACTCGCGCATGTGCGCGGCGCGCCGCTCGTAGGAAAGGCCGAGCATGTCCTCGATGACCAGCTTGTGGGACAGCCCGATGCCCAGCGTGAAGCGGCCGGGAGCGGCCGCTTGGGTGGTGAGGGCCTGCTGGGCGATGGCGGTCGGATGCCGGGGGTAGGTGGGAGTGACCGCGGTGCCAAGGCCGATGCGCTTGGTTTCGCGACCGATCAAGGCGAGGGCGGAGATGGCGTCGAACGAAAATATGTTGGCCAGCCAGACGTTGTCGAGCCCGGCCGCCTCGGCCTCCTTGGCCCTGCCGATCACGCCGTCGAGGTCATTGCCGGCGGCGCCGTCCGCGCCGATCATGGTGCCTATGCGCATGGGCTTTCCTTCTTGCATTGGGATTGGCCGCAAACCATAGGCCAAATGGCGGCCATATGGAATGGGGTTGCCTGGTTCGAGACGAGGACGGGGCGGCAATGTGCAGGCTCAGAAACCTATCGGAATCCGACCTAAGCGACGAGCGCGGAGTTTCGCGCAGCGAAACTCCATCCGCGACCGTCAGGTCGCGCAATGGCATCCAACAGGCGTTTGCCCTCATAATCGCATCCTTTTTTTGAAGAGGCTTCTGGAAGCGCTTATGTCATCAATCGAGAACGACAGGGAAACCATTGCCATCCTCGGCGGCACGGGAGACCTCGGCACCGGCCTCGCCATTCGCTGGTCGAGGGCCGGACATCGGATCATCATCGGCTCGCGGACGCTGCCGAAGGCCGAGCGGGCGGTGGCCGACCTGCGCGCCATCAGCCCGGACACGCCGGCGGCGCCCATGGAGAACGCCGCCGCGGCGGCGGCCGGCGACATCGTGGTGCTCACCGTGCCGGCGGAGCATCAGCTCTCAACCCTGGCCGGGGTGAAGGCGGCTCTGGCGGGCAAGATCCTCATCGACGTCACCGTGCCCTTGGTGCCGCCCAAGGTGGGCACCGTGCAGCTGCCGCCGCAAGGCAGTGCCGGCAAGCGGGCCCAGGACATGCTCGGCGAGGAGGTCATGGTGGTCACCGCCTATCAGAACGTCGCCGCCCACCTGCTGCGGGAAGACGTGGAAATCGAATGCGACGTGCTCATTGCCGGCAACAAGAAGGCGGCTCGGGACAAGGTGATGCAGCTCACCGAGGAAGCGGGCATGACCGGCTGGCATGCCGGGCCGATCGAGAATTCGGCGGCCGCCGAGGCGCTCACCTCCATATTGATCCAAATCAACCGCCGCCACGACATCTCCCACTCCGGCATCAAGATCGTCGGCCAGTCCGACCACTGATGGCCGTCGGCCTGCTGCGTTGGGCGGCGACCGGCGGACGGGACGGCCACCGATGAGCGCGGCGCTGCGCCTGACGCCGGTTCCGGGTCTGCCCATGATCCAAGCGGGCGACGACTTGGCGGCGCTGGCGGCGCAAGCCTTGGAGCGGGCCGGCCTCAAGCTCGAAGGCGGCGACGTGGTTTGCGTCGCCCAAAAGATCGTGTCCAAGGCCGAAGGGCGGCAAGTCGATCTCGATGACGTGAAGCCCTCAGCGCAGGCCATCGGCCTTGGCGCCGAAACGGACAAGGATCCGCGCTTGGTCCAGCTCATCCTCGACGAATCAACGCAAGTGCTGCGCCAACGCCCGGGCGTTCTGATCGTCCGCCACCGGCTGGGGCTGGTGTGCGCCAACGCCGGCATCGACCAATCGAACATCGATCACGGCGGCGGCGAGCGGGCGCTGCTGCTGCCCCTCGATCCGGACCGCTCGGCGGCGGCGCTGCGCCGCCGCTTGGCCGAACTGACCGGCGTGGCCGTCGGGGTGCTCATCACGGACAGCCACAATCGGCCTTGGCGCTTGGGCACCGTGGGCGTGGCCATCGGCGCCGCCGGCCTCGAGGTGCTTGAGGATCATCGCGGCGGCACGGACCTCTTTGGCCGCGAACTCAAGGTCACGCTCATCAATCGCGCCGATGCCATCGCCGCGGCCGCCACCCTGCTGATGGGCGAGACCACGGAGCGCGTCCCGCTCGTTCTGGCCAAGGGCCTTGCGGCCCAACGCGGCGGCGGGGCGGCCAGCAGGATCGTGCGCCCGCTGGCCGAGGATCTTTTTCGCTGATGAGTTACATCGCGCTCACCGGCGGCATCGGCGGCGCCAAGCTGGCGGTGGGGCTGGCGCGCATTCTGGCGACGCAGGAGATCGCCTTCGTCGTCAACACCGGCGACGACTTCGAGCACCTCGGCCTGCACATCTCGCCGGACATGGACACGCTCACCTACACGCTGGCGGGATTGAGCAACCCGGAAGCCGGTTGGGGACGCAAGGACGAGAGCTGGCACTTCATGGCCGCCTTGGATGAGCTGGGCGGGGAGACCTGGTTCCGGCTCGGCGACCGGGACCTGGCGCTGCACGTTACGCGCACCGGGCTGCTCGGCCAAGGCGTCGCCCTCACCCAGGCCACCCGTCGCATTGCCGCCAGCCTCGGCGTTCGGCAACCCATCATTCCGATGAGCGACGATCCGGTGCGCACGCAGGTCCACACCGCCAACGGCCCCATGGCGTTTCAGCACTACTTCGTGCGTGACCGCTGCCAGCCCGCAGTGACCGGCTTCGAGTTCGCCGGCGCTGGGGACGCCCGGCCCAGCCCGAACTTGGCCACTCACCTCAAAGGCTGCGAGGGCATCATCATCTGCCCCTCCAACCCTTTCGTTTCCGTGGATCCCATACTCGCGGTGCCGGGACTCAGGGAAGCCTTGAAGGCCAGCGGCGCCCCCTTGGTGGCGGTCTCGCCAATCGTCGGCGGGGGCGCCGTCAAGGGGCCGACCGCCAAGATGATGGGGGAGTTGGGGATGCCGGTCACCGCCACCCAGGTCGCCAGGCACTACGCGGGCCTCATCGACGGCTTCATTCTCGACGAACGCGACGCCGCCTTGGACGGCGCCTTGGCGATGCCGACCCGGGTGGCGCAGACCCTGATGGCGACGCTTGAGGACCGGGAACGCCTGGCGGCGCAGACCTTGGATTTCATCAGGACCTTGAACGGGGGGAGCCGCTGATGTGGGCCATCGTTCCCATCAAGCGCTTCGATCAGGCGAAGCAGCGCTTGGCCAGCGTCCTGAACGCCCCGGAACGCAAGGCGCTCATGCTGGCGATGGCGCGGGACGTGCTCTGCGCCCTGTCCCGCTGCCGGCGGTTGAGCGGCATCCTGCTGGTCTCGCGCGCCCCGCAGGCCAATGCCCTGGCGCAGTCCTTTGGACTGCGCCAGTTCGCCGAGAGCGGCGGCGCCAACCTGCCCGAAGCGCTGAACCAAGCGCGGGACCATGCGGTGGCGGAACTCGGCGCCCGCGGCATTTTCATCGTGCCTGCCGACGCCCCGCTGGTCGAGCCCGGTGAAGTCGATGCCCTGATCGCCGCGCACCAAGGCGTCACGCTGCTGCCGGACACGCAGCGCATTGGCACCAACGGCATGATCTGCACCCCGCCGGACGCCATCCCCTTCGTCTTTGACGGCAAGAGCTTCAGCGCCCACGCCGAACATGCCCGGCGGGCGGGATTGGGGCCGCGGGTGGTTGACGGCTCGGGCTTCGCCCTGGACATCGACACGCCGGCTGACCTGGTGCGGTTGCTGCGCCGAGGGCCAAGCAGCCAGACCGGGACTTACCTGCGAAATTCGGGTGTAGCCGAACGGCTTGCGGACGTTGATAATGATGCGCCCTAGAAGCGAGGCGCGCGGCCAAGCGCTGAGGACTTGACATGCCCAATTCCGAACAAGCTCTCCACAAGGCCCGCCACGGCGGCCGAATGACCGACGCGGAGGCCTTGGGGCTGGCCGCTTGGCAGGACACCCGAGCGCTGGCGCAAGCCGCCGCCGCGCTGCGCGATGAGGGCTTCCGCGACGCCGTCACCTATTCGCGCAAGGTTTTCATTCCCTTGACCCACTTGTGCCGGGACGTCTGCCACTACTGCACCTTCGCCCAAGTGCCGCGGCGGGTGAAGGCGCCCTACATGACCATCGACGAAGTGCTCGAAACAGCCCGCCACGGCGCGGCAATGGGTTGCAAGGAGGCCCTGTTCACCCTGGGCGAGAAGCCGGAACTGCGCTACAAGGCGGCGCGCGAGGGGCTGGCCGCCCTCGGCTTCGACTCCACCTTGAGCTACCTGCGCCACGCAGCCGAGACCGTGCATCGGGAGACCGGCCTGCTGCCCCATTTGAATCCCGGCAACCTGACGCCGGATGAGTTGGCGCACATGCGCCCCGTGTCGCCGTCGATGGGCCTCATGCTGGAGTCGGCCTCCGATCGGCTCTGCGAGAAGGGCATGCCGCACCACGGCTCGCCGGACAAGGTGCCCGCCGTGCGGCTGCAAGCCTTGGAGGATGCTGGGCGCGCGAAGATCCCGTTCACCACCGGCATTCTGATCGGCATTGGCGAGACGCGCCCGGAGCGCATCGAATCCCTGCTGGCCATTCGCGCCGTGCATGAGCGGCACGGCCACATCCAGGAGATCATCGTCCAAAACTTCCGGGCCAAGCCGGAAACCAAGATGGCGCAGGCGCCGGAGCCGGACCTGAACGAACTGCTCTGGACCATCGCCATGGCCCGCCTGATTTTCGGCCCGGCGATGAGCGTCCAAGCCCCGCCCAACCTAAGCCCCGGCGTGCTGCCGCAAATCGTCGATGCGGGCATCAACGACTGGGGCGGCGTCTCGCCCCTCACCCCGGACTTCGTGAACCCCGAAGCGCCTTGGCCGCAACTCGACGAGCTGGCCCGGGAAACCGCCGCAGCGGGCAAGCAGCTGCAGGAGCGCCTGACCCTCTATCCGGCCTACGCTCGGGATGCCGCAACCTGGGTTGCGCCCGAATTGCGCCAAGCTGTGCTCGACCTCGCGGACGCGGACGGCTTTCCGCGCACCGACGACTGGTCGCCGGGGGAGCAGCTTGACCCTCCAGAGGCGGAACTCGCCGCCATCCGCGCCAAGCCCGGCCGGGCGGCCAGCGACGTCGCCGCCATTCTGGACAAGGCGACTGCCGCTCACAGCCTTACGGAAACGGAGATCGTGCGGCTGTTTCAGGCTCGGGACGGCGACTTCACCGCCGTGGTCCAAGCCGCCGACCGCCTGCGCGCCGAGGTCAACGGCGACACCGTGAGCTTCGTCGTCAACCGCAACATCAACTACACCAACATCTGCTACTTCAAATGCCAGTTCTGCGCATTCTCCAAGGGCAAGCTGTCGGAAAACCTGCGCGGGCGGCCCTACGACCTTTCCCATGAGGAGATTCAACGGCGCACCAGGGAGGCATGGAGCCGGGGCGGCACGGAGGTTTGCATGCAGGGCGGCATCCATCCCGAATACACCGGCGAGACTTACATCGGCATCCTGGGCGCGGTGAAGGCGGCGGTGCCGGACATGCACATCCATGCCTTTTCGCCCTTGGAGGTTTGGCAGGGCGCGGCCACCCTGAACTTGGATCTGTCCACCTACCTGCAACGGCTGAAGGCGGCAGGCCTCGGCACGCTGCCGGGCACCGCAGCGGAAATTCTCGACGATGAGATCCGCGCCGTCATCTGCCCGGACAAGATCAACGCCGGCCAGTGGCTTGAAGTGATGGAGGCCGCCCACGGCGTGGGGTTCAGGACCACGGCCACCATCATGTACGGCCATGTGGAAGGGCCGCAGCACTGGGCGCGGCACCTGATCCGGGTGCGCGACCTGCAGGCCAGAACCGGCGGCTTCACCGAGTTCGTGCCGTTGCCCTTCGTCCACATGGAGGCGCCGATGTACCTGAAGGGCCGGGCTCGCAAAGGCCCCACTTTCCGCGAGGCCGTGCTGATGCACGCCGTCGCCCGTCTCGCCCTGCACCCGCACATCACCAACATCCAAGCCAGTTGGGTGAAAATGGGCCACAAGGGCGTCGTCGCCTGCCTCAACGCCGGCTGCAACGACCTTGGCGGCACGCTGATGAACGAAAGCATCAGCCGCGCGGCAGGCACCACCCACGGGCAGGAGACTTCGCCCCAGGACATGGCGGCCATGATCGAAGCCGCAGGCCGCAAGCCGCGCCAGCGCACCACCCTCTATGGCGAAGTCAGCGAGGAGCGCATCGAGGCGGGACGCCGGGCAGGGGAACTCGCCGAGATCGCCAACACGCCGGCGCGCAAATACGAACGCCAGCGCAAGGCGCCTCTGCTGCGTCCGGGATTGATCGAATCCGTGGAAGCGACTTAGGCGCTCCCAACCGGAACCGCTGCTTCCTGCACCGCTTTGGAGACCTTGGAAGCCTCCGTGTGCTACTGTTCGCCGCTGTTGTTGGGCTCAGTAGTTGCACAACAAGATTGACCATTCAAACCACTTTCAACCGGAGCAACCACCATGAAAACCCCCTTTCCTCCCAGTTCAGGCGCCAGCCTCGCCCGCAACCGGTTTCTTTGCGTCTGCCTCGTCTTTTTTGGCGCGGCCGCTCCGACAGCAGCGTTGGCCTACCATGAAGAACTTGAGGAGGGCGTCGAGGAGAACAGGAAGGCCATTGCGGACAACGGGAAGGCCATTGCGGACAACGAGAAGGCGCGCCAAGCCGACGACGCTGCGCAGAACATGCACATCGACGGCAACATGATGGCCATCGAGCGCAACGAGATGGCCCGCATGATGGCCGATGACGCGCAGAATCGGTCCATCGCCGCCAATGCGGGCAACATCGCTGCCAATGCGGGCAACATCGCCGCCAATGCCTCTTCAATCATGAATCTCGACCGGCGGCTGGTTGCGGTGGACGAACGGGTCAGTCAAGTTGCCGCGATGGCGGCCGCCCTTTCCGCCGTGCCCAACGCGCCGCCCGGCGGCGACCGCGACTTCTTTGTCGGCGTCGGCGTTGGCAACAGTGATGGCGAGCAGGGCGTGGCAGTCGGCGTCTCCGGTCGATTCGGCGACAGGAAGGGCATCTTCGTCAACGCTGGATTCGCCACCAGCGGCGACGACAGTTCCGTTCGCGCAGGGGTTGGCTGGGCATTCTAGAACCCGCACATCGCTTTGCGGCGATGCGTTGGCCGAACGTTTCGCCGGCGCTTTCGATGGGCTTAAGCCATCGAAAGCGCCGATTCCCGCCCAGCCGGATGAACGCGCCGTGCGGGCTCGGAAACCCATCGAACCTGATTCTCGCAACGGCGGCGGAGTTTCGCGCCAGCGAAACTCCCACAAACCTTAGGCCCTGAGCCAAGGTTCGCCTTGACGCGCCGGTCAGGGCGTGGGTGAAGCGTTGACGATGGCGAAGGGCGGGCTTCACGTCAGCGCCGCTCCGCAGTCCTCAGCATCATCTGCCCATGTCCCGCTACACGGGGGCGGGGTCGGGGAACTGCTCGCGCAGCACCCGCTTCAAGATCTTGCCGCTGGGGTTGCGCGGAATTTCCGTCACGAAGGCGGCCTTCTTGGGCAACTTGAATGCCGCCAGCTTGCCTTGGCAGTGGTTGAGCACATCGGCCTCGCTCAACGCCTCGGACTTGGAAACCACAATGGCCAAGGGGCTTTCGCCCCACTTTTCGCTGGCCATGCCAATCACCGCCGCCTCGATGACGTCCGGGTGGGTCATCAGCACTTCCTCGATTTCCGCCGGATAGACGTTCTCGCCGCCGGAGATGATCATGTCCTTGATGCGATCCTGAATGAAGACGTAGCCGTCCTCATCCATGGTCGCCACGTCGCCGGTGCGCAACCAGCCGTCAACGATGGTCTCGGTCGTCGCTTCGGGGCGGTTCCAGTATTCACGCATGATGTGAGGTCCGGCCACGATCACCTCGCCGGAAACGCCCGGGGGGCAGTCGTCCCCGTTCTCCGCCACGACGCGAACGGAGGTGTGGAAAAAGGCTTGGCCCGTCGATGCGGGCTTGGCAAGGGAGGTCTCGGCGTCCATCAAGCAGGCCGGGCCGCAGGTTTCGGTGAGGCCATAGACTTGACGCACGTCAACGCCCAATTCCGAGTACTGTTGAATGAGCGCCACCGGCACGGGCGCCGCGCCGGTCATCAGCCAGCGCAGGGAGGAGAAGTCGAAGCGCTGGTAGTTCGGCACCTGCAGCATGAAGTTCATCATGGCCGGCACCACCAGGCCCGAGGTGACCTTCTCCCGCTCAATCAACTGCCAAGCCAGCGTCGGGTCGAAGGCGCGCATGACAATGGAGGCTGCGCCGCCATGGACGTTGACCGCCAGCGGCGTCAGGGCGCCGACGTGGAACATCGGCAGCGCTGCGAGGTAGCGCTCCCGTTCTTGGTAGTGGACGTTGGCGGCGATGGTGAGGATGCCCCAGATGGCGGTGTTGTGGGTGTGGACCACGCCCTTCGGCAGGCCGGTGGTGCCGGAGGTGTACATGATGTAGAGCATGTCGTCGCCAGAGCCGCCCACCGCGGGCTCCGCATCGCTGGCGGCATCCCGGAAGGCTTCATGGCTTTGGGCGAAGTAAGCGGTCTCCCGCTCGCCCTCGACCTGCAGCCAATGGCCGATCTCGGTCCTTTCGCCGCGGCTGTGCAGTTCCGCTGCCGCATCGGCGAACTCCTCGCCGTAGATCAGGCGCTTGGTGCCGCTGTCCTTGAGGATGAACTCCAGCTCATCGGCCACCAGCCGCCAGTTCAACGGCACGATGACCGCGCCGATCTTGGCCAGCGCGAAGTAGGATTCCATGAACTCCGCGCTGTTCATCAGCAACAGGCCAACCCGCTCCCCCTTTTCGATGCCCGCCGCCACAAAGGCGTTGGCGACTTGGTTGCAGCGCCGGTTGAGCTCATCGTAGGTCAGCCGCAGCCCGGAGTGGCTATCGACGTAGGCGTCGCGGCGGGGCGACAGGAAGGCCCGTTTCGTCAGGAAGAGACCGAGGTTGTTTTGCATGAGCGGTTCATGGTCCTTGAGGGTTGGTCAGCGGTTGGTTGATGCCTGCCCATCGGCCCGGCAAGCCGACAGCAGGGCCAGCGCACGCAAGCCCCCGGCTTGCGCCGGCGCGCCCGCATCGCAGCAACGCATGGCCGGTTGGATGGCCGTTTCCATTTGCCGCGCCAAAGCATTGGTGGAAAGGGCCTTGCTGTCAAGGCGCGACCTGACGGTCGCGGATGGAGTTTCGCTTACCGCGAAACTGAGCGCCCGTTGCGTAGCTCAGGTTCCGATATGTTTCTTAAGCCCGCGCATTGCCGATGACTGGCCGGCCCCTGATGCGGCATTTCACGCGCCCTGCCGCCGGGCCAAGGCGCCGCAACAATCCGCCCGATCCCGCAACGGAACCTCAGGCGTTCAGCCGCAGCGCTTCGAGCAGGCCGGTCAGGATGAGATCGGGCACCACCCGATCGAACAGCTTTTCGCGATTGAACAGATGACAGAAGCCGCCGGTGGCGATCACCAAGGGGCGGTCGTCGCTGAACACCTCATCGCTGATCCGCTGCACGAGTTCCCGCACCATGCCCACGTTGCTCCAGTAAAGGCCGCTTTGAATGCTCTCCACCGTGGTGCGTCCGATCGACGAGCGCACCGGCTTGATCTCCACCGACGGCAATTGCGCGGTCTTGGATTCCAAGGCGTCCATGGACAGCCGCAGTCCGGGGACGATGTTGCCGCCGAGGAACTCCCGGTTGCGGGTGACGGCGCACACGGTGGTGGCGGTGCCGAAGTCGATGACGATCAGGTTGCGGTCCGGAAACAGCTTGATCGCGCCCATGGCGTCGGCAATGCGGTCGGCGCCGACCTCCTTGGCGTCCTTGTAGCCGATCTTGAGGCCCGTCCTAATGCCGGGGCGCAGGATCAGGGGCTCGATGTTGAAGTACTTCTGGCAGCAGGCGCGCAGGGAGTAGTTGATGTCCGGCACCACCGAACAGGCGGTGATCTGGGCAACGTTGTTGGGGTCGATGCCGTTCTCCCGCAACGCCGCCCGCAGGAAGACGCCGAGTTCGTCCGACGAGCCCCGCACGGTGGAGGTGCGCCGAAGCTGCACCACCAATTTGCCGTCGTCAAAGACGCCGCAGTAAATCTGGCTGTTGCCGACGTCGAGGGCCAGAATCATGCCGGGATGTCCCCGTTTGCGTCGCCGGCGGCGCGCATCTGCGCCAGCGGGATGTTGTCGATTAGGCGCACCCTGGCCTCCCCGTTGCCGATGCTCGCCGCCGCCAGCCGGCGGCCGAAGCGGGTGGCCACGTAGTCCACGTCGAAGCCCAAGCGGGAAAGGGAAGCGGCCACCTGGCCATCCGAGCCGGGGGCGGACAACGCCTCGCGCAGGCGCGGCGCCAGCGCCCGGCCGGCCGCGTCGAGCCGGGCGTTGCGCGAGCTCAAGGCAAGGCCATCGGCGTCGCGAACCGTTGGGCAGGCCACGATCTCCGCCTCGATGAAGAAAGCCTGCGCCATGCCGCGGATGAGTTCGAGCTGCTGGTAGTCCTTTTCGCCAAAGTAGGCGCGCTCGGGCTTGACGAGGTTCAGGAGCTTCAACACCACCGTCAGGACGCCGCTGAAGTGGCCGGGCCGATGGGCGCCGCAGAGCTCCCGGCTGAGCGGCGACTCCTCCACCTTGAAGCGAAAGCCATCGGCATAGATCGCCTCCCGGTTCGGGGCCAGCACGGCGCCTGCGCCCTGCGCTTCGGCATAGGCCAAATCATCCTCAAGGCTGGCCGGATAGCTTGCCAAGTCTTGGCGATCGTCGAACTGGGTGGGGTTCAGGAACAAACTCACCACGGCCAGGTCGTTTTCGGCAGCGGCCCGCCGGATCAGTGCGGCGTGGCCTTCATGCAGCCCGCCCAAGGTGGGCACGAAGCCGAGGCCGCCGGTAGGCATGGCCCGGAACCGCTGCCACTCGTCAAGGCCGCGCAGCACTTTCATGGGCACGTGGAGGCAGTCCTGCGGCGAACGGGCCGTTCCCTAGGCGGCGGCGCGCCGTTCCGGGACAAGCCGAAGGCCCTCATCCGTAACACTCCGCCACGGCCGGGAACCCGCCGCTTCGGGTGTCCTCCGCGAAACGGTCAACGGCATCGCATATCAGCCCGCGCCCATCGGCGTAGTGGCGCAAGAAGCGCGGCTTGAAGTCGGGGTTCATGCCCAGCATGTCCTGCAGCACCAGAACTTGGCCATCGGTGTCGGGCCCGGCGCCGATGCCGATGGTGGGGATGGACAGCTCCTCCGTGATGCGCCGCGCCAGTTGCCGGGGCACGCACTCGAGCACCAGCGCGAAGCAGCCGACCGCCTCCAGCTTGCGGGCGGAGTCGAGCATCCGCGCGGCCTGGCCTTCGTTGCGGCCCTGCACCTTGTGCCCGCCGAAGGCTTGCACGGATTGGGGCGTCAAGCCCAGATGCCCCATAACCGGCACTCCGGATTCGACGATGTGCGCCGTCAACTCCGCTTGGCCCGCCTCGCCCTCCACCTTGATCGCGTTGACGCCGGCCTGCATGAGCGCCTGCACCGAGTCCATGGCGAAGCCCTCGCCCTTGCGCATGGACAGGAAGGGCATGTCGCCGACGACGTACTTGTCCGGGGCGCCCCGCCGCACCGCAGCGGCGTGCAGCGCCATCATCTCCACCGTGGCCTGCACGGTGCTGTCGAAGCCGTGCATGACCATGGCGAGGCTGTCGCCCACCAGCAGGCAATCGACGTCGGTTCGATTCAGCACTTGGGCCGACCAAAAATCGTAGCAGGTGACCATGGCAATGGGGTCTCGGGCGGCTTTGCGCCGCGCAAAGTCAAGGGTGTTCAAGGCGTCCTCCCGGATGTGTCTGCGGCAAGGCAACGGGACCGGGAACCGAGGACGGCGCAGCGAATGCGCCCAGAGGCGTTTAGCGAGTGGCTATTGCCATCCGATTGCATGGGTACCTGTCCTCCAGAGCGGATCAAGTCCTGGCGCTTGCTAGGGGTTGCCGACGCCGCCCGAGGGTACGCCAGCGGTCTCCGTGCCCGCACGGGCGTCGAAGCCTAGGCCAAGGGTAGGCGGGAAAAGCAGCGTTGTAAAGGTCGTGTGCCGGCTCAGGACCTTTCGGAACTTTTTGCCTGCCGGATCAGGCGGCATCCTCGATCCCGACAAGGCATTCGTTCGGGGTTCGGCAATCCAGCGCCCGTTCCACGGGTGCGCAGGTTCGCATTTCACGGCCTTTTGATGTTCAATTGGGCTGCTTCTTTGGCAACGAACGGCAGGGGGTCGCATGTTGGACGCGGACGGCTTCAGGCCGAACGTCGGCATTGTCGTGGCCAACAGCCGCGAACAGGTTCTATTTGCCCGGCGCGTCGGCGGCTTTGACGCTTGGCAGTTTCCGCAGGGCGGCATCCGGGAATCGGAGACGCCCAAGGACGCACTGTACCGGGAACTCGATGAGGAGGTGGGCCTCGATGCGGCCTGCGTCGAGATCGTCGCCGAGACCCGGGGCTGGCTGCGCTATGAACTGCCGCCGCAGCTGCGCCGCCGCGGCTCCCACCCTGACTTCGTCGGCCAAAAGCAGAAGTGGTTTTTGCTGCGCATGCTGGCTGATGACAGCCGAGTTGACGTCCAGCGTTGCGATGAGCCGGAGTTCGACCATTGGCAGTGGGTCAGCTACTGGCATCCGATCGCCAAGGTGGTCGCCTTCAAGCGCCGCGTCTATCGCAAGGCGCTGGCCGAGTTGGCGCCCGCCCTCGGCGCCTTGTCGCCGTCCGCCTCGCCATCCGCGAATCAAGCTGATTAGCGCATGCCCAGCCAACTTAGCCAGCTTCGGGAGATCGTTCAGGACGTAACCGCTGCGCCTACGTTTCACGAGGCCTTGGCCGTCATGGTCCGCGAGGTGCGCGCCGCCTTGGGCACCGAGGTGTGCTCGGTTTACTTGCGGGTGCCGGGCCGCCGCCAGTACCTGTTCGCCGCCAACGAGGGCCTTAACCCGGATGCGGTGGGCCGGGCCACCATTGACGCGGGCATCGGTTTGGTGGGCCTCGTCGGCGAGCGGGCGGAACCCGTGAACTTGGAGGCCGCCAGCGAGCATCCGAGCTACTTCCACATGCCCGAAACGGGCGAGGCGCCCTTCAACGCCTTCCTCGGCGCGCCGATCATCCACCAGCGCGAAGTGCTGGGCGTGCTGGTGGTCCAGCAGCGCGAGAGGCGCCGTTTCGATGAGGACGAGGAGGCCCTCCTCGTCACCCTGTCCGCCCAATTGGCCGCCGTAATCGCCCATGCTGAGGCGGTTGGGGACATGGCCAATTTGGTCAACGCCAACGACGACCGCGACGATCTCAAGTTTCAAGGCATAGCCGGCTCGCCGGGCGTTGCCCTCGGCGTTGCAACGGTGGCGTATCCGGCCGTCAGCCTCGACGGGGTGCCCGACAAGGAGGCCGAGAACGTCACCGTCGAGCTGATGATATTCGACCGCGCCGTGGAGTCGGTGCGCAACGACATTCGCCGCATCAGCGAGCAGTTCGCGCAGAGCCTGCCGCGGGAGGAGCTGGCCTTGTTCGACGTCTATCTGCACATGCTCGACGACGACGCCATCACCGGCGATGTGCGCCAACGAATTCACCGGGGCGAGTGGGCGCAGGGCGCGTTGAAGAACGTCATCCGCGAACACTTGGGCCGCTTCAAGCGCATGGAGGACGCCTACCTGCGCGAGCGCGCCACTGACGTGGAGGACTTGGGGCTGCGGGTGCTGGCCTACTTGCAGGACATCCGCACCCACAAGACGCAATTCCCGCCGGACACCATACTGGTTGGCGAGGAGATCACCCCCAGCATGCTCACCAACGTGCCCTCCGCGCGCCTCAAGGGCTTGGTTTCCAAGCGCGGCGCCGTCAACTCCCACGTCGCCATCCTGGCGCGCGCCTTGGACATTCCGGCGGTCATGGGGGTGGTTGAACTGCCCATCCATCAGCTGGACGGGCAGTCGCTCATCGTCGATGGCCACTACGGCGAGTTGTACGCCAACCCATCCGCCAAGCTCACCGCCGACTACCAAGCGGTGCTCGCCGAGGATCAGGAGTTCGCCGAGGAGCTCGGCGAGCTGCGCGGCCTGCCCTGCGTCACCCTTGACGGCCACCGGGTGCTGCTGTGGGTGAACATCGGCCTGACGCGGGACATCTCCCGCTCCTTGGACCGGGGCGCGGAGGGCATCGGCCTGTTCCGCACCGAAGTGCCCTTCATGGCCCAGGAGCGCTTCCCCACCGAGGAGGAGCAACGGCGGCTGTATCGAACCCACATGGAGGCGTTCGAGCCGCGCCCGGTGACGATGCGCACCCTGGACGTCGGCGGCGACAAGGCGCTGCCGTACTTTCCCATCACCGAGGACAACCCCTTTCTCGGCTGGCGCGGCATTCGCGTCACCTTGGACCACCCGGAAATCTTTCTCGCCCAAGCGCGCGCCATGCTCAAGGCCAACTCAGGCCTCAAGGGCGTGCTGCGCATCATGCTGCCGATGGTGTCGAGCGTGTCCGAGGTGGAGGAGGCGCAACGGCTGGTCAGCCAAGCCCATCGCGAAGTGGCGGAGGAGGGGTTCGAGGTCAAGGAGCCGCTCATTGGCGTGATGGTGGAAGTGCCCGCCGCCGTGTATCAAGCGCGGGAGTTGGCGCGGCGGGTGGACTTTCTGGCCGTCGGCTCCAACGACCTCACGCAGTACATGCTGGCCGTGGACCGCAACAACACCCGAGTGGCCGACTTGTACCGCGACTTCCATCCCGCCGTGCTGCGGGCGCTGCGCGAGGTTGCCCGCAACGCCCAAGCCGAGCGCAAGGACATCGGCATCTGCGGCGAGCTGGCCGGCGCCCCGATAGGCGCGGTGCTGCTGATGGCCATGGGCTACCAAGTGCTGTCGATGAACGCCACCAACCTGCCCAAGGTGAAGTGGCTGCTGCGCAACATCAAGCGCACCGACGCCCGGCGCATGCTGGCGCGGGTGCTGAAGATGGAGCGCGCCGAGGAGATCCGCCATTACATGGAGGGCCAATTGATCGATGCCGGGCTGGGGCGTTTGGTGCCCAGACACCACGACCCGGCCTAGCCCGTTGCCGTCATGCCGGAGTACCGCACCATTGCCCGAGTGGCCGACGTTCCGACGAACGGCAGCAAGCTCGTCGTCCTGGATGGACGGGAGCTGTTGGTTTGCAACTCGGAAGACGAAATTCACGTCGTCGAGAACCGGTGTTCGCATCAAGACCAACCGCTCGACGGCGGCCGGGTGCGCAACGGCTACATCCTCTGCCCCGTGCATGGCATGCGCTTCCGGCTGCACAACGGCGAGGCTGCGGGCACGCTCACCCGCGCGCCGCTATGCGTGTTCGACAGCCGGGTGCTCGACGGAAAGGTTCAAGTCCGCTTGGATGCGCCCGCCGGCCAGCCTTCCAAGTAGTCCTGCACGCGCTTGTGCACATGGCGCACCCGAACCTCTTGGTAGTTGCCCAGCGTCTGGGCGCCGCGCGCGCAGGCCTTGAAGCCACGCGTCTGGGCCGCCATGTTGTCCGTGTCCTGGTCATAGACGGCGCCCAGCCAGCCCAGTCCTTCGGCGGCGGTGTAGCTTTCCTCGATGCCGAGGCGCAGCGGCTCCGGCGGCGGGGGCGGTTCCTTGTCCGGGTGCTTCGGCCGCAGCAGCAGGAGGTCGAACGCGCAGTGGTCCGGATCGTTTGCATCCGGGCGGAAACGATAGACCATGGGCAGTGACAGCCCCGGAAACACGAACAGGTTCGGAAACAGGAAGTATTCAATGGAATCAAGCGTTTGCGCCGTTGAGTAGTTGGAGAAGTCCTGGTCGTACAGCGCCCCGAGCCGCTGCTGCACGAACTGCGCGTAGAAATCGCGCGCGGTCATCCCCTCCGGCACTTGGGGACATTGATCGGCATCGTCCGGACCCCGGCGCCCCCACAGCCCCTCAAGCAGCTCCTGCTCGGTGTAGGGCTCGGGCCGGCGCGGGTTGGGCGCGCCGACCGTGTGGATGAACCGGCTCACGTTGTCGCCGAACACGTCATAGGTGGTGATGGGCTCGGAGTAGTCGGCGCCGCCCGCGTGGGTCTCCTTGACGTGGTAGGCCTCCATGAACGCCTCCTCGGCGGCCTTCCAGTTCACCGGCAAGCGCTTGCTCACATGGGTTTCGATGTAGCGGTCCTCGATCCGAAAGTCCTTGAAGTGTTCCGGCAGCACGCCCAGAAACTCCGCCAACGGCGCCGCTTCGTGATCGAAGTTGATGAAGACGAACCCGCCCCAAGTGCCCACCCGCACGGACCGCAGGCTGTGGGTGTCGGCGCTGACGTGGGGGAAGTCCCAGTCTTCCGGCACCTCGATCAGCTTGCCGTCCAGATCGTACTCCCAGCCGTGGAAGGGGCATTTGAAGGACCGGCAAAAGCCGGAGCTCTCCGGGTCGCGCAGCGCCGTGCCGCGGTGCATGCAGGCGTTGCGGAACGCCTTGATCGCGCCGTCCTTGTTGCGCACCACGATGGCCGACAGGGTGCCGATGTCGTAAACGTGGTAGTCGCCCGGTTCCGGGATGTGCTCCTCCCGACAGGCCATCTGCCAGACCCGCGGCCACAACTTGTCGAATTCCGCCTGCAGGAACGCCTTGGACGTGTAGTTCGCATAGGGGATGTCATGGTCGCCCATGAACTCGTAGGAATGCTCCAGGAACGCAGCCGGGGGCGCCGATGCGTCCCTCAGCACCGCTTCCTGGTAGGTCGGCCCCGGCGCGCGCGCTTGGCCGGGATTCAAATTCGGTTCCGCCATGTCCATGCCTCCAAGAGTCGCCCGGAGTATCCTTGCTTAATCCGCTGCCTTCAAGGCGGTTGCGCATCCGCTTTGCGGGTGCGTTGGGGTTTCGCTTACCGCGAAACTGTGCGCCCGTTGCGTGGGTCGGGTTCCGATGCGTTTCTGAGCTCGCACAGCGGACTGGCCGCACCGGATGCGCGATTGGGGGAAGGCGGCCAGCCGCCAAGCCCTTGGCGGCGTTCGCTGCCGCCGAGACAAATAATGGCTCCGCCTGCTGGGCTCGAACCAGCGACCCGCTGATTAACAGTCAGCTGCTCTACCAACTGAGCTAAGGCGGAACAGAAGGCTTGCACCCGCCAACCACTGATTGTCGGGTGTCGAGGGATGGCAAGTATAGCGGCGGCCACTTCGAATGCAACGCACACAGGCGTTTCGCTGAGCGCGGTCAAAGTGCGCGCGCTCAAGAAACCCTTCGGAATGGGAGCTATACGCAACGTGCGCGGAGTTTCGCCGTTTTGGGTTCATCGTTAAACTGTCGCCTTGTCGCGCTCGGCTTTCGAGGGTTGAGCTGGAGGATTTGCTATGGCTGGACCGCTGGCGGGCTACCGCATCATTGAACTGGCAGGCATCGGGCCGGGGCCGTTTTGCGGCATGATGCTTTCGGACATGGGCGCGGAGGTGGTCCGCGTGGATCGGATCAGTCCCAACCCGGCCGCGCCCAAGGATGTGCTGGCGCGCAACCGCCGCTCCATCGGGGTGGATCTCAAGCGCGCCGAAGGGGTGGAGACGGTGCTGCGGCTGGCGGAGGCCGCCGATGGCCTGTTTGAGGGCTTCCGTCCCGGCGTCACGGAGCGGCTGGGGCTGGGGCCGGACGACTGCCTCGCCCGCAATCCACGGCTCATCTACGGCCGCATGACCGGATGGGGGCAGGACGGCCCCATGGCGCAGGCGGCCGGCCACGACATCAACTACATCGGCTTGGCGGGCGCCCTGCACGCCATTGGCCGCGCCGGAGGGAAGCCGGTGCCGCCGCTCAACCTGGTGGGCGACTTCGGCGGCGGCGGCATGTATCTCGCCTTTGGCATGGTCTGCGGGCTGCTTGAAGCGCAAAAGTCCGGCCAAGGGCAGGTGGTGGATGCGGCGATGGTCGATGGCGCGGCCTCGCTGATGGCCATGTTCTTCAGCATGGCGGCGGGCGGGGCCTTCAAGGATCGGCGCGGCACCAACCTGCTCGACACCGGCGCCCACTTCTATGACGTCTATGAGACCAAGGACGGCGGCCACATCTGCATCGGCTCCATTGAACCGCAGTTCTACGCCCTGTTGGTGGAGAAGTCGGGGGTCGATCCCGAACGCTTCGCCCGGCAGATGGACGCCGGCCTTTGGCCGGACCGCAAAGCCGAGCTGGCGGCCGTCTTCAAGCAGAGGAGCCGGGATGAGTGGTGCGCCATCATGGAGGGCACCGACGTGTGCTTTGCGCCGGTGCTCTCCATCCTTGAAGCGCCCGACCATCCCCACAACCAAGCGCGCGGCACCTTCGTGCAGGTGGATGGCGTCACCCAACCGGCGCCGGCGCCGCGCTTCAGCCGCACCGAGCCAACCATAGCCGGAGCCGCCCGCCCGCCCGGCGCGGACACCGCCGCGGTGCTGGCCGATTGCGGCTTCACCGCCGATGAGGTCGCAGCTTTGCGCTCCGTCGGCGCCGTGTCAGCCGGCTGATCCCGCAGCGGCACCGGACGTCAGGCCATGTCCTACGCCTCGCTGTACGGTCAGTCGCTGTCCGATCCCGAGGGCTTTTGGCGGGAGCGGGCGGCGGAGATTCCCTGGCTTGAGTTTCCAAGGACGATTCTCGATCAGGATGCCAACGGCGCTTGGCGTTGGTTCGGCGGCGGCCGCACCAACACCTGCTGGCTGGCCTTGGACCGCCATGTTGACGAGGGCCGCGGCGGCCGGACGGCGCTGATCCACGATTCCCCCGTGACCGGCGCGGCGGCGCGCTTCACCTTTGCGGAGCTTAAAGGAAGGGTGGCCAAGGCGGCCGGCGGCTTGGCGGCGCTCGGCGTCGGCCAAGGCGACCGGGTGGTCATCTACATGCCCATGGTGCCGGAGGCGGTGATCGCCATGCTCGCCTGCGCGCGGATTGGGGCGGTTCATTCGGTGGTGTTCGGCGGCTTTGCGGCCCCGGAACTGGCCAACCGCATCGACGATGCCGCGCCCAAGGCGATCTTGAGCGCCTCCTGCGGCATTGAGGCGGCCACCGTCATCCCCTACCAGCCGCTGCTTGACGAGGCGCTGCGCTTGGCCCGGCAGCCGGTGGCCCATTGCGTGGTGCTGCAGCGGCCGCAGTGCGAAGCAGCGCTGACGCCGGGCCGGGATCTCGATTGGGCCGCTTGGGAGGCGGCCGGCGAGCCCGCCGATTGGGTGGCGGTGGATGCCCATGATCCGCTCTACATCCTCCACACCTCCGGCACCACCGGCAAGCCCAAGGGCGTGGTGCGCGACCACGGCGGCCATGCGGTGGCGCTGCACTGGAGCATGCAGGCCATTTACGGGGTCGATGCGGGCGACGTGTACTGGGCTGCATCCGATGTCGGCTGGGTGGTCGGGCACTCCTACATCGTTTATGGCCCGTTGCTGCGGGGCTGCACGACAGTGCTCTTTGAAGGCAAGCCGGTGCGCACCCCGGACGCCGGCGCGTTCTGGCGGGTCATTGAGGAGCATCGGGTGAACTGCTTCTTCGTGGCGCCGACGGCCTTTCGCGCCATCAGGAAGGAGGATCCGGATTGCCTGCTCAAGCGCAACTACGACATCTCATCGCTGCGTCATCAGTTCGTGGCGGGAGAGCGCTTGGATCCATCCACCTACCACTGGCTGTGCGAGCATCTGGACGTGCCGGTCATCGACCATTGGTGGCAGACTGAGACCGGTTGGCCGATGTGCGCCAATCCGGTGGGCGTGGAATTGATGCAGACGCGGCCCGGCTCGCCCACGTTGCCGGTGCCGGGCTATGACCTGCGCGTTCTCGACGAGGACGGGCGTGAGCTGGGGCCGCGCCAGGAAGGGGCGGTGGTGGTCAAGGATCCGCTGCCGCCGGGTGCGTTCACCACCCTTTGGGGCGACCATGAACGCTTCATGGACGCCTATTGGTCGCGTTTTCCCGGCTTCTATCTGACCGGCGACGGCGGCTGCCGGGACGAGGACGGCTACCTGTACATCATGGGGCGCATCGACGACGTGATCAACGTGGCCGGGCACCGCCTCTCCACCGGCGAGCTGGAGGAAGTGGCGGCGAGCCACCCGGCGGTCGCCGAATGCGCCGTGGTGGGCGCTCGGGATGCGGACAAGGGGCAGGTGCCCTTTGGCCTGCTGGTGCTCAAGGACGGCGTCAACGTGGATGCTGCGACGCTCAAGTCGGAACTGGTCGCCAACATGCGCGCCCAGGTGGGCGCATTCGCCAATTTCAAGCAGGCCGTGGTGGTGAAGCGGCTGCCGAAGACCCGTTCCGGCAAGATTCTGCGCCAGACGCTGCGCAAGCTGATCGACCGGGAGCCGGTCGCTGCGCCGTCCACGATCGACGATCCGGCCATCATTGCCGAAATCGAGCGGGCGCTCGGTTCAGGCGAGCATCAATGATCATCGTCCAAGGCTTGATTCCGATTCTGCCGGAGCAGCGCGACGAGGCGTTGGAATTGCTGCGCTGGATGACCCAGGAGACCCTGCGGGAGAACGGTTGCATCAGCTATGAGTTCTTCGTCAGCCTAAGCGACGCGAACACGGTTCTGTTGATGCAGGAGTGGGAGGATCTGGCAACCTTGAACGCCCACTACCAGACCGAGCACATGGCCGCCTTCATGAAGGCGTTGCCGGACGTGCTGCGTGGCCAAATCCGCACCCGGCGCTTCGCCGTGCATGAATCGGAGCCGCCGCCGGAGCCGCCGCCCATCATTCACTGAATGGATAGTTGAAGCCCATGAGAAAAGCGATTTTGGCGGTTCTCTTGATGGTTGGCGCTGCTGGATGCGAGGCGCAGACCAGCCTGCGCTTTGTCGACGGCAGCACCCGGGCCCCTGACGCTTGGCTGGGACGTTGGCTGGTGATCAACTACTGGGCGGAGTGGTGCGCGCCCTGCTGGGAGGAGGTCGGGGAGCTGAACGCGCTCAACGAGGACGAAGCGCTTTCCGTCGCCGTGATCGGCGTCAACTTTGACGGCATTGAGGGCGAGGAGCTGCGGCAGTTGATCGCCAAGATGGACATTCGCTTTCCCGTTGTGCTTGACGATCCGCGGTCGGTTTGGGCGCACGACAGGCCGCAGGTGCTGCCCATGACGGTCATCATCGGCCCGGACGGCGACCTGCGCGGCCAACTCCCGGGTCCGCAGACTTTGGACAGCATTCTAGTGGCCATGCGCTGATGGCGGCTTGGCGGTTGGCGCGCCGCCACCTGTGGCTGGCGTTCGGCTGGGCCTCGCTGGGCTTGGGAGCCCTTGGCGTTCTGCTGCCCCTGCTGCCGACCACGCCCTTCCTGATCCTGTCCGCCTATTGCTTTTCTCGCAGCTCGGAGCGCTTGCACGCTTGGCTGCTCAACCACCGCATGCTTGGTCCGCCGATTGAGAATTGGCGGGCGCATCGGGCCGTATCGGGCAGAGCCAAGCTCAGCGCGCTGATTGCCATGGCGCTGATCTTGGCGCTTGCGGTGGTGGCCGATGTCCCGGCATGGGTTTTGGTCGTGCAAACCGCGGTTCTGGCGGTCGTGGCCATTTTCCTCCTGACTCGGCCATCGCCGCCCCAAGCCGCCGGCGCCAAGCGTTTGGCCCATCCCGGCACGACGCGCCGCTAAGCAAGGACCAGCCAGCCTTGGCGAGCCCGTCTCCACACGCACGCAAGGAGTCCTGATCCATGAGCAGCGAACCCATCGGCCGCTTTGACCACATCGGCATCGCGGTGCACAGCATTGACAAGGCGCTGCCCTTCTTTGAAGGCGCGCTTGGCGCCCGCCTGCGGCGCATCGGCGACTCCGCCGACGGCGGCTTTCGGTTGGCGATCCTCGACTTGCACGATTTCTGCATTGAACTCCTTGAGCCTATCGATCCCAACGGCTTTCTCGCCCGCCACTTGGAAAAGCGCGGCGAAGGCGTCCATCACATCACCCTGCAAACGCCGGACTTGGAAAAAAGGACCTTGGCCTTGGAGGCTGGCGGCGTGCGGGTCGTGGACAAGCACTTCGACGACCCGGAGAGCATTGACGCCTTCATTTCGCCCAAGAGCGCCCACGGGGTGCTCATCCAGCTCGGGCAAACCTTGGGGCCGCTAAACAACCCGCCATATTGGCATTCAGGGGATCAGGGAGCCCCTGATTAAGTCCCGCAAGCTCAGGGGAGCTGGGCGGGCGCGGTGGAGCAGGGCCACACCTTCGGCTCTTGGCCCCCGGCGGGTGGCGGACGGCTGCGTGGCGGGTGTTAGCTGCATCCGTCAGTGCTCCGCGAAAACGGGATCCAATGACAGCAGCAGCCGCTCGCCCGCCCCATGAGGCGATCGATGCACCACGCCGCCGAACCGGTCGTTCCAGGCGCCGCCCTTGAGCAGCGACCAGTTGCCTGTGGGCAGGCGCTTGATGTCCCTGCCGGCTTGGATTGGCGGCGCATCGGTGGCGTGGTCAGCCAGCAGCGCGCGATTGACGTCATCGCTCGCAATCCAATCGGTGCCGGGCCCATGGGCCGTGATCAGCATGCGGCACGGCACTTGGTCCGCGTGAAAGCGAGGGCACATGGGGCCGCGCAGCGTGGTCACGCGGATTCCGATTCGCTCACAGCCCAGCAGCTCGCCGAGCAGGTCGCCGGCAAGCGCGACCTCTTCACTCAGCGCGCCAAGCCAATCGGCGTCGATTGACTTGGACAGAGCGGCCAGTGGCGCTTCAGCATCGCCGACAGCCTGCTCCCATTGCGCCTGCACGACCTGACGCGATGCGAACAACCGTTCCGCCAGAGCCTCAAGGGAGGCGGGACGCCCGACGCTGACCAGCTCCACATCCTCGTCGTAGATGGCGGCGAAGTCGCCCGCCTGACCGTCCAGCAGGTGGCGCATCATGGGCGCGCTCCCTCCGTCGCACGAATCCGCCCGGACAAGGGGACATTTCCGCTTTGCGCTGACATAGTATAGTGCTCTCGCTGCTGCTCAACGATAGACGTTATAACATATCATCTTTTGATGGACAGATGCAGAATGCCCTTGGACGCTGAATCCACGCCATGAGCGGGTCACCCGCGATCGACGTCACCGACCTGCGCTTCTCCTACGGAAGCCGAGTGGTCGTCAGCATTGAACGCTGTCACTTGGCCCGCGGCGACAGCATGGCCGTGATCGGCCCCTCCGGCTGCGGGAAGACGACCTTTCTCCATCTGTTGGCGGGTCTTATTCGTCCCAGCGCCGGCGTCATCGAGATTCTCGGCCAAGATCTTTCCGCGCTGGGCGGGGCTGACTTGGACCGGTTCCGCGGACAGCACATCGGCTTGGTGTTTCAGCGCTTCCATCTGCTGCCCGCGCTGACCGTGCGCGACAACGTGCTGCTCTCGCAACGCTTGGCCAGAGCGCCAATCGAACCGGCAGCGGTCGAGACGCTGCTCGAGCGTCTTGACCTGGCGGGCCTTGAGCATCGCAAGCCGTCAACGCTCAGCCAAGGCCAGGCGCAAAGGAGCGCCATCGCGCGCGCGCTGGCGCATGGCCCTGAGTTGGTGATGGCCGACGAGCCCACCTCGGCGTTGGACGACCGGAGCGCGGAACGGGCGCTGGCGCTGCTTAAGGAATCCGCTCGGGCGGTCGGGGCGGCCTTGGTCGTCGTCACCCACGACCAGCGGGTGCGCGGGCGCTTGGATTGCGAGTTCGAGATGGATGCGCAACCATGACGTGGCTGCGTCTGGCCTTCGCTAACCTCGGCCTGTCGCCGCTCACCTCGGCGGTGAACGTCGTGCTGATGGGGCTCGGCACGGCGAGCATCGTGCTGTTGCTCCTGGCTGGCGCCCAACTGTCCGAGACGCTGTCCCGGGATGCCCGAGGCGTCGATCTCGTGCTGGGCGCCAAGGGCAGCCCCGTGCAGCTGGTGCTTGCCGCCGTTTACCACGCCGACGTCCCGCCTGGGAACATCCGGCAGCAGGAAGCCGAGCGCTGGGCCAGCGATCCCCGGGTGGCGACCGCCATCCCGCTCTCCTTGGGTGACAGCTACCGAGGGTTTCGCATCGTTGGCACTGCCAAGACCTATGCCGATCTCCATGGGGCGAGTTTGGTTGCGGGCAGGTTCTGGAGCGACCCGATGGAGGCGGTTGTTGGATCGGCGGCCGCGCAGTCCGCCGGGCTTGAGGTCGGCTCCCGATTTGCGGGCGCCCATGGCCTTGTCGATGGCGGCCACAGCCATGAGTCAAGGCCCTATCGGGTTGTCGGCGTGCTTGAGCCGACCGGAGCGGTGGTTGATCGCCTGATCCTGACGTCTTTGGAGAGCGTCTGGGCGCTGCACGACGAGGATGATCACCGGCATGAGGACGATCGCGCGCAGGAGGACGATAGCGAGCACAGCCATGAGGGCGAGCACGGGCGCGGGGATGATCACGGGCACGAGGACGAGCATGAGGACGATCACGATCACGGGGGTGGGCACGATCACGGGGACGACCACGATGGCGAGGATGAGCAAGAGCATGGCCGCGAAGGCGATCAGGGGCCCCACGGCCAGCTGGCCCGAGGGCATTCGGATGCGGATCGGGAAATCACCGCCATGCTGATTAGGTACCAGTCGCCGTTGGCGGCCACGACGCTGCCGCGCGAGGTGAACGCCGACGGCGCTCTCCAAGCCGCTTCGCCGGCCTTGGAGATCTCGCGCATCCTGCGGCTGGTTGGGATCGGTTTGGACGGACTGACGGCCTTCGCCTGGGTGCTGATTTTGACCGCAGCGCTTTCGGTGTTCGCCGCACTCTATGGATCGCTGCGCGCCCGACGGGGCGACTTGGCCATGCTGCGCTGCTTGGGCGCAACGCGCTGGGAGTTGCTGTGGGCTCTGCTCCTGGAGGGGATGCTGCTATCGATCTTCGGGGTGGCGCTTGGTTTCCTGGCCGGACACCTTGCCATGGAGTTGATCGGGACATGGCTGGAAACCGCCCGCGGCGTCGCCTTGACCGGCTGGACGTGGATACCCGCCGAGACGGTGCTGCTGTTCGGCCTGTTCGGCGTGGGCGCACTGGCAGCGGCGCTGCCCGCTGTGCAGGCGTATCATACCGATGTGGCCAGAACGCTGGCGGAGGGCTGATGAGCAAAAGGTTCCACGTTGGAGCCGTCGGCTGGCCCCGGGGCGCCAAGCTGCTGATTCCGAAGCAACGGCGCTTGGCGCCGTTCGCGGGCGGGATGCCCTCGCTTGGGGACGTCCGGCGCCGGGGAAACGAGTTTCGTGTTCGCGCAACCCCAATGCGAACCGGTGCGCGTTTGCGCCGTTGCGCCCTTGTTTTCAATCGGATTGTTTTCAATTGGAGTCGTGCCATGGCAGGGTTGCGCTGGTCCCTCGTCCTGCTCTTCGCCACACCCGCATTTGCCCAGTTTCAAGGCTACGGCGATGAAGGGACGGTGCCACGCAGCGGCTTGACCGCCGAGGAGCTCGCGGCCGAGCCGCCGGGATCGGCGGTCGCCCCGATCAATGCCGCCGATGCCGCCGACTTGAGGATCGAGGTGCTGGCTGAGACTGGCTATGTCGATGAGCAGGGGCGCTACGTCGTGGACCTGCTGCAGCAGGACTTCGCCTACCTCGCCGTCCAAGTCGAAACCGCGCAGGGCCAACCGGTCATGGGCGCTGCGCCCGAGTTCTCCGTCGAAGGCACCAGCCTGTTGCTGGAGCCCAGCGAGGTGTCGCCCCGCGCCACCACGGATGCGGACGGCGTGGTTGAGTTTGCAGTGGTTGGCGGGCAGATGGGCTTGGACCGCGTGGAGGTCAAGGTTGGCGAGGCCAGCACGGAGATTCTGGTGAACGTCATCAGCTTGCAGGCAGCCGGGTTCCCGATGCCTCCGGTCGTGGAAGGCGGCGTGTCCTGGCAAGATCTGATGCAAGCCCGGATCCGCTACGAGGAGATGATGCTGGTTGCCGATTTTCCTGAAGCGGTCGCTGAGCGCGCCGGGCAGACCGTCAAGCTGTCGGGTTTCATGATGCCGCTGGAGCCTGATCTCAAGCAATTCAGGTTCCTGCTCACGTCCAACCCGCCGAGCTGCTTCTTCCATGTGCCGGGCGGGCCGGCCGGCGCCGTGGAGGTGTTGGCCAGCGAAGGCATTGAGGTGTCCTGGAACCCCGTAGTGCTTGAGGGGCGCTTCGAACCCCAGCGGCAAAGCGAGATCGGCGTGGTTTACCGCCTCCACGAAGCCCGTCTGGTCACGCCTTGAAGCAGGCGCGGCCGACCTTCAGTCCCCGAGACCCGCAGCGAACAGTTCCTCGTAATCCGCCTTGGAACAGGGGCGGGGGTTCGTGAACGTGCAGACATCCTTGGCTGCGTGCTCGGCAAGGGCGGGAATTGAGTCGTCATGGACTCCCATCTCTCCGAGATTGCGGGGCAGGCCCAGATCCGCGTTGAACCCGCGAATGAACTCGGCGGGGTCCGCATCGGCATCGACGCCCAGCGCGGCGTTGAGTCGTGCGCGCTTGCCGCCCACATGGTCTCGATTGAAGTCGAGCACCGTTGGCAGAAGCACCGCATTGAGGGTTCCGTGGTGGGGCCTTAAGGTCTGGTCCGCGCCGCAGGCATGGCTCATGGAGTGAACCGCGCCGAGGCCCTTGCTGAACGCCATCGCGCCCTCGGCCGCAGCCATCATCATGTGCCAGCGGGCCTCCCCGTCGCTGCCGTCGCGCACGGCGCGAATCAGGTGTGCCTCGCGGATGCCGCGCTCGATTCCGTCGCAGGCCACCGCCTCGGCCAGTGGGTTTGCCTAGGGCGACAGCGATGTGGAAGTAATGCTGGATTGTGCTGGATTGGATCGTAAAACGTTATACTATAACGTAACCTGTCTTATCATCGGGAGTAGTTCATGCAACCCAAGAAAATGCTGTTGGCGCTGGCGTTCTGGCTGGCGGCGCCCGCCCATGCGCAGGATTCGGAATCCGCGCAAGCGGACCCTCGCATTGAGGAGGTCGTAGTGACTGGCCATCCGCTTTCCGCCGAAGGCATCGTCCAGCCGCACATCGTGCTGACTGGCGAGCAACTCGGGCGCAAGGCGATCGACAACATCGGTGAAGCGGTCGCTGGCGAAGCCGGCGTCCACAACGGTTCGTTCGGGGTCGCGGTGGGCCGGCCCGTCATTCACGGCCTCGCCGGGCCGCGGGTGCGCATGCTCGAGGATCGGATCGACACCCTCGACGTCTCCGTCACCAGCGGCGACCATGCGGTGACGGTGGATCCGCTGGTCGCGGATCGGGTGGAGATACTCAAGGGATCGGCGACCTTGCTGTATGGTTCCGGCGCCATTGGCGGCGTGGTGGACACGCACACCGGGCGCATTCCGCACCAGGTGCCGGATCGCGTCACGGGCAAGCTCCACGCTATGGCGGGAGACAACGGCGACGGCAGGAACGGCTCGTTCCGAGTGGATGGCGGCTTTGGCAACTTTGCCTGGCATTTCGACGGTTTCGCCCGCGAGCGGGACGACTACGACATTCCGGGGCACGCGGAGTCGTCACGCCTCATGGCCATGGAGGCCCATGAGGATCGCCACGACGAGGATGAGCACCACGACGAGGATGAGCACCATGATGAGGACGAACACCACGACGACCACGGGCATGAAGGGGAAGAGAGCGCCCGCGGAACGGTGCCCGGCAGCGGCTTGGAGTCCTACGGTGGCGCGGTGGGTTTCTCATTTGTGGGCGAGCGCGGCTTTTTCGGGATGGCGGTAAGCCAGCTGGACTCTGAGTACGGCATACCGGGGCACAGCCACGCGCATGGCCACGAAGATGAGCATGGCCACGATGACGACGAGCATCATGACGACGATGAACGCCACGACGAGGACGAGCATCACGACGAGGACGAGCACGGGGAGGAGGGCGGCCATCACGATGAGCATGGCGACGAAGCCCCACCCCTGCTGGAAATGGAGCAAACGCGCATCGACTTGGAAGCCGCGTTGAACGACCCCCTGCCGGGATTCACCAGCGCCAACCTGCGGCTCGGCATCAACGACTACGAGCATTCCGAGGGCGACGCAACGCACGGCACCGTCTTTACCAACGAAGCTTGGGAGGCGCGCCTGGAGCTGTCCCATCGGGACTGGGCGGGTTGGAGTGGCGCCTTAGGCGCGCAGTACGGCGACCGTGAGTTTTCCGCAATTGGCGAGGAGGCCTTTACCCCGCCGGTGGATACCGAGTCATTCGGCGTCTTCTGGGTCGGGGAGCGCTCATTACCCGGCTTGCAGTTGGAAGCGGGCGCCCGCTACGACCGGGTAAGCCACAAACTCCAGCGAGGCGCAAGCCCCTCGCGCTCCCCGGCTGAAGCCGGCAGCGACAGCTTCAACGGCCTGAGCGCCTCGCTCGGCGCCATCGTGCCGATGGGGAACCTTTTCCAGGCGCGGTTGCTTGCGGACTATTCGACGCGCGCCCCGGCTGCTGAGGAGCTCTACGCCGACGGCGCACACCCCGCCACGAGCAGCTTCGAGATCGGCGACCCCGCCCTTGACGAGGAGAAAGCCATCAATCTGTCGGCAATTCTTGATGCCGAGGGCGACTGGTGGTCGTTGCATGGATGTCTCTACCTCACTGAGTTCAGCGACTTCATCCATCAGCGGGCCACCGGTGAGGAGGAGCGGGGGCTGGCGGTCCTGCTGTACAGCCAAACCGACGCCACCTTTGTTGGATTCGATCTCAAAGCCACCGCCACGGTCGCGTCCTGGGAGGCCGGGCAGCTGGACGTCAGCGCCTTCTACGATACCGTCTCCGCGGAGCTGGACGTCTCCGGCAACGACAACCTGCCCCGGATTTCCCCTGAGCGCGCCGGGTTGGGCGTGGAGCTCGGTTGGGGCGGCTTCGACGCCGGCATCGACTACGTGCGGGCCTTCAAGCAGAACGACACGGCCGATTTTGAGCTGGCCACCGACGCCTACGACGACCTGCGCGCCTACCTCGGCTGGGCAGGCGATTGGAGCGGCGCCTCGTTCACGGTCTTCCTGCAGGGCCGCAACCTCACCGACGACGAGCAGCGGCTGCACACCTCGATCGTCAAGGACCTGGTGCCGCAGCCGGGCCGCACCATTGAGGGCGGCGTGCGCATTTCGTTTTAATTCCGCAGCGATCCGGCTATGGTGTTCGTGACGGGAATTTGGCGGACGCACGGGGGCCGACCAAGGTGAATCAAGCGGAGGATTCCAACGACAGCGGCAATCCAACCATAGGCGGCGTGGTGCAGGCCCGGCTGCGGCGCCGGCAGTTCCTCAAGGCTTCGGTGGGCGCTGCGGCGGCAGGCCTTGGGCCGTTGCCGCTAGCCGGGTGCTTGGGCGACGGGGCGCATTCGCCGCGCCCCGGGCGCGGTCGCCGTTTGACGCTTGGGTTCGAGGCGGTGCCCAAAACCATCGCCGATGCTCTGGTCGTGCCGCCGGGCTACACCGCGCGGATCCTCATTGCGGTGGGCGATCCGCTGTTCGATGGCGTCCCAGCCTACCGCGACGACGGCGACAACCCTGACTACGCCCGTCGCTGCGGCGATTGGCACGATGGCTTGGAGTACTTCGGCCTGTCCGCAAACGGCAGCCCGGATTCGAGCGCCACCGACCGGGCGCTGCTGGCCATCAACCATGAGTGGGTGTCGCCGCTGTTCCTGCATGCGGCCGGCCCCTCCGCACCCCCGCGCCCGGCCTCGGAGGTGGACATCGAAACCGCGGCCATGGGCGTGACAGTGGTGGAGATTGCCAAGGACTCCAAGGGTCGCTTTCGCTACCTCAAGCAGTCTCCCTTCAACCGTCGCGTCACCACCCTTACCGAGATCGAGATTGCCGGCCCCCTGCGCGGCCACCCCAAGCTCATAACGCGCCATTCGCCGTCCGGCACCCGTACCCGGGGCACGGTCAACAACTGCGGAACCTGCAGGACGCCTTGGGGCACGCTGCTCACCGGCGAGGAGAACTGGGCGGCCTTCTTCGCTAGGGACGCAGCGGATGCGGCTCGCCGCTCCAAGGCGGAAAACCACGCGCTGGCGCGCTATGGCCGGCCTCCCGGAGCGTCGCAGGCGTACCACTGGAACACGGTGCCGGAGGGCGCGGACCGCTGCAGCCGCTGGAACGCCAGCGTCACGGGCGCATCGGCCGATGGACGCGACGACTGCCGCCATGAGATCCACGGTCAGGGATACATGACGGAGATCGACCCCTACGACCCCAAGTCGG
Organism: Candidatus Azophilus sp.; assembly: GCA_965221755.1. GTDB lineage: Bacteria > Pseudomonadota > Gammaproteobacteria > Pseudomonadales > Azotimanducaceae > Azophilus. The sequence goes on from OZ244921.1 coordinate 915,310, forward strand.
CCATCCAAAAGCGCACCGCGTTGGGTCGATTCGCGCATGAGGCGGCGGCGTTCTCCCGGCCGCGGGCCGGGGAGCCGCTGGCGGTTTACATGGGTGATGACGCCCGCGGCGAGTACATCTACAAATACGTTTCCGACTCGCCTTGGGAGCCGGCGGATGCCGCTGCCGGGAACCGCATGGCCGTTGGCGCCAAGTACCTCGATGCAGGCCGGCTGTACGCGGCTCGCTTTCACGAGGACGGCAGTGGCGAATGGCTGCCGCTGGATCGCGCCAACCCGGCGGTCGCCGGCTACGGCCGCTACCCGTTCGCCGACGACGGCGACGTGCTGCTGCATGCTCGGATTGCCGCGGACGGCGCTGGCGCCACTCGCATGGATCGCCCGGAATGGAGCACGGTCAACCCAGCCAACGGCGACGTGTACATCACGCTCACCAACAACAGCAGCCGTGCCCTGCGGGACGAGAACGGCGGGTTCGGGGTCGATGCCGCCAACCCGCGCGCCTATGAGGATCGCCGCCAGGATTCAGCGCCGCAACGCGGCAACGTCAACGGGCACATCGTGCGCTTGGCTGAGGACCACCCGGGTTCAACGCGCTTTCGCTGGGACATCTACCTGTTCGGCGCGCAGTCCGATGCCGACGCCAGCCTGATCAATCTGTCCGGCCTGACCGCGGATCAGGACTTCTCCAGCCCCGACGGCATCCGCTTCGGGCCCGGCACGGAGCTCTGCTGGATCCGGACCGACGACCATGCGATGACGGATCGCTCGAACGCCATGATGCTCGCCGCCGTGCCCGGCGAACTGGGAGACGGCGGCTTCCGGGAACTCGACCACGGCGGGACGACGGTGGTGACCCGCATCGGCGCTCGGCCACGAGCAAGTGAATTGAAGCGCTTCATGGTCGGCCCCGTAGATCAGGAGCTCACGGGCCTTGCGGAGACCCCGGACGGGCGCGTCCTGTTCGTCAACGTGCAGCATCCCGGCTTCGGCACGCCGAGGGATGGCGCCTTGCGGCCTGAGCGCTACACTAGCCATTGGCCCGGCAACATGGGATACGGTCCCGGCGGCGATCTGGCCCGCCCCCGCTCGGCCACCGTGATGATCACCAAGGACGACGGCGGAAAAATCGGCAGCTGACCCGTTGCCCGCCAATGTCCTGGCCCTGTTGGAGCGCGGCAGATCGAAGCAGGCGGGTCGGGTGCGGTTCGGGAACGGGGGGCGGAGGCCTTTCGGTTTTCGTAAAGGCGCAAACCCGTGGAGCGCTCCCAATCGGAATCCACATGGGGCCGTTGCGCGCAGGCAAGCGGAATCGGCAGGTGGTCCGCTGGCGGTTGGGAGAGCGGCTTACGGGTTGCGCCAAGCCTGCCGCCAGCGCCGGAAGCCCACCACGCTCAGCACGGCGTAAACGCCCATCAACGCCGCATGGATGTCGAGGGCGCGGTCCTGATAGAGCCAGATCGTCGAAAAGTTGATGACCATCCAGTAAACCCAGGCGTCGAGTTTCTTGCGCACCTCCAGGAAGGTGGCGGCGAAGCTGAAGCTGGTGGTCATGGCGTCGATCAACGGCCGCTCGGCGTCGGTGAAGGTGGCCAGCAGATGGCCCAAGGTCAGGCCGAAGGCGATGCTGACGGCGATCAGCGCGCCGTTGCCGAGGACTGACAGGCGCGTCACCGGGTGGCTGCCGGCCTTGGCCCGGAGCGTCCAACGAGCCCAGCCCCAAACGCCCATGCCAACGTAAAAGGCGTAGAGAATCGCTTCCGAATAGAGCCGGGCTTCGATGAACAGGTGGATGCTGAGCAGCGATCCCGCAATCCCGAAGGGCCAGCAAACGATCCGTTCCCGGATCAGCAGCACGACGTACGCCAGGCTCGCTCCAGCCGCCATGACCTCTATAATGTGGCTGTCCGGCATCACCGTTTCCGTGTTGGGGGGCGCTTAATCGTTGGGCTCATTCGCATGGCATGGCAACCCGGCATCATCACGACCGACGTTCCGGCGCTGCCGGACAGCGGCTTGGGGAGTCGCTTGCGGGCGTTCGTGGACCGGTCTTGGACGTATCGGCGGCGCTATCTGCAAAGCGCCTATCGCACGGCGTTCGACGGCTACTCCTTCCAAGGCCAAGCCGACAGCCTGAACCAAGGTCCCGAGGATGCGCTGCATTCCTTCGTCCTCTCCGACTTCTCGCCACGTTCAGCCTTTCCGGCGGAGTTCCAGCCCTTCCTGCGCGATGGTTGGGCGGCCATGATCCGGGCCGCGCGGGAAATCGAGCGCAAGCTCTTGGTTGAACTGGGGGTCGAAGGCCTGATCGAGCCCTATGATGCGAGCTACGGGCACATGATGTCGGCCAACTACTACCCGCCCGGGTCGGGAGCGCAGCAGCCCAAGGGCGCACCCAGGTTAACTGAGCATCCGGACGTCTCATTGCTCACTCTGTTCCCGTTCGGCATGGAGGCCGGCTTCGAGTACCAGGACGCCGCCGGCGCTTGGCGCGCCGCGGCGCCCTCCAAGCAGGTGGTGGGCTTCCCGGGGGAGCTGCTTGAGTGGTTGACCGCTGGCCGAATCCGGGCGCTCAACCACCGCGTGGCGCACTGCTCGGACCAGCGCTGCGGCGAGCGCTTCTCGTTCTCGCTCTTCTCGTTGCCCCGCCCCGGCACGCTCATCACACGGCAAGCCCTTGGCCTGCCCTTGGGCGCCAAGCCGCCGGCGACGGAGCGGCAACCCGGCCACCGCGGGGGCGTCCTCGATCGTTTCCCGCGAGCGTCATCGGCAGCGATTTCGGTGGAAGCCTACATTGAGGCCCACTTGTCCCGCTGGCTTTGAACGGCCGCTTGGCTTTTCAAGCACCAAACCGGACCCGTCCCGGGCAGGCTCCTGCCTCGGCATCGACGGCTTGCGGCGCACCGGGCCAAGCCAAGGGCCTTGCCCTAGAACCGAAGCTCGGCATCGATGCCGAAGCTGCGCGGCGCGCCGCGTTGTTCGTAGTTCCGGTTGCTCCAGGAGCCGAAGTCGTCCCTAGGGTCGGCGGCGAAGTAGAGGCCGTGGGTGGCGTACTTCTCATCGGTCAGGTTTCTCGCCCAGACGTTGAGCGACAAGCGCTCGGCCACCCAGCGGACGTTGGCATTGACCAGATCATGGCCTTCCAGGCGGCCATCGTGGTAGTAGCCGTAGTAGCTGCCGCCGCGGCCCTCGACGCTGATGGACGCGGACAGGTTGGCGGCCAGCGCGGCATTCAGGCCTGCCGCGTACTGATGCTTGGGCGACTTGGCCTGATCGCGCCTGCCGCGGCTTAGGAAGCCGGAGGCGTCAAGGTCGAAGGCCATCAGATCGTCAACCTCCGTGCGCAGCATGGCAAGGTTGGCGAAGACCTGCAGCCGGGGCGTGACCTCAAGCAGGGCTTCCAATTCAACGCCGTAGTTCTCCCCGTCGCTGGTGCTGTCCAAGTAGCCAATCCACAGTCCGGCAGCATCGTCCCACATCCAGCTTTCGAGCTGCGCGCTTGACCTGGCGGTGTGGAACGCCGAGGCCTGAAAGCCCAGGCGGCCGCTGAGCGCCGCCGTCTTGTAGCCCACCTCCTTGTTGACCAGCCGCTCGCTGCCGAAGCGAATCCTGGACGCCATGAAGTCCTGAAAGCCGGCGCTCATCAAGGCGAACTGGGAACTGGCGCTGACGTTGACGCCGCCGGGCTTTTCCGAAGCCGCCACGCAGGCGTAAAGCAAGCCGCCGTCGCCCAGCCGGTATTTGGCGCGGAGTTCGGCGTTGAACAGCGTTTCACGGTTGTCGTGGGCGACGCCGTTGCTGTCGCCGTAGTCGTCCTCGAATGCCTCCAAGCGGAGGCCGAAGGAGAGCGAGAGGCGGTCGCTCAGGGTGCGCTCCAACTCTCCGTAGGCCGCGGCGCGGCTGGTTTCGTAGTCGGTGGCCACCGCGTAGTCGCCGTACCAGACGCTTGGATAGGCGTAGCGCAACTCCTCATGGGCGACCTTGAAGTAGAGGCCCGCCACCTGCCGCCATTGCCCGGCGTTCAGTGATCGGCCGCCGCCGAGAAAGCGGAGTTCGACGCTGGTTTGATCCTGGCTTCGGTCGAAGGACTCGGTGGCCGTGTCATGGCCGCCGGAGCAGGTGAAGGTGACGCAGAAGGCCGGTGAAATCCAATCCACGTCGTAGCTGTGGAGCAGGTCGGCGTCGGACCGGGAAGCCAATGCCCGCAAGTCGTAGCGGTCGTTCAGTTGCCAATCGCCCATCAGCGTAAGCCCCAGGACCTCCTGGCGGTCAACGCCGGGTTCGTCGGATTGGGTGGTTCGGTCGTTGTCCAGCGACCAGACGTCGTAGCCGTTGTCGCTGTCGAAGGCCAGCAGGTTCAGGCCGTAGCGCGACCGCTCGTCGGGTCGCCACCGCAGCTTGGCCCGAGCGGTCAGTTCGTCGAAGCCGGCCAGATCGTCGCGGCCCAAGGCGGCGTTCCTGAAATGGCCGTCGCCGGCGGTGCGTTGAATGGCGATGCGGCCTTGCAGGGCCTTGGCCAACGGGCCGCTTAGGATGCCGCCCAAGTTGTGGGCGCCCCGGTTGCCGACGCCCGCGCTCAGGGCGCCCTCGAACGTCGCCGTGGGTTCATGGGTGCGGATGTTGACCAGCCCGGCATGGGCGCTGGCGCCGAACCGGGTGCCTTGCGGGCCCCGCAGCACTTCCACCTGGGCCGCATCGAACAGGGTGGCGGCATTGGCGGCGCTGCCGACTTCGAGGCCGTCAACCGTCAAGCCCACCGCCGGGTAGTGCTTGGGTTCGCTGTACTGCTCCAGGTCGCCGATGCCGCGCACCTGCACAAAGCGGCTCCTGGAGGCGCCGGTGGACCAACCGACATTGGGCGCCAAGCCCAGCAGCTCCTCAACGTGGCGAGCGGCGCGGTCGGCGACCGAGCCGCCGCCAAGCACGGTGACGCTGCCTGGCTCGTCCATCAACGCGGTGCCGTGGAAGCTGGCGGTGACGATCATCTCCTCCTCGATGACCTTCTCCGCAGCCATTGCGTCAAGGCTGGCCAGCGCGATCAGCACGGCAGTCGGCAGGCACGCAAGCAACGGACGGATGGAATGTTTCATCAAGGTCTTCCAATTCCATTCTTGGAGACCCGGTTGCGCTGCGGAGAGGGCGGGGGAAGGGGCGGGCGGTTCCGGCACGTTCCTAGTCCCTACGCCGGCATTAACCGGATCAGGTTCAATGGGTTCAGCCGTGCCGGACCATCCGGCTTGGCCATCTCAGGCGATGCGCCACCCCAAAGGATGCGGGCAGTTTAGGGGCGGGACTTCTAGGCGTCAACACTGGCGCTTGCCGGAATCCGCCAGTACATTAACGGCTCCAGCAGCAAAGCAACAGGGGAACGAGGCATGGACTTTCACTTCGCCACGGCTTGGGAGGCGATTGCCGACGCCATCGGCCAAAGGCCCGCCATAATCTGCGACGGCCAAGTTCGCGCTTGGCGCGAGTTCGATGACCGGGCGGCTCGGTTGGCGGCTGTGTACGGCACCCACGGCTTGGGCGTTGATTCGAAAGTGGGCACTTACTTGCACAACTGCGGCGAATATCTCGAAGCGCAGTACGCCGCGTTCAAGATCAGCGGCTGCCCAATCAACGTGAACTACCGCTACAAGGCGGACGAACTGGTGTACCTGCTCGATAACGCCGATGCCGAAGCGGTGGTTTTCCAAGCCTGCTACGCCGCGCGCATCCGGGAGCTGCGAGACCGCCTGCCGAAGGTGAAGCTCTACATCCAAGTGGACGACGGCACCGAAGCCCCGCTCGACGGCGCCTTGGACTATGAGCGCGCCATCCGCGACGCCCAGCCCATGCCGCGCATCGAGCGCGACCCCTTCAGCATCTACATGCTCTACACCGGCGGCACCACGGGCATGCCCAAGGGCGTGATGTACCACGGCGGCCTCTTCTGCCAAGCGCTGATGGGCATGGGCGCGGTCGGGCGGCAGCTGCCGCCGCCGGAGCGCATTGCCGAAGTGCCCGCCTTGATTGAGGCCATCGGCGATGGAGCGCCCATCTCGCTGCCCGCCTGTCCGCTGATGCACGGCACTGGCATATGGCTGGGCGGCTTCATAACGCTTGTGCTGGGCGGCACCGTGGTGCTGACCCCCCGGCCGGGGCTCGACCCCGACCACATCTGGGGATTGGTGGAGCGCCACCGCGTCACCGATCTCGTCATCGTCGGCGACGCCTTCGCCCGGCCCCTGCTGGCGGCGCTGGACGAGGCGGCGGAGCGCGGCAGCCCCTACGATCTCACGAGCATGCGCCAGATCATCTCCAGTGGCGTGATGTGGAGCGCGGAGAACAAACAGGGCCTCCTCAAGCATCACAACATGGTGCTGGTCGATGCCATGGGCTCCTCCGAGGGCGGTATGGGCACCAGCGTCAGCAGCCGCGAAGCCAGCTCCGAGACCGCCAAGTTCGTCCTCAACGAGGGCGTGAAGGTTTTTACCGAGGACGGGCGCGAGGTCCAGCCCGGCTCGGGGGAAATGGGCTTGATCGCCACCAGCGGCAACGTGCCGGTGGGCTACTACAAGGATCCGGAGAAGAGCGCCGCCACCTTTCGCGAGATCGACGGCGTGCGCTACAGCTTTCCCGGCGACTTCGCCACCATTGCAGCCGACGGCTCGATCACGCTGCTCGGGCGCGGCAGCGCCTGCATCAACACGGCCGGCGAGAAGGTGTTCCCGGAGGAGGTGGAGGAGGCGATCAAACGCCATCCCCAAGTCTCGGACAGCCTAGTGGTGGGCATCCCTGACGAGCGCTTCGGCGAGCGGGTGGTGGCGGTGGCTTCCTGCAGCCCGCCCGACGCCATGGCCGAAGCCGACCTGATCGACTTCACCCGCGAGCACTTGGCGGGCTACAAGCTGCCGAAGCAGGTGGTGTTCGTGGACCGCGTCCAGCGGGCGCCCAACGGCAAGGCCGACTACCAGTGGGCCAAGCGCACCGTCTTGTCTGAGCTGGACATCGAGATTTGAAGGCGGAGGAGTCCGGGTCCACGGAATCGCTCCATGAGTTGATGAGCGCCCGGCGCGCCATCCGACGGTTGCGGCCCGATGCCACTCCGGAGGATGTGATCGAGCGCATCATGCGGGCGACCGCTTGGACGCCGAGCGACGGCAACCAACAGCCTTGGCGCGTGGTGATGGTGAATGACGGCGCCTTGAAAGCGCGGCTGGGTGCCCTCTACATCCGCCGCTGGACCGCGTTTGCGGCAAGCTACCGAAAGCGGTTAGCCAGCGCCCTCACGCTTGTCGGTGAACATATCGGGCAACCATCACTTCATAGGCCTCAGCCGCACACTTTCTGTTGAAGATTTTGTTTTCCGGGACGCCAATCTCCCCTGCCAAGCGGGTCGTCTCCAGAACCCTCCGCATCAGTTTCGTATTTTCGCCCTTAGGAGCTTGCGCTGTGGAACGCTTTTGCACGGTGACGAACATGTCGGGACGTCGGAACACTGTTCACACTACTTGAGGATTTCGTGCTATCCTCTCCACGCTGTCCCACGCCATGAAAGTGGAGGTTCGTCAAGAGCACGAAAATCACCGAAGCGCAATTCAAGCGGATCGCCCCGCTGCTTCCGAAGCAGCGGGGGAACGTCAGCCTGCCCAACCTGCAGGTGCTCAACGCGATCCTCCACGTGGCCGAGCAGGGCTGCAAGTGGCGTGGCCTGCCGAAGCGGTTTGGCAACTGGCACACGATCTACGTGCGGATGAGCCGCTGGGCCAGGAGCGGTGTGCTCGACCGGGTGTTCGAGCAGCTCCAGCGCGACCGGCTGATCCGCATCAAGGTCGAGGCGCTCGGCCTGGACAGCACCAGCGTCAAGGTACATCCGGACGGCACGGGAGCCCGAAAAAAACGGCCCACAGTCCATCGGAAAGTCCCGTGGCGGATGGAACACCAAAATTCATATGGTTGCCGCGGATGCCCGAACGGCGGTCGCCTTCACCCTCTCTCCCGGCAACGCGCACGACGCCCCGCAGGGCCGCAAGCTCATGAGCCGCCTAGAGCGGCCCGTCGACGCCACGGCGCTCATCATGGCATGGACAAGGCATATGGGGACAACGCCACCCGCCAGTTGGCCCTCGACCTTGGCTTCGACCCCGTGGTGCCGCCCAAGAGCAACCGCATCGATCCTTGGGAGTACGACCAGGAGATGCACAAGCGGCGCAACGAGGTCGAGCGCCTGTTCCGGCGCCTCAAGGGCTTCCGGCGCATCTTCACCCGCTTCGAGAAGCTCGACGTCATGTTCCTCGGCTTCATCGTCTTCGCGCTCATCGTCGAGGCACTCCGATAGTGTTAACAGGCCCTAGTGTGGGTTCGGGCTATTTTGGCGAGATTCCTTAAGCACTGACCAAGCTGCCATGGCATCGCTGGCGTACATCAGAACTTCAGTCCTAATCCCAAGTTGTAAGCGGTATCCGTCTTCCTAGCACCCTCAGTCGGCGCCGTTTCGATTCGGTGGTCGATGCGAAAATGGGTATCAAGGCGCTCGTTGAGCGCCAGTCGCAAGCCCGTTGACGCCTCGATGACCTCGCCGCGGCCGCGGTCGGGAATCACCAGCAGGCTGTGCCGATGGAAGAGCTCAAGCCGCTTGCTCCAGATGAATCGATTGTAGTCGAGCTCCCAGCGCCAAGCCGGGTTTTGGGCGGCCTTGGGGCCGATTTCATCAAAGACCACGGTGGCTCCGGTGCCCACGGACAGCGCACCGAAACTGTCCTGCCAGACTTGGTAGCCAATGCCGCCGCCCAGGGTGACCCGCAAATCGATGCCCTTGAGCTCGTCGCGGTAGTACTCCGCGTTGCCGAGCGCGAACCACTTGTCGTTGAAGAAGCGTTTGTAGCCGTAATCGAGGTCAAGCTGCTCCCGAACGCGAACGCCGTCAGCCTCCTCGCGGCCGATGAGCAGCGCGGCGTCATGGACGGTTCGCCTGAGCGCCAGGGAGGACTGCACCAGCAAGTTGATCGCCTGCGTCTCGCTGTTGCCGCTTGAGACCGACGCCGAAAGGTCGGAGCGGGCGCTCCAGCCGCCGGTCAAGCTGGCCAACGCATCGTCGGCGCGGCTGGCGCTCTGGACCTGGTCGAGCGCCAAGGGCAGCGAACCGCCATCCGCAGCCAACAGCCGCTGCGCGCCCTGCTCCGCCTGGAACCTGCCGACCAAGCGCTCGCCGCGGCGCATCCGCACTTGGAACTCCCCGTCGGCAGTGACCGACTCGATGGCCTTGACGCGTACCGACAGCCGGCCCGCGTAGTCGGTGTCGAGCAGCAGGCGCCCCCCGGACAGGCTATCGACCTGACCGCTGAGCCGGTCTCCGTTCCTCAGCGTGACGGTGTCAGCCAGCAGGCCGCCGCCCGAGATCGCCAGCAAGGGCCACGCAATGAGCGCTGCCCGGATGATCCCGCAAACCGTCGTCATCAACCTCACAGTCTCTCCTCAACACTTGCTGGGCCGCACCCGTCATTGGGCGACGGATTGTACAGGGAGGGCAGTGCGGAGAGGGCGCTGAGACGATTTTTTCGGCCTGCGCGGAACGCCGATTAAGCGATGTTGAACGAATGTGAGCGCCACTGCTGTCCCATCCGGCAGGTTGGCTGGAATGGGGAGGCGCGCGGCTTTTTTCGATCAAGCTGAGCGTCACGGATGCAAGCTGTGGCGCTCGCGCCCTCGCCTTTGGAAGAAGGCGAAGCACACTAGGCCGATTAGCGCCCAACCGAGGATCATGGACCATTCATAGGGCCAAAGCAGCGCCGAAGGACTCCGAGGCAGGAAGGCGCAGAGCAGCGCGATGGAAAGCAGCACGGCGCCCCAGCCGACCGCTGTGCCCTTGGCCACCTTGAAGGGCCGGGCCAAGTCCGGTTCGGTCTTGCGCAGGCGCAGAAAGGCGAGCGCCACGAACAGAAAGGCGATGGTGACGCCGAAGCTGCTCACGTTGACCAGCCAAACGAGGACGGTGCGCCCGAACAGCGGCGAGATGCAGCACAGCAGGCCGATGGTGATGATGCCCGCGTAGGGCGTTCGGTAGCGGGGATGCACCCGCGCGAACACGCGGGGAATTTGGCCCGACTCGGCCAGGGCGAACAGCACGCGGCTGCCGCCGATGACGAAGGCGTTCCAACTGCTGAGAATGCCGCCGACGCCGCCGAGCACCAGCGCGCTCCCGGCCCAGCTTGCGCCCCAGAGCGCCGAGGCCGCCTCGCCGGTGGCCATGTCGCTGGCGGCCAATGCCTCCCTGGGCAGCGCTACGGCCACCGAAAGACCGATCAGGGCGTACCAGAGCACGGCCATGACCACGGAGGCCACCAGCAGCGCGCCGATTCGCGATTGCGGCAGGTTGATCTCCTCGGCCGACTGGGGAATGACGTCAAAGCCCACCAGCAGGGCGGGGACCATGATGAGCACGGTGAGGATGCCGGTGGCCGGTTCGGCGATGAAGGGCCGCGCTCGGTCAAGTTCGCCGAAGCTTAAGGCGCCGGTGAACAGCAGCGTGCCGGACAGGAGGATCATCAGGGCGATCAGGTTCTGCAGCCGGGCGGCGACCTTGATCCCAAGCACGTTGACCACCGTGATGACCATGGCGCCGCCCGCCCCGATGAGCACGAAGCCCAGGTCCACATCGGCCTCAAGCACTCGCCACAGGGTGCCCATGCGGATGCCGGGAGCCAGGTGCTCGACGGCTGTGGGCAGCGCGACCGCCTCGAACAGGCAGACCGCAAGATAGGCGAACAGCAGCGCCCAAGTACAGACGAACGACCAAGCCGGGCCAAGGGCGCGCTGGGTGTAAACATGCTCGCCGCCCGCCTTGGGCATGGCGGAGGCCAGTTCGCCATAGGTCAGGCCGATGAGAATGACGGCCAGGCCGCCGGCGGCGAAGGCGATCAAGGTGCCGAGCGATCCCGCCGATTCGATCCAGTAGCCGCTGATCAGCACCCAACTCCAGCCGATCATGGCGCCGAAGGAGAGCAGCACGACATCCCAGCGGCGCAGCGCCTTGTTGAAGCGCGGACTGTCGGCGGCGGCGTTCGGCATGGCGGGGGGCTTGTGGGTTGGGCGCACGTTAAACGCTGGCGTCGCGGCCTGCAATCAGCGGCACTCTAAAGACGCGTTCGTCCAGCACTTTCCCTGCCCGGTCCGCAGCAAACCGCATGACTTCAATTCTGGCCCCCGCAAACGTCCTGCTCCGCTATGCCGATGACAACGTAACCGCCGTTGAGGTTCTGGCAGTCGTTAGCAAAGGCGCAGATCGTCTTCAGGGCCTGCGGTCCCGTGACGGCATCGTCCCAGCTTGCCTTGAACTCAATTCGCGCCGACTCCACCGAGCGTGCGTGGACGAGACGATCAAGGTTGATTGGCAGAATTTTGCTCATGATCGAGGCTGTCCGTGAGGAGGGGCGTGTTCGCTCGTCATTGCCATCCGGGCGCCATTGGGATTCGACGCTGCCCTGCTTGCCTTGTGCGGATGGCCGCGCGGCAGCGCGTTGCCGCTCGCGTGGATCGCTGCGCGGCAAGTGGATCCCATCATCTCACGACGAAGCGCCCCCGCCGGCCACGGTCATGGTCTCGATCAGCACGCTCGGGGCGATGACGTTGCCGCGCTCGTCGGGGTCGTCGCCGACTGCGGCCACTTGGCGCAGCATGTCCTTGAGATTGGAGGCGATGGTGACTTCATGGACCGGGTGGGTCAGTTCGCCGCCCTCGACCCAGAAGCCGGCAGCGCCTTGGGAGTAGTCGCCAGTGACGCCGTTGACGCCGGCGCCCATCAGGTCGGTGACGTAGAGGCCCCGGCCCATGTCGTTGAGCAGAGCCTTCAACGCCTTGGTGCGGCCCTTCAGCAGCAGGTTGTGGACGCCGCCGGCGTTGCCGGTGGTGGGCAGTCCAAGGCGGCGGCCGGAGTAGGCCGAGAGCACGTAGCTGCGCACTGCGCCCGCGTCGATGAACGCCTTCTCGGCGGTGGCCACGCCGTCGCCGTCGAAGCTGGCGCTGCCAAGGCGTCCCGGCAGCAGGGGCTGTTCGATGAGGTGCAGGTGCGGGCTGGCGACTTCGGCATCCAAGGCATCGAGCAGGAAGGAGGCCTTGCGGTACTGGGCGCCGCCGCTCAAGGCGCCGATGACGTGGCCGGCCAGGGAGCGGGCGGCTTGCGGCGAGAACAGCACCGGATGGCTGCCGGTGGCGACCTTGCGCGGCGACAGCCGGGCGGCGGTGCGCTCGGCGGCGGTTCGGCCCACGGCCTCCGGGGCCTCCAATGCCTCGGGATTGCGGTGCGCCGTGTACCAGTGGTCGCGCTGCATGCCATTGCCGTCCTCGGCAATCAGGACGCAGCTTAGGCTGTGGCTGGTGGTTGAGGCGACGCCCATGAAGCCGTGGGAGTTGCCATAGACCAGGCAGGACTGCGACCGGGCCGCCTCGGCGCCTTCGGAATTGACGATGCGCCGGTCGGTGGCGAACCCTTGCGCCTCGCAGGCCAAGGCCGCGGCCAAGGCGGCATCGGTGTCCAGCGGGGCCGGGTGGAACAGGTCCAGATCCGGCAGGCGCGTCGCCATCAAGTCGGCATCCGCCAACCCGTGGCAGGGGTCGTCCTGGGTGTGGCGGGCGATGCCCAGCGCCCGCGCCACCGTCTCCTCGATGGCGCCTTCGCTGCTGTCGGACGTGCTCGCGGAGCCTTTGCGCTGGCCGTCGTACACCGCGATGCCGAAGCTGCGGTCGGCATGGAACTCCAAGGTCTCCAGCTCGCCCTTGCGGACCTTGACCGTCAACCCGATGTCCTCGGACACCGAAACCTCAGCGGCAGCGGCGCCCAGCCGCTTGGCTTGGCGCAGAATGGCTTCGGCCAGCCCGGTCAGCCCGCCTTCCTGCTGGCGGATGTCAACGTCCTGACGCACTAGGCCGCAGTCCCGCCGATGGTGATCTCGTCCACCAGCAGGGTGGGCTGGCCGACGCCCACCGGAACGCTTTGGCCATCCTTGCCGCACACGCCCACGCCGGGGTCCAGGCTGAGGTCGTTGCCGACCATGGACACCCGAGTCATGACCTCCGGGCCGTTGCCGATCAGGGTGGCGCCGCGAATCGGCCGGGTGACCTTGCCGTTCTCGATCAAATAGGCTTCGGTGGCGGAGAACACGAACCGGCCCGAGGTGATGTCCACTTGGCCACCGCCGAAATTGACTGCGTAAACGCCCTTGGGGCAGGCGGCGATGATCTCGGCGGGCTCCGCATCGCCCGGCTGCATGAAGGTGTTGGTCATGCGTGGCATGGGCTGGTGGGCATAGGACTGGCGGCGCCCGTTGCCGGTGGCGGCGGCGCCCATCAGGCGGGCGTTCAGCTTGTCCTGCATGTAGCCCTTGAGGATGCCGTTTTCGATCAGCACCGTGGGCTCGGTCGGCGTTCCCTCGTCGTCCACGGTCAGGGAGCCTCGGCGGTTGGGCAAGGTGCCGTCGTCGATGATCGTGCAGTGCTTGGAGGCGACCTGCTCGCCGATGCGGTTGGCGAAGGCGGAACTGCCCTTGCGGTTGAAGTCGCCCTCCAAGCCATGGCCGACCGCCTCGTGCAGCAACACGCCCGGCCAACCTGGGGCAAGGACAACGGGCATGGGTCCGGCCGGGGCGTCCACCGCGTCAAGGTTGACCAAGGCGCAGCGCACCGCCTCCTCGGCGAGGTCCTCCGGCCATTCGTGACTGAACGACGACAGCGGACGGCGGCCTCCGGCGCCGGCGAAGCCCCGCTCGCGGCGCTGCCCCTCGGCGACGATGACCGAGACGTCCAGCCGCACCAAGGGCCGCGCATCGGCCGCCCAGGCGCCGTCCGTGGCCATCACCAGCATGGTCTCGAAGTTCAGGGAAAGGCGCACGTTGACTTCCTGCACCCGGTTGTCGATGCGGCGCGCCGCCTGATCGGCGCGCTCCAGCAGCGCCACCTTCGCACGCTCCCCAAGCGCCGCCATGGGATTGCCCTGATCGTGGACGGGCGCGGCATCGGCGGACGCCAAGGCCCTGACCCGCCGTTCGCCGCCCGCTCGGGTGACGGAGCGCGCGGCCTCCACGGCATGGGCCAAGCCCTCGGCGCGGATGTCCTCCGCATAGGCGACGCCGGTCCGCTCACCGCTGAGCGCGCGCGCGCCCAATCCCCGGTCGAGGCTGAAGGCGCCGTCCTTGACGATGCCGTCCTCAAGCGCCCAACTCTCCGAGACGCGGTGCTGCAGGAACAGCTCGCCCAAGTCTGCGCCCGCCCCGGCCAAGCGCCCCAGCGCCCTTTCGGCATCCCGGCGGTCCAAGCCGGCGGGTTCGAGCAGCGTCCGCTCCGCCTCGCTGATCAAGCGGCTCATCGTCCTCCTTCCTTGGCGCCTTGGTCCTGCGCCTGTTGGTAAGCCTGCAAATTATCGTCCCAAATGCCCACAAACTTCACGTCCGGATCGTCCCAGGAGCCGCTGATTTGGTACTTGGCGGTGCTGAGCTGCTTAATCGGCCTCTTGAGCGCCTGCTGCCCGGCGAGCACCGCCAGCCCCGCCACTGGATTGGCCAGCGAGACGTACACCGCATACCAAGGCAGGCTGTCGCTGACCGGCAGCGTCACGATCATTTCGTTGTCGTTCATGATGCCGTCAATCAAGTTGATGCTGCCGCCCATCTTGAAGTCGGACCCGGAGCCTTTCATCTTCGCCGGCTCGACGAACTCCAAGGTGCCCGCCGTGAGCTTGGCGTCGGCCTTGAGCGTGTCGAAGCTGACGCCCTCGCCGGTCAAGTCCTTGAAGTTGAAGTTCATGCGCTTGAGGATGGTGTTGAAGTTCAAGAGACCGAGGATGCGGGTGCCCGCCCCGCCGTCCACGTCGATGAAGTGACCGTTGGTGGCGCGGAAGTAGGCCCTGCCGGTCAGGCCGTTGACGGTGACGTTCAGGGGCGAACCGGGCCAGCTGGCGTCCAAGTGCAGTTCGGCGGATTCGGAGCGCAGGCTCGGCTCGTAGTCCCACTGCGGCAGAACCTCCTGCAGGTCCGCCATGATCAGCTGGGCCTGCGCCTCGCTGCGGTCGCTGTCCCGGTGCCAGAAGACGCCGCCGGGCGCGCTGATGGCCGTGTCGTTCACCAGCGCCTCCAGGTCGTCGAACACAACGCCGTCCGGGCGATGCCGAATCTCGAACGACCAGCGGCCGAAGTCCTCCTCGCCGAAGCGCAGCGAGTCGATTTGCACGTCCGCTTCCGGCAGTTGGTCGATGATGGCGACGTCGAGGGGATCCTCCTCATCCTCCGCCGCTTCGTCCGGCGGCAGGATGATGCGCTCGAAGTGCAGCTTCAGCGGCCCCTCGCCGGCGTCCTCAAGCCGCCCCTTCAACTCCTCGCCGTCGAAGGCCAGGCGCGTGCGCCCGTCCCGATGGGCGCCGCTTATGAGAATGCGCTCGAAGGACGTGTCTTCAACCGTCACTTGGCCCGCCTCGAACCCATCCAGCCGCCAAGGGGCCGGAAACTCGAAAGCCTCGCCGCCGCCGGTCCACTCCTGCACATCCACTTGCCGAGTGTCGCCGGCGATGACCACCTCATCGGCGCTGAGCGGCACCGACGGGGGCGGACGGCGCACGCCCAGAGCGCCGCGCAAGGGCGCCTCGTCGATGTGCAGCCAACCCTCGACCGGACCGTGCTCGACATCCATGGCGATGAAGTCATCGAGAAAGCGCAGGCGCGCGCGGGTGGCGCGCGGGTCGTCCGCCGGCTTGCCGAACTCCCCGGGCAGGTCGATGGCGACGCCTTCCAAGGCGGTCGCAACGGTGAGGCTGGGGGGGCGGTCATCGGTGGCAAGCGAAACGACGGCGTCAAAGCGGAAGCGGCCGGAGGCCACCCCGAGGTCCGCCATGTCGGCGAGCCGATGGACGTCCCGCACGGTGGCGTCGCCGGAAACGGCAAAGTTGATCAAGCCGTCCTCGGCGCTGGCCGTCACCGTTGATGGATGGCCGAACAGCGTGGCCGCCATCGGCGGCGAACTCAAGCCGTAGGGATAACGGTAGGCGAGGTCGCCGGTAAGATCGGTTACGGCAAGGCGGTAGTCGGGCAAGCTCAGGCTGGCGCCGGCAAAGCCGAACTGCACCTGCGCGGCCAGCGGCGCCCCGGCGCGCGCCTCATCGAGCGGCACGAAGAACCGGCCGCTCAGTTCCAGGTCGCCCGCGCCGCTCCAGTTCGGCGCAACGAAGCTCATCCACTGGGCCAGCGGCGAGGCGCGAACGTAGTCGAAGGCCGCGTCCGGCGAGGCCAGCGCCTGCAGTTCGAACTCGGCGAAAGCGCCGTTGCCGCCCACGTGGACCTGGCTTTCGCCAAATTCAAGACCCATGGAAGCGGCGGAATCGAACTGGGCGAACACGCTCTCCCCGGAGATTTCGATCAGCCCCTGAGCTTGGGAGACCAGCGGCCAATCGGCATGAAAGCGCACCTCGCCGCCGTTTAAGCGGGCGCTGATCGCCGCGCGCCGGGAGTAGTCGTCGGGCTGGGTGTGGACCTGGCCTTGATAGGCGAGCTGCAGCGCCGCCAACTCGCCCCTTCGGGGGCTTTCGCGCAGCCAGCGCTTGAGCTCCTCGGGCAGCGTGCGGGGAATGTAGGAATCGGCGGGGATCGATAGGCGGTCCAGATTCAACACCATCGCCAAGCGTTGATCAAAGTGGCCTTGGGGGCGGCTGAGCGCGAGGGTTCCGGCCAAGCGCCCGTCCGCAACATCCACCCGCAGCAAGGGCGAGCGCAACCCGAAGTAGCCTCCCTGAAACCAGATTTGAAGCTGCCCATGGACATCGGCCAGCCGCCAAGGGCTGGCGAAGGTGTCGGCGAAGTGAACCTCCATCGACTCCGAATTCAGCGTCGTGAGCAGTCCGCTTCGATGTCCGACGAGCGAGCCGCTGGCGGCGCGCAGCATCGGCAGGCCTCGATGGGCCGCGGTTTGCAAGCCGTCAAAGGAGGCGCTGTAGGCGGCGCCTTCGGCGCCGTAGGCCAAGTGGACGTTGCGCAGGACGCCGCGGGGATCGGCGCCCCTGATCCAGGCGGCGGCGCCGCTGTCGCCGGGCAGCGCGGCGGCGAGGAAGCCGCCCAGCTCCGCCAACGGCAGCTCGTCGATCCAAGCCTGGACGCGGCCCTCGCCGCCGCGCGCATGCAGCGGGCCCAGAGCCAGAGCCGATTCCCCGGTCTCAAGCCGAGCCTTGGGGACGACGGCTTGGTGAACGCCATCCCGAGTGGCCACGCCCAGGCGCGCTTCGAGACGGGCGCCGGATTGCTCGCCGCCGGCGCCGCGCAGTTGCTCGGCCCGCAGGGTGAATTCGCCGCCGCCAAAGCCGTCTCGCTCGGTCCATTGGCCCTCGGCAGCGATGGCCAAGGCTTGCCCGAGGTTCGGCAAGCCGAGGTAGGCCAGCGGCAGCCTCAATTTGCCTTGCAGGGACAAGTAGCGCTGCGCTGGGGGCAGTGACCAGCGATGGGGCCACCGGCGCCAATGCAGGCGCGCCGCGCAATCCCCCTCCCGGCCGCAGCGCGGATCGGAGGCCTGAATGTCGAAGCCGTGCAGGCCGTCGCGGTTGAAGCCAAGCACTTCCACGTCCAGGGCGCTGTCCGGGTCGCCCGTCACGGAAATGCGGCCTCTGAATCGAATCTCGTCAGTGTGGTCGATGAGGCTGCGCCAGTCGATTCCCAAGGCTTGCCGCACCGACCCGGCCAAGCTCCAGCCGCGGTCGTCCCGGACCACCTGCAGATCGGCGCGCTCGACGAACAGGCGCTGCATGATCCAGCGGGAGCGCAGCAAGGTCTCGGGCCAATCGAGCTCGATGAGCACTTGCTCCATGAAGCCGGCGGGCAGTTCAACGCGCGCCGCCCGCACCACCGGATTGAATCCCTGCCAGTCGCCGCGCAGGCCGCTGATGGTGACGCCTTCGCCAAGGTAGGCGCCAAGCGCGTCCTCAAAGTCGTCAAGCAGCCAAGCGCCGATTCGGCCAAGGCTCAGCAGCGCCGCCGCGGCCAAGGCAAGCGCAGCTAAGCATCTGGCCAGCGGATGGGCCAGCCAACGGCGGAGAAGAAGTGCGGCGCTCAACGACGGTCACCGGCCGGCTGCTTGAAGAACCACCACGTCGAACTGGTTGGGGCCATAGCAGGGCTCCACTTGAATGCGTATCTCCCGCCCCACGCGCTCCGAAACGGCGGCAAGGTGGTCCGCGTCCTCGTCGAGCAGGCGATCCACCACGGTCTCGGGCGCTCGGATCAGGTATTCCCGGGCGTTTGGCGAACAGGCGCTGCGGGCGTCATGCAGAATGGCGCGGAAGATCTCGGCGCAGATCGTCTCGCTGGTCTTGGTCAGCCCGCCTCCCCGGCAAAGCGGGCAAGGTTCGCAAAGTTGGCGGGCCAGGCTTTCCCGGGTCCGCTTGCGGCTCATCTGCACCAGCCCCAAGGACGAGAACCCCTCGAAGGCCAGCCGGGCGCGGTCTCCTTCGCTGGCCTTTTCCAAGGCCCTGAGCACGTTGCGCTGATGCTCCGGGCTTTCCATGTCGATGAAGTCGATGATGATGATGCCGCCGAGGTTGCGCAGGCGAAGCTGGCGCGGAATCATGCTGGCCGCTTCCAGATTGGCTCGATAGACGGTCTCCTCGAAGCGGCTGCCGCCGAGAAAGCTGCCGGTGTTGACATCGATGGTGACCATGGCTTCGGTTTGCTCGATCACCAAAAAGCCGCCGCACTTCATCTCCACTCTGGGCAGCAGAGCCCACGCGGCCTCATCCTCAATGCCGTACCGGTCGAACAGGGACCGCGGCTCGCAGTAGTGCTCCACGCGGTGGGCGACCTCCGGCAGGAATTGGGCAGCGAAGCTGGCGGCATGGCGACAGGTGCGTTCATCGTCGATGCGGATCCTGGTCAGGTCAGGCCCCGCCAAATCGCGCAGCAAGCGGATGTGCAGCGGCAAGTCCTCATGCAGCGGGGCCGGGCAGCGGAGAGCGGCTCGCTTAGCGGCCATGGCGTCCCAAACCCGCAGCAGTCGGGCCATGTCGGACTCGATGGCCTCGGCAGCGACGCCGCCGCTGACGGTTCTGGCGATGAAGCCCATTGAGGCGTTCAGCTTGCGTCGCGCTTCGCTGATGATCCCGCGCAGCCGCTCCCGCTCCGCCGCCTCCTCAATGCGTTGCGAAATGCCGATTTGGCTGCCGAGCGGCATCAACACCAAGTAGCGGGCGGCGACCGAGATTTCCGCCGTCAGCCTGACGCCCTTACCGGAGATGGGATCCTTGGTGACCTGCACCAACAGTTCCTGCCCTTCGTGGGCCAGATCGCGGATGTCCGGCAGCGGCTGGCCGCCGGCGACGTCCCGCACCCCGGCCTTGGACGCCATGTTGCGCGCGTGCAGGAATCCCGGTCGTTCCAAGCCCACGTCAACAAAAGCGGCCTGCATGCCGGCGACGATGCGCTCGACCCGGCCGAGATAGATGTTGCCCGTGTGGCTGTAGCCGCTCGACCGGGCGATGTGCAGTTCCTGCAGGACGCCGTCCTGAAGCAGCGCAGCCCGGGTTTCAAACGGGTTGACGTTGATCAGCAGCTCTTCGGACATCCGAGCCTTCAGCCAGCCCCGGAACGGGGCGCCGCCGATGCGGGCGAAACACAACTGGCCATTTGATCAAATCTCTCCATGCGCCTTGCAAGACCTCCGTTTCCTGCCCTGTCCGCAACCTGCCCCGCGCGGTTTCCGCAAAGCCTTCGGACAGCCGAAGGCAGGCCTGCCGCTTGCCCCGGGTCAGCCTAGCCGGACGCCCCAAGGATCGAATCCAAAGGCGTCGAGCAGCTCCTCGGTCTCCGCCAGAGGCAATCCGACCACCGCGCTGTAACTGCCCTCGATGCGTGTCGCAAATATACTCCCAATGCCTTGAATGCCATACCCGCCCGCCTTGTCGGCGCCCTCGCCAGTGCGCCAGTAGGCGGTGGCCAGAGCTGCGCTGATGGGACGGAACCTGACCTTGGTGGCGACCACGCGGGTTTTGCAGGCCCCGCCGCAGTCCAGGCAAACAGCGGTCAGGACGGTGTGGGCGCGCCCGCCGAGCGCCTTCAGCATCGCCACGCCCTCGTCTGCGTCCCGAGGCTTGCCGAGGACAGCGTCATCCAAAACCACGGCGGTGTCAGCTGCGAGCGTCAACCGCTGCGGGCGACGCCCGGCGGCGGCCTTGCTTTGCGCCAGACGCCGCACGTAGTCATGGGCGCCCTCTCCCGGACGCCGGGACTCATCGACTTCGGGGACGACGACCTCAAAGGGCAAGCCGATCTGCCGCAGCAGCTCGGCCCGCCGGGGTGAGGCGGAAGCGAGAATGATTGGCTTGTCACTGGTCAACGCGGAAATGACGGCACAGGCCCCGCAACGCGGCGCGGACCACCGGCCAGGCCGCGGCGCTGATCAGGGCGGAGGCCAACATCAGCAGTCCCGAAGGTTCGATTGCCTGTCGGCCGTGGGCAACATGGCGCACCGCTTCGCAGGCCAAAACCAAAGCGAAGGCCAGAGCGCATTGCTGGACGAGGGTGTACATGCGCAGCCTTTGGCTTAGCTGTCCGGCTGCGTATGCGGCGATGGCGAACAACGCGGCGTTAAGGCCCAATGGGGCGGCGGCCATCGCATCGAAGCACAGGCCCGCCAGCCATGCGCCAAGGACGCCCAAAGGCCGGGAGTTGGCCATGGCCCAGAAGCAGACCGCGAGCAGGACCCACGCCGGCCGCAGCCAAGCCAGCCAGTCCGGCCAGTCCATCGGCAGGCGTCCCGCGCTGAGCAGCAGCGCCGCCAACAACGTGGTCCAAGCCAGCCAACGCGCGCTCCAAACGCTCATGGCGATTCGGCGTCGCTGCTTGGGGACGGCCGGTGGCCGCCCTGCCAAGACCCGGCGGCTCCTTCGCCATCGGCGGCCTCTCGGTCCCGGACAAGCCGGGGGCTGCGAATCACCAAGAGATGGCGGGCGCGGTCCAGCCGGGCGCTGGGGGCGACTGCCGCCACCGCCAAGGCTCCCGATGCATCGGGAGCCACGGACTGGACCGTGCCGACCGGATAGCCCCTCGGGAACCGGCCGCCCAGGCCGGAGGTGACGACTTGGTCGCCCGGGCTGATGTCGGACGTTATGGGGAGCCCTTCAAGCAGCAGCCGGTCCAACCGTCCGGCGCCGCCGGCGATGCTGCGCAGGTTGTTGCGCACCAACTCCACGGGCACGGCATGGCGGACGTCGGTGATCAGCAGCACCCGGGCGCTGAAGGCGGTGACGTCCACGATCTGGCCGATCAGCCCGGCGGCGTCCACCACCGCTTGACCGGCGCGCACCCCGTTGCCGGCGCCCTTGTCGATCACCAGCTGGTGGACGGCGGGGTTGGGCGGCACCCCCACCACTTCGGCGATGAGGGCGGTGCTTGCCACCCGGCCGTCGCTGCCCAGAAGCCTGCGCAATTGGTCGTTTTCGGCTTGCAGCGCAAGGAATCCCTGCGCTTGATGGGACAAAGCCAAGTTGCTTTGCTCAAGCTGGCCGATCCTGTCCAGCAGCGCCCTGCGGCTGGCCACCATTTCCCCGACCGCCGCCGCCGTCATGTAGGGCAGCTCGGCAATGACGAACAGTGGCGCCACAAGGTTGTCCATGAAGCCGCGCACCGGCCTGAGCCGTTGCGTGGCGGAGTCGATGGCAAGGAGAATCGCGGAACCCAAGAGCAGGCCGGTCAGCAGGTAGCCGACGCGGGAGTGCCTGACGAACAGCGGCTTCCCGTCCCGCAAACCCCTACTCCGACGACAGCAGGTGGCCGTAACCGGCCTTGTCCATCATTTCCAGAGCCTTGCCGCCACCCTGCGCAACGCAGGTCAGCGGATTTTCCGCGACGATCACCGGCAGGCCGGTTTCGTCCCCGAGCAGCAGGTCGAGGTCGCGCAGCAACGCGCCGCCGCCGGTGAGCACGAAGCCGGTTTCGGCGATGTCCGAAGCAAGTTCCGGGGGGCATTGCTCCAAAGCGAAGCGCACCGCCTGCACAATCGTCGAAAGCGGCTCCTGAAGCGCCGCCAGGATGTCGTGGCTGTTCAGGGTGAAGGCGCGCGGTATGCCTTCCGCCAAGTTGCGCCCGCGCACGTCGATTTCCCGCACCTCCTTCTGCGAACGGGCGGCGCCGACCTCCTTCTTCATGCGCTCGGCGGTGGCTTCGCCGATCAGGCTGCCTTGGGTTCGCCGCACGTAGGTGACGATGGCCTCATCGAAACGGTCTCCGCCGATCCGCACGGTATCGGAATAGACGATGCCGTTGAGGGAGATTATGGCGATCTCGGTGGTGCCGCCGCCGATGTCAACCACCATGGTGCCCACCGCCTCATGCACCGGCAGGCCGGCGCCTATGGCCGCCGCCATCGGCTCCTCGATCAGGCGCACGTCCCTGGCGCCCGCCGACAGGGCGCTTTCCCGAATCGCCCGCCGCTCCACTTCAGTTGACTTGCAGGGCACGCAGACCAGCACCCGCGGGCTCGGGCGAATGAAGGAGTGCTGGTGAACCTTGTTGATGAAATGCTGGAGCAGCTTTTCGGTGACTAGGAAGTCGGCAATCACGCCGTCCTTCAAGGGCCGCACGGTGGTGATGTCCCCTGGGGTGCGCCCCAGCATCCGCTTGGCGTCAACCCCGACGGCGATGACGGTCTTCTGGGTGCCTTGGGTTCGAACCGCCACCACCGACGGCTCATCAAGAATGATGCCCTCTTCGCGGACGTAGATCAGGGTGTTGGCCGTGCCGAGGTCTATGGAAAGATCCCGGGAGAACATTCCGCGAATGGATTTGAACATGGATTGCGCCTGATTGTCTCAACGCCAGCGCCCCGGGCCAGACGCCGCGTTGGCTGAACTAATCTAACAGCAAAGGGATTTTCAAGTAAACTCCCGTGTTTGCCGCCCTAGGCAACCAACAACGCGGGCATGGACGCGCAAGACACTCATTCTCCTGATCGCGGGGGCGCTCCCCCGGAAAAGCCGCCAAACGAGCCGGCTTCGGTGGCCGAAGACCGCCCCGGCGTTGGTCGGGGTCATGGTCACGTTGACGTTGACCACTTGGCCAGGCTGGCCGCGCTGCGCCTTGACGGCAATGAGCGCTTGGGCGTGGAGCGCGACTTGCGGCGCATCATCGCCTTGGTCGATGAGATGCAGGCGGTCGCCACCGAGGGCGTGGAGCCGCTGGCCCATCCGCTGGACGCCACCCAACGCCTGCGCCCCGACGAGGCCACGGAGCGGGTCGATCGGGAACGGTGCCAAGCCGGCGCTCCCGAGACCCGGGATGGGCTCTACCTCGTGCCAAGCGTTCTGTCCGAATAAGCCCATGGCGCCGTTTTCGTCATTGCGCGAGCTGGGCCGAGCGCTGCGGCGGGGCGATTGCACGAGCCTCGAACTCACCGAGGCGGCGCTGGGCAGGGCCCGGCGCCTTGACGAGGCGCTGAACTGCTTCATCACGCTGGATGAGGAGCAGGCGGTCGCTGCGGCCAAGGCCGCGGACCGACGCCTGCGGAACGGGTCGGCCGAGCCCCTGACCGGCATTCCGCTGGCGCACAAGGACCTGTTCTGCATCGAGGGCTGGCGCACCACCTGCGCCTCAAGGATGCTCGCCAACTTCACCGCACCCTACACGGCAACGGCCATCGCCCGGCTGCAGGCCGCCGGCTCGGTGACGCTTGGCAAGCTGAACATGGATGAGTTCGCCATGGGCTCATCCACCGAGACCAGCCACTTCGGGCCGACGGCCAACCCCTGGGCGCGGCAGCACACGCCGGGCGGCTCCTCGGGCGGCTCGGCGGCTTGCGTTGCCGCCGGCATCACCGCCGCCGCCACCGGCACCGACACCGGCGGTTCCATCCGCCAGCCCGCCAGCTTCTGTGGCGTCACCGGCTTAAAGCCCACCTACGGGCGGGTGTCCCGCTACGGCATGATCGCCTTCGCCTCAAGCCTCGACCAGGGCGGCGTGTTCGCCCGCGATGCGGAGGACGCCGCGCTGCTGCTGTCGGCCATGGCCGGATTCGATCCCCGGGACTCAACCTCCAGCGCCCACCGCGACCCGTGGCTTGAGTCGGTGCCGGAACGCGGCGTCGGCGAACCCGCCGATCCCGTCCCGACCATTGGCCTGGCCGATGAGCTGTTCGGCGAAGTCAACGAGGGCGCGGAACGCATCGAGGAGGCGCGCCGGGCCTTGGAGGCGCTCGGCTGCCGCTGCCGGAAGGTTTCGCTGCCGCATATCCGCACCGCCATGCCCGCCTACTACGTCATCGCCGGCGCGGAGGCTTCCACCAACCTCTCCCGCTACGACGGCGTCCGCTTCGGCCACCGCTGCGAGCGGCCGGAGTCGCTGCGCGATCTCTACGAGCGCTCCCGGGGCGAAGGCTTCGGAGAGGAGGTCAAGCGCCGCATCCTCACCGGCACCTACGCGCTGTCGGCGGGCTACTTCGACGCCTACTACCTAAAGGCGCAAAAGATCAGGCGCTTGGTGGCCGGGGACTTCGCCGCCGCCTTCGACGAGGTCGATCTGCTGCTCGCGCCCACTACGCCCGGCACGGCCTTTCGCCGCGGCGAGCTCACCGATGATCCGGTCGCCATGTACCGGCAGGATGTCTGCACCATTCCGGTGAACTTGGCCGGGTTGCCGGCCATCTCGCTGCCCTGCGGCCTGCACGAGGGGCTGCCTGTGGGGGTGCAGCTGATCGCCCGGCACTTCGACGAACGCCGCCTCCTGCAAGCCAGCGCCGCCCTGCAGCGGGCCACGGACTGGCACCGGGCGCGGCCAGCCCTCAAGGAGGCTTCGTGAACCCTGCTTGGGAAGCCGTCATCGGCTTGGAGGTCCACGTCCAGCTGGCCACGCGGAGCAAGATCTTCTCCGCTGCCGCCAACCAGTTCGGCGCGCCGCCCAACAGCTTGGCCTGCCCGGTGGACTTGGGCCTGCCCGGGGTGCTGCCGGTGCTGAACGAGGCGGCGGTGCGCATGGCGGTCAAGTTCGGCTTGGCCATCGGCGCGGAGGTCCGCAGGCGCTGCGGCTTCGAGCGCAAGAACTACTTCTACCCGGACCTCCCCAAGGGCTACCAAATCAGCCAGTTGGCCGCGCCGATCGTCGGACCCGGACGGCTGGAGGTGCCGCTTGACGACGGCGCCGCCATCGAAGTGCGCATCGTGCGCGCCCACTTGGAGGAGGACGCCGGCAAGTCCATCCATGACGCCTACGCCGGCCAAACCGGCGTCGATCTCAACCGGGCCGGGACGCCGCTGCTCGAAGTGGTGTCCGCCCCGGACCTGCGCACCCCGGAGCAGGCCGCCGCCTGCTTCCGCCAGCTGCGCAGCCTAGTGCGCCATCTCGGCATCTGCGACGGCGACCTCTCCCAAGGCAGCATGCGCTGCGACGCCAACGTCTCCGTCCGTCCCCAAGGGCGCGAGACGCTCGGCGAACGGGCCGAGATCAAGAACGTCAACTCCTTCCGCTTCGTGGAGAAGGCGATCCGCTTCGAGATCGACCGGCAGATCGACCGCTTGGAGGCCGGATTGCCCGTGGTGCGCGAGACCCGGCTGTACGACGCCGCCAAGGACGAGACCCGGCCCATGCGCGGCAAGGAGTTTTCCGACGACTACCGCTACTTCCCGGACCCGGACCTGCTGCCGGTGGCGATCGACGAGGCGTTCATCGAGGCGGCGCGCGCCGAGCTGCCGGAACTGCCCGCCGCCCGCCGCCGCCGTTTCCAGGAGGAACTCGGGCTCAGCGAATACGACGCCGGCTGGCTGACCCGGGATCCGGACGCCGCCGACTACTTTGAGGCGGCGGCAAGGACCGACGGCAGCAATGCCAAGCGGGTCGCCAACTGGGTCATGGGCGAGCTGACGGCCCGGCTGAACCGCGAGGGCCTGGACATCGGCGCGGCCCCCGTGACGGCCGTGGCCCTAGGTCTCCTGACCGCCCGCATCGAGGATGGGACCCTGTCGTCAAAGACCGCCAAAACGGTCTTTGAAGCCCTTTGGGACGGGGAGGGCGAGGTGGATGCCATAATCGAGGCCCGCGGCTTGAAGCAGGTGCGGGACACCGGTGAACTGGCCGGCCTCATCGGCGACATCCTGGCCCGGCATCCCCAGCAGGCGGAGCAGTTCCGCGCCGGTCGGGACAAGCTGCTGGGCTTCTTCGTCGGCCAGGCCATGAAGGCGACCGGCGGCAAGGCCGATCCCCGACAGGTCAACGAGCTGCTCAAGGAGGCATTGGGCAGCGGGATCGACGGATCCCAACCCTGACCGGGGACGAGCCGAGGCATGTCCGATTGGGTCATTCGGTCCAAGCTTGCGCCACCGAGGTTTCCGCGTCCGCCCGTTAAGCGGGAGCGTTTGGCCAAGCGGCTGGCGCTGGAGCGACGGGCGACCGTTGTGCATGCGCCAGCGGGCTTCGGCAAGACCTCGCTTTTGGCGGAATTCCACCACGCCCTGAACGAACGCGCCATTCCCTGCGCCTGGCTCTCGCTCGACGACAACGACCGCGACCTGGTTCACTTCCTGCGCTACCTGATGGAGGCCTTGACCTCCAGCGGCCTGCTGCCGGGCGCTCAGTTGCCTTCCCCGCCGAGTGGGGTCGCCGGCGCGTCCGACAGGACGATGGTGGAAGCGGCGTTGACTGAAATCGCCAGATGCAATGGCGTGGGCGTCGTGATCTTGGATGACTTCCATCGCGCCGACAGCCCGGAGAACCTGCGGGCGCTCAAGCAACTCCTGTCGCGTTTGACGGCCAACGTGCGCCTTGTGCTCAGCACGCGCGAATATCCCGCCACGCTGCCGCTCGCGGACCTGCGCGCCAAGGGGGGAGCTGCTCGAAGTCGATCATGGCGCGCTGCAGTTCTCCAAGCGGGAAATCGAGGGCTGGTTGAGCCCGCTGATGGACGACGGCGCGCCCAGCGACTGGTCCGCCCAAATGCACAGGCGCACCGAAGGTTGGCCGATCGCCCTGAGCAGCGTGCATCGCTGGTTGACGGAGGGCGTGCCGTCGCTTGAGGTGCTGGCGCAGCTGTCCGGGCGCAACGCTGATCTCTCCGACTACTTCCTGGAGCAGGTGTTCAACCAGCTTGAACCGACGCTGCAGGCTTTCCTGATGAAGACGTCGATTGTGGAACGGATCAACGGCGATCTCGCCAACCTGCTCTGCGACATCGACGATGCCTGGCTGACGTTGGAGGAACTTGAGCGTCGGGACCTGTTCCTGGAAAACCTTGACCGGGAGCGCGTCTGGTACCGCTACCATCGGCTTTTCGCGGAGTTCCTGCAGGAGCGGGCGCGCCGTCGGCTTGACGACCAACCGGCGCGTCTGCACCGAGTCGCCTCAGGCTGGTTCCGTGAGCGGGGCTTGGTCACCGAGGCGATTCAGCAGGCGTTGGCCTGCGGCGAGCCGGACACGGTTGCCGACCTCTTTGAGTCCATCGGCGGATGGCACCACGCGCTCAAGGGGCATGTCGGCGCACTCGAACGAGCGCTGGGCATCGTTGGGGAACCGCTTCCCGCAACCCACCCGCGGCTCTGGCTGGACAGGATATTCCTGATGGTGCGCGGCGGGGAGGCGGAGCGGGCGAGGTCCCTGTTTGGGCGATTGGCGCCTTGGTCGGCCAACGGGGGCGGCGAGGATGGGGAGATCGACAGTGAACTCTCGATCATGGACAGCCTGTTGAATCGCTACGCGGACCTGGACGCGGGGGATGCGGAACTCCAGCGGCTGCTGCGACGCCTGAACACCGGCGTTCTGGCCCGCTCATGGATGCGATCAGGCGATGGCGAGCGCGCCGCCAAGCTGCTGCGCGACCATTGCGGGCGATGCCGGCGGGATGGACTGGTCCGGTCGTTCATCTCCCATTCAATCCTGCTGGCGACCGCCTGCTGGGAGCAGGGCCGGCGCCGCGCCGCCATGGCCGCCTTTGAGGACGCGCTCGCCCCGGCGCTCTTCGAGGGCATCAAACGGCCCTTCATCGACGCTGGGGAAACGCTGGCAAAGGTGGTCGGCGGCTTGGCGGAGGCGTCGGAAAGCCAGCGTGGCAACCGGATCAGGGACCGTTTTCTGGCGGAGCTTGTGGTGGCAATCGGCGATTCGTGGCCGAGCAGCGAAGGCGGCGGCGACCAACTGACGCCGAGGGAGCTGGAGGTGCTGCGCCACCTGATTCAAGGGCGCTCGAACGGCGAAATCGCCATGGCGATGCCGATATCCGTCAACACCGTGAAGTTCCACCTGAAGAACATCTTCGGCAAGCTCGGCGTCAATACGCGAAAGGACGCCGTTTCCGCCGCCCTGCGCGGCAGGCGCTGTTGATCGCCCGCCGCTACCGCCCCGTCCCAACTACCCGGCTTTTCCATTGCCCTACCCGCAGCAGGTGTTACGGGCAACCCAAAGCCGTTGATAACGTGCCCGTTTCCGCGTTTTGGCGATGGGAGGCTTTACGGTGCGCATCGGGGTCGATGTGGGCGGGACCAACACGGATGCCGTCATCATGGATGGCGAGCAGGTCCTGACCACTCACAAAACGCCCACCACGCCGAGGCTGGACGAGGGGATCGCCGCGGCGATAGGCGCCGTGCTGGCCGGGTCCGGCATCGACGCCGCCGACATCGATCAGGTCATGAGATGAGCGCGGCAACGGTCGAGCGCTATCCGGTGCTCACCTTCGCGTCCGGGCCAACCAACAGCATGCGCGGCGCCGCTTACCTATCGGGGCTGAAGGATGCGCTCATCGTCGATATCGGCGGCACGACCACGGACATCGGCATGCTGGTACACGGCTTTCCGCGCGAGTCGTCGCTGACGGTGCGGATTGGCGGAGTGCGCACCAACTTCAGGATGCCGGACGTGCTCGCGCTGGGCCTTGGCGGCGGCTCCCTGGTCAAGGCGACGGGACCGGACCTCCGCATCGGCCCGGAGTCCTTGGGCTATCGGCTCGCCCAACAGGCGCTGGCGTTCGGTGGCCAGACGCTCTGCGCCACGGATTTGGCGGTCGCTGGCGGCTACGCGAACGTCGGCGACCGATCCCGGGTTGCGTCGCTGCCGGCATCCACGGTGAAGGCTGGCGTCGAGCGCATTCACGAAACCGTCGCCAACGGCATCGACCGGATGAAGACCAACGCGGAGCCGGTGCCTCTGGTGCTGGTCGGCGGTGGCTCGGTGCTGATCCAGGACGACATTCCAGGCACCTCGCAGACCATCATCCCGGACCACGCGGGCGTCGCCAACGCCATTGGCGCCTCCATCGCCCAGGTCAGCGGCGAGACCGATCGGGTCTTCGCCTATGACGCAACCGGGCGTGAGGCGGCCTTGGAGACCGCCATCGGGGAGGCCCGGGCGCAGGCCGTGGAGTTGGGCGCCGATGCCGATTCGCTGGAATTGCTGGACGTGGAGGAGACGCCCCTGGCCTACATGCCCGGCGGGGCGGTGCGCATCCGCGTCAAGGTGGCCGGCGACTTGGCCGGCGCCATTCGCCGAACATCCCCCCGATGCGGACAATAGGATGCTGACCCATGGGGATTGAAGCGGGCGATCTAACGCACATCGCGACCGGCGCCGCCTTCCTCGGCACTGGCGGGGGCGGCGATCCCTATGTGGGGCGGCTGCTGGCCATGAACGCGGCGGAGCAGTTCGGGATGCCAAGCATCGTCGATGCCGACGCGCTGCCCGACGACGCCCAAGTGTTCACCATCGCCATGCTGGGCGTGCCGACCGTGCTCGGCGAGAAGGCCGCCTGCGGTGACGAAGTGGACTTGGCGGTCAAGCGCCTGGAACAGCGGCTGGGACGTCGGGCCGACGCCTTGGTCGGCATCGAAATCGGCGGCATCAACTCCCTGCTGCCGGTGATGGCCGCGGCCCGGCTGGGGCTGCCCCTGGTCGATGCGGACGGCATGGGCCGCGCCTTCCCCGAACTGCAGATGACCACGTTCAACGTCGGCGGCCTGTCCTGCACGCCGCTGGCCACATGACGGATGACCACCTCACTTCCGTGATCGTTGACGCAGGCGATGCGAAGTCCGCCGAAGACTTGGTTCGGGCCACCTCAGTGCATCTGGGCTGCAGCGTCGCGCTGTCGAGCTACCCCATGTCCGGGCGCGACCTGAAGCGCACCGCCGTCAAGGGCACCCTGACCTTGGCGCGCGGCATCGGGCAGGCCATTGCCGAAGGCCGCCACGCTGGGGATCCGGTGCAGGCGCTCGTCAACTACCTGCGCGCAACGCCCTGCTACAGCCAATGCCGGATTCTTTTCGACGGCAAGGTGGTTGACATACGCCGCGAAACGAAGCTCGGCTTCTCGATCGGGCACTGCAAGCTGGCGGCGCTCGACGGCTCGGTTTCCGCAATGGAGATTTCCTTTCAGAACGAGCACCTCATCGCTCGGCAGGAAGGCCGCGTCAAGGCGGTGGTGCCGGACCTGATCTGCTTGGTGGATCGGGAAACGGCGGAGCCGATCCCGGTGGAGCGGGTGAAGTACGGCCAGCGGCTCAAGGTGATCGCCACCAGCGCCGCGCCAATCATGCGAACCCCCGAGGCGCTGGCCATGTTCGGCCCCCAAGGCACCTTGTACGGCAAGAACACGACGGCCGGCACGGTCAAGTTCGCAAGCCGCAAGCCCGGGGATGAGGCCCAGGCCAACTTGGCCGTCGAGTACGGCCGCAAGGGCCGGCTGTTGGTCGAGGGCGCCGGCGGCGGGCAGGTCGCGCCCGGCTTGGGCGTGCGGGTTGCCGCGCAGACGGTTCAGCAGGGCGAGGGGTTTCAGACCAACCGGACGACCGGCGGCGATGTCGGCGAGATCGATCGCACGGCCTACCGCATCCTGGTGGACTGGCGCCCGTCGGAGGCCGTCGGGATTCTCGCCACCCTCCACGGCGGCCACGACAGCTCCGACCCGCCGCTGCTGAACGTGAACAACATCCTCGATCCGTCCGACGACGCCTACTTTGAGGACGAGTTCAGTTCCGCCGCCGGCGGGCCGCTGCGCCAGGACGTGGAGAGCTTCGGCGGATCGCTGTCGATCGACTGGGCCGTCTCGGAGCCTTGGACGATCGCCTCGGTGACGGGCTATGCGGACTTTTCCCGCTTCTACCAAGAGGACCGGGACGGTTCAGCGCTGGTCCACCTCGATGGCTTCTACGACAATGAGATCGAGCAGTTCTCCCAGGAGCTGTGCGCCACCTACATCGACGACAGCCTGGTCCTGATCCTTGGCGGGTTTTTCGGTTGGGACGAGGTTGACACCCGAGATCAATTCGACTCCAAGGACCTGCTGCCCCAGTTTGGGCTGGGCGGCTCAACGGCCGTGGGCAACTTCTACAGTCAGGAAACCGAGACCAAGGCGCTGTTCGGGCACAGCGAGTGGCGGCTCAACGACGATTGGCGGCTGAATCTCGGCCTGCGCTACACCGACGACCGCAAGGACTTCTCCAACGCCTTCACCTTCGTCATCACGCCGAACCTGACCACCGGGGGCGGCGCCCTGTGCCCGCTGCGCCCGGCTGGGGATCCCGCGGTTTTGCGGGTGTCCGACGGCATTCAAACCGGATGCTACCCGCCCGTGGAGAACGACTGCCAAGTCAGCGACCTGTCCGGCAAGGCGGGCATCGACTACACCGGCATCGACGGCGCCCTGATCTACGCCAGCGTCAGCAAAGGCTTCAAGTCAGGCGGCTTCCAAGGCCAGTTGGCCTTCAACCCAGCCGACCTCGCCGGTTTCGAGGAGGAGACCCTCCTCGCCTACGAGATCGGTTTCAAGAGCCGACCAGCGAGTGCAGCTGAACGGCGCGGCCTTCCTCTACGACTTCGAGGACCTGCAGTTCTACGGGCCGTTGTTCGACTCGCCCTTCGGGCCGCTGTTCGGCATCGCCAACGCCGGCAACGCCGAGATCCTGGGAGCGGAGCTGGAGTTGGTTTGGGTGGCGGCGGCCGGTTTGGACATCCACCTTGGCTTGGGGCTGCTGGACACCGAGTTGACCTCATCCTTCCTGCCGGGCGTGGCCAAGGGCAGCGAGCTGCCCAACTCCCCGGAGGTCAACTTCAATGCGAGAATCAACTACGATTGGCGCTTCGGCGATGGCATGGGCAGCAATTTCCTAGTGGCCGTTGCGTACAAGGACAAGGTCAGCTACGACATCGTCCGGCAGCCGCCGGAGACGCTTGAGGACGGCTACTGGCTCCTCAACGCCCGCGTTGGAGTTTCCGGCGCGAATGACGCTTGGTCACTTTACCTGTGGGGCAGGAACCTCACTGACGAGCGCTACCGGACCCAGGTGCTCACGAGCAGCATCGGCTTTGGCGAATCCCATGGCGAGCCGGCGACCTACGGCATTGGCCTGTCCTATGCGTGGTAGGCGCGGGCGCATTCGGCGGCAGGCGGCTCCAACCGTTCCGGCTGGACGTCAATGCGGCGTTGCCGGAAGGCAGCTTTTTGAGAGCCTGCCCGGAATGCAGCAAAGACCGGGAGAAGCAAATGATCATTGAGCTGATCACGCCGATCATCACCCGAGGGGTGCGCACCTTGGATGACGTCCGGCCCTTGGAACGACCTGACCTGAAGATTGCCCACAGCCTGCTCGACCGCGGCCCATCTTCCATCGAGTCCGGACTGGAAGAGGCCTTGGCCGTGCCTGACACCGTTCGATTGGCCGTCGAAGCGCAAGCAAGAGGCGCCGACGCCATCGTGATCGATTGCATGGGGGATCCCGGTCTGCACGCCTGTCGAGAGATGGTGTCGATACCGGTGCTGGGCGCCGGGCAGACCGCCATGCACCTGGCCAACATGCTTGGCAGCCAATTCGCGTTCATCACCGTGCTGGATCGCATCAAGCCGTTGGTGGACGATCTGGTCGCCACCTATGGCCTGGGCGAGAAATACGC
This sequence comes from Candidatus Azophilus sp., assembly GCA_965221755.1. GTDB lineage: Bacteria > Pseudomonadota > Gammaproteobacteria > Pseudomonadales > Azotimanducaceae > Azophilus. Next base: position 948,161 of record OZ244921.1, read on the forward strand.
CTCGTTCAAAGCGGTGGACATTCCCGTTCTGGACATCTCCCGCGATCCAAGCGCATCGAACGCAGCGCTGACGGAGCAGGCGATCATCGCCCTGGAGTCCGACGGCGCCGACATTGTCGTGCTGGGCTGCACCGGATTTCTGGGCTGTGCCCAGGCGATGCAATCCGCGCTCCGGACGGCGGGCTTTGAGGTTCCCGTCATCGACCCGATTCCCGCCGCCGTGTACATGGCGGAAGCGCTCATCAAGTCCGGGCTGAGCCAGAGCAAACGTGCCTATCCGCATCCGAGCAAAAAGCCGATGGCCGGATACGAACTGCCGGACTGCGGCACGGAAGCCGCCAGCTAACGAGTGGAACGCAGCCGGCTGCCGGCGGGTGGGCGTGCGCCCCCAAGGCCGGGCTGTGGCGCCGCCGCGGTGAATCAGGCCGCCTCTTCAGCTTTCAGGTTGATCTTTGGGTTGACGTCCGGTTCGACGATTCGCACGGGGTCGGCGGCGCCCTTGCCGGCAAACGCCCGCAGCAGCCGCTCGCGCCGCTCATCGAGCTTGGCGCGGTTGGCGTCCTTGACGTGCCCGAAGCCGCGCAGTTGCAAGGGCAGTTGGGCCAATTCCACCGCGCGCTCATAGTTGGCGTTGGTCAGACGCGGCAAAAGCCCCTCGATCAGCGTTCGGTAATGGTCGATGTCGCGCCTCTCCCGTTGCCGCTCCTTGGTGCGCCCGAACGGATCCCATGCCGTGCCGCGCAGGAAGCGCAGCCTGGCCAGCACTGGGAAAAGCTTCAACGTCCAACCGGGGAAGGCCCGCTTTAGCGGCTGGCCCGTGGCGGGGTCGCGCTTGGCCAGCAGCGGCGGCGCCAAGTGCAGGCGCAGGCGGTAGTCGCCGCTGAACTGCACCTTGAGTTGGCGCCTGAATTCGCCGTCGCTGTACAGGCGGGCGACTTCGTACTCGTCCTTGTAGGCCATCAGCTTGTGCAGGCTCGCAGCGACGGATCGGGTCAGGCGCTGCTCGGGGCGGGCATCATGCTCGCGCACCTGATCGACGAATTCGGCGTAGGCTTGCGCGTAGGCGGCGTCCTGATATTCGGCAAGACGGCGGCGGCGGTCCGCCATCAGGGCGTCCAGCGACTTGGCGGGCCGCTTGGTCGGCTCAGCTCGGCGCACGGCTGCCCGCCGCCCGCACAGGAACGCCTGCTTGTTGGCTTGCACCGCAACCCCGTTGATCTCGATGGCCCTCTCCAAGGCGGCCCGGCCAACCGGCACCAAGCCCTGCTGCCAGGCAAAGCCAAGCAGCAGCAGGTTGGCGGCGATGGCGTCGCCGAGCCGTTCCGCAGCGATGGCAGTGGCATCGATGAAGCGGCAGGAGGAAGCGCCCACCTCATCGTGAATGGTCCGCTGCATCGCCTCGGTGTGCAAGTCAAGGTCCGGGTCGAGCACGAATGCGGCGGTGGACTGCTCGGCGCAGTTGACGATGGCCCGAGTGCGCCCGTGGTCAACCTTGGCCAAGGCGTCAAAGCTGGCCGATACGGCCAGGTCGCCGCCGAGCAGCAGGTCGGCTTGGCCGGCAGGCACCCGGGCCACCTTGATGGCGTCCTGATCGGGAGCGATGCGCAAGTGGCTGATCACCGCGCCGAACTTCTGCGCCAAGCCGGTTTGGTTCAGCGTCGCGCAGCCCTTCCCCTCAAGGTGCGCGGCCATGGCGACGAGGGCGGTCAGGGTCACGACGCCGGAGCCGCCGACGCCGGTCAGCACCGCGTTCCAAGGCCGGCCCAAGGTCGGCGCAGGCGGCTCCGGCAGCGCCTCCAACGGCTCGCTGGCCAACGGTTCCCGTTTCGCCAGCGCCCCGCCATGCACCGTGACGAAGCTGGGACAGAATCCGTTCAGTTGGCATCGAGGAAGTCGAGCCGGGCCTGGATGACCTCGGAGCGGTGAAAGCGGGCCAAGCGGCGGGCGATGGCCCGGGCCACCAGCGCGGGCGTCAACTCACCGCTGCTCGGCACCAGATCCCGGCCCTGCTCGTCGAATTCGCCGACCACCTTGGGGCGGCTCGCCACGGGATTGTTGTAGAGCTGGCTGGTGAGTTGATCCTCGATGACCGGACGCTTCTCCTCCACCACCAGGATGTCCTCCAATCCCGTGGCGAACGCATGGGCAACCGTCGGCTCCAGCGGCCAACTCATGCCCACCTTGAGCATGCGCAGGCCCAGTCCGCTGGCGGTGGCGGCGTCAATGCCCAGATCCTCCAAGGCTTGCAGAACGTCCAGATAGGCCTTGCCGGTGGTGATGATGCCAATTCGGGGTTCGGGGCTGTCCATGACGATGCGGTCCAGCCCGTTGGCGCGGGCGAACGCTTGGGCGGCGGCCAGCTTGTGCCTGCTGAGCCTGAGTTCCTGCTCCGGGGCTTGGTCGGGCCAGCGGGCGTGCAGTCCGCCAGCCGGCCCCGCAAAGTCCTCCGGCAGGCAGGTGCGCACCCGGCCGGGGTCGATGCGGGCCACCATGGCGGCGTCCGCCGTTTCGGTGATGGCCTTAAGCCCCACCCAGCAGCCGCTGTAGCGGGACAAGGCCCAGCCGTGGATGCCGAAGTCCAGCAACTCCTGGACGTTGGCCGGATTGAGCACGGGCATGGACGTGCCGATGAAGATGTATTCCGATTGATGGGGCATGGTCGAGGACTTGCTGGCATGGTCGTCGCCCGCCACCGCCAGCACCCCGCCATGCCGGGCGGTGCCGCAGGCGTTGGCGTGACGGAAGGCGTCAACGCTGCGATCCACCCCCGGCCCCTTGCCGTACCACATGCCGAACACGCCGTCGAATTTGGGTTTGGCATGCAGTTCGATCTGCTGGCTCCCCCAGACCGCGGTGGCCGCCAGTTCCTCGTTCAGGCCTGGGCTGAACCGGACGTTGTGGCGTTCCAGCCAGGGTTTGGCCCGCCACAGGGCCTGATCCAGCCCGGCCAAGGGCGAGCCGCGATAGCCGGATACCAACCCCGCCGTGTTGAGGCCCGCCAGAAGATCGCGCTGATGCTGCAGGATGGGCAGCCGCACCAAGGCTTCAATGCCCGTCAGATAAGCGTCGGTTGCAGGCAGGGCGTACTTGTCATCAAGTGAGACGGATCGCAGCGGGGATGATTGCTTCGCCATGAGGAAACTTATCCTCCAATTTGAGGTTCAATGTAAAAACTACTCCCTAAATTGCGAAAAATCTCTTCTATATTTCGGAATAAGCTCTAAAAATTCGCATAAACTATCCGTATTGCGAACGCATTGGGAAACATCCATGCCCAAACAACTGTCAGCCGTTGAAGTGGATATGCTCCGGCTGCTGCAAAACGACGCGAGCCTGAGCACCAACGCCCTCGCCGAACGGCTCAACCTCTCCCAATCCCCCTGCTGGCGGCGCCTCAACCACCTGGAGCAGGCGGGCTACATCCGCAAGCGCGTGGCCCTGCTCGACCGCCGCGCACTAGGCATGGAGGTGGTCGCCTTCGCCACCGTGAGCCTGGCCACGGAGGGCTACCGGGACATCGGCGCGTTTGAGAAGTCCATCGCCGATCACCCCGAGGTGGTCGAGTGCTACACCATGACCGGCATCTGGGACTATGTGCTCAAGATCGTCACCCGGAACATCCGCCACTACGAGGCGTTCGCCCGCAACACCTTGCTGACCAACCCCTACATCCACGAACTGCATTCGCACATCGCCGTCACCGAGGTCAAAAACAGCACCGAACTGCCGCTCTCGACGCAGCTTTGAGCAGGTGCGAACCAAAGGTTCGCGTAGGCCATCCGCCCAAAAATTTGGTGTATGCTTGCTCGTCCGATAAAACCGATAGTTGATTTAGGGAGGATTGATGAGCCAACCACTGCCTGCGGTGGAATACCTGAAATTGCCCGAGGATGGCGACCCCTACCTTGAGGGGCACAAATGCCGGTCCTGCGGCGCCACCTTTCTCGGCGAGCGCAGCGTCTGCTCCAAGTGCGGGGCCCGGGACCAAATGCAGGCGGTGCGCCTGCCGAACACCGGCAGCCTTTACTCTTACTGCATCGTGCACCGCTCCTTCCCCGGCATCGAGGTGCCTTACGTCAGCGCCATCGTCGATCTCGACGACGGCACCGCCATCAAGGGCAACCTCATCAACATTGAGCCGGACCCGGACAAAATCGAGTTCGGAATGCCCGTGGAAGTGGTCTTTGACGACGCCTTGGGGCGCAAGGACCGGGACGGCAATGCCTACATGGCCTATTTCTTCCAGCCTCGGGGCGGCTAGCTTCACCAACCCCAACCTACTTAAGCCGCAAGGCAAAAGCAGCGAATCGAATCCAAAGCAAGGAGATTTCAGATGACTGACGCATATGTTGTTGGCGTGGACATGATCAAGTTCGGGCGCTTCCCGGAGAAGTCGGTGCCGGCCATCGGCGCCGAAGCGGCATTGATGGCGCTTGACGATTGCGGCCTCGGCATCCAAGACATGGAGGCCCTGTACTGCGGCAACCTCGGACAGGCCAGCGGCATGGTCGGCCAGCGCATCCTGAAGGAGATCGGCCAGACCGGCATCACGGTGGTCAACGTCTCCAACGCCTGCGCCACGGGCGCCACGGCCTTCCGCGAGGCTTGGGCCTCGGTCAAGGCGGGCCTCTACGACATCGTCCTCGCGGTCGGCGTGGAGCAGATGGGCAAGGGTCTGCTGGGCGGCGCCGGCGCCGCCGCCGGCATCCCCAAGGAGGGCCTGCTCGGCTCCGGCACCATGCCCGCCGTTTTCGCGGAAGCCGGCATGGAGCACGCCCGTAAGTACGGCACCACCTTTGAGCAGTTCGCCAAGGTGTCGGTGAAGAACCACCACCACTCCACCATGAACCCGAAGGCCATGTACCAGATCGAGACCCCGCTTGAGACGGTAATGAACGCGGAGATGATCTCCTACCCCAACACCAAGCTGATGTGCTCGGTGAACGTCGATGGCTCGGCGGCGGCGGTGATCGCTTCGGAGAGCAAGGCCAAGGAACTCGGGCTGATGGCCCGCGCGGTCAAGGTGCGCGCCTCGGTGATGACCTCCGACCGCTGGCAGGAGCGCGACCTGGTGATGCCGGACGTGAACACCTGCACCCGGGAGGCGGCGGCCAAGGCCTACGAGATGGCCGGCCTCGGCCCCGACGACATCGATCTCGTCGAGCTGCACGACTGCTTTGCCACCGCCGAGATCCTGCACTACGAGAACTTGGGCCTGTGCGGCGACGGCGAAGCCGGGCGCATGATCGACGAGGGCGAGGTCGCGCTGGGCGGCCGCATTCCGGTCAACGTCTCCGGCGGCCTGCTGTCCAAGGGCCATCCCTTGGGCGCCACCGGCATTGCCAACATCTACGAAGTGTCCACCCATCTGCGCGGCGAAGCCGGCGAACGCCAAGTGGAGGGCGCCCGCATTGGCATGACCCATGTGATCGGCCTCGGCAGCGCCTGCGGCATCCACGTCCTCGAACGGGCTTAAGCCCGCCCGGAGAGCGCCCGCGCGTCCCGTCATCGGGATGCGCGGGCGCTCCATCCCTCATGCGCATCGGCGTTGTCAGCGACACCCACAACAACTTGAGGAACGTCGCCCGGATCGTTGAGCTGTTCAACGCCGCGGACGTTGAGCGCGTCATCCATACCGGCGACATCACCCAAGCCAAGACCTTGGAGGTCTTCGCCCACCTCAAAGCGCCGCTGCACGGCGTTTTCGGCAACAACGACCAGGAGCGCGAAAGCTTGGACCGGGCCGTTGCCGCGCACGGCTTCCAGTTTGCCGACCCGCCGCTGGATCTGAACTGGCATGGCCGACGCATCGCCGTGGTGCATGACCCGCTGGAGTTCAGCGGCTTCCTCAGCGCGGGGCACGAACTGGCCCTGCACGGCCACACCCACCTCCACCGGCTGGAGCGGGAACGGGGACAGATCATCTTCAACCCCGGCGAGTGCGCCGGGCACTTGGCCGGCCACAACGCCATCGGCATCGTCAATCTCGCCAACCTGGACGCGGAACTGCTGCGCTTCTAGCCCGTCAATCCGCAAATCGCATGAAGGCACTGCCCGAAGGCGCATCCGAGTACGCCAGAACCCGCGAGTTCTCCGAATCGTCCATTCCGGCCAACCTGCGCCGGCGCCACCGAACCCGACCGGGTGCCTGGGGGCGAATCGTGGTTCTCGAAGGCCGGCTCCGGTACCGCATTCTTGAGCCGGCGGTCGAGGAGCTCGAACTGTCCCCGAACCGGCACGGCATCGTGGAGCCGCAAATCGAGCATGAGGTCGAGCCAATCGGCAAGGTGCGTTTCCACGTCGAGTTCTGGCGTTGATCGCGCCAAGCGGCTGCATCGCTGATCTCCAAGTGGCGAAGTCAACGGCTGTTCGGACCGTCCGTCGGCGCCTCTGTCCAGTTCTCCACTGTCAATCCCGGAATGCCGGCAAAGTCGTTTTCATCATACCCAAGTATGTACGACGAGTGGCGTCGATTGGCGAAGTCAGGTCACGCCGCCCGGCGGGTCAGTTCATGAGGCTCCATGGCTCGGACGGCGCCGTTTTCGACCCAATAGGCCTGATCGGCCAAGGCGGCGAGGTCCAAGTCATGGGTGGCGACCACTCGGGTGCAAGGTAAGTGAGCGATCACTTCGTGAATTCTGGCCTTGTTGCCGGGGTCCAAGTGCGCCGTGCCCTCATCAAGAAACAGAAAGCGGGGCTTGCGGTAGAGGGCGCGGGCAAGCAGCAGGCGCTGCACCTGGCCGCCGGACAGGGCGGAACCCATGTCGCCAACCAGGGTTTCAAAGCCCATCGGCAGGCTGGCGATGAGTTCATCCACCGCCGCGAGCCGACAGGCCTCCTGAAGGCGCTGCAGATCCAGGTTCGGATCGAACAGGGACAGGTTGGCGGCGAGGCTGCCGGCGAAGAGGGCGTCGTCCTGCAGAACCACGCCGATCGAGCGCCGATAGCGCTGCCGCCACTCGGCATCGACGGCGCGCCCGGCCAGGCGCAGTTCGCCGAGCGTCGGCGAGGCTTGGCCGAGCAGCAGCTTGAGCAAGGTGGTCTTGCCGCCTCCGGAAGGGCCGATGATGGCCGTGAAGGAGTCTTCCGCCAAGGACAGGCCAACGTCCTTGAGCACCCAGGGTTCCCGCTCGCCGTACCGAAAGCCGGCGCCATCGAGTTCCAGTTCGCCGCTCACCGGCTGCGCGGGCGCCGGCTTCATCGACAGTTCGGGCGCCGCCGAGTAGGGGTCCGACAGGCGCTCAAGATGCACCCGCAGCAGGCGCAGTTCCATGCCTTGGCGGATCAGCTCGCCGAAGCGGCCGGTGAAGTTGTTCTTGTAGCTCAGGAAGGCGTAGAGCATGCCGATCGACAGGCTGCCGTCGAGAACCAAGTTGGCGCCGAAGTAGATGACGGCGATGGTCTCCACGCCGAAAATCAGGGTCAGCGCGCCGTCGCCGATCAGCAGCAGCTTGGCGTGCTCAATGCCCGCGTTCAGCGCCTCGGTTTGGTTGTTCTGCCAGCGCTCCAAGCGGTTGGACTCTTGGCTGTAGGCGCGCACGGCGGGCATCGAGCGCATGGATTCCAGGAAGCTGCTCTCCGCTTCCGCGCCCGCATGGATCTGGTCCATCGTCGCGCGCATCAAGGCCGGAACCTGCACCAGCCTGGCGATCAGGTAGAGAGCGCAGGCCGTGAGCACGATGGCCGCCAAGCCCGCATCGTAGCCGAGCATCATCACCAGCATGGCCAAGGCCATGAAGCCGTCCACGCAGACCGTCACCAAACCCTGGGTCAGGGCGTCCTGAACCGGGCCGAGGGAGCCGAACCTAGAGGTCAGGTCCCCCAAATGGCGCTTCTCGAACCAATCCAGCGGCAGCCGCAGCATGTGCGCCAGCAGGTTGCGGGCGAACTCGAACGCCACCAAGTGGGTCAGGCGCACGATCAGCCAACCGCGCAGCAACTGCGCCGCCAGCCGAATGGCCAACACGCAGAGGAAGCCGAACGCCAGCAGGGCGATCAACTCGCCGTCCGCATGGACGACGCCTTGGTCAATGGCCCACTGCAGGTGCAGGGGCGCCGCGATCAGCGTGAGCTGCAGCAGCATCGACAGCGCGAAGATGGCCAGCAGATTCCTGTTCAGCGCCCCGGCGCCGCGCCACAGGTGCCAAATCCTCAACCTCGGCGGCGGCGCTTGAAGCTGGAACCCGTCAGCAGGCCGCAACTCCAAGGCGACGCCGGTGAAGTGCCGGGAGATTTCCTCATGGGACAGATCGCGCTGCCCCAGCGCCGGGTCGTGAATGCGGACGCGGCGCGGCCCCGCCTTCACCAGCACCACGAAGTGGTTGAGGTCCCAGTGCAGGATGGCGGGCGCTTGGAGCTGGCTCAGATGGTCCATCTCCAAGCGCAGCCCTCGGGTGCGGAAGCCTTCGGCGACCGCCATCGCCGCCAGATCGTTGAGCGTGGCGCCGCGGGCGCTGAGCAGGCCACGACTGCGCATGTCGGCCAAGTCCAGATGGCGGCCGTGGAAGGCGGAAATCATGCCTATGCAGACCAGGCCGCACTCGCTGGCCTCCGCCTGCATCATCACCGGCACTTTGCGCAGCCAACCCAGATTGAGCACTTACAAACCCTCCAAGGCAGCGGCCAGCGGCTCCAGCAGCCAGCGCCACAGGCGCATCGACTCGGTGACTACGAAGGCGTCCACCCGCAGGCCGCCCTTGACGGCCAAGCCTTCAGGATGCCGCAGCACCTCCGCTCTGGCCCGGAAAACCGGCCCGTCCACCGCCACCCAACTGCGCAGTTGGTAAGGCTTCTGCGGCGTTTGGCTCACTTCGCGAACGACAGCCGTGCCGATGGGATTGCGCCGCCGCTGCCCGCCCAAAGCCTTGAAGCGCACCGGGTCGCCGGGGGCGATGTCGGCGGCCGCGGCGGCGTCGGCCAGCAGAACCAGTTGCGCCGCCGTCTCGGCGGGCGCCACGGTCATCAGCACCTGCTCGGCGCGCACCCGGTCGCCAACGGTGAATTGCACAAAGGTGACCACGCCAGCCTTGGGCGCGACCACCGCAGTCTGCCGTTGCTCCGCCAGACGCGCCAATTGCCGGGCCAAGTCGGCCCGCTCCTGCTGCAGCTGCAGACGCAAGGTCTGGTGCTCGCGTTCAAGGCGGATGAGGGCTTGGCCGCTTTGGGCCGACTGCCTTTCGTTGCCCGCCAAGGCGCGGCGCAGCTGGTTGACGGTCTGGGCGACGGCCAAGGTGGCTTGGCGCTCCTGGTCGTAGGCGGCTGCGGCGAGCAGGCTGTCCTTCAGCAGCTTCAGCGCCCGCTCATCGGCCGCTCGGCGCAACGCTTCCCGCTGCTCCGCCAAGCGCAGCTCCGCAGTCAGCGCGCCTCGCTCCAGAGCCAGATGGTCGATTTCCTCACGCACCGCGTCCAGGTCGGACGTCCGCCGCTCCTCAGCGGCGCGCATCCGCCGTTCAAGCCGTTCAATGGACGCCCGCAAATAGGCCGCCTCCCCAAGATGAACTTGGCGTCCCTGCTCGCTGTAGTGGTCGTGGTCAAGAACCGCCAGCACGTCGCCCCGCGCCACCTGATCCCGTTCCCTGACGTTGAGCGCCGCCACCCGGCCGCCCTGGGCGGCGGTCACCTCGGCAATGCCGCCTTGCGGCTCCAAGTAGCCGCTGACGCGAACCTTGCGGGCGTACTCCAAGCCGAGCACTGCGGCCATGCCCAACAGCCCAAGCGCCACCAGGGCCACGCTGGCCTGCACCAAGCGCGGCGCGTTGGAGGCGATTGCCGAACCCCATCGCTCGGAGCCGCGTTCGGCAAGCGCTTCTGGCCGGAACAGGGACAACTGGGAACGCCTCAAGCCGTAAAGCCGCTATGCTGAACGGCTTGGCGCAACAAAACCATGGACAAATCGGAACTTTGGCGTAAGACATCGCCCCGCTGTCGTTGGGGGCAATTTCCGCGCAAAAAGCCCCATGAAGCTGCAAAAACGCACTGTGTGGGCTCAGAAACATTTCGGAACCTGACCCACGCAAAAAGCGCGGAGTTTCGCGGTAGCGAAACTCCAACCGCCTCTCGCCCTCTGGGCGAGAGGCGCGGGTTGGCACTTGGGCGTTTGGCGTCTAACATCGGCGACCATGGGGAGCAGACAGGTTCATGAAGCCAACCTCAGTTCTTGGATGTGCTGCGCCGTCAGGAGGACGGCTCGTGCCGGGCGCTCAAGCGCATCCGAACGACGACGAACCGGGCATGACGCCTTGACACGCCCTTGGCTAGGTGCGGCTGTGGTGGCTGCGCTCGCTGTTTTCCAAGCGCCGGCGGCCGCCGCGCCGGCGACCCCGGCGCAGCTGTTCGAGGCCCGCTGCGGCCACTGCCATCAAGGCGGCGTGCCGCGGGCGCCGCACTGGGTGACCTTTCAGATCATGGGTGCGGAGCCCATCCATGCCGCCATCACCGAGGGCACGATGCGCGAGCACGTCGAGGGCCTAAGCGCTGCCGATGTGCGGGCGTTGGCCGACCATCTGGGCGGTGCGACCCAGGTTGCCGTGCCGGTGAAGCGCTGCGACGGGCCCACAAGCCCGGCGCCGCCGAGCCCGCCATCCTTGGCCGGCTGGGGCTTCAACTTGGAGAACACCCGTTTCGTGCCCGCTGCCGTCGCCGGAATCGACGCCGAAGACGTGCCCAGGCTGGGCGTCAAGTGGGTCTTTGCCTACCCTGGCGCCAGCCGCGCCCGCAGCCAGCCGAGCGTCCAAGGCGGCGTGGTTTACGTCGGCAGCCAAGACGGCACCGTCCATGCGCTGGAGTTGGACAGCGGCTGCGCCCACTGGACGTTCAAGGCCGATGTTGAAGTGCGTTCCGCCATCACTGCGGACGAAACCGGCCAACGGCTGTTCTTCGGCGACATTCGCGGTGCGCTCTACGCCGTGGAGTCCGCGGATGGCGCACTCATCTGGCGAACGCAAGTGGACCAGCACCCGGACGTGACCCTGACCGGCTCGCCGCGCTACCACCAAGGTCGGGTCTATGCGCCGTTGTCCTCGAAGGAGTGGGCCAGCGCCGCCGACCCCGGCTATCCCTGCTGCACGTTTCGCGGCGGCGTTGCCGCGGTGGACGCCAAGGACGGCCGCATTCTCTGGACCGCCCGCTCCATCGCCGAGGCGCCGGTTCCGGTGGGCAGGAACGCCACCGGCGCGCAACGCTTCGCCCCCGCCGGCGCACCGATCTGGAACAGCCCGACCCTCGATGTCCGGCGCGGGCGGCTCTACGTCGGCACCGGCGAGGCCTACACCTCGCCCGCCGCCGACACCAGTGACTCGGTGCTGGCGTTTGACCTCGAATCCGGCCGCCTGGCCTGGTCTCACCAAGCATTGGCTGGGGATGCCTGGAACATGGCCTGCTTCATCGGCGGCGGCGAGAACTGCCCCGAGGAGAACGGCCCGGACCTCGACATCGGCGCTCCGCCCATGTTGGTGCGGCTCGACGGCGGCAAGGAGATTCTGGTCGCGGGACAGAAGTCCGGCCATGTGTTCGCCTTGGACCCGGACGGGGGCGGCAAGCGCCTGTGGACGACGCGCATCGGCCGCGGCGGCTTCGCCGGCGGCGTGCATTGGGGCATGGCAGCTGGCGAGGGGCGCATCTACGCGCCCAACGCGGACACGACGTTCACCGGCTTGGAGCAGGGCGAGGCTAAGCCCGGCCTGTTCGCCCTCGACCCAGCCAGCGGCGAAACGCTCTGGTACGCTCCGGCGCCGGACGGCTGCGCGGAAGAGGATCGGCCGGCCTGCGACCCCGGCTTTTCCGCAGCGGTCACCGCGATGCCCGGCGTGGTCTTCGCCGGCGCCTTCGACGGCCACTTGCGGGCCTACCGGGCAGCGGACGGCAAGCTGCTGTGGGATTTCGACACCAACCGCCCCTTCGTCACGGTCTCCGGCGAGGAGGGCCACGGCGGCTCAATCGAAGCGGACGGCCCGGTGGTCGCCGAAGGCCATGTGCTGGTCAACTCCGGCTATCTGTTCGGCGACCGCATGGCGGGCAATCTGTTGCTCGCCTTTGCGCCTGCGCAAGCCTTCGATTCGCCTTAGGGAGCTTCCGGCGTTCGTTCCCTTGCGGAGCCGGAGCCGGGGCAATCAAGCAGCGGCGCGGGGCGAGGCCTCCGGCAGCGGTTCCGACGCGGTGCCGCTCTCATTCGGCACTGGATTGCTGAAGGTCAGCGCCCCGTCCTCCAGAACGCCGCGCCGCACCATCTTGCGATCCTGCAGGTAGTTCTGGGTGTTGCGCCAGGGGTCACGGTCGCCCTGCTTAGGGAAGCGGTCCATGGCGCGGGCGATGTAGCCGGGGGCGAAGCCGACTATCCAAGGCTGAATGCCCATTTCGCCGTCGTCCTCGCCCAGCAACGGCGCGCATTGGCGCATGCCGAGCTCCCGCATCCGATTGAGCACTTGGCAGACGTACTCGGCGGTCAGGTCCGCGCGCAGGGTCCAGGAGGCGTTCACGTAGCCGAAGACGCTGGCGAGGTTGGGCACGCCGGAGTACATCATGCCCTTGTAGTTGAGGGTGTCCGGAAAGTGGACCGGCTCGCCATCGACCTTGAACTTGACGCCGCCGAGCACCTCAAGGGTCAAGCCGGTGGCGGTGATCAGGATGTCGGCCTCGATGTGCTGGCCGGATTCCAGTTGAACGCCGTTGGCCGTGATGCCGGCAATGCCGTCGGTGGCCACCTCGGCTTGGCCCCCCTTGATGGCCTTGAACAGATCGGCGTTGGGGATCAGGCACAGACGCTCGTCCCAAGGGCGGTAGCTGGGCGTGAAGTGGGTGTCCACGTCATAGCCCGCCCCCAAGTGCTTGCGCACCTGGCCGAGCAGCTTGGCCTTGATCTTCTCCGGCGCCACCCGGGTGCGGCGGTAGAAGTACTGCTGCATCAACACGTTCTTGCAGCGGGTGAGGGCGTAGGCCAGCCGCTCCGGCAGCACCTTGCGCAGGCCGTTGGCAATGGCGTCCTGATCCGGGCGCGACACCACGTAGGTGGGCGAACGCTGGATCATGGTCACCTTGGCCGCCTGCTCCGCCATGGCCGGCACCAAGGTCATGGCGGTGGCGCCGCTGCCGATCACCGCGATGCGCTTGCCGCTGTAGTCCAAGCCCTCCGGCCAATGTTGGGGATGGATCACCGGGCCTTGAAATTGCTCAATGCCGGGGAAGTCGGGCCGGTGGGGATGCTCGTAGCTGTAGTAGCCCGCGCACATGAACAGGAAGCCGCAGCTCAGGCGGCGCGCGGCCCCGGACTCGGCGTCCTCGACCTCAACGGTCCAGCGCGCGTCGGCGCTCGACCAAGCCGCGCCGGCGACCCGCTGGCGGAACCGGACATGGGGGCCGATGGCGTGCTCCGCCGCCGCTTCATGGACATAGGCCCGAATCGACGGCCCATCGGCGATCGACTTGGGGTTGCGCCACGGCTTGAAGTTGTAGCCGAAGGTGTGCATGTCGCTGTCGGAGCGGATGCCGGGATAGCGGAACAGATCCCAAGTGCCGCCGATGGCCTCCCGACCCTCCAGAATGGCGAAGGTCCGGTCCGGGCACTGTCGCCGCAGATGGCAGGCGGCGCCGATGCCGGAAACCCCGGCCCCGACGATGATGACGTCGAAGTGCTCAATGTTGGATCGGTTCATGCATCAACCTCGGTTCAATCCATTCGTGTGTACGATTGTGGCGGGTTTCGGCGTGATCATCAATGCGGCTGCACCGCAGGCACGGCCTCAAATATAGCTCCAATGTAGCTATAAGCCGGTTCACTCCGCCCCTCCTGAAACAGGATGTGCTTCTCAGCAAAGCGTTCCCGGCTCCAAGACCCGTCTTCGTAGCGGGGCTGTAGCTCGTCGAATGGTGTGGCGGACACGATGAAGGCGTCCAAGGTGACGCTGGAGACGTTCGGGGGTAATGTCATCGAATTGGCTAAGGTGGGTAGGCGTTCATGCAGTTGCGCCTTGTCGTCTCGGGCGTAGGCGCGGGCGTGCAGCATTCCGTGGGGTTCGATGAAGACGATTCGCTGGGCGCTACCGTCTTTAATCCAGAGGATAAAATCCGGGTAGAAACCGGACTCCTCGAAAAAGCCTACTCCACGACCTTGGGACAGGTTGCGCAGGAGGAATATTTCAGTCTTGTCCCCTGACGACGTTTCTCTTGCAGCCCAGTAGTCCCGCAGATCTTTGACGAAGTTTCGCTCACTTTCTTTCAAGCTCGGCGGGAAGGTCTTGACTTCGCTGGCTTGGCCACCTGCCCGCTCGACTAGCAGCGGCTGGTACAGGTGGCGGTCGAAGTAGATGCAGAGCGGCAGATCCGTGTTGGAATCGTACAGGGCACCTGATCTCGTCAACCGTTTAATCTCCTCCACCATCTCCGCTTGGCTCTGAAGTGCACTTATGATGTACTTCGGCCTTGGCTCACCCACCTTGAGGTTGAACTGCAGGTTTGGGTCCGCCTTATCCAGTTTCCGGTACCGCATGTGGCTGGACTCCCACCGCGTTCGGCAACTGCGGTACTGCCGGTCGGCATACCTGCGAAGGATGGTGACTACCGTGTGCTGCAAATCCTCGAGGTCCATCAGCGTTGAAGGGTTGGTCAGGCGCCCGTCCGCGAACAACTCGTATGCAGATGGATCCTCCATGATTTCCCGCAGCTTCCGCGGCTCAATGGCCAGATTGTCAAAGCCACGCCCGTTCGCGTGGCGGACCACGTCCAAGTAGGCGGCGTTCCAGTCCACGAGGTTGAGGGCTTCCCTAGGAATCAAGCGGCTTTTGCCGGATGTGGCTTCTGAGACATCAATGACCTTGCCGCTCGTGATCGCCTGCGCCCTGCCAGCCACATCGAGGCTAACTCGAACCCCTGCCTCAACCTCCAGCACCGTTTCCCGCTCAGCCTTGAAGTCCCTTCCATCGTCCAACCGCGGGACCACTAGATCCTTCTTGAGCCAAGTGTCATCAGCACGGATGGGCAGGTGCAGCTCCAAGGTGTCCTCAGTAACCACGCCCTCGCGCTCCAGATACTCCCGAAACTTCGTCATGTAGTTGGCGCGCAGTGCGAATATGTTGAGCGTTTCCAGCTTCTTGACATAGGGCGGATGGCTGCCGTTCAGCGCCGCGCTGCGTTTTAGCGTCATACCCAAGCCGCGAAGGCGCACGCCCCGTCCAAACAGTTGGATGATTTGCGCCCCTTCGCTGCGCCCTATGTTCAACAGCCCCATGTTGGAGACGCGCCAGGAGTTCCAGCCCTCCATGAACTTCCGGGCGCCGATCAGGATTTCAATCGTCGTGCCTGGTCGATTGATATTCTCAAAAAGCGACCCCGAAATGGCATCGACCTCCACAGTGATGCCCGAGCCGTCCGCAATGACGAGCTTCTTGAAGGCAGTTGTGTCGCCGATGTAGATCAACCCAAAGTAGCTTTGGGCGCCAGCGACCTTCAGCCCAAGTTCCCCTTCAGCGCCCTTGATGTCGCAGAGGAGCAGGCCACCGGCGTTGGCGGTGTGCAGGGTGTTGGCCAGGACGTCATCGTAGATCGCCGCCGGGGCCTTAGTCCTCAAGTAGTCGAACTTGCCTTCGAGCAAGTCCCCCTGTGCGCTCCTGAGCCCGGAATTGCCCGCTAGAAGTTCGCCGATGGCAGCAATGGCCCAAGCCCGGTCGCTGAGGAATCGGTGCAGAAGACGAATAGCCGTCAACACGTCGCTGCGTTTGCGCCTGTTCTGCGAATAGACCGCGTTGACGCTGGCGCCTACCAAGGTCCACAGAGGCTGCTCGATATTGTAGCGCCGCATCTCGTCGGTTTTGTCACGGAACACCACCTGCTGCTCGTGGAAGGCTAGCAGGTTGGCCAGCAGAAGCATGTCGGTGTGTTCCCCGGGATCCTGCAGCAGGTTGAGGATGTTGAAGTCCTTGCCGTGCCCGTCGTTGTAGAAGTGGCGGTAGGAGTAGTCGAACGCAATGGCCTTGCCGTATTCAGCGGTCAGTGCGTCATTACGGGCCGCAGTGAGGGCTTGGCCGAAGGTGGCGCTGTACTCGAAGGTGAAACCGGTCGCACCGATGGCGTCACGCACTTGGCGCCAGGCTTCGCCCCCCGAACCCTTATGGCCTTCGTCCACAAAGATTAGGTTGTTGCCTTCAAAGGCATCGACCGGAACGCTCTGTCCTTCGCCGCGCTTCTCCATGACCAGCTTGGTGATTTCAGTAACCTGCACCGTGTGCTCATCAATTGCCGGGCGACCGTCCAGCTCGAACCGGCAGGATGGGATGTTGGACGCCGCCATCTCGGCCAGATGCTGCTCGCTCAACCCCTCGTTGGGCGTGATGAGGATGATGTTGTCGAGCGGCTTGCGGTTGTGGCGCAGGAATTGACGGTAGTTCAGGTGCAGAAGCAGCGTCTTGCCGCTGCCGGTCGCCATCCAGAACGCGAGCTTGTCGAGGTCCGCCAAGGCAAACTCATGAAACACCGGCTCGGATGGGCTTCGGCCTAGGTTGCGTTTCCGCACTGAGTCGTTCAGGGAGTCGAGAAAGGCATCAGTCCGATTCCAGCGGTGGTCCAGATACATCTCCGTGTACAGGGCGGCAAGGTACTGGAAGTACCGCAGCATGATGGGTTGCGTCCGTCCTGCATTCATTGCAGCGAGCGCCATGCGGATGTTCTCGTCGTAGCCCTCCAGGTCGGCAGTGCTGATATCAGCGAAACGCCCCGACCGTGAAGCAAGCCGCGCAAGCGCGTGGCTGCGCCCATCGGCATCAAAGCCCTCATCGGCTTGGGCAAGGTCCGCGAGAAGCTCACGCGTGTCTTGGTAGCCAAGCCTTCGATGCAACCATGCAAGCAGCGTCAGCCGCCGCTCAAGCGCGACGGTTTGACCTACCCCACCGCCTCTCCTAGGGCTTTGTCTCGGCATTGGTGGGCCTGCTTGGATCCGACACCCCGGCGAACATCCTCTCCTTGAAGAGCGGCTCAATGGGCTTGCCGTGGATAATGCTGGACATGCCGTTGACGTAAATCGTGTCGGCGTCCTCGGTGATGCCCCTTTCTACCACAAACTCCCGGTCACGCTTCAGATCGGCTTCCTCCCAATCCACGGTGTTGCGCCATATCACCACAGTGTTGCGCCCCGGCTGCTCGCGGGTTTCCCCACGAAAGACCAGATAGCGCCGGTCCCTATCCATGTACACGCGGCGGGTTCGCACCTTCAGGCCGAGCAGGTAGTTGAAGGTTTCCGCCACGTCAATCCGGCGCTCCACTGTGTCGCCGTTCGAGTGAACGCGAAGCTTGTAGTCAAATGGGGCCATCAACTTCGAGGGATTAAGGAGCGTTTCGCTATCCTTTGTCTCCCACTTGAGCATGTAGTTGAGCAGATAGCCGTCAATCCGATCTTCCAGTTTGAGTTCACCCGCCCGCTGGTCGAACTCGATGCTGTCCAGAGCGTCTTCGTAAGACTCTAGGCGTATGTACTTGATGATGCGAGGGGAGCGTTGAGCTTCCTCTGGTGTTGGTTGTCGGGCGGGTTTTCCGCCGCTCCATTCAGGGCAGAGCGCGACTTTCTTCAAGCGAGGAAGCACAACTGTATCAGTGTGTTTTCCGGTCTCCACTAGAATGAATTTCCGCTTACCCCCGTCCCTATGGTTCAGGTTCATCACGGCATGGCCCGTCGTGCCTGAACCCGCAAAATAGTCCAGAACCGTAGCGTCCTTGTCGCACATTGAGGCGCGAAGGCAATCTTCAACAAGACCTACAGCTTTTGGGAAGTCGAAAGTTCGGTTGCCGAACAAATCCTTCAATGATTTTGCGCCGAGATTGGCAGAGGCGTATCGAGAGTCATCCCACCAAGTCTTGGGCATCGAAGAGTCATCGATATGGATTTTGAAATCTATCTCAATGCCGGGTGTTCCTTCCACGCGCCGTACACGGTACTCATCCAATGTTCGAGCAATACGATCCGGGCCCCGATGCCAGTTTTTCTCGACACGCTCACCCTCCTCAATTCGCACAGGCCAAACAGCCACTTCATCGGGTGTTGGGTCTTCCTGTACCTTGTACTCCCTCCTGCCCTCGTTCCACTCCATCATTGGAACACGTATCCGGTTGTCTTCGTCAACATAGATAGGGAAGAACAGCTTTGGACGATCTGAACGCCGATCATTGGAGCCGTGACGAATCAGATTATTCCAGGCGTAGCGCCCCGATTTGTCGGAAAAGGGATATCGAGCCAGCTCTTTATCAGTTTTTGGCAATGATCCGGGCGATGCCTGCGCTAGGCCGAAAAAATAAGCGTACTCGTGTGCTGGTGAGAACTGCCCCTTTGATTTACGTCCAGCGGGATTGGAGCGCACTGGCACAATACCGAGCTCTCTTTCGAACATGCTTTGCATTACCGACCGTAGCTGCCAGGCTTCCTCGTCATCAATGGCGCAACATAGGATTCCATCGGATGTCAGCAGACTTTTCGCCGTGGTCAGCCCGTCTGAAATGAGGGACAGCCAACTCGAATCTTTGTAGCCATTCTTGTACAGAATTGCTGACGCATCCGTATTGTAAGGCGGGTCGATGTAGATGCAGTTGATTTGCATTGCCCAACCGCCCTGCAGCAGCCTAAGCGCTTGCGAATTCTCTGCTTCGATTAGCAAACCGTCGGTCAAGTCGTCGATATCGCTGAACGAACCCAGCAACCGGCTAGTGAAGTTGGAATCGAAACAAGCAGTGTCCAACATCAGTGTGCCATGATCCTTGAGGTAGGCAATTCGTCTCCCATGCGCTTTGGATGGGTCAGCTAAGTCCGCATATTCTTCGTTGATTAACGAAAGGGTTTGCCAGTTTGCCCACTGCGCTTCGTTGGCTGCGATTTCCGCCAAGAATTCCTTGGGAACGCAACGCAATGCGATGCAGTAGTTGACTCCTGTGACCAACTTTCTCTTTTCCCAGAGCATTTTCTGGAAGCCTTCGATCTGGGCGAGGAAGTCAATGATCCGGCCACCGATCTTCTTCATCAGCCGCAGCTGCTGAAACCATCCTTCCGCGGCCCGCTCACCAGCAGCCTCCAGATTGTCAAGGTTCAGAACTTCGTTCTTGAGGTAGAAATCCAGTTCCCGGTTGAGGAATCCTCGAAGATCCTTGTGGATGAAGAAGTCGGAGTCGTTTCGGCGCGTGTACCGGCGCAAGTGGTGCTCGAAATAGGTGATTGGTTCACCGTCGGCGTTGCGGCTGTGCTCGCCCGCAAAGACGACCAATACTTCCGCCTCCTTGATATGCGTTGACAAGTCCTCAAGTGCGGCGGCAATGATCCTCTCTTGTCGCTTGCCGTTTTCAGTCTGCTCGTTGGCAGCCAGCGGCCTGTAGTCGAACCGCACGGTTAGAGTCCGGGTCTTGGCATCCCATTTCGTATCCTCGCCCCTAGGAATGAAATAGCGGCTTTCACCCTTTACGTTGTTCTGCTCGACG
The DNA here is from genome assembly GCA_965221755.1 of Candidatus Azophilus sp. GTDB lineage: Bacteria > Pseudomonadota > Gammaproteobacteria > Pseudomonadales > Azotimanducaceae > Azophilus. The sequence goes on from OZ244921.1 coordinate 967,598, forward strand.
TCAGCGGCATCCACCCGAAAGTGAACGGTCACCCCCGTTGGCGACTTCCATTGGTAGCTGTGGAAGTGTTCCTCGGTCTTGATGTAGTACTGGTCGCTGTTGGCCCAGTGAAGATGCACCTCCTCCCCGTTATAGGGAATTGCGTAGCGATGGTTGTGGGAATACCGTCGCTTGGAAACGAAGTCGCCGTCTTGGTAGTAGCGGCTGAAAAACGCGAAGAGGTGATTGTAAACATCCGTCTCCAATGCCTCGCGGCTGCGGCTGGCACCAGCGCGAGCTTTTGCGGCGAGATATTCTTTGGCGACTGGTGTGCCAACGTATGAAGGTTTGACCTTTCCATCGGCGTCGAGAGCATCGTCACCTAGCGATTCCAGCAAAAGCTGCCGAGTCTCATCCAACGCGGCTTTGGCCTCCGCCTGCTGAGCGAGTGTCCCGCTACCCAACTCCGCCTCGACGGCCTCCGGCAGCTTGGTGGAAATGAACCGTTCCACGACGTCCCGCTTGTGGTTCATGATCCTGTAGATGCCGAAGTCCAAGTCCGCGCAGTCAAACTGGAAGAGCTCGCGCAGCAAGCTCTGGAACTTCTGGATGGGGCTGCGTTGATCGCTATTCATTGCCTTTGACCTCTGGCCGTTGTCTGCGCTTTGGTTAGGCGGTGACGCGCAGTGTCGCCAGTCCGTTGCCGTACTGAAAGCATAGCAGACCGGCTCGGTTGCAGGGCCAGCGATCCGGCGCGGCTAAGTCCGGCGACAGGCGAAGGACAGCCACCGTGCGCCTGAACCGAGCCGCCCAAGGGAGTTCCTCAACTGCCCAATCCAGAGCGACAAAACCGCTAAAGCAGTGCTATATTCCGCCACTGGGAATGAACTCCGCCGTCAGATGCGGGGGTGACGCTTGAAAACGCAAACGGCTGAAGCGCCAAAATCAGCGCATTGCCGCCGAATATTGGTCGTCAACGCCAAGGGCGGCTGCGGCAAGACCACGGTGGCCACCAACCTTTGCGCTGCCTACGCAGTGCGGGGCGTGGCCGTGGGTTTGGTTGACAATGATGGCCAAGGCTCAGGCGCCTACTGGGCCGCGCAGCGGCCTGCGGATGCGCCCCCAGTCGAAATGCGTGGAGTCGAGATGCGCAGAGCCGAAGTGCGCGCCGATGGAGCGCCCGCCTTGGACCGCATCGTCATCGATGGGCCGGAGCGCGGCTGTGAGCTGGGCGTCGGTGCATTGGTCGGGATGGCCGACCTGATCCTGATGCCGGTGCTGCCGTCGGCCATCGACATTCGGGCCAGCGAGCGGTTCATCACCGCGCTAATGACCAGCCCCAAGTTCCGCGCCGCGCCGCTCCCAGTCGGCGTGATCGCCAACCGGGCGCAGGCCAACAGCCCGGCGCAGGCCCGCCTGATGCACTTCTTGGGTTGCCTGAACGTCCCCGTGGCCGTCACCCTGCGCGACAGCCCGTTGTACGGCGAGGCGATGGGAGCCGGCCTAGGGGTGGCGGACCTGTTTGATGTCCGTGCCGCCCGCAAGGAAATGACGGCCTGGCGGGCGCTGGTCAATTGGGTCGAGGAGCAGCTGCCGTCACCGGTCGCCCAACCCCGCCCCTTGGCCGCCGGATGCCCGTCCCGAGAAGCCCGCCACGGCATCCCTGGGAAGGCGGCGCTGGTCTCGGGGAGCCAGGAGCCCGCCTTGGTTGGGTGGCCCGCAGGTCCGCAGCCTCGCCGTCTTTCCGCCTGACCGGCTCACCGGCCAGCGATCCGCAGCGCCGTGCTGCAAGCCTTGGACGTCACTTTCCGGAGGGCCGAACGGGCGATCTTCGAAGGGCTGGCCTTTACCGTGCATGCGGGGCAGAAGGTCGGCGTGGTGGGCGGCAACGGGGCCGGCAAGACGACGCTCTTGGCGTTGATCCGCGGACGCCTGCACCCGGAGAGCGGCGATCTGCTTCGGCCCCGAAGCTGGCGGGTCGAGCACTTGGCGCAGGATTTGGCCCCCAGCGAGCGGCCGGCCTTGGAATTCGTGCTGGACGGACACCGGGCGCTGCGGCGCGTCGAAGCCGAAATCGCCGCCACCGACCCGGACGGCGACCCGGAGCGGGTGGCGGAGCTGCACGCGCGCTTCGACGACCTCGGCGGCTACCAAGCCCCCGCGCAGGCCGGGGCCATCCTGCACGGCTTGGGCTTCGCGCCCGACGAATTCAGCAAGCCGCACGCCGCCTTCTCCGGAGGCTGGCGAATCCGCCTGAACTTGGCAAGGACGCTGATGGCCCCGGCGGACCTGCTGCTGCTCGACGAACCCACCAACCATTTGGATCTGGAAGCGACGCTCTGGCTGGAGGGCTGGCTGCGCCGCTTTCCCGGCACCCTGATGGTCATTGCCCACGATCGCGAATTCCTGGACCGGGCCACCGCCCACAGCCTGCACATTGAAGGCGGGCAGGCCATCCTCTACCGTGGCGGCTACTCCGCCTTCGAGCGGCAGCGGGCCGACGCCCTGGCGCGCCAACAGCGCCAACATGAAGCTCAGCAGCGCGAGATTGCCCACATGGAGCAGTTCATCCGCCGCTTTCGCGCCAAGCAGTCAAAGGCGAAGCAGGCGCAGAGCCGCATCAAGGCGCTGGAGCGCATGGAGCGGGTGGCGGCAGTGCAGGCGCGAAGCCCATACTCCTTCGCCTTCGGCGCACCGGACCGGATGTCCCATCCGCTGATCAGCCTGCGCGACGTGGACCTCGGCTACGGCGGCCGGCCGGTCGTCAGCGGCATCAGCCAATCGCTGCTGCCAGGCGCCCGCATCGGCGTGCTTGGCGCCAACGGCGCCGGCAAATCGACGTTCCTGAAGTGCTTGGAGGGAACGCTTGCTCCGCTCCGGGGGGAAGTCGTGCGCGGCCGCCATGCCCAAGCGGGCTACTTCGCCCAGCATCAACTCGAGGACTTGGAGCAGCGGCATTCGCTCATGCAGCACGTCGAACGGGCGCAGCCCGGCTGGCGCGGGCAGCAGGTGCGCGACTACCTCGGCCAGTGGGGCTTCGGGGCGGGCATGATCAGCCGTGCGGCGGGCAGCCTTTCCGGCGGCGAAAAGACGCGTTTGGCGCTGGCGCTGATTGCCTTGCGCCGTCCCGCCCTGCTGGTGCTCGACGAGCCCACCAACCATTTGGACTTGGAGATGCGCGACGCCTTGGCCCGCGCCCTGCGGGACTACTCCGGGGCGGTGGTTCTGGTGGCCCATGACCGAACCCTGCTGCAGCGAGCCATCGACGAGCTTTGGCTCATCGAGGACGGACGCCTATCGACCTACCCGGACGACCTCGATGCCTATGCGGCCAGACGCCGGGAGCAGGTCGCCCGCGCCCCGGAGGCCGGGGCGCCGCAGCCCGTCCGGCGGGACGGCTCAGCAGCGAACCGCAAAGCCCTGCGCCGCGCCGCTGCCGAGCGCCGCGCCGCCCGTCGCCAACTGCAGCAGGACGTCAAACGCCATGAACGGCGCATGGAGACGCTCAGCGCGGCGCTCAAGGCCGTGGAGGCGCAGATCGCTGACCCGGAAACCTACCGACGGACCGCCGCCTCTGACCTTGAAGCCACCTTGGCCCGCTCCGCCGCCCTGCGCCGCGACTTCCTGGCCGCCGAACAGCGCTGGCTGGAAGCCGCCGAAGCCTTGGAAGCCGAAGCCGATCCGTAACCTCAAAGGGTTCGGTGCGCCAGCGGGACCGTTCGACCTGACAGGAGTTTCGCGCCAGCGAAACTACATACATGAACGTCGGTGCGCGCACCGAAGGTGCGCGCGGCTACTTCCTTTCGAGCAGGTAGCGGTAGGTGTCGCCGTCCTGGCTCGACTCAAGCAGCTTGTGCCCGCTCTGCGCCGAAAACACCTCAAAATCCCGCACTGAGCCGGGATCCGTCGCCAGCACACGCAAGCGTTCACCGGCCATCATCCCGTTCAACGCCTTCTTGGCCTTGAGCAGCGGCATCGGACAGGTGAGGCCGGTCGCATCGACGACTGCAACGTCTTCGGACATGAAGCGAGTATCGCACAAGTTCGGGAATTGACGCTGGGTTCGGACATGGCCCTTGGACCAAGGACGCAGCGAAACGAAGGTTCGCCGGGGCCGTCAGGCCGCGCGGGCAGGAATCATCGCGAACCGGCGCGTTATACTGCGGCTCATGAACAGCGTGAGGCTCGGCACATCCATTGCCTGCCTACTCGCCGGCCTCGGCCTGCCGTGGGCGGCGCATGGCCAAGGCGGCAACGACCTGCCGACGCTGGGCGACGCCTCCTCCAGCCTGATCTCACCGGAAATGGAGCGCCGCATCGGCGAGGACTTCCTCAAGCAGGTGCGCACGGCGTTGCCGACCGTCGATGACCCCATCCTCAAGTACTACGTGGAAAAGCAGGTGGCGGATCTCGCTCAGTACAGCGAGCTGCGCGAGGCCGTGCTCAAGGCCATCCTGATCGACAATGAGCAGATCAACGCCTTCGCCGCGCCCGGTGGCGTCATCGGCATCAACCTCGGCCTGATGCTGCACGCCGAGGACGTGCATGAGTACGCCAGCGTCATCGGCCATGAACTGGCCCACCTGAGCCAGCGCCACTTCGCCCGCGGCATCGAGGTGCAGCGGGCGCAGACGCTGCCCGCCTTGGCGGCCATGGTGGCCGCCATCATGGTCGGCGCCATGGGCGGCGGCGACGCCGGCATCGCCGCGGTGTCCGGCGTTCAAGCGGCGACCCGGGCCAATCAGTTGCGCTACAGCCGCAGCCGCGAGCAGGAAGCCGATCGGGTGGGCCTGAACACCCTGGTGCGGGCGGGCCTTGATCCCCAAGGCATGGTGCGCATGTTCGAACGCATGCACCGCGCCTACCGGCACACCAGCAAGCCGCCGGAGTTTCTGCTGACCCACCCGTTGAGTGAAACGCGAATCGCGGACGTCCGCAGCCAGGCTGAGCAACACGGACGCAAGCGCCATCCGCGCTCGCTCGACTACCAGATGATGCGCAACCGGGCCCGCCTGCGCTTCGCGGATTCCCCGGAATCGATGGCGAAGGCGTTTGAGCGGGAGCTGCGGGAGCGGCCCGAAGACCTGGGCGTCGAGTACGGGCTCGCGCTGGCGCTGTCGGCCTCGGGGGAACACGTCGAAGCGATCGCCATGCTGGACCGGATCCTGGTCTCCAACCCGCGCAACATCCTCTACAGCGCAAGCCTTGCCGAGGTGTTGATCCATGCGGAAAAGGCTGGGCAAGCCATCGCGCTGGCGGAGCGGGAATTGGCCATCAACCCGGACAACGCGCCCCTCGCCATGCTGCACGCCGAAGCGCTGGCCGCCCAAGGGCGCCATCGCGAAGCCGAAGCCGTGCTGGAGCGCCAAAGCGTCGTCCACCGGGACGATGTGGACGTGTGGTACAACCTCGCCGAAGTCTCCGGCCTGGCGGGCAACATCATCGGCGTGCATTTGGCCCGAGCCCAGTTCTTCTATCTGCACGCCGCCTATCAGCGGGCGCTGCAGCACCTTGAGTACGCCCGCCGCCTCACCAGTCAAGAGGACGAGGCCGCCGTCGCCCGGCTTGAGCAACGCATCACGGACTTGCGAACGAAGCTGCGCGAGCAAAGAAGCTAGCGTTTGAGCATGAGCCGCCGCCTCCTTCCCATCGGCATCCAGTCCTTGCGCGCATTACGGGAGAGGGACGGCTGCCACTTTGACAAAACGCCGCTCATCCGGGAGCTGAGAGCGCAACATATTGACGGTTTGACGGTGCGGGCCGAACCCGCCTGAGGCGCCGCGCGCAGTCAACAGCCTGACCGCAGCGGGCGCCCTGCCTGCAACCGGCAAGTCCGAAGAGATGCTGCGCGGCCCCCCAAGCCGGTGCGAACGCGCGCCTTAAGGCGCGTGTTGATTCGCATCGGCATTGCGCTGGCGTGAAACGCCTGTCGCAGTCGGTACGGGCATTCACCGGATGGAGGGCGCCCCGCCCTTGAGCGGAGCGCCGTTGCGAACCGTTGCGCGGCTCACGCCGTTGCAAACCCCAGCATCCGCTCAAGCGGCAACATCGCCCGGCGGCCCACTTCCGGCTCAACGTGAATTTCATTGGCGGCCAAGCGCTCGTCGTCCTCCAAGGTCTCCGCCAGCTGCTTGAGCTCGTTCATCGCCATCCAGGGACAATGGGCGCAGCTTCGGCAGGTGGCCCCGTCGCCGGCGGTGGGCGCCTCGATGAAGCGCTTGTGCGGATTGCGCTGGCGCAGCTTGTGGAAGATGCCCCGATCGGTGGCGACGATGAAGAGTTCGTGGGGCAGCTCCCCGGCCGCCTTGATGATCTGGCTGGTGGAGCCCACCGCGTCGGCGATGTCGATGACCGCTGCCGGGGATTCCGGATGCACGAGGACGCCGGCGTCCGGATAGATGCCCTTGAGGTCGCGCAGGGCCTTGGCCTTGAACTCCTCATGCACGACGCAGGCGCCGCTCCACAGCAGCATGTCGGCGTTGGTGCGGCTTTGGATGTAGCGGCCGAGGTGCTTGTCCGGCGCCCATAGGATCTTCTCTCCCTGGGCGCTCAGATGCTCGATGATGGGCAGGGCGATGCTGCTGGTCACCACCCAGTCGGACAGCGCCTTCACCTGCACGGAGGTGTTGGCGTAAACCACCACGGTGCGGTCCGGGTGCTCCTGGCAGAATGCCTTGAAAGCGTCCGGCGGGCAGCCAAGGTCCAAGGAGCACTCCGCCTGCAGCGTCGGCATGAACACCTGTTTGCGGGGCGACAGGATCTTCGCCGTCTCGCCCATGAAGCGAACGCCGGCGACGATCAGGGCGCCGGCTGGATGGTCACGGCCGAAGCGGGCCATTTCCAAGGAGTCGGAAACGAACCCCCCGGTTTCCTCGGCCAAGTCCTGCACGTCGCCGTCCACATAGTAGTGCGCCACCAGCACGGCATCGCGTTGCTTGAGCAATTCGGCGATGCGCGCCTTCAGCCGCCGACGCTCGGCGTCTTCGAGCACGGCAGGCACATGCTGCGGAATGCGCTCGGCGGCGAGGCTGTAGTCGGGGAGGCTGTAGTCGGGGAGGGCCAAGGTCTTTCTCCGCGCAACCCTTGGTGTCGGCCAGTCTAGCATAGCGCCTGCGCGAACCTTTGGTTCGCGTTGGCGGTTCGTCGGCGCGAAACGCCGCCGCTGCGGGGCGGCCGTGCCGCATTCCCTTGGCAAGTCTCTGGGCATCGCGTCTGCGGGACCTCACGCTGGCGACGAATCCGCGGTTCGTCGGGGTTTCGCCGGCGCCAAGCCCCGACGCCCTGATCAACGGCGGCATCGTTTCAGGCTCCTCGGCTGCTTCGGCGCCAGCCAAAGGGGCATTAAACAAGAAAATCGCCGATTTGCGGCGACAAAGGGGCAATTTCCCACAAGCGTTGCGGATTTGGCCTACAGTTTTTTTGATCTGGCCTCCCTAGACTTTGGCATCCCAAACACTGAACAACCGAAAGGGAGACCCTTATGCGCAAGATACGCAAGATGCGTAAGCTCATTACCCTCGTGACCCTCATGGCGTCGCTGGCTGCGGCCGGCTGGACCGCAGCCGCCGAGCCCGGCCTGATGAAGGTCAACATCAACACCGACGATGCGGTGACCATTGCTGAAGTGCTGGACGGCGTGGGCATGAAAAAGGCGGAAGCCATCGTTGCCTACCGTGAGGCCAATGGCGCCTTCCAGGACGCCAGCGAACTGATCAAGGTGCGCGGCATTGGCGAAGGCACGGTGAGCAGCAACATGGAGCGCATTGAAGTGGAAGCCGAGGCCGGCCCTTAGCCAGCCGCCCAACGAGGGCGGGAAGCCCGTGTCCTCGGAAAGACGCTTCGCGCTGGCGAAACGCCCATGCGAGCCGAAAGTCCGCACGGCGTCCCGCACCCGGCCGTCGCGTGGCGCCGCGCCGCCGCGCGACGGCGTTTCCGCGGGCGGAGCGCGCCTGCTGCACTCGGCAAAACCCGGCAAAAGACAGATGCGATGCGCCGATCATTAGGGTATTAAAGGAGGATGATCGCTCCACCAGTCCGTTTGTGACGCTCGCGGCCGTCAGCGGCGCGTCCGGCTTCATCGGCACCGCCTTGGCCCCGGCACTCGCCGCCCAAGGCATCGCGGTTCGCCCGGACGCTCGCCAAGACGGCCAACGCCTGCCCCTGCGCGGGCCGGCATTGGCCGATTGGCTGCGCGGGGCGGATCTCGTTTACCACTTGGCGGGCATCGCCCATGACAACGCGGCCCAGGCTCGCGAGGCCGACTTCGCCGCCGTCAACCGAGACCTGACCCTCGAGCTGTACCGGGCCAGCGCCGCCGCTGGCGTGCGGACCTTTGTTTGGCTGAGTTCCATCAAGACCCTGGGCGACACAGCCGCAGCGCCCTTGGGCGTGGACGCGCCGCGCGCCCCCCAGGGCCACTACGCATGCAGCAAGGCGCAAGCCGAACTGGCGCTGCTGCGCGCCAACCGCGCGGACGGACCGCGGCTGGCCATCGTGCGCCCGCCCTTGGTCTATGGTCCGGGCGTCAAGGGCAACTTTGGCCGCCTGCTTAAACTGTGCGCCTCGCCTTGGCCGCTGCCGCTGGCGGCCGCCCGCGGCCGGCGCGCCCTGCTGGGTCTGGACAACTTGGTGGATTTGCTGACTCACTTGGCGCGCCGCGCCAATCCGCCCACGCTCATCCACGCGCGCGATGACGAGGAATGGCGAACGACTGATTTGGTGCGCGAACTGCGCCGCTTGGCGGGACGGCCCAACCGACAGTTTTTCGTTCCGGCCGGCATGGTCAAGTCAATGGCCCGCCCGCTGGGCCTGGCGGCGACGGCGTCGCGCCTGTTCGACCCGTTGCGGGTGGATGCCGGGCCGTCCATGCGCAGGCTGGAGTGGCGTCCACCGCATTCGGCGCGGGAACTGCTGCAGCAGACTTGGCGATGGGCAGCGACGCAGTAGCGCTTGCCGCCGGCGCCTTCATCGCCTCAGCCGCGATCCAGGCCGGCCTGCTGCGCCTGGCCCCCAAGCGGGGCTGGGTGGCCGAACCCAATCGCCGCGGCTTCCACGCCAAGCCGATCCCCATCTTGGGCGGCATCGGCTTCGCCCTGCCCATCCTCGCCTGGCTCGGTTGGCTGGCCACGCAGGAGACTCGCCTGGCCGGTCTCGCCCTAGCCTTGGGCGGCGTGGGCTTGATTGGCCTGATCGACGACTTGCGCGAACTCGGGTGGCCGCCGCGCTTGGCCGTTCACTGCCTGGCAGCGGCGCTGGCGCTCTGGGCGCTGGTGCCGGGTTGGCCGCCGGCGATGTTGGCGGCGGCGCTCGCGCTTGCGGTCTGGCACACCAACCTCTTCAATTTCATGGACGGCATTGACGGCTTGGCCGGTTCCGCCTGCGTGTTCTTCTGCCTCGCCGTCCAGTTCCTAAGCGGCGGCGCGCCGGGCTGGTTGGGCGGCCTGATGTGGGTGACGGCGGGCGGCGCACTGGGTTTTCTGACCTTCAACTGGCCACCGGCCCGCATCTTCATGGGCGACTTGGGCAGCCTCCTTCTCGGCCTGCTGCTCGCGGCCATCACCGTGGGGCTGATCGACCAAGGCATCCTGTCCGCGCTGGCCTGCCTGATTCTGCTCACCGGGCTGTGGTTCGACACGGCCTACACCCTTTGTGTCAGAATGGCGACGCGCCAGCGGGTTACCGAGGCGCATCGAAGCCACCTCTACCAAAAGGCGGCGGCGCTGATGGGACAGCGATGGACAACCATGGCCTTCTTGGGATTCTGCCTGCTGTGGCTGCTGCCGCTGGCATGGCTTGCGCAAAACCGGCCCGCCTACGGCTGGCTCTGGCTGCTGGCCGCCGCCCTGCCCTTGGCGGTGGCCGCCCCGCTGCTGCGGGCCGGCCTTGCGGACGGCAATCAACCAGCGAGGTGACCTCTTGATCGGCGACTGGTTACTGGGCCTCCCCCGCCAACTCAAGCAGGCGTTGGCGGCGCTTGCCGATGCCATCGTGCTGCCGCTGGCGCTTTGGGCCGCCATCGCGCTCCGGTTAGGCGATTGGCAGCCCGAAGTCTCCCGCTACTGGCCCGCTTTTTTGACCGCCTCGCTGGCTTCGGTGCCGATCTTCATCAGCTTGGGCCTCTATCGGCAGGTCATTCGCTACATCGGCAAGGGGACTTTCTGGCCGATCATCAAGGGTGCGGCGGCCGGCGCCGGGGCGGTCACCGCAGTGGCCTACATGGCGCCCATGCCGGGCTTTCCCCGATCGGTGCCCATCATCTTCGGCTTGCTGGCCACCCTCTACGTTGCCGGCAGCCGCTTCGCCCTGAGCCACTGGCTGCAATGGCGCAGCGCCCATGCCCTTGCGGCGGAGCGCGAGCCGGTAATCATCTATGGCGCGGGACGCAAGGGCGTGGAACTGGCCCGGGCGCTGGCCGAGGAGCGGCGCTACGCGCCCAAGGCCTTCATCGACGACGACGAATCCCTCTGCAAGCGCACCATCGACGGCCTCACCGTGCATTCGCCCGACTCGCTCGAAGCGTTGGTGGCGCAAACCGACGCGCGCCAGGTGCTGGTGACGGCAGGCACCGCCTCGTCAGCGAGCCGGGCCAAGATCCTGCGGTTCCTGGAGCCCCATAATTTGCGCGTTCGCCTCGTGCCGGACATCGACGAACTGCAGTTCGAGCGCGAGCGTTTGGCCGAGGTGCGCGATGTGCAAATCGAGGATCTGCTCGGCCGCACCGAGATCGATCCGCTGCCGCATCTGCTCAAAGCGTCAGTGGCGGACCGGCAGGTCATGGTCACCGGCGCGGGCGGCTCCATCGGCTCGGAGCTCTGCCGTCAAATCGTCCGCCAAGCCCCCCGGCGGCTGGTGCTGCTCGACCATTCGGAGTACGAACTCTACCGGGTGCAGCGGGAGGTGGAGCAAATCTGCATGGCTGAGTGCCTGGACGTGCCGGTCGCGGCGGTGCTCGGATCGGTGACCAACCGGGCCTTCATCCGCCACAGCCTGGCCCACTACGGCGTTGAGACCCTCTATCACGCCGCCGCCTACAAGCACGTCAGCCTGGTCGAGGACAACGTGATCGAGGGCTTCAAGAACAACACCTTCGGCACGCTCTACACCGCCGAGGAGGCCCTGCGGGCAGGCGTGAGGGACTTCATCCTCATCTCCACGGACAAGGCGGTGCGCACCAGCAGCGTGATGGGCGCCAGCAAGCGGCTGGCCGAGATGGCGCTGCAGGCGCTGCAGCCGATGGCCGATGGCACCTGCTTTTCCATGGTGCGCTTCGGCAACGTCCTGAATTCGTCGGGCTCGGTGGTGCCGCTGTTTCTCGACCAGATTGAAAAGGGCGGCCCCATCACGGTGACCCATCGGGAGGTCACGCGCTACTTCATGACCATCCGGGAGGCTGCGCAACTGGTGATGCAGGCGGCGAGCATGGCCAAGGGAGGCGACGTGTTCCTGCTCGACATGGGCGAACCGATCAGCATCGTCGATCTTGCCACCCGCATGGCCCGATTCAAGGGCTACTCCATAAAGTCCGACGCCAACCCCAACGGCGACATCGAAATTCTCTTCACCGGCCTGGGCCGCGGCGAGAAGCTGCACGAGGAGCTTTCGGCGGGCGGGGCCGTCACTGGCACGGACCACCGCAAGATCATGTGCGCCGCAGAGCACTTCGTGCCTTGGCCGGAGCTGCGGCCGGCCCTCGACGCCCTTGAGGACGCCTGCAACAGCTACGATCACAAGACCATTCGCGCCTTTGCCGAAAGCCTGGTCAACGGCTCCGCCCTCGAATCCCAACTCAGCGGCATCTCAGGGTCCGCGCCGATCCTCAGCCTGCACGGCAAGCGGCCGCGGACCGCCGATTCGCGCCGCCGGGAGCCAGCGCCCTAGGACGCTGGCGGCTCTCGAAGGACGCTTCATGCAAACGGGTCAGCGCCACCGCCGCGCGCGCCCGCCATGCCGGATCGACCGCCCAGCCGCAGGCCTTGCGCAAATGCCCGGCCGCGCGCTCATCGCCGAGCCTGCGATAGGCCTCCCCGAGATAGAAGTTGGCCTGGACGGCCCAAGGCATCTGCTCGTGGGCCAAGCGCAAGTGGTCCAGGGCCTGTTCGGCGCGTCCGGTGTGCAGATAGGCGACGCCTAGACCGTAGGCCACGTCAAAGCGGTGCGGGTCGCGCTCCCACGCCTGCAGATAAAGGATTGTCGCCTCCGCCCACTTGCGCATGCAGGCCGGACGGCTCGAAAACGAGCAGCGCTGCGCCTTCAGGTGCGCGAGCTGCGCCACGGCTGCGGCATGGCTTGGATCCAGCTCAAGCGCCGCTTCAACCGCGGCCATCGCCCGCTCGTGGTCGAAGGCGGACCAAGCCTCGGATTCGGCCGTGAGCCATTCCGCATCCGCGCCGCCATCGGGATGACGCGCCAAGGCTCTGGCGGCCAGCCGCGGATTTTGGTGGACGATGCCGCGGGCCAATGCAAGCCGGGCTTCAGCTTCGCCCAAACACCGCCGGGCCGGCGCCAGCGCGGGTTCCTCTCCACTGTTGGGCAACTGCACGAACTCGATGCCTCGGCGCGGACGGCGCAAATAGTCGCTGACCAGCTCGCCCATGGCGGCGGGCGTCCGCGCGAAGGCGGTGACGAAGCTGCGTTCAGGCTGCGCCAAGTAGCGAGCCAGGGCCGGGCGAAAGTCGGGGTAGTCCAGATGGTGGCCGAGACGCAGGAAGTGGACCGTCAGCCAAGCCTTTCGGTAGAACGCGGCCAAGCGCTGCGGCGGCCAATCCGCCACGGAGTCCGCCTGCGCCATTTCCTCGAAACTCACTGCCGGCGACAGGGCCTTGCCCCGCCGAACGTATGGTTCAAGCTGGCCGAGCGGAACCGGGTTGCGCTTGAGATCGGCGGCGCTGAGGTAGCTGGCGAGCCCTTCCTCGTACCAAAGGGGATAGTTCGGCTTGGTTTGGTTGCGCAGCAGGTAATGGGCGTACTCATGCCGCCCGGCGTCGGTGAGCGGGCTGGTTTGGGCCGGGCCGATCAGCAGTTGGTAGGCACGCAGGGACGGCACCGTGATGCCGGCGAATTTAGCGGTGCCGGTGACTTCCGTGAAGTCCCGGGCGCGGCGGAAGAAGAGCATCCGCACCGGCACGCCCGTATGCGTTCGGGCATCGGGAAAGAGCGCCATGAACAACGTTCGAAAGCGGCCCAACGCCTTGGCCTCGGCCATCGCCCGGCGCCGGGGCAGATCGGTCAACAACTCGAAATGCGCCGTGCGGTAGGCGCACCACGGGCGCGCAAAGGCATCCGGCAGCTCCGCCGCTCTTAACGGAGCGCAAAACGCCATCAGCAGGGCCGCGAACGCTGATAGGATTGTCTCTCGCTGCAACATCCCCGGTCCGATGTTAACCCGGACCGGGGCCGAAGCGGGCACTCATTGGCACACTCATTGGCATAGGGGCCGAAGGATGGACGGAATCGCGAGTTGGGCGCTGGGCGGCGCGTGGCTGCTGGCGCTTGGCGGGTGCGGCAGCGTCCCGTTGGACACTGAAGCGCCAACCGGCTTCAACCTGAACGGCGATTGGGTCATCAACCAAGCCTTGAGCGATCCGCCGCCCAACGAGCGGCGCCTGCAGGCGGAGGCCGACCAAGCGCTCGTGAAAATGGGCCGCGTGGGGCAGCGGAAACGAATGGGCATGCTCGCCTTCGTCACCGCCGACTTTCCGGTGCTGGCCTCAAAGTCCATGGTCATCGAGCAGGATGCCCGATCAATGGGCATTCGCTACGCCAGCGGCGCCTACCGGGACGTCTCCTGGGGCCAGCGGCGGCGCGGACTCTGGGAAGTCAACGCGGGCTGGACCGAGGCAGGCCTGGTCATCGCCTCGCGGGCGGATGACGCCAGCGCCACCGAGACCATGCGCCTGCGCAAGGACGGTCGCCAACTGGCCATCGCCGTCGAAATCAAGTCGGGCGGCGACGCCCTGAGCGCAGTGCGGGTGTTCGACCGGGTGGCCGGCCATGAGGCCGGGGCGAGCGCTCCATGAGCGATTCCCGCGGGGGATGCCTCCGGCGCCTGGTTTCGCACCAGCGAAACTCCATCCGCGACCGTAAGATCGCACGCTCACTACACCCCCGCCTAGGCTTCTGCTATGTTGCTCCCCTTGCCCACCCTTCAACCACCGGATCCAACATGATCGATTTCGAAATACCCGAAGCCACCAAGGCCGTGCGCAACAAGGTGCGCGAGTTCGTGCAGCAGGAATGCCATCCGGCCGAGGCGCGCTGCACCGCCGACAACTTCGACGAGGTGCTGGCCGAGCTGCGCGGCAAGGCCCGCAGCCAAGGCCTATGGTGCCCTTTCGTGCCCAAGGAGCACGGCGGCATGGGGCTGCGGCCCCTGGCGAACGCCTTGGTGCAGATGGAACTCGGCGAAAGCCTCCTGGGCGCCTTGGCGCTGAACACCCAAGGCCCCGATGACGCCACCATGCTGACCCTGCTCGAGCACGGCACCGAACACCAGAAGGAGCGCTTTCTGAAGCCGCTGCTGAACGGGGAGAAGCGGATTTGCTACTCCATGACCGAGAAGGCGGCGGGCGCCGACGCAACGGGCATGCAGACCAGCGCCTTGCTCGACGGCGATGAGTGGGTCCTGAATGGCGAGAAGTGGTTCAGCTCATCCGCCAGCGTGGCGGACATCGCCGTGGTCATGGCGAAGACCGATCCGGATGCGCCCCGCCACGAGCGCTACAGCACCTTCATCGTGGAGTTGCCGAATCCGGGATACCGGATTGCGCGCAACATCGAGACCATGCAGCCGCACACCGAACTGGGCCTGAAGCTGGGCGGTTCCCACGCCGAGGTCAAAATCGAAAACCTGCGGGTGCCGCGCGACAACCTGCTCGGTGGCCGCGGCCAAGGCTTCAACATGGGCCAGCACCGCCTGGCCTACGGGCGGCTGCGGCACGGCATGCACAACGTGGCGATGGCGCAGCGGGCGCTCGACTTGGCCACCGCCCATGTGGTCAAGCGGGAGACCTTCGGCAAGCGCTTGGCCGACCGCCAAGGCGTGCGCTGGATGCTCGCGGACTGCGCCGCAGAAATCTACAAGGCCCGCCTGATGCTGCTGCACATCGCCTACAAGGCGGAAAAAGGCATGGACCTGCGCCAAGAGAACGGCATCGCCAAGGTGTTCCTGGCCAACATGGTCCATCAAGTGGTGGACACCGCCATCCAGCTCCACGGCGCTCTCGGCTACAGCCACGACACCCCCCTGGCCCGTTGGTACACGGGCATTCGCTCGCAACGCCTGGTGGACGGCCCGGATGAGGTGCATCGCTGGCGGGCCGGCGCCAACGTGGTCAAGGCTTTCGAGAAGCACGGCACCACGGCCTCGGCCTGCGGCGGGGAGCTGTTTGAATAGGCTTGGCGCCTCTGTTTGCCAACCGCTGCGGAATGTCGTGCGGCAACCGGCTTCAATGATGCGTGGGCGGCGGCTTGGGCTTGGGGAGTTCCCGGCTGGTGTCAGGGCCGAGCGCGTAAAGCGCACCCAAGGCGATGAGCGTCCATACCAATAGCGAGAGCGCCAGTTTCATGTTTTCGTTCTCCTGTTGAGTTCCGCAAGCCCTTTGCCTAAGCCGCTCCCGGGCCGCTGCGCTCAACGCACCCAGCTTAGGCGCGGACTGTCCTTTTCGCCAGCGGCGACCTGCTGGTCCTCGTGGGCGCGATGGCGCACGTAGGCATGGATTCGGGTCACGTCCTCATCGGTCAGGGAATCGGCGAACGAGGCCATGCCGTTGGCTGCCAGCAGGCCTTCCAGAACGACTTGGTTGAAGGCGGCGTGGGAGCCTTCGCCGAGCAGGCGCAGGTCGGTGATGGCGCCGCCGGAACGGGCGAAGATGCCGTGGCACACGGAGCAGTAGGTGTTGTACAGGCGCTCGCCGCGGGCGAGGTCCTCGTTGCTGATTTCCGGCAGCGTCTGCTCGGGGATGTTGCGATCCACCGCGGTCGGCGGCGGCAGCTCGGCGCTGCCGCCCAGCGTGAAGGCCAGCAGTCGGCCCGCGTTGCCGTAGGTGAGGGAAGCCGGCGTCGGCACCGTCTCGCCGCCGAACAGGTCGCCGCCGCCGCTGCCGGTGAGAATGGTCAGGTACTGGACGCCGTCCATCTCGTAGGTGATGGGCGGGGCCAGCATGGAAGTGTGGGTGTCGAATTGCCAAAGCGCGTCCCCGGTATCCTTGTCGTAGGCGGTGAGCATGCCCAGCGCATCGCCTTGGAACACCAAGCCGCCGGCGCTGGCGAGGACGCCGCCGTTCCAGTAATGGGGGTGCTCCACCACCCACTTGTCCTCGCCCGTGAGCGGATCGAACGCCTTCAGGTAGCCAACCGGCTTGGGTTGGGACTCCAAGTTGGTCTCCACCAACTGTGACACGCGGGCGATTTCGACGCCAAGGTTCCAAGCGTTCGGATTGCGCTTGTAGAGGCCGGTTTCCTGATGTTCATCGGAAACGTTGAAAAAGAAAGGGTTGTCCTTGGCGGGAATGTAAACCACGCCCGCTTCCACATCCACTGACATCGCCTGCCAGTTGTGGGCGCCCAACGGACCCGGCAGCACCCAGAGGCCCTCTTCCCCGTAGTCCATGTCAGGGTTCTCGACCGGTCGTCCGGTCTCCAGATCCACATGGGAGGCCCAGGTCACGGTGGCGAAGGGATGGGCGCGCAGCAGGGTGCCGTCGGCGCGGTCGATGACATAGAAGAAGCCGTTCTTCGGCGCCTGCAGCAGCACCTTGCGCGCCTCGCCGTCAATCGTCATCTCGGCTAGGGCCATGTCCTGCACGGCGGTGTAGTCCCAGTTGTCGCCCGGCGTGGTTTGGTAGTGCCAGTTCATCTTGCCGGTGTCCGCATCGACGGCGACGATGGACGAGAGGAACAGGTTGTCGCCGCCGCCGGGGGAGCGGATGACCCGGGTCCAGGGCGCGCCGTTGCCGACGCCGAGATAGACCTGATCGAAGTCCGGGTCGTAAACGATGGAGTTCCACACGGTGCCGCCGCCGCCGAACTCCCACCATTCGCCGCCCTTCCAGGTCTTGGCGGCCATTTCCATTTCCTCGTGCTCGAAGGGCAGGGAGGGGTCGCCGGGCACGGTGAAGAAGCGCCAGGCCTGGTCCCCGGTTTCGGCATCGTAGGCGGTGACGTAGCCGCGCACCCCGTACTCCGCGCCGCCGTTGCCGATGAACACCTTGCCCTTGGCGGCGCGCGGGGCGCCGGTGATCGTGTAGCGGCGGGCGCGGTCGATGATGGTGTCCACCTCCCAAACCAGCTCGCCCGTGGCGGCATCCAAGGCGATCAGCCGCCCGTCAAGGCTGCCGACGTAAACCTTGCCCTGATAGACGGCGACGCCCCGGTTGACCACATCGCAGCAGGCCCAGCGCGCGGTTTCGACGGGCACTTTGGGATCGTGGAACCACAGCTGCTCGCCAGTGGCCGCATCCATGGCGTACACCCGGCTCCAAGCGCTGGTGAAGTACATCACGCCGTCAACGACGATGGGGGTGGATTCCTGGGCGCGGTTGGTGTTCATGTCGCGGTACCAAGCCAAGCCCAGCTCGGCAACGTTCCCGCGGTTGATGGCCGTCAGCGGCGAGAAGCGCTGCTCCTCGTAGGTGCGCCCGTGGGCCAGCCAAGCGCCCGGCTCGTCGCGGTCGGCGTTGTTGATGCGTTCATCGTCGATCATGCCCGCCGAGTCGGCCGGCGCTTGGACGCTTTGAGCCCCCGCCGCCTCGGTGGGCGCTGCCGTTTGCGGCGCATCGCAGCCAGCGGCGCCCACCATCAGGGCGGCGGCGGCGAAGCCTATCCAGAACTTGTTGCGCATGTTTGCATTGCTCCCGTTGCCGTGCTCTCGTTGCCGTAAAAGCGGCGCAAGTGACTTCAAGCCGTCGCCACCGACCCCTCCCGCTCCGTCGCCGCCTCCGCTTCGGTGGCGGCCGGCGCCTCTTCGACGGCTTGTTCGCCATCGTCAGCGCCTTCCTGATCCCGGCCGGCCAATTCGTCTTGGCCGACCAATTCAATGTAGGCCATGGGCGCTGCGTCGCCGGACCGTTGGCCGCACTTGAGAATCCGCGTGTAGCCGCCGGGGCGGTCTTGGTAGCGCGGCCCGAGCTCCACGAACAGCTTGGCCACGGCTCCGTTGCTGCGAATGCGGGCGAAGGCCAAGCGCCGATTGGCGACCGTGTCGCGCTTGGCCAAGGTGATCAAGGGCTCAATGACCGGGCGCAGCGCCTTGGCCTTGGCGGCAGTGGTCTTGATCAGCTCGTGCTCAATCAACGAGGCCGCCATGTTGCGGAACATCGCTTGGCGGTGGGCGCTGGTCCGGTTCAGGTGCCGCCCGCTTTTTCGGTGACGCATAGTGCATTCCTCGCGTGCAAGGGGTTGCCTTAGGCGACTTTGTCCCCGCCGTGGGGGACGGTCCAGTTTTCCAAGCGCATGCCCAAGGTGAGGTCGCGGGCCTGCAGAACGCTCTTGATCTCGGTAAGCGACTTCTTGCCCAAATTCGGCGTCTTCAGCAGTTCAACCTCGGTGCGCTGCACGAGGTCGCCGATGTAGTTGATGTTTTCCGCCTTGAGGCAGTTGGCCGAGCGCACGGTGAGTTCAAGGTCATCCACCGGGCGCAGCAGAACCGAGTCGATCTGCCGGTTGGGGACCGCCGTGGCCGGCTCAGCGGCATGGCGATGAGCGAACACGGCTTGTTCGTGCAGGATGCGCTCCGCTTCCCGCATGCACTCCTCCGGGCCAATGGTGCCGTTGGTCTCGATGTCCAGGATCAGCTTGTCGAGGTCGGTGCGCTGCTCGACCCGGGCGCTCTCGACGCTGTAAGCCACGCGGCGTATGGGGCTGTAGGTGGCGTCCAAGCGCAGCACGCCGATGGGACGCGACTCCTCTTCCTCCTCATCCTCGTCCTCGCGGCTGTCGGCAGGCACGTAGCCCCGGCCCCGAGTGATCTTGGCCTCCATGCGAATGGCGCCCTTGTCGTTCAAGGTGCAGATCAGGTGTTCCTGATTGATGATCTCGACATCTTGGCTGAGGGTGAAGTGGGCGGCCCGAACCTCGGTGGTCTCGCCCTCGCCGCTGCGCGACAGGGTGATCGTCGCGTGATCCGAATCGTGCAGCACGATGGCAACGCCCTTGAGGTTCAGCAGAATGTTGATCACGTCCTCACGCACCCCCTCCAAGGTCTCGTACTCGTGCTGGACGTTGTCGATCTCCACTTCGGTGATGGCGGCGCCGGGCATGGATGACAGCAGAATGCGGCGATAGGTGTTGCCGATGGTGTGGCCAAACCCGCGCTCGTAAGGTTCGATGCTGATCTTCGCCCGAGTGGGGCTGATCTGCTGAATTTCCATTTTCTTGGCGGTGGGCAACTCAAGCAGTGAATGTGTTGATGATGATGATGCCATGGTTTTCTCCGGTTTCCTGCGACGGCTTGATTCGGCTTGGCGCCCGGTCCTTGGGGCGCTTGGCAAGGCTTCCCGTTACTTGGAGTACAACTCCACGATGAGGTTCTCATTGATTTCGCTTGGCAGCTCGCTGCGGTCGGGCGGACGCCGATACACGCCCTCGACTTTGCCGCCCTCAAGGTCCGCGTCGGTGTCCACCCAATCGACCGGCGCCCGTTGCGCGGCGATTTGCAGCGCGGCTTGAACCCTGAGTTGCTTGCCGGCCTTGCTGGTGAGTCCGATCACGTCCCCGGAGCTGACCTGATAGGACGGAATGTTGACGCCCTTGCCGTTGACCGTGATGCCCTTGTGCGAAACCAGTTGCCGCGCTTCCGCCCGAGTGGCGCCGAAGCCCATGCGGTACACCACGTTGTCGAGGCGGCCTTCGAGCAGGCGCAGGAGGTTTTCGCCGGTGGCCCCGCGCTGCCGGTCGGCCCGCTTGTAGTAGTTGCGGAACTGCTTCTCAAGCACCCCGTAAAGGCGGCGCACCTTCTGCTTTTCGCGCAACTGCACCGCGTAATCCGAGGGCCGCCCGCGGCGCACGCCGTGTTCGCCCGGCGGCTGATCGATCTTGGCCTTGGAATCGATCGGCCGCACGCCACTCTTCAGAAAGAGGTCGGTGCCCTCCCGGCGGGACAGCTTTAGTTTCGGTCCTGTGTATCGAGCCATGCTTTCCTCTTAAGCGTTCTCTGCCGCCGGCGGCGTCAGCCGCGCCTGCCCTGGCGGCGTCAGCCGCGCCTGCCCTGGCGGCATCAGCCGCGCCGCCGCTTGCGCGGCTGGCAGCCGTTATGCGGAATCGGGGTGACGTCGGCGATGCTGTTGATGCGCAGCCCAGCTGCGTTCATCGCCCGCACCGCGGACTCCCGCCCCGGCCCCGGTCCCTTGACCAGCACATCGACGCTCTTCATGCCCATGTCCGTAGCCATGGCGCTGACGCGCTCAGCGGCCACTTGGGCGGCGAATGGCGTGCTTTTGCGCGAACCCCGGAACCCCGAACCGCCGGCCGTGGTCCAGCACAGGGCGTTTCCCTGCCGATCGGCAATGGTGATGATGGTGTTGTTGAAGGAGGCGTGGACGTGCGCCACGCCGTCGGTCACGATGCGCTTGGTTTTCTTTCGCTCAGCCATGTCGATGCCTGCTTCGGTTACTTGCGGATGGGTCGCCGGGGGCCTTTGCGGATGCGCGCGTTGGTGCGGGTGCGCTGTCCGTTCACCGGCAGCCCCCGTCGATGCCGCATGCCCCGATAGCATCCCAGATCCATCAGGCGCTTGATGTTCATGTTCACCTCACGCCGCAGGTCGCCCTCGACGGACATCTTGGCGACTTCGGAGCGCAGCGCGTCAAGGTCCGCTTCGGAAAGGTCCTGAATCCGCTGCTCCGGGTTGACCCCGGCGGCATCGCAAAGGCGGGCGGCGGACGTGCGCCCCACGCCAAAGATGTAGGTGAGCGATACGCCGGCATGTTTGTTGTCGGGGATGTTGACCCCTGCTATCCGGGCCATGATGTTCCTTCCATTGCGTCTTGGTAACCCATTGCGTCTTGGCGGCCTCGTTCCAACCTCAGCCTTGCCTTTGCTTGTGCCGCGGCTCCGCGCTGCAAATCACGCGCACCACGCCCTTGCGCCGCACGATCTTGCAGTTGCGGCAGATTCTCCTCACTGATGCCCGGACTTTCATTTTCACGCTTCCTTGCAGTCATCCACCATTAACATTGATCGGCCCTCGCCGCCGGCTAACGTCGGCGGCCGTAGCCCTTGAGATTCGATTTCTCCATGAGCTTGGCGTACTGGCTCGACATCAGGTGCGCCTGCACTTGGGACATGAAATCCATCGCCACGACCACGACGATCAGCAGCGCGGTGCCGCCGAGTTGGAACGTGACGTTGGAGGCCACCACCATGAACTCCGGCAGCAGGCAGACCAACGTGACGTACAGGGAGCCGAACACGGTGAGGCGGGTGACCACGTCATCGATGTAGCGCGCCGTCTGCTGGCCGGGGCGGATGCCGGGAACGTAGGCGCCTTGGCGCTTGAGATTGTCCGCCATCTCCTTCGGGTCGAATTGAAGCGCCGTGTAGAAAAAGCTGAAGAAGATGATGCCGCCGGCAAACACCAGAATGTAAAGCGGCTGCCCCGGCGAAAGCACCAAGGCGACCTGCTGCAGCCAGCCCAGCCCCGGACCTTGGCCGAACCATTGGGCCACGGAGGCGGGCGCGAGCAGCAGGCTGGAAGCGAAGATGGCGGGTATGACCCCGGCCATGTTGATCTTCAGCGGCAAATGGCTGGCTTGGCCTTGGAAGACGCGCCGGCCCTGCTGGCGCTTGGCGTAGTTGACGGTGATGCGCCGCTGGCCGCGTTCGATGAAGACCACGAAGCCGACCACCACAATGGCGAGCAGGGCGATGGCCAAGAGGGCGATGATGTTGATGTCGCCTTGGCGGGCCGCCTCGAAGGACTGCCCGATGGCGCCCGGAAAGCCGGAGACGATCCCGGCAAAGATGATCAGGGAGATGCCGTTGCCGACGCCCCGTTCGGTGATCTGCTCCCCGAGCCACATCATGAACAGCGCCCCGGTCACCAAGGTCACGGTGGCCACGAAGTAGAAGGTGAAGCCGGTTGAGAACGCCAGCCCCTGATTGGCCAGCGTGACCGACAGGGACAGACCCTGCACCAAGGCAATCAGCAGGGTGCCGTAACGGGTGTATTGCGTGATCTTGCGCCGCCCCGACTCCCCTTCCTTGCGCAGCTGCTGCAGGCTGGGGTACATCGCGGTCATCAGGTTCATGATGATGCTGGAGGTGATGTAGGGCATCACGTTCAGGGCCAGGATGCTCATGCGCTCCAAGGCGCCGCCGGAGAACATGTTGAACAGCTCGAGGATGCCGCCTTGATTTTGCTCGAACAGAGCCCGCAGCCGGTCCGGGTTGATGCCGGGCAGCGGAATGTGGGTGCCGATGCGATAGACCAGCAGCGCAAACAGGACGAACAGCAGCCGGTTGCGCAGCTCGGTCAGCCCCGCCTGCGCGCCGCCCAATTGTCCTGGATTAACCGCCATGTTCCTGCTCTAGTCGATTGCCTTGCCCGCCAAGGGACGCGCTCAGGGTTCGACGGCGCCGCCTGCGGCTTCAATGGCCGCCGCCGCGCCTCGGGTGACGTGAACGTCCTTGCCGCGCACGGTGAGGGGGCGCTCGATTCGCCCCGAAAGCATGATGCGCGCCCGCTTCATGTCGCGGCGCACGAGGTTGGCGGCCTTAAGCTGCGCCAAGTCCACCACATCGCCCTCGATGCGGGCCAATTCACCCAGCCGGACCTCGGCGGTGGACGCGCCGACCCGGGAGCGGAAGCCGAACTTGGGCACCCGCATCTGCAGGGGCAGCTGTCCGCCTTCAAAGCCGGGCGGCACACCGCCTCCGGAGCGGGCCTTTTGGCCTTTTTGACCTCGCCCCGAAGTCTTGCCGCGGCCGGAGCCGGGGCCGCGGCCGACGCGCCGCTTGGGGCGCCGGCTGCCCGGCGCCGGATGCAGGTCGTTGATGCGCATGACTCTCATACCTCCAATTCGCGGAAAACGGTTGCCGAAGCAGCCGACTTCGCGCCCGTCGGCCGCCTTGGCGTCGCTTTGGGCATCGCCTCGTTCGTCCCCAACTACTCGGACACCCGGACCATGTAGCTGACCCGGTTGATCATGCCGCGCACCGCCGGGGTGTCCTCCACCTCCACGGCATGGCCGATTCGGCGCAGCCCCAAGCCCGCCACGCAGGCCTTGTGCCGCTTAAGGCGTCCGGCGGCGCTCCTGACCTGGGTCACCCGGATCATCCGCTTGCCGCTCGTCACGTTGGCGTTGTCTTCTGCCATGGTTGCTGCCGTGTTTGCCGTGCTGGCGTCCCTGCGCTAGACGGTGATTTCCTCAACGCTCTTGCCCCGCTTTTCCGCAATGGCCGCCGGGGAGCGCATGTTCGTCAGGGCGTTGAAGGTCGCCCGCACCACGTTGTCCGGGTTGGTCGAGCCGTAGCACTTGGCCAGCACGTTATGCACCCCCGCCGCTTCCAGAACGGCGCGCATGGCGCCGCCGGCAATGATGCCCGTGCCTTCGGAGGCGGGTTGCATATAGACCTTCGATGCGCCGTGGCGTTCCGTGACCGCGTACCAGATGGTGGAGCCGTTGAGTTCGATGTCCACCATGTTGCGGCGGGCGACTTCCATGGCCTTTTGAATCGCCACCGGCACCTCCCGGGCCTTGCCGCGCCCGAACCCGACCTTGCCCTTGCCGTCGCCCACCACGGTCAGGGCGGTGAAGCCGAACAGCCGGCCACCCTTGACGGCCTTCGCCACCCGGTTCACCCGAACCGTCTTCTCCAGCAGGCCCTCTTCGCGAATTTCCTCTGTATAAGCCACGTTAGAACTCCAATCCGCCAGCCCGGGCCGCTTCGGCAAGCGCCTTCACGCGCCCGTGGAACTTGTACCCGGAACGGTCGAAAGCGACCCGACTGACGCCCACCAGCCGGGCTCGTTCGGCAACCAGAGCCCCCACCTTGGCGGCCGCCTCCACGTTGCCGGTGGCCCCAGCGCGCAGGTTCCCATCAAGGGTGGAGGCTTGCGCCAGGACGTTGGCGCCGTCGGCCGACAGCACTTGGGCGTAAATGTGGCGCGGCGAGCGGTTGACGGTCAACCGACTGACGCCGAGCTCGCGCATCTTCATGCGCCCTCGACGCGCCCGGCGCAGCCTTGCCTGCTTCTTGCTGATCATGCCTTGCGCTCTCCGCTGTCCTGCCGTCCAAGCCCTGCCGCTACTTCTTCTTGGCTTCCTTGCGCCGCACCTGCTCGCCCAAGTAGCGCACGCCCTTGCCCTTGTAGGGCTCCGGTGGCCGGAAGCCGCGAATCTCCGCGCTCACCTGGCCGACCAGCTGCTTGTCAGCGCCTGAAATGACGATTTCCGTTTGGCTGGGCGTCTGGGCGCCAACCCCTTTGGGCAACGGGTACTCCACCGGGTGGGAGAAGCCCAGCTGCAGGGTCAGCGTCTCCCCCTTGACCGCCGCGCGATAGCCCACCCCTTGCAGCTGCAGCCGCTTCTCGAAGCCGGCGCTGACGCCCAGCACCATGTTGTTGACCAAGGAGCGGGTGGTGCCCGCCAAGGCCTTGGCGCCCTTGGACTTCGAGCGGGCCTTGAAGCGCAGAACGCCGTTGTCCTGAGCGACCTCGACGGACGGATGGACCGTCGCCTCCAAGGCGCCCTTGGCGCCGGAAACCCGGATGTTGGGGCCGCTGATGGCCACCTCCACGCCTTCCGGCACGACAACTGGATTGTCGGCTATCCGTGACATCGACTAAAACACCGTGCAAAGCACTTCGCCGCCGACGCCGAGCCGCCGCGCGCGGCGGTCGGTCATGACGCCTTTGCTGGTGCTGACGATGGTGACGCCCAATCCGCCGCGCACCTTGGGCAGTTCCGTCCTGCCCTTGTAGATTCGCAGCCCCGGCCGGCTGACCCGGTGAATTTCCGCAATGACCGGCTCCCCGGCGTGGTACTTGAGTCGCACGGTCAGTTCCCGCTTGCCTTCGCCGCTGACGCTGAAGCCTTGGATGTAGCCTTCCTGCTCAAGCACCTCGCAGATGGCGGCCTTGGCCTTGGAATGCGGCATGGCCACTTCCGGGTGGCCGACGCTCTGGGCGTTGCGCACCCGGGTGAGGAGGTCGGCGATGGGATCCTGCATGGTCATGGGCTGCTCCTACCAACTCGCCTTGACCAAGCCCGGCACATCGCCGCGCATTGCCGCCTCGCGCAGCTTGTTGCGGCCCAAGCCAAACTTTCGATACACGCCATGCGGCCGGCCGGTCAAGCCGCAACGGCGCTGCCGGCGCACGGGCGAGGCGTTGCGCGGCAGCTCCTGAAGCTTCAGCTGCGCCGCCCAATGCTCGTCATCGGACAGGTTGCGATTGTTGATGATGGCCTTGAGCTCGGCGCGCTTGGCCTGGTAGCGGGCGGCCACCTTGGCGCGCTTCCTCTCCCGCTCAATCATCGATGCCTTTGCCATGGTCGTGATCCGCTGTGCTGATGCTGGGTTGATGAAAACGCCGCTGGGCCTTAAGCCGCTGGCTGCCGGAACGGGAAGTTGAACTGCCGCAGCAGGGCCAAGGCCTGCGCATCGGTGGCGGCGGTGGTGGTCACGGTGATGTCGAGACCGCGAATCCTGTCGATCTTGTCGTAGTCGATTTCAGCGAACACGATTTGCTCCACGATGCCCATGGAGAAGTTGCCGCGTCCGTCGAACGACTTGGGATTCAAGCCGCGGAAGTCGCGAATGCGCGGAATGGCGACGCCAACCAGCCGTTCCAGGAATTCGTACATGCGCCGGCGGCGGAGCGTCACCTTGCAGCCGACCGGATAGCCCT
The DNA here is from genome assembly GCA_965221755.1 of Candidatus Azophilus sp. GTDB lineage: Bacteria > Pseudomonadota > Gammaproteobacteria > Pseudomonadales > Azotimanducaceae > Azophilus. Next base: position 993,420 of record OZ244921.1, read on the forward strand.
CCCGAATCTTGAAGCCCGCCTCGGACTTGCGCGCCTTGGTGATGATGGGCTTTTGGCCGGAAATGGCCGTCAGGTCGGCGACGGCCGCCTCCATGATCTTGCGGTCGCCCACCGCCTCGCCGACCCCCATGTTCAGGGTTACCTTCTCAAGCCGCGGCACCTGCATGACGCTGGCCAGCCCCAACTCCTCCTTGAGGGCGGCGCGGATCCGATCCCGGTAGTCCTCCAGAAAACCGCTCATGCTAGCTATCCAAAACCTCGCCCGTTGACTTGAAGTAGCGGATCTTGCCGGAGGTTCCGCCGTCGCTTGCGAGGCGAAAACCCACCCGGTCGGCGCGTTGCTCGGCATCATTCCAGATGGCGACGTTGGAAGCGTCGATCGGGCCCTCGCGCTCGACGATGCCGCCTTGCTGGCCGCGATTCGGGTCGCCTCGTTGATGCTTCTTGAGCAGATTGACGCCCGCCACGATGAGGCGCCCGTCGCGGCGCACTTCGAGCACCTCGCCGCGCCGTCCGCGGTCGCGTCCGGCAATCACGATGACTTCGTCGTCTTTTCTTATCTTGTTCATCAATCCACTTGATCCAGCCGCTGGCCCCTGCCTGGTCGATCCACCGGCGCCGCGCCTACAGCACCTCCGGGGCCAGCGAGACGATGCGCATGAAGTGCTCGGTGCGCAGCTCCCGGGTAACGGGGCCGAAGATGCGCGTTCCCACTGGCTGATTTTGTTGATTGAGCAGCACCGCGGCGTTCTCATCGAAGCGGATCAGCGAGCCGTCCGAACGCCGAACGCCCTTGCGGGTGCGCACCACCACCGCGTTCATCACCTGCCCTTTGCGCACCCGGCCCCGGGGAATGGCCTCCTTGACCGCCACCTTGATGACGTCGCCGATGCCCGCGTAGCGGCGATGGGAGCCGCCAAGCACCTTGATGCACTGCACCCGCCGCGCGCCGCTGTTATCGGCTATGGCCAACATGGTTTGGGCTTGAATCATGAGCGCTTGGGTCCGTCAGGCCACTGCGGCGCGCTGATCGACGGATTTCAGCCGCCATGTCTTGGTCTTGGAAATCGGCCGGCACTCCTCCACGGTGACCGTGTCGCCGATGCGGCCCTCGTTCCTCTCGTCGTGGGCGTGCAGCCGCGTTGAGCGGCGAATGATCTTGCCGTACACGGGATGCTGCACCTTGCGCTCCACCAAAACGGTGATGGTCTTGTCCATGCGGTCGCTGGCGACGATCCCGGAAAGCATGCGCCGTCCGCCCTTGATCGGCTTGGTCATGCGCTTTCTCCCCCGCTCGCTGCCGCAGGCGCGGCGGCCCCGCCCGCCTTCTCTCGCATGATCGTCTTGACCCGGGCGATGTCCCGCCGGGTCTCCTGCACCAGATGGGTTTGACCCAGCTGGCCGCTGGCCCGCTGCATGCGCAGGCTGAAGTGCTCCTTGCGCAGCCGCAGCAGCTCGCTCTTGAGCTCGCCCTGGGCCATTTCCCTTAATTCCGTAGCGTCCATTGCCTTAACTGACCTCGATCCATCCGTCCGCTTCAAAGGCGCGCTAGGCGGCGACGGACCGTTTTGCGAATGCCGTGGAGAACGGCAGCTTGGCGCCGGCCAATTCAAAGGCGCGCCGCGCCACGTCCTCCGGCACGCCTTCAATCTCGTAGAGGATGCGTCCCGGCTGCACTTGGGCAACCCAGTATTCGACGCTGCCCTTGCCCTTGCCCTTGCCCTGACGCACCTCAAGGGGCTTTTTGGTGATGGGCTTGTCCGGGAAGGCGCGAATCCAGATCTTGCCGCCACGGCGCACATGGCGGGTCATGGCGCGCCGCGCGGCCTCGATTTGGCGCGCGGTCAATCGCCCTCGGCTGGTGGCCTTGAGGCCGAATTCGCCAAAGCTCACCGAACTGCCGCGATGCGACAGGCCCCGGTTGCGGCCCTTGTGCTGCTTTCTGAACTTGGTTCGTTTCGGTTGTAGCATGGCTGTTCAACTCTTCCTGCCAATCTTCCTGCCAACTTTGCGCACTGCCGCATTCCCGCCCCTTAAGGGCTGCGGCCCCACTCTAGCCAGCGGCCGCCTCCGCATCCTCCGTGCCCAGAATCTCGCCCTTGAACACCCACACCTTGATGCCGAGCACCCCGTAGGTGGTCTGCGCCTCCCACGTGGCGTAGTCGATGTCGGCGCGCAGGGTGTGCAGCGGCACGCGGCCTTCGTGGTAAACCTCCGAGCGGGCGATCTCGGCGCCGCCCAAGCGGCCGGCCACGCGCACCTTGATGCCTTCGGCGCCCAGCCGCATGGCGTTTTGGATGACCCGGCGCATGGCGCGCCGAAACTGCACCCGCCGTTCCAGCTGCTGCGCCACGTTCTGCGCCACCAGCAAGGCGTCGATCTCGGGCTTGCGAATCTCCTCGATGATGACATGCACGGACTGCAGCCCCATCATCGCCGTCAGATCCACCCGCAGGCGCTCGACGTCCTCGCCCTTCTTGCCGATGACGATGCCGGGGCGGGCGGTGCGGATGCTGATCCGCGCGGTCTGCGCCGAGCGCTTGATTTCGATGCCGCTGACCGATGCTTGGGCAAGGCGCTTGCGCAGGTAGTCGCGCACCTCCAGATCCTTGAGCAGGTACTCCGAATACTGCTGCTTGTCCGCATACCAGATGGACCTGTGCGACTTGACCACGCCAAGGCGGATTCCGGTGGGATGTACTTTCTGGCCCATCTTGCTATTCGTCCGACAGGGTCACGGTAATGTGGCTGGTGCGCTTGAAGATGCGGTCCGCACGGCCCTTGGCGCGCGGCTTGATGCGCTTCAAGGTGGTGCCTTCGTTGACTTGAATCTCCGCAACCCGCAGTTCATCCACATCCGCGCCCTCGTTGTTTTCCGCATTGGCGATCGCCGACTCCACCACCTTGCGCACCAGCACCGCCGCCTTCGCCGGGCTGAAGCTCAGGAAGCCGAGCGCCTGATCCACGGGCCGCCCGCGCACCTGGTCAGCGACCAAGCGGGCCTTCCACGGCGATATGGCAAGCCGTCTGGCGGTGGCGGAAACCATCATGGACGCTCATCCTTGCCGTTGCGTCCGCCTGCTCCTTCACGCCCGGCTTCGGGGCCGCGTTTTTCCTGGCTGCGTTGCATGTTCGAAGCTCCGGGCGAGCCGCTACCGGCGCGCCTTGCGGTCCGCGGCATGGCCCCGGTAGGTTCGCGTCGGCGCGAATTCGCCAAGCTTGTGGCCGACCATCTCCTCGCTGACGAAGATCGGCACGTGTTGGCGCCCATTGTGCACGGCGATGGTCAGCCCCACCATGTCCGGCAGGATCATGGAGCGGCGCGACCAAGTCTTGATGGGCCGCTTGCTGCCGCTCTGCACGGCCTGATCCACCTTGCTCATCAGATGAAGATCGACGAAGGGACCCTTTCGCACCGATCTCGGCATGACTTTACCTCCTCGTCCTGCGGCGCACGATGAGTCCGTCAGTGCGCTTGTTGCTGCGCGTTTTGTGGCCCTTGGTGGGCACGCCCCATGGCGAGACCGGATGCCGGCCGCCCGACGACTTGCCCTCGCCGCCGCCATGGGGATGATCCACCGGGTTCATGGCCACGCCGCGCACGGTGGGCCGAACCCCTCGCCAGCGCTTGGCCCCGGCCTTGCCGAGGGAGCGCAGGTTGTGCTCGCTGTTGCCCACCTCGCCGACCGTGGCGCGGCATTCGGCCAGCACCCGGCGCATCTCCCCGGAGCGCAGGCGCAGGGTGGCGTAGCTGCCTTCCCGGGCGACCAGCTGCGCGGAGGCGCCGGCGCTGCGCGCGAGTTGCGCGCCCTTGCCGGGCTTGAGTTCGATGCAATGCACCACGCTGCCGACCGGGATGTTGCGCAGGGCCATCGCGTTGCCGGGGCGAATGGGGGCACTTGAGCCGCTCATGACCGGATCTTGGGCGCGCAGTCCCTTGGGCGCGATGATGTAGCGCCGCTCACCGTCCGCGTACTTGAGCAGCGCGAGGTTGGCGGTGCGGTTGGGGTCGTACTCAAGGCGCTCGACGCGGGCGGGCACGCCGTCCTTGTTGCGCTTGAAGTCAACGATTCGATAGTGGCGCTTGTGTCCGCCGCCCCGGTGCCTAGTGGTGATGCGACCGTGGTTGTTGCGCCCCCCGGATTTGCTCAATCCCTTAAGCAGGGGTTTGTGCGGCGCGCCCTTGTGCAGATCCGGATTGACCACCGTGACGACGAAGCGCCGACCGGGCGAGGTTGGTTTTGCCTTGACGACCGCCACGGCCCTACTCCGTTGCCATCGTGTCGAGTTCCTGGCCGGCCGCGATGCGAACGTAGGCCTTCTTCCAGCTCTTCCGGCGAACCGTGCCGTATCGATTGCGCTTTGCCTTGCCGCGCACGTTGAGGGTGGTCACGTTGAGCACCTCGACGCCGAACAACTGCTCCACCGCCTCCTTGACCTCAGCCTTGGTGGCGTCCTTGGCCACCTTGAAGGCGTACTGGTTGCTGGAATCGCCGAGATTGGTGACCTTTTCGGATATGTGCGGCTCATCGAGCACGATGTAGATGCGCTCCTCGTTCACGCCAGCGCCTCCTCAAGCCTCTTCAACGCGCCGACGGTCATCAGCACGTGATCGGAGCTCACCAAGCTCAACGGGTCGATGGCAGCAACGTCGCGAACGGCAACGTCGCGCAGGTTGCGGGCAGCGAGTTCGAGGTTGCGGTGCACGCGGTCAGCGACGATGAGCAGCTTTCCATCGGGTTTGGGGTCGAGGCAGGCGAGCTTATCGAGCAGGGCGCGGGTCTTGGGAGCGTCAACGGAGAAGGCGTCGAGGGCGACGAGGCGATTTTGGCGAATCAGTTCGGACAAGATGCAGCGCAGCGCGCCCTGATGCATCTTGCGATTGACCTTTTGCGAATGATCCTGCGGCTTGGCCGCAAAGGTGACTCCGCCGCCGCGCCAGATGGGGCTGCGGATGCTGCCGGCGCGCGCCCGCCCGGTGCCCTTCTGCCGCCAGGGCTTGCGGCCGCCGCCGCGCCTTTCGGAGCGGGACTTGTGCGCTCTTGAGCCCTGTCGGCCAGCGGCTTGGTAGGCGTTGACCACCTGATGCACCAAGGCCTCGTTGAATTCGCGGCCAAAGGCCGCTTCGGACAACTCCACGCTGCCGCCGGCCAGCAGGGCGAGCTTCATGATGCGCCCGCCGACTTGATGGCCGGGCGAATCCGCACATCGCCCCCCGCAGGCCCTGGCACCGAGCCCTTGACCAACAGCAGGTTGCGTTCCTTGTCAACGCGCACAACCTCGAGGTTTTGGGTGGTCATGCGGGCGTTGCCGAGCTGACCGGCCATCTTTTTGCCCTTGAACACGCGGCCGGGCGTCTGGCACTGGCCAATGGAGCCCGGCGCCCGGTGGGAGATGGAGTTGCCGTGGCTGGCGTCCTGACCGCGGAAGTTCCATCGCTTGATGGTGCCGGCGAAGCCCTTGCCCTTGGAAGTGCCGCGCACGTCCACCCGCTGCCCGGCCTCGAAGACCTCAACGCCGAACTCGGCGCCGGGAACCAGCGCCTCGTCAACGCGGTCCAAACGGAATTCCCACAGCCCCCGGCCAAGGCCGGCGCCGGCCTTGGCAAAATGGCCCGCCATGGGGCGGGTGACGCGATTGCGCCGACCGTCGCCGGCGGTGACCTGAATGGCGGCATAGCCATCGGATTCGGGCGTCTTGATTTGGATGACCCTGTTGGGTTCGACTTCAATGACCGTGACGGGCACGGACTCGCCCTCGTCGGTGAACACCCGAGTCATGCCGCATTTTTTGCCGATCAAGCCAATGGCCATGCGTCGATCCTGGTTTGCGCCCCGCGCCCAAGCCGGTTGGGGGCGGGGCCTTTGCAAGCCCAAAGCGACCTGCCGCCCCGCTTGCTGCGTTGAGCGGAAGGCGCGTTGTTTCACTGGCCCCCCAATCGGGGCCCCAGTCGCCCATGGGGGCGCTTCAAGCCCCCGAGGGGGCGTTGCGCTTGGGGGCGCAACCCCAGCGCGTAAAAAAACGCCGGCCATTGACGGCGCGGCGTTTTCGTCAATTCAAACTGATCTTCACCTCAACCCCGGCCGCCAAATCAAGCCTCATCAGCGCATCGACGGTCTTCTCGGTGGGTTCAATGATGTCCAGGAGACGCTTATGCGTTCGGATTTCGTACTGGTCGCGGGCGTCCTTGTTGACATGCGGCGATATCAGCACGGTGAATCGTTCCTTGCGCGTGGGCAAGGGTATGGGGCCGCGAACCTGCGCCCCGGTGCGCTTTGCCGTATCGACGATTTCCTGGGTCGATACGTCGATCAGCTTGTGGTCAAACGCCCTTAAGCGAATGCGGATGCGCTGGTTGGGCACCGAACGACCTCCAAAACGCGGCAAAAAAGCCCCAGCCCGCACTAGCGCTGGCCAGAGCACGTCTCCTGTTAAAGAACCCCCGAAATCGGGACGGCGCACTATACAGAGCCGCTCCCGGTCCCGCAACCGCTAATTTCGGGTAATTTTGGGTTATGTTAGGCGCCCATGAAAACATTGCTCATCACCGGCGCCAGCGCCGGCATCGGTCTCGCCACGGCGCGGCGCTTCGCTGCCGCCGGCTACGACGTGACCAACATCTCCCGCCGTCCCTGTGGCCTGCCGTCGGTCAATCACCTGCCGGGCGACCTGTCGGATGCGAACTTTCTTGATGCGCTGAGCGAACGGCTTGGCGAAGCCTTGGCCGGCGCCGATGCGGTGGCGGTCATCCACAACGCCTCGCGGCTGTTGAACGACAGCGCCGCCGACACGCCAAGCGATCAGTTGCGCGCCGTGATGGAGGTCAACCTGGCAGCGCCCAACACGTTGAACCGCTTTGTCATTCCCAGCCTGCCGCCCGGCTCCTCGATACTTTACGTCGGCTCGACGCTGGCCGAGAAAGCGGTGCCGAACAGCTTTTCCTATGTGGTCACCAAGCACGCGCTGGTCGGCATGATGCGGGCCACCTGCCAGGACTTGGCCGGCCGGGGCATCCACACCGCCTGCATCTGTCCGGGCTTCACGAACACGGAAATGCTGCGCGCCCACGTGCCGGAGGAGGCCATGGAGGCCGTGCGCGGCCTCTCCGCCTACGGTCGGCTCATCGAGCCCTCCGAAATTGCCGACACCCTGCTCTGGGCGGCTGAAAACCCGGTCGTCAACGGCGCGGTGCTGCACGCCAACCTCGGCCAAGTGGAGCGATAGGGGGCCTACCCAGTCGCCTCCTCGGTGCCCTTCAGGCCCAAGTAAGGCCGCAGCCAACGAACCAGCAAGTACGCCGGGCCGGTATCGACCGCCGCCACGAGCAGCTTGAAGACGTATCCGGAGAGGATCAACGTCAGCAACTGCGGCACCAAGGGCGCCGCTTCGTCAATCGGCAGCGCATGGGCGTAGAAGTGGGTGATGAGGATCACCGCGGTGGTGTCCAACAGCTGGCTGGTCATCGTGGAGGCGTTGTTGCGCAGCCACAGGTGGCGGCCGCCGGTGAGCCTCTTCCAGAAGTGAAACAGACGCACGTCGCAGAATTGGGCGGCCAAGTAGGCGATCATTGAGGCCGCCACCGCGCCGAAGGCGAGCTGGCGCACTTCAAAGAACACCGGCAGCCGTCCGGCGGCGTCGGTTTGCGGCAGCCCAGTGGCGGGGTCAATCGGCTCGAAGCCGGGCAGCGCGCCGCCGAGCCAAAGCAGGAACACCACCCAGCCATTGAGCAGCAGGCCCACCCAAATCATGTCCCGCGCCTTCTTTTCGCCGAACAGCTCGCTGATCAGGTCCGTACATAAAAAAGTGATGGGGTAGGGCAGAACGCCGATGGCCACCACCATCGGAACGTTGATGCCGAACAGCTCGAAGGACAGGTCGAGGAAACGGCTGATGCCGAGCACGTTCAGCAGCGCCAAGGTGCCGAGAAAAACGCCGGAGAGAATCAAATAGACCCGTTGGCGCCGCTTTTCGAAGTCGGGCTCAGCCATGGGCGATGCGGCGGACCGATGCTCTTGATCGCGCGATGAGGCCGCCCGCATCAAAGCAGTTCCACGACATCGGCGATGGACGCCACCAGACGCTGCTCGGCAATGCCGCCGATGCGCAAGCGGGTGACGACGATGTGGCTGGCGCCGAGCGCTTCCCGGTACTCGTCGAGTTTTGCCGCCACATGGCCCCGGTCGCCAACCAGCGCCCAGTCCTCCACGGCCGCGCCGTCGTCCCTTCGCGGCCAACCCGCGCTGATGAGGCCTTGCCTGACCGCCTCCACCTCCCGGCGGCTGCGGCCGATGAACACCGCGCGCATGATGGGTCGAACGGCCAAATCGCCGTGGCCCGCTTCGGCCGCTGCCCGTGCGTGGGCCCGGTAGTTGGCCTGTAGGCTGCTCAGCGTCTCCACCGGCGATGCCAAATAGGGCAAGCCCAAGCGTCCCGCCTGAGCCAAGGCCTTCGGCCCGAAGGCGGCCACCCAGATCGGGGGATGCGGCTGCTGGACAGGCAGCGGGTCGAGCCGCAGCGGCTCGTCGGCGCCCTCCGCGACAATGGGCTCCCCGGCCCACGCCCGCATCATGACCTCGAGGTTGGCCTCGAAGCGCGCCCGCTTCTCCCGCGGCGCCACGTCGAAGGCGCGCAGCATGGCGGGCGCGTAGCCGCGCCCGACGCCGAGCAGCACGCGACCTGCGGAGAGCTGATCGAGCACCGCCACTTGCTCAGCGGCCAGCAGCGGATTGCGCATCGGCAGCAGGTAGGAGGTGGTGCCGAGTTGAATGGTCTCGGTGCCTGCCGCGGCCGCCGCCAACAGCATGAGCGGGTCCGGCAGGGCGCCCGCCGTGAAATGGCTTTCCGGCAGCCAGAACGATTCGTAGCCCAATGATTCGCCGATTTGCGCCTGCCGGGCCAGGGACTGGGCCGAGCGGTCATTTAAGTTCCAGGGCGTCAGGCCAAGATGCATGGGATCAGTTCGCCGCAACGTCCGCTCCGGACGCGGCGCCGGGCTCCAACGCCCGCCGCCTTTTGCGCATCAGCAGGCAAATGCGGTCGCGGGCGGGCGGCGCGCTCAAGCCGTGGCCGCTTTCGCCGCGGGTCATGAACCTGTCTTGGCACAGGGAAAGCCTCCGTCGTGGCCTTTCCGGCACGAGCGCCTCCGGCAATGCTTGTGAAATGGGGCGGCGCGGGCCGCGAATCGGTGCTGATGCTAGTGCATCGGCTCAACAAAGCCAATGCGCCTCTCGCCCAGAGGGCGAGAGGCGGTTGGAGTTTCGCTGCGCGAAACTCCGCGCCCGTTGCGGGGGCCAGCTTCCGAATTGTTTGTGAGCCCGCACAGCGCGCCCGCGGAGCGGGCGCAGATGGGCAGATCAGGTTCGACATGTTCCCGAACCCGCACAGCAACTTGAACGCTTCGCTGAGCGCGCTGCAGCCATCCTGAGTTCCGCGTCGGCGAGACTCGGTCGCACCGGTGCAGGCGCCGCGCCACCCCCGAGTTTCGCGCCAGCGAAACTCGATCACGCCGCCGCCGGCGGCGCGTTGACTAACCGCCAACCTTTTGCAACGCTTTGGCGGCTTGAGACTGATGGAGCGGCGGATGTTGAAGTGGCGGGTTGGCGACGTGAGCATCACCCAGGTCGTGGAGTTGACCACGGCCTCACTGGGGCCGTACCTGCTGCCTCAAGCGACGCCGGAGGAGATGGACCGGCTGCCTTGGATCAAGCCCTTCGTCGATGACCGGCGGCGGCTGATTCTGAGCATTCACGCTCTGGTCGTTGAATCGGGCGGTGAGACCTTGGTCGTGGACACCTGCATCGGCAACGGCAAGGAGCGGGCCTATCCAGCTTGGAACCGGATGCAGCGCAGCTTTCTCGAAGACTTCGCGGCCGCCGGATTCGCCGTTGACCGCGTGGACAAGGTGATGTGTACCCACATGCACGTCGACCACGTTGGCTGGAACACGCGCTTGGTCGATGATCGGTGGGTGCCCACCTTCGAAAACGCCGAATATCTCTTTGCCGAGGCGGAGTGGCAGCACTGGCGCGTCGAGGAGCAGGAGTACGGACCGGTCATCGAGGATTCGGTGCAGCCCATCTTCGATGCCGGCAAGGCGGTGCTGGTGGCCCAGGACCATCGCGTCAACGACGAGATTCGGCTTGAGCCCACCCCGGGCCACACGCCGGGGCACGTGAGCGTTCACATCGCCTCCCGCGGCGAGGAGGCGGTCATCACCGGCGACATGGTCCACCATCCCTGCCAAATTGCCCACCCGCATTGGTCGAGCGTCGCCGATGCCGACCCCCGCCTAAGCGCCGCCACCCGCCGTGATTTCATGCGGCGCTACGCCGACCGCCCGGTGCTGGTGATCGGCACCCACTTCGCCGCGCCCACCGCCGGCCGCATCGTGCGCGACGGGGAGGCCTTCCGGCTCGACTGTTGAGCCTTGGCGAGAATGCGGGCGGCAACGCCTTGGCGTGTTTCACGAGAGGGCCAGTAGCGCTATATTGCGGCTGTTTTTCAAGGAATGGCCTGCATGGATCAATTCGATGGCCGCGAGTTTCGCGAGACTTTGGGGCGTTTCGCCACCGGGGTGGTGATTGCCGCCGGCTGCCTTGACGGAACGCCGGCCGGGTTTGCGGCGCAATCCTTTGCCTCGCTGTCATTGGACCCGCCCTTGGTGGCTCTGTGTCCGTCCAAGGCCAGCACCAGTTGGCCGAAGCTGCGCGCGAGCGGCCACTTCTGCATCAACGTCCTCAGCGACCGCCAGCAGGGCGTCAGCGACCTTTTTGCGCGGACCGGCATTGACAAGTTCGCCGACCTCGCGTGGCAGCCGGGGCAGACCGGTTCGCCGGTGCTGGCGGGCGTTCTCGCCTACATTGACTGCGAGCTGGCCGATGAGCTTGACGCCGGCGACCACACCATAGCCATTGGCCGAGTGCGGGATCTCGGCATCTCGGAGGAGCAAGGCTCGCCGCTGCTTTACTGGCGTGGCGCCTACGGAACCTTTAAGGCCATTTGAATCCGATCCAACCGAAGCGTTTTTGGCGGCGATCAGGCGCCGACGAAGTTGCCCGGGCGTCGTTCCGCAACCGCGCGGATGCCCTCGCTGGCGTCTTGGGTGGCCCTTAGCCACTGCTGTTCGGCCAGTTCGCGCTCAGTGGCTTCAGCCACCGCCTCGGCCAGCCCGGCGCGCATCGTGGCCCGTACGGAAACAATCGCCAAGGGTGCGTTTTCCGCGATTTCCTGGGCCAGCCCGTCGGCTCGCGCCCGCAGGTTTTCCGGTTCGGTCAGAATGTCCGCCAAGCCGATCTCCAAAGCCTGCTTGCCGTTCAGCCGCCGTCCGGTATAGAGCATCAGGTTGGCGGCCTGCTGGCCGACCAGGCGCGGCAGGGTGACCGAGATGCCGAAGCCTTGATGGATGCCCAGCTTGACGAAGTTGGCGCCGAATCGCGCTTGCGATGAGACGACTCGAAAGTCCGGCACCAAGGACAGGCCCAGGCCGCCGCCGATGGCCGCGCCCTGGATGGCGCCGATGATGGGTTTCCTGTTGCCGTAGAGGCGAGCGGCTTCCCGGTACAGCTTGCCGGTGGTGTTGCGGAAGCCCTCCTCGGTGAAGTCGGAGCTGCCGCCGCCTCCGGGCTGGCCGCTGCCGAAATTGGCCCCGGCGCAGAAGGACTTCCCCTGCGCGGCCAGCACGATGGCCCGACACTCGAGGTCCTCATCAAGGTCGTCGAAGGCGTCGGCGATCTGTCCGATCAGGCTGTAGTCGAAGAAGTTGTGCGGTGGCCGCTGGATTTCGACAGTGGCCACATGGCCGCTCCGGGTCACCGAGATGTCGGTGTATCGGCGTTGTTCACTCATTGAGGTTTCCTTTGGCAATCAAAAGCGCGATGTTAGGCGATTGGCGCCGCCAAGTCCGCTGCTGCTGCGTGGTTCAGGTTCCGAGGCGTTTCCAAGCCTGCGCGCGGCAACTGCCCGCTCCCGCGCGGCCCAACGACCGCGGCGAACCTTCGGTTCGTCAAAGCCGCTCCGGCCGCCGCCAGGAGGTCGGCAGCGGCGAGGGCGCATTGCCCATCCGTTGCCTGGGCGGATATTGCCGCCGCAGCCCCTGTGTTAGCCTACGCGGGCAGCGGCTCAGTTTGATGCGCGTCGAACCCAAAGCCCGACCTGAATCAACCGAACCGATCGTGTCCACGCCAACATCCACGCCGAGGCCCGAAGGCCGCGAGCCGCCCGGCGTATGGGCATTGGCGTTTCCGTCCATTCTCGGCAACGTGGCCTTCAGCGCCGTCGCCTTGGCGCAGACCAAGTTCGTCAGCGTCCTCGGCCCGGAGGCGCTGGCTGCGGTGGGCGTCGGCCAACGGGTGTTCTTCGCCATGCAGGCGGTCCTGATTGCGGTCAGCGCCGGCACCACTGCGCTCGTCGCCAGGGCTTGGGGGGCCGGGGACGCCAACGAGGCCAGCCGCGTCACCATGGCTTCGCTGGCGCTGGCGGGACTGTTCGCCTTGGTGGCCATGGTGGTCGGGGTCACGGCCGCGCGGCCGGTTGCCGGCCTCTTCGGCTTGGATCCGGTGACCTTGGACTTGGCGGCATCCAACATCCGCATGTTCAGTTGGTTCAACCTCGCCTTCGCCGTCAACTTCATACTGAGCGCGGCGCTGCGCGCCGCCGGCGATGCTTGGTCGCCGCTGTGGATCGGGATAGGCGTCAACCTGCTCAATCTGCCGCTGCTTTACGCGCTGATCTTTGGCCACTACGGCTTTCCGGCCTTGGGCGTGGCGGGCGTTGCCGCAGCGGCCGGGCTGTCGTTCAGCGTCGGCGGCGCGGTGCTGCTCATCCTGTGGCTGAACCAGAGGTTTCGCGTTCGCCATGTCGGCAGCGGCTGGTGGCGGCGCACCCGTCTGCGCCGCCTGCTCGACATTGGCTATCCGGCCGCGGCCGAGCAGGTGGCGTTCCAAGTCGGCTTCTTCATTTTTCTGATGCTGATCGGCAACTTCTACGGCACCGAAGCCTTCGCCGCCTACAACGTCGGCGGCAACCTGTTGATGGTCTGCATCACCGTGGGGTTCGGCTTCTCCATCGCCGGCTCCACCTTGGTGGGCCAGCATCTCGGTGCCGGGGACCATCCGGGCGCGGCGCGCAGCGGCTGGCGGGCCTGTGCCCTGGCCATCTTGACCATGGGTGGCCTGGGCCTGCTGGTGGTGCTGTTCGCGGGTGAGTTGGCGACCTACTTCATTGGCGATGAACCCCTGACCACACGCCACACCATCACCCTGATCCACGTGTTGGGCGCCATGATGCCCTTGCTGGCGGTGGAGTTCGCGCTGGGCGGCGCCCTGCGCGGCGCCGGCGACACGCGCTTTCCGCTGATCGCCACGCTCTGCGGCTTGGTGGGCGTGCGTTGCGGCTTGGCAGCGCTGTTCACCTACCTGGAGCTTCCGGTGGTTTGGGTGTATTCGGCCATGGTGGGCGACTACCTGCTCAAGACCGTCATGCTGGTGGCGCGCTTCCGCCGCGGCCGATGGCGCAACGCGGTATCCATGGAGGAGCCGCAACGTGCCTGAGAGGCCGGATCTGAGCCTTGCCTATTCCGAAGCGGCTGGAGGATCCGGAGCAGTCCGCCGCCGCAGCTCGGTGGATGAAACATCGGCGCGGAACTCATGCTCGGGAACCTCCGTGCAGGCGTTGCGCAGCGCCTGCGGCAGCGGGGCTTGGCCTAGGCCTTGGAATGCCCCGTCCGCCAGGCGGCCAAAGACCAAAAACGAGGCTCCGGCTTCGAGCAGGTCGGCGATGGCCGCATCGCGCTGCGCTTCGCCGCCGTAGTAGCGCGTCTCAGCGATGCGCAGCAGGGTGTCGATGCCCACGGCGAAGGTGGCGCCGGGAAACTCCGCCGCCTTGTCGCGGAAGGTGGGCAGGCGGGTCAGGCGAACCTTGCCCGGGAACTGGGCAAGCCGGCGCTGAATCTCGATGTAGTCCAGCAGCGGCTTGTCCGGGTTTTCCACCGAGAGTTCGAAGGCCCCGGCCTGTCCCAGCCGCGCTTCGGCGACCGCCATCATGCGCCGGTGGCCATCGTGCAGGGGGTTGAAGGAGCCGGGCAGGATCAGCGCCGGGTTTTGCCGGGCAGGCGTCGAGCGGCGGCTTCCGGCAATCAGGGCCTGCCACTCATCCGGGGCGGCCACCTGCTCCAAGCCGGTCCGTTGGGGGGCGCTCAGGGCCAAGGCATGCAACAGGGTTTGCCATGCGAAATCCGCCAAGGCCGCCTCCTGGTCGGCGCGCCCGCCCTGTAGTTCGACCCTTGTCTGGGCGGTGCGGCCCAAGGTTTGCACCGCGAGATGGGCGCGGCAGGAGCCCCGCTTCGGCCGGTCGGTGGCGAGGCTGGCGGTGACGCCGAAGCCAAAGGCGGGCCGCGCGCCGAAGCGCTGGGCGCGTTGGAAGGCGACCATGGCCAGGGCACGGCCGGTGGGCGCGCTGCAGGCTCGGTCCGGGTGGCCGCCGATCAGGGCGGCCAAGCTGTCTTGGGCGTAGGGAATCCGGGCCTCGACGAGCGTCCGGGAGGCGCCGGCTTCGGCGAGCAGCTCGCTGAGCAGGCCGACGCCGCCGCCGGTCAAGTGCAGAACGCCCTGCCACGGGCTGTCGTGCAGCAGCCGGGCCCGTTCGCTCACCGGTTAACGAGCCAGAAAGTCCCGGGTGATGCTGAGGAACTCATCAAGCTGGTCATGATGGACCCAATGCCCGGCGTTGGCGACGCTGGCCACTTCGACGTTTTGGAAGTTGCTGGCCCGGCCGTCCTCCGCGGGATTGGAGGCCCAGCTCTCCTGGCCGTGGAACAGCAGCGTCGGGCAACTGATGCGGCTGTGCAGTTGCTGCTGCTCCGGGTAGGGCAAGCCGACCGGCGGAAAGGCGCGCACGTAGTTGTCGAACTTCCAGCTGTAGGTGCCGTCCTCGTTCTGGGTGCTGCCGTGGATGGTCAAGTGCCGGGCTTGGGCCTCAGTCAGGTGCGGGTTCTCCGTTTGCATGCGCTCGTAGGCCTCCTCCAGGGAGCTGTAGCGGCGCGGGATGCGGCCGGCGATGCCGCGCAGGTCGTTGATCCAGGCGGTGAGGCGGGCGGCAACGGGCTGGTTGATGCGCTCCTCGACGATGCTTGGCGGCGGGCCCATGCCCTCGATCGACACCAGCCGGGTGACGGTTTCCGGATAGAGGCCGGCGTAGAGCAGCGCAATGGAGCCGCCCAGGGAGTGGGCGATGACGGTCACCGGCGTGTGCTGGCGTTGATGCAGGAGCTGGGCGATGTCGTAAACGTAGTCCACATGGTCGTAGCTGCCGCCGAGCAGCCATTGGGAATCCCCGTGTCCGCGCAGGTCCGGGGCGATGACGTGGTACTCGTCGCGGAAGGCTTGGGCCACCCAGTCCCAGTTCCGGCAATGGTCGCGGCCGCCATGCACCAGCAGCATCGGCGGAGCGTCCTCATTGCCCCAATCAACGTAGTGCAGCCGTAGCCTTTGCGAGAAGTAGATGTGCGATGTGGGTCCTTCCATGAGTCTTTGCGATCGTCCTCGTTTGGTTGTGGTTGCGTTGGCGCCCTAGGGCCGCGTGGCCCGCTGCAGGCGCCGTTCGTAGCTGATCAGTTCGCGGCGGATCAGCGGCGCCATCAGGTACAGGCCCAGCAGGTTGGGAATGGCCACCACGAACACCAAGGCGTCCGACAGATCGACCAAGGCGCCAAGCTGAATGCTGCTGCCAAGCACCACGAAAGTCAAAAAGAACAGCTTGAAGCCCAATTCGGCGCCGCGGCGCTCGCCGACCAGATAGGTGAACGCCTTCAGGCCGTAGTAGGACCAGGCGAGGATGGTCGAGAAGGCGAACAGGATGGCGGCGATGGACAGCGGAATCGGCGACCAGGACAGGGTGCTGGCGAACGCCCGGGTGGTGAGTTCGATGCCGCTGACGCCGCTGCCGGCCAGCGCCGGGTCATACACGGTGGTGATGATCGCCAGCGCCGTCAGGGTGCAGATCACCACCGTGTCGATGAACGGCTCCAGCAAGGCGACGAAACCTTCGCTCGCCGGCTCCTTGGTGCGCGCTGCGGCGTGGGCGATGGCCGCCGAGCCCAAGCCCGCCTCGTTGGAGAACACCGCCCGGCGAAAGCCGAGGATCATCACTCCCAAGGCGCCGCCGGCGACCCCTTCGGGAGAGAAGGCGCCGTTCCAGATGGCGGCGATGGCGCCCGGCAGCGCCTCCGCGTTCAGGGCGATGACAGTGACCGCGCTGAGCACGTAGAGGCCCGCCATGGCGGGCACCAGCTTGGCGGCGGTGCTGGCGATGGAGCGGATGCCGCCGATGATCACCAAGGCGACCGCGGCGGCCAGAAGCAGGCCCGCCAGCCAAGCCCGGTCGGCGAAGATGCTGTCGGCGCCGCCGGTGACGTCGATGAGGATGGCGGTGGCCTGGTTGGATTGGAACATGTTGCCGATGCCAAGGCAGCCGATGACCATGGCGGCGGCGTAGAACAGGCCGAGGGCGCGGCCCATGCCGCGGCCCATGCCCAGCCAATTGCGCTCCGCGAGGCCGCGCTCCAAATAGTGCATGGGGCCGCCGGACACCTGCCCGTCCCGCTCTTGGCGGTACATGACCGCCAGCGTGCATTCCGCGAGCTTGGTGGACATGCCGAGGAAGCCCGCGATGATGAGCCACAGGGTGGCGCCGGGGCCGCCCAAGGAAATGGCGACGGCGACGCCGGCGATGTTGCCGATCCCGACGGTGCCGGACACCGCGGTGGCAAGCGCTTGGAACTGACTGATTTCGCCGGGGTCGCCGGGCGCCTTGTGCTTGCCGCGCACCAGGTTGACGGCGTGCTTGAAGCCGCGGACGTTCACCAGCCGCAGATGGAAGGTGAAGAACACCCCGGCGCAGATCAGCCAGACGACGATCAGCGGCAGCTCGGCGCCGGCCACCGGCACGGTGAAGAAGATGAACCCGGACACGGCATCGGCCAATGGGCGCATGGCGGCATCTATCGCTGCGTCAATGCCAGTGGAAATGGGATACTCCCCAAATGCTGAAGTCGATGCACGTCATGTTAGCCTACGCCACGGTGGTCGGCTTCATCCTGCGCGCGTTTTGGTCGCTGTCGGCCAACGAAGCCAGCCGGGCCTTGGCTGGGACCAAAGCGGCGCGCATCCTGCCCCACGTCATCGATACGGCGCTGCTGGCCATCGGGGTTGCCTTGGCGGCGACGGCGCGGGTCTCGCTGGTCGAGGGCTGGCTGGGCGCCAAGCTGGCGGGTCTTGCCGCCTACGTCGGCTTCGGCGTCCTGACGCTCAGGGGCCGTTCGACCGCCCTCAAGTCCATTGGCCTCGTCGGCGCCCTGCTCAGCGTCGGCTACGTCTTCGCCGTGGCCTTCACGCGGCAAACGGCGCCTTGGTGAGGGGACGCCCCGCTAACCTCTGGCTGGCGTTGGAGTTTCGCTGGCGCAACTCCGGCTGGATTGGTTGGGCTGCCTGGAGCAAGGGCACACGCGACCTGACGGTCGCGGATGGAGTTTCGCTGCCGCGAAACTCCATGCCTTTTGCGTGGGTCAGGTTCCGAGATGTTTCTTAAGCCCGCACAGGGCATGACGAATCGAAGGCTCGCTCCCTCGCATCGGTTGGCTGCGGAGCGGTTTCCCAGAGCGTTCGGCTGATCAGCTCGTGGCCTCGTTGGCGCCGCCGTGAATCCTCCGCACCCGGGCGTCGGCGCGCATTCGGGAACTTTGGCGGCCACGATCGCCAAGCCGGCATGCCGGCCATTGATGATGCAGGTCTTGGCGCCGTTGATGACGCAGCCGTCGCGAGCGGTGGTTTTCGTACCGGGGATCATGGATGCGGCCTAGGGATGTCCAGCTCCGGCGTAGGGCGCTGCCACCACCTCGATGCGCCCGGAGCGCTTCTTTCGGCAGGCGTCCGGATCGGAGCTTGCGCAGGTGAGGATGTGCAGGGTCGTGCCGCCCAGCATGCAGGCGAAGGCGCCTTGGTCGGTGGACACGCGATGGGTCACCTTGCCGCCCTCGACCAGGCGCAGGCATTCGTTGGTGGACGGGGAGGCCACCCAGATGCCATCGGCCTCGTCCAGGCAGATGCCGTCGGGAACCCCGCCGTCGGCGAGGGTCGCCCAGACCCGGCGGTTGGCGAGGTTGCCCTCGGCGTCCAAGTCGAAGGCGGTCAGCCGCGCGCCCCAGGATTCGGCGACGATCAACTGGCCGCCATCCGGGGTGATGACGGTGCCGTTGGGAAACAGCATGTCGTCCGCGACGACCCGAGCGCCGCCGTCGGGTTCCACCAGGATCACTTCGGCTGGCTTGGGCTTCTTTTGGGCGTGCAGGTCGAAGCCGAAGTTGCCGACGTAGGCGCGCCCTGCGGCATCCACCACCATGTCGTTGAGGTGGAACCGGGCCAAATCCCACAGGTTGGCATGGGTGCGCAGGGCCGCGCCGTCCCAAGCCAGCAGGCGACGGTCGGTCATCGAAACCACCAGCAGGTCGCCGTTTGGCAGCCAGCCGAGGCCGGATGGGTCGTTGGCGACCTCAAGGATGGACGTGACGGCGCCGTCGGCGTCTATCGTGACCACCTCCCGGGCGTGCATGTCGGAGCACCAGAGCCTGCCGTCGCGCCAGCGCGGACCCTCCGGAAAGCACAGCCCGCGAGCGAGAATTTCAGTCTGCATGGGGGCCAGTTTACCTGAGACGCCGCCCTTTGGCGCACGTCGGCAGCCAATCCGATTCGACGTGAGCATCTCGCAAGCTTCGCCACCTGACCTTGGTGCGGCGGAGATTGACGCAATGCCCAGCGCACGGCGGCGGGACCGCGTTTGGGGTGCTTGGCTTTGGAGGGAGGCGCCGGTGCCTCGCGGAATGGGTTGGCGGGCACGGCTGCGGCGCGGCGCGGCGCGATTCACCGCGCCGCAGCCATCGGGCTAGTAGTTCCTGAGCACGTAGCCCTTGGCCAACATGCAATCGCGATAGCTTGCAAAAGAGAGGGAGTCCTTCACCATCGGTTCCGCTGCAGGCACTTCGTGGGCCTCGGAGCACCGGGTTTGGTCAAGATTGTATTCCCTGTCGGTTCTCGCTTCCTGCGCGTACCAGTAGTGCGTGACTTGGCGTTCGGCGGTATCGAGGTTGGTGCCGGCGCAGGCGCCCAGGCCAAGGGCCAAGGGCAGGATTGCGATCAAGTTGCG
This sequence comes from Candidatus Azophilus sp., assembly GCA_965221755.1. Lineage (GTDB taxonomy): Bacteria > Pseudomonadota > Gammaproteobacteria > Pseudomonadales > Azotimanducaceae > Azophilus. The sequence goes on from OZ244921.1 coordinate 1,012,611, forward strand.
GGTGGCGTGGATGTTCATCGTCCGGTCTCCTTGCGGCGCCCAGCCGGACGGGCTGGGCGAATTAGGTCTTTAGTTCCTACGGATAAAACTACCTACATCTGGGGGAAGATGCAACCCGCGCGACCTGACGGTCGCGGATGGAGTTTCGCTGCCGCGAAACTCCGCGCTTTTTGCGTGGGTCAGGTTCCGAAATGTTTCTGAGCCCGCACTCCCGTCACAAAACTGTCACTTAGCGTCGCTAGATTGGCGGCGCTTTGCGGATGGGGCTGGCTTTGCCGGTCGCCTTGGGCGTCATCCGAAGCACGGCTGAGCGGCGCTTGCCCTTGGCATGGCTTTGAGGCCTGAGCCGCAGGCAAGGTCGAACGCGCCGCCTTGGTGCGGCGCTTCAGTGAAACGGGGCTCAACGGGGAACAGATGATGAAGCTTCGAGACGGTTATCGGCCGCTGGCGGCGTTGGCCATGGCCGCCGCCGCATTGGCTGGCTGCAGTGGCGGCGATGTCAACATATCGGCTGACAACAACTCCAGCGTGACGGACAACTCGACCACGACCACGACATCCGGCGGCGGCGGCAATCCGTGCGCGAGCTACGACCACCCGGACTCGGGGGCGGCGGTCCAAGGCGCGTTTGACGGCCAAAACTGCGTTTACGACTCAGGCTTCGTCGGCATCAACAACCCGTTGATGGCTGACCTCTCGATTCCATTCATCTCCGGCGCACACATCTTCGAGGACACGCTTGCGGTGGGCGCGGACACCGACGGCGCCACGCCGCCTCCCGGCAAGGGGGAAGGCCCAACCCTGACCATCGCCGCCGGCAACACCTTGGCCTGGACCAATGCCGGCGACTATCTGCTGGTCAACCGCGGTTCGCAGATCAACGCCAACGGCTCCCCCACCGCGCCGATCACGTTCACCGGCTTCACCGATGCGGTGACGGGAACCGCGGGGGCCGAGGACGTGCAGCTTTGGGGCGGCATTGTCATCAACGGCCGCGGACTGACCAACAAGTGCAGCGACGATCAGCGCGCCAACAACGAGTGCAACGTCCTGGCGGAAGGCAAGCCGTCGCACTACGGAGGCAACGACAACGAGGACAGCTCGGGCACCTTGCGCTACGTCGTTGTCAAGCACACGGGCTTTGAGGCGGCGCCCGGCGATGAGCTGAACGGCGTGAGCTTCAACGCCGTCGGTTCCGACACCGTGGTTGAGTACCTGCAGGCCTACAGCACCTATGACGACGGGATCGAGTTTTTCGGCGGTGCGGTGCAGGTCAGCAACTACGTCGCCCTCTACGTGCGGGACGACTCGATCGACTATGACCAAGGCTGGACGGGGGGCATCGACCGGGCGCTGGTCATCCACTCGATGAGCGACGGCAACCGCTGCATCGAAGGCGACAGCCTAAGCGCAGCCGATGCGGGCAGCCCGGTGACCAACGCGTACGTCAACAACCTCACCTGCATCAGCTCAGGCTCGGATGAGGTGCCGGACGGCACCGGCACGCATGGCGATTCCGAGGGGATCGTCAACCGGGAAGGCGCTCGCACCCAGCTGCGCAACAGCATCATTTTCGATGGCTACGCGCGCGCCAAGCTCTCGGTCGGCGGCAATGAGTGCTTCGAGCTCGACGACGACAACACGCGCGCTGCGGCGCAGGCCGGCGAAGCGTCGGTGTCGGGAACGGTCATTGCCTGCCAGGAAGCGACCAAGGACAGCCTGGCGAACGGCGACTCCATCGGGGAGTGGATTGCCAACGCCACGAAATATCCGAACAACACGGGCAATGTGATCATCACGGAAAGCGACGGCGCCAACCTCTCGCTCCTCGGCGGCCGGCGGCCGTTCCACACCGTAGGCAATCCGACCGATGCGGCCGGCGATCCATTGGGCGTCGTGCTCGCTGACACCGACGGCGACGGCGATACGGATGACGAGAGCCTCGGCGCCGTGTCCGCGGACGATGACTGGACCGCGAATTGGACCGTCGGCCTCGACTCGTTGTGGCTCGACTGACGGGCGCCCGTCGCGGCGGCTGACGGGCCTGCGCCGCATTGGGCCACTGGAGCGCGCTTTGGGAGCGCGTGACCGCGCGGCGCCTAAGGGCATCGCGCAACCAACGAGAGAGAGGAACATGACAGCAAGGATGCGCCATCTCCCGCCTGCAGCGCTGGCGCTGGCGATCTGCGTCGGCGCCGGCGCGCAGGCACAGCCGGAGGCCGGGGGCGAGGGGGCTGAGGCAAGCGAGGCGTGGGCGCCCGTAGCGGCGGCGGACCCCAACGCCATCGAGGAAATCGTGGTGCTCGGGCGCTTCAGGTCCGCGGCGACCGACATCGTTTCCGAGCGCATCGACAGCGATGTGCCCGTTGACATGCTCGATGCCGAGGGCATTTCCAGGGTCGGCGACAGCGATGTGGCGCAGGCTCTGAAAAGGATGCCCGGCCTCACCGTCGCGCAGGGCAAGTTCGTGTACGTTCGCGGCCTTGGCGAACGCTACTCAAGCGCGCTTCTCAACGGCGCGGCGGTCCCGTCGCCGGACCTCACGCGCAACGTGCTGCCGCTCGACATCTTTCCGGCGGACATCATTGACGCGCTGTCCGTGCGCAAAGGGTTCTCCCCGGAGATGCCGGCGGCCTTCGGCGGCGGCAACCTCGACATACGCACCAAGCAGGTGCCGGAAGACCGCGTCTTCAGCATCAAGGTAAGCACCGGCTGGAACACCCACAGCGACGACGACGGGCTGACCTACAGCGGCGGCGGGGACGATGGCATCGGCGAGGATGACGGCACGCGGGCGCTTTCGCCCACGATCAGCGATGCGATCGAGACCTATCGAGGCAACTTCTCCCAAGTCAACATCTTCAACACGCTGCGGCGCGCGGGCGGCTCGCCGACCTTGGCCGAGGCCCAGGCGCTTAACCGGGAACTGGCGACCGCCTTGAACAGGGACATCGACATCCGTCCCAAGGACATGTCCGCGGACGTCAAGGCCGAGGTCACGGGCGGCTATCGATGGTTTTTTGGCGAGAACTGGGAGTTCGGCTTTCTGGGGCTCGGCTCCTACGCCAACAACTGGCGCAATCGCGACCGGGTGAACCGCAACGTCGCCAACCCGCGGACCGACTTCTCGCGCACCCAGCGCACGGTGCGATCGGTGAACGTCACCGGCACGGGCAACCTGGGCCTGCGCTTCACCGACGACCACGAAATCGGCACGATGAGCATGTTCCTGCGCAACACGGAGGACGATGCGTCGTTCTCGCTCACCTGCCAGCAGGGGCAGTTCAACGACTGCGCGGACGACAATCCCACCCAAGGTCGCGTCGCGGACATTCGCTTCGAGCAGCGCGAGTTGGTCGTCAACCAAGTGCGGGGCGAACACACCCTCGGCGACGACACTCTGGCGATCGTTCCGTTGCTTGCGGCGTTCGACTTTCTGCGCGGCTCCACGGTGACTTGGCACTACTCCGAGGCCAAGGCCACCACTGACATTCCCAATGAGGTGCGGGTGGGCTCAACGGACGTGCTGGACGCCCCGTACGGCAACGTGATCAGCACCAACATCCGTTCGTCGGGCACTGCCGGAGACTTCCGCTTTTCCGACCTTGAGGACGATGTGGAAACCTGGGGCTCGGACGTGGCGGTGCCGTTTCGAGCAGGTGCTTGGGACCTTGAGCTGTCGTGGGGCTACGACTACGCGCGCAAGGCCCGATCCTACGAACAGATTTCCTTGGGCATCGGCAGCACGGCCCCGGGCTTCAATGCCATCAGCGAAGGCGCGCCGAGCGAGGTTTTCTCGCACGCCAATCTGATGAATCCGGAGAATGGGTTCATCACTTTGCTCGGCGTCGGCGGCTTCGGTCTTGAAAGCTACTACGCGGCGCAGACGACCGAAGCGACTTACGGCAAGTTTGACGTTCTCTTCAACGACGCTTGGCGGATTTCGGGGGGACTGCGCTGGGAGAGCTTCATTCAGGTCTCCGTGCCCGTGGACCTGCTTGAGTACGGCGGCAACCGAATTCCGTTTTCCGCCGCAGAGATCGAGGCCGCAACCATCAACGAGGACGATGTCCATCCATCGATCTCCCTGACTTACATTCGGCCGGGGTTCTGGGCGGAGGAGTTTCAGTTGCGGTTCAGCTGGGGAGAGACCGTCGCCCGGCCCGACCTTCGGGAAGTCTCGCAATCAACCTACATTGACCCCTTGAGCGAAGCCCGGGTGAGGGGAAACCCTTTTCTCGAGCCGTCGAGCCTTTCCAACTTCGACCTGCGCGCCGAGTGGTTTTGGAGCAACGGCGACAGCTTCACGGTGTCGGGCTTCCACAAGGACGTGACCAACCCCATCGAGACGCTTCAGGGCGCGGCCACCGAAGACAACATCGTGTTCAACTTCGTCAACGCGGATGCGGTCCAAATCCACGGCCTGGAGCTGGAGGGCTTGAAGGGCTTGGGTTTCCTGGGCGGGCTGGTCGGCGGGTGGATAGACCAGTTCTACGTTTCCGGGAACCTGACCCTGTCGGACTCCAAGCTCGACATTCGGGCGGACGGTCTCGCCGGCAACATCACCAACACCTCAAGACGCATGACCCAGCAATCCGAGTGGGTGGCCAACGTGCAGCTCGGCTTCGACTCGTTCAACGGCAAGCATGGCGCGACGCTGGTTTACAACAGCTTTGGCGAGCGCATCTTCTTTGCGGGCATTGAGAGCTTTGACGATGCCTACGAGCAGCCGTTCCACTCGTTGGACTTGGTGTACAGTTGGTTTGCGACTGAGAACCTGACCGTCAAGGTTCGCCTGCAGAACCTGCTCGACGAGGGCGTCGAGATCAAGCAGGACGGCGTGCTCATACTGGAGCAGGATGTGGGCGCCACGGCGCTTCTCGATGTCAAGTGGGCGCTCTGACGATCATTGACGGCCTTGGGGCTCCGCTGGCGGAAACCGACGCTTCAGGCTCGCTTCACGCTGCCAACCGCCCCCTCGTTCAGGCTCGTTTCCGGTTGCGCAAGGCCAAGGCTGAAAGAGCCGTCGCGCGCGCTTCCATGCTATCCTCCCCTGCCAACGAAAAGCGGGGCTTTTCGTCGTTCAGGCCCCTAATCGCAGCCCGCTCCTGTCCGAGCTGCGATTGAGCGCCATGAACAACCGCGATCAACAACCTGCAGCGACCCGAGGGTCCACCATGAGGGGATGTCATGCTTGGAGAAACACGTTCAACATCAGCAACCGGAATCCGCAGCGCCTTGCTGGCCGTTCTGGCCGCGGGCCTGCTGCCGCTGGCGCCGGTGCCCGCCTTGGGCCAAGCGCAGCTTGAGGAGGTTCTGGTCACGGCCACCCGCCGCGGCGAGACCGACGCCCAGATCACGCCGATCTCGGTGACCGCGCTTGACGACGAGGACCTGGACAAGATGCTGATGCGCGACATCGGCGACATGACCGCGGCGGTGCCGAACCTGGTCACCGGCAACGCGCCGGCCTTCAACTCCTTCAACCCCAGCCTGCGCGGCGTGGGCAAGGACGGCATCATCCTCTACATCGAGTCGCCGGTGGGCGTCTCGGTCGATGACTTCGTGATGATGTCCACCCAGACGCAGATGCTGGAGCCCTTCGACATCGCCTCCATCGAGGTGCTGCGCGGCCCCCAAGGCACCCTGTTCGGCAAGAACACCACCGCCGGCGTCATCAACGTCAAGACCAAGCAGCCGGAACTGGACGGCCAGAGCTTCGAGGTCTCCGCCTCCTATGCGGAGTTCGACAGCTGGGACGCCAAGTTCGCCCTGAACGTCGGCGGCGAAGACCTGGCGTTCCGGGCGGCGGGCATTTACCAGAAGAGCGACGGCTACTACAGGAACGGCTCCTCGGCCACCAGCTTCGATCCGGCCGCGTTCTTCGCCACCGGCGAAATGGTGCCCCAAACCTTTGCGGGCGACGGCCGCAGCCTCGGCGGCGACGAGGTCTTCTCCGGCAGGTTCAAGCTGCTGTGGGCGCTCCGGGACGGCGTCGAGGCGCGGCTGACCTACGAGATGATTCGCGATAATATGGATTCGCCGCCCATCGTCGCGGAGAACGCCCCGAACTCCGTGTTCACGTCTTTTTTGGGCTTTGGGGGCAGTTTTGACGGCGACCCCGTTGACCACGCCGGCATCTCCGACCGCAACGACTTCTTCTCCATCGCCGATGGCCATCAAGTCGATGTGGACGGCATTTACGGGCACTTGGACTTAGACCTCAACGACTACCTGACGCTGCGCTCGGTGACCGGCTACCGGGAACAGAAGTCGCGTCTGCCGAGCACTTACGTCGGCCATACCCGCGCCTCGCTGTTCGACGCCACCCGGGACGACGACCGGGAGACCTTCCAGCAGGAAGTCCGCATCGACTCCAGCTTCAACGGGCCGTTCAACTTCGTGGCGGGCGGGTTCTACCAGAAGGACGACAACAACTTCTGCGTCACGCAAATTCTTGGCTTTGTGGACTTCTTCGGCCCTACGGCGACGCGGCTGAACGGTCAGCTGTCCGACGCCGGTCTTCCGACGCTGGCCTCCGGCACCTTCAACGACAACGCCTCGGTGCTGTGCAACGAACACAACGCCAAGGCGCTGGCCGGGTTCGCGGACGCCACCTACCAAGTGACCGATAGGCTCGAGTTCGGCGCGGGCGTGCGCATCTCCTACGAGAAGAAGAAGTGGGCGGGCCGGCCGCAGACGCTCTTCCAGTTCCTTGACGGCACGGACGCCGCCAACGAAGGACTGTTCGCCTCCTTGGACGAACCCCTTGACGCCTCCGACTTCGACCGCTTCCCGTTCAACGTGGCCAAGGAGCAGGGCTCCTGGACCGAACCCAGCTTGCGGGCGACGGTGGGCTACTTGGTCGCCGACAACGCCTTTGCTTGGGCCACCTACTCACGCAGCGTCAAGTCCGGCGCCTTCAACGACCAAACCGGAACCTTCACCGCCGGCCTGCCGCTCTCCTTCGACAACCCGCGCCAGCTTGAGCCCATCGATCCCGAATTCGCCGACAGCATCGAGGTGGGCCTGAAGACCGATCTGCTGGACAACCGATTGCGCTTGAACGTCGTCTATTTCGATGTCCGCTACGACGACGCCCACCGCCAGCTCAACGCCACCTTCGCCCTGCCGGGAGGCGGCTCGTTTCAAGAGACGCTGTTCTTCAACGCCGCCAAGCTGGACGCCCGCGGCATCGAGTTCGAAGGCAGCTGGGCGGTCAACGAACACCTGACGTTCAACGGCAACTTCAGCTACCAAGATGCGGAGTTCGCCGCCTACGAAGCCGACACCGATTTCGACGGCACCATCGACGTCGATTTCAGCGGCCGGCCCGTGAACCGCTCCCCGGAATGGACCGCCTACCTCATGGCCATTGTCGAGCATCCGGCGGGCGGCATGGGCGACCTCACCCATACCCTGAGCTGGTCGTTCGTCGATGACTCGGTGTTCACCTACTCCGACCTCGGCCCAGAGCACGACGCCCTGTCCAACAGCCGCAACCTGCTGAACTGGAGTTCCACGTTCACCACCAAGGACGGCGCCTACTACTTCCGGGTCTTCGGCCGCAACTTGGCCGATGAGCGCTACCGCACCGGCAACCTGGCCGTCGCCAACCTCTGGACGATGGCCTCCTACGGCCTGCCGCGGCAGTTCGGCGTGGAGGTGGGCGCCCGCTTCGGCACGCCGTAAATGGCCGAAGCGGCGGTCAATCGCCAATGGCTGATCAACAGCAATCCACGCGGACGGGCGTTGGCGCTGTCGGACTTCAAAGCCCACGGGGCCGAAATCGGCCCCTTGGCGGATGGCCGGGTGCGGGTCCGGGTGGAGTTCCTGAGCTTTGATCCTTCGCAAAAGGGCCAGATGGAGAACATCGCGGGCTACACGAGCGGTGCTGCGGTGGGGCAGGTCATGTCGGCGCGAGGCATCGGCGAAGTGGTGGCGTCCCGGCATTCCGGCATCGCGGTTGGCGAGAAGGTCGCTGGTGCAGTCGGCTGGCAGGAGTATGCGGACCTCAATGGCGCTTCGGTGGAAGCGCTGCCCAGTGACGACCTGCTCACCGCCCACCTCGGTCCTCTCGGCGGCACCGGCCTCACCGCCTACTTTGGCTTGCTGCGCATAGGCCAGCCGGAGCCTGGGGACACCATCGTGGTGTCCGGCGCCGCCGGAGCGGTGGGCTCAGTGGCGGTGCAGATTGGCCAGATCCTCGGCGGGCGCGTCATTGGCATCGCCGGTGGTCCGGAAAAGTGCGCTTGGCTCACGGAGGAGCTCGGCTGCGACGGGGCCATCGACTACAAGAACGAGAACATCAAGCAGCGGCTTACCGAACTTTGCCCCGGCGGCATCAACGTCTTTTTCGACAATGTGGGCGGCGTCGCGCTGAATGCGGCCTTGGCGCGCATCGCTCCCCGCGCCCGGGTGGTCATCTGCGGCGGCATCTCCCGCTATGAGCAGGCAACCCTGCCGCCGGGGCCCGCCAACTACTTCAACATCGTCTTCCGCCAAGCCCGCATCGAGGGCTTTCTGCTGAGTGGTTACGAGCGCGAGTACGCCGTGGCGCGAAGACGCATCACCGAGTGGATGCGCGCCGGACGGATTCTGCACAAGGAGGACGTCCAGCACGGCTTCGACAACATTCCGGCCACGCTGCTGCGCCTGTTCTCCGGCAAGAACTTCGGCAAGCAGCTTTTGCGGCTGGCATAGCGAACGGCCACGCGCCCAAGGAGGGAGCAGCGGCATGGCGGGGGGATGCCCGTATCGCACCGCGGCGGAGATTGACCTCATGGATCCGCTGGTTCAGGAGAATTGGTTCGAGGCCTACGACGTCCTGCGGGCGGAGTCCCCCGTGTACTTCATGCCGCAACTCGGGATGTACGTGCTCACCCGCTATGAGGATATCGAATACGTGCTGCGCCGCCCCAAGCTGTTCTCCGGCGGGTCGGACGTCCAGGACGCGGAGCCTTTGGTGAAGTTCCCGGAAGCCCGGGCGCTGTACGACAGCAAGGGTTGGGTCCGCCACACGCCGTTGAGCGAAAACCTGCCCATGCACCGCTGCTATCGTGCCTTGGTGGACCCCAAGCTCAGCGCTGCCGAGGTTCGCCGGCGCGAGCCTTTCGTGCGCGGCGTCATCAATGAGCTCATCGACACTTGGATCGATCAGGGCGAGGTCGAATTCATGAAGGCGTTCGCCGAGCCGCTGCCGATGATCGTCATCGCCGAACTGCTCGGCTTCCCGCGCATGGACCTGCCAAAGCTCAAGGTTTGGTCCGCGGCGTGGGTGCTGCCCTTTTCCCGAGGCCTGACGCTTGCGCAGGAACTTGATGCAGTGGAAAAGCACATCGAGCTCCAGCACTACATCTTTGATGCCATGCAGCACAAGCGCCAACAGCCGGGCGACGACATCCTTAGCCACCTGCTGCAGGTCGAAATGGAGGACGTCAAAACCGGCAAGCGCCGCAAGCTCACCGACACCGAGATCATCGGCATCACCGATCACCTGCTGATCGGCGGCAACGAAACCACCGCCTTCGCCATAGCCAACGGCCTGTGGTTGCTGTTCCGCCACCCGCAGATGGAAGCAGCCTTGCGCACCGACCCAGCCAAGATCAAGAATTTCGTCGAGGAGACCCTGCGCATCGAGTCGCCCACCCAAGGGTTGTTCCGCTACGTCTCCGAAGACACCGAGCTGGCTGGCGTCCACTTGCCCAAGGGCGCAATGCTGAGCATTCGCTACGGGGCCGGCAACCACGACCCGGCCCGATTCCCGAACCCGAAGCAGCCGGACCTCGCCCGCAGGAACGCTGGCCGGCACTTGGCCTTCGGCCTTGGCGAGCGGGTCTGCCCCGGTGCCACTCTGTCCCGCTTGGAGCAGAACTGGGCTTGGGAGATACTGCTGCAGCGCATCGCCGAGTTTCGCCCGGTGCCGGAAAAGGACACCTACGAGCACATCAAGGGCATGTGGATGCGGGCCTTGGGGCAGATACACCTGCGCTTCGAAGCCGCTTAGGTGGCCTCGATCGCCGGCACGGTTCCGTCCCGTTCCGCGTGAAAGGGGGGCTGCGCCCGCGGCGCGTCGGCTCTTGGCTATCGATTCTCGCCGAGAACGCCGTTCTAAAGTGACGCATTGCTCACCGCGCCAATATGTGCGGGCTCACAAGACGTTTCGGAATCTGGCCTAAGCGACTGGCACGGAGTGTCGCGCCAGCGAAACTGCAACGCACCCGCGAAGCGGGTGCGCAGCGATGGCTGGGCTGCGTTACCATGATCGCTCATGGGCATGGAGGCCATCCAAGGCGGCTTGTTCGCGCCGGACTTCCTGCAGTCGGGTGAGTCGCTGGCCGCGTTGCCGGAGTGGATGGCCTTCGACGACGCGGCGCTTGACGACAACCAAGCGCGGCTTCGCGGAATCTTCGAGCGCTTTCCGATTGACGGCTCGCCCAATGAGGCCCAGACGGAGGACGACCTGATCTGGCCGGTTCTCTATGCGCTGGGCTGGACCGCAAACCTGCGTCAGCAGAACTTGAGCGCCAAGGGCCGTGAGGATGTTCCGGATGGCCTGCTGTTCGCTGATGAGGCCGCCAAGGCCCGGGCGGCGGGCGTCGCCGAAGGGCGGGCGCGCTACGCCATCGGCACGGCGCTGGTGGAGGCCAAGCGTTGGCTTCGGCCCCTCGACCGGGCGGGGGGCCGAACGGAGGCGCTGGCGCCCTCCACCCAGATGCTGCGCTATCTGCGCCGGGCCGACGATCTCACCGAAGGGCGGCTGCGCTGGGGCATTCTCACCAACGGCGCGCAATGGCGGCTTTACTACCAAGGCGCCCGCTCGGTTTCCGAGGGGTTCCTTGAGCTCGACTTGCCGGCGGTTCTCGGCTTGCCGGGCCGCAACGAGGGGTTGTTCGCCCTCTCGGAAGATGATCGCCGCCACGGCCTGAAGCTCTTTGTCCTGTTCTTCGGTCGAGCCGCCTTCGCCGCCGCTGGGGCCGATGGCCTGTCCCTGCACCAGCGGGCGCTGAAGGAGGGCCTGCATTACGAGGAGCGGGTCGCTGCCAACATCTCCGATTTAGTGTTCGAGCAGGTCTTCCCGAACTTGGTGCGCAGCATCGCCGACGCCGCGCCCGACGTGCCGCTCCCGGAAGTGCGGGACGCCGCTCTCGTGGTGCTCTACCGCCTGCTGTTCGTGCTCTATGCGGAGGATCGCGCCCTGCTGCCGGTGCGCGACGCACGCTATGCGAACATCGGCCTAAGAGCTCGGGTGCGCGAGGACGTGGGTCGGCGCAAGGACGCCAACGAAGCCTTCTCCGCAACCGCGACCAGCTATTGGAACGCGCTGGACGATCTCAGCCGGGTCATTGACCAAGGTGATGCGGCCTTTGGCCTGCCGCCCTACAACGGCGGGCTGTTCCTCGAATCCAAAACGCCGCTGCTGTCCCGCATTCGCCTGCCGAACTCGGTCATGGCGGATGCCATTGATGCGCTGTCCTTTGAGCAGACCGGCGCCGGACGCCGCTACATCAACTATCGAAGCCTGTCCGTGCAGCAGCTCGGTTCCATCTACGAGCGGCTGCTGGAGCACGAAACCGTCCGCGAGGCCGATGGCATCGTCATCCGCCCCAACGTCTTCGCCCGCAAGGGTTCGGGCAGCTACTACACGCCCGAGCCCTTGGTCGCGCTCATCCTCAAGGAGACGGTGGAGCCGCTCATCGAAGCCAGGCTTGACGCATTCCGCGCCGAAGCGGAGCGGCAGGCGAAAGCCGTTCGGAATCCGCCATCGCAGGAACAACCCTCGGCAGCGGAATCCGGCGAGCGGCTGCGGGCGCTCGACCCGGCTACCGCCATCCTCGACTTGAAGGTCTGCGACCCGGCCATGGGCTCCGGCCACTTCCTCGTCTCCTTGGTGGACCTGCTGAGCGACCGAGCCATCGCCGCCATTGCGGAGTGCGAGGACATCGCATCCGGCTATGCCTCGCCGCTGGTGGAGCGCATCGCTGGCATCCGGCGCACGATTCTCGACAACGCCGATGCCCAAGGCTGGGCGGTAGATCCGGCCCAGCTCGATGACCGCCACATCGTGCGCCGCATGGTGCTCAAGCGCTGCGTTTACGGGGTGGACAAGAACCCCATGGCGGTGGAGTTGGCGAAGGTGGCCCTGTGGCTGCACACCTTCACGGTCGGTGCGCCCTTGAGCTTTCTGGACCACCACCTGCGGTGCGGCGACAGCCTGTTCGGCTGCTGGGTGGATCGGATCGATGCGAAGCTGCAGGCCGGGGGCGGCAGGCTGTTCATGGAAGGCCCGCTGAGGCAGGCTCGCGAGGCCGCCGCCCCCATGCAAGCCATAGAGGCGGCGTCGGATGCGGACATCAGCGGGGTGGAACGCTCCAATCGCCTGTTCAGCGACGTGGAAGCGGGCACCGCGCCCATGACCGCCTTTCTGTCGTTGCTGCTGGCTTGCGATTGGGTCGAGAAGAGCGCCCTCGAAGCGGATGCCGTCGGCAGCTGGCTGACGGGCCGCTTTGGCGATCCCATCCGCATCGCGCAAGTTGGCGTGGAGGATGAAGGCGAGGATGCTGCAGCGTTCCGCGCCCTGATCCCCCGCGCCCGCCGCCTGGCCGATGAGGAGCGCTTCCTGCATTGGCAGGTGGCCTTTCCGGGCGTTTGGCGGGATTGGCGAAGCGCGGAGCGCGAAGGCGGCTTCGACGCCGTGATCGGCAACCCGCCTTGGGACCGCATGAAGCTGCAGCAGGTCGAGTGGTTCGCCGCCCGTCGGCCGGAAGTCGCCATGGCCCAAAAGGCTGCGGAGCGCAAGCGAATGATCCGCGCCTTGGAGGAGGCAGGCGACCCCTTGGCCACCGCGTTTGCCGAAGCCAGCGCAAGGGCACAGACCGCGGCGCGCAATGCGCGGGAGTGCGGCGACTATCCATTGTTGGCGCGGGGCGACATCAACCTGTATTCGTTGTTTGTGGAGCGGGCCATGTCTCTGGTCAAGCCGACCGGAGTCATTGGGCTGCTGACGCCCTCCGGGATAGCGTCGGACAAGACCGCTGCGCCCTTTTTCCGGTCCGTGGCCACCGAGGGACGGTTGCGTGCGCTCTATGACTTTGAGAACAGGAAGGTCTTCTTTCCAGCAGTTCACGCTTCCTTCAAGTTTTCTGTATTTGTTGCAGGCAGGAATTCGACGCCCGTACCGGCAAGCTGCGCCTTCTACTTGCACAGGATGAACGAAATTGAAGATCGCGAAAGGTGCTTTTCCCTGTCGGCTAAGGACTTTGCCCGCGTCAACCCAAACACCGGCACCGCCCCATATTTCCGCTCCCGGCGCGACGCGGAGTTGACCACCGCCATCTACGAACGGCTGCCGGTGCTGGTGAACCGCTCTTCCGGCCAAGAGGTCAAGGTGTGGCCGCTCAAATATGAACGCATGTTCGACATGACCAACGACTCCGACAAGTTCCGCACCCGACAGGAACTTCAGGAGCAGGAGGGCGGTTGGCCGATCGGCGGCAACCGCTTCCACAGCGCCGAAGGGGAGTGGCTGCCCCTCTACGAGGGCAAGATGGTGCAGGCTTACGACCACCGTGCCGCCAGCATCGTCGTCAACCCCGAAAACCAGCATCGGCCCGCGCAACCGTTGCCCGCTTCCCTTGAGCAACGCCAAGCCCCCGACTGGCTGTCCTCGCCTCAGTTTTGGGTGAGAGCGTCCGATTGCGGCGTTTGTTCCGCAAAGCCTTGGTCTTTGGCATTCAAGGACGTGACGGCGCCGACCAACATGCGTTCCATGATCGCCGCCATCGTGCCTTCGTGTGGAGCTGGCAACACACTGCCCATCCTGCACGGTTCGCAAGCCGAATCACGGGCTCTAATGGCGCTTTTAGTGGCCAATCTCAACTCGGTCACATATGACTACTTGGCCCGCCAGAAAATTCAAGGCCAGCACCTGAATTGGTACATAGTCGAGCAACTGCCAGTGATTCAGCCCAAGACCTACGATCAGTATCCCTTCGGCCCCAAGACCGCTGCTGAAGTCATCCGCGAAGCCGTTCTGGAACTCACCTACACCGCTCACGACATGGCCCCCTTTGCCGCCGACCTTGGCCATGTGGACGATTCCGGCCAGCCAAAGCCCCCGTTTCCGTGGGACGAGGACCGCCGCCTGCACCTTAAGGCCAAGCTCGACGCGGTCTTCTTCCACCTCTACGGCATCGAGGACCGCGACGACGTCCGCCACATCTACGCCAGCTTCCCCATCGTCGAGCGCCACGAAACCGCCGCCTACGGCCACTACCGCTCCCGCGACCTCTGCCTTGCTTGGATGAATGCTTTTGACGCGGACAGGCCCGACGCCGAGATCAGGCTGTGATGCGCTGAGCTGGCAGTGGGGGTTGTCGGCGAACCGTGCTGCCCCTCCGTAGGTGGGCATTCTTGAAAGAAGCTCTTGAAGGCCACGCGCCGGACGCCCCATTCCGCTGCTGTGGTGCTGGCCAGTAGACCGAAGAAAGCGAGATAATCGAAGGTCGAGCAACGGACGTGCGGTCCGTGTACGGGAAAGAAGAGGACATGCATTTCCTTTCCTCCGAAAACTAGCAGACAAGCAGAGCGAAACAGGGATGCGGCGCATTGGTGCGGTGGAGTGCCGCGCAGCCCAACAGCGAGGAAAAGCGAATGGCTGGGAACAGTAGGTGTGCAATCTGGCAAACACCGGCTACAACACTACCGACTGACAGGGACGGTTGGGTGTTTGACTCCCCTCGCGCTGGCGGCAGGTACTTCATTTCCGGTTCCGCTGCAGCCATGATTTGGGGTCTTGACGACCCTGACGACCGATTGAAGGTCAGAATTACAACATGGCTAGTCGAACAACGAGTGCATGGGGAAAACTGCCCGGAAATTACAACGGGCACCATCGACGAGGCGAAAGGGTGGAGGGATTCAAGCGTCTTCGACCGTGCTGATGGGATTCTCAGATATCTCTCCAAACGAGCGGATTTTCTGGGAAGTCGGATTGACTTCTGCATTGAACTCGGACCGACCGGGAATCGATTTCAGACACCCCTGAACGACTGGCAAAGAACCTACAGCGAACTTCTCGCACACTCCGGCAGCTCCGGTTCAGATGAGTTCGAGTTCCTCTTGGGCTACCTGCGCGAGCAAGGCCACGTTGATCACCACGGCATCAACAATGCGGAGCAGTCGTGCGCGTTGACGTTCAGCGGTTACATGCGTCTGGAGGCCTTGGAACAGTTTGTAACTCCGTCATCAAAGGGGTTTGTGGCAATGTGGTTCGATCCGTCCATGACGGCGGCGAGAGATGAGGGCATCAAGCCAGCGATACGGCTTTCGGGATACGAACCTGTCGTCGTATATGAAAAGGAACACGCGGGCCGAATTGATGACGAAATTGTGTCGGAGATCAGAAGGTCTAGATTTGCTGTTGCCGATTTTACGCACGGGGAGGCAGGTGCGCGGGGCGGTGTCTATTACGAAGTTGGGTTTGCGCATGGACTCGGCATCCCCGCGATACTCACTTGCCGTAGCGACAAAGTGGCTGACCTTCACTTTGACACCCGACAATACAATCACATTGTCTGGCAATCATCGGAAGAGTTGCGGACCAAGCTGGCTAAGCGCATTGCCGCCGTGGTTGGCGACGGCCCCATGGTCGCTCCGCAGTCACCAACCCTGTAGCAGCACTCTTCCTCCCATTAGATACGCGACTCATCGTCCGCCGTGCGTGGACCGCACCGGCATCGCGAAACCCTGCTCAAGCTGCCTTGGGGATCGCCAAACAAGGCCACCTTAGCCGCGACCTTGGCTTCACCGACATAAAGCTCTGGCGACCGGCTAGCTCAATGTGGAAGGGAGATCAGCGGTAGACTTCTGGGGTTAGAACCACTGAGGCCGTTCTTCCCTCATACACTTGCACCGCGTCCATCGCAACGTACTTTGTCCATAGCCGCCATACTTCTTGCCATTGGCAATTGCTCGAGGCCATTTCCTTGACAGGCAAGCCGAAGCGAGCGGCGTCCTGTGCGGATACAGTCGTTGCGTGGCTCTGCGTTTTGCCGATTAATGAGTCGCCTAGGGAGCGTGCAAGTTTTCGGATACTGTCCCTGCTGCGCCCAGAGACGCAGCCCAAAGCTTCTATCAGTTGATCATTGGTCCGATCGAGCGCATCTCGTGCCTGCTGGACCATCAAGGCCGAAATGTCGGACAGCAGTGACGCGTGGAGTGGAAATGTATCTGGATTTCGAGTGACGCGCTGCTCGGCGTCCTCCACAGCCGCAATGATTGCCTTGCCGGCGGCCAGCGAGCCATCTGGCAGTCTAAACTGCGGATCGATGGGCCCTAAATCACTTGTTGGCCCCAGAATGATGTGATCCGCGCCCAGTATGAAGAGCGTTCCCGCGCTCTTGGCTTGATTGGGCACAACAACCGTCAACTCCTTGCAATGTGCTTGGGCTTGGCGGATTAGCCGGATCGCGGTTTCCCCGTCTCCACCAGGAGTGGAGAGCATGACGTGCAGGTCTTGTGATGGATCCGCATCGTAAAGCGTCTCCTCAAACAAGTTAACGCTGTCAGGGAAGAGCGCATCAATCAGCACGACCAGCCGACACTGGTAGGTGTCTTCGTATTTGCCGATTAGCCGTTGGCGTTCGTAGCGTGGTGAGTGTTGCGCCTCGTACAGGGGTGTCCGATCAGGCACCGGCCCCCCGCCTAGCGTCTTTGGAGCGACGTCCGAAATTCAGATTGCGAGTCAAACGGAAGGTGATTGGCTTCCCTTCTCGAGTCTTCCTGCCCAATTCTCTAGCGCTTTTTGCGCGAACCACGCATTCGTGCCAATCTGCGCCAAAAGTAGCATTCGAGGGTGGGCCTAGCGCGGGCTCTGAGCCATCCACCGGGGTTCCGGTCCCTTCTTTGTGCTGAGTGCTTGCCACGATGAGGTTAATTCAGGATGCCGCCAAAATAAGGCTGTTGATTTGACTTATAGCTAAACCATTGTCCGTCTGTCAATTGGCTGTGTCGCTCAAGTCCCCATGGGCGCTACAGGTTGATCAGTTCGATTCTCAAAACCGCAACGGCGAAAACAGCGCAAGGTCGATCTCTGAAGCGGCGCCGCTGATCCGGTCGGCCAAGGCCTTGGCGGAGCCGGCGGCCAGGGTCCAGCCGAGGCCGCCGTGGCCGGTGTTGGCGTACACGTTGGGTACGCGGGTCGCGCCGATGATGGGCAGGCCGTCGGTGGATAGGGGCCGCAGCCCGGCGAAGGGCCGGATGGCGCTGCGGTCCATCGCTTGGGCGAATTCCGGCAGCACGGCTTCCACCAGCCGGACCATGTAGTCGATGCGGCCGGGGTCGATGCGCGCATCAAAGCCGCAGAAGTCCGCCGTGCCGGCGATGCGCAGTGCATCGCCGAGCACGTTGATCCCGGCGTGGACCCCGGTGTCCGCGATGACGTGGCGCGGCGGGTTCGACCAGTCGCCCAGCGGTATGGTCAGGGAGTAGCCCTTGGCGGGCGCGATGGGCAGCCGAACCCCAATGGAGGCCGCCAAGCGCCCGGAGTGTGCGCCGGCGGCGATGACCAGCGCATCGGCGCGCAGTTCCTGGGTGCCGGCCCGGACTGAAACGCCGCCGTTGTCCGCCGCAATGCCGGAAACCTGCCGCCCGTACTCGAACTGAACGCCCAAGCGCGAGGCCATCTCGGCCAGCGTTTGGGAGAAGCGGTATGAATCGCCGGACTCGTCGTTGGGAAACAAAATGCCGGCTTGGAGCGAGTCGCCGATCGGGTGCAGGCTGGGTTCGGACTGCAGTATCTCGTCCCGGTCAAGCTGCCGCCATTCAGCCCCGCTTTCCCCCAAGTGGTCGAGGAGCGGCGCAAGTCCCTCCAAGGCGGCTCGACTCCTGAATATGAACAGGGAGCCGCAGGCCCGATGCGCGTACTCGATGCTCGTTTCCCGGCGCAGGGCGGCCATGCACGCCAAGGTGTACTGAGCCAGCTCGCGGTTGTGCGCCACGTTGCGAAAAAACGTCTCGGCGCTGGAGGCGCGCAGGAAGCGGACGCCCCAAGGCAGCAGGCGCAGCAGTTCGGCGGTGCGCAACAGCTTGGCCGCGTCCTTGCGGTTGCGGCCGAGGCTCGACCACCACCACATCGGCAACGCGCCCAGGATGCCCGGTTGGTTCCAAGTCTCCGGGCACTCGGCCTGCAGATAGCCGCCGTTGCCGAAGCTGGCTTCCAGGGCCGGGCCGTCGTTGCGTTCCAGCACGGTGACCTCGCCCCCGCCCTTGGCGAGGTAGTAGGCCGTGCAGATGCCCTGCAGGCCAGCGCCGATGATGGCCACCTTCACGGTTGACCGCCTCCCCGTTGTGCCTAGGCGAAGCCTATCAGATGGCCCGCAGCAGACGCTTGCACTGTTTGGTCACGATCTGCTCCACTCTTTGCAGTGCCGCATAGTCCCCATGCAGCTTTTGGAATGATTCCTTGGTTGGCCGCAATTGCTGCAGCAATCCGGCAGCGACTTCCTGAACCTGATTGAAGAGGAATTGGGGACGCACCCCGCATTGCTGGGCGAGCGCTTTCCAGTGCTGCCGGGAAACCATCGCCGGGTTTCTTTCATCGCCTACGGAGAACGCCAGAAGATGGTCGATGTGCTCAATGGCGCGGGTGCAGACGAGGTCGTAAAACGGCGCCAACCGGATGCTGCCATCGGCGTTGTAGAGCAGTGACAGGTTCTTGGCATGGCCATCGGAGTTGCCAGCCAGGACGTTGAAGATCTGCCAGCGCAGCAAGTGCTGCAGGTCGTTGGCAGGCTCGGTGGAAACGTCCCTGACCAGCCGGTGGCAGTCCGCGTAGGTAGGCCCGCCGTCTTCTTGGTACTTGCGTTCGTGCCCTAACCCTAGGGCTTGGCAAAAGTCCTCCTGATGCAGCCTTGCGATCCCGCCGCTTGCCGACGCCCGCCTATCGTAGCGCTCGATCAGCGCATAGCGGGTTCCGCCGATCGAGTGCAATCGGATGTTGACGACCGGCAGGCCGATGGCGTCGGCCAACAGAGTGGTGAAGGTCTCGTAGGCAGGCACGTGCCGATAGTCCGGGAGTTCGAACTTGAGAATATGACTGGAAGGGGACTCCTGCTTCGGCAGCCAATAGGCGTTTTCGGCCAGCAAAACCGGGCATTTGTCCTGAGCGCCGGCGAGCGACAGCCGGGGACGTTCATTTTCGGTCCCGGTATGGACCCGTCCCCGGCTGGCGACCAGACGGGCAAGTTGTTCGTCCGTAATCCGGTGATACCGGTGCTTAGCTGACGGTTGGCGCTCCGCCCTCAATATGGAAAGGGCGCCTGCGCATTCTCCGCCGATAGCCCTGAGCAGGTCGAAGTCGGTGTTGGAGATCTTGAGATCGCGAACGATCCGCTCACGGACGCCTCCCTCCGGAAGCAGGTTGGCAAAGAATCGATGAGCGATGCCTGCTTCAGGAGCGAAGGTTTCCTGGCGCAATGGCAATGTCCGGGAAACTTGGAACCCACCCTGCGCCAGCCATTCCTGATCGTAGCGGAAACCAATCAGGCCCGGCGTGTTTCGCCACAGATATCCAACGAGCCGCCGATCGCTCCAGACATTCAGACCGTCGGGATCAAGCACTGCGTTTTTCGTGCTGCGTTGACGGTGGCTGCGCAGGCCCCCCTCCGCGAGGCCGGACGATCACCTCGAGCCCCAGAGTATGCAGAGCCTGCAGCACTTTGCCGATTTCAGCGGTTGCCTTGCCGCGTTCGAATTCGGACAGGAAACGGGTGCTGAGGTTGCCCAAGCCCGAAATCGTCTCCAGCGTCAGCTTACGCTGCTTCCGATGGACACGCGCCCGCCGACCGAGATCCACCACTGAATGGATTGCACTGAATTGCCCGTGGTCGCTTGCCATGATCCGCAAAAAATTATCGACCGGTAAAAAATATCAAACGAATCCAGTTAAAACAAAATATATTTATCGTATGTGAAAAATATGAGCCTAAAGGAAGCCGGAACTCGAAGGTTCAAGCATACGCCCAGGCGGCCAGACCGAGGAAGACGAAGAAGCCGGTCACGTCGGTGATCGTGGTCAGGATCACGCCGCCGGCGATGGCGGGGTCGATGGACAGGCGGTTGAGGATGCTTGGCAGCAGGCTGCCCGAGACGGCCGCGACCACGAGGTTGATGACCAAGGCCACGGCGATGACCATGCCGAGCAGCGGATCCTGGAAGGCGAGCAGCGCCGCCAGCGCCACTAGGCCGGCCCACAGCAGGCCGTTCAGCAGGGCGACGGCGAACTCCCGGTTCATCAGCCACAGGAGGTTGGCGCGGTTGACGTGGCCGAGGACGATGCCGCGGATCATCAGGGTGAGCGTCTGGGTGCCGGCGATGCCGCCCATGCTGGCGACGATGGGCAGCAGCACGGCCAAGGCCACCACCTTGCCGATGGTCGCCTCGAAGAGGTTGATGACCGCCGCCGCCAGGAAGGCGGTGGCGAGGTTGATGCCGAGCCAGATGGCGCGGCGGCGGGCCGACTTCATCACCGGCGCGAAGGTGTCCTCGTCCGGGTCGAGGCCGGCCCGGGCCAGCACCGCCTCGTCGGCGTCCTCGGCGATGACGTCCACCACGTCGTCGATGGTGATGCGGCCGAGCAGCTTGCGCTCGTGGTCCAGGACCGGGGCGGACACCAAGTCCTCCTCGCTGAAGACGGCGGCCACTTCCCGGTCCGGCATGTCCACCGGAATGGCCCGGGCATTGGCGTCCATGACTTCGCGCACGGTGACGCTGGCGTCCGCGGTCAGTATGCGCGACAGCGGCAGGTTGCCGACGTATTCGTTGCGGCTGTTGACGACGATCAGCGCATCGGTGTTCTTCGGCAGTTCCTTGCGCAGGCGCAGGTAGCGCAGCACGATCTCCAGGGCGTGGCGCGGATGCACCGTCACCACGTCCATGTCCATCAGGCCGCCGGCGCTGTCCTGCGCATGGGACAGCACCGATTCCAGCCGCTGCCGTGCCGCCGAGTCCATGGAGTTGAGCACTTGGCCGGCGATCGCGTCCGGCAACTGCTGCAGGAGGTCGGCTTGGTCGTCCACGTCGAGGTCGTCGGCAGCTGCCGCCAGTTGGGCGGCGTCCATGCCTTCGACGATTTCGCTGAGCACGTCATCGCCCAAGTGCTGCAGCACCTGGCCGGCGGCGTCGTCATCGATCAGAGCCCAGATGTAGCGCCGCACCTTGGGCGGCGTGGCCTGCAGCAGGTTGGCCACCTCCGGCGCCTTGAGGGAGCGCAGCAGGTGGCGCTGATCGCCCAAGGTGCCCGCCCCGTAGGACTTGAGCACCTCGCCGAACCGCTGTTCAAAGTGCTCAGGCACGGGTTTTTCGGATGCTGCCGCGGTCAGGACCGAGGGTCAGCGCGCTCGGCGGAAGGCCACTGATTGGCTCAGGCACTCAGGCTACGCCTCTTCGCCGAACCGGTCGTCGATGAGCTGCCGAATGGCGGCGAACGCCGCCTCCTCATCCTCGCCGTCAACGCGCAGTTCCAGCGTGGTGCCCACCGGGGCGGCCAGCAGCAGGACGCTCATGATGCTTTTGGCGTCCACAAGGGTGCCGTCCTTGCCCAGTTGGATGTTGCCGGTGAAGGTCTTGGCCAAGTGCACCAGCTTGGCCGCCGCTCGGGCGTGCAGCCCCAGTTGGTTGCTCAAGGTGACTTGGGTTCGCTTCATGCCGATTCCTCTTCAGCGCCGGGCCATGCGGCGGTTTGGGGCGAAAGGGCCACGAATAATCACGCGAATCAGCCGGGCTGGACACTGCGGGCCGTGGGCGCGGCGCCGACTTCCCGATGGCGCACCAGAACATTGGCGTAGCGCTGCGCGAAGTGGGCGCCGAGCTGCGCCGCCATGTGGACGCTGCGGTGTTGGCCGCCGGTGCAGCCGAGCGCCACGGTCATGTAAGCGCGGCGGTTGGCCTCGAAGCGGGGCAGCCAAGCGTCCAGGAAGGTGGTGATGTCGCCCAGCATTTCACGCACCAACTCGTCCTTGGCCAGAAAGTCCCGCACCGGGCGGTCCAAACCCGTCAGCGGCCGCAACGCCGCCACCCAATAAGGGTTGGGCAGGCAGCGGACGTCGAAGACCAGATCCGCATCCACCGGCACGCCGAACTTGAAGCCGAATGAGCGGAACAGGAGGTTCAGGCCCGCAGGCCGCTGGTCGGCGACTCGCTCCTTGATGAGTTCCGCCAAGTTCGGCCCCGCCAGTTGGGTGGTGTCGATGGTCAGGTCGGCTACGGCGGCGATGTCGTTCAGCAGACGGCTTTCGGCGTCGATCGCTTGGCGCAGGTCCGTGTCGGCGTTGGTCAATGGATGCCGTCGGCGGGTTTCGCTGAAGCGCTTGACCAAGGTGGGGCTTGAGGCATTCAGGTAGATGATCTCGCATTGCACCTGCTCGTCGCGGTCAAGCTCGGCGCGGATTTCCGGCAGCTGGGCGATGCCGACGCTGCGGGCGTCGATGCCGATGGCCAAGTCGTGCTGGCGCAGCATGGGATCAACGGTTGCCTCGCCGATCAGCGACCGCAGCAGGGCCACCGGCAAATTGTCGATGCAGTGGTAGCCGGCGTCCTCCAAGGCGAGCAGCGCCGTGCTCTTGCCGGAACCGGAACGGCCGCTGATGATGATGAGCTTCATGGCAGGGCTTGGCGCGTGTCCGGCGGCGCCTGCCTTTGCGCGGCCTCAACGAATCGTTGCTTGAGCGCTGCGGCTGAGCCGGCGCCGCGCAGCCGGGCCCGCTCGGCTGGATCGCCGAAGACCTGGGCCACCAGAGCCAACGCCTCAAGGTGGGCGCTCGGCTCATCCTCGGGGGCGACCAGCATGAACAGCAGGTCCACGGGCTCGCCGTCGGCGGCGTCGAAGCCCACCGGACGGGTGAGCGAGAGCAGCGCCCCCATCAGCCGCGAGCAGTCCAAGCGGCAGTGGGGAACGGCAACGCCCTCGCCGAGGCCGGTGCTGCCCAGGCGCTCCCGCTCCATGAGGGCGCTGAACAACGAGCGCGAAGAGGTGCCTGGATGGACCGTCGCCATGCGGTCCGCCGCCCATTCGAGAACCGCCTTGCGGCTGTTGGCGATGACGCCCGAGCCCACGCAGTCCGCGGGCAGCAGGCTATCCACTTCGAGCATGCGGCTTGGGGTCCAAATGCGGCTATCCGCGGCCGTGATGCCGCTCAATGGCCTTTTCCTTGTGCTTGATGACCTGGCGGTCCAGCTTGTCGAGCAGCATGTCGATCGCGGCGTAGAGGTCATCAGCCACGGCATCGGCGAACAGCTCCGCACCGCTCACGTGGGCGGTGGCTTCGGCCCTTTGGCTCAGTTTTTCCACGCTCAGCACCACATGCAGGTTGGTGATCTGGTCGTAGTGCCGTTCGAGCTTCCTGAGTTTGCCGGTGACGTAGTCCCTTAAGGCGTCGCTGACGTCGATGTGGTGCCCGGAGATGCTCAACTGCATAAGTTACCTCGCAATCAGTCCTTGAATGGATGGCAGGCGTCGCGCCGAGGCGCGCAGCAACTCAAACGCGAGCCTGCTCGCGCGGTTGCGCACGCCGCCTCAGGCCAATCGCTTGCGCATGTTTGATGGCGGAATGGCTATCGATTCCCGGTACTTGGCCACGGTGCGCCTTGCAACCTTGATGTTCCGTTGCGCCAGTATTGCCGCGATTTTGCTGTCGCTCAACGGTTTTCTGGGATCCTCCGCGGCGGTGAGCTTGCGGATCAGCGCTCGAATGGCGGTGCTGGAGACCTCGCCGCCGCTGCTGGTGCTGACATGGCTGGAGAAGAAGTACTTGAGCTCGAACAGGCCCCGCGGCGTGTGCATGTACTTGCGGCTCGTCACCCGGGAGATGGTGGACTCGTGCATCTCCACCGCCTCGGCAATGTCGTTCAGCACCAAGGGCTTCATGGCCTCCTCCCCATGGGTCAGGAAGTCCTGCTGCACTTCAACGATCTTGGTGGCCACCTTGAGCAGTGTGTCATGGCGGCTTTGCAGGCATTTCAGGAACCAGCGGGCCTCGGCCAGATTGTCGCGCAGGAAGACGTTGTCGCGGCTGTTGTCGGCGCGCTTCACCAAGCCGGCGTAGCCTGGGTTGATGCGCAGCCGGGGCAGGGCATCGGGATTCAACTCCACCCGCCAGCGTCCGTTGATCTTCCTGACCACCACTTCGGGAACGACGTACAGGGTGGGCTCGGCGGAGTAGGCGGCGCCCGGGCGGGGATTGAGCCGCCCGATCAGAGCGGCGATTTGCGCCAGCTCCCCCTCGCCGAACTGCGTTCGGCGCTTGAGCGTGGCGAAGTCCTTGGTGGCCAGCAGGTCCAGATGCGCCTCGACCAGATCGATGGCCTCCTCCCGCCAAGGGGTTTCGGGGTCCAGCTGCTGCAGCTGCAGGCTCAAGGCCTCGGCCAAGTTGCGGGCCGCCACGCCGGGCGGGTCGAAGTGCTGCAGGCGACGCAGAACTTCGGTGACTCGGGTCTCGGAGACATCGAAGCGGCCATCGAAGCTGCTGGCGATGTCGGCCATGCTGGCGGCCACCATGCCGCTGTCGTTGATTGCGTCAATGACGACCGTGGCAATGAGATGCTCGAGCGGCGGCAAGGCGGCCAAGTTGAGCTGCCAGAGCAAATGATCCCGCAGGGAGTCGCCGGGGTGGGCGCGCTCAAACAGGTCGCGTTCATCGGTGGCGGGCGTTGCGGCCGGCGCAGTGGCGTAAACGTCCTCCCAGCGAGTGTCGATGGGCAGGTCTTCGGGAATGGCGTCGCTGCCCTCCAGATCAAGTTCGGGCGCTTCCGAAGCGGCATCCTCCCCCTCCTCCGCGGCCTCCTCCTCACCGGCTTCCGGCGTGGCCTCCTCGCGCTCCAGCATGGGGTTGGAGTCGAGGGCCTCCTGAACCTCCAGCTCCAATTCCTGGGTGGACAGCTGCAGCATCCGAATGGCTTGGCTGAGCTGGGGCGTTATGACTTGCTGCTGTCCAAGGCGCAGCGCCAGCGTCTGCTTCATCGGCGCGCGGACGTCAAAGCCGGAAGCTCTCGCCGAGATAGACGTTGCGCACCGTCTCGTTGCGCAGTATGGCTTCGGCGTCGCCCTCCGCAATCAACTGGCCTTCGCTGACGATGTAGGCGCGGTCGCAGATGTCGAGGGTGTCGCGAACGTTGTGGTCGGTGATGAGGATGCCGATGTCTCGGGCGGCGAGGTCACGGATCTCGCTCTTGATGTCGGCGACGGAGATCGGGTCCACGCCGGCGAAGGGCTCATCGAGCAGCATGAAGCGGGGCTCGCTGGCCAGTGCCCGGGCGATCTCCAATCGCCGCCGTTCGCCGCCCGACAGGCGTTCGCTCAACGACTTGCGCACCCCGCCCAAGCGGAATTCGGCCAACAGCTGCTCCGCCCGCTCCTTCTGCTGCGCTTTGCTGAGGTCGCGGCGCAGTTCCAGAATGGCCCTGAGGTTATCCTCGGTGGAGAGCTTGCGGAACACGCTGGCCTCCTGGGGCAGGTAGCCGATGCCCGCCCGGGCCCGAACGTGCATGGGCGCCTTGGTGAGCGGTTGGTCATCGAGCGCCACTTCGCCCCCTTCGGCCCGCAGCAGGCCGACGATCATGTAGAAGCAAGTGGTTTTGCCGGCGCCGTTGGGGCCCAGCAGGCCGACGATCTCGCCGCTCGAGACGGCAAGGCTCACGTCATCGACGGCGATCTTCTTGCGATACGCCTTGCGCAGATGGCGGGCCTCCAGCGTGGCCATTTCTAATCGCCGCTGGTGGGGCGCAGGATCACCCGCACCGGGCTGCGTCCCGTAGCTTCGGCGTCCACGGTTCCGGAGACGATGTCGTAATGAATGATCTCGCCGGTCAAGTCGTTCTTGGCGTGCTGCATGCGCGCTTGGCCCGCAAGCTCGATGCGCGCCTTGCCGGGATGGTAGGTGATGAGCGATGCGCTTGCCCGGACCAAGCCGCCGTCCCGTGCCGAGCCCTGCCGATAGTGCGCCGGTTCGCCGCTGGCGGTGACCCGCACGAGGCGAGCGTCACGGTAGTGGACGGCCATGCGCTCGCCAGTGACCCGCAGCGTGCCCTGCCGCGCCTCGACCTCGCCGATGTAAACGGCGCGTCCGTTCGAATGATCGAATTCAGCGGCTTGGGCGCGGATGTGCAAGGGCTGGTCGGCGTCAACCGGGGCCGCAAATCCGCAGGCGGGCGCCCACAGCAGGATGAGCAGCGCCGTCCCAAGGGCGCCGGCGCGGGCGCTACTGCCCGATTCGCTCCGGCAAGACAATGGTGTGGACCGGTCCATCGGCATCCGCTTGAAGGTTGAGGATCCTGCGCTGCAAATCCGCTTTCAGCCCTTGGGCGACCGTGCGGCCCGCCTCGGTTTCGATCATAACATCCCGTTCGGTTTCAGCGTATCGCGGCCCCGGGCGAACCCTCAGTTCGGCGGTGCGCATCCTGGCGAAACCCAGTTCGGGATCGTTTTGGCTCAGCACCACGTCACCGCTCAGCATCAACACCGCGTCGTGCGCTGCCGGCAGACAATTGGCCCCGGCCTCGTGACGGACAGGCTGCCGCTTGGGCATCGGCGGTTCGCTGCACTGGAGCGAGTCCAGGGCAGCGGCGCCGTCGCGCCAGCCGTGCAGAGTCCCTCGGCGGGCGCTGACCTGCCAAGGCGGCGCCGCGGGGCTGTGCAAGCTGAGGTTGGGGTTGATGAGCTCGGCGTGCCGGTGGGCGTCGAAAGCGCGCACCTGCTGCGCCGTCAAGCGGTATTGAAGGGTGCCGTCGTCCTGGAATTGGCTGATGACCGCGTTTTCCATGTAGAGGTCCGGCTCCCCCTCCAGTTCCGGAGGCAGCCCTTCCGGCGGCACGGCGCCGCGCCAAGGCGCCAGATAGAAGGCCAGCAGCAACAGGCCCACTGCGAGCAGAACGCCGCCGGCCAGTTGCCTCATGGCTGGCGCGGTTCGAGCAGCAGGCGGACGACTTCAGCGGCGACGCCGCCGCCTCCCGCGGCGGCGGTCACCCACTCGGCGGCGGCGCGCGCTTCGGGCTGGGCGTCCGCCGGGGCGATGGGCAGGCCGACCCAACCGAGGGCCTCAAGGTCGGGCCAGTCGTCGCCGACGTAGGCGCACTCGCCGGCGTCCACGCCCAATTCGGCGGCAAGGCCTTGCAGCGCGCCAAGCTTGTCCGCGACGTTTTGAAAGACGTGCCGGATGCCCAGCTCCAAGGCGCGCTTGCCCACCATTGGCGACTCGCGCCCGGTGATCAGCGCCACCGCCATGCCGTGCTGAAGCAGCCGCTTGATGGCCGCCCCGTCATGCGCGTGAAAGGACAGCATCTGCGTGCCGTCGGAGAGGTAGTGGATGCGCCCGTCGGTGAGCACGCCGTCCACGTCGAAGGCGACCAGTTTCATTGATCGCGCGATGAGGCTGCCGGGCGCACCAAGCTTTGCGCTCGGCGCCCGCCGTTGAGTCGGTCCGGCCAGCGCCTCGCCAGCCGGATTCCCGGTTCAAGCCACCGCATGGCGAACCAGCAGACTGTTGTAGCCCACCCAGCACAACAGCATCACCGCGCCTTCAAAGCGGGTGATGACCGATCTGGAGTTCACCGCATAGGCGAACAGCGCCAGCAGCAGGGTCAGCGCCAGCATGGCGCCGCCGTCGCGCCAGAACGCCACCCTCTCGATTGCGGTGGTGGCCATGAAGCTGGGCACTGCCAGCACTGCCAGAATGTTGAGGATGTTGGAGCCGACCACGTTGCCAATGGCGATGTCGGTATGGCCTTTGATGGCGGCCCCCACGCTGGCGGCCAACTCCGGCAGGCTGGTGCCGATGGCGACGACGGTCAGGCCGATGATGAGGTCGCTCACGCCGAGCCGCATGGCGATGTTGTGGGCGGCCCAAACCAGCAGTTCCGCGCTGGCCACCAGCAGCGCCAAGCCGCCCAGCAGCCAAGCGACGCCTCGCAGGGTTCCCATCTGCGGCAATTCGTCGATCTCCTCCTGAATGCTTTCCGCGAATTCCGGCTGGCCCGGAGACTTCCCGAACATCAGCAGATACAGAATCAGCGCCAAGCCAGCGAGCAGCAGCAGGCCGTCAAGCGGACTTAGCTGCTGATCGAACATCAACGCCAGCGCCAGCAAGGTGGCGCCCAGCAGCCAAGGCAGCTCCGAGCGCCGCACCCGCTTGGAGAACGGCAGCGGCGCGACGATGGCGGTGACGCCCAGCACCAAGCCGATGTTGGCGATGTTGGAGCCGACCGCGTTGCCCACCGCCAGCAGCGGATTGCCTTGAATCGAGGCCGCCATCGCCACCAGGATTTCCGGGGCGGAGGTGCCGACCGAAACGACGGTCAACCCAATGACCATCTTGGAGACGCCCAGGTTGGTGGCCGTGGCGCCCGCTCCGGACAGAAACTTGTCCGCGCTCCAGATGAGCGCTACGAAACCGACGATCAGTGCAAGCAAAGACAACCACATGAAAATTGGCAGGCCCTGTGCGAGGAAGCCCAACTTTAGTCGGTGTTCGCCCAATAGTCAGCAATGTGTGCCGGCTCAGGACATTTCGGAACTTTTCGCCTGCCGGATCAGGCGGCATCCTCGATCTCGACAAGGCATTCGTTCGGGGTTCGGCAATCCAGCACACAATGTTGCAATATTGTCGCGCCGCTGCGGCCTTAAGCGGCGCATTGAGGCGGCGGCTCCCGTTGTGGCCGTTGCCGGGCCGGTCAGCGGCGCGGAAATTGGCGTAAAATGGCCGCATGTCCTGCAACAGCATGAACGCTCGTCTGGCTTGGTTGGCGGTTGGCTTGGGCGCGCTGGCGCTTCTCCCCGGCGTGGCGCGGGCCGCGCAGTTCGAGTCCGCCCCGCACCAGATGGTCGCCGAAGCCTCCGCCGATCTGTTGCGGCTCATCGAGGAGGGCCGCAGCTACGCTGACTCGGATCCGGAGCGGTTTTTTGCCGCAGTGGAGGCGCTGTTGGCGCCGGTGGTCGATTTCGAGGGCTTCGCCCGCCGCGTCATGTCGGCTCACTATGGCAAGGCCACCCCGGAGCAGCGGCAGCGCTTCGCCGAGACCTTCAAGTGGGGCTTGGTGCGCACCTATTCGCTCACGCTGACCGACTTCACTGGGGGCGAGGTCATCGTGACGCCCCCGGACGGCCCCCCGCGCCATCCGCAGCGGCGCAACGTCAAGATGGAGATTCGCCAAGGCGGCGAGGTCTATCCAGTGCTCTACACCATGACCCAAGGCGCGGACGGCGGCTGGCGCATCGGAAACATCGTCATTGCGGGCGTCAACATCGGCCTGACCTACCGCAGCCAGTTCAACAGCGTGGCGGCGGATGCCCGCTACGGCGGCGACCTTGACCAAGTGATTGACGCTTGGGTGCGGTTCGTCTCCGGCGAGAAGGCTGACGAGGAGGGGGCACAGAGCGGCGCAGCGGAGCGCCGGCAGGAGGACGCCTAGCCGCTCCGGTGCGAGCGGGCCAGATAGGCGCGCGACTGCATCTCCAGCAGCCGGCTGCGGGTGCGTTCAAACTCGAAGCCATGCCGCTCTCCGGCATAGAGGTCCGTGATGGGCGCTTCGGCGGACAGGATCAGCTTGACGTTGCGGTCGTAGAACTCGTCAACCAAGCTGATGAAGCGGCGGGCGGCGTCCTCATTGGCCGACGTGAAACGCCTGACGTTTGAAACCAGCACGGTGTGGAAGCAGCGGGCGAGTTCGATGTAGTCGTTTTGGCTGCGTGGGCCTTCGCACAGCTCGCTGAACTCGAACCAAGCCACGTCCGGCGCCAGTCGGCGGGCGCGGATGATGCGGTTTTCCACGTCCAGAGGCGCATCGCCTTGACCCAGCTCCTGGGTCAGGTCGGCGAAGCTGGCGTTCAAGGAGGCCTCCGCCTCGTCACCCAAGGGCGCATGGTAGATTTCCGCTTGTTCCAGCACGCGCAGCCGGTAGTCCGTTGGGCCGTCGAGATGGTGGATGAGCGCATGGCGCTTCAGGGCCTCGATGGCGGGCAGGAAACGTCGCCGCTGCAAGCCGTTTTCGTAGAGTCGGTCCGGGGCGACGTTCGAGGTGGCCACCAAGGTCAGGCCCCGTTGAAACAACGCCTGCATCAGCTCGCCGAGAATCATCGCATCGCCGATGTCGGCCACGTAGAACTCATCGAAGCAGAGCACTCGGGTGTGCTTGGCGAAGTCGCTGGCGAAGCCCTGCAGCGGGTTGGCCCTGCCGGCCCGCTGGTTGAGTTCGTTGTGAACCCGCTGCATGAAGCGGTGGAAGTGCATCCTGAGCTTGCCGTGATCGGGCAGCGTTTCGTGGAACAGATCCAGCAGCAGGGTCTTGCCCCGGCCGACGCCGCCCCAGAGGTACAGGCCGGTTTCGGCTTCGGGGCGCGCCAGCCAGCGCTTGATTGGCGGTGGTCGCCGCCCAAGCCGTTGGTGCAGGTCGTCGAGCAGTTCCACCGCCCGGCGCTGGAAGGGATCCTCCGTCAATTGCCCGCAGGCTATGAGTGCTCGATGGCGCTCGGCGGGCGACATGGCGCTCGGGGATGTCGGGAGATTGCCGGATGCCGCACCGGACTGATGATTGCGGAGAAGCGCGGAGCCCGGAACGCTGCCGCTGATCCGCAATTGTCAGTCTGATCGGGCACTACAGGCTTTCCAGGCTGGCGCGCAAGGCCCTGAGCGCGGCCTTGTTGGCGTTTTGGATGGCCTCCATGTCGGGCGCGGCTTGGCTGATGTCACCGAGCTCCGCGAGCACTGCGTGGGCGGCGTCGTGGCCTTCGGTTCGGCGCATGTCATGCAGCCAGCGTTGGACGTTGGGGAAGGGCGAGAAGTCGTAGAGATTGGTGAAGCCCGGCTGCAGCTGCCCGATTTCCACGTAGGCGGCAAAGTCCGCGATGGTGAGGGCGTCGCCGGCCAGGTAGCGGGCGCTTGCCAGCCAGCCGCCGTCGATGGCGCCAAGCGCCGCAGTGAACGTGGTGCGCGCGGCCTGCTGCGCCGCCTCGGGAATGTTTAGGTCCTTGCGGATTTTCGGAGCCACGAGGCCCGATGCCTCGCGCACGTTGCGATGGTGGAAGTGCAGATGCCAGTCCACCTTGGCGCGTTGTCGCGGGCTTGTGGGGTAGAGGTCGCTCCAGCCGTGCTTGTTGCACAGGTAGCAGAGGATGGCGTGCGCCTCGCCCAAGGCGAAGCCGGAGTCCGGCTCGCGTATGGTCGGGATGGTGCCGCCGGGATTGAAGGCCAGGTAGGCGGGATTGCGGCTGCCCGTCTCGCCCTTGGAGCCGGGATTGGTCAAGGCCATCTCGAACGGCAGGCGCTTGAACAGCAGCAGCCACATGACCGCCCGAACGGGCTGGGAGAAAGGCACCCCATACAGCGTGAGCAGCGAGTTGGATCCAGTCATTGGCAGGGTCTCCGAAAGTTGGCTGAGGGGCCATTTGCGGTCGAATTCGAGTCGGCGCGCATCACGCCTGTGGAAAAAATAATTGAATGTTTGGTAACTACTCGCACCCCCGCACTGTTGGTTGACGCCTGAGTGCGGTTTCGCATGGCTTGACATTATAGCCGGCGGTTTCCATGGTGCGCCCATTCGGGCGTTGGGCGGCGGCATGGGCAACAGCTGGTTGGGTTCCAAGGCGACGGCGGGGCGATCATGAGGCGCAAGCCGGCGGCGCTGCGCAGCATCGGCATTGACCTCAACGGGCGGGCGCTGTCGCGGTTCGAGTGCGGCTACCCGGTGGAGCTGGTGCGCGGGTGCTGCCACGAGTACCTGGCCAACTTCGAGTTCGACGGGACGGAGCTGGTTTACAGCGACCCGCCGTACCTGCGCAGCGTGCGCAAGTCTTCGCGGCGCTACCGGCACGACTACGAGGAGGCGGACCACGACGCGCTGCTGGCGCTGCTGCGCGCCCTGCCGTGCGCAGTGATGGTGTCGGGACATCCCTCGGCGTTCTACGACGAGCGCCTTGATGGCTGGCGCAGCCTGTCGGTTCAGGTGATGAACCAAGCGGGCGTGGTGACGGAGAAGGTGTGGTTCAACTTCGAGCCGGACCGGGCGCGCTGGGCGTCCTTCGCGGGCCGCAACTTCACAGACCGCCAGCGGATCAAGCGCAAGGCGGCCAGCTGGGGCAGGCGCTGCCGGGCGATGCCGTCGGGGGAGCGCCTGGCGGTGCTGTCCGCGATCATGGCGGTCGAGGCCGAGTGACCGATGGCGACGGTGAACAGGGCGTCGCTGCGCTCGGAGTTCGACGCGCTCAAGGGACGCTTCAAGGCCTTGGACGCGGCGGGCGGAATGAGCGCCGAGGGCCCGCGCCTTGGTGGATGCCATGCTGATGCTGTTCGAGCTGCTGATGGCGGTGTTCATGGAGAGGGGCACGCCGAAGGGATCGGGGAACTCCGGCCTGCCCAGCTCCCAAGCCGACGCGGACGGGCCGAACCGGCTTGTCGTCGAGGTACGCAAGGCTCCGGCCACCGAGTGCCGGGCCTGCGGGCGCGGCCTTGGGGGCGTCGCCCCGCACGGCCATGAGCGGCGGTTCCTGGTGGACATCGTCCTCGAGACCCGCGAGGCGACCGTCGAGGCTGAGGTCAAGACCTGCCCGCGCTGCCGAACCGAGACCCGCGGCGCCTTCCCGGACGACATGCCGGGCCCGCTGCAGCACGGCCACGGCGTCGTGGCCTTCGCCGTCCACCTGCTGGCCGCCCGGACGGTCCCCCTCAAGCGAACCGCGCAGGCCCTCAAGGCCCTGACGGGACGCACCGTCGCCGAGGCCACCCTGCTGGCCTGGACCCTGCGCCTGCACGAGGCGCTGGCCGACTGGGAGGCCAAGGCCATCGAAAGCCTGCTGGCCATGCCCGCCCTGCACGCCGACGAGACCGGCATGCGCATCAACCGGAAAAACCATTGGCTGCACACCATCGGCGCCGGGAGCCTCACCGTCAAGTCCGTGCGCCGCGGGCGCGGCTGCGAGGCCATCGACGACATCGGCATCATCCCCCGCTGCGGCGGCGTCCTCGTCCACGACCGTTGGGCCAGCTGCTTCACCTACGCGAAGTGCCGGCACGCGCTCTGCTGCGCCCACCTGCTGCGCGACCTCAAGTTCGTCGAGGACGCCCACGGCCACGCCTGGGCCAGGCTCATGGCCAAGCTGCTGCGCGAGACCTGCCGAAAGGTCAGCGGGACCGACGCCAAGGCCCTCGACGAAAAGGCATTCAAGGCCGTGCGCAAGCGCTACCGGACCATCCTCGCCAAAGCCGGAAGGGAACTCCCCAACATGCCTCTAAACATGCTTCAGCCTGAGCGGTACGGGCACATGGGTGACGGCGGCTTCGACCAGCCGAACGGGGAGCTGGGGTCCTCCCAGAATCTTCGGTTGAAGCGGAAGACGAACTCGTCGAGGCACTCCTGGAGCCGCGTTCGGGAGACGCCGTGGAAGGTGCCGACCAGGAAGCGCTTGAAGTTGCTGATCACCAGGTGCGCGAGGGGCGGCCACTCGTCGGCCTTTTCGGGCGGCGTGGGCCGCGGCTCGTGCGCGTGGTCCCTGGCCAGGACGGTCAGGCCGCTGAAGGCGTCGCTGCGGATCGTCAGGCCCTCTCCCAGCCGCCGGCTGAAGGCGGCGACCCGCTCGTGGGTGACGCCGCCGGCCACCTGGGCCGCCAGCAAGCCGGCCCGCTCCCCCCGGCGCTCCACCGCCAACGGCACCGGCTGCTTGCCCCCGGCGCCGCGCAGCTTGCGCAGCATCGACTGCGCGGTCGGCCAGGACACCCCGACCATCCTCGACAGCCGCAGCGCCGAGACGCCGCCCTTGTCCGCCGCTGTCAGGTGGATCGCCGCGAACCACTTCGCCAGCGGCAGCTTGGCGTGCTCGAACACCGTCCCGGCGGTCGGCGGGGACTGGCGCCGGCAGGCCAGGCACTGGCGGGTGTCGTGCCGCCGGAGCACGTGCGTCCGGCCGCGGCCGCAGCGCGGGCGGATGAAGCCGCCGGGCCACTTGCGCCGCGCCAACTCGGCGAGGCAGGCCTCAATCCCTTTTTGTACGACGGTCTCCGGCGGTTCAGGGGCTTTCACCATCGCGTTTGCCCCCTCTCAATGCGGCCACTTGCTCGAGCGTCATTAGCGGCGGGAGGGCGTAGCGGCGCTTGGGTTCGCGGGGCGGAAGCTAGGCGGCGGAGGCCCGGCGGCGCACCTGCGCGAGGTCGTAGGCAGCCTGCAGGCGCATCCAGAAGTCCTCGTTGCTCCAGCCCTGGCGCTCAAGCCCAATGGCCATTTCGGGCGATATCCCCGTCCGTCCGTTCAGCAGGCGCGACAGGGCGGGACGCGAGCAGCCGAGCGGCCTCCGTGACAGTGAGGCCGCTCGCTTCGATGCAGTCGTGGCGCAAGGTCTCACCGGGATGGGGAGGATTGAGCATGGCGGTCATTTGGGTCTCCTAGTGGTAGTCGATCAGGTCCACGTCAACCGGCTCGCCGTCGCGGAACCGGAACACGATGCGCCAGTTGCCGCTGACCCGTATGCTCCACCACCTTGTGCGGTCGCCTCTCAATGGGTGCAGACGGTAGCCGGGAAGGTCGACGTCCGCTGGCTTCGTCGCGACGCGGAGTGTGCCGAGGATGCGCCGGATTCGGGGAATGAGCTCCTGGGGCAGTCCCTGCGGGCGGTCGTTTTCGTGCAGCTTGGGCAGCGCCTTGTGCGCGATTCCCATGCGAGTTGAGCATGGCCTGTAACGGCACAGCTCTCCGCACATACATTCTTCGGTATCGGCCTGTCGGTGTCGGCCAACTCCGTTTCGTAGTGCGCCGTCTGCCTTGACGCCCAAGCTGGGAATCCGGTCATCCCAGACGAAACAACAGGTAACCTAAGGAAAGTTAAAGAAACCGAAGTTGTCCTTCAAGTGACTGATAAATCGGGTCTTTCAGTGTGTTGGGCTGGTGCCGGAACGCGGAATCGAACCGCGGACCTACTGATTACGAATCAGTCGCTCTACCGACTGAGCTATTCCGGCATCGGCGGAGGGCTATGATGCTCCAGCGCCCTAGCTGGTCAGGGCACTGGCGGCAGTTTACTCGACCTTGGGGTAGTCGAACACATTCACTCTCCCACTGGAAGTGCTTTAGTCCGTTTTGGCGCTTGTCTTTGCGGACAGCAAGCAGGGCGGTGGCAGAAGGCCATCGAGTTGTAGGACAATGCCTCGAGCAGCCTGATATCGCTAGCTAAAGGAATTTAAAAGAAGATGTCTGACTTTAAAGATGCCAATGTGTTGACGCTGACGGAGGCGGCACGATTGATCAGGGTCAGCGACAAGACCTTGGGCGATATGGCGCGAATGCGCCGTGTCCCGTCCCAGAAAGTTGGCCGAGAGTGGCGGTTTCTGCGTAGTGCATTAGAAACTTGGCTAGCCGGCGGAGATCGTTTGGCGCCTGGAGTTGCCGCCGTTAGGGAGGCGGCAACTCAGTACGAATTGCCGCTAACCGGATTCCGTGACACGGCCTTCACGGAAAACCGCAATCAAGCCTTGCACCGATGGGTGCCTTGGATTGCCGGGTTCTCCGGTTCTTTTGTCGATGGGGTGCTCAACGAGTTAGGAGGAAAGCATAAGCAGCTGCGGGTGCTGGATCCGTTCGCGGGGGTCGGCACCACGCTGATTGAGGCGCTTCGGCGTGGACACGAGGCGGTCGGCTTTGAAATCAACCCTTATGCAGCGATGGCCTGCCGGGCGAAGGTTCGCGCCGGCGAATATGACTTGGATCGGTTCCAAACGGCCATAGGCCGCTTTGACGACTTCGCCGACGAGAAGCTTTGGCTGGACGAAGCGCCATCCTTTGTTCCGCCCCCGGGCTTCAAAAGCCGGGTGCCCTTCTTTAGTCCCTCCGTCGAAAGGCAGGTGCTCGCCTGCTTGGACTTCATCCACCATGACACGGCTGATTGGGTCAAGGAGCTCTTTCAGATCGCTTTCGGTGCCGTGATGGTCAGCTTTTCCAACTATTCCTACGAACCCAGCCTCGGCACGCGCGCCGGCGCCGGCAAGCCCAATGTGGAGCATGCGGATGTGGTGGCCGTCATCAAGCGCAAGCTGGATGAGATGGCGGAAGACATCGCCAGCTTTCAGCAGGAACTGAGCGACCATGAGGAGCTGCCCGCCCCCGTGGTCCACCCCCTGTCCTATCTGGAGCACAGCAGCCGGATTGAGCCCGGCAGCATCGACGTGCTCATCACTTCGCCGCCCTATCTGAACAACTACCACTACATCCGCAATACCCGGCCTCACCTGTTCTGGTTGGGGATGGTGGAGCAAACCGCTGACCTGAAGGAGATTGAGTGCGGGAGCTTCGGTCAATTCTGGCAAACGGTTCGCTCCGGAGACGATGTGCCTTTGCGGCCCGCTCTCCCCCATCTGACGGACCTAATCGATGAGCTCAGGGGCCGAAATGCAGAGAAGGGCGCGTACGGTGGCCCGGGTTGGGCCAACTACGCCGTCACCTACTTCAATGACTGCCAAAGATTCTGCGCCCTAACCCGTGAGCGCATGCGCACTGGCGGCAGCGTCGTTGTGGTCATTGGGAACAACATCCTACAGGGCGTTGAGTTCAAGACGGACCGCCTTTTCGCGGACATCGCGGAAGGCCAGGGTTTTCGTTGCGTGCGTTTCCACGAAGTGCGCAGCAAGCGCACTGGCAACAGCATCGTCAATTCGTCGGTGCGCTCTGACGCCCTAACGCAGAAGGTCAAGCTCTACGAAACGGCTGTGGAACTGCGGGCAGCTTGAACCGGTTCGCGCACTGTTCAAATGCGCCACTTTTCGGGCTGCTAGGCAGAGGGTCTTAAGGCATCAACTATTCGTGCCTGTATTTGGTCAGATGTCTCTTCCGGCTGTAGTCTATTGGCCCATTCGCGTCCCGGATGCACCACATCCCATCGTGGGCGGCGCATATTATCTCGTCCCTTGCCGGGTGGGTGATTGCCAAAGCCATCCGCAACGGTGTTCCAAACGGGTTGAAAGCGATTTAGCAGGAATTGCTCCGCTAGGCTCACCCATACCGGCGTAACAACCAAGTAGCGGCACTTAAACTCAACTAGCTCCAAGTTCTGTGCCGCCTTTATGGACTTGGCGTGGTTCCGCAATCGATTGTGCAAAGTCGTACCGGAGGCATGAGCGGCTGCCTCGCCGTGCCGCGTGCTTTTGGCATCCGCCTTCCCAACGTAGATGGGAACCATGCATTCTCTTGAGGAAATCGGCCGGTAAACTTCCAAATTACCGGTGTAATAAAGTGCGTAAACGCCTGAGCCTTTGAATCGTTCGGGTGGCAACGCGATGGGGGTGGCCGCAAGCAGTGAATCGACAACGCTTTTCGCCAGATTGCCGTAGTCGAGAGGGTCGTAGGCATCGGTCACGGTTTGGTACGTTCTGGTCGTTCGACTTGAGGGAGGTCAATCTTGCAAGTTCCATTCGAGCGATTCAAGTTTCAAAGCGTTAAAAAATCCCGTTTGAAGTCAGATAGTTGGATGGATGGAAGCTGACTTCGTCGTCGTCGGTGCCGGTTCGGCGGGCTGTGCGCTGGCCCATCGCCTGTCCGAGGACGGGCGCAGCAGCGTCATCTTGATCGAGCGCGGTGGGCGGGGTCGCGGCCCCCTGATCCAGATGCCAGGGGCGCTCTCCTATCCGATGCGCCTGAGGCGCTATGACTGGGGGCTGCGCACGGCTCCGGAACCCGCCCTCGGCGGCCGACGCCTGGCGGTTCCTCGCGGCAAGGTGCTGGGCGGCTCCTCGTCGATCAACGGCATGGTCTATGTGCGCGGGCACGCCCGGGATTTCGACCATTGGGCGGAGAGCGGCGCGCGCGGCTGGGGCCATGCCGACGTGCTGCCTTACTTTCAGCGCTTGGAGGACTGGCACGACGGCGGGCATGGCGGCGATGCGGATTGGCACGGCTCCGGCGGCCCGGTGCGGGTCACGCGGGCGCGGCGGCTGCATCCGTTGGCGCAGGCGTTCATCGCAGCCGGTCAGGAGGCAGGCTACCTGCGGACCTTGGATTGCAACGGTCGCCAACAGGAGGGCTTCGGCCCATTCGACCGAACCATCTGGAATGGGCGGCGCTTCTCGGCGGCGCGGGCCTACCTGCGCACCGCATTGGCGCGGCCTAACCTGCAGTTGGTTCGCGGCCTCGCCCGATCAGTGCGGATTGTCGATGGGCGGGCTGC
The DNA here is from genome assembly GCA_965221755.1 of Candidatus Azophilus sp. Lineage (GTDB taxonomy): Bacteria > Pseudomonadota > Gammaproteobacteria > Pseudomonadales > Azotimanducaceae > Azophilus. The sequence goes on from OZ244921.1 coordinate 1,050,793, forward strand.
AGGCGTGGAACTGCGGCAGGGACGGCGCATCGCCTTGGTCCGCGCGCGCCGGGAAGTGATTCTTGCCGCCTCGGCCATCCATTCGCCCAAACTGCTGCTGCTGTCCGGCATCGGATCGGCGGACGAACTGGCCAAGCTGGGGATTGCCGTGGTTGCCGACCGCCCTGGCGTTGGCCTGAACCTGCAGGACCACTTGGAAGTCACCGTGCAGGTGGCCTGCCGACAACCCATCACCCTGCACCGCCACTGGAGCCCGTTCGGCAAGATGTCGGCCGGCGTGCAGTGGCTTTGCGCGCGAACCGGCCCCGGCGCTTCCAACCACTTCGATGCCGGCGCTTTCATCCGTTCCGAAGCGGGCGTCGAGTACCCGGACATGCAGCTTCACTTCCTGCCCATCGCCGTGCGCTACGATGGCCGAACGGCAGCCGAAGGGCATGGCTTCCAGGTCCATGTCGGGCCAATGCGCTCGCCTTCGCGGGGCAAGGTCGCGCTGGGTTCCGCCGACCCCGAATCCCCGCCGGTCATTCGATTCAACTACATGAGCCAGCCCCAGGACTGGACGGCATTTCGCCGCTGCATCCGGCTGACGAGGGAAGTGCTCTCGCAAAGGGCGTTGCGGCCCTACGCCAACGGCGAAATCCAGCCCGGCGAAGCGATCCGCAGCGATGGGCGGATCGATGCCTTCATCGCCGCCAACGCCGAGAGCGCCTACCATCCCTGCGGCACCTGCCGCATGGGCGCTCACGATGACCCCTTGGCGGTGGTGGATCCCCAGTGCCGCGTCATTGGCGTGCGCGGCCTGCGCGTCGCGGACAGCTCGATCTTTCCGCGCATCACCAACGGCAATCTCAATGCGCCCTCCATGATGGTCGGTGAAAAGGCGGCGGACCACATTCTGGGACGGATGCCGCCACCGTCGCCCATGGTCGATTGACGGATGTGCAGCGATCGGATGGAAACGGATGGACGACGGCGTTTCCCAAGGCGTCTTGGTGCGCAAGTTCGCAGTGGCCTGACCTCGTCGTCGGCGTCTCTGGCCATCGCCTGCTGACTGCTCTCCGACCAACGCTTCGTGGTGGCCTTGCCCGCCGCCCAAGCAGCCGTCTGCGTCTTGGCGCTCGCCTTCCTGCGGCACCTGCCCGCCAAGGCAGTGCGCGCCCGAGCTGGGCGCCCCCCTTTGGCGACGCGGCGCAGTGGCGCATAATGGTGCCTTGACCGCTGCTCGTAAGGCATCATGTCCAACGGAAACGACGACCTGCCCATGGTCGCTTGGGACGGGCGAAGGATGCGGGTTCGCCTGCCCGACCCTCGCGGCAACGTTATCGAGGCGAACTGGCAGGTCGGCCACACCAATGTGGTGCGCATCCGCAAGGCCGGAACGACTGACTGGAGCGCTGGCTTCGAGACGCCCCTGTCGCACTGTCAATTCCACGGGCTTGATCCGGATACGGAGTACGAAGTGGAAATACGCGCCAAGAGCGACTCTGGGCTTGGCGCGCCGGCCCAAGCGAAGTTCCACACCAAGCCCGATGGCGCGGCCGACAACGTCATTCCCTTTCCGAGAAGGTAGCGCTCTCTTTACCAATGGATCGGCTAGTTTCGTCCGCTACGGTATTCAGATCGTTCTTGCCAAGGAGGCAACATGGCCCCCGAATCTAGGTTCAAAGGCCTACCTAATGTATTTTGGGCTTACGTCAAACTGATCTCGGAGCAACTCGGGTACGCAGAGCGAGGCGACCGATCAAGTGGTCTGCGCCGATACACCCTGCCACAAATAGCCACTTTGCTTAACAAAATGGATCTTGAGACCAGTGAGGTGATGTCCACCCCAACCTCACCGACTCAATTTGGCGGGGAAGTTTGCGACTACCTGAATTACCGTGCGCGATCCTTGGAAAAGCATGCGAAGTTAAATCTGATGAGCAGGGAGGAAGCTCGCGCTGAGTTTGAACGCCTCAGAAGTACCCTTAATCCAACCTGTCCGCTTCCGATGAATAAGCAAAGGGGAGAAAAACGCCACCACGCCTATCTCACCTGCATTGTGAACATGCTGACGGAACAGGCGCTTGGAGGCCGGCATTTTGTCGCTGACCCGCGCCGATTGACACTTCTGACCGGGAACCGCCGTCCTATTCATACAGGATCAAGATGGATGGACGGCGCTTATCCGGATGCGGTGGATGCCGTGGCTGTTTGGGAGATCAAGGAGCACTACGGCACCACGACGTTCGGCAGTCGTGTCTCCGCAGCCATATACGAAACGATGCTTGACGGCTTCGAATTGGCGGAACTTCAGCGGAGAACTGGGCGCACCGTGCGCCACTACCTCATCATTGACGACTTCAACACATGGTGGACGATGGGTCGTTCCTATCTGTGTCGAATTGTGGACCTAATGCACTGCGGACTGCTTGATGAAGCGCTCTTCGGCAGGGAAGTGCTTGTTCGCTGGCCCCAGATCGTGGCGGATTGGCTTTGAGTTTGCTTGCAGGTCGCCGATAATCATCCTGCAAAAGCGGAGTTTGAATATTGTGCTCCAGTCGGATTTACTGCGGCCCCAAGGAATCTCAGCACCAAAGCGCTTCACCACTCAGCTCCTCAAGTGGGTGGGCAACAAGCAACGCTTTGCTCACGAAATCGCCGCGCATTTCCCCACCGACTACGGCACCTACCACGAGCCGTTTCTTGGCAGTGGTGCCGTGTTGGGGACAGTTGCGCCTCCACGGGCAAAGGCTTCGGATGCATGTGCGCCATTGATTGAAATCTGGAATCTGGTGCATGGGGATCCGGACCATCTTGCGAACAGCTATCGGGAGCGTTGGCAGGAATTTATGTCCGATCGTGCGGGCACCTATGAGCGCGTCAGGGAGCAATTCAACCGCAAGCACAACCCCGAGGACTTGTTTTTTCTTGCGAGGACCTGCTACGCCGGAATCATCCGATTCCGTACCGATGGGCACATGAGCACGCCCATCGGACCTCATCGTCCAGTATCGCCCGACTCTGTGGCCGACCGAATACGATTGTGGGCCGAACGCACCTGCGGTGCGTCATTCACCTGCCAGGACTTTGAATCCGCCTTGGATGCAGCCCAATGCGGGGACTTGGTGTACTGCGACCCACCCTATTCCGACACGCAGGCCATTCTCTATGGCGCTCAAGCCTTCAGTTTGAGCAGGCTGTTCCTCGCCATCGAAAGGGCGAAGCGGCGCGGAGTTCTAGTGGCTCTGTCCATTGATGGCCGCAAGAAATCAGGCCGGAAGCATATCCAATTAGACGCGCCTCCTGGTTTGTTTGAGACTGAATGCAGCATTGCTTGCGGACGCAGCATGCTGCGACGGCTGCAAATGGCTGGTATGACCTTGGAGTCGGAGGAGGTGACTGACCGGCTGTTGCTGACTTGGTCGTTGTAGATGTTTCAGGCTGACTTGAAGAGCCTGAAGCCACCAACAGGCTGGCATGGGAAGCACTGGACGCAGCGAGCCTGTGGTCCGAAAGCGCTGCCGGTTCAGCTGTCTGCGACGATCGCTTGATAGGTCAGCCGCCGTGACAGGGAGCGCACGTCGGGCCGGTTGTCGCCGAACTGCTGGATCATGCCAACGAAGATGAGGCTCTCCTGTGGGTCGATCCAGAACCAAGTGCCGGCGGCGCCGCCCCAGTAGTATTCGCCCTTGGAGATGCCATCGGCCTCCACCGGATCAAGAACGACGGCAAAATTGAGGCCAAAGCCCTGCCCTGGCGAGTATTCCGGCACTTCCCTGGGCATTTGGTTGCGGTGCATCAGCGCCACCGTGGAAGGCGCAAGCAGGCGCACGCCGTCAAGTTCCCCGCCGTTGAGCAGCATCTGACAGAAGCGGGCGTAGTCCATGGTGGTGGAGACCAAGCCGCCGCCGCCGGAGAGGAAGTTCACCGGGGAGAGGTAGTCGCGGTCGCGCAGCGGCTCACTGGCCGGCAGCTTGAGTGCGCCGTCCTCCCCGTAAACATAGACTTGGGCGAACCGGTCCGCCTTTTCCGGCGGCACCCAGAAGCCGGTGTCGTCCATCCCTAGGGGATCGAAGATCCGTTGCTTGAGGAACTCATCGAACGGCTGGCCGGAAAGCACCTCCACCAAGTGGCCCTGCACGTCCACGGCGACGCTGTAGTGCCACATGGAGCCGGGCTGCTGGCGCAACGGAATCTTCGCGAGATCCTTGATGAAGTCCTGCAGGGTGGAGTCCGGGTGCATGAGCTCGGCCTCCCGGTAGAGCGTGTCCACTGGCGATTCGGAAAAGATGCCGTAGCTTAGGCCGGCGGTGTGGCTCATCAGTTCGCGAATGGTCATCGGGTGGTCGGCGGGTTCGGTGACGATGCCGTTGCCGTCCTCGCCGACCGCCACGGGCAGGTCCTTGAATTCCGGTATGTGCTTCTCCACCGGGTCGCTGAGCCGGAAGCGGCCTTCCTCGTAGAGCAGCATCAGGGCGACGCTGGTGACGGGCTTGGTCATGGAGTAGATGCGGAAGATGGCGTCCTCCGTCATCGGCTTGCCGGCCTCCATGTCCTGGGCGCCGAAGGCGCCGAAGTGCGCCACCTTGCCGTGGCGGGCGATGAGCGTGGTGATGCCGGCGAGCCGGCCGTCATCGACCAAGCCCTGCATGGCCGCCGACAGGCGCTCCAGGCGTTCGCTTGACAGCCCCACGGCCTCGGGCGCGGCGCGCGACAGCGCCGCCTCGGCGGGCGCCGGACTGGCAGTTGGCTGGCTCGCCGGCGCGCAGGCCAGAAGCGCCAAGCTGAACAGCAATGCGGCAACGCGGCCCGTTGCGGCGGGAATGTTGCGCATGGTCATGTCCTTCCTGGTTTGATTGGGTTCGGGGCGGGTCTCAGGCCGTCCGGCAGAACTCAGCGATTGAGGCCGCTGTGTCGCGGCTGATGTCCGGCGCCGCCATGGGGAAGATCTCAGTGCCGTGGATGGTGCCCATCACCTGTCGGCAACGGGCGCTGACCCCGGCCCGCAGCAGCTTGCGGTAGAAGTTGACGCCTTCATCGCGAAGCGGGTCGCACTCGTTGACGCTGATGATGGTGGGGGGATAGCCCGCCAAGTCCGCCTCGGTGGCGAAGCCGGGCCAAGCCAGCGGGTTTTGGTTGTTCAACTCCTCGATGCCGTAGGCCATCGCGCCGCGGTTGTTGTGCAGGTCGATCAGGATGCCGTTGTTCTCGACGGAGGAGGGGTTGTCCGGATGGGGCCAGACGCCGGCGATGTAGGGGCAGAGCGCGTAGAGGCCGCGGATCAGGCCGATGTCGCCATCGCGCAGCAGCTTGAGGCCGGTGGCGAGCGTCAGGTTGCCGCCGCCGCTCTCTCCGGCCACGATGATGCGGCCGGCATCGATGCCGAGTTCCGCAGCATTGGCGGCCACCCACTTGACGCCCGCCACGCAGTCATTGAGCCCGGCCGGAAACGGCTCGACCTCGGGGACCGAGGAGGGCGTGAGGCAGTTGCGGAAATCGACCATGGCCACAGCCACGCCGCGGGCGGCGATGATGCGGCCCCAAGCGCGGTAGTTGCCGTAGGTGCATGACATGGACTGCATGCCGCCGCCGTGGATGTAGTACACACAGGGCTTGGCATCGCCGCCGTCCGGGCGGATGAGCTGGATGTTGGCGCGGTTGCCGTCGGGTTCGGAGGTGAACTGCAGGTCGCTGGTCGTGAGTCCGGCGGACGGGGCGACCTCCTCGTTGTCGCAAAGCTTGAGGAACTGCCGCAGCATCTCGCCGGCCGCTTGGGCCTGGGCGCCGTTTGCCTGCTCAAGCAGCTCCTCGCGGCTGGCCACGTCCCCGCCGGTGGGGAATTCCATGGCGCCGAACAGCGCCTTGATGCGCGGGTCGATTCTGGGGTCTTCGGTGATCTTGGACATGCAATCGCTTAGCTGAAATTCAGGCCGGCAAGGCCGCCTTCCTCCCGCCACTCCTTAATCAGTTGGAAAAAGGCCTCCGGCCCGCCGCCGTACTGGCCGCCCAGCAGGGAGTTGCCCGCATCCACATGGCCCTCGTTGTTGTAGTAGCCGGGGGTGCATTCCTCGAGGAACCGGGCGTTGAACATGGACATGGCCTTGATGGTCCGCACCCAAGCGTCCTCGGCCTGGGCTGAGGCCTCCAGGCAGTGGTAGTTGTTGTTGCGGGCGTGGCCGACCATGTAGGCGATGTGGCTGCTTTGCTCATCGAGCAAGTGCGGGAAGTTGGCGGTGAAGCCGCCCTGCAGCACACCCATGAAGAAGCAGTTGGGGAAGCCGTGGGTCTGGAACCCGTGCAAGGTGCGGACGCCGCCGCGCCATTTGTCGCTGAGCATCCTGCCGTCGCGCCCGGTGATCTCGTAGCCGGCGCGGCGGGTGTAGCCGGTGCCGACCTCGAAGCCGGTGGCGAAGATCAGGCAATCGACTTCGTATTCGACCCCATCGACCACCACGCCCTTGGGCGTGATGCGCTCAACCCCCCGGCCATCGGTGTCCACCAACCGCACGTTGGGGCGGTTGAAGGACGGCAGGTAGTCGTCGTGGAAACATGGACGCTTGCAGAACTGGCGATACCAAGGCTTCAGCGCCGCCGCGGTGTTCGGGTCGTCCACCAGCTCGTCCACGCGGGCGCGGATCTGCTCCATCTTCTTGAAGTCGGCCAACTCCACGCGGGCGTTCATCTCCTCCAAGGTCAGGCTGCCGTCGTTGGCTCGATTGGCGCTGATGCTGGCGAGGTTGCGGATGATGTCCGTCCAGCCGTCGTTGACCAGGTCCTCATCCTGCATGCCGCCGGTGACCAGGATGTTGAAGTTTTGCATGCGCCGGCGCTGCCAGCCGCTTTCCAAGCCGCGCGCCCACTCGGGGTCGGTGGGCTTGTTGCCGCGCACGTCGATGGAGGAGGGCGTGCGCTGGAAGACGTGGAGCTGCTTGGCGGATTCGGCCAGGTGCGGCACGCACTGCACGGCGGTGGCGCCGGTGCCGATGATGCCCACCCGCTTGTCGCCCAAGCGGTGCAGGTTGCCCTCCGGGCCGCCGCCAGTGTAGCCGTAGTCCCACCGGCTGGTGTGGAAGCAATGGCCAGCGAAGGAATCGACGCCCGGAATGCCTGGCAGCTTCGGGCGGTTGAGCGGCCCGTTGGACATCACCACGTAGCGAGCGGCCATGCGGTCGCCGCGGTTGGTCTCCACCTGCCAGCGCTTGGCGTCCCCGTCCCAGCGCATGGCGGTGACCTCGGTTTGGAAGCAGGCGTTGCGGTAAAGGTCGTAGTGCTTGCCGATGGCGCGGCTGTGGGCGAGGATTTCCGGGGCGAAGCTGTACTTCTCCTTGGGCGTGTAGCCGACCTCCTCAAGAAGCGGGAGATAGATGTAGGACTCGATGTCGCACTGGGCGCCCGGATAGCGGTTCCAGTACCAAGTGCCGCCGAAGTCGCCGCCCTTCTCGACGATGCGCAAGTCCTCCACCCCAGCCTCCCGCAGCCGCGCCCCGGCCAGCAGCCCGCCGAAGCCGCCGCCTATGATGAGGATCTCCACGCTGTCGTTCAGCGGCGCCCGCTCAAAGCCGGGCTCGACGTATGGGTCGTCCAAAAAGCGCGCGAACTTGCCGGTGACCTCGACGTACTGCTCATTGCCGTCCTGCCGCACCCGCTTGTCGCGCTCGGCGCGGTAGCGGTCGCGCAGGGCGTTCGGGTCGAATCCCAGTTCGGCGTTGGCATCCTTGACTGCCGCCTCGGTCATGGCATTGCTCGTTCTTTGCTTTGCGGACGGCCATTTAAGGCGGCATGGGGGGGTGATTTCAAGTCTGTGTGGGCACGAATCCGCGCTTGGAATTGTTGGCATCAGGCTGCGTACCTGACATCCTAACGGCGCGGTGAGAAGATCTGGACAACGGCCAACCGCTGCTCGATGCCGGTTGCCAGGGACCAATTGAAGCAAGGCATGGGTTCCATCATGGAACGAGTTGGGAATTCGTCGGCATTCACGGCTTACGGCGTTGACGGGTGCAAGGCCGGCTGGTTCTACATCGCGTTTGGCCCTTCCGAGAAAATTCGCTGGGGCATCGAGCGGACGATTGGCGCGCTGGTGTCGAAGGCGGCCGCTGACGACCGCATCTTCATCGACATTCCCATCGGGCTGCCGCATGATCGGCTGGGGCGGGCTTGCGACGCCAAGGCTCGAAAAACGCTCCACACGCAAGGTCGTGCCGCCAGCGTCTTCTCCGCGCCCGTTCGCGCGGTGCTCCATCACGCCAACAACTACCCCCGCGCCAACCAAATCAGCAAGGAACTGACCGGCGAGAGGGGGCGCAAGGCCAACGGGCTGAACAAGCAGACGTTCAACATCCTGCCCAAGATCAAGGAGGTGGACGATTTGCTCGGAAGTTGCGGCAAGGCGCGCGGGATCATCCGCGAGATCCACCCGGAAGTCTGCTTCTGGGCGCTCGCCGGGAACAGGCCGATGCAATACAAGAAGCACCTTCTCAAAGGCTTTTTCGAGCGGCTGGCGGTGCTGAGGGAGCTATGGCCATCCATTTCGGAAACGATTGAGGCCATTCTGGAGGATGCGGCAGTCCTTGAGGAGCACGGCCGGGGAAACCTTGGCGGAGACGACATACTGGATGCCGCTGCTGCGGCCATAACGGCTTGGGCGGAACCTGCGGCGCTAAGGACGTTGCCCGAGCGCCCGCCCAAGGATCAACGCGGTCTGCCCATGGAGATGGTCTATGTTCCCTGCGGCGCGGCGCGGCTGAAGCACTAGCTCGCGTCGTGGGCTTGAAGTCTATTCACTTGGTGAACGATTTGGACGCCGCCGTGAAGAAAATGGCCGGTGCGGTTCACCACTGGCGCATGTCTTGACGGCCGCGGCCAACCTGCGCCACCGCGTGGTTTTCGAGCTGCCGCTCGATCAGCACTGGATCGACCGCAAATTCGTCAGCGTACTTCAACCCGGCTGAACTTCGACGCAACCGGGTTAAGATGCTGTCCCTCACTGGCAACTAGGCGAAGGCACATGCACGACACCCTCATCAAGAACGCCACCATCGTCGATGGCAGCGGCAGCAAGCCCTATGCGGGCGACATCGCCATTCGGGACGGCCGCATCGCGGCGGTCGGAGCGGTGGACGAGCGGGCCAAGGAGACCATCAACGCCGACGGCGCCTACGCCACGCCGGGATGGATCGACGTCCACACCCATTACGACGGCCAGGTCAGTTGGGACGACACCTTGGACCCCTCGTTCAGCCACGGCGTCACCAGCATCGTGATGGGCAATTGCGGGGTGGGGTTCGCGCCCTGCCCGCCGGGTGGCGAGCAGCGCTTGGTGGAGTTGATGGAAGGCGTTGAGGACATTCCCGGCACCGCCCTGCATGAAGGCATCGAGTGGGGCAACTGGGAGAGCTTCCCGGAGTACATCGACTACCTCGAAAGCCGCGCCTACGCCTTGGACGTGGGTGCGCAGGTGCCGCACAGCGCGGTGCGCAACTACGTGATGGGCGAGCGGGCGCTGCGCCATGAGGACGCCACCGCCGACGATCTCGAAGCCATGTGCCGCATCGTGGAGGAGGGCCTGAAGGCGGGCGCCTTGGGCTTCTCCACCTCGCGCACCGTGGGCCATCGGTCGGTACACGGCGAGCCCATCCCCGGCACCTTCGCCGAAAAAGCCGAACTGCTGGCCATCGGCCAAGCCATGAAGGCCGCGGGCAAGGGCGTCTTTCAGGCGGTGCCCGCCGGCGTGGTGGGCGACATGGCCGGGCCGGAGCAATGGACCACCGAACAGGAGGTGGCGCTGTTTGCGGAGGTAGCCAAGGCAAGCGGGCGTCCCTGCACCTTCACCCTGGTCCAGAACGGCAACCGGCCCGACCAGTGGCGCAACTGCCTGCAAATCGTGGAGCAGGCCAACGCCGAGGGCCTGCGCATCCGGCCGCAAATCGCCTCGCGGCCCATCGGCTTCGTCACCAGCCTGCAATCCTATCACATGTTCATGCGGCGCCGGACCTACCTCAAGCTGGCCGACCTGCCGCTTGAGCAGCGCTTGGCGGAAATGAGAAAGCCGGCCGTCAAGGCGGCGATCCTGGCCGACGATGACGTGCCGCCGGACCAAGCCGGGTCGATGGCCAACGTGTACGGGCTGCTGGCCATGGCGGCGCCGACGATGTTTCCCATCGAGCTGCCCATCAACTACGAACCGGACCCCGCCGGCAACATGGCCGCTCGGGCCGCGGCAGCGGGCCAGGAAGTGGCCGAGCACATGTACGACTACCTGACCGCCGGCAACGGCGACCAATTCGCCATTCTGCTGGGGGCGAACTTCGTGGACGGCACCTTCAGCGTCATGGAGGAGATGATCGTCCACCCCGACACCACCATCGGCCTGTCCGACGCCGGCGCCCACGTCAACCTGATCTTCGACGCGGTGGGGCCAACCTACCAGCTCACCCATTGGGTGCGCGACCGCAGCAAGGGCAGGCGCTTCCCCATCGAACTGATGGTGCGCAAGCAAACCCAGACCAACGCCGAGCTGTTCGGCCTGCACGACCGGGGCGCCCTGCGCGCCGGCTTGAAGGCCGACATCAACCTGATCGACCTGGACCGCCTCAGCTTGGGCAGGCTTGAGGTGTGCCAAGATCTGCCAGCGGGCGGCAGCCGCATCCTGCAATCCGCCGAGGGCTACGTCAGCACCTTCGTCGCCGGTGTCAAGACCCGTGAAAATGACGAGGACACGGGTGCCCGGCCGGGGCGGGCGATTCGGGCCTGACGCCATCGGCAAGCAGGCGGACATGAGCCTGTTTCGATGTTTCCTCGGGGCGATGCTCGCCGTGACCGCGATCTAAACCGGGGCCTTGGTCGCCCAGCATGGAATGAACCTGCTGCCCGTGTTCTTCGGCGACATTGGGGCCATGGGCTGGCCCGGGCAGTTCAACCTGGACTTCCTCGGCCTGCTGATGCTGTCGGCGCTGTGGACCGCCTGGCGCAATGAATTCACCCCCAAAGGCTTGCTGCTTGGGCTGTTGGCGTTGCTGTTCGGCGCGCCCTTCCTAGCCATCTGCCTGTTGGCGTTGAGTGCGCAAACCCGAGGCGACATTAGGGAGATGTTGCTTGGCAAAGCGCGGGCGGGATAACGAAGGCAAGCCCTTGATCGACTGAAATTCCTTCCTGGCGGGTGCATTAGGGCCACCCCCGCCGCCAGACGAAAACTCTTGCGTTAGTCCGTGCCGGTGCGCCGGGCCAGTTCCTCAAGGCGGCCTCGGACGGGATCCAAGTAGCTCCCGGCACCAACCGGCGGCCGCATGGTCCCCTGCACGGCGACCTCTACCACCGGGTTCACGCCGACCAGCCCCAGCCAAGCCTGCAGGTAGGGAGACTGATGATCGTAGGGGTCCGGCTGGCCGTCCTTCGGGCCGTAGTTGCCGCCGCGTGAGTAGATGACCACTGCATCGCCCCCGGCGAGGCCCTCCATGCCGTCGGGGCGGGGATTGAAGGTCAAGCCGGGGTGGGTGATCAGGTCGATGTACTGCTTGAGCTTGTAGGGAATGCCGAAGTTCCACATGGGGGCCGCAATCAGGTAGTGGTCGGCTGCCTTGAACTGCTCAACCAAGCCAACTACCGCCGACCAAGCGCTTTCCTCGCCAGGGTTGAGCGCTTGGCCAAGCATCACCTTGTACTTCGCAGCGGCCGCTGCGGCGTCGAACTCGGGCAGGTTGCCGTCGAACAAGTCCAGATGCTCGACCGTCACGTGCTTCGGCAAGGCGTGCAGGTAAACTGCTGCCGCTTGGCTGGAAAAGGAATCCGTTCGCCTCGGAGAACACTCGATGTAAAGCAGGACGCTCATCGGCGATTTATCTCCTTCCACCCAAATTCAAGGGCACAAGTTTCCGCATCTTGCTCGTCTTTCGAATGCATGGCGGTTCGGTTTGCGCAAAACGCAGCCTCTGTGTTGATTTTCGTTGTACCGAGCCAACTCGTTGGGATGTGCGCTGGCTGGCCTCGTTGCATCGTCGATCAAGCCGTCGTCCGCATTCCGTAAAAAAAGCAGGCGCACGCTTGGCTTACGGCGTCATGGAGCCCATAAGTCTGGCACGCCAAGGAACGATATCCTACCTTGAGCGGATCGTCAGCGCATCACCACCGAAGGCTCATGGTCAGCCAGCCTTGCGCCGAGTTGCGCAGCAACTCGAACGCGAGCTTGCTCACGCAGCAACTCAAACGCGCTTGTGCGGGCTCAGAAACATATCGAATCTGACCCAAGCGACGGGCGCGGAGTTTCGCGTAAGCGAAACTCCATCCGCACCCGCGAAGCGTTTGCCCTTGCACCTCAACTCCGACAAGGCGCATAGTGGCCACATGAAAAAGCCGATGCTGGATGCCTTGGGAGTGCCGGAGGCGGTCCGCGCCAACCGTGACTATCTGCGCGGTCTCTACGCCACCATCAAGGATTTCGACGAGCACGTTCGGTTCGCCTTGCTCACCGGAGTGAGCAAGTTCTCCAAGGTCAGCGTCTTCTCCGGCCTGAACAATCTTCAGGACATCACCTTGGACCGTCGCCACGCCGACGTTTGCGGCTATACGGACGCCGATTTGGACGAGGTGTTCGCTCCGGAACTGCCGGGGCTGGACCGGGGCGAGGTGCGCCGCTGGTACAACGGCTACAGTTGGCTGGGAGAAGAGGGTGTTTACAACCCCTACGATATCCTGCTGCTCTTCGACACCCGCGAGTTCCGCGCCCACTGGTTCGAGACCGGCACCCCCAAGTTCCTGATCGACATGCTGATCGAGCGCCAAGTGCGCTCGGTCGATCTGGACGGCATGATCGGCACCGAAGCCCTGCTGTCCACCTTCGACGTGGACCATGTCGGCATTGAGGCGCTGCTGTTCCAGACCGGCTACCTCACCATCAAGGGGAAGGAAAGCGACGGGGGACGCACCACCTACCGATTGGGCTACCCAAACCACGAGGTTCGCCAAAGCCTGAATGAGCACCTGCTCAATGCGCTGCTGCCGGATTCGTCCCATCAGGTGGCGCTGGCCAGTCCGCTGCGGCGGCTGTTCGCAACCAACGACTTTCCCGGTCTGGAAGCGGCTTTCAGATCGATCTTCGCCGCTATTCCCCACCAATGGCACGTCCGCAACCAGATCGCCAACTACGAGGGCTACCATGCCAGCGTGTTCCACTCCTGCCTTGCCGGACATGGCTTGGACGTCGTCGCGGAGGACAGCTCGTCCAGCGGCAACGCCGACATTGCGGTGCGGTTGGCGGGCAGCGCTTACGTTTTCGAGTTCAAGGTGGTGACCGACCAAGCCGAAGGGCGGGCCATGGCTCAACTCAGGGAGCGCGACTACGCGGCGAAGTACCGGCTCGCTGGCGCTGCCGCCTATTTGATCGCTGTGGAGTTCAGCAAGACGACACGCAACATCGCCTCCTTTGAGGTCGAGTCAGAGCCCCCTTAACGCCTGCATAGGGCTTATCATGCGCGCCATACCGCAAGGACAGCCTCAATGAACGTCATCAAGCAGGACGACCTGATTCAAAGCGTGGCGGACGCGCTGCAGTACATCTCCTACTACCATCCGCCGGACTTCATTCGCGGCATGGCCGAGGCCTATGGGAAGGAGGAGTCCCCGGCGGCCAAGGCGGCGCTCAAGCAGGTGCTGGTCAACTCGCGCTTGTGCGCCTTGGGCAAGCGCCCCATTTGCCAGGACACCGGCATCGTCAACGTGTTTCTGGACGTCGGCATGGACCTGCGCTGGGAGGCCGAAATGGGCGTTGAGGACATGGTCAACGCGGGCGTCCGGCAGGGCTACCTGCACCCGGACAACGTGCTGCGCGGGTCGGTGCTCGCCGACCCCGACGGCGCGCGCGCCAACACCAAGGACAACACCCCGGCGGTGATCCATGTGCGCCTCACCCCCGGCGACACTTTGGGAGTGGAAGTCGCCGCCAAGGGCGGCGGCAGCGAAGCCAAGGCCAAGTTCGCCATGCTCAACCCCAGCGATTCGGTGGCCGACTGGGTGCTTTCCGTGGTGCCCGCCATGGGCGCCGGCTGGTGCCCGCCGGGGCTGCTTGGCGTCGGCATCGGCGGCACCCCGGAGAAGGCGATGCTGCTGGCCAAGGAGGCGTTGATGGAACCCATCGACATCCATGACCTGCAAGCCCGCGGCGCGGCCGACCGCAGCGAGGCATTGCGCCTGGAGCTGTTCGACAAGGTCAATGCGCTCGGCATCGGCGCCCAGGGCCTGGGCGGCCTGACCACCGTGCTCGACGTGAAGGTCAAGGCCTACCCCACCCACGCCGCCAACAAGCCGGTGGCCGTCATTCCCAACTGCAGCGCCACTCGGCATGTCCACTTCACTTTGGACGGCAGCGGCCCGGCCCGCTTCGAGCCGCCGGACCTGAACGACTGGCCGGACATCGCCTTCGATCTGGGCGATGCGGTGCGGCGGGTGGACTTGCAAACCCTCACCCGCTCCGAAATGCGCAATTGGCGGGCCGGCGACACCCTGCTGCTGTCCGGCAGCATGCTCACCGGGCGTGATGCGGCGCACAAGCGGCTCGTTGACTTGCTGGAAGCGGGCGAGCCCCTGCCCGTGGATCTGGCCGGACGCTTCATCTATTACGTCGGGCCGGTGGATCCGGTGCGCGAGGAAGTGGTGGGTCCGGCCGGCCCGACCACGGCCACCCGCATGGACAAGTTCACCCGCATCCTGCTTGAGCGCACCGGGCTGATGGGCATGATCGGCAAGGGCGAGCGCGGCCCGGAAGCCATTGCGGCGATTCGCGACTTCGGCGCAACCTCCCTGATCGCCGTCGGCGGCGCGGCCTACCTGGTGTCCAAGGCGATCACCGGGGCCAGGGTGCTGGCCTTCCCGGATCTCGGCATGGAGGCCATTCACGAGTTCGAGGTGCGCGACATGCCGGTGACGGTGGCCGTGGACGCCCGGGGCGAGTCCGTGCATGAGTCCGGGCCGAAGCTCTGGGCCCGTCCCGCGGCGGGCCAAACCATTCCCGCCGCATCCATCCCGGCCTAGGAGACCTGCCGTGATCAAGACCATTGGCCTGCTCAAGCGCCGTCCCGGCATGACCGTGGCGGAGTTCCGCGCCTACTACGAAACCCACCACCGCGTCATTGGCGAAAAGTACCTCTCCGGGTTCGCCAGCCGCTACCTGCGCCGTTTCATCGCGCCTTCCCCAAGCCGGGACGCCGGGGAGACGCCGGAGGCGGACTTCGACGTGGTGCTGGAGATCTGGTACCCCGACCGCGCCGCCTTCGAGGCTTGCGGTCGAGTGCTGTCCGCCCCGGAGGCGGCGGCGGAAATCGTCGCCGACGAGGAGCGCCTCTTTGACCGGCCCAAGATGCGCTTCTTCGTCATTGAGGAGGAATGCGAATCCGAGCTTGCCGATGCGCGCTGAAGCCCAAGCGCGAACCGACGCGCGCGTTCGCGCGGCACCCCGCCCGCGAAATCCGCAATCCGCGTTCAGCCGGATTCCCGCAGGGAAGCCGATTGAAGCGGACCCAACCCATCAACCGTTCCAGGAGTCAATCCCATGATTTCAAGACGAACCCTGCTCAAGACCTCGGCCGCCGCCGCAGCTCTGCCCTTGCTCCCCGCCATTGGCCGGGCCGAGCCGGATTGGCGCGCCGCCGCCGAGACCTCGCCTCTGATCTACCTGACGCCCATTCAGTCCAACGGCGCGGAAAGCCGCTGCCAAGCCGAGATCTGGTTCGCCAGCTTCGACGGTGACCTGTATGTGGTCACCGCGATGGATGCCTGGCGCGCCCAGGCCATACGCCAAGGGCTGGCCAAGGCCCGAATCTGGGTCGGCGACGTCGGCAGGTGGCAGCGCGCGGACGGCGGCTACAGGGCGCTGCCCATGGTCGGCGCCGCCGCCAGCATCGAAACGGACGCCGCCGTCCAAGGGCAGGTGCTTGAAGTCATGGGCGGCAAGTACAGCGCCGAGTGGGACAAGTGGGGACCGCGCTTCCGCAACGGGTTGGCCGACGGCTCCCGCGTCATGCTGAAGTACGAGCCGGTCGCCTAACCGCCAAACACACCCACTACCCACGCCGCCAGCCATGATCGGGGAGAGGCTTGTGGCCGCACTGCGCATTGCCGCGCGTCACCTGCCCGCCGCGGCTGCCTGTCTCGCTGCCGGCGCGGCGCTGGGCGATGCGGAGCCGGGCCTGCCGCTCAAGGCCGAGCGGGAGGCCCGATTCTCCGTCGATGAGGCCACTTGGCTATCCTTGGACGTCGCCCCTTCGGGGGATCAACTGGCGCTCGAAATCCTCGGCGATCTGTACCTGCTGCCCATCGAGGGCGGCACCGCCAAGGCCATCACCCAAGGCCTGGGCTACGACGCGCAGCCGCGCTTCTCGCCGGACGGCAGGCGCATCGCCTTCGTCTCCGACCGCGATGGCGCCATCGCGCTCTGGACCCTCGCCTTGGACGGCGGCGAGCCCGAGAAGCTGGCCAGCCCGGGCGAGCGGGGCGACTTCGCCTCCCCGGAGTGGTCGCCGGACGGCCAGCACGTCATCGCGTCCAAGACCAGTTTCGGTCTCGGCGCCTACGAACTCTGGGCCTACCACATCGATGGCGGCAAGGGCGTGCGGATCACCCAAGCAGCGCCGGAGGGGACGGCAACGCCCAGAAACCTGCGCCACAACGCCTTGGGCGCGGCGTACTCGCCCGATGGCCGTTATCTGTACTACGCCACCAAGTTGGGCGGCTTCTCCTACAACCAGATGTTTCCCCAATGGCGGATCGCGCGCCGGGACCTGCGCGAGGGCACCGAGGACGCCATCGTCGAAGCCCAGGGCAGCGCCATGCGTCCGCGGCTCTCGCCGGACGGCGGCCTGCTGGCTTACGGCACCCGCTTCGAGCAGCGCACAGGCCTGCGCCTGCGCAACCTCAACACGGGCGAGGACCGCTGGCTGGCCTACCCGGTGCAGCGCGACGATCAAGAGTCCCGCCACACGAGGGATCTGCTGCCGGGCTACGCCTTCGCGCCGGACGGCCAGTCGCTGTTCTTCACCGCCGACGGGGGCATTCGCCGGCTGACGATCGAAACCGGGGAAATCGCCGACATCCCGTTCTCCGCCGATGTGGCGCTCGGCTTGGGGCCGAGCCTGCAGTTTCCTTGGCGGCTGGGCTTGGGGCCGGTGAAGGCGCGCCTCATTCGAGCACCCGCCCTGTCGCCGGATGGCGCCAAGGCCGCCTTTTCCGCCTTCAACCGCATTCATCTGCACGAGATCGAAGGCGGTCGGACCGCTGCCCTGTCACCCGAAGGGTTGGAGGCTTTCCATCCAGCCTTCTCGCCGGACGGCAAGCAGGTGGCCTTCGTCAGTTGGGGCGACGAAGGCGGCCACATCTGGCGCCTGCGGTCCAACGGCCGGGGCGCGCCGAAGCGCCTGACGCAGCGGCTAGGGTTCTACTCCGATCCGGTCTTCTCCCCGGACGGCCAGCGCATCGTGGCCCTGCGGGCTACGAGCCACGAACGCCGGCAACGGGAATTCGACTTCGGCACGCCAACCGGATCAGACCTCATCTGGCTGCCCGCCAACGGTGGCCCCGCCACCACGATCATGCCGGCCCGCGGCTACGGACCGCCGCACTTCGGGCCGGAGGACGACCGCATCCATCTCTACGCGGCGGCGAACCCCTTCGGCGCCGCCCAGGGCAGCGGCCTGATGTCGGTCCGCTACGACGGCACCGACCGCCGCCTGTTGCTGAGCGCCACCGGCCCCGGCATCTATTCCGCCGAAGGCGAGGTGGGCGCCGCCGACATCCGGCTGGCGCCGGACGGCCGTCATGCCTTGATCCACCACGCCAACCAGCTCCATCTGGCCCGGCTGCTGAACCGCAACCTGGGCAACGTCACGCTCAGCCTCACCGATCCCTCCCTGCCCTTGGCCCGCCTCACGGACGTCGGCGCCGACTTCTTTGGCTGGAGTGCCGACGGGGGCGAAGTCCATTGGAGCGTCGGCAATCGGCTGTATCGTCGGGCGGTGGCGGCGGTGTCGTTCGACGCCGACGAAAGTGGGGAAGAGGGCAGGGTCGGCGATCCGCAAACCGCTGGTGACGGCGATGGGGGCGCTGCGGACAGTGACGGCGGCGCGGAGCAGGACGAACGGCCGCTGCTGGAGGCGGACCCATCGGTGCGTTCCGTGGCCATCGAAATCTACCGCCCCCGGCATCGCCCCCAAGGCAAGGCGGCGCTGTTCGGCGCCCGCATTCACAGCATGGCGGCGGACGCGCCTCCCATCGAGGACGGCGTGGTGCTGATCGAGGCCGACCGGATCCTGGCGGTGGGCGAGCGCGGCGCGGTGGACATTCCCGCCGATGCCGAGCGCATCGACTTGGCCGGCAAGACCATCCTGCCCGGCTACGTGGACACCCATGCCCACTTCCGGGTGCTGCGCCGGGTGCATGGCGGCAGCAACCCCGCCTTTCTCGCCAACCTCGCCTACGGCGTCACCACGGGGCTCGACGTGCAGCCGAGCACCACGGACGTCCTGGCCTATGAAGACCTGATCGACGCCGGGCTGCTGCTCGGCCCGCGGGCGCTGTCCACCGGCCCCGGCATCTTCAACAACAACGACTTCCGCTCCGCCCGCCATGCCGAGGCGGTGCTGACGCGCTACCGGGACCACTACCGGGTCCGCAACCTCAAGGCCTACATCTCCGGCAACCGCCGCCAGCGCCAATGGCTCGTGCAAGCGGCGCGCAAGCTGAAGCTGATGCCGACCACCGAGGGCGCCTTGGACATGAAGCTCAACATGACCCATGCCATCGACGGCTTCAGCGGCAATGAGCACAACTTCCCCATCGTGGACCTGCACGCCGACGCCGTGGAGCTGGTCACCCGCTCCGGCATGAGCTACACGCCGACGCTGCTGGTCGCCTACGGCGGACCTTGGGCGGAGAACTTCTTCTACACCCATGAATCGCCGCACGACGACCCCAAGCTGCGCCGCTTCACGCCGCTGCCCTTTTTGGCGGCGCGCACCCTGCGCCGCTTCTGGTTCCACGAACGCGAGTACAGCTTCCCGCAAGTCGCGGCGAACGCCGCCAAGATCATCCGCGCCGGCGGCCGCGTGGGCGTCGGCGGCCACGGCCAACTCCAAGGCCTCGGCTACCACTGGGAGCTCTGGGCGCTGGCCAGCGGCGGCCTGACGCCAACCGAGGCCTTGACCGCCGCCACCCGCCACGGCGCCGAGATCATCGGCGTGGCCCAGGACATCGGCACCGTCGAGGCCGGCAAGCTGGCCGACCTCGTGGTGCTGAACAGCGACCCGATGGACAACATCCGCAACACCGCCGACCTAGCCTTGGTAGTCAAGGGCGGCGAGGTGTTTGAAGCGGAAACCCTCAACCAGGTCTGGCCACAGCGCAAGCCGCTGCCGCCCCAGTGGTGGCAATCGCAGGGGCCGTAACTCGGGGAACAAGCACCAACAGTCGTTTGCAGGGCGTTCGTTGAATCCAATCAGGGGCAGGACGGCGCGAAGCGGCATTCCCGCGCCTGACCTTGATTTATTGGAGATTAGGGGCCGGGCTCACCAAAGCTCGGCACCAGCAATTCCTTGGCGCGGGTGGCGGCGACGTAGAGCAGCGAGCATTCGGCGGTTTCCGCTGCGGCAGGGCTGTCGGCTGCGTCAATGGCGGCAGGCAAGGGCAGGGTATCGGCGTTGGCACTGGCGATGATGATGTGATCGAACTCCAAGCCCTTGACCCGATGCATGGTCGCCAGACGGACGCCGGATGCTGAATCGTCGGGCGAGTCCGTTTCCAGCACTTCGACGGACAACCCTGCTTCGCGCAGTTCTTCACCGATGGCATCGCGCTCTGGTCGAGTGCGGGCGACGACGCATACGCCACGCAACGGTTCGCCCTGCGCTTCCAAGGCCGCGAGATGCTTGATTAGCCAAGCGGATTGGTCGGCTCGACTGGGGAAGCGCCGCACGACGGGCGCCGGCCCGTGGGCGACGGAGCGCAAGCCTTCGTTATCTTCACGTCCCCCATCCAAGTCGTCGATGGGACGGCCTTCAAGCAAGTCCGCCGCCCATCGGCTGGTTTCCTCTGTAGTGCGGTAGTTCAGGCGCAGTTTGCGCGCACGGCCCCGAATGTCGATGCCGCAATGGCTTAGGACCACACGGCGGCGTGAGTAGATGCGCTGATGGGCATCGCCAACAATGAACAGGTCGTCCTTGCCGCTTGGAGCCAAGCTCCGAATGAGTTGCCAAGCAGGCGCATCCAAGTCTTGGGCTTCATCAACGATGACGGCAGCGAAGTCCCCACCCCTTCGGTCCTCATCCAAAAGCGCCGCGGCCGCCCGGTAGCAGTCCGCCGCTTCCAAAACGCTGCGCTCCGCCAACTGGACGCGGTACTCCTCGAATACCGGCCAAATCCGCGCCCGCGCCGCGCGGTTCAAGCGTACGCCCCAACCGATGCGGGGGACGTGCAGGGTCGAGGAAAGCGGTCACCTAGGAGCGTGCGCTGTGGAACGCTTTTGCACGGTGACGAACATGTCGGGACGTCGGAACATGGACATGGCTGAGAATGAATCTGGACAAATGGAGAGTTTTGGAGGGGCGCCAACGCCGGGGGCGCCCGAACCGTCCCCATTCGACCACCGGTGGGCGCTGGATGCCCGTCATGGTCACGCCATCCCCCGCATTCAAGCCGTCTGAAGCCCCTGCATCCGCTTGACGTTCAGCGCCAGGCAGACCAGGTCCCACTCGCCCCGCACCTTGGCCAGCCCGCGCAGGCTGAACCGGCGGAAGCCGAGCGCCTCCTTGATCCAGCCGATGGGCGCCTCCGCCCGCCACTTGCGCTCGGCGTACCGCGCCCGGCCCGCCTCCGTCGCCGGCTTTGCCGCCATGGCGGCCTTGGCCGGATGCCGGTCCGCGTCCGCCGACACCTCGCGCCGGCCCTCCCGGCCCAGGGCCACGTAGCCGTCCACCCCGAGCGCGTCGAGCTTGGCGAGGTCCGCCTCGTTGCAGTAGCCGGCGTCGGCCAGCACCGTCTCCGGGCGCTTCCCGTGGACCGCCTCAACCTCCTCCGCCAGCGGCGCCATGCGGCCCTGGTCGCTGGCGTTGGCGGACACCTCGGCGGCGACCACCAGCTGGCTGGCCCCCTCCACCGCCAGCTGCGCGTTGCAGCACTGCTGGAAGCCCTCCCGGGAGGTCTTCATGATCCGGCTCTCCGGGTCCGTGAAGTTGTCCTGCGCCTTGTCCTCCGGCACCCCGTGGCCCCGCTTGTAGGGCGGACCGCCCCTAGGGTTGCGCCTCTGCCCGGGCTTGCGCCCCCGGGCGTCGTCGGCCTCACGCTGGCGGGCCTCAAGCCGCGCCTTCGCCGCCCGGACCGCCGCCAGACGGTCCTCGCGCCGGCGCAGCTCCGCCGGCAGGCCGTCCCCCCGGAAGCCCTCGCCGAACCGCGCGTCCTCCGCCTCGTCCACCGCCCGCGCCCGCTCCGCCAGCGCATCGACCTCCGCCTGAAGGCGCCTCTCCTCCTCCAGCATCCGGCCGTGGCTCATCGCCTTGCGCTTGCTCGCGTTCGCCCGAACCTTCGTCCCGTCGATCGACAGCTTGCCGAAGTTCGCAACCCCGGTCTCCGCCGCCAGCCGAACCACCTCAACGAACAGCCGCTTGAAGTCCGGCAGGTGGCGCCGCCGGAACTCGCAGATCGTGCGGTGGCTCGGGAAGTTCCCCGCCGCCAGAACCCGGAACGCCACGTCCTCCTCCAGCCGGCGCGCCATGCCCCGCGACGAGAACACGCCCGTCGCGTACCCGTGGATCAGCACCTTGACCATCATCCGCGGCTCGTACGGCGACTTGCGCCGACCGTCCCCCTCGCAGCGCGCGTACAACGCCCCCAGGTCCAGGCCGTCCACCAGGTCGCTGACGTGGTGCGCCAAGTGGCCCTCCGGCAGCCAGTCCCGCAGGTCCGGCGGCAGCAGCAGGCCCTGGTCCGGCTGGTAGGGGCGAAACGTCGTCGGCATCGCAGCGTCCTCAACTATCCAACGCCTGCATTATCCCATGCGGGTTCCTACGGCGCAGGCTCCTAGCTGCTCCCAACGCAGCCGGTCGGAATAATTCTCATCTTTCTTCCGTTTTTGGAATATCGAGATTCTGTTCTCCATTCTTTACCGTGGTGTAATTTTCAACCGTCCTCGCTTTCCGGGGTGTGCCGCACCTTCTTTCGTGCGCCACAGGAAGACGATATCCACCGCAATCCCGAGTCCTCGGGCCGTCACCGTCAAGGCTCCGCAGGCTGCGTTGGCGGACAAACCCTGTACTGAGATATCGGCTTCAGGCAGGTAATGGTAGCCGCCATCTATTTTCTGCCCCGCAACCATGTTGGCGGGGCACCACCGCTGGAGCTCGTCAACATTACGCATATCGCGCATAGCCGTGACTAGCACCAGATGCAACAGTCGGTTCCAGTTCGGTCTCGATACCTCCCCTCCTGCGAGACGAGCCTTCAGCAACTTCGTATGCGTGAGATCCGGCAGCCGGTCTGGTTCTACGTCGTGGTCCACCGGCTGCGTCGTTTTCTTTGGCCGTCTCACCTTACCTCCTTCAAGTGCGTCCAGCGCTCTATTCACCACCGTGTCCACGCTGTCGATCAGAGGGCGGGCATGGCGCTGAAGGCGTTCGAAGGTTGCGTGTTCTATGCTCATTTCCGGCATCGTAGTCTCCAAACAAAATGGATTTACGACTTTATCCCATAAAATCCTAGAACGCTATACTAATTTTGCGTGCTGGCCGTGATGTTCCTTACCCCTAGGAGCGTGCGGCCAAACAAGTGGCTTGGGGGTAACGCCAAGGCGCGTTTGCGCATCCGCTCAACCGCCTGCTCCCTGCGCTCATCCCGCGTCACGGCGATCCTTGAGGGAGCCGACGATACGATTTCGAGTTCGCCGCCCGATTTCAGCCCAAGACTCTCCACCAGTGATTTGGGAAGCCGCACCGCCAAGCTTTTGCACCAGCTGATTGCGCTGTAACTTCAGTTCGGTTTGTGTGCTCTCCAGGCGTTCCGCTGTTTCGAGGCGCTCCTTCAAAGTCGTGACCTCGGACTCCGCACGGCCAAGCTCTTCCCGCAAACTGGTAAAGTGCTCCAAAGCACCTCCGGAATTGAGCAAACCCATGACTTGATCCCGTCGTTGGTCTAGCCGGGCCTTAGATTGGTCCCGATCTGTGATGCGCTTGTCGGCGGAATTGATCTCCGACTCAAGGTGGGAACGTCGATTGCGGAGGATTGTTTCGTGAAAGCGCTCCACCTCATCAAGCCGCCGCTGGGTCAAGTCGGGCAGGACAACGCCCGCCTCGCGATACAGCTTGTTCAAGTCCGGCGACTCCGGCATGTGCTCGGACTCCAATGAGGCTGCTCACTCACTTCCACCGCTTCGGCAGTGGCGGTGTGTAAGTCGTGGCGCTTTCAAAGCCAACCATGCAAGGCCGCGCGAGACGCCTATCCGAACCACTCGAGGGAGTTTTCCCTCTACAATCAAGCAATTGCTTCAAGATAGGCGGGCAACTCATCGGCGGGCAAGACCGCGCGGCCGTCGCTGCGGTGCTGGGATGCCTCACCTGCATATATGACCGCGCCCCCAACCACCGGGAAGTGGCGGGCAAAGTGGTCGATGCCCTTGAACCAGTCGCTGCCGATGGTCTGTCCGGACTTGACTTCGATGGGCACCAGCTTCGGGCCGCGGCTGTACAGCAGATCAACCTCGTTGCCGTTGCCGTCCCGAAAGAAGTGCAACTGGGCGGCGCGATTGCGGTTCAGGTCATGCTTCAGGACTTCGTTGATCACGTGGTTTTCAAACAGCGCGCCGCGCAACGGGTGGCTTTCGATGTGCTTAGCCGCGGTCAGCCCCAGCAGGAAGCAGGCGACCCCGGTGTCGTGAAAGTAGAGCTTGGGCCTTTTGACCAGCCGTTTTCTGGTGTTCGTGAAGTAGGGTTGAAGGCGGTAAAGAACGTACCCCGCCTCCATTAGGTTCAGCCACTCCGTGGCCGTGGTCTGGCTGATTCCGCAGTCGCCGGCCAACCGGTTGAGGTTGAGGACCTGGCCGATGTTCGCCGCGCACAGACGCATGAACGTCTGGAACTGGGCGATGTTGCGCACGGCGCTGAGTTGCCGCAGGTCTCGCTCCAAGTAGGTGCCCACATAGTCTCGATGGAAGTTCGTGGGATCCAAGCCGGCATCGCGGATGCGCGGATAGCCGCCCGCGAGGATGTGGTCGAAGTAGCCGCCGCATGGCACGTCCGCGTCGATGAGCTCGGACCGGGAAAACGGCAGCAGGGTCAGCAGGGCCGTTCTGCCCGCCAGGGACTGGCTCAATTGCTCCCGAACCGCGAAGTTGTGGCTGCCGGTCAACAGGAACTGGCCCGGCCGGTTGGTTTCGTCCACCCTGATCTGAAGATAGGAGGCCAAGTCGGGGGCGCGCTGAATCTCGTCGATGACGGCGCCATCGGGGTGGCTTGCGAGGAAGCCGCGCGGGTCGCTCAGCACGAAGTCCCGCTCGTCGGGCGCCTCAAGATTGACGTAGGGCAGGTCGAAGGCGTTTCGAGCGAGCGTGGTCTTGCCCGACTGCCGGGGCCCGACGAGGGTCACGATGGGGTATTGTCCAAAGGCTGTGACGGCGGGGCGGGTCAAGCTGCGCGGGATCATGGGCGCAAGCGTAGCGTACGGTCTATGCAATTTCCATTTTCAACTGACAAATTGCATGGATTGCGATCAAGGGCAAAATACTCTGCGGTTGGAGGGTATCGGATCGGCAAGCCCCCCTGTAAACGAGCGCCAACATATGCCAGTATGGACAAAACTCAGTGCAAGGCATGTCATCTGCGGTTTCCCAGTGAATCAGGTTAGCGCACACGGAATGGTAGTGGATGACGAGAAGCCGCCCAAGACAGTTGGGAAGCCTCAAGAAGTTGCCGCGCCCCCTTTTTTCTGCTCGGTCCCTGAACAAAGGACTTTGATGATCTACACAGGGCGCATAGAGACCCTGATCCTGCTACCAACCCAATGCTGCAGCCTGCCAGACTCAATAAAAGTGAAGGGCTCCGGCAAGGTGCTTTTCCAGCATCCCAGCCCCGCGATAAAGAAATGCAAGGCAACCACCTAGCTTCCGAACCAACGCTGTTCGACCGACACGGCCCCCTTGACGAAGTGCCTACTCCCCCGGCCCTCGCCGCCGCCGCGCCGGGCGTGAGGGTTACGGAGGCCTACGACGCATGGTGGCGGTTCGCCTGCGAGCGGCAGAACATCTACTTCCATAGGCTGCGCAATGACCCCGCTCCTTGGACCGACGACGAAATTCTCAGGGGCTACCGCTTCACCAACGCCTATCGCGTCGCTGACCGGGTAAGCCAGTACCTCGTTAGTGAGGTGATTTACCACCAAGACCAGCCCAAGGAGCCTAGCGAGGTCGTTTTTCGCATCCTCCTGTTTAAGCTATTCAATCGCATCGAGACTTGGGAGGTGCTTACCCGCCAAATGGGCCCGATCGTTCTGGCCGAGCGCCCATTTGGGAGAATTGCTCAGATCCTATCGGACGAGTTGTGTGCCGGTCGTCGAATTTACTCCGCCGCCTATATCATGCCCACCAGAAGAACGGGCAGTCGTGGCGAGCGCAAGCACCAGATGCATCTCCAACTCCTAGAGCTGATGATGGAGGATTGCCTCGCCGAACGGCTCGCGGATGGGGGATCGATGAAGGAAGGCTACGATTTGCTGCGATCCTACCCATCGATCGGGAACTTCCTCGCCTACCAGTACATCACTGACATCAACTACAGCGAGGCGGTGGAGTTCTCGGAGGAAGAATTCGTCGCTGCTGGCCCCGGTGCCCAAGAGGGGCTGCACAAGTGCTTCGCCGACAAGGGGGGCCTGACGCACGAGGACCTCATTCGCGTGATGATGGACATTCAGGAGAAGGAGTTCGAGCGCCTTGGCTTGGATTTCCAAAGCCTATTCGGACGGCGGCTGCAACTCATCGACTGTCAGAATCTCTTTTGCGAGGTGGCGAAATATGCCCGCGTCCGGTTCCCAAGGCTCACGCCACCGGGAGGTCGCGTACGAATAAAGCAGAAGTTTCAGCCTGCCAAGCCCATTGAGGCGCCGTTCTTTCCGCCGAAGTGGGGCATCAACGGAATGGCTAACAACCAACTGGCACTGTGTGACCGCTCGGGCGTCGATCTTGCGCACTACCAAAGGCGGGCAAGCGCCACAAGCCTGAATAGGCCGGTAGAAGGCGGAGACGCGATTACCACGCCAATGCTTGGCTTGATCGGCGAAGTGGGCGAGGTGGTGAGCGAACTCAAGAAGCGTGCTCGGGAAGGTGCGGCTTACGATTCTTTTCGTGACCGACTAGGGGAAGAGCTCGGCGACCTGCTGTGGTACATGGCGGAGGTGGCCACTCGGAGTGGCATCCGCCTGACCGATATTCATAGACAAGCCACGCGCCTTGGCGATCCAGACACGTCCAAGTCTTACCATGGGCGTACTGGATGGATTCGTCTCGCGTTGTCATTGGCTGATGAGATGGGCCGCATTGCCGCAGTGTATCGGGCCCTGCTCGCCGACGCTGAAACTGAGAGCACCTTTAACGCCACGCTAACAGAGGCCTTTGTTGAGTTGCTCCGGAATGTCACGGCGTTGTCAAGCATCCACGGCATGTCGCTTGGGGAGATCACGGAGCGCAATCTGTCAAAGGTCGTGAAGTGGTGGACACCGCCATTGCTCCAAACGGCCGCAGATGTCGCCGAACCACCAGAAACGGAACAGATTCCGAGACGTTTCGACGCTTGGCTGGAAGATCAAGATGGGCGCGCAAGCGTTTCTTTTACGGTCGATGGCCGAAGGATATCCGCTGCGCCCGATACCCTCACCGACAACGCCTACGATTCCGACGGCTACCGCTTTCACGACGTATTCCACTTCGCCTATGCTGCCATACTCGGCTGGTCGCCGGTTACACGCAGGCTCCTTCACCGAAAACGCAAAAGCAATCCGCAGACAGACGAAGTAGAAGATGGTGGTCGCGCAATCGCAATTGAAGAAGGCATTGCGGCATTGGTCTTTGCTTCCGCCAAGCAGCATGGAATGTTCGAGGGTGTGGATTCCATAGCCGACTCCACGCTACGCACGATCCGTGACATGTGTGGGGGCTTAGAAGTCAGGAGTCGGACATTAGCGGAGTGGGAGGACGCCATCCTGCAGGGATTCAGCGCATGGCGGTATGTGAAAGCTGCCGGCGGTGGGCGCGTTCACGTTGACCGGACGAAGAGGCGGATTACTTTTGTGGAAGACGAGACATCCGCAACGAAAAACTTGGATTTGCCGCTCAGCTAGCGGTCGAATCAAGAGACACGATGCATGTTCTGGGGACCGAAAGAACTAAAGAAAAAGTTGGAGTCGCCCGGAGGCCGTATAACGCCCTTCTTTCCAGATCAGCTTGATGGCGCGTCTTACCAACTGTCTATAGGCGACGAGATATACGTCTCACCGACGGCTGAGGCCACTGATCCCGGCACAAAGTCGATTGTTCGCCTGAAGAAGGAGGAAGCATTCACTATCCCACCAGGACAGTTTGCCTTCATCCTGACTAAGGAAGTTGTCGAAATCGACCTAGGCGAGATTGCGTTCATCTCAATGCGGGCGAGGACGAAGTATCGCGGGCCGGTCAACGTGTCTGGGTTTCATGTGGATCCCGGATTTAAAGGCCACCTCATCTTCGCGGTGTTCAACGCAGGGCCTGTGGCCGTACACCTGCGGCAGGGGCAGCCAATATTTCTGATCTGGTACGCCAATATCAGCGACTCTGTCCTTGAGTCCGAACGCCGCGACCCCGGACCATGGCGTATCGAAAGCGATTGGATCAGTGGTGTGAGCGGTAAGTTGCACTCGCTGGCCAGTCTTGCGAGTTCCGTGACCGAGGTAGAACAAAAGCTGCAGAGGCGGCTCGATGCTGTTGGCCGTGAGTTGGCGATCTTTCGCGTGGTGGCAGCAATTGCCGTAACGGCACTGGTAAGTCTTCTCGTCAAGAACTTCCTTTGACCGTGGCAAACAAGTCCAGAACTGATACACCGAGCAGTTGTTGGTCTGTTGGCCTGATAGCACTGTCGGTACTGGTCGGTTTCTCCAGCTTGTATTTTGCGTTCTGCGGGAACCGCTTGGCAGCCCTCATTGCGGCGATACTGTCGATCTTCTGGAGCACCTTGGCGGCAGGTCTGTTGGCTTTTCGCTCCAGCGCAAGACGGATGCGGGCGCGAGTTCACGAACGTATTGTGGATAGTGCCAGGGATTACTTGGTCCAAGAACTCAAGGCCGAGCGGGATTCAGGTGCCAGAGGCGTTCCTAGCAGGGCCGAACCGGTGGATCGTCTTCACGGAATGGCTATGAAGGCGCTCGATGAGTCAGATCGGCATCCGTGACGGATTTGTATGATCGCTGATGAGGTTTGTCGCTGCACGTCAGATCAAGCGGTGAGTTGGCGTCCACCTCATGCCAGCCCAATCGGCCGGCGGCGAGTTGAACCCGGATTCCAGTGACCTAAGCCAGTCGTCAAATTCCTTGACTACGGGATCTGGAAACCGGCATCGATGGCCGCGACCAGGCGTGCAGATATCAAAGTGTTTGGGAATATCGGGGCCAACGCCGCCAAAGTAGAGGAAGTCGTCGCTCAAGAGGACACGATTGACCTTTGTGTCATGCTCCACGTTATCTGGATTTGGTCTTCCATCCCTAAGGCTGTGGTGAGAATTGACTTGATGCCATTGACCGCCAACTGGACTGCAGCGATAAATGTTGTCACCAAACGCCTGCTTTTTGCTCCCCGCCAAATTTGGCTTTTTGCATTGGAATCTCTCATCCGTCCAATAGCCATTGAAGGACAGGACTTCCGTCACTCTCATCGCATAGACGAGTTGGCCTTCCCGACCTTTTGTCTTGCTTCCCGTACCCACAATCCAGTCTCCGACCCTTGCGCTTTTACGTATCTTGACCATACAGGTAGCCAGGGTGCAAATCCCAAAAAATGGGTTCGGCGCAAAGCCGTAATCGCGGCAGATGACGTAGGTGAATAGTCGCATGACGAGGTGCGCCTAGCACTTAGCCGCAGCCATACCTGGCGATATCCCGGGGTGGCCGCGGTTGCTCATCCGGCCCCCTAGACTCATTCAGTCGGCCTTCGATCGCATCGATGATATCTCTGCCTCGCCAACCAACTACGGCGTCACTGTAGTTCTCCAATGCATCGGGAAGTTCACAGCCTGCGGCACCGTGTTCGTAGGCCCCAACAATCCTCTTGCCGCACTTTTCGGCGTACTCGATCTCCCAGTTGACCCACTCGCTCCACTTGGTGTCTGGTGAGATGTAAACCACGAGAGCGCTGCATTGTCGAATCCGCGGCGCCAATATTTCGCTCTTGATGTACTGCTCGTTGTGCGCGTTGTTCGGGTTGTCTGACCGGATGGAGTAATCCCGCGGTGTCATGCCATGCTGCTGCAGCAGGTTCTTGAGACCTTTGAGCCCGTCATCGTCCTCGTGAACATGGCTGATGAAGACATTGCGCATCTTATCCGTCATTTTTGTCTGCCGAGTGGTCCGGCCCTATCGTTGATTCTAAATAAGCGTACAACATAGCGGACTTTGGCAATACAGTACAGTTGACCCGTGCAGTGGGCCATCCCAGTCCTCCGCCATACAGAGTTGTGGGTATCCCGAATCGAAAACTCTCAAGGATGCCGAACCCCATTGCACTCTGCCGGGAACGATGGAAGCCTGTACATCGCCTGAATCAAGCTTGTTCGTGATACGCTGCCAAGCTCCTTGAGCGATTTTCCGCCAATGTCCGACCTGCGCCGCCCTCTCGTTGCCCTTCATGTGGTCTGGCACCCCGACTCCGGGCATGGTCCCGTCGCGGAGAGCTTGCGGAAGCACTTCAATCGGGAGCGATTTGTCGGGGGCATCGGACGGATGGGTCTGAGCGTGAGCCTTCGCAGCGTAGCCGCGATTGGTGGGTTGCCAGCCCCCGTGGACTTCAGCACCAGTCAAGTCAACGTTGCGGTCTTCCTGGCCGGCGACGAGCTGGCAGCGAGCAGTGACTGGCAGCGTTACCTCAGCGACATCACCGAAAAAAAGCGCAGGGATCCCCTAGCTTGCCGAGTGTTCCCTGTGGCGATGACTCCATCGGGCCAACGCGTTGTCCCAAACGTCCAAGCAATGCGATGGCACAGTTGGAGGGGCGGGGAGGAAGAACGCACTTCTCATTTGCTGTTCGAACTGACGCATGAACTAGGCCGTATGCTCGACGCCTATCACCGCCATTTGCGCGACCCAAGCCAAGGTGCCAGCGCTCTGATGTCTATTGACCCAGTTCGCGTTTTCCTGAGCCACTCCAAACATGACACGGCTGTTTGAGGGGCTCCAACCCCCGGTGCGGAGCTTCAGCGAGTGGCTGGTTGACAGCGCATGAAGAACTGGCGCGAGAGCTGGACGGCAGCCGTGGCGGTTTCCGTTTCAGAAAATCCAGACTTGCAAGCCTTGGGTCTCAGTGATGGCCACCTTCATGATGCGATGGAGACCCTTGCGTCCCAACTGCTGGCCTTTGGCTACCGCCTTGCCTACGGTGGCGACCTGCGTCCTGGCGGGTTTACGGAGCAACTGTTTGAGTTTGCCAGCCGCTATGACCGCACAGGCCAATCGAACGGACAGCTTGGCGTGGTGGACTATCTCGCCTAGCCAGTGCATGCTCGCATGCCCGCGGAAGACAGGCGGACGCTGGCGGAAGAACTCGTCGGCGTGGCCGAAGTGGTATGGCTGTCCCGCGATGGTTCACCAATCTCGCTGCAGGAATGCCCAGACCAGCCCATCGATGACCTGACCACTGCAGATTGGGTAGAAGGATTGACCGCAATGCGCAAAACGATGCTGAGCTGCACCGCAGCCCGGGTGGTCTTGGGTGGCCGCGTGGAGGGATACAGCGGAGCGATGCTAGGAATCGCAGAGGAAACACGGCTTGCGCTCGAAGCCGGCCAGCCATTGTACTTGCTCGGCGGCTTCGGTGGCTGCGCCCGAGACATTGCGGAATCTCTTGAGTTAGCGACACCGTGGCAGTCCTCAACCCGTGACTGGGATGGCCGCAAGTGGTTTGACGAGTTTGGTTGCGCAGACCTCAACAATGGCCTGACGTTGGAAGAGAATAGGGCCTTGGCTAATACGCCCCACATCGATGAAGTAGTGGTGTTGGCGCTGATGGGGCTGGAAAGGATCAAGCCCTCGATGGTTCGGGAGTGCTAATACACAACGTGTTCATCAATTATCACTACGACAATGATCAGTACTACAAAGAAAAACTGGTTGCGACGGGACGCCATTTCAGCGCGTTCGTTGATCGATCGGTCGATACAGGGGACATATTGGAAGACCTTTCGGACGAAGCAATTCGCCGGCGGATCAGGGACGGGTACCTTCGCCAAACTACCGTCACTATCGTGCTGGTGGGAACCGAGACAAAGCACCGGAAGCATGTTGACTGGGAGATTTACTCCAGCATGTACGATGGCTCTGTTAACCATAGATCGGGGATCATCGTGGTCAACTTGCCTTCCACAGGATGCTTGTTCTTCACTGCCGCCCACGACGGAGAAAAGCAAAAACTCTATCCTGATCAGCAGTATTGGATGAGCGTTGACTATCGTGCTGAGTACGAGCGTCGATATCCCTATTTTCCAGGTCGAATCATCGACAACTTGCTTAAGCCGGATATCAGAATTTCGGTAGTGCCTTGGGACCGAATCGAAGGGCGACCTGACCGACTTGAGTTTCTGGTCGATACGGCCTTCAAGTACCGAAGAAACTGCCCATACGACCTGAGCCGTCCTATGAGGCGGCGGAATAGCTGAAGGGATTTGCCTCGCTTTGGCAGGGTCAATCGGGCCGCTCAATCGACAACAAACCGCTCGCACCTCATACATCAAATCACCCCAAGCGCCTTTCTATGAATGACAAGCTCGCCATCTACCAGCTAAACGTTCAATCCGCAGACAAGCTCGACGAGCGGCGTGATCTTTGCACTCGTGCCTACGGCGTCGCGTCCGTAGCAGTCACCGCAGCGTCCGCTGGAACCATCGACACGTTACCCTTTCTGTCCGCTGTGCTATGGGCTCTCCTATGCGGGGTCGCCATTGCGTGGCTTGCGACTCTCAACTCTTTGACAGCGAAATTGACAGTAAAGAACCGACTGCTGACCGAAATGGAGGAACGATGCGATGTCCCCGTAGCGTTCCTCACCCAGGAGCGCCGCAGCTGGGAAGACCTTCGCGCCTTGCCCCTAGCCAATGCACTGCGGTCCGTACCGTGGGCATTTTTGCTGTTGGGCGTTCTGGGTCTCGCCGGCACACTAGTACCCCTTCATTCAGATGGTTTTGGATGTTAAGGTGCTTTCTCAATAGGTTGGGTTAACGTGTTGAGGATTTTTGCATTAGGAAGCTGCATGTCATTCGTCTGAACGTCGGAGGAGCGGCAGCGGCTGCATGACCTGGTCCACAAGGGGCGGGTCGCGGCGCCCTGCCGCCGCAACGCCCAGTTGCCGCTGTGGGCCGACGAGTCCGAGGACGGTCCCGGCCTCCCGGACCGGGAGGTGGCCGAACGGGCGGGCGTGACCCGCCAGGACGGTGGAGAACGTTCGTCGGCGCTGCGTTCCGGAGGGGCTGGACAGCGTGCTGGCCCGGCGCCGGCGGAGCCGGGAGCGCTCCCGCGTTCTGGACGGGGAGGCGGAGGCCCGCCCGGTGGCCATCGCCTGCTCGGACCCGCCCGAGGGGGGCGCGCGCTGGACGCTGCACCTGCTGGCCGACGAGCTGAAGGCGCGCCGCATCGTGGCGTCGGTGTCGCACGAGACGGTGCGCCGGGTTTTAAAAAAACGCCGTCAAGCCCTGGCAGCGCAGGATGTGGTGCATTCCGCCGAAGCAGGACGCGGCCTTCGCGTGCGCGATGGAGCAGGTTCCGGACGTGTGCACGCGGCCGCATGACCCGTCCCGTCCGGTCGTCCGCATGGACGAGACGACCAAGCAGTGCGTGAGGGAGAAGCGCGTACCGCGGCCGGCCGCGCCGGGCCGCCCGGCCCGCTTCGACGCCGAGTGCGAGCGCAACGGCGTGGCGCACCTGCTGCTCCACTACGCGCCGCTGGAGAACTGGCGGCGGGTGGACGTGAAGGGGGACCACGTCGCCACGACCTGGGCCGAGGGCGCGCGCCGACTGGTGGAGGAGGACTTCCCCGACGCTGAGCGCATCACGCTGGTGATGGACAACCTCAACACCCACGCGGGCGCCTCGCTTTACAAGGCGTTCGAGCCGGCCACGGCGCGGCGGCTGCTGGGGAGGCTCGAGTTCGTGAACACGCCCAAGCACGGCAGTTGGCTGAACATGGCCGAGGTCGAGTTCAGCGCGCTGGGGCGGCAGTGCCTGGACCGGCACCTGCCCGACGTCGGCGCGGTGCGCCGGGAGGCGGAGGCTTGGACGAAGCGCCGCAACGCCGGCGGCGCGCCGGTACAGTGGCGGTTCACCACCGAGGACGCGCGGATCAAGCTGCGCGGACTCTATCCAAAAATGTCCGATTGACGACGTACTAGCGCGGAGTTTCGCACAGCAAAACCTCCAACGCGCCCGCGAAGCGGGCGCGCGGGTGTGCGGGCTCAGAAACATCCCGGAATCTGATCTAAGCGACGAGCGCGGAGTTTCGCGCCAGCGAAACTCCATCCGCGACCGTCAGGTCGCGCGGGTAGTGGCGAAGGGGTCGCTGCGCTACCATGAGGCGATGCGTCACCCCACGAGGCAGCCCGTGACTCCATTCCCCAAAGCCGCATTCATGGACGTCAACGGCATCACCCTTGAGGCGTTCAGCGCGGGCGACCCCGGGGGAAGCCCCATCGTGCTGTGCCACGGGTGGCCGGAGTGCGCCTACTCCTGGCGTCATCAGATTGCGCCGCTGGTGGATGCCGGGCACCACGTCATCGTGCCGAACCAGCGCGGCTACGGCCGCTCAAGCTGCCCGGAGCCGGTGGCGGATTACGACATCCACCATCTCTGCGGCGACCTCGTGGCGCTGCTCGACCGCTTCGGCCATCGCGACGCCGTCTTCGTTGGCCACGACTGGGGCGCCATCGTGGTTTGGAACCTGGCCATGCTGCATCCGAGCCGGGTGCGGGGCGTGGTGAACTTGAGCGTGCCCTTTCTGGAGCGCCCGGACAGGGATCCCATTGACGCCTTCGAAGCGGCGTTGGGCAGCGACTTCTACATCGTCCACTTCAATCGGCGGCCTGGCGTGGCCGACGCCGCATTCGACGCCAACGCCGAAAACTTCCTGCGCAACATCTACCGCACCGGCCAGTGGCGCGAGGAATCCCAAAACCAGCCTGCTGGCGGGACGATCATCGACTTGGCCACCAGCGCCAGTCCGTCCGGCGAGCTGATGATGAGCGAGGCCGAGCTGGCGGAGTTCGTGGCCACCTTCAAGCAATCCGGCTTCACCGGCGGGCTCAACTGGTACCGCAACTTCAGCCGCAATTGGGAGACCACGGCACAGGTGCGCCAGCGGGTGGACAAGCCCGCCCTCATGATTCACGGGCGCTACGACATCGTGCCGCCCAATCCGAGGCTAGCGACCTATGTGCCGGATGTGGAGGTCCACACCCTGGAGTGCGGCCACTGGATCCAGCAGGAGCAGCCCGAGCAGACCAACCGCCTCATCCTTGATTGGCTGGTCCGGCGAATGGCTTGACTGCCTGCCGCATGATCCGAAGCAACCGTCGCGCCTTGCCGGAGTGTGGCGAGACGCCCGCTGCGATCTCCCTGAATCGCTTGGCCGTTTGGGCGGTGCGCGTTGGCGCCCTGCTTTGCGGGCTGTTCCCGCCGATGGCCGGGGTGGCTTCGGTCCCGCCGCTCACCTTGGCCGGCATTCCGGCCAGCGAGGCCAACGTGCGCGTGGATGGCCGGCTTGATGAGCCGGTGTGGCGTCGATTGCCGGTCCAAACCGACTTTCTGGTGGTGACGCCCGACACTTTGGAGAAGCCGCCCTATGCCACCCGCCTGCGCCTGTTCCATACCGAACGGGGCCTGTACGTGGGCATGGAGGTGGAGCAGCCGGCCGAGACCGTCATCCAGCGGCTGACCGGTCGGGATGTCTTCATGAGTGAGCGCGACGGCTTGGGCGTCATGCTGGACACCTCCGGGCAGGCGCGCTACGGCTATTGGTTTGATCTTGCCCTCGGCAACGCCCAAGGCGACGGCACCTTGCTGCCGGAGCAGCGCTTTTCGCGGGAGTGGGACGGTCCTTGGCGGGGCGCCACGGTGCGGACCGGCACCGGCTGGTCGGCGGAGATGATGATCCCTTGGAGCATTCTGGCCATGCCCCATGCCGATGGCGCCCGCCGGATCGGCATCTACGTGGTTCGGCGGGTGGGCCACCGGCAGGCCCGTTGGGGATGGCCCCCGCTGCCGTTCACCAGCCCGACGTTCATGTCCGACATGCAGCCGGTCGTCGTGGAGGGAGTCGATCCGCGCCAGCAGTACGAGATTTATCCCTATGTGTCCGCCAGCCGCGACCGGATCGAAGGGAAAACCCCTCTCAATGCGGGCGTGGACGTCTTTTGGAGGCCCTCGACCAACTTTCAGCTGACCGGCGCGCTGAACCCGGACTTTGGCGCCGTCGAGTCCGACGACGTGATCATCAACCTCTCCGCCACCGAGACCTTCTTTCCCGAAAAGCGCTTGTTCTTCGTCGAAGGCCAGCAGATCTTCGTCGCCTCGCCGCGCGCGCAGACCGACAACCGGCCGGTCGGCGTCACCAGCCCGCCCTACACCATGGTGAACACGCGCCGCATCGGCGGCCGCCCGATGGCGCCGGAGCTTGAAGCGGGCGTTGAGGTTTCCGACCGGGAACGGATCCAGCCGGTGGACCTGCTGGGCGCGGTCAAGGCAACCGGGCAGTTCGGCCCGTTTCGCTACGGGGCGCTGGCCGCGGTCGAGGACGACGTGCGGTTCAACGCCACCACCGACGCCGGCCCGGCCCTGACCATTCGGCAACCGGGCACCGACTACGGCGTGGCGCGCCTGCTGTGGGAGGACAACTCCGGCGGCGCCGCCCGAGGCTTCGGCCTGCTCTCCACCGCAGTGCTGAACCCGCGACGCGACGCTCTCGCCCACGGCGTTGACTGGCACTACTTGACGGCCAACGGCAAGTGGAAGCTGGATGGACAGGCGTTCACGTCGGACATCGACGGCCAGGCCCAAGGCTACGGGGGCTTCAACGATCTGGAGTACACCTACCGGCGCGGCATGCGCCAGCGCTTCGGGTTCGAGGTCATGGACCGGCACGTCAATCTGAACGACTTGGGCTTCCTGCCGCGCAACAGCTACTATAGGCTGCGGTCGGCCTTCAGCCGCACGGATGCGAACCTCGGCTGGGCGCGGGACAACGAGTTCGACATCCGCGGCTTCGCGCAGCGCAACCTGGATGGGCTGCACACCGGCAGCGGCCTGTTCATCGCCAACAGACTGACCTTCAACAGCCTCGGCAGGCTGGTGACGCGCGTCCATTTCTTTCCCCGGCACTTCGACGACCTCAACAGCTTCGGCAACGGCGCCTACCGGGTGGAGGAGCGCGCGGAGGCGCTGTTCGAATACGCCTCCGATGCCGGCCAGCCGCTGAGCTGGAGCCTCGGCGGCGGTTATGCGGGGGAAGGCCTCGGCGGGCGCGCCTTCCACGTCAAGGCGGGCCTGCGCTGGCAGCCCGGCCACCGGCTGAGCGGCCGATTGTCGGTTCGCCGGGACGACCGCGACGGCTGGCTGCTGCATCAGGGGGAGGACCGTTTCGCCACGTTCGCGGCCGACCAGCTCCAGGCCACGCTCGTCTTGGACTACTTCCTCAGCGCCAAGCAGCAGTTCCGCGCCTCCCTGCAGTGGGTGGGCGTCAAGGCCACCGAACGGCAGTTCCTGCGCATCCCGGCGACGCCGGGGGATTTGATTGCCGAGCCGCGGCCCCGGGATCTCGACGCCTTCGACTTCTCGATCTCGCAGATGGTGCTTCAGGTCCGCTACCGTTGGCAGCTCGCACCGCTGTCCGATCTGTTCGTGGTCTATACCCGGTTCGCGGATCAAGCCCAGCGCTTGGGCGGCGCTGGATTCAACGACCTGTTTAGGGATGCGTTCGAGGATCCGCTGGGCGACCTGTTCATCGTCAAGCTGCGCTACCGGCTGGGCTCCTGAATGCAGCCCTGCCCGTGGCGGTCAGCTTGATCCTTGGGCGCTGGTGATCGCCTCCAGCACCTTCGCCGGATGGTCCGCAGCCCGGCTCACCCGCCGCCAATGCCGACGCACGGTGCCGTCGGCGCCAATCCAGACGGTGGAGCGAATGACGCCGACCGTCTTCTTGCCGTACATCGTCTTTTCGCCCCACGCGCCGTAGGCCGTCATCATCTCCCGGTTGGGGTCCGACAGCAGGGGGAAGGGCAATTGGTGCTTGTCGATGAACTTGCGGTGCGATGCGCCCCCGTCGGGCGAGACGCCGAGCACGGCGACGCCCGCCGCCTCGTAACCGCTCCACAGGTCGCGAAAGCCGCAGGCCTCCTTGGTGCAACCGGGGGTGTCATCCTTGGGATAGAAGTAAACGACCAGATCCCGTCCTGCAAAGTCGTCCAACGACACCGCCGTGCCATCGGCGTCGGCCAGCGTGAAGGCAGGCGGGGCTTCGCCTTCGGTGATTGCCATGAAGCGCTGCTCCTTACTTGTTCCGGCCCTCGATCAGCCTGACCATCTTACTCCAGTTCGCCCAGCCGTGCTTGTCCACGATGGACTGCGCGTAGTCGCGGGCGGTCTTGTAGTTGGGTCTGGGAATCGATAGCTTGCTAATCATTTCGTCCCAGCGGAAGTGGTGATCGCAGACGTCGTTCCTCTCAGTGCTGGAATAGTCGCACTCGGCGGGGGTGGGGCCGCCCCTGACCTTTGCTATATGGGCGATCATGGCCGGCCGGTATTGCGCCGTGAAGTTGTCCAGGGTCATGCCGTTGCAGTTGTCGCTGAAAACCCCATCCAAACAGTATTTGAGTCTTTTTATCAAGCTTTCGCCAATGCTGTTGTGGTTATAGGCATACGGCCCTCTGGGGCCGCCGGGAGCCCACTCGGGATGTCCAACCGGATGCCAATCGGGGTATGAGCACCTTACCGCTATCTTGCAGCGATTGTCGCCCGCGGACTTCGTGCCCGCACGATCATAGTGGCACCCGTTCTCAGCCACCATCGGCGATGCGTCAACCCAAGCCCTGCACTGCTTGTCTTGGGCGGACACGACAGGCGGCGGCGGGGCCGGAGTGGGCGATGTCGCGGGCGCAACGGCGGTTCCCTGCATGTAGTACTTCTTGATGAGCGGCCGGCATTGCTGCCTAGT
Organism: Candidatus Azophilus sp.; assembly: GCA_965221755.1. Lineage (GTDB taxonomy): Bacteria > Pseudomonadota > Gammaproteobacteria > Pseudomonadales > Azotimanducaceae > Azophilus. Next base: position 1,089,212 of record OZ244921.1, read on the forward strand.
GCCCACTCCTCTCCTGTCCAGGCACAGGCGGACTCCCTGCTCCCCCTGCTTCCTGAGATCGTCGGTGCTGAGTTTCCCGCTGACGGGCCCAGCGGTGTGGTTGCCCGTTCCATGATCCTTGTGGTACCTGGGCAGCCTGTAGTCGAAGGTCACCGCGCACCTGGCGCGGAAGAGCCTGCCGCTGGAGTACTCCGCTTGGGACGCCTTGATGCTGCCCTGCCGCCAGGATATGTTCCCGCCGTTCTTGACGAATTCATCGCGCTGCTCGCTCATGATGTAGGAGGCGTCCACAAGCACCCGGCACACCTGATCGTTGCTGAGCTTGGGATCGGGCCCTTGCAGGACGCGCCCGGCCAGCCATTTTCTGTGGTTCCTCTCGTTCATGGGCCTGCAGGGCGGCAGCTTCATTTCGCCTTGGTACCCCCCGACGCCGGACGGAAGGCACCAAGTCAGCTTCTCAAGATCCGCCGGGGTGGGAAGAGTCCCGCCCGAACTCGGGATGTCCCAATAGCCGTAGCTGGCCTTCCCCGGCGGGTGCGGCATGCTGTTGCTGGGGCTTATGACGTGCCACGAGGGGTACTTGACGCTCACCCTCACGCTGCATCTCGTCCACCTGCCGTTGCTGTCCTTGTGCGCCGTCACGGATCCCCGTTCCCACCGGACGCCTTGGTTCCTGACGGCGTAGGATCTATCTATGGCCCTCTCGCAGGCCCTCCACGTTGAGGCGGCCTGACTGGCCTGGGCCTGACCTACCCCACCTAGCAGGACGGAAACAGCCATCGCCGTGATGATGCCTTTCATATCGATTCTCCTCGGTTGCAGGACTGTCAATATTCTTTGGGAAGTTACTGACTTGACTCGACGCATGGTTTGCAGATTAAGCGCGAGAAGCTAAGCTGTCAACATTCTTTAGGAAGTTGAGTGAGCCGCTAGCAAGTCCTCGCGAGGATTCAAGACGGCAAATCGACCAAGGGCCAGTCGAATCCCCCGACCCGCTATGATAAAACGCGCATCCCCACTGATCGATCGAAGGGCGGTTCACATGGCCGATAGTGCAGAGCAAGTCAACGAAGCGATGCGCCGCAGCACCAAGGAGTGGCGCGACGCTTGGCCCCTCGACCCCCACCAGGATCCTTGGTCGGTTCCCTTGGCGACGTTGGATCCCGCCCATCCGGCACTGTTCAAGGCCAACACCATGCTGCCTTGGTTCGAGCGCCTGCGCGCCGAGTCGCCAGTGCATTGGTGCGAGCAGAGCCAGTTTGGCGCCTACTGGTCGCTCACCCGCTACGAAGACGTGAAGTTCGCGGACACCCGCCACGATCTCTTCTCCTCGGACATCATGAACGGCGGCATCCGCTTGGGCGGGCGCAAGCTGGAGGCCCCGCCCGATCCGATGTTCCACCTGCCCATGTTCATCATGGCCGACCCGCCGGTGCATGAAGCCCAAAGGATGGCCGTCGCGCCGATGTTTGCGCCCTCCAAGCTCGGTCGTTTGGGGGAGCTGATTCGCGCCCGCGCCGGCGCCATTCTGGACGAGCTGCCCCAAGGCGAGACGTTCAACTGGGTGCGCCGGGTGTCGGTGGAGTTGACCGGCCAAATGCTGGCGACCCTGTTTGACGTGCCCCAGGAGGACCGGCACCAGCTCATCCATTGGTCCGATACGGTGGAACGCATCAGCGACCCGGACTACTTCGAGACCATGGAAGAGGGATTCCAGGAGCTCTGGAAGTGCTTTGCGTACTTCAACGCCCTTTGGCAGGAACGGGCCACCGCTGCGGAGCAGGGGGAGGATCTGATTTCCTTCCTTGCCCGGGGCGAGTCCACCCGCAACATGACCCCTAGCGAGTTTCTGGGCAACGTCCTGCTGCTGATCGTCGGCGGCAACGACACCACCCGCAACTCCATATCCGGCGGGGTGCTGGCACTCAACGAGTTCCCCGGCGAGTTCGCCAAGCTCAAGGCCAACCCCGGCCTGATTCCCAACATGGTGTCGGAGATCATCCGCTGGCAGTCGCCCGTGGCGCACATGTGCCGCACGGCCGTGGAGGACGTCGAGCTTCGCGGCCAGCGGATCCGCCAGTGGGACAAGGTCTGCATCTGGTATCTGTCCGGCAACCGCGACGAAGAGCGCATTGACGACCCGAACCGCTTCTGGATTGATCGCCCCAACGCCCGCCAGCACTTGTCCTTCGGCTTCGGCATTCACCGCTGCTTGGGCAACCGGCTGGCGGAGATGCAGCTGCGCATCATCTGGGAGGAGATCCTGAAGCGGTTCCGGGCGGTCGAGGTGGTCGGCGAACCGGAGTACCTCAATTCCAACTTCATCCGCGGCATCACCGACTTGCCGGTGCAGGTGCGCGAGTAGGGTTGGCGCAGTCTCCTGGGCACCCACCCGCCTCGGCTCAACCGTCGCGAAGCCCCTGCTTGTGGATTTGCGCCTTCTGCCGCTGCCAGTCCCGGTCCCGCGCCGCGGCCCGTTTGTCATGCTGCTTCCTGCCCTTGCCGAGGGCGATCTCGCACTTCACCCGGTTGTGCTTCCAATACAGGGCGGTGGCGACGCAGCTAAAGCCCTTGGCTTGGGTGGCGGTGAAGATTCGGGCCAGTTCGCGGCTGTGCAGCAGCAGCTTGCGGGTCCGCTGCGGGTCGGCAACCACATGGCTTGAGGCGCTCGGCAGGGGCGCGATGTTGGCGCCCAGCAACCATGCCTCGCCGTCGCGCAGCAGCACGTAGCTGTCCACGAGCTGCGCCTTGCCGGCGCGGATGGCCTTGACCTCCCAGCCCAGCAGCGCCAAGCCCGCCTCGAACCGCTCGGTCAGCGCGTAGTCGTGGCTCGCCCGCCGGTTGCGGGCGATGGTCGCGGAGCCCTTGGCGGCTTTCGTGGCGGACATGGGCTGATTATAGGATGGCTTCGGCCTTCCTTTGTGGCCCGGATGCCGGCTGCGCGGCGTTTGGCGGCAGCCAAACTCCAACCGAACCTTGGCACTTGGCCAAGGTTCGCGGTTGTTTGTCGTTCATCGCTTAGCGAAAATGCGCAGCGCTAGTCAGGGAGGTCGCCGTTTTGGCCGATGTCGCGCAATCCGGGCAGTCGAGGCATGGGATGTGGTCCAGCCGCTGGATGTTCATTCTGGCGGCGGCGGGTTCGGCGGTGGGCTTGGGCAACATTTGGCGCTTCCCCTACATCACCGGCGAAAACGGCGGCGGCGCCTTCGTGCTGGTCTATCTCGCCTGCATCGCGCTGGTCGGCGTCCCCATCATGGTCGCGGAGGTGATGATTGGCCGGGAAGGGCGGCAAAGCCCGGTCAACACCATGCGCGGGCTGACCCAGCAGCACCACCGGCACCGAGGCTGGGTGCTCATCGGTTGGGCCGGCTTGCTGGCCGGCTTTCTGATCCTGTCCTTCTATGCCGTCATCGGCGGCTGGGCGTTCAAGTACGTCCTCAGCTTGGCGGACGGCGGCTTCACCGACGCCACCGCCGGCCACGCGACCGGCGCCTTCGAGGCGTTTCTGGCCAGCCCTTGGGAGATGCTGTTCTGGCATACGCTGTTCATGGCGGTCGTGGTGTCGGTCATCGGCCGCGGGGTGGTCAAGGGCCTTGAGACGGCCATCCGTTGGATCATGCCGCTGCTTTTCGTGCTGTTGGCGGTGCTGCTGGGCTACGGCATCACTTCCGGCGGCTTCGCCCAAGGCTTGGCCTTCATGTTCCGCTTCGACTGGGATGCGCTCACCGACCGCGCCCTGTTCGAGGCCTTGGGCCATGCCTTCTTCACCCTCAGCATCGGGATGGGCGCCATCATGGCCTACGGCGCCTACGTGCCGAGTTCCGTATCCATCACCAAAACCGTGGCCACCATTGCCGTGCTCGATACGGTCGTGGCGTTGGTGGCGGGCCTCGCCATCTTCCCCATCGTCTTCACCAACGGCTTGGAGCCGGGGCAAGGCCCGGGGCTGCTGTTCGTGACCGTACCCTTGGCGTTTGGCCAATTGCCTTGGGGGGCCTTGTTCGGCACCGTCTTCTTCATCCTGGTGAGCCTCGCCGCCATCACCTCGGCCATTTCGCTGACCGAGCCGGCGCTGGCCTACTTGGTGGAGGAGTACGGCGCCAAGCGATCCAGGGTCGCCGTCACCCTGGGCGCTGGCTGCTGGCTGCTGGGCATCGGCACGGTGCTCTCCTTCAACGAATGGTCGGAGTTCCACGTTGTGGGCAGCATGACGTTCTTCGACTTCGTGGACTACGTCTCCCAGAACATCATGTTGCCGCTCGGCGGCTTGTTCATTGCCTTGTTCGCCGCCTTTGCCCTGCCGAAGTCGGTGCTCGGCAACCAATTGGGGCTGACCGGGCCGGTGGCGCGCAAGCTCTGGCTGGCGTTGGCTGGGGTGACCGCGCCCTTGGGGGTGTTGGTGGTGTTCCTGGTGACCATCATCGGCCTCGACAACGTCAGGGCTTGGTTGGCCGGATGACCCAGCTCAAGCGCTCGGCCGTGCTCCCCTACGCTGCAGGCGACATTTACCGCATTGTCAACGATGTGGGCCGCTACCCGGAGTTCCTGCCGTGGTGCGTCGGCGCGGTCGTTTTGATGGATGAGTCCGCAGCTCTTGAGGCGCGGCTGACCGTCGCCGCCAAGGGCTTCAAGGAGAGCTTCACCACCCGCAACGCGCTGCAGCCCGGCCGCGCGATCCAGCTTGACTTGGTGGATGGCCCGTTCAGCCATTTCCGGGGCGAATGGCGGTTCTCCGATTTCGGCGGGGGCGGCGGCTGCCGGGTGGAACTCGACCTGAACTTCGCCTTCAAGGGCGCCCGCCGCCTGTTGTCCCGGGTGGTGGCGAGAAGCGTCGGCGCAATGGCCAACGCGGTCATGGACGCCTTCTGCCAGCGCGCCCACCACCTGTTGGGCGCCGCATGCGGATCGAAGTAGCCTACGCCGCCGGCGACCGGCAGGTGCTTGTTGCCCTTGAGGTTGATGCAGAGGCCACCGTGGGGACGGCCTTGCGTCAGGCGGCTGGCCAAGCCGGCTTTGATGGCTTGGACTTAAACCGCATGCCAGTGGGCGTTTACGGCAAGCGGGTTGCTCGAAGCCGCCCGCTGAGCCCCGGCGAGCGCATCGAGCTGTATCGGCCCTTGCTGCTGGATCCCAAGGAGGCCCGCCGCCGCCGGGCGTTGGCAGGCCGTGATTCGGTTTAGCCCTCGCCCGTGGCGTCGCTGGGCGCCAGATCGCCCGCCAGCGATGAGAGGGCATCGTTCTCGAAGAAGACGGTGAAGCGCTGCTCGGTCTCGAAGCGCCCCGGCACCGTGATGGTGTAGATGTAGTCCCAGCGGTCCTGGTTGAAGATGTTGCGCACCACCGGCTCCCCCATGATGAAGGCCACCTGCTCTCGGGTCATGCCCGGCTTGAGTTGATCGACCATCTCCTGGGTGATGACGTTGCCCTGCTGCACCGTGATCTTGTGTACCCGCGGCACCTTGAACTGGGGCAATTTCGGCATCGCACAGCCCGCCGCCAACACGGCATTGGCCAGCAACAGCGCGAAAAGGCGTCGGCTCATCGGGTCATTCCGTAGCGTTTGGAGGCGACGAATGGTAGCGGCTATTCCCGGTTGGGACAAAGCCGACCTTGGCCAAGGCCAAGGTTTGTTGGAGTTTCGCTTACCGCGAAACTCCGCCGCCGTTGCGTGGGTCAGGTTCCGATGTGTTTGCGAGCCCGCACAAGCGCGCCCGCTGCGCGGGTGCGCCTCGTCGGGCAGGCAGGATTCCGGTATTTTCCGAACCCGCAAAGCACCTAAGGCGCACTTGCGATTTGCTGCTCAACTCGGCGTGCAATCACGATGGCGCACCTTGTCATTGCGAGGACGCCCCAAGCTTCGCCGGGGCGCAACACATGGAGGGTGCGCAAGCCTTGAGCATGGGCGGTAGGGGAGTAAAGAAGAGGGATACCCGGAGAAGGGGGAGGGGAGGGAGGAAGCCGGGTATCCCTCATTTCGGCGCTATTCACTCAACCAGTGAATTCGTTCCTTGCTTGGCTGCTTAGCGCTAGCCATGCGTTGCGACCGATGCCCGTATGTTACTTTCGGTAACGCCAAATGCAACCATAGGTAACGCAACAAGGTGTTGCATAATTGCAACGGTTGATCGCAGAATGCCGATAAGTCATGGACTCTGACGGGGCGCGAAAGCTCAAACTCGTGTTGTGCGCGTCGTTTGATGGCGGCGCCGCCGTCGGCAGAGGGTCTCGATGGGCGAAACGTCGGTTGCCGCACAACCGCGCTCCCTTGGCGCCGCGCTTCGGGACGGGTGCGGCTGGGCCTTCAGCGGAAGCGGAGCGGCAAGGCATGGACTGGGACGACTTCAAGTTCTTTTCAACCGTGGTGCGCAGCGGCACGGCGCGCGCCGCCGCCAAGACGCTCGGCGTCCACCCTTCAACGGTCACCCGCCGCTTGGAGCACTTGGAGACCCGCTTGGGCGTCAAGCTCTTCAATCGCCGCGGACAGGGCTTGGCGCTGACCGCCGCCGGTGAATCGGCTGCCGCCGGGCTGCGGCGCATCGAGCGGGACATCGCCGCCATTGAGCGCGACCTCCAGCGCAGCGGCGATGAGTTGGCCGGGCCGGTTCGCGCGGCTGTGCCGGGGTTCCTGCTGCTGGGCGGGTTGGCGGAGGCCTTGGCCGGTTTCTTCAACGCCCATCAGGACATCCAAATCGAATGGCTGCGCGGCGGACCTGCCGCTGAGTCCTTCGAGGTGGCCTTGGAACTGACCGCATCGCCCGCCTTGGACCTGATTGGCCGGGAGGCTGGCGCAGTGGGCTGGTCGCTGTACGGCCGCCGAAGCCTGCTGGCCCGCCCCGCGCCCCCCAAATGGATCGAGGCGGCGGGACTGGCCTGCGGCAAGGCCTCCGCAGCGGCCATTGCCAGATTGAAATCGCGCCATCTCGACGATGCGCCGGCGGTGGCTCGCTGCCCAGGCTTGACGCATCTGCTGCCGCTGCTGCGGGCCGGCGTTGGCGTTGCCGCGCTGCCCTGCTGGATCGGGGACGCCGACGCTGAGCTTGAGCGCCTGCCCGGCGCGGGAGTGGAGCCGGTGCCGCTATGGCTGCTTAGGGCCCCGGAAAGCCGTGGCATTCGCCGGGTGCGGGCGTTCGTGGACCATTTGCAGGCGACGTTGAGAGACAACGCAGTGCGCCTCGGCGGTGGTTGATGATATGCTCGCCAGCCTTTGGTTGGCTGGCAGGGGGCCGAGCTTCCCAAGTGAACAAGGCCATTCCTTGGATCGGCGTGTCGGGCGCGGCGGGCCTTGGCGTCTTGCTGGCGCTGGCGGGCAGCGACGGCGGCAGCCGCTTGGCCGGCATTCCCGTGTTCGCGCTTTGCGTCGCGCTGGCCTTCGCCATCCAGTGGCTGGCCTTCGTGCCGGCGTACTTGGCGCAGAGCGAACGCTACTTCGACCTGACCGGCTCGTTCACCTTTCTGAGCCTGGCCCTGTTCGCGCTCACCGTCTCGGAGCAGCCGGATGCGCGGGCCATCACCATCGCCTTGCTGGTCGCCTGCTGGGCGCTGCGCTTGGGTTGCTTTCTCAGCGCGCGCATTCGCCGGGACGGCTTCGACCGCCGCTTCAACCTCATCAAGCAGGACTTTGCCGCCTTCCTGATGACATGGAGCCTGCAAGGGGCTTGGGTGGCGGTCTCCTTCGCGCCGGGGCTGGCCGCCATTGCCGCTGCATCGCGCGCGCCTGCGGACGGCTTTCTTGCCGTCGGCGTCGTCCTCTGGGGGCTGGGCTTCGCCATCGAGGTGGCGGCGGACGAGCAAAAGCGGCGTTTTCGCAGCCAGGCCGCCAATGCCCAGCGGTTCATTGCCAGCGGGCTTTGGGCTTGGTGCCGACATCCCAACTACTTTGGCGAAATTCTGCTTTGGACGGGCATCGCCGTGGCTGCATGGCCCGCACTCCAGGGCTGGGCGCTGTTGACGTTCGCTTCACCGCTGTTCATCATCTTGCTGCTGACGCAAATCAGCGGCGTGCGCATGCTCCAGGCGAGCGGCCAGCGGCGTTGGGGCGATGACCCCGAGTATCGGGACTATCTGGCCCGCACCCCCGCCCTAATTCCGCGGCCGCCGCAACGGCCAAGGCCCAAGCCCTCGGCGTGACCCCGGGGCAGCATCTCAAGGCGCTCGCGGCCCTGGCGGCGGTGTCGCTCAACCTGCTGTTTTGGTGCGGGCCGCTGCTCGTCGTGCTGGCCGTTCGCCTGTTGGCGCCCAAGGCCGGGCCAGCGGCCCACCGCATCAGCTGCGCCATATACCGCCGCGCGGTGGCGTTTGACGACTGGTGGCTCAAGCGGGTGTCCGGCGCCCGTTGGCGCTGCCCGGACTTGGCGCTGGACCCGGAGGCCGCCTGCATCCTGGTCGCCAACCACCAATCGTGGGCGGACATCTTCCTGCTGCAGAGCGCCATCGCCCGGCGGGGACCGGTCATCAAGTTCCTTTGCAAGCGGGAACTGGCCTACATACCGGTCCTGGGGCTGATCATGCTGGCCTTCAACTTTCCCGTCATGCGTCGCCGCGGCCGCGTCGGCGGCTCCGTCGAGGAGCGGCGGCAGCAGGATCGGGAGCGGGTTCGCCAAGCCTGCGCCGGGCTGTTCGAGGCGCCGGCGGCGATGCTCACCTTCGCCGAAGGCACCCGATTCAGCGAGGCCAAGCGACGCCGGTCCGGCAGCCCCCACCGACACTTGCTGCCGCCCCGGGCAGGCGGCTTCACGGCCATCGTCGAGGCCTTGGCCCCGCTGCGCCCGTCCCTTGTTGACCTGACCATCCGCTACCCGCGCTCCGCCGCCTTTTGGGCCTTTCTGGGCGGCGCCAGCGGACCGGTGGCGATGGCGGCGCAGAGCTTTCCCGTCAGCAGCGCAATCGATGCGGGGCCCCGGCAATGGCTTGAGCGGCGCTGGCGGCTTAAGGATGAGCGGCTTGGCGCCCGGGAAGCGGCTTGATGGAGCGCCTGAGCGTCCTGTTGGTTGAGGACCATCAGGCTTTGGCGGAAACCACCGCCGCCTACCTGGAGGCCTGCGGCCACCAGGTGGACTTTGCCGCCGACGGCCTGCTCGCGCTGCATTTGGCCGTAACCGAAAGCTACGATGTGGTGGTTTTGGACATCATGCTGCCGGGCTTGGACGGCTTTGCGGTCTGTCGGCGCTTGCGGGAGGATGCCAAGGTGGCCACGCCCATCATCATGCTGACCGCCCGCGATGAGCTGGCCGACAAGCTAGCGGGCTTTGGCGCGGGCGCGGACGACTACCTCGTCAAGCCCTTCGACATGCCGGAGTTGGCGGCCCGCATCGAGGCGTTGGCACGGCGGGCCAGGGGCTTGGACTCCAAGTACGAAATCGGCGAGCTCGCCTTGGACGCCGACGCCTTCCAAGTCCGCCGCGCCGGCACCCCGATCAGCTTGTCGCAAACCGCCTTCGAACTGCTCAGGGTGTTGATGCGGGAACATCCGCGGGTGGTGCCGAGGCGTGATCTGGAATGGGAGATCTGGGGCGGCAACCCACCGGAGAGCGACGCCCTGCGCAGCCATCTCTACAACCTCCGCCAAGCCTTGGACCGGCCTTTCGCCCATGCGCTGGTGACCACCGTTCCAGGTCGGGGCTACACCTTGCGCTTTCCGGGCGACCAACCCGGCGCAGCCGACGACTGAGGCCAACGCTCCCGCCGATGATCGCCGGGCGCTGGAAGGCTAGGCATGCAAAATGACAGCGCTTTCGGTTACCCCTCCCGGCAAATCAGGCCGAGCTGCGGTCTCAAACCACCTCTGGGACGCATCGGTACGGAGCGGCATGGCCGAAACTAGAGACGCTGCACTAAAAGCCCACCGTGACGGCGGTGCCGCGGCCGGGTTCGCTGCTCACCTCAACGGTCCAGCCGTAGTGCCGGGCGAGGCGGCGGACGATGGACAGGCCCAGACCGTGGCCGTGGGTCGCCTTGCGGCTGGGCTCGGATCGAAAGAACGGCTCAAAGGCGTTGTCGAGCTCCTCGGGCGTCATGCCGCTGCCCGTGTCCTCAATGCAAACGCCCGCATGGAGAACCGCCACCTCGACCTTGCCGTCCTGGGTGTAGGAGAGGGCGTTGCGCAACAGGTTGCCGATCACGATGCGGACCACCTGAGCCGGCGCCTCGACCCGCAGATCGATGTCGCAACGCAGCTCAACGCGGTTGCCGCGTTGTTCGGCAAGAGCCTCCAAGGCCGCCGCCTCCGCCTCGATTAACGGCTTGATCTCGGTGGCCTTGCCGCTGAAGGCGGAGCTTTCCTCGCGCGCCAGCAGCAGCAGCGTCTCCAGCAGCGATTCCATGTCCCGCACCGTGCGCCGCATGCGGGCCAAGGCGAGGCGGTCCTGCTGCGGACGCTCGGCGTCGCGCTCCAGAAGATCGAGGGAACCCTTGAACACGGCGACCGGGGTGCGCAGCTCGTGGCCGGCGTCCCGCGTGAACACCCGCTCCCGCTCCAAGGCGGCATCGAGACGTTCGGTGAACTCGATGAGCGCATCGATCATGGTGGCGACCTCCCCGTCGGCGCTGTCGCCCAATGCCTTGAGTTCCAGCTTGAAGCTCCGGGGCCGATCCAGATCCACCGCTTCCAGTTGCTTCGCCAGGCGGACGATGGGCGACAGCGCAGCCTGCGACCAACGATAGGCGATGAACAGTGCCGCATAGATCAGCAGCAGCACGATGGACAGCGGCACGGTGCCGAAGTAGAAGGCCAGATCGGACACTCGATCCGCGTCGAACACCAAGTACAGGCGCGCCCCGCCGCGGTCCGAGACGTGGATGATGCGGCTGCGCCGGTCGAGTTCGATGCGCCGAAAGCCGGGCTCCTCGTTGAGCAGGGCCGCCGGCATCCCGGCCTCGTCGGCGCCCGCCGCCTGCACGCCGCGGCCACCCTCGCCGCCGCTGGCGTTTGGGCGCAAGTAGCCGCGCATGTTGGCGGTGTCAGGCAGTGGCTGGCCGGGATTGGCCGCATGCCGCATCCAGAAGTGCGCGGCCTCCAGCACCAGCGCCCGCCGGGTGAGCAGATCCTCAACCACCAGTTGGGTGATGTGGATGCCGATCAAGGTGGCAATGCCGATGACGGTCAGCTGCAGCGCGAACAGCCGACCCAAGCGAGCGCTTAAACCCAGCCGCGCGCGCCCCTCAGCCACGATTCCCGAACAGGTAGTGGCAGACCAGCCAATCGTTGCCGTCGTTCCAGCCGAACAACTCCTCGCAGGCCATGAAGAACATGCGCCAGCGTTGCGCTTGGAGCCGGCCGGGCGCCGGCTGCGGACCATCCGTCGGAGCGGCGCGCTCAAGCGCCATGCGCGCGGCTTTGCGATTGGCGTCAAGGTTGCGCAGCCAAGCCCGGGCGGTCCGCTGGTAGTGGCGCCCGGAGAGCAGCCAGCGCCGCTCGATGCGCAAATGGTCCTGAAAGTGCAGCAAGGTGTCCTGGGCGGGCATCAGGCCGCCGGTGAAGAAGTGGCGGCCCATCCAGTTGGCGCTGCCTTGGGCCTCAAAGGGATACATTAGCTGCCGGTGGCCAAAAATGTGGACGAACAGTTTGCCGCGCGGCTTCAACCATCGGCCGACGCTGGCCAGCAAGGTCGCGTAGTTGCGCACGTGCTCGAACATCTCCACGGACACGATGCGGTCGAAGCGCTGGCTCAGGTCGTCATCAATCCCGCCCTGTGGCCCCCCGATGCCGCCGGGCGCGGCTTCGCTGCGGGAGCCGCTTGGGCCTGCGGCCAGTTGGTTGATGTCGGCGGTGCGGACCGCCAGGTTGTCCAAGCCCATCCCAAGCGCTCGGCTGTCTATGAAAGCCTTTTGGGAGCTTGAGTTCGAGATGGCCAAAATGCGCGAGCGCCGGTACCGGGACGCCGCCCAGAGCGCGAAGGCGCCCCAGCCGCAACCCAGGTCCAGGATGCTCTGGCCATCCGCCAACTCGGCCCGCTCCGCGTAGAGCGCCAGCATCCGGTCCTCGGCATCGGCCAAGCTTTGGGTGCCCGCCGGCCAGTGGCAGGCGCTGTACTTCAGGCGCGGCCCAAGCACCTCGGCGAAAAACGCAGTTGGGGCTTCGTAGTGCTGCTGGTTGGCTTCGCGGGTGTTGATGGCGACGGGCGCCTGCCGCAGCCGGTCAAGCAGGTCGGCATAGCGGGCGGAGGCCGTCTCCACGCTGCGGGCGCCCTCCTCGAGCAGCCGGGCGCTCAGCAGCCGCCGGATGCCGAGGCGAATGAGGGCATCCGGCAGGAACCCGCTCTCAGCGGCTTGCAGCAGCGGCTTCATGGCTTCTCCAAGGGCAGGCGCCAGACCGGTCCGCGGCGGCCGGGCATCGTGAAAAGCATCTGCACGTCGCTGATCGCCCGCTCCAGGAAGCCGCCCTCGCAGTAGGCGAAGTAGAAGCGCCACAGGCGCTGAAAACGCTCACTGAAGCCAAGCGCTTGGGCGCGCGCCGCGTTGGCGTCCAGGCGGCGGCGCCACTCGCGCAGGGTCAGGGCGTAGTCGATGGCGAAGTCCTCCAAGTTGGCCAGCGACAGGTCGGCCTTTGCCGCCGCTGCGGTCAGAACCGACACCGAGGGCATGAAGCCGCCCGGAAAGATGTGCTTCTTGATGAAATCCGCCCGACGCAGCGCCCGGCGGTAGGCGCTGTCGCGAATGACGATGGCCTGCATCGCCATCAGGCCGTCCGGGCGCAGCAGCCGCGCGCAAGCGCGGAAGTAGGCGTCCAGGTATTCGTGGCCAACCGCTTCGATCATCTCCACGGACACCAGCTTGTCGTAGCGCCCGCCCAGATCCCGGTAGTCGCACAGCTTGACCTCCACCTGGTCGGCAAGCCCGTTTTCCGCCACCAGCCGACTGGCGCATTGGCGTTGCGCTTCGGAGATGGTGACCGCGGTCACCCGGCAGCCGAAGCGCTGGGCGGCGAACAGGGCAAGGCCGCCCCAGCCGCAGCCGATCTCCAGCAGATGGTCGCCGGGCTGCAGTTCGAGCTTTCGGCACAGGCGCGCCAGCTTCGCCTCGCTGGCTTCATCAAGGGTCTCGTCACCCCGGTCGAACACCGCGGCGGAGTACATCATGCGCTCATCCAGGAAGAGCCGGAACAGATCGTCGCCCAGGTCGTAGTGGGCGCTGATGTTGCGGCGGCTGCCGCGCCTGCTGTTGCGCCGCCGCCAGTGGCCCCAGGCGTCGGCCAATGCCGCGGGCGCTGCGGCCCAGCCTTCGAGCCGCTCCAGGGCGGGCCGGTTGCGGGCCATGATGCGCACCAAGGTCGCCAGATCGTCGCAGTCCCAATGGCCGTCCATGTAGCTTTCGCCGGCGCCGATGGAGCCTTGCAGGGTCAAGCGTCGGTAGAACGCCGGATCGTGGACGGTCAGGCGGACCTCGGGTTCGCCATGGCCAAAAGTCCGGTCCTGGCCGGACGTCGAGACCTTAAGGGAACCGCCCTCAACCACGCTGAGGGCGCGCTGCACCAAGCGCTGGGTCAGCGGTTCGCCGGCCGCCTTCACGCGGGCCCCTTGCCAGTCGGCTTGGCGCCGCCGGGCTTGTGGCTGCGCCGCCGCGCCGTTCCCAAGGGGATGCCGCTGCCGCATTTGGGCGGCTGGCCCGCCCGCGGATGCGCATGAAAGGGCGCGCGCTTCAGGAACAGCAACGCCGCCTGCCAGTAGATGCGGGCCAAGGTCCGGGCGTTCTGCGCCGGCCAACGCACGGCGCCCCATGCCGCTTCCGCCCGAGTCAGCGGGCGGGTGCGCAGCGACAGGTCGGCGAACATCGGCCCCTTGCCGTCGTTGAAGCGCATGGCGATGCGCAGTCGGCCTTCGGAGAACCGCAGCCGCAGCCGATAGTGTCCGTCCATGGGCAGGAAAGGCGAGACGTGCAGCCGCTTGGCGAAGCGGAAGTCGTAACATCCCTCGCCCCGACGCGCCGCTTGGGCGTCAAGGACGTAGCAGTGCCGCTCATCCCAAGGGGTGTTGTTGACGTCGGCCAGCAGGGCGGTGAGTTGGTTGCCGTTGAAGCAGAAGTAGAAGTTGACCGGATTGAAGGAGAAGCCCAGCGAACGAGGCTGGGTCAGGGCGAACGTGCGGCTGCTTGCGCCCAAGGCGTCCGGCAGGCCGTTGGCGACCAGCCGCCGGCGCACTTCGGCGACGCTGAGCAGATGGCCCCGGTGCGCCGACAGGGGCGGCCAGCGGGTTGGCAGCACCGGATGCCCAAGGCTTTCGGCGTCCAGGTACAGCATCCAAACCGGATATCGAAAAACGTGGCGGCGGGGCTGCCGCCGGGCGTGCGCCACCGTGCCTGGGCAGCTCATTTCCGCGAGCATCAGCATCCCGTCCCGCACCTGACGAGGTTCCGCTCCCGGTCCGCCTGGCCCTGCTCGCGCAGTTGGCGGGCGGCCTGCAAGCCGCTGCGGAAGCCATCCTCATGAAAGCCCCAGCCCCAATACGCGCCGCAGTAGAAGGTGCGGTTGCGGCCGCTGATTTCGTCGTGGCGGGCCTTGGCCGCATGGGCGGCGGCGGTGAAGATGGGATGGCGGTACTCGCACTCCAGCCAGGTGTCGCGCAGCTCCCCGGCGGGGTTCAAAGTGACTAGGAAGGGTCGCTGCGCGTCCAAGCCCTGCAGGCGATTCATCCAGTAGGTGAACGTCAGGCGGCCGTGGGCGTCGGCGCGCACGTTCCAACTTGACCAAGCCGCCCGGCGCTCCGGCATGACCGCGGCGTCGGAGTGCAGCACGGCGCGGTTCGGCTGATAGGGAATTGCGCCGAGCACTGCGAGTTCGTCGGCTGTCGCATCGATCAGGGCCAGGGCCTCGTCGCTGTGGCACGCCAGGATTGCGTGATCGAACCGCTCGCTGCCCCGTTCGGTGGCCACCGTGACGCCTAGGGCATCGCGGCGCACGGCGTGTACCGCATGGCCGGTGCGCAACCCGCCTTTGAAGGCGCTGCGGAAGGCGTTGACGTAGGCTTGCGAGCCGCCGCGGATGACCTCCCACTGAGGCCGGTTGCGCAGCCGGGTCAGGCCGTGATGGGTCATGAACGCTGCGACGTGGCCGATGGGCAGTTCCCAAGCCCGCTCGGCCGGCGCCGACCATAGCGCGGCGCACATGGGCATCAGGTGGTCTTCCGCAAACGCCTTGGAGTAGCGCTCAGCCTGCAGGAACCCGGCCAGCGGGCGCGGGTCCGAGTCGATGATGGACGGAGCTTGGCCGTAGAATCGGACGATGTCGGAGAGCATGCGCAGGAAGGCGGGCCGAATCCGGTTGCGGCGCTGGCAGAACAGGGCGCCGAGGCTGGAGGTGCCGTATTCCAAGCCGTCGGCGGTTGCCACCCCGAATGACATTTCCGTGGTCAGGGTCGCCACGCCGAGCGCGTCGAGCCAATCGGAGAACAGGGGGTAGTTGCGTCGATTGAAGACGATGAATCCGGAGTCCACCGCTTGGGCGCGGCCATCGACCAGCAGCACATGGGTGTTGGCGTGGCCGCCCAAGCGGCTGTTGGCCTCAAACAGCGTGACCTCGGCAAAGTCTTGGCAGGCGTGCGCAGCCGCGATGCCCGACACACCGCCGCCGATGACCGCTACGCGCACTGGCCCTCGGCAAGCACCTGCTTTGAAGGGGTCTTCATGTCCCGAACCAACCCCAGAGCGGCCAGCAGCCGCAAGCCGAGCCAGCCGAGGTCGAACTGCCACCAATAGAAGCCCAGGCGCGCCGACGTGGGCTGGCGGTGGTGGTTGTTGTGCCACCCCTCGCCCATGGTCAGAAGCGCCAGCCAGCCATTGTTGCGGCTTAAGTCCGCGGTGGCGAAGCGGCGCTTGCCGAAGCGATGCGCCAACGAGTTGACCATGAAGGTGGTGTGCATCAACGCCACCGTGGAGATGACGTAGCCCCAGACGAGCATCTGCCAGCCGTTGGTGTCCGCAGCCACTAAATGCAGCGCTTCGCCCAAGGCGAACATGGCGGCTGCGTAGGCGATGGGCAGCGCCAGGTCGAAGCGGTTCAGCCAGCGCAGCTCCGGGAATCGCGCCAAGTCACGCACCCGGTGCATGGGCGTTTGGTAGTTGGCATCGCAGAGAAACCAGCCCATGTGCGACCACCAAAAGCCACGCTGCGCCGAGTGCGGATCGTCAGGGGTATCCGTGTGGGCGTGATGCGCCCGATGCTGCGCCGCCCACCAGAGCGGCCCCCGTTGGGTGGCGGAAGCCCCCAGCGCGGCGAAGACGAACTGCACCGCCCGATTGGCGCGAAACGCGCGATGGGCGAAGCAGCGGTGGTAGAAGGCGGTGATCGCGAAGAGCCTGACCATGTAGGACAGCACGGCCACCGTGGCGGCCGTTGCGCTGATCCCTACCCAGATTGCCGCAAGGCAGGCGAAGTGCAGGCCGATGAAAGGCGTGATTCGCAGCCAAGCCACCGACTCTTCGTCGGCTTTTGGCGATGCGCCAACCAAGCGGGGCTTGGAGATGCGGTTCATGCGCTCCCCGTCGGGATCAAGTTGCGGCCCATTGTGGGAAAAGCCATGTGAAATTGGCGTGAGCGGAAGCGGCGGGGCACTTCACCCTCCCTTCACGCGGCGCGCCTGTCGGTCGATGCAGGGCCTTGCCGCGCTGGCTCGAAGATAGGCGCTCACCTGCGCCCGCCCGCCCCGGAACTCGATGCGTCGCTGCTTGGTCTTGAGTTGATGGTCGTACATCGGATCGTAGTACCACATCAGCAGCCGCTCAATCCAGCCTTCGTGGCTGCCGTTGCGGAAGCCCGCCTTGAGCGCGTCGGCCACTTCGACGTGCCGCTGGCGGCCCAAGCGCCGCTCGATGCGGTCCAGCGCCGCTTGGTGCCGGGCGAGCAGCGCCTCCTCGGAGGCGCCGTTGGCCAAGGGTTCATCAACGTACTCGGCGCGAATGCGGGCGATGCGCGCGGGCAAGGGCGCTTCGAGCAGCACCACCGGCGCCCGCTGCATGCGGGCGTACCAGAATCGGGGCAGGGCCAAGCGCCCGATGGTGCGGCTTTCGTCCTCGACGATCAAGCGGGGGCCGCGATGCTTGAGGGCGTCGATGGCCAAGGCGTTCTCGAAGGCGATGGGCGTGGGCTGTCCGCCGTCGCGGCCGCCGAAGGCGGAGCCGCGATGCCGCGCTAGAGCCTCAAGGTCGATCGCTTCGGGCAGCTTCTCGATGACCTTGGTTTTGCCGACGCCGGTGCGGCCGGCCAACACCAGCCATTGCTTGGCTTGGACCGGCTCCGCGCCTGATGCCTTGGCGCCGGCCGATGCTTCGGCGTCGGCCGGCGCCAAGGCTGCAAACACTTCGAGACAGGCTTGGCGCAGCCGCTTGTAGCCGCCTTCGACCCGCGGCGCGCGGAAGCCGGATTCGCGCAGCCAGGACTGGGCGATGGCGGAGCGCAGCCCGCCGCGCCAGCAGTAGATCCAAGCCTCGGGCTGACGGGTGAGAAAGTCCGTCCAACTCTTGATGCGGGCGTCGCGGACCCCGCCCGCAACCAGTTCGTGGCCCCTGCGAATGGCCGCATCCCGCCCGTGGCGCTTGTGCAGGGCGCCGATCTCCGAGCGCTCATCATCGGTCAGCAGCGGCCGGTTGACGGCGCTTGGAAAGGCGCCGCGAGCGAACTCCGCCGGCGCCCGCAGGTCGATCAGGGGCACGTCGTTGGCCAGCAGTTCGGATGGGGTCATGGGTCGATTGGGCGCGTCAGCCGAGCGCTAGGGCACCATCTCCATGACCGGCTTGCCGTTCAGGAAGAGATCGAGATGCTGCCGCAGGATGTCAAGCACGTCGTGCCGGTCGGCTTGGATGGCTTCCTGCACGGCCATTTCCTGCAGGCGCACCGCTTCCCGGAAGTTGCCGGTGGCGGCGTAGGTGGCCGCCCAGGTGTCCAGGTACTCAGGCTGCGAACGGGCTTGGTCGTTGCCCTCCATCATCCTGGTCATGATGCGATTGGCGAAGCGCCCGCGGCGCAGGCGCGTAAGGTCCGACACGGCCAGCGTCCAAGCCACCTCGTTGACGATTTGGGCGTTGTCCTCGCCCGCCTTCGCGGCGTCCCGGTACCATCGTTGCGCGATGCGCAGGTTCTGCTTGGTGGCAACGCCGCGGGCGTGCAGATTGCCGAGCATCAGCATGGCCTCCGGGTTGGCCGTCTCCTCGACCGTCTCCTCAAGCCAAGCCACTGTGCGGGAATCCGCGGCGGCGCGCTCGCGCATCAGGTAGCGGGCGTAGCTCAGCCTGGCCGCTTCGTTGTTGAGCGCGGCGGCGCGGACGAAGTGGTCCTCAGCCTGCTTGCGGTCCTTCGCCACCTTGTTGCCCGCGTAGTGCAGGTGGGCGAGGTGCAGCAGGGCGTCGCTGTTGTCGAGTTCGGCGGCCTGCTTAAGGAGCGGGATCGCCGTTTCCGCATTGTCGCCGCCAAAGGCGCCGCTCAGATAGAGCGCGCCGAGCGCGTACATGGCCTCCGAGGAGCCAAGTGCGATGGCCTGCAGATAGTTGTCCAGCGATTCGTTGAGCGCCGCCTGCCGCTCGTCCCCCGGGTCAGCCTGATTGGCTCGAATCCAGTGAATGCGGGCCAGGATGTTGTTGGCGATGACGTTGTCAAAGCGCGCTCCGGCCTGCAGCCAGCCGATGGCGTCCTCCGTTCGGCTGCGGCCGATCAGCAGCGCGCCCACCGCCGTCTGCGCCGCCGGGTCGCCTTGGCGGGCCAGCAATCCCATCAGCGCCAAGGGTGAAAACGCAGCGTCGCCCGACGCTTCCGCAAATCCGTGCTCGGCGGCCCGGTAAACGCCATTCAAAGTGAAGTGCAGGGCCCGCAGGGGACCTTGTTCGGGCCGGCCCTGCACTATCATCAGCAGCGGCGCCGCTTCCGTGGACTGGTAGATCGCGCCTACTGGCGAGAGGCCTTCCGAGCGCAGGAAAATCTGCGCCTCGACCGGCGTCACGGCCCTGAAGGGGGCACCAACGGCGCCCGTTGCGCCCGCCGACATGGACGCCTTGACCGCATCCGCCCAAGCGCCGTGGCCGCTGGCCGTCTCCGCCGCATCCACGTGGTCGTAGAATCGCCGCAGCATGTGGTGGCCGACCAGGCTGCCGGGATTCAGATCGAGGATGGCGCTGCCGATGGCGCCGAGCTTGAGCGGCTCGTACTCCGCGAGCTTGACGGCTTCGCTTTCGAGCTCGATCAGCCGATCCATGCGTTTGGGCAGGTCGTCGCCAGCCAGGAACCCAGCCCGCAGTTGGGTGGCCGCAAAGGGTTGGGAGGCGTCGTCCGGGGCAGTGCCCGCCGCGTTGGGGGGCGCCGATTGGCATCCGCACAGCAGCGCCAGCAGGCAAAGCGTCAGTTTGAGGGCAGGGGAAGGCATCGTTTCCCTTTATAGCACCCTTTTTTGATTTCGCGCACCCGCTTTGCGGGTGCGGCTGCGCGGGCTTAAGAAACATTTCGGAACCTGACCCCACGCGACAGGCGAACCTTGGCCCCCGGCCAAGGTTCGCCTGTCGCGCCGACGCCCACTCTTATATGATGCCGCTGTTTGGTCCGCATAAAGGAGGATGGCCGATGGCTTTTCAATTCAAGCTGCGCCTGCCGACGGCCGAGCGGGCGCTGCCGGGCCGCGCCGGGGCAATGCCGGTGCCTGCCGCGCACTTCGTTAATGGCCGTCCGCTGGTCGGCCCTTACCCGGACGGCCTGCGCCAAGCCGTTTTTGGCATGGGCTGCTTTTGGGGGGCGGAGCGCTTGTTCTGGCAAACCAAGGGGGTGTTCGCCACCGCCGTCGGCTACGCTGGCGGATTCACCCCCAATCCGACCTATGAGGAGGTCTGCTCGGGGCTGACCGGACATGCCGAGGTAGTGCTGGTGGTCCACGATCCGCAGCAGGTGGGCCTTGAGGAACTGCTGCGGGTGTTTTGGGAGGGCCACGACCCCACCCAAGGCATGCGCCAGGGCAACGACGTCGGCACCCAGTACCGGTCGGCCATCTACTTGGACCGTGGCCTGGAGGACGCCTTGGCTTCCCGCGACCGCTATCAGGAGGCGCTGACGGCCGTGGGCTACGGCGCCATCACCACGGAGATCAAGGCCGCCCCGCCGTTCTACTACGCCGAAGCCGATCATCAGCAGTACTTGGCCAAAGTGCCCAACGGCTACTGCGGCCTCGGCGGCACCGGCGTCGCCTGCTTCGGGGTGGCCGCCGGCGGGTGAGCGATGCGGCTCGGCGTTGGGATCGATTTCGGCACGACCAACTCCGCCGCCGCCATTTTTGACGGGGAGCGGCTTGAGTTCGTCGGCCTTGAGGCAGGGACGCCGATCATGCCGTCGGCCACCTACATCGACCGCGCCTTGCAAGCCTGCGTCGGCCAGCAGGCCATTGACCGGCACTTGGCCGACAACGCCGGCCGCACCGTCGAGTTCATTGCCGAGGTCATCGGCTCGGAGTCCGAATTCGTCCGGCATGGCGATTCGGAAAACCCAGCGCCCGTCGAGACGGCGACCAAGGCGATCCACGGTCAGCCGCTGATCGACAGCGGCCTGCAGGGGCGGCTGTTCCGCGGCATCAAGCGGCTGTTGGGCGACGAACGGACCCGGCGGCTGATGGTGTTCGATCATCCGTTCCGGGTGGTCGCGCTGATCACCCCGATCCTGCTGCACATCCGCAAACGCATCGTCGATGCCGGCGTCGGCAACTGCGCCCGCGCCCATGTCGGTCATCCGGTCAACTTCGAGGGACGCGAACCGCACCGCAACCGCACGGCCCTGGCCCGCTTGGGCGAAGCCTGCCGCCATGCGGGCATCCGCGATGCGCGTCCCTATGCCGAACCGGTCGCTGCCGCAGCGCGCCACCTGCACGGCCAGCCGGGGGTCGATGGTGAGTGCCTGCTGACCGTGGACTTCGGCGGCGGCACCTTGGACTTCTGCGTGCTGCGCCGGCGCGGCGCGCGCTTTGACGTAGCCACCACCCACGGCATCGCTCTAGGCGGCGACCGCATCGACCAGTTGCTGTTCCGGGAACTGCTCTTCCCCCTGCTCGGCAAGGGCGAGGTGTGGCGTCGCCAGGGCATGAGCCGCGACATCGAGACCCGTTTCCCCTTCGAGGACTACGAGCAATTGCTGCTCAATTGGACCATCGGCCACACGCTCAACCAGAACCGGTACACCACCGCGGTGATGGACTGCATCGCCCAAGGCGGACCCGGCGGGCGCAAGTTCGGGCGCCTGCACGAACTGATCCGGCGCAACCTCGGCTATCTCGTGTTCCAGTCCATCAAGGCCTTCAAGGCGGAGCTTTCGACGATGCCGAAGGCGGTGCTGGACATTCCTGAGATTGACGTCCGGGTGGAGCTGGCCCGCCCGCGGTTTGAAGCGCTCATCGCCAAGCCGCTGGCGGCCTTCGCCGCCGCCCTTGATGAAACCTTGGTTCGGGCGGGCATCGCCGCCGCCGATGTGGACGTCGTGCTGCGCACTGGGGGCTCCAACCTGATCCCGGCCGTGCGGCGCATCCTGGATGAGCGCTTCCCCCGGCGGATCGTGGAGCAGGATCCCTTCACGAGCGTCGCCGCCGGGTTGGCCATCGCGGACTATTGCTCAGCGGGCTAGCTGGCCTCCGCCGGCGGTGGCCAATCGGGGTTCAGGGTCAGAAAGAAGTCCTTGAGCATGCGGTAGGTCAATCCCCAGACGAAGTGCCCCCCGGTGAGCCGGTAGCCGTTGAACACCGTGGGCTTGCCGGCGATGGCCAGGGTTTCGGTGTCGTGCAAGCCATTGGCCGCCAATGCGTCGAGCGGCGCCCAGACCACTTCCGCCACCTCGTGGTTCAGGCTCAGGGGCGGGTCGCCTTCCAAGATGAAGACATGGGGCGCGATCAGCATGTCCATGCGCGGGCCGCGTGGCGCGGCATGGTGGTGGTCGAGGGCGCCGAGATAGTCGCTGGCGGCCAAGTCGAGGCCGATTTCCTCGAGGGTCTCGCGAATCGACGCCGCCTTGAGGTCGGCGTCGGCGCCCTCCCGGTGCCCGCCGGGGAAGGCCATCTGGCCGGACCAGGGATCGTCCGCCTGCTCCGCCCGCTTGATGAACAGGATTTCGGTTTGGCCCCCGCGCTCCCGCAGGATGACCGCCACCGCCGCCTGCCGGGTATGGCGTCCGGGGGTGACGGTTGCGCCTTGATGGCCGGCGAGCCGCCGACGGATGCTGGGCAGATCAATCACGGGAGCGGGATGTTAACCTAACGGGGCAAGGCCCGGACCGGCAGGATGGCGTTGGCCGGGCGCAGACACGGTCCATCGACGGCCGCATCCCGCGATCAGGAAGAACGCCCCAATTGCCCAAGCAACCGTCCGCACACCGAGTTCGCCAAGGCCGCCACTGTTTTGTTTGCGGCCCCGACAACCCCATCGGCCTCAAGGTCCGCTTCCGCTTGGAGGATGATCTTTGCTTGGCGGAATTCACCCCGGATGAACGGCACGCCGGCTACGGCAACGTCACCCATGGCGGCATCGTCTTCGGCCTGCTCGATGACGTCATGGCCAACTGGCTGTGGCTGCGGGGCATCGTCGGCTTCACCGCCAAGGCGGACATCCGCTACCGAGCGCAGTTGCCGATCGGCGTGGCGGTGCGCTTGGAGGGCCGTTGCCTGAAGCGCAAGGGGCGCCTGGCGCAAATGGAGGGACGGACCATCCGCCAGGACAGCGGCGCCTTGGTTGCGCAAGCCACGGCGAGCTTCATGATTGCCCCTTAGCGAGGGCTAAGGGCTGGGAGTTTCCTGGTGGCCGTGGTCATGGGTCGCTAGACGGGCCGCAAAGCGCTTTGCGTGGCGAATGTCGCACATCGGATCGCGCAAATCGCTCAAGTTTTGCCGGGAGGTTGGATGGCGGCTCTTGGGGAAATTGCCGGCAGATTTGGGTGGTTCGAGTTGCTACGGTGGGCATCCGTTTTACTCAGGCCCTCTGCTGGGCGTGTGCTACCATGAATGACATGACGAAGGATGCGTGGATCATCATCAGCACGGGCGTCGCTAACGCACTGGTCTCGGCAGGGTTGGTGATCTCCTTGTTTTTGTGGCTGCGGGCGGAGTTGCACGCGGACATTGCCGATCTCCGGGGCGACATGGTCGAGATGCGCACGGAAGTGCGCACTGACATGGTTGAGATGCGCACGGAATTTCGTGCCGAATTGGCGGCGATGCGCACCGACATCGACAACATCAAGGAGCGGCTGATCCGCTTGGAGGTCATCGTCGAGCGGGCCCATCCGCCGCTAATCACTACGGAGCCGCCCCCGGTGCCGAGCTGAGGCCAGCAGTGCGCGGCGAACCATGAGCGACCACAAAAGCCCCGCGTCCATCGGCTTCGACACCCTTGCCCTGCACGCCGGGCAGGCGCCGGATCCGGCCACTGGGGCGCGGGCGACGCCGATCTACCAGTCCGCCTCCTTCGTGTTTCCGGATGCGGACTTTGCCGCCGGGCTGTTCAACATCGAACGGGCTGGCCACGTCTATTCGCGCCTGTCCAACCCGACCAACGCGGTGCTTGAGGAGCGCATTGCGGCGCTCGACGGCGGCGTGGGTGCCATCGCCACCGCCAGCGGGCAAGCCGCCATGCATCTCGCGGTGGCGACCATCTGCTCGGCGGGCGACCACATCGTCTCCAGCCGATCGCTGTACGGCGGCACCCACAACCTGCTTGAATACACCTTGCCGCGCTTCGGCATCGAAACCACCTTCGTGGATCCGCGGGATCCCGCCGCCTTTGCCGCCGCCATTCGGCCGGACACCCGGCTGGTGTTCGGCGAGATACTCGGCAACCCGGGCCTTGAAGTGCTCAATGTGCCGGCGGTGGCCGAGGCGGCCCACCGGCACGGCCTGCCGCTGCTGGTTGACGCCACCTTCGCCACGCCCTATCTATGCCAGCCCATTCGGCTGGGCGCCGATCTGGTCATGCACTCGGCCACCAAGTTCCTCAGCGGCCACGGGGTGGTGATTGGCGGCCTGCTCGTCGATGGCGGCGCCTTCGATTGGGAGGGCGGCCCGTTTCCCACCATCAACGACCCCTACGTCGGGTTTCACGATCTGGTGTTTGGCGAGGAGTTCGGCCCGGCGGCCTTCATCACCCGGGCCCGCAAGGAGGGCATTCGCGACTTCGGCGCCTGCATGGCGCCAATGACCGCCTTCCAGATCCTGCAGGGGCTGGAGACCTTGCCGCTGCGCATGGCGCGGCACGTGTCCAATGCCTTGCGCGTGGCGGAGTTTCTGGCTGGCCATCCGTTGGTGGAGTCAGTCAGCCACCCGGGGCTGCCGGACCATCCGGACCATGCGCTGGCCCTGGAACTGCTGCCCAAGGGCGCCGGAGCGGTGTTCGGCTTCAGCGTGGCCGGTGGCCGGGAAGCGGGCCGGGCCCTGATTGAATCGCTTGACCTCTTCTCCCACTTGGCCAACGTCGGCGACGCCAAGTCCCTGGTCATCCATCCGGCCAGCACCACCCATCACCGCATGGATGCCAAGGCGCTGCGGGCGGCCGGCATCGGCGAGGGGCTGATCCGCCTGTCGATCGGCCTTGAGGACGCCGACGACTTGGTATCCGACTTGAGCCGCGCCCTGAAGCGGGTCGGCAGGAGGCGGTCTCGGTGAGGCTCAACCCGCATGTCCCGCCGAGGGCCGCGATGATGCGCGGCCAGCGCAGGTCGCTGTTTGCGGCATTGCCCATGCCCTGCTTCAACGCATTGGGCAACCATGCCTTTTGAACCTTCGACAAGCGGCGCGGCGAGCCATGCGGATTGAGGTGGACGGCAAGGCGGCGTTCGCCGCCACTGGCAGCGCTGCCCATGCGCCGGGACGGCGGGCGGCCGTGTTCATCCACGGCGCTGGCATGGATCACAGCGTTTGGGTGATGCCCGCCCGCCACTTCGCCAGGACCGGATTGAACGTGCTGGCCGTGGACCTGCCCGGGCACGGGCGCAGCCAAGGCCCGGGGCTCGATTCGATTGCGGCGATGGCGGACTGGATGGTGCGGGCCATGGATGCGGCGCATTTGCAAGCCGCGGCGGTGGTCGGGCACAGCATGGGCTCGCTCATCGCCTACGCGCTGGCGGCGCGGCACTCCAAACGGTGCCGGGCGCTGGCATTGCTGGGTGCATCCGCCCCCATGCCCGTAGCCGATGCGCTGCTCGACGCCGCGCGCGACAACCACCACGCTGCCATCGACATGGCCAACGCCTGGAGCCACAGCCCGCGCGCCAAGCTGGGCGCCTGCCCCAACCCCGGCATGTGGATGCTCGGCGGCGGGGAGCGCTTGCTGGAGGCAGCTGCGCCGGGCGTCCTTCATGCCGACCTTGCCGCCTGCAACGGCTTCGACCCGGAAGCGGACGCCGGGCCAATTCGGTGCCCGGCGTTGGTCGTGATCGGCGAAGCGGACCGAATGACCCCGGCGCAAGCCGGCATCCGGGTCAGCGAACGCCTGGGGGATGCCCGCTTGGAACGCTTGGCCGGCTGCGGCCACGCCATGCTCTCCGAGCAGCCCAATGCCGTGCTCGACGCCCTGACCGCCATCGTGCCCTGACGAGGAGGAACCCGCCATGATCGAACTTCTGTTTGCCGGCCTGCTGTTCATCGCCGCCCACTTAGCGGTCAGCAACACGCGCCTGCGGCCCATGCTGATGCGCGGACTCGGCGAAAAGGGCTATGCGGCGTTCTACTCCGTCCTGGCTTTGGCCACCTTGATCTATTTCATCAGGGCCTACAACGAGGCGCCTAGGCTGCGCTACTTCTGGCCGCTGGAGCCAATGCTGTACTGGGCGCCGAAGGCGCTGATGCCGCTGGCCCTCACTTTCCTGGCCGGCGGCCTGCTCGGCGCCAACGCCACCCCGAAAGCCCTTGCGGGCAGCGCTGCGGACGAAGCGGCGATGGCCAAGCTCACCGGCGGCATCAATCGCATCACCCGCCACCCCGTGCAATGGGCGATCATCCTGTGGGCTGCATCCCACTTGGCGGCCAACGGCGATGTCGCCTCGGTGGCCTTCTTCGGCGGCTTCCTGATCCTGTCCTTGGCCGGCACTTGGTGCATGGACAGGAAGAAGGCGCGGTCGTCCGGCGACGACTGGTCAGCCTTCGCCGCCGCCACCTCCAACCTGCCCTTTGCCGCCATCGCCGCCGGACGCAACCGTTGGGTTTGGCGGGAAATGGCCGTGCCGGCAGCGGTGGGCCTAGCGCTCTACCTGGCCCTCTTCTGGGGACATGACTGGGTCTCGGCCGTGGCGATCTATTGGTAGTTCGCCCTCTGCCGACCGTTTCGGGCCAAGGAACGGCTTCGAGCCGATTGGCCAAGGGCGCAGCGCCCTTGCCGGAGACTCGTCAGCGGCTGTCCAAATCCCCCGGCAGCCACCGGCCCGCGCGCCAATAGTGGAAGGCCGCCCAGAGATTGACGAATCCCCAAGCGAACAAGCTGTAGCGCAGAGCGTCCGAGCCGAAGGCGTTGGCCAGCAGGTCGGACAGAACGCCAACCGCCGGCGGCCCGAAGACGAAGCCGATGAAGTTCAGGATGAACAGTAGGATCGCGGCGGCAACGGCCCGCATGCGCACCGGCGCCAGACTTTGGGTTTGCGCGAATGTCGTGCCTTGGTAGAAGTTGCCCAGCATGACGGGCAGGCAGAGCAGCAGCAGCGAAACCGACCAACTCTCCACCAGAAAGGCGGCGGCGGCAACGGGAACCGCGACCGCGAGCGCCACGGCCACGATCCAGAGATGCCAGCGCGTATCGCGCGCGCCAAGCCGATCCGACAGCCAGCCGCCGAGCACTATGCCGAGCCCGCCGGGAATGCCGAGCACCAGACCCAGCCAAAAGCCGGCCTCGGTCAACGTCATGCCGTGGCTGCGCAGGAAGAAGGTCGGCGCCCAAGTGATCAGCCCGTAGCCGACGAACGCGGTCAAGCCGCCGCCGACGACCATGTGCGCGAAGGAGCGCCGTTGCATCAGAAACCGGAACACTTCCATGATCGACGGGTGTCTTTCGGATTGCGTTCCGGAAACAAGGCCGTCGGCAAAACCCCGAGGCGGCTCCTTGACGGTCATGAAGACGATCCCGGCCAGCACCAAGCCGGGGATGCCGACAATGAAGAAGGCCCAGCGCCAGCCGAACTCATCGGCGATGGCGCCGCCGGCGAACAGCCCGAACATGACGCCAAACGGGATGCCCAGGGAATAGATGCCGAGCGCCGTGGCGCGCTCCTTGGCGGGATAGAGATCCGCCAGCATGGAGTGCGCCGCCGGACTGCAGCCCGCCTCGCCGATGCCGACGCCGATGCGCGCCGCCGCCAGATGCCAGAAGTTCATGGCCAAGCCGGACAGGGCCGTCATCCCGCTCCACACAGCCAGGGACAAGCCGATCAGGTTGCGCCGGTTCCAGCGGTCGGCGATCAGCGCCAAGGGCATGCCCAAGGTGGCGTAGAAGATCGCAAACGCCGTGCCGGACAGCAGGCCCATGCCGAAGTCGGTGACATCGAGATCGTTTTTGATGGGCTCGATGAGAATCGACAGGATCTGCCGGTCGATGAAGTTGAAGGTGTAAACGACCACCAGCACGCCCAAGGTGTAGCGTTTAACGGCGTCGCTGATCAACGGAGGACTGTTTGACTGTTGCAAGGTGCGGTTCTAATGACATCCCGCCGTTCGGGGACGTATTCCACATGGGCCATCTACAGGCCGATTTCAGTTTCGCTGGGATTGGCCAGCTGTTCGGCATGAGCGCTTTCCGGCGTCATCGCTGCCAACAATGCGGCCTCCGTTTGGGGAAACCGGAATGTTCTGAGCCGCTCGTCCGCGCGCCTGACGACAAACCCATCGCTGTCAACGCCAACCACGACTCTGGTTCCGGGCTTGAATTGCGGCAATTCCGCCATGGTGCCGGCAACCCTCAGCGCCATGCTGTTGCCCCACTTCCTGACTTCCGTCTCCATGCGCACGGAGTGCTCCGTCGTTGCTGTTGGACGCAGTGTATTCAGTGTGGATGCTTCAGATCAATGTCAAGCAGCCGCCAATGAATTCAGCAGTTCTCACTGGCCCCGTTGAGTCTTGCCAGAACCCATCGGCCCCATCCCTGTGCGGGCTTGAGAAACACAGCGGAACCTGACCCAAGCAACGTGCGCGGAGTTTCGCGCCAGCGAAACTCCAATGCGCCCGCGAAGCGGGCGCACCTGTGCGGGATCAGAAACATACCTGAATCTGATCTAAGCGACGAGCGCGCGGAGTTTCGTGCAGCGAAACTCCAACCGCCTCTCGCCCGGAGGGCGAGAGGCGCCTTGTCCAACGCGCCGAGTTGCGCTAAAACGCTCCGACATCCCCTTGAGGCGCGCCATCATGTTCAACACTCGCAGCGACCGGCTCCCGGTCGGCAACCTGCCCACGCAGTACCGCACCTTTGCAGTGAATTCGCTGACCCCCCACATCGGGGCGGAAGTGCGTGGCCTGGACTTGGCCCAGCCGCTGTCCAACGAGCAGGCCCAGGACGTCAACGAGGCCTGGCTGGACTGGAAGGTTCTCGTGTTCCGCGACCAGCGCCTTGACCGCGACCAGCACAAGACGTTCGCGCGGCGCTTCGGCTCGCTGCACACCCATCCGATGCAGCACGCCCAAGGCGGCGACCCGGAGATTCTGACGGTCAAGACCACTGCCGACTCTCCCTACACCGCGGGCGACGGCTGGCACACCGACGTGACCTGCGATGAGGTGCCGCCGCTCGGCTCCATGCTGTACGTCACCGAAACCCCTGCCTCCGGCGGCGGCGACACCCTCTTTGCGGACATGCATCTGGCCTACGAACTGCTGTCGGAGCCGATGCGCGGCTTTCTCGACGGCCTGACGGCGGTTCACGACGGCGCCATCCCCTACATCGGCTCCTACAAGTCCACGCCTCCGGAAGGCGGCTATCCGCGCAACGAGCACCCGGTGGTGGTTCGCCACCCGGAGACCGGGCGCAAGGCGCTCTACGTCAACCAGGGCTTCACCTCGCACATCGTCGGGCTCAGCCGGGCGGAGAGCGCGGCCGTGCTCAACATGCTGCACCGCCACATCGACTCGACGCCGCGCCTCTGGTGCCGGGTGCAATGGGAGCCCAATACGCTCGCCTTCTGGGACAATCGCTGCACCCAGCACCACGCCGTCTGGGACTACTATCCGCACAGCCGCTACGGCGAGCGGGTGTCCATGTTGGGGGACGCGCGACCGACCCGGTAGAACGCCACCGGCGCATTCCCCTGCGCCGTTCGCTCTTGTCGCCGAGCAGCCTTTGAGGCCCGCGCCCTAGGCGCAGGCGCTTGGCTGGAAAGCGATGCCGCCGTCTCGAAAGGCGGTGACGCAACCCGGCGCCTGCGGGTGGGGAAACCAATCGGCCACAGCGCAGTCGGCCAAGTCCGGCGTCGCCGACAGGTTGGCCAAGTGGCCCGTGGGCGTCTCCAGCAGACTGCGAGGGCGTCACTAAGCTCCCTCTCAAGCAACGATCCGACGGGGAGCACCCCGGACCTGGGCGCGCTTGCGGCATCGGGGGCGATGAGCCTCGCCAGCGGCCCCGCCGGACCCTGAACGAACAAATTTTCCATCGGGACGGCATACAGGGTTGAAATTTGAAGCCGAAACCCTATGTTGCGCATCTTGGAGCCGGGATGACCGCCGGTCGGGTTATTGGACTCTCAGGTCATGAGGACATCGAATGATTGAAGCGGATCGGCTGACGCGCCGCTACGGCGACTTCGTGGCCGTTGATGAGGTGTCGTTTGCCATCGAGCCGGGTGAGGTCGTCGGCCTGCTGGGGCCGAACGGAGCGGGCAAGACGACCATCATGAAGATGTTGACCGGCTTTCTGGAGCCGAGCGGCGGCCGGGTGCTGGTCGATGGGAGGGAGCTTGAGGGCGACCCCCGCGCCGTGCAGCAGCGGCTGGGCTACCTGCCGGAAAGCCTGCCGCTCTATCCGGAACTGCTGGTCGTGGACTATCTGGCCTACGCGGCGGACCTCAGGGAAGTCGATGATCCGCGTCAAGCGGTGGTTGAAGCCATCGCGGCCACCGAGCTGGGCGACAAGGCGCTGGAGCCGATCGGCACCTTGTCCCGGGGCTTCAAGCAGCGGGTGGGCGTGGCCCAAGCCATCCTGCACAAGCCCCGCTTCCTGATTCTCGATGAGCCGACCAACGGCCTCGACCCCGGCCAGACCCAGCACATGCGCGAGCTGGTGCGGGAGTTGGCCCGCTCGTCCACCGTCATCCTCTCCACGCACATCATGCAGGAGGTCAACGCCATCTGCGACCGCGCCCTGATCCTGCGCAACGGCGCCCTCGTGCTCGACGAGCGGCTCAAGGACCTGCAGCGCAGCAACGTGCTGCGCCTGCGCACCGCGCCGGACGCCACGCCGTCCGCGCCGCCGGGCGCAAGCGCTTCGAGCCTGGGCGGCGGCCGCTGGCGCCTTGAGGTTGCGGGCAACCTCGACGCCGCTGCCCGCGCCGTCGCCGAGTCCCTGGTGGGGAACGGCGCGCCGGTCTATGAACTGGTCGCCGAGCAGCGGGATCTGGAGACGCTGTTTCGGGAAGTGAGCGCAGCCGGGGAGGCGTCCTGATGAGCCTTCAAGCCACGCGCCGAGTCGCGGCCAAGGAACTCACGCTGTTCTTCGCCTCGCCCACCGGCTATTTGTTCCTGGCGGCGTTTCTGGCGGTCACCCTGTTCGTCTTCTTCTGGGTGGAAGCCTACTTCGCCCGCAACGTGGCCGACGTGCGGCCCATGTTCGAGTGGATGCCGGTGATGCTCATCTTCCTCGCTTCGGCGTTGACCATGCGCCTTTGGAGCGAGGAGCGGCGCACCGGCACCATGGAGTTCGTCCTCACCGTGCCGGCCCGCACTTGGGAGTTCGTGCTGGGCAAGTTCGCCGCCTGCCTGTGCCTGCTGGGCATCGCCCTGTTGCTCACCCTGCCGCTGCCGATCAGCATCGCGCTGCACGCCGACCTCGACTGGGGGCCGGTGCTCGCCGGCTACGCCGCCGCCTTCCTGCTCGGCGGCGCCTACGTCGCCATCGGCCTGTTCGTCAGCGCCCGCACCGACAGCCAGATCGTCAGCCTCATCATGGCGAGCTTCGCCTGCGGCGCGTTCTACTTGGTGGGCAGCCCGGTGCTGACCGAGCTGGCGTCCGGAGGGCTGGCGGATTTCCTGCGCTCGTTGGGCGCCGGCGCCCGTTTTGAGTCCATCACCCGGGGCGTGGCGGATTTCCGCGACCTCTACTACTACGTCTCGCTGGCCGCCGTGTTCCTGGTGCTGAACGTCCATGGCTTGGAGGTGCAGCGTTGGGCCAAGGACGGCGAACGGACCCGCCATCGGGCCTGGATGCTCGGCACGACGCTGCTGGCCGCCAATCTGCTCGCCGCCAACCTGTGGCTGTCAAGCTTCTCAGGGCTGCGCATCGACGTCACCGAAGGGCGCATCTACTCCATCTCCGACGCCACCCGAGGCTATCTCGCACAACTTAGGGAGCCGCTGCTGATCCAAGGCTACTTCAGTGCCAAGACCCACCCGCTGCTGGCTCCCTTGGTGCCGCGCATGCGCGACCTGCTGGCCGAGTACGAGATCGCCGGCGGCGGCAACGTCAAGGTGCGCATCATCGATCCGGCGGACGATCCGGAGCTTGAGGACGAGGCTAACACCAAGTACGGCATCCGGCCCGTGCCCTTTCAGGTGGCCGACCGCTACCAATCGAGCTTGGTCAATTCCTACTTCGATGTGCTGGTCAGCTACGGGGACGAGTACGAGGTGCTGGGCTTTCGGGACCTGATTGAAGTCAAGGTGGCGGGCGAAGCGGACTTGGACGTGCAGCTGCGCAACCCCGAGTACGACGTCACCCGCAGCATCAAGAAGGTGCTCTACGGCTTCCAAGGCGGCAGCAGCATCTTCGCCAACATCCAAACCCCGGTGACCTTCACCGGTTACCTGTCGGCAAATGAAAAGCTGCCCGAGGCCTTGGTGGAGTTCCGTGCGGTGGTCAGCGATGTGCTTGATGAGCTGCAGGCGGAAAGCGGGGGCAAGCTCAGCGTCGAATTCATCGACCCCGATGCCGACGGCGGCGCCGTTGGCGCTGAAATCGCCCAGAACTACGGCTTTCAGCCCATGGCCACCAGCCTCTTCGACACCAATGCCTTCTATTTTTACCTGACCCTCGCCGACGATGAGACGCTGGTGCAGGTGCCCCTGCCCGAAGCGCTTTCCGCCGAGGCCGCCAAGCGCGGCATCGAGGAGGGCCTGAAGCGCTTCGCCACCGGCCTGCTGCGCACGGTGGCCTTGGCGACGCCCCCCGCGCCCGCGCCTTACATGGCCCAACAGGGGATGGGCGGCAATCAGTTCAGCCAGCTTCAGGGGCTGCTCGGCAACGACTTCAACGTCGAAACCACGGACCTCGCCCAAGGCGTGGTGCCGGAAGCCGCCGACCTGCTGGTGGTGGTGGACCCCAAGGAGCTGTCGGACAAGCAGGTTTTCGCCATCGACCAGTTCCTGATGCAGGGCGGCACCGTGGCGGTCGCAGCCAGCGCCTTTGCAGCCAACCTCTCAGCGCAGACGCTGACCGCCGCGCCGCGCGTCACCGGCCTTGAGGATTGGCTGGACCATCTCGGCGTCGGCATCGGCGAGTCCTTGGTGCTGGACCCCGCCAACGCCGCCTTCCCGGTGCCGGTGACCCGCAACATGGGCGGCTTCAGCTTTCAGGAGCTGGTGATGCTGGACTACCCCTACTTCCCCGACATCCGCGCTCCCAGCCTCAACCCCGATTCGATCATGACCTCGGGGCTGCCCCAAGTGACCATGGCCTGGGCCTCGCCCATCGAACTCGATGCGGAGAGGAACGCCGAACGGGAGGTCGTCGAACTGCTGCGCACTTCGCCAGGCAGTTGGCTGTCCACTTCCACTGACGTGCTGCCGCGGATCGACGAGCAGGGCCTGAGTGCCTTCAGGCCGGACGGCGACCAGCAAAGCCGCTTGGTTGGCGTCATGTTGAGTGGGCGCTTCGATTCGTTCTTTGCGGGCCAGCCTTCGCCGCTGCTTGAGGAGGCGGCGGCGGCGGAAGAAGCGGATGGCGAAGCGGACCTGGCGGAAGAGGGGGATGAAGCGAGCGAGGACGACGGCCTTGGGGTGGTGACCTCGGTGATCGAGCGCTCCCCGGAGTCGGCGCGCCTGTTCGTGTTCGCCTCCAACGGCTTCCTGGCCGACCAGACCCTGCGCATGCTCGGCTCCGCGGACGGCACCATCCACGGCAATTCCGTCCAGTTGATGGTGAACGTGGCGGATTGGTCGCTGGAGGACCAAACGCTGCTCGGCATCCGCGCTCGAGGCAACTTCAATCGCACGCTGCCGCCCTTGGCGGAGCGGCAGCAAGCCCTCATCGAGTACCTCAACTACGGCTTCGCCTTGGCGGGCATCGGGGCGGTGTTCGCCGTGCGGCGCTGGCGCGCGGCTGTGGCGAGACAAACCTACGGCGGCTGGTTGGCGGGAGAATCGGCATGAACGGACGAATTGGCCTGCTGGGCGGACTGCTGGCGGCTCAAGCGGCCATCATCGCCGGCCTGCTGCTGGCCAGCGGCATGGAGTCCGACGCCGGCGCGCCGCAATTGCTCTCCTTCGACCCGGCCAAAGTGACCAAGCTGCGGGTGTCGGGGGAAGAGGGCGCCGTGCAGCTGATCCGGGACGGGGAGGATTGGCGGTTGGCGCAGGGTTCGGAGCGGGACGGGCTACCGGCCGACGGCGGCAAAATCAGCGAACTGCTCGCTGATTTGTCCGACCTCGACGCGCCTTGGCCGGTGGCGACCAGCGACGACAGCGCGCAGCGCTTCGAGGTGACCGAGGACAACCACCAGCGACGTTTGGTCATTGAGGATGGGGACGGCTCCGTGGCGGACCTGCTGCTGGGCACGTCGCCCGGATACCGCCGGGTCCATGCCCGCGTCAGCGGCCAAAGCGATGTGTACAGCATCGATTTCTCCAACTTTGAGGCGCCCGCGGACGCCGACCAATGGCTCGACAAGGCCCTGCTGGCGGCTCAAGGCGAGGTGTCCAGCGTCGTGCTTGAGGATGCTTGGCGGCTGGAGCGGCTGGATGGCGAGTGGCGCATCGACGGTGCGCCCGCCGATGCGGAAGCGGCCAACGACCTGGTTCGGCGCTTCACCGGTCTGCGGGTGCTCGGCACCTCTGACGCCGCCGATGGCGCGGACGGCGATGGCGATGGGCCCAGCGAGCCGGCGGGCGTTTTCGTGGTCACCGACGAGGACGGCGAACATCGCTTGGCGCTGCTCCACGAAGCGGAGGAGGACGACTACAGCCTGACGTCGAACCGGGTGCCGGGACGCTTCGAGTTAGCCACCTACATCGCGGAGCAGATGCTCACCGACCCGGCGGACCTGCGGGCGGAAGACGGGGCGAACGGGGAAACGGATGCTGTGGATGGGGCTGCCGAAGATGCGGCCGAGGCTCAGGAAGACAGGCTCGAAGAGGGTTCGGCTTCGGATCAGGAAAGCTGAGTGCGGCCCGTTTTGGTTCGGCTCATCGGCTTCGATGCGTTGGCCGCCGCCGCCGTGCTGTGCTTGCGAGGCTTCGGCGACGGCGGCGCCCTGCGTTTGACCATGTCCCTGCGCGCCGCCCGATGAAGCTGGCGTTTCCAGACTATCTGGCCCAGCTGGGTTCCGCTGCGCAGGAGTCGCAAACCGCCGCCTGCTTCGATCTCGACCGCACCCTCATCAGCGACTACTCCGTCAAGGCATTCTTCCTGGAGGGGGTCAGATCCCGCACGCTGTCCATTGGCGGTCTCGCTGCCCAGTTCGTGGCGCTGTTCAGATACCGCTTCGGCGGCTTGGACTACCACAGCGCGATGAGCGCAACGCTCAAGGACTTGGCCAACTTGCCGGAAGTGGAACTGATGGCGCTTGGCGAGCGGGCCTTCAAGCGCCGCGTGGCGGCGATGATCTATGCGGAAGCACGAACCTTGGTCGCTGAGCACCGGCGCCTCGGCCATCGGCTGGCGCTGGTCACCTCAGCCACCCGCGCCCAAGCCGCTCCGGTGGCGGCGAGCCTGTCGATCACGGATCTGCGCTGCACCGAGATGCAGGTGAGCGACGGGCTCCTGACCGGTGAGTTCACGCCCTGCCACGGGGAGGCTAAGCGCCGCGTCGTGCTCGACTGGCTGGCCGAGGAGGGCATCGATGCGTCACGAACCTATTTTTACTCCGACAGCGACGATGACCTGCCGCTGCTCGAAGCCGTCGGCAGGCCCGTGGCGGTGAACGCCAAGCCGCGCTTGGCCGAGGTCGCCGCCGAGCGCCGCTGGCCGGAGCTTGCGTTTGTTGAAACAGGCTCGCCAACCGGCCCGTCGCCCAGATTGGAAGCCGCTTGATCGGTCTTTACGCTTGGCCCACGCCGAATGGCCGCAAGGCCTCCATCGCCTTGGAGGAATGGCGATCGGGGCTTACATCGAATACCCGTTCATCGTCACCACGGCCTTGCCCACCACTTCGCGATTCTCCAGCAGGCGCATGGCGTCCACGGCCTGTTCCAGCGGAAAGCCGCGGCAGACGTGGGGGTCGATTTCGCCGTTGGACGCCATTCGGTGGATCGCCTCCGTGTTGGCCCGGCCCTTTCCCGGATTTCGCCGTCCGTACTCCCCGGCGCGCACCCCGATGACGGCGATCTGCTTGATGAGGATGAGGTTGACCGGCGCTTGGGGCCAGCGCCCGCTGGTGAAGCCGATGGTGAGGATGCGGCCGTCCCAATTGACGCAGCGCATGGATTCGTCGAAAACGTCGCCGCCGACCGGATCGTAGATGACATCGGCGCCACGCCCGTCGGTGAGCGCCTTGACCGCTTCCCGAAAACCGCCCAGCCGGCCGTCTTCCAAGGTGTAGTTCAGGACATGATCCGCGCCCCGGGCCTTGACCACGGCCAGCTTGTCGTCGCAGCCGCCGGTGGCGATGACCTTGGCTCCCAAGCGCTTGCCCAAGTCCACTGCGGCCAGGCCGACGCCGCCAGTGGCGCCATGCACCAACAGGGTTTCGCCACGCTGCAGGCCGCCGCGGCGCACCAGCGCGACATAGGCGGTGAGGTAGGCGGTTTGGTAGGACGCGGCCTTGGCGTAGGACAGGCATTCGGGTTTCGGGCGCACGGCGCTGGCCGAGACGTTGACCCGTTCGCAAAAGCCGCCGTAGCGCATGCCGAGGACGACGGCATCGCCTTCCCGCAACCTCCTGACGCCGGCGCCCACCGCTTCCAAATCGCCCGCCGCTTCACCGCCCGGCGCGAACGGCAGCGGCGGCTTGAACTGGTACTTGCCCTGAATCATCAACAGGTCGGGAAAGTTGACCGCGCAAGCCTTCAGCCGCACGCGCACTTCACCGGGCCGCGGCGCCGGCACCTCGACCTCAGCGAGCCGGACGCTGCCAATGTCCTCCGACAGCGCTTCGCAAAGAACGGTTTGGGCTAAGGGCAAATCAATCCTTCCTGTTGTCGATCGTTGCGCCGGGGCACTGAAAACGGCGCTCCATCAAACGCCGTCGCGGGGCACCCGCTACGGGAATCCCGCCGTCGCTTCGGAATCCGGGTTTCAAACGGTCGCCGCAGCAAGCCGGGCTGTGGCTCGTTGCGCCATCACCCGCAGCAAGTGGGCGCGGTATTCGGCGGAGGCGTGCAGGTCGCTGTTGAAGTCGATGGCCGGCAGCTCGGCATCGTCAAGCGCCGCTGGGTCAAGGCGGGCGCTCAAGGCCGCCTCAAAGGCCGGGGCGCGGCAGGCGCAGGGGCCTGCGCCGGTAACGCCGACCCGAACGGCACCGCTGAAGTCCGCCACCATGACGCCGACGGTGGCGTAGCGGGAGGCGGGGTTGGGGAACTTCTCGTAGGCGGAGCGGCTGGGGATGGCGAAGTCGATGCGGGTTATGACCTCGTCTTCCGCCAAGGCAGTTTCGAACAGGCCCCGAAAGTAGTCATCGGCAGCGATTTGGCGCCGGTCGGTGCGGATGACGGCGTTCAGGGCGAGCGCCGCCGCCGGATAGTCCGCCGCCGGGTCGCTGTTGGCCAGCGAGCCGCCGATGGTGCCCCGATTGCGCACTTGGGCGTCGCCGATGCCTTGCGCCAAGTCCGCCAGCGCCGGCAGGGCGCTTCGCACCTCGCTTGCGGCGGCGACCTCGGCGTGGCGGGTGAACGCGCCGATGCTCAGGGTTCCATCCTGCGCGGCGATGCCGGTCAGCTCGGTCAGCCCCTCCAAGTCGATCAGGTCGCTCGGCGCGGCCAAGCGTTGGGTCATGGTCGGCAGCAGGGTGTGGCCGCCCGACAGGTAGGCGGGATCCTCGGCGGCGCGGTGCAGGGCGACGGCGGCCGCCAAGCTTGATGGCTTGTGGTAGTTGAATGGGTTCAATGTCCGTTCCCTCGTCGTTTCCTGGTTTGCGGCCTGCCGTTGCGCGTTAGACGCCGCGCAGCTTGCGCCACACCTGCTCAGGGGTCGCCGGCATGGCGATGTCCTCGGTGCCGAGGGCGTCGGTCACGGCGTTGATGATCGCTGCCGGCGAGCCGATGGCGCCAGCCTCGCCGCAGCCCTTGACGCCCAGCGGGTTGTGGGTGCAGGGGGTCACCGTGGTGTCCACCGTGAAGTCCGGCACGTCGTCGGCGCGGGGCATGCAGTAGTCCATGTAGGAACCGGTGGTGAGCTGGCCGTCGGCATCGTAGATGCCGTGCTCAAGCAGCGCTTGGCCGGCCCCTTGGGCGAGGCCGCCATGAACCTGGCCATCGACGATCATCGGGTTGATGACGTGGCCGAAGTCGTCCACCGCCACGAAGTTGACCAGTTGCACCACGCCGGTCGCCGCATCGACCTCCACTTCGGCGATGTGGGCGCCAGCCGGGTAGGTGAAGTTCTCCGGGTCGTAGAAGGCCTTTTCCGACAGCCCGGGCTCCAGGTCCGGCGGGTAGTCGGCGGGCACGTAAGCCGCGAAGGCCACCTCCTGCAGCGTCAGGCGCTGGTTGCCGCTGATGAACGCACCCGCCTCGAAG
This sequence comes from Candidatus Azophilus sp., assembly GCA_965221755.1. Lineage (GTDB taxonomy): Bacteria > Pseudomonadota > Gammaproteobacteria > Pseudomonadales > Azotimanducaceae > Azophilus. The sequence goes on from OZ244921.1 coordinate 1,127,206, forward strand.
GCCACGTCGTCGGGTTCGGCCTGCATCATGTGCGCGGCGATCCTGGCCCCCTTGGCAATGATCTTGTCGGCAGCGCTGATGAGGGCCGAGCCGCCCACCGCCAAGGAGCGGGAGCCGTAGGTGCCTAAGCCGAACTCCACCCGTCCGGTGTCGCCGTGGACCACTTCCACGTCGTCGAAGGGGACGCCGAGCTTGTCGGACACCACTTGCGCGAAAGTGGTCTCGTGGCCTTGGCCGTGGCTGTGGGAGCCCGTGAACACGGTGACCGAGCCGGTGGGGTTGACGCGGATCTCGCCGCTCTCGTAGAGCCCCACCCCGGCGCCTAGCTGAATGGCCAGTTGCGAGGGCGCCAGGCCGCAGGCTTCGATGTAGCAGGAGAAGCCGATGCCGCGCCGCTTGCCTTCCGACTCGGATGCCGCCCGGCGCTGCTGGAAGCCCGCGTAGTCGGCAAGCCTCAGCGCTTTGTCCAAGCTGGCCTGGTAGTTGCCGGTGTCATAGACCAAGGCCACCGGGGTCTGGTAGGGGAAGTCCCGGGGCGCGATCATGTTGAGGCGGCGCAGTTCGGCGGGATCCCGGCCGGTCTCCCGGGCCGCCGCCTCGACGATGCGCTCCACCACGAAGGTCGCCTCCGGGCGCCCCGCGCCCCGGTAGGCGTCCACCGGCGCGGTGTTGGTGTAAACGCCATGGGTCCGCACGTGAATGTTGGGCGTCTTGTACTGGCCCGCCAGCAGGGTGCCGTAAAGGTAGGTGGGCACCGATGAGCCGAAGGTGGAGAGATAGGCCCCCAAATTGGCCGTGGTGCGCACCTTGAGCGCCGTGAAGCGGCCCGCCTCGTCCAAGCCGAGTTCGGCGTGGGTGACGTGATCGCGGCCGTGGGCGTCGGCCAGGAAGGACTCGCTGCGTTGGGCGGTCCACTTGATCGGCCGGCCGACCTTGGCCGCTGCCCAAGTGACGACGGTCTCCTCGGCGTAAACGAAAATCTTGGAGCCGAAGCCGCCGCCCACGTCGGGAGCCACCACGCGCAGCTTGTGCTCCGGGGCGATCTGCACGAAGGCCGAGAGCACCAGCCGCTCCAAGTGCGGATTCTGGCTGGTCGTGCGCAGTTGGTACTCGCCGTTGGTGGGGTCGAAGGTGGCCAAGGCGGCGCGCGGCTCAATGGCGTTAGGGATCAGGCGGTTGTTGGTCAGGTCGAGCCGCGTGACGTGGGCTGCGGCCGCCAGCGCCGCGTCAGTCGCCGCCTCGTCGCCCAACTCCCAGTCATAGGCCAAGTTGGCCTCAAGGCCCTCGTGAATGGGGCTGGCCTGGGCGGCTTCGGCGGTGGCCACGACGGGGTTGAGCTCCTCGAAGTCCGCCGCCACCAGTTCAGCCGCCTGCCGCGCGGCAGCCAAGCTCTCGGCCACCACCAGGCCGTAGGGCTCGCCGACGTAGTTCACTTGGCTCACCGCCAGCGGCGGATGCGGTGCGGATACCATGTCCGAGCCGTCCCTTGACTTGACCAGCCAGCCGCAGGGCAGATCGCCCAAGCCGTCCGCCGCTGTGTCCTGACCGGTGAACACCGCCAATGCGCCTTCGACTTGCAGGGCGTCGGCGGCATCGACGGCGTTGATCCTGGCGCGGGCGTAGGGCGAGCGCAGAAACACGCCGTAGGCTTGCCCCGGCACGTTGAGATCGTCGGTGTAGTTGCCTTGGCCAGTGATGAATCGAAGGTCCTCGCGACGCTTGACGGCGGCGCCGATGCCGGTTTCCGCGCTCATCGGGCTTGCTCCCGCATGGCGTCGCCGCCGGCCAGCACCGCCTTGACGATGTTGTGGTAGCCGGTGCAGCGGCAGATGTTGCCCTCCAGGCCCTCGCGCACCGTGCGGTTGTCCAAGGCGCTGCCGCTCTCGACCAGTTCGATGGCGCGCAGGATCATGCCCGGCGTGCAGAAGCCGCACTGCAGCGCGTGGCAATCGCGAAAGGCGGCCTGCATCGGGTGCAGTTCGTCCGGTGAGCCGATGCCTTCGATGGTGGTCAAGGCGCGGCCTTGGGCTTGGGCGGCAAGCACCGTGCAGGCCTTGACGGAGTGGCCGTCGAGATGCACCGTGCAGGCGCCGCACTGGCTGGTGTCGCAGCCGACATGGGTGCCCGTGAGGCGCAGCCGGGTGCGGAGGAGGTCCGCGAGCAGGGTGTTGGACGGGACGTCCAAGCTGTGCTCAACGCCGTTGACGGTTAGGGACAGGTTCATGGGGCTTCCTATGGTGGGTTCGTTGCCGGTGTCCGGTTCGTTGCCGGATCGACCGCTTCGTGAAAGGCGGAGAAGAAGTCGTCCGCCATCTTGCGGGCGGCGCCGTTGATCAGGCGGGCGCCGAGCTGCGCCAGCTTTCCGCCGACCCGCCCGACGACGCGGTAGCTCAGCAGGGTGGCGCCATCCCCGGCGTCCGCGAGGGCGACCTCGGCCGACCCCTTGCCGAAGCCGGCGGCCTTGCCCTTGACTTCGGCCTCCAGCACGTAGCTTTCGGGGGGGCGCATGTCGGCAAGGGTCAGAGCGACTTCAAAGGTGGCCCGAACCGGGCCGATCCGCGCCTTGACCGTGGCGGCGAAGCGGTCGTCGGTGAGCCGCTCCATGGACTGGCAGCCATCGATGCACCGGGCCAGCACGGCAGGATCGTTCAACGAACGCCACACGGTTGCTCGGTCTGCCGGGATTCGATGCTCGCCGGATTGCTCCATGCCGTCCCCGCTTTGGCGGCCGGTTTTGGCCACGCCCAGAATCAGACGGCCAAGGTACAACTTGCGGGCACCCAAGTCCAACCGGCGCGACCTGACGGTCGCGGATGGAGTTTCGCTGGCGCGAAACTCCGCGCTCGTCGCTTAGATCAGATTCCGGTATGTTTCTGAGCCCGCACAACCGGCGCGCCCGCGGAGCGGGCGCGTTGGAGCTTCGCTTACCGCGAAATTCTGCGCCTGTTGCGAGGGTCAGTCCCGACATGTTTCTGAGCCCGCGCAACCGGTCGCTGTTTGGTTGCCGGGTGGTTGAGCCACGATTTTGACAGGAACCTTGAATATGCAATAACATGGCGAGCTAAACCGTAATCGAATTGCGGCGGCAGGCACTTTTGGGGACGTTGGGAATCGCTCTCTGGCGGTTGGCGTCCATCCCCCTGCCGTCGCTTTAAGTGGGAGTAGCTTGTGAAAATCGACCGAAGCGTAGCCGAGGAAAAAGCTGAGGCCAATCCAGATGGCCTGCTCATATTGGGCCTTTTGCGGGCCTACCGTTGGATGGACGACAGTCTGCTCAACGGCATGCGGGAGGGCGGCTACGAACCCCGCACCCGCACTCAGAGGATGATACTCGTCAACTTGTCCAACGGCATCACCCGGGGCGCATCCTTGGCGCGCGCCTTGGGGGTTTCCCGTCAAGCCATTCAATTGCAGCTCAATGAGCTGCGCAAGGACGGCATCGTCACCCAGATGCCCGACCCGTTTGACCGGCGCGCCAACCGAATCGTCTTCACGGACGAAGGGCTGAAGATGATGCGCAGCGCGCAGCAAGCCCTGCGCGGCACCGAAGAGATCCTGTCCATGCGGCTGGGCCACCGCGCCATCGGCAATCTTTGGCGGGTGCTCGACATGGACTGGGGAACGGTGATTGGCGGGCAGCCGGATGAGGCCCGCGCCCGCGCTCTGCCGGAGGCGCTGCAGGCCAACTTCTGAAGCTGGCCTGCAGCGCGCGTCTGCGACGCAGGCTCGCCCTAGCCCTTGAACTCCCCGACCACTGCGGAGATGGATGCCTTGGCGTCGCCAAACAGCATGCGCGTGTTGTCGCCGAAGAACAGAGGGTTGTCCACCCCGGCGAAGCCGGAGGCCATTGAGCGCTTGAGCACGAAAACGGTGCGGGCTTGGTCCACGTTGATGATCGGCATGCCGTGTATAGGGCTGTTCTCGTCCTCCCGCGCCGCTGGGTTGACTACGTCGTTGGCGCCGATCACCACGGCCACGTCGATGTTTCCGATGCGCGGGTTGATGTCGTCCATTTCGATGAGTTGGTCGTAGGGGACGTTGGCTTCCGCAAGGAGCACGTTCATGTGCCCCGGCATTCGCCCGGCGACCGGATGGATGGCGTAGGACACCTCGGCCCCGTTGCCCTCCAGCAGCTCCCCCAACTCCCGCACCACGTGCTGCGCTTGGGCCACGGCCATGCCGTAGCCTGGCACGAAGGCCACGGAGGAAGCCGCCTCAAGGATCAGGAAGGCGTCCTCGGCGGAGATTGGCTTGACCTCACCCTCCACCTTGCTGGCGGTCTTCACGGCGCCGAACCCGGAGAACAGCACGTTGGCCAGCGAGCGGTTCATCGCCTTGCACATGATGTTGGTGAGGATGATCCCGGCGGCGCCGACCAAGGAGCCGGCGACGATGAGGATGTTGTTGCCGATGGCGAAGCCGGCCGCGCAGGCCGCCAATCCGGAGTAGGAGTTGAGCAGCGAAATCACCACTGGCATGTCCGCCCCGCCGATGGGTATGACCGCCATCACGCCGAACAGCAGGCTCAGGGCGAGCATGGCGTAAAGATAGGGCGATTCCAAGGCCGGGTCCAGGCAGAAGAGCGCGCCGCAGGCGATGAGGGCGATCAGGATCAAGGCGTTGACCGCCCGCTGCGCGCCGAACACCAAGGCGCGGCTGGCCATCACTTCCGAGAGCTTGCCCCAAGCGATGATGCTGCCGGAGAAGGTGACGCCGCCGATGAGCACCGACAGCAAAATGGTGATGTAGGTGAAGGTGGTGTTGCCCTCGTTGTACAGCGCCGCCCAGCCGACCAGCAGGCTGGCCACGCCCCCGGAGCCGTTGAACAGCGCCACCATCTCCGGCATGGCGGTCATCGCCACCTTCTGCGCCGCCACCGCGCCAATCAGCGCGCCCACTGCGGCGGCGACCAAAATCCACTGGAACTCCAGGATGCCCTTGGAAAACAGCGTGACCACGATGGCAATGAGCATGCCCGTGGCGGACAGCAGGTTGCCGCGCACCGCCGTGGCGGGCGAGCCGAGCTGCTTTAGGCCAAAGACGAACAGCGCCGCGGCGGCGATGTAGCAGACGTTGATGAGTTCGGCGCTCACGCTGACGCTCCCGGCTGGCCTGTTGATTGGGGCGGACCCTCCTTCTTGCGGAACATGCTGAGCATCCGGTTGGTGACCAGGTAGCCGCCGACCACGTTGATGGTGGCGAAGCCCACCGCAGCGGCGCCGAGGACGGTGGCCATCGCCTCAATGCCGGCGCCCGCCGAGGTCAGCGCGCCGACCAGGGTGATCCCGGAGATGGCGTTGGCCCCGGACATCAGCGGCGTGTGCAGCGTGGCGGGCACCTTGGAGATGAGTTCGAAGCCCAGGAAGATGGACAGCATCAACACAAAGGCGAGAAACACCGCTTCCATAGTCGGGCTCCTTTATTCGTTTTCCGGAACGTTCCCTTGAACGTTCTCGTAGAGGTTGCGGATGGTCGCATTGGCGATTTCGCCGCCTTGGGTGATGACGCAGCCGACGGCGATCTCATTGTCCCGGTCCAGGTTCAGCGCCCCGCTCTCCGCATCCCAGAACTCATCGAGCAAGTTGGCCAGGTTGGCGGCGTACATGTCGCTGGCGTGGCGGCAGACCTCCGAAGGCAGGTTGCCCAGGCCCACGATCTTGACGCCGCCGGCATCGACCACCTCATTGGGTGCCGAACCCTCCACGTTGCCGCCGCTCTCGGCCGCCATATCGACCACCACGCTCCCCGGCGCCATGCCGGCGACCATGTCGGCGGTGACGATGCGCGGCGCGGGACGGCCGAAGACCTGCGCCGTGGTGATCACCACGTCGGATTGGGCGATGATCCGCTTCTGGCCCTCGCGCTGCCTGTCGAGCTGCTCCGGGGTCAGCTCCTTGGCGTAGCCCTGCTCGGTCTGGCCGATCTCGCCCAAGTCGATTTCGACGAACTTGGCGCCCAGGGAGCGCACCTGCTCGGCCACCACGGGCCGGGTGTCAAAGGCCTCCACGCGGGCGCCGAGCCGCTTGGCGGTGGCGATGGCCTGCAGGCCGGCCACCCCGGCGCCGATCACAAACACCCGGCTCGGGGCGATGGTGCCCGCCGGCGTCATCATCATCGGGAAGATCTTGCGGCTGTGGGCGGCGGCGAGGATGACGGTGACGTAGCCGGCCAGGCTGGCTTGAGAGGACAGCGCATCCAGCTTTTGCGCGGTGGTGGTGCGCGGAATCATCTCCATGGAGATGGCGGTGACGCCCTGCGCCGCCAGGCTCTCAACGAGCGAGCGCTCATTGAACGGGTCGAGGAAGCTGACGTGGACCGCGCCGGGCTTGAGCAGCGCCAACTCGTCGGCGGCGGGCTTGCGCACCCGCAGCACGATGTCGGATGCGCCCCAAAGACCTGCTCGATCGGCCGATACCGCCGCGCCGGCGGCGGCGTAGTCGGGGTCGAGGTAGCCGGCGGCGGCGCCGATGCCGGCCTCGACGGCGACCTCGAAGCCGGCCGACTTCAGTTTCCTGACCGCGGCGGGCGTCAGCGCCGCGCGCAGCTCGCCGGGCCAAGTTTCCTTGGGTGCGCCGATTTGCATGATTTGCCCTTAGCTTCCTAGTTGCTCTTGATGCCGCGCCGCATATGCGGGCGACAGCGACTTTACTTGATTTGCACGCTGCGGGTAAACGGGTGCGCGACCTGACGGTCGCGGATGGAGTTTCGCTGCGCGAAACTCCGCTACCGTTGCGTGGGTCAGGTTCCGAGATGTTTTGCTTGAATTCAGAGCGGTTCCGCGCAAAGCTGCGGCCGAGGCGGCGCATATCGCTATTGCTGCGGCCAACGGTGTCGAATACTTGGTGACCCGGAACTTCCGGCACATCGCCAACGCCGTGATGAGAGCCCGGATCGAAAACGCATGCAGGGAGGCGGGATACGAACCGCCAGTCATCTGCACACCCAACGAACTCATGAAGACTGACCATGCAGACGCCCCAAACTGACCCGATCATCGCCGAAGTCCGGGCGGTTCGGGACCGATTCGCCGCGCAGGCTGACCATGATGTGGCAGCGATTTTCCGAAGGATTCGGGAGATGCAACGCGAGTCTGGGCCTGAGTACGTCAACTCCCTGCCCCGTCGAGTGGCTGAAGGCTCCAACAGGCCGCAGGCGGTCTGAGTCGCCCTATTTGGGAGTCAGGCCGCGCCATGAGTGGAAGCCGAATCACCAACGCCTCGGCGCTAGTCGCCGTGCTGGCGGCCTTCTTGGTCGGTGCCCTGGCCTCACTGGCCATCCGCCCGCCCGGAGGTGAGGGGGTCGCCGACCGCGCACAGGCCACCGAGAAGGCGGCACGGCGCATTCAATGGCGCTTGCCCCTGTCCTTCCAAACCACCATGCCCGTGCTGGGCGACAACCCCATCTACGTCACCGACATGCTGCGCGCGTCCTCGGCGGGCGCGGTTGACCTGCGCATCTTCGAGCCCGGCGAAGTGGTGCCGGCCTTGGCCATCACCGAGGCGGTGCGGGAGGGCAAGGTGGAGGCGGGCTACACTTGGCTCGGCTACGACCAAGGCCGCGTTCCCTCAGCGGCGCTGGTCGCCGCGGTGCCGTTCGGCATGGAACCTTGGGAATTCGCCGCTTGGTGGTTCGAAGGCGGCGGCCGCGCGCTGGGCGAGGCCTTGTACGCCAAGCAGAACATCCACATCCTGTTTTGCGGCCTGACCGGCCCGGAAACCGCAGGCTGGTTCCGCAAGCCCATCGACAGCCTTGCGGACGTGCGCGGGCTCAAGATCCGCTTTGCGGGCATCGGCGGCAAGGTGATGGAGCGGGCCGGCGCATCGGTCACCATGCTGCCCGGCGGCGAGATCTTCCAAGCGCTGGAAAAGGGCGCCATCGATGCCACCGAGTACGCCCTGCCCATCGTCGATCAGTCCCTGGGCTTCAACCGGGTGGCTTCCTACAACTACTACCCCGGCTGGCACCAGCCCGCCACCGCATCGCACATGGCGGTCAACCTGGAGGTCTGGAACCGGACCGCCCCAGCGGACCGCAAGCTGATCGAAACCGCCTGCACCGCCGGGGTGCTGCGCAACCTCGCCCGCAGCGAGGCCTTGCAGGGGGAGGTCATCGCCGGCTTCCCGGAATTGGGCGTGCAGGCGCGCGCGCTGCCGGACGACGTGCTGCGCGAGCTGCAGCGAGTGACCCAGGAGGTGCTTACGGAGGAGGCGGCCAACGATGCGGACTTCGCCGCCATCCTCGAATCCCAGCAGCGCTTCCGCACAAGCCACGCCCACTGGAAGGCCCGCGCCTACCTGCCTAGGGACTTTTAGCCTATATATGCAGCTTCCAGCCACCCGCTTTTCCCGGCTTGTCGATCCTTGGCTGGAGCGCATCGGCCAGTGGGCCTCCTGGCTGTGGATGCTGCTGCTGGCCGTGATCGTCGTCAACGTGGTGCTGCGCTACGTCTTCGGCGAGGGGCGCATCGAGTTCGAGGAGGTGCAGTGGCACCTATACGCCACGGGCTTCCTGCTGGGGCTCGGCTACGCGCTCAAGGCCGACGCCCACATCCGGGTGGACGTGCTGCACGAGCGCTTCCCGCCCACCTTGGCGGCTTGGGTGGAGTTGTACGGCATCGTCCTGCTGCTGCTGCCGTTCATCGCCGTGGTGCTGGTCTTCTCGGTGTCCTTCGTGTACGCCAGCTTCACCTTCGGCGAGGTTTCCTCATCCCCCGGCGGGCTGCCCTACCGTTGGGCCATCAAGGCGATGCTGCCCTTGGGTTTCCTGTTGCTGCTGATGGCGGCTCTGTCGCGTTTGTCGCGGGTCTGGGCCTGGCTGTTCCTCGGCGCCGCCGCTGCCGCGAATGAGGGCGCTGCGGAGGAGGGCGCTGCGGAAAAGGAAGCGGGAGCGGGCCGTGTCGCCCAATGAAGGACTGGCGCTGATCATGTTCGCCAGCTTCATCGGCTTGGTCTTCACCGGCTTTCCGGTGGCTTGGATCCTCGGCGGGCTGGCGGTGCTGTTCACAGCGCTGGCCATCGTCCTGAACCTGGACTTCAACTTCCCCTTCGCCATCGATTGGAGCTACACCTCGCTGGTGGTGGACCGCTCCTGGAACGTGATGGAGAACTGGGTGATGGTCGCCCTGCCCATGTTCATCTTCATGGGCCTGCTGCTCGACCGCTCCGGCATCGCCAACCAGCTGATGGTGAGCTTCTCGCGCCTGTTCGGCAGCGTGCGCGGCGGGCTGGCCGTCACCGTCACCCTCATCGGCCTGCTGCTGGCGGCGACCACCGGCATCATCGGCGCCTCCGTGGTGCTGCTGGCGCTCCTGGGGCTTCCGGTGATGCTCAACCGAGGCTACGACAAGGCGCTGGCATCGGGCACGGTGTGCGCCGTGGGCACCTTGGGCATCCTCATTCCGCCGAGCATCATGCTGGTGCTGATGGCCGACCGCATGGCCATGAGCGTCGGCGACCTGTTTCTCGGTGCCGTCTTTCCCGGCGCCCTGCTCGGCGGGCTCTACATTGCCTACTTGCTGGGCGTTGGGTTGCTGAAGCCGGATGCCGCCCCGGCTGGCGAGCGCGAACCCGTCAACTGGGCTACGGTGTGCGACCTGTTCGTCGCCATTCTGCCGCCCGCGTTCCTGATCCTTGCCGTGCTCGGCAGCATCTTCCTAGGCCTCGCCACCCCCACGGAAGCCGCCGGGGTCGGCGCCGCCGGGGCGCTGCTGCTGGCCGTGCTGAAGCGCCGCCTGGACGGCGCGGTGCTCCGGGAGGTGCTCCATGAGACCACCCGCACCACCGCCTTCATCTTTGGCGTGCTGCTGGGCGCCACGGCCTTCGCCCTAGTGCTGCGCGGCTTGGGCGGCGATGAGCTGATCGAGCGCACCCTGCTCAGCCTGCCGTTCAATCCGACGGGCATCATCATCACCATCCTCTTCGCCACCTTCCTGCTCGGCTTCTTTCTCGACTGGATTGAACTCACGCTCATCATTCTGCCCTTGGTCTCCCCGGTGGTGGCGGGCCTCGGCTTCGATCCGGTCTGGTTCACGGTGCTGTTCGCGGTCTGCCTGCAAACCAGCTTCCTCACCCCGCCGGTGGGCTTCGCCATCTTTTACCTGAAGGGCGTGGCGCCGCCGGGCGTGGACGTGCGCACCATCTACAAGGGCGTGGCGCCCTTCATCGTTCTGCAGCTCATCGGCCTGGTCATCATCTTCAATTGGGATGCCATGGTGACTTGGCTGCCGGCGCAGGCCTACCGTTAATGTCCCGTTTGGCGCCGGGCATGGCGGCCTATGGGCGCGCTTCCCCCTTCAGGGCTGCGGCGTGACCCGCATCGCCGTGTTGGCCTCCCACGGCGGTTCCATCCTCCAAGCCGTGATGGACGCCTGCGGCAGCGGCGAACTGAATGCCGAAGTGGTGGGAGTCATCAGCAACAACAGCGGCTCGATGGCCCTGCGCCGGGCACGGGGCGCTGGCATTGCCTTCCGGCACCTCAGCGGCCACACGCACCCGCAGCCAAGTGCCTTGGATGCGGCCATTTGCGCCACATTGGGGCAGGCGCAGCCCGATTGGGTGCTACTCGCCGGCTACATGAAGAAGTTGGGGCCGCGAACGCTCGATGCCTTCCAAGGCCGGGTTCTCAACGTCCATCCGGCGCTGCTCCCCAAGCATGGCGGGCGCGGCTTCCACGGCCGCCGAGTGCATCAGGCGGTGTTGGACGCCGGCGATGCCGAGACCGGCGCCACCGTGCATCTGGTGGATGCGGACTACGACACCGGTGCGATCCTTGCCCAGGTTCGGGTGCCTGTGGAGCCCGGCGATCGGGCTCGGGACGTGGAGGCGCGAGTCCAGCGCGCCGAGCGGCAGTTGGTGGTGGACACCCTCGCTGGCCTTGTTGATGGACAGCCTTGTTGATGGGCGGGCCCACGTCGGTGGGGCGCGTTATGATTCAAGCCTCACTTGCTTTGGAGTCTTGCCATGTCCCGCGACGTCATCGTTCCTGAAGAGGACCGCGCCAGCTACGACAGCTTTCATTTTGCCCCGGCTGCGCGGGCCGGCGGCTTGGTGCTCCTGTCCGGCCAGATTGGCGCCAGCGGCGGCAGCGTCCCCGACAGCGCCGAGGAGGAGTTCCGCCTCGCGTGGCAGGGCGTGGGCCGGGTCTTGGCAGCGGCGGGGCTGGGCTTCGAGGACATCGTTGAGATCGCCTCCTACCACGTGAACCTCCAGCAGCACCTTGGCACGTTCATGAAGGTTAAGGATGAGTTCATCAGCCAACCTTGGCCCGCTTGGACCGCGATCGGCATCACCGAGTTGGCCATTCCAGGCGCACGAGTCGAGATTAGGGTCACTGCGGTGAGTTAGAACCAGCCCCTGCTTAGGATATCCTGCTCGCTTCCTTGGGCATCTCCCAGCATCCGATCAACGTGATTCAGGAAGCGATGAAACGACCTTGCGGCAAGCGGATGCCGGGCCTAAGACAAGACCCTGTCCGTCTATGCGTTCAGCAAAAACGCGTCCAACTAGCCAAGGGAGGAATTCCTCAATAACGGTGTTGTCGAGCTTAAGCTATCCCTTTTGCCAGTAGAGAAAATCCTCAGGGCTGTCAAAGACCAAGTCCATATCCACTGCTGTCTTGTAACGGTTTAGGGCTTCCACCAAAGCATCAACCAGATCGTCGCCTTCACCTTCAAGCGCGGTCATCTCGTTGATCCAAGTCTCATAGATCTCGATGGCCGATGCGACGCGTGGCTGGTCCGCGGTCGGCAGCTTCGCATTGTCGAGCAGCGCTCGAAGTTTGTCGCCGTGCGGGGTTGGAAAGCTCATTGGGACGAGCGCAGGGGTGACTGCGCGATGAACATCGGGGAAGGGGTGGTTGCGGGCATCCGTTCGAGCGCGCAGTCGAGCAGTGGTCCCTTGGCAACGAGGTCGATGTTTCGCCGCGTCGCCGAGAGGAGCTCCTGTGCGACGGAACGTGCGGCGTTGAGGGCGAAAGTCTCATCGACGACTTCGCCGGTGGAACGAAGATGTAGGATATCCTCGTAGATCGACTTGCCGTAGCGGTTGCGGAACACGCGTTCCTGACGGCGTTCAAGCCGAAGACCAGCCGTGCGAACCGCCAACTCCGCGATGAGTTCGCCGTTAAAGAAGCGGTCCCCGCAAACGGTGGATTCGCGACCTACCACTAGTATGGAAAGCCCTGCGGGGCGGATGACGCGTACGATCTCGCGAAGCGCGAGGGACATGTCAAGTGAGTACTGCACTACGGTGAGGAAGCGATTTGCCCGGTTCTGGCGGTTTGACCCGATTTCGGAGCGCGCAATGGCCAACACGTTGTGCGCCATGGCCTCGACGGAGCGCCGATACTGCTGGTGATAGTTGTGGACGTTGATGTACGGCGGGGAAGTAAGCACCAAGTCAAAGGCGCCTTGTGCAGGCGTTGCTAACGGAGTTCGCTAATCCGCGGGCAATCGAGGTTGTTCCCCGGTGGTCGCGCCACTTGGGCTTGGAACCGCGCCAGTTTGGGGAAAGCTCGCGTAAAGTAGCGTCCATGGCGCAGCACGACCTGACCCAAGGCTCCGTGCGGCTCTCGCTCTATCGGCTGACGGCGCCGATGATCCTGGGGGTCGCTTCCAGCATCCTGGTGCAGACGCTGGAGATGGGCTTCATCGGCCAGCTCTCCACCGAGCATGTGGCGGCGCTGACCTTCACCTTCCCGATCACCATGATTCTGACCAGCATCGCGCTTGGCGTCAGCATCGGCACCTCGTCGGTGATCGCCCGCAGCGCCGGGTCGGGCAACCGTCGTGACATGCGCCGCCTGGGCTCCCACGCCATCGTGCTGATCGGCGGCCTGATGGCGCTGCTGTCCCTGGTCGGTTGGGCCGCCATCGATCCGGTGTTCACCGCCATGGGCGCCCGCCCGGAAGTGCTGCCGCTGATCCACAGCTACTTGGACATCTACTACCCCGGAGCCGTTTTTTTCACCATCACCATGATCGCCGGCAGCATCCTGCGGGCGTCCGGCAACGCCAATACGCCGGGGCTGGCGATGACCTCGGGGGCGCTGTTCAACCTCGCCCTGGCCCCCTTGCTGATCTTCGGCTGGCTCGGTTTCCCGCGCATGGAGCTGGCGGGCGCGGCGACTGCCATGACGGTGACCAGGGTGCTGACCGCCGCTTGGCTGCTGCACTGCGTGCGCCGCGACGGGCTCATCAAGACCCGTGCGCCGCTGGCTGGCCTAAAGGTCTCCGCCGCACGGATTTTGCGCATCGGACTTCCGGCCGCTGCCACCCAGTTGATCGGCCCGCTTTCCGGGGCCTTTATCACCCGCTTGGTCGCCGCCCATGGCGAGGTCGTCGTGGCCGGCTTCGGCGTCGCCACCCGCATCGAGGCTGTCGCGGTGATGACGCTGTTCGCCCTCTCCGGCAGCATCGGGCCATTCGTCGGGCAGAACGCCGGGGCCAAAAACATGGCCCGAGTCCGGGCCGGCCTGCGGGCGGCATGCCTGTTCAGCCTGCTTTGGGGGCTGGCCGCCGCGCTGCTGATGGCCGTTTGGGGCGGGCGGTTCGCGGCTTGGCTCAATGGCGATGCGGCGGTGGCGGCCGTCGCGGCCCTGTACCTGCTGATCGTGCCGTTGAGTTACGGCGCTTGGGGCGTGCTGATGATGACGTCAGCCTCCTTCAATGGCTTGGGCAGGCCGCTGCCGTCCACCGTGCTGTCCTTCACCCGCATGTTCGCGGTCTATGTTCCGCTGGCGATGGCGCTGAACGAGTGGCATGGCTACGGCGGCATCTTCGCGGCCACCGCAGCCAGCAACGTCCTGATGGGGTTGGTCGGCTACTGGTGGTTTCAGCGGACGTACGCGCACGACCGTGAACAGCCCGTGGCGTAGCATCCGCAATCGGTTTGGCGGCCGAGGGCCGAACCGCGCGCGGCGCCGTTCCTCCGTGCGACGGATGCCCCGCAGGGGGCCGGCCGCCGCGCCTCAACGGCCAATGAAACGCCCCGGGCGACGTTCCGCCACCGCCCGAACGCCCTCCTTGTGGTCCTCGGTTTGCTGCAAGCGGTGCTGCTCCACAAATTCAAGGTCGGTTTGCCTCTGCACCGCCTCGGCAATGCCCTGGCGCATGGTGGCCCGCACCGAGAGTAGGGCGAGGGGCGCGTTTTCAGCGATCTCCTCGGCCAATGACAGGGCTCGGCTGCGCAGCGCCTCCCGCTCGACCAGCACATCGGCCAAGCCCCAATCATAGGCCGTGGCGCCGTCGATGCGCCGACCGGTCAGGCACATGAGGTTGGCCCTCTGCTGGCCGATCAGCTTGGGCAGGGTGTGGGTCAGCCCAAAGCCGGGGTGGAAGCCCAGCTTGACGAAATTGGCGGTGAACCGGGCTTGGGGGCAGACCACGCGGAAGTCGGGCAGCACCGCCAGCCCGAAGCCGCCGCCCACCGCCGCGCCCTGAATGGCGCCGATGACCGGTTTTTTGCAGGCGAACAGCCGCACTGCGGCGCTGTACAGCGGATTGCCGTCCCGTTCCCGCCGGGCGTCCCGTTCATCCTGCTGGCTGCGGTCGCCGAAGTTGGCCCCGGCGCAAAAGTGCTTGCCTTGGGCGGCGAGCACCAAGGCGCGCACGTTGGCGTCGGCGTCAAGCGATTCGAAGGCGTCGCCCAAGGCGTTGATCAGGCGCAAGTCAAAGAAGTTGTTTGGCGGGCGCTGGATTTCAACCAACGCCACATGGCCAGTGCGGGTGACTTCCAAGTCTTCAAACGGCAAGGCGCTTCCCTCCCTCGGTTCAGCGGTGCATTGATTGGCTGCTAAGCTTGGCGATCCATGTTAACCGAGTTCTGAGCACTGGCGCCCGCGAAGCGGGTGTGCGGGCTCAGAAACATACCGGAATCTGATCTAAGCGACGAGCGCGGAGTTTCGCGCCAGCGAAACTCCATCCGCGACCGTCAGGTCGCGCCTTGACCTTTAAGCCTGCGGCGGGTTTAGTGGGCCAGTGCCCCGTCGAGGGACTGAGAGCATGAGCGAATCCACGGCATCCCACAGCATCGACTGGCGCTGCCGCCATACTTGGCGAACCGCTGCCGTCAATACGGCGTGGTGCCTCTTGGGCTGCTCCATCGGCGACTTCGGCACCATCGCCTTCTTCCAGTTCACCGGCATCCCTTGGCCGACGCTGGCGATCATGGCGCTGGCCATCGTCAATGGCATAGCGACCTCCATTCTGCTGGAGACGGCGGTTCTTTGGCGGCAAATGGGACCGAGCGCGGCCTTCAGAACGGCCGTCGGCATGTCGCTGATCTCGATGGTGGCCATGGAAACCGCCATGAACTTGGTCGATTGGGCCCTGACCGGCGGCGCCAAGCTGACTTGGTGGGTGATTCCGGCGATGCTGGCCGTTGGCTTCTTGACGCCCCTGCCCTACAACTACTGGCGCTTGAAGGCCCTCGGCAAGGCCTGTCACTGAAGAGCGCGCGTCCATAACATGCCGCTTGGAGGAACTCCCTGCCGCCCGGCTACGGAGTTCGGCACGGCTTATCGAGCAAGCGCAGCGCATGGTGAAAGACCTCGTTGATGAATTTGACCCACTCAGCGTCGTTATGCAGGGTTTCGTTGAGCAGGAACTTCTCGATTTGCATCTGTCCGAGTTGCTTGCGCATTTCCTCGCTCACAACGCCAACGATGAGGAAATTCTTCGCCCTCGTTGGCGTTTGGTCAAAGGACTTCTTGACGGCGCCTAAGCGCTCCAAGGCCCCGGCCGGGTCCATCCCGCCCTTGACCTCTATCGTTGAAGCGATTTCCCAAGAGCCATCGGGCTGCCTTCCTTCAAAGCAGATGTCCGGCTCTGAGGAATACGTCATTCGCAAGGCGCCATCCTTGCCCAAGCGCCATGTTTCGCCCTCGCCCTGACGCTCGCACAGGATGTCGCCTTGACTTTTCAGCCACTCAAGGATCCGTTCCTTCATCGCCTGCTCCGCTTCTTGGCCAATGATGTTTCTCAGTGCGCCGTCCGAGGCGATGCCGATGGTTGCGAGGACGTTCCGATACCCATTCTCCAGAGTCCACTCGGTCGAGTTTCGGATAACGGAGGAAATGACAAGGTTGTAGAGTCTGGCGATATCCAGGGCGCGTTGCTGAGTGACTCGGGCCGTGCTGGGCGATTCCTCCCATCGGGTCACGGAACCGGCAATTTGTTGAACCCGCTTCAGTGACAGCGTCGCAATACCTCGGTAGTGCAGGGAAGCATCGGGGTGAGCGCAAAGCACATCCGGGTGGGCAAAAACCAAGGCGGGGTTCGCCTTGATGGCTTGGACGTGACCCCAAGCCTCCCGGTCGATTCCGAGCTGGCCTGGATTCCAGGATAGGTGCCAGCTCAGGACATTTCGGAACTTTTCGCCTGCCGGATCAGGCAGCATCCTCGATCCCGACAAGGTACTCGTTCGGGGTTCGGCAATCCAGCGCCCAGTGCGGCCGCCGGTAGTTGTGGAAGAACTCGTGCCGGGCGAGCCTTGGGGCGACGTCGGCGACGGTGAGGGGTCCGTCGTAGAGGTTCCGGAACTCGATGCGGGCGGATCGGTTGGCGCGCTCGACGCAGCCGTTCCACTGGGGCCTTCTCGGCGGCAGGACGTGCAGTGGGATGCCCATCGCCTCGCAGGCGCGCTCGAAGTCGGCCATGAACTCGCTGCCGCCGTCCACCTGGATGGATCGGACGGGGAACGGCATGGCCTCGAGCACCGCTTCGAGGAAGCGCTTGGCGTTGCCGGCGGTGGCGCGGGAGAAGACGCGGGCGGCCATGAACTTGGTGACGGGGCAGACGGCCGGACTCGCAGAGTCCGCCGGAACCTCCTTGAGGGCGCGGCCGTCGCGGCTGTAGGTCATGTGGTCGATCTGGAGCATCTCGCCGGGGGCCTTGGCCCGGTCGCCGTGCCTCCACCGGTTCGCCCAGGCGTCGTCGAAGCGGCGGCGGCGCTTGGGCTTGGCGCGCCCCTCGCAGAAGGACGCGGGCTTGATGCGCCCGTCGGCGATGGCCTTGGAGAGGATGCGCCCGACGGTGGAGACGGACAGGGCCAGCCCGTCCCTGGCCAGCATCGCGCGCAGCTTGGCCTTGCCCATGTAGGGGTGCTCCCGGCGCGGCTTGAGCACGGCGCGGTCGTCGGCGTCGGTCCAGCGCCGGCGGCGGACGGTTCGGGGGCGGGTACACCTGGGCTTGAGCGCCCGGACGCCGCCGCGCCGGAAGGCCCTGCGCCAGTCGTAGCAGGTGCTCCTGGCCAAGCCGACGGTGCGCAGGGCGTCGCCGCGGCGCATGCCGCCGGCGACCATCCGGTCGATGAGTTCGAGGGCGCGCAGGCGCTCCTCGGCGGCCCCCGCCGTGTCGGCGTCGATGCGCAGGCGAACCGAAGGTTCGTCATCGCGAAGCTACGCTTCGCGCAGGCGCTTGCAGGAAGGTGGGCAGGCGTGCAACAGTTTCATGCTCAGGCTCCTTGTTCAGTGAATGAATCAAGCATGCCTGAGCCGGCGGCGGGGCGCATCGCGCCGCGCCGCCGGGCCATGAACTCCGGTCGCCTACGGCTCCCTCCGTTCATGGCCCGGCGCCACCCTCCCCGTCCAGTCAGTTCATGGGGCCAGGCCCCGGGGAGGAAGTTCCGAAAGGTTTCTGAGCCCGCACACAGACGTGGAGAGACGCCGCTTGCGGGACTGCCGCGAGAGCATGAATAGCGCATTCTCTCTATACTTGACTTGCCAACCTCTCCAACTCGCTAACATCAGGAAGCCGACATGAAGCCATGGGCCGCCATTCCCGCCCTGCTTGCGCTCAGCGCTTGCGGCGGCGACCAGCCGCCGGCCGGGCGGGCTGCGGACTACGCGGCCAACGCCGCCCGTTGGGTGGACGAGGCGTTCCAGCCCTCCACCTTGAGCCGTGACGAGCAACTGGCGGAGCTGGCTTGGTTCACCGAGGCCGCAGCGCCCTATCGGCACCTTGAGATCAGCGTGGTGTCCGAGGCGCTCACCACCCACGCCTACGAATCCGAGGTGCTCGCCCAAGCCTTCGCCGAGATCACCGGCCTCAAGGTCACCCACGATCTGATTCAGGAGGGCGACGTCATCGAGAAGCTGCAGACCCAGATGCAGTCCGGGCAGAACGTCTATGACGCCTACGTCAACGACTCCGACCTGATCGGCACCCATTCCCG
This sequence comes from Candidatus Azophilus sp., assembly GCA_965221755.1. GTDB lineage: Bacteria > Pseudomonadota > Gammaproteobacteria > Pseudomonadales > Azotimanducaceae > Azophilus. Next base: position 1,145,376 of record OZ244921.1, read on the forward strand.
CTACGGCTATGTGGTGCCCCTGTCGGACTTCATGGCGGGCGAGGGCGCGGCGGTGACCCTGCCCACCTTGGACGTGGACGACTTCATCGGCAAAAGCTTCGCCACCGGCCCGGACGGCAAGCTCTACCAACTGCCGGACCAGCAGTTCGCCAACCTCTACTGGTTCCGCTACGACTGGTTCCAGCGCGAGGACTTGCGCGCCCGCTTCAAGGAGGCCTACGGCTACGAACTCGGCGTGCCCGTCAATTGGTCCGCCTACGAGGACATCGCCGAGTTCTTTTCCGAAACGGTCAAGACCATCGATGGGGAGCCCGTGTTCGGGCACATGGACTACGGCAAGAAGGATCCTTCCCTAGGCTGGCGCTTCACTGACGCTTGGCTGTCCATGGCCGGAGCCGGGGATGCGGGCATTCCCAACGGCAAGCCGGTGGACGAGTGGGGCATTCGGGTGGAGGGCTGCCGGCCGGTGGGCGCCGCCGTCAGCCGCGGCGGCGCGGCCAACGGCCCGGCGGCGGTGTTTGCGTTGCGCAAGTACATGGAATGGCTCAAGCGCTTCGCGCCGCCCGAGGCCCAAGGCATGACCTTTTCCGAAGCCGGGCCGGTGCCCGCCCAAGGACGCATCGCCCAGCAGATCTTCTGGTACACCACCTTCACGGCGGACATGATCAAACCAGGGCTGCCGGTGGTGCATGAGGACGGTTCCCCCAAGTGGCGCATGGCCCCTTCCCCGCGCGGTCCCTACTGGGAGGACGGCATGAAGCTCGGCTATCAGGACGCCGGCTCCTGGACGTTGCTGAAGAGCACGCCCTTGGAGCGGCGGCAGGCGGCCTGGCTCTACGCGCAGTTCGTGGTGTCGAAGACCGTCTCGCTCAGGAAGACGCTGCTGGGCCTGACGCCCATCCGCGAGTCAGACCTCAATTCCGCCGCCATGACCGAGGCCGCGCCGCGCTTGGGCGGCTTGGTGGAGTTCTACCGCAGTCCCGCCCGCGTCGCTTGGACGCCGACCGGCACCAACGTGCCCGACTACCCGAAGCTGGCGCAGCTTTGGTGGCCCAACGTGGCCAACGCGGTCAGCGGCGCGGTTTCGCCGCAAGAGGCCATGGACGCTTTGGCTCGGGAGCAGGATGAGGTGCTGGCCCGCTTGGAGCGCATCGGCATTCAAGGCGATTGCGGGCCAAGGCTCAACCCGGAGGCCGACCCCGAGGAGTGGCTGTCCAAACCCGGCGCGCCCAAGCCGAGGCTGGACAACGAAAAGCCAAGGGGACGCACCGTGCCCTACGACCAACTGATCAGGGCGTGGCGGGAAGGGCGGGCCTCCTGATGGCGAGCTGCAAGTCGGTCCTAGGCCGCATTCCGTGCCGCAGCGTCTAGTCCAGCGCGCCGAACAAGCCTACGTCCGGCTGCTCAATCGGCCCGGCTGGCTGCTCGTCGGACTGACCGGCGCGTTGCTTCTGGCGGCGGGCTACGCCTCCCGATTCAGCTTTGACGCTTCGGCCGACACCTTGGTGGTGCAGGACAATCCCGACTTGGCCCTCTATCGGGAGGTCGCCGCCGTCTTTGGCGGCGACGACTTCCTGCTGGTCACGTTCACGCCCCATGAGGGGCCGCTGCTTGCCATGGCCAACGTCGGCCTTCTCGCTGAGCTTCAGCAGCGCTTGGGCGCGATAGAGGGCGTTCAGTCCGTGTTTTCAGTGCTTGATGCGCCCTTGCTGAAAAGCCCCCCGGTGCCGCTCGATGAACTGACCGATGGCTTGCGCACGCTGTTGTCTCCGGACACGGATCGCGCGCTGGCGGTCGAGGAGCTGTCCGGCAGCCCGTTCTTCCGCGAACTGCTCATATCCGCCGACGGCCGAACGGCGGCCTTGCGGGTGGAGCTCATCCCCTTGCCCGCCCTCGACCGCAGGAGCACCGATGAACGCCGCCGCCAACTGGCGGAACGGGCGGCGCTCATTGAAGCCGTGCGCCAGGTTCAGGCGGAGTTTTCCAACCGGGCCACGCTGCATCTGGGCGGGGTGCCCATGATCGCCGCGGACATGATCGCCTTTGTCAAAAGCGATCTGGCGGTCTTTGGCGGCTTGGTTTTGGTGCTGGTGATGGGCGTGCTCCACATCGCCTTCCGGCAGTTTCGTTGGGTGGTTCTGCCCTTGGGCACGGCCGCTGCCAGCATTCTCGCCACCATGGGCGCGCTGGGCTTCCTGTACAAGCCGGCCACCGTCATCTCCTCCAACTTCGTGGCCCTGCTGGCCATCATGACCATCTCCCTGAACATCCATCTCATCGTGCGCTACCAGGAGTTGGCGCAGGCGCAAGGCGCCGGCAGCGTTCGGGAGATCGTCGCCGCCACCATGACCAGCAAGTTCTCCCCCTGCTTGTACACGGCGCTCACCACCATGGCCGCCTTCGGCTCCTTGACGGCCAGCGACATCGTGCCGGTTGAGGACTTCGGCCTGATGATGTGCATGGGGGTGCTGTTCGCGCTGCTGATCGCCTTCACCTTGTTTCCCGCCGTGCTCATGCTGTTGCCGAGGGGCGCGCCCAAGGAGGGTCGCCTGCTCTCGACCGGTTTGGTGGCCGGCTTGAGCCGGCTTGCCGTGCAGCGGTCCGGCGCCGTGGGGGCAGTGGCCGCCGCGGCCTTGGCCCTGACTGCGGTGGGCGTGGCCCAGCTGTCCGTGGACAACCGCTTCATCGACTACTTCAAGGACGATACCGACATCAATCGGGGCATGGTCTATATCGACCGGCATTTGGGCGGCACTGCGCCCTTTGACGTGGTGCTCGACTTTGAGCCTTGGCAGGCGTCCGCCGACGGCTTCTTCGATGACCTGGAAGACGGAGACCTGTTTGCCGATGAGGCCGAGGCGGATTCCTTCCCGGAACGCTATTGGTTCACCCGCGACAAGCTCGACCGAATTGGGGCGGTGCATCGCTACATCGAAGCCCGTCCGGAGGTCGGCAAGGTGGTGTCGCTGGCATCGCTGGATGATCTGGCCATGGAGTTCACCGGCGGCGAGCCCCTGAGCAACGTGCAGATTGCCGCCGTCCTGGGGGCGCTGCCTGCGGAGCTCCGTGAGGAGATCATTCGTCCCTATGCCGATCCGGCCAGCGGCCGGGCGAGGCTTTGGGCGCGAGTGATCGAAAGCGGCCCCTACTTCGACCGCGAGGCGCTGGTCACGGACATCAAGCGCCACGCCGCCGCACAAGCGGGCTTGGGCGAAGACGGCGTGGCGGTGGCCGGCATGGTGGTGCTGTTCAACGCCATGGTGCAGGAGTTGATCGCCTCGCAGGTGGACACCTTGGGCTATGTGCTGCTGGCCACCTTCGCCATGTTCCTGGTGCTGCTGCGCTCGCCGCTGTTCGCTCTGCTGGGCTTGGTTCCCAACGTGCTGGCCGCCGCCGCAGTGCTCGCCGTCATGGGCTTTGCCGGCATCTCCTTGGACATGATGACCACCGCCATCGCCGCCGTCTCCGTCGGCATCGGCGTCGATTTCGCCATTCACTACCTGCATCGCTACCGAACCGAACGCGCTCGAGCGCCGGATGCCGGCGCCGCCATCGTCCGCACCCACGGCGCCATCGGCCGGGCTCTCCTGCTGACCGGCGTGACCATCATGGTGGGCTTCTCGGTGCTCTGCCTCTCGAACTTCGTGCCCACCATGCTGTTCGGCCTGCTGGTCGCCTTGGCCATGGCGCTGGCCTTTTTGGCCAACCTGACCCTGCTGCCCAGCCTGCTGACGCTGACCGACCGCTTGGTCCGCGCTCGCTCCCGCTGAGCCCATTCCGGCGCCACGCGCCGTCGGCGCCGAAAAAGCAACCGGCCAGCCAATGGGCTGGGCCTGCTTGCTGCATGGAGGGACGGCCGACCGTCAGTCGCGGGATTGCTGCGCCAAGCGACCCCTGAACGTCAACAGCAGCCGTTCACCCATTGAAAGCAGGGTGGTGGCCACCAGCAGCCAAGCAAGGGCTCCGCCCAGCACCGTCGGCAGCCAATCCCCCCAACCCAAGGCGTTTGGCACAATGACCGCGCCAGCGACGACGAAGTAGCCAATGCCATTGGACTTGCCGATGCGGTTGGTGCGCAGAGGGCGGCCAGCAAGGACGCGGGAATCGAGCGCATACTGGAGAAAGGCCAACGGCACCAGGATCGGCAGCAGCCAAGGAACCCAGCCCGCGTTCGCGAGCCCGCCCAAGCTGAAGGTGACGAAGGCGCAGTCGGTGCCGTGGTCGAACAAGCCGCCGCCGCTGGAGGCAGCGCCGAAGCGCCGGGCTAGAACGCCATCGAAAACGTCGGTGACGATGGCCAGCAGCCACAGCAGCAACGCCGCCGGCCAATGCTCCCCGGCAGCGGACCATCCCGCCGCCGGGGCCGCGGTCAGACGCAGGGCGGTCAGCAGGTTCGCCCAGTTCACCGGATGGACGTCCTCGCAGCGAACTTCACGCCGTTGGACAAACCGCCGCGTTGACCAGTCACTGCCGCGCCGGTGGCTCAGCCGCGGCGCTGCGGCAGCCGGCGGCGCAGGTTCGCCGTCGCCCAATCAGCCGCGTCCTGCCCGACGAAGCGGCCGGCACCGGCAACGGTCACTTGGAAGCCACGGGCGCGTTGGCCGTTTGCGTCGCCGCCGCCCGCGCAGCGATGCGCCACGGCAGCAACCATGTCAGCCAACGCCGCAACGGCAGCCAAGCTGGGCGGAAGGGCAGGCGAGTGTTTCATGGGCTGATGCGCTGTTGGCCTTGAAACGGCGAGCATAGCGCGTCGAACCGAAAACGTCGCGCCTTGTGCGGGCTTAAGAAACATATCGGAACCTGAGCCACGCAACGGGCGCGAGGGGTTGAAATTCGAGGGAAGGTAGGCGAACTTGTCGGGACGGCGATCGTGGAGCGCCGCAACGGCATGAACCCGGACATGAATCCAAGAGAGCCCAGCTACAACATCGATCTCAGCGCGCACATGGCCGAGTGCGACGCCAACTACCTGCGCGTGATGAAGCTGTTTCCCAAGCTGCGCGAGCGCACCCCAAGCGCCTTCGCCGTCAGCTTGGGCGGGCGCCGCGCGCAAGTCTCGGCCGAAGTGGCGCAAAGCAGCCGCTACACGACGGTCATTCGGCTGCGCCAGTCCCCTGACGCGCCTTGGGGAGCCAATCCGGAGTTTCGGGTGCGGCTCTACCACGACGCCCGCTGCGCCGAAGTGATCGAGTACCAGTGCGCCAAGCACTTCAATGCGGTCTACACCTATCCCAATGCCGGCATGCGCCAGCGCGACGAGAAGGCCCAAGTCAATCGCCTGCTCGGCGAATTCCTGGCCTTCTGCCTGCGCCACGGCGCCAACGCTGCCCGCGAATCACTGCTCGCCACATAGTCGGCGAAAGGCCCCTGATGGCATCGACCTACTCCTCCGAATCCCTGCAGGTTCTTTCGGGCCTGGAGCCGGTGCGCCGGCGGCCGGGCATGTACACCGACACGGCGCGGCCCAACCATCTCGTGCAGGAGGTGGTGGACAACAGCGTCGATGAGGCGCTGGCCGGGTTCGCCCGGAACATCGAAGTGACGCTGCGCGCCGATGGCTCGATCATCGTCATCGACGACGGGCGCGGGATGCCGGTGGACAAGCACCCGGAGCACGGCCTGACCGGGGTGGAGCTGATCCTCACCAAGCTGCACGCCGGGGCGAAGTTCGACAACGAAGCCTACAGCTTCTCCGGCGGCCTGCACGGCGTGGGCGTGTCGGTGGTCAACGCGCTGTCCACTTGGCTTGAGGTGGAGGTCAAGCGCGACGGCTGGCTGCACCGCCAGCGCTACGAGAACGGCGACCCGGCAACGCCGCTCAAGGCGGTGGCCAGCGTCGGCAGGCGCAACACCGGCACCCGCATTCATTTCCTGCCCAACCCCGAGCACTTCGACTCCGCCAACGTGGCCAAGGGTCGCCTTGGGCACCTGCTGCGGGCCAAGGCGGTGCTGTGCCCGGGCTTGTCGGTCAGCCTGACGGTCGAAGGCGCGCAAGCGGAAAGCCAGCGCTGGCTTTACGAAGACGGGCTGGTCGGCTACCTGAACCAAGCCTTGGATGGCGCGGCGTCGGTGCCCGCCGACCCCTTCACGCACGGCGCCAAGGGCAATGAGGAGGCTGCGCAATGGGCGCTGACTTGGCTGCCCGATGGCGGGGCGCCGGTCACCGAGGCTTACGTCAACCTCATTCCAACGCCCCAAGGCGGCACCCACGTCAACGGCCTGCGTTCCGGCCTGATCGAGGCGCTCAAGGAGTTCTGCGAGTTTCGCGACCTGACGCCGCGAGGCCTGAAGCTGACCGGCGACGACCTTTGGGAGCACTGCGCCTACGTGCTTTCCGCCAAGCTGAAGGAGCCCCAGTTCTCCGGCCAGACCAAGGAGCGGCTGTCGTCGCGCAGTTCGGGCGCGTTCATCGGCGGCATCGCCAAGGATGCCTTCAGCCTGTGGCTCAACGAGCACCCCCAGGACGGCGAGCGCATCGCCGAGCTGGCCATCGCCAACGCCCAGAAACGGGCCAGCGCCGCCAAGAAGGTGGTTCGCAAGAAGGTCACCGCCGGCCCGGCCCTGCCCGGCAAGCTGGCCGACTGCTCGGCGTCCGATGCCGGCGGCGCGGAGCTCTTCCTGGTGGAGGGCGATTCCGCCGGCGGCTCCGCCAAGCAGGCGCGCAACCGTGAGTTCCAAGCGGTGATGCCCTTGCGAGGCAAGATCCTGAACACTTGGGAAGTGGACGCCGGCCAAGTGCTCGGCTCCCAAGAGGTCCATGACATCGCGCTGGCCATCGGCGTCGATCCGGGCTCCGGCGATCTCTCCAAGCTGCGCTACGACAAAGTCTGCGTGCTGGCGGACGCGGACTCCGACGGCGCCCACATCGCCACCCTGCTGTGCGCTTTGTTCCTGCGCCACTTCCGTCCTCTGGTTGAAGCCGGCCATGTGTTCGTCGCCATGCCGCCGCTGTATCGGGTGGACGTGGGCAAGGAGGTGTTCTACGCCTTGGACGAGGCCGAGAAGCAGGGCGTGCTGGATCGCATCGCCGCCGAGCGCAAGCGGGGCGCCATCGTCGTGCAGCGCTTCAAGGGCTTGGGCGAGATGAATCCCAAGCAACTGCGGGAGACCACCATGGCGCCCGACACCCGAAGGCTGGTGCGGCTGACCTTGGACTCCGCCGCCGAGACCGACGAGATCATGGACATGCTGCTGGCCAAGAAGCGGGCGCCGGAGCGCCGCAGCTGGCTGGAGCGCAAAGGCCATGAGGCCAATCTGGCGTAAAGGCCCGAACCCATGCAAACCCAAGCCGCCGAATTCGAGACCCTGCCGCTGCGCGCCTACACCGAGCGGGCGTACTTGGACTACGCCATGTACGTCATCAACGACCGGGCCCTGCCGCATATCGCCGATGGCCTGAAGCCCGTTCAGCGGCGCATCATTTTCGCCATGGGCGAACTCGGCCTCGCCAGCAACGCCAAGTTCGCCAAGTCGGCCCGCACCGTGGGCGACGTGCTCGGCAAGTTCCATCCCCATGGCGACAGCGCCTGCTACGAAGCCATGGTGCTGATGGCGCAGCCGTTCTCGTTCCGCTACCCCTTGGTGGACGGCCAAGGCAATTGGGGGGCGCCTGACGATCCCAAGTCCTTTGCCGCCATGCGCTACACCGAGTCCCGGCTGTCCCGCCACGCCCAACTGCTGCTCGCCGAGACCCGCCAAGGCACGGTGGACTTTGCGCCCAACTTCGACGGCTCGCTGGAGGAGCCGGTGCTGCTCCCGGCCCAGGTGCCGATGCTGCTGCACAACGGCGGCACCGGCATTGCGGTGGGCATGGCCACGGACATTCCGCCGCACAACATGAATGAAGTGGTGAACGCCTGCATTCACCTGCTGGACTCGCCCCAAGCGGAGCTGGATGACGTCATGGCCCACATCCAAGGGCCGGACTTCCCCTCCGAAGCGCTGATCGTGACGCCGCGCGAGGACATCCGCGCCCTCTACGAGACCGGACGCGGCAGCATCAAGGCGCGGGCGGCGTACCGCCGCGAGAGCGGCGCCATCGTCATCACCGCCTTGCCCCACCAAACCTCCCCAGCCAAGGTGCTGGAGCAGATCGCCGCCCAGATGCAGGCCAAAAAGCTGCCCATGCTGAGCGATCTGCGCGATGAGTCCGACCACGAGAACCCGACCCGCCTGGTGCTCACACCCCGCTCCAACCGAGTGGACTGCGACCGGCTGATGAGCCACCTGTTCGCCACCACCGACCTGGAGCGCAACTACCGGGTCAACATGAACGTCATCGGCCTCGACCAGCGCCCGCAAGTCAAGAACCTGGTCGGCATCCTCAAGGAATGGCTGGCCTACCGGCAAACGGTGGTCACCCGGCGCATCCAGTTTCGGCTGGACAGGATCATCGAGCGCCTGCACGTGCTCGACGGCCTGCTCATCGCCTACGTCAACCTCGATGAGGTGATTCGCATCATTCGTGAGGAGCACAAGCCCAAGGCGGCCTTGATGCAGCGCTTCCAGCTGTCCGACGCCCAAGCCAATGCCATCCTCGACCTGCGCCTGCGCCAGCTCGCCAAGCTGGAGGAGCGCAAGCTGCAGGAGGAGCGCGCCGCCTTGGATGCGGAGCGCATCGATCTGGAGAAAACGCTCAATTCCAAGGCCCGCCTGAAGCGCCTGATCCGCAATGAGCTGAGCGCCGCCGCCGAGGAGTACGGCGACGCCCGGCGCTCGCCCTTGGCGAGGGTGGATGAGGCCGCGGCCTTCACGGAGGGCGAGCTCACCTCCAGCGAACCCATCACCGCGATCCTCTCCGAGAAGGGCTGGGTGCGCTCGGCCAAGGGCCACGATCTCAATCCGGCGGACCTGTCCTACCGCAGCGGCGATGCCTTCGGCACTGCGGCGCGGGGCCGCAGCAACGAGCTGCTGGCGTTCCTCGACTCCACCGGCCGCGGCTACAGCCTCTCCGCCGCCAGCCTGCCCTCCGCCCGCAGCCAAGGCGAGCCGCTTACCGGTCGGCTGAAGCCCCCGGAGGGCGCCCGCTTCGTCGGCGTGGCCCTCGGGTCAAGCGGCAGCCCGCTGCTGCTCGCCTCCGACGCCGGCTACGGCTTCATCGCGGCCCTCGAAGACCTCGTGACCAAGAACAAGGCCGGCAAAGCCTGCCTCAGCGTCCCCAAGGACGCCGCCGCGCTGCCGCCCGCCGCTTTCGACGGGACGGCTGGCCGCCAAGTCGCCGCGGTCACCAACCAAGGCTACCTGCTGGTGTTTCCCTTGGACTCGCTGCCCAAGCTCGCCCGCGGCAAGGGCGTGAAGCTGATCAACATCCCTGCGCCCGCCCGCAAGGCAGGCACGGAACGGCTGGTCGCCGCCGCCGTGCTCGGCCCCAAGGATGAACTGCTGATCCACTCCGGCGCCCGCTACCTGCGCATGAGGCCCCGCGACCTCGAAGCCTACTTGGGCGAACGGGCAAGACGCGGACGCCGCCTGCCGCGAGGCTACCAACGGGTTGACCGGGTGGAGAGAGCGCCGAGCTAAGCGGACGGCGCAGGGTCGAAGACAGGACGGCCCTCGCCGTCGCTTCAAGCGAGAGTTGCGGGTCAGCCCCGCCTGCATGACCTCCTCCCGCAAGTAGGTTTGCACGTAGTCCCGCAGGTAGGCGCCTAGGTCAGGGTCCCTGAATCGGGCGGTCAGGCGCCCGAACAGCAGGGATTCCCCCAAGTCGAAGGCGTTCTGCCGCTCCATCACGCTCAACGGATGCATGCGGAAGGTGCGGGCCCGGCCTGCAAGCAGGTTAACGCCCTGTCGGCGGAGCTTGCGGGCACTGGATCCTGTGAGAACGAAGCGCAATGCGCATGATTCGATCAGATCATGCACTTCATTGAGCAGTGAGGGAAGATGTCGAAGGTTCCATCTCCGAGGGGAAACCGCCGATCGGCGCTTCAAGGCTCAAGCGCGGCGTCGAGCTTGGCGGTGAGCCGCTGCAGTTGCGGTCCGGCGTCCTGCGCGCCGCCGCCTTCGGCGAAGTGCCCGTTGGCGATGTTGAGGGCCGCCATGACGGCGATGCGATCCGGGCTGAGCGCAGCGCCCGCGCGCTGCACCTCGCGCATGGCGACGTCCACCCGGCGGGCGGAAGCCTGCAGGGCGTCCAACTCATCGGCAGCGCACGTCACGCTGTAGGTTCGGCCGAGAATGGCCACATCGACTGTCGTTGTTTGGATTTCCGCCATCACTCATCCGCCAGCAGCTTCAAGCGGTTGATCATCGCCTCAATGCGCGACTTCGCCAACTCGTTCCTGCGCACCAGATCGGCCCGCTCGACGGACCAGCTCCGTTGCGCTTGGCGCAACGCCTTGTTCTCCGAGGCGAGCGTCCGGTTTCGCTCGATGATGCGGTCTATCCGATCCTCAAGGGCTTCCCAACTTGCGCTTGCGGCCTCGTCGGTGGTTTGGTCGCTCATTGCGGCGAGTGTACCCCACGCGGGCGGGCGATTGTGCGGGCTCAGAAACGCACCGGAACCCGACCCATGCAACAAAGGCGGAGTTTCGCGCCCACGAAACTCCAACGCGCCCGCTTCGCGGGCGCGCTCTTCGCTGCGAAAAACTGCTAGCATTGCAGGCATTTCCAAGCAGGCGTTCAAGAGCCTTGTCCGATCTCACGGCGCTGGCGGTTCGGGCCAGCCAATTCATTTCGATCTCCGAGCTGCATGGCGCGGTCTGCGGCCTTGCGGCAGGCAGCGCCCGGTCCTTGGACGGGGCTGAGGACGAGCGTGAACTGCTGCGGACGCTCATCGACCTGCTCGGCAGCGACGCCTTGACCGATGCCGAAAGCGTGGATGAGTTCGTGCATGCCAGCCTCGACGCCCTGCTGGCTGATGACCTCAGCTTCGCGCCGCTGCTGCCGGATGATGATGCGCCCATCGCCGTGCGCGTGCAGGGCATCGCCGAGTGGTGCGGCGCGTTCGCAGCTGGCTACGGCGCGCAGCCCGTTGCGGAGGACGAGCAGGGCGAGGAGCTGCTGCGCGACTTCATCGCCATTTCCGGCGCCGAAGCCGATGACGAGGACGACGAGACCGCTGAGGCGGCGCTCTGGGAACTTGAGCAGTACGCCAAGGTGGGAGCGCTGCTGCTGGCCACAGGAGGCGCCGCGGCCGATGAAGCCAATTAGCCTTGATGAGCATCGCCGGCGGCGCGGCAGCCTGCTGCGCGCGATGGCGCCGGGCACGGTCGCCATCGTGCCCGGCGCCATGCCCGCGCGCCGCAACGGCGATGTCGATTATCCGTTTCGCCAGGACAGCGATTTCTGGTACCTCACCGGGTTCGGGGAATCCGGGGCGACGCTCGTGCTGCGCCGCGGCAAGGGCAATGACGAAGGCGATGCGACGATCCTGTTCTGCCGGGAACGCGATGCCAAGGACGAACTTTACAACGGCGAACGTCTCGGTCCAGATCGGGCTGCCGAGGCGCTGGGTCTGGATTCAGCCCACCCGGCATCGGCTCTGGACGAACGCTTGCCACCCCTTGTCGGTGCGGCGGACGCCATCTACTGCGCCTTCGGGGAGGAAGCCGCATTCGATCAACGCTTGAGCGGCTGGCTGGCGCAGGCCCGCGCCCAACGGCTGCGCCCCAACGGAGAGGTTCGGGCCCTGAAGCCCCTGCTGCACGAGCTGCGCCTGTTCAAGTCCGCAGCCGAAGTCGAACTGATGCGCGCCGCCGCCGACCTCACTGTGGAGGGTCACTTGCGCGCCATGCGACGTTGCGCGCCGGGTGGCCGGGAGGCCGACCTCGAAGCGGAGCTGCTCCATGCCTTTCTGCGCGGCGGCGCCCGGAGCAGCGCCTATCCCGCCATTGTCGCCAGCGGCGCCAACGCCTGCGTACTGCACTACCAAGCCAACGCAGCGGCTCTCAAGGCCGGCGACCTCGTGCTGATTGATGCTGGCTGCGAAGTCGAGCACTACGCCGCCGACCTCACGCGCACCTTTCCCGTCAGCGGTCGTTTCACCCCCGCCCAAGCTGCGCTGTACGAGATCGTGCAGGAAGCCCAGCAGCAGGCCATTGCCGCTTGCCAACCGGGAGCCGCCTTTGAGGCGGCGGATGAGGCGGCGCTCAACGTCATGGTGGCCGGTCTCGAACGGCTCGGCATCGATCCATCGTCCACGGTCAACGGCGTGGCGGCGGATCACGACGCTGCCGACGAGGACGCCAAACGCCCCGCGCTCTGTCCGCATCGAACCTCGCACTGGCTGGGCTTGGACGTCCACGATTGCGCCGCCGCCCGGTTCGGCGATGAGCCGCCCGCCCTGGCCCCCGGCATGGCGCTCACGGTGGAGCCGGGCATTTACCTCCCGCCGCGCCTTAAGACCGTGGCCACCAAGTGGCGGGGCATCGGAGTGCGCATTGAGGACGATGTGCTGATCACCGCCGACGGGCCGGAAGTGCTCACCGAGGGGGCGCCCAAGGACATCGCTGAAATCGAACGGATCATGGCCTGTGGCTGAGGCCGTTCACGAAGAGTTCGAGGCGGCCGTGGTCGGGGGCGGGCCGATGGGCGCGGCAACGGCCTTGGGCTTGGCGGATGCCGGACGGCGCGTGGCGCTGATCGAACAACGCCGGCCCCAGGTCAAAGTGGGGGCGCTGGGCATGGACTTGCGCACCTTGGCCCTTTCCCCCGCCTCCCAAGCCTTGCTGGCGAGCTTAAGTCTATGGGACGGCTTGAAGCCCACGCCCTATGGCGCCATGCGGGTCTGGGAGGAGCGCGGCACTGCCGCGATTCACTTTGCGGCCAGCGACGTGGGCCGTGCCGAGTTGGGCTGGATGCAGGAGTACGGCCCGCTGGCGCAGGCCGCATGGCAGCGGTTGGGCGAGCACTCGAATGCCGAGTTGATCGTCGGGCAGGCCCCTTCGGCGATCGAACCGCAACGGGACGCGGTGGCCATGGACGTTGGCGCCCGGCGGCTGCGGGCGGCGCTGCTGATCGTCGCCGATGGCGCCCAGTCGCGGATCCGCGAACAGCTTGGCGTCAAGGCCCATGTCCAAAACACCGGCCAAGTGGCGTTGGTGAGCGTGGTGCGGACCACCTCGGGCCACAAGGGCACGGCTTGGCAGCGGTTCCTGCACGACGGCCCCTTGGCCTTGCTGCCCGGCTGCGACCAGCGCACCGCCGCCTTGATCTGGTCTCAGTCCCCCCTCGCCGCGGCTCGGAGGCTTGACATGGATGAGAGCGCCTTTTGCGCTGAACTGACGAGTCATTCGGAAGCCTGCCTAGGCCAGATCTGCGCCTTGGACCAGCGCCTGACCTTCCCCTTGGCGCAGTCCGTGGCGGCTTCCTTCAACCCCCGCCCCCGGGTGCTGCTCATCGGCGACGCGGCCCGAGTGGTGCATCTGATGGCGGGGCTTGGCCTCAATCTGGGGTTCGAGGACGTCGCTGGCTTGCTGCGCCGGGCCCAAGACGCCTCGGACCTCGGCGCGCCGGGCCTGTGGCGCGCCTTTGCCCGCCGCCGCCGGGCCCGCGCCCAAGCGATCGTGCGCATGCTGGCCACCCTGCAGGGCCTGTACGGCATCAAGCAGCCAGCCATTCAATGGCTGCGCAACGCCGGCGTGCGCCTGGTCAACGATCTCGCGCCGCTCAAACGGCAGATCATCATCGAGGCGATGGGGTTGGGTCCATTGGCGGGGCGTTTGCGCTGAACGATGGCCAACGGCTACCGAAAGACCGCGCTCCACGATGTCTGCGTCGCCGCGGGCGCGAAGATGGCGCCCTTCGCCGGCTGGTCGCTGCCGCTGCATTTCGGCTCGCAAATCGCGGAGCATCGGGCGGTTCGGGCTGCGGCCGGCCTCTTCGACGTCTCGCACATGGCCGTCTTCGACGTGGGCGGGCCGGGCGCGCTGCCGCTTCTGCAGCGGGTGCTGGCGGGTGACGCGGCGCGTTTGACGGACGCAGGCCAAGCGCTCTACACCCTGATGCTCAACGACTCCGCCGGCATCATTGACGACTTGCTCGCCTACCGCCACGGGGACGGCTACCGGCTGGTGGCCAACGCCGCCAATCGGCAAGCCGTTGGCGGTTGGCTCAAGGAGCGGCGGGGACCGGATGCGACCGTCACGGAACGGGACTTGGCCATGCTCGCGCTGCAGGGGCCAAAGGCGCTTGAGTTGTTCGAGGATGCCCATGGCGCGGGCGCTGATCGTCTCAAGCCCTTCCACGCCATGGAGCTTGGCGACTGGATGCTGGCCCACACCGGCTACACGGGCGAGGCAGGGCTGGAGATCATCTTGCCGAATGCCGATGCGCCCGGGCTTTGGTCGCGATTGACCGCAGCCGGCGCGGCTCCGGCTGGGCTTGGCGCTCGGGACACCTTGCGCCTGGAGGCCGGCCTGAAGCTGCACGGCCAGGACATGGACGCGAACACCACGCCCTTGGAAGCCGGCCTGCGGTGGACCGTGCACTGGCAACCCGAGGAGCGGCCCTTCATCGGCCGGGAGGCGCTGGCCGCCCAAGCTGCCGAAGGCGCCCGCAACCGACTCTTCGGGCTGGTCCTTGAGGGTCGGGGGGTGCTGCGCGGCGGGCAGCGGGTTTTCGCCGCCGAAGGCGAGGGCGTGATCACCAGCGGTATTTTTTCCCCCACCTTGGGTTACAGTATCGCGTTCGCGCGGCTGCCCTCGAACGCCGTCGGCGCGGCAGAGGTGCTGATCCGCGGCAAGCGGCAGCAAGCCCGCTTGGTGCGGCCGCCGTTCGTGCGCGGGGGACGCCCCGCATTCCAGGAGCTAAACTAGGAATTCAAGCCCATGAGCGACACACCGGACGATCTGCGCTACGCAAGCACCCACGAATGGGCGCGCCTTGATGACGACGGCATCGTGGTCGGCATCAGCGACTACGCGCAGGATGCCCTGGGCGACGTGGTTTACGTCGAGTTGCCGGAGGTTGGGCAGGAGGTGCAAGCCGGGGAGGAGATCGCCGTGGTCGAATCCGTCAAGGCCGCATCGGACATCTACGCCCCGGTCGCCGGCGTGGTGGAGGCCGTCAACGAGGCCCTCGACGACGGCCCGGAGACCGTCAATCAGGATCCCTACGGCAACGGCTGGTTTTTCCGCATCGTCCCAAACGACGAAAGCCAGCTTGAGGATCTGCTGAACGCTGAAGCCTATGCGGAGCAGTGCGCGGCGGAGCAGGAGTAGGGCGTCCGCACCGAATCCATTTTGCTGAGGTTCCCGATGCCGTTCATTCCCCACACGCCAGCCGATGAGCAGGCCATGCTTGAGCAAATCGGCGTGGATTCGATCGCCGCGCTCTTTGCGGAGATCCCGGCCGAGCTGCGGGCGCACGGGCCGTCGCCGTCGGCGCCTGCCGCCGGGCGCAGTCCCCGGAGCGAGGGCGTCCCGCCCTCGGCGGCGCCCGGCGAGGCGATGAGCGAAATGGCCATGCTGCGCTGGATGGGGAAGCGGGCCGAGCAGGACGCGGGGCTGGCCTGCTTTGCCGGAGCCGGCTGCTACGACCACCATGTGCCGGCGGCGGTTTGGGACGTCGCCGGTCGCGGCGAGTTCATGACCGCCTACACCCCCTACCAAGCCGAAGCCAGCCAAGGCACCCTGCAACTGGTCTTCGAGTATCAGACGATGATGTGCGAACTGACCGCCATGGACGCCTCCAACGCCAGCGTTTACGACGGCGCATCAGGCCTTGCGGAGGCGATCCTGATGGCGGTGCGCAAGTTGGCCCGCAAATCGCGCCGGCGGCGGGTGCTGATGGCCGAGACACTGCATCCCCACTACCGGGACGCGGCCCGCAACATCGTCGCCAACCAAGGGGTGGAGATCGAGACGCTGCCGATGGCCCAGGGCCGCTGCGATCTGCGCCGCCTGCCGGACGTTGGGGACTTGGCGGCGGTGGTGCTGCAGCAGCCTAACTTCTTCGGCTTGCTCGAGGACGCCGACCGCCTCTCCGATTGGGCCAAGGAGCGGGGCGCCGCGGTGATCGGCGTGGTCAACCCGCTCACCCTGGCGGTGCTTAAGCCACCCGGCCAGTGGGGCGAATCCGGTGCCGACATCGCCTGCGGAGACGGCCAGCCATTGGGCGCGCCCATGAGTTCCGGAGGCCCCTCGTTCGGGTTCATCTGCGCCAAGGCCGCGTTCACCAGGCAGCTGCCCGGCCGCATCATCGGCCAGACCGAGGATGCCAGCGGCCGCATCGGCTACAGCCTGACCTTGCAGGCCCGGGAACAGCACATCCGGCGCGGCAAGGCCACCTCCAACATTTGCACCAATCAGGGCCTGCTGGTGACCGCAGGGGCGGTCCACATGGCGCTGATGGGGCCGAAGGGCCTGGCGGCGGCGGCCGCAGCCAGCCGCGCCAACACGCTGCGGCTGGTCAAGCGGCTCTGCGCCGTTGAAGGCGTCCGCCCGTTGTTCCCCCACCCCTTCTTCCACGAATGCGCCTTGGCGCTGCCCAAGCCCGCTGGGGAGGTGCTCGACGCCCTGCTCGACCACGGCATTCTCGGCGGGGTTTCGCTGGCCAAGCGCTTCCCGGCGCTCGGCCACGCGCTGCTGGTCTGCGCCACCGAAAAGCGCAGCGCCGAGGAGATCGACGCCTACGGCCGAGCGCTGGCCGCAGTGATCGCGGAATAGGGTTGCCCCGTGAGTCAGCGTTTGCGCCCGGCGAATACCTGGCCGCCGATCGGCGGCATCGACCCGCTTGCGGAGCCATTCCAATGAGCACCATCTTCGACCTCAGCCAACCCGGCCGCAACGCGGCTGCGCAATGTACACACTCGGATGGCGCGGCCTTGGCGGGGCTGCCCGAAGCCGCGCTGCGAACCGCTCCGCCGGCGTTGCCGGAGGTGTCCGAACTGCAGGCCGTGCGCCACTACACCAACCTGTCGGCCAAGAACTTCGCCATTGACCGCCAGTTCTATCCCTTGGGCTCCTGCACCATGAAGTACAACCCCCGAGGCGCCCATCGGGCGGCCAGCCTGCCCGGCTTTCTAGGCCGGCATCCGCTGGCGCCGGAGCGGGCCAGCCAAGGCTTCATGGGCTGCCTGTTCGACTTGCAGGAGCTGCTCAAGGAAGTCACCGGCATGGCGGCGGTGTCGCTGACGCCCATGGCCGGCGCCCAAGGCGAGTTCGCCGGGGTGGCCATGATCCGCGCCTACCATCGCGCCCGAGGCGATCTTGGGCGCCGCGAAATCCTGACCCCGGATGCCGCCCACGGCACCAATCCGGCCACCGCGGTGATGTGCGGCTATAGCGTGCGGGAAGTGGCGGTGGACGGCAACGGCGACGTGGACCTCGACGCCCTGAAAGCCGCCGTCGGTCCGCAGACCGCCGGCCTGATGATGACCAACCCCTCGACCTGCGGCGTCTTCGAGCGGCAAGCGGTCCAGATCGCCCAAGTGGTGCATGACGCCGGCGGCCTGCTCTACTACGACGGCGCCAACTTGAACGCCATCCTCGGCAAGGTGCGCCCTGCCGACATGGGCTTCGACGTGTTGCACTTGAACCTGCACAAGACCTTCGCCACCCCCCACGGCGGCGGCGGTCCCGGCGCCGGGCCGGTGGGCGTTGGCGAGCGGCTGCTGCCGCACCTGCCGGTACCGTTCGTGGGGCGGGATGGAGACGGCTACCGCTGGCTCACCGAGGATGACGTGCCCGGCACCATCGGCCGGCTCTCCGCCTTCGCCGGCAATGCGGGCATCCTGCTGCGGGCTTTGGCCTACGCCCTGATGCTGGGCCGCGCCGGCATGGATCGGGTCAGTGACTTTGCCGTTCTCAACGCCGCCTACTTGGCGGCGCGGCTCAAGGCGGCAGGGTTTGAACTCGCCTATCCCAACCGCGCCGCCACCCATGAGTTCATCCTGACCTTGGCCAGCGAAGCCAAGGCCCACGGCGTCAGCGCCATGGACGTCGCCAAGCGCCTGCTCGACTTCGGCGTCCACGCCCCCACCACTTACTTCCCGCTGCTGGTGCCGGAGTGCTTCCTGATCGAGCCCACCGAAACCGAATGCCGCGAGGAGCTCGACCGCTTCGTTGACGCCATGGCCGCCATCGCCGATGAGGCGGAGCGGGCTCCGGAGCACCTCAGAACCGCGCCCCACAGCCTGCCGGTGGGACGGCTGGACGACGTGAAGGCGGCACGGAGCCTGAAGCTGCGCTGGACGCCGCCGGGTTGAAGCAAGTCAAGGCGCGGCTCACGCTCCCCTTGGGGCATTGGCGTCCATGTGGACGGCGTTTACTTGGGCCGTCAAGTTGGCCAGCACTGGAATCTGTCCAACATTGAGCGCGTCGAAGTGCTGCGCGGCCCCCAAGGCACCCTCTATGGCCGCAATGCGATCGGCGGCGCCATCAACACCGTCAACCTGATCGTCGAGCAGGAGACCGCAGGAGTCGAATGGGAGAGCGTGACGCACCTCACCAGCGCCCTCCGGCTGAGCGTCGCGCTCGGCTACCTGAACGTGAAGGTCGCCCGCCAGCAAGGGGTGCGGCCGGTTGCGCCACTGACCCCGAAACTCACCCTCTCGGTCAGCCCGGAGTATCGGCGGAAGCTGGCGAACGGCAGCGAGTTCTCGGCTCGGCTCGACTACGCCTACCGGGACCGCATGTGGGGCGATCCGAGTTCCGACCCCGCCCGGCTGACGCGCATTGGCAGCCGCGCCCTGCTGAACTTTCACTTGGGCTACACCGCCCCCGGCGGCGCTTGGAGCGCAGCGCTTTACGGCCGCAACGCAGGCGATGAACGCTACGACCACGCCCGCGTCAACACCGGCGACTACCTGCTGAGAATGCTCAGCAACGACGTCAGCGAGTTTGGGCTGAGGCTGCGGAAGCAGCTCTGAGCACCCTGCAAACGGAACATCCCGCTCGAATTGCCGTTGACGAGCCCTCGACCGAGTCAAGCGGTGCGGTGAGTTGAACTGGATCGCCGCCCAGACGGAAGCAAGAAGGCTTTGATCCGCCGAATTTGATGGCATGATTTGATTAATGGGCGACCCGTGGAAGGGTGCCCAACCCAACAGGAGGCGCCAGCATGGGCACTAGCATCACCGTCCGGCACATCGATCCAGGGGACAAGTCCTGGCTCAGGCGCGAGGCCCGGCAAGTTGGCGTGTCCATGGAAGAGCTGGTCCGCCGCCTGATTCATGAGAAGCGCGCGAAGACGGAGCGCCGTCCGAAACCGTCCGAAGCCTTCGCGAGGCATTTCGGGGAGCGGCACGGCGTTGAGCTGCCGTCTCCGGCCCGTTGCGGCTACAAGCCGCTGTCTTTTTCCGCCGAAGGTGAGGAATGACTGCTCCCCTCACATGGTTGATGGACACGAACGTCGTTTCCGAGATGATGCGTCCGCAGCCCGAGCCGCGGGTCGCCTCCTATCTTGATGCGATTGAGGCCGAAGGGCTTGGCATCGCGCCAATCACCGTTTGGGAAGTGCTTGACGGCATCGGTCGCCTGGATCCCGGCAGGCGTCGCAGTGGCCTCGCGCAACGGTTTCGCGACCTGCTTGACGAATTGTTCGAGGACCGGATCCTTGACTGGACCCTCGCCGATGCACAGTCATGCACACGGATCATGGAAGACAAACGAAGGCGCGGCGAGGCGCTCGACGATCACTTACCCGACGCAATGATCGCGGCTGCAGCGGCTACGCGCGGACTCGGCATCCTGACGCGGAACATGGAAGAGTTCCGCAACAATGGAATCGAGGTGGTCAACCCTTGGGTCGAAGCCCCTGCCCACAATGCCTAGGCGGCTTTTGACCCGACGGAACGGATCCAACCGCGTCCGCTTGCGATACGCAAGTGACAAGGCTCCATACCGGAGCGTTAAACCCCCGCCACATGCCCTTTGAGTTCGGACCCCAACGATGAGTCCACTGGAACGGCTTCTTGACTCCTACCGCACTGCTTCCATCAGCGAACGCGACAAGGGCACGGCGTTCGAGAAACTGGTCGCCGCGTGGCTGGTTGCCGACCCGGTGCAGTCAAGGCGCTTCGCGAAAGTCGAACTCTGGCCTGACTGGGCACGGCGCCGGGAACTTGACCGGACGGACACCGGAATCGATCTGGTCGGAACCCTGCACGACGGCGGGCTTGCCGCCATTCAGTGCAAGTTCTTCAACGCCGACCGGCGCATCCGCAAGGAGGACATAGACACCTTCATCTCCGCTTCCGCGAAGCGGGCATTCACTGAACGCCTGATCGTCGAGACCACCGACAGGCCGTGGAGTCCAAACGCCGAGACCATGCTGCACGGCCAAGCGATCCCGACGGCGGTCATCGGCCTGCGCACCCTGCGGGACAGCCAAGTGGACTGGTCCGCATTCGCGGCCACCGGTGAGATCGCGCGCCCCGAACCGAAAACCCTGCGGCCCGATCAGGTCGAGGCGCTGGAGGCGGTGCGAGCAGGGCTCGCTGATGCGGACCGGGGCAAGCTCATCATGGCCTGCGGCACCGGGAAGACCCTGACCGGCCTGCGCATTGCGGAGGAGCTCGCGGGTTCCGGCGGCCATGTCCTGTTCCTGGTGCCGTCCCTCGCCCTGATGGCGCAAACCGTGCGCGAGTGGTGCGCGGATGCAGTGCTGCCGCTAACCGCCTTCGCCGTGTGTTCCGACATCCAAGTCGGCAGACGGCGGCGCAGCCGCCACGACGTTGCGGAGCTGGAAGTCACCGACCTTGCCTTTCCTGCGACGACGGACGCGGCATCGCTGGCGGGGACGGTCGCCGCATCGGCCGCCAACTCAATGCGCGTCGTCTTTGCAACCTACCAATCAATCTCGGCAATTGCCGCTGCGCAGGCGGATCATGGCCTTCCTCAGTTCGACCTGATCGTCTGCGACGAAGCCCACCGCACCACGGGCGTGACCTTTGCGGGCGAGGACCAGTCCAATTTCGTGAAGGTACACGACAACGAGTCGATCCGCGGCCGCAAACGGCTCTACATGACCGCAACTCCGCGCATCTACGGCGAAAACGCGAAATCGAAGGCGCGCGACACGCGAGCGGTCCTTGCCTCAATGGACAATCCCGACCTCTACGGCGATGTCCTGTTCCATCACGGCTTTGCGCGGGCGGTCGAAAGCGGCATCCTGACCGACTACCGCGTTATCGTTCTGGTCATGGACGAGGGGCAGGTCAGCGCCGCAGTGCAAAAGCGCCTTGCCGACCAAAGTTCCGAGCTGGCGCTCGACGACGCCACCAAGATCGTCGGCTGCTGGAAGGCGCTATCCAAGACGGGCCTCTCGGGAACGGTGGCCACCGATCCCGAACCGATGCGCCGCGCCTTGGCCTTCTGTCGGAGCATCGACAGTTCGAAGCTCGTGCGCAACGAGTTCGAGCAGGTGGTCAGCGAGTTTCAGGCGGAGATTGGCGAGGGGGCGCGAGGCGGCGTCCTTTGTGAAGTCCGGCATGTGGACGGTACCTACAATGCCCGCGACCGGGGCCAGCGGCTGGACTGGCTCAAGGAGGATGCGGGTGCCAACGTCTGCCGGATTCTCAGCAACGCCCGCTGCTTGACCGAGGGGGTGGACGTGCCGGCCCTTGATGCCATCCTGTTCCTGCATCCGCGCAACAGCCAGATCGACGTCGTGCAGGCGGTGGGCCGAGTGATGCGGCGAGCACCCGGCAAGCGAATGGGCTACGTCATTCTGCCGGTCGGCGTGCCGCCGGGCGTCCCCGCGGATGTGGCGCTCGGCGACAACGAGAAGTACCGCGTGGTCTGGCAGATACTCAACGCGCTGCGAGCGCACGACGAACGGCTCGACGCGACCATCAACCAAGGCGGCCTTGGCCAGGATGTCAGCAACCGCATCGCGGTTGTGGAGGGCAGGAGCTCGGTCGCCAGCGCGGAACTCCGGGCCGTCACAGCACAGGTCGGAGATATACGGCCTCGTTACCGAGCGGGATCCGGCATCGGCCGGGGAACCTCCGGCGGCTCCGAAGGCAAGACCGAACAACAGGAGCCGTTGCCGCTGGTCATTGACGAGTTCTCCCGCGCCGTGATGGCCAAGATCGTCGAGAAGTGCGGTACGCGGGACTATTGGGAGGACTGGGCAAAGGACGTCGCCCAGATCGCGGAGCGCCACGTCACCCGGATCACCAGCCTTGTGCGGGAACCCGGCACCGACGCCTCTTCGTTCTTCCAAGATTTCCTTCTGGAGCTTCGCGACGACCTCAACGAGTCGATCACGGAGCATGACGCCATCGAGATGTTGGCGCAGCACCTGATCACCCGCCCGGTGTTCGATGCGCTGTTCGAGGGCCATGCCTTCGTGGACAGGAATCCGGTCTCCGTCGCCATGACCGAGGTGCTGTCGGTCATTGACGAGGCGCAGGTCGAGCGCGAGGCCAAGGCGCTCGAAGGCTTCTATGCCTCGGTCCGCCGACGGGCGGCAGGGATCACCGACCCGCTGGCGCGGCAGAACCTCATTGTCGAGCTGTACGACAAGTTCTTCCGGGGCGCGTTTCCCCGCACGACGCAGAGACTGGGCATCGTCTATACGCCGGTCGAAATCGTGGATTTCATCATCCATTCGGTGGACGAGGCGTTGCAGGACGAGTTCGCCCAGACGCTCGGCTCCCAAGGCGTCCATATCCTCGATCCCTTCGCCGGCACCGGCACCTTCATCACCCGGCTGCTGCAATCGGGCCTCATCGCTCCCGAAGACTTGGAGCGCAAGTATCGTGAGGAGATTCACGCCAACGAGATTGTGCTGCTCGCCTACTACATCGCTGCGATCAATATCGAGTCTGTGTTCCATTCCGTCGCCGGTCGCGACGACTACTTGCCCTATACCGGGATTTGCCTGACCGACACTTTTGCGCTGCATGAGGGGGACGATGAGTTGTCTTTCTACATGAAGGACAACACGGACCGGCGGGAGCGTCAGAAGAAGACCACTATCCGTGTCATCCTCGGCAATCCGCCTTATTCCTCAGGCCAGAGGAGCGAAAACGATAATGCCAAGAACGTGGCGTACGCACGACTGGATCAGAGCATCCGAACCACCTACGCAAAGAAGTCGAGCACGTCCAACCTGCGCAATCTCTACGACAGCTATATTCGGGCGATCCGCTGGGGCAGCGACAGGCTTGGGAAGGTCGGGGTAATGGCCTATGTTTCCGGCAGCGCCTGGGTTGAACGGGCGTTCGCCGATGGCTTGCGCAGGTGCTTGGCGGAGGATTTCGCCCGCATTCATGTCTTCCACCTTCGCGGCGACATCCGCAAGAATATGCTGTCCCGCGGTCGTGCGGGCGAAGGGGAGAATGTTTTCGGACAGGGCAGCATGACGGGGGTGGCCATCACGGTCTTCGTCAAGAACCCGGACGCGCCTGAGCAGGGACGCATCTTGTTCCATGATATCGGTGATGACCTAGACGGGGCGCAAAAGCTGGATATCGTTAGGCGCTTCGGCAGCATTGGCGGTATTGAGGCGGATGCCAATTGGGCACCGATAAGTCCCGACAAGCACGGTGATTGGCTCGATCAGCGCGACGCCCGATTTGAAGAACACCTCAAGATTGGGGACAAAAAGGACAAGACCGGCAGTGTGTTGTTTGGGAATTACTCTCTCGGCGTCATCACCAAAAGGGACGCTTGGTGCATCAACCCCTCCTTGTCCGATTTGACGGAGAATATCCGCTCGACGCTCGACTTTTACAACAACGAACGAGGACGCTGGCAAGCGACGAAGGGCGTTGTGGAGTCATCATCGGAAACGTCTCCGCGCATAGATGGCTTCATTGCCGCCGAACCGAAGAAAATCAGTTGGAGCCGTGCACTCAAGCAGAGTTTGCGCAAGGGCAGGCGAGTCTCGCTTGAGGACGGGCAATTCGTGCGGTGCATGCACCGTCCCTTCACCAGACGCTGGCAATACTACGGTCGGTATCTGAACGAGGATATGTCCCAGATGCCCCGTATCTTTCCTAACGGTGAACTGCCCAATCGCGTGATCGCGGTGACGGGCAAAGGCGGGCGTTCGGGTTTCTCAACGCTAATGTTGGACACAGTGGCAGATCTTGAAACTATCGAAAAGTGTCAGTGCTTCCCGCTGTGGCTCTATGAGTTGGATGAGGGTATCGAAACCGACTTGCTCGGGGAGCGGGATCCCTCGTTTCGGCGGCTCGACGCCATCACCGACGATGGTCTTCAGCATTTTCACGTGGCATACCCGTCGGAAGCCATCAGCCGCGAGGACATATTCCACTACGTCTATGGGCTATTGCACTCGGAGGACTACCGCACCCGCTACCGCGCCAACCTCGCCAAGGAGCTGCCGCGCATCCCCTGCGTGAAACCGGTTGCGGACTACCGCGCCTTCCGGGATGCTGGGAAGCGCCTCGGCGAACTGCATGTCGGCTACGAACACGTCGATTCCTATCCAGCGACCATCGATACCGGCGGCAAGCTGCTGCCCGATGATGCCGAGGCGACCTACCGGGTCACGAAAATGCGCCATCCGGGTTCAGGCAGGAACAAGGACCGCTCCACGGTGATCTACAATCCCCACATCACCATTCGTGATATCCCCGAGGCCGCATGGGAGTACATCGTCAACGGCAAGCCCGCGCTTTCCTGGGTGATGGAGCGCCAATGCGTCAAGACCGACAAGGCCAGCGGCATAGTCAGCGACGCCAATCGCTACGCAATCGAGACGGTTGGCGACCCGCGCTATCCGCTTGACCTGTTCCTGCGAGTCATCACTATCAGCTTGGAGACCAATGGTATTGTGCGATCACTTCCAGACCTCAAGATAAGTTGACGCTCTATGAGCGCCCGCTCGGCTTGTATTCAGAATTCACTACAGTCCAGAGAAATTCAATCAGATCGCCTACGAGAGGCTGATGCGCTGATCGGCTGTCTAATAGCCAGATTAAACTACTATCAACTTGCCAGCCGAAGACCATTATGTCTGACTTACAGCTATCCCCGTCAGTGCCGTCTGCGCCGCAAAGCAAGACATGGTACGCCGAGTACGGACCCCACGAAATCCGAATCAGCAGGTCGGGAGGTAGGAGCCGATCACGAGAACATCTCCAAGTAACCTTGCGGGACGTGCAGACTCAGCTCGTCGTAGGGTTCATCATGCAAACCACAAGGGATGGTAGCGTCTGTCTCATGTCTATGTGCAACACCATAGCGGGCAGCGAGGAGCACTACGAGGATATATCCACAGCAACCATCTATAAAACTGCCAAGGCGCGGTGGAAGGAATGGAACACCTCGCTATCGAGATGGCAGAGAGTCAGGCGGTTTGTTTGGAGAAACAAAAAGTGGTTGGCCGGTGCTTTAGGTTTGGGTGGCTCAGTGCTAATGCAACTGGGCGTCCTCGACCTACATCAACTGACCGCCTACATAGCCAGCATTTGGCTAGCCTCATCGGATTGACCATGGCAGCATACAGCACGGCATGGCGCATCTGCGGATCGCTGAAACGGCTCGGTGCAGGTGTCGCCGCCAACGGCGTATCACGATGACTTCTATGGAGTATGCGGAACACGCCCTCAAGCAGCACATCACGCAGCCCGGCTCTGAGCCGATCCGGGTCGTAGCCGCGAATCACCCGAAGTCGCCTTGCAGATCCCCCTTGGCGGCATTGGCCACGGTTTGGATCTGGCCTTCCGCCAGCAGCGCGAGTGGCAGCGCTCCCTCAAGGGACGGCAGCGGTGTTGTCAGCCATACCCACGCAGCGTAGCCGTCTTCGAACAGCTCGGCCACATGTGCCAAGCCCTGAAGCGGACGGTTTCTCGCGTCGAGTTGGTCAGCAGGGAAGACGTAGCCCCGTCTCGCGTTCTGCCAGCCGATGATCTTGCCCTTTTTTCGCCATTCATGGACCGATTGGCGCGTCTTCAGCCCGGCCCGCATAGCCAGTTCGTCTGAACTTAGCAACGACGCCGGCGCCACTCCATCCGGCGCCCTGTTACGCCACCGTGCGGACAACCGCCGACTCGCCTCCGACGAGTCCACAACCGTTGGGGCAACTCCCGCGATCGTCTCGACCCCATGCGGTTCGCGGTCGCCGACCCTTAGTATGTCGGCCGCCGCCGCCAGTGCTGAGCGCACCGCGTGCGGATGTGCGACTAGCGCCGCTGGATTGCCGAACCCTGAGCGAGTACCTTGTCGGGATTGAGGATGCCGCCTGAGCTGGTAAGCCCAAGTTCCCAGATGTCCTGAGCCGCACATATGCTTAAGTTTCCGTGCCAACAACGCAAAGCGGCCGAAGCGGCGGCGGGCGCGTTGCTTTCCCATTTTGAACTGCAAGACCTCTCAATGGGGGGCGGCACGGTTCTGCAAACAAGGTGGGAGCACCGGAAATCCATCGACGTTGATCTTTTCTGCAAAAACGACGTATTTGCTCGTGTTCACCGTGAGAGCGCTGAGGAAGTGGAGAAGGCGATGATTGAGTGTGCGGGTGCTGACCCGGACAGGACTTGGATGGAGTACATGGCGCTTTATTGCGAGATCAAAGGCGTTGAGGTCACTTTGATGCCCCACGTTTTCATACTTGATGAGGCTTTTGACGGGGTGCTGCCCGGCAGCGTGCCTGTTCGGCTTCAGGCCACTTCGGAAATTTTGGCGAAGAAGCTGCGTCACCGTTTGCACGGCGCCAGCACAGTGGAAGTGAGGGACGTCTATGATTGGGCCTGCGCCGTGGAACTGGCCCCGGAAGCCCTTAACAACGCCAGGCAGGCTTTGTCGCCGGAGCAGCGTCATGAGGTTTGCGCTTTGCTTGACCAATTGCCGAAAGGTTGGTCCGGACAGACCAACAAGCCGTTGATCGAGCCCGTGTTGGATTGGGATGAGGCGGAGTTGGTGGAGGTTGTCCGTTCAGCGCTAATGAATTCATGCCCCCTCGATCCCGCACCCGGGCCGCGCCCATGAGGCCGCGCAGTCCATCAGTGCAGCTTGCGGCGCCGAGCTGCTTTGCGGCCAATCCGAAGAATCAGTTTGCGCCGGGGGCGGAGGCGAATGCGGATCGCTTGGTGGATTCCATGCTCGGTCGCCATTGCGCGGGCCTGCGCCTTAAGGTTAAAGGCGGCGTTCTGCGCAAGGCGTTGTGCTCGCCTCCAGTCATGGGCAGCGAGGTTGGGGAGGTCATTCGGTGGCTGTTCGGGTCAATTTGGATTCAAGACCTGCACAAGCTCGCTTGGCGGTGCGGCGTTCCAATCACCTGCTTGGCGGAACATGCTCGGGCCCTAGGGGTAACCAATCGCCATGTGATTCTTTGGTTGAATCAGTTTGCGGTGACGCCTCAGCGCCAAACTTAGGCATTCAGGCGAAAGCCTGTCTGCCTGACAGGTTCCGGTTTGAGGGAGTTTCCCGGCAAACCATCCGCCTCCCATCCACTTGCAATGCACGCCCAAAAGGCCGACGATTTCGGTTCCGCCTTTCCCGCGTTTGCATCCTTCTGCCGTGTCCGAGCCAGCACACTCAACCGAATCCGGGGGGCCGCGCCCGCTGAAGGTGCCGCCGCACTCCATCGAGGCGGAGCAGTCGGTGCTTGGCAGCCTGATGCTGAAGCCCGATGCCTGGCTCGACGTCATCGACATCCTGGGCGTCAACGACTTCTACCGCTCCGAGCACAGGATCGTCTTCGAAGCCATGCATGGGTTGTGGCAGGACAACAACCCCATGGACGCGGTCACCGTGGCCGACGCCCTGTCCACCAAGGGCCAGCTCGACCGCATCGGCGGGGCCGCGTTTCTGGCCGAACTGGTCGATGCCGCGCCCGGCGCCGCCAACGCCCCCGCCTACGCGCGCATCGTGCGCGACCGGTCCACCTTGCGCCAACTGATACGCGCCGGCCAGCACATCGCCGAATCGGGCTTCCAACCGGATGGGCGGAACAGCGGCGACCTCGTGGAGGAGGCGGAGCGCCAAGTCTTCGCCATCGCCGAAGGGCGCATCGCCGACAGCGGGCCGCTGCCCATCACGCCCATGCTGAACACCGCATATGAGGAACTGCGCAAGCTGTCGGAGAACCAAGGCCAATTGCCCGGCTTGCCGAGCGGCTTCGAGGACCTCGACAGAATGACCGCCGGCTTCAAGGATTCGGACCTGATCGTCATCGCCGGACGGCCCTCCATGGGCAAGACGGCCTTCGCCATGAACATCGTCGAGTACGCGGTGGTGCAGTGCAACAAGCCGAGCGTGGTGTTCAGCCTGGAAATGGCCGCCGAGCAGTTGGTGATGCGCCTGCTCTCCTCCTTGGCGCGCATCGACCAGAGCCGGATGCGCATCGGCGAACTCAATGACCGGGACTGGCACAACTTCGGCATCGAGGTGGGGCGGCTCAAGGACAGGCCGCTCTACATCGACGACACCCCCGCGCTCACCCCCGGCGAGCTGCGCGCCCGGGTGCGGCGGGTGTCGCGGGAGGCGGGCGGCATCGGCTTGATTGCCGTGGACTACCTGCAATTGATGAGAATTGCCGGATCGCCGGAGAACCGCACCAACGAAATTTCGGAGATTTCCCGGTCCCTGAAGGCCTTGGCCAAGGAAATGCGCTGCCCGGTGCTGGCCCTCTCGCAGCTCAACCGGGATGTGGAGAAACGACAGAACAAGCGGCCCATGATGGCCGACCTGCGGGACTCCGGCGCCATCGAGCAGGACGCCGACCTGATCCTGTTCATCTACCGCGACGAGGTGTACAACGAGGAATCCCCGGACAAGGGCGTCGCTGAAATCAACATCGGCAAGCAGCGCAACGGCGTCACCGGCACCGTGCGGCTCAGCTTCCTGGGCGGGCTGACGAAATTCGAGAGCAAGGCGCCCGAGCGCTACGAAGGCCTCGAACCGCATTAGCCGGCGATTTCCGTGGCCAAGCCCCAAACCGTCCACGTCTGCTCCGCCTGCGGCGCGGAGCATGTGCAGTGGCAGGGGCGGTGCAGCGCCTGCGGCGAGTGGAACAGCCTCGCCAAACTGCGCATCGGCGCAGCGCCCGCGCCCAAGGTGGGCTTCAGCGGCGCTGCGGCGCAAGCGCTCAAGCTCTCGGAGGTGGAGACGGCGGCTTCCGACCGGCTCGCCACCGGCTTCGGCGAGCTTGACCGGGTGCTCGGCGGCGGCTTGGTGCCCGGCTCGGTGGCCTTGATCGGCGGCGACCCGGGCGCCGGCAAGAGCACCCTGCTGCTGCAGGTCTGCGCCGCCGCGGCCGAGCAGCGCCCGGTGCTCTACGTCACCGGCGAGGAGTCCCTGCAGCAGCTGGCCCTGCGCTCGCAGCGGCTGGGGCTGACGGTCGGCAATCTGGACGCGGCGGCGGAAACCCGGGCGGAAGCCATCGCCAACCTGATCGAGGGGCGAAAGCCCAGCCTCGTGGTGCTCGACTCCGTTCAGGTCATGCAAGTGGAGAGCATTGACGGCCTGCCCGGCAGCGTCAGCCAAGTGCGCGAGACCGCCGCCTACTTCACGCGCCTGGCCAAGGGCACCGGCGCCGCCGTGGTGCTGGTCGGCCACATCACCAAGGAGGGCAACCTCGCCGGCCCCAAGGTGCTGGAGCACATGATCGACTGCTTCATGATGCTCGACAGCCCGGCCGGCAGCCGCTACCGCACCCTGCGCGGCTTGAAGAACCGCTTCGGGGCGGTCAACGAACTCGGCGTCTTCGCCATGACCGGCAAGGGCATGCGGGAAGTCGCCAACCCCTCGGCGATCTTCCTGCAGCGCGGCGAGGCGGACTCCCCCGGCAGCGTCGCCACCGTGATCTGGGAGGGCACCAGGCCAATGCTGGTCGAGCTGCAGGCGCTGGTGGACGACGTGCAGGGCGGCCATCCCCGGCGGGTGGCGGTGGGCTTGGACCAGCAGCGTCTCGCCATGCACCTTGCGGTGCTGCACCGCCACTGCGGCATCCAGCTGGCCGATCAGGACGTGTTCGCCAACGTGGTCGGCGGCGTGCGCATCGCTGAGACCGGCGCCGATCTGGCAGCGCTGCTGGCGGTGCTCTCGTCGCTGCGCAACCGCGCCTTGCCCAAGGATCTGATCGTGTTCGGGGAACTCGGCCTGACCGGCGAGGTGCGCCCCGTGGCCAACGGCCAGGAGCGCCTGCGCGAGGCCCGCAAGCACGGCTTCAAAACCGCCATCGCCCCCTACGCCAACCGGCCCCGCGACACGCTCAAGGGCATGGCGGTGCATGCGGTCAAGACCCTGGGCGCCGCCTTGGACGTGGTGGCCGGGCTGCCCTGAGCCAGCGCCTGCGCAAGAGCCAAGCGGCATCTCCCGGCCCATCGATGCGAGGGCCCGGGCCTTCGGTTCGTTACGGCCTCAATCCTCGGGCCGAGTTCGCATCCTGCCCCCGCAGCAAACGATCGGCTCCCTTTCGAGGCCAGGATGGCCCTGTCCGTGGATTTTCCCCTGCGGGCCCGGGGACGGGACCGCCCCTCGGCGCCGGTCCAATTCGCCCCGTCCAGTTCCGGCACAGCCCCTAGGCAAGGGCGTCGATTCGCAGGTGAGCTCGGTTCACCTTCAGCTTGAAGCGTGAGCGCTGTGCCGGCTCAGAAACATTTCGGAATCTGGCCCAAACGCAACGGCAGCGGAGTTTCGCGCCAGCGAAACTCCATCCGCGACCGTCAGGTCGCGCTTGCGCCGCGGGCAGTTGCTCCACGATACTTGCCCTTTCATCTTTCCGTGAGCCGCCGCGGGGGCACCCATGTTCAATTCCCACACCTCCCTTCGGGCCTTCGACCCGGAAATCGCCGATGCCATCGCCCTTGAGGACGGCCGCCAGGAGGATCACGTCGAGCTGATCGCCTCGGAGAACTACGCCAGCCACTTGGTGCGGGAAGCGCAGGGCAGTTCGCTGACCAACAAGTACGCCGAAGGCTATCCGCACAAGCGCTACTACGGCGGCTGCGAGTACGTCGATCAAGCCGAGGTGCTGGCCATGGAGCGGGTCAAGGCGCTGTTCGGGGCGGACTACGCCAACGTGCAGCCCCACTCCGGCTCCCAAGCCAACGCCGCCGTTTACCTGGCGCTGCTGGAGGCCGGCGACACCGTGCTCGGCATGAGCCTCGACCATGGCGGGCACCTGACCCACGGGGCCAAGGTGAACTTCTCCGGACGCCTCTACAACGCGGTGCAGTACGGGT
Source organism: Candidatus Azophilus sp. (assembly GCA_965221755.1). Taxonomy (GTDB): domain Bacteria; phylum Pseudomonadota; class Gammaproteobacteria; order Pseudomonadales; family Azotimanducaceae; genus Azophilus. Next base: position 1,176,418 of record OZ244921.1, read on the forward strand.
TGAACCCGGACACCGGCGAAGTCGATTACGGCGAGGTGGCGCGCTTGGCCCATGAGCACCGCCCCAAAATGATCGTCGCCGGCTTCTCCGCCTATTCGCGGCGCATGGACTGGGCTCGCTTCCGCGCCATCGCCGACGAGGTGGGCGCCTATCTGCTGGTGGACATGGCCCATGTCGCCGGGCTCATCGCCGCCGGCCTCTACCCGAGCCCGGTGGCCATCGCCGACGTCACCACCTCCACCACCCACAAGACCCTGCGCGGACCCCGGGGGGGCATCATCCTGGCGCGGGCCAACCCGGAGGTGGAGAAGAAGCTGAACTCAGCCCTCTTTCCCGGCTCCCAAGGCGGCCCGCTGATGCACGTCATCGCCGCCAAGGCGGTGTGCTTCAAGGAGGCGCTGACCCAGGAGTTCCGGGACTACCAAGCCCAAGTGCTGGCCAACGCCCGAACCATGGCCGCCGGCTTCATCGACCGCAACCACAAGGTCGTTTCCGGCGGCACCGACAACCATCTGTTCCTGCTCGACCTGATCGAGGCCGGCATCACCGGCAAAGCCGCCGATGCCGCCTTGGGCCGCGCCAACATCACGGTCAACAAGAATGCCGTGCCCGGCGACCCGCGCTCGCCCTTCGTCACCAGCGGCCTGCGCATCGGCACCCCGGCGGTCACCACCCGGGGCTTCAAGGAGGCCGAATGCGCCGAACTGACCGGCTGGATGTGCGAGGTGTTGAGCGACATCGAGGACGATGCCAAGATCGCCGCCGTAAAGGAGAAAGTGACGGCCCTTTGCCAGGCCCATCCGGTGTATGGTTTGGCCTAGACTTGCCATGGGTCAGCCATGCACTGCCCGTTCTGCGGAACCGACGACACCAAGGTAATCGACTCGCGGCTGGTCAGCGACGGCGAGGCCGTGCGGCGGCGCCGGGAGTGCCGCAACTGCGGCGAGCGTTGGACCACCTTCGAGACCGCGGAGCTGGTCATGCCGCGAATCGTCAAGCGCGACGGCTCCCGGGAGCCCTTTGACGAAAGCAAGCTGCGGCGCGGCCTGCAAACCGCCTTGGAGAAGCGGCCCGTCCCGGTGGAGGACGTGGAGGCGCTGATCAACCGGGTCAAGCACAGCATGCGGGTCACCGGCGAACGCGAGGTGAAGGCCGAACTGCTCGGCGAGGAAGTCATGGGCGAACTGCGCCAACTCGATCCCGTGGCTTACGTCCGCTTCGCCTCCGTGTACCTCAACTTCGAGGACGTGAGCGAGTTCCAGTCCGAGATCCTGCGCCTCAAGGACAGCACCCAATGATCACCGGCGCCGACCAGGCCCATCTTGCCGAAGCGATTGAACTGGCAGGGCGCGGCCTCTACACCGCCACGCCCAACCCGCGAGTGGGCTGCGTCATTGCGCAAGGCGAGCGCGTGCTGGGCCGCGGCTGGCATCAATGGGCCGGCCAAGGCCACGCGGAGGCGCGCGCCCTTGAGGACGCTGGCCAGGACGTGGCTGGCGCCACCGCTTACGTCAGCTTGGAGCCATGCTCGATCCACGGGCGAACCCCGCCCTGCGCCGATGCCCTGGTCGCCGCCGGAATCAAGCGGGTGGTGGTCGGCGCGCTCGACCCCGACCCGCGGGTCAACGGCAAGGGCCTCGAGCGGCTCAAGGCGGCCGGCATCGAGGTGGACTTGGCCAACGACGAACGCGCCCAAGCCTTGAACCTTGGCCATCGGCAGCGCATGGTGCGCGCCCGCCCTTGGGTGCGGGTGAAGATGGCCGCCTCCCTCGACGGCCGCACCGCCATGGCATCCGGCGAAAGCCAATGGATCAGCGGCCCCGAGGCGCGCCTGGACGTTCAACATTGGCGGGCGCGAAGCTGCGCGGTGGTCACTGGCATCGGCACCCTGCTGGCGGACGACCCTCGGCTGAACGTGCGCGACGACCGCTTCGCCAGCGACGGCGTCCTGCGCCAGCCCCTGCGGGTGATCGTGGACAGCCGATTGCGCAGCCCCGCCCAAGCGCAGATCTTCCAACCGCCGGGATCCGCCTTGATCGCCCATGCCGGCCCCGCAAACGCCACCCATCCCAAGGCGGAGTGCATGCCTTGCGGCACGGAACAGATAGATCTGGCGCAATTGCTGGCCCACCTAGCTGACCGAGGGTGCAACGAAGTGTTGGTCGAAGCCGGTTCCGCCCTCGCCGGAGCCTTTCTCAAGGCGGGCCTCTGCGACGAGCTGGTTCTCTATCTCGCCCCAAGGTTTCTCGGCACCGAGGCCAGGCCCTTGCTGAACTTGGCCGTGGAGCGCTTGGAGAAGGCCTTGGCCGGCGAAATCGTCGAGGTCGAACGCTTCGGCCCCGACCTGCGCCTGCGCTTGACGGGGTTCTAGGACGATGGCCGAGCGGCGAAGTCAAGGTTCGCCTGGCGTCAACGTGAGCCAACGGCGCAAGGCCCGCCGGGCACTGGTGCAAGCGCTCTACCAATGGCAGATGAACCGCACCAGCGCCAGGCTGCTGACCGCGGAGTACGCCGGCAGCGGGGCGCTGGAAAAGGCCGACCGGCCCTTCTTCGATGCGATGCTCGGCCGGGTGCTGGCCAGCCCCAGCCAGCTCGACGAACTCTACGGCGACCTGCTCGACCGCGACCAGGAGCGCCTCGACGGCGTCGAACTCGCCATCCTGCGCTTAGGCGCCTGCGAACTGCGCTACCGGCCCGACGTGCCCGCCCGGGTGGTGATCGACGAGTACATAGAACTCGCCAAGCTGTTCGGCGCCCAGGCGAGCCACAAGTACGTCAACGGCGTCTTGGACAAGCTGGCCGGCCGCCTGCGGACCTCCGAAATGGGATCAGGCGCTTGATGGACGAGTTCGCCCTGATCGAGCGCATCCGGGCGCAGTTGGGCGGCGACGCCCCGGAGTGGCTGGTGCTGGGGCCGGGTGACGACGGGGCCGTGGTCCGACCGCCGGCGGGGCACGACATCGCCAGCTCCATCGACAGCTTCCTGGCCGATGTCCACTTCCCCGCCCGCGCCGATGCCGAGTTGATCGGCTACCGCTGCCTGATGGCAAGCCTCTCCGACCTGGCCGCGATGGCGGCGACGCCGGCTTGGGCACTGGTGGCGCTCAGCTTGCCGGAGGGTGAGCCCGGATGGGTGACGGCCTTGGCTCGGGGCATGGACGAGGCCGCCGCCGCCGCCGGGGCGCGAATCGCCGGCGGCAATCTCGCGGCGGGCCCGTTGACCGTCACGGTCAGCGTACAGGGTTGGGCGCCGGTCGGAACCATGCTGGCGCGCTCCGGGGCGAAGCCGGGCGACGCCATCTGTCTGAGCGGCCCCGTAGGCGGGGCGGCGGGCGCCTTGCGGCAAGTCGATCTGGCCGCTTCCCAGCCCGAACGGTTAAGCGCATTGGAACGTTCGTATTGGCAGCCCCAGCCGCCGTTCTCGCTGGCGTCGGCGCTGCGCGGACACGCCAGCAGCGGCATCGACCTCTCCGACGGATTGTTGGCCGACCTTGGCCATTTGGCCGCCGCCAGCGGCGTTAGCCTGCGCTTGGAGAGCGCCGCGATTCCCTTGGCCGCGGGTGCGAGCCTCGACGATGCGCTGTCCGATGGCGACGATTACGTCTTGGCTTTCACCACTGGGCACGAGCCCCTGATGGCGCGCTTTGCGGTCATCGGCGAAGTGGCGGCAGGCAGCGGGTTGCATCTGGATGGAAAGCCCGTCAATGGTCAGGGGTTTCGCCATTTCCGCTGATCTGACTGAATTGAAGTGGCGCGCCTTGAAGCGTCCATCGGCGTTCATTGCCTGCGGATTCGGGGCAGGGCTGCTGCCCAAAGCCCCCGGCACTTGGGGTTCGGCGGCGGGGCTGGTCCTGTGGCTGCTGATTCCGCAGCAGCCAATGTGGCAGATTGGCGCTTGCGCCTTCGGTTTCGTCGTCGGCTGGCTGGCCTGCGCGCAGGTGTGCCGACATCACGAACTGACCGACCCGGCCGAAGTGGTGGCAGACGAGATCGTCGGCGTCTGGATCGCTTTGGCAGCGCTGCCCAAGGAGCCCTTTTGGCTGCTGGCGGGCTTTGTTCTGTTTCGCATCTTCGACATCCTCAAGCCCTTTCCCATAGGCCATCTGGAGCGACGCTTCAGGGGCGGCTTCGGCGTGATGATCGACGACGTGGCCGCCGGGGCGCTCACCGGCTTGGTTGGCTACGCGGCTTGGTGGCTGCTGGCCAATTGAACTCCCGATTCCATGTAACCGTCCGCCTTCCCTGATCGAAATCGATCCTATCCAAGGGATTCGGACACAGCGCCAAACGCATAGGGCGCAAGACTCTCCTGCGCTCGCTTCTTATGCTTGTGCCAGTTGCCGCCGCCGTAGTAGGCAAGACTTCCCGGCTCCGCTTCGCCATGCCCGTTGTAATAGCTGATGCAGTCACGCAAAGGCTGCGTAACCACATCGGCCTTCCGGCAATGCTCCGCATACTCCTGCTCCGGCTCCTCGTGAATGTCCACCACTGTTTCGCCCCGCCCCGCCATAGTCTCCAACATCCAAGCTATGTATTCGGCATGTTCCTCAATCGCGTCTATGAAATTGAAACTGCCGCCTCCCCCTTGAGGGCCGGACATGATGAACAGATTCGGAAAGCCCTTGCTGTGGACGCCCAGGAACGTCTTGGTGCCTTGAGTCGTCCACTTACCGCTTAGGGTCAAACCGCCGCGGCCCTTGATCATGTTGAACGTGGAGGTCGCCATCCATTCGAAGCCAGTGGCATAAATGAGAACGTCCAAGGGATATTCCCTGCCGCCATGAACAACGCCTCTTGAGTTGATTTTCTGAACTCCGCGCGGTGCGACATCCACTAGGTGAACGTGCGGCAGGTTGAATGCCGGCAGGTACTCGTCATGGAAGGTCGGACGCTTGCATCCGTAGGGGTAGTAGGGCTTCAAGGCAGCCGCGGTTTCCGGGTCTTCAACCGTCGCATCCACGCGCGCCCTGATCTGCTCCATAATGCGAAAATTGGTGTCCAGCTGCTTTCGCACCATTTCCTCGGGGGTGAGTTTGCTCCCGTGTTCCTTGCGGACCTTAAAGTCCGCCACCTTGCCGGACAGGTAGTCGTCATCAGCCAATATGGCGGTTCGTCCGCTGGATATCCTTGAGAAGCGCGCGCGGCGCGCCTTTGCCCAGCCCGGTTCAGCAGCCCAAGCGGCACGCTGCTCATCCGTGGTCGCACGCTGATCCCGCACGTCAACGGAGCTTGGCGTACGCTGGAAGACATACAGGTCCTTAACCACTTTGGCCAATTCCGGAACTGCCTGAACAGCCGTGGCGCCCGTGCCGATGATGCCCACGGCTCTGCCTTGAAGGTCCACATCGTAGTTCCAGCGCGACGTGTGAAAGGCGTCGCCGGCGTAGGTTTCCATGCCTTCAATGCGCGCAAGCTTCGGGCTGGTCAGAATGCCGTTGGCGAGAACGACATAGCGCGCCTGGATGGCATCGCCGCGATTGGTTTGGACCGTCCACCGGCCTGCTTTTTCGTTCCATTCAGTATTCTCGACGGTGGTATGGAAAAGACAGCGGTCGTAAAAGCCGAACCGCTCCGCCATGTTTTGGCAGTACTCCAGAATCTCGAACCCCGAGGCGAACTTCATGCTTGGAACGTAGTCCATTTCCTCGAGCAGCGGCAAGTAGCTGTAGGACTCCACGTCACAGGCAATGCCCGGATAGCGATTCCAGTACCATGTCCCCCCCACATCGCCGCCCTTCTCGCAAAAGCGCACATCGTTGATGCCAACTTCCTGGAGCTTGCGCCACAGCAGCAGTCCGCCAAAGCCCGCGCCCACGCAGAGCACTTCGCAGGCGTCATCCAGAGCTTCGCGTTCAACCGGGGCATCCGAGTAAACATCTTCCAGATAGCGGCTGAATTCACCTTCCATGGCCATGTAGTCAGCTGCGCCTGCGCGCGCCTCCTTGAACTCGCGGTACCTCGCTTGCTCCTGGGCGTTGAACGTGGCGCCTTTCGGCTGGGGAGGAAGAGTCTTCAGGGCTTGGTCGTCGATGACCGAATAGCCTTTGCCCAATATCTTGTCGGACGCTTGCGCTGCCCGTGTCTTAAATGCCTTCAGTCCAGTTTTCGGATCTATGGAAATCGCCTTAGCCATGTGTGTCACTCAATCAAGTGGTCGCGGGTTAGTTGATTCGATCAACCGCTTGCCGCCCAAGATCAGCCAGCAAGGTGTCTTGCAATCCGGCCTGTTGCAACAGATCCGCAGCTTCCTTGGCCAAGGCTTGGGCTTCCCGCCGCGCCTCATCCAAGCTCATGAGCGTGACGAACGTGGATTTGTCCGCTTGCTGGTCGGAGCCGGCCGGCTTGCCGAGCGTGGCCGTGTCGCTGGTGACGTCAAGCACGTCGTCAACGATCTGAAAGCCCAAGCCGATACGGTCGCCGAACGCCCTTGCCGTCGCCATCTGCGTCTGGGTGGCGTTCGCGAACAGGGCGCCGATCCGCACTGCGGCGCTAAGCAGCGCCCCGGTCTTGGCGGCGTGCAGCGCCTTGAGTTCGGCCAAGCCCAGCCGCTGGCCTTCGCTGGCCATGTCGAAGGCCTGCCCGCCCACCATGCCCTGCCAGCCAGCGGCCTGCGCCAACAGGCTCACCGCCGCAGCCCGATTGGCGGCGCTTGCTTCCGGTGCCCCCGCAAGCACCTCAAAGGCCAAGGCCTGCAGCGCATCGCCCACCAGAATCGCCACCGCCTCGCCGTAGGCGACATGGCAGCTTGGCCTGCCCCGGCGCAGCGTGTCGTCGTCCATGGCCGGCAGGTCGTCATGCACTAGGGAATAGGCGTGAATCAGCTCGACGGCGCAGGCCGGGGCGAGCGCATCCTCCAAGCGACCGCCAAAAGCCTTGCAGGATGCGCAAGTGAGCATGGGCCGCAAGCGCTTGCCGCCGCCCGAGGCGGCGTAACGCATGGCGTCCACAAGCGGCTGGGCAATGGCGGACCGGCTTGGGAGAACGCCGTTCAGCGCCTCTTCAACGGCCGCTCGGACGGCATCCGGCTCAGGCGTCATTCAAGGGTCCGAGGTCCAAGTCTTCAAGCTCGTTGTCTTCAGTGAGGGTGCGCACCCGCAATTCGGCCTGCTTGAGCGCGGCTTGGCACTGGCGAGTGAGCTTAACGCCCTGCTCAAAGGCTGCGAGGGAGGCTTCAAGGCCGAGTTCGCCGGATTCCATCTGCTTGACCAAGGCTTCGAGCGCCTTGAGGGCGGCTTCAAAATCGACTTCCGCTTCGGCGGTGACTGGATTGGCATGGGCCATCGGATCAGGCGGCATTGGCGTCGGGTTGGGCGGCTTGGCCGGTGCGGTGCCACGCGCCGCTGGCCGGATCGACGGCAATCAGCCCTGCATCCTCCAAGTTGGAGAACTCACGGCGCACCATCCACGCGCCCATGGGCTGGTTGCGCTCCCGCAGCAGGGTGCAGATGTCGCCCGGACCGAATTCGGCCTGCCCTGACGCCACCAGTTCGCAGATCAGGTCAAAGAGCGTTTCCGTGCGTTTTCGATCGATGCTCATTCCAATCTTGTACCAAAAACGTTGCCCAACGTACAGGCGCCTCCCGCCCGTCGGGCGGGAGGCGGATGGAGTTTCGCTGCGCGAAACTCCGCGCTCGTTGCGTGGGTCGGGTTCCGAGATGTTTATGAGCCCGCACAGTTGAAAACGAACGGGACTTGATCAGAGACTCCTTAGCGGCGCTTGCATGGTTCAATCGCAGGCGGGGGCTCTCGGCCCGGTTCCCGCTTGGGCCGAGGATTTGCCTTGGAGCGAAGGCGCTGAGAACGGAGGGCGCGCGCCAGTGCGCCTGTTTTTACGCTCAGCAAGATCCAACCGAACCAGCGTTGCGTCACAGGCCTGCGTGCCGCCTTGCAACATGGCGACAAGCTGATCGGCGAATCCGTGGGCTTCCCGGCGCAACCGGCTGCAGAGTCGGCAAATTTCATTCCCGCCACGGTCGGCCTTGCGCGTAAGCCCCCAAGTGACGATTCATTTCACGGACCATGGCTTCGTCGCCTGCGGCCAGGGCCAGGGCCTCGCGCTGGGTGGCCACCGCCTTGTCGAATCGGCCGAGCTCCGCATAAGCGGCCGCCAAGGTATCCATGTGGGCCGCGCTCGGCTCCAAGGCCACTGCCTGCTGGGCTTGGGCGAGCGCCAACTCGCCGTTGCGCACCCCGGCGGCGCGGGAAGTGGCGCGCAGCCACGCATAGCCGTTCAGCGCCTCGGCGGTGCCGACGGCAAGCACCCGCTCCAGCCAGCGCGAAGCCTCGCCCTCCCGGCCTTCAGCCAGCAGCAGGCGCACCAAGCGCAGGGTGGGGCGGCTGTAGCCCGCTTCCGCGCCGCGCCGATACCAAGCCATCGCCTCGGCAACGTCCGCAGTCACGCCCAAGCCCGCTTCAAAGAGGTGCCCCAAGCCGACAAAGCTGCCCGGCGCCCCCAAGGCGGCGGCCCGGACGAACCACTGCCGGGCGACGTCGAAGTCCTGCTCAAGGCCCTTGCCGGTCAGGTAGGCGTGGGCCAAATTGGCCATGCCGTTGCCGGAGCCCCGCGCCGCGCCCTGCTTGAAGTAGGCTGCGGCTTGCGCCGCGGAAGCGCCTTCGAGTTCGCCGCTGCGGACCATGTGGCCCAAGGCAACCGGCGCTTGCGCACTGCCCGCCGCCACGGCGCGCTCATACCAATGCTTGGCTTGTTCGGGGTCCGGCTCGTCGGTGAACGCGGTTCGGTAGCTGGCGGCAAGCTGCACCATGGCCGCCTCGTGGCCCTGCTGCGCCGCCCGCTCCAGCCAGATGCGGGCTTCTTCGAGATCATGGGCGGGGCCGGCGCCGGTGAGGTAGGCGTAGCCCAAGTGGTATTCGCCTGCGGCATGCCCCGCCGCTGCGGCCCGCGCAAAGAAGCCGAAGGCCAACCCCTTGTCGCTGCGCACCCCGTTGCCGTGAAAGTGCAGGCTGCCCCTAGCGACCAGCGCCGCCGGGTTCTCCGCGTCGAATTCCAGCGCGCGAGCGTAGTCTTGGGCGGCGGAGACGTGCAGGCCTTGGGCTTGGAAGCTGTAGCCGCGCAGGTAATAGGCGTGGGAGCGCTCGTGCGGATGCAGCCGATGGGCCACCACCGCCGGGTCCAGCCAAGCGCGGGCGAACGCGAACCGCCCCTGCTCGATCAACTCAACGGCCCGGCTGACGAAGGCGCGGGGATCGAAGGTGGCGGCTTGGGCAGGCGAGTTCAGAAAGAGGGCCAGGGCGGCGGCAGCGAGGCGGGCTTTGGCGCATCGCCGGCGCCCGGGCGCCGGCGGCGCTTTGCGGAGCGCAGCCTCTCGACGGCGAGAGGTTCCGGCGCTCGAAATGTGCGGGCGCGGGATGTTTTCGCTCCATGGGTTTCCCCGAACCGAGGCTGGACCGCCCTCGATTCGCCGCGGCGCGGGCCGACTTCCCCGGACCGAGAGCATCTTGCCCTCGATTCGCCCCCCGAAAGCCACCCCCACATCAACGGCTTGCATCCCGCATCCCTTCAGGACCGGACTGCCAAGCATCCATCCAGCCCTGTTCCACAGCCGCTTCATGCACCGATGGTAGCGGATTGCGGCACCGTGCTAAACTTCGCCTCCGATCAAGCAAGTCCATTGGGGGCGATGCGGTTTCGACGTGGGTCTCAAAGCAAAAGGTGCATGCCGAGAGCGTAGCGGCTCTCGCTAAACAATCGCTGCAAACCCATAGTTGCCAACGACGACAACTACGCACTAGCGGCCTAAACCGCCGCTAACGCTGATGATCCCTCGCCTGCGGGGTGAACTCGGCGGCAAAGACAGCAGGATCGCGCTTTCGCCCGCGCCTGGGGGCGGCAGCGTCAAAACCTTCCGGGCTCGCCAACAGCGCCTTGGCCGCCGGGCCGCTTGCGGTTAAAGCAATAGACGGACCCTAAGCATGTAGAGCCGATTGCGGCGAACCCACGGACGCGGGTTCGACTCCCGCCGCCTCCACCAACCCCAGCCAAACCGATCAAGCAACCCTTGGCCCATCCGCATGGACCCTGCGTCACCACGCAGAACTCCCGCTCCTTGAACTGTTGATCGGCTGCCCTCAAGTTGATTGCCGCCGCACCATTAACGTTCCAGCCGAAACACCGCTGCGCGGTCGGCGCCTGCCGGATCGTTGCGAAAGTCGGCCACGATCTCCGGGTAGTCGGGCTCGTACTTGTCCAGCCAAGCGTTGAGGATGGTTTCCGTATCTTCCGACACCGCAACCGCATTCAATGCAAAGGTGCTGTCGCCAAACCGCAGTTCCACTGGCGAAGCCGTGCCGATCTTCCGCGCCCAGCCGCCGTTCCTGTCGCCCACTACATAGAGGTCGTTGGCGACTTCAATGACCCAGATGATCACCACGCACGGCAGGCCGCCGGGCACCTTGAGTCTGACCTCGTGCACTGAGGAGGTGTCCGGCCAGGTTTCTGGGGGTTGCGCCTGCCTACCACCGATGAAGAACCCGGGCAACGGGCCGATCGGCGCGGCGACCACCACCACAAGGACGACGACACCCAGCAGGGCGCCCAGCACTTTCAGAATCTTCACGCTTCCCTCCAATTCGGCTGACGGATCACTGAGATCCACAATCAATCAACGATCCCACAGTTGGCTGCTGGTCGCTGCCTGTTCTTGGCTTGGGCCTTCATCCATTCAAGCTCCGCAAGGCTTGGAGGGCGGACTGCCGCCCGCCTCGCCAATTCCCACGCCCACCCGGGCAAGAAGCGACTGCCAAAAGCTTGAAGCCGCGCCGCAAAGCGCCGTCATCGCACTCCAAACTGCCACCGCGGCGGAGACGATCGTGACCCGGTTGAACCGATCCGCCAAGCGGGCGATTGGCACCCCCAGCGTTGCGTGGAACAGGGCGAAGGCGACGCCGGACAACAGGCCCAACTGCAGGTCCGAAAGGGAAAACTCAGCCCGAATGTCCTGCAGCAGGATGGACAGGATCTGCCGATCCATGAAGCTGAACGCGCAGGCCAAGGCGAGCATGCCCAGCACGTACCAGCGATAATGCCTTGACACCGATCTCACTTGGCCCACGTCAACTTGCCTCTGCCATGATCACCCTTTCCCTGCGACGGATTGCCATTTAACCGGATCGCAGAGCAACATCACAGTTGCAGTGCGCAATCCAACTTCATGAAGGCCTCATGTCCGCGTCTCGCGGCTACAACTCGCCGAAGGGCAATGCCGCGACTCCGGCGCCCAAGGGCAGTCTGACATCGCCCGAATGCACCACGTAGCCGGATTTGGCTGCGCTGCCCAAGTCCTGCTGGAGGATTTTTACGGCCTTGGCCATCGCGGGGCGCGGCGTTGCCGACAGCTTGACCTCTATGGGAACCGGCCAGCCAGCCGCATCCACCACGAAATCCACCTCAGTCCCTGCTTGGGTTCGCCAAATGGAGGCCTCCATGGACATCTACGCCCACGGCGGCGCCCTCGACTACGAGATCATCGCCTCGGACAGCGACCGGTTCGACGTCAACATCACCCGTTGCGACTACACGCGCATGATGGAGGACTTGGGCGCGCGCGACATCGGCCACCTGCTGATCTGCAATCTCGACTACGCCGTCGCCGCAAGGGCGGGGATGGACTTGACCCGATCCCAGACGCAGATGCAGGGCGCCGCCTTCTGCGACTTCCGCTATCGCCGCAGGGCCTGAGTTCGGCACCCCCATGCCAGCGCGACCGGCCCGGCCGCAACCTGACATCAGTTCAATATGCGTGCTCAGAAACATCTCGGAACCCGACCCACGCAACGAGCGCGGAGTTTCGCGCAGCGAAACTCCATCCGCCTCCCGCCCGTCGGGCGGGAGGCGGAATTGCAGGCACCGGCCAGTTCCCTATAATTGCGCCGCTCCCAAGGGCTGGATGTTGAATTGATCTTGAAGCGGAAAACGATGCTGGCGGCGGCTCTCCTGGTGGGTGGCGCGCTGAACAGCGGCTTGGCGGCAGCCGACCCGGCCGATGAGATTCGGGCGCGGCTCAAGCCCTTCGGCGATGTGTGCCGGGTCGGGCAGGATTGCGGGGGCCTTGAAGGCGGCGCCGAGGCGGCGAGCGTCCCCGCCGTGGCCGCGGCCGGGGCGGCGACCGGATTGAGCGGCCAGCAAATCTACGACCGGTTCTGCTTTGCCTGCCACAACACAGGCGTTGGCGAGGCGCCCCTGTTCGGCAGTTTGGAGCAGTGGCAGCCGCGCATCGACCAAGGCATGGAGCAGCTGCTTTCGGTGTCGCTCGCCGGCATCGGCCTGATGCCGCCCATGGGCACCTGCATAACTTGCTCCGAGGATGAGATGCGGGCGGCGATTCAGTACATGGTGGACAGCGCCCAATAGGCAGCCTCCTCGACGGAGCTCCCCCAATCGATTGCCGGGGCGCGAACCTTCGGCTCGCCGCGCCTGCGGGCCGGCCTGCGCTCGAAGCCGCTCCAATGGAAGCGCGCACCGTCCTCGCAATCACGCCGTTCCCGTGGCGGCGGCCCAGCGCCAATGCTTCAGCTTCCCGCCATCTTCTCCCAGTCGATGGCGCGGTAGCTGAGCGCCTCCGCGACTTCCCGCACGCCGATGGCCTGGGTTTGGTTCAGGTCGCTCACCGTCCAAGCCACCTTGATGATCTTGTGGTAGCTGCGGCCGGACAGGCGGTAGGTGTCGATGGCTTCGGTGAGCAGCGCTTGGGCGGCGTTGGCGATCGGCGCCTGCTTGGCGGCGACGGGGCCGGCGAGCTGGCTGTTCAAGGCCCCCTGCCGGGCCAGTTGCCGTTGGCGGACGGCGGTGACGGCCGCAGCCAGGGCGGCGGTGTCGGTAGCCGGCCCGCTGCGGTCGGCAAGCACTTCCTTGGGCAGGTTGGGCAGCCACAACTGCATGTCGATGCGGTCCAGCAAGGGGCCGGAGATGCGCGCTTGGTAGGCCTGCACCTGCCTTGGCTGGCACCGGCAAGCGCCTTGGGCGCAGACCCGGCCCGCCGGGCAGGGGTTCATGGCGGCGATGAGTTGGAAGTTGGCGGGATAGGTGACCCGGTAGTTGGCGCGGGCGATGGTGGCCTGTTGGGATTCCAGCGGCTCGCGCAGAAGGTTCAGCACCCGGGGCTGGAAGTGCGGCATCTCGTCCAGGAAGAGCACGCCGTGATGGGCGAGCGACGCCTCGCCGGGGGAGGCCCGGCCACCGCCGCCGATGATGGCGGGCGCGCTGGCTGAGTGGTGCGGATCCCGCCACGGGATGGCTTCGTAGGCTTCGCGCATGAGGCCGGCGCTCGAGTAGATGGCGGCCACCTCCAAGGCTTGGGATTCGTTGAGCGTCGGCAGCAGATTGAGCAGGCTGCGGGCCAGCATGGTCTTGCCGGCCCCGGGCGGACCGACCATGAGGAAGTGATGGCCACCCGCTGCGGCCACCTGCAAGGCGCGTTTGGCGGTTCGCTGGCCCTTCACCAAGCTCAGCAGATCGACGGCCGCTTTCGGCGCCGGCCTTGGCGGGGTTCGGGCGGGCGGCGGCTTGCTGGGGTCGGCCAGCAATTCGAGCACTTCAGCCAAGTGGGCGCAGGGAACCACCGTCCTTGAGCTGACCAGCGCCGCTTCCGCCCGGTTGGCCTCGGGCACCACCAAAATGGCGTTCTCATCGTCCATGGCCAAGGCCGCCGGCAGCACGCCTCGGGTGTGCCGCAGAGCGCCGTAGAGGCCCAGCTCGGCAAGAAACTCGAAGCGGTGCAGATGCGCAGCCGGCACTTGATGGGTGGCGACCAAGAGGCTGATGGCGATGGCGAGGTCGAAGCGCCCGCCCTGCTTGGCAAGGTCCGCCGGCGCCAAGTTGACCACCACCCGCCCTTGGGGAAAGCGCAACTGGTTGTTCTCGATGGCGCTGCGCACCCGGTCGCGGGCCTCGCGGACCGTGGCCTCCGGCAGCCCCACCAAGTTGAAGCGCGGCAATCCGCCGCCGACATGGGCCTCCACCGTGACCTTGGGCGCGGCCATGCCCAACTGCGCCCGGGCGCGCACCGCCGCATTGGACGGCGGCTCCTTAGTTGCGGCGTTCATGGTGGATGGTCCTGCGCGGTTGCCCGATTGGCGACTGTGGGGACCGACCATGCTAAGGAGCGGCTGCGGCTTTCTCTACGGCCAATCTCGCAACGGGTTGTGCGAGATGTCGCAGAACTTCGGTTACATGCCAGTGCATGCCGCCGCACTGAAGCGCATGCCGCCGCACTGATTTGGTGCGAAAGCCGAGGTCGCGCCAAACCGAGGCCGAACCCGCGGCAAGCTGTCTTCGGGCGTGAACGACGCGACCGCAACCGGCTCCCGAACCGATCCTTTCCCGGCACTTGGCACGAATCCTGATTGGAGCCTAACTGGTCCTATTGGACTCAGGGTCGCTTTGGCGGCTCACCAACAAACGCAAGACAGGGGTTCATCCATGAAGAGATCACTCGTTAGTTTGCTGGCCTTTGCCGCTGGCGCCGCCTCGGCAGCGGAGTTTTCCGGCAACGTGACCTATGCAACCGACTACCGCTTTCGCGGCATTTCCCAAGGCGACCGCTCCCAAGCCATTCAGGGCGGCTTCGACCTTGAACTGGAGAACGGCTTTTACGTCGGCACTTGGGCGTCGAACGTGGCCGCCTGGTCCGGCGGCACCATCGAGACCGACTACTACGGCGGTTTCGGCGGCGAATTCTCCGACAGCGTCGCCTACGACGTTGGCGTGCTCTACTACGGCTATCCCGAGGACGACGCCTCTCCGGACTTGGACTACGTTGAGATTTACGGCAGCGTCAGCATCGAGGACTTCACCGTCGGCGCGGCGTTCTCCCCAGACTACTTCGCCAGCACCGGCGACTTCTGGTACCTGTACGGCGCCTACTCCTACGGCTTGGTGGAAAACGTCTCCTTGGACCTCCACTTCGGCTGGAACATCTTTGACGGCAAGTCCAACGGCGAGGCCTTCGGCATCGGCGAGATCGGCGATCCCGAGAGCAGCTACATCGACTACTCCGTGGGCCTTGGCACCTCCGGCATGGGCCTCGACTGGGGCATCGCCCTCATTGGCACCAACCTGAGCGAGAGCGAGTGCGGCGGCGGCTCCGCGAATTGCGACACAACGGTCGTGGTTTCGGTGTCGAAAAGCCTGTAATTGGGCGAAAATTCTTTGGCGCTGCCAGCGAGCGGCCAAGCTGGCGGCAGCGCTCAGGGATCTTCCACATCCAACAGGAGAAAACCTATGAAACTCATCTCAGCCATCATCAAGCCCTTCAAGCTCGACGACGTGCGCGAGGCGCTTTCCGCCATCGGCGTCCAAGGCATGACGGTGACCGAAGTCAAAGGCTTCGGGCGCCAGAAGGGCCACACCGAGCTTTACCGGGGCGCTGAGTACGTCGTGGACTTCCTGCCCAAGGTCAAGGTGGAGGTCGCGGCTGACGACGGCCTGCTCGACCAGGTGCTGGAGGCCATCACCAGCGCCGCAAACACAGGCAAAGTGGGCGACGGCAAGATCTTCGTCACCTCTTTGGAGGAAGTGGTGCGCATCCGCACCGGAGAAACCGGGTCCGAGGCGGTCTAGCGCCGGGCCTTTTCATGGAAGGTGAGCGCAGCCCCTAGGCTAGCCCACTGTTCCTTTTACTGCCGGCGGCGTCGCATTGGGACGCGCCCAAGGCTTTAGGAGAAAAAGATTGTGGAAGATCTGATTCAAACCAACTACGCGCTCGACACCTTCTACTTTTTGGTCATGGGGGTGTTGGTGATGTTCATGGCGCCGGGCTTTGCCATGCTTGAAGCGGGCATGGTTCGCGCCAAGAACACCTCGGAAATTCTCACCAAGAACGTCGCGCTGTTCGCCATCGCCTGCATCATGTACATGGTCTGCGGGTACTTCATCATGTACCCGGGCGCGGGCGAAGGCGCTTGGCTGCCCATCCTGGGGCTCGGCATCGGCGAGGAGAACACCGCGGAGGCGGTGCTGGCCTCGGGCGGCGAGACCTATTACTCCGTGCGTTCGGACTACTTCTTCCAAGTGGTGTTCGTGGCGACGGCGATGTCCATCGTCTCCGGCGCCGTGGCGGAACGCATGAAGCTTTGGGCGTTTTTGGCGTTTGCGGTGGTGATGACGGGTTTCATCTACCCCGTGCAGGGCTTCTGGAAGTGGGGCGGCGGGGCCTTGGACGCGCTCGGCTTCGTGGACTTTGCCGGCTCCGGCGTGGTTCACATGTGCGGCGCCACTGCGGCGCTGGCCGGGGTGCTGCTGCTCGGCCCGCGCAGCGGCAAGTACGGCGCGGACGGCAAGGTGAATGCCCTGCCCGGCGCCAACATGCCGTTGGCGACGCTGGGCATGTTCATCCTCTGGTTTGGCTGGTTCGGGTTCAACGGCGGGTCGGAGCTGAAGGTCAGCAACGTCGATGAGGCCAACGCGGTGTCGCAGGTGTTCGTGAACACCAACATCGCTGCCTGCGGCGGCTTGCTGGCGGCGCTCATCCTGGCCCGTTTGATGTTTGGCAAGGCTGACCTCACCATGGCGTTGAACGGGGCTCTGGCGGGGCTGGTCTCGATCACCGCGTCACCGCTGTCGGGCAGCGTCGAGCTGTCCCTGCTCGTCGGCGCAGTGGGCGGCCTCTTGGTGGTGTTCTCCATCACGTTGTTCGACAAGCTCAGGATCGACGACCCGGTGGGTGCCATATCCGTGCATGGTTCGGCCGGCATTTGGGGGCTGCTTGCAGCCTGCCTGACCGACCCCGAGGCCACCTTGGTGGCGCAGCTCATCGGCATCGTCGCGATTTTCGCTTGGACCTTCATCGCCAGCTTCATCGTTTGGTTCGTCCTCAAGAAGGCGATGGGCATCCGCATCTCCGAGGAGGAGGAGTACGCTGGCGCCGACTTGGCCGAGACGGGCATCGAAGCCTACCCGGAGTTCGTGAAGGCCTAAGGACCGCTCCCATTGGCCACCGCACTTCGCCGGAGGCGTGGCCTTCGGCGAAGCGTGTACGATAAGCGCCTTGGGCGGACCGCTCGCCCAAGGCGCTTTCTTTTGCGGACATTGAAGGAGGGGCATGCGCTACATCAGCACCCGCGGGCAAACCGCGCCGCTCGCCTTCAGCGATGCGGTCATCACGGGCTTGGCGCCCGATGGGGGGCTGCTGGTTCCGGAGAGCATCCCCGCCGTCGGCGGCGAGCTCACGGCGCTCTCGAAGCTGAGCTTCACCGGCTTGGCGAAGGCCGTGCTGCCGCGCTTCATCGATGACGTGCCGGCATCGGACCTCGGCGCGCTGGTCGATGCGGCCTACGCCAATTTCAACTGCGCTGACGTGGTGGAGCTGCGCCGGGCGGGCGCCATTCAGGTGCTGGAGCTTTTCCATGGCCCCACCCTGTCCTTCAAGGACATCGCCCTGCAGTTCCTGGGCCGGTTGTTCGCCTACATCCTGCAAGCCAGAGGCGAACGGCTCAACCTGCTCGGCGCCACCAGCGGCGACACCGGCAGCGCCGCCATCGCCGGGGTGCGCGGCCAGCCGGGCATCAACATCTTCGTCATGTATCCCTTGGGCCGCGTCAGCCGCCTGCAGGAGCTGCAGATGACCACGGTGGCGGACGCCAACGTCCACTGCCTGGCGATTCAGGGCAGCTTTGACGACTGCCAGACGCTGCTCAAGGACGTCTTCGGCGACCTTGAGTGCAAGCGGCGACTGTCCCTCGGCGCAGTCAATTCAGTGAATTGGGCGCGGGTGCTGGCCCAGGTTCTTTACTACGGCTACGCCAGCCTGCGCAGTCCGACGCCACCCTCGTTCTGCGTGCCCACGGGCAATTTCGGCAACGTCTTTGCCGGCTACGTCGCCAAGCGCATGGGCTTTCCCATCGACAAGCTGATCGTTGCCACCAACGAGAACGACATCCTGTCAGTGTTCTTCGCCTCCGGCCTGTACCGCCGGGGCAAGGTCCGCTTCACCGTATCGCCGGCCATGGACATTCAGGTGGCCAGCAACTTCGAGCGCTTCCTGCACTACCACTTGGATGGCGACGCCGAGGCCTTGAGGGCGTTCATGTCCACCTTTCAAGCCCAGGGCGAAGCGCGGCTGCCGCCGCCGGGCAACGAGGCGTTCATGGCCACGGCGGTCGATGCCGACGATACCCTTGCGGCCATGCGCGACGTGCATCGGGCCACCGGCTACGTGGCGGACCCGCACACCGCAGTGGGGCTCGCCGCCGCCAGCCGCCTGTCGGTGCCGGGGCCGGTGATCTGCATGGGGGCCGCGCACCCGGCCAAGTTCCCGGAGGCGGTCAACGAAGCCGTCGGCGGGCCGGTGGCCGTCCACCCGGCCTTGGAGTCCCTGCGCAGGCTGCCGGAGCGCCGCACGGCGCTCAAGGCCGATGCGGCGGCGGTGAAGGCGTTTATTGAAGCGAACGCCGATTCCGGTCAAAGCGTCGGCTAGAGCGCCTCAATCCGCTCCACGGCGTCCACCAATTCGTCGAGATGGGTTATCTCGACCGTGGCCGGAGCGGTCGCGGGCTCCTCCCGCATGGACTGCTGAACGGGGCCGTTGAACCAGATGGTGTGCAGCCCCAGATCGGCGGCGCCGGCGATGTCGTCAATGGGGTGGTCGCCGATGTGCGCGACCTCGTGCGGGGCTGCGCCGGTATGGCTCAGCGCCGCCTCAAACAGCGCCGGGGCCGGCTTGCTGGCGCCCACGTCGGCGGCGCAGAAGCTGAAGGAAAAGTAGCGGTCGAGCTGCAGCCGCTTGGGGTCGGCGTTGCCGTTGGTGAGCGAACCCAAGGCGTAGCGGCGCGACAGGTTGCCAAGGGCGCCAAAGGCGCCGTCGAAGAACTCAATGTCGTGGCGCGCCTCGATGAGCACCTCGAAAGCCCGTGCCGCCAACTGCCGCGCTTGGGCCTCCTGATATCCCGACTGACGCATCACCTGCCGGAGAATGGCCGCTCGCAGACTGGAAATGTCATGCGCCAGTTGCGGCTGTTCGTCAATCAGACGGCCGCGCATGGCCATGAGCGCCGCCGTGTTTCGATAGACCGCTGCGGCGGCCGGAATCTCCGCTTCAAGCCAGGCGACCAAGCGCCGCTCCGCGCCGCCAATCACCGTGCGCACGTTCCACAGCGTATTGTCCAAGTCGAAAGTGATGACGCGCAGGCGAGGCATGGGCGGTCAATCCGCCTGCTTTTCCGCCCTGGGGTGGGCGGCGTCATAGACCTTGGCGAGATGCTGAAAATCCAGGTGCGTGTAGATTTGGGTGGTGGCGATGTCGGCGTGGCCGAGCATTTCCTGCACGGCGCGCAGGTCGCCGGACGATTCCAGAACGTGGCTGGCGAAGCTGTGCCGCAACAGGTGCGGATGCAGCACGTTGCTGCCGAGGCGGCCTTGTCCCCAGCGCTTGACGCGCTGTTGGACGGTGCGCGGGCTGATCCGCTTGCCCGTGCGGGTGACGAACAGCGCTGCGTCGGGCTTGACGCCGGAGCGGGTGGCCAGATAGGACTCGATGGCCGCAATCGACTGTTGCCCTAAAGGCACGATGCGGGTTTTCTCGCCTTTGCCCGTGACGCGAACCATGCCGTTGGCCAAATCGAGGTCCTGGCGGTCGATGCGCACGAGCTCGCTGAGGCGAATGCCGCTGCCGTACAGCAGTTCGATCATTGCCAGGTCGCGCTGTTCCAACGCATTGCCCGGCTTTGCGTCGAAGAGCTTGGCGGTCAGGTCGGCGTCCAGGGTGCCGGGCAGCCGGCGGCCGCGCTTGGGAGAGCGGACGCCAGCCACCGGATTGGCGTTCACAACCCCCTGCTTTTCCAAGTAGCGGAAGAAGCTGCGCAGGCTGGAGAGCAGGCGTTGGCAGGTTCCGGCGCTCAAGCCCCCGCCGTGCAGCTTGGCCACCATCGAGGACACCTGATTGGGCCTGATCTCATCCCAAGCCTCGCCGTTGACGGCCGCGAACCGCTCGATGTCGCGCTGATAGGCTTTGAGCGTATGGGCTGAATAGCGCTTTTCGTAGGTCAGGTAATCCAGAAAGCCCCGCAGATGCGCATTCATCATCAGCTCCAACCAGGCGATGCCTCAGAGCGACGGCGCGAGCGGACTCGCGTTTGAGTTGCCGCGCAATTCAGGGGCAGGGGTTGTCTGGCGCTAACTTGGCTCATCCGACAACCTCATCCCGCGATCAGGAAACCAAGTGATCGATGATGCGCGCCAGCACATCGCCGATGTAGCCGATGAACAGGGTGTCCATGTCCGAGGAGAAGTGGTCCGGTCTGCGGCTGCCCACGGCCAGGCAGCCGTCGCCGGCCTTCAAAGCCAACGGCAGCAGCACGGCGCTGCCGTTGGCATCGTGGTCCTGAACCGGGAACACGGCCTTAAGTTCGTGGACCCGCAGGGTTGAGCAGAGCGGTTGCGAGTTGTGGACCAGGCCGGCGGTGGGGAGGGCGTCGGCGTGGCCGCGCAGATGGTCGAGGCGCAGGTGGTCGCGCAGCAGGTGGCAGCAGACGAAGTCGGCATCGAAGTCCACCAGCAGATGGGTGGCCAGCACCTCGTTCAGTTCGTGCCAACTCGACACGTCGAGCAGCGCCAGGGTCAGGGAGCGGGTTTTGGTGAACAGGCCATCGTTGGCGCGGGCGGTTTCGACGAGGTCGTTGAGTTGCCGAAGCGCTCGAATGTTGCGCTCCCGGAGCACTTGGACCTGCCGTTCAATCAGCGAAACGGCCCCCCCGGATCGGTGCGGCAGCGCCAATTCAGAGAGCAGCGCGGGATGGGTTTGGAAGAAGTCGGGATAGCGTCTGAGGTAGTCAATGACCTGTTGTTCGACGACTTCGACCAGTTTGGGCTCACTCACAAGTTGAGAATGCCTTCAAACACCAAAGTGGCGGCGCCCGCCATTTTAACGGGCGCCCCCGCGCCCTGCCAGTGGACCCACACCTTGCCGCCGGGCAGGGACACCTTGACCTGGGGATCGAGCCAGCCATGCAGGCGGCCGGCCACTACGGCAGCGCAAGCGCCGGTGCCGCAGGCCCGGGTTTCCCCCACCCCCCGTTCATGGACGCGCAGCCGCACGTAGCCCGGATCGACGATCTCGCAAAAGCCGATGTTGGCGCCCTTGGGGAAGCACGGATGGCGGCTGATTTCGCCGCCCGCCTCAGCCACTGGCGCGGCGGAGATGCGATCGACAAAGATCACGCCATGCGGGTTGCCCACGGATACGGGCGTGACGTCCATGCCGCCGTTGGCGGTGCTGACGCGCCACGCCCCCGTTCGCTGCGTCGGCGAGACGGCGTTCCGATCCGTCCTGAACGGCACTTCATCCGGATCCGTTGTCGGCGCCTGGAGCTCGATTTCCACGTCGCGGCCGACCAGCGCGCCGCTGACTTGGCCACCGTCGGCGCTCAATTTCAGACAGGGCTTGAAGCTCAGTTGCCGGTCGTGAATGAAGCGCACGAGGCAGCGCGCCCCGTTGCCGCATTGTTCGGCGGGGCTGCCGTCGGCGTTGAAGATGCGGTAGTCGAAGTCAACGTCCGGGGCCGTCGGCGGCTCCACGGCCAATAGCTGATCGAAGCCGATGCCGGTCTTGCGGCTCGCCCAACGGCGGATGAGCGGCGGCGTCAGCCGAAAGTCCTGGGTCACTAGGTCGATGACCATGAAGTCGTTGCCAAGGCCGTGCATCTTGGCGAATCGGAGCGGCTCACCCATCGGCATCGATCCGTTCAAGGGCCAATTGGTCGTTGATGTGCTCACGGCGGCGCACCACGCGAAAGCGGTCGCCCTCCACCAGCACTTCCGCAGGCCGGCCCCGGGCGTTGTAGTTGGAGCTCTGCGACATCCCGTAGGCGCCTGCCGAAGCCACCGCCAGCAGATCGCCCGGCGCCAAGGCCAGTTGCCGCTGCCGGGCCAGGAAGTCGCCGCTTTCGCAAACCGGGCCGACGATGTCCCAACAGGCGGTCAAGGCATTGTCGCCGGCGGGCAGCACCCGCTCCACCCGATGCCAGGATTGGTAGAGGGCGGGCCGCAACAGGTCGTTCATGGCGGCGTCCACCACGGCGAAGCTGTGCTGGCCCTCCCTTCTGCCCGGCTTGAGGTATTCGACCCTTGTGAGCAGCGCGCCGGCGTTGGCGGTCAGGAAACGGCCGGGTTCAAGGACTAGGGTTTGCGGCCGGCCGTTGAGACGCGCCTTGGCGGCGGCGGCCAAATCCCGCGGCTCGAATGGGGTCTCATCCCGATAGGTGACCCCGAAGCCGCCGCCGATGTCGATGTGGCCGAGTTCGATGCCCGCAGCCTCCAATTCGTCAAGCAGGTCGAGCAGCCGGTCCAATGCCTCCAGATAGGGATCGACCCGCTCGACTTGGGAGCCAATGTGGCAGGCGAGGCCCGAGGCTGCAAGCCACGGGTGGCGCTCGGCCTCAATCAGCAGCTCAGCCGCTTCGCTGGCCTCGACGCCGAACTTGTTCTCCTTGAGGCCCGTGGCGATGTAGGGGTGGGTGCGGGCGTCCACGTCGGGATTGACGCGCAGCGCCACCGGCGCGATTCGCTGCAGCCGTTCCGCTTGGCGAGCGATGCGCTGCAGTTCGGCGGCGCTTTCGACGTTGAAGCAGCGGATGCCCAGCTTCAGGCCTAGGTTGATTTCGGCCTCGGACTTGCCCACCCCGGAAAACACCGCGGTTTCAGGAAGCGCCCCGGCCGCCACAACGCGCTGCAGTTCGCCGCCGGAGACGATGTCGAAGCCCGCGCCGAGTGCTTTCATCAGGCGCAGCACGCCGAGGTTCGAGTTGGCCTTAACCGCATAGCAGATCTCGGCGCGCACGTCGGCGAATGCCGCCTCAAGCCGCCGGTACTGGGCGCGGATGGCGTCTGCTGAGTAAACGTAGGTGGGCGTGCCCACGGCGACGGCGATGTCGGCGAGCGAAACCGGGCCGGCGCAAAGCGTCCCGCCTTGATGCTGGAAGGCCACTAGAGGGCTCTCAGGCACGGCTCGGCGTAGGCCAGCGCGGATTCCTCTTCGGGCAAGTGGAGAGGGCCTTTCTGGCCGCAGGTGGCCACCAGCGACATGACCAAGGCAATGAGCAACCAACGCAATTGAAGCCACCGCTGCTTAAGGATTGGCGATGACTTTAATGGTCGGGGGGCTGATGGCGCAAGCGCGCGACCGTCAGGTCGCGCGTGGTGGGGCGGGGAAAGAGGTGGTAGGCTTTGATAACCGAAACTAAGACGGCACGTTAGGATGACTGGCAAAAAAGAAGTAGCGCTTGAGGAGAACTTGGCAGGGCCGAAGAAGCCAAAGGTCCGCACTCGTTGGCTTGACGGATCGAAGTTCGTTGATCCGAAGGAGCTTATTGGGAGCGAGTCGTTCCGCAGGACCGTCGATGCGCTTCGGAAGATTGAAACGCGTACTTCGCAGTAACTTCCATTACACCCCCGCATGGGCTTTGTCCAAGATGCTCTCGCTCTGGTGCTTCTAGGTGCGCTGTTCAACTTGATCGCGCACTTCGCCCGGCTGCGTTTGCGGCGGGTGGAAGGGTACGCACTGTTGTTCTACACGTTGCTTGCTGGATAGATGATTCAAGGGGCAACAGAGCTTTTGAATGGTCTGCTGCTTATTGCTTGGGAGCTGGTCGGCCTTGAGCCATTGGTGTTCGAGGCGGACGCACACAGAGCGGCGACCATCTCGTCCGGCATGCTCCTAGCCATCGTTGCTGCGGTGATAGTCAACCGTTTGTGGAACATAGATCGCGTGTCGAGGGATGTCGCGGAAGAATCGGGCGAATTCAGGGAATTGATCTACCAATTTGCAATCGTCGGTACAAGCCCGGTAGAGGTCACGTTAGAGACAGGGAAATCGTACATCGGGATTCCAGTTGCGTCGAGGGTGGTGATGAAGGAGGAGGGCGACCTTTGGCTTGTGCTGTTGATGAGCGGGCATCGGGACAAACGCCAGGAACTAAAGATCACGACGAGCTATACAGAGAAGTTCGATCAAGATATGATCTCCGCGCTTGAATTACCTTTCGGTGACTTCGTGGTTGCGTTGCCCAAGAGCCGGATCGTGTCGGCCCGTCCATTTGATATCAACCTTTCCCAAGAACTTTTCGAGCGCAGCGATAGATGAGCGTGGGAGATCCCCGGCGGTGTTTCGAGGGTTGGGTGCCACGTTCCGACGGAGGGCTTTCACAAAGCAAACGGCCAGCCCTTTGATATCGCCTTGACAGCATCTTTGCGACGGCCTCCCCCATCGCCGTGAGAGATGCCTGTTGGTTTCCGTAAGCGCGGTTCACAGCGTTTGCAAGCCTCTCAATAATGCGGGCTTGAGTTACCGCGACGGGAAGACATCCCATGGCCGCCTTCGAATCACGCATCCATGCGCTCAGGATCGAACCGCATCCCAATGCCGACCGTTTGGAGTTGGCCGTGGTCGGCGGCTATCGTTGCGTGGTGGCCAAGGGGCAGTTCGCCGACGGCGAGCTGGCGGCCTACGTCCCGGAAGGGGCGATCTGCCCGTGCTGGCTGATCGCCCACCTGAACCCGGTCAATAAGCTGGCGGGCAGCAACAGGAACCGGGTCAAGGCGGTGCGGCTGCGCGGCGTGCTTTCGGAAGGCTTGGTCTATCCGCTCAAGGATGGCCGCATTCGCGGCAAGCTGGTGTCGGAGGGCGAGGACGTCACCGAACTGCTGGAGCTGGAGAAGTACGAGCCGCCGGTTCCCGTTGCCATGCAGGGCGAAGCGGAACCCGCCCATGGCGCCACGCTGCGCTACGACATCGAGAACATCAAGCAGCACCCGCACGTCCTGCGTCCGGGCGAACGGGTGGTCTTCAGCGAAAAGCTGCACGGCACTTGGTGCTGCCTCGGCTGGCATCCGGACTACGGCCCCATCGTCACGTCCAAGGGGCTGTCCGACAAAGGACTGGTCCTCAAGATCAACGCCGCCAATCGGGACAACCTCTACGTGAGCGCTTGGCGTCATCAAGAAGCGGCGTTCAAGCGGGCTCGCGCCAAGCTGGCGCCTGAAGGCGGGCCGTTCTACGTGCTCGGCGAATTGTATGGCCGCGGGGTGCAGGACTTGCATTACGGCCGGCCCAGTCCGGCCTTCGCCGCCTTTGACGCCTATCTGGGCGCGCCCCGCAAAGGGCGCTACCTGTCCCTGACGGCCTTTGCGGCGGCGATCGGCAAGCACTTCACGGTGGCGCCCGTGGTATACCGGGGGCCGTTCAGCGAAGCGGCGCTTCAGGCCCACACGGAAGGCCCCACGACCTTGGCGGGGCGGCACATGCGGGAGGGTGTGGTGGTGCGGCCGGTGGCGGAGCGGGAGTCGCCCGAGCTCGGTCGCGTCATCCTCAAGAGCGTTTCAGCGGACTACCTGACCCGCAAAGGCGGCACGGAGCACAGCTGAATGTCGTTATGGCCGGTTTTCCAGGCTTTCAATCCGCTCCAACGTGGTGCTGCCCACTGGGTAGCGGCCTTGGGCCAGCGCCTTGGCCAGAACGCGAATGCGGGGCAGCGCCAAGGGGCGGTAGCGGAGGTGTTCGACGGACACGTTGATGTGCGGGGAGCGGGTCACCGGGGCTGCGTGGGTGTGGCCGTGAACGTTCACCCAACCGTGCGGCACGTTGGACAGCGGCATGTGGGTGAACAACAGCGGCGGATCCCCCGGCGCGCACAGCAGGGAGCAGATGTCGTCGAAGCCATCCACCCGCAGGTCGCCGGAACCGGTCAGGTCGTGGTTGCCGACCACCAGCTGCTTCACCCGCCCCGCCCCTCGGCGAATGCGCGACCAAGTGGCCTCGCCCACCGCCTTGCGCATCGCCACGTCGCCCACGAACAGCAAGGCGTCCGCCGGGCCCACGGTGGTTGCCCAGTTGGCGTAGAGCGCATCGTCCATGGCGGATGCGTCGGCGAACGGCCGATTGGTGTAACGGATGATGTTCGCATGGCCCAGATGCAAGTCCGACCACACCCAAACAGTGCCCTGCCCACCTTCCAGGCCCGGGGCCAAGCTGCGCGCGGGCAAGGCGTCCAAGGCGCTCAGCATGGCGCGGAACACCTTGCGCCCGTGCCGCCCGTCACCGGCACGGCCAACGGCGGCGGCTTCGAGATGCGCTCGGTAAGCGGTCTGAGCCTTGAGGAGCGCCAAGTCGGCGTTGAAGCTCTCACTGGTCATGGGAGGCCCAAGCTGCTAAGCGCTGCCGGCGGCGATTCGCTCGCGGCCCGCCTTGATGGCTTTGGCGGTTGCCGCCGGGGCCGCGCCGCCGATGTGGTCGCGGGCGGCCAACGATCCTTCAACCGTCAACACCTCGAACACGTCAGCCTCCACCCGCTTGCCGGCCAGCGTCTTGAGTTGCGCCAAGGGGATTTGGTCCAGTTCGATGCCGTGCCGAATGGCGTAGGCGACGGCCTTGCCCACGGCTTCGTGGGCGTCGCGGAAAGGCGCGCCTTGGCGCACCAGGTAGTCGGCGAAGTCCGTCGCCGTCGCGAACCCCTGCCGGGCGGCGCGGGCCATGGCGTCCGTGTCCGCTTCGATGTGCGGCAGCAGGCCGAGCATCGCCTGGAGGCAGTTGCTGAGGGTGTCCACGGCGTCGAACAGCGGTTCCTTGTCCTCTTGGTTGTCCTTGTTGTAGGCCAGCGGCTGGCCCTTCATCAGGGTCAGCAACGCGGCCAGGTCGCCGAACACGCGGCCAGCCTTGCCGCGCACCAGTTCCGGCACATCCGGGTTCTTCTTCTGCGGCATGATGCTGGAGCCGGTGCAGAAGCGGTCCGGCAGGGAAACGAAGGCGAACGGCTGGCTGGTCCAGAGCACGAGCTCCTCGCACCAGCGGCTCAGATGCATCATGGTCAAGGCCGCTGCGGCCGTGAACTCGATGGCGAAGTCGCGGTCGCTCACCGCGTCGAGCGAGTTGGCGGCCACGCCCTCGAAGCCGAGTTCCCGGGCGGTGAAGCTGCGGTCGATGGGGAAGGTGGTGCCCGCCAGGGCGGCGGCGCCGAGCGGCATTTGATTGACGCGGCGGCGGCAGTCCACGAGGCGGTCGCGGTCGCGCAGCAGCATCTCGAACCAAGCCAGCAGGTGATGCCCGAAGCTGATGGGCTGCGCCGCCTGCAGATGGGTGTAGCCCGGCATGACCGCTTCGCCATAGCGCTCCGCGAGATCAAGCAGGGCGCTTGCCAAGGCGTTCTCCAAGGCCAGCAGCGCATCGATTTCGTCGCGCAGGTACAGGCGCAGGTCAGTGGCGACCTGATCGTTGCGCGAACGGGCGGTGTGCAGCTTCTTGCCGGTCTCGCCGATCAGCTCGGTCAGCCGGTGCTCGATGTTCATGTGGACATCCTCAAGGCCGGTTTGCCAATCGAATGCGCCGTCATCAATCTCACCCTCGATTTGCCGAAGCCCCTCCTGCATCCGCTCGGCCTCGGCGGCGGACAGCACGCCGATGCGGGCCAGCATGCGGCAGTGGGCGATCGAACCCCGGATGTCGTGGCGGTAGAGCCGCCGGTCGAAGGACACGGAGGCGGTGAACGCTTCGACGAAGCGGTCGGTGTCCTCAAGAATGCGGCCGTGCAGCAGCTTGGCCCCGGCGCCCTCGGATGAATGGGTCATGGATGAATTATAGCGGCACAGGCTGGCCTAAAATGCACCAAACCGGCATCAGCGCCGGGCGCCGCCAAATCGCCGCCAAGTCGATGCGCGGCATTGAGTTGGTGCCCGTGTTGGATGTACGTTGCTTCCTGGCGCAGCAAAAATACGTCACCGCGCTGCACGGCAGGGGGGAAACCATCATCACCGAATCGTTGCGCGACCTTGAAGCGGAGTTTGCAGGCGCCTTCCTGCGCGTGCATCGCAACGCCCTGGTCAGCGTCGGCTTCATCGAGGGCCTTGAGCGTCAGGCGCCGAGACGCTACGGGCTGCGGCTGGCCGGCGTCGATCGGCGCATCCCGGTGAGTCGGCGGCAGGCGCCGACGGTGCGCCGCCGAATCGAAGCCTTGGCCGGGCGGGCTGAGGCGAGCGATGGATCGCCCATTCCAGCAAGATCGAACCTTCAGCCAAACGGTTCCGCTTGGCGCACGGCGGCCCATGGCTGACGTTCGCATCGCCACCCGCAGAAGCCAACTCGCCGTTTGGCAGGCGTCGTTCGTCAAGGCCGAGCTGGAGCGCGCCCATCCGGGCCTTGACGTGGCGTTGGTCGGCCTGTCCACCGCTGGCGACCGCTGGCTGGACGCGCCCTTGAGCGAGGCGGGCGGCAAGGGACTGTTCGTCAATGAACTGGAAGCCGCCTTGCTGAGCGGGGACGCCGACTTGGCGGTGCATTCGATGAAGGACGTGCCGGCGCAATTGAGCGAGGGATTCAACCTGCCCGTCATTGGCTATCGGGAGGACGTTCGCGACGCTTGGGTCAGCCCGCACGGACGCCTTGACGACATCCGCCCGGAGGCGGTGGTCGGCTCTTCAAGCCTGCGGCGCAAGGCGCAGATTTTGGCGCGCCGGCCGGACCTTGAGGTGCGGCCCATTCGCGGCAACGTGGACACTCGGCTGGCCAAGCTGGAGGCCGGCGAGTTTGACGCCATCGTCCTGGCGATGGCGGGGCTGCGCCGCTTGGGTTGGGCGAACCGCGCCGATGAGGCGATCAGCGTCGCCCGCTGCCTGCCGGCAGCGGGGCAGGGGGCGCTGGGCATTGAATGCTTGGCAGGCAACGAGCGCATGGCGAGTTTGCTTGCGCCCTTGCATGATCCGGCGACGGCCGCGTGCGTGACGGCGGAGCGGGGCGTCAGCGCCGCCTTTGGCGCCGACTGCAGCCTGCCGCTGGCGGCTTATGCGGAACTTCGTGAAGATCGAGTCTGGCTGCGCGCCCTGCTGGCTTCCCCCGACGGGAAGGCGCTGCTCAGGGCGGAGGCGCACAACGCGTCGGGGCCGGCGGCGGTGGATGCCGTCGTGAACGACCTGAATGCGTTGGGCGCGGCGGATTTGCTGAGCCGGTTGAGAGCTTGATGGCGCGCCAGCGAGGCGAAGCCTCAGCCCGGCGAATGGGCGCGACATCTGGGCGGCAGGCGGAGCCGGGCGCGGAAACGACTGATTCGGCAACCTTTTCCGGCGATCAAGATTGCCCACAGCAGGAAAACGAGTGAGCATCTGGATCACCCGCTCCGAACCGGGCGCGACGGCGTTGGCTGCAAGCCTTGAAGGGGCGGGCTTCAAGCCCTTCAAGGCCCCGGTTCTGAGCATTGAACCCTTGGCCTTTGAACTGCCCGAGGGCCGCTTCGACGCAGCGATCTTTCTATCCGCGCACGGCGTGCGGTCGGCGGCTCGCACGCTCGAAGGACGTTTCCGCCGAGCCTTTGCGGTGGGCCGCCGGACCCAGCAGGCTCTGCTTGATTCGGGCATTGAGGCGGTGGCCGCCGCAGTGGAGTCCAGCGAGGGCCTGCTCGCCGACTTGCCGGCCTTGGCGGGGGAGCGCGTTCTTTTGGTGAGCGGGGTTGGCGGGCGCAATGTGCTCGGCCCCGGCCTCGAGCGCCGGGGCGCTGAGGTGCAGCGCTTGGCGGTTTATCGACGGGTGCCGGCCTCGCCCTCGATTGATTGCGCGCCGATCGCCGCTGCGGTCGCATCAAGCGGCGATGGATTCCGGCAGGCGGCGAAGGTATGGTTTGCCGCAGGCGGCGCGCCGGGGCTGCCGGTGCTGGTGCCGTCGGCGCGGGTCGGCGCGCTCGGCCCGGGGCTGGGCTTGGCCAATGTGGTCGAGTGCGCCGGCGCCGATTCGCCAGCCGTGCTTGCCGCGCTGCGCTCAATGCAACGGCAGTGCTTGACCTGGATGTTCGATGGGACAGCCGAGTGACTGAGGTTACGGACCAAGCCGCGCAGACGCCCGCTAAGCCCGCGGCCGTTCGCCAGCGGAAGCCGGGACGCCTGCTGGCGGCGTTTGGCTTTTTGTTGGCGGTTGGCGCCTTGGCCGGGGTTGGCTACCTCTATTTCCTGCTGGTCCATTTGGACCCCAACGCCGGGTTGGCCGGGCGCTTGGCGCAGGCCGCCGATGACCGTGCCGCCATGCGCGACGAACTACGGCAGCTAGAGGAGCGCCTGCGGCTTGCGGACGATCAGCTGCGGCTGTTGCAAGAGGGTCGGAGCCAAGCGCAGGCTGAATGGGCGGCGCAGGCCGATGAGTGGCTGGCGGCGGCGAATTCGGCGCTGACCGAGCGATTGGGCCAAATCGCCCAAGCCGCTCCGCCGTCGGAACGGGATTGGAAGCTGGCCGAAGTCGAGTACCTGCTGCGCGTCGCCAATCACCGCCTGCTGATGGAGCAGGACGTGGCCACGGCCTTGGGGCTGCTGCAGGCGGCCGACGGCATTGTCGAGGCGCTCGACGATTTGGTCCTGCATCCCGTTCGCGCTGCGCTGGCCGACGAAATGCTGGCGCTGTCCAAGTCCGAAGGCGCCGACGTCCAAGGCCTTTACCTGCGCCTCGACGCACTCAAGCGTCAGCTTGGATCCTTGGCCTTGGCCAGGCCGCAGCGCCGTCTGGCGGAATTGGAGGAGGCCCCCGGCGAACCTGGCGGCATTCTGGACGCTGTGGCTGCGGAGTTCCGCCAGCTTCTGCGGTTTCGGCGCATGGATGCCGCCGTCAAGCCGTTGCTGGCGCCGAAGGAGGCGGTTTACTTGGAATTGAATCTGCGCCTCATGCTGGAGCAGGCGCAACTGGCCGCCCTGAAACGGGATCAGGTGGTGTTCGACTCAAGCCTCGGCTCGGCCCAGGACTGGGTGCGCGGCCATCTTGCCCTCGACGACCCGGATGTTCAGGTCACGCTTGAGGCCTTGGCGGCTTTGCGCCAAGTTGAACTCGACGTGCCGTTGCCGGATCTGTCCGGTTCCTTGAACGCGCTCATTCAAGCGCGCAAGGCGCCCGCTTAGGCGCGCCGGGGCGGCGAATGAAGGGCCACGCGCTGCTGCTATGCGCCATCTTGGTTCTCGGCGGCCTGCTGGGCTTGCTCATGGCGCGCGATCCGGGCTATCTCCTGCTCGCTTACGACGGCGCGGCGCTGGAGACGAGCCTTTGGTTTGGCCTGCTGCTGCTGGTGGTCGCTTACGCCGCCGTGCGTCTGCTGCTGTTCGTGCTGGGCCGCTTGTTGCGCGGCAAGAGCCTGTTCACGACTTGGCGCGTCCGCAGCGCGCAACAGCAGACCAATCGCGGCCTGCTGTTGCTCGAGGAAGGCGACTGGCGGCAGGCCAAGCGCCTGTTGGTCAGCGCCGCGGGGGAGGTTGCCGCCCCGGCCATCAACCATTTGAACGCCGCTCGAGCCGCTCACCAGTTGGGGGCCTTCGACGAGCGCGATGAGCTGCTCAGCCAAGCGAAGCGGCAGGATTCGAAGGCCGCCCTGGCCGCGGGCCTGGCCGGCGCCGACTTGCGAATGGCGGCGAAGCAATGGCGCGACGCGCTGGCGCTGTTGCGTGAACTGCAAACGCTGGCTCCTAAGCATCCCAAGGTTTGGGAGGGTCTGTGGCGCTGCCATGAGGAGCTTGAGGACTGGCAGGCGCTTGTCGAACTGGCGCCGGCGCTGCGCAAGGCCGGTGCAGTCGATGCCGAAGCGTTGAGCGCCATGGAGCGGCAGGCTTGGCGCCGTCGGCTGGCCGCCGCCGACGGCTTGAAGGCTTGGGAGAAACGTCCCAAGGCCCTCAAGGACGACCCGGACTTGGCGCTGGCCGCCGCCTTGGGAGGTCAGGCGGCGGGCGATGCCGCGGGAGCGGAAAGCCTGCTTCGAGAGGCGCTGGGCCGCTGTTGGCGCGACGACCTGGTCAATCTCTACGGCCGAATCAAATCGCCGGCGCCCGACCATCAACTGGCCACCGCCGAAGGCTGGTTGGAGGATCGGCCCGATGACGGCGAACTGTTGCTGGCCGCCGGCCGTCTGGCGCTGATGAACGCCGACTGGCCGAAGGCGCGGCGCCATTTCGAGACCAGCCTGCGCCGCAAGCCGAACCCTGAATGCCGCGCGGAACTCGGACGCCTGCTGATCGCCCTCGGCGAGACCCGGCGCGGCGGCGAGCTGCTAGCCCAAGCGGCTGGCGCGTCCAACAGCCTGCCGGACCTGCCCATGCCCCAGCGCTCCGGCTAAACTCCCAGCGGCAACGGTTCGGTTTACGCAACTGACGCCGTGAACCTCGATTTGGGGAGTCCCGCCGAACTCGAACGAACCGAAGGTTCGCCGCGACCGTCAGGTCGCGCCGCTACTTGCCGCGCATGGAGTTGAAGAACTCCTCGTTGGTGCGGGTGTCCTTGAGCTTGTTGATCAGCCACTCGATGGCGGCCAGATCGTCCATGTCGTGCAGGAGCTTGCGCAGTATCCACACGCTCTGCAATTCCTTCTCATCGACGATGAGCTCCTCCCGGCGGGTGCCGGAGCGGCGGATGTTGATGGCCGGATAAACGCGCTTCTCGGCGATTTTGCGCTCCAGATGCAGTTCCTGGTTGCCGGTGCCCTTGAACTCCTCGTAGATCACTTCATCCATCTTTGAGCCGGTGTCGATCAGGGACGTGGCCAGAATGGTGAGGCTGCCGCCCTCCTCAATGTTGCGGGCCGCGCCGAAAAAGCGCTTCGGCCGCTCCAAGGCATGGGCGTCAACGCCGCCGGTCAGCACCTTGCCCGACGAGGGGACGATGGTGTTGTAGGCCCGGGCGAGGCGTGTCATCGAGTCGAGCAGGATCACCACGTCCTTCTTGTGCTCCACGAGCCGCTTGGCCTTCTCGATCACCATTTCGGCGACCTGCACATGCCGGGACGGCGGCTCATCGAAGGTGCTCGCGACCACTTCGCCACGCACCGAGCGCTGCATCTCGGTCACTTCCTCGGGGCGTTCGTCGATCAGCAGCACGATCAGCACCACGTCCGGATCGTTGGCGGTGATGGACTGGGCGATGTTCTGCAGCACCAGGGTCTTGCCGGCCTTCGGCGGCGAGACGATCAAGCCGCGTTGACCCTTGCCCACCGGGGCGATCAAATCGACGGTGCGGGCGGTCAGGTCCTCAGTGCTGCCGTTGCCGCGCTCCAGCGTGAAGCGCTCGGTCGGAAACAGGGGAGTGAGGTTTTCGAAGAGGATCTTGTGCTTCTTGGAGGTTGGCTCGCTGAAGTTGATCTCGTCAACCTTGAGCATGGCGAAGTAGCGCTCGCCGTCCTTGGGCGGACGGATCTTGCCGGCCAAGCTGTCGCCGGTGCGCAGGTTGAAGCGGCGAATTTGGCTGGGCGAGACGTAGATGTCATCCGGGCCCGCCAGGTAGGAGCTGTCCGGCGAGCGCAGGAAGCCGAAGCCGTCCTGCAGGATTTCCAGGGTGCCGGCGCCGAAGATGTCCTCGCCCGCCTTGGCCTGCTTGCGCACGATGGATGCGATGACCTCCTGCTTGCGCGAGCGGGCCAGGTTCTCCAGGCCGAGTTCGCGGCCCATGTCCACAAGCTCGCTGACGGGCTTGGCCTTGAGGTCCTTCAGATACATCGCCATGTCGTGGGCTCTTTTTTCTCAAACGGGTTGGGGTTGGGGGTCTTGCCGCCTAGCGGCCGACGTCTTGGGGGATGCGGGGCGTCGGTTGCGCGGAAGCGGTGAGGGCTGAATTGAGGAGGGTGTCTCCGGTTGTTTCAAAAAGGCGCCGGACAGCATTCGAGGATGGGTTCAGTCGGCGCCTTGGCTTGCCGTTTCGCGGCCCGCAAATTTGTTGCCGGTCGGCTGGATTGGAGTGCTTGGGGCTGAAAACGGCCGGGTGGAGCACTGCTTTGAACCTCCACCCGCCGGCCAGTTTAGTGTTTTGCGCGGCTTCGTCAAGGCGAACCTTGGCCGGAGGCCAAGGTTCGTTGGAGTTTCGCGATCGCGAAACTCCGCGCCTGTCGCGTGGGTCAGGTTCCGATGTGTTTCTGAATCCGCACGACGCAATGATGGGGCGAACTCATGCCGCCTGCAGAGCGTCTTAGGATTGGATGTTGCCGTCAAGGAAGGCCTCCAGGGCGGACTTGCTGAGGACGCCGACCTTGGTGGCCTCCACTTCACCGCCGTTGAACAGCATGAGGGTGGGGATGCCGCGAATGCCGTACCTGGCCGGGGTTTGCTGGTTGGAGTCGATGTCCAGCTTGCAGATCTTCACCCGGTCGCTGTAGGCGTTGGCCACCTCGTCGAGGATTGGCGCAATCATCTTGCAGGGGCCGCACCACTCAGCCCAGTAGTCCACGAGCACGGGCTTGTCGGATTGAAGCACATCGGCTTCAAAGTCAGCGTCGGTGGTGTGAACGATGTTCTCGCTCATGCGTTGGTTCTCCAATGGTTGGTTGTGGGGTGCGGGCCGGGGCCAACAGAAGAGGCGTCAGTTTAGCACGAAGGCGCGCCCAGGCTCGCGCGTTTGAGTTGTTTCGCAACCCGGCGCCCAAGCGCTGAGGGCGGCGGTCCGCTGCGACGAGCCCGCGCGCGGCTCTCGACTCGATTGGCTGCGCGAACGGCTATAGTGGGCCGTCTTCGTTTTGGTTGGACTGGCATGATCGTTCTCGGCCTCTCCGGCGCCTTGGGCCACGATCCCTCCGCGGCGCTGCTCGTGGATGGCGAGTTGGCGGCGGCTGCGGAGGAGGAGCGTTTCGTGCGCGACAAGCACGCCAGAAACCGCATGGCGGTCGAGGCGGCCCGGTACTGCCTGGCCGCGGCCGGCCTTGACGCCGGCGATGTGGATGCCGTCGCCTTTCCCTATGCGCCCATCAGCCTCGCCGGCGCGGCCCGCTGGCGCTACGCCCAGCGGCACTGGTATGCGCCGGACCGGGCGCTCGATGCGCTGGCCAACGGCAACCGCCGCTTTCGACGCAATCGCCGCCGGGTGATGGAGGCGGGGCAGCGCCTCGGCATCAATTGGTCGAGGACCGAGTTCGTGCCCGTGGAGCACCATCTCGCCCATGCCGCCAGCGCCTACCATTGCAGTGGATTCACCGACAAGACCGCCATCATGGGGGTGGACGGCAAGGGCGAGTACGCCACCACCTTCTTCGGCTACGGCGAGAACGGGCGCATCCACGGCATTCGGCAGTTCTACGATCCGGACTCCCTGAGCGGCGTTTACGGCGCGATGACCGAGTACCTCGGCTTCGAGATGCTCGACGGGGAGTACAAGGTCATGGGGATGGCGCCCTACGGCGACCCGGAGCGCTTCGACTTCTCCCGGCTCATCCAACCGCGGGGCGACGGCTTCCGGATCAACGCCCGTTACGTCAACACAGTGGGCCTGCGGCGCTACAAGGAGAACGGCGTGGGCTACTACTTCAGCCCCAAGCTGGTCGAGTGGCTTGGGCCGAGACGGCGGGATGACGCTGCTGATGAGCCCTACGTCCACTATGCCGCGGCCATGCAGCGACTGTTTGAGGACTGGTGCCTGAAGCTGCTCGAAACCCACTTGGGCGGGGTGCTGCGGGAGACCGGAAAGCTGGCCTTCGCCGGCGGCGGAGCGCTGAACGTCAAGCTCAACCAGCGCATCGTGGCGCTGGACCAGGTCGATGAGTTGTTCGTGCAGCCGGCGGCCGGGGATTCGGGCACTTCCCTGGGCGCCGCCGCCTACGTCGCGGCTGAACGGGGAGAGCGGCTGACCCGAATGACCCATGTCTTCCTAGGCCCCCAGTACAGCGACGACGACTGCCGCTCGGCTTTGGCTGCGAGCGCCGATGCGGTGGAGCATCGCCTCTTGGATGACGTGCCCAACGACGCCGCGGCGCTCATCGCCGCCGGACATCCGGTGGCTTGGTTTCAGGGCCGCATGGAGTTCGGCCCCCGCGCCTTGGGCGCCCGCAGCATTCTCGGCTGCCCCAGCGCGCCGGGGATGGCCGACCGCATCAACGAGCAAATCAAGTTCCGGGAGCGCTGGCGGCCGTTCTGCCCGAGCGTGCTCGACCGGGTGGCGCCGGAGATCATCGGCAGCCGCCATCCGGCGCCCTTCATGACCATTGCCTTTGACGTGGCCGAAGCCTGGAAGGCGCGCATTCCGGAGGTGGTGCATGAGGACGGCACGGCGCGGGTGCAGATCGTCGAGCCCGAAGCCCATCCCCGCTACTATGCGTTGCTTGAAGCCTTGGAGCGGTTGACGGGCAATGCCGTGGTGCTGAACACCTCGCTGAACCGACGCGGCGAACCGATGGTCTGCTCGCCCGCGGACGCCCTGAACATGTTTCTTGGCTGCGGCCTGCGGTTTTTGGTGATGGAGAATTTCCTGGTGACCAAGCGTTGTGGCTGAACCCGCCTTCAACCAGCTGATCCAGATCTGCCCCAACGACGGCCCGCCCTTCCTCGACATCGTGGACGTTTACCGCAAGGCGGCGGCGAGCCTCGGGCTGGGCGGCGCTGACTTCTTCCTAAGCCCTGCCAGGAAACGAATGCCGAACCAAGGCGAGGGCGGCAGCCCCCTGTCTTCCGGGGACGCAGCCAGTGGAAGCTCCAAAGCTGGCCGACTGGCGGCGAGGGGCGCGTTCGCGCGGCGTCCAGCCCTTGAAGCGGCGGGGGCTGAAGGCGCATCCCAAGGCGGCGCCAACGCCGTGCATTACTTGGATTGCGACGACCTCCAAAACACCGCCGCCTTGGCGCGACGGTTGCGCCAAGCCTTGCCGGAAACCAGTGACGGCTTGGTGCTCTGCCATCGCTACCGAGCTTACAAGGCCTTTGCGGCGACCGGGCTCGACGCGGCCCGGTGGGTCGCCGTGGCCCACGAATACGGCTTCTTTCGGCGCCGTCGGCGCCGCTGGGCGCAGCGTCTTTCCCGGCGCGGCACGCTCTTTGCCGGCGTCTCGCCCGGCGTCGCCGAGGAGCTCGAGCAAGCCACCGGCAGCGCCTTGGCCTGGCCCAACGCCTTGGACTTTGACGCCTTGGACCCCCTTGACCGCACCGCCGCCCGCCAAGCCCTCGACCTGCCGCCGGAAGGCTTGGTCTTTGGCGCGGTCGGGCGCCTGCACTACAAAAAGCGCCCGCAACTGGCCTTGGAGGCATTCCGCCGATTCCTTGAACAAACCGGCAGCCGCAACGCCCACTTGGCGTTCGTCGGCGATGGCCCGCTGCGCGAGCGCTTGGAACGGGCCAGCCGGGATCTGCCGGTGACGCTCGCTGGCTTCACGCCCGCAGCGGCCCGGCTCATGAGAGCCTTCGACGCCCTGCTGATGGCATCCAGCAACGAACCCTTCGGCATGGTGCTGCTGGAAGCCATGGCGGCGGGGGTTCCAGCGATCGCCCCCCGACAGCCAGGACCGCTCTGCATTCTCGCGGACCTTGGCCACTACTTTGAAGGCTCCGAACCCCAAGCCATTGCGGCCGCCATGCAAGACGCCCTCGAAGCAACGCCCGGAGCAGGTCCGGAACGAGCGCGGCGGGAGTTTTCCGTC
This sequence comes from Candidatus Azophilus sp., assembly GCA_965221755.1. Lineage (GTDB taxonomy): Bacteria > Pseudomonadota > Gammaproteobacteria > Pseudomonadales > Azotimanducaceae > Azophilus. Next base: position 1,213,741 of record OZ244921.1, read on the forward strand.
GCTGCCGTGGCGGGGCGGCTTGAGGCGTTGCGCGGCCAGTTTCCGTTAGGTCAATCCCGCATCGCGACCCCTAGGGCGTGGCCAGCCCATAGTGCTTGGCGGTGGCGTCCAAGGCGACGGTCAGGCGCTCGATCAGCAGGTCGATCTCTTCGCGGCTGATGATCAGCGGCGGGGCGCTGATGACGGCATCGCCAACTTGGCGCACCATCAGGCCGTTGTCGATGGCGGCGTTGCGGCAGTGGATGGCGGCGCGATGGTCGGCGTCGATGCGCTTTCGGCTGGCTTTGTCCCGCACCAGTTCCAGGGCGCCGAGCAGGCCTTGGGTGCGGGCCTCGCCGACGATGGGATGGTCGATGAGCGCGCGCCAGCGGTTGCGCCAGTGGTGGGCGGTGTCCTGCCGCACCTGTTCCACGATGGCGGCCTCGCGGTAGATGTCCAAGGTGGCAATGCCCGCCGCACAGGCCACCGGATGTCCCGAATAGGTGAAGCCGTGGGCGAATTCGCCGCCCTCGGCGGTGAGCACGTCCGCCACCTTGTCGGCAACCGCCACGCCGCCCAAGGCCTGAAAGCCATTGGTGACGGCCTTGGCGAAGGTGATCAGGTCCGGCTGCACGCCGTAGGCTTGACAGCCGAACCACTCGCCGGTGCGGCCGAAGCCGCAGATGACTTCATCGCTGATCAGCAACACCCCGCGCTCGGCGCAGATGCGGCCCAGTTCGGCCCAGTGGTTGGGCGGCGGGATGATCACGCCGCCGGCGCCTTGCACGGGCTCGGCGATGAAGGCGGCGACATTGGCCTCGCCGAGTTCGTCGATCTTCTTCGACAAAAGCCGCGCCGCCGCCTTGCCGTAGGCCTCCTCGTCGAGTTCGCCGGCGTTCTCGAAGGCATAGGGCTGCTCGATGTGATGGACGTAGGGAAGGCCGGTGAACTGCTTGTGCATGCTGCCCATGCCACCGAGGCTGGCGGCGGCGATGGTGCTGCCGTGGTAGGCGTTTTTGCGGCTGATGATGAGCTTTCGGCGCGGCTGGCCGATGAGGTCGAAGTAGCGGTGAACCAAGCGGATGTTGGTGTCGTTGGCCTCGGATCCCGAATTGGTGAAGAAGACGTGGTTGAATCCTTCCGGCAGCACCGCCGTCAGGCGCGCGGCCATTTCGATGGTGGCGTCGGTGGTGCAGTTGAAGAAGCTGTTGTAGTAGGGCAGCCGCTCAAGTTGCTCGGTGACGGCGCGCACGATCCTCGGCTGGCTGTAGCCAAGGTTCACGCACCACAGGCCCGACATGCCGTCCATGTACCGCTTGCCTTGGGCATCGGTCAGGTAGATGTGCTCAGCGGCCACGAAGGCGCGCCCGCCGGTGCGCTTGTGGGCGGCGAAGTCGGTGAAGGGATGCAGCAGCGCGGCGCGGTCGGCGGCGTCCAAGCTGTTGACGGCGGCTTGCTTGTTCATCCGATGATCCGTTGAGCGGCCTGTTCCGCAGTCTCCAACGCGAGGGTCTTCATCGGTTGGGGGCCATGAAGCTTTGAGGGGCGAATCATAACAGCCTTTGGCGGGCGGAACCCGCGCGACCTGACGGTCGCGGATGGAGTTTCGCTGGCGCGAAACTCCGCGCTCGTCGCTTGGATCAGATTCCGGTATGTTTCTGAGCCCGCACATGCGGCGGCTGCGCTGAGGAGGCCGTCCCTTGATCGAGGCCGCTCCTGCGCCGCAACGCTCAAACGCCGTCCGCCTCGCTTGGAGCCGCATGGCGCGCCCCAAGTGACACTGCTGACCCAAAGCCTTAAAACCAAATCCATGCAGTCCAATGCGAAAAACCATCCGAGCGGTGCGCCGCCGAGCGTTGCCCGGAACCAAAGCCAAGGCTCGCGCAATGCTGGATCTTGTCGGGGCCTGCCGCCGAGTTTGGAACCGCTTCCTCGACCAGCGGAGCTGGGCCTATCGGGCTTGGCGGTTATCAGCGGGGAACGGCCCGAATGCGACGTGAACGCGGCCCAAAACATCCGGCGTCAGGGATTGGCGCAGCTGGACGGCGAGAGGCGCGGGAGGGCCAACACTCCCTCCATGACCCGTCAAATGGATGCGGGACTCCCTCCGGCCGCTTGGGCTGGGGAAGTCATTGCATAAATAAGCCCCCAACGAACCTTGGCCCCGGCCAAGGTTCGCGTTGACATGCCGTGTCCGGCCTTCACAATGGCCCATCATGCGCAGCCCACTCGTTTTGCTGGCCGTCGCGGCCTTGCTGTCGGGTTGCGGCCAGGCGCCGCAGCCAGCCGACCTGATTCTGAGCGGGGGCCGGGTGTACACCATGGATGAATCCAAGCCTTGGGCCGAGGCCGTGGCGATTCGGGATGGCCGCATCGTCGCTGTCGGCGCCGACGACGAAGTGCTCAGCCACTTTCGGGGCCAAGTCTTCGAACTCGGCGGGCGCATGGTCCTGCCCGGCTTTCACGACGCGCATGTGCATCCAATGCATGGGGGCATCCAGCTCATGCAATGCGACCTCAGCGGCGCGGACAGCGCGGCGGCTTTGACCGCCTTGGTGGCGGCGTGCGACGCGGCGCTGCCGGAGGGGGATTGGCTGGTGGGCGGCGGCTGGGAGCTGTCGCTGTTCGCGGCTGCCAATCCATCCAAGGAACTGCTTGATGCGGTCAACGCGGACCGTGCCATCTTCCTGCGCGGCGCGGACGGCCATTCGTCCTGGGCGAATTCCAAGGCGCTGGCGATGGCGGGCATCGATGCGCAGAAGCCGAATCCGCCCCAAGGCGTCATCGAGCGGGACGGCGATGGCGCGCCCTCGGGCACGCTGCGGGAGTCCGCCCAAGGCTTGGTCGAAGCGATTGTCCCGCCCCTTACGGCTGAGGATCGCTTGGAAGCCGCCCGTCGAGCGGTTGCCTTGGCCAACGGGTTCGGCATCACTTCCATGATTGACGCGGCCGCTGCCGCCGACGAGTGGGCGGCTTGGCAAGGGCTTGAGGCGGCGGGTGGGCTGAGCGCGCGCGTGGTGCTGTCGGCACCCGTATCGAGCGCCTTGAAATGGACGCCGGACGAGTCGCTGATTCGCACGGAGGATCGGGGCAGCGGCCTGCGCCTGCGCCGGGACGCCGCCAAGCTGTTCGTTGACGGCGTGCTCGAAGGCGAAACCGCCGCGTTGCTTGAGCCCTATCTCGGCGAGGGCGGCGGCACCGGCATGCTGGTCCTGCCGGCGGATGAGCTGGCGGCGCGGGTGGCGGCATTGGACGCCCGCGGCGCGCAGGCCCACTTTCACGCCATCGGCGACCGCGCCGTTCGGGTGGCCTTGGATGCCATCGAGCAGGCCATCGACCGCAACGGCCCCTCGGACAACCGCCATCACATCTCCCATCTGCAGCTCGTCGATCCCGCCGACCACCCGCGCTTTGCGGCATTGGGCGTCACGGCCAACTTTCAGGCGCTGTGGGCTTATCCGGACGCCTACGTCACCGACATCAATCTGCCGGCGCTGGGCGCCGAGCGGGTCGAGGGGATGTACCCCATCGGCTCCCTGGAGCGGGCGGGCGCCCGCATTGCCGCGGGCAGCGATTGGCCGGTGTCCTCGCTGAATCCCTTGGCGGCCATCGAGACGGCCCTGACCCGGCAGGATCCCTCCGGCAAGGTCCAAGGCGCGCTCAACGCCAACGAGGCGGTGAGCTTGGACGCCATGCTGCGGGCCTACACGGCCAACGGCGCTTGGCTGATGCATCAAGAGGACGAAACCGGCGTCATCAAGCCGGGCATGGCGGCGGATCTGGTGGTTCTGGAGAAGGATCTGTTCAGCATCGCGGCGCAGGAGATTGGCGAGGTGCCCGTGACCATGACGCTGTTCGAAGGCCGGATCGTCCACCGGCGTCCGCCGCAGCCTTGAGAGGTGGCGGGAGGATGACGGAGCGGCCCGCTGAACCGGCATCCGCCTTGGATCTGCTGCTCGCCGACATCAACGGCGTCCCCCGCGGCAAGACGGTGCAAACGAGCGCCTTGAACGACGGCGACCCGCCGCAATTCGCGGCCGCGGTGTTCTTTCAAACCATTACCGGCCATTACGCCAAAGGATGCATGGAGCGGCACAACCCCAAGGACGAGGACCTGATCCTGCGTCCGGATTGGTCAAGCTACAGCGCCTGCCCTTGGAAGTCGGGCGATCACGGCCAAGTGATTTGTGACTCCTTGGACAAATCGGGCGCTCCCGTTCCCTACGACAGCCGCACGGTCCTAAAGCGCGTTTTGGCCGTTTACGCGGCTGCCGGCCTGCATCCCGTCGTGGCGCCGGAACTGGAGTTTTACCTGCTCGATCCGCCGCAGCGGGAGGCCTCGGCGCTCGCCTCGGCGCCAGGGCTGCACAGCCGCGCCGAGTTCGGCGGCGAGGCGTTCAGCATCGATGCCCTGGACAAGTACCAAACCTTCCTGGATGACGTGAAGGCGCAGAGCGAGGCGGCGGGCCTGCCGCTCAGCGTCTTCGTGCATGAAGTGGGCCCGGCGCAGATCGAGCTCAACCTGGACCACGGAGACCCTCTGCGCCGGGCCGACCAGCTATTGCTGCTGAAGCGCCTGGTCAAGGCCTGCGCCATGCGGCACGGCCATCTGGCAAGCTTCATGGCCAAGCCCTTGGACCGGGTGCCGGGCAGCGGCGCCCACCTCCATTGCAGCGTCGCCAACGGCGAGGGCGCCAACATCTTCGCCTTGGAGGACGGGCGGTCGCCAGCCGCCCTGCGCCACTTCATCGGCGGGCTGCAAACCTGGCTGCCGGAGGCGTTCGCGCTGATCGCTCCCAACGTCAACAGCTTCAAGCGCTTCGTGCCGGACCTTTCCGCCCCCGTCAACCTGGAATGGGGCTATGACAACCGCACCGCGGGCCTGCGGGTGCCGCACAGCCCGCCGGCCGGCGGGCGCGTGGAGAACCGGGTGGCGGGCGCGGACGTCAATCCGTACCTGCTCACGGCCGCCACGCTGGCCTGCGGATGGCTGGGCCTGCAGGACCGCCTGGAGCCAACCCAGCCCCACGACGGCGACGCTTACGAAGCCCCCGCCACCCTGCCCGGCGATCTCAGCCAAGCGCTGCGCGCATTGGCCGCCAACAGCCGCTTGGCGGACCTGCTTTCCGCAGCGTTCATCGATGCGTACGTTGACGTGAAGCGGAGCGAGCTTAAGGACTTCCAGGAATGGATGACCCCTTGGGAGGTGCGCTACCTCGGCAGCCAGCTGTGACGCCGGCATTCGGCGGCGTTGATCGCCGGTCGTCCGCGAGCCTCAAAATTGCCCTCTTCCGCGCCCTGTTCCGGGGGCGGGAAGACGTCTATCCGCGACGATTCGAGAGCCGGGCCGGGCGGTCGGGCTACGCGCCCGCCTGCGGGAATGAATGGGTGCCGGGAATTTGCGGCAAACCCCGGATCAAATGCGCTGAGTGCCCCAACCATCGGTTTTCGCCAGTGGACGACGAAGCGATTCGCTGGCATTTGTCCGGAGCCGACGATCGTGGCCAGCCGTTCGTCATGGGCGTCTATCCGATGCTGCTCGACGAGACCTGTCATTTTCTGGCGGTGGACTTTGACGGCGACACTTGGGCCGCCGATGCGGGAGCCTACATCGAAGCCTGCGCCCGCCAAGCGGTTCCGGCGGCGCTGGAACGCTCTCGTTCGGGCGCCGGCGGCCACGTCTGGATCTTCTTTGACGCAGCGGTGCCCGCCGGCGTTGCGCGCCGTCTGGGCGCGATGCTGCTGACCGAAGCGATGGATCAGCGGCCGGATCTGGGATTTCGCTCCTATGATCGGCTCTTTCCCAGCCAGGACACCCTGCCCCGCGGCGGCTTTGGCAACCTGATCGCCTTGCCGCTGCAGCGCGGCCCCCGGCATGGCGGCAACAGCGTCTTCGTGGACGGCGAGCTCAATCCCCATCCCGACCAGTGGGCCTTCCTGTCGCGCCTTGCACGGGCGTCACTGACGCAAGCGGAAGCGCTCGTCGGCGGGGCGGAGAAGCGGGGGCGGGTGCTGGGCGTGCGAGCCGTCGTCGAAGATGAGGACTTCGCCCTGACGCCCTGGTTGGCCCCGCCGTCACGCCGCCCATCGAACCCGCCCGTGACAGGGCCGCTGCCAAAGGCCTTGGACTTGGTTCTCGCCGACCGCCTCTACATCGCCAAGGCCGGCCTGCCCGCTGGGTTGATCACCCGGCTGATGCGTTTGGCGGCGTTCCAAAACCCGGAGTTCCACCGTGCTCAAGCCATGCGCCTGCCCACATACGGAAAACCGAGGATCATCGACTGCGTGGAGGACGGTCCCGTCCATCTCGGCTTGCCGCGCGGCTGTCTTGAGGAGGTGGAGAGCTTGCTTGGGGGCTTGGGGGTGAAGCCGGTGATCGAGGATCGTCGATTCGTCGGCAATCCGCTTAAGGCGTCATTCCAAGGCGAACTGCGCCCGGATCAGGAGGCGGCGGCGCGGGCCATGCTGTCCCACGACACTGGCGTTCTGGCCGCCGCCACGGCGTTTGGCAAGACGGTGGTGGCGGCATGGCTGATCGCCCAACGCGGCGTCAACACGCTGGTGGTCGTGCATCGCGAGCAATTGCTCCAGCAATGGATCGACCGGCTGCGGGAGTTTCTGGACGTCGGCAGCGATGGCATCGGCCGCTTGAGCGGGCGACGCAAGCAGCTCACTGGGGCTGTGGATGTGGTTCTAATGCAAAGCATGGTGAGAAAGGGCGAGGTGGACGACCGGGTGGCCGACTACGGTTTCCTGATCGTGGACGAATGCCACCATGTTCCGGCGCGCGGCTTCGAGTTGTTGGTGAGCCGAGCCAAGGCGCGGCACGTCGCGGGACTGACGGCAACGGTCGTGCGCAAGGACGGCCATCACCCGATCGTTTGCCTGCACTGCGGTCCCGTGCGGCATCGAGCCGGCCGCCGCAACTCAGCCGCCCCGCAGCCGTTTTCCCGCCGAGCGCTGGTTCGGCCCACCGGGTTTCGGGCGGCGGGCGACCCGGCGGCCGACCCGCGCACCGAATTTGCCCGTCTGTGCGGTCAGTTGATGGCCGACGACGACCGCAATGCGGCAATTTGCCGGGACGTGGCGGAGAGCGTTCAGGCCGGGCGGGCGCCGCTGGTGCTGACGGAGCGGGTGGAGCACCTCGACAGGCTCGCCAACCGCCTCGTCGAATTGGGGCTGAACGTGGTTTCGCTGCGCGGCGGGATGAACCCGCGAGCGTTGTCCCTATCGCTGGCGCGCATAGCGGAGGGTCGCCAACCGCAGGTGGTGCTGGCCACTGGCCGGTTCGTTGGCGAGGGCTTCGACCAAGCCCGCCTCGACACCCTGTTCCTGACCATGCCGGTGTCGTGGCGAGGCACCGTCGCCCAGTACGTTGGACGCCTGCACCGCCAGCACGAGAACAAGCGCGAGGTGCGCGTTTACGACTACGCCGATCTGGACGAGCCGATGCTCGCCCGCATGTTCGGGAAGCGCCGCCGCGCCTACGAGGCCCAAGGCTACGCCGTCGAGCGGCCCGCCAGCGCCCTGCCGGGCTGGCCGGTCAGCATTGAACTGCCAGCGCGCGATGATTGGAAGCGGCGTTTCGAGCCAAGCGTCTCAAGGCTCGCACGGGATGGCGTCGATGCCCCATCCGCAGATCTCTTTCTCAAGCTCGCCGACGAACTGACCGCCGATGGCTTGGATCCCCAGCGTGTGCGCAGCGCCAGCGAGGCTTTTCTGTTCAGGCGCCTCCAAGACCGGCGGGACACTCGCGATCGTTTCGAGCTCAATGCCCGGCTGCCGATCCCGTTTTGCGAACTCGGCCATATGGAAGTGGATTTCCTCGCAGCCGATGCTCGGCTCGCGATTGAGTTGGATGGGCCGCAACACTTGGCCGATGCGGACGCCTACCGCCGCGACCGGCGCAAGGATGCGTTGCTGCAGCAGAACGGCTATCTGGTGCTGCGCTTCCTGGCGGCGGATCTCGGCCCCCGCTTGGGCGCAGTGCTCGACGACATTGAACGGGCTCTCGCGCACCGGGACCGCGGCGTTTCGACCTGACCAGCATGCGGATTGATTGTTCGGCGAGGGCTTCAATCCGACTGGAACAGGGCTCCCACATCCGCCGTAAAGCCCCGCGGTTGGGAAAGCGGTCCGACATCCGAAACGGCAGGCCGTGCCTCTCGGCCCAGCGCATCAGGTCGCGGCGCCGGTTGCGCAGCTTCGCCGCCGACTCCTCCCGCAGCGCGTAGTTGTGACGCCGGAACACGCATCCAAGATTGAGCGGGCGCATCACGAGCTCCGCACCATGCCTCTCGGCGATGGGCCGGATGAGGTGCAGCGCGAAGTAGGTGTTGGTGCTGCCGACGTCCCGGTAGAAGTCGATCATGGGGATGGACTGTCCTCTATGGTGTGCAGCACCCTTCACGGCGTTTTGAAAGTATTTTCGGAGGGGCGATTCTCGAATTTTGGGATCCTGTTGACGTAGAGGAGCTACAAATCGGAAACCCGTCCGAGCAGGCGTCTTCCAGGGAATCGGTTGGGCACGACTGCGCCGTCGCGGACCACCGGAACGCCGTTGACGAGCACATGCGTGATGCCGGCCGAAGGCTGGAAGGGCTGCCGGTAGGTTGCGCGATCCGCAATCGTCGCTGGATCGAAGATCGTCAAGTCGGCGTCCGCGCCCACGGCGATCCTGCCCTTGCGCGCCAAGTCGTCACTCAGGCGCTCCAGCAGGCGGGCGGGCATGATGGTCATCTTCGCCAAGGCGGCCATGAGGTCCAAGGCGCCTTCGTCGCGCGCGTAGCGGCCCAGCACCCGGGCGAAGGTGCCGACGCTCCATGGGGCGACCAGTTGCGCTTCGCTGACGGCCGGCAGGGCATCGCTGGCGACGATCACGTCCGCGGCCTCGGTGGCGATGCGGGTCCACCGCTCCTTGTTGTAGTGGTGAATGACCGTTCCGCCCGGTTGCTTTTCGCGATACTGGCGCCAAGTCCTTTCCGTGAGGCGCTCGCCGGTGGCCGCCCATTCCACGTCGCCGTAGTCGATGGCGAAAATCTCGCGCCAGTTGCGGCTGAACACCGCGGCCGAGATGGCCGTCGAACCGGCGTTGTAGGGGAAGGACTCGGTGGTGATGCGCACCCCCGCTTGCTGCGCCGCACGGATCTTCCCAAGAAAGACCTCGATGCCCCCCATCGCGCTCGCCTGCAGGTGGCAGACATGCACGGCGGCCCCCGTCTTCCGAGCCAGACCGATGACTTCGTCGAGGCCGAAGGGGTCGCCGGCCACCCCGCGCCGAATGTGTACGATCACGGGCGCATCGGCCTGCGCCGCCACGTCGAAGACCGCGCGCAGCTCGTCAGCGTCCACGGATTCGCTCATGTAGTCGAGCAGCATGCCAATGCCCAACCCCCCGCTGGCGAGGTCTTGACGCAGCATTTCCTGCATGACCGGCAACTGCCCGGCCGGCAACGGGGAGTGGAACGCGGGCCGCCCCATGGCAAGGCCGCCGGCTCCCGTGCCGTTGAGGCTGTCCGCCACGAGTTGATCCATGCCGGTGACGGCTTGATCAGCCTCCAGAATCCGTGACCGCGCCCACGCATGGCCCGTGGAGGCGCCGTAGTTGATCAGCGACCGCTCGGCGATGGCGATGGGCGGGTGGATGCCGTGGCTGGTCGCTGGATAGGCGCCGCTCTCAAGTTCAAGGGCCGTCGTCACGCCGTCGAGCAACTGGTAGCGCTGGGAAAGCGGCGTCCAGCCGTGGCTGTGCAGGTCCACGAATCCCGGCGCCACAACCTGGCCTGCGGCATCGACGACGACACTGCCGGCCAGCGCCGTTTCCGAAATGGCCGCAATCCGGCCGTCGCGGATGCCGATGTGGCGCAGGGCGTCCAAGCCGCTGGCCGGATCCATGACCCGGCCGTTGGCAACGACGGCGTCGAATCTCTCCGCCGCCTGCTTGGAAGACGCATTCCGGAATTCCTCGGGTGCTTGGCTGCAGGCGCCGACCACGAGCGTCAGGACTGCCGTCAGCAAGGCCTTGATGCGGGAATCAATGCATGCCGCCTGCTCAACAGGTTCATTCGGTCGCGATCGAGGGCGGCGCCGCCCTGTCGATTCAAGCCAGGGGCGGACCATCGACCTCGCCCATCTCCCGCGGCCAAGCGTTGATGATGGCCTTGACCAGCGTGGCCAGAGGGATGGCGAAGAACACGCCCCAAAGCCCCCACAGGCCGCCGAAGGCCAGCACGGCGACGATGATGGTGATCGGGTGCAGGTCCACGGCCTCGGAGAACAGCAGCGGCACCAGCACGTTGCCGTCCAGCGCCTGGATGATGCCGTAGGCGGCCATGACGTAGGCCAGCTCCCAAGACCAGCCGAACTGAATGATGCCCGCCAAGGCCACCGGAACGGTGACCACCGCCGCGCCGACGAAGGGAATCAGCACCGAGACGCCCACGAGCACGCCCAACAGGGCAGCGTAGTTCAGGCCCAGCAGGGTGAAGGTGACGAAAGTGACGAAGCCGACGATGAGTATCTCGATGAACTTGCCGCGCACGTAGTTGGCGAGCTGCTGGTTCATCTCCTCGCCAACGCGCTGGATGAGGGAGCGCTTCCTGGGCAGCGCGGAGAGCAGCCAACCCATGATCCGGCGCCGGTCCTTGAGGAAGAAGAACACCGAGATGGGCACCAGCACCAAGTAGATGAGGATGCCCACCATGGAGGACAGGTTGGCCACGAGGGCTTCCAAGGCGGATGCGCCGATGCTGCCGACTTGGTTGGTGGCCGCTTCCAGCCACGCGGTGATCTGGGCTTCGGTGAGCAGTTCGGGGAAGGCTTGGGCGAGATCGCCGGCGGTTTCCCGCCAGCGGCCCACGAGGCCGGGCGTGGCCTCCACCACGGAGCGCAGCTGCTGCCAGACCAGCGGCGCGACGAACAATGCCAGCGCGGTCAGGGCGCCGACGAACAGCAGGAAGGCCAACCACACCGCAACGGCCTCGGGCACCCGCCAATCAACGAGCCGCTTGACCAGACCCTGCAGCAGGAAGGCCAGCACCAAGCCGGTGAGCACCGGGGCCAGCACGCCGCCCAAGGTGAACAGCACGAGAAAACCCACCACCAACAGAGCGACTAGGTAAATGGCTTCCTCGTTGGAGAAATAGCGGTTGACCCAATCGCTGATGATCTCCAGAAAACGCAATTCAATGTCCTGACGTTCGTGCGCTGCGACGAAGGTTTGCCCATTGGCCGAGCCATTGCAAGGCGAACCTCGGCCAAGGGCCAAGGTTCGTTTGAGTTTCGCTGCCGTTGCGTGGGTCGGGTTCCGAGATGTTTCCGAGCCCGCACGGTTCGTGCGTGACCGACCCGCCATCAAGCCCGGCGCGTCCCGTTCTCCACTGCAAAGGGCCTTGAAGCATGGGCGCTCATGCAGCGCGCGTCATTGGGCGGTCACTTCGACTTGAAACAGCCGCGGCCAATTCTTGCCGGTCACGAACAGCCGCTTGCCGACGGCGTCGTAGGCGATGCCGTTGAGCACGTCGGTGCGCGGGGTGCGGAACACGAGGGGCAGCAGGCCCGTCAGGTCCAGCCAGCCGCGCACTTGGCCGTTGGCGGGGTTGATGATGACAATCCGGTCGCTGGGCCAGACGTTGGCGTACAGGTCGCCCTCGACGTACTCGAGTTCGTTCAAGCCCGTCACGGGTTCGGTGCCGTCGCACACTTGGAGGCGTCGGATTTCGGTCAGGGCGGCGGGGTCGAGAAAGCGCAGCTCGGCGCTGCCGTCGCTCATCACCAAGCTCTCCCCATTGGCGGCGAGTCCCCAGCCTTCGCCTTGGTAGCGGAACCCGCCGATGGGGGCGAGGCTGGCCAGGTCGTAGATGAAGCCGTCGCCGGCCTTCCAGGTCAGTTGGTGGAGCCGTCCGCCGAACAGCGCCAAGCCCTCGCCGAAGCGGTCATCCGGCAGGCGGCGCTGGCGCAGCACTCGGCCGCTGGCCAGATCGACGGCGCGCACGGAGGATTGGCCGTAGCGGCCCGTGCTCTCATAGAGCTTGCCGTGGGCAAAAAGCAGCCCTTGGGTGAACGCTTCGGGGTCGTGGGGATGGCTGGCGACGACCCGGTAGGTGTAGCGGACCGAAGCGGCGCCGGGGCCATCCTGGTTGGCTGCGGCGGGTTCCGCCAAGGTCGCCAGCAGGACGATCAGGGCGCTCCGAAGCAGCGCGCTCATCGCCGGCGAATCAATCCTTCCTGGGCCGCTGAAGCCACCAATTCGCCGGCTTGGCTGTAGATCAGCCCCCGCGTGAGGCCTCGGGCGCCGCTGGACGCCGGGCTGTCCTGCACGTAGAGCAGCCACTGGTCGGCACGGAAGGGGCGATGGAACCACATGGCGTGGTCCAGGCTCGCCACTTGCATGGCGTCATCGAAGTAGCTCACCGCATGGGGCAGGATGGCCGTGTCGAGCAGGGACCAGTCGGACAGGTAGGCCAGCACGCACTGGTGCAGGCGGGCGTCGTCCGGCAGCCGGTCCCGGGCCCGCATCCAGCACATCTGCCGCGGCGGCCCGGCGCTTGGCTTGTAGATGTTGACCGGCCTGACGGGGCGGATCTCGACGGGGCGATGCCGCGCGTAGGGTTCCGGCTGCCCCGGCGGCCGGTCCTTGGCGTGCCGCGCCCGCACCGTCTCCTCGTCCTCCAAGGTCTCCGGGTCCGGCGCGTCCGGCATCTCGAACTGATGCGCCAAGCCCGCCTCCTCGATCTGGAAGGAAATGGACATGACGAAGATGGCCTCGCCGTTCTGGATGGCCGCCACTTGCCGGGTGGTGAAGCTCCTGCCGTCCCTGATCCGGTCCACGGTGTAGAGGATGGGCGTGTTCATCTCGCCGGGACGCAGAAAGTAGCCGTGCAGGGAGTGGGCGTTGCGGCCCGGCTCCACCGTGCGCGAGGCGGCGACCAGCGCTTGGCCGATGACCTGCCCGCCGTAAACCCGCTGCCAGCCCTCGTTGGGGCTGGTGGCCCGGTAGTGGTTCCTCTCGATCGTCTCCAAGTCCAGCAGCCGGATGACGTCCTGCAGGCTCTGCTCCACGGTTGCGGCGGGCCGCTGCGCTCAGTACTTGTAGTCGGCGGGCTTGAACGGGCCCTGCCGGTCAACGCCGATGTAGCTGGCCTGGTCGGCCGTCAGCCGGGTGAGCACGCCGCCGAAGCCCTCCACCATGAGGGCCGCCACCTGCTCGTCAAGCTGCTTGGGCAGCACTTCGACGCTCACCGGCGCGCGCTGGTTCTCCGGCTGGTCGGCCCAGCGCTCCTGGTAGAGGTGCATCTGCGCCAGCACTTGGTTGGCGAAGGAGCCGTCCATCACCCGCGAGGGATGGCCCATGGCATTGCCCAAGTTCACCAGCCGCCCCTCGGAGAGCAGAATGAGGTAGTCCGACGCCGCATCGCTGCGGAAGACCTGATGCACTTGGTCCTTGACCTTCTCCCAACGCCAGTGCTCGCGCATGTGGGCGGTGTCGATCTCGTTGTCGAAGTGGCCGATGTTGCAGACCACGGCGCCCGCCTTGAGGCTTTTGAGCATGTTGGCGTCGCAGACGTTGCTGTTGCCGGTGCAGGTGACCACCAGATCGGTGTCCCCCAGGAGCGCTGCGTCGATGTCCTCCAAGGCGCCGGTGTTGAGGCCGCCCCGATACGGGGAGGCCACTTCAAAGCCGTCCATGCAGGCCTGCATGGCGCAAATGGGGTCGGCTTCCGCCACGCGCACGATCATGCCCTCCTGGCGCAGGCTTTGGGTGGAGCCCTTGCCCACGTCGCCGTAGCCGATCACCAGCGCCCGCTTGCCGGCCAGCAGCATGTCGGTGCCGCGCTTGATGGCGTCGCTCAAGCTGTGGCGGCAGCCGTAGCGGTTGTCGTTCTTCGACTTGGTGATCGAGTCGTTGACGTTGATCGCCGGGGTCTTGAGCTCGCCCTTGCGCAGCATCTCCAGCAGGCGATGGACGCCGGTGGTGGTCTCCTCGCTGATGCCGTGGATGGCCTTGAGCATGGTTGGGTAGCGCTCATGCACCATCAGCGTGAGGTCGCCGCCGTCGTCCAGCAGCAGGTTGGCGTTCCAAGGCGCGCCGTCCTTGAGGATGGTCTGCTCGATGCACCACTCGTACTCCGCCTCGGTCTCCCCCTTCCAAGCGAACACCGGGATGCCACGGGCCGCCATCGCCGCAGCGGCGTGGTCCTGGGTGGAGAATATGTTGCAGGAGGACCAGCGCACCTCGGCTCCCAGGGCGACCAGCGTCTCGATGAGCACTGCGGTCTGCACGGTCATGTGGATGCAGCCGATGATGCGCGCGCCAGCCAGCGGCAGCTGCGCCTCGTAGCGTCGGCGCAGAGCCATCAAGGCGGGCATCTCCGCTTCGGCCAAGGCAATTTCGCGGCGGCCGAAGTCGGCAAGCGCGATGTCGGCGACCTTGTGGTCGCTAAAGGCTGGGTCGGGCATGGTTGGCTGGATCCTTTTGCAGCTCGGCGGTTTGAAACGCCCTCGCCGCACCGACGCTGGACGCGATGCGAACCGGACAGGGACGCAAATGCTATCAATCCGGCGGGTTGCGAGCAAAGGCGAACCTTGGCCTTGGCCAAGGTTCGTTTGAGTTTCGCTGACGCGAAACTCAGCGCCCGTTGCGTGGGTCAGGTTCCGAGATGTTCCTGAGCCCGCACAAGCGCGCGCCCGCGAAGCAGGCGCATTGGGGTTTCACTATCGCGAAACCCTGCGCCTGTTGCGTGGGCCAGGTTCCGAAATGTCTTTGAGCCCGCACGCTTGGGCTCGCCCCGTGGCAGTCCATGGACGTCGTGCCGACGCGGCAGGCGACGTTGGCCTGAACGCACACGCAGCGCCCGCCTTCGCCATAGGCTAAGCTCGGTCAAAGACCCGCTTGTAGCGCATGGTCTTGCCCTTGCGCGGGTTGATGGTCACGGACATCAGCAGGCGTCCGTCCCTGCCCACCTCCAAGCTGCGCTTGACCTTGCGCGTGGTCGATTCGTAATTGGAGGTCAACTTGCGCCGGGACCACTGGCTGCGCCTGCCGCGGTAGGCTCCCGGCCTGAGCTCCTCGCTGCCGACGCCTTGGTAGGTGAGCAGCAGGCCATCGTCCAGCCGCTCGATGGTGAAGGCTTGGCAGCGCAGCATTGGCGGTGGCCCAGGGCTGCCGACTTCCGGCTCCGGACCCGGCGAGCCGGTGGGCACGGGGATGCCGCCCACGCTGACGCTGGTGCTGAAGTTGCCGCCCAAGCCCTCCCACCAGCGGCTGGTCGAGTTGTCCGGCGCAATGGCTTCGGTGCGCTCGACGTTCAGGGTCCAAGTGCCCGCCAAGGCGATTTCCTCGGCCAAGGCGGCGAACGAGAGCGCACCGCACAGCGCGAAAAGAGACAGGCTGCGAGTCATGATTTGCAGTGTAGCATGGCGCTTCATGGAACAATCGAACCCGTCGAGGCGCGGACGTGCAGGGTGCAGGCGTTTTTCCACCGGACCGCGGTCTCGTGCAGGAACGGCGCGCGCGCCGTCCGATAGGGCGGGACGCCCTCGATCCGGGGGATGACGCGGGAGCTGCCGTTGTGATGCCTTGGCGCGGGAAAATCCCACCTTGGCAGGGCGCTTCGCGCCCTGCCAAGGTGGCCCGAAAAACATGCTGAACATCCGCGCACTCGATCTAGGCGGCTCGCGCGCCTTCAGCCATCAGTTCGCCGAAGGCGCCATTACCGTCGTTCTGGGCCGCAACAACGCCGGCAAGACGCGCCTGGCACGGGCCGTCGCCGGACTCGATCCCGCGCCGCCCGGCACGGTTTTCATCAACGGCGCCGATGTCAGCGCGCTCAGCGCCCGGCGGCGGCGGGTGGGCTTGGTCTATCAAGCCTTCGTCAACTACCCCAACTGGAGCGTGTTCGACAACATCGCCTCACCCATGAGGGCGACCGGACGCGGGCGAGGCGGGGATGCGGATGAGCTGGTCCGTGCGGTCGAGGCCTTGGCCGACCGCCTGCGGATCGGCGATCTGCTCGACCGCCTTCCCGAAGCGTTGTCCGGGGGGCAGCAGCAACGGGTGGCCATCGCCCGCGCCCTGGCCCAGCAGGGGGACGCGCTGGTCATGGATGAGCCCTTGGTCAACCTCGACTACAAGCTGCGCGAGGCGCTGAGCCTGCAGCTTCGGGAGATCGTCCAATCCGACGGCCTGACCGTGCTCTATCTCACCTCGGACCCGAAGGATGCGTTCGCCTTGGGCGATGAGGTCCTGCTGCTTCACGAACGCGCCAAGCTGCAGAGCGGCACGCCCCTTGAGGTTTACGGCGCGCCGGTTTGCGCGGCGGCGGCGGATCTGATGAGCGACCCTGGCGTCAACCGTCTCGACGCGCAAACCCTGGTTCGCCCGGAGCACATCCGCTTGGCCCCGCAAGCCGACACCGATGCGGTCTTTGCCGGCGAAGTCAACAGCGTGGAGACCAGCGGCGCGGAGACCTTCCTGCACTGCCGCGTGGGCGGCACGGACTGGGTGGCCCGCCTGCCCGGCATGGCGGATGTGAAGGCGGGCGCCCGCGTGCGCCTCTACGTTGCCGAGAGTGATCTCATTCGATTGGAGGCTTAGTTTTGATTTCGCATCATAAGCATCACGAACTTGATGTCCAAGATGGCGTCTTGTTGCTGAAGATGTGGACCCGCTGCGCCCGCTGCCGGGGCGCTGCGCGATGAGAACGCTTCAGGCCCGAACGGGATCGACCTGATCCAGGTTCAGCCCGTGCCGGTTGGCGAAGTCCAAGGCCGCCTGCCCCGGCGCCAAGTTGTTCCGGGCCAGCGTGGAGAGGGCTGCGAAGGCGATCCACTCCCCAGAGACCTCGAAGTGGTTCCGGAGCTGGTCGCGGGCCTCGGACAGGCCGAAGCCGTCGGTGCCGAGCACGGTGTAGGCGCCGGGGATCCAGGGCGCGATCATGCCCGGCAACGCCTTCATGTAGTCCGAGGCGGCGATGAAGACGCCGCTCTCGCCTTCGAGCAGCGTTTGCACGTAGGGCCGCTCCTCGGCGCCGCCGAGGCGCAGCATCTGCCGGCGCTCCGCGTGCCGGGCCTGGCGCGCCAGTTCGTTGTAGCTGGTGACGCTCCACACGTTGCTGCGCGCGCCGACGGCGCTGAGCAGGTCCCGCGCCCGGAGCACCTCCGCCATCACCGCGCCGCTGCCGAACAGATTGACCGTCGCCCCTTCGGTGCGGTCGAAGCAGTACATGCCCCGCAGCACGCCTTCCTGCGCGCCCTTAGGGCAAGGCGGCATCGGATAGGCTTGGTTAGTGAGGGTGATGTAATAGAAGACGTCCTGCCACTCCTGGTACATGGCGCGGATGCCGTCGCGCACGATCAGCGCAATCTCGTAGGCGAAGGCCGGATCGAAGCTTCTGAGGTTGGGCACCGTGCTGGCGATCAGTTGCGAGTGGCCGTCCTGGTGCTGCACCCCCTCGCCGTTCAGGGTGGTGCGCCCGGAGGTGCCGCCGAGCAGAAACCCCTTGCACATCATGTCGCCGCAGGCCCAGATCATGTCGCCGACCCGCTGAAAGCCGAAGATCGAATAGAAGATGTAGAACGGGATCATCGGCAGGCCGTAATTGGCGTAGGCGGTGCCGGCGGCCAGGAAGGACGCCATGGCGCCGGTCTCGCAGATGCCCTCCTGGAGAATCTGGCCGTCCTCGGACTCCTTGTAGGGTGCGATGGTGCCGAAATCGACCGGCTGGTAGCGCTGCCCTTCCGGCGAGTAGATGCCGGCTTGGGGAAACAGGCCGTCCATGCCGAAAGTGCGCGCCTCATCGGGCACGATGGGCACGATGTAGCGGCCCAAGCGCTGGTCGCGCAGCAGGCGGGAGAGCATCCTCACCACCACCATGGTGGTGGAGGCCTCGCGCTGCGATCCCTTGAGGAGGTCCGCGAACAGGTCCAGTTCGGGCGCTTCCAAGCGCTCGCAGCGCACTTGCCGGCTGGGCATGAAGCCGCCGAGCGCCGCACGCCGCGCCCGCAGGTAGCGCAGCTCTTCGGAGTCCTCCGCCGGACGGTGGAAGGCGGCGCGCAGCACGTCCTCATCGGCCAGGGGGATGTCGAAGCGCTTGGCCAGCTCCCGGCGCTCGTCAGGAGTCAGGTACTTCTTCTGATGCACGGTGTTGGCGCCCTCGGCGCCGGGGCCCAAGCCATCGCCCTTGACCGTCTTCAGCAGCACCACGCAGGGCTTGCCGCGCACCTCGGCCGCTTGGCGGAAGGCGGCGTAGATCTTGCGGTGGTCCTGGCCGCCGCGCTGGATGGAGCGGACTTCCTCATCGGTGAGGGTCTTCATCAGTTCGCGCAGTTCCGGCGTGTGCTCCACCCAGTGCTCGCGCACCGCGTCGCCGGGAGAGACGGTGTACATCTGGTAGTCGCCGTCCACTGCCTGCTCCATGCGCGCCTGCAGGACGCCGTGGTGGTCGCGGGCCAGGATCGGATCCCAGCCGCCGCCCCAGATGACCTTGATGACGTGCCAATCCGCGCCCCGGAAGGAGCGCTCCAGCTCCTGGATGATCTTGCCGTTGCCGCGCACCGGCCCGTCCAGGCGCTGCAGGTTGCAGTTGACCACCAGCACCAGGTTGTCGAGCTCCTCCCGGCTGGCGATGTTGATGGTGCCGAGCACCTCCGGCTCATCGGCCTCGCCGTCGCCGATGAAGGCCCAGATCTTGCCGTCGCCGGACTTCCTGAGGCCCCGGCTTTCCAAGTACTTGGCGAACCGCGCCTGATAGATGGCACATGGGGTGGACAGGCCCATGCTGGCGGTGGGCATGGTCCAGAACCAAGGCAGGCGCCGGGGATGGGGATAGGACGGCAGGCCGCCGCCTTGGCCGAGTTCGCGGCGGAAGTTGGTGAGCTGGGTTTCGCTCAAGCGGCCCTCCAGGAAGGCTCTGGCGTAGATGCCGGGCGAGGTGTGGGCCTGGAAATGCACTTGGTCCCCTTCGCCCGGCTCGGCGCCGGCGCGGAAGACGTGGTTCAAGCCCACCTCCATCATGGTCGCTGCGGACAGGTAGGTGGCAATGTGCCCGCCCACCCCGGAGCCGCTGTCGAAGGCCTGCAGCACCATGGCCACCGCGTTCCAGCGGATCACGTTGCCGATGCGCGTCTCAAGCTCGATGTCGCCGGGGTACTCGGGCTGATCCTTCAAGTCGATGGTGTTCTTGTAGGGCGTGTTCAGCGCCGCCTCGGTCAACACGACGCCTTGGCGGCTGAGACGCTGCTGAAGGCCGAGCAGCAGGGCGCGGGTCTGCTCCTCGCCACGGTTCTTGAGCACGTCGTCCAAGGCCTCGAACCACTCCTGCTGCTCCAGCCGCCATGCTTCGTCAATGGGCCGCTCGGAGGGTCGGATGGCGGGCATCGGTTGGGCCCTTAGCGCGGCGTCAGGGTCACTGCGACAGGCCGGTGATCCGACAGATGGCAATCGAGCACGGCATGGTCGTCCACGCGGATGCCGGGGGTGACCAGCACGTGGTCCAGGGCCAAGGCCGGGCTCCAAGCCGGCCAAGTGGGTTCCGGCGCCGCCGCCGAGCGCAGCGGCGAGTGCTTGAGCGGCGAGCGCGACAGCAGGCGCGTCAGGAGGCCGTTCATGTCGCCCATGACCACGGCGTGGTCTTCGCCTTTGATCAGCTCCCTGACGTAGGCCAACTGAGCTTGCCGGGAGACGCCGCCCAAGGACAGGTGCAGCAGCACCACGAGGATCTCCGCCCCCCGGCAGGGCAGGCGCGCGACGATGGCGCCCCGGCCGGGGATCAGGCCGGGCAGCTTGTGGTCCTCCAAGCTGAGCGGCCTCACCCGCGTCAGCAGGCCGTTGCCGTGCTGCGCCAGCGGACCCAAGTCCCGGTTCAATTGGGCGTACCAATGGGGAAAGCCGGCCCGCGTCGCGAGGTACTCCACCTGATTGACGAAGCCGCTGCGCAGGCTGCCGCCGTCCACCTCCTGCAGCGCCACCAAGTCGTAGCCCGCCACCACGTCGGCGATGCGCATCAGGTTTTGCTGGCGGCTGAGGTGGGGCAGGACGTGCTTCCAGCCCTTGGTGACGTATTGCCGGTAGCGGCTGGTCTTGATCCCGACTTGGATGTTGAAGCTCAGCAGCCGCAGCGCCTCGCCTTCGGCAGGGCGTTCGGGTTGCTTCGCAGCCCGGCTTGTGGGCAATGGGGGGATGACTGGCCCACCTGCGGCGGGGCGCCGGAATCCCGGACCGTCTTGCCCCGCGCCTTCGACAGGGTTGTTGACCGTCGTGGCGCCTAGCTGCGGCATCTTGCTATTGGCCAGCCTCCTCGCTGGCCAGGGCGCGTTCGGAGCCGATCAGAAAGCTGGCCGCTTCAAGCATTTTTTCGTAACTTCCAGCCGCCCCGGTGTCTATGCGGAACCTGCCGTTGATCACCAGACTGGGGGTGCCTTTGATGCCGTAGGCTTTCGCGGCCGCAATGGCTCGCTGCACTTGGCCTTCCACGCTGAACGAGGTTAGCGCCGCCTCGAAGTCGCCGCCGTCAACTTCGGCCGTTGCGGCGAGGAAGCGGGCGGCAACCGAGCGGTCAGAGAGGTTTTGCCCGCGTTCGTGAATGGCTTTGAAGATGCCGCCATGCACCGCTTCCAGAACGCCGAGTTGCTCGGCTGCGTAGAACAGGCGGGCGAATTCCGCCCAGCGGGGGTCGAACGCCGCGGGCATGCGCCGAAACGCCACGTCGTCGTCGAGCTTGGCCCGCCATGCCTCGACGTAGGGCTCGAAGGTGTAGCAGTGGATGCAGGCGTAGCTGAACACCTCGACCACCTCAACACGGCTCGCATCGGCGGTGTCCACCGGCACCGGCAGCCGTTCATAGTGGACGCCCTCCTGAAAGGGCGCCTCGGCTTGGCAGACGCTGGCGGTCAGCGCGGCAGCGATGCCGAGCAGCAGCTTGAATCGGCGCATGGCGCTCTCCTTGGGTTGGCCGGCGGGCTCAATCCGCCGCGCCGCTGTGGTCTCCGGCCCATGCCGGTGCGGGGTCGGCGGACATCAGGCCCTGCAGGAAGTCGGCCAGCAGGCCGACTTCCTTGTCGGTCAGCCCGCGCGCCGCATCGCGCATCATGCCGCCGTAGTCCTCGTCCGTCCGGCGCCCGCCTTCGCGGTAGGCCTTGAGCTGCGCTTCGGTGTAGGCCGCAGGCTGGCCGCTCAGGCGCGGGAACCCGGCAGGCGCGTTGCCGCCGCCGGACGGCGAGTGGCAGGCCATGCAGGCCGGCACTTGGCGCTCCAGGATGCCGCCGCGATAGATGGCTTCGGCTTGGGCGATGGCCTCGTCATCGCCCGCGGCCTGCCTGACCCTGCCGGGCAGGGAGGCGTAATAGGCGGCCAGGTTTTCCAAGTCCTGCTCGGATTTGCCGGTGAGCTGGCCGGTCATCAGCAGGATGGGGCGCTCGTTGGATTGGATGAGTTGCATTTGGCGCAGCAGGTATCTTTCGTTCTGCCCGGCCAAGTCCGGATAGGTTGGATCCAAGCCGGTGGCGCCGTCCATGCCGTGGCAAGCCGAGCAGGCCAAGGACAGCGCCTTGCCCGCCGCCGCGTCTCCCGCCCCCTGGGCGGCCGCCGCCAGCACGAGGCAAGTGGCCGCCAAAGCCGTTTGAATGGTCTGAACCCTGTGAAACCCCATGAAGCTTCGTTCTCCAGCATGTTGCGTCGCGCCAAGGCCCGCCTTCGAGCCTTGTCAGGCACGTTGCGTCAACGCTTGCCGCGCCAACGCTTAGAATGACCCAGTCCGGCTTGCCGAGACGCCCGAGCTCGGGCTGGACGCGGATTATACCCAAACCGGAGCGGATGCAGTGACTGCCTTGCACCATCGCCTTGACATGCGGTTTCTGGCCAGCGCGCCGGACTTATCAAGGTGCCCGGCGGGGGAGGCGCCCGAAGTGGCCTTCGCCGGCCGCTCCAATGCCGGCAAGTCCAGCGTCCTCAACCGCCTCACCGGCAGCCGGCGCACCGCCAAGGTGAGCAAGACCCCCGGCCGCACCCGCCTGCTCAACTTCTTCGCCTTGGCCAGCGGCGCCCGCGTCGTGGACCTGCCGGGCTACGGCTACGCCAAGGCCTCCGCCCAAGCCCAGGCCCAATGGCAGGCTGCGGTGAACGAGTACTTGAGCTGCCGGGACCAGCTGGCGGGCGTGGTCCTGGTCACCGACATCCGCCATCCCGGCACGGCCTTTGATGAGCAGTTCATCGACTGGGCGCTGGCCTCCGAGATGCCGCTGCACGTCTTGCTGAACAAGGCCGACAAACTGAAGCGCAGCGCCCAGGGACGGGCCTTGGCCGCCTATCGCGAGCGCTTGGGCAGCGCCGCCACGGCGCAACTGTTCTCGGCGCTGCGAGGGGAGGGGGCTGCCGAACTGTCGGCGCGGGTGATGGCTTGGATAACGGATGTCGGCGCTGTCACGGACGACCGATCGACCCAAACGGGCTGAGCGAAGTTCGGTGCCATCAAACGGACCGCCGGTCCTCGGTTTCCCAAAGCAAGCGAACGGGCGCCGCGTATAGCCCGTCGCCGAAGCTCACGCAGGCTTCGCCGTCGTAGAGCACGACGCCGCCCTTGAAGCGGCTGCCCGCGATCGTGGCCAACTTGCGCAGGCCGCGGAAGTCCGAGTTGCGGACGGTTGCGCCGGCCTTTACTTCGACGCCCGCTACGGCGAGCGCACCGCGTTCGATGACGATGTCCACTTCCACTTGGTCCTTGTCCCGATAGTGGTGGAATGTCGAGGGCGCGTTCCACCAACTGGCTTGGCGGCGCAGCTCCTGGAGCACGAACGTTTCCAGCAGCTGGCCGAGCAGCTCCCGGTTCTTGGCGAGCGCCGCTGCATCCACCCCGAGCAGGGCGCAGGCAAGGCCGGTGTCGCCGATGTGCAGCTTTGGCGACTTGATCAGGCGACTGGTGGCACGGTTGCTGTGCCAAGGCGGCAGCCTGTCGAGCAGGAATATCCGTTCCAACAGGGTGACGTAGCTGTTGATCGTCGGTCGGCTAACCTGAAAGGGCGAAGCCAAGTCGGACATGTTGAGCAGTCGGGCCGACTGCGCCGCCGCGAGCGCCAGCAGGGGGGCAGGGCGTCCAAATCGCTGATTCGAGCGAGGTTCCGAACGTCCCGTTGGACCAAGGCATCGAGGTAGTTGCGGTACCAGTTGGCGCGCCGCCGCCCCGGGGCAGGGCGAGAGGCGCCGGATAGCCACCCGCAACGATGCGCTCAACGAGCTGTAGGATGGGCCGTCGGCGCTCCGCGCATTGTTCGGAGGTTTAGCCGACGAGAGGACATCGCCCTGCCAATGAAGCGCTTGGGGTGCGCACACGAGCTGCGCCAGCGTGGTTTTGCCGCATTGCCGGGGACCGTGAACAGGGATCTGAGCAAATGACGTCCTTCAGCGCTTCGGTCATGGATAGGGGCGCCGTCCGATTCTGAGGACGGGTGGTTGTGGCGAAGTGCTCGTGAACCACTTGTCCGCTGATGGTCAGGCTGGCGGCAGCGTTCTTTAGCTCTTAACTCACGGATTGCCAAAGCCGGTGCGCGGGGTGCGGAACACGAGGGGCGGCAGGCTCTTGAGTTCGAGCCTGCCAGCCACATGACCGTTGGCCGGGCGCTTGTCCGTCACGGCCTAAGCCGCGGTCAGGTGATTGTCCCAGCGCAGCTCCGGCAATCGCCGGGTCGCCGCCGGGCGGAACTCGAAGGATTCGGCGTCGAAGCGAAACAGTCTGCCCGCGCCGGTCCGGGACCTTTCGGAATTCGGGCTTGCCGGATCGGGGCATCCTCGGTCCCGACGAGGCGCTTTTATCGCTCGGCGCACTGGCTAACCGGTCAGCGCCGCATAGATCTTGGCCAAGGCCTGCGGCAGATCCTCCAGCTCCTCAATCACCGCGTAGCGGGCCTGCGGGCACATGCGCTTCAGGTAGTCGTGGCCGGAGCGGTCCACCGTCACGCAGAAGGTTTCGATGCCCTTGCTTGCGGCTTCGGCCAGCGCCTTGGCGGTGTCGTGCAGGCCGTATTCGTGGTCGCCGCGCACCGGGCCGTAGTCGCAGTCCTGGGGGAAGCCGTCGCTGATGATGAGCAGCACCTTCAGGGCGTTGCCGGAATCGGCCAGCTTGCGGACGGCGTGACGAATGGCCGGCCCCATGCGGGTGCTGCGCTTGGGCTGCATGGCGGCGATGGCGGCCAAGGCGCGGGCGTTGAGGGTCTGGCGCAGATCCTTGGCGACGTGGAACTCGACGCAATCGCGCCCGTATCCGGAGAAGCCGTAGATGCCGTAGCTGTCGCCCAACCGTTCGAGGGCGGCGGCGAGGACGGCGGTGGCCTCCTTCTGCACGTCGATGATGCGCCGCTTGGGCGATGCGGGCGACTCACGCGCGTCCGACCAGAGGGTGCCGCCGTCCTCGCAGGGGTCGCGCAGGTTGGGTGCCGGGCGCGCCGAATGGCCGCTCGAGTCGGGCAGTGGCGCGGGCGGATCGGCCTCCACCGGATCGTCGGTGGAGGCCGAGAGGTCCACCAGCAATGCGGCGCACACGTCCCGATGGGTTTTCTCGCGGCGGCTGTACAGCCGTTCGCTGGGCGAGCGGCCGGCTCTCAAGTCCTGGCGGGCGGCAACCACGGCATTCAGGTCGATTTCATCGCCGTCCGGCAAGCCCCAGCAGCGGCGGTGGCCTTGGGGCTTGATCTGCTCCAGGAGCTGCCGAGCCTGGCGATGCCAAGCGTTGATGGCTTGGCGGACGGCGTCCACGTCCGCATCGTCCCCGGGGCTCAGGGGTTGCTCGAACAGGCGGCACCAGTTGCGGCGGTAGCGGCGGCGGCGGAAATCCCATTCGTCGTACCGGTAGCTGCGCGCGCCGGCATTCGCATCGCCCAGCGCCTCGCGCACCGCGGAGCGCTCCAGGCCGATGCGCCGCGCCAGTTGGTCCCGTTCGGCCCTGATGCGCTTGATGTCCAGTTGCTCCTCGCGCACTTCACCGCCGCCCTCGGTGCGAGCAGCTTCCAACTGCTCGCTTTCCAGCATCTCCGCCGCCAGCAGGCAGCCATCCGCTTGGCGCAGCTCCTCCTCCCAATCCTGCAGGCGGGCTTCACGCTCGGCCCACTCGACGGCGGCGGCCTCAAGCAACGGCGCGTCCTCCAACGCCCCGCCCGGCTCGGCGCCGAGCCGGGCCAGCGCGCTCTGGGCGGCGGCGGCGGCGTCGTAGATGTCCGCGCTCGGCGCCAGCAGCCCCTGGGCCAGAGGGTGCAGGACTCGGCTCATGGCATCGGCGGCGGGCTCACCGAGCTGAAAGCGCAGCAGCGACCGCGCTGCCGGGCTTGGGGCCGGCTCCGAGCGCTGCCAGTGACGGTGGCAGGCGCCGAGGTGGGGCCTGATGCCGGGGTAGGCGCGGCACATGGCGGCGTCGATGCGAACCCGCTCAAAGGCTTCAAACAGCTCGGCGGCGAGATGCGGGTTGGGGAAGTGGTGGTAGAACAGCCAGCGGTCGCTGGGCCGGGCCGGCGCCTGGGGCTTCGGCAAAGGCTCCAAGGTCGGCAAGCGCGCATAAGCCGCGCGCAGCGAAAAGCCGATGCCGCCGAACTCCCGCCGGGCAATCTGCTGCAGGACAAGCGCCCGGTAGATGCCCGGTTCGGCGGCGTCGATGGCTTCGGGCAAATGGAGCGCATCCCCCGTCCGCAAAACATCAGACGGGCCAACGCGCAAGACGTCGCTGGGCTTGATGTGCAGGTGGGCGCCGTTCATGCCCTCCGCGAACAGCGCCAAGGGCCGCTCGACGTCGGCCAGCGCGATCACGGGTCGGCGGCTGGCAGCACCGCATCCACGATGTCGGCCAAGGCGGCTTGCACCGTGCGGTCGTCGGACACGGCGGCGACCAAGGCGATGTCAGCGGCGCGGCGGGCTTCGATGCCGTTGCCGATGAGTTGGGCGGCGTAGATCAACAGCCGGGTGCTCACCCCCTCCTCGAATCCATGCTCGCCGAGATTGCGCACCTTCTCGCCTATCACGGCCAGCCGTTCGGCGAGGGCCTCGTCCACATGCGCCTCGCGGGCGATGATCTCCGCCTCCCGCTCCCGTGCGGGGTAGTCGAAGTCGAGGCTCACGAAGCGCTGCCGGGTGCTGTGCTTGAGATCCTTGAGGATGCTCTGGTAGCCGGGGTTGTAGGAGATGACCAGCAGGAAGTCGCCGTGCGCGCGCACCAGCTCGCCGGTCTTGTCGATGGGCAGGATGCGCCGGTGGTCGGTCAGCGAGTGGATGAGCACGGTGGTGTCCTTGCGCGCCTCGACGATCTCATCGAGATAGCAGATTGCGCCGGTGCGCACGGCACGGGTCAGCGGGCCGTCGCTCCACAGGGTCTCATCGCCCTTGAGCAGGTAGCGCCCCACGAGATCGGTGGCGGTCAGGTCCTCGTGACAGGAAATGGTGACCAGCGGCACCTCAAGGGCCTTGCGCCGCTGCCGGTAGAGCCGCCAAGCCATGTGCTCGATGAAGCGCGTCTTGCCGCATCCGGTCGGCCCCTTCAGCAACACCGGCAGCCGCGCCGCGTAAGCGGCCTCGAACAGCGCTGCTTCGTCGCCGACGGGCAGGTAGAACGGCTCCGCGTCAAGGGTCGCGAAGTTGATGGCGTCAGTGGCCGCAGTCATGGGGCGCGCTTCCTTCCGGCATGTGCGGGCCACCATACTGAAAGCGGCGGCGGATTGACAAACGCCTTGTCGTCGATCGTGTCAGTGAACGGACCAGGACAACAGCGTGAAGAGCGCAGCGCCAAGGGCCAGCCGATAGTAAACGTAGGGCATCAGGCCAACGCGCTCGAGCAGGGCGATGAACAGGCTGATGCAGGCGTAGGCGCTGATCCCCGCCACGGCGGCGCCGAGCGCCAGATTCGCAAGTTGGGCGCCTTGGGCGGCGGCGGGCAGGCCAATCCAAGCCATCAGGGCGGCGCCGCTGATGGCGGGTATCGCCAGCAGGAAGGCCACTCGGGCCGCGGCTGGGCGGGACAGGCCGAGCAGCAGGGCAGCGCTGATGGTGATGCCCGAGCGGGACACGCCAGGAATGATGGCGAGGGCTTGGGCCGAGCCGATCAGCAGCGCGTCGCGCCAGCCGAGCAGCTCGCGCTCGCCGCGCTGGCCGTTGGCCCACCAAAGCGCGAAGGCGAAGGTCGCGGTGGCGGCGGCGATGACCCAGCCGTTGCGCAGGTCGCCCGCCACCAGCTCGCGCGCGGCGAGCCCGCACAGCGCCACGGGCAGGCTGGCGACGGCAATCTTGAACAGCAGGTCGAGTTGCGCGTCGCGCCGCCGATGGCGCAGGCCGCCGCAAGCGCTGATGGCGAAACCGGCGCAATCGCGGCGGTAGTAGGCGAGCACGGCAACCAAGGAGCCCAAGTGTACGGCAATGTCAAAGGCCAAGCCTTGATCCGGCCAACCCGTCAGTTCGGATGCCAGGATGAGGTGGGCGGCACTCGAAATGGGCAGGAATTCGGTGATGCCCTGCAACAGCGCCAGGATGATTGTCTGCAGGCGGTCCAAGGGCCGTATTCATCGGCAAGAAGGCTGAATTATGGCTCAGGCAGGATGTTTCGTAAACCCGCGCAGGGCTTGACCGGAATCAATGCTAAAGTCCCCCCGATGGCTGACTTGCTCGAAATTCCGCTGTTTCCGCTCAGCGTGGTGCTCTTTGAGGGCGGGCGGCTGCCGTTGCGGATATTCGAGCCTCGCTATCTGGACATGATCAGCGAGCGGATGCGGGGAAACAGTCCGTTCGGCATCGTGCTCACTCGCAGCGGCGTCGAGCCAGTGGCGGGCGATGACGCGCCTGCCGGCGCCGGCGCGGCGGCGGAGATCTTCGAGGTGGGCGCCGAGGCCCGGGTGGTGGACTTCAACGCGCTGGACGGCGGATTGCTCGGCATCGTCGTCGAAGGCGGCTGCAAGTTCCGCATCCACAAGACTTGGGAGCAGGAAGACCGCCTGCTCCGCGGCCTGGTCGAGACCCTGCCCGCCGAGCCTGCGGGGACGCTCGGCGAGGCCGACCAGCCCCTGATCGACATCCTCAAGGCGCTGCTCAAGCACCCGATGGTGGAGAAGCTGGGGCTGGAGGTCGATTTCGAGGACGCGGGCGCGGTCAGTCGGCAGCTTGCCCAGCTGTTGCCGGTGGAGCCGGAAATCAAGCAATCCCTGCTGCAGTTGGGTTCGCCCACGGAGCGGCTCAACGAACTGCGCCGACTGGTGACCCGTTTGCGGGGCTGACTGCGCCCGACTAAACTGCCCGGCCAAGCAAGCCAGCAACCCCGAACAGGCCAAAATGAACGATTCAGCGTCAGGCAACGGAACCTCCGCCGCGCACGCGCAGATGCGCCGGATGGGACTCGCTGCCCGGCAGGCGTCGCGGGCCATGGCGGCGGCGGATTCGGCGCTCAAAGCCCAAGCGCTGGCAGCGACGGCCCGGCGTCTGGACGAGGCCAGGAGCGCGCTCAAGGCGGCCAACGCCGAGGACATGGCGGCGGCTGAGCGGCGCGGCATCGACGCCTCCCTGCTCGACCGCCTTGAACTCAATGACCGCGCCATCGACCGCATGGTCGCGGGCGTCGGGGAGGTGGCGCAGCTGCCGGATCCGGTCGGCGAGGTAACCGATCTGCGCTACCGGCCCACCGGCATCCAAGTGGGCCGCATGCGCGTGCCGCTCGGCGTGATTGGCATCATCTACGAATCCCGCCCCAACGTCACGGTGGACGCGGCAAGCCTGTGCCTGAAGAGCGGCAATGCCTGCATGCTGCGGGGCGGCTCCGAGGCCATTGCATCCAATCGCGCCATCGCCGCCTGCGTCACCGACGCCCTTGAGGAGGCCGGGCTGCCCGCCGCCGCAGTGCAATTGGTGCCCACCGTTGACCGGGCCGCAGTCGGCGCGCTGCTGCAGCTTGAGGACTGCGTCGATGTGATCGTGCCGCGCGGCGGCAAGGGCCTGATCGAGCGCATCTCGCGGGAGTCGCGCATCCCGGTCATCAAGCATCTAGACGGCATCTGCCACGTTTACATTGACGAGGCGGCGGATGCGGAGATGGCCATGTCCATCGCCTACAACTCCAAGACCGAGAAGTACGCGGTCTGCAATGCCTTGGAAACGCTGCTGGTGGCGGAGGGCATCGCCGAGGCGGTGCTGCCCGGATTGGGCAGGCGCTTCGGCCAGGCCGGTGTGGCCCTGCGCGGCTGCGAACGCTCGCGGGCCTGGTTGCCGGAGGCCGAGGCGGCGTCGGAGGCGGACTGGAGCGCGGAGTATCTGGCCCCGATGCTCGCGGTGCGCGTCGTCGATGGCATCGACCAGGCCATTGAGCACATCAACCGCTACGGGTCGCAGCACACCGACGTCATCGTCAGCAACGACTACGGCAAGACCCGCCGGTTCATGGCCGAGGTGGACTCGGCATCGGTAATGGTCAACGCCAGCACCCAGTTCGCCGACGGCATGGAGTACGGCTTGGGCGCCGAAATCGGCATCTCCACCGACAAGCTGCACGCCCGCGGCCCGGTGGGCCTTAACGGCCTGACCACAGAAAAGTACGTCGTCTTCGGCAACGGCGAGATCCGCCACCGTTGATCGCTTTCCTGGGCGGCACCTTCGATCCCGTTCACAAAGGCCACCTGCATGCCGCCCGGGCGGCGGCCCAAGCCCTCGCCTGCCCGGTGCGCCTGGTGCTGTCGGCCGAGCCGCCGCATCGCCAGCGGCCCGAAGCGAGCGCGCAGCGACGCTGGGCCATGCTTGAGCTGGCCTGCGCCGCCGAAGCCGGCTTGGATGCGGATGACGTTGAGCTGCGGCGCGGGGGGCCGAGCTACACCGTCGATACGCTCAAGGCGCTGCGGCTTCGCCACGGCGATGCGCCCTTGAGTTGGATCATCGGCACTGATGCCTTCAACGAGATTCACGCTTGGCGGCAGTGGCGAAGCGTGCTGGACTTCGGCCACCTGTTGGTGCTGCCGCGGCCCGGTGCGGAACTCAAGGGCGCGGCGCTCAAGCTCTATCTCGAACGTCGCTGCCCGGACCTTGAGCAGCGCCCCGCAGGCGGCATCCGCTTGCTGGATGAAGCCATGCTGCCGGTTTCGGCCTCGGCGGTTCGCGCCTTGATCGCCACGGAGGGGGATGCCGGGCATTTGCTCCCCGAAGGGGTGAACCACTATATTAGACGGCATGGTTTGTATGTGCGAGGCGCGTAGCCTGACCGTGTTCGGGCTGCATGGCTTACATGCGCGAAGTGCGTGGCCTGCTCAGGGTTGGGCGGCATGGTTTGCGTGCGCGAAGCGGCTGCGCCAAGCAAATGGCCTGCCGATTTTGGCTCTTCGCGGGACGCTCGCGGGGGATTGAGTGACGCCGCAGGGGCTGCGCGACGCCATCGTTGGGGCGCTGGACGACCTCAAGGGCCGCGAGATCGTGGCGCTCGACGTGGCCGGCCTGACCGATTTGACCGACTTCATGGTGATCGCCACCGGCGGCTCCAATCGCCACGTGAAGGCGCTCGTGGATCAGGTTGTCGAAGCCGCCAAGGCCGGCGGCGCACCGCTGTTGGGCATCGAAGGGCGGGAAAGCCATGAGTGGGTGTTGGTGGATCTTGGCGACGTGGTGGTTCACGTCATGCAGGCGGCGACCCGGGAGTTCTATGACATGGAGCGCTTGT
Source organism: Candidatus Azophilus sp. (assembly GCA_965221755.1). Lineage (GTDB taxonomy): Bacteria > Pseudomonadota > Gammaproteobacteria > Pseudomonadales > Azotimanducaceae > Azophilus. The sequence continues at coordinate 1,244,364 of OZ244921.1, forward strand.
GGCGGCCCCTGCCCATCGACTCCAACACCACCCTGTAAGGCGCTCCGATGGCATCCGGCATGATGATCAAGGACGGTCCCTCGGAGCTGCGGATGTTCATGGCCCGAGCTCGGGCGCTTTTCGCCGGAGCGCTGGCGCTGACGCTCATTCTGGTGGCCAGGATGCTCTATCTGCAGGTGCTGCAGCACGAGCACCACCAGACCCGCTCCGAGGAAAACCGCATGCAGATGGTGCCCGTGCCGCCGGTTCGGGGCCTCATCTTCGACCGCCATGGCAACCTGTTGGCGGAAAACCGCCCCATCTTCAATCTCGCGCTGATCCGCGAGCGCATCGAGGATCTTGACGGCCTGATCGATGCGCTAAGCGCCGTCACGCCGATCAGCGCGGCGGAGATCGAGGATTTTCACGACCGCCTGAAGCGCGCGCGGCGACCGTTTGAGCCGGTGGTCCTCAAGTTCGCCCTGACCGATGAGGAGGTCGCCGCCTTGGCCGTCAATCGGCACCGCTTCCTCGGCGCGGAGATCAGCGTCGAGATCGTGCGCCACTACCCTTACGGCGCGCTCGCCGCCCATGTCATCGGCTCGGTGCGCCGCATCACCAAGCAGGACCTGGACGGCTTGGACCGGGCGAGCTACAGCGGCACCAACTTCATCGGCAAGCGCGGCATCGAGCGCTTCTACGAAAGCGCGCTGCACGGCAAGGTCGGCACCCAGTGGGTGGAGACCGACGCCTTCGGACGGGTGCGCCGCACTTTGGACGTAAGCCCCACCGTCGTGGGCCAAAACCTGCGGCTGCATCTGGACATCGGCTTGCAGGCGGTCGCCGATGCGGCATTGGGCGACCGGCGCGGCGCAGTGGTCGCCATCGACCCAAGGTCCGGCGGCGTGCTGGCCCTGGTCAGCAAGCCAAGCTACGACCCGAACGTCTTCGTCACCGGCATCGACGCCAAGCGCTACGCCGCTTTGGTGGATTCCCGGGACAAGCCCCTGGTGAACCGCGCCATCAACGGCCAATACGCTCCGGGCTCCACCATCAAGCCCATTCTCGGCTTGGCCGGCTTGACCCATGGCGTGGTGGATTGGGAGGAGGAGATCATCGATCGGGGGTCATTCCGGCTGCCCGGTCAGCGGCGTCTGTACCGCGACTGGAACTGGACTCCCAACAACCCCGGCGGTCAGGGCATCGTCAATCTCAACCGGGCCATCTACCGTTCATCAAACATCTTCTTCTACACCTTGGGCACCCGTTTGCGGGCCGACCAGCTGGCCGGCTTCATCCGCCAGTTCGGCTATGGCGAAGCCATCTCGGCGGACATCGACGGCGCTGCCGCCGGGCTGGTGCCGGACCCGGCGTGGAAGCGGGGCGCCAAGGGCGAGCCTTGGTATCCGGGCGACAACATCAACATCAGCATCGGCCAAGGCGACTTGCTGGTCACCCCGCTGCAGGCCGCCGCCGCCGCAGCCATCCTCGCCAATCGGGGCAAACGGCTGCGGCCGCGCCTGCTGCTTGCCGGCGAGGCGCCCTTGCCCGCCGCCGACCTGCCGCCCTTGTCGGCCGTGGTTGGGCCGACCCCCGACGATTGGGAGCGGATGGTGGACGCGATGGAGGACGTCGTGCATCGCGGCAACATGGGCTACCAGCAGAACGGCACGGCTTGGTATCACATTGGGCAGGACATCGACTACCGGATGGCGGGCAAGTCCGGCACCGCCCAAGTGGTGGAGATCAAGCAGGGGCAGGCTTACGATGAGGACGAACTCGACGAGTACAACAGAAAGCATGCTTGGTTCATCGCCTTCGCCCCAACGGAGGCGCCCGCCATAGCAGTCAGCGTGCTGGTCGAGAACGGCGGCGGCGGCAGCTCGATGGCCGCGCCGGTGGTGCGCAAGGTGCTCGATGCCCACCTCTCCAAGGCCGCGCCCGCCGTTTCGGAGCCGCAGCTGGCCAGTCGATGAGCGAGTCGCACTTCGTCCGCAGCCTGCCGCAGCACAGCGGCCTGGTCGCCCAGCGCCGGCTGCAATCGGATCCCATCCTTTGGGTGTTGCTGGTCACCCTCATCCTCTACGGACTCATCATGCTGTACAGCGCCGTGGAGCGGAACATGGACATCGTCGGCGGGCAGATCGCACGGGTGTGCCTGGCGATGGTGCTGATGGCGATGGCGGCGCAGGTGCATCCGGCACGGTACCTGCGCTGGGCGCCGGGACTGTATGCGGCGGGCGTGCTGCTGCTGGTTGCCGTGCTGCTGGCGGGCGTCACGGTGAAGGGCTCCCAGCGCTGGCTTGAGCTTCCCGGCATTGGCCGCTTCCAACCCTCGGAATTGATGAAGATCGCCCTGCCGCTGATGATCGCGTGGTACTTCCATGACCGGCCGCTGCCGCCGACCTTCAAAGATCTGCTGAGGGTGGCCGCCCTCATTGGGCTGCCGGTGGGGCTGATCATCCAGCAGCCGGATCTCGGCACTGGCATCCTGGCGTTGGCGGGCGGCTTGACCGTGGTCTTTTTGGCGGGGCTGTCCTGGCGTTGGATTCTTTATGGCTCACTGGCCGTGGTGGCGATGGCGCCGGCCCTCTGGTTCGCCCTGCAGCCCTACCAGCAGCAGCGCATTCTGACTTTGTTCGATCCGGAAAAGGACCCCCTGGGCGCCGGCTGGAACATCATCCAGTCCACCACCGCCTTGGGCTCCGGCGGCCTGTTCGGCAAGGGCCTGCACGACGGCACCCAAAGCCATCTGAAATTCCTCCCTGAAAGCCACACGGATTTCATCGTGGCGGTGATCGGGGAGGAATTGGGCTTTACCGGGGTGGCCGCATTGCTGATACTGTACATGTTGATCGTGGCCCGTGGACTGGTCATCGCCGCCCAGTCGAAGCACACCTTTGGCCGCTTGGCGGCGAGTTCGCTGACGATGGTGTTTTTCGTTTACCTGTTCGCCAACATCGCCATGGTGGCGGGCCTTTTGCCGGTGGTCGGCCTGCCCCTGCCGCTGGTGAGCTACGGCGGCACTTCGGCCATCACCCTGTTGTTGGGCTTTGGCATCATCATGTCCATTCACGGCCAGCGGTCATGGTGAGCCGGGAGCGGGCCGCTTCCCGGCATCCGCCCCTGTTGACGGGGGTCTTGGCTTGAGGGAAATCATGCGAGTAGCGATCGTGCTGGGGGTTGCCGCCCTGCTGCTTTACGGGCCTGCCGACGCCGACTACAGCCAGCGGGAGGACGTGCGCGCCTACATGGACGAATTGGTGTCCGACCACGGGTTCGACAAGACGGAGCTGACAGCGACCTTCCGGGAAGCCCGCCATAAGCCGGACATCGTGGAAGCGATGTCGAGGCCCGCGGAAAGGGCGCTCAAGTGGTACGAGTACCGGCGCATCTTCATTCAGGACTCCCGCATCGATCAGGGCGTTGCCTTCTGGACTGAGAACGAGGCCTCGCTGGATTCGGCCACGGAGCGTTTTGCGGTGGCGCCGGAGTACATCGTGGCCATCATCGGCGTCGAAACCCGCTTCGGGCGGATCATGGGCTCCCATCGCGTGCTCGACGCCCTCTCCACCTTGGCGTTCGACTATCCGCCCAGAGCCGATTTCTTCCGCAACGAACTGACCGAGTTCCTGCTTCTGGCGCGTGAGGAGGGCCGCTCGGTGGACACGATGAAGGGCTCCTATGCAGGCGCCATGGGCTACGGACAGTTCATTCCCTCAAGCTACCGCAACTATGCGGTGGACTTCGACAACGACGGGCGGCGCGACATCTGGACCAATACCGCCGACGCCATCGGCAGCGTGGCCAATTACTTCGCCGAGCATGGCTGGCGAGCGGCCGAGGACGTGGCGCTCAAGGTGGACGTGGCCGATTCACAGCAGGCTGATGCCGCGGTCCTGCGCGGCCTCGACCTCAACCGGACGGTTGGCGAACTGCGCGCGTTGGGCGTTGAGGCGCCCGGCCTGAACGCCGCTGAGGCGGCGGCTCTGGTGCGCGTGGAGTTGGAGGATGGCGCCGAGTACTGGGTGGCGCTGCACAATTTCCATGTCATCACCCGCTACAACCGCAGCCAGATGTACGCCTTGGCGGTCCACCAGCTCAGCCAAGCGATCAAGGCGCGCCGTCAGGCTCAGCTCGCCGCCGCACACTTGGATGCGGCCTCCTCAGCGTCGAGATGAGGGCGCCGGGCGTTGGCTCGGGGCAACGGCGCCGCACGCCGTCCGAGGGCGGAACGCCCTCGCTCCGGGTAACTTCGATCAATGGCAGCCGAGTTTGGCGCCAGCGAAGCTCCAACGCGAACCGAGACGCGCCGAGATGCGCGTTGGCGCGGCATCCCGCCCTTGGTTGGGCGGCTGCAGCGCGCTTCCCATCAAGCGGTTGGGAACTGGGTTCGAGGGAAGCCTCTTGCCGCTTGCGCCGGGCATTGGCCCTGTGCGCCGCAGGCCTTGTTGGCGGCTGCGCGATCTTCGGGCCGGATGCCCGACCAACGCCGGCGGAAGTCGAGGACGGCCCCCCTGCGCCATCGGCAATACCCTATGACCTAAGCCGCCTGCCCGACCCGGTTCCCAAGGTCGAGCCGCCCAGCCGCTACGGCAATCCGCCATCCTACGAGGTTGAAGGCACCACCTATTACCCGGTGAAGTCGGCGGCGGGCTACCGAGCGGAGGGGATTGCTTCCTGGTACGGCACCAAGTTCCATGGCCGACGCACCTCCAGCGGCGAAACCTACGACATGTTCAAGCTTACCGCCGCCCACCGCACCCTGCCGATTCCGACCTACGTGCGGGTGACGAATCTCGAAAACGGCCAGCGGACCTTGGTGCGGGTCAACGACCGCGGCCCGTTTCACGATGACCGCATGCTGGATCTGTCCTATGCCGCAGCGGTGAAGCTCGGCTTTTCCCGCCAAGGCACGACGCGGGTGCGGGTGGAGGCGCTGGAAGGGGCAGAGACGCTTTTCCTTCAAGCGGGCGCCTTTCGCGGCAAGGCCATGGCTGAGCAATTGCAGCGCAACTTGGCGACCTTGACCGGCGAACAGGCGGAGGTGGTGCAGCAGCCGGATGACGCTTTGTATCGAGTGCTCATCGGCCCGCTTGTGGGTGAGCGGCGCGCCCGGCAACTGCAGTCGCTGATCGTCGCCGCCAACCACGCCATGCCCCTCATATTGCGCATCGGCAGCGAGCAATAAGGAAGGATGCCATGCTCTTCGGCACCGCAAAAGCCTCAACGTCCCGTTTTCGCTGGAGGCACTCAAACGAATCCAAGCGCGGCGCGGTCCCTTCGCCCCAACCCCGGTGCGCTCGACCGCTATCGACCGCCGCACTCGCCCTTTCGCTGGTTGCCGCATCGGCGGTGCAGGGCGCATCCGTGGTGCCGGCGCCGCCGAACCTCTCCTCGGCGTCCTATCTGGTCATGGACGCGGACACCGGCAAGGTGATCGCCGAGCGCAACAGCCGGGAGCCGATGCCGCCGGCGAGCCTGACCAAGGTGATGACCGGCTACGTGGCGGCCGGGGAGATCGAGAGCGGGCGCATCGCCCTGCAGGACAAGGTGCCGGTCAGCGTCAACGCTTGGCGCACGCCGGGCTCACGCATGTTCATACAGGAAGGCACCGAGGTCAGCGTCGAAGATCTGTTGCGGGGCATCATCATCCAATCCGGCAACGACGCCAGCGTCGCCTTGGCCGAGCACATCGCCGGCAGCGAAGCGGCCTTCGCGGACATGATGAACCAACAGGCAGGCCAGCTGGGCATGGTGAACTCAAACTTCCGCAACGCCACCGGGCTGCCCGCCGAAGACCACTACACGACGGCTTGGGACTTGGCCGTGCTGACCCGGAACTACATCCGGCAGTTCCCGAAAAACTACGCGCTCAACTCGGAAAGGTCCTTCACGTACAACGACATAGAGCAGCCCAACCGCAACCGTCTGCTGTGGCGCGACCGCACCGTCGATGGCGTCAAGACCGGCTACACCAAGGCGGCCGGCTACTGCCTGCTGGCCTCCGCCAAGCGCGAAGGGATGCGGCTCATCTCCGTCGTCATGGGGGCGGAAAACGACGCCCATCGGGTGCAGGAAAGCCAAATGCTGCTGTCCTACGGCTTTCGCTTCTTCGAGACCAAGCGCCTGTACGAGGCCGATGCGCCCTTGGAGTCCGCCGAGGTTTGGTATGGCCAAGCGGACGCCGTGGAACTCGGCGTCGCCGCGCCGGTGACCATCACCTTTCCCAGGGGGCACTACGATCGGGTGGCTGTCGAGATGACGCTGCCTGCAATGATCGAGGCGCCAATCCAAGCGGGCGACGAGTTGGGCGAGCTCCGCGTTTCGGTCAATGAGGAGACGCTTCACAGCGGCCCGCTGATCGCCCTGTCGGACGTTGCGGAGGCAGGGGCGTTCGCTCAGCTCAGCGACTACCTCAGGCTCCTGTTCCGTCGGATTTTTGAGTGAGCGCTCCCATGCGGCGAATGGCGCCGGGCGCCGGGCGAGCGGGTTGCTCCAACGACATCGGCGCCGCGCCGCGCGGCGGCGAGCCAAGGGCGCCACGGCTTGACGCCATCGTTCGGGACCTAGGCCGCACCCGCTACGGCGACGTCTTGGCGGCCATGCAAGCCTTCACCGCCGAACGCACCGCCGATGCCGTGGATGAAATCTGGTTCACCGAGCATGAGCCCGTGTTCACCCAAGGCCAAGCCGGACGGGCGGAGCACCTGCTGGCCCCCGGCGGCATCGAGGTGGTGCAGTCCGACCGGGGCGGGCAGGTCACCTTCCATGGCCCCGGCCAAATCGTCGGCTACCTGCTGCTTGACATCCGCCGCCTGCGGTTGACCGTACGCGGCTTGGTGTCGGGCATCGAGAACGCCATCATCAAGGTGCTCGACGAATACGGCATCGCCGCCAACGCCCGCGGCGACGCCCCCGGCGTCTATGTGGGGGGCGAGAAGATTGCCGCCCTGGGCTTGCGGGTGCGGCGCGGCTGCGCCTACCACGGCTTCGCCTTCAACATCGACATGGACCTTTCGCCCTTTGCCCGCATCAATCCCTGCGGCATGGCGGGCTTGGCGGTCACCCAATTGAAGGATCTGTGCGGGGAGTCGGACCTCGCCGCAGTCCGGTCGCGCTTGGCGCGCCAATTGGAGCGGGTCTATCCGATTGTCATCCGCAAGTCAGGCAGCCGGGACGCTTCGACAGCTTGAAGGCCCGCCACTCGCCACGCTTGGCGTCGTAGTACAGCACCCGGCCGGTGAGCGGGTCGCCGGCCCCGGTGATCAGCTTGACCGCCTCCATGGCCTGCATGGCGCCCACCACGCCGACCAAGGGAGCGATGACGCCGTTCTCCGCGCAGTTCAGCGCTTCCCCGCTGCCGTCCGCATAGAGGCATCGATAGCAGGGGGAGGCTGCATCACGAGGGTCGAAGACCGCCAACTGTCCTTCCCAGCGAATGGCCGCCCCGGACACCAAAGGCGTGCCGCGGCGCCAGCAGGCGTCGTTGAGCGCGAAGCGGGTGGCGAAGTTGTCCGTGGCGTCGATCGCTAAATCCACCCGGTCGAGCAGGGGCTCAAGCCCGGGACCGCCGATGCGCTCCGCGATGGCCTCGACCTCGACGCCGGGATTGATCGCCGCGAGGGAAGCCTTGGCGGACGCAGCCTTGGCCTGCCCCAAGGCCGCGTTGGCGTGAACGATCTGCCGCTGCAAATTGGACAGCTCAACGACATCGTCGTCGGCCAGAACCAGCTTGCCGACCCCGGCTGCGGCCAAATAGAGCGCAATCGGCGAGCCGAGCCCCCCCAGCCCGACCACCAGCGCCTTGGCGTCCCGAAGCTTCTCCTGCCCCGCCACGTCCACCTCCGGGAGCATGATCTGGCGGCTGTAGCGCAGCAGTTGGTTGTCGTCCATGCGTCAGGAACCCGTCACCCCGCGAAGCTTCGCCTGGCGGGGTGACGGGTGAAAGGCGGGGCACAAGCCGCTGAAAGCTTCACCGTTGCCTGCGGAATCCATCAAGTTCGGAAAGGCCGCTTGAATCGCGTCTGTCGAGGACCAAATTGTACTTGGGGGCAGTCTCACTGATCCACTCAGCCGGTCTCAGGCGTTGTGCCGAACCGGCAGCTCGGTCTTCTTGGTCACCGTGCGCAGGGCGAAGCTGGAATGCACTCGGTCCACGCCGGGTAGGCGGGTCAGGAAGCGGCTGTGGATGCGCTCGTAGTCCCGGGCGTCGCTGACCACCACGCGCAGCAGGTAGTCCGCCTCCCCCGACATCAGGTAGCACTCCATCACTTCGGGCAGCTTCCTCACCTCGGTCTCGAAGGCCGAAAGGTCGGCCTGCTGCTGACTTTCGAGAGTGATGTTGACGAACACGTTGTCGGGGTACCCTGCCCTCGACTGATCGACGAGGGCCACGTAGCCGCGCAGCATCCCGCTTTCCTCCAGCCGGCGCACCCGGCGCAGGCAGGCGGAATCGGACAGGCTGACCCGTTCCGCCAACGCGCTGTTGGTCAGCTTGCCGTCGATCTGCAATTCGTGAAGGATTCGGCGATCCAGCCGATCCAACGCCTTATAATCTTGCATGTTTCCAGTCGAATTGGCGTTTATTTGCGGGTTATCGGCAAATCAGCGAAAAAAAGCAATACCTTGCCGCCATTGCAAGCGTACCTTAGCTCGGAGCATCCGCATCGGCTTTGGAGCATTGAACGCATGCGCATCGGAGTGCCCAAGGAAACCAAGGTCCATGAACACCGGGTCGGCCTGACGCCGGATTCAATCGCGGCGCTGACCGCCCTCGGCGCCAACGCCGTGGTGGAGGCGAGCGCCGGCGCGGGCATCGGCTTCGCCGATGGGGACTACCGCCGGGCCGGCGCCGTCATCGGCACGGCTGAGGATGCCTTCGGCGCCGACCTCGTGGTAAAGGTCAAGGAGCCCCTGGCCGACGAGTGCCGCCGGCTCAAGCCGGGGCAAGTGCTGTTCACCTACTTGCATTTGGCGGCCGACGAGCCCCAAGCCCGGGCGCTGATGCGCTCCGGGGCCACGGCGATCGCTTATGAAACCGTCACCGACGCCCACGGCCGCTTGCCGTTGCTGCGGCCCATGAGCGAGGTGGCGGGCCGCATGTCGGTGCAGGTGGGCGCCTATGCGCTGCAGAAGGCGGCGGGCGGGCGCGGCACCCTGCTTGGCGGCGTGCCGGGCGTGGCGCCGGGGAGGGTGGTCATCCTGGGCGGCGGCGTGGCGGGCGCTGAAGCCGCCGCCATGGCCGTCGGCCTGCAGGCTGAGGTCAGCATTCTGGACCAGTCGATTGATCGGCTGCGGGAATTGGGTCACCAGTTCGCAGGCCGTGTCCGTCTGCTGACGGCCTCGCCGCAGAACGTCCTGGACGAGGTGCGGGCGGCGGACTTGGTGATTGGCGCAGCCTTGGTGCCCGGCGCAGCCGCACCCAAGCTGGTCACCCGGGCCATGGTGCGGCAAATGCGGAAGGGCGCGGCCTTGGTGGACATTTCCATCGATCAAGGCGGCTGCTTCGAGACCAGCCGACCCACCACCCACGATGCCCCCACCTACGTCGAGCACGGCGTGGTGCATTACTGCGTCACCAACATGCCCGGCGCCGTGGCCAGAACCTCGACGCTGGCGCTCAACAACGTCACCCTGCCCTACGTCAAGGCGTTGGCGGAGCACGGCTGGCGCGAGGCCTTCAAGCGCGACGCAGGGTTTGCCGCCGGGCTAAACGTACACCGAGGCGCCATCCGGCACCCGCAGGTGGCTTACGCGCTTGGCTGTTCGGTTTCGACCGCACACGAGCTTCCGCGACCCCCGGAGGAGGGGAGTTCCGCGAATGGGAATTGCTGAACGTCAGGTCGGGCGCTGTGCGGGCTCGGAAACATTTCGGAATCCGACCTGCGCGGCTCGCTCGGAGTTTGGCGGCAGCCGAACTCCAATCGAGCTTTCGGCCCGGTAGGGCCGAAAGCTCGCCTTGCCCTCGGCGGCTTGCGCGGCATAGGCTTGGCGTCTCGCCCGAAGGCTCTGGCCGGAACGCCGTTGGCCTTCGGTTATCGCCGGAGCTTAGCGCTCCGCCCACTGGATGGTGAACCAAATCATGGCTGATCCCCTGCACAACGAGTTTCCGCCCAACTCCCTGGAGGCGCGCGACCTTAAGCACTTGCTGCACCCCACCACCAACTTGAAGCTGCTGCATGAGCAGGGGCCCACCGTCCACGTCCGGGCCAAGGGCGCATACATGTGGGACAACCACGGCAAGCAGTACCTTGAGGGCATGGCCGGGCTTTGGTGCACGGCTTTGGGCTACGGCGAGGAGGAGCTGGTCAAGGTCGCCGAGGCGCAGATGCGCGCGCTCAGCTATTCGCAGCTGTTTTCCGCCAAGACCCATGAGCCGAGCATTCTGCTGGCGGAAAAGCTCAAGGCCATGGCGCCGTTCGATGCGGGCCGCGTGTTCTTCGGCCTGTCCGGCAGTGACGCCAACGACACCCAGATCAAGTTGATGTGGTACTACCACAACGCCATCGGCAAGCCGGAGAGGAAGAAGATCATCTCCCGCATCGGCGGCTACCACGGCATCACCATCGGCTCCGGATCGCTCACCGGCCTGCCGCCCTTCCATGCGCACTTCGACCTGCCCATCAAGGAAGTGCTGCACACCGACCGACCGCACTACTACCGGGACGGCCTGGCGGCGGAAAGCGAGGCCCAGTTCCGCGACCGCATTGTCGCCAACCTGGAAGACCTGATCCTGCGCGAAGGCCCGGAGACCATCGCCGCGTTCATCGCCGAGCCGATCACTGGGGCAGGCGGCGTCATCGTGCCGCCCGCCGGCTACTACGAGAAGGTGCAGGAAGTGCTCGACCGGCATGGCATCCTCTTCATCGACGATGAGGTCATTTGCGGCTTCGGGCGCACCGGCAAGCCCTTCGGCGCACAGACCATGGGCATCCGGCCCACAACTATGAGCGTGGCCAAGGCGGTAAGCTCCGCCTACCTGCCGCTGTCGGCGGTGGTGATCCCGGAGTTCATGTACCAACCCATCGTTGAGGCCAGCAGCGAGGTGGGCCTGTTCGGCCACGGCTTCACCTACTCCGGGCACCCAGTCTGCGCCGCGGTGGCGCTGCGCAATCTGGAACTGATGGAAGAGCGCGACATCTTTGGCCATGCGGCCAAGGTGGGCATCCTGTTCCAAGAACGCTTGGCCATCTTGGAGGAGCACGCCTTGGTCGGCAACACCCGCGGCCGCGGCCTGATCGGGGCGGCGGAGCTGATGGCCGACAAGGACACCCGCACCCCCTACCCGCCGTCGGCCGGCGTCGGCGCCCACTGCAACGCCCGCTGCGAAGCCCACGGCCTGATCCTGCGCAACCTCGGCGACACCATGGCGATGTGCCCGCCGCTGATCATCACTGATGCGCAGGTGGACGAGCTGTTCACCAAGCTCACCAAGGCGTTGGACGAGACTTGGCAATGGGCCACGGCCCAGGGGCTGGCGGCATAGGCCCCGCTAGCCAAGTTCCCCCAATACCCGTTCCGCAACTTGTCCGAGTGTGCGATCGAAGGTCGCGAGGGGCACATTCATTTCAATGGCAAGTTGCAGGTAGGCGGCGTCATAGGCGGACAGGTTCTCCCGTCTGGCCAACCGCCACTGCCCTGCGCTGTTGGCCATTCGACGGGTCAGGGGTAGCGAGGAAAGCCGCTCAAGTCCTCGATCAGCTAAGTCCGCCATGCCCGCCTGGGCCTTCTTCAAGCCAACGCTGATCATTTCATGGTCGATCAGCCAAGGCGCAAACAGCGCTTTGCCAGCCAGAATCCGGTCAGCCTCCTCCCGTCCCGACTCCTCAAAGAGATAGGCGGCCAGCACACTGCAATCCACCACGATTGGCGGCGATGTCCGGTAGCTGTTGCGCGGTTCCGCAACTAGGAGTTGGCTCATCTGGCGTCGCGCTCACGGCGAATGATATCAACGGCAAGGGGGCCTTTGGTGATGGGCTCGGGATAAGCGATCCGACTCTCGGCCGACATCTGCTCAATGGTCATCCATCCGGATTCGACCTGTGTTGACGCAAAGGGATCCGCTTGAGGTTGCGCCCTTTCCGCACCCATGGCGCCGACAGAGCCTCCCTCGGCGGCACGGCAAACGAGAGCCATCAATTCTCCCTGCAGCGAGCGATGGTTGGCAGCGGCACATTGGCGCAGCTTCTCGACCACAGGTTCCGGCACGTTCTTGATCGATAGGTTAGGCATGGTTCCATACTCAGTTTAAAACGAAACCATTATGGAACCACTTGGATGCTGTGGGCAAGGCACCGCGCACCCGCTTCGCGGGTGCATTGGAGTTTCGCTACCGCGAAACTCCGCTGCCGTTGCATGAGTCAGGTTCCGAAATGTTTCTGAGCCCGCATCGGAACCGTTCGATCTCGTCGCGGTGCTGGGCCTTCGCCTGCACATCGACGGCTCTGCCGTTTGGCCAGACTTCCGCTTTGCAACCGGGCAGCATGGGAAGCTCGCATGCCCGGTGCAGAAAGAAACCGAACGCATTCGCGGCCAGCGCGGCAGACGATTTGGGGCTATCGAACTTGCCGCTGGCGATCTCGCCGCCCGGCGCGGCGTTCAGGATCGACTCGATCTCCGAGCCGGGCACGCCGGGCGGAAATCTTTCGCTCACGCCTGATTTCCTGACTTTGCCCTAGCGGAACACCGAGGTCAGGCCATCAAAGGCATGGATGACTTTTCGGCGCTCTTGCTCAAACTCCGGCCTGCCACAGATATCATCAACTTCCGCCCCTTTGGCAAATGGCAAGCGATCGAATGAGTCTGGGAATGCCAACACGTCAAGCGACATCGACAATTCAGGCAGTCCAGTCCTTTCGGGAACACCGCCGAGGCTCTTCCGCGCTCGATCAAGAACATCCAGAACCCGCGGGTCGTTGTCGTAGTAGCGGGCTGGCGCGACGACCTGAAGCCGGACTTGCTTCGCCGTCATCGTCGGGCGATTCCCAAGCGGCAGCATGGCCCGGTGCTTTCGACAGAACAGGTATGCCGCGCCGTAGCGGAGTATCTGCCGCACTGCCTCGAACGGACTGTTGCTGCCCCATTTCAGCTCGATCAGAGTCAGCCGGCGATCCTCGGCGACCCAATGAACGAGATCAACGCTACTGTGCCTGCTGTTGGAGGAACCGCCAATTCCAGAGGCGGTGGGGCACTGATTGAACCAGCCTGGCATTTGTCCCGTTTCGGCCAGGATCGCGACGCCCTTCTCAAGCATCGTCTCTTTCGACTCATTATGCGGCGCAATTTCTGTTGCCCGCCTCAGCTTCCAAAGTGACTTGGAAGTCGATCGCGGCTGCGGACAATTCGCCTCCATGCGATCAAGGATCTCAATGATGTCGTCGAGACCGTCGGTCCCATCAAACAGGGTAGGCATCTGGCCTCCTATTCAACGATTGCGTGTTTGGGCCGCTCCGCCTTGCTGATCCGGCCGGGGAAGCCCTTGAAGTGGGGGACGCCCTGCTCCGCATCCAGGAACTCATCGTCATCCGAACAAAGCACGGCGTCGCTCGAAATGAAGGCGCCGGCGAGGCTGTCCTGGCCCCGGAGTTCCGGGTACCACCAGCCGTGAGGCACGCGCAGGTGCCCCTCCTTCATGCTCGACTGCACGGACAGTTCGGCGGTGACCTGGCCGGTGGCGGTTTCGAGCCGGACCCAATCGCCCTCCTCCAGCGTTTCGCGCTTGGCGTCGTCGGGATGCAGGAAGATCTTGGGGATGGGCGAGCGTTGGCGCAGCACCTCGATGTTGCGCTGGCCGGTCTGGAAGAACGCATCCTCCCGAACGCCGGTGAACACTCGATAGGGGTATTCCTTGCTGGGCGCGGGCCCTTCCCGGTAGTAGGGCAGCGGGTCGAAGCCCAAGTCGTCCAATACGCTGGAGTAAAGCTCCACCTTGCCGCTGGGCGTGGCGAAGCCAGTTGTTCGGTACTTGTGGAACTCCGGCGGCGGCATTTCCATGTAGCCCGCCTGCTCGAACTCCGCAAAGGTTCGGCCTGAACGCGACAGCCGGTAGTCGAGCATGTCCTCAAGGGTCGTCCACGGGAACTCGTTGCCGAAGCCGAAGCGAACCGCCAGGTCGCGCCAGAACTGGAAGGTGCTTGAGGCCTGCTCCGGCGCATCAACCACCTGCTGGGACAGGGCCAATCGCGTGCTCCAGCTCCAAGTGTCGGCGATGTGGTTGCGCTCGGTGAACGCATCCCCCGGCAGCACGTAGTCGGCCAGCATGGCGGTGGGCGTCATGAACAGCTCATGGGCGACGATCAAATCCTGATTCAGCAGGCCCTGATGGATCAGGTGCTGGTTGGCGTAGCTCAGCAGCGTGTTGTTGCCCAGCGTGATGAACGCCTTAACCGGGTAGGGCTTCCCCGTCGCCATCGCCCGGAACACATGGGTGGGGTTGGCCATCTGGCAACCCATCACGATGTCCGCGTAGGGGTAGCCCCAGACCTTTTCCGTGGGGCCTTTCAGCATTTCGGCGACGCGATAGGTGAAGGCCGGATGATCGTCGTAGCCGAGTTGCTTCGCCTTCTGCCCGTCCGGCAGGGCCTCGTGCAGGCCGATTTCCGACTCCGGGATGTAGTCCGGGTTGAATCCGCCCAGGGTTTCGCCGCCCGGGGCATCGAGGTTGCCGGTGACGGCGCGCAGTATCGAGTGCAGGCGAATGGCTGAAGTCGATGAAACCTGCTGGTCGGTTATCGGCGTCCAGGGGATCACGGCACCTTCGGACGTGGCGTAGAGGCGGGCGGCCTCGGCGATCAGTCCGCGATCAACGCCCGTGATGGCTTCGATGCGCTCCAGCGGATACTCATCGACCCGTTTGCGCAGTCGGTCGAATCCAACGCAGTGGTCCTTGACGAACTGCCAGTCATGCAGGCCTTCATCAAATATGACCTTCAGCCAGCCGAGGCACATGGCGGCGTCCGTACCGGCCCGCAGGCGCAAGTGCAGGTCCGCGGTCTCCGCCTGGTCCGACACGCGCGGATCCAGAACGATCAGCTTGGCGCCCTGCGCCCTTGCCGCATTGATGGCGTTGTGGATCGGCGTCCAGGAGTGCTTGCGGGGGTTGTGGCCGAACAGCACGATGCACTTGGTGTTGGCGTAGTCCGGCTGCGGGAACCAGCCGTAGGTCAGGCGGTTGACGGCCGCCGTGTTGCCCGCGCACAGGGCGACGCCGCTGATCCAGTTGGGCGAGCCCAGCAGGTTCATGAAGCGGCGGTCGGTGGCGTGGGTGGTTTGGGTGTTCCAGCCCGAGGTGGACACGGCCAGCGATTCGGGGCCGTGCTGCCCCACCACCTGCTTGAGCCGCGCCGCGATTTCGTCCATCGCCTGCTCGTAGGGAATCTCCGTCCAGCGGTCCTCGCCGCGGCCGCCGACCCGCTTGAGGGGCACTCGAATCCGATCCTCATGGTTGTGGATGTGCGGGGCGGCGACCCCCTTGAAGCAGATGTTGCGCGCCAGCATCGGGTTGTCGTGGGCCAGCACCCGGCGCACCTTGCCGCCCTCCGCTTCCGTGCGCAGTTGGCAGCCGATGTCGCAGATGGTGCAGATGGAGTATTTGGTTGTCGTGGGCATGCGGTGAACCTTGATTTGGGCGATCCGGCAGCGCCGATGTTAACCCAGCGCCATGCCGGACGGGAATGCGGGTCGCGGCGTGTCGCGGCGATCGAGCAATTCCCACCTTGGCGTTCCGCATCGCCCGTATGTGTCGAAGGGACTGCGGCACGAGACTTCGGGTCAACGGCAAATGTGCTGAGTCTCTGGCACAATGACCGCCTCAACGGATCGATCTGGAGGGAGACGTGTCCGAGCAAGCCGCAATCCACGACATCAACGCCTACCCGGAGCAGTACACGCGCGGTTCGCTGCTGGAGGGCTACCGCTACACCTCGCGGGCGTTCTTCGACAAGGAGCGGGAGCGCATGTGGGCGAAGGTCTGGCTGCTGCTGGGCCGCGAATCCGAGCTGCCCAACCCCGGCGACTGGCAGATGGAGCCGGTGGGGGCCGAGGAGATTCTGATGGTCCGCCAGCAGGACGGCGGGGTGAGGGCGTTCCACAACGTCTGCCAGCATCGCGGCAACCCGCTCGTGGAGGACGACAAGGGCAGCGTCAAGCGCTTCGTCTGCAAGTACCACAGCTGGGCCTACCTGCCGGACGGCACGCTCAACTTCGCCCCCGACAAGGACGACTTCCCCGAAGGCAACCCCTGCGGCAAGGTGCGGCTGGCGGAATTGCGCTGCGAGACCTTCGCCGGCTTCATCTGGGTGAACATGGACCCGAAGTGCGCAAGCCTGAAGACGTACCTGGGGCCGATCTGGGACGAGTGGCAACTGCGCGACCTCCATGCTTGGCGCCGCACCATGGCCAACAGCATGTGGCTGCCCTGCAACTGGAAGGTGGTGCTGGACAACTTCAACGAGTCCTACCACGTGCCGACGGTGCACATGGGCGCCACCACCGAGACCAACCGCAAGGAGATTCGCGGCCACATCAACACCTACTTCAAGGAGACCCGCTTCGACCTCTCCGACGAAGGGCACAACCGGATGATCATGGAGGGCGGCTACGGCGTCGGCTCCACCGACAAGGCGGGCAACATCCTGGAGCCCCTGGCCAGCCAGTTGCGCTACTGGGACATCGACCCGGCGGACTTCAAGGGGAAGCCGGAAGGCACCCGCAAGGCGCTGCAGGACGCCAAGCGGCGCCTAGGCGCCAGCCGCGGCTTCGCCCACTACGACAAGGTGCCCGACGCCCAGTTGACCGACGCCTTCCATTACACCCTGTTCCCCAACTTCGCGGTGTCGCTGTGGTCGGACGGCTTCCACTTCCTGCGCGCCCGCCCGCACCCGGACGATCCCCAGCAGTGCCTGTTCGACAACTGGTGGTACGCCAGCCCCGCCGCCTTGGACGCCGGCACCGAACGCAACCACGGCGGCAGCGAGGAAGTGGAGCGAACCCTGCTCGAACACGGCTCCGATGCGTCCATCGGCCCCGGCATCGAGGACGACGTGCGGGTGTTCGTCACCCAGCAGCGCGGCTTCCGCTCACGCGGCTTCAAGGGCGTTTACTTGGCCAAGCAGGAGTCGCGGATTCGCCGCTACCACGAACTGATCGATGACTACATTGAGGGCCGGATGCCGCAGTGACTTAACAATGCTCGACATTTAACCGGTTCTGATCTTGACAAATAACTGGTTGACTATTCGCCAAATCATCAGTTAGATTTTTGCCAAATCACTGGTTGAGTGATTGGCGCACCGCCGATTTCGCGAATCCGGCGACCCAGACTGGCCATTCAGCCCAAGTTGCCTTGACCATGGAGTATCTTCCCCGAATCGTCGATGCGGAACTGTCCCTGCTGCTCGAAGCAAGCGGTGCGGTGCTCATCGAAGGCCCGAAGGCTTGCGGCAAGACTGAAACAGCATTGCGGGCAGCGGCAAGCGAGGTGCGGCTTGACCGTGATGAAAACGCGAAACTGATGGTCGATTTGGACGCTGGGGCAGTGCTGGCTGGCGAAACGCCGCGCTTGATCGACGAATGGCAGCTTGCGCCGAGCATCTGGAATCACGTGCGGCACGAAGTTGACCGCAGGCGCGCTCCGGGCCAGTTCATGCTTGCCGGCTCGGCCAAACCCGCTGACGACCACACCCGGCACTCCGGAGCGGGCCGCTTTTCCCGGCTGCGGATGCGGCCCTTCACCCTGAGCGAGTCAGGCCAGTCATCAAATTCGATTTCACTGGCCAAGCTGCTGCAAAGCGAGCCGCAGAGATCGGCGCGACGGGAAATGACCGTTTCCTCGCTCGCTGAAATCCTCTGCGTCGGCGGCTGGCCCGCCAACATCGGCAAGCCCTTGGCCGCGGCAATTCGCGCCAATCGCGGCTATGTCAGGCAAGTCTGCCATGTTGACATCCCGCAAGCGAGCGGCAAGTCACATGATCCGATCAGAGTCGAACGACTGCTGCGGTCACTGGCAAGAAATGTGGCGACTCCCGTGGCGATCAGTAAATTGGCCGCTGATGTCAGTGGCGCCAACGGTCAAAAGCTGAACCCGGACACAGCTGCGGAATACCTAGCAGCGCTCATCCGGCTGATGGTGGTGGAGGACCAGCCAGCCTGGTCTCCGAAACTGCGCTCCCGCAGCCGGCTTCGCGCAGCGGCATTACGTCACTTCGTGGATCCGTCCCTCGCCACGGCGGCCTTGGGAATCGCGCCAGACCGCCTGCTGGCCGATCTCAACTACTTCGGATTTCTGTTCGAGTCGCTGGTGATTCGCGACCTGCGCGCCTATGCGCAGGCGGCGGACGCCCGCGTGTACCACTACCGGGAAAAGGACGGATTGGAGGTGGACGCCATCGTGGAAACGGCGGACGGCCGCTGGGCTGCATTCGAAATCAAGCTGGGAGAGCGCTGGATCGAAGGGGGACGGAGGAATCTGCTCCGAGTCGCACAACGATTGGCCGGAACGGACCATGGCAAACCGGCCGCTCTCGCAGTCATCGTTCCCAGCAGCTACGGATACTTTCGGCCAGGTGAGGTGGGCATCGTTCCGATCAACGCGCTGGGGCCTTAGTCATCGGCTTCGCTCTCCTTCCCGAGCCGCAGACGGAGTCCCGAACCAAGCGGCAAAACCTTGCTCCGATCCCTTCCGGGGCATGTCCGCCATCCGGCGAGAACCACAGCCGTTCGTCCAGGGGTTTCAGTCGATGCCCGTCATCGCCCGCGCTTAGGGCATAAAGTCGCAGGAGGTTTCCATATGAGAATCATCGTCACTGGCGGCGCCTCCGGGGTTGGAGCGGCCCTCGTCGAGCGCCTTGCGGAGCATGAAGTCTGGATTCTGGATGTGCAGTCCCCGCATGGGCTTGCCGATGCGCACCGCTTCATCCCCTTGGACCTGTCAGACGCGCAAGCGATCGACCGGGTTGTCGCCGACTTGCCGGACGCGCTCAATGGCTTGGCCAACGTCGCGGGCATTGCCCAAGCACCCCAGCCCCAGACCGTGGTCGCTGTGAACTTTCTGGGGTTGAGGCACTTGACGGCGCGCTTGACGCCTCGGCTCGTTCCGGGAGGTGGCGTGGTCAACGTTTCCTCGGTGGCCGGACGGGACTGGCAGTTAAGATACGAGCGGCTGTTGCCGCTCCTGGAGACCCAATCCTTCGCCGAGGGCATGAACTGGTGTCAGGAGCACCCCGAAGGACTGAGTCGCGACCCCTACACCTTCTCAAAACGACTGGTCACCGCCTACACGCTGCGGGCAGCGCAAGAGGGGGCAGCTCAGGCTAGTTCGATATGTTTCTGAGCCCGCACACTGCGTCAGCCTGGTGCAGATACCGCTTCGGGATGTCGAAGCCGAACAGTTTGGCGGCATTCAGGCCGAGAATCCTGGCCCGCTCGACATCGCTCAGGTGCCCCATTTGCCGCTCGATCGCTTGTGCCGAATAGGGCCACGAGCCTTCGTGATGCGGGAAGTCACTCGCCCAGAGGAAATTCCCAACCAGACCGAATTCACGGGCCAAGGCCAGCCCGGCCGCATCCTCTTGGAAGCTGGCGAACCCTTGGCGCTTGAAGTACTCGCTGGGCAGCAGTTCAAGCTTGGGGCGGACCCACATGTGATGCTTGGCGTACGCCTCGTCCATCGCCCCCAGCATCCAAGGCACCCAGCCAATGCCGGCTTCGATGGAGCCAAAGCGGAGTTTGGGGTGCCGCTGCGCCACGCCCGAGGCGCAAATGTTGACGATGGGCTCCATCGTTGGGGCCAGTGAATGCACGGCGTAGTTGATCACCGCACCGCCCTGGCTGCGGGCGGTGCGCGGGTCGCGCCCTGTGGAGACGTGAAAAGTGACCGGCAGTTCAACGTCCTCAATGCAATCCCAGAGCGGAGTGAATTCGCGCAGGTTGTAGTTCAGGTCGTCCACGTCGGGCGCACCGAAAACCGGCTTGCACGGCAAGCAAAGCGCTTTGAACCCCAGGGCCGCACAGCGTTGAATCTCGGCAATGGCGGCATCGATTTCGGCCGGCGCAACGCACGCCACCGGCGCAAGACGATCATTGTGAGGGCCATAGCTCTCCCAGGCCCACTCGTTCCAGGCACGGCACATCATTTGGGAGAATGCCGCATCCCGTGTGGCCCACATGGCCAGCCCAACATTGGGGAACAGCACCTCGGCATCCACGCCATCGAGCGCCAGCTCTGCCGCTCGCTCATCTGGATTGCGCCCTGAATCATGGCGCAGCCTCTCGTGCCCCTGAAGCGGCTGCACCCAATTCAACTTGGTGGGCCGAAACCCTTCGGTTTTTTGGTACTGCGTTTTCTTGTCCCGGCCCACGATGACCGTCGGCAGACGATCATGGAACGCCTCCGGCAGTCGGTCCTTGAAAATCGTTCTGGGTTCCTGAACATGTCCGTCCGCGGATACCATGAAGTACTTGTTGGGCGCATCAGGGCGGGGCGAGCGTGGCCAGCTTGCCGACCCCGGCGATTGAGTGCGCCAGACATTGCGCTCATCGGGCGCTGGTATCGCAGTGGTCATGCCTCTCCCCTCTTGCTCAGGCGTGGTTCACGGCTTGTCCGTGATGCTAGCGCGGGAGGGCTGGGAATTCCACGATGCAAGACTTGTACGGCTAGATCACGAAGCCGTCACCGGATGCCCGAACGGTCAGGTCGCTTATTGCGACGCCCCAAGGCTGATTTATGGCGTATAGGATTTGATCCGCAGTGGAGGACGGGTCAAGGGAAAAGTACTCGATGTCGTTCACGTCGAGCATGTTCCCGGTAAGCTCGCCGGCCGCTGCCGCTTGAAACTTGGCGACGTAGTCTGCGCCGTTGATGCCGAGCAGCCCCATTGCCGCTTCTGGATTCACGACCCCCGCACTAAGCCCGGTCGCAGGGACGCCGGTGGGCCTGATCGTGGTGACTTTGATCTTGCCCTGCGACTCGATGCGCAGTGATTCGGACAGAAAGACCACCGCGGCTTTGGTCGCTGCGTAAACAGCGCTTCCGGCTGTTGGATAGTTGCCGTAGATGGAACTGACGTTGAGGACATGGCCGCGGCCCTGACGGATCATTTGGTCGTGAACGGCAAGAATGCCGTTAAGCACCCCTTTGAAGTTGACGTCAATGCATCGCGTCCAGGATGGGTAGGCGCGGGCATGGTCAGCGAAGAAAGCCAAGGGCATGATTCCTGCGTTGTTCACCATCACGTCGATTGCGCCATACCGTTCCACAGCACTGCCGGCAAGGCCCTGCATCTGCTGCAAGTCCGCGACATCAGCAGTGACGCCAATGGCATCGCCGTTTTGCGATCGGATGCCCGACACGACCTCGTCCAAGGCTTGGGCCTGAATGTCAGCCGCCACAACGCGGGCGCCCAATGCCGCTGCCTTCTCGCAGAGAAGTCTGCCAAAACCGCCTGCCGCGCCGGTCACGACAATCGTTTTTCCTTCAATGTGATTGGTCATGCCGTTTCTCTTAACCCTCCACCTTTTAAGCAAGCCAGTCTTCAGACATTACCATGATCGTCCTGCCCAACTCATCTTGCCTTGCAGCCGGTAGTGGCTCAGTTTGGCTTTGGCTGGGCTTGAGCGGCTGGCCCTCTGACGAGTGCCACTGCTAGGGCAAGATGCCCCGTTCCGCGGCGAAACGCCCACTTGAGGCGGGATCCCCGGAGCGGAGGGCGTCCCACCCTCGACCGAATCACGACGATGACGTGAGTCAAACTGAGCCACTGCCTTGCGGCCAGCTGCATGCCTTCGACGAGGTCCGGAAGGAGAGTGAACGGGCGGATTGGAGAACGCTAAGGAGCAAAGAACTCGCACATCGACCGCTTGGGTCACTGTGCGGTCAGCGTCGCGCGCCTCCAGGATGAACAAAGACGGAATTCGCGCGCCTGCCGCTTCCTAGCGCCGACGCACACCTTGGAGCCAGTCCTCAACGGACGGACGGGACGCAATTCGCTGAAGTTCGCCGCGCAGGAATTCCTGCAAGGATTGGCGCCGCTGGGCGGCTCGCACGGCAAGCTCGTCGCGCGCCTCTTCGGCCACCCCTCGTATTGTGATCTGCACAGCCACGAAAGCGCATTGCCAGCGATGAATGCATTTCGCACAGCAAAACCGTGCCTCGCTATGAAGGGGACACCCCGGTCACGGATGAACCGATGTGCGCCTTGATCTGGCCGAACCCGGACAGCGGCAACACGGTGACCCGCTTATCCAATGGATAGGCTTCAGGACCGGGATAGACGATCCAAACATGCTTGAGCGGCAGGTCGCCGAGCGCCGCGCGAATGCTCTTGGTCATCCTGGGCGCGTCCGCGTACTTGACCTCCAGGCCCCAGAGGCTTCCCGCCGCCTGCCAGACGAGATCAACTTCCGATCCCGTGTGCGTGCGCCAGTAGTGGGGTCTGTCCACGCCCACAAGCCGAAGCGCCTGCTCCAAGGCAAAGCCTTCCCAGGACGCGCCCAACTTGGGATGGCCTGCCAATTGCTCCCAAGACTCGATGGCCTGCAGACTGTGAAAAAGGCCACTGTCTCGGATGTGGAGCTTGGGCGCCTTCACCAATCGCTTGCCCACATTGACATGCCACGGCGGCAGAATGCGAACCATGAAGGTGCCGGCCAGAATGTCGAGGTACCGGCGAACCGTATGGTCGGACACGCCGAAGGACCGGCCGAGCTCGGAAAGATTCAGCGTTTGGCCGTGATAGTGGCTCAACATGATCCAGAACCGTCGCAGGGTCTCCGACGGCAGGGAAATGCCGAGCGCAGGGATGTCCCGCTCAAGGTGGCTGCGGATAAAGTCGTCCCGCCACTGCACAGAGGCTTGATCGTCCTCCGACAGGAAGCTGCGCGGAAAGCCACCGCGCAGCCACAAACTTCGCCATGCCTTAGCTCCGGTTTCGTCAAGCACCAAGGGACCAAGATCATGGTAGGCAACCCGGCCCGCCAAACTCTCGGAGACCCCCTTCACCAGTTCCGGCGACGCGCTGCCCAGCAGCAGGAATTTCGCGCCCTCCGGACGATCCGCAAGCACCCTCAGGAGCGCGAAGAGGGAAGGCATGCGCTGCACCTCGTCAATGACGACCGTGCCTCGCAAGTCCTCCAAGGCTGTCTGCGGCTCCGACAATCTTGCCAGACTGCGGGGATCCTCGAGATCGAAGACATGGTCTGCGCGCAGGCGGCCCGCCAACGTGGTCTTTCCGCACTGTCGAGGACCAAGCAGCACGGAGACGGGCGCACGCCTTAGTCCGGCTTTAACGGCTTCCAGTTCACGCGAGCGGGGCAGAAGGTCCATGACGCGAGATTAGCATAAAGCGCAGGAAATCTCGAAGCCGGGCTTCGAGATTTCCTGCGCTCAACGCGACAGGATTTTCGCCAGCGGTCAGCGTAACGGTTGGAACACCAACGCCACGCAACTCAGCGCTCTGCCGACGGTCAAGCCAATCGAGCCCGACGCTGGTCGTCGATAAGTTGGCTTCGCCGAAAGCGACGCCCGCGGATCGTCGCGCAGGAAAATGCAGGTAACCAGACAGGGTGTCAAGAAATGAGTCAAATCAGCGGGAGTACAACCTGCTCGAGTTTCTGCTGGAGGCCACGGAGCCGAAGGATCCATTTTCCGCCGAGCCGTCGCGGCACCTGAAGCACTTTGGGTTGCGGCGCGCCGCGTACGTCAAGGCTGCTTACCGCGACGTATCAGAGCGCACGTTTCACCGCGAGCTGTCCCGGTTGGGCGAACGGGGGTTCATCAAGTTTCAGGCCGTGGACCAGGAACTCATGGTCGCGTTGGATTTTGAGGCAATTGGCAGGTATTGAGCCATGGAGTGCGGCCGCTTCGCCCGGTGAGGAGGCGGGTTCCCTCATGCAGTGCCAGCCGACTTTCGGCCATCAGTCCCGCACACCTGGCTGGTTCTTCGTCCTAGCGGCCATGCTGGCAATGGCCGGCGCTCGGTCCGGGGTGGCGCTGCTCCATCGTTGGGACGACGAGCGCTTCCGCACGGTCAGCGGCCGGGTGACCCTCGTCATTGCGGCAGTCTGCGTCGCACGGGGCGCGTATGAGTTGGTGGCGGCTTAGGCGACTTTGGCGGCAAGAAGTTGAGCTCGCACAAGTCCTGACCCGCCCGACGCCTACCCCCGACCTTGCAACGCCTCGGCGTGCAGCACCGCGCAGCGGCCCAACGCAGCCAAGTCGTAACCGCCTTCCAAGGCGGAAACCACTCGCCCGCCAGCGTGGGTCTCGGCAAGGTCCACGATGAACTCGGTGATCCAGCGGAAGTCCTCGTCCTCAAGCAGCAAGCCGCCCAAGGGATCGTCGCGGTGGGCGTCGAAGCCTGCCGACACCAGAATCAGGTCCGGGCGGTGGGCGTTGACGGCGCCTGCCCAATCCCGTTCTATTGCGCGGCGAAACGCCGCGCCCTGAGTGCCCGCCGGCAAAGGCGTGTTGACGATGTTGGGCGCCTCGACATCCGTGTGGCGGTAGGGATAGAAGGGGTGTTGGAAGCTGGAGCAGACCAGCACGTCGGGACGGTCCTTGAAGGCATCGACGGTGCCGTTGCCGTGATGCACGTCAAAATCGAGGATGGCCACCCGGTCCACTTGCTTGAGCGCTTGGACCGCGCCCAGCGCGATGCTGTTGTAGTAGCAAAATCCCATCGCCGCGCCGACCTCGGCGTGATGGCCGGGCGGTCGGACGGCGCAAAAGGCTCTGTTGTCCACGCCGTCGAGCACGGCCTGCACTGCAGCCGTCACCGCGCCCGCGGCCAAGGCCGCGGCCCGCAAGGTGTGCGGATTCATGGCGGTGTCCGGATCCAACCGCACCAAGCCGGATGCTGGGCTGGACGCTTTCAGTTCCGCCAAGTGGGCCGGGTCATGGACCGTCGCCAAGCCTTCCGCCTCGATGGGCCGGGCGGCGCGGCATTCGAAGCGGTCCATGAGGCCACAGGCGGACAGGCTTTGGTTGACGGCCCGCAGCCGGTCCGGGCGCTCCGGATGGCCCGGCTGCGCCTCATGGCGCAGGCAGTCGTCATGGGTGTGGAAGAGCACGCGAACGGGGCGCTGGGGATCAAGCGGCCTTGAGGGGACGGACCACGAACAGCAGGTCGCCCGCGTTCACCTGCTGCCCATTGCCCATGTTGATGCGCGTGACCTCAAATTCCAAGGCCGGATCATAGAGGCTGGCTTCGCCGTTGAAGCTCTTAAGCGCCAAGGGAGTGAATATCTTCATCGCCTCAAGCTGGCAGAGCGTGGCATCGACCCCAATCCGGTCGCCGACGGAGACGAATTCCGGTTCCGACGGCGAAGGGCTGGTGTAGAAGATCGCCGCCGCCGGGGAGAGCACCTTCAGTTCATCGCTGCCGTCAATGCCGATGCTCTCCAAATTGAAGGCTGAGGCGGACTCGCCTGCTCCCGCCTCGATCTCCTCGATCAATCCCTCAACATCGGTACGGCGCAGGAAGTCCGGCAAAAAGCCGGTGTCGTAGTCGCCGTTGCGGAACACCTCATCGGCGAGCACCCGCTTAAGCAGCGGAATGTTCGTGCAGATGCCCGTGATGCGAACTTCGCCGAGATAGTCCGCCAGCCGCTTGATGGCGGCCGCACGGTCCTTCGCATGCACGATGACCTGGGCGATCATGCTGTCATAGTAGGGCGAGATGAACTTGCCGGGCGCGGCGATGGTGATGACGTCCACGTCCTTTGCAACGGGAAAGCGCGCTTCTTCGATGGTGCCCGGATGGGGGCGGAACGACAGCGCCCCTTCACCGTCCGACTGCACCCGTTCGGCATTGACGCGCGCCTCGATGGCGTAGCCCTCGAACTTCGGCTCAAGCTCGGCAATGGACTCGCCGGCGGCGATGCGGAACTGCTCGCCAACGATGTCGATGCCGGACACCCATTCGGTGACCGGATGCTCCACCTGCAGGCGGGTGTTCATCTCCATGAAGTACACTGCCCCGGCAGTGAGATCGAAGATGAACTCCACGGTGCCCGCCCCGACGTAGCCCACCTCGTCCGCGATGGCCCCGGAGTAGGTCAGCACGTCCCGGCGCAAATCCTCGGGCAGCATGGTGGAGCCGGACTCCTCGAACACCTTCTGCTTGTCCCGCTGCACACTGCAGTCCCGCAAGCCCAGCACCAAGGTGTTGCCCAAGGTGTCGCGCAGCAACTGCACCTCGATGTGCCGCAGCGACGTGACGCACTTCTCCAGATAGACGTCGCCGTTGCCGAAGGCGCTTTGCGCCTCGGCAGTGACCCGATGGAAGAGCTCGAAGAACTCCGCGCTGCTCTCCACCACCTGAATGCCCTTGCCGCCGCCCCCGTGAACGGCCTTGATGAGCACCGGATAGCCGATTTCCTCGGCCACCTCGGCGGCCCGTTCCGCGTCGGTCAAAATGCCGTGGCTGCCCGGAACCACCGGCACCCCCAAGCGCAGCGCGGTGTTGATGGCGTTGGACTTGTTGCCCATGGTCTCCATGCTGGAGACGGGCGGGCCGATGAAGTTCAAGCCGCGGCTGCGGGTCAGTTCCGCGAACTGGGCGCTTTCGGACAGGAAGCCGATGCCCGGATGCAGCGCATCCGCCCGCTCCTGCTCGGCGATGCTGAGCACGCTGCGGGCGTTCAGGTAGCTTTCGTCCGGGGTGTTGCCGCCGATGCAGACCAGCGTGTCCCGCTCGCCGAGCGCATCGGCCACCGCCGACTCCATGTCCGGGTCCGATTGCACCAGAACCACTTGCAAACGATGGCGTTGGGCCACCCGCACCAGTTTCGCCGCGGTGCAGCCGCGGGCGTGGATCAGCAGCCGCTTGATGGGCCGGATGAGGTCGGCGTCGGTGTAGCGGGGCGGGGCGGCGACTTCCGGGGCCTCCCGGTCAAGCACCCCGGAGAGCACCCGCCGAATCACGGCGTCAACCGACTCCTTCGGCAACGGAATGTCCGGGTCGATCCGGCGCAGGTCGTTGTCGAGATCACGGAGGAAGGGGTGTTCCACCAAGCCCTGCATGGACTCCGCATTGGTTGACAGATAGTTGGCAAGAATCGAATTCAGCGGCAGATTGCTCGGCACCACGATCTGCCCCGCGAAGGGAATGCTGGCCCCGGAGAGGTAGTAGGTCTGCGCCAAGGGGTGGGTGACGAAGCTGGCTTGGGCGCCGCCGGTGCAATCGCCATAGCCGAACACGATGACCGGCAGGCCGTGGTCGCGCACGAAGCGGGTGATGCGGTCGTTGACGGCGGCCATGGAGAACAGCGCCCCCGCCCCCTCCTTGGTCTGCATGCCGCCCGACGAGATGAAGCAGATCACCGGCAGGTTCCGGGTTGCGCACAGCACCAGCAGCTTGCAGAACTTCTCGGCGCTGGCCATGTCGAACGACCCCGCCTGGAAGGCGACGTTGGACAGCACCAGGCCGCAGCGAATCTCCTCCTCCCCCACCTTGATGAGGGCCGTGCCGGTGACCACGCCGCAGGGCGGGAAGTCTTGGTTCAATGCCGCCTCAATGGCGTGGCGGAACCCAGGGAAGGCGCAGGGGTCCGAGCTGATGAGATCCCCGAAGCGTTCGCGCCAGCCGGTGAAGAAGGCGTCGATGATGTCCTGGTGGGTGAAGCGGTGGGCGGCCTTGGCGCGGCGCAGCACATTCTGCATCTGCAGATCCCGGTAGGCCATGTCGAGGCGGTACCAGAAGTCCTTGCGGCGACCGATGCTCTTGGGCGCGATGCGGCCGTTGTAGGCCTTGCCGGTGCGCTCGGAATGCACATAGGACTCCAGCAAGTTCTCGAACAGGTAAGTCACCACCACGAACAGCGCATCGGCCAGGTCGGGAAAGCGGGCGCGCTTCCACTCCTCAACGGCGCGGAAGAAGGCGGGACTCTTCGTCTTGGGCAAATCGAGCATCCTTAGGTACCAATCCAGCACTTGCGCCCGCAGCCGGTTGGAGATGCCGGGCGGGGCTTGCTCGGACGCGCCAAGGGTCAGGGCCCCGGCCGCCAGCGAGGACTCCAGCAATTGCCCGACGGTGCTGCGGGACAGCGAGTGCGCCGACTGCGCCTCTTCGGCGACGCTGTCGAGATGGGTCACGATGTGGTCGTAGGCCACGTCGAACAGCAGCAGGTTCTCGCATTCCTTCAGGAAGTCCTGGCGCAGATCATCGGCGATCAGCAAGTCGAGCAGGGTCAGCTCGCTGAGCTGCGCCGGCGAGGCGGTCGATTGCGCCCGGTCGATGAACTCGCCGTAGCGCCGCTCCAGTGCCTCGCGGTTGGCGCGGATGCGCGGGCGCCCGCGGCCCGACAGGAGATCCTCGGCATCGGCCAGCGCCCCCCCGGTCAGCACCAAGTTCAGCTCGGCGGTCAGCTGGGCGGACAGGTAGGCTTCGGACTTGTTGACCGTGCCCCCGACCCGCAGCAGCTTCTTGCCTTCGTGGCTGAAGTGCTCATGGGCGGTGCCCAGGAATTTCCGGTCCCGTCGAATCGCCCGAATCAGCCCGACCGGATTGCGCACCTCGGCGACGCGCAGAATGCAACGAGTGTCCTCGTGGTCGGTCAGCAGCTCGCGAAGCCCCCGCAGGTTGCCCGCCGCCTCCCCCTTCCAGCGATTGTAGAGGTAGGCGCCGACCGAGGAGATCAGATTGGCGCGGGCGCGCTGGTAGTTGCTTCTGGGCTCGCCAAGGAACATGGTCGCCAAACGGCCCCGCTCATCCTGCAGCGCCTGCTTCTTCTCGTTGTAGTTGCGCCAGGCCTTGGACAGGCCGTCGTCATAGACCACCTTGTCCGGATCCTGCATCCACTTCAGGAAGGTGCGGCGCCGTTCCCGGTCGGCGCGCTGGGCGAGTTCGCCCTTGGGCAGGTCGCGGTCCGCCAGCCGTCCGTATTGTTGGATGCTGGTGGCCTTGATGCGCTGGCGCACCTTCAGGTAGCGCAAGTAGCGGAAGGCGATGCCGAAGACGTTCTGGTATTCGGTGGGGTTCTTGGTCAGGGTGAGCGCGGCGCCGTCGAGCATCTTGCGCAGCTGCGGCGGGGGGTTGAAGTAGCGCTGCAGGCTTTGCTCATAGTGGTCAATGATGTACGGATTCTGGGCAACGAACTGCTTGGCGCGCTCCTCCACCGACTTAAGGCCGGCAACGATGGCCGATTGCAGGTTGGACAGCTTGGCCGGCTCCGATGGCGAGTAGTCAATCACGCCGTCAATGTTGCCCTGCATGAACAGCTCGAAGGGCGACAGCCCGACGTACTTGGCGCACTCCTGCCAGGACAGATCCAAACGCCGGGCGATGTTGGCCAGCGACGGCGGCTGAATGGTGCTGAACACCCCGTCGGCGACCGACAGAACCATGTTGCTGGCGGCCAGGGGAATGGCGCCGCCGGAGTAGCCAAGGCCGTAGATGACGCCAACATTGGGCACATCGACGTTGCTCGACTCCGTAATGAGCCGGGAGATGCTGTGCGCTTGGTTGTTGCGGTTGGCCTCCTCCCGAGCGTCGGCGCCGGGCGTGTCCATGAAGGTGACGATGGGCAGGCGCTGCTTGGCCGAAGCCTCCAGGAAACGCGCCGCGTCGAGATGATGCGCGGGTCCCCAAGCGCCGTTCTCCACCGATCGGTCCTGAGCGATGAAGCCGATCAGCCGCGCATCGCCGTCAAAGTCCATCTCCAGCGTGGCCGTGTAGAAAGGCCCCTTCGACACCTCGCTTTGCACCCTGCCGAGCTGACGGATCACCTCCGGCGCCGGGGTGCGGCTCTTGTCTTCGGCCGGGGCCACCACGGCTTCGATGTAGGAATCGATGTCCAAGCTCTGCAACCGCTGGGCGCGGCGGGCGATGGTGGCGCGGCGCAGCAGCCCGGGCAGGGCGTCTTCGCCGTCGATACTGGGAAACAAGGAGAACTCCTGCGCCAAGCGCTCGGCGATCAGGTAGAGCCGGTCACCTTCGGCGGCTTGCTTTTGCGATCGGGACGGCACGTGGGCTGGTACGCAGGCTTGGGGCGCAGGTAGTAGAATCGGAACTTACTCTAGCCAGTAAACCAAGTCATGGCAACGATGGGCGACCCGCCTCCCAACGGCCATCCCGGCCCCCGCGCAGCTTCGGTGCGCCGGCCAGCGGCGCGCGTTTCGAGGGCCTGCGGATGACCGCATTGGCCTGCGCGGTGCTCACCGTATCCGACACCCGAACCGCAGCGGATGACGCTTCCGGCGACCTGTTGGTGGAACTGCTGACCGGGGCCGGCCATCGGCTGGTGGATCGGGCCATCGACCGGGACGACATCTACGCCATCCGCGCCACCGTCTCCCGCTGGATTGCGGACTCGGAAGTCCAAGTCATCCTCACCACCGGCGGCACCGGCTTCACCGGCCGCGACAGCACCCCGGAGGCGCTGTCCGCCCTGTTCGACAAGACCATCGACGGCTTCGGCGAACTGTTCCGCCAGCTCTCCTTTGATGAGATCGGCTCCTCCACCATTCAGTCCCGAGCCATCGGCGGCCTCGCCAACGCCACCCTCATCTTCGCCCTGCCCGGCTCCGGCAACGCCGTGCGCACCGGCTGGGAGAGGATCATCAGCAAGCAGCTCGACATCAACAACCGCCCTTGCAACTTCGCGGAACTCCAAGCCCGATTCCAAGAGTAAGAAGGACGGAAAAAGCTATTGCGCGGATATGGAACCAGCAAGAAAACAGGCGTTTGGGGAGGATCTGCTGAGCGGCATCAGCTGTGCGGCCTTCCCAATCTCACCAATACCTGCAGTCAACGTCGCCACGGTTCCCCAGCGCAGCCCGCTTCGATATCCCGGAGGCAAGACTTGGCTGGTTCCCCATATCCGAAAGTGGCTCGGAGCAGCCGAGCAGCCGGTGCGGCTGCTGGTGGAGCCTTTCGCTGGCGGCGGCATCGTGTCCCTGACGGCCGTCATGGAGAACATGGCCGACCGCAGCATCATGGCGGAACTTGATCGCGACGTTGCCGCCTTTTGGCATGCCGCGCTGCGCCACGGCCCGGGGCTGCGTCAAAGAGTTCTTGGCTTCGAGCCCACTCGGGAAAACGTGGAGGCCCTCTCCTGCGTCCGTCCTTCCAAAGTGGTTGATCATGGTTTCCGAACCTTAGTGCTAAACCGAACCCGGCGTGGCGGCATTCTTGCAGCCGGAGCCTCCCTAAGCCGCGTCGGAGAAAACGGCAAGGGAGTTGCCTCCCGCTGGTACCCCAACACGATAGTCGATCGGCTAAGCGAGATAGCGAAACACGCAGACCGGATCGGCTTTTGCGAAACCGACGGCTTGAAACTGCTTGAAGCTCTGTTGAGCATTCCCGGCTCGGGCACGGCGGTTTTTGTTGATCCCCCCTACACTGCGGGCGGCAAGCGAGCCGGGAAAAGGCTGTACGCCCACCACAGCTTGGATCACGCCAAGCTCTTTGCGATGCTTGCGGACAGTGGAGTCAATTTTCTGATGACCTACGATGCGGCGGCGGAGATCATGTCCTTGGTTCACAAGCACGGTTTCACTGCCGTGCAGGTCATGATGAAGAACACTCATCACGCTAAGATGCCGGAACTGGTGATTTCGGACCCTGACTCACCCAACCGATGCGGAGTTTCGCGCCAGCGAACCTCCAACGCACCCGCGAAGCGGGTGCGCGGGGTTGTGCGGGCTCAGAAACATTTCGGAACCTGACCCACGCAAAAAGCGCGGAGTTTCGCGGTAGCGAAACTCCATCCGCGACCGTCAGGTCGCGCGGGTTCGCACTCGCACTGCTTCTGCCCTACAATCCCGCCGCACTTCGTTGATGGTGGCCATCCATGACGCCACTCCCCGTCATCGTTGGTTTCGGCGGCGTTAACTCCGCTGGCCGGCTTTCCCTTGACCATGCCTACCGGCGCTTGGTGATCGACGCGCTGCCGGAGGCGGAGCGTTTGCTGGCCTACCAGAGCTTGGCAACGCTGATGAACCTGGATGGGGATCCGGCCACTGCGGCGGTGCGCCGCCACATCGATGCCCATACGCTGATCCGCAGAATTGAGCTGTTCAATCCGCAGGACATCCGCTGGAACCGGGAGGTCGATCTCAAGGCACTGGGCGCACCCATGGAATTTGGGGTGCGAGGCCGGCAGATGCCTGATCGCCTGCCCGAGGGCTGGCAGGCGGCGCCGGACGGGAAAGGCGGGTTCAGGATTCGAGTGGATGATCAGTTCAAGGCCTTGGTGCCCGATCGGCGCGCCTCCAAGGTGTCGAGCGCCGCGCAGGTGCCGACCGGCTTCGACCCCGGCGCAATCTACGCCTCACGCAGCCACCCGCGGGGCTTGCAGTTGGCGATTTTCGGCGCTTCCGACGCCCTGCGCTCCTCCGGTCTCCCGCTCGACCTGCTCAAGCGGAAGGTGGCGCCGGACCAATTCGCCGTTTACTCCAGCAGCGCGATTTGCCAACTGGACGCGGATGGCTACGGCGGCATGATGCAGAACCGGATGCTGGGCAAGCGCCCCACGTCCAAGAACAGCGTCCTCGGCCTGCCGGAAATGACCGGCGACTTCATCAACGCGTACGTGCTCGGCTCGGCGGGCGGCACCGCCGGCGTCATCGGCGCCTGCGCCACCTTCCTCTACAACGTCAAGCAAGGCTTGGACGACATCCGTTCCGGGGCCCGGCGGGTGGTGATGGTCGGCAGCTCCGAAGCGCCGGTGCTGCCGGAGGTTCTTGAAGCCTACGGCACAATGGGCGCGCTCGCGGACGATGAATCCCTGATGGCCTTGGACGGCGCCCACGCACTCGACCATCGCCGCGCCTGCCGTCCCTTCTCCAGCAATTGCGGCTTCACCGTCGGCGAGTCGGCGACCTACGCGCTGTTGATGGACGACGCGCTGGCCGTGGAGCTGGGCGCGGAGGTCTTGGGCGCGGTGGCCGATGTGTTCGTCAACGCCGACGGCTACAAGAAGTCCATCCCCGGACCCGGCATCGGCAACTACCTGACCATGGGCAAGGCCTTGGCCGCGGCGCGCGGCCTGCTCGGCAACCAAGTGTTGCGTCAAGGCACGTATGTGCAGGCGCACGGCACCGGCACCCCCCAAAACCGGGTGACTGAATCCCGCATCCTCAATGAGCTGGCCAAGCTCTTCGGCATCGGGAGCTGGCTGGTCAGCGCGGTGAAGGCTTACGTCGGCCATTCCATGGCGCCAGCCGGAGGGGACCAGCTCGCCTCGGTTCTGGGCGCTTGGCAGCACGGCCTCATCCCCGGCATCACCACCATCGACCACATCGCCGACGACGTGCATGCCAGCCATCTGCGCCTGCCCATGGCGCACGTGCCTTTCGATCCGCAGGCCATGCCGGGCGCGATCATCAACTCCAGGGGCTTCGGCGGCAACAACGCATCAGGGCTGTTCCTCGCACCGCAATTCACGGGCGGCATGCTCGCCAAGCGCTGGGGCAAGGCGGCGTTCGCCGAGTACCGGAAACGCAATGAGGCCGTGCGCGAAGCCCGCCTTGAATACGACGCGGCCATGCGCGCGCAGACGCTGGCGCCCATCTATGAGTTCGGTGAAGGCGTCCTGGCTGGCGATGACCTGTCGATCAGCGCCGACGGCATCCGGCTGCCTGGATTCGGCCTGCCGGTCAGGCTGGATTTGGCCAATCCCTACGAGGACATGATCTGAGTCCGTCAGGTCCACAGCCATCCCGGGGCCGCAGGGCCCGGGCCAACCGCGCCTTGCAGCCGCGCAAGCGCTTCGGTCAGCACTTCCTGATCGACGAGGACGTGCTGGGGCGCCTAGCGGACTGCCTTGGGCTTGGCGCCAAGGACGCGCTGCTGGAAATCGGCCCCGGCCGGGGCGCCCTGACCCGCTGCCTGCGCGGCTTGGCGGGGCGCTACACGGCCATCGAGATCGACCGTGACCTGATTGCCGGCCTGCGCAGCCGCTTTCCCGACATTGAACTCCTCAACGCCGATGCCCTAGCCTTCGACTTCAACGCGCATTGCCAAGGTCGCCGCTGGCGCTTGGTCGGCAACCTGCCTTACAACATCGCCTCCGCGCTGCTGTTCAAGCTGATCGCCGCCGCGGAGCACATTCAGGACATGCACTTCATGCTGCAGAAGGAAGTGGCCGAGCGGCTCGCCGCCCAACCCGGCGCCAAGGCGCGAGGCCGGCTGTCGGTGGGCATTCAGCACCGTTTTGCGGTCGAGACGCTGTTCGACGTGCCGCCGCAGAGCTTCGCGCCGCCGCCAAAGGTGTTTTCAACGGTGGTGCGGCTGACGCCCCATCCGGCGTCCGCCCGTTCAGCCGCACCGGAAAGACTCGAAGCCGTTGCA
Organism: Candidatus Azophilus sp.; assembly: GCA_965221755.1. Lineage (GTDB taxonomy): Bacteria > Pseudomonadota > Gammaproteobacteria > Pseudomonadales > Azotimanducaceae > Azophilus. The sequence goes on from OZ244921.1 coordinate 1,278,632, forward strand.
CGCCTCGCCTTCAGGTCACGCCGCAAACGGCTCGGCAACGCCCTCAAGACGCTGCGCCTGGATTGGGCGGCGCTCGGCATCGATGAGCGCCTGCGGCCTGCGGACCTCTCCGTGGCCGAGTTCGTGACGATCGCCAACGCCGGCGCGGTGGATTGAGCGATGGCCACCTATGCTGTGGGCGACATCCAAGGCTGCTATGCGGAATTCGCCGCGCTGCTGGCCGAAGTCTCCTTCGATGAGCGGCGCGACGCGCTCTGGCTGCTGGGCGACCTCATCAACCGCGGACCGGACTCGCTGGCGGTGATGGAGCGCGTCATGGCGCTCGGCGACCGCGTGACGACCGTGCTCGGCAACCATGATCTGCACTTCCTCGCCATCTTCTACGGCGGCCATCCGGTGCGCGACACCGACACCTTCACCGACCTGCTCGCAGCCCCGAATGCGCCAGCCATCGCCGAATGGCTGCGGCGCAAGCCCTTCTTTCACCACGACCCGAACCTGGGCTACGCCATGGTCCACGCCGGCATCCTGCCGGGCTGGACCTTCGCTGACGCCCAAGCCGCTTCGGACGAACTGATGGGGATGCTGGCGGGACCGGAATTCAAGGGCTACTTCCGCAATCTCTACGGCGACCGGCCCCGCAGGCTGAAGGGCGGCTTGGTCGGCATGGACCGCTGGCGCATCCTGACCAACTGCTTCACCCGCATCCGCTTGGTGGACGCCAAGGGCAGGTTGAACTTCAAGCACAAGGGCGCCCTGCGCGACGCGCCGCCGGATTGCCGTCCTTGGTATGAGCTGGCCGAAGGCGCTCTCGATGGGCAACGCCTGCTGTTCGGCCACTGGGCGGCACTGGACGGACGCACCGGCAAGGACAATCTGATTGCCTTGGACACCGGCTGCGTCTGGGGGCGCAGCCTGACCGCCCTGTGCCTGGAAAGCGGCGAAAGAGCCGTCATTTCCGCCATGGGCGCCGCCGCCGGACCATCCTGAACGGCGCCGCCCCAAAGACCGGGTGACGCAAGCGAGCGCCTTGCTCCCCAACCCGTCCTCGCGGCGCGTCGAGCGGGCGGCCGCCTCCGCAACGCGGTCCCGTCGCCTTGCCCTCCTGCCAGACCGGCCCCACCCGCCGCTTCGGCAATGCGATCGGCTAGGCTTAAGCGACCGAATCGCGCCAAAATGCGCTTGTTGTTGCCAGTGATGGATGGGCGCGGTGGAAATCTACTTGGTCGGCGGCGCGGTGCGCGACGAACTGCTCGGGCGCACCGTGCGCGAGCGCGACTGGCTGGTGGTGGGCGGCAGCGCCAAGGCCCTGCTCGCCCAAGGCTACCGCCAAGTGGGCAGGGACTTCCCGGTGTTCCTGCACCCGGACGACCATGAGGAGTACGCCCTGGCCCGCACCGAGCGCAAGACCGCCGCCGGCCACGCCGGGTTCGCCACCGACGCCAATCCCGAAGTGACCTTGGAGGAGGACCTAGCGCGGCGCGACCTCACCATCAACGCGCTGGCCAAGGATGGGCGCGGGCGCGTGATCGACCCCTTCAACGGTCGCCGGGATCTCCAAGACCGGGTTCTCCGGCATGTGACCGACGCCTTCGCCGAAGACCCGCTGCGGGTGTTCCGCGTGGCGCGCTTCGCAGCGCAGCTTCAGGGGTTCAGCGTCCATCCGGACACCCGAAGCTTCATGGCCGGCATGGCCGAATCCTTAAGCGAACTGCCCGCCGAGCGCGTCTGGGGCGAGTTCCGCAAGGCCTTGGCCGCGCCGGCGCCGCAACGATTCATTGAAGCGCTTCTGGACTGCGGCTGCCTGTCGCCTTGGTTCCCGGAACTTACGGACATCCGCTTGGACGAAGGACTTGAAGACGCCGAGGCCCGCTACGGCGCCATCGGCTGGTCCTTGGCGCCCACTGCCACTGCCGCGCTCAGCAGCCGCCTGAAGGCGCCCAACGCCTGCGCCAGGCTCGCTGACGACATCGCCCGCCACGGACGCACCTTAAGCGCTTGGCGGCGCGTCGATGCCAAGGCGCTGCTCGCGGCAGTGACCGCCATCAACGGCTTGCGCGACCCCGTCCGCCGCCGGGCGGCGCTGGCCGTCGCGGGGTTCAAGGCGGGCGTCGATCTCGGCCCGCTCGACGCGGCGCTGGTCCGCATCGAAAACGAACTCGCGGCGGAGCGGCGGCGATGGCCCAAGCTGAGCGGCCCGGAAATGGGCAAGCGCCTGCGCCAGGCACGGCTGCGGCGGCTCGCCCAAGCGCAGCGTTAGCGTCGGCCTGCGGTCGAGCGCGACGTGGCCCCCGGTGGCTGCGGCCCTAAAGCCCGCCCGGCCCGCAACGGTTGGCCAAGTAGTCCTCCAGATTCTCGAACAGGCTCATGTAGTGCGTGGGCCACCAAGGAAGGCTGTGCCACAGGTCGGGGATCTCGTTGTACTCGACCGTGGCGCCGGCTCGCCGCAAGGCTCGATAGAACTTGCGCGATTGTTCCACAGGCACCCGCTGGTCCCGGTCGCCGTGGAACAGGTAGATGGGGATGTTGGCGGACTTCACCTGATCCAAGGGCGAAAGGCCGGCGACGGTGGGGTTTTGGTAGGCTCGGATGAAGGGGCTCCTGAAGGTGATCTTGTCGAAGGTTCTCAGTTCGGACAGGCCCGCTCCGGAAATGGCGCACTGAAAGGGGGAGTTCGGACGCACGGCCGCGGCCATGGCCGCGTAGCCGCCGTAGGAGTAGCCGAAGATCGCGATGCGGTCCTCATGGGCAATGCCTTGATCCACCAACCAAGCGGCGCCGTCGTCCTTGTCATCCTGCATTTTTTGGCCCCACTCGCGGTCGCCGGCCCGCCACAGCTTTTGCCCGAAGCCCTGCGAGCCGCGGAAGTTCGGCTGCAGCACGGCATAGCCGCGGTTGGCCAGAAACTGCACCCAAGAATCCCAACCCCAGATGTTCCGTGCCCAAGGGCCGCCGTGGGGCAGCACCACCGCGGCATGGGGCGCCTCGCCATAGCGGGGCAGGGTGAGGTAGGCCGGAATGGTCAACCCGTCCCGAGCGGCGTACTCCACGTAGCGCATGTCGCTTAGCTTGCCGGGGTCAAGGCTCGGGTAGGCGCGGCCCAAGGGCATCAGCTCCTTGCGGTTGCTGAGGAGGTAGTAGCTGCTGGCCTCCCGGTCGCCGGTGGAGCGGATGACCTGCTGGTTCCAATCGTCGGAGCTGGAGATGAGCAGATGCATCTGCCCGGCCGGCAGAGCGCCTTCCACCATCTTGGCCCAACGTTGCCATTGCGGATGCACCCACTCGCGCCGCATCCGGTCGTCAGCGTAAACGAAGCCAGTGACCTCGCCGTAGGAGTCCGGCAGCTGACTTTGCATGACGTCAACCACCTCGAAGCCGGGGCCGCCAAAAATCGGCTCACTGAGTTCCCGGGATGCAAGGTCGTACTTGCGCAACACGCTCTTGTCCCGGCCGGTGTTGTCCAGCATGTAGAGCGTACGGCCGTCGCGGTCCTGGGCCACCGGCGTCAAGCCTTCCCGTTCCTTGGCGTAAAGGCTGTGATGATGCTCCCACTTGCCTGTTTCCGGGTGCCGGTAGGAATAGCGGATGCGCGGTCCCCGCTCGCCGCCGCCCTCGAACTCCGTTTTGCCGATGACCTCGCCGCGGAAGTTGGTGAAGGCGGCGGTTTTGGGCGATCCCCGATGAACGCGCCGGGTTCGGAAGTTGTTCAGGTCAAGCTCATGGAGGTCCGTGACGAACTCCGTTGACGTGACGCTGAGCAGCGCCTTGTCCGGTTGCAGCCGCAAGCGGTTCTCGATACCAAAGCCGATGACCTCCTCCTTGTCAAGCAGCCGCAGTTCCCGCGTCACTTGGTTGTCCGGCCCAAGCGCATAAATGTAGATCAGGTTGCGAAACCAACGGGTCGGCTTGCCGCCGGTTCGGAAATCGAACTTCTGACGGCCGACGACCGCCAGCGTCTTGTTGCTGAGCCAAGTCACGGACAGCGCCTTGACATCCTTGGGCGCGAAGCGGCCTGAGGGCTCCGCGTCGAGTTCGGTGGTGTTCCACACCGTCACCTGCGCCGCCTCGTTGACGTTGCGCAGCGTCAACGCCGCTAGGCGTTTGCCGTCCGGGCTGACATCGACGCTGGCAATCACCGGATCGTGGGCCCAGCCTTGAAGCGGGATCCAGACGTCCTCCCGGGTGGTGGCCAAAGCCGCCCCCGGCATCAACGCCAGCGCCACGGCCAGCAACATGACACCCGTTGAGCAGGTTCTTGGGCGCATGGATCAGAACCCCTTCGATATCTGCAGCACGAAGGTGCGGCCGAGCAGGTCGTAGCCCGCCCCCGGTATCGTGTTGAGGAATCGTCTGGCGGAGTTGGAGCCTTGGTCGGAGACGATGGGCGGGTCGGAGTCAAACAGGTTGCGCACGGTGGCGATGACCTGCCAATCGTTGGGGCTGGTGTAGCGAGCCGACAGGGTGTGGTAATCCTTGGCCGGCGTTCTGCGAATGCGGTCCACGTCAGTCGTGTCGGGATCGAATTGACGCTCTTCCCGAGTGTGGCTGAGGTAGCCCATCCTGTAGAGAAAGCGCCAGTCGCGCCAGTCCACGTAGAAGTCGAGTTGCGCCGACCACTCGGGCAGGCCCCAACGGCCAGCCAATTCGTACTCCTGCCCAAGCAGCTCCAAGTACTGCTCCTTAAGGTGCGTGGCCGAAAGGTCCACCGCCAAGTCGAAACGGGAGAAGGGCCGCTCGTAGAGGATGTCCACATCGACGCCCCGGCTGCGCTGCACGCCGATGTTCAGCAGGGAGGCGTCCACATCGGTCAAAAAGCCGTCCGCGTTGCGCGGCGCGATGCGGCTGCAGAACGGGTTGCCCAAGCCGGCGGAATTGAGGCATTGGGACAGCACGTAGCCCACCCCGGGGCTCGCGACCGTGTTCTTGAGCTCGATTTCAAAGAAGTTCAAGGCCAAGGAAGCGCCCAGCCGTTCCGGTGAAAGAACCAGGCCCGCCGTCCAGGAATCCGAGGTCTCCGCCTGCAGGTCCGGATTGCCGCCGGTGACGGAGCGCACGCCGGGCCCCCCCTCGCTGCCGTGGTCCGGTGGCAGGCCGAGGCTGGCGCAATTGTCGTAAATCGGGTCGCCGGGATCATAGTCCTCGCCGTATTGGACGCAGGGATCGATTAAGTGATCCAGGAATCCGGTCTCGTTGCCCAAAAACTGCTCGAACAGATCCGGCGCGCGGAACGACGTGCCGTAGGTGCCCCTGACCCGCAGCAAGGGGTTCAACTGCCAACTGAGCTGCACCCGCTCCGTCCAGTCGTCCCCGTAGGAGTTGTAGTCGGTGAAGCGGCTGGACAGGTTGAGCATAACCTCCTCGGCCCAAGGAGTGTTGGGCGGCAGCAGTGGCAGCTCCAGCTCGACGAACATTTCCCGAACCGTGTCCTTGCCGGCGGTGACCAGGGCTGAGCTCGAACCCCAGACGTTGTCGTTTTGCGATTCCGGGTCGGGCTCATCGTCGATTTCCTCACGGCGCACCTCGCCGCCAACCACCAAGCTCACCGCTTCGTCGTCCCAGACCGAGAACAGCGTTCCCGTGACGTAGCCGGAGGCTTGCCAGCCCTTGTAGATGGTCTCGCCCCGGGTGACCTTGGAGACGTAGGCAACGTAATCCGCTGGCAAGGTGCCCTGAAGCAGGGCCTCGGCGGTGAACAAGTTGGCGGCAACGCAGCCGGGATGGCGGTCCAATTGCCGGCACACCAGGTTGCCGTCGTCATCCAGCGTGGCGTCCAGCGAGGCAACGACGCGGTCATTGAGCCAGTTGTCGGTCTCGTAGCTGCCCTTCGAGTAGCTGTAACCCAGGTGGCCGTTGTAGGACCAGTTGCTGAAAAGCTCCCCCTCGACGCCCCCCAACAGGTTGTATCTCCAAATGTCCACTTGCGTGTCCGGATCCAGAAGGCCGTAGCTCATCAGCACCGGCTGAACGGCAACGCCCGCTGGCAATCCGAGCGCGGCGGGCAGCGGCCCTTGGTCGCCAAATGGATTGGTCGGATTGCTGGCGGGAACCGGCTCAAAAAACTGCCGGTAGCCGCCGCTGGCGCGGGTGTCGCGCTGGTTGTAGTAGAACTCCAGGAAGGCGTTGGCGTCATTGCCGAAGAGCGTGAAATCCTTGTCCGCATAGGCGGTGACTGAGAAGAGGTCCGATTCCGAGTACATCTGCGCGACGCGCGGGCTGCGCGTGTCCCGATAAAACGCGCCTTGATTGTCCAGAGGTCCGGCGGGCTCGCGCGTGAAGTAAGGAATGCCTAGGGCGCCATTCAACTGGGGGTCGAAGGACGGCGTGGCAGGATCCGCGCCGGGCCCAAGGCTGGGGTCGTAGCGCAGCCAGCCGAACGGTGAAACCGCGAAGCCGTAAGGCACGCCGAAGCAGAGCTCCTCGCCAGTGGCCGGGTCGCGGTTGTCAATGTTGCCGTCGCCGTCCTGGTCGGTCAGTCTCGGGCGCCGATTGCAGGCGGCCCAGTCCCGCTGCGATTGCCGCAACTCCTGTTGCTTGGTGTATTCGGCGGCAACGTGGAACGACCAATCGCCGCCAATCCGGCCCCAGACGGCGTCAATGCCGTAGGAATCGCCGCCATCGTCGGCCGGGAAAGCCCCAGCGGCATTGACCTGCAGGCCGTCCTGGCGGGTCTTGGTGATCACGTTGACCACTCCGGCCACGGCGTCGGCGCCATACACCGAGGAGGCGCCGTCCTTGAGGATTTCAATGCGGGAAACAATCGACGAGGGAATGGCGGTCAGGTCCACCGAGTTGGTTGAGCCGCGCACGCCGGAGGAGCCCCAGCGTTTGCCGTTCACCAGGATCAGGGTGCGCTGGGCGCCCAAGCCGCGCAGCGACAGCGTATTGGCGCCGGGGCCGCCGTCGGTCACGAACCCGGAAAAGGAATCGTCGATTTGCTGCCCGGAGGCAATGGTGGACGACTGCAGAATGTCCGTCGTATCGAGCAGTCCCGCCAAGGCCGAGCGCTCGCCGGTGATGACCGTTACCGGCGACGTGCTGCTGAAGGCGGTCCGCCGGATGCGGGAGCCGGTGACCACAATCTCCTCCACCGGCCCAGCCTCGTCGGCTGGCTCCTCTGCGGCTTCCACTGCCAAGGCCTGTTGGTCTGGGGGCTCGGATTGCGGCAACTGGCTCGACTCAGCCTGCTGGGCCAAGACGGGCGGCGCGCTCAGAACCCAAAAACCCAACCAAACGGTCACGCAAGCCAAACGATGGATCATAGATGGCACCTCCCATGCCGCCCACGAATTGAAAGACGATGCCGGCGGCCGACGAGTGGGCCGTCGCCGGACGCAGGGGCTGGTTCAAATGACAAGGTCACTGAGCCTTTTTGCCGCGACCAGTTGCCGCGACCAAAAGCTTCCGGGGGCGCAATTCACTGAACGCCATCGCGCGCAGCGGGCGGCAGCAGTTTCGTCATCGGCCAACGGGGTCTGGTGACGATGCGCAAAGGCGCTCGCTCGCCTGCGCTCAGGCGCTGACACCCCGCATAGGCGATCATAGCGCCATTGTCGGTGCAAAGCGACGGCTCGGCGTAATGCACCTCGGCATCCAGCTGCGCCTTGAGCCGCTGGCGCAGGCGCCGGTTGGCGCTGACGCCGCCGGCCATGACCAGGTGTTGGCAACCGCAGGTCGCCAACGCCCGCTGGCACTTGATCACCAAGGTGTCAACTGCCGCCTCCTCGAAGGCTCGGGCGATGTCGGCCCGGTCTTGGCCGGTCAGCGGCTGGTGCGCGTTCACGGTGTTCAAGGCAAAGGTCTTTAAGCCGCTGAAGCTGAAGTCCAAGCCGGGGCGGGCGGTCATCGGGCGGGGGAAACGGAAGCGGGCGGCATCCCCGCCCTCGGCACAGGCGGCGACCGCCGGGCCCCCGGGGTAGCCTAGGCCGAGCATCTTGCCCACCTTGTCGAAAGCCTCGCCCACAGCGTCGTCCAGGGACTCGCCAAGCATGTCATAAGCCCCGATGCCCCTCACCTTCACCAGTTGGGTGTGGCCGCCGGACACCAGCAGGGCGACGAACGGCAACGGCGGTTGGTCGGCCTCCATCAGCGGCGCGAGCAGATGCGCCTCCATGTGATGCACGCCGATGGCGGGCTTGCCCAAGCTCCAGGCCAAGGCGCGGCCAAAGGCGGCGCCCACCAGAAGCGCGCCCATAAGGCCCGGGCCGGCGGCATAGGCGACGCCATCAACATCCGGCAATTGAATGCCGGCCTGGCCGAGCGCCTCCCGAACCAGGGGCGTGATCTTGCGAACGTGGTCCCTTGAAGCCAGCTCCGGCACCACGCCCCCGTAGGCGGCATGCAGGTCCGCCTGACTGTGCAGCAGGTTGGCAAGCAGGCCCGAGCGGGAGTCGCACAGCGCCACGCCAGTCTCGTCGCAAGAGGTTTCGATGCCAAGCACAAGCATGAGCGAATTGTCCAAGTCCAGTTGGCGCGGAGCTTGGCGCCAGCCGAACTCCAGCCGCCTCTCGCCCGACGGGCGAGAGGCGCATTGTGCGGGCTTAAGAAACATCTCGGAACCCGACCTACGCGACGAGCGCGGAGTTTCGCGCCAGCGAAGCTCCATCCGCGACCATCAGGTCGCGCATTTTGCGCCTTCGGGCTTTTCCTTTACAATCGCCGCCCTTTTTCGCCGAACAGGCCAATTCGACATGCCCCATGTCAAAATTCGGGAGAACGAACCCTTCGACGTCGCCTTGCGGCGCTTCAAGCGCTCCTGCGAAAAGGCTGGCATCCTCTCCGAGGTGCGCCGCCGGGAGTTCTATGAAAAGCCGACCTCCATGCGCAAGCGCAAGGCCGCTGCCGCAGTGAAGCGCCACCTGAAGAAGCTGCAGCGCGAGGCGCGGCGGTTCGAGAAATCCCATTAGGCGCAGGCCGCTTGAACGGGGGTTTCGCGCCAGCGAAGCCCCAATGCGAACCGACCGGCGCCAAAGGCGCGCGTTCGCACGGCGGCACAGCAGCCGGGGCATCCCATGAGCGACTTAAAGGACCGCATTCAGACGGCCACTCGAACGGCCATGAAGGCCCGGAACAAGCGCCTTGTGGCGGCGCTGCGCTTGGTCAACGCCGAACTCAAGCGCCTGGAGGTGGACGGGCGCAAGGCGCTCGTGGATGCCGACGTGATGGCGGTGCTGACGCGCATGGTCAAGCAGCGCAATGACAGCCGCTCGCAGTACGAGGCAGCGGGCCGCACCGACTTGGCGGAGCAGGAGGCCTTCGAAATCGACGTCGTGCGCTCATTCATGCCCGCGCCCCTCACCGAAGCGGAGGCGGAGGCGCTGATTGACGCCGCCATCGCCGCCACCGGCGCGGCCGGCCTTCGGGACATGGGCAAGGTGATGGGGCGGTTGAAAGGCGAAGTCGCCGGGCGGGCGGACATGGGCGCAGTCAGCGCCAGGGTGAAGGCCAAGCTCAGCGGTTGACCGGCTGCGAGCGGAATCCCGCGGCGAGCCTCCACGAAACCGATGTGCTTCGGACAAGGGCAGGGCGCCTCCAAGCCGACGCGAACGCGCATGAGGCGCTTGCCGGTTGGCGCCTAGGCGGGGGGGATTTCTCGGATCGAGGGCTTGCCGCCCCCGGACGGGACATGGTGCCATCTTAAAGCGGACAGGACGCCAGCGCGGAGATGGCGGCGGCGGATTTTCGCCCTCGCGGCTTCCGAAGGCGGCAGCGCCTAGTGCGCCTCGTCCCAATTGGCGCCGACGCCGCAATCCACCACCAGCGGAACCGACAGTTCAGCGGCCGCCGCCATGCGTTCCCGAACGCCTTCAAGCAGCGCATCGACCGCGTCCTCGGCCACCTCAAAGACCAGTTCGTCGTGGACCTGCATGATCATCAGCGCGTCGATGCCGCTGGCGGTGAGCCAATCATCGACGCCGAGCATGGCCCGCTTGATGATGTCGGCGGCAGTGCCCTGCAGGGGGGCGTTGATGGCGGCGCGCTCGGCGGCTTGGCGGCGCTGCATCTGGCGGGCGTTGATTTCGCGCAGGTGCAGGCGGCGGCCGAAGACCGTCTCCACGTAGCCCTGCTCATGGGCCAGGGCGCGGGTTCGGTCCATGTAGTCCGCCACGCCGGGGAAGCGGACGAAGTAGCGATCCATGTGGCCTTTGGCCTCCTGCTGCGGAATGCCCAGCTGGCGGCTTAGGCCGAAGGCGGACATGCCGTACATCAGGCCGAAGTTGATGGTCTTGGCGTTGCGCCGCTCATCGTCGCTCACCGCTTCCGGCGCACAGCCGAACACTTCGGCGGCGGTGGCCCGGTGGATGTCCTGGCCGGCTGCGAACGCCGACAGCAGGCCCGCATCGCAGGACAGGTGCGCCATGATGCGCAGCTCGATCTGGCTGTAGTCCGCCGCCACGATGCGCCGTCCGTTCGGAGCGCTGAACGCCTGGCGCACCCGACGGCCTTCGGCGGTGCGGATGGGGATGTTCTGCAGGTTCGGATCCGCCGACGACAGCCTGCCGGTGGCGGCCACCGCCTGGTGGTAGGAGGTGTGGATGCGGCCGGTCTCCGGATCGATGTCGAGGGGCAGCCTGTCGGTGTAGGTGCCCTTGAGCTTGGTCAGGCTGCGATGCTCGAGAATCACGGTGGGCAGCGCGTGGCCCAAGGCCGCAAGATCACGCAGCACCGGCTCCGCGGTTGAGGGCTGGCCCTTGGGGGTCTTGCGCAGCACCGGCAGGCCCAAGCGCTCAAAGAAGATCTCCTGCAGTTGCTTGGGGCTGTCCAGATTGAATTGCGACCCGGCCATGCTCCACGCCTCCCCCTGCAGTTCGACGATCCGCTCGGCAAGCTCCTGGCTCTGCCGGCGCAGGGCCGCGGCATCCAGGGCCGCTCCGTTGCGCTCAATGCGCGACAGCACCGGGATCAACGGCAATTCAATCTCTTCGAACACCTTGACCAAGCTGGGGCATTGCTGAAGTTTGGGCCACAGCGCTTGGTGCAGCCGCAAGGTCACGTCCGCATCCTCGGCGGCGTAGTTGGTCGCCGCCTCCATCTCGACCTGATCAAAGCTCAACTGCTTGGCGCCCTTGCCAGCCACCTCCTCGTAGTGCGTGGTGCGCAAGCCAAGGTGCTTTTGCGCGAGGTCGTCCATGTTGTGGCGGCCAACGGCGCTGTCGAGCACGTAGGACTCCAGCATGGTGTCGAAGGCGATGCCGCGCAGCGATGCGCCCGCCCGGGCCAAAACGTTCATGTCGTACTTCAGGTGCTGGCCAACCTTGGGCTTGTTCGGGTCCGCCAAGAGGGGCTTAAGCTTGCCCAGCACCAGATCCAACGGCAGTTGATCGGGCGCGCCCGGATAGCGATGGCCCACCGGAACGTAAGCCGCCCTTCCCGCCTCCAAGGCAAAGGAGAAGCCGACCAGCCCGGCCTGCATGTAGTTGATGCTGGTGGTTTCGGTGTCAAAGGCGAACAGCGGCGCCGCCTCAAGCCGCGCAATCCAAGCATCAAGGGCCGCTTCGGTGGTGACGCACTCGTAGTGCCGATCCTGAACCGGCTCCGGTTGCGGCTCCTCAAGCTCGCCCAGCCAGCTTTTGAACTGATAGCGCTCGAACAGCGCCCTTAGCGCCTCGGCGTCTTCCTGCGGCGGCGCGGTCAACTCCGCCATGGGCACGACCACATCGACGTCGCACTTGATGGTGGTGAGCGTGCGCGACAACGGCAAATGGTCAAGGCTGGCGCGCAAATTCTCGCCGATCTTGCCCTTGATGCCGTCCGCCGCCGCCATCACGCCGTCCAGGGAGCCGTGCTCATTGAGCCATTTGGCGGCCGTCTTCGGCCCCACCTTGGGAACGCCGGGAATGTTGTCCACCTTGTCGCCCATCAACGCCAAATAGTCGATGATGAGTTCCGGCGGCACGCCGAACTTCTCGACGACGCCCTTGCGGTCCATGCTCGTTTCGCTCATGGTGTTGAGCAGGGTCACGCGGTCGTTCACCAATTGCGCCATGTCCTTGTCGCTGGTGGAGATGAGGACGAGGCGGCCTTGGGCGCTGGCCCGGCTGGCCAAGGTGCCGATCACGTCGTCCGCCTCGACGCCGGGGACGGTCAGCAGCGGCAGCCCCATGGCGCGGATGATCTCGAAGGTGGGTTCGATCTGCCGACGCAGGTCATCATCCATCGGCGGCCGGTTCGCCTTGTACTCCGAATAGAGATCGTCGCGGAAGGTCTTGCCTTTGGGGTCGAAGACGATGACCAAGGGGCTGCCCGGATGGTCCTTGGCGAGCTTGCGGATCATGGCGATGACGCCGCGCATGGCGCCAGTGGGAAAGCCGTCCGCCGCGGTCAGCGGCGGCAGCGCATGGAAGGCGCGGAACAGATAGGTTGACCCATCCACGAGGACCAAGGGTTTGTCGTTTGCCGCCGCCTCTGCCACCATTGGATCCATGCCTGCCAACAAATTGACAGTGTGGCCCGCCTTGGGTGCTTTGGCAATGCGCACCCGCGAAGCGGGTGCGTTGAAGTTTCGCTGGCGCGAAACTCAGCGCCCGTTGCTTGGGCCAGATTCCGAAGTGTTTCTGAGTCCGCACATGCGGGCTTTCAGCTCACCTCGCAAAGGCACGGCGCTTCGCGCCGTCCGAGGGCGGGACGCCCTTCCCGCAACGAGAATGGGAATTTGGTCCATGGAAGGGCGCAAGCCCGCTCCAAGGAGCCTCGTTGGCCGGAAAGGCGTTTCGCGCCAGCGAAACTCCAATGCGAAACGCAGGTGCGCACCGTCCCGCCCTCGATTGAGCCGTTGGCTGCCCGCGATCCTGTTGCTGGCCGCCGCCACGGTTTGCGCCTCCGAACCGGAGGGCCTGCGCGGCCCCGATGTCACCATCATCGCCGGCGAGGAGCGCACCGTTTACGAGTACCGACAAAACGGCCACTTGCGCATGGTCAAGATCGTTCCGCACTGGGGCAAGCCGTACTACCTGTTTCCCCGCGACCAGACCGCTGGCTTCGGCGACCTGGAGGAAGCCGACATGCTGCTGCCGACTTGGGTGATCGTCGAGTTCTGATGAACGCCGTCACCCGCTTGGACCGGGCTGACCTCGAAGCCGTGCTTGATCGTTATGACGTGGGCGAACCGGTGGATTTCCGGCCTGCCGCCCACGGCATCGAAAACAGCAACTACTTTGTCCGCACCGCCACTCAGGGGACGTCCAGTGAGTGGGTGCTTACTATCCTCGAACAAGCACCCAATGCGGGCGCCGTGTTTGCACCCCTGTTGGATCTTTGCTTCGCCGCCGGAATGCCCGTGGCACCGGTGCGGCGCAATGCCAACGGCAACCTACAGGAATCCCTGCGCGGCAAGCCCCTCCTGCTCACGCCGCGGTTGCACGGCAGCCATCCCCAAGAGCCTTCCAGCGCCCAGGTTGCCGCCCTAGGCGCCATCATCGCGAAACTGCACCTGACGACCCGCAACCCCAGCTTTGCGACGCCCAACCACCCCCGTGATGAGAGCTGGCTGTCGCGCATCGCCAAGACGGTAAGCGGCCAATTGACGGCCGATGACGCCGGGCTGCTGGAATGCGCATTGCGCCGGGTCACCAGCCTCCTGCGCGGAGATGACCTAGCCGGTCTGCCGAGAGGCATCATTCACGGCGACCTGTTCCGCGACAACGTCCTGTTCGACGGCGACCGGCTCACCGGACTGCTGGACTTCCACCATGCTTCCAACGGCTGGCTGATCTACGACCTCGCCGTGGCGGCCAACGACTGGTGCAATGATCCGGACGGTCGCTTGAACGAAGGCCAAGCCAACGCTCTGCTCGCCGCCTACCACCAGCGCCGTCCCCTCAAGCCAGCCGAAATCAAGCGCTTCCCCGACTTCATGGCCTACGCCGCATTGGCGTTTTGGCTGTCCCGCCTGTCCGCCGCAGCCAAGGCGCAAGCCGGCGAGGCGGTTCGGGTCAAGAACCCGGACGAATTTCAGCGCATCACCGCCGATCGGTTGAGCCGCGAGGTCGCGCTGGACGCATTTGGGTCGCCTGATGGTTGATATCTCGGACTTCAACATGGTTGAAGCCATCTGCAGCACTGGCAGCCTGACCAAGGCTGCGGAAGCGCTCTTTGTTTCTCAGCCTACGCTCAGCAAGCGGCTGGCACGGTTAGAGGATGAACTAGGGGCCAAGCTGTTCCATCGAGCCCCGTCAGGACTGAGGCCCACTTCCATCGCAAACTTCCTGGAGTACGCCTATGCGGCCCCTCCTTTGCAGGGCACAATCGCCTCTCCCGTACCGAGGGGTCTCGAACGCCGAAGGCTCTCTTCCGACAACTACACGCTTCTCAAGAAAGTAGTGCTGGAGACGGACTATGTCTGCGGTGGGCCGATGGAGGTCTTTGGAGCGGAACTGGAAGCCGGCGCGCTGCGAATCATACCCAATACGCCTTCCGTTGAGTGGTGCAGCGCTTGCCTGTTTCGAACCGAAGCGCTGGAAACGCCTCTCGTGAAGCTCTTCGTGGAAGTCCTCCTGGAGTGTCGAGACCGTTACCTGAGATCCCGCGAACCTCGGTAGAACGAGGGCGAATTCCCCGTCCAGCGGCGAAACGCCTTGCGGAAGTTGGAGACATCACCAGATATCACCTTGTCGAATCGGCACTCAAGCCTAGAATACGACGTTCAAGCCAAACAACCAAGGGAGAGCATCATGGCTTCAATCACCATCAGGCCCAGCGGCCAAGCTTGCGGAGCGGAAGTTGCCGACCTCGACCTATCCAATCCCTTGGATGCCCCAACGCTCGCTGAAGTGAAGGCCGCGTGGCTGGAGCATCACGTACTGTCGTTTCCCAACCAACAACTCGACGATGACCAACTCGAAGCCTTCGCCCAACAGTTTGGCGAACTGGGGGAAGACCCGTTCTTCAACCCGATTCCCGGACGCAAGCACCTTGCGGCGGTGAAGCGGGAAGCCGAAGACACCAACCCAATCTTCGCCGAGCATTGGCACTCAGACTGGAGTTTCATGCCGCAACCCCCATGCGGCACCATTTTGTATGCGCTCGACATACCCCCGCACGGCGGCGATACCGAGTTTTCCAATCAACATCTTTCCTTCGAATCGATGCCCCAAGACACGAAAGCCAAGTTCGATGGGTTGCAGGCCATCCATTCACCCAAGCTCGGCTACTCGCTCAAGGGCGTCTATGGCGATGTGAATAACAATGGCGCAATGGACATCCGCCCCAGTGAGGAGGCGGAGCACATGCATCACACCCACCCGCTGGCACCCGAACACCCGGAAACAGGCCGGCGGGGCTTTCTGAGCGGCGTCTCCTACATCGTCGGATTCGAGGGGCTGTCGGATGAAGAGGCCAAGCCGCTGATCATGGCGCTCAATGAGTGGCAGAGCAGAGAGGAATTCCTGTATCGCCATAAGTGGGAAAACAACACGCTGGTGCTTTGGGATAACCGCAGCGTCGTACACCGCGCCACCGGCGGCTACGAAGGCTGCCGAAGGGAACTGCTTCGAGTCACCGTTTACTGAGCGAGCAAAATGAGCATTTGATCGCCAACTAGCGGTGATTCCACCAAGCCAGATCGGAAAACGAACGTAGGTCAAGCTCGTGGGTCCAAGCTGACCGGTGCTGTTGCGACACATGATAGTAGGTTTCGGCCATTTTCTCAGGAAGCATCAACCCATCGGCATCTAGCCCTCTTTGCTCCCGGAGCTTTTGGAAGGCTTCCTCTCCGAGCATCCTCCCCAAGGTGTCCGGCGCATCAACGGCACCGTCAATCAGGATATGCGCCACGTGAATCCCTTTCGGCGCGTACTCCGCATTTAGGGTTTGACAGAGCATCCGGCGCCCACCCATCGCCGCCGCATGTGAATGTTGACCCGCGTTGCCCCGTACGGCAGCGGTTGCGGAAGTCACGAGGAGCGTGCCGCCGCCACGCTCCTCCATTCGAGGGAACAGTTCCTTCGCCATCCTGAACAGGGCGAACGTGGCCATGCGCCAACCCAATTCAAACTGCTTGTAGGTCAGTTCCGTAAGCGTTCGGCTGCCGATCTGCGCCCCCAAGTTGAACAGCGCGACCTCAATCGGACCGATGTCCCGCTCGATGTGTTCGATGCGTTCCTCCAGCGCATTTTCCTCAACAGCATTCAAAAGAAATCCCGTGGCCTCACCTCCATCGGCCTTGATGCCAGCCACGAGCTTGCGCAAGCCTTCCGCATCGCTGCGGCGGCATAGGACGGAGTGATATCCCTCCTTAGCGAATTTCCTGCCAACGGTTCCGCCAATTCCTGCGCCGGCCCCCATCACTAGGCAAACTGGTTTCATCCCGCTCTCCTATCCATGAACTTGTGTCAAAACGCCTGCATCGATCATCTCTTGCACCTGTTCCTCGGAGTAGCCGAGCCTCCTCAGTATCTCCGTGGACTGTTCACCTAACTTGGGTGCGGGACCTCTAATCTCACTGGGCTTTTTGCTGATATGAGCTGCCAGAGCACCGCTTGACCCGGCTCGCTCTTGAGGTCCAAAGCAATGGACTGCTTGCCTCGATTGCAAGAGAAGAAGGTGGGCGGCAGGCCGTTAACCGGAGGTCCAAGAAAGCGCATTTGCTCACCGTGCAACGGTTCCACCTTGATGACTTCAGCGCCCTGGTCCGCCAGCATCATCGCTGCCACAGGCCCGGAAACCATGCTCGTTAGATCGACCGCCTTCAAGCCATTGAGCGGTCCCATCCTCAGGCCTCCTTTAGCAGTCCGGCGTAATTGGCTGCGAAGGCACGGCGATAAGCGTCCCGTCGAGACAGCCGTTCCTTGTAACTAGGCAACGGGTCTGGCAATTCGATGCCGTAGTCTACGGCCCAGTCCAAGCAAGACATCAGAATGACGTCGGCGAGGCCCAAGCGCTCGCCCAGCACAAAAGCGCGGCCGCCGATTTGACTTGCAATCACCTGAAGGTGCTTTTGAGCATACGCTTTCGAAGACCGCACCGCTTCAGTAGCCTCACCAAAGAGCGCCTTGAGGTCGCCGTGCCGACGCATGACGTAGAGACTGGTTTCATCAAGCTCCCCATAGACGTAGCACACCCACTCATCTTCCTTCGCGCGGGCCTCCAAACTGGTTGGCGCTGCGATGGTCGAGGGTTGCCCGTAGCGCTCAACGAGGTATCGGCTGATGGCTACGCTTTCAGAAAGACGAACGTCGCCGTCAACTAGATATGGGATTTTTTGCTTGGGATTGAGTTGAGTGAATTCAGCCGTTTGCGTCTCGCCCGTTCGCGGGCCAATTGCGAGATGCTCATAACCCAAGCCAAGCTCCTCCGCAACCCAGATCGGCCTAAACGTGCGCGTGGTTCCTGCGCCCCATATTTTCATGGGTTGTTCGTCAGCCATGGACACCTCCTGCTGCATCTGCCTATCGCGAGATCACTCGTGATCCCGCTCAGCTTTCAAATACAGTCTATGACCGTCAGCGATCGAAATAAAGTAAATTATTTTGAGTATGGCTACTAAATTTTGGAATGTGGGTTGCTGACGCCCCCTCTGTGCGAATCGGCGTGATGCCTATTCCGCGGCCTTGGGCTTTATCGCCAGAACCAAGTCGGCGACGAGCAGCATGGGTAGCGGGAAGATCAGGAAGAGGATCCCCTCCTCGACGCCTAAGTCCAGCACGAAACCGGCGATGGCCGGGGACAGAACCGCGCTGAAACGCCCCACGCCGATCGCCCAGCCGATGGCCGTGGTTCGGATGTTGACGGGATACACATCCGCCACCACGGCATAAAGGGCAATCACCGCCGCGTTGACCCCAAGGCCGATGCAAACCGCCAGCCCGGCGCTGAGGAGAATGCCCAGCGTGTCCGGTGACAACCGCCATTGCTGGGCAATCTCGGGCGCCAAGAAGGCGATGACCAGGATGTCGAAGCCATCAAGGGCGTTGATCAACAGGCAGATGGCAACCGAACGGACCTGAAAGAAGGGCATGCGGCCCTTGCGCAACTGCTCTGTCTGCCGTGGTTCCAAAATCCCTCTTAGACTACTCTGCCCTTGAAGACTTGCCGCCTTCCGTGCTGGATTGCCGAACCCCGAATGAGTACCTTGTCGAGATCGAGGATGCTGCCTGATCCGGCAGGCAAAAAGTTCCGAAAGGTCCTGAGCCGGCACAACCGCTTGCGCGAAGGGGGGCGGAGGGCGATCATCAACGCTCCATCAACCTCCCGGAAACCGACCGGCTGAGCTTCCCTGCACCCCCCCTTCGTTCAGGCTCATTTCCCTGCTGGAAAACGCTTTCTTGATGGATTTCAGGTAGCGAACCAATTCATGCACTTCGGTGCTGGGATTGTGCTCCTTGGTACTTTGCGCATCCGTCAAAGCTTGATCCGCACGAGTCATAGCATCGTCAAGCCGCCCCTCGAGCTCCCGAAACCTGCCCTTCCCTTGCTTCGTATAGCCGGGCAGATGGAGTTTCAGAGCCGAGATGCAGTTGTCGCACTTGCTTTTGCCTCCGCTACGCCCAAAGGGCTGCCTTGTGTACTCAAAGTGAAGCAGGAACCAGAACTCGAAGCAGGGCCATGACCGGGCCAAACGGAATCCAGCTTTCTCAGCCGCTTGAGAAGCTGACTCAAAGTGCGCCTGGTCGTCGTGATCGAATACGCAATAGATGCGGTCGTAGTCCTCTCCGTTTCTTCGCTCTTCCCGCCTCTTCTTCTTAGCCAGCTTGACCAGCCCCATCGGATCGAGACCAGACGGGACAATAACCACGTTCGCAGTGCTTATGCCCCACACATCTCTCAATTCTTGAAAGTACTGCGCCTCCGTGCGCTCGCCGACGCAGGCGATCAACACACGGTCGTATGGTTCACGCTGCGGCCCACGCCGTCCCGGCTTTCCACGCGGGGCATTGCGGGCCATCATCCACCTATCCGAAGTTTACCGCTTGAGCAGACTGGGGATGCGGCACAGCACCGTATCGACCGGCCAGATAGGACCGTTCCAGATTCTCCACCCCCTTGCGGGGGCGGAAGTCCGTCAGCGGGAACAACTTGGTCGCCAGGTTCCGGTTACGCTCGCAGAACCAGATTTGGTCGCGCCGGAAGACTTCCTGATTGAGAATCGAGGTCTCGTGGGTGGAGAAGATCAGTTGCGCACCTTTGCTGTTTCTTTTAGGGTCATGAAACAGTTCGATGAGGAATCGAACCAAAGCGGGATGAAGGTGGCCGTGCAATTCATCAAGGACGACAACATACCCGCTCTCCAAGGCATCAATCCAAGGGCCTGCCAAGGCAAAAATCTTCTGAGTGCCGTCTGACTCTTCTTCCAAGTCGATCTCTAGTATCCGACCTTCGGTAGAACGTTGAGACAACTGAGGTCTGATAATCTTGGCATCAGATAGCTCCCGCGCCATCGCATCTCGCAAGGCGGAGGACATATCGCCAGATATCATATGAGGCGAGAAGTCCTCCTCAACGAGTTGAATATCCGAAACGGCTAAATCGGCCTGCTGCAAAAACCCGATAACTTCGTTCTTCCGCTGTCCCTCACAGCACTTAACGGTAAATTGCTTGCCCCAGACGCCACCAACAGCAACGCGAAGATGCATGTTGAACCAGTCAAAAAGCGGCCGCAACTGAACGCTGTTTAGGGTGATCGCCGTTGACAGCAATAGTGCGTTTGGCCGCGTCGATCGACGCCAAACCTCCTTGTCGCCAAGTAGCTTGTCACCAAACTTTACGCTTTCCGAAGCACCGCGTTCGAACCAAGTCTGCAATCGCCCGTTCGGCCAAGCGTAAAGCCACTCGCCAAAAACAGCATCCCGAGTCGCTGAAAATCCATACTGGTAGCGAACACCTCCCGCAAGACACTGCAGTTCGAACGTCGTCGGCTTGGTTTCGCTGGCCGTATCAAAGCGGAAAGGCGTGATAGGCAGCGCGTCCAACTCGTTGGCTGAGCGCATCACTATCTGCCGCATCGTTTCGAGTGCCTTAAGCAAATTAGTCTTGCCAGCCGCATTGGCACCGTAGATGGCCGCCGAGCGCAAGAGCGCAATTGGGCGGGCACCGCCGCTCGTCACCTCGACCACATGGGTATTTCTACGCTCCTGACTAGAGTCCGCCACCAAACTCAGTTGAGCTTGGTCCTTGATCGATCGGAAGTTATCCACGGAAAACTCAATCAGCATCACTGCCCCGCTAAAGCATTAAATTTACCTATAATTGACAAAGATACCACTTAAAATAGATTCGCGCCTAATTTCGTGCTTTTACGCTGCTTTCCCAACCCAAGTCTAGCAAGCACTACTCGGCCCGAAGCAAAAAAAGCGTGAAGTAGGCATCGGCATCGCTCCAACTGGCTTCGACCTTGAAGCCGCCGCCCTTGGCCAGCTCGGCGAACTGGTCAAAGTCGTACTTGTAAGAGTTTTCCGTATGCACCCGTTCGCCTTGGGTGAACTCGACGATGCGCCCATCGACCCGGGAGGATTGGTCCCGAACGCATTCGAGGAACATCTGCACGCAGCCGAACTCCTCGTTGTAGTTCGCCCGGTGGCGGAAGCCGGCGGGGTCGATTTCGGTGGCCAAGGCCGCATTCAGGTGGTGCAGTATGTTGAGATTGAATTCGGCGGTGACGCCGGCGCTGTCGTTGTAGGCGGCTTCGAGCACGCCGACGTCCTTCTTGCGGTCCACGCCGATGAGCAGGCGGCCGCCCGCACCGAGGGTGGCCGCCACTTGGCGCAGGAACGCCTGGGCATCGTCGAGCTCGAAGTTGCCGATGCTGGAGCCTGGGTAGAAGCCGAGCTTGTCGAGGCCGGCGACCACCTCCGGCAGTTCAAAGGGCGCCGTCATGTCCGCGCACATGGGATAGACGCTCAAGTGCGGGTGGTCGGCGTGCAGCGTCCGGGCGCATCGCTCGAGGTGGCAGCGGGAGATGTCCACAGGCAGGTAGGCACCCGGGCGCAACTCCTCCAGCAGGCGGCGAATCTTGACGGTGGAGCCCGCGCCGTACTCGATCAGGCAGCCGCCCTCGCCGAAGCGATCACGGACTTCCGGCAGGCAGACGTCGAACAAGCCCATCTCCGTGCGGGTCAGGTAGTACTCCGGCAGGCGGGTGATGGCCTCGAAGAGCCTTGAGCCGCGCTCGTCGTAGAAGAACTTGGGGGCGATGCGCTTGGGTTCTTCGGTCAAGCCCTCGATCAC
Organism: Candidatus Azophilus sp.; assembly: GCA_965221755.1. GTDB lineage: Bacteria > Pseudomonadota > Gammaproteobacteria > Pseudomonadales > Azotimanducaceae > Azophilus. The sequence continues at coordinate 1,299,788 of OZ244921.1, forward strand.
CTCGTCAAGCAGCGCCGAGGGCGGGGGCCGCTGGTCGAAGAATCGATACTCCGCGCGCCTAACGGCGTTCGGAGCGGTTGGCGGCCTCATGTCGCCGGCCCCGGCCCCTTGGCCAACCGTATGCCGCTGAACTGCCAGCGGTCGCCGGGGTAGAAGAAGTTTCGGTAGCTGGCCCGCACATGGCCCCGAGGCGTGGCGCAGGAGCCGCCGCGCAGCACCAGTTGGCCGCTCATGAACTTGCCGTTGTACTCGCCGAGCGCGCCGGGCAGCGGCGCGTAGCCGGGGTAGGGGCCGTAGGCGCTGGAAGTCCACTCCCAGAGATCGCCGAAGAGCTGGCCGCTGCCAGCGACCGGATGCAGGCGCTCGTCGTCGGCAAAGTTGCCCGCATTCGGGTCAAGGCCCGCCGCGCTCGCCTCCCACTCGAATTCGGTGGGCAGCCGGCAGCCCGCCCAGCGGGCATAGGCGTCGGCCTCGAAGCCGCTGACGTGGGCCACCGGATCCGCTGGCGCCAACGGCGCTTCGCCGCCCAAGCGGTACTCCAGCCAAGCGCCGTCCCGCTGGCGCCAGTAGAAGGGCGCGCGCCAGACTCCCGCGCACGCCGCAGCCCAGCCATCCGCAAGCCACCAAGCCGGATCCCGGTAGCCGCCGCCCTCAATGAACTCAAGATACTCGCCGTTGGTCACCAGCCGATCCGCCAAGGCAAAGGGCTCCAGCCAGACCCGGTGCCGAGGCATCTCGTTGTCGAAGCGGAAACCGTCGCCCACAGCACCGATGCGGATCATCCCGCCCTCGTGGGCGCTGAACCCGAGCGGCGGCGCCGCCCCATCGCCAGCCTTGGCCTCAGCGGCCAAATCCAGGCGATAGGCGGGTTTGAGGGGATTGAGGCCCAGATTGGCCTTCAGGTCCGTGAGCATCAGCTCCTGATGCTGCTGCTCGTGCTGCAAGCCGAGTTCAACGCGCCGCCGAACTTCCCCGTCGTGCCGGTCGAGCAGCGGCTGCATGGCTTGGTCAACCAAGTTCCGGTAGTCCATCACGTCGCTGACCGTGGGGCGGGACAACAGCCCGCGCCGCGGCCGCGGATAGGGTTCGCCGACGCCGTTGTAATAGGAGTTGAACAGCTGCTCGTAGCGGGCATCCACCGGCTGATGCGCGGCGGCGAACGGCTTGAGCAGGAAGGTCTCGAAGAACCAGGCGGTGTGGGCCAAATGCCACTTGGGGGGGCTCGCCTCATCCATCGGCTGCACGCCGCAGTCCTCAACGCTCAGCGGCTCGCAAAGCGCCTCGGAGCGGGCGCGAACCGCACGGTAGCGGTCCGCCAGCGTCTCAATCGGCATGCAGTCAGCCGGTCAGCCAGCGCCAAGCCGAGACCAAGGCATCCACTTGATGGGGCGACTTGATGAAGCCGCGGTAGCGGCCCTCGGGATCGATCAGCACGATGTGCCCGGAGTGCTCGACGGTCAAGCCGCCTTGACCGTCGGGCAACGTGGCGAAGACTATGTCCATGTCGCGGGCGATCTTCAGCGTCTCCGAGCGCGACCCACGCAAGCCGGTGAAGCCTTCCGAGAATCGGGCCAAGTATGCCTTGATGTCCTCATTGCCGTCCCGCTCGGGGTCCACGCTGACGAACAGGCCGCGGAACCGATCGCCTTCGGGCAACTCCCGGATGCGCTCTTCGGCGTCGGCGAGGGTGGCCAAGGTGGTGGGGCAAAGGTGCGGGCAGCGGGTGAAGCCGAAGAACAGGTAGGACCACCTTCCTTGCGCCAGGCTTTCCGCACCGAAGGCAGCGCCCTCGTGGGTTTCAAGCGCAAAATCCGCAACCTTGGCAGGCTCCGGCAAAATGTGGATCCCTTGGTTGCGCAGCGCTTCGAGATCGTCGCCGACGCATCCGGCGGCGATCGCCGCAAGCAAGGCGGCCACCGCTTTCCAAGGCCGGCGGGGCTCGGCTTGAAACCCCTTCATACCGGAGCCAGCCAATAGTGGTCGATCAGCATGGCCACGAACAACGCCGAGAGGTAGAAGAGTGAGTAGCGAAACGTCTGAATGGGCGCTTTGCGGTTCCGATTGGCCAGCAGCGCCACCGACCAGTAAAGAAACCCGGCGCCCAAGCCCAGGGCCGCGATCAGGTAGGCCCAGCCACTCATGCCGATAGCCACCGGCAGCAGGCTTGAGGCGATGAGGATCAGCGTGTAGTAGAAAATGTGCCGTCGCGTGTGCCGCTCGCCGTGGGTGACCGGCAGCATGGGGATGTTGACCGCTTGGTACTCCGCCTTGCGGTCCAAGGCCAAGGCCCAGAAGTGGGGTGGCGTCCAGGCAAAGATGATCAGCACCAGGATCAGCCCGCCCGGTTCCAGCGCGCCAGTCACCGCGGTCCAGCCGAACAGCGGCGGCGCGGCGCCGAACAGGCCGCCAATGACGATGTTCTGCGGCGTCATCCGCTTCAGAAACAGGGTATAGACCAAGCCGTAGCCCACCCACGAGGCCAGGTTGAGCCACGCCGTCAGGGCGTTGGTCCACAGAAGCAGCACAGCCATGCCCGCCACCCCGAGCGCGGCGGAGAACGCCAGCCCCGACAAGGTGCCGACCCGCCCCGTGGCGACCGGCCGGTTGGCGGTGCGGGCCATGCGGATGTCGATCTCCGCATCGGCGATGTGGTTGACCGCCGCCGCTGAGGCCGCCACTAGGCCAATGCCCAAAATGCCGGGCACCAGCACCTCGAGGCCGACCCAGCCCGGAGTCGCCAGAAACATGCCCACCAAGGCGCAAAGCAGCATCAGCGCGACCACCCGGGGCTTGCACATCTCCAAGTAGTCACGCCAAGTGGGGCGCGCCGCCTGTGTCAATTCACTCACTAGTTCACTCACTGTTCGTTCCCGTGACCAGGCTTCCGTTTTCCTGAAACGCGCTCTCCCTGACAGTCACCAAGGCCAGCAGCAAAAGCGCGCCGCAGGCGTTGTGCGCGGTGGCGACGGCCAACGGCAAGCTGAGAAGCACATTCAAAATGCCCAAGGTCCACTGGACGGCGAGCAGTCCCAACACCCAAGGCGCCAGCGGGCTGCCGGCCTGCCAAAGCCGCCAGCCCAGCAGGCCGACCGCCGCCAGCACGGCCACGGCGCCCAAGCGATGCGCGAACTGTATGGCGATTCGGGCCTCGCTGTCCAATAATCCGCCTAGGTAATTGGGGCCCACGGTCTGCAGAACGTCAAAGCCTTGGCGGAAATCCATGGTCGGCGCCCAGTCGCCGTGACAGGTGGGGAAGTCCGGGCAGGCCAAGGCAGCGTAGTTGGAGCTGACCCAGCCGCCGAGCGCGACCTGCGCCACCACCACGACCAAGGCCACTGTCGCCAAGCGCCCCAATTGGGCCGTTCCCCCGCCCTTCGGGCCAATGCCGAGCCGCAGCGCCAACAGCCACAGGAGCGCCAAAGTGGCGAATCCGCCCAGCAAATGGGCGGTCACCACTTGGGGCCAGAGCTTCAGCGTGACGGTCCAAGCGCCAAAAGCGCCCTGCAGGATAACCAGCGCCAGCAAGGCCGCGGGCAGCGCCCGAGGCAGATCGCCCGAGGCCGTCCTCGGGATCCGAAACGCCACGATGACGATGCCGAGAATCAGCGCCCCCAAGGCCGTGGCGAAGTAGCGATGCACCATCTCGATCCACGCCTTGTCCGCTTCCACCGGCGCATCGGGGAATTGCGCCTCGGCGGCCTGCACCTCCGCCTCGGTGTCGGGCACGCCCAGATGGCCGTAGCAGCCGGGCCAGTCCGGACAGCCGAGGCCCGCATCAGCCAAGCGCGTGTAGGCGCCCAGAACGACGACCACCAACGCCAAGCCCACGGCGGCCGCCGTCAGCCCGCGCATCAATTTGGGGGAGGCCCACTCAGCCACTACGGGTCACCTTCAGCATTCTTGTCAAGTCTTCCGCCACGGCATCGACGGCCGCGTCCAAGGGATAGCGCAACACCACGTTGCCTGGCGGATCGACGATGTAAACCCCATCGGCCAACCGCTGCCCGCCCGTGCTGCGGAACTGTTCGACGGGCCTCGAATCCGACGCAGCGCCGGGCTCGAAGCCGTCTGGCCCAGAGACGACCAGGGCCAGACGCACCCGGCCCGCATCCTCAGCGAGCCGCTCGTTCAAGGGCCCAAGGGCCGCGAGGCTTTGTCGGCAGGCGGCGGCGCAATCTTCCGCCGCCACCCAAACCCACCAAGCGTCGCTGCCGTCAACCGGACGCCCCTCGGCGTCGCTAAGCCCAAGATCCCGTGCCATCAGGGGCGGATCCACAAACTCACCGGCATTGGTGGTCCGAAGCAACGAATCCTGTCCGGCAAGGTAAATGAGGCTATAGACGCCGAAGAGCGCCAAAAGCGGCAGGGCGATGGCCATGATAACCACTTGCCATCGATTTTTCCTGGCAATTTCCCGATCAACCACGGCGCTTCATCCCTTGTGTCCTGTCCGGCCAATGGGCGGGGCGGCGAAATGAAGGCGCACGGCCACGCTTGCTCGCCAGGCGGGCCATTATTGGGCCGTTCCCGACCTAAGCGAACGCAGCAGGTGGCGAGTGCTTGGCCTGCGTCCCCGCCAGATGGCGAAGGCGGCGGCGGCTTGCTCGACGAGCATGCCCAAGCCATCGGACACCCAAGCGGCGCCGGCCTGCCGCGCCCAGCAACAGAAAGGCGTTTGTCCATCTCGGCGGTAGAACAGGTCATAGCATTGCGCCCCGGCGGCGAGCGGCGGCGCGATCAGCTCGTCGGCGGCTCCGCCCAAGCCAGAGGAGGGGTCGGTCACGCCGACTGAAGTGCCGTTTATGATGAGGTCGAAACGGCCACCCAAGCCTTCCAAAGGCGTCGCGGCGACCGTGGCGCCGTGGCGCTCGGCCAAGGCCTCCGCTTTGGCAAGGGTGCGATTGGCAATGCGCACGGAGGCCGGGTTTGCCGCCACCAAGGCATCGAGAATGCCGCTGACCGCCCCGCCGGCACCGATCAGCAGCAGCCGACGGCCCGTTATCCGCACCGCTTGGGCTTCAAGGTCGCGCACCAGGCCGATGCCGTCGGTGTTGAACCCCAAGGTCTTGCCGCCCTTCAGGGCGATGGTGTTCACCGCGCCGCAGCGGTCGGCGGCAGGCGTGGCCTCGGCCACCCAACGGCAAGCCTCGCCCTTGAAGGGCAGGGTCACGTTGAGGCCGCAGCCGCCCTGCGCGAAAAACTCCGCCGCCGCGGCCGCAAAGCCATCCGCAGGGGCAGGCAGCTTGTCGTAGCGCAGCCGTTCACCGGTCTCGGCGGCGAATGCCCGGTGGATGTCCGGAGACAGCGAATGCTCAATCGGATTGCCAACCACGGCGTATCGATCCATCAACGCAGCACCTCCCCGGCCAGCGTGCGAAGCTGGCTCGGACCAAGGCGGCCCAAGGTTTGGCCGGGGGCGATGAAATCCACCGCGTCGCCAAACCAGCGACGAACGCGCAGGACACTGGCGGTGGCCGAAACGCCGGACGGATTGGCGGAGGTGGACACCAAGGGGCCGCCAAAGCGGGCGCACAGGGCGCGGGCCTGGGGGTGACCGGGCACCCGCACGGCAACGGTGGGGCGCTGGCGGCGCCCAACACCTGTGATCCAAACCGGAAAGCGGGCCGAAGGCAGCACCCAGGACACCGGCCCCGGCCAAGTTGATCGCACCGCCCGCCGCTCCGGCGCCGTCAGCGGTTCGAGTTCCGGGGCAAAGCAGTCGGCGCCGGCGCCGATGAGAATCAGGCCCTTGTCGGGACTGCGGCCCTTGATGGCGAGGATGCGCGCCACGGCTTGGCAATCGAAGGGGTCGCAAGCGAGCCCCCAGACGCCCTCGGTGGCGTGCGCCACCACGCCCCCTCGGCGCAGATGACGCACGGCTCTCCGAAGATGGAACTCATTGATTTTCTTGATCGCGGGATGAGGTTGCCGCATGAATCAACTGGTGCGCCCGGCGACCACCCACGCGTCGGTCTGGGGCATCGCCTCGTTAGTCTTTGAGTTCGGACTGCAACCGCTCATTCTGCGCCCGAACCTTGGCTTGGTTCTCCTCGCGGTCGGCGGCGAGCGCGGCGGCGAGCTGCGCATCGTTCACCGCCAGAATCTGCGCGGCCAAATAAGCCGCGTTGCGCGCGCCCGCCCCGCCCACGGCCACAGTGGCAACCGGGATGCCGCCGGGCATCTGCACCGTCGCCAACAGCGCATCGAAGCCCTGCAGGGGGCCGCTGTCGATGGGTACGCCGATGACCGGCCGCACGGTGTGCGCCGCCACCGCGCCCGCCAAGTGGGCGGCCATGCCGGCACCGCAAATGAATGCCGCGCAGCCGCGTTCGGCGGCGTCGGCCACGTAGGCCGCCGTCGCGGCAGGGGTGCGATGGGCCGAGGACACCCGCGCCTCAAAGTCAATGCCCAGCCGTTCCAGCACTTCCGTGCATTTGCGCATGACCGGCCAATCCGATTCGGAACCCATCAATATGCCGACGAAACCCATTGGTGCCTCCTTATTCGAGTCAACGAGCCATTTCAGCGAGGCACGCGAATATACCCGTCCGGCGTTAGCTGGACAAATCCCTTAAGCTCCAATTGCACCAGATCGCCGGTCACCGCCTCCACGGGCAGGCCCACGGCCAGGGCAATCTCGTCAATCGGCGAGGCAGTGGCCGAAACGGCGGCAAAGACCGGCATCAGGGCTTCGGGCGGCGGCGGTGGCGCAGCGCCGTCCTGGACCGCGCAGCCCAGCTCCGTCAGCACGTCCTCGGCGCTCTCCACCAGCCCTGCGCCCTGCCGGATCAGCCAATGGCAACCAGCGCTCACCGCATTGCCGACCGCGCCGGGCACGGCGAACACCTCCCGGCCCTGTTCGGCCGCCATCCGCGCCGTGATGAGCGAACCGCTGCGGCGCGACGCCTCGATCACGACGACTGCCTCGGCCAAGCCGCTGATGAGGCGGTTGCGCTCCGGAAAGTGGCTGCGGTACGGCCGCGCGTCAGGCGGATACTCGGAGATGACCGCGCCGCCCGAGTCCACGATGCGGCGCGCCAGCGCTTGATGCTCGCGGGGGTAGATGTGGTTGAGCCCGCTGCCCAGCACGGCCCATGTGCTGCCATCCACGCCGCTGGCCAAGGCCCCCTCGTGGGCTGCGCCGTCGATGCCCCGGGCCAGGCCTGACAGAACCCGGGCACCCTGCGCGGCCAGCTCGCGGCCCATGGCCTGGGCAATGCGCAAGCCCAGCCGCGTGCCGCGCCGGGCCCCCACCAGCGCGATGCCGGGACCTTCCGCAACCGTCAGGCTGCCTTGGTAGTACAGCGCCAAAGGCGGGTCCGGGATATGGCGCAGTGGCTCCGGATAGACCTCATCAAAGGGCGTTGCGACGCCGATGCCCGTCACGGCCAAGGCTTCCGGCGTCCAGTCGGGCCGCTCGCCGTGGCGCGCGTAGGCCGCTTGGGCGCTGTCCGCCGCCGCCAGCCAGCGCCGCACCTGCGGCCTGGTCGCCTGCTGGCTCAAGTAAAGCAGCGCTTGGGATTCGCAAGCCGGTTCCCGCCGCATGGTATTGCTCAAGGCGTTCCGGGCGACCATTAAGCAAACCACGCCACGCCCAAAACCGAAGCCGGGGCGGCGGCCCAGTCCAGGAGCTGAATCACGTGACAACCTCATCCAACGATCAGGAAAACCGGATTCTAGGCGGTTGGCCGGTCAGCAAAAGGCGTCTTTGTCCCTTTGGGTTGTAGGAGAACAGCCCGAAGAGCGGGAGCGGTTATACTAACGCCACCGATTGGAGGCAAACCCCCGCCCGCGAGGCGGCGCAACCCGTGTCCCTGCTCAACATCCTCACCTTTCCCGATCCTCGGCTGCGGACCAAGGCCAAGCCCGTGGCGACCGTGGACAGCGCGATTCGCACGCTGGTCGATGACATGCTCGAAACCATGTACGAGGCGCCGGGCATTGGTCTGGCCGCCAACCAAGTCAACGTCGCCAAGCAGGTGGTCGTCATCGACATCTCCCCGGACCGCAACGAGCCGCGCGTGTTCATCAACCCCCGCATCGAAGTCAGCGGCCCCGAGGTGGAGACCGACGAGGGATGCCTGTCGGTGCCGGGCTTCTACGAGCCGGTGACCCGTCGGGAGCGCGTTCAGGTCGAGGCGCTCGACCAGCAAGGCAAGCCCTTCCGCCTTGAGGCGGAGGGCTTGCTGTCGGTCTGCATCCAGCACGAGTGCGACCATCTCCAAGGCAAGCTGTTCGTGGACCACTTGTCGAACTTGAAGCGCACGCGCATCCGCCGCAAGCTGTCCAAAGCGCAACGCACGCGGGCTTAGCGTGGCGCCCCGCTTCGCTTTCGCCGGCACGCCGGAGTTCGCCGCCGGCACCCTAACCGGCCTGCTGCAGGGCGGGTTTCGCCCTTGCTTGGTGCTGACCGGCCCCGACCGGCCGCGCGGGCGAGGCCGCAAGCGCCTGCCGAGTCCGGTCAAGCGTCTGGCGACGGAAGCGAGCATTCCGGTCGAGACGCCCGCCAACAATGATGCGACCGTCTCCGTCATCAAGGGAGGGCGGCTGGACGCCGTGGTGGTCGCTGCCTACGGCCTGATCCTGTCGGAGCGTTTCCTGAGCCTGCCCCGCTACGGCTGCATCAATCTGCACGCCTCCTTGCTGCCCCGCTGGCGCGGCGCCGCGCCCGTCGAGCGGGCGCTGATGGCGGGCGATGCGCAAACCGGCGCCACCATCATGCAAATTGACGCGGGCCTGGACACCGGCCCGATCATCGCCCAAGCGCCGCTGCCCATCGGCCCGGACAGCACCGGCGAGAGCCTAAGCCAAGCCATCGCTGAGCTCGGCGCCAGCCTGCTTTGCGGCTTGCTGCCCGACCTGTCCGCCATGCGGCCGGCGCCCCAAACCGGCCCAGCGACCTATGCCCGCAAGCTCAGCCTCCAAGACGCCATGGCCGACTGGACCCAGCCCGCCGCCCAACTCGAACGCAACGTCCGCGCCCTCGCCCATCGCCTGCCGATCCACAGCCAACTTGTCGGCGCGCGCGTGCAATTGCTCGCCGGGGAAGCCCTTGACCAATCAACGCAAGGCCGGCCCGGTGAAATCGTCATGGCGAACCGACAGGGCTTGGTCGCCGCCTGCGGCACCGGCGCGCTCAAGATCAAGCAACTGCGCCTGAATCGCGGCAAGGGCAAGCCCCTCGGTGCCGCGGAAGCCATCAACGGCTTTGGCGACCTGTTCCGGACGGGCAATCAGTTCAGCTCCCCTGCGACATGATTCACTCGCAATGCAGAGCGTGTCCGATGGGTCTATGCGAACCCCCACAGCCCACGCTTTGAAGTCGTGCGGAACCCTGCGCGCCACTCGGAACGCGCCCGCGCCGCAAGGCATCTTGCGCGCATCATTGGCCGCGGGGACAGTCTGGACCACGTCGTTCGGGGGGAGGCGAAGCCGTTGTGCCTGGAATTGACCTACGGGTGCCTGCGGCACTACTTCTCGCTTGCCGAGGCGGTTGAGGCGCGGTTGGTCCGGCCTATGCGAAAGCAGAATCTGGACGTCTTCTGCCTGTTGTTAGTGGGCGCTTACCAACTCCAGAGAATGCGTGTGCCGGCCCATGCAGCCATCAACGAGACCGTTGCCGCGGTCCGGGCGCTGGGCAAGCCCTGGGCGGCGGCACTGGTCAACGCCGTGCTGCGCAAGCTGCCCACCCGCCCCGACGACGGCGCCAGCGAGCACCCGCCTTGGCTGCAGGACATGATCGAAGCCCAGTACGGGGAACAGGCGCCAGCGCTGCTGCGGGCCAACAACCAACGGGCGCCAATGGGGCTGCGCGTCAACTGCCGCAAGATCGAGCCTGCGGCCTACCGCGCCCTGCTGGACGGCGCCGGCATCGCCTTCGACGACGCTTGGCTGCCGGAGTCCATCCTGTTGCGCGAGCCACAGCCATCGGCCACGCTGCCCGGCTTCCGGGACGGCGCCGTGGCCGTGCAGGACGTCGGCGCGCAGCTCGTTGGCGGCGCCATGCGCGAGCGGCTGCGCAACGGCTGCCGGGTGCTCGACGCCTGCGCCGCGCCGGGCGGCAAGCTGTTCCACTTGCTCGAATCCGGGCTGGAACTGGAATTGACCGCCTTGGACAATGCGCCAACCCGCCTGCAAACCTTGGCCGAGCTGGCCGAGCGTCTCGGCCACACGGGCTTCCGCGCCATCGGCGCCGACGCTTGCGGCTTGGATTGGTGGAACGGCGAGCCCTTCGACTTCGTGCTGATCGACGCCCCCTGCTCCGGTTCGGGCACCCTGCGCCGCCATCCCGACATCAAGCTCAACCGAACGCCCCGGCAGGTGCGTCAAGCGAGCCGGCTGCAGGGTGCGCTGCTGCGGAACCTGTGGCGCACGGTTCGTCCCGGAGGTACCCTGCTGTACTGCACGTGCTCGATGCTCGCTGAGGAGAACGACCAAGTGGTCGAGTCCTTTCTTGAGGCCCAAGCGGACGCCCGCGCGGCTGGCGTGCAGCTGCCCACCGGAAAGGCGACCCGGCACGGCTGGCAGATGCTGCCCACCGAGCCCGCCACGGACGGCTTCTACTTGGCTCGGATCGACAAGCGGCCATGAAGATTCTCATCCTCGGCGCCGGTCAGGTGGGCGGCACCTTGGCGACCCATCTGGCCAGCGAAACCCTGGACATCACCTTGGTCGATCTCGACGAGGTGCGCCTGCGGGAGCTGCGCAGCCGACTCGACATCCGCACCGTCGCCGGCTGGGCCTCCCATCCCCACGTGCTGCGCGAGGCGGGCGCCGAGGATGCCGACATGCTGATCGCCGTGACGGGCAGCGATGAGGTCAACATGGTGGCCTGCCAAGTGTCGTATTCCATGTTCCGCACGCCGCGCAAGATCGCCCGGGTGCGCTCCGCCGCCTACGTCAACGAAAAGTCGCTGTTTGCGGACGAGCACATGCCGGTGGACGTGTTCATCAACCCTGAGCAGGTGGTCACCGACCACGTCCGGCTGCTCCTCGAGAACCCAGGCGCCCTTGAGGTTCTCGACTTCGCCGAGGGGCGGGTGCAGTTGGTTGCCGTGCGCGCCTACGCCGGCAGCCCCCTGGTTGGCCAGGGGCTGCGGGACGTGCGCAGGCGACTGCCCAACGTCAACACCCGAGTGGCGGCCATCTTCCGTGGCGCGCAGTCCATCCCGCCGGACGGCAACACCACCATTGAGGCGGGCGACGAGGTCTTCCTCATCGTTGCGGCGGGCCAGATCAACTCCGTGATGGCCGAACTGCGCGACGTGGAGCGGGCCTTCAAGCGCGTGACCATAGCCGGCGGCGGCAACGTCGGCGCTCGGCTTGCGGCCTCCATCGAAAGCTACTTCAACGTCAAGCTCATCGAGTTCGACCTTGGCCGCGCCGAACGGCTGGCCACCACCCTCAAGGACGCAGTGGTGATCCAAGGCGACGCCACCAATCCCGACCAGCTGCGCGACGCCACGCGCAACAGCGACGTGTTCTGCGCCCTGACCAATGACGATGAGGTCAACATCATGTCCTCCCTGATGGCCAAGCGCTACGGGGTGCGCCGGGTGATGACCCTGATGCGCAAGCCCGCCTACGCGGAGCTCATGCGCACCAGTGAAATCGACGTGGCCATTTCGCCGCAGCAGTCCACCACCTCCAGCCTGTTGACCCATGTGCGCCGGGGCGACGTGACGAGGGTGCACAGCTTAAGGCGGGGCGCGGCGGAAGCCATGGAGGCCGTGGCCCACGGCGACGCCAAGACCTCCCGCATCGTCGGCCGGCCGGTGGCGGACATCCAACTGCCCAAGGGCGTCACCATCGGCGCCATCGTGCGCGGCGATGCGGCCATCGTGGAATACGAGAACGTCGTCATTGAAACCGATGACCACCTGATCCTTTTCCTGACCGACAAGAAGCACGTAACCGAAGTGGAGCGCCTGTTCCAAGTCGGCTTCACGTTCTTCTGAATCGGCGATGCGCCTGCCTGTCATATTGCGCACCACCGGCGCCCTGCTGGTGCTGTTCAGTCCGACGATGCTGCTGCCGGCCTTGGTGGCCTGGGGGTACGGCGAACCCACCGTCCCGACCTTCACGACGGCGTTCGGCATCACCTTGGCGGGGGGCATTGCGCTGTGGGTTTCCGGGCGCGGCCGGATCAGCGCCCGGGAGGGCGACGGCTTTCTGATCACGGCGCTGGCGTACGTTGGCCTCGGGCTCTGCGGCGCGGTCCCCTTCATGCTCGATGACAGCACCCGGCTCAGCTTCACGGAAGCCGCCTTTGAGTCGCTGTCCGGGATCACCACCACCGGGGCCACCGTGTTGACCGGCTTGGATGCGCTGCCAAAGTCGATTCTCTTCTACCGCCAGTTCCTGCAGTGGGTCGGCGGCATGGGCATCATCGTGCTGGCGGTGGCCATCCTGCCCATGCTTGGGGTCGGCGGCATGCAGCTCTACCGAGCTGAGTCGCCAGGGCCGGTCAAGGACAACAAGCTGACGCCGCGCATCACCCAAACCGCCAAGGCGCTGTGGCTTCTGTACCTCGGGTTGACCGCCGCCTGCGCCTTGGCCTACTGGATTGCCGGGATGAGCCTGTTCGACGCCATCTGCCACAGCTTCTCCACGGTCGCTATCGGCGGCTTCTCGACCTACGACGCCAGCATCGGCCACTTTGACAGCGCGGCCATCGAAGGGGTGGCCATTGCCTTCATGGTGTTTTCCGGCATCAACTTCGCCCTGCACTTCACCGCGTGGAAGCGCCGCACCCTTGCAGGCTACAGCCGCGACCGGGAGGTGCGGCTCTACCTAGGCGCGCTGGCGGGCATGGCACTCATCACCTGCTGCCTGCTGGTCCGCGACCCGCACGCGACCGAGAACCCGTTCCGGGACGGCCTTTTCCAAGCCGTCTCGATCACCACGACCACCGGGTTCGCCACGACCGACTTCAGCCTTTGGCCTTCGGTGACGCCGATACTGCTGATGCTGGGCGCCTTTGCCGGCGGCTGCGCCGGCTCCACCGCGGGCGGCATGAAGATGATCCGGGTGCTGCTGATCTACCGGCAGTGCGTTCGCGAGCTGCGGCGCCTCATTCACCCGTTGGGCGTTTTCCCCCTAAAGCTGGCGGGCGAAAAGGTGCCGGGGCGAGTGGCCGACGCCATCTGGGGCTTCTTCATCGCCTACGTCATGATCTTCATCATTCTGGTCTGCTTGGTCATGGCAGCGGGGAGCTTCGACTTCCTCACCGCCTTCTCCGCAGTGGGCGCCTGCCTGAACAACTTGGGCCCCGGCTTGGGCGACGTGGCCGCCAACTACGCCGAGGCGCCCGCTGCGGTGGCGTGGCTTCTCATGTTGGCGATGACGCTTGGGCGCTTGGAGATCTTCACCCTGCTGGTGCTCTTCACCCGCTCGTTCTGGCGGCGTTGAGCGGCCATGGCTGATTCTGGAGGGTCCGAAGGCGGCCTTGCACGGGTGCGCGACAAGCTGCAAACGCACGGCTTCGGCTCCCTGCGCACGGCGTTCGACGCGGCCGGGGCCAAGCGGACCCTTATGCCGAAGCACTGCGGCTAGCTGAACATCGCGGAGTCGCAGCTGAGCGCGCTCAGCCGCCAGTCCTTGGGCAACCGGTTGGGCGGCGAGGCCGCCGTGGCCACCCGAAGGTTGAAACGTGACGGAACGCCCGCTGCCCGGAGGCCTACGGCAAACCAGGGTCGAACTCCGTGTGCGGACCTTGACGCCGCTCCCCCCGCTTGGGGTAGGGGTTGGGGCAGCCGGGCGGGGGCTTCTTGAAGCGCTTGTACTCCCATTGGTACTGGGCGGGGTCTGTGCGGACCAGGGCCTCAATGGCCCGGTTGAGGGCGGTTGCGAAAGCCGTTGGGTCGCTTGGATCGATGTCCGTGGGGAAGGGGGCGTATTCCGCCGTGAAGCCATTCTCCACTCGGCGGGCCGTGCCGATGAGCACCGGTGCGCCGCTTTTTTTGGCCAAGCGTTGCGCGAGCGTCATGGTCAGCGCCGGATGGCCGAAGAAGGGGGCATGGACGCCGCCTTGGGCCGGCACTTGGTCAGGCAGGATGGCCGCAAAGCCGCCCGCCTTGAGCGTCCTGTAGGCGGTGCGCAGCCCCTTCGGCGTGCCGGGCACGAGGGTGGCGCCAAAGCGCTGCCGGGAGCGCAGCAGGAGCGGCTCCAAGCCCGCCACCCGAGGCGGGTCGTAGAGGGCGACGAAGCCCAAGTCCCCCAGCACATGGCAGAGGTATTCCCAATTGCCGTAGTGGGGCACGAGCATCAACAAGCCGCGGCCTTGCTTGAGGGGCTCGGTGACCAGCAACCGGCCCGACTCCTGCGTGAGCAGCCCGCGCAGCCGGGCGCCGCTCCAATGGGTCAGCGGCCCGGCCTCAATCAGCAGCCGCCAAGTGTGGCCAAGGCTGCGGCGGGCGAGGGCGCGGCGCTGCCTTAAGCCCATCTCCGGGAAGCACTTGGCCAAATTGATGGCGGTGATGCGGGCCGCGTCGGTCTTAAGGGCCCAAGCCGCAGCCCCCAGCCAATCAGCCAAGCGCCACCCGAACCGCAGCGGCAACGCGGCGAAACAGCGCAGCAGTCCGGCCAGCAGCACCTTCATGCGGCTGGTGCTAGCAAGGCATGAAATCGGTGATGTCGGCGATGATCGACGGTCCCCTAGTCAGGGCCGGCCGCTTCGGGCTTGAGCGCAAGCACGTCCGCACCAAGGCGCGTGAGCACACGCTCCGCCGTATTGCCGATCAGCCGGGCCATGGCGCCAGCTCTGCCGACCATGCCCATGACAACCAATTGCGCTCGCAGACGCGCCGACATTGAGGGCACGACGCGATGAACCTCGCCTGGCGCCATGCGGATTCGGTCCTCGGCAATGGCATGCTTCCGGGCAAAGGCAGTGACCTCCGGCTGCAGGCGACGCCGAATCCTATCAACTTGCGCGCGCTCGTCGATGACATCCAAATCCTTGAGCACCGACGGGATTTGAATGACGTAGATGATGTGCAGCGGGCAGGCCAAGGCGTCCGCATACTGCCTTGCCATGCGGGCGACGGCATCGTTCAGCTTCCGCTTGACGCCCGAACGGCTGCCGAAATCCACGGCCGCAACCACCGATCGCTTCGGATGCCAAAGGCGATCAGTGGCAATGAGAACCGGGGCCTCGCACTCGCGCAGCAAATGCCAATCGGTGGGCGTGTACAAAAGGGTCTCGGTGCGATGGCCGGTTTTGACCACGACGTTGACGGGGTTGCGCCGAACGTGCGAATTGACCCATTGGGATACGGACTTCTCCCAAACGACGATGGGCTTTACGTCAACGCCTTCGGGATGGTGTTGCTTGATCCAACCCGACAGCGATTCCCGGCATCGCGCCTGAAGGCGACGCTTTGCTTCACGTTGATCGGAAGAATCAAGGCTGGCGGTGGATTCGTAGCAGCATGCCACCACCTCGACGTCCCAGCCCATGGCCTTGGCCAGCCCGAACCCCCGCTGCAGCGCCACTTGACAGTCGCCGTCGCGGTCCGCAACAATCAAAACTGACACGCACCGGCCTCCGCAAAAGCGTGTCGGCAAATTAGCCGAACTCCAGTTGGCCTGTCAATTTCGGGCCAACGCCCAACCCAAGTTCGCGCTTGCGCCCTGCGCCCCTGCGGGCCGGCTCATTCGGCGCGCCCATCGGGTGTTTTCGAGCGCCGTTCGGTCACATGTGCGGCGAACCCGGCGCCGGCCTCGGCGTACACGTTGAAGACCGCCGATGCCCCGGACTCCCGCAGCGGGCGGACCTCATCCTCAAACTTGGCGGCAGCAGCGAGCCGACCCGCAAACGGCACCGTCCGGAATTGCTCGAGCACAGCCAAGTTCGCCGACAGATTGGGAAGCGCCAGCATGACCAGCCTAAGGGTGTGAGCGCTGTCAACACGGTCCCAGAAGTCGGCGTCCGTTGGGTCGCCAAGCAGCACGTTCCGGCCGGTGTCCCGCAACCGCTCCACCGTGGCAGGATCGATGTCCACGCCGACAACCTTGCCGCCGTGGCGTTCCCGCATGTAATCGTAAGCACCGGTGCCAATGCGGCCCATGCCAACCACGGCGATGACCGCCCCCGCCATTTCCAGCCATTGATCGTCGGCAAGCCGCTCGGATCGCTGCAAGCGTTTCCAAAACGTCGGGTGTCCAGCATAGATCCGGTGGGCAAAGGCGTTCAGTCCAGCGGACAGGGCGCAGGACAAGGAAAACGCCAAGGCCAAGGCGATCAACCACTCATCGCCCAGCCACCCGTTTGACACGCTGACGGCCGCGACAATCAGGCCGAACTCGCTGAAGTTGGTTAGGTTCAACGAAGCCAGCAAAGACGTGCGGGCGCGCAGCTTGAACGCGGCGAGCAGCCCAAGGAAGAGGGCGAACTTCAGGAGCAGGAGGGGCGTGATGGCCGCACTGACAAGGGCCACCTCCGCCGTGAGTTGGCCGGACATCCCGACCGACAGGAAAAAGGCCACCAGAAACAGGTCCTTGAAGCTGAGCATGGCCTTGGCCAATTCGTCGGCTTTGCCGTGCTTCGAAATCAGCACGCCGAGGCAGAGAGCGCCGAGATCTCCCTTCAATTCAACCAGCTCGAAGACCTGCGCGCCGCCAAGGGCCAGCAGCAAGCCGAACAACACCAGCAGCTCGCCGTGGCCGGCTCTTTCCAGGACGCGAACCAACAACGGCCTCAACGGAATGAACAGCAGCAGGAGGAAGGCCCACCATGTGGGCCAAGAGGCGGTGGAGGCCGCTAGGAAGCCCACGGCGGCCAAGTCCTGCACGATGAGGATTCCGACTGCAATGCGGCCATGGAGCGAGGCGCTTTCGCCTTTCTCCTCCAGCACCTTGACCACGAAGACAGTGCTGGAAAAGCTCAGCGCAAAGGCAATCAGGAACGACTGGTAAAAATCGAGGCCGGACAATGAAGGCGCCCCGGCCAAGGCCAGCAGGTAAACGGCGGCGCCGAGCGCGAACACGACAATCAACATGTGCAGCGCGGTCACCGCCCAAACCTGCGGCCGCCCGAAGGTGCGGAGATTGAGCTTCAGGCCGACGATGAACAGCAGCAGCGTGATGCCGAGGTCCGAAAGCTTCTCGACCATCTCGCCGCCCGCGATGCCAAGAAGGTTGAGCGCAAATCCCGCAACGAGGAAGCCCACCAGCGGCGGGAGCCCAATCGCCTTGGCCGTCAGGCCTAGAACGAAGGCCATGGCAATCCAGCCCACATCACCAAGGGCGATGGCGATCAGTTCAGGGTCCATGCGCAAATGGTGGCCGCTGCGACGGGGCATCGCAGGCCCGTGTGCCGGCACGCAATGCGGCTAAGGCTGCGCGTTCACACCTTGCCGCTTGGGCGGCATCGGCGTCGTGGCCCGTCCGTAGTAGGATTTCCCCGCATCGGACGAGAGTTCCCTGGCGTCCGCCCCGTTGGCGTCCCGGAACGTCTTCCAAGGATGCGCCCCCGGCGCGGACTGGCCGGGCAGGCCGACCACCAGCCCGTCGCGTCCGAGCGCCTTGGCATGCTCAACCACCTCATCAATGCGCTCCCGGTACCGGGCCATTTCAGCGCTGGTGAGCAGGTTGTCCAAGGCGTTCAGCAGGGGCACGACCGTCGCCGGATCGGTGAGGCGCGCGTAAAGCGAGGCGTCGATCAAGGGCGGAAGCCCGGTGTTGTGGCCGAAGCCGTTCGGCGGACGGGTTCCCGTGCTGAGTCCCCAAGGTCCTTCCTTCCATCCCTCAATGCTCGAAAGGCGAATGTCCTTGGTGCCGAAGCTGAAGTCGTTGTCAATTCCCTTCAGCCCGCGGTAAACGCCTCCTGAGTGCTCCACGAGGATGTTGTTCTCATGGCGGTCCGCCTGCAGCGTGAGCGCGTCAATCCACTGCAAGGCGTTCAGGTCGGCGAGGAACTGCGGATCCTCCGCCAGCGTCGGCTCCTTCACCATGAAATCGTCGTTCAGCATCCAATGGGCGAGTGCCTGCCCCGCCCCCTTGTCCTGGAGGACGCCCAACGTGCCGTTGTCGAGGACGTAGTGCTCGGAGTGCGGGATGATGGACCCAAGGCCGAGCGTCTCGGCAATCCGGCTCGTTCCAATGTTGCGGCCAATCGAGCGCGGCTGCTCGGTGGCGAGTTCGTATTCCTCCTCCATGATCTTGCTCAGGCTGGACACGTTCCGGCTCGGCGCGGCCAAGGCCTCCGCCTTGAACACCCGCGCGCGCCCGTCGGCAAAGTTGACCTGCGTGACGGCGTTGACCCCGCCCGCGCCCAGCGGCGCGCGCGAAACCACCTTCCCGACCGAGGGCCCCTCCGGCAAGGCGTTCGGGCCGTAATGCAGCCCGGCGCGAACCGCGCCGAGCATGTCCCCCCAAGTCTTCCCCTTGATCCGCCCGCGCAGCGAGGATCCCATGTCCTCGGCAGCGGCGCCGGCGCTCGCAGACCATGCCTTGTAGTCCGCGTTCAGCTCCTTTTTCGTCGGCTTCCTGTTGGGGTTCCTGCGTCCCTTCCTCGCAGCCTTCCCGTCGTCAGCGTCAGCGCGCTCAAGCGTTCCCGAAGGCGGATCCTCCACGCCCATGAGCGTTGGGTTGCTGAGCAGCCGCACCAACGTCTCGCGCTCCTTGTTCACTGCGTCGATCATCGGCTGTATCCGCCGCTCGGCATCGACCTGCCCGCCCCGCTTGGCCTCGCGGTACATCCCCCCAAGCCTTTCCTCCATTTGCTCCAAGGCGGCATTGATCTCAGGCAGGCCGTTCGGCGAGAACTTGGCGCCGCTCTCCGCCCCGATCACGGGGGAGGTGTTGAGCAATGCCTGGTAGAGCTGCAGCTCCGCCCCTAGGTTCTGCGCCTCATCGCGCAGATGCGCGGGACTGGCCAGATCGCCAAGCGACCGCACGTTCGGCGGCAGTTCCCGGCCCTCTTCGGAAAACCACTTCTGGTCGCATTTCCCTAGAATGGCGGCCTCCCCGTGAATCCCTTTCTGAAGCCGCTCAAGGCCATGCGTCTTTTCGGCGGTCACGGTCACCGGCTCACCCACATCCCGCCCGTTTTTACGGACTGTGCCGATCGCGTCCAACAGGGCAAGGTCAAGTTTCACCAAAACCCTGTGCGCCTTCTCCAAGTTCTCTGACGTCGGGGGCAGCAAGAGCCTCTCCTCATACTTCGCAAAGCCCTTTAGAACCGGATTAGGATCTCCGCCGATCCGCAAAATGGGCGCCCTGATCTCAGCGCGGCTGAACTTCATCCCCAAGCCCGCGCGCATGGACTCGAAGTCCTCGGCAAGCGTGCTCGCGTAGCCCTCTGAAGGCACGGTGCGCAAGGCGGTGCCCGAGAACTTCTGGGAGAGGGAGGCGAGCGCCCCGCGAAGAACCTCGGCGGCTATGCCCTCGGCGACCAGGTCATCAGCGGCATCCGGTTTCGGAGCCGGTTTCGCAGCCGGGCCGCCGACGGCCCCCGGCGGGTTCAGGTCGGAGTCCAAGGCGGAGTCCAAGGATGCCCGGAACGCGGTCTGGAAGCGGCCAACCTCAGCGTTTCTGAACATCGTGTCCACATCGCGCATGTTGCGCAATTCCGGGAACTCCACCGCCATGCGCGTGAGCATCGTCCGCATGCCCTCATTCGTGAACAGCTTGGCAAGGCGCCCCACGGCCCGCTCAACGACCTCGGAGGCCGTTTTCCGAACGACATCCTCATTGAGCGGGGCTGATTGGCCGCGCAGGGCCTCGCCGAGGCGGCTTTGGATCCTTTGCTGCAAGCGGTCAAGGTCCGGCCCGGTGAGCAGCCTTGCCGCATCCCCGCCGAGCGCCTGATGGTTGGCGGCATGCTCGTTGGCCAAGGCCCGCAGGGCGTCGTGGGAGGCGGCCTCCTTCATGGCCACGCGGATGTCAAGAATGTGCTCGGGGCTGTCGCCGCTCAACTGCGAGAGCGCCTCCCTGACGCGAAACGACGTTAGCTTGCGGTTGCCGCGCAGGTCTTGGTCAAGCATTTCCTGCACCCGCCGAAGCTCCTCGCCGTCGCTGGCGAACTGGGTGGCGCGAATCGCGTTCATGAAGCGCTCATGAGTCCTTTTGATCTTCTCCGCCTGATGGCCGGACGAGTCGGAGGAGACCGCATCCCTCACCCACTTGACCGTCCGGGTGCCCCGTGAGTGGGAGAACAGGCCGATCTCCCCGTCCTCGCCGGGGCTTGCCTGAACGGTTTGGTTGGTCTTAAGCCGGGCAGCGGCCTGAAACGCATGGGCGTCGTTCGTCTCAGTGCCCCGCCACGCTGGGGATTGGTTTTCCGGGATCATGGCAGTCCTCTTGGTTCCACATCATTCCCTATCATGAACCATTGGGTCCCCAATTTGTACCGCCCGCGCACCCGCGCTGCGGGTGCGTTGGAGTTTCGCTGGCATTGCGGGGGTCAGATTCCGATATGTTTCGTGAGCCCGCACTGCCTTGGGCCCGCTTTGCGCGCAAAGTTCGTGGCCAGCCCGGAGAGCGGCGGTCCCCAAGGAGGCTGGCGATCAAGGTTCCAAGTCCGGACACTTCTCGATGGGGTTCGATGACGGGCAAGGGCCTAAGCCCAGGCGGTGCACTTCGAGTGCGCCGGGCAATCCACCAAGTGGTCATTGACCAATCCCGCACTTTGCATGAAGGCATAGCAGATCACTGGCCCCACAAAGCGAAAGCCGAGCTTTTTCAAAGATTTGGACATTGCCACGGAGGCATCGGTCTGGCTCGGAACCTCGCCTTGGCGGCGCCACCGGTTTTGCTTGGGCACACCATCCACAAAGGACCAAACCTGCTCCGAGAGGGAGTTCGGCAGGGCCAAGGTCGCTTGGGCATTGGTCACCACCGAGGCCAGCTTGGCTCGATTGCGAATCAGGCCCGGGTCAGCCAGCCATTCCGCCATGAGATGGGCGTCCGCCGCGGCCAAGGCCTCAATGTCGAAGCCGAGAAAGGCTTCTCGCATTCGGTCGCGCTTCTTCAGTACCGTTAGCCACGACAGCCCGGCCTGCATCCCTTCAAGGATCAGACGCTCGAACAGGGGCTGCTCGCCCCGCTCCGGCACCCCCCACTCCTCATCGTGGTAGCGGATGTAAAGCGGGTCCGTGCCGCACCAATCGCAACGGCTTTCCCCAGCGCCCGTTGAGACGGCCCCCGGACTGGCCAACTGCCCATTCGGGGTCACCGGCATGCTGTCCCTTGGCGAGCTGATGGCTTACCCTTTGACCCTGAATCCACGATGGCCTATGTTCCGCGCCCGACTTGCATTCAATTCTAACCGGAACAAGGTCCGCCCTTGCACATGGCAGAAACGACAGCAGCTCGGGCGCATTCACGAAACCGCGCCGACTTGGGACGCGGTCGTCCCGCCGAACTCGACAGGGGCGGCGCGTCAGCGCGGCCGCAATGCGAACTGAGGCTGCGCACCGGAACACCAGCCGAATTGCTGAGCGCGTGACAGCGCCCCAACCCCGAAGCGGCAGCGTCCGCGCCAGCCTGTTCTACGCCGGCTACATCCTGTTCACCGTCTTTTGGGGCACCCTGTCGGTGTTGGTGGGCTGGGCGATGCCGCCGCGGCGGCGCTTCGAGTTCGTCATCGGCATCTGGACCCGCGGCGTGTTGGACTGGCTGCGCCTCACCTGCGGCATACAAGTCGAAGTGGAAGGGCTGGAGCACATTCCCCGCCAAGCCTGCGTCGTCTTTGCGCATCACGAAAGCACTTGGGAGACGCTGTTCCTGCAGTCCCTGTTCCGGCCCCAAGCCACCCTGATCAAGCGGGAGCTGCTGTGGATACCGTTCTTCGGCTGGGCATTCGCGCTGAACAAGCCGATCGCCATCGACCGCGGCAGTCCCCGCCAAGCCTTGCGCAAGCTGATCGACACCGGCCGCTCGCGGCTGGCTGACGGCATCAGCGTGGTGCTGTTTCCCGAGGGAACGCGCATGCCGCCGGGGGAGGTCGGCTCGTTTCAGCCGGGCGGCGCCGCCTTGGCCATTGCCGCCCGGGCGCCGGTGGTGGTAGTGGCCCACAACGCAGGACGGCACTGGCCGGCCCACCGGCTGCACAAGACGCCTGGGGTCATAAAAGTGCGAATCGGACCGCCGGTTGTCGCCGCAGGCCGCAAGTCCAAGGCCGTCAACGCTGAGGCCCGCGAATTGATGGCGATGCTGGTCAAACGTCTAGATTGACCACCGAAAGAGCGTTGGTTTCGATGAAATCCCGGCGCGGTTCCACCTGATCCCCCATCAGGGTGGTAAACATCCGGTCGGCGGCGATGGCGTCATCCACAGTGACCAGCAGCATTCGGCGCACCTCCGGGTCCATGGTCGTCTGCCAAAGCTGATCCGGGTTCATCTCGCCAAGTCCCTTGTAGCGCTGAATGTCGATGCCGCGCCGGGCTTGGTCGGCGAGCCACTCCAAGGCCTCCCCGAGGCGGGAAACCCCCTGGCTGCGCTCACCGCGTTCGATCCGCGCGCCGCGGTCGAGCAGCCCGCTGAGCGCCCGCGCCATTTCGGCAACGCCGCGATAGTCGGGGCCGGCGAAGAACGCCCGCGGCAACAACACGCGCTCGGTCATGCCCCGGTCAAGGTATTCCACAACGGGACACCAAACTTGGCGCTCGGCGTCAAATTCGAGGCTCACCTCGGCGTCGGCCAAAGCCGCTTCAAGGGCGTCGGCCCAAGCCGCCATGGCCTGCTCTTCGCCCAACATGGGCTCCTCCACGATGGGCAGTTCAACCAGCGGCACGGTCACGGCAAGGGGATACACCCGGTGCAGGCGCTCAAGCCGGGCCATGAGCGCCTGATAGCGAACGGCCAAGTCGGCAAAGGCCTGGTCCTGCATGGCCGGCGCATCCGGGTTGACATAGAGCTTGGAGCCCTCCAAGGCCAGCTGCAACAAGTAGTCAGTGAGCTCGCCATCGTCCTTGACGTAGCGCTCATGGCGCCCCTTCTTGATCTTGTAAAGCGGCGGCTGGGCGATGTAGATGTGCCCGCGCTCGATCAGTTCGGGCATTTGGCGAAAGAAGAAAGTCAACAGCAGAGTGCGGATGTGCGAGCCGTCCACATCGGCGTCCGTCATGATGATGATGCGGTGGTAGCGCAGCTTCTCCGGCTCGAACTCATCGCGGCCGATGCCGCAGCCCAAGGCGGTGACCAAGGTGCCGACCTCCTGGGAGGACAGCATTTTGTCAAAGCGCGCCTTCTCCACGTTCAGTATCTTGCCCCTGAGCGGCAGGATGGCTTGAGTGCGCCGGTCCCGCCCCTGCTTGGCGGAGCCGCCTGCCGAATCCCCCTCCACCAAGTAGAGCTCCGACTCGGCCGGATCCTTCTCCTGGCAATCAGCCAGCTTGCCCGGCAGGCCGGCGATGTCGAGGGCGCCCTTGCGGCGCGTCATCTCCCGCGCTTTGCGGGCCGCCTCCCGCGCTTGGGCGGCGGCGATCATTTTGCCAACCACCGACTTGGCGCCCTGAGGATTTTCGTCAAGATATATGCCCAAATGGTTGCTCAACTCCTGCTCGACCGCCGTTTTGACCTCGCTGGAAACCAGTTTGTCCTTTGTTTGGGAGGAAAACTTGGGATCCGGCACTTTGACTGAGACCACCGCTGTCAGCCCTTCCCGGGCGTCATCTCCCGTGGTGGCGACCTTCGCCTTCTTGTGCAGTCCTTCCCGCTCAATGTAGGCGTTGAGCGTGCGCGTCAAGGCGCCTCGAAAACCCGTTACATGAGTGCCGCCGTCCCGCTGTGGGATGTTGTTGGTGTAAGCGAACACCTGTTCCTGAAAGCTGTCGTTCCACTGCATGGCCACCTCGACGCCTATGCCATCCTCGCGATCAGCCTTGAAGAAGATCAAGTCGTTAAGCGGCGTCTTGTTGGCGTTCAGGTAGGCGACAAAGGCTTGGAGCCCTCCATCGTAAAGGAAATGCTCGGCTTTCCCCGTCCGCTCGTCCACTAAGTGAATGCTAACTCCGGAGTTCAGGAACGCCAGCTCCCGCAAGCGCTTGGTCAGGACGTCAAAGTGGAACTCGATGTTGTTGAAGGTCTCCGGCGAAGGCTGGAAGTAGCACTCCGTACCGGTCGATTCAGTTTTGCCCACTTGCTGCAACTGATTTCGGGGCACGCCCTGCTCGTAGATCTGTTCATAAACGAACCCGTCCCGGCGAATGGTCAAGCGCAACTCCTTGGATAGGGCGTTCACCACCGACACGCCCACCCCATGCAGGCCCCCCGACACCTTGTAGCTGTTGTCGTCAAACTTGCCGCCGGCATGGAGCGTGGTCATGATGACCTCCGCCGCCGATACGCCCTCCTCGGGATGAATGTCCACCGGAATGCCGCGGCCATTGTCACGCACCGTTACCGCCTCGCCCGGGTGGATGACGACCTGAATGTCGTCGCAATAGCCAGCCAAAGCTTCATCGATGGCGTTGTCCACCAACTCCTGCACCATGTGGTGCAGGCCGGTCCCGTCCTCGGTGTCGCCAATGTACATGCCCGGCCGCTTGCGAACCGCATCGAGTCCGCGCAACACTTTGATGTTGCGTGAGTCGTAGGTTTCTTCAGCCATAAGTGCTCCTTGGATTTACCTTTCAGGAACGCACTTGACCTTGTTCCACGTGAAACAAGGTCAAACCGCCATCGGAAGCAACCTTCTCAAACTCCTCCCCGGGCAGCCGCGTTGAGGTAGCGATCACTTGGCAAGTGGACGGGTCAAGCACCGCCACTAACCGAGCCAGATGGGCGCTATCCATCTCCGCCCCCAACTCATCAATCAGAAACAGGCTCCGGCGTTGGGTCTGCGCCTGTAGAAGCCTTGCCTGAGCCACGATCAACGCCGTTGCCACCAGTTTTCCCTGCCCTCTGGACAACTTGCTACGGGCCGAAGCGCCAGAAACGCCAAGGGACAGGTCGGCTCGATGAGGGCCAGCGTTGGTGGTGCCTGATTTTACATCTTTAGCCAGCGTGTCACCCAACAATTTATCCAGAGATTCTTCTCCCCAGCCGTTTCGGTAGCTCAGTTCCACTTCAAATGGCACTGCAAGCTCCTCCAACAGGGTCGCCACCCAAGGCCTCAGTTCTTCGACGTAGTTCGCCCGAAAACCACCCACCCTTTCAGCATGACGACAAAACGCCTCCGTCCACACCTCCAGCAGTTGCTCGGAGCCTCGGTCCCCCCAGGCTCTCAAGAGCGCGTTGCGCTGCCGATTGGCATCCTGAAAGTCCTTAAAGGCCATGAGGTAAGCGGGTTCCACGTGAAACAACCCGCCATCGAGATAGCGACGACGCTCGCCGGGCGCTCCGAACACCAACTCGCTGACATCAGGAAGCAAAAGGTTCAACGGCAGCAAAGCCGCTGCTTCCGACAACCGGCGCGTCGGCTGTTGGTCGATGTGCAGGATGGACTTGCCGCGACGCGGCCGCGCAACGCCCAAGCTGCGCCCAGCGTCCAAATCCGCTCTAACCACCAACCCGTCCTGCCCATCGGCAACGACGGACGCAAAGGCGTGGCCGCGGAAGGATCGCCCGCGGGTAAGCAGGTACGCGGCTTCAAGAACCGACGTCTTACCTGCCCCGTTGGGGCCGACAAGACAGTTGAAATGGGAACCTAGCTGCAGGCGAACGTCGGTGAGGTTGCGGAGATGGTCTATCTCCAAACGGCGCATCACCACATGGAGAACCCGGACGAAGAGAAGAAGCGCTAAATTTTCATGGGCAT
Organism: Candidatus Azophilus sp.; assembly: GCA_965221755.1. Lineage (GTDB taxonomy): Bacteria > Pseudomonadota > Gammaproteobacteria > Pseudomonadales > Azotimanducaceae > Azophilus. The sequence goes on from OZ244921.1 coordinate 1,325,493, forward strand.
GACGACATAGACCGCGCTCTGATCGCCCTCACCCTCCATGAGGGCGCTGCTGCCGGCTTCCGCCATGCTGATGCGGATGGTCTCAGACCCGACCACCCGCAACACATCCTGCAGATAGCCCACGTTGAACCCCAACTGCATGTTTTCCCCCTCGTAAGCAATGGGCACCTCCTCACGGGCCTCCTCCTGCTCTGGGTTGCTGGCAACGATGGTCATCTGCTCGCCCTCAATGATCAGCTTGACGCCAGGGAACTTTTCGTTGGTTAGGATGCGCGCCCGCTGCAGGGCTTGGTTGAGGGTGTTCTTGTTGCCAGTCAGCGACAACGGCGGATCTGAGGGGATGACCCGCTCGTAGTCCGGGAACCGGCCGTCGATCAGCTTTCCGGTGAGGCTGAATGCGCCCCGGGCAACGCGAATCTGGTTTTCGCTTAGCGAGAACCGAACCTCGCCGGGTTCGCCGTCGAACAGCCTGCGCAATTCGACCACGGTCTTCCGTGGCACGATGGCTTGGTGACGTTCAGATGCCTCGACGCCTTTATCCAAGGTGCATTGGGCCAAACGATGGCCATCGGTCGAAACCGCGCGCACATGCTGACTCGTCGCTTCAAGCAACATGCCGTTTAGAAAGTAGCGCACATCCTGCTGCGCCATGGCGAAGCTCACCCGATCGAACAGCTCGCGGGCTTCCTCCGTGGTCAAAGTGAACTCAACCGTTCCTGGGGCTTCGTCACTTGAGGGGTAGTCGCCAACTGGCAGGGTCGCCAAGGTGAAGCGGCTGCGTCCGGAACGCATCACCGCTTGGTCGCCATCGGTCCGCAAAGTGATCTTCGCGTCCTCCGGCAACGACCGCCATATGTCAGCCAGCTTGTGAGCTGAAGTGGTGATCTCCCCGCCCACGGAGACATCCACCGAATCAACATGGGCAACGAGCTCCATGCTCAAATCAGTGCCCGCGATCGTCAAGTGGCCGTCCGCGCTTGCCCGAAGACAGGCATTGGACAGTATGGGCATGGTCTGACGGCGCTCGACCACGCCGGCAATGAGCTGCAGCGGGCGAAGCAAGGCTTCACGATCAATTGCGAATTTCATGGGTCGGCCTTATCTCTTCAGGTCGAATTCGAAACTGCGAATCTTCTCATCAAACCCCGGGTCGATTTGAGCGAGACGCTCGACTTTCACACAAGCGCTCTTCACCGTGGTGTGATGCCTGCCGCCGAACTCCTTGCCAATGTCCGAATAAGAGCGATTGGTAAGTTTCTTGGCTAAATACATGGCCGCATGCCGCGCTCGCACCACATGGCGGTAGCGTCGCTTGGACAGGATTTCCGCAGGCTTGACATCGTAGTGATCGGCCAAAATGCGCAGAATCTCGCTAATGTTGATGATCCTGCCCAGCCCTCCAGCCAGATGCCGCAAGGCATCCTGGGCCAACGCCAAGGTGACCTCACCGTTGGTGAGCCGCGCTTGGCCAATCACGCTCTGCAAGGCACCGTCGAGCTCACGAACGTTGGCGTTGGCCACGGTCGCAATGTAGTCGGCCACCTCCTCGCTCAAGGCCACGCCGCAGATCTGGGCCTTGCCCTTCAGGATGGCGACCCGCATCGCTTTTTCCGGCGGATTGATGTGCGCATGGAGACCGCCGGTAAGGCGCGACTTCAAACAGTCCTCAAGGTCCCCAACAAATCGGGGATAACGGTTGCTGGTGACCACGATCTGTCGGCCATCATCCCACAACTTATTGAATATGTTTAGAAATTCCTTCTGAGCCTTGGGTGCGCCGGCTATGAACTGAATGTCGTCAGCCAGCAGCACATCGGCGGACTGGTAGCGGCGGGCGAACTGCTGAATGGCGCCGCCGCCCAAACGCACGGCTTCAACCATGATTTCCAGGAAGACTTGGCAGTGGCAATACACGATGCGCGCGTCAGCATCGCGGCTTTGAATGAAATTGCCAATCGCGTGCATCAGATGGGTTTTGCCGAGGCCAGTCGAACCGTGGAGCAGCAATGGGTTGCTGGTTCCGCCCAAGTTGTCCGCCACCCGCTGCGCCTGGACCTTGGCGAAACGGTTCGACTCCCCCTCAATGAAGCTCTCAAAGGTGTAGGCCGGATCAAGCTCGCCCGGCAAGCGGCTCCTGCCATTGGCAGCCCGATGGGTCGGCCTAGGGCCCTTCGGCTTGGGTTCCGACGGCTGCCCAACCTCGACTTCGAGCGCCGGAACCGGGCCATCGCCAGCGAACTCCGACAGGAATTCGATGATAAGCGGCAGGTACTTCAGATTGACTTCGTCACGGATGTATCGGTTGGGTGCGTACAGCTTGATGCCGCCTTGGATCGGCTGAGCTTGGAGTGGCCTAATGGCGGAGTTAAAATCGTCAGCGGAAATATGCTCTTGCAGCTTCTGCAAACAGGTCTCCCAAGGCGGCATGAAGATACTCCAATGGCGTCAATTCTTGTTGGATTCAGCGCTTCCCTTCAAAGCGCTGAGCCATTCTAGCGACAGGCCATGTACCATTGGAATAGCCCGGATAAAAAAACCTATGGGGAGATTCGATAGCCTTATAAACCAATTAGTTAGACTAATAAATGAAAAGATTTGAAAACAGGAAGCCAGCCTGCAGGCCGTGAAAAACCACTGGATAACTTGTGGATTTTCCTAGCCCGTTTAGGCAGCGAAAGAAAAATTTTCAAGGCTAACCAAAAGGTTAGTCACAAGGCCTTCGCAAACGCCATTGCCGAGCACCGCGCCAAGGCCAAATCGGGAGCTTCCCGAGCCCCTTCAGCCAACCGAAGAGAGCCCCTGTTGAGGAAAACCCATGGGTTTCCGGCAGCAAAAGCCGTGGACTAGCTGCGTCGCCCCAAAACCAACGCACGACCACTCCGGCAGCGAGCCACAGGTTTACCGCAGCCTTTTCCTTTGCCCAAGCCCGTGTCAGCCCTACGGAATTGGATTTTATCCGCCGGTTGAACTCAAGCCCTACGACAACAATTCTTTTTTGCCATTAAAACCAGTCGTTGAGACAGGAGCCATGTGCGGGCTCAGAAACATCTCGGCACCTGACCCGCGCAAAAGGCGCGGAGTTTCGCGTCAGCGAAACTCCACCCGCGACCGTCAGGTCGCGCTGTTGACACTTTCCGGTAGCCGCTCCTAGAATCGCCGTCCCCGTTGGCATTGGACGTCCCGTGAAAAGAACCTATCAGCCGAGCAACGTCAAGCGGAAGCGCACCCACGGCTTCCGCGCCCGCATGGCCACCAAGGGCGGCCGCAAGGTGCTCAACGCCCGGCGCGCCAAGGGCCGCAAGCGGCTCACCGTTTAGCTGGGTCAACCGGACTGGGCAGGAGGGACAAGCCGAACGGCTTCCCAAAGCGCTATCGGCTTAATTCCCCCCGCGACTATCGCCGGGCGCTCGGTCGCCGCGCGCACCGCGTTCAGTCCGGGCCGTTAAGGATTTCCGCCGTTCGCAATGCAATGTCGGGCGCTCGGCTGGGATTGATCGTCGGCAAGCGCGCCGTGCGCCGTGCCCATGACCGCAATCGGCTGAAGCGCAACGCGAGGGAGGTCTTCCGCCAGCGCCGCGCGGGGCTGCCGCCGATTGATGTGGTGCTGCACGTGCAGGCGTCGATCCACCATCGGGAACTGAAGCGCCGGCTTGAAGAGGCATTGGAACACATGAGCGACCTGACGGACGGATGATCCAGACCGCCGCCACACTGCGGTCCGCCCTGAGCGCGCTGGCGCTGACCATCGCCAAGTGCGGCATCCGCGCCTACCAGCTCACCCTGAGCCCCTTTGTCGGCCACCAGTGCCGCTTTCATCCAACCTGCTCGAACTATGCGATCGCGGCTCTGGATGGCCACGGGCCGGTGAAGGGTATTTGGTTGGCCCTGCGCCGCCTGTCCAAGTGCCATCCCTTCCACCCCGGGGGCTTTGACCCGCCCCCGGTTGTCCGAACCGCGCAAGAATCGCTCCGCTTGTCGCAGTTCGCCAACCTATTTATTTCGAATCAAAAACCAGACGTTCAGCAGACTGTTTCCGCATGCCTTGAGGAAGCGCCATGATGCCCACGATCTCGCCGGAGGCGCAGCGAATCGTCCTGCTGGTCGCATTGGGGATTACCGGCTATCTGATGATCCTGGCTTGGAATCAGGACTACATGCAGCCGCAGCCCGCCACCGAGCGGGCGAGCGCGCCGCAATTGGACGGCCCGGCCCTGTCCGGCCCGGCTTCCGTCGCGGTCCCCGCATCCGACATCCCGGATGCATCCTTCATTGGTGCGCCGGCTCCGGCAGCCGATCAAGCGGTGTCGCCGGTTGGCGACGCTGGTGCCGCCGAACGGCTGATCCGCGTCGCCACGCCCAGCCAGGAAGTGTGGATCGATCGCCGCGGCGGCGACATTCGCCGCGTTCACCTGCCCCGCTATCCGGTGAATCTTGAGCAACCCGATTTGCCCTTTGAACTGCTCGATGTGGGCAACGGACGCATCTACATGGCGCAAAGCGGCCTGATCGGCCCGGATGGCCTCGACTCAGGCAGCGAACGGCCGCTGTACAGGACTGCCCGCACCAACTACGAGGTCGGCGATGGAGAGACCCTGGCCGTCGAACTCGAAGCCGAGGTGGGTGAAGCCAAGGTTCAGAAGACCTTCGTATTTCAAGGCGGCGACTACTTGGTGGAGGTGATCTACCGGGTGGAAAACCGGGGCGCTGAACCGTTCCAAGCCAGCCTTTTCGGGCAGATCAAGCGCGACGCCAAGGAGCCGCCCGGACAGGAGAGCTTCAGCCTTGGTCCGCAGCCCTACTTGGGCGCCGCCCTCACCACCCCAGATTCCCGCTACGAGAAAATCGAGTTCGAGGATCTCGACGAAGGCGACTTTCGCAATCAGGTGAAAGGCGGTTGGATCGCCTTCCTGCAGCACTACTTCCTGAGCGCTTGGATCGCCAACGAAGGCGAATCGAACAGCTACTACGGCCGCAAGCGCGCTGACGGCACCTACATCGTCGGCTACACTGGCCCGTTGACCACGGTGGCGCCCGGTGGCCAAGGCGAGTGGCGGTCCCGCTTCTACGCTGGCCCCAAGGACCAAAAGCGATTGGAGCAAATCGCCGACAACCTCAACCTAACCGTGGACTACGGCTTTCTCTGGTGGCTGGCCGTGCCGCTTTTCGCGCTGCTCGACTGGCTGCACGGCTTGGTCGGAAACTGGGGCGTAGCCATCATCCTGCTCACCTTGCTGGTCAAGCTGGTGCTTTATCCGCTGTCCTCGGCAAGCTACAAGTCGATGGCCAACATGCGCCGGGTGGCGCCGCAGATGAAGCGTCTCCAGGAACGTTATGCGGGTGACCGGCAAAAGCTCTCCCAAGAGATGATGGGCCTGTACAAGAAGGAAGGCGTCAACCCCTTGGGCGGCTGCCTGCCCATGCTGCTGCCCATGCCCATCTTCATCGCCCTTTACTGGGTGCTGTTTGAGAGCGTCGAACTGCGCCAAGCGCCCTTTGCGCTTTGGATTGATGACTTGGCCGCCATGGACCCCTACTTCATCCTGCCGCTTCTCATGGGCGCCACCATGTACGTGCAGCAGCTCCTCAGCCCGACCATGGGCGATCCGATGCAGGCCCGCATCATGAAGCTGATGCCGATCATGTTCACCGTGCTCTTCCTGTTCTTTCCCGCTGGCTTAGTGCTCTATTGGCTGGTCAACAGCGTGCTCTCCGTCGCCCAGCAGTGGTACGTGATGAAGAAGACTGAGGCCGCAGCGGTCCCAGTGCGGAACTGACCCTGTCCATCGATTCGGACACCATCGCCGCAGTCGCCACGCCGCCCGGCCAAGGCGGGGTGGGCATCGTGCGCATCTCCGGGCCGTTGGCGCTCAAGATCGGCGAATCCATCGTCGGCGAGAACCTGCCGCCGCGTCACGCCTTGCATGCCCGGTTCACCCACGAGGGCGAACTGCTCGACGACGGCGTGGGCCTGCACTTCGCTGCCCCCAACTCCTTCACCGGCGAGGACGTGGTGGAACTGCAGGGCCACGGCGGCCCGGTGGTGATGCAAATGCTGTTGAATGCGGTGCTCGCCGCCGGGGCACGGCTGGCCCGACCCGGCGAGTTCAGCGAGCGCGCCTTTCTCAACGGCCAGATCGACTTGGCCCAAGCCGAGGCCGTGGCGGACTTGATCGCCAGCGCCTCAACCCAGGCAGCGCGCGGGGCGGTGCGCTCCCTGTCCGGGGAATTCTCCTCTCTGATCAATGAATTGGACGCAGACATCCTCAAGCTTCGCGTCCATGTTGAAGCCGCCATGGACTTTCCTGACGAAGAGGTTGAACTGCTGGCGCAGGGCCGAGTTGACGAGCAGGTCGAAACGCTCGTCGGTGCCGCCCGATCGCTGATCCAACGGAGTCGGCAGGGCGCATTGCTCACCCAAGGCGTTAGCGTCGCCATCATTGGTGCGCCCAATGCCGGCAAATCGAGCCTGCTCAACCGCCTGAGCGGCGAGGAAGCGGCCATCGTCACCAACATTCCGGGCACCACCCGGGACTTGCTTAAGGTGGACTTGGTCCTCGATGGCCTGCCGGTTCGCTTGGTGGACACTGCGGGCTTGCGCGACAGCACCGATGCCGTGGAAGCGGAAGGCGTGCGCCGCGCCCGCCTTGCAGCCGAGACCGCGGACCTCATCCTGGAAGTGCGCGACCTCGCCGCGGCCCCAGCGAACACGGGGCCAAGCAGCCCGGAAAGAACCCTTTGCGTGGAAAACAAGATCGACTTGGTCGGCGTGGCGGCTGGCCTCGTGGAGGGCTCACCATCCACTGTCCGCGTGTCCTGCCTCACCGGCGCCGGCCTCGATACGCTGAGAGGCGCCATTAAGAACCGAGTGGGCTTCACTGGCGAAGGCTCGACCTTCAGCGCCCGGCAACGTCACCTCGAGGCCCTCAACGCCGCACTGACAGCCTTGGAAAGCGCCGCTCAGCGCCTTGAGGCCAATGCCGCTGCTGAAGTCATCGCCGAGGAGTTGCGCCTAGCCCACTTGGCGCTTGGCGAAATAACCGGTCAAACCACCCCTGACGACCTTCTGGGCAGCATCTTCGCCACTTTCTGCATCGGAAAATAGACGCCGTTCGAGTTGTTCGGTCGGTGCTCCTGGCCAGCTGAGACAGCGCTTCCACGCTGAACCGGCGAAGCGCTGCGCGAACGGGACTTGATCGGAGGCTCCCGAATGAATCCAAGTGCGCCGAGGCGGACATGGCTCCTGCCGCCCCTCAAGCCGCCCCGATGCTCCGCCGCCAATGCACCATCTCGATGGTCGCCGCCGCCGCCTCAAGGCCCTTGTTGAACTCATCGTCCGCCGCCCGCGCCGCGGCGTGCTCCATCTTCAGCACGGGCAGTATCTCCACCACCACTGGACGGCGATAGCGCTGCATCACCTCCCCCAAGCCCCGCATGCACTCATTGGTGATCATCTCGAAGTGCAGGGTCTCCCCCTTGAGAATCACGCCGAAGCAGATCACGGCGTCGATTTCCCGGCCCGCGTCCAGCGCCAGCAGATCCGCTGCCGCCAAGGGCAGCTCCAACGAGCCGGGCAGCCGATGCACCTCTATGCGCTCGTAGCCGTGTGCCCTGAGCGCGCCTTCGCAGGCATCCGCAAGGCTGTCCACCAGTTCGGGATACCACTTCGATTTCAGTATCGCGATGCGCCCGGGATTCTCGATCGCCGGCAAGTCGCTCAGGTCGGCGGTGGTTTTCACGAGGCCGCCGCCGCTTCCGTGTTTTCAAGTTCAGTCAGCAGGCGCCGCAGCTTGGGTATGGCTTCCATCACCGGTCCGGGATCGATTTGCGGCAGCGGCCCCTCGTCATCGCGCAACGGCAGCGTGAAGCCATCAAGCCGGGAGCGGCGCAGCCAATCCATCAGAGCGCCATCCTGCGCCCATTCCAACTGGTTCAGGAAGTTGGCCAAGGTGGTGCGGAGAAAATCGGCGTCGGAATCCGGATGCGGGATGGGAACGCAAAGCCGGTTCTTGATTTGGTCATCATCCCCGTAGGTCGCCTCGACGTGGGCGGCGAACGCGCCGCTGAACACCTGCTGGCAGGTGCGCAGGGACTGCAGCGTGATGGCTTGGCCGTCAAACACGGGCGCCGCCGGCCGCTGGGCCAAGCCGTCGGTGGCGCAATGCACATGCAGCGTGGCGTCGGAGGTGGGCACGCTCCCTTGGTCGAGGATGATGGCGTCCCGCTCAATCCGCTGGACATGCCCCAGGCGCACCACGTCCTTGATGCGGCGCAGTTGCTCCAGCTCCGGCTTGGTGACCGTGGCGCAGCGGTACATGGTCGGCCACACGTCGTCGTCAAACCGCAGAAGCTGGCCGGCCGCATTGATCCGCTCGAAGACGTCGCGGTAGCCGGTGCCTTCAACGATGGCCCGAGCCTGCGCCGAGAAGCCCCGGTTGAGGGCGTCGGCGAACTTTCGGCCGGGTTGAATGTTGGCTCGATCCAGCATCCAGGAGTCGCGGGGCATGATCCAACCGATGCGCTTCGGGTCCTTGCCGTGGGCCAGCAGAAACAGGCAGGCATCCATGCCGGTCTTGCCGGCGCCGATGATGACGAATCGCTCGAATCTTCCGCCCAGCTTCGGCAGCTCGTTGGGCGGCGCCCAATTGACGCCCTTGTCGATGGCGAACGGCGGCGGCGACATTGAGGGCACGCTGACGTTCATGTAAGTGGCGTCCACGATCTTGCCTGCCTCCACCGTCCACTTCTCACCAGACACCGAGGACGTGAAATCTCCCTCGCCTTGGTACTCGCACAACGGGAAGTGGCGGACCCGACCGGAGGGCAGGAACTGGCGCTGCATCACCTGCCCAAAGTAAGCGCACACTTCGCTTTTGGTCGCCAATTCATATAGGCCCTTGTTCCAGCCGTCTGCATCGATCGCGCCGCTGCCCAAGGGTCGGGAATTGACCCCGTAGAACGACGATGGCTGGTGCAGGCGAACGAAGGGATAGGCGTCGTTCCAATGCCCCCCGGGCTGGTGCCGCCGATCGACCATCACCACGGAAGCCTCGGTCTCGGTCATCAGCACGTCGGTGAACGCCATGCCCATGGCGCCGGCGCCGACTACCAAGTAATCCGCTTGGAGTGTCTTCATTCAGTGGCCTGCGGCGCTCCGATGGCGAGTCGGCGAATCATACAACAGCGCCGCGCAGAGGCTTGGTCTGGTAACTCGCCGCCTAGCCGGGCCTAAGACCAAGGGCGCAGCGCCCGCCAGTCGTCGTCCGTGCCGCGCGCCGCCGCGTCGGCATCGTAGCTGTACAGCCAGTGCTGCTGGGGCGAGAATCCGCCGTCGAACTTCTCGTTGTTGCGCCGGAACCGCTCGTTGCGCCGGGCAACGGCCTCCGGATCCGCAAGGTGGTACCAGTCCTCCGCATTGCGCGACTGCTGCACGATCAGGTGCGCGCGATCCTTGCGCAGTGCTTGGTAGCGGGTCAGATCAGCCGCCGCATCGCCAGCGGATTCGGCCAGCAGGCGCGCCAGCACCCAAGCGTCCTCCAGCGACTGAACCGCGCCTTGGGCGTGGTAGGGGAGCATTGCGTGGGCGGCGTCGCCGAGCAGGCCGATCCGTCCCGCCACCCATTCGCGCAGGGGATTGCGGTCATGCAGCGCGGTGACGAAAGTCTCGTCGGTTGCGTCGATGACGCGCTTGGGCCGGTCGTACCAGCCGCTGAATGCTGCCATGACCTCATCGGTGCCCGCCGTCTGGGGCTAGGATTCCCGCTTATGGCCATCGGCCTGCGCGAGCGCCAGCCAATTGAGCCGGGTGCCGCCGGAGACCCAGTAGTAAACGAAGGAAAGACGCGGCCCCATGTCCACATGGGCCGACACCGGAATGCCGAGATCGGCGATCCTTCGGCGATCCACCACGCCGCGCCAAGTGACGTAGCCCGACGCCCGCGGCTCATCCGGCGAAAACGCCTGTTCGCGCACGAGCGAATGGATGCCATCGGCGCCGACCAGCAGATCGCCGGTGATGCGTTCACCGGATTCGCAATCCGCCCAAGCCCGTGCGGTATCCTGCCCAACAGCGACGACCCGGGACGCCGGCAGCCCGCGCGTACTCCCTGAGCTGTACGATCGTGCGGTATCCTGCCCAACAGCGACGACCCGGGACTGCAGCCGGAGCCGCGACGGATCCAGCCCGCCGGTCAGCGCAGCGATCAGGTCGGCCCGGTAGGCGTGGTAGTAGGCGTAGCCGTAGGCTGGCCGCACCTGTGGCCTCAACGGCGTGCGCAATAGGGTTTCGCCGGTATCCCAGACGCTGTACTTGTGGAAGTCCGGCTCCGTGCAGAACGCCGCGAGCGCGTCGCCCAAACCAAGGGTTTCGAGCACCCGCACCCCGTTGGGGCTGAGCTGAATGCCAGCGCCCACCTCAGTGAAGGCCCGCGCCTGCTCCAGGAGCACGTAATCGAAGCCCAGCTTGGCCAGCGACAACGCCAGCGCGCTGCCGCCGATGCCGGCGCTGACGATGATGACCCTCACGAATGCCTCCTTGCCGTCACGGTAATGCTGTGCGGCATCGAGGTCAATGCGCTGCGCCCGCGAAGCGAAACTCCGCTACCGTTGTGAGGGTCAGATTCGAAACGCTTCTGAGCTCGCACATGCTGGAACTTCCAATAACGCTCGAAGTCGTTGCGTTCGCTCTCGGGGTGCATGGATCAGAGCCCCGATTCCTTGATGATCAGGTTGCGAGCCAATTCTCGACTTTGAGGCGCGGCACCCGGTCGAACTCGTCAATGTTCGCGGTCACCGCGATGAGGACTTCAGCTAGGCAGTGGGCGGCGACCAACATGTCGTTCGGTCCGATGGTCTTTCCGGTGAGTTCAAGATGGGCGCGCAGCTCCGCGTAGCGTTGGTCGGCAGGGTGTCTCAGCGGGAGTATCTCCAGCGCGGAGAGTATGGCGTCAAGGTTCCGTCGCAATGCGACTGACCCACTTTTCTCTGCGCCGAACTTCAATTCAGCGGCGACAACGATGCTTGTGCATACGGTGTTGTCGCCGACCCGTTCAAGATGCGCCCGAATGCGCCCTTGAGGATGCTTCATCAGATCGGACAGGATATTGGTGTCGAGCAGGTATTCAGGCATCGGGGCGCAGGTTCACGTCGTCGAGTTCCCCTAGGCTGCCGTCGATGTCGGGGAACTCATCCTTGACCGGCTTCAGCGTGGCCAGAACTTCCAGCAACCCTCGTTTGGGGATGGGCTCCACGATCAGTCTATTGCCTTCCTTGCGAATAATCGCCTCACCATCCTCAAACTCGAACTCTCTTGGTATCCGGATGGCCCGATTTCGCCCATTGCGAAACAGCCTTACCCGTCGCTCTGCAGCCATTATCCTCGATTCCAATCTTGGCATGTGCCAAAGCATATGCCAAGAACTTCTTGCAGGCGAGCCCGGAGCGCCCCGCCTGAATGCGCCGTTAACAACATCGAGCGCATCCCTGTAATTTGGGCACATGCCTCTAAACATGCTTCAGCCTGAGCGGCACGGGCACATGGGTGACGGCGGCTTCGACCAGCCGAGCGGGGAGCTGGTCCTCCCAGAACCTTCGGTTGAAGCGGAAGACGAACTCGTCGAGGCACTCCTGGAGCCGCGTTCGGGAGACGCCGTGGAAGGTGCCGATCAGGAAGCGCTTGAAGTTGCTGATCACCAGATGCACGAGGGGCAGCCACTCGTCGGCCTTTTCGGGCGGCGTGGGCCGAGGCTGGTGCGCGTGGTCCCTGGCCAGGACGGTCAGGCCGCTGAAGGCGTCGCTGCGGATCGTCAGGCCTTCGCCCAGCCGCCGGCTGAAGGCGGCGACCTGTTCGTGGGTGACGCGGCCGACCACTTGGGCCGCCAGGAAGCCGGCCCGCTCCCCCCGGCGCTCCACCGCGAACGGCACCGGCTGCTTGCCCCCGGCGCCGCGCCCGCGCCTGCCGGGGCGCTTGCCGCCCACCAGGGCGTCGTCCGCCTCCACCAGCCCGGTCAGCCAGCAGGCCCGGTCCCGGTCGCCCATGGCGCGGCGCAGCTTGCGCAGCATCGACTGCGCGGTCGGCCAGGACACCCCGACCATCTTCGACAGCCGCAGCGCCGAGACGCCGCCCTTGTCCGCCACTGTCAGATGGATCGCCGCGAACCACTTCGCCAGCGGCAGCTTGGTGTGCTCGAACACCGTCCCGGCGGTCGGCGGGGACTGGTGCCGGCAGGCCATGCACTGGCGGGTGCGCCGCCGCCGGAGCACGTGCGCCCGGCCGTGGCCGCAGCGCGGGCAGATGAAGCCGCCGGGCCACTTGCGCCGCGCCAGCTCGGCGAGGCAGGCCTCCTCGGTGGCGAACTTGGCGGTCCATTCAGGAAAGCTGGTCGGGGGTTGTTGCATGGTCATGCTCCTTGGCCGTTCATCGCGAATGTGGATGATTGTACAGCATTGGCTGAAGCATGTTGAGAGGTATGCTTCCCTATAATGGACGGACTGCGCCGGAACGAAGGCAGTTCGCCTTGAGGCGGCGCCAAGCATCGTTTTTTCCGCCAAGGACGCACTGCATCGAGGACACACTGCATGAAGACAAAAACAACGCTTCGTCCCATTGCGGACGTGGCCTCGGAGTTGGGGCTCAAATCCGGTGATTTGGAACCGTGGGGGCCGGGCAGGGCGAAGGTGCCGCTCGACGCCTTTCCGACTCGCAAGGCTCCGGGTCGGCTGGTGGTGGTCACCGCCATCACGCCAACGCCCTTGGGGGAAGGCAAATCCACGATAGCCGTCGGGCTGACCCAAGGGCTTGGCCGCCTCGGCGAGAGCGTGGCGCTGGCCATTCGGCAACCGTCGATGGGTCCGGTTTTCGGCCACAAGGGCGGCGGCACTGGCGGCGGGCGGGCCACGGTGCAGCCGGCGGAGGACATCAACCTCCACTTCACCGGCGACTTTCACGCCATGCAGTCGGCCCACAACCTGCTTGCCGCGATGACGGACCACGCAGTTCATCGCCAGGCCGTGCCGGGGCTTGAGGCGGCGGGCATCACTTGGGGGCGGGTCACGGATGCGGAGGACCGCGCCCTGCGCCAAATCGCCACCGGCCTGGGCGGCAGAGTCAACGGGCCAATGCGGGAGGCTCGGTTCGACATCTCGGCGGCTTCGGAGATCATGGCGATATTGGCGCTGGCCTCGGATTACGGCGATCTGCGGCAACGCTTAAGCGACATCGTCATCGGCTGGACCGGGCATCGAGAACCGGTGCGGGCGCGGGACATTGGCGGCATCGGCGCGCTCATGGCGCTGCTGCGCGATGCCTTGAAGCCCAATCTGGCGCAAACCGCGGAAGGGCAGCCGGCCATCGTCCACATGGGCCCCTTCGGAAACATCGCCCATGGGTGCAGTTCCATCCTGGCCGACCGCTTGGCGGTGAACAGCGCTGACTTGACGGTCACCGAAGCGGGTTTTGGCGCCGATCTCGGTTTCGAGAAGTTCATGGACATCAAGATTCGTCAAGGCGGGCCGCCGCCGTCGGCCGCAGTGGTGGTCGCCACCATTCGCGGGCTCAAGTGGCATGGCGGCGTGCGGCGCAAGGAACTCGACTCCCACAACGTCGCCGCAGTGCGCAAGGGCGCCGCCAACCTGGCCAACGCCATTCGCATCGTGGGCCTCTACGGCCTGCCCGCCGTGGTGGCGATCAACCGCTTTCCGGCGGACCGGCGCGATGAAGTCCAAGCGGCCGAGCAGGCGGCGCTCGATGCCGGCGCCGCCGCAGTGGCCGAGGCGAACGGCTTTGCCCAGGGCGGCGAGGGCATGACCGACTTGGCCGCCGCCTGCGTGGAGGCGGTCAACAGCGGCCCCGCCGACCTCAAGCTGCTTTACTCGGACGACCAATCGCTGGAGGCCAAGGTGGAACGCCTGGCCAAGGACGTCTATCGGGCGGACGCGGTCGATTGGGCGCCGACAACCCGGGCCACGGCGGAGCGCTACGCCGGTCTCGGATGGAACTTCCCGGTGTGCATGGCGAAAACGCACCTATCCATTTCCGCCAAGCCGGAACTGCTGAACGTGCCGACCGGGCATACGCTGCCCATTCGCGATTTGCGGGTGCAAGCGGGCGCGCGGCAGATCGTCACGCTGGCCGGGGACATCAAGACCTTGCCTGGGCTGCCTTCGCACCCCAACGCCTTGGACATCGACCTGGACGAAGCAACCGGCGAAATAACCGGCATTCTCAGCACTTGAGCCGCTTCGAACAGCACCTTTGAGGCATTCGCCATCCGGCTCGGCGCCGATTAGGAGCGGCACTGGCGGCAGGCCTTGGCGCTCGCTCCGACCATGCGGACGGACTCCCAGCATCCCGGTGCGCCGCGAGGAAACTGCTGGATTCGCTTCAGCCTCAGTTCCAAACCGTGCCTTCGTCCCCTAACTCAGCCAACTTGGCTTCGGCGGCGGAGCGCAGCTTGGCATCTCCACCGTGCCGCGCCACTTGGGCGTAGGATTGCCGCGCTGCGTCCGGCGCCCCGAGCCGTTCCCAAAGCTGGGCCCGCTCGAACCGCAGGTCGGCATTGCCGGGCAGCAGAATCAGTTGGTAGCCCACGATGGCGAGCGCCCGGTCCCAAACGGAGCCGCCCACCAGCAGCGCCTTTACGTTGTTCAGCATGCGCAGCGCGATCATGGCGCTCGTCGCGATGGCGAACGGATCGGGGAAGGCGGCGCCGCCGATCCCGCGGGCTTCGCCAAGCCCGTGCAGGCATTCGTCTTCGGTGACGGGGCGGAAGTCCACGGGGTCGATCAGCGCGTCGCCGACTCGAGCGAGGAAATGGCCGGGAAAATTGACGCCCGCGGCATCAAAGCCCCGCCGACGCGCCACGTGCAGCAACAGGACGCCGAGCGAAATGGGAATGCCGTGGCCGGTCCTCAGCACGTCCGCCAAGCAGCTGTGGGCGAGCGAGACCGGCTCCGCCCAATTGCCGGAAAAGCCCCGCTGCCGCATGAACGCCCAAGGCGGCGCGCCGGATGGACAGGCGGCGGCGAGCGCATCGATCCGGTGGCGCAGGGCGTCGGCGTCAATGGCCGGATCGAGCACCCGATTGACCAGCAGGGCCGCGGACAGCTCGTCTTGGGAGGCATCCTCCGCAAGCTGCCGGAACTGGACCTCAAGGGCGTGTTCCGCCATCTCCGTTCAATCTCCGTCCGAGGGGATGTGCGGGCGGCTTGCCATCACGCCCGGCTCCTCTGAGCTTCCGAGACTTGATCAGAGGCTCCCTAATGCTCCCGCGTCTTCCTGAACTCCAGCTCCGGCCAGCGTTCCTCGGTGAGCTGCAAATTGGTGCGGGTGGGCGCGAGGTAGGCGAGGTGACCGCCGCCGTCAATGGCCAGATGGTCGGCGTTCCTGCGCCGGAAGGCCTCCAAGGCGCCGGCGTCCTCGCCGTGGATCCAGCGCGCCGTGTGGATGTTGCTGTCTTCGTAAACGCAGTCCGCCCGATACTCCTCGCGCAGCCGGTGGGCCACCACGTCGAATTGCAGCACCCCCACGGCGCCGACCACCAGCTCGTTGCGGTTCATGGGCTTGAACACTTGGGTGGCGCCCTCCTCGGCCAGCTGGCGCAGGCCTTTTTCGAGCTGCTTGCCCTTCAGCGGGTCGCGGGTGCGCACCCGCCGGAACAACTCCGGCGCGAAGTTGGGGATGCCGATGAACGTCAAGCGTTCGCCCTCGCTGAACGAATCGCCAATCTGGATGGCGCCGTGGTTGTGCAGGCCGATGATGTCGCCGGGCCAAGCGCTTGTCGCTTGGGTCCGGTCGCCAGCCATGAAGGTCACGGCGTCGCTGACCTTCACCGTCTTGCCGAGACGCACGTGATTGAGCCTCATGCCCCGTTCGTAACGCCCGGAGCAGACCCGCAGGAAGGCGATTCGGTCGCGGTGCCGCGGATCCATGTTGGCTTGGACCTTGAACACGAACCCGGAAAAGCGGCCCTCTCCGGGATCGACCAAGCGGCTGTCCGCCCGGCGCGGCTGCGGCTGCGGCGCGTGGGCGGCAACGCCGTCGAGCAGGCGCTCAACGCCGAAGTTGCCGAGCGCGGTGCCGAAGTGAACCGGCGTCTGGGCGGCGCCGAGAAAGCCGCCTTTGTCGAAGTCCGGGGTTGCGCCGCGCACCAGTTCGACCTCCTCGGCCAGCCCCTCGTAGTCGTCGCCGAGCAGCGCCCGCGCCTGCGGGCTGTCCAGCCCTTGGATCAAGGGATGGGCGTGGACGCGCTGGCCCTGCCCGGGCTGATAGACTTCGATCGCGTCGGCGGCCAAGTCGTAGGTGCCTCGAAAGTGGCTGCCGGAGCCGAGGGGCCAAGTGATGGGCGCGCACTGAATCCGCAGGACGTCCTCGATTTCGTCGAGCAGTTCCAAGGGATCCCGAATGGCGCGGTCGAGCTTGTTGATGAAGGTGATGATCGGCGTGTCGCGCAAGCGGCAGACCTCCATCAGCTTGATGGTGCGCGGCTCCACCCCCTTGGCCCCGTCAATGACCATCAGCGCCGAGTCAACCGCCGTCAGGGTGCGGTAGGTGTCCTCCGAGAAGTCCTCATGGCCCGGCGTGTCGAGCAGGTTCATGATGTGGCCGCGATAGGGGAACTGCATGACCGAGGTGGTCACCGAGATGCCCCGCTCCTGCTCCATCGCCATCCAGTCCGACATGGCATGGCGGTCGGCCTTGCGCGACTTCACGGCACCGGCCAGTTGGATGGCGTTGCCGAACAGCAGCAGCTTTTCGGTGATCGTCGTCTTGCCCGCATCGGGGTGCGAGATGATGGCGAAACTTCGCCGCTTGGCGATTTCGTCGGTGGGCTTCATGGGGCCTGCAGTTGCCGCCACAGCGCCCGCTTGGCGTCCGGGCCATCGAGTCGGTTCAAGTCCGGAATGGCCGCAACGCCAATGCCCAAGGCCGGCAGCCGAGCGGCCGCGGTCTGGGTGGCTAGGGCGCGGATTACCGAGAAGTCGTTGATTTGCTTGTCCAAGAACGCGCTTAGCGCTGGCCCCGCCGCCCCCGTGACGCCGGGCAGTGGCCAGTTGAACTCGATCCGCCTGACGGTTGCCGACCAGTTTCGGTTCAGGCAGCGCACGATGTCCGCCGCCAACGCCGCCTGCCCCCGTGCCGTCAAGCCGCCGGTTGCCAACAGGGCGCCGCCGCCTTCGCCGGCGGCGCAGAAGGCGATCAAGGTGAACGGCTCAGCATCGGCGGCATCGCGCGCCCTGGCCGCAGGCGCCGGCCGGGGAGCAGGCGGAACCGAAGCGCCGCGGCGGACTGACGGCGACCGGGCTCTGGCCGGGGCGGGCGCCTTGGGCGCAGCGGGCGCCGGCGACGACTGGCGCGGCAACGGCGCGGCACGGCGCAGGCACCACGCCTCGATGCCCATGTCGCTGAGAATTTGCAGGCGGCGGGAATCCAACTCGCGAGCCTATGGCCTCCGGGATTCTGCTAGCATTCCACACCTGCCCAGCTTAAGCCACAGCGAACCATGCAATACCTGACCGACGACACCCGCATCACCGGCATGCAGGAGGTGACCGCCCCCGCCAGCCTCATCGACGACCTGCCGGTGTCGCCTCGAGCTTCGGAGCTGGTGTTCAACGATCGGCGCACGATCAGCGACATCATCCACGGCCGCGACCAGCGGCTGCTGGTGGTCGTCGGCCCCTGCTCCATTCACGACCCCAAGGCGGGCTTGGAATACGCCCAAGGGCTGTGCGAGCAGGCGCGCAGGCATCGCGACCGGCTGCACGTCATCATGCGCGTCTATTTCGAGAAGCCGCGCACCACCATCGGCTGGAAGGGATTGATCAACGACCCCCACATGAACAACTCCTATGACATCAACACTGGCCTTAGAGTGGCCCGGACGTTGCTGCGGGACATCGTGGAGCTCGGCGTTGGCTGCGGCACCGAGTACCTGGACCCCATTTCCCCGCAGTACGTCAGCGATTTCGTCAGTTGGGGCGCGATCGGCGCGCGCACGACCGAAAGCCAAATACATCGCCAACTGGCCTCCGGCCTCTCCTGTCCCATCGGCTTCAAGAACAGCACCGACGGCTCGGTTCAGGTGGCCGTTGACGCGATGGGCTCGGCGGAGCACTCGCACATCTTCCTGTCGGTGACCAAGCTCGGCGGTTCCGCCATCTTCAAGACCGCGGGCAACGACGACTGCCATGTGATACTGCGCGGCGGCGGCGGCAAGACCAACTACGACGGCGCATCCATCCAGCACGCCGGCCGCCTGCTGGAGAAAGCCGGCGCCTGCCCCAGGGTGATGGTCGATATGAGCCATGCCAACAGCCAAAAGGACCACCGGCGCCAACTGCTCGTCTGCGAAGACGTCTGCCGCCAGTTGGCCGACGGCGAATCGCGCATCCTCGGCGTGATGATCGAAAGCAATCTGGTCGAGGGCAAGCAGGGGATCGCTGCGCCGAGCGAGCTGGTTTACGGCCAAAGCGTCACCGATGCCTGCCTCGGCTGGCAGGATTCACTCGATTGCCTGGCACAGCTTGCGGAGGCGAACGCGCACCGCCTACGACGGTGCGTTTGAGTTGCTCCGCAACTCAGCGCCTTACTTCGCTACCCGAATGATGCCGGTGCCCACGTTGGCGCCTGCCGTCAGCGCACCGCTTCCGCCAAATCCAAATGCCCGCCTTGGCATGCTGTTTTTCGCGTTAGTGACGCTGTTGCGGCGTAAACGCAACGGGCATTCGCACAATGGCATTGAACCAGATGGAGCGCAGCATGGCCTTTTCCCCGGTTGGATGGATGTCCGGAATGCGGGTGACGATTTCCGTCAGGAGCGCCTTGAGCTGCATGTGCGCGAGCCGGGCGCCCAGGCAAATGTGGGGGCCGGTGCCAAAGGACAAGTGCTTGTTTGCGTTTTTGCGGGTGATGTCGAAGCGATGCGGGTCGTCGAAGACAGCCGGATCCCGGTTGGCCGCCGGATAGGAGAGATAGACCTTGTCGCCCTTCCTCACCGGCTGCCCGCCGATTTCCGTGTCCTCCGTGACGGTGCGGCGGAACTTGATGACCGGCGGCGAATGCCTCAGCACTTCGTCAATGGCATTGGGCAGGTATTTGTCCGGATCGCTCCTGAGCAGTTCGTATTGCTCCGGGTGCTCATGCATGAGCCGGATGAAATGCACGGCGGTGCCGCGGGTGGTTTCATGGCCGGCGATGGACATGGTGACGAAGAACATGTTGATCGAAAGCTGGTCAAGCCTTTCCCCATCGACCTCGTTGTGAATGAGGCTGCTCAGCAGCGAGGCGTCCGGCTGCTCCCGCTTCTCGGCGGACAGCGCATCGCTGATGGCAAAGAGCTGGTACATCGCAGGCTGCTCGCCTTCAACCCGACTTTCCGTGTCAGCCGCCATGTTGCCGAGCCGAAGCACCTGCTCACGCATCTCGTCAGGGATGCCCATGAGCTTGCAGAAGGTGTAAACGGGCAGGCGTGAAGCCACGTCAAACACGAACTCGCACTCTCCCTGCGGGGCAACGGCGTCAACGATTTCCTTGGCCACCTGCTTGATTTCGGGCTCAAAAGCAGCCAGTTGCCGAGGCGCGAACGGGGGCAGCAGCAGGCGCTTCATGGCCAAGTGCTGCCGCTTCCGCATGCCCATGAGGTTGGCCTGCTGGCGCTTGAGCGCCTCGCCTTGCAAGTCCCAGATGATCGGCCCGCCCTCATGGGAGGAGAAAAGATCCTGATTTCTGGATGCCTCAAACAGGTCTTGATAGCGCGTCAGCACCCAGAAGCCCCGATCCAGACGGCCGTCGGGCAGAGGGGATTGGTAGTTCTCGTTGGGCGGGTTCCAATGCACGGGATCGGACTGCCGCCAAGCATCGAAGAGCGTGTGCGGCGGCCCCTCAAGGCCGGGAATGAGGTCTGGATCCACGAGATTGGTGTCTATCGGCAGTGCAGTCATTGCGAGTTCTCCGTTCGGCTGCGTCACAGTGCGTCTCCCCTGTCTTGAATCATGAGCTTCCCGGGCGCGGATGCTACTCGATGGACCGGCCCCCATCCACATCCAGGCAAACGCCGGTCAGGAACGCGGCTTCGTTCGACGCAAGGTAATAGACGGCGGCCGCCACGTCCTGCGGCGTCGCGCGGCGCCCCATGGGAATGCCGGAGATGACGGCCTGATTAGCTGCTTCCGGCAGTTCAGCCACGCCCGTGGCGTTCAGGTCGAAACCGGTCGGCGCGGACACGGGGCAAACCGCATTGACGCGGATCTTCGGGGCGAGCTCGCTGGCCAGCCCGCGGGTCAGCGTGTTCACCGCGCCCTTCGAGGCGTTGTAGGGCGTCAGTCCCGGCCGCGGTCGTTTGGCGCCGATGGATGAGGTGCTGATGATGCTTGAGCCTTCCGGCATGTGCGCCACGCAGTGCTTGGCCGCCAGGAAGACGCTGCGAACGTTAACGGCAAACATGCGGTCGAACTCCTCGGTTGCCATCTCCACCATGCGCGACGCCCGATGCGGGACGCCGGCATTGGCGCAGACCACGTCAATGCGTCCGAAAGCCTCAACCGCTGCGGCCGCCATGGCGGCGTTCTGCTCCTCATTGGCCACGTCGATCTCGAAGGCCGCGGCGCCCGGCAAGCGCGCGGCGACGGCCTGCGCGCCGGCAAGGTCAATGTCCGCCGCCAGCACGCCAGCGCCTTCGCTGGCGAACCGCTCGGCAATCGCGGCGCCAAAGCCGGACGCCGCGCCGGTCACGATCACGCACTTGCCTTTGAACTCATCCATGTCACCGCCTCTTGGGTTGCTCAAGGGTTGCTTTGAAGATGTTGAATTCGCGCAGCACCTCCTCGGTGTGCTCGCCGTGCAAGGGCGGCCTTCGGTACAGCCCGGTGGGCGTTCGGGTGTACTTGATGGGGCTGCCGACGATGGCAACCCGCGGGTTGTCCCCCGGCAGGTCGAACTCCGTGATCATCTCCCGGCTCCTCACGTGCGGGTCGGCGAAAATGTCGGCTGCGGTGTTCACTGGCCCGCAGGGCACCTTGCCGCCGAGCGCCTCGAATATCTCCTGCTTGGTGCGCTGTTGGGTCCAAGCGGCGATCTCGCCTTCCACGTAGGCTTGGTTTCGACGCCTGACGAAGGTGTTTTTGGTGCGCTCGTCCGTTAGCAGGTCCGGCCGCGCCATGGCTTCGCACAATGCCGTCCAGTGCCCGGTCCCGGGGGCTGCGATCGCCACGCCGCCGTCCTTGGTCGGAAACAGGCCGAATGGCATCAGGTTGGGATGGTGCTGGCCCCTGGCGGGCAGCTGCTTCCGCGCGTAGCCGTAGTTGGCCAGCACGGTTTCGGCGAACGCCAGCATGCCGTCGTACATGCCCACGTCACAGAACTGGCCCTCGCCGGTGCGGCGCGCATGATGTATGCCGGCGATGACCGCCATGGCCATCAGCGTGCCGGGGTAGATGTCGCCGACGCTGACGCCGCTGGGGTATCCCATTGCGCCCTCCGGCCCCGTGATCCCAACGTGTCCGCTCATGCTTTGGGCGACGATGTCGTAGGCGGGCCACTGCGCGTAGGGGCTTTCGCCGGTGCGCGGATCGCCAAACCCGCGAATGCAGCCGTAAACGATTTGGGGATTGCGGGCTTTGATCGCCTCGTAGCCGACGCCCAGCCGGTCCATGACCCCGACCCGCATGTTCTCGACGATGGCATCCGCCTGCTCGCAGAGCTTGAGCAGCACCTCCCGGTCGGCCGCATCCTTCAGGTCGAGCACGATGCCGCGCTTGTTGCGGTTGATGCTGGCAAAGTAGCCGCCGTAGTCCACCCCGCCCGGCGCATCGGAGGCGAGGTTGGCGTAGTCGGGCGGCAAGGGCGGCACGGGTCGGGAGCCGTCGCCGCCGGGCGGCTCAACCTTGATGACGTCCGCGCCCAGATCCGCCAGCATGGCCGTGCCGAACGGGCCCGCAAGCGCCATGGTGCAATCGATGACGATGACGTCGGACAGCGGACCGGTGCGTTCTTTCATGGCTGGCCTCCTAATGGTGAATTCGCGATGTGTCCATCCATTCCATCGCGTCGCGGATTTCGCTGGCCAACCGCGCTGCCAGCACTGGCGGCACCGCATTGCCAACTTGCGTGAATTGGCGGGCTGTTGGGCCGACGAACACATAGTCGTCCGGAAAGGACTGCAAGCGGGCGCATTCCCTGACGCTCAGCGTTCGGGGTATCTCCGGATGCAGATGGGAACGGCCGCCGCCGCCTGAACCGCCCGCGATGACGGTCTTTGCGGGCAGGGAGGGATCGAGCCGGTCCACGCGGCCCAAATGGTCCCTCGCGCCGTAATCCAACGTCAGGTACCGCGCCACCGAGCTCGCCCTGTGCTTGCGGGTCTCGTTGTTCGGAGCGGCAGGAACTCGATTGGGAAGCACCGCACCGCAGCCGATGTGTCCCTGCCTCGCGGGGGGCAGTTGAATCCAGCGCCGGGGCCTGGTGCCGATGACAAAGAGCCGATTGCGGCGCTGCGGCACGCCGAAGTCGGCCGCGTCAAGCACGACCGGTTGGTTGATGTCATATCCCGCCCCCGAAAGCGTTCGCACCGCCGAGGACAACTGCGACCCGCCGTCCATGTCGCGCAAACCCGGCACGTTTTCGATCACGAAGACCGCTGGCTTGAACTCCAGTATCAGCTCAATGTAGTCAAACAACAGCCCGCCGTTGCGCTCCAAAACCACGCTGAGATGATCCGTGCCCTGCCGCGCCTCTTCGAGGAGCCGCTGCTGCCACTCAAGATGCGTGACGGACGAAGGGGCCGTCTGGAGGCTATTGCGCATGGGCAGCCTCCGCGATTCGGGCTTTGGCCAAGCCATGCGCCTCTCGTGCTTGCCCCATGCTTTGTAAGGGTTTGCGAGTGGTTCCGCCAAGGTTTTTCGTATCCCGGCCTGTCAGGCAGGAAACGCAGGCCCGTTTTCGGCGTCGCGACGGATTTTTCGACGGCCTTCCAGTCATGGGCCAAGGCCAGACATGCCATGGCCTTCAGGCTGTCGAACTGAAAATACGAAAGCCGACCTTGGTCCCAACGCCACACGGGCTCATCTCGCCAGTTTAGGGAAAGGTAACCCAATGCGGCTTCACTGCCAACAATCAATTCGCCTGCGGGCGTGCCTGAACGCTGCCTTCGGCACATGGACGACTTCATCGACCGCGACTTCGGCAAGGCGATTGCCTGCGGGGAGCGCGGTTAGTTGGGCGGCGGCTTGGGGGGCAAGGCCGGCGGCGGGACGCGGCGGAACTCGAAGCTGGGCCGCGCGCCGTCGTCGCCCGAGGGATTTGCCGAACCGCCGACGTTCTCGCCCCGGCCGTCGGCGTCTTCGGCGGCGTCAATCGCGCCTCGGGAGATGAATCCGTTGAGGGGTTCGCCCTCGTTGAGCGCGGCAAGGGCGTCCTCGGCGGCTTGGGCGGTGGCTGCGTCCCAGGGCAGGCGGTGGGCGCGCGGTTCGCCGGCCGCCAAGCCCGCCGCGTCGAGTTCGCTGATCCAGAAGAAGATGCCGCCCGGCGAGCGGCTGGCCTTGTCCGGCTCCTCGATGGTGATCCAGTGCAGGCGAAACCGCTCCGGCATGACGGCCGACGTGGCCCAGCCCATGAGCTGCTTGTGGCCCTCGAAGGCGGCGACGTAGAAGCCGCTGGCCACGACGATGGCGCCAAGCTTCACCGCCAGCCCCCAACGGCTGGCCAGCCCCAAGTTCAGCAGCAACGCCACGATGATGGCGTAGGCCAAGGACAGCGCGACGGTCATGCCTTGGCGGCAACGGCGCGGGTCAGCAGCCGCTTGCCCAAGGTGTTGGTGTTCACCACTTGGCCGTCGGCATTGATGGAGAATCGCACCGCGGTCCGCTCATCGCCCGCGCCATTAAGCTGGAGCGTGTCGTAAAACACCACCACGGCGCTTGGGTTGAGCTTCTCGACCTTCACGGAGACCGGCAGGGGAACGCTGTAGTTGGCTTGGTAGTGCAACAGGTTGACGACGTACTCGCCGGCCTGCAACGCTCGGATGGTCACCGTTTCCTGGTTGATGGGGTTGGCGGTCTCCACTTTGTTCACCACCATGCGGTCCTGGAACAGGCCCCGGTCGTCTCGGTCAAGGTGCATCAGGCCGGCGTCCCGGTTGTGGTACCAGACCAGGTTGCCTTGGGGGTCCTCCACCAGCGCATCGACGTCGTCCGGATGGCGGTCCGCCCAGCGCACGGTGATCAGTATCTCCGCCTTGGACGCCACGTCGCCCGCTGCGGTGGGGTCGGCCATGAGGCTGAACGCGGCCATGAACATGAAGGCGAAGCTGAGCAGTGCGTTGAACAGCAAGTCGGTGAAGGCGTCCTGGGCGTCCCGCTGGCGGTAGATCCTATGGCGCATGATCCGCCGCCACCACCGAAAGACGAGTGGCCAACTCCGCCGCCGAGGCGTCGAGAACATGGTACTGCAGCTTGAGCAGGGTGCTGGTCACCAGCCCCGCCAAGGTGGTGTAGAGGGCCACGGCCATGCCGCCGCTCATCTCCATGAGCAGCTGCTGCATCAGGTTGGGATCGAACTCCTTGATCTCGCCGATGGGCATCAACATCAGGATGAAGCCGACCACCGTGCCCAGCAGGCCGAGCTTGAGCAGCGCATCGCTGACGAAGTGGCCCAAGGCGTGCCGGTTGGCCAGCTCATCCGCGAAGGCGGTGAGCAGCGCCGCCGAGTCGCCCGTCCCGGCGTTCCTGCGGTTGGCGGCGAAGCGGCCGATCAGGCTGGCATCCGCGACCGCCGCCGTCGCTTCGCCTGCCCCCGCGTCGCTCCAATGTCGTTCCAAGGCGGCAAACTCGCTTCTCTCTCGGTTCAAGGCATGGGCCAGCACGAGCCAATGGCCGCTGGCCAGCGCGTAGATGACCAGGATCAGATAGGAGATGTAGCTCTTGTCCGAGGTCAAGGCCAAGGTCAGCGCCCCGCGATCGGCGGCGACGTAGAAGCCGAACAGGACCAAGCCCAGAATAATGAGGGCGCGAGCGGTCAGGTTGGCGTCGGCAAGCGGATGCATGGGCGCAAATTATGGCACAAGGGATACAATCGGTTCGGCGGATGAGGAGAGTGGAATGACCGGCATCGCAGTGATTGGCCTCGGCAACTTTGGCACCGCGCTGGCGCGCAACTGGGCCGCACACGGCAAGGCGGTGCGGGGCTGGACGGTGGAGGCCGAGGTTTCCGCCAGCATTGCGAACGTCGGCATCAACGAGAAGTACCTGCCCGGCATCGAACTGCCGGGCCTCAAGGCGACCTTGGACTTGGGGGAGGCCGTGCAGGGCGCCGACATACTGGCCTTGGCGCTGCCCTCCCATGTCGTGCTCAGCGTCGTCGATCAGCTGCTCGAAGGGCTGCGGGACGGCCAAGTCCTGGTTGACTTGGCCAAGGGCTTGGCGCCCAACGAGGAGCTGGTGTCCGAAGCCATCGCCGCCAAGCTGGCCGCTGCCGGCCGCAGCAATCCGCTGGCGGTGATGACCGGCCCGACCATCGCCCCGGAACTGGCGTCCGGGGTGCTGACCACTGCCTTGGTGGCATCGGCTGATGCAGCGGTTGCCCGGCGGTTGGCAGCCGAACTCTCAACGCCCACGTTGATCGTGGCTCCGGCGGCGGACCCTTTGGGCGTTGAGCTCTGGGGCGCGTTCAAGAACGTCATCGCATTGGCTTGCGGCGTGTCGGATGGCCTTAAGCTGACCGGCGGCCTCGGCGGCGACAACCTGAAGGCGGCCCTCTTCACCGTCGGCTTCAATGAAGGACGCCGGCTCCTGGCCGCGCTCGGCGCCCAGCCGGAGACGGCCTTCAGCGCGGCTGGCCTCGGCGATCTGTTCGTCACCGCCACTTCGCCCCACGGACGCAATCGGCGCACCGGCGAACTGCTCGGCCGCGGGCAGGCCCTCGACGAAGCCTTGGGCAGCACGGTCATGGTCTCCGAGGGCGTGCGGGCCACCCGCATGTTCGCCGCCCGCACCGCCGCCGCAGGCCTCTCCGCCCCATTGGTCGCGCAGCTGGCCGAACTGCTGGACGGCAAGACCAATGCCGAGGACTGCGTCCGGCGCATGCTCTCGATTCCCGCCTTCTGATAGACTGGCTCGCCCCGCCCATGAAGTTCAGCAACCCCATGGACACAACGCCTCTCCGATCCCGGTTGCGAATCCGGACGTCCATTGGCGTTTTTGCCGCCGCGGCGCTGCCGCTGCTGGCAGCGCCCGCATTTGCGGTCGATATCGCTGACGCCTACGCCCATGCCCAGAGCAACGATCCCGTTTTGAGCGCCGCCCAAGCGGGCTACCGGGCCAACCGGGAGATGGTTCCCCAAGCCCGATCCGGACTGATGCCAAGGCTCAGCCTAGGCGGCACCCTGAGCCGCAACGAGCGCTCCTTCCCGGGCGCCGCGGCGCAGGACCTCGACCCCACCAGCCCAACCTTCGGGCAGCTGCGCCAATTGCCCTCGCAGAACTACACCGACCGGGCTTGGCAGGCGCAACTGAACCAACCGGTCGTCAACGTCAGCGCTTGGTTCGATCTCGGGAGCGCCAAGTCCCGCGTCCAAGCGGCCGAGGCGGCGCTGGACGCCGCTTCGCAGAACCTGATCCTGCGGGTGGTGCAAGCCTACTTGGACGTGTTGCGCGCGCAGGACCGATTGGAAGCGGCGCAGGCTCAGGAAACCGCCGTCGGCAGGCAGCTTGAGCAGGTGCAGCAACGCTTCGAGGTGGGTTTGGTGGCCATCACCGACGTCCTCGAAGCCCGGGCGGCTTACGACAATGCCGCGGTGGCCCGCATTCAAGCGGAAGGCGACCTGCATGTGTTCTTCAACGCGCTGACCACGCTCACCGGCGAGGACTACCAATCGCTGGACCGGCTTGCCGAGGCGCTGCCCATCATCAATCCCGCACCTGCCGACGAACAAGCTTGGGTGGATGCGGCGTTGGACGCCAACCTCAACGTGCTGGCCGCGCAGGCCCAGTTGGAAGCCGCCGACCGCAATCTGGCGGCCCGGCGCGCCGCCCACCTGCCGACGCTCGACGGCTCCATCTCGCACAGCTACTTCCAAACCGGCGGCATCGCCTTTCTGGGCGACAAGACCGAGACCACAACCTATGCGCTCACCATGAGCCTGCCCGTCTATCAAGGCGGCTTCACCCACTCCCGGCGCAAGGAGGCGCGGGCCTTGGCCGACCAAGCCCGCGATGAGCTGCTGAACCAACAACTCACCGTCACCCGGGATGCCCGCAGCCTGTTCCAGAACGTCGCCACGGACGTGGTTCGGGTCGGCGCCCGCCGCAAGGCGATCGCCTCCAGCCAATCAGCGCTCGAAGCCACCGAAACCGGCTATGAAGTGGGCACCCGCAACATCGTCGATGTGCTGCAGGCGCAGCAGCGGCTGTACGCCTCCCAGTTCGACTACGCCGATTCGCGCTACAGCTACGTGATCGACCTCATGGCGCTCAAGCAGGTGGCCGGCGCCTTGATGGAGGAGGACGTGATGGAGTTGAATCAATTCGCCGACCCCGCCAATCCGGTGTTGAGGAGCGCTCCTTAGACTGCCCGGATGTGCTCGCGCAGCAGGGCCTTGGTTTTGGCCAGCGCGCCGACGTTGCGCCGCACCACACCCAAGGCCCGCTGGCCGGCCTGATGGCGGGCGGACGCATCGCCCAGCAGCTTGATCACCGCCCCCGCGAGTTCGCTTGCGTTGCCCACCCGCGTCAGGCAACGGCCTTGCGCGAAGGCGGCGGCCACTTCGACGAAGTTGAAGTCCGAAGGCCCCATCAGCAGCGGCTGGCCGCAAAGCGCCGCTTCAATCGGGTTGTGGCCACCCCTCGGCACCAGGCTGCCGCCGATGAACGCCGCCTGCGACAGCCCATAGAGGGTCTGCAGCGCGCCCATTCGGTCGCCGACCACCACCGCGACGGGCTCGCTGGGCGGCAGGCTCAGGCTGGCGGCCGAAAAAGCCCGGTTCGTGGCCAGCTCAAGAACCTCGCCGCTGCGGATGGGATGGCGCGGCACCAGCACCAAGCACGCCCTCGGCAGGCGTTCGCACACCTGTCGGTGGGCCTGCAGCGCGATGCCCTCCTCGCCGGCATGGGTGCTGGCGGCGATCCAGACCGGCCGGTCGGCCAAGCGCAGCGCGGCGCGCAGCGCCGCCACTTCCCCGGCATGGTCGGCCGGCAAGGCAATGTCGAACTTGACGCTGCCGGTGGTGACCACCTTGTGCGGATCCGCGCCCAAAGCCTGGAAGCGCCGGGCATGGTCGAGGTACTGGCATCCGATCAGGCGCAACTGGCCCAGCACCGTTGCGGCCAGTTTCGGGATGCGCCCGTATCCCCGCGCCGAGCGTTCGGACAGCCGGGCGTTGACCAGCAGCGCCGGCACGCCGCGCCGATGCGCCTCACCGATCAGGTTGGGCCAGAGTTCGGTTTCGACCAGAATCAGCAACCGAGGCCGCGCGGCGTCGAAGAAGGCCCGCACCGCAAAAGGAAAGTCGTAGGGCGCGTAGCAATGGGCCACCTTGTCGCCGAGCCGCCGGATGATCTGCTCCGAACCCGTCGGCGTCATGGCCGTCACGAGAAACGGCAGCGCCGGGAACTCGTCGGCCAAGGCCTCGATGAGCGGCGCGGCGGCAATGGCCTCGCCCGCCGAGACGGCATGAAACCACACGCCGCCCTTGGGGATGGCCGTCGCCGGGCGTCCGAATCGCTCGCCAATGCGTTCGCCGTAGCCCGGCTCCCGCCGCGAGCGCCACCACAGGCGCAGCGGCACAACGGGCAGGGCCAGCCAGAGCAGAATCCGATACAGCACGTGTGCCATGGCGTGTGATGTGGGCTCGGGCCGCTGCCTCTAGGCGGCGGCATTGCGCCGCGCACCCCTGTTCGCTAGGGCTCGAAAAGGGCGGCGCCAGCCCGGCGAGCGGCGGCCAGCATCCGTTGATCGTTGGTGGCCAAGGCGCCGCCCACCCGCAGGACGAGTTCCAGACAGGCGGCAGCGTGCGCCGACAATCCGAATTGGATGCTTAAGACGCGGAGTGTCTCGTTCATTTCACCTTGCCGGCCTAGATGTTGGACTAGTCATTACAATAGACTAGCTCGGTCACGCCATCAACGCGCGCCCGCAAGTCGGGCGCGTTGGAGTCTCGCCGGCGCGAAACTCCGCGCTCGTCGCGCAGGTCGGATTCCGATAAGTTTCTGAACTCGAACAGCCGTCTTTGGCGAATGGCGAAGCGGACGGGGCCAGTGCAACGGCCCGGCAACTCGATGGCCATTTGGCGCCCTGCGGTGAGTTAAGGTAGTGCATTGAGTCGATTCAGTTGGAGTTGATTCCAAGCTCGAGCGTGAGTCAAACCGATAAACCACCCGCAGGAACAATGCCGTCAGCGAGGCGACCATGGCCAAAAGAACAATCCACACCGACGCCGTCATCATCGGCGGCGGCGTCGCCGGCCTTTGGCTGCTGAACGCGCTGCGCCGTGCCGGTTACGGCGCCGTGCTGCTCGAGTCCCAACGCCTCGGCAGCCATCAGACCCTGGCCTCCCAAGGCGTGATTCACGGCGGGTTGAAGTACGCGCTCGACGGCGCGCCCGGCCGGGCCAGCGAGACCATCTCCGGCATGCCGGCGCGCTGGCGGGCGTGCTTGGAAGGCAATGGCGAAATGGACTTGACCGGCTTGAAGCCCTTGAGCGAGCACGTCCATCTTTTTGCCGAGCAAAGCGGATCGGGGCCGCTTCCGGCATTCTTCGCCAGCGACGCGCTGCACAGCGCAGCGCAGCGTTTGCGGGCCGAGGAGCACCCCGAATTCCTGCGCTCGAACGCCTTCAAGGGCATCGTCTATCGGCTCAACGACTTCGTCTTGGATCCGATGCGCCTCATGGAGCGCTTGGCCAGCGTCGGCGCGCCGCATGCCTACACGGCATCCAGGATTGATCGAATCCATGACGGCGCTGATGCGGCGCGCATCGAAATCGGCAACCTGCGCATCGCTTGCCGGCGCTTGATTCTGGCTGCCGGGGCCGGCAACGAAGCGCTGCTGAAGCGCTTGGGCCTGCCGGTGGCCATGCAGCGCCGCTCCCTGCACCAAGTGGTGGTGCGGCATCCCGATGCAACCCCCTTCTTCGGCCACTGCCTGACGGACAACCAAGGCGCGGAGCCCCGCCTGACCATCACCAGCCATCCCGTCGGCAGCGATGGAGGTTGGCTGTGGTGCGTCGGCGGGCGGCTCGCCACCAGCGGCTCCGATCGCAGCGTGGCGGACCAGCGCCAGTTCGCCCGCAGCGAACTGGCCGCCTGCGCGCCTTGGGTCGATTGGCGGAAAGCGGAGATCGAGTGCTTGCGCCTCGACCGGGCCGAACCTCGGCAAGCCGCAGGCCAACGTCCGGATGAGGCCTTCGCCGAATTGCAAAGCAGCTGCATCGTTTGCTGGCCCACCAAGCTCACCCTGACGCCGGACCTCGGCCGGAAGGTGCTGGCGTTCATGCCCGCGCCCGAACGCCCCGCGCACCCACCGCTCGACCTGCCTGCCGCCACGTTGGGCGCCCCTCCTTGGGCGACCTGATGGCCCCTTTGGGTGACTTGATGGCCCCTTTGGGTGACTTGATGGAAAGACGCCCCCTCGGCCGAACCGGCATCGAGGTCTCGCTGCTGGGTCTTGGCACGGTGAAGTTCGGACGCACCCGGGGCCTCAAACATCCCCAATCCTTCCGCCTGCCAACCGATGCCGAGGCGCGCCGCCTGCTCGACGCCGCCCGCAGCCTCGGCGTCAACTTGGTCGATACGGCACCGGCCTATGGCGCCAGCGAGGAGCGTTTGGGAGCGTTGTTGGCCGGACAGCGCAACGAGTGGGTGGTCGCCACCAAGGCGGGGGAGGAGTTCGACGGCATGGGCTCCAACTTCAACTTCACCCCGGAGCACATCGCCATGAGCGTGCGGCGTTCGTTGCGGCGGCTGCGCACCGACCGCTTGGACGTGGCGCTCATCCACTCCAACGGCGACGACGAGCGAATCATCAATGGCTTGGGCGCCTTGGACTGCTTGGCGGACCTCAAGGCCCAAGGGCTGATCCGCGCCATCGGCTTATCCCACAAGAGCGTCGCCGGCGGCCAAGCGGCGCTGGCCGCCGGCGTCGATATCATCATGGCAACGGTCAACGCCGCCCATTTGGATGAAGTGGATCTCGTCGCCAAGGCGCATGCCCAAGGTTGCGGGGTGTTGGTCAAGAAGGCCCTCAACAGCGGCCGTGCCCAGCCCGCCAGCTTGAATCGCGTGGCGGACCACCCCGGCGTCAGCAGCATCGTGGTCGGCACCTTGAATCCGAAGCACCTCGCCGAAAACGCCGACGCCCTGCGCGGCTAAGCGCGGGCAGCTGCGAAAGCGGCATGCCTTGGAGCCGGCGCGCGTTGGCATTGGAATGGGACCGGCGCAGCGCCGGGTCAATCCTGCAGTGGGTTCCTTGCCGGAAGGCTGGGAAAGCGGGAGAAACGCCTGCCCTCCTTGTTAACCGAGCCGATCCAAGATCGCCGTGGTTGAGCAGTCCTCCACCCGGTCAAGCACTTGCACCTCGCCGCCGTAGCTGGCCACCAAGCCCGCGCCGACGACTTGGTGGCATTCGTAGTCGCCGCCCTTGGCCAACACGTCCGGGCGGCAGCGTTCCAGCAGCGGCTCCGGGGTGTCCTCGTCGAAGCTCACCACCCAGTCCACGGACTTCAGGCCCGCCAGCACCTGCATGCGCCGGGCCAGCGTGTTGACCGGGCGCTTAGGGCCTTTGATGCGGGCTACGGAGGCGTCGCTGTTGACGGCGACGATCAGGCGGTCGCCAAGCCTGCGGGCCTGTTCAAGATAAGCGACGTGGCCGGCGTGCAGGATGTCGAAGCAGCCGTTGGTGAAGACGATCCGCTCCTCGGCCTCGCGGGCCGCAGCGACGGCCAGCGCGAGTTGGTCGGCGTTCAGCACGCCGCCATCCGCTGATTCCTGCGCCGCCGCGAGCGCGAGTTCCGGCCCGCTCACCGCGGCGGTGCCGGATTTGGCCACGGCCAATGAGGCGGCGACGTTGGCCAAGCGGGCGCAGTCCAGCACCGGCAGGCCCACGCCCAAGGCCACGCCGAGCACTGCCGCAGCGGTGTCGCCGGCGCCGGTGACGTCGTACACCTCGACTTGACGGGCCGGCAGGTGGCGGGCGTGCGCCCCCTCCACCACAGTCATGCCATCGGCGCCGGCAGTGACCACCAACGCGCCGAAGCCCTGGGCGCGGCAGAGCGCTTGGGCGGTTTCGGCCAGCGCATCGACAGCGCCCGTCCCGCCTGCGGCAAACTCGAACTCCCGGCGATTCGGCTTGACGACGCTGGCCCCGGCATAGCTCGACAGGGGCTTGAACTTGGGATCGACGACGCTGGCCGTCCCGGCTGCGTTGGCCGCTTGGATCAGCGCTGCGGGATCCGCCACCGCACCCTTGTCGTAGTCGGCCAGGATCAGCACGGCGGCGTCCGCCAGCCGGGCGCTCGCCTTGGCCAACAGTTGGCGGGCCGCGGCGGCGGGCACCGGAGACTCGAAGTCGTTGCGCAGCAACTGCTGTCGCTGGCTAACCACGCGCAGCTTGAGCGTCGTGGGCCAACGCTCGATTTCGACGAAGTCGCAGATCACCCCAGCCGCTTCCAGGATGGACTTCAGCGCCGCCCCCTCGGCGTCCTTGCCGATGCAGCCGAACAAGGTGCAGCGGGCGCCGAGACTGGCGACGTTGAGGGCGACGTTGGCGGCGCCGCCGGGACGGTCCTCCACGTCGCTGACCGCCACCACCGGCACGGGGGCCTCCGGGGAGATGCCCCGCGCCTCGCCCTGCCAGTATCTATCCAGCATTAGGTCGCCAACCACCACGGCATGCAGGCCCCGCAGTGACGGCAACGGAGGCATGGCGGCGGCGCGCGCTGCGCTCATCGCCACATATGGGTTCCGCCGCACACCGTAAGCGCTTGGCCGGTGACGTAGGCGCTGGCTTGGGCGGCGAGGAAGACGACAACGCCCTTGAGGTCCTGGGCCTCGCCCAGTCGGCGCAGGGGCGTCATTTCGTTGACGCGGGCGGCCGCCTCCTCGTTGTCCCACAGGGCGCGGGCGAAGTCGGTTTTGATTAGGCCCGGGCAGATGGCGTTCACGCGCACCCCTTTGGGGCCCCATTCCGCCGCCAGGTTGCGCACCAAGGCGATGTCCGCCAGCTTGGAGATGTTGTAGGCGCCGAGCACCTCCGACGGGGCGAAGGCGCCGGTGCTGGAGGTGATCATGATCGACCCGGCCCCCTTGGCGATCATGTCCGGGGCCACCATCTGGCAAAGCCAGTGGTTGGACTTGACGTTGGAACTCATGATCTTGTCGAAGGCCCAGTCGGGAATCTCCGACATCGAGCCGTAGAACGGGTTGACGCCGGCGTTGCAGACCAGCACGTCGATCGGCCCCAAGCGCTCGCGGGCGGTCCGCACCAAGGCTTCAAGCTGCTCCTTGTGGCCGATGTTGCAGGCAGCGGCGATGGCCATGCCCGCCCCGCAGCGGCTGTTGATCGCTTCCGCCGCGGCCTCGCATTGGTCGAGCTTGCGGCTGGAGATGACCACCTTGGCGCCGTGCTCGGCGAGCCCCTCGGCCATGGCTTGGCCCATGCCCTTGGATGCGCCGGTCAGCAGGGCCACCTTGCCGGTGAGGTCAAAAAGCTTGGTTTGGACAGGCATTTGCGGGCAGGTTCCTTGTTTCCGTTTGCATGTGCGGTTTCGGCTCCGGGATGCGGTTGCGCCCTGGCCCATCCACCCGGTCAATCGACCGTCAGGGCCAAAATGAAAATCCATAAGCTCATGGCCAGCCCGATGGCGAAGGACAGGAGTCGCAGCAGCGCCATGCCAGCCACGTAAAATGCGCCGTGCATCAGCCGCGCCGCCACCCATAGCAGCGCCGCCAGCGACCAGTGGCCGGACGGTTCGACGCCAGCCGCCAAAGCGGCGCAGTTGGCCAACCCAAACACGATGGCGGCCTCCCAAGCATTGTGTTGGGCATCCCGAGCCCGGGCGCCGGCGCCGGTCAGTTGGGCGGCGCGCAAGCGCGGCGCCTCAATCTCGATGGAGCCGAGTTCACGCTTGCCGTGCCGCACCATGACGCCGAACCACAGATAGGGCAGCAGCGCACCAATCAGCAGGCAGACCACCTGGATGGTCATCAATGCTCCCGACTTTCCGCAACAGCAGCGATCATAGCCCAATCCAGCCCGGTTGCTTCACCCGGCGCGGCGATGATTCACGCCCTTAAGGGCGCGTTTCGATTCAAGGACGGGGAACCTCCGCGCCCCGTCAAGCGGCGCTCCCCGAAACCGGCAGCTCTCAATTCGGCGGTTGGCGGGTTTGGTCGGTGGGCGGCGCTGAAGCTGGAACCATCCTCGATCATCCGGGAATCCCGCTTTGCGGCGAGGGCGCAACGAAACGAATTTGCGGGCTCAGAAACATATCGAACCTGACCTACGCGACGCCCGTGGAGTTTCGCGGTAAGCGAAACTCCAACGCACCCGCGCAGCGGGCGCACCTGTGTGCGGGCTCAGAAACATACTGGAATCTGATCTAAGCGACGAGCGCGGAGTTTCGCGCCAGCGAAACTCCATCCGCGACCGTCAGGTCGCGCCTGTTGCCCGGATGTTCCAACCATGAGACAGTCCACTGTGCGCGGGCTCAGGAGCGTTTCGGAACCTGGCCCACGCAACGGCCGCAGGGTTTCGCTGGTCAAGCGGCGCGCTTGCCGCCGCAGCGCTCAGCAGCACCGTCCTCGCCGACGCTTGAGGAGCAACGGCCCATGCCATTCGAAAGGAGGATCGCCGTCACCGTCAACGGCGTGCGCCACGAACGCAGCGTGGAGCCGCGCCTGCTGCTTTCGGACTTCCTGCGCCAAGCGCTGAACCTGACCGGCACCCACGTCGGCTGCGAACAAGGCATCTGCGGCGCCTGCACGGTGCTGATCGACGGGGACAGCGTTCGCAGCTGCCTCACGCTGGCCGTTCAGGCGGACAACGCCGAGCTGCGCACCGTTGAGGGGCACGGGCAGGCGCAATCGTTGAGCGCGCTGCAGCGAACGTTCAAGCAGTGCCATGCGCTGCAGTGCGGATTCTGCACGCCGGGCTTTCTCGCCACCATTGAGGACATGCTGAACAAATATCCGCTGGAGAGCGAGAACCGGATTCGCGAGCTGCTCTCCGGCAACCTGTGCCGCTGCACGGGCTACCAAAACATCGTTGACGCGGTCATCGCGGCGCGGGACGATCTTGCCCGAAGCGAGCCCGCGAATCAGCGAACCCAACAGGAGTGATGGATGGACCTCGGACTGAAAGGCAAGGTTGCGCTGGTCACCGGCGGGGCCCGCGACGTGGGCGCGGAAATCAGCCGAACGCTCGCCGCTGAAGGCGCCGCTGTGGCAGTCAACTACAGAGGCTCATCGGATCAGGCGGCAAGCCTGGTCAAGGAGATCACCGCCAGCGGCGGGCGGGCCAAGGCCTATGCCGCCGACGTCACGGACCATGACGCCGTCCGCGCCATGGTCGCGCAGGTGGTGGCGGACCACGGCGCCCTGCACATTCTGGTGAACAACGCCGGCCTCGCCATCCAGGAGCGGTTCGTGAACAGCAACCCGGAGCAGTGGCGGCAGCAAACCGACGTCTGCCACTACGGCATCATCAACGCCTGCCATGCCGTCGCCCAAGTGATGATCGACCAAGCCGACGGCCGCATCGTCAACATCGTCGGGGACTCCGCCAGGGTGGGGGAGGCCAACATACCCATCAAGGCGGCGACCGGCGGCTCCGCCATCGCGCTCACCAAGTCCATCGCCAAGGAGCTCGGCCGATTCAACGTCAGGGCCAACGCGGTCGCCTTCGGAATGCTGGAAACCGCCCATGCCGACAAGGCGTGGCTGGAGGCCAACCGGGCGAAGATCGAGCGTCAGTATCCGCTGCGCCGCATGGGGTTTCCGCAGGATGTGGCGCCCACCGTGGCGTTTCTGGCCTCCGACGCCACCGCTTGGGTCACCGGCCAGGTGGTGAGCGTCAGCGGCGGTTACAGCATGGCCGACTAAGCCGCTGTTGTGGACATGGCCGGTGAAACGCAGCTGAGCTTGCCCCGGGCAAAGGCCTGGGCCTGCCTCAACGATCCCGAAGTGCTGCGCCGCGCCGTGCCGGATTGCGAGTCCCTGGAACGGGTGGGCAATCAAATGACCGGCGTGGTCGCTGCCCGCGTCGGCCCCGTTCGCGCGCGTTTTGAGGGCGTCGCCACGCTCTCGGACGTCATCGAACCGCAAAGCTGCACCCTGACGGCGGCGGGCAAGGGCGGACTGGCCGGCTTTGCCAACGCCACGGTCAACATCCGGCTCAGCGAGGACGGCGACCGAACCCGGCTCCGCTACGACGCCGAATTTCGGCTCGGCGGCAAGCTGGCGCAGATCGGCTCGCGGCTGCTCGAATCGACTGCCCGGGTCTGGATCGAGCGCTTCTTCAAGCAGTTTGCGGCGGTCGTCGAGGGCGGCGGCCGGCCACCCGAAACCGAAGCCGCCCCAAAGTCCGCCACGGCGGGCGGCTGGCGCAGGCTCATCCACAAATGGCGGGCGCGGCGGGCAGCGCTGTCCTTCGCCGCCACGGGCCCGAACTCAGGCTCCCCCGAAATTCAGGCGCTCCCAAGCCAGCTTGACGGGGCGGCATCCCGAGACTCGACCGCCGCCGACGGCGGGGCTGACGCAGCTGCGCTGCCAACGGGCTTCCTCGAAATCGAAGTCGGTGCGGGCGTCGGCTTGGTCACCATCAACCGGCCGGAGCGCATCAACTGCCTGACCTTGGCGATGTGGCGCGAGCTGGCGCAGACCGTTCGCGACCTGGGCGCCGACGACGGCGTTCGTTGCGTGGTGATTCGAGGCGCCGGGGACAACTTCTCCTCGGGCGCCGACGTGGCGGAATTCGGCGAGGTCCGCGGCACGCCGGAACAGGTCGGCGTCTATGAGCGGGCCGTTGACCAAGTCGCCGATGCGATCCTGGCCTGCAAGCGCCCGGTCGTTGCCGCAATTGACGGCTACTGCTTCGGCGGCGGCTTGGCCATCGCCATGGCCTGCGACTTCAGAATCGCCACGGGAAGGGCCAAGTTTCGCATACCGGCAGCCAAGCTCTCGGTCGTCTATGGCTTGCGGGGCACCCAAACCCTGCTCGCCTTGGTGGGCTTGACCTGGGCGAAACGCATGCTCTGCGTCGGTGAGCGCGTGGATGCGGCAAAAGCCCACGCCATTGGCTTGGTCGATCAAGTGATCGACGCAGCTGACCTAAGCGAGTCGATCGCGCCCTTCCTCGAGGCGATTCTCGCCGCAGCCCCGCTCACGGCCTCGGGCAGCAAGGCCATCCTGAACGGCTTGACCTACAGCGTTCCCGCCGACCTGGAACGCCAAGCCGCACAGCTTGTCCGCGAGATCGCCGCAAGCGCGGACTACCGGGAAGGCCGCACCGCGTTCGCCGAAGGGCGGGCGCCGAAGTTCACGGGGCGCTAACTCCTCGTGAAGCCCGCCCCGTTCGACTACTGCGCGCCGCAGTCGATTGACGAGGCGTTGGCCAAGCTCGCTGCCGCGCCCCAAGCCAAGCTGCTTGCCGGGGGCCAAAGCCTGATCCCGATGCTGAACTTCCGCCTGCTGGCCACGGACCTGCTGATTGACCTGACGGGGATTCCCGAACTGCGCGGCATTCTGCCCCACGGTCGGTCGGTGCGAATCGGCGCCCTTGCCACCCATCACGAGGTCGAGACCTCCGCGCTCATTCGGGAGCGCTTTCCAGTAATGGCCGAAGCGATGCGGCATGTGGCGCATTTGGCCATCCGCAACCGGGGCACCGTTGGCGGCAGCCTCGTCCACGCCGACCCCGCCGCCGAGTGGCCGCTGCTGGCCGTCCTGCTCCAGGCGCGGCTCCATGCCGTCGGTCCCAACGGCAAGCGGGCGATGGATGCCGAGGACTTCCTGCTGGGCGCGCTCACATCAAGCCTCGACGCGGATGAGATCCTGCTTCGCATCGACTTTCCGGCGCTGCCCCGCCGCACGGCCTGGGCATTCGACGAAGTGGCCTTGCGGGCCGGCGACTTCGCGCTGTGCGCCGCCGCCGTCACCCTTTCAATGGGCGGCAGCCGGCTGACGGGCGGCCCCCGCATCACGGACGCCCGCATCGCCCTTGCCGGGGTGGCCGACACGGCCGTTCGGGTTCCCGTCGCCGAGCGGATGATTCGCGGCCAACGGCGCTTGACCCCGGAATTGGCGCGCCGGGCGGCAGGCGCCGCGCGCGACGCGATCAACCCGAACGGCGACCTGCATGCCTCTGCCGACTACCGTCGGCACCTGTGCCACGGGCTGGTGAGGCGCTTGCTTGACGAAGCGCATCGATCCTGCGCGGCCCCGGCCGCCGACGGCGGGGGAGACGGCCATTAGCCGCCGGCGCTTGACCCCGGAATTGGCGCGCCGGGCGGCAGGCGCCGCGCGCGACGCGATCAACCCGAACGGCGACCTGCATGCCTCTGCCGACTACCGTCGGCACCTGTGCCACGGGCTGGTGAGGCGCTTGCTTGACGAAGCGCATCGATCCTGCGCGGCCCCGGCCGCCGACGGCGGGGGAGACGGCCATTAGCCGCCCGCAGTACGTCGGCGCGGCCGTTGAGCGGCGCGAGGACGGCCGGCTGCTCACCGGCCGGGGCCGGTTTGTGGATGACATCGCCATCGCCGGCACGCTGCACGTCGCCTTCCGCCGCAGCGACCATGCCCATGCCCGCATCCTGAAAGTGGATTCGAGGGCCGCCGCAGCCTGCCCGGGCGTGATCGCCATCTACACCGCCCAAGACATCGAGGCGGACTTTCGGCCCATCGTCGCCCAATCGCGCATGCGCGGCTACCAACCCACCGTGCAGCCGGTTCTGGCCAAGGAAAAGGCTCGGTACGCCGGGGAGGCCATCGCCGCGGTCGTGGCCGAGAGCCGCTATCTGGCCGAAGACGCCGCAGCGCTCATTGAAGTGGAGTGCGAAGCGCTTGAAAGCCTCGTCGATCCGCTGCGGTCGCTGGCCGAAGACGCGCCCAGGCTTCACGACGGCACCTCGTCCAACGCATTGGTCGAACGCACGTTCCAGCGCGGCGAGGTCGAGCAGGCGTTCCACAATCCGCCGTTGGTGGTGAAGGAGCGGTTCCGCTTTCGCCGCAAGGCGCCGGCGGCACTGGAGAACCGGTGCTACCTCGCCGACTATCGCGGTGCTGCGGATTGCCTGACCCTGCACACCTCCACCCAAGTCCCCGGAATCGTTCGGGACGCGCTGGTGGACTGCTTGGCCATTCCCGGAAGCCGCCTGCGGGTGGTCGCCCCGGATGTCGGGGGAGGCTTTGGCGGCAAAACCTCGCTCTATCCCGAGGAGGTGCTGGTCTGCGTTCTCTCCCGCCGGCTGGAGCGTCCCGTCAAGTGGACGTCCGACCGGCTTGAGGATCTCACCGCCACCAGCCACGGCTTTGATGAAGTGGTCGAAGCTGAACTGGCTGTGGACGAGGCGGGCAATTTCCTGGGCCTGCGCGCCGACGTCATCGGCGATGTGGGCGCTTACTCACTTTTCCCCTTCACTGCCGGAATCGAGCCGGTTCAGGTGGCGAGCTTCCTGCCCGGCCCCTACAGGATCGACGCCTACCAAGGCCGGGTTCGATGCGTAGCGACCTCCAAAACGGCCTTGGGGCCATATCGCGGCGTCGGCCGACCTGCCGCCACCTTTGTGATGGAGCGCCTGGTCGATATGGCGGCCAAGCGCTTGGGGCAGGATCCGAAGGCGCTGCGCCTGCGCAACCTCGTGCGGCCGCAGGACTTCCCGTACAAGGTCGCATCGGGCATCGTCTGGGACCGCTCCGGGTTCACGGAGAGCGTGGCCGAGGCTTGCAAGGCCATTGGCTACGAGGCGCTCAGAGCGCAGCAGGAGAAAGCTCGCCAGACGGGGCGCCTGCTCGGCATCGGCATGGCCACCTACGCGGAGTTGACCGGCATCGGCTCGCGGCTGTCCGCAGCGCCCGGCATGCCCTTCAACACAGGCACTGAAACGGCCCATGTTTGCCTCGACTCCACCGGCGGCATCACGGCGCGGTTTGGCGTGACCTCCTTCGGCCAAGGCCTTGAAACGGCGCTCTCCCAAGTGGTCGCTGACGAGCTCGGCGTGGCCATCGAGGACGTCACCATCATCCAAGGGGATACCGCGGCGGTCGCCCACAGCACCGGCTCCTACGCCAGCCGCGGGGCCGTCATGGGCACGGGCGCGGCCATGCTGGCCTGCGCCGCGCTCAAGGAGCGCCTGCTGCGGGTCGCCGGATTGATGCTCAACGCCCCGCCCGAGCAGGTGACCTTGGCCGAAGCGAGCTTCTCCGCCCCGCGCTCCGACCGCAGGATCGGCTTCGCTGAGCTGGCCAAGACCTACTATTCCCGGCAGGGCGCCATTGCCACGGGCTTAAAGAACGAACTCGGCGAGCTGTCGGCGAGCCGCATGTACGATCCCGAGTGGGGCACCACGTCCTCCGGCACCCACATCGCACTGGTGGAGGTGGACCGGGAGACCTGCAAGGTGGAGGTGCTGAAGTACCTCGTGGCGGAGGACTGCGGGCAGCTGATCAACCCCCGGATCGTCGAAGGCCAGAACCACGGCGGGGTGGCCCAGGGCATTGGCGCTGCGCTGCTTGAGGAGGTGGTCTTTGACGAACAGGGCCAAAACCTCACCGCGAGCTTCATGGACTACGTGCTGCCCTCGGCGGCGGAGGTGCCCCGCATGGAGCAGATTCACTTGGACTTGGAAAAGCCGCAGACGCTCGGCGGGGTTCGGGGCATGGGCGAGGGCGGAACCATCGGAGCGCCTGCGGCGATCGCCAACGCCGTCGCCGACGCGCTCGCGCCGTTCGATTGCGAAGTCACCGAACTGCCGATCACGCCGGAGCGGATCTTCCGGCTGATGCGGAATGAGCGCGAGGGCTCAGGGCGAGGGGGCTGACCGCTTGTGGATCCACATGGAAGTTGGCCCGCACGGTCTCGAAGCGCAATTGGCCCTCAATGGCTTCCTCCGCCAAGCCCAAGCCCCGCACCAAGCCGAAGAACAGGGCGGCGGTGGCCACGCAATCGCGGATGGCCAGCCCCGCGGACACCGAGCGGCGCTCGATTCGCAAAGTCACCCTTGA
Organism: Candidatus Azophilus sp.; assembly: GCA_965221755.1. GTDB lineage: Bacteria > Pseudomonadota > Gammaproteobacteria > Pseudomonadales > Azotimanducaceae > Azophilus. The sequence goes on from OZ244921.1 coordinate 1,366,692, forward strand.
TGCGCACCTCCAGCGGCTTGCCGTCGCGCAGCGCCATCACTCGGTCGTGGAGGGCTTGGCAGCGCACCATTCGCGACATGTGCGCGGAGTTGAGCATGGCATCCTTCAGCGCCTAAAGCCCGCTTGTGGATCGGCACAGTGGCTAGTGGCTGGCCGATCGGCGCCTCTGGGCCGGCTCAGTCGATCACGACCTCGTCGGTGGGCGGGCTCCAGGGGCCGGCCTTGCCGTCGGCGTCCACCGAGCGCGCGCGCAGCGCGTAGGCGCCGGGGGCCAGCCCCGACCAGCGGAACGACGCGCGCGCCGTGCGCGCCAGCGAGCGGCCCTCCAGGGGGGCGCCGCCGAGCAGCAGCTCGACGCCGTAGCGCATCCCCGGCGCCGCGTCCCATTCGCCCCGGACCCGGCGCCCGCCGGCGTCCTCCAGCCGCACCCGGGCGGGCGGCGCGGGCAGCGACGGCAGCGGCGGCGCGCCCCGCGATTCGTCCGCGCCCGACCAGTCCGCCAGCCGCCCCATGGGGCTCGACACCAGGCTCATCACCGACAGGTCGGCGTCCGACGCCACCCGCAGCCGCCACTTGCCGAACCCGTCGCCCAGCGCCCCCGAGGCGATGGCGTCGGAGTCCCCGGACTCCAGCTCGGCCGCCGTCAGCTCCACCGCCGAGCCCGCCGGGACCGAAGCCTCCACCGTCCCGCCGGGCCGCGTCCCGCGGTCGTCCGCGCCCGTCACCGTCGCCGACGCCGCCTGCGGGCCCCAGTTCACCAGCCGCAGGCGGCTCGCCTGGTTGGCGTTGCTCGCCGGGTTGAACGTCGCCACCCGGTGCGCGCCGTCCCGGGCGGGCGCCGCCGCCAGCATCGCCGTCAGGAAGCCGTCGGCGTGGCGCACGTAGGCGCCGGCCTCGAAGTCGAGGTCCGCGCTCGACAGCTCCAGCCGCCAGGCGCCGGTCCCCGAGCCCGTGCGGCCGGACAGGCCCTTGGCCGGGGCGCCCAGCTCCAGGTCGTCGGAGTTGAACTGCCGCGCCTGCCGCGCCTCCAGCCGCAGCGACAGCCGCTCCCGGACCCGGCCGCCGTCGTCGAACGCCCGGACCGTCACCGTGCCGGCCCGGCCCGAGCGGTTCGCCACCCGCACGAACCCCTGCCGACCGTAGGGGTCCGAGGCGGACGGGAACAGCGGCACGCGCCGAACGCCGCCCGCGCCCGCCGGCAGCGCCGCCGACAGGTTGGTCAGGTGCCCGCCCGGGCTCGACAGCAGCCCCATCGCGACCAGCGGCGCCTCGGAGGCGATGGACAGCCGCCACTTGCCGGCACCGTCGCCGAGGCCCGCCTGCGGCGCCCCGCAGGCCAGGCCGCGCCCGGACTCCAGCGCCGCCGCGTCCACCTCGCAGGCGGAGCCCGCCGGCAGCGTCAGGACCACCGGCGAGCCGGGCGAGGCGCCGGCGTCGTCGGTGCCGGTGACCGTCGCCCGCGCCTCGGCGTCCGTCGGGTTCACCAGCCGCAGGCGGCTCACCTGGTTCGTGTTGCCGGCCGGGTTGAAGGTCAGCAGCCGCAGCGCGCCGTCCGCGCCCCTGGGCGCCGTCGCCGCCATCGCCGTCACGAACCCGTCGGCGGTCCGCAGCAGGCCGATCGCCTCCGCGTCCAGCGCCCCGCCGCCGAACGCCAGCCGCCAGCCGCCCGCGCCGGGGCCGGCGCCGCCGGACAGGCCCTTGGCGGCGTTGCCGGCCTCCAGGTCGTCCGAGTTGAAGTGGGCGGCGGCATGGGGCCCCAGGCGCAGGGTCAGCGGGGCGTATTGACGCCCGGCGTCGTCGACGGCCGTCACCGCGACCTCGCCGGCGGCGGCGGAGTGGTTGACCACGCGCACGAACCCCTGCAGGAACGGGTCCGCGGCCGGCGGCAGGTGCCAGGCCGCCTCGGGCGCGGACACCGTCACCGCGAAGCGCTGGCTGATCGAGCGCCCGGCCCCGTCCGTGGCGGTGACCCGGATCTCCGCCACGCCCGGCAGCAGCCCGCGCACGGTGAGGGCCGCGCCCTCGACGGAGACGGACGCCACCGCCGGCTCCGACGAGGACGCCGCGAAGGACAGCGCGCCGCCGCCCGGGCTGCGGAAGGCCGCCGACAGGTCCAGCGCCAGCGCCCCGCCCGAGGGCACCGAGCGCGCCTCCAGCGCCTCGGCGACCTCCGGCCGCTGGCCGCCGGAGCCGCCGCCTCCGCCGCCGCCGCTGGAAGGCGGTTGCGGCGGTGGCGCCGCGTCGTTGTCGGTCACCGTCACCGCCACGCTGCCGGTCGCCGAGCCGTAGCCGCCGCCGCTCGCGCTGTGGGTCAGCGTGGCGCTGTCGTTGGTGGTGTCGTCGTCCTCGTCCGCCGACACCGTCACCGTCCGCGCGGTGCTCCAGGTGGTCGTGGTGAATTCCAGCGTGTCCTGGTCGCCGGGCGCGGTGGAGTCGGTGTCCACCGTCACCTCGCCGCTCGCGCCCGCGACCGTCACGGTGACGTTCCCCGTCGGCTCGGTCGCCAGCTTCACCGTGTAGGCGCCGCTGCCGCCCTCCGCCACCGTCAGCGAAGTCGGGTCGAGCACCAGGCCCGGCGACGAGGGGGCAACCGGCGTGGCGGTCACGGTCGCCACGCGGCCTGTTACCCCCCCGCGACTGGCATAAACCGCGAATTCGTATGCCGTGCCGTTCGTCAGCCCCGTCACCGTCACGGTGAACGCATCCCCGCTGACTTGGGCATTGTCGGTGAAAGAGCCGCCGGCGGGCCGGTACCGATAAAAGTATGCGCTGATGGCGTCGTCGTCCGGGTCGTCCCAGGTCAGGGTCACCCGGGCGTTGCCAGCCGCGGCCACGAGGTTCGTCGGCCTCGCTGGCGGGGGCTGCGGCGTGGCGGTCACGGTGTCCGATGCCGCGCCGAGCACCCTCATCGTCGCTCCACCGACCGTCCTTTCCACCACCGCGCGCACCTGAAAGCTGTATTCCGTGCCGTTCGTCAGGCCAGTCAAGGCTCTCCCGAATTCGTAAGGACCGCTGAAATCGCTGAAATCCGTCCACGTCCCCCAGACGAGGGGACTGCCCGACCCCTGACGATACTGGTACCCGGTGATGGCGTCGCCGGCAGGGAGCGTCCAGGACAGTGAGACTGACGCGTTTGCCGGTCTCGCCGTCAGGCCCGTCGGGGCCGCCGGTGTCGCGACCGGCGTGGCGGACGCGGTGTTCGACTGCACGCCCGCCTGGCTGTCCGCGCTGCCGCTGCGGGCGCGAACCTGGAACTCGTACTCCGTGCCGTTCGTCAGGCCCGTCACCGTGTGGGCGCTGATGGCGGCGCTGTCGCTGATGGCGGTCCAGGCGCCCCAGCTCCCGCCGGCCGCGCGTTGCCGGTACTCATGCGCGGTGAGGGCGCCGGACGGGGCGGTCCAGCTCAGGGCGACCTCGCCGTCGCCCGCCGCCGCCGCCAGGCCCGTCGGCCGGCCCGGCGAGGTCGTGACGGTGACGGTGTCCGATGCCGGCCCGAACACCGTCCCCGCCACCGCCCGCACCTGGTAGTGGTACGTTGCGGCGAAGGACAGCCCCGTCACATTGCGCCTTCGGACGTTTCCGATGTTCGTCCACGCGCCCCAGACGATGGCGCTCGACGGACCCGTCCCCTGGCGGAACTGGAACCCGGTGATGGAACCGCCGCCCGCGCTCCATGTCAGCGTGACCTGATTGCCGACCTGCAAGGCACTGACGGTGAACCGGGCCGGCGGCGCCTGCGGCGTCGCGGACACCGTGTCCGACGCCGCGCCCTGCAGCGTCCCGGCCAGGGCGCGGATCTGGAAGCCGTATTCCGTGCCGTTGGTCAGGCCCGTGACCGTGTGGGTGGCCGTGTCGGCGTCGCTGTTGGGAATTTCCGTCCAGGAGCCGAAGCCGCCGCCGCCCGTCCGCTGGCGGAACTGCCACCTGGTGATGTCGCTGTTGCTGGGGTCGGTCCAGCCGAGCGTGACCTGGGCGTCGCCCGCCGTCGCCGTCAGGCCCGCCGGCTTGGCGGGGGCGGTGGCCTCCGGGGTGGCCTGGCCGTTCAGTTTGAACTCCAACGCGGCGTTTACGCTGCCCCAGGCGCCGATGCTTGGGACATAGCGTCTCGAAGAGCCGGCGATCGACCAACCGGTCGCGGAGCCGGAGTCCGCGCGCGCGTTTCTGCGCGCGCTCAGCTCCGTCGCCAAGCTTGAGGTGCCCACATCCAAATGGATGAAATAGGTGGTGCTCGCTTCGAGCTGGATGCCGCTTCCCGGGGCGGTGAAGGTGTTCAGCCCGGCCGTCCCGGAGCCGGGGTCGGTGAAGGTGCCGACCACCGCGCTGGCCGGGCCCGGGTTCAGATTGTTCCCCTCGGCAACCGTCCGAATGGTGACCGTCAGCGCGGTCAGGTCCGCGGCGGTCGGAGTGCCGTTGAATGCAATCTCAACGTTGGCCACGGTGTAGCCCGCGCTGTTGGCGCCGGTGGTGAATGCCTGGCTGAAGTCCGCGCCTGAAGTGACCTCCCAACTTCTAGCCGTTCCGGCAGTGGTGTTGCCCACCAGCAACCGGGTCTGCGCCTGCGCCGGCCCGGCGGCAACCACGAGCGCGGCAAGCAGCGCCGGGGCGAACCACGCGGGGCGCGTCAGGCCGCCCGCCATGGGCGGGAGCCAAGCTCTCGCCGGCCCGCTCCGAGGTTGGGGGGGGGGGGGGGTCATCATGTTGGTGATCCTTGAGTCCTAGGAGTTTTGCAACGCGGCTTGGCCGAAAAGGGTTGCGCCCACGGCGACAATAGCACAGAACTCGGGGTTCAGTCGGCGAGTTCGGGTTTTGGATTCGCCAGCCACTAAATCATATCATTTTTTTCACCACCGCCCGTTCTGTGTGCCGGCTCAGGACCTTTCGGAACTTTTCGCCCGCCGGATCAGGCGGCATCCTCAATCTCGACAAGGCATTCGTTCGGCGTTCGGCAATCCAGCGCGCCCCACAGGCGCTCCCGAAGGGCGCTTCACGGCGCCTGCGGCCCGAATTCCGCTCCGCCTGCGGATGTTGCACGCCTCATTGCGGGCTCATTTCCTTCCTCAAGCCGTGAAGCGCTGAACGAACGGGACTTGATCAGAGGCTTCCTAAGCCCTGAACTCATCCAACTCCGCCATGCTCCTCCTCTTGCCGCCGGCCGTCTTGGAAACGCCGCCGGACAGGCTGCTTTATCCGATTGCCCAGCCAATGGCACACGGCCCCGGCGAGGATCAAGGCCAAGCTCAACCCCGCCTCCCGGGGACGCTCCGCCAAGATGTGGAACAGGGTCCAGCCGGTGATGCCGAGGTGGGCGAGGGGCGGCAGCGGGTAGCCGGTGATCCGGTACGGGCGCGCCAAGCCCGGACGGCGCCAGCGCAGCACGAAGACGCCGGCCACCGTGATGAACGTGGACAGCCCCAAGGCAAAGCCGGCGAACACCAGGATGGATTCGAAGGAAGCCGTCCAGATGAACGCCAAGGCCATCGACGATTGAACGGCGATCGCCACCGTCGGCAGGCCGTCGCGATTGGTGCGGGCCAGCGCGCGGAACGCCGGGAAATCCTCGCCGATGACCTGCATCACTCGGGGACCGGCCAAAATCATGGCGCTGACGGTGGAGATCAGCAGCGCTGCCAGCACGAGGCCCATTACCCTGCCGCCAATCCCGCCGAAAGCCTCCTCGGCGACAATTGCGCCGATCTCCAGCTGGCCCGCCATCGCGTCGATGGGCGCGGCCCGGAGAAAGGTGAAGTTGAGCAGCAGGTACAGGCCGGCGACCAAGCCCGTCCCCAGCGCCAAGGCGCGCGGCAGGCTGCGTTGCGGATTGGCCACCTCGCTGGTGAGGTAGGTGGCAGCGTTCCAGCCCGTGTAGGCGTAGTTGACGTAGATCAGGGCCACGGCGAAGGCGCTGCCGAGCAGCAGACCGCCATCGCCGGGCGCCGGCATGAAGGCAATCGGCTGTTCGCCATCGACCGCCGCCCAGACCGCAGCGCAAAAGCCTAGGATCAGCGCCACCTTCAAGCCGGTGAACCAACGCTGCACGCCGCCGCTGCCGCGCCTGGTGCTCATGTGGGCGGCGGTCAGGCCGACGACGAGCACCGTGGCGCTGGCTTCCGGCGGGGCCATCGGCGCCGCTGAGCCGAGATAGGCGCCAAAGGTGATGGCGGCCAGCGCGGTGGGGGCGGCGAAGCCGATGGTCGCCGAAATCCAGCCGGCGACGAAGCCGACCGCCGGATGGTAGATCTCGCTCAGGAAATGGTACTCGCCGCCGGAGCGGGGCAGCGCGGCGCCGAGTTCCGCGTAGCACAGCGCGCCGCACAGCGCGGCGAGGCCGCCCACGGCCCAGAGCATCAACAGCACGAAGCCGGATTGGATGTCGAGCAACTGGAAGCCAAGGCTGGTGAACACCCCGGTGCCGATCATGTTGGCCACCACCACGGCGGCGGCGGTGGCGGCGCTGAACTTCGACTGACGACCCACCCATCGAGTATCCCTGATTTCGACCGGCGACGGTATCCTGCGCGACCTGACGGTCGCGGATGGAGTTTCGCCGGCGCGAAACTCCGCGCTCGTTGCGTGGGTCGGATTCCGATATGTTGACGCCGAAGGCCATCGAACGGAGTTGCGGTTCATCCGCGACGCCGGCCGCCGTGAAGTCGATTTCGGGTAGTGATCCGCGACAACCAGCCCCTGTTCGCGACGGAATGCAAGATGGGGGAGAAGTCGCTGCACCGGGCCATCCGCTGCTTTCGGGACCGAACGCCGGTCCTTAAGTTCCATCAGGTTCGTCCCGGCGACGGCGACCGGCTCTCGAACGGCGTCCGCATCGCGCCTTTGGGGAAATTTTGCAAGGCGCTTGGAATGCCGTAAGCTGAGTCCGCGGATCGAGGGGTTGGCGATTCGTCGTTGCCGGACGGCGATTGAGTTGGCGACAATCACAGCAGCGAACGACGAAGGATGAGCGATGGCCGAATCATCGAAAGCAGCCCCTGCCCCGGCAACGATCATTCCCACTCTTCGCTATCGGGATGCCGCCAGCGCGATTGACTGGCTGTGCAAGGCGTTCGGCTTTGAGCGCCATCTGGTGGTGCCGGCGGAGGGCGGGGCCATCGCCCACGCCCAACTGGTGCGCGGCAACGGGATGATCATGCTGGGCTCAGCGGGCGACGATGCGTTCGGGCGGCTTCAGCAGCCGCTGCAGAGGCCTGATGCGCCCGTCTCGCAAAGCCCCTACGTCATCGTCGCGGACGTGGATGCGCATCACGCAACGGCGGTGGCGGCAGGCGCCCAGGTGGTCATGGCGCCCAAGGACGAGGAATACGGCGGCAGGGGCTATTCCTGCCGGGACTTGGAAGGCAACCTCTGGAACTTCGGCAGCTACGATCCATGGGATGAGGGATAGGGCGCGGGCCGCGCGGCGCATGTCGAAGCCACGGCAACCAGGGGAGGCGCGCTCAACGGCGGCTGGGTTGGCGGGCGGCGGCACCGTCACGGCCGCATCCGCTCGCACGCGGGTTCCAGTGCTGCTGGCCTACGGCAACTTGGCCCTGCCGCTCGCGTTCCTGGGCTACCCCTTGGGGCTGTTCCTGCACCCCTACTACGCGACGGAGCTGGGTTTGGGCTTGGCCGCGATCAGCACCGTCCTGCTCATCACTCGGGCGTTCGACTTCGTCACCGATCCGCTCATCGGGTGGTTGAGCGACCGCACCAGGACCCGTTTGGGCCGCAGGCGCCCTTACATCATGCTGGGCGTGCCGATCACCATGCTCGGGGTCTGGAAGCTGTTCTTCCCCGAGCCCCCGGTGGACATCTGGTACATGCTGCTCTGGAACACCGTCATGTACTTGGGCTGGACGATGATCACGCTGCCTTGGGGGGCGTTGGGCGGCGAACTCAGCGAAAACTACATGGATCGCGCCCGCATCATGAGCGTGCGCCAAGTGTTCACCATCATCGGCCTGATCGGATCGTCGGCAGTGATCTGGCTTAGCCAGCAGTATCTGGGCAAGGAGAAGCCCGGGGACGTGCTGGACACCTTGGGCACTATTGTCTTGGCTTCCCTGCCGATCAGCGTCCTGATCGTGGCCCTCGTCGTTGCCGAGCCGCAACGGCGCCTGCCGTCCGTCCTGCCTTCGCTGCCCCGCAGTCTGCGCAGTTTGTTCAAGGTGGGGCCCTTTCGCCGAATCATCTACATGGCGCTGGCGATCGTGGTTGGCGAGGCCTCCCGCCATGCGGTCGCCTTCTTCTTCATCCAGGACGTGCTTAATGCGGGGGACAGGATCGGATTGGCCTATACGGGCTATTTCCTTTTCGGGGTGATGGCGATTCCGATGTGGCAATGGCTTGCCAAGCGGTACGGCAAGCACCGCGCCTTGGCCATCGCCATGGTCAACGGCGCCCTGACGTCGCTCGGCACCGTCGCGTTGGGCCCGGGCGACTTCACGATTTTTCTGGTGCTGTTCGTGGTCAAGGGGCTTAGCTTCGGTGCGTTCGCTTACCTGCCGCTGGCCATGATCGCTGACGTCGTCGATGTGGACCGGGCCATGCACCGGCAGGAACGGGCGGGGCTGTTCTTCGCTTTCCAGGCCGCGGTGGACAAAGTGGGCATGGCGGCCGGCTTGTTCCTCGCTCTGCAGCTGCTCAACCTGGCGGGCTACGATCCGCAGGGCGTTGACACCACCTCCCTCGGCTGGATGGCGTTGCGCATCGAGTACGCCGTGCTGCCCGGCCTGTTCTTTGCGTTGGCGACGGCGATCATCTGGAACTATCCACTGACCCAGGCGCGTCACGAAGCGCTCGTTGCCCGGCTTGAAAGACGCAAGGCCATCGCCGGAAAAAACCGCGTCAAGGCTATTGGGGCAGGCCTCTGAGAGCATTTCGGTCGAGTGCGCTGGTCACGCCATCGAATGCCGCCGCCAGCGCTTTGGTCAATCTCGATTCACCACTCCAGCACCACCTTGCCGAAGGTTTGGTTGCTGGCCACGAGCTCATGCGCCTTCTGCGCGTTCGCCATGGGCATCACGGTTTCGATGATCGGCTTGATGGCGCCGCTTTCGAGCTTCGGCCAGAGGTGGATTTCGAGGCCGTCCAGCACCGCCGACTTGGCGGCGATGCTGCGGGCGCGCAAGGTCGAGCCGATCAGGCGCAGGCGCTTCATCAGCACCGTCGCCAGCGGGATTTCGGCCTTGATGCCGCCCATCAGGCCGATCAGCACCAAGCGCCCGTCGGTGCGCAGGCTGGCCAAGTTGTCGGCCAAGTAGCTCGCGCCGACGGGATCGAGGATCACGTCGAAGCCCTCGCTCCCGGTCCATTCGGCCACTTGGTCGGCAAAGCCGCCTCGGTGGCGGTCGGCGCCGCCGCTGGCGCCGAGTTCAAGGCAGCGCTGCAGCTTGGCGTCGCCGCCGACCGTGACGAAGGCGGGGTTTCGGCTCTCGCGGCAGAGCTGGATGGCGGCCGTGCCGACGCCGCTGGCGCCCGCGTGCAGCAGCACCCGCTCGTTGGCGGCGAGACCCGCTTCCTGGTAGAGGTTGAGGTAGGCGGTGGCGAACACCTCCGGCACTGCGGCGGCCTCGCGCAGGGACAGGCCCCGGGGCGTCCGCAGCACCTGACCGGCGGGCGCCGCCACCGTTTCGGCGTAGCCGCCGCCAGCCAGCAGGGCGCAGACTTGATCGCCGGGCTTGACCCGCTGCACCCCCTCGCCCACTGCAACCACTTCGCCGGCGCACTCCAAGCCGAGGATGGGGCTGGCACCGGGCGGCGGCGGATAGCCCCCGGCCGCCTGCACGAGATCGGCGCGGTTGACGGCGCTGGCGGCCACGGCGATCTTCACTTGGCCGACGCCGGCCGCAGGCTCCGGGGCTTCGCCCAACGTCAGCCGACCGTTCTCCACCAAGACTGCCTGCATGGGCTTTGCTCCTTCAAATCGGCCGCGCGGCTACCAGGACATGCGCATTTTGACGCCTTCGCCGTGCAGCCAGCGCTTCAGTTCGCTGACCCGGTAGTCGCCGTAGTGGACCATGGACGCCACCAAGGCGGCGTCCGCCCGCCCCACGGTCAGGGCCTGCTTGAGATGCGCCGGCTTGCCGGCGCCGCCGGAGGCGATCACCGGGATGCGCACCGCTTCGGCGATCATCGCCGTGAGCTTAAGCTCGTAGCCGTCCCGGGTGCCGTCGGCATCGATGGCGTTGACCACCAGCTCCCCGGCGCCAAGCCGCTCGCCCTGAAGCGCCCAAGCCAGACCGTCGATGCCCATGGGGGTGCGGCCGCCGTTGATGACGATTTCGTATCCGCAAGGGCAGGTGCCGCTGCGCGGCACTTGGCGGATGTCCATGGACAGCACCACGTTCTGGTTGCCGATGGCTTCGGCGCACTCGCTGATCAAAGCCGGACGGGCCACCGCAGCTGAGTTGACGTTGATCTTCTCCGCGCCGGCCAGGCGCAGGTCGGTGGCGTCGGCCACTGAGCGCACTCCGCCGCCCACCGACAGCGGGATGAACACCTCCTTGGCGACCGCCTCCACCACGTCGAGCATGATGGCGCGTCGGTCGCTGGAAGCGGTGATGTCGTAGAAGACCAACTCGTCAAGGCCGTCCGCGTAGTATTCCCGGGCCTTCTCCACCGGGTCGCCGATGTCCTTGGTGTTGACGAAGCGCACGCTCTTGGCCAGCTTGCCGTCGCGCACGTCAAGGCAGGCGATCAGCCGCTTGCTCAACCCGGACGATCCAAGCCGCTTATCCAACGTCGGAGCGCCATCGCGTTTCAAGGGACGTCCGGCTCAGCATTGGCCGTCCCAGCCGGTGAAGCGCCGCAGCAGGCTCAAGCCCACGCGGCCGCTTTTCTCGGGGTGGAACTGAACCCCGAAGTAGTTGTCCCGGCCCACGGCGGCGGCGAAGTCGTCCTCGTAGGTGGTGCGGGCGTACACGCAGGCTTGGTCCTCCGGAGCGGGATAGTAAGCATGGACGAAGTAGAACTCGTCGCCCGGCTCAATGCCGTCGAGCAACGGGTGGGGCCGGACCGGGCGCACCTCGTTCCAGCCCATGTGGGGGATCTTCAATTCCGGGCGGTCCAGCCGGAAGCGGCGCGTCTCGCCGGGGATCAGCCCTAGGGTTTCGGTATCGCTCTCCTCGGAGTGCCGCAGGGAGATTTGCAAGCCCAAGCAGATGCCCAACACCGGCTTGCCGTCATCGACCGCACTGCGCAGCGCCTCGGCCAGCCCGTTGCGGCGCAGGCTGGCCATGGCGCTGCCGGCCGCCCCGACGCCGGGAAAGATGATGCGGGAAGCCGCCTTCACTTGGGCCGGATCGTTGCTGATGACGGCGCGGGCGCCAACCTCCGCGCAGGCTCGCTGCACGCTGCGCAGATTGCCGGCGTCGTAGTCGATGATGACGATGGGGTCGGCCAAGACGGCGAGCGTCCATGACAATTCGCAGGGCGCAGGATACTATCGCAGATTGCAGCGCAAATTCACCAAGGGACTCGCCCCAAGCAAGACGGGGCAGGGCCTTCCCAAGCAGAGGGATCCCGGGCGCTGCCAAGGGCGTTTCGCCAAGCGAAACCAAAACGGACGAGCATCCGCGGTCGCTTTTGCGCAACGCGGCCGCTTTTTTGCGCAAAAGGAATCCAGCCATGAGCCGCGCCGTACTGCTGGTCAATCTCGGCACGCCCCGCTCGCCCTCGGTTCGGGACGTGCGCGCCTACCTCAATGAATTTCTCATGGACCCCCATGTGCTGAACCTGCCATGGCCGCTTCGGCGGCTGGTGGTCAGCGCATTCATTCTGCCGTTTCGGCCTCGCCGAACCGCTGCCGCCTACGCCTCGATCTGGGATGGCAGCGGCAAGCCGGGCGGCTCGCCGCTGCTGCACCACACCGAAGCGCTGGGCGATGCGCTCCGCGAGCAGTGCGACCTGCCCTGCGCGGTGGCCATGCGCTACGGCGAGCCGAACATTGCCGACGCCGTGCATCGGCTTGCGGCAAACGGCTGCGAGGAGTTGCTGCTGGTGCCGCTCTTCCCGAAGTACGCCGACGCCACCCGAACCACCGCGATCAAGGCGGTGCGCGGGCACCTGCCGGCCCACGTCAGGCTCCGGGTGCTGCCGCCGTTCTACGACCGCGAGGACTACATTGACTGCCAGGCCGACTTGATCGAGCGCCATCTGCCGTCCGACTGGGACCATCTGCTGCTGAGCTACCACGGACTGCCGGAGCGGCACATCACCCAAGCCGACCCGACCGGTTCCCATTGCCTGGCCAAGCCCGACTGCTGCGAGCGGGACTCGGCGGCGCACGCCACCTGCTACCGTCATCAATGCTATGCCACCGCGAGGGCCTTGACTGCCCGGCTGGGCCTGGATGCGGAACGGGTGACGGCGAGCTTTCAGTCAAGGCTGGGGCGCCTGCCTTGGCTCAAGCCCTACACGGACGAGGTGCTGGCCGAACTGCCCGAGCGCGGCGTTCGCCGTCTGGCCGTGTACTGCCCCTCCTTCGTGGCCGACAACCTGGAGACCCTTGAGGAGATCGGCATTCAAGGCCGCGAGGCGTTCGTGCAGGCCGGGGGCGAGAGCCTGACGCTCATTCCCTGCCTGAACGCCTCCCCGGACTGGGTGAAGGCGCTGGCGCGGTGGGTCGGTTAGCGTCATCGGCCGGCGCGCGTTCGCCCTGCCGCCAAACCCGTTGAGCCGGGACGAGGCGGCTGCGCCTGAGCCGGGGGATTCGGCTGCGCTAGTCGAGCTGGCCGGCCCCGACGGAGACGGCCCGGTAGAAGCGCTGCACCAAGGGCCTTGAGAACATGGACTTGCGCGCCACGAAGCGCACCGGACGGTTGAGCCCCTGCCGGCCCAAGCGGATCAGCTGGTCGGCGGGCGCGCCGAGGGTGCGGGCCACGCCGATGGGCACCAAGCCGTGGCCGAACCCCGCCAAGGCCATCTGCGCCACCGAGAAGAAGGACTCCAAGGACTCCTTGCGGTGCAGCCGCAGCCGGCGCATGTCGTCCTCGATGGAGGCCCAGGCGCCGGAGCGGGACTCGATGGTGAGCACCTCCAGGGGTTCGCCCGGCCGGTAATCGACGGGCTCCAGCGCCGCCGGAATGATCACCATCGGCTCCAGGCGAATCACCTCGCTTTGCAGGTCCGTCTCCGCATCGGAGTAGCCCGTGCAGACGCCCACCATGTACTCCCCGGTGCGCAGCCGGTCGAGCACCACCGGGGAGCGTTGGGCGTGAAAGCTGAACTCCACCTCCGAAAGCTCCCGGCGCACCTCGGCGAACAGGCCGGGGCCCCAACTGGCCAGGATGGCTTCGGAGACCCCAAGGATGATCTTGCCGCCGCGCTGGACGTGGTCCTCAAGGAAGACGCTGCGCAACTCGCTGACCAAGGGCGCCACCTTCTCCACCAAGCGTGTGCCTTGGTGGGTCAACACCACCCGCCGCCCGTGGCGCTCGACCAGCGGCCGGCCGTAGTGGCGCTCCAGGGCGGCGATGCGCTTGCTCACCGCCGACTGGGTGATCTTGAGCACCGTGCTGGCCTCCATCATGGTGCCGGCGCGCGACAGCGTGATGAGGGTTTCCAAGTTCTCGATCATGCCGGCGATGTTGCAGGAGGCGGCGAGCGGAGCGCAAGGCGCACATCCACTGTGCGGGCTCAGAAACATACCGGAATCTGATCCAAGCGACGAGCGCGGAGTTTCGCGCCAGCGAAACTCCATCCGCGACCGTCAGGTCGCGCATCAGCTGGCTTGAGCGCTTGTGGGGCGGTAGTTTTTGAAGGTCTTCTGAACACAATTTGACTGGTTTTCCGAACCCGTCTATCTTGGGCGAAAAATGGAAGTCCGGTATCGATCCCACGCGGTTGAGCGAATGATCAAGCGCGGCATCTCACCGCATGACGTTGAGCACATATTGGAGAGCCCGGATGGCTTGATCAGGCAATTCATGGACAAAGTCATTGCCCACAAGCGTTTCGAAGGCCGGGACGACAATTCGATCGCAGTGGTGGCCGTGAAGGAAAGTCAAGCATGGGAGGTGATTACGGCGATGGTCAATTTCGAGGCGCGGCCATGAAAATTCATCACGATACGGCACGGGACTACTTGACGATCGACTTTGCCCAAGAAGTGGAAGCCCGATCAGTTTACAGCGAAGGCATGATCGTCCGTTACGACAAAGCCGGTCATGTGATCGGGATCGACATCACCGATTCCATGAAGCTGTTCGGTGGCTCCGATTTCATGACTTTGCAGGAGGTTTGCCGCTTTCTCGGCGTATCCGAATCGACGGTTCGACGGAAAGTGCGGGCAAACAAGATCAAGCACACCATGGAAGGCAACCGTTACCGGTTCAGGAAGTCCGATGTTCTCGGTTTGGCGCCTTCCAATCCTCGCGTGGTTCCGCCCTGATTCAGGACGAGGGCGGGACACTAAAACAGGTTGGCAAAAAAGCCGGTGATGGCCATAAATGCCGACAAGTGCCAAGGCAGTTGCACCAATTCCATGATGGTGCCGTCGGGGTCGTAGAACAGGATGATGCGGCTCGATGAGTCCGGCCCGGAGCAACAGGGGGTGATCTCGGAGACGAACTGCACGCCCTGCGCCCTGAGCAGGGCAACGTCCCCTTCGATGTCAGTGGTCGCGAAAGCCATGCGGTGAATGCCCAAGCGGTTCAAGGGGATGGGATAAGGCGACCGGGGATCAAAAGGTTCGAGCCACTGCGTCAGTTCGATCTGCGAGCCGTCCTCCACATGGGTCATCAATGAACCCCGGATGCGAAACGGACGCTCAAAGCCCAACGCCCGGGCAACTGCCGCGCTGTCGGTGGCAGGCCGTTCGACCGAGACGCGGTAGCCGAGCATTTCGTACCAAGCCCGGGAGCGCTCCAAGTCACTGACGTTGACGTGAACCGCCCCGAGCCCCACGATGTGGGGCGCCGGCGCATCGTTGGGGTCACCCTCAATTTCAGCCAGTTCGTAGAACGTGCCGTCCAAGTCAGTGAAAACCGCGAACCGTCGCCCGTCGCTGCGCCGCGTCGGGCCGGACAGGAATCTGACTCCGTTGGCGACCATGTGGGCGTGGGCGCTGTCCAAGTCGGTGGTGTGCATCACCGCCCGAACCATGCCGAGCCGGTTTAGGGCCTCATAAGGCGGCGAGTCGTCACGCGGAATGGTGAACTCGATGAGATCGATCGCGCCGTCGCTGAACCCACCCAGCCCGATCAGCTCGCCATGCAGCAGATATCCGCCCGCCTCGCCGCCTTGGGCGCCGTTGTACTCGGTGGGCGTGGCAATGCCCAAGGCCCTGGCCATGGCCTGGGTGTTGGCATCCGGAAAGCCGGACAGCGTTGCAAAGCCAAGGGCAGCGTAGAAGGCCCGCGCGGACTCGAAATCGCTCACGTTGACGTTGAAGTGAACGCGGGTCTGAACGTTCAGCTTGGGAGAGGCCTCTTGGGTCGCAGCCCGCTCGCCGGCGAGCGCAATCGGCCCCGCGAGGCAAACCAGCCACAACAGAGCGCAGCGTTTGCGCAACGCTCCCTTCATCTGCTCAAGCCTTGGCGCGGACTCCGGTGCATCAATTCCGGCATCCGTCGCGCGATGCGACATGAGACTCGCGTCTGCCTGGCTGGCGTTGCCAAAGCGCCCGAACCGGCCTGCGCCGAAGCGGAACTTGCGGAAGCTGACGCCGGTGCGGCCGACCATAGGCATTTCCAATTGACCTCTTATCCACTGCGCAAAAAACTACAGTTCCCGCAGGAACTGCGCTTCATAGAGCGGCCAGTTGTGAACGATGCCGCTCGCAATCGCCCGGGGGCTTGCCGTGAGGGTGATGGCGCGGCCTGTTGCGGACCGGCGTACTTGCCAAAGTCCCGCTCGAAGCCGGTGACCAAGTCGGCGTGAATGGCATCCACGCGGGCGGCCCGTTCCCGAATGCCGGTGTCGTCGCGGAACCACGCCGCCACGGCCTCCGGCATCCCTCCGACGAAACAGTAGTCAAGGAAGAGGGACCAGAGGCGCTCATGGGCTGTGTCGCTGTCCGAAAGCGACCGGAAGGCGTCGAGCAGCCGCGATTGGCCTGAAGCCATCAGGAACTCCTCAAAACATAGCGGAAACAGCTCCAGCTGGCGCACCTTGCCGACGGGAAAGGAGGTTAGCGGCCCGATGTTGGAGCCGGAGGCGCAGACGAACGCCTCCGGTGCGCGTTCAGCGAAGTATTTCAAGGAGTCCAGCGCGGCTTGGCATTCGCCCACCTCATCCAGGAAGATGAGATCCCTTGAGAGGTCCACATCGGTGTCGAAGTGGAGCTCGATGTTGCTCACGATGGCGCTCGGCGTCAGGTCGCCGGCGAACAGACGCGCAGCTTCCGGGGCGAGCCGGAAGTCGAGCGCATGAACCTTGCGAAACTCCCGTGGGCCGAACAGGTGCTGCACTAGGTGGGTCTTGCCGGTCTGCCTCGCGCCGTCGAGAAGCACCGGCTTGCGCGTCGGCGCCCGTTTCCAAGCGAGCAGGTCGTCATGCAGCAGGCGTTCCATGTTGGTGCCGCCCCATTTGGCCGTTCGGTCGCAGGAACTTAGCACTTCGGACTTTTATGCGCTAAAAAATGTCGATTTGCAGTATTTTTATGCGCATAAAAATACTGCAAATGGCTTGGCTTATCCGCGGGCAGTGATTCGGGGCAACCAGGCGCATTGAGCCCTTGAAGCAGGGTGAGCCGCATTGGCGACCTTCATCCCGAAACGGTTTGCGGCCACGGCCTTTTGCTGCCGTTCATTTTCGGTCCAAAACCAACTGCAAACGTTCCAGCGAGTCGATCGGCAGCGAGCAGCTCAAGCCGGAGCAGACGTAGGCGACGGTCTTCAGCGGCGCCACTGCGGGCAGGTGGGCTGGAACGCGCCGGGCGCCGACGGGGATGGCGTACACCCGCCGCCAAGGCCGGAAGCCGCCGGCCAAGGCCTTGCGCCATTGCGCCAAATCGTCGGGCTGGCCGCGCAGCATGACCAGCTCCGGTGGGTGGTGCTGCGCCTCCAAGGCGGTAAGCAGGCTGCAGTGGCCCGCTGGGTGCTTCTCCATGCCGTCCCGCGCCCAGTCCAAGGTGCGGCTGGCGGCTTCAAGGTAGCCCGCGTTGCCAAAGAGGTTGCCGAGCCCGGCCAGCGCTTGGGCGATGACGCCGTTGCCCGGCGGCTGGGCGTCGTCGAGGCTGGGCTTGGGCCGCGCGATTAGCTGCTCGTGGCCTTCGCCGGTGAAGAAGAAGCCGCCTTGCTCCTCATCCATGAAGCGCTCGATCACTTGGTCGGCCAGCGTTGCGGCGAAGGCCGCGTCCTCGTCGCGCCAGCGGGCCTCCAGCAGCGTGACGAGGGCGTCGATCAGGTTGGCGTAGTCGTCCAGATAGCCCGGATGCTTGGCCGCGCCCGCCTTCCAAGTGGCGAATAGCGCGCCATCGCGCCACAGCTCGGCACGGATGAAGTCCGCGGCGCGGGTCGCCTCGTCAAGCCAAGCGGGCTCGTCGAGCGCCGCCGCGGCCTTGGCCAGGCCCTTGATCGCCATGGCATTCCATCCGGTCAGAATCTTGTCGTCCAGACCCGGCCGCACCCGCTTGGCGCGTTCGTTGAACAGTTTCTCCTTGGCGCTCGCCAACAGTTGCGCGGCCCGGCCCGGCTCAAGGGACAGCCGCTCGACCACCGAACGCCAGGCATCGCGGCGGTGCAGGTTCCAGTGGCGCTCGAAGTTGGCGGGCTTGTCAATGCCGTAGAGGGTGGCTGACACGAGATACTCGTCTTCGCTCAGCAGGCGCTTGATGCGTTCCCGGCGCCACAGATAGAACTTGCCCTCCTCGCCCTCCGAGTCCGCATCCAAGGCTGCGAAGAAGGCGCCGCCCGGATGGCGCATCTCCCGCAGCAGCCAGCCGACGGTCTCCCGCACCGCACCCTCGAACAGCGGATCGGGACCGATGGTCAGCGTATCGGCGTAGAGGGACAGCAACTGGCCGTTGTCGTAGAGCATCTTCTCGAAGTGCGGAATCATCCACGCCCGGTCGGTGGCGTAGCGGCAGAAGCCGCCGCCGAGGTGGTCGTAGATGCCGCCTCGGGCCATTTTGGTGAGGGTGGTCATGACCACGTCCAGGGCTTGCCGCTCCCGCTTGCCCGCCCGTTGGGTGTAGGCCCAGTGGCGCAGCACCCGGTCCAAGGTGGCGGGCATGGGAAACTTCGGCGCCCCGCCAAAGCCGCCGTCCTGATCATCGTAGCGTTCGCGCAACTGTTGCCATGCGGTGGCCAGCAGCGCCTCATCGCTCAGGGAGGCGCCTGCCGCCGGGGCTTCAAGGTCGAGTTGCCGCATCAGCTTCAGCAGCTTGGCGTTTTGTTCCGCCAAGGCGTCGCGCTTGTTGCGGAAGATCTCGTCGATGCGCAGCATGAGGTCGATGAAGCTCGGCATCTGGTGTCGCGGCATCTTGGGAAAGTAGGTGCCGGCGAAGAAGGGGGCGAGCGTTTCGGGGTCCAGGAACACGGTCAACGGCCAGCCGCCCGGTCGCTGGGTCAGAACTTGGTGGGCGGTCTGGTAGACCTTGTCGAGGTCGGGGCGCTCCTCCCGATCGACTTTGATGTTGACGAACCGCTCGTTCATCACTTGGGCAGTGTCGGCGTCCTCGAAGGACTCGTGGGCCATGACATGGCACCAATGGCATGACGAATAGCCGATGGACAGCAGGATGGGCTTGCCGCTCGCGCGCGCCTCGCCGAGCGCTTGGTCGTCCCAAGGCTGCCAATGCACCGGATTGTCGGCGTGCTGGCGCAGGTAGGGGCTGGTCTCGGCGGCCAAGCGATTGCTCATCGGCCCACCAACGAAATCAACACGATTGAAGTGGCGCTTGCGCGGACAGGCTTCAATGGCTGGCCTGCATCATCGGAACTCGGACACGTCCCTCCCCAACAGTCAGCACTGCGCCCGATTGCAGCGCGCTCCGAATCAGGCTGAGGATCAGCTCCACGGAGATGCGCAGGTCGCGCACGATGGGTTTGCCGTTGAACGCGTCAGGGCGCGCGGTGATTCGCGGGGGCGTCGTCGATTGGCTGGTCATTTCCCGTTCCTCCTTCAGCGTTGTGCAACTTCGAGATGCGGTTGCCGAAGTATAAGGGCCATCGACCTTCCGGCGATACAGGATTCCGGATTCGCAAGGCTCCGGCGGACAATTGGCGCGCTGATCATCAAGGGAACCGCCTGCGCGTTGCCGGGCATGCGTTTGCCCGTGACCCGGCGCGACCCTCCCCATCCGTCCGGTTCATGGAGTTGAGCCCCGGGGAGGAAATTCCCAAATGCATCTGAGCCCGCATGCAGCCGACGCTTCCATCACCAGACCCGGCCTCCGAATCCGCTCTGCCAATGCCGGCGACGGTCGGTGCTACCATGCGCCGATGTTTACGTACGCCTTCACCTACCGAGGCCGGGACTTAGCGGTTCGCCAGAGCGCGGAGGGCGAGTTGGCGCTGATGCTCGGCAAGGTGGTGCGCAAGACCTGTCCGCCTTGCGACTGCGAACCGCAATATCTGTGGACCAACGTGGAACTGGAGTGGGAGGCGCACCATTACATCGAAGCGTGGTACTGGGCGGCCGACGGGCGGCTGCGCGTCACGGCCAACGGCCGGACGCTGCACGATGGCGCGGCTGGAACCGGGAAGGTTGTGCCTCCAGGCAAGGCTCGGATCCCGCACCCCCCGGCGGCCAAGGAGCGGTCGCGGGCGATTCCGAATTCACGGCCAGCCTGAACCGACTCGTCAGCCGCTAATTGGATTGCCACATTGGAGTGGTGGAGCAACGGAGGTCTCCGGTGCAGGAAAGGGAACCCGGCTCGGGCAATGCCGAAGCAGTGCTGCGCAACTTGCTGCGCACCGGCGCCCTCCAAGGGCTGCCCACCCATCCCCAAGCCTTGGACACGCTGCTCGCCGTGGCCGCCGGCGGTCTCGCCCGACAGCGCCCGTACGCGGAGTGGGAGGTCAACGAAATCCTCTCGGCTTGGCTTGAGTCCGCGTACACGAAGGTGGATCACGTCACGCTGCGCCGACGGATGGTGGACCTTGGCTTCCTCAAGCGGACCAAGGACGGATCAAGGTACTACTTGAACTTCGGGCGGGTGAGGGGCGTGCTTGGCGACGGCGCGGTCGAAATCGACGTTGGGGCGATGGCCGATGAAATCGCGCGGGAACGCGCAGCCCGCAAGAACGCCTACGGGCATCGGGGCTGAACGGCGCAACGGCGCTGCCCTCCGTCCTCGCCGCGAATCACGTGTTCAATGCCAGTCGAGACGGTCGAAGACCCGCGCAGCTTCCGAACATGCTCCGGGCAAGGGCCGGCGAACCCTTCAGGCTTCGGAACCGCAGGCATCGCGAGGTTTTCGGAGCAGGCGGGATTGCTATACTTCGCCAATGGTCGAACTGCCGAGCAGGTCTGCGGCATGGACGCTTCATTGGCCACTCCGGCCTTTGCGGGGGAGGCTGTTCTGACGGCTATGGACGTTAAGCAATGCCAGCGCCCGGAGCGCTGCGATTCCCCGGTGGCGTTCGATGCGGCGCAAGCCCGTCAGGCGCGGGATGCCGCGAACCGGGCCCGTTCGGGTGATCCGAGTGATGGCCGCCGGCACGGCGCGCCCCCGCAAGTTTTACCCGTGCTGCGGCAATGAGCGCCGAATCCCGTCCGCCGGCATCGTTGGCGCCTTCCGCTTTGGAGCGCGACGGCTACTTTGTGGCAAGGGGTTTGGTTGCTGCGGCCTTGATTGAGCAGGTTCGCGCAGCGGTTGCGACGGCGCTGCATCCGTTGATGGGGCCGGTCGAGTTCGAGGCGGAGGTGGGCTACCCCGGCGCCCCTGCCCACCTTGAATCCCAAGGCGGCCGCACGCCGCGCCGACTGCTGCACGCCGCCTCCAGATTTCCGGCGCTTGGCGACTGGGCGCGCAGCGCCGCGGTGGCCAATCTGCTCAAGCCTTGGCTGGGCGCTGCGGCGCTGCTGTCCCAATGCCACCACAACTGCGTGATGACCAAGCACCCCGGCTACAGCAGCGCCACCCTGTGGCACCAGGACATTCGCTACTGGTCCTTCGACCGGCCCGAACTGGTCTCCGTCTGGTTGGCGCTGGGCGAGGAGAACAGCCGCAATGGCGCGCTCAGCATCATTCCCGGCAGCCATCGGCTGCATCTCGACCGGGGGCGTTTTGACCGAGATCTGTTCCTGCGCCCTGATCTTAAAGAGAACAAGGCGCTCATCCGCCGTTCCCGGGAGGTGGCCTTGGCGCCGGGCGACGTGCTGTTCTTCCATTGCCGGGCCATGCACGCCGCCGGGGTCAACCGCAGCGACCGAATCAAGCTGTCCTGCGTGTTCACCTACCACGCTGCCGACAACCGGCCGATACCCAACACGCGTTCCGACCGCTATCCGGGGCTGCCGCTGGATTAGGCGCCGGCCTTGGGCGGCCTCCCCTTCAAGCCGGGTCGGGAATCTCCCGAGCCGCAGCCTTTTCGACGAATGCGGAACGGGGCATGCCGCGCCTGCGGGCGGCTTCGTCGAGTGCATCGACGAAGCCTTTCCCCAAGCTCAGTTTGACGCGCAATCACATGTACGCCCACGCCTCCAACCCCTCCCCCCTAAATCACCCCCTTCTCCAAATCCAGCTTGCCGCGGGCGAGGTTGAGCCGCAGCAAGTCGGATGCGCCCTCCGCCAGCCGCCAGGCGCGCGCCTGGCGGTACAGGCCCTCCAAGGGGTGGCCCACGACCAGCGCGCCGCCGCCCACCAACTGGATGCCGGCATCGACGATCTCGGAGAGGGCTTCGGTGGCGAACACCTTGCACATGATGCCCTCGTTGACCGTGTTGGCGCCGCTTTCCGCCAGGCGGGCGGTGCGGTAGAGCATGCTGCGGGCGGCGAACGCCTTGATGCGCATGTCCGCGTAGCGCAGCCGCACGCCCTCCGCAGCACCCCGCGGCGCTCCCTTGCGGTCCGGTTGGCGCAAGTGGGCGGTGACGGCGTCGATCACCCAGCGGGCGAGGCCTACGCACTGGGCGGCGATCAGCAGCCGGGCGTCGCCGATCTGGCTCAGCGCCCGGGGCAGCCCTTCGCCGGGTTGGCCGATGACGTGCGCCTTGGGCACCCGGACGGCATTGAACTCAAAGGCGGCGTGGTGGCTGCCGTCCAAGGATTCGAAGCGCTGCGTCATTTCGAGGCCGGGGCTCGCGGTCTCCACCACCACCAGCGCCGACCCCGCCTCCTCT
The DNA here is from genome assembly GCA_965221755.1 of Candidatus Azophilus sp. GTDB lineage: Bacteria > Pseudomonadota > Gammaproteobacteria > Pseudomonadales > Azotimanducaceae > Azophilus. The sequence goes on from OZ244921.1 coordinate 1,388,916, forward strand.
ATGCGAACCAAGGTGTTGATGAAGTCGGCGTCGGCGCCGCCGGTGACGTAGGACTTGCAGCCGTTGAGGATCAATGCCTCGCCGTCGAAGCGGCCCGTCACCGGCCTGTCCTCCGGCTCCGTGAAGCCGAAGGCCGCCCGTTTCTCGCCGCGCAGCATGGGTTCGAGGAAGCCGCTCGCCAAGGGCTCCCCGCAGTCGGCCAGCACCCCGGGGCCGGGTCCGAAGACCGCCTCCAGCCAAGGCGGATTGTGGGCCGCCAGCTCCTCGCGCACAACGGTCAGCGCCAGCGGCCCCGCCGCCGTGCCGCCGTATGCCCGAGGTTGGGCCATGGCGTGGAGGCCCTCGGCTTTGGCCGCCGCAACCACCTTGGCCCGCGCGTCGGCCTGGCCCGCCAAGGGCAGCAGGGTCGATTCCGCGAAGCGTTTGGCGCGCTGGCGCAATGCCTTGAGTTCAGCGTCAAGGGATTCAGGCATCGGGGTTTGCCGACAAGACGGGACTCACAGCGCCGGCGCGACCAGAATCGCGACAATCAGCAGCAGGCTCAGCGCCATCGCCACGAAGGCGTGGAAGACGAGGCTCTCCCGGCGCGCCGAGCCTTTGAGGAACCGCTCCACCTCTTCCGGCTCGCGGGCGGTCATGGCGCTGGTGAGGCGGTAGCGGGTGATGCCGTCGCGCTTCGGCAGCCGCACGAACAGTTCCGGGGTGCGGTCCAGCATGCGGACCACATCCGCGAAAGCGATGCCGGTGTGGCGGGACAGCTGGGTGGGGTGCAAGCCCTTCGCCGGGTGGCTCAAAAAGCACTGGTACAGGTCGAACAGCCGCCGAATCCTGCCGCGAAACCTGAAGTTGAAGGGAATCAGGCCGAACATGGGGCCTCAATTTAGGTTCCTCGCCGCCGCAACGCAACGTCTGGGCGCCCGATGCCCTTCGACGGTGCGCCCGGAGTCGTCGGGACTCAGGGCCTCGGCAAGGGATTCGAAGCGCATCCAAGGCGTCGAGCGCTGCTCCAACGGGGTGGTGGGGGTGATGTCGAGGATGCGCGCCTCCCCGAATCCCGCCGCGGCCAAGGCGTTGAGCAAACTGTCCGGGGTGGGAATCTCAAAGACGTTGCGCATTCGGGCGTAACGTCCCGCCGGGCGCAGCGGCGCAGCGCCCTCGACGATGAGGGTTTCCACGACGGCTTGGCCGCCTGCCTTGAGGCTGCGGCGCAAGCGCTGCAGATGCTCGCCCGGATGGCGCTGGTGGTAAAGCGCGCCCATGCTGAAAGCGGCATCGAAGCGGGCTTCGGTGAGCCGCTGCGGCAACTGCTCGAAGCGAATGGGCAGCACCGCGTTGCGCCCATCGCCCGCGTAGCGGTTGATGGCTTGGTGCTGCATGTGAAACAGGGGCGCGGCGTCGATGCCGACCACCCGCCGAGCCCCGGCCTGCAGCATCCGCCAGCCGAAGTAGCCGTTGCCGCAGCCGACGTCGAGCACCGTCGCGCCTGCCAAGTCCACCGCCGGCGCCGCTCGGCGCCACTTCAGGTCCGAGCGCCATTCCGCATCGATGCGCACGCCAAAAAGGTCGAACGGCCCCTTGCGCCAAGGATGCAGGGCTTGCAGGGCTTCCCGCAACCGCACCCGGTCGCCGGGCGCCAAGCCGCCGGCAACGGCAACCACATCGCCGTAGTCGGCGCGAACGCCGTGGGCTTGGGGAAGGCGGTCCAGGGCGGCCTGCCAGCGGCGGCCGTCGCCGTGCCGGCTGAGGTTGGCGAGCAGCGCAGCGTCCAGCTCGGCCCAATCCGGCAACGCTTCATGGAGCGCCGCGAAACGCGACGGCGGCGGTGATGACGGCGTTGGCATGGCTTTTCGCTGGCTGGGGGTCTATCCGGCTGAGCGCGCGCAGGGCGCGCGCGCCCTGCGCCGTTGTCCTGAATCGGGGTTCAGGCGGGGATTTTCGTTCAAAAATCAGGCTCAGTCCTTGGTGGCTGCGATGGAGCACCAGTTCAGGCAGCGGAACCAAGTGCGCACGGTTCCAAATCCAGCGGCTTCAAGCCGTTGGCGGTGCTCGGCCTCGGTATCGACGATCATCACCCGCTCCAGCGCTTCACGCTTCTGGCTGACTTCGAGGTCGCTGTAGCCGTTGGCCTTTTTGTAGGCGATGTGCAGCGATTCGGACCACGCTTGGCGCGCCTCGCTGCTGAAACGGACCTTCTCGGAAAGAACGACCAAGCCGCCGGGCGGCAGGGCTTGGCAGCAACGGTCCAGCAGCGCTTGGCGGTCGGCGGGCGCAATGAACTGCAGGACGTAGTTCAGGAGCACAACGCCGGCGCCGGCAACATCCGTTTGCCGAATGTCCTCCAGGCGGAAGGTCACCCGTGGATCCCTGATGTTCGCCTTCGCCCGGTCCAGCATCGGCGCGGAGGAGTCCACGGCGACGATTCGGCATGGCCTGCTGCCCAAGGCGCGCAGCAGCGCCAAGGTAGTGGCGCCCTGCGAGCAGCCGAGATCGAAGGCCAGGCCGCCGTCCGGGAGGCTTTCGGCGGCAACCAGCCCGGTGATGGGAACGACGGTCTCAAAGCCCGGAACGCTGCGCCGGATCATGTCGGGGAACACCTCGGCCACCGCTTCGTCGAAGGCGAAATCCACGATCTTCGGGCGCTTGCTGCGGAAGAGCTGATCCTTAAGGGTCATCTGCGGGCTTATCGGCGATGTTAGACTGCAAGGCTCATCGCCCCGCATTTTAGCCGCAGCTCATGGACGCCGAAGCGCTCGACAACCCGGACCTTTACATCAACCGGGAGCTCTCCCTGCTGGAGTTCCATTTGCGGGTGCTGGCCCAGGCTCGGGACGAGACGCTGCCGCTGCTTGAGCGGCTGCGCTTCCTGTGCATTTCCAGTTCGATCCTCGATGAGTTTTTTGAGATTCGCGTGGCGGGCCTCAAGCAGCAGGCGGCCTACGGCGTGGTGCAGCGGGGCGCGGACAACCTGTCTCCCGCCGAGCAGCTGCGCCGCATCGCGCCCAAGGCCCGCGCCCTCATTGACGAGCAGTACCGGGTGCTGAACGAGGTGCTGCTGCCCGCCTTGGACCAGGAGGGCATCCACTTCATCGGCAAGACCGACTGGAACGACGCCCAACGCAAGTGGATCAAGCGCTACTTCAACCATGAGCTGGCGCCCGTAATGAGCCCCATCGGGCTGGATCCGGCGCATCCCTTTCCCGAGCCGCTCAACAAGAGCCTGGCCTTCATCGTCAACCTCAGGGGCAAGGACGCCTTCGGCCGCAACAGCGGCAAGGCCATCGTGCAGGCGCCCCGGGCGCTGCCGCGGGTGGTGCGGCTGCCGGCCGCCTGCGCCAACGGCCCGAACGACTTTGTGCTGCTGTCGTCGATCATTGACGCGCACATGGATGAACTGTTTCCTGGCATGCAGGCCACCGGGGTCTATCAGTTCCGGGTCACCCGCAACAGCGATTTGTTCGTTGACGAAGAGGAGGTGGACGACCTGCTGCGCGCCCTGGAAGGGGAACTGCCCTCGCGCCGCTACGGCGAAGCGGTGCGCCTGGAGGTGGCCGAGGGCTGCCCGGAAGAGCTTGAGGCCTTCCTGAGCGCCCAGTTCCATCTCTCGCGTGAGGACGTGTACCGCTGCGGCGGCCCGGTCAATCTGATGCGCTTGGCCGCCGTGCCGGAGTTGGTGGAGCGGCCGGACCTGAAGTACCCCGGCTTTCGCCCCGGCGTCCCCGACCGGGTGCGCGGCGCCAACGACATGTTTGAAGCCATCGCCGCCGGCGACCTGCTGCTGCACCACCCGTTCGAATCCTTCGCGCCCTTCCTCGAGTTTCTGCGCCAAGCCGCCAAGGATCCCGGAGTGCTGTCCATTCGCCAAACGCTTTATCGCACCGGCGCCCGGTCGGCCGTGGTGGAGGCGCTGACCGAGGCCGCTTCCAACGGCAAGGAAGTGATGGTGGTGATCGAGCTGCGGGCGCGCTTCGACGAGGCCGCCAACATCGAGCTCGCCAACCACCTGCAAAGCGCCGGCGCACAAGTGGTTTACGGCGTGGTGGGGCACAAGACGCATGCCAAGATGTGCATGGTGATCCGCCGCGAGGGGCGGGCGCTGAAGCGCTACGTGCACTTGGGCACCGGCAACTACCACGCCAGCACGGCACGGCTCTACACCGACTACGGCCTGTTCACCTGCGATGCGGCGATCGGCAATGACGTGCAGAAGGTGTTCGCGCAGTTGACCGCCATGGGCAAGGCCGGGCGCCTGAAGAAGCTGCTGCAATCGCCGTTCACCCTGCATAAATCCATTTTGCAGCACATTGACGCGGAGGCGGAGAACGCCCGCAACAACAAGCCGGCTCGGGTGACGGCGAAGATGAACGCGCTGATCGACCGCGGCGTCATCCAAGCGCTCTACCGGGCCAGCCAAGCCGGCGTCGCCATCGATCTGGTCGTGCGCGGCATCTGCGCCTTGCGCCCGGGGGTGCCTGGGGTGTCGGAGAACATCCGGGTGCGCTCCGTCGTCGGCCGTTTCCTCGAGCACACTCGGGTGTTCTGCTTCGAGAACGGCGGGGAGCCCAAGGTTTACCTGTCCAGCGCGGACTGGATGGGGCGCAACTTCTTCAACCGCGTCGAAGTGTGCTTTCCCATCGAGAACGAAGACCTGAAGAAGCGCGTGGTGCTTGAATCCATCGACAATTATCTGCAAGATAATTGCCAAGCATGGCAGCTTCGAGAGGATGGGAGCTACCAAGTCAAAAGCGCATCGCCCGCAAAGCGCCGGAGCGCTCAGCAGTCGCTGCTCATGCTCTTGTCGGACTAGCGGCGGGCCTCGCAAACGGACTGTGCGGGTTCAGAAGCGCATCGGAACCCGGCCCACGCAAAGGCAGCGGGGTTTCGCGCTGGCGAAACCCCAACCAACCCAAGGTTCGCCGCAACCGTCAGGTCGCGCGGGCTTGAATCAATCAGGAGAGACTCTCATGTTCAAGACGACTAAAGGGGCGGTGGCGGCTGGCGCCCTGCTGGCCTCACTGAACGCTTCCGCAGCAGAGGCGGCGCAGGCCGGCAACGCTCAGCCGGCGGCGGGCGAGATTGAGGAAGTGGTGGTGGTCGGCTCCCGGCGACGGGACCGGTCGGCATCCGATTCGCCGGTTCCGGTTGACGTCATCGGCGGCGACCAGTTCGCCGCCCAAGGCGGCTCCAACATGGACGACCTCATTGCCAGTCTGGTGCCCTCCTACAACGTCAGCCAGGAGCCCATCAGCGATGCCGCCACCTTCATTCGTCCCGCCACGCTGCGCGGGCTGGCGCCGGATGCCACGCTGGTGCTCGTCAACGGCAAGCGGCGCCATCGGGCAGCGGTGATCGCGCTGCTCGGCGCGGGCATTTCCGGCGGCTCCCAAGGGCCGGACGTCTCCGTCATCCCCGCCATCGCCCTCGACCGGCTCGAGGTGCTGCGCGACGGTGCGTCCGCCCAGTACGGCTCCGACGCCATCGCCGGCATCATGAACTTCGTCCTGAAGGAGGACAATTCCGGCATGGCCTTCGACGCCAAGTGGGGCAGCCACTACGAAGGCGACGGCGATGCGCTGACGCTGTCCGCCAACGTCGGCCTGCCCTTGACCGAGTACGGCTTCGCCAACCTCAGCTTCGAGTGGAAGGAATCCGACCCCACCAGCCGCAGCCGCCAGCGCGGCGACGCCCAAGGGCTGATCGATGCAGGCAACGCCAACGTCCGTCAACCGGCGCAGATCTGGGGCGCGCCGGAATACTCCGACGACTTCAAGCTGTTCGGCAACTTTGGGCTTGAGCTGGGCAACGGCATGGAGGCCTACGCCTTCGGCAACTGGGCGGAGCGCCAAGTGGAGGGCGGCTTCTACTACCGCAACCCGCACACGCGGGGGGGGGTGTTCGCCGGCCCAACGGTCGATCCCATGACTGGATTCGCAGCCGATGAAGGCGTGCCCAGCGTTAAGGTGGCCGATCTAAGCGGCAACTGGATGCCCGGCTCAACCACCTGCCCGGCGGGCGTCCCGCTCATCAACAACGCGCCCCGCGCCGACCTCATGGCCATGGTGCGGGGCAGCGCCGACTGCTACACCCTCTACGAGAAGTTCCCCGGCGGCTTCACGCCCCAGTTCGGTGGCCACATCGACGACTACGCCTTGGCCGGCGGGGTGCGCGGGGAACTCGGCGACTGGTACTTTGACGTAAGCGCCGTGGCTGGCCGCAGCAACGCCGAGTTCTACATCTACAACACCATCAACCCGCAGCTGCTCGGCCAGCGCAATGAGATCGACACCTACTACGAGGCGGGCGGCTACACGGAAACCGACCGCACGGTGAACATCGACCTGTCCCGGCCCTTGGACATCGGCAACCTCTACGGGCCAGTCAACTTGGCGGTGGGCTTCGAGTACCGGGACGAGACCTTCAAGATCACCAACGGCGAGCCCAACTCCTTTTACATCGACAACGAGTACGGCCTTGCGGAACAGGGCTTCGGCGTCGGCTCCAACGGCTTCCCCGGCTTCCAGCCTGGCGACGCCGGCAGCCACAAGTCGAGTTCCGTCGCCGCCTACATCGATGTGGAGTCCGATGTCACGGATCGGCTGCTGCTTGGCGCCGCCCTGCGCTACGAGGACTACGAGGACTTCGGCGACACTTTGGACGTCAAGGGCGCAGTTCGGTTCCAGGTGACCGAGCAGTTCGCCTTGCGCGGCGCAGTCAGCACCGGCTTCCGGGTGCCGACCGCCGGCCAAGCCAACCTGCGCAACGTGACCACCGAGTTCAACATGGGGCGGCTGGCGGACATCGCCACCCTCCCGCCCACCAACCCGGTGGCCCAGCAGAAGGGCGCCCAAGCCCTGACCCCTGAGGAGTCGGTGAACATCACCGTCGGCGCCGTGTTCAACGCCGGGCCGGTTGACGTGACCCTCGACTACTACAACATCGAGATCAAGGACCGGATCGCCTTCACCAGCCGCTTCAGCCTGACGCCTGCGGACATTGAAGCGCTGCTGGCGGCAGGCGTCAGCGACGCAAGGAGCTTCACCTCAGTGCGCTTCTTCTCCAACCAGCAGACGGTGGAGGCGTCCGGCGTCGATCTGGTCGCCACCCTGCCCTTCGACCTGGGCGGCGGCACCTCCACGCTGACCGCCGTAGCCAACTTCTCGGACATTGACCTGTCCAAGTTCGACCCGGCGTTCACCAGCGACAACCGGCGGCGGCAAATCGAGAAGGGCCGCCCGGACACGCGCTTCGTGCTGAGTTGGACCCATATGCAAGGCCCGTGGCGCTTCATGGCCCGGGGCCGCTACTACGGCGACTACTACGATGCGCCCACCAACGACGAGACCGTGTCGTACTACCCCGACCCGAAGTTCCTAGTCGATCTGGAGGCGTCCTACGACCTGAACGAGTCCTTCACCGTGCTGGCAGGCGCCCAAAACGTCTTCGACACCTATCCGGAGAGGAACCCCGCAGGCGAGGTGGCCGGCCTGATCTACCCTGAAAGCTCGCCTTTCGGCTTCAATGGCGGCCACTACTACGTTCGGGCCATGTGGCGCCGCCAGTAGGAGGACGGGACGCTATCGGGTCTTGACCGTCAAGGACACAGCGGAAGGCTGCAGGTAGCGACCCTCCTCCTTGAGGTCGAGCTTGGTCAGGGGATGCTTCGCCAGCCATTCCTTGAACAGGCTGACTTCCATGTGCTCGCCATCGACCTCGATGGCGACGTGGGGCAGGGGCTCGCTGCCGCGGCTGCGGTGCAGGATGACCGCCAGCCGCAGCAGGGCCGCCAGCCTCAGGATGGCCCCCTCCGCCTTGGGCAGCGGTTCGTCCTCAATGGCGAACTTGCGCCGATGCAGGCGCACCAAGGCGGCAAGCTGGCTCTGATCAAGCCTTGAGAAGCCGGGCATGTCCATGTGGGCGAGCAGATAGCCGCCGTGCTTGTGGTAATGGTTGTGGGCGATGTCCATGCCGATCTCGTGCAGGTCCGCCGCCCAAGCCAATAGCAGGCGGTGCTCCGGCGCCTGCAGCCGCCAGGACACCGCCGCTTGGGCCAGCAGGGCCAAGGCCGTGTCCCGCACCCGCTTGGCATGGGCGGCATCGACATGGTAACGGTCCATGAGGTTGCGCACGGTGGCATCGCGAATGTCCCGGTGATGCACGCGCCCCAGCAGATCCTCGAGCAGGCCCTCGCGCAGCGACCCGTCGCTGACGCCCAAGCGTTCGACGTTCAGCGCCTCCATGACGGCCGCCAGCACCGCCACCCCGCCGGGAAGCACGGGCCGCCGTTCAGGCGACAAGCCGGGCAGGTCGATCCGGTCCAAGCGCTTGGCCGCGATCAGGCGGTCGATCAAATCCGCCAAGCCGTCCGGCCGAATGTCGCCGGCCTCTTCGTTGCGCAATCCGGCCAGCACGTCCCTGACCGCCAGCACCGTGCCCGAAGCGCCGATCGCCACATCCCAAGCGGACGGCCGATATTGGCTGCGCACCGCCTCCAGCTCCCGGCGGCAGTGGTCGATGGCGTTCCTGAAAGCCCGCCGGGTGACGGCGCCGTCGGCAAAGCACTGCTGGCTCTGGGCCGCGCTGCCGATGTGCAGGCTTTCCATGACCTCCGGCTGAAAGTGGCGACCGAGGATCAACTCCGTGCTGCCGCCGCCGATGTCAATCACCAGCCGCCGGTCGTGGTTGCCCTCCAAGGCGCGGGAGACGCCGAGATAGATCAGCCGCGCCTCCTCCCGCCCGGAAATGATCTCCACCCGGTGTCCCAGCGCCCGCTCCGCGCTCTCGATGAAGGCCCCCGAATCGCGGGCCTTGCGCAGGGCGTTGGTGCCCACCACGCGCACGTTCTCGCGCCGCAGGTGCCGCAAGCGCTGCCCGAACCGCTCCAGGCATTCCAAGGCCCTTTGGCGGGCCGCCGCGGTCAGCCCCCGACGGTCGTCAAGCCCCTCGGCGAGCCGCACCATCTCGCGGATCTTGTCGAGCGTTTGCAGGTGGCCGCCCGACTCCTGGGCGACGATCAAGTGAAAGCTGTTGGAACCCAGGTCCAAGGCAGCGAGTTCCCGGGGCGCGCCGTTGGCGGGAAGGGCGGGTTCAGCCATGTGGCGCTCTCAATCCGGCAAGCCCAGCACCCGCTTGGCGATGACGTTGAGCTGGATTTCGCTGGTGCCGCCCTCGATGGAGTTGGCCTTGGAGCGCAGCCATTGGCGGGTGGTGGCCAGTTCCCGTCCGCTGAACGAAGCGCCATCCCAGCCGAGGCCGGCCAAGCCCATGGTCTCCTGCAGGAGTTCGTACTTGCGCTTGTTCTGCTCCGTGCCGTAGTACTTGAACATTGACGCCAGATGGCCGCTGGCCAAGCCTGCCTTGGCCTCCTCCCCGCCGCGGGAGAGGGTCAGTTGAAAGGCGCGGTCGTTCATGCGGTGGTTGGATATCCTGCCGCGCAGCACCGGGTCGCTGATGCGTCCGTCCCGCTCGCCGACGTAGCGCTTGGCGATGTCCTCCATCCGGCGGCCCGAACCGCCGAGCGCCGAGTTGCCGCCAATGCCGGCCACCATGTTGCGCTCGTGCTGCAGCAGGCGCTTGGCGATGGCCCAACCTTGGTTGATCTCGCCCACCAAGTTGCCCTTGGGCACCCGCACATTGTCGAAGAACGTCTGGCAAAACGGCGACGAGCCGCTGATGAGCTCGATCGGGGAGGTGCTGACCCCTGCGGAGGCCATGTCGAAGAGCAAAAAGCTGATGCCCTGATGCTTGGGCGCCGCCGAGTCGGTGCGGACCAAGCAGAAGATCCAATCCGCTTGATCGGCGTAGGAGGTCCAGATCTTGGCGCCGTTGACCAAGTAGCAGTCCCCGTGATCCTCAGCCTTGGTCTGCAGCGCCGCCAAGTCGGAGCCGTGCCCCGGCTCGGAGTAGCCTTGGCACCAGCGAATCTCGCCGCGCACGATCTTCGGCAGGTGCTCCTGCTTCTGCTCCTCGCTGGCGAACTCCAGCAGCGCCGGCCCCAGCATCCACACGCCGAAGCTGTTGAGCGGCGTGCGGGCGTTGATGCGCCCCAGCTCCTGCTGCAGCACCCGATCCTCCTCAAAGGACAGCCCGCCACCGCCGTAGGCCACCGGCCAACGAGGCGCGGTCCAGCCGCGCTCAGCCATGCGCTCCAGCCAGACCTTGGAATCCGGGTTCTTGAAGCGCCCCCGCCGTCCGCCCCAGACGACTTCGTCGTCCGGCGTGGGGGTGCGCATGGAGGACGGGCAGTTCTCCTCAAGCCAAGCGCGGGTCTCGGCGCGGAACGCTTCAATTTCGGGCACGTTGGCACGCTCTTGTCGATTCAATCGGTTGCGGATTTTAGGGAATCAACGGCCAAGTTCGCAATGGCGCGACCTGACGGTCGCGGATGGAGTTTCGCTGGCGCGAAACTCCGCGCGCTCGTCGCTTAGATCAGATTCCGGTATGTTTCTGAGCCCGCACATAACGCGCCCGCGAAGCGGGCGCGTTATGGTTTCGCTGCCTTTGCCTAGGCCGGCTCCGATGCGTTTCTGAACTCGCACACCCCTTGAAACTTCCGGCGGATGCCGCAACATAGACCTAGGCGCAACGAAACAGGACGCAACAGGAGATTCAGCCATGGCTTCCACCGACGTGATTTCCGCCCGCGCCACCGGCGCGGTCAGCATCAACAAAGTCCTACGCAACACCTACATGCTGCTGGGCATGACGCTGGCGTTCAGTGCCCTCATGGCCGGGGTCTCGATGGCTATGGGCGCTCCTTACTTGGGGCCGATCGTGACGTTGGTCGGCTTCTTCGGCTTGGTATTCGCGGTGCATAAGACCGCCGACAGCAGCTTGGGGCTGTTGTTCGTGTTCCTGCTGACCGGCTTCATGGGCTTCACCATCGGCCCCATCATCGACGCCTACCTCAGCTTGGCCAACGGGCCAAGCTTGGTGGCCTCGGCTTTGGGCACCACGGCTGCGGCTTTTGTCGGGCTGTCGGCCTTTGCCGTCATCACCCGCAAGGACTTCAGCTTCCTGTCCGGCTTTCTGGTGGTCGGCTTCTTCGTGCTGATGGGGGCGGTGGTGCTGAGCTTGTTCCTCGATCTGTCGGCCTTCTCGGTGGCCATTTCCAGCGCCTTCGTGCTGTTCGCCAGCGCCGCGATTCTCTGGCAGACCAGCGCCATCGTCCACGGCGGCGAGACCAACTACATCATCGCCACGGCGACGCTGTTCGCCTCAATCTACAACCTCTTCGTCTCCCTGCTGCACATCTTCGGGGTGATGGGCGACGAGTAGCCAAGGAGCGCCGACGAAGCGCGCCCGCACTGCGCATCACGGGCCCTAGGGCAAGCGGCCGAGGCTGACTCTGGGGTGGCCGGCCAGATCCTTGTGGGTCTGGACTGACGCAAACCCGCAGCCGGCGAAACGTCGGCGCACGGCCTCCGCTTGGTCGCGGCCATGCTCCAGCGCCAGCGTGCCACCGGCCTTGAGATGCGCGCTGCTCCTCTTGATGACGGCGTTGATGGCGGCAAGCCCCTGCGGTCCGCCCGCCAAGGCGATTCGCGGTTCGGCGCGCAGTTCGTTCAGCGCCGCATCGCAGTCGGCGACGTAGGGCGGATTGCACGCAATCCAGTCGAAACGCCCGGCCAAGGCGCGGAACCAGTCGCTTTGCAGGAACTCAAGGTCCGCCCCGTGGCGGCGGGCGTTGCGCCGCGCGGTTTCGAGCGCCGCCGGGGAAACGTCCGCCGCGGTGATGCGCAGGTCCGGGCGGTGCGTCTTGACCGCCACGGCGATGCAGCCGCTGCCCGTGCCGAGATCAAGCAGGCAGCCGGCTTGAGGCGCTCGTTCGATCGCCAATTCGACGAGCCGCTCCGTTTCCGGCCTCGGCACCAAAACGCCGGGCCCCACCGCCAAGCGCAAGCCGAAGAACTCCCTTTCCCCCGTGATGTAGGCCCAAGGCTCCCGGCGTCGGCGCTCGGCAAGCCGGTCGAGGCGCTTGCGTTGGCTGGACGAAAGCGGGGTTTCCGGGCGGGCGATGACTTGGGCCCGAGTCAGGTTAAGCAACCGGGAAGCCAGCAGTTCCCGGTCAATCCGGTCGAGGTCGCCGTTCCCGGACAGCCACTGGCCGAGGGTTTCGCCCGCTCCGCTCAAGAATCGCCCAGACCCGCCAGCAGGTCGGCTTGATGCTCCTGCACCAACGGCTGCACTATGGGCTCCAGCGCCCCCTCCAAGAGGTCGCCAAGCTGGTAGAGCGTGAGGTTGATGCGATGGTCCGTAACCCGCCCTTGGGGAAAGTTGTAAGTCCTTATGCGTTCGGAACGATCCCCGGAACCCACCAAGACGCGCCTTGACTCGGCCTGTTCGTCCTGCTGCCTGGAGCGGGCCGCATCAAGCAGTTTGGCCTGCAGCAGCGCCATGGCCCGCGCCTTGTTCTTGTGCTGTGAGCGCTCGTCCTGGCATTCGACGACGATGCCGCTCGGCAGGTGCGTCAGGCGCACCGCGGAATCGGTCTTGTTGACGTGCTGCCCGCCGGCGCCTGAGGCGCGGTAGGTGTCGATGCGCAGGTCGCCCTTGTCGATGTCCACGCTGTCGATGCTGGCGGCTTCGGGCAGGATGGCGACCGTGCAGGCCGACGTGTGGATGCGGCCCTGGGACTCGGTTTCCGGCACCCGCTGCACCCGATGGGCGCCGGACTCGAACTTCAGGCGGCTGTAAACGCGCCCGCCCTCAATGCGGCTGATGATTTCCTTGTAGCCGCCGTGCTCCCCGGGCCGGCTGCTGAGCACTTCCAGCTGCCAGCCCTGTCCTTCGGCATACTTGCTGTACATGCGGAACAGGTCGCCGGCAAAGATCGCCGCCTCATCGCCGCCGGTGCCGGCGCGGATTTCGAGGAAGACGTTGGCCTCGTCGTTGGGATCCTTGGGCAGCATCAGCGTGCGCAGGGACGACTCAGCGGCGGCGATTTCGCGGCCAAGGGCGGCAGTTTCCTCCTGGGCCAGCTCGCGCAGCTCCGCATCGCCGTCGCTGGCGAGGGCTTCGGACTCCTTCAGTTCGCGCTCAAGCCGCTGGCAGCGCTCGAAGTTCCGGGTGACCGGCTCCAGTTCGGCGAACTCACGGGACAGCGCCTCGAACCGGCGGCGGTCGGCGAGCACTTCAGCCTCGGACAACAGCGCGCCGACCTCCTCAAATCGTTCGGAGAGATCGGCCAGCTTGGCTCTCACTGAAGACGACAGCGGCATGGGCAGGGGCCAAGTCAGTCGAGCCCGTAAACCGATTTGAACGCCTCAAGCAGATCCATGCGCCCTTCGGCGCTTGCGCTGCGCAGGGCGACCGTGGGCTGATGGATGAGCTTGCGGGTCAGGCTCTCGCTGAGGCGCGTGAGCACCGCTTCGGGGGGTGCGCCGTTGCGCAGGCTCTTGAGCGCCTTTTCCAGTTCGGCGGCCTGCACGTCCTCCGCATTCTCCCGATATTGCCGCAGCATTCGCTGGCCTTGACGCACCCGCCGCTCCGCGACGAAGCGCCGCGCTCCCTGGTCGATCAGGGATTCAGCGGAATCGGCCTCCAGCAGGCGTTGACGGCGGTTGGCCTCGACGATGGCGCTCAAGTCATCGATGCTGTACAGGTAAACGTCGGGCAGTTCCCCAACCTCCGGCTCGATGTCCCGGGGCACGGCAATGTCAACCATGAAGATGGGGCGGCGGCGGCGTTGCCGGATGGCCGCCTCCACTGCCCCCTTGCCGATCACCGGCAGGGCGCTGCCGGTTGAGGCGATCACGATGTCGTGGTCGCGCAGCGCCTTCGGCACCGCGCTCAACTGCGCCGGCAGGGCGCTGAAGCGGGTGGCCAAGTCCTCGGCGTTGGCGATGGTTCGGTTGGCGATGGTCATGCCGCCGATGCCCTGCTCGGCAAGATGCTCGGCCACCCGCCGGATGGTGTCGCCGGCGCCGAGCAGCAGCGCCCGCTTGTGGGTCAGGTCGGTGAATATCTGCTTGGCCATGGCCACCGCCGCATAGGCTACCGAAATCGGGTTGCGGCCAATGCCCGTGTCCGTGCGCACCCGCTTGGCGGCGTTCAGGGCCATTTGCGAAAGCAGGTTCAGTTCCGAACCCACGGCGCCAAGGTTGCGCGCCAGTTCATAGGCGGACTTCACCTGCCCCATGATCTGCGGCTCGCCGAGCACTTGGGAGTCGAGGCCCGCCGCCACGCGAATCAAATGGTTGGCGGCATCCTGATCCCAATAGCGGTAGATGGCGCTTTGCAGTTCGCCAACCGGCACGGCGCGATGCGCCGCCAGCCACTCGGCGAGGACCGGCTCACGCTCGGGATCGATGGCGCAGTAAAGCTCTGTGCGGTTGCAGGTGGAGATTATGGCCGCTTCGGTCAAGCTCGGCACCGCCTGCGTCACTTCCACGAGCGCTGAGCCTAGCGTATCTTCCGGGAACGCCACCCGCTCCCGCAGTTCGATGGGCGCGGTGCGGTAGTTGAGTCCGTAAGCCAGAATTGCCATGGTGGATGGGTCGCCTCCAAAGCAAAAGTCGAAACGGATCCATTGTAGCAGCAGAGTCACTTCTTCGTGTTCCCGCCGAATCACTTGTTTCCAACCGCGATTTTCGCTGCGTTTTGGTTACTGTCGGGCTGCGTCTCCGTCCCTCCGGCGCCCTCGGAAGCGGGCTTCTCGGTCAGGGGCAAGATCGGCGTCGTTGAGGACGGGGATTCCTGGTCGGCCCGTTTCGTCTGGCGGCAGTCCGGCGAACGCTTCGAGATCGACCTTTGGGGACCGTTGGGGCAGGGCCAAACCCGCCTGCGTGGAACGCCCTACCGGCTTGAGATCATGGATGCGGATGGCGGCGTGCGAACTGCAGGCAGCCTTGAGGGGGTGATGCTCGTCGAACTCGGCTGGAGCCTGCCGCTGGGCCTGCTGATCGACTGGCTGCAGGGCAGGCCCTCCCCGCAGGCGCCGATGACGGACGCGGTGCGCAACCGGGAAGGCGGCCTCAAGGAATTCCGGCAACTTGGCTGGCAGGTGCGCTTCGAGCGCATCAAGAGGGCGCCAGCCGACGCCCCGCCGCGCCGCATAACCGCGCAAAGGCCCGGCTATCGGGTTCGGGTGGCCGTTTGGGAGCGTGGAGCCTGAACCCAAGTCGGCCATCCCGCCGGCCAACATGGGCGCTGCCGGAGCACGGGATTTTAATTTGACAGCCATGGTGCTCAAACGCAAAATAGCGCCCCCACTGAGGGTGCCGGGGATTTCAGCTTTCTTCTGGGGTGTCGCCAAGCGGTAAGGCACCGGGTTTTGATCCCGGCATGCGCAGGTTCGAATCCTGCCACCCCAGCCACATGGCGTGACATTGGAATTTTTGCAGGCAGGCGGGTCGAAGGCGGCAGGGTTCGAACCGGGTTCGACAAACCCACCCCAAGCGGGTTTGGCCGTCGGCGCCGAGCGCCGACGATCCCGAAGGGACGGTCGCGCGAAGCGCGTCCGCAATCACGCCGCCCCAGCCACATGACGCAACTCCGACCAGGATGACATCGTGGCCCAAATGATGATCTTCTCCGGCAGTTCCAACCCCGCCTTGGCGGAGCGGGTGGTTGCGGAACTGCGCATTGACCTCGGCCGTGCCAGGGTGAGCCGCTTCAGTGATGGCGAAGTCAACGTTGAAATTCGCGAAAACGTGCGCGGTTGCGACGCCTTCATCCTCCAATCCACCTGTGCGCCCACCAATGACAACCTCATGGAACTGGTCATCATGGCGGACGCCATCCGCCGCGCTTCCGCCCATCGGGTCACTGCGGTGGTGCCCTATTACGGGTACGCCCGCCAAGATCGCCGCCCCCGCTCGGCACGGGTGCCGATCAGCGCCAAGGTGGTGGCCAACATGCTCGACAGCGTGGGCGTCAACCGGCTGCTCACGGTGGATCTGCACGCCGACCAAATTCAAGGCTACTTTGAAATGCCGGTGGATAACGTGTACGGCTCGCCGGTGCTCGTCGATCACATCGCCACCCGCGGCTACAAGGATCCTGTGGTCGTGTCGCCGGACGTCGGTGGCGTGGTGCGGGCGCGGGCCATTGCCAAGCAGCTCGACGATCTCGATCTCGCCATCATCGACAAGCGCCGCCCGCAGGCTAATGAAAGCCGGGTGATGAACGTCATTGGCGATGTCAGCGGCCGAACCTGCATTCTCGTGGACGACATCGTGGACACGGCCGGCACCCTATGCACTGCCGCCGCCGCGCTCAAGGAGGAAGGCGCCGTCAGCGTGGTGGCCTACATCACCCATCCCGTGCTCTCCGGCCCCGCCGTCAAGCGCATCGCCAAATCAGCGATCGACGAGATGGTGGTGACCGACACCATACCCTTGTGCGAGGCTGCGGCGACCTGTTCGAAGATTCATCAGCTGAGCCTGGACCGCCTGTTGGCTGAAGCGATCCGGCGGGTCAGCCACGAGGAGTCCTTGAGCGCCATGTTCCGCTGATCGGCGCGCTGCCTAAAGCCAAACCACGCAAACCACCAGACCTGAACGGAACCCATTGGAGTCCCACCATGCCGCAGCCCATTGAACTCAACGCCAACCCTCGAACCGAACTCGGCACGGGCGCCAGCCGCCGCCTGCGGCGAGCGGGCGAGAGGCTGCCGGGCATCATCTATGGCGGTGAAGACGCACCGCAGCCCGTGACATTGAGCGCCAATGAACTCGCCAAGGCCATGCAGCAGGAGGCCTTCCTTTCCCAGATCGTCAAGGTTTGGGTGGACGGCGCCGAGCAGCAGGCATTGGTGCGCGACCTGCAGCTGCATCCGGTGAACGACAAGGTGCTGCACGTGGACTTCCTTCGAGTTGAAGCCGACCGGCCCATCAACACCAATGTGCCCCTGCGCTTCATCAATGAAGACAAGTGCGTCGGCGCGCGCACCGGCGGCGGCAGCATCGCCCACAATCTGGTGGACGTGGAAGTCAGCTGCCTGCCCAAGGACCTGCCGGAGTTCATAGAGGTGGACCTGACGGCGCTGGAGGTCGGGCAAGCCCTGCACCTCAGCGACCTCAACCTGCCGGAGGGAGTGGCCTTGGTGGCCCTTGGCTACGGCGAAGACCACGACATTCCCGTGGTCAGCGTGCAGTCGCCCAGAGGCGGCACGGCTGAAGCCGAAAAGGAGGAGGCGCCAGCCGAACCGGACTCGTCCGCTGAGGACTAGCCTGCGCCTGATCGTCGGCTTGGGCAATCCCGGCCCAGCGTACGCAGCCACGCGCCACAACATCGGCGTGGCCTTCGTTCGTCATCTGGCCGGCCGCTTTGGGATCGGCTTCGCGGCGGCCGCCAAGGTCAAGGGCGAGGCCGGGCGAGGCCTCATCGGCATTGCCGACGTGCATCTGCTGCTGCCCGGCTCCTACATGAACCAAAGCGGCGAAGTCGTGGCGCCCTACGCCCGCTGCTATCGGGTGGCGCCGGAGGAGATGCTGGTGGCCTACGACGAAGTGGCTTTCGAGCCCGGCATCGCGCGCCTGAAGACCGGTGGCGGGGCGAATGGACACAATGGCGTCGAGAGCCTCATTGAGCATTTGGGGTCGCGGGACTTCCATCGGCTGCGCATCGGCGTCGGCCACCCCGGCGACAAGGCGCAGATGGTGCGCTACCTCACTGCGGTCAGCATGCCGGCGGCGGAGCGCGAACGGGCGGCGGCGGCGTTTGAACTGGACGACGAGCTGCTGGTCGCCTTGGCCGAAGGCAGGCTGCAAGCGGTGATGAACCAGCTGCACGCCGGCGCATCGCCTCCGGCGACGTGATCGATCTGTGCGGGCTTAAGAAACACCTCGGAATCTGATCTAAGCGATGAGCGCGGAGTTTCGCGAAGGCGAAACTCCATCCGCGACCGTCAGGTCGCGCCTGCTGGCGCTCTTCGGGGGCATTCTGCGAAAATGCGCCGCTTCCGTCCACTTGGGCACTGATCAAGGCATCCCGGCAGTCCCATGGGATTCAATTGCGGCATCGTCGGTCTGCCCAACGTGGGCAAGTCCACCTTGTTCAACGCCCTCACCAGGGCGGGCATCGATGCGGAAAACTTCCCCTTCTGCACCATCGATCCCAACACCGGCGTCGTTCCGGTGCCCGACCCGCGCCTAGACCGCATCGCCGCCATCGTCAAGCCCGCCAAGGTGGTGCCCACCGCCATGGAATTCGTCGATATTGCGGGCCTCGTCGCCGGCGCCGCCCAAGGCGAGGGGCTCGGCAACCAGTTTCTGGCCCACATTCGCGAGACCCACGCCATCGCCCACGTCGTGCGCTGCTTTGAGGACGGCAACATCGTCCACGTGGCGGGGCAAGTGTCCCCTGCCGATGACATCGAGATCATCAACACCGAACTCGCCTTGGCCGACCTTGAGACCGTGGCGCGCGCCGCCGACCGCGTCCGTCGCATGGCGGGTTCCGGAGACAGGGAAGCCGCCGCCTTCATGGCGCTGCTCGAGCAAGTGCGCGAAGGCTTGGAAGCCGGCGCTTCGGTGCGCTCGCTGGCGTTGGACGGCAACGCCCGCGCCCGGCTGCGTGAACTGCACCTATTGACGGCCAAGCCGGTGCTGTACGTCGCCAACGTCGCTGAGGACGGCTTCGACGGCAATGCCTTGCTCGACGAAGTGGCCGCCATCGCCGCTGAGGAGGGCGCTCCGGTGGTGCCGATCTGCAATCGCATCGAAGCGGAGATCGCCGAACTCGACGCAGTCGAACGCGAGGAGTTCCTGGATGCCCTCGGCATCGAGGAACCGGGTCTAAACCGGGTGATTCGGGCGGGCTACGGCCTGCTCGGGCTGCACCACTACTTCACGGCCGGGCCCAAGGAGGCTCGGGCCTGGACCATTGCCGTCGGCACCCGGGCGCCTCAAGCCGCCAGCGTGATTCACACGGACTTCGAAAGGGGCTTCATCCGCGCCGAGGTGGTCGGCTACGAGGACTTCATCGCCTGCGGCGGCGAGCAGGGCGCCAAGGATGCCGGCAAGTGGCGCCTGGAGGGCAAGGACTACGTGGTGGCGGACGGCGACCTGATGCACTTCCGCTTCAACGTGTGAAGCCTGCGCCCGCTCCGAAGATCCCGGAGCGGGCGGTCCCGTCATCGATTGGGCCACTGGAATGCGCCAGTCCCCAGCGGAATTCCGGACCGAGGCGGAGCCCCTGAGCCGAGGGCGTCCCATCCTCGCCCGGCGCAAAGCGCCGTCAATCCGGCAGCAAGTCGCTCGATGGCCTCAGTTGATGTCCAGCGAGTCCTCCACCGAAGCCGCCGGCGGATGGGTGCAAATGCCGGATTGATGCAGTGCCAGCCTGGGCTGGCCGTCCTCTTCAACAAACAGATTGGTGGCCGCCATGGTGCTGCCCGCCACCACTTCGTAGCAGACAACCACCACGATGTCGGCCCCCATGCGGCAGGAGCTGGCGCTGTGAAAGGTCATCGGCGGTTGGTCGGGATTGGCAAGGATGGAGCGCCAACTGTCCATGATGGCCTCGCGCCCAATCAGCGCAGGCCAGCCCGGATGCAGGCAAACGGCCTCATGCCGCGCCGACCAAAGCGCCTCCATCGCCGCCACGTCCCGCCGGTTGAAGGCCATGTAGAAGGCTTCGTTCGCGAATTCGGCTTCGCTTGGATGCATGCGTTGGGCTCCGGGGCGCAGCTTTAAGTTCGAGGATTATAGGCATGATCCTGCACCCTCCCGGCAACCGAATCGGCCCCCAACATTCAGCCTTCCCCGTCCCCCGGACAACCGCCCGCCTGCCGCCGGGCGGCAGGCTCAAGCGGCCAGGCGACCCGGCCGGTCGGAGCGTCAGGATTCATGGTCCCGGGGCCGGGGGTTGGAGCCTGCCCTGGCCGACGCTTCAACGCTGGCGATGGGGAGGCGCCTCGACGACCGTGGGTTCGAGGGCGTCCGGGCGCCGTCAGCGAACTCGCCGGCTTGGCGGCAGTTGCGCCGGCCGACCTGCGGCTTGCTCCCGCGGCGCGTCCGGGCGGCCCGGCTGACGGGCGGGAGCTCGCGGGCGGCGGACTCCCGCCCCAGTTCCGGCGCTGCGGGCCTTGCTGCCCTTGTTCATCTCGTGGCGGCGCCGCACCTCGGCGATCAGGTCCTGGCTGGTGGGCGCGACCGGCGCCGCGGGCTCGGCGCCCGGCTGCGGCTGCGGGTCCGCCTCGGCCATGGCGGCGGCCTTGTCGCGGTCCTGGACGGCCGCGAAGAACCGCGTCCGGAGGGAGCCGCGCCGGTCGTCGCACTCGTGGTTGAAGATGGCCACGGTGTGGCCGGTGATGTCGCCCTTTTCGGGGAAGTTCCGCCGCGACGCGTTCAGGCAGCCCTCGCCCCGGGCCAGGAGCAGTGCCGGGAGCGCCAGGCGCCATGTGAGCGGCCTCACCGGCCGCTCACATGGTTCGAGGGGGGGGGGGAGTATGGTGGAAGTGGTGCGGTTCATGGCCGGGGCTCCTGTTTTCCTCTCCCGCTCGCGCTGTTCGCGCCCTTAGTTCAAGGCGTGGCCGCTGCTTGGCGACCACACTGCACTCAAAAGCGAACGGCACAACGATTCCGGGTCAAACGCACATGCGAACCTTGGCCAGGGGCCAAGGTTCGCATGTGCGGGCTTAAGAAACATACCGGAATCTGATCTAAGCGACGAGCGCGGAGTTTCGCGCCAGCGAAACTCCATCCACGACCGTCAGGTCGCGCGTTGACAGCTTTCCCCGGCGCCCGGAAAATTGCCCGCCTGTCGCCGCCGGACGGCAGCCTCAAGTGGCTAGGTAGCTCAGCCGGTTAGAGCGCAGGATTCATAATCCTGAGGTCGGGGGTTCGAGTCCCCCCCTAGCTACCACTTCAACAAGCCTTCAGGCAGGGGCGTTCATGCAGAGCCAAAAAGGAATCCCCTGCAAGGACAAGCGGCTAGGAGCCCGACTCCGCAGCGGCGAGGCATTGCAGGGCTTCGGCCACGGGCTCCCATCGATGGGCGCTCCTCCACCGCCTGGACTGCTCCTGCGCGACCGCAACGGTCACGCGATTGGCCTCGTGAATGAACCGCCTGCCCAGAAAGGGCGCGCCGAGCCTTGCGCCATCTGCTGACGTGCTCCTCGCCGTGGTGCGTCTCCAGGATGTAGCCGTTGAGGTCGGCCAGCAGCTGCTCGCTGACGCATTGGACCGGCTCGGTCTCCGGCTCGGCCGCCGCCTGCGCCATCCCCAGCTTGGCCAGCGCATCCGCCACCGGCCCCAGCGAACGGCCCAGTAGGCGTTCGGCATGGCCGCACGTCTCGGCGGCGTAGCCGCGAGTTCGATGAATTCATGGCTGCCGTCCGAACGCTGGCCTTGGCCGGAGACATCCGCGCCCGACGGCCCGGTTTGCGGAACCGAAGGCGAACCGGCATCCATGCTGTCCGTGGAAGCCTCGGCAGTGGTCGTTGGCTCTGAGGGGCAGGCTTCGGCGGGGTTTTTCATATGGACCCGGACGATCGGACCGAATTCGGATACCAAAATTGTGTGCCTGTAATCCGAGTACCTCCCGTCGAACCTGACCTACGCAACGGGCGCGGAGTTTCGCGCCAGCGAAACCCCAAACGCACCCGCAAAGCGGGTGCGCGGGTGCGGAAAGATATCGGAATCCCGCCTGCCCGAAGAACGCCCGAAGAACGTCTTGGCCACCGTCGGCTACTGCGTTATGCTGCCCAATCCCCCCATCGCCGAATGCGAGTTGGTCACAAGGCGGGACAGACGGGAGGAAATGTTCGGGCACATGAACGCCACCACCAGTGCCACGGCCTGCGCGGACACTGCCGCCCTGATGGACTTCGCCGACCGCAATCCGGCAGCGAAGGACGGCCCGGCAGGCTGCGTGGGCTGCCGCATGAGCGGCGCTTTGGCCTTCGTCGCTGCGGCGGCAACCTCCTTCCGCGGCGCAGGGAGCGCTGCAACGCCCATCGAATGGGGCCGCGCGTTCGCTGCCCGCATCAGCCGCAGGCCGAACGATCAGTGGACGGAACCGTTGTGATGGTTCGCGTCCTATGGGTCGCCATCTCGGCCGTCGCGTTGATGGTTTGGGCAGGGCTCAGCATGCGTTGGCAAATCCAAGGGCGCTTGGATTGGATGCACGCGGTCTTCAGCCTGTTTTTCTCGATCAATCTGCTGATCTGCTATTGGGAGGCCTGCTTGTTCCTGCGCCGGTACTACATTGAGCGGCGTTTCGAGTTTTGGCGGGAGCGGCAGCGGAAAACCGGCCGGATTCCCGCTTTCGAGTTCCTGGCCACCCGAATTTCGCTGAAGCAAGTCTTCTCAACGACGGTATGGGCCGATGTGTGGGCGACCTACTGCATGTATGACGCCTCCTTCTCCGACCGCCGGACCTATGGCTTCAACGTGGATACCGCCAACGGCTTCGCGACGCTCGTGCCCACCGCGCTCCTCTATGCGGCGTTCACCGTCGGGTTCCTGCCCGCTGTGGTTGCGGGCATGATCGGGCTGATGCTCTTCTGGCAGTGGACTTACATGACGTCCGTGTACTTGTCCAGCTTCTTCATCGCTAAGCGGCACCGCCGCCTCAGCCGCAAGGAGCTGGCCATCGCCGTAGTGGCGGTCAATTCCCCGTGGATACTGTTTCCCCTGCTGGGGCTCCATGTCTCGGTCCGCCTGATTTTGGACGGCGATTACCGCATCCTGGGGCTGTGAGGGGGTTGCGGACCCTGAGGGCCTGAACCCGAAAACGGAAGTCCTGAACCTGAAAAAAGGGCGAGTCGATCACCCCTTGGCGCGGGTCACGCCTTCTTGAAGCGCCAGCCATGCATCATGCGGCCAAAGAAGTTGAACCACTTTCCGGCCTCGGCGTCCTGAAACGGGTAGTCCGCGCCCAGCTGTCGGGCCGTCACCAAGCCGGACAGGAGGCAGTGCTCTTGGCTGTTGATCAGCGTGTGCGCTCCGCAATGCCAAGTGTGCCGCCGGCCTTGCACGAAGCGGAACAGATGCACCAGCAGCGCCACGTGGCGCACGTCATGCACGACGTGCTGGAACCACCAGGTCTTGACGATCTTCTTGCTGTCAATCGGGTTGATTGGGTTGTAGGTCACTAGGCAGGGCTTGTCCGAGTGGTGCGCCCAAGGCTGCTGGTTGTGCATGATGTAGGTGATTTCGTAGTTGTCGGGCCGCGCCCCGTACTGCTCGATGTGGTTGCTGCGGGTGGTCAGCGGCTCGGCGGCGTTGTCCGGCAGCACGCTGGCGTCGGAGTGGACGATGGCATGGTTGTGCAGTTCGCTCTCGTAGCGGATCGACGACAGCAGCCACGACTCAAAGAGGCTCGGCTTGTCCAGGGCCATCAGCGTCTGGTTGGCGTTGCAGGCGAACACCACCTCGTCGAACGTCTCCCGATTGCCCTGATCGTCCTCAACGATCACTTCAGATGCCAGCCGATGCACTTTGCGAACCGGCCGGTTGAGGTGGATCCGGTCTCGAAAGCCCGCCGACAGCTCTTCGTAAAGACGGCGGGTGCCGCCCTCCCAAGTCTGCATGGGGGTTGCCGAGACGATGTCGAAGAACTCCAAGTACCGGCAGAACAGCGAGGCCGGCATGTCGAACACGTTGGTGGCCATCAGGAAGTTGACGAACATGGGCTTGAGCACCTTGTACCGGAAGTCGCCCGAGAACCGGCCGAAGTTGAGCACCGTGCCCATGCTGATGTAGTTGTAGGGGTTGAGGGCGTTGAGCAGCTTCGACCGCGTCTTGTTGAGCTGGGCAAACCACTGCAGGCGCTTCAGGAGCTTCTGGAACCTGTCGATCTCCGGCTGCAGCGCGCGGCCGATCTCGCTGTCCATGTCGTGGGCATAGAGCTCGCCGCGGTACTTCACGCTGTAGCTGAACCGGGTGGGGACGATGTCGATGCCGAACCGCTCCGCCAGCAGCATGATGTGGTGGTACATCGAGGGGATGCAGGCGGTCACCGAAATGTCGAACGGAACTGAGCTGCCGTCCTTCTGGGGCATGTCCGCGGTGATCGCGTTGCCGCCGATCTGGGATTGGGCCTCGAACAGCTGGAAGTCGAACCGATCGGGCTGTCGATGCAGCGCGTAGGCCACCCCCAGCCCCGACACCCCGCCGCCAACGATGGCTATCCTTTTTGGCATTCCCGCTCTCCGTTGTGCGTCAACTTGAATTTGTCAGGGGTCGGCGCCGAGCAAGCCCGCTTGTTGCCCAGCGGCGGCGCGGCGGCGGAATCCACGGGCTCCACGACCTGCTGCCGGGCCAAGCGCCGCCGTTCATACAGCCCCAGCGCATGCAACGGGAAATACTGCCGATAAAGGACGTAGTCCAAAAGCGCAGTGCGGAAGAAAACGCCCGCCATGTCCTGCCGCGGCCAGGATCCATCCGCGTTCTGCGCGTCGATCAGGTACTGCGCGCCGCGTGAAATTGCCATCCAGTTGGAGTCGCCGGCTTCCAGCAGCGCGATCAGCGCCCAAGCCGTTTGGATGACCTGGCTCTCCTCGTGGGCGACGTAGCGCCCGGTCAGGCAGCCGCTGTGGTGCTCCCCCCAGCCGCCGTCGTCCTGCTGGCGCTCCAACAGCCACTGGCAGGCCAAGCGCAAGGCCGGGTCGCCGGGAAGGGCGCCGGCGGCCAGCAGCCCCCGGATGCCGAAGAAGGTGCCGTAAATGAACTGCACGCCCCAGACGCCGCGCCAGGAGCCGTCGCTGGCTTGGTTTCGGCGAAGCCAAGCCCCGGCCCGCGACATGGCGTTGGCCGTGGATTGATCCACGGTCTCGGGAGCCTGCCGACGGCAGGCGGCCAAGGCGGCCAGGCAGGAGGCGGTGCATTCGACGTAGGACTGCTCCGTCATCGAGTCGCCAAACATCTCGGCGGGATTGATCCATTCGAGGCCCACTCGGGAGCGCCGCGCCTCATAGCTGCCGAAGCCGCCATCCCGGTTTTGGCCACGCAGCATGAATTGAATCGCCTCGCGCAGCGCCGTTGCGCTCAACGCCTCCGGGGCGGCGGCGATGATCCCCAGCACGGCTTCGGCGGTGCAGTCCGACACCGGCCACCCATGCCAAGCGCCGGGGAAACACCAGCCGCCCTTGGGATCGGCTCGATAGGCCTCACGAAATCCGTCAAAGCTCTCGGCGATCTGTTGACGGCCAAGAGCGTCAGCGCCTCTTCGGAGCGCTTCCGGCACGCCAGCCACCTGCGGGGCCGTCGCCAAGGCCTGCAGGGCGAACCCGGTGTCCCAAGAGGCGCTTCTGGCGCCCGTGATGCGGGTGCCCTGCGCCTCATCCTCCCAGATCCAGCCTTCCAGCTGGGCGATCGCCGCGCGGCAATCGGCATCTTCGGGATCCTGCAGCCAAACGGCAAGGACATTGAGGAAACCGCTGACCGGGGAGATGCTCGCATGGTTGGAACTGCGCATTTCCCAATGGATCTGCCGCATCAGGCCATCGACGCACCGCCTGCGAAGGCGCATGGGGTGAAGCCCCTCAAAGGCGCGGGCGACGCCGTACCCAGCCCGAAGCCACAGGCTGGGCCGGGCGTAGAGGTCGCCGTCGCGCAAGCGATTGCGGCTGGCGGCGAAATCGACGTTGGCAAACCCTTGCGGAAACAGCTCCTCCCGCAATGAGGCAATCAAGGGCGTCACCGGCACTTGGAAGCGCTTCGAATAGACGGCCGCCATCGCTGCGTATATGAGCCGAGAGTGGCAGTACCAATTCGAAGGATGCAAGGGCATCCAGCGCGGCAGCCGCCACAGCTCCGGCGGCAGGGGGTTCACGCCCCGCCAATCCCAGAGATTCAGGAGCGCCAGCCAGAACTTTCCCCAACTGGGTATGGACGCCACCTGCTCAGTCCGCAGAAAGCGCTTGGCCGGCTGGAGAAGCTCGTCATCCGCCGCAACGCCAAGCAGCCGGGCCGCCACGTAAACCAGCGCGGTGACGAAGAGGTAGGGTGCTGAGTGGGCATGCAGCCCCCAAAGCCCGCCCTCAAGCCGGGTTTGCTCGAACTGCCGCAGGATCAGCCGCCGCCGGTCCGCAGCCAGCGGCTCGCCGATGATGTGGTGCAGCATCACGTACTGCGCGGTGAGCATGGGGCACCAAACCATTTCGCCTTCCCAACCGCCTTGGTCGTCCTGCAGAGCCAGCAGGCGAGCGGCGGCGCTTTGCAGCGCGGCATCCGCTGCGACCGCCTTGCCGTGCCTTGCGTCGGTGGGCTGTCGCTGGCGAAGGCTGGATTGCAGGGAGGTCGGAAATGCGAAGGCCAGATCGCCGCGCGCCTGCTCGGCGGCCTCGTCGTCGCAGCCGCCTCGCTTGCGCAGTGCGCTTATGCCGCGCAGAAAGTGCCCGACGCGCATCACCAAGGCTCGGGCAATGTGGCGGGCATGGCGCTGCGTCAAGGTTGCATCGGATCGCACAAAGGGCGCGAGCGCGCCGCGCGCCACGATCTTGTAGAACGTCAGGCCCAGCCGGGCGACGGACTTGTCCTCGCAAGCGAGCAATCGCATCGTTTGGTCCCGCATCCGGCGATTGGTGCGCCAGAGCTGGTAAACCGTTTTCCGCAGCGCCGATGACTCAAGTCGGTAATCGGCGAAGACCTCGTACAAACCCATGGCAAGCGTCTCGGGAGAGCGGATGTCCGCCAAGCGCTTGGCCGAGAACTCCTCAAAACCGCCCCCTTCGGCGAGCGCCAGCGCATCGCCCATGCCCAAGGTCATGCCGACCGCAGTCAGGGGATGGTAGTGCCCGGCCGCATCGCCGATCAGCACCCGGCGCGAAGTCCCGTACGTCACCCGAGGACGCAGCTCATTGGTGGCGGCTTGGAAATTGCGGGTGCGCAGCGCTTTGATGAACCCCGCTTTGAGCGTTTCGGGCAGGAGGTTGGCGTAGGACTCCGAAAGCATGCTCGCCCGATCCTTGGGATTCCAGTGGTCCAAGGGAACGTCGGCAATGATGCGCACGCGATTGTCGCCGACGCGGAACAGCAAAATGGGGCCGGGGCCGCCCAGCAGCACGTGCCCGAAACCTTCAAAGGGCAACGTCTCGCCCTCAACCACGAGGCCGATCATCTGCGAGCAGGCCACGCGCTTGCCGTTCAAGCCCAAGGACTTGCGCACGATGGAAGCGCGTCCGTCGGCGCCGACGATGCGATCGGCCGACAACGACTCCAGCGCCCCATTCCTGGCAAAAGTGAGTTGGCCGTCCTCCACCGAGCGAACCCGCGCGCTGGTGTGGAAGTCCACCCCGGGCTCGTTGTCGATGGCGGCGCGCAGCTTCGCGATCAACGACTCGTGCTCGTAGGCCATGGCGACCGTCTCATCGGGGTAGCGCAGGATGATCGGTTCCGAACGGTCTTCCGGAAACACCACGAAGCCATCGCGCCTGTTGCCGACCTGCTCCGCTTCGAGGTTGATCCCCAAATTGCGCAGGTTGCGCACGGCGGGCGGATGCAGCCACTCCCCGGCCAATCGGGTCGCCGCCTTGGGATTGGCTTCAAGCAGAGCGACCCGGGCGCCCTTGCGGGCGTGGGCGAGGGCGCAAACGCTGCCCACTGGACCGGCGCCGACCACGGCAACGTCGTATGCTGGCAATGCGGCGCGGCTCAACGAAGGGCGCTCCCTTGCGGGCGGCGGCGGTAGCGGATTAGGCAAGGCTCCTTGGGTCCAGTCACCCAACTGCCGTAGTTGGGCGCCGGAAACGCGCCGTCCAGCGAAAAGTCGAAGCGTTCCAGAAGCACCGTCCAGATGGCCTTGATCTGCATGATGGCGAAGTTCTTGCCCATGCAGCGGTGGCGTCCGCCGCCGAAGCCGATCAGGGCGTATTGGTGCTGCTTGCCCTCCACGGCGGGCGGGGCGAAGCGGTCCGGGTGGAATCGGTTGGGGTCGGCAAACACCTCGGGCAGCCGGTGGGAGACCGCTGGCGACACAATGGCCATGGTGCCTGCGGGCACCTCAACGTCCCGGTACTGCAAGGGCTTGAGCACCTTGCGAATCAGGATGATCAGCGGCGGATGCAGCCGTTCGCACTCGCGCACGGCGTTTTCCATTTGCGATTGCCGCTTCAAGCCCGCAAAGCTTATGTTTTGCGCTTCGCCGTGAATCGAGCGCGCCTCGTCGCGGACCCGCTGCAGATAGTCAGTGGCCCGGAACAGTTCCAATCCGGTCCAAGCGGCGAGCACCGCGCTGGTGTGCTGACCGGCGAACAAGGTCGTCAGCAGGAGGCCAATGACCTCATCATCCGTCAATGCCCGGCCATCCTTGTAGCGCGCCTGCATGAGCGTGTGCATGAAGTCCGCTGACTGCGCCCCGGAGAGGCGCCGCTCCCGCATGATGCGGCTGAAGATTTCAATCACTTGACGCCGGGCCCGGTCTCGCTTGCGATGGGCCGGAATGGGCAGGTTGGGAAGAAAGAACCCCAAGGTGTTGATGCCGTTCTGCAAATCATGGTATGCCGCAGCGAATCCGGCATCCACTTCGTTGCGCACCTCCTCGCCGAGGAAGCAGCGGCTGGCGATGTTGACCGTGAGCTCGTTCATGGCCACCGGCAGATCCAATTCCCCCTGTTCGCCCATGGAGTCGGCAAACAGGCTGGACTCCTCGAACATGATGCGGGCGAACCTTTCCATGGCCGACTCGCGCAGCGCGGGGAAGAGGAACCCGAGTTGCTCGCCCATGATGTTCGGGGCGACGTCGTAGGCCACGCCGCGTCCGAAGATGGGCACCGTGAACTGATAGACGGCCTTGGCGTCCAGTTGCTCGTCCGAAGCCCCGAAATAGGCTGAGTGGGCGTCCGGCCCAGCGAACAGAACAAAGGGCTGGGGGCCGAGCCGGAACCGGTAGAGGTCGCCGAGCTGGCGCGAGCCGCGTTCCAGCATCGCAACCGGATCCTTTTGGAACGCCCCCAAGTGGCCGAGCAGGGGCCAGCCGCCCGGCAGCTCGGGAGCCTTTGCCATCTGCAGGTTGCCGTTATCCATCGTCGCCATCAGTACACGAAGGGCAGCATTGCGAAGCGGGCCCGCTGCTTGTACTGCTCCCACAACGCGCCGTACTTGGCTTGGCAGCGCTTGTCGTCGCGTTTGGAGCGATGCCAGAGCAATCCGGTCAGCCAAGCGAGCAGCAGCCAAGGTAGCCAGGATTCAAATCCGGCGGTCAGCAGGAAGGCGACGTAAACGCAAATCTCGCCGGTGTAGTTGAGATGGCGCCCGATTCCCCAGAACCCCGACACCAGCAGCCGCCCGCCGAGGGTCTCGGCGGGCCTGCCCCAGATGGTGGCGTTCGGATCCTGCTTGAAGCGGTGCTTCTGCTCATTGGCGCCGCGGAACAGCCAGAAGCCGAACGCGAACAGCAGGGCAATCAGGCTGGCGGCGATGGGCGAGAGCGCGTCCGGGGCGTGGACCAGCCACCAGCCGGCGATGCAATAGAAGAAAGGCACCAGCACGAGGTTGCCCCACGCCAGCATCCATCCGAAACGCTCGCTCACGATGTCCCATGTGTGCACCATGCCGTATTCGAACTGGAAGTAGTTGAACACGTACAGAAAGGTGAAAGCCTGGTACAGCGTCATGGCCAAGGTGAGCCCGCCGTAGGTTTCGTATTGGACCACTGCGAAGGACAGGTTGAGGAGCGCCAAGGCGATGAGCGAAGGGCGGTAGCTGAAGAACTTCAAGTCCATGCCGAGCCACTGCGGGTTCAGCATCCGCCCGAAGAAGAAGCCTGGCCAGAATCCGTCCGGCGCTTCCGGGGTTCCGGCGCCGCGCCAGTAGAGCCAACCGGAAAGCGCGAACGCGAAGATGTTGGCCACGACAAACAGCGGGATGAAGTGGGAATGCAGCACGGACAGCGAGAACCATCCGGCAACCTGGGCAACGCCGGCGACGGCAATGGTGGCGATGAACAGCGCCAGTCCGTTCAGCTTGCAGACGCGCGACCCGCCATCGGCATCGGTCAACTCAAACCGTCGTCCAGGCAGCAGCATGGAGCCCGCGAACAAAGCGGCCATGAAGGCCAGAAACATGGCCGCTGCCGCAAGCAGGGCGCTGCCGGACAGCCCGGACAGCAACTCGTGTTGCTCAAGCGCCGCCATGGCCGTTTTCAGCCTCTCGCTCAAGGTGTTCCCGCCATTTGCGGACAGTGACGGTCTGGAAGGCCTGCACTGCGGGGCTCAGTTCGATGGGCGTGGCATCCCAGTGCTGCTCGTAGCCGACCTGCTCGGCCTCGACCGCGAACCGATCCTGGTCCAGCAGCGGGCCGATCAGCCAACGGTTCGACAGCTTCAGGACCGCGGTCATGGCGGTCCGGGGAATCCGCACCGGCAGCAGCGGAATCTTCAGCGACTTGAAGTAGAACAGAAAGAACACGCGAGTGGTGCGCTCATCGATCGGCAGCACGAACAGCCAGTGCTTGATGGCGTCATCGGTGTTCGACCACTGGTACGGGTACTCGAAGCACAGGTCCATGTGGCTGGTGTCGATCTGGCCATGCTCGACGAAACGCCCGGAAACGGGGCCTCGGCCGACTTGCGCGTCGTAGGACACGTGAACGTTGTCGCCGACGGTCTCGCAGCGGGTGAGGGTGGCGTCGTCGAACGGCCGGTAGCGGCGATGGAGATGCGCGTGGGAGAAGTCGCTCACGTTGTCGATGATCATCGAATGGTGGGCCGACCAAGTGAAGACCAAGGGGACGCAGGCCCAGCGCCCTGGCCCTTCGAGCTCCGGTATGTGGGGAATCTCGCGGGTTGATGCCAACGCCGGGTCGCCGGGAAAGAGCCACACCAAGCCATGGCGAACCTGAACCGGGTAGGTTCTCAGGGCCATTTTCGGGAAGCTGCGCCCGTAGCGCTCGTGCGGAATTTCGACGCACTTGCCGCTTTTGTCGTACTGCCAGCCGTGATACGGGCAGACCAGCCGACAGCCCTGGACCTCGCCGAGCGAGAGCTTGATCTGGCGGTGGGCGCAGCGGTTCTCCACGGCATTGAACGAGCCGTCCTCATCCCGGAAAAGGGCGATGGAGCGCTTCCAGAAGACCACTTCCATGACGGACCCCGGCGCCAGGTTGCGGGTTTCCTCGACCGGATACCAGTAGTTCGGGTCCATGCCGGCCGCACGCGCCTGCTGGCGCAGCCGAGTGGCGTCCTCAAAGGCGGGCGGTGCTTGCATTGCGAGACTCATGTGCTTTGGGCATCGGGGGTCATGCC
Organism: Candidatus Azophilus sp.; assembly: GCA_965221755.1. GTDB lineage: Bacteria > Pseudomonadota > Gammaproteobacteria > Pseudomonadales > Azotimanducaceae > Azophilus. The sequence continues at coordinate 1,420,045 of OZ244921.1, forward strand.
GATCTCCTTTTGGGCGAGAGCGGAGGCCGCGCGGTCGTCGCCGTTCCAGTTAGGGCGTTTGGCCTCGGGGTTGCGGATGGCGTTGCGCTGATAGTGAAACGCATAGGCTTCATGCACCGCGGCCCGGATGCTGGTGGGTTGGTAGCCCAGTTCCCGCTGCGCCTTGCCGGTGTCGGCATGGCGCCGCTGCTGCAGCAGACGGATGGCGCCGGGCGTGAAGCGCTGCGGAAAGTTGGGGTGGAAGCGGCTGAGGTAGAAGCTCGCCACTTCGGAGAAGGCGTACATGAGGGGCGCCGGCATCCGCCGGTTCGGGCGGGGAATGCCCGACACCTCCTCATAGAGGTCGAGGATGTCGGAGATCGTCTTGTACTCGGTGGCGAAGATGTACTTCTGGCCCGTGCGGCCCTTTTGCATGCAAAGCAGATGGCCCTGCACGATGTCCCGAGCCGCGACGAAGGCGAAGCCGCCGTCCACGTAGGCGCGCAGCTTGCCGTGGCTGTAGTCGCACAGGGTTCTGCCCAACCGCGAGGGGACGAAGTCCGCGCCGCCAACCACTGCGCAGCAGGTTGCGATGACCACGTCCTGGCCTTCGGCGACGGCGCGCAGGCACTCGTGCTCAGTGAGCACCTTGCTGCGCTCATAGGGCATGGTGCGTTCCAAGGGATAGAACTGCATGGTCTCGTCGCTCGGCGCGGAGGGGTCGTCAAGGTGGTAGCCCACCGCGCTGAATGAGCCGGTGACCACCACGCGGCCCGCTTGGGCCTCCCGGGCGGCCTGCAGGAGGTTGCGGGTGCCGAGCACGTTGCACTCGAAAATCTCTCGTTTGTGGGCTTCGTTGCCGTCGATGGTGGATACCTTGGCCGCGCAGTGGTAAACGCCTTGGCAGCCCTCAAGCGCCCGCCTGGTGGCCTCAAGGTCGCGGATGTCCGCGTAGGCGCGCTCAACGTCAAGGCCCGCCAAGGCTTCGTTCGGGCTTTCCCGCCTCAGCAGCACGCGTACGCGCGCGCCGTCGTCAAGCAGCCGCCGCACGAGGTTGGCGCCCACGTGTCCGGACGAGCCGGTCACCAGCACGGGCGCGGCCGAGGAGGTTGGGGAGGAGCCCTCGGCTTTTTTCGATTTCAGTGCCACCGGATCATCCAACATCGCAATCACTATCGTGGGCAATCGTCACAAGTTTAACGCAGGTGAGCGGCCCAAGGGGGACGGCCCAAGCCGCGTCAGGGCGCGAATCTTCCCGTCATCGCCTCAACCAACGCCAACGGCAAAGCGGCCGGCGCTGTTGGGAAGCGCCCGCGTCAAGGTGCCAAAAAGCAGTTTCAGGGCTTGATCCGAGCGCGCCAGGGCGCTGGTGACCAAAACCGTGGAGCGCACTGCCTGACGGGAGATCTTCACCTCGCTGCCATCGGTGAAATCGGGTCGCGCGTTAATGCGGCGCAAAGTGAGCACCGCCATGCCCAAGGCCCACAGCAGGAACCGGCGGATGCCCGTTTCGCGCGCCGGAATCAGCAGCGTGAACCGCAACGCCGCCAGCAGATGGTCTCGGGCCAAGCCCACAAGGCCGAGCAAGCCGGCGACGAACTGGGGATCGGAACGACTGGACGCCAAGGTTGAAACGTCCGAGCCCACGGCCTGGAAGACATCCCGGGGCAGCCAGCAAACCCCGCGCCGGCGATCGTCCCACATGTCCTTGAGGATGTTGACCATTTGCAGGCCCTGCCCGAAGGAGGTGGACAAACGAAACAACTCCTCCCGCCGCTCGCCGATGCGGGGCGAGTAGTCGCACAGCAGCTTGGTGATGGTCTCGCCCACCACGCCAGCCACGTGGTAGCAATAGCGGTCGAGCGCAGGCACGTCGTTGAGGCCCTCGGGCGTTGCGTTGCGCTGGAACTCCGCCATGCCCAGCGACATGATGCGCACGCAACGCTCCAGGGCCTCTCGTTGAACCGGGCGCAGACGGTGCGTGACGCGAATGACTTTGGCGGTGTTGGTCACCAATTCCCGCTCAGCATCGATGGTGGCCGTCGATAGCAGCGGGACGAGGTCCCCGGCGAAGGCCGGCGCCGGCGCCCGGCCTTCCACAACATCGATGAAGCGCTCCAGGAAGGCCTGCTTTTCCGGCGCCGAAAGCGCCGGTTCGTCTTCGACGGTGTCAGCTATGCGGCACAGCAGATAGGCGTTGCCTATCGCTTCGGAGAGCGGATCGGGCAATTGGGGAATGGTCAGAGCGAAGGTTCGCGACACCTTGGGCAGGATGTCGCGCTGGTACGCGAGGTCAGCCTTGCCTTCCGGTGTCCTTGCTGTTGTCGCTGGGTTCATGCTGCCTCGCCACCCATGAATTCCAATTCTTTCCCCGCCGCCAAGGATCGGCCTGCAGAGCTCCGAATTGCGCCATAATCTTTACCATATTCGCTAATTTGGGGACTGTCAACAATCCGCGACAGTCCGCGACAGCCCTGTCAAAGCCAAGCGGAAACGCCCCTTTACTTCCGCAAATTCCGCAAAGCAGAGAGGTCCTCTCCGGCCAGCCTGGGCGCCGGAACGGCGCGGCCTCAGCCGGGTTCGCCCCCGCATTGGGCTGGAAGCCCCGCAGCCGTTGGACCGCGCTGTGCGGGTTCAGAAACATACCGGAATCTGATCTAAGCGACGAGCGCGGAGTTTCGCGCCAGCGAAACTCCATCCGCGACCGTCAGGTCGCGCGCTTTCAATTCCCGCCCCGCCGTGGCAGATTGTGAGCGTCGGCAACCCCGACGGTCAAGGTGTGCGCCCGCGAAGCGGGCGCGTTGGAGTTTCGCTTACCGCGAAACCCCGCTGCCGTTGCGCGGTTCGAGTTCCGATATGTTTCCGAGCCCGCACAGGCGCGGATACTGGCGCGAATTGAGGCATGGGAATGAGGAGGACGGGATGCAATTGGTACAAAACATCCTCAAGCAGAAGACCGGCGGCGTTTTCAGCGTCGCCCCCAGCGACACGGTTTACGATGCCATCGCCATGATGGCGGAGAAGGAGGTTGGCGCCCTGCTGGTGCTGGATGGGGGCCGCCCCGCCGGCATCATCTCCGAGCGCGACTACACCCGGAAGGTCATTTTGAAGGACAAGTCATCGAAGCTGGCGCAGGTGCAGGAGATCATGACGAAGGAGGTGGTCTGCGTGACGCCGGAGATGCACATCGATGATTGCGTGGCGTTGATGAGGAAGCATCACATCCGCCATCTGCCGGTTTCCGAGGACGGCGCCATCACGGGCATGCTCAGCCTGCGCGACCTGTTTTCGGCCATCATAGAAGAGCAGGCCGACACCATCGAGCAATTGGAGCACTACGTGCGCGGCGAGGTCCAGTAGCCTCCTTAGCCTGCCGAAGGGGCCAATCGCCCGAACGGCCATCAAACATCAACGCCGGGGCCGGGGCGCCGCGGCCCCCCTCGAAGCCCCGGAGCGCCATCGGCCGCACCTCGCCCGTCCCGGAACAAGCAGTGTGCGGGCTCAGAAACATACCGGAATCTGATCTAAGCGACGAGCGCGGAGTTTCGCGCCAGCGAAACTCCATCCGCGACCATCAGGTCGCGCAAGCAGTTGAAATCAAGCGGGCCGGTGGGCCAGAATCCCCCAGCCCACTCAATCCGCGGATACCCTTGGCTTTAGCGCAGCAACCGGCGCCGGGCGGCTTCGACAGCAAGCTGCCGGAGGTCGGCACCACCATCTTCACCGTGATGTCGGCGTTGGCTGCGGAAGAGGGCGCCCTGAACCTGTCCCAGGGCTTTCCCGACTTCGACGGCCCGCCCGAGCTGCTGGAGCGGGTGCAGCACTACCTCACCCACGGCTACAACCAGTATCCGCCCATGGCGGGGGTTCAAAGCCTGCGCGAAGCGGTTGCCGGCAAAGTGCTGGATCTCTACGGCCTCGCCGCCGACCCCGACACCCAGATCACGGTGACCTCGGGCGCCACCGAAGCGCTGTTCTGCGCCATTACGGCGGTGGTGCGGCCCGGTGACGAGGTCATCCTGTTCGATCCAGCCTATGACAGCTACGAGCCAGCGGTGCGGCTGTCGGGCGGCGTGACGCGGCACGTCGCGCTTAAGCCGCCCGACTACGGCGTCGATTGGGATCAGGCGCGCGCAGCCGTCACGCCGCGAACCCGGCTGGTGATCTTCAATACGCCGCACAACCCGACCGGCACGGTGTGGTCGTGCGCCGATCTGCGCTGCCTCGAAGCCCTGGCCCTGAAGCACGGCTTGCATGTGCTCTCCGACGAGGTCTATGAGCACATCATCTTCGACGGCCGGGCGCATCAGAGCGTTTGCCGCTTTCCCGACCTATGGCGGCGCAGCTTTGTGGTGTCCTCATTCGGCAAGACCTACCACACCACCGGCTGGAAGATCGGCTACTGCGTCGCCCCGGAGGATCTGACCGCGGAGTTTCGCAAGATCCATCAATTCGTGACCTTCACCTCCAACACGCCGGTGCAGCACGGCTTGGCGGATTTTCTGGCCGCGCACCCGGAGCACCACTTGCAGCTCGGCGCCTTCTACCAGCGCAAGCGCGACCTGTTCCACACCCTGCTGGCCGGCAGCCGCTTCAGCCTGACGCCCAGTGCGGGCACCTACTTTCAGCTGCTCGGCTTTGATGCCGTCAGCGGCGAGCGCGACCGCGAGCTGGCGGTGCGCCTGACCCGCGAGGCCAAAATCGCATCCATCCCGGTGTCGGTCTTTTACGCCGACGGCGCCGACCACAAAATGCTGCGCTTCTGCTTCTGCAAAGACGACCGCACCTTGCGCCAAGGCGCCGAAATCCTGTTGGGCCTGTGACCCGTGGCTGACGATCTCACCCTCTGCCTAGTGCAGACGCCGACCCATTGGCATGATCCGCCGCGCAATCGGGCCCATTTTGACGCCCTGCTTGAGGAGCTGCCGAACAACGCCGATGTGGCGTTGCTGCCGGAGATGTTCACGACCGGGTTCACCATGCGCGCCGCTGAAGTGGCGGAGCCCATGGACGGCCCCACCATCGGTTGGATGCGCGATCGGGCGCTGGGCTTGGGTTGCGCATTGTGCGGGAGCTTGGTGATTGAGGAGGGCGGCAGGTTTTTCAACCGCATGGTCTGGGCGTCCGCCGACGGCGGCATCAGCGCCTACGACAAGCGTCATCGCTTCCGCATGGCCGGTGAGCATCGGCACTACGAAGCAGGGACGGCGCGCGTCGTCGTCGATTGCCGGGGCTGGCGAATCAGCTTGGCAGTCTGCTACGACCTGCGCTTTCCCGTCTGGCTGCGCAACCGGGGCGACTACGACCTGTTGCTGTTCGCCGCCAACTGGCCGCAGGCGCGGCGGTCGGCTTGGGATGCGCTGCTTCGAGCGCGGGCGATCGAGAACTTGAGCTTCGTGGCGGGCGTCAACGTGCTGGGCGAGGACGGCAACGGCGCGCGCTATGCGGGCGGCAGCGCCCTGTACGGCCCCGAGGGCGATGCCCTCCTGGCGGCCGGAGAGCGCTGCGGCATCTTTTCGGCCACCTTGGAGAAGGCCGTCCTGGAAACTTACCGAGCCGCGTTTCCCGCTTGGCGGGATGCCGACGACTTCACGATCGATGGAACCATGCCATGACTGACGCAAACCAAGCGGGAACGCGCCGACTGCCGTTGCATTTTGCCGCGGTTTGTCGCTGGCTGCTCTGGACCGCCGGCCTTGGCCTCGCCGCCTGCGCGGAGGATTCGGCACCGCCTGAAGCCGGCGGCGGAGCGGCCGGTCAGGCGCATCGCTCCGGTGAAGCCATTTACCGACGCTACTGCTTCTCCTGCCACGCAGCCGGCGTGGCCGGAGCGCCCAAGACAGGTGATGCGGAGGCTTGGGCGCCCCGGCTCGCCAAGGGCCGGGATGCGTTGCTGCGCTCCACCATTGACGGGATGGTGGGCATGCCTGCGATGGGGCTGTGCTTCGACTGCTCGGAGCCTGAACTTGCTGACGCCATCGGCCACATGAGCGGGACGGCGCTGGCACCGTCGCCGTCACCCTGAAGTGGGCAATCATTCAACGGCTAGGGCCTGACGGCCCTCAAGCGCAGCGATTGTGCGTTGGTCAAGCGCAGGAACCGACCGTCAAATGTCCCAATGCGCTAAGCGCCAGCTTGGGCGGCGCTCGCCAAATGAAGCGCATCGGCGAATTCGAAACCCTGTCGTACCAATACCAAGGCCTGACCGACCCGATCAACGGCTTCCACAGTCAAGGACGAAACGCCGAGCAGGCGTCGAAGGACACCGGCGACTGTGTGGCGCTCTAGGCCGCACAGGCTCCGCAATGCCCATTCCGTCTCCAGCACTACGGACATTGGGGGGAACACCCGGTCGCTCGCAACCAGACGGGCAGCCGCGGCAGCCTAGGATGGATCGTCGTTGGTCAGAGGCCGGACGACGACATCTGTGTCAAGGGCGATCATGCGTCCTTGGCGAGTCCCGGCGGTACTGCCAGCCGCATCTCAGCCAAGGATCGTCGCGGTCCGCCGTAGCCGACACAGCCAGCCACCTCGGCGATTTCGGTTGGCGCGAATCCGGCTCGAGGCCTAAGGAACATGCCGTCCGTTCGATCCTCGACCTCGAACTCAACACCTGACCCCCATGCTTGTGCGGCGCGAATGGCGCTCGGGATGACAACCTGGCCTTTGCTGGACATCTTGGTCAACTGCATCGTTGCCGCTCTCATGCAAGACATTAGTAACCGGCACACCGACCGGCAGTGGCTCGACTTCCTCCGCCACCTCAACCGCGAGGCCCTCGAAGGCCTGTGCCTGCACCTGATCGTCGACAGCCACGCCACCCACAAGCACGCCAAGGTGCGGTCCTGGATCAAGTGGCACAACCAGCGCCACCGCAGGGCGCACGGCGTGGACCGCATCGCCTGCCACTTCACGCCCACCTCGAGCTCCTGGATGAACCTCGTCGAGCGCTTCTTCCGCGACCTCACCGTGGACGTCGTGCGCGACGGCAGCTTCGCCAGCGTCGCCGACTTGACCGAGGCCATCGACGCCCACCTCGCCGAGCACAACCTCAACCCCAAGCGCTACGTCTGGCGCAAGTCCGGCGAGCAGATCCTCGCCAGCATCCAGCGCGCAGTTGCTGGCGCTGCCCACCGACCACCGGGTGGAGGATGCACAAGGCTTTGCTGCGGCGATCCGGGTTGCCCATGCGGCGAGCGAGGGCGGCGCGGTGGTGACCTTCGGCGTCGTGCCGCCCCGTGCGGAGACGGGCTACGGGCACATCGAGCTGGCGGCGGCCGGCCGGGAGGGCGTCCAGCCCGTTTGGACGTTCGTCGAGAAGCCGGACGCGGAGCGCGCCCGGACCTTCGCCGCCTCCGGCCGCCATCTCTGGAACAGCGGCATGTTCCTGGTCGATGCCGAGGTCACCTTGACGGAGATTGGGGCGCACAGCCCGGAGATGGCCGCAGCCGTTGCCGAATCGGTCGAGAGGGGCAGCTCGGACCTCGACTTCTTTCGCCCGCACGAAGCATTCCTGCGCAGCCCGAGCGCCTCGTTTGACGTGGCGGTGATGGAGCGGACGACCCGTGCCGCGGTGCTGCCGGTGGACTTCGGGTGGAGCGACATCGGCTCCCGGGAGGCGGTTCTGGAGGCCGGCGGCGTGGACGGGCGCGGCAACTGCTTCGTCGGCGACGTGCTGCCCTTGGACGTGGGCCGCACCCTCGTCCACTCAAGCCATCGCTTGGTGGGTGCCGTCGGCGTTGACCGCCTGGTCATCGTGGAGACCGCCGAAGCGGTGCTGGTCGCTGGCCGCAGCCGGGTTCAGGACGTGGGCGCGCTGGTGGCGCGGCTGCGGGGTTCGGGCTGTTCGGAGCACAGCTTGCACACCGAGATGCACCGTCCCTGGAGCAGCTACGAGGGCGTTGGTCGTGGCGAACGCCATCAGGTCAAGCGCATCAAGGCGAAGCCGGGCGCGAGCCTGTCGCTGCAGATGCGCCGCCGCCGCGCCGAGCTCTGGGTGGTGGTGCGCGGCGTTGCCGAGGTGACCCGGGGCGGGGAGACCTTTGCCCTGCGCGAGAACCAGAGCGCCTACATCCCCCGGGGCGTGAAGCACCGGCTGCGCAACGCGGCGGATGGCACCCTGGAGCTCATCAAGGTCCAGGTGGGCGACTATCTGGGGGAGGATGACATCGTCCGCTTCGAGGACCAGTACGGGCGGGTGCCGCGCTAGGGCAACTTGCCCGCCGCCCGCTCCCGCAATGGACATCGATTCCGTTTGGCGGAGGCCTTCGATTGACCATTGCCGGGGGCTGCTGAGATGGAATGCTCCGTGCAGGGCGGCTTTCCGCGTTTTCCGAAAGCGATCGGAACCTGACCCATGCAACAGGCCCGCCCGCAAAGCGGGCGGGCCTGTTGTCGAACGGCGTCGGCGCCACTATGATTCGCTCATGTCAGAGGCCATCGCGTTCGACACCCACCGCTTCGTCAAGCGCCTGACCGGCTGCGGCTTCACCGAGCGGCAGGCGGAGACGCTGGCCGAGGAGCATGTCGCTTTGCTCAACGCCAACCTCGCCACCAAGGCCGACGTCGAAGGGGCGCGGGCCGACATTGAGGCGCTGCGTCAGGAGACGAAGGCCGGCATTGAGGCGCTGCGTCAGGAGACCAAGGCCGGCATTGAGGCGCTGCGTCAGGAGACGAAGGCCGGCATTGAGGCGCTGCGTCAGGAGACGAAGGCCGCCATAGAGGTCTCCAAGTCGGATTTGATGAAGTGGATGATCGGTGCGTTGATCGCGCAGGGCGGACTGGTCGTCGCCCTCGTCAAGCTGCTGTGAAGCCGGACGGACGGAGGCGAGTCATGGCCATGCCCCCTCCTGCCGCCGCAGGCCCGGGCAGGATGGCGGAAGGCGCGGGCAGGGCTTTTGCCGATGACCCGGAAATTGCCGGGAAGCGCCTGCGGGACAACCCGGCGTCCAGCCCCCAAGAGCGGCGCGGACGGCCTTGGGCCCTAGCCCGGATGCTGTCGCGGTCCGTTCGGGACGGCCCCGGCCCCATGCGGGCTTCGCGCTGGAGCCGTCGCTCCATCCGACATCCGCGAGAACCAACCCTGCCCAGTGGCGACGGCCTTGAGGAATTGAGGCGCGCGCTGGCGGGATGGTGCTGGTGGCGCGGGCCATGGAGGGCATCCGCGAAATGCTGGAATTGCCGCACTGCTTGGTCGAGTGGATTCCACCAAGATGCCGCCAGCTCCGTTTGGTGTTCCTCAATGCCTAAGGCGCGAACCCGCTTGAGACCTCGCGTGCCGGTGGTGTTGGCGGGCGGCGTCGGTAGCCGCCTGTAGCCGCTGTCGAGGGCGCTGCTCCCCAAGCCCTTCCATGCCCTGTTCGGCAAATGCTCGCTGCTGCAGGACACCGTGCTGCGGGCGGCCGGGGTCACCGAACGGCCGCCAGTCTTGGTCTGCAACGAGGCCAACCGCTTTCTGGCCGCTGAGCAGCTCCGGGCGCTGGATCTGCCTTGGCAGCGCATCGCCTTGGAGCCTGAAGGCCGCAACACGGCACCAGCCATTGCGCTGGCCGCCCATCTGGTCATGGCCGAGGCGTCCGGCGCACAGTTGCTGGTGTTGCCCGCCGACCACCGGGTCGAGGATGCGGCAGGCTTTGCGGCGGCGGTCCGGGTCGTCCAGGCGGCGAGCGAGGGCGGTGCGGTGGTGACGTTCGGCATCGTGCCGTCCCGTGCGGAAACGGGCTAAGGCTACATCGAGCTGTCGGCTGCCAGGCGTCCAGCCTGTTCAGGCGTTCGTCGAAAAGCCGGACGCCGAGCGCGCCCGGGCCTTCGCGGTTCCCGGCCGCCATCTCTGGAACAGCGGCATGTTCCTAGTCGATGCGGAAGTCGCCCTAGCGGAGATCGAGGCGCACAGCCCGGAGATGGCGACCGCTGTCGCCGAATCGGTCGGGAAGGGCCAATCCGACCTCAACTTCTTTCGCCCGTACGAAGCGTTCCTGCGCTACCCGAACGCCTCGTTCGACGTCGCGGTGATGGAGCAGACGGCCCGCGCCGCAGTGCTGCCGGTGGACTTCGGGTGGAGCGACGTCGGCTCCTGGGAGGCGGTGCTGGAGGCCGCTGGGGCGGATGGGCGCGGCAACCGCTTCGTCGGCGATGCGCTGCCCTTGGATGTGGGCCGCACACTCGTCCACTCCAGCCATCGCCTGGTGGGCGCCATCGGCGTCGATCATTTGGTCATTGTGGAGACTGCTGACGCAGTATTGGTCGCCGATCGGAGCCGGGTCCAGGACGTGGGCGCCCTAGTGGGGCGGCTGCAGGGTTCAGCCCGTTCTGAGCACAGCCTGCACACCGAGGTGTACCGCCCTTGGGGCAGCTACGAAGGCGTTGGTCATGGCGAACGCCATCAGGTCAAGCGCATCAAGGTGAAGCCGGGGGCCAGCTTGTCGCTGCAGCTACACCGCCGCCGCGCCGAGCACTGGGTGGTGGTGCGCGGCGTTGCCGAGGTCACTCGTGGCGAGGAGACCTTCGCCTTGCACGAAAACCAGAGCACCTACATTCCCCGGGGCGTACGGCACCGGCTACGCAATGCGGCGGACGGCACCCTGGAGCTCATCGAGGTCCAGGTGGGCGACTACTTGGGGGAGGACGACATCGTCCGCTTCGAGGACCAGTATGGGCGGGGGTCTCGATAGGCCAACTTGCCTACCGGATCCAGTTTGGGATTGGTGCCCTTGAGCCCGGGGCAAACGGATTGGCGTTCACCCGATCCGCCCTCACCAAGATATCCCGAGAGGCTACCCGGTTCACTCTTCGGAAACCACTTTGGGCCTTAAGGCTTGAAGCTTGCAACGACCTCGATTAATTCCGCTCGAATCCCCGCGTCGAGATCGTCAATCTGAACGATTATCGTCGGCATGCCCGTTTCGCTGATAATTGACGACGCGAGGTCAAATCCCCAATTCATGGTCATTAGCGCACCATCGGGCTTGGTTGGATCCCCGTGATAGACAGGTTCCAAATGGTGATCAATTTCACCCGAGGACGTTCGAGTCGCCCTCCGCTCACTTGCCTGGGTTCCGTTAACTAGGGGAACAGTAAAGATATGCGCACCACCCGGCTTCAAGACCCTGCCTATTTCTCGGAAGACCGTATTTGGCTCGAAAACATGTTCCATGACATCTTGGGTAACGAACAAGTCGAACTGATCATCGTCGAATGTCAGACATTCGAGATCCTCGCAACGCCGCCCGCTTCGTGTATCAACCTCACCGAGCGCGACTTTCTCCAGCAGGAAGGAGGAGCTGTAGAATGAGCATTCATCGGCCAAGCGCTTGCTTACGCCTCTGCCAACCGGAGACGATTCATGAATTCGCAGTTCGGTATAGTCGGGAAAGAACTGCTTGATCACCCGCATCAAAGCGCGCTCACGAGGAATCGATCCGCAGCCTGAGCAGATCAGATGATCTCTGAAGTAGCTGTGTTGTGCCGTAAAGGTGACTTTGGTCTCGCAGATATCGCAAGTTCCTTGGTGGCTGAAGTGCTCGTTTCCTACGGAACTCGTCGCTCGTGCTCCTTGCCTGTATCTTGCAAGTCGTGTTCGACTTGGATGCGCAAGGCTTTTGAACATCCGCCCCCAACTCATTTCAGAGTCTGGCCTGAAGCGCAGACGCGCTCTTGGCGGATATCAAATGCCTGTCTAGTCGTTGCCGGAGCCAGCGGCAACCTTCGTGCAGGACAGCAGTTCCACAGCTTCCCGCACTGGATCATCCAATCGCCCACCCAGCGTTTTCCAATGAGGTTGATGGAGCGTTGATGATGGCCCTCCGCCGCCCTTCGCGCAAGCGAAGGGCGGTTCCCGCAGGCATTTGAACCTTGCCAAACGCCCTTGAAGGGCGACCCTGCGGTTGTGGGACGGCGTTGGGGCGCTCCGCGTGCCCTGTGCAGCAGGCGGGGCGCTCACGCGATGCCCCGCTCCCCAGCGGCCTCCCCCCTCCCGCCTTCGGGGAAGGCCCCGCGTCAGGCGGCGACCCAAGCCTCGCCTATGCGCCGGAACAGCTCGTCCGTTGCGGCGTTGACGGCCACGGCGGCCCCGAGGTCGGTCCGCGACATGGCCGTTGCGTCGAGCGCCTCGAACGGAAGTTGGGGAACGGGAACGGCACGCCCCGGGCGAAGGCGTTCACGTCGGCGGCGAACGCTCCGGGGATGTGGCTTTGGCCGAGCCACTTCCTGATGACCACCGCGCCGTTCCTGCCCTCCGCCCGCGCGTTGTCGTTCGAGCGCCGGGCGCGGGACTTGGTGAACTCGCCGACGTGCAGCTTGCCGAGCGGCCCGGCGACGTGGTGGTTGACGCACTCCAAGCCGGCGCGTCCCTGCGCGACGCGTTGTCCGCGTGGAACCCCTTGACCTCAAAGGGAAAGGCCTCGATGAGCCCCTCCGGAACCGGGACCGGGAAGCGCTCCGGGATCGCTTCCGCCGCGCCGACGTGCTGCCATTGGGTGACCTCGTCCACCAAGTTGACGTGGCGCGTGCCCTTGACTCCATCTAGGTCGCCTTGAGGCGCGGCGTCCGCCCTGAGGAACCCCGGACGCCCCCGCGAATCAGGGCGCCGCCGCTCGCCGATCCGCACCCGGACGGGCCGCGCCGGCTCCACGATCGTCCGGGTTGCCCAGCAGATCCGCGACCGGCGCAGGTTGCAAGGGTGGCCGTTCGACAGCCCCGCCAGCCGCTTGAAGTCCGGGTCGCCGAACACCTCGAACATGCCCCGCAGCACCTTGCGCGCGGACGGCCCCGACGCCTGCCCCAGGATGCCGTCCACCTTCGCCGGCAGGTGGATGTCCGCCTTCGCGCACTTCCCGCTGGAAACCACGCCCCCGTTCAGGCTCATTTGTGGTTGGACAAGCCAGCCCGGATGCTGAACGAGTTGCCCAACTTTCGAGAGCCTGAGCCAATGGCCTGTTTTCTTGGTGAAAAATCCAAGGTAGATTGTGCCGCCCATGACCATCACCATTCTTACCGGACTGCCCGGCGCGGGAAAGTCGGAGCGGCTGATTCTCGCCGTTGCCGAGGCTCGGAATGACGGCCGGGACACCGCGACCTTTCTGTGCGGCGACTCGCCGCGGCTGCGCGCCTACCCCAACCTAACCAAGCATCGCAGCATTTGCTCCCGCTCAGGGGTGCACACCCAACTGGATCATTTCGTGTCCGCCGATCGCTGCATTGAACTGCTCAACGAAGCCCAACCCAACGCCTTGTTGGCCTTTGATGAGGCTTATCACTTTGGCGGAGGCCTAGTCGAGCATTGGTGCGCCGCAGCGAATCGAGGTGCGGAACTGTTGATTGCGGCGCCCAGCCGCTCCCAGCTAACGGCATTCAGAAAGCAGGGTCACCGCGCCACTCACCTGATGCTCAAATGCCAAGCCTGCGGTCGGCGCGAGGCCACCCGATTCTTCGCCCACGACCAAGACAATCGAACCGAATCCGTCTGCAAAAAGTGCTTTCGACGTATGCAAGCGCAGGCGCAGAAGGAGATCATCAAGTGCCTCCATGAAGGTGCGCCCTTTCCCGGCACCAAGGCAACCTATCAACCCATCGGACTACGCAAATGCCGCAAATGGCGCGTCAACCGGGACGACAGCCAGCGGCGGCTCGACCTCATTCGGTCAGTCTGCGCGGACGAGGGTTTGCCGCAAGCGCACTCCTCCTACTTGGATGTGGGCTGCAACACCGGCTTCTTTTGTCACGGCATGGCGAAAGTGGGTTTCACATCCAAGGGCGTGGACGTCACCGCCAATGATATCCATGTGGCTAGATTGCTCAGCACTTACTTTCGCCGTGACTTGGCGACCTATCAAGTCGCTAATGCCCATGACTATCTCGGCAGCACGTTGGATGAGCGCTTCGACGTTACTTCCGCGTTCAGCGTGTTTCAGTGGGTGATGATCCAAGGTGGCCCTGAACGCGGCTTGGCGTGCATGCGATGGCTTTTCCAAAAGACCAAACGGGTATGCGTCTTGGAGATGGGCGAATCCTCGGAAGCCCATTACGGCAACCGAATCGGCATGGACTATGACAGCGCCTCGATACGGGACTTCATGTTGGCCGAGGGTGGCTTCGCACGGGTGCAGTGCCTAAGAGCCCCGAAGTTTAAACTCTGGCGCGACCTGCTGATTGGCTTCAAGGACCAACCAAGCGATGCCTCGCAACGATGAGTGGGCGCACTAACTTGACGGTGCGCGGAGTCGGGCGCAGATCCGACTCGCTTGATAACCTCACCCCGCGATCAGGAAAACTGTAAATCGCCATTCGTTGCCGCGGGTCAGTGGGTTGCGGCGGCTGTTCGGATCTCCTTATGGGTGGCCGGGGCGTCGTCGTTCAGGTCGAGAATGTCCCTAAGCACCTCAATGCCCGCCTCCAAGGTGTGCCTCTTGTGCATGGCCGCAAGGCCGTCTTCCCTGAGTTCTCGCCAGACGGCTTCGTCGCAGTACGCGGCCTCAAGATGCTGCGCCCATTCCGCCTCGTCCCGCGCCACGAGAATGTCCTGCCCATCCTTCAGGCCCATGCCTTCGGCAGCCACTGTCGAGGCGACCACAGGGACGCCGTGGCAGAGGCTTGAAATGACCTTGCCCTTGGCGCCCGCACCGTAGCGCAAAGGCGCAACTGTCAGCCGGATGCTATTGAACAGGCTGGTTAGGTCTTTGACGTAGCCGATGGCGCGAACGCCTTCCAGCGCGTCGAGCCGCTCCACTTCGGCAGGCATCTGGGCACCGACGAGGAGGAGCTCCGCACTGGGCGCTGCGGCACGGCAAGCGGGCCAGATGTCGTGGACGAAGTGGCGCACGGCGTCCAAGTTGGGTTCATGCAGGTAGTTGCCGATAAAGGCGATGTCGCGACGCTCCTCAAATCCCATGCTTCCCGCGCCGGGGATTTCGCGGATCAGCGGCAGGTGAAACACCGGGGTGTCGGCTACGGCCTCCTTGAGCAATGCCTGCTCATGGTCGCTCACGACGACGATGGCATCCGCCTCGCGCGCCAGCTGCAATTCAGTTTTCCTAGTCAGCTCCGCCTGCTTTCTGAGCTTCGGGGATTGCTCCCTCTCCGCCTGCCGGGCTTCGCGGATATGGTGCAGATCGACGGTATGGAAGACGATGCGGGCGTTGGGGCAGTGCGTTCTCAGGAGCGGCGCACACTCCTTGAATACGCCAACCCGGTGGACGAGCACATAGTCAAATCCCTTGCCGGCGCGCTTGAGGTAGCTCTTGAGCGATTTGCAGTAGGGTGCGTAGAGCATCTCGACGCCGAGCTGCTGCAGATGGTCCGTATGGGCGCCCCAATAGTCCAAATCTCGGTGGCTGGCGAAAACAGCCTTGATTCGCAGCCGCCCCAGCATGCGGGCCAAGTTGACGACGTCCACGGAGCCGGAGTCGTGGTCGGGCAGCGGAACGGCCCAGTCAATGATGAGCGCTCGGCCTTTCGCGATGCGGTCCCTAGCGAGTGCGGGCGGCGAGCCCGGAGCGAGATGGCTGGCCTCCAGCGTGCTTTGCCATCGCTTGAGGAACTTAAGGCGGTTTTCCGCTTGGTAGCGCTTTTCGCCCCGGGACAGGTCGGTGCCGGAGGTGGCGCCCTCGCTGTGCACGACTTTTGCGAAGGGCTGGTAGAGCACCCGGTATCCCGCCTCCCGGACGCGGAAGGCAAGATCGGTGTCTTCGTAGTAGGCCCGGACGTAGTGTTCGTCAAACCCGCCCAACTCGCGCCACAGCGCCAGCGGCAGCATGATGGCGGCGCCGCTGCAGTAGTCCGCATCGCGGACGTAGTTGTACTCGGGCTTGCGCGGGTCGTCGTTGCGGCCGTAGTTCATGGCGGAGCCGTCGGAGAAGACGATGCCGCCCGCTTCCTGGAGGCTGCCGTCCTCGAAGTAGAGCTTGGCGCCCACCAGCCCCGCATCGGGGAAACGGTGGAAGGTGGTGGCCAGCGCATCGATGGCGCCGTCCTGAACCAGAGTGTCGTTGTTCAGCAGCAGCAAGTGGCGTCCCCGGGCTTCCGCCGCGCCCCGGTTGCACGCATGGAGAAACCCTAGGTTGCTTTCGTTGCGCAGGTAGCGCAGTCCCGGAATGGCGGGAAGCACGTCGCCGCTTTCGTCAGGGGAGGCGTCATCCACCAGGATGACTTCAAAAGGCCGCTCATCGGTGATCGTGGCGAGGGAGGCCAGACAGCGGAGAGTGATGTGGCAGTTGCCGTAAACGGGGATGACAAGGGAGATTTCCGGCTGCTCCGGACATTGGAGCTCAATGGTCTTCGGCGCAACCGGATGGCTGGCTTCAACCGGAGCCACCTGTTTTGACTCCAAGGCGCCTTTGCCTGTTTTGGTGCCTGCCGCATACAGGGGATGAACCGCTGCCGCTGCTTCCCGCTGGTCAGCCACCCGCTCCACGGCGTCACGGGTGGCTTGTAGAAAGGCGTAGCCGTATCGCTGATCCGGTTCGAGATAGGCGCCTTCCCCCCATTCGTTCCAAGCGTTGATGAACAGCAGCCGTTCATCGGGCGAGCGCTTCCGGGCCAACGTCCAGCGCATTGCGTCATGCAGCCAACGGCCATAGCTTGCCGGCGAATTGCCATGGAACAGGTGGGCATGGGCGCTCCGTCGCGGGGTGTTGTCCCAGCCCGGCATGACGCCGCGCATCTGCAGCCAAGGCTGGTCAGGGCATTCCTCGCACTTCTCGGCGTAGTCGTTCCAGTCAAACACGGTGCCGCGAAAGTCGGAATCGGATGGCACCAGTTGGTTGGTGACCTCCATCGGCAGGCCGGTGTGCCAAGGGAACTCAACGGCGGCATCCATGCCGTAGGGCCTGGGATCGTGGACCTGGAAGGACTGCACCATGGCCATGAAGAGTTCGCCGATGCCGTTTTCCCGGCCCCACCGGCGCCACCTTGCGACCGTCTCGGCGGCGTTGGGCAGCAGTGCCGGACGGTAAACCAAGATCAGCGGCCGACCGTTGATTCGGATGTATCTTGGATCCTTCAGGTAGCGGGAGATGTGTTCGACGAAGCGCAGGTCGTCTTCGGGTGAGTGCTTCTGGCCGATCAAGACGTCCTGCTCCCGCCCGTCCCAGCGCCGGGTCCAGTTTTCGTTGGCCCAGCAAAGGCAGAAGGGGAAGTCAATGGATGAGTCGTTGACGTAGTTGGTCAGCGGCGTCTCCAGCAGCCTGCGGCCACCGAACCAATAGAAGTAGAAGCAGAATCCCCCGATGCCGTAGCGCTTGGCGATCTCTGCTTGGCGGCGTTGGGCCGCTACGTCGCGGAGGTCGTAGTAACCCATGTCAATGGGCACCCTAGGCTGGTAGTGACCCGGGAATTGGGGCCTTGCCGCCCGCACGTTGGTCCACTCCGTGAACCCTTCGCCCCACCATTGGTCGTTTTCCGGCACGGGATGGAATTGGGGGAGGTAGAAGGCGATCAACCGCACCGGGCTTTCGGCAGCGGAAGCGCCTCGAAACTCCGGCACGAATACCGAGGTTGCAGATGACTCAACGGCAACCGGCTTCGATTTTCCGGGCCGTTTTGATGCCGGTTCGGAAGCGACCCTGAGCCAGTGGCGCAAGCGGTACGGTGTGATGGCGCCCACCCAGCGCGGCGCGTGCCTGCGGTAGAACGGCAGCATCGACTGGGCCGCTTTGCGGAATTGTCCGGTCCCGAGCCAACCGGCGATCTGAGCTAGCCGGAGCAGCTTGCGCCGCAGCCATCCCAGCCCAAGCTTGGCCCTGCGGAGCGGTGCCGTCAGCCGCCAGCTTGAAGAGTTCAGGATCGCCGCGATGTGCTGTTCGTGCGCGTTGACGGCCCGCACCAGCGACTCCAGTGCCGCGTCGCGTCGCTCGGCTTCCTCAGCTTGGCGCGCAACCACCTGATTCAGACGCTCCATTTCGTCGCTGCGCCACCCGATCTCATCCTGCCCCTTGGCGACGGCGGCGTTAAGGGCTTCAATCAGCCCGCTCTTCTCCTGGCTGCGGCCCTTCTCGCCATCAAGGTCCGCGGACAGCTCCGCGACTTTGGCGCCCAGTGCCGACTCGTTGTGCATGGCACACCGCCCAAGCAGCAACGGTCGGCCGAAAAGCGGACCCAGATCGTTGAGGCTCAAACGGATTTCGCTCAGCGCGTCAAGATCGGCAGGCCGTTCCTCATCCACGGACCAGCGCTGCAGGATTTCCCAAGCATCGCCAATCCAACGGACGCCCCGACCTTGCGATTCCACGGCGTCCCGTTGGTCTGAGTGATGGCGCAGATCGGAGGTTAGGAACTCGCCGATGTCGATTTCGGCCGCGGTGGACAAATTTGGCCAAGCTAGGCCCAAGCGTTCCCCGATGCGCTCCGCCACGCTGCGCCAGTCCTCCAGAAGCTGGTCAAACCTCACCGTCACCCTCGGATGGTCGCGGCTGCCCGCTTCGGCGTCCAGCACATGGCGCAGCCACAGCAGCCTGCCGATGGACGGATCGATGCTGTTGCGACGCATCAGGGACTGCGCCACATCCTGGGGATTGCGGACCGGCATGACGATCAGCGGGGTGGCGCCGGTGGATTCGATAGCCTTGATCCAGAATCCCATCAGCAGACAGAAGCGGGGATCCTTGACCACATACAGTGGACTTGCCGAAAACTCCATCTCAAGAAGGCAGCGAGCCTTCTCGAAGTAGCTGGCAAATGCAGGAGAGGCGTACCAGTCGGCATTAAGCGTTTCCCACTCGTCCCAACGCGAGCCGGCGGACTTCAGAATGGCGTTGTTCAACTCTAACACGCGCTGTGATTCCCAGTGGCCGCGCTCGTTGCTCCGGCTGTCCGGGGCCATGAGGTGTTTAGGCAGATCGCAACCTATGAGATTGAGGGTGCGGCTTAGCGCTGAAGTGCCGCTGCGGTGCATGCCGGCAATGACGACGGCTTGGGAACGAGATTGCTTATCCGCCATGCGGGGCGCCTGAGCCAAGGTCTGCGGATGCCTTGACGGACGTCCAATGACCCAAGTCGATCATGGCTGCCGATAGGCGTATGGCCAGCTTTTGATCAACATAGCCTGCCGCCTAATCCACTGCAAAGACATGAAAAATTCTCCGAACTTGCTTTAATGGCCGCATAGTGTAGCCGATGAAGGCCGTAGTCGAGATGTGTGCCAGTCCTGTCCGGTCTGATTCAGCGCAGGCTCTGCATTTGGCGGTGCGGTGATGTAAGGTGACACGCATGAGTGAGCGGGAGTTAACCCGTCCGGCACAACGTTCGCCACCCCCGTTCGGCGTGGCCGCAAGGCGAAGCGCCGGGCCACCTACCAAGATGTGCTCGATGCGCCGCCGCACCGGGTGGCGGAGATCGTTGGCGGGATTTTGCACGCCTTGCCCCGACCGGCCATGCCGCATGCACTGGCGAGTTCCCGTCTGGGCGGCGAACTCGGAGGACCGTTCGACCGGGGCCGCGACGGACCGGGCGGTTGGTGGATCATCGATGAACCCGAATTGCACCTTGGCGAGGACATCTTGGTGCCGGACCTTGCGGGCTGGGGGCGGGAGCGGATGCCGGAGTACCCGGAAACGGCGTACGTCACGCTGGCGCCGGACTGGGTCTGCGAAGTGCCATCGCCGTCGATCCGTCGGTTGGACTTGCTGGAGAAGCGTCCGGCTTACGCCCGCGAGGGGGTCGGGCATCTGTGGCTGGTGGATCCGGCTGACCGCACGCTGGAGGCGCTGGAGCTGAAGGCCGGACAGTGGGTGCTGATCGGGATGGCCAAGGACGACGAACCAGTCTGCATTCCCCCCTTTGACGCAATTGCCTTCAGCCTCGGTGGCCTCTGGCCCTGATCGGCCCCGCTGGCCTCATTCGAGCAGTATGCAAACCAATGCTTTCGGGCAGGGAGCGGCTTACGCCACCCTATGAACCTCCGCGACCTCAAATACTTGGTGGCCCTCGCCGAGCACCGTCACTTCGGTCGTGCCGCCGACGCCTGCTTCGTCAGCCAGCCAACGCTCTCCACGCAGTTGAAGAAGCTCGAGGAAACCTTGGGCGTGACGCTCATCGAGCGCAATCGGCGGCGGGTGATCCTCACTCCGGTGGGCGAATCCATCGTGGCGCAGGCCGATGCCGTGCTGCGCAACGTCGATCAGTTGCTGCGGCTTGCCGATGAGCATCGCAATCCCTTGGGCGGCGACTTTCGCTTAGGCCTCATCCCGACGTTGGCGCCCTATCTGCTCCCCTTGGCGCTCGCTCCGGTGCGTCGGGCGTTGCCCAAGCTGAGAATGCGGATCACCGAGGGACAGACGGCCAGAATCACGCGCATGCTGCGCACCGGGGCGCTCGATGCGGTCGTCCTGGCGCTGCCGCTGCCGGAGGAGGACTTGGTGCAGACCCCCATCTTCGATGAGCCGTTCCACTTTGCCGTCTCCGGCCGCCATCCCAAGGCGTCTCGGGCATCCATCGATGAGGCGGAGCTTGAGCACGAGGAGGTGCTGCTGCTCGAGGACGGACACTGCCTGCGCGACCAGGCCTTGGCGATTTGCAAATCCCGCAACGCGGTGGAGAACACCGACTTCCGCGCCACCAGCCTCGAAACCCTGCGCCAGATGGTGGCCGCCGACGTGGGGGTCACGCTGATGCCGGAACTGGCCGTCAAGGACGCCGGCGCCGACGTGCGCTACATCCCCTTCAGCGGCGCGAGCCCGCCCCATCGGACCATTGGCGTCTGCTGGCGGAGCAGCGCGACCCGCACACCGCTGCTCAAGGAGTTGACCGAGGTTCTCAGTCGGGCAGTGGCCAGTCGCCTTGATCGCGTGCAAGGCCGTAGCATAAGTCAGCGGCCTTAAGAAGGCCTGTTGCGTCGCTCCATGATGCAGAAAAGACCAGAATGCTCGTAGCGAAGAAACTTCGGTCTATTTTTCATTTGCGGCCGAGGCGGCAACTGCGCGGGAGTTTTCGGAGGAAGGTTGCATATCTGTCCTAGCCGAGTGTGTTGGTTCTTTATGTGGAGCATCGCCTCGCTCCAGTGGTGGAGCTTGACGAAGCAGACCATATAGGCTGAAAGCGACGCTAGCGAACTCAGCCGGAGATCCATTTTGCGCAACCTTTTTCAAAACCCGCCCGATGGTTGCATCATCGCCAATGCGGAGCTGGAGGTAATCGACCGTTTTCAAGACATTTTTGGTGCGTTCGGCGAGTTCACGCCGCAAATCGCCTTCAATATCCGCAGGAGGGGCGGATTCCCCTTTATACGCAGGAGTCCGAAACTGGGATGATTGGCCGGTTGGTTCGGCCAGGCTTTGGCGGGAGCTAGCTTCAGTCCTGATAGATGCATCTTCGTTGAGATCAGGAAGCTCGCGACGCCTCTTGACTAGCAGTGTCTGACCCAACTCTAGCTTTACCCACTGCCACTTAAATTGGCCCGCAGACAAAATGGGTTCATTAAGCGCCTTGGCTCGACCCAAACCCTGAACAAACAGACCACCATCACGACATCGCGCCAGCACATCGGACCGGTATTTTGGCGGCGACCAGTGCAGGAGGTCTGGATACTGATGGGGGCTCGTTTTTTCCCCGTGCGCCAACAGAGCTAAGCGCCGTGCCTCACTACGAAATAACGCGGCGTCCAGTACTTCAATTTGTGGACCCTCGTCCGCCATCAAGCCAAGTAGGGCTCCCGCCATAGTGGCGATCGTATCCGTGTCAGAGCCGAGGACATTGGCCGCGATGCGCATCGCTTCATTGGGTCTCGGTTCAAACCAAGTCAAACCAACAGCGGCAAGTGCTGTGAGCATCCCGCTGCCGCGAAGCTCAGGACTTCGGAGGTCTAAGGCATCAAGCAGGCGCGTGTACCGGGCTTCCGGCGAGTCGTTCATGCTGCTGATACGGATTCCGTCAAGACGGTCTAGTGCTCGACGGGCCTCCTCAACGGATTTCTCCCAAGCCGGGGCAAAAGGGCCTGCCGCCGCCTCGAATGCTGCCATCCAATTTTGCAAATCGCGGTCTTCCCCGATTCGGCTAGGCAGTTCCGATGCCTCCTTCAGGACTGTTTGCAGATCATCAGCCAACGGGAGTTGGCCGGATTTCATAACATATCCTAAGCATTGAGCATGCAAAACCGCCCCCATAATGCCGACGGGATGGGAGTGAGTGCAAATGGCGTTACGCACCACATCCGTAACGTATTTTTCCGGGTTATGTGGTGGAGGTGCGGCCCAAACGTGCGGTTGCACACGCATGGCAGCGCCGTTCCCGCCCGAATTGGTCCAGTTTTTAAACTGGTTAGCCCACCAGACGGACTTGCGATGACTTAAACTTACCGCTGCCGCAGTCGTCGAAAGCCCGCCGCCAAGGCCGTAGCTAACCCAAACTGGCAATTCCACCTTGGCGAATGCCTCGACGTCAAAACCGGAGGCTCGAATGGACCGGGCGGTCGCTAAGCGCAGTTGCGAGTCATCGGAGTAGCACCCTAGGGGCAAATCCGCCTGCACCCCAGAGCGTCCGCCCACCCTGCGCCTCCAAGGAATGGGACGCTCAAGTGGCTTGCCCCCGGTTCGTCTCTTCAGGCCACTGCGATCCGTCAATTCGCTGATCCACCCCAACGCATCGCCATACGCCGCCCAAAGGGATGAACGAACGATTCGGAGACTGGCGTCCGTGGATGCGTCAACGCTATCCTGCGGTGGTTTATGCACGCCATCGCCAAGTGGCCGATCAGACTCCAAGAGAAAACTCGATTGAGTCATTGGAACACCTCCGGGGCAAGCCGAACGGGAACTTCCAAATGGAGACCTTCCAGCATGCCTGCCAGTTCATCCGTTGTTTCCGCCAATTGAACATCGACTCTACGCAAATATCGGCAGCAGAGTTCGCCCGGATACAATACCTCTGCTTGACGGTCAGTCGGCCAGCAATCCAGTTTGTCATCCCGGTCGTGAACTTTGCCGTACCTCCCCACTACCGTATCCGCAAACAGACTGTTGAACCCGACAAGCCCTTCCGCTCGCTGACAGCTCGGGTAGATGTTGTTGGTAGTGGCGAAAACGACGCCTGGATGGCCGAGTATCTCCGGGTCGAATGCAAGAACCACCCAAGATACGTCCTCGTCACTATGCCAACTAACCGATCTGTCAAACATCCAATCGTTGATGCGTGACATGGATAGGTTGACATAGTCCAGCCACACCGGATCCTTTCTATAATTGGCGTTAGGACGATAGACGTGTTCGAGGTACTTCGTCTCAGGCAAGCGCTTGCGACTCTTAACGACACCGCTTGCTAAGACACCAAGGGCACCCTCGGTTGTGGTGAAATGAACTATATCCGCCACATCGCGATCAAGGGCCACCGCAACCACTTCGGGGCAATGCGGCAATTTCGCCAGTTCGTCAGGCGATCTCGGTTTGGCCACGGAACCGGTGGACATGCCTGCTACCCTATTTCCCTCAAGTCATAGGTCTCGCGATCAAGCAGGTCGATGATAGTGGATGCCTCTCCGGGTTTGTACCCCAGAATCGCGCTCTTTCGAGCACGCCCAATCCCCATCGCTACCAAGCGCCTAAAGGACTCGAGCTCCCCGTCACCTTTCTCCTCTCCGTGGGGCGTGACCTCCTTATTTAGACCCGGCATCAGGACATGGTCGAATTCCAGACCTTTTGCCGAGTGAATCGTTGACAAGGCGATTTGCTCCGGACCCGTCGGCCAATCGCGAGTGCGCGTAAGCTCGCAAAATCCCAGTCCTCTTTGCCGTAAAACAGACTTTAGGTAATCAAACCAACCTCTGCCACGAGGCTGCAGGAAAGCCACCGATTCGTCTGCTGCGAGCGGCTCCTTTAGCGCGTCAAGCATGAATTTGATTTGTGCGTCATATTGTCCCGCAACCAATGTTGGCCGCTGCCCTTCCTTGGTGCAAGCATTTGGGTTTGGCGCTACGCCGTCCTCGCCCGGCGACATACCTCGGAGCAGAGAAGCCGCCAAACGAGCTATAGCAGCGCCATTCCGGTAATTGCTTGCTAGCTGAAAGACCGTCTCGCTCCGCATCGAGATACCCAACTCGTTCCAATGGAACGCTTGCGGGTAGATTCTCTGCGCGGCATCCATGATGAAGGTTGTGGTGTGGTCGCAATCCAAGTGGGCCAAGACACCGCGCATCTGGTTTGCGGAGAAGTCTTGAGCTTCGTCCACCATCACTATGTCATAGCCTTGGCGCGGCAAGGCAGCGGCCTCAAGGGCAAGATCGTTCCAATCCTTGACTCCTCGACGAGCTTTGTCCTCCTCATATTTTGCAATGACCTCATTCAACAGTTTACGCCTTAGTTGACGATTAACTTGGGGCGCACGGCCACGCCCAGTACGCTCAACTTGCAGATAGTCGCTGCGCTGATCCTTGGTGAATCGGCCCAGAACGTAGTGAACCTCTTTGACGAAATAGTTGAGATCATTGCTGAATCCGTTGCTCTTCAAAAGCTCTCGAATTCGCTGGTCGTTTGAATCGTCAACTGCCGCACCACCGTACAACCCCATGACCCAATTGGCGAAAGTGTCCACGGTTAGCTGTAATCCGGAACGCCCTTTTACCTGATCCTCCGCTAGGCTGAATACATAACCCCTGAGCGTGGCGTTAAACGTCAACACCAACACGCGAACGGGGTCGGATCGTCCCAAGCGCTCGTTGCGATTAAGGCGAGCGCTACATAGCTGACGCAACCGCATCAACGCGGTCGTGGTTTTGCCACTGCCTGCCGCTCCACGAATGAGGCGAAAGCCCGGCCTCACGTCGGTGAGTATGGGCAATTGCTCAGCGGACGGGTTGACTTTCCGCAAAATCTTCACGATGGTCAGTCTATCCGAATGCGCCGTTACCTCACAGATGGTAGCCGCTGATGCCGGAAATGGCCCGCACATCAAAGACGCTTCTGCTCAAGGAGCTGACCGAGGTTCTCACCCGGCGGTTGACAGGGACCTAGTTTAAATCGTTGAGCAGCGAGCCGCGAATCGCGCCGCGCACTTCCGCTGCGCTGGTCATGGCGGGATGGCTGATGCCGAAGCGCAGGCGCGCATCCTGGCGCAGGGCGTCCACTTGGGCGGCACTGAGTTCGAAGCGCAGGAAGTGAACGGCGGCGGTCTTGTCCTCGTTGGAGCGATCGAGATCCTCATTGGCGATGGCGAAAACACGGTCCCCGTCGCCCACTTGGGCCCAGACCTGCCGCTCGATGTCCTTGAGCCGCTCCAGCGCCCGGCGCCGTTGCGCAACGTCCGGGTACTCGATCATGAAGGTCGCCTTCCAGTTGCTGCCATCCGGAATCAGGGGGTTGTAGGCCTCGATTTCCGCCTCGATTTCCGCCGGCTCGAAAATGCGCTCCACCCGCAGCATTTCCTGCACTTGGTACTTCATGGTGAGGAAGTCCTCGAAGCAGAGCGTGGCATGGGCGTTCAGGGGCACCCGGCGATGGCGCTTGTGCGCAATGACCTGCTGGCGGAACGCGGGACGTTGCGCGGCGTAGGCTTCAAGGCCCCATAGCTTGGAGCGTTCAAGTTTGTCCATCTTTGCTCTCAGATGCCGTAGGCGAACCGGGCCATGGAGATGGGATGCTCGGCGGCGTCCGCGTCCCGGTCGAGGGCGTGGCCGATCAGGCGCCCGGCCATGGGGCAGTCGGAGCCGAATCGGTCCGGCTTGGCCTGCTTGACTCGGTTGACCACCGGCCGGACGATTTTCATCGCCTTGGCGTAGGTCTCCGCCTTGGCGGCGTAGGTGCCGTCGTGGCCGGAGCACCGTTCGATGGCGGTGACCTGGGTGCCGTCGATGAGGTTCAGGAACTCGCGCGTCTTCAGGCCGATGTTCTGCACCCGTTGGTGGCAGGCCACCTGGTAGGCCACCTTGCCGAGCGACTGCTTGAAGTCGGTGCTGAGCAGCCCGGCGCGATGGCGGAGCATCAGGTACTCGAACGGATCGAAGAACGCCTGCCGCACCCGTTGCGCGTCCGCATCTTCGGGGAACATCAGCGGAATCTCCTGCTTGTACATCAGCACGCAGGAGGGGATGACGGCCATCAGGTCGTATCCTTCGTCGATGGCGCTGAGGAAAATCGGCAGATTGGCTTCCTTGGCCGCCGCCACCCGCTCCAAGTCGCCGAGTTCCAGCTTCGGCATGCCGCAGCAGCGGGCGTCGCCCAGGATCTTGACCGGGACGCCGTTGTGGTTCAGCACGGCGATGAGGTCTTCCACGATCTCGGGGCAGTTGTGCTCGCCGTAGCAGGTGGCGTAGATGGCCACCTTGCCCGTCGTGCGGTCCGAGGGCTCCGCCGCCAAGCCGCCGCCGGCGATGCCTTGCACCCGCCGGCTGAGCGACTTGGCCGCAAACTTGGGCAGCGGCGCTTCGGCGTGCAGCCCGGTGAGGGCCTCGCCGGCCTTGCGCAGCTTCGGCGCCGTCGCGGCGGCGTTGGCCGCTTGCGCGACGCCGGGCGTTGACAGCACTTTGAACACCGGGTCGGTGCTGGTGATCAGGCGGTCGCGCCAGCGGGTCTGGCCGGACTTGAAGCGCTCCGCCTTGGCGCGCAGCATCAGGTGCGGGAAGTCCACCGCCCATTCGTGCGGCGGCAGGTAGGGGCACTTGGTTTGGGCGCAGAGGTCGCAGAGAAAGCACTGCTCCACCACCTTGGCGTAGTCCGCCTTGTCCACGCCGTCCACTTCCAGCGTATCGGACTCATCGACCAGATCGAACAGGGTCGGGAAGGCGTCGCACAAGCTCACGCAGCGGCGGCAGCCGTGGCAGATGTCGAACACCCGCTCCAGTTCGGCGTTCAGGTCCGCTTTGTCGAGGAAGGCGTCGGACCGCCAATCGATCGGGCGGCGCTGCGGCGCTTCAAGGCTGCCTTCGCGAACGGCCATGGTCGATGCTCTTGTTGGTTGTGGTGACGCTTTGCGCCTTGGCGGCATCGCCCCGGGACGCTGCGGCGCCCCGGGGCGCGGCAAGACCGTGGCCAGCTAGGCCATCGCGTCCAAGGCTTTTTGGAAGCGATTGGCGTGGGAGCGTTCGGCTTTCGCCAAGGTCTCGAACCAATCGGAGATTTCCTCGAAGCCCTCGTCCCGGGCGGTCTTCGCCATGCCGGGATACATGTCAGTGTATTCGTGGGTCTCGCCCGCGATGGCCGCCTTGAGGTTGTCGCTGGTGGTGCCGATGGGCAGTCCGGTGGCCGGATCGCCGACCGCCTCCATGTACTCCAGGTGGCCGTGGGCGTGGCCGGTCTCGCCCTCCGCCGTGGAGCGGAACACCGCGGCGACATCGTTCTCGCCTTCCACATCCGCTTTGGCGGCGAAATACAGGTAACGCCGGTTGGCTTGGGACTCGCCGGCGAAGGCGTCCTTGAGGTTTTGCAGGGTTTGGCTGTCGTTCAGGTCCATGGGATTGCGTCTCCTTAGAAGTGGTTTTGGCAAGCGTCCGCCAGTTGTTGCGGAGCTAGGTTACACGCGATGGCTTGGGCGTTGCCATTTGAAAGTTTGAATCAACCCCATAGCCGCTGTCTATCAAGAATGCGGAAGTTGCAAGCTTTTCTATATGATAATCATTATCGTTTGAACAAGGGGGCCGACGCGCCGGACGGCAACCGGATGCGTACCGGCGTGCGGCTTCAGAACCCATCGGAACCTGACCCACGCAACGACGGCGGCGTTTCGGCGTTGGCCATCCGGGCTACAATGGCTGCCTTCCCCCGACGTGGCCGGTTGCCGTGGTTCGACAGGAGTTGAGTCAGCTTGTGCGGCTGGCATTGCCGATGATTTTGGCCCAGCTCTCGCAGATGGGCATGGGGGTGGCGGATACGGTCATGGCCGGGCGGCTGAGCGCCGCCGACCTGGCCGGGGTTGCCTTGGGCGGCAACCTGTATTGGCCGGTGATGCTGTTCATCACCGGGGTCATCATGTCGATTACGCCATCGGTTTCCCAGTTGCATGGCCGGGGCCAAGGCGAACGAGCCGGTGAGGTGGTGCGTCAAGCCCTCTGGATGGCGCTGGTCGGCGGTGCCGCGCTCATCGTGCTGCTGCGCAACGCGGAGCCGATTCTGCGCGGCATCGAGGTTGACCCGCTCGCCATCCCCATCGCCGGCGCCTACCTCAGGGCCCTGTCTTGGGGCGTGCTGCCGATGCTCGGCTTCTTCGCCATGCGCTATCTCTGCGATTCGATGTCCTGGACCCTGCCGGCCATGGTGGTGGCGTTGTCCGGGCTGGCGCTGAAGCTGCCGCTCAACGCCCTGTTCATCTATGGCGGCTTTGGCTTGCCGGGCCTCGGCGGCGCCGGCTGCGGCTACGCCAGCGCCATCGTGATGACCAGCCAGATGTTGGCCATGGCGGGCATCGTCGCCTTCTCGCGCATGCGCAGCGCCGGGCTGTTCGCCCGCTTCAGCTGGCCGGACTTCCGCGAAATCGGGCGCCTTTTTCGGCTCGGCGCCCCGATCGGCGCCTCCCACTTTCTTGAGATCAGCATGTTCTCGGCGGTCACGCTGCTGATCGGCCGCCTTGGCGTGGATGCGGTGGCGGCCCATCAAATCGCCGGCAATGTCGCTGGCCTCACCTTCATGGTGCCGTTGGCCCTAGGCATGGCGGCGTCCGTGCGGGTAGGCTTCAACGTCGGCCGCGAGGATTGGCCGGCGGCCCGCCGCAGCGGCAACGTCGCGCTGGGCGTCAGCATCGGCTTCGGCGCGGCGGCGGCGGTGGCCATCTACCTCTGCCGGGATCTCGTGCCGAGCTGGTACACCAAGGATCCAGCCGTGTTCGCCTTGGGCGCCAATCTCATGCTGTTCGTGGTGGCGATTCAGGTCGTGGACGGCGCCCAAGGCACGGCCATGGGCGCGCTGCGCGGCTACAAGGACACCCGCATGCCGATGCTGTTCGCCGGCTTCGCCTATTGGGGCGTGGGGCTGCCGCTGGCGGCTCTGCTGGGGTTTGGGTTGATCGGCGCGCCTGCTTTGGGGGTCTATGGCTTCTGGACCGGCACGATCATGAGCCTCACCGTGGCGGCAGCGGCGCTCATCACCCGCCTGCAGTGGCTGTCGCGCCGGCCGCGCCGGATTCGCCAACTGGCAGGGCGCTAGGCCCATGCTCTGGGTATGGCTGACCTTGGGCGCGGCCTTCATGCAGAACCTGCGCTCGCTGCTGCAGCGGCAGCTCGCCGCCCCCGAAGCGGGCCAACTGACCGTTCTCGGCGCCACCTATGTCCGCTTCCTCTACGCCGTCCCCTTCGCTTGGCTGGGCGCTGCGCTGCTGTTTGCCGGCCAGCCGCTCCCCGCAGCCGGGCCGGCGTTCTGGCTCAGCAGCGCCTTTGGCGGCATTGCCCAGATTGGCGCCACGGCGGCCCTGCTGGGCTCCTTCCGGCGGCGCAGCTTCGCCGTCGGCACGGCGTTCTCCAAGACGGAGGCGATGCAGACCGCCGCCTTCGGCTTCGCGCTGCTGGGCGATTCGCTGTCCTGGCTGGCCTTGGCGGGCATCTTGGTCAGCTTGCTTGGGGTGGTCGTCATGACGTTTCAAGCCGACCCCGGCAAAGGGGGGCGTTGGCAGGGCGGGGTCGGCGCGGGCCTGCTGGCAGGCGCTGGGTTCGCGGTGGCCGCGGTCTGCTATCGGGGGGCGGCGCTTAGCCTGCCGGAAGGCGCCTTCCTAGAGCGGGCGCTGGCGACCTTGGCGGTCGCCTTGACGGTGCAGACCGTAGCAATGGGCCTGCTTCTGCGGCTGCGCGAGCCAGGCACCCTGGCCGCCGTGCTGGCCGCTTGGCGTCCGGGGGCTGCGGTGGGCGCGGCGGGCGCCTTGGCCTCGGCTGGCTGGTTCTCCGCCATGACGCTGCAGAACGCAGCGCTGGTGCGGGCGCTTGGTCAGGTGGAGCTGATCTTCGCCTTTCTCACCAGCGTTTGGCTTTTTCGGGAGCGCGTTCGGCGGCGCGACGCCATCGGCGGGGGCCTGCTCCTGGCCGGCGTGGCGCTGCTGATTTGAGCGTTTAGGCGCCTTCGAGAACCCGCGGCCACTCCAAGCGCAGCCATGGGGTGAACTGCTTGGATCGCTCAGCCAGGCGCCGTGTGAGCTCGACGGGGGCCACCCAGGCCCAGTCCTCGATTTCCGTGACGTTGATCACGGGTTCGCCCGCGAATTGCGCTTGGAAGACGGAGCAGAGTTCGTGCTCGCTGCCCGCGGCCCCGAAGGCGGCATGGTACTCGAACTTGTAGATGTAGCGCAGATCCCGCACTTCGGCTGGCGGCAGGCCAAGTTCCTGGTGGAGGCGGCGGCGCACGGCGGTTTCCATGGTCTCGCCGCGCCGGGGATGCGAGCAGCAGCTGTTGGACCAGTAGGACGGCCACAAGCGCTTGTCCGCGGCGCGCTTTTGGATCAGCACCTCGCCTTGGTCGTTGAACACGAAAGCCGAAAAGGCCCGGTGCAGGACGCCTTTGCCGTCGTGGCACGATGACTTGTCGAGAAAGCCGACCAGGGTGTCCTCAGCGTCCACCAGTATCAGGTCTTCCGCGTCGGAGGATACGATCTCGGACTTGGTGGCGTGGGCTGAGCTGGCCATGGCGCTCCTCAAGCTGTCGTTCTGAATGTTGACGATTCTAACCTGAATTGATGGGAAGCACATGCGCGACCTGACGGTCGCGGATGGAGTTTCGCTGGCGCGAAACTCCGCGCTCGTCGCTTAGATCAGATTCCGGTATGTTTCTGAGCCCTCAAAGCGAACCTTGACCCTTGGCCAAGGTTCGTTGGAGTTCCGCGGGGGCGGGACGCCCTTTTCGGAGAGTCCCGCTCCGCAGCGGGGGCATCCTCCCCTCGATTGGAGACCGCGCGCCCGTCCTGCGCCAAAGGGGGAATTGCCGCTGGCAGCTCAATGTCCTGGTTTTTCCTGGTTTTTCGTTTGCTTGCCCGCCGGGCCATGATACCGTGCCGGGCGGAAGGCCCCTGGCGGTGGCCTTGAGCGTTCCAAAAGGAGAAAACCATGAAAATTGGCGTTGCCATGGCCTTCAACCACTTCACCTCACCCGCCTTCATCGGCGAGGCCGCCCAAGCGGTCGAGGCGGCGGGCTTTGACTCCATCTGGCTGCCGGAACACGTCATCTTCTTCCCGGAGTACGAATCGCGCTACCCGTACTCGGAAAACGGGCGCATCCCCGGTGAGCCGGAGGGCATACTGGACCCGTTTTCCGCCCTGACCTTCATCGCCGCCCACACCGAACGGGTGCGCTTGGGCACCGGCATCTGCCTGGTGCCCCAGCGCAATCCGGTTTACACGGCGCGCCTGGTGGCGGACCTCGACTACCTCTCCGGCGGACGTTTGGACTTCGGCGTCGGCATCGGCTGGCTCAGGGAGGAGTTCGACAACCTGCAAATGGACTTCGCCACCCGCGCCAGCCGCACGGTGGAGTACATTGAAGTGATGCAGGCGCTCTGGAGCCCCGGATTGGCCTCTTATGCAGGCGAGACCTATCAACTGGCCTGCTGCCACTTCAACCCCAAGCCCGTGCAGTCGCCGCATCCGCCGATCTTCTTTGGCGGCGAGAGCGAACCGGCGCTCCGCCGCGTGGCAAGCCACGGCGACGGCTGGTACGGCTTCAACCTCAACCCGGAGGCGTTTGCGGAGCGGCTGGGCCGCTTGGACGCCCTGCTCGCCGAAGCGGGCCGCAGCCGGGCGGATGTGCAAGTCCATGTCGGCCCCAGCCGCGACTCGCTCAACGCCGCGGCCGTAGCCGAGTTCAAGGCCCAAGGCGCAGACCAATTGATCGCGCCGTTGGCGGCCGCCAGTCTGGACCGCCTCAAGCCGCGCATGGACCGGCTGCTGGCGGCTGTGGGCCGCTGAGGCGCAGCCTGCCTGTCATTGGCGCTGTCCTGCAAACAAGCGTGATTGTTCGTGGCCGGACAGCGCGCTAGCCGACGGCGTCAAGATAGGCGCTGACCCGAGCCAAGTGCCCATCGACGTCCGCAGCGCCCGCATTGTGGGTGGCGACGGCGATATGGGTTGCGCCCATGGCCCGCCACTTGTCGGCGTGCGCCCGCCAGCGTTCGGGGGTGCCGCCAGCGAACTGGGCCTGAGCTTGGATGCCGAAGCCGTCCCAAGTCCGGCCCGCAGCTTCGCGCTGGGCGCGCAACGCATCAATGCAGGCTTGGCTCTTGGCGCTGGGACCGCCGAGCGGCATCCAGCCGTCGCCGAGCTCGGCGCAGCGCTTGAGCAAGGCCGGGGCGCTGCCGCCAAACCAGATGGGCACCGGGCGCGACGGGCGCGGATTGATGCCGGCTTGGGTGACGCGGTGGTAGTCGCCCTCGAAGCTGAAGGCGTCCTCGCGCCATAGGCGGCGCATCAAGCCGACCTGCTCCGCCTGGCGCCTGCCGCGGTTGCTGAAGTCCTCGTTCAGGGCTTCGTACTCAATGGCGTTCCAACCGGTGCCGACGCCGAGGCGCAGCCGATCGTTCGACAGCAGCGCCACTTGTGCCGCCTGCTTGGCCACTAGGGCGGTTTGCCGCTGGGGCAGTATCAGGACCGTGGTCACCAGCTCCAGCCGGGTGGTCACGGCTGCGACGAAGGCATGGAAGGTCAGGGGCTCGTGAAAGGCGACGTCCTTGTCGTAGGGGCCGCTCCAGCCGCCGGGCCGGTTCCGGTCGGCGCCCAGCACGTGGTCATAGACCAGCAGGTGGGTGATGCCCAGCGCCTCAAGGCCTTGGGCATAGGCCTTGATGGCTTCCGGATCCGTGCCGATTTCGTTGTGGGGCAGGACGGCGCCGATTTGCATGGTGGGTCTCCGCTTGTGGGTTTGGATCATAAAGGGGGCGCCAACCTATCACATCGGCGTCCGGGCAATTGGGGCGTTGGCGGTTGCAAAGCGTCGATTTCCCACGGTCGCGCAAGCGATGACGTGCGGATTTTTCGAGTCGCGGGCCCGATCATGGAGCCATGTCCCGCAAGCCGAAATCCGCCGTGCGGCCGGTGGTCGCCCGACAGGCCCGATCCTGTGCTAACTTCCGTTTCCGCCAACGACGCTTTGAGCCGCCGGCCCAAGGAGCTTGCCATGAGCCAAACCCAACCGTTGCCCGCCAACGGCCCGCCGGACTTCCGGCTGCCCTTGGCCAAGCCGCGCCGGCGCCCGATCCTGACGCGGGACGACTACCCGGAATCGGACGGCAAGCCCGTGGGTGAGACCCGTCTTCATGTTCTGGTGACGTTCCGCCTGTTCGGCGCGCTCTTTTGCGCGCACCAAGATCGCGACGACGTCATTGTCGGGTGCGACCAGCTCATGTACTACGAACAGGACAACATCCGGAAATTCCTGGTGCCCGACATTTTCGTGGCGCTTGGCGTCCAGCCGCGTCCCGATGCGGAGCGCCAGACTTGGCGAATCTGGGAGGAGGGCGGCTATGGTCCGGACTTCGTCCTGGAGGTGACCTCCAAGTCCACCCGCAGGCATGACGAGGGACGCAAGCACCGCATCTACGAAGAGCTCGGGGTCCGCGAATACTGGCAATACGACCCGACGGCGGACTACTTGAAGCCGGAACTGAAGGGCCATCGCCTGGGCCCCGGCGGCAAGTTCGAGCCTGTGGCCCTTGAGCGGCGCGGCGAGCTGCTTCTCGGGCCGAGCCTGCTGGGCTTCGAACTCCATCTGCGCGACGGCAACCTGCGCCTCTTCGACCCGCGCCGCGGCTACCTGCGTGGCCATGAGGAGGAAGCCGAAGCCCGACAGGAGGCGGAGCGGGCACGGCGGGAGGCGGACGCAGCGCGTCGCGCCGCCGAGGCGCGGGTTGCGGAGCTGGAGCGGCGGCTGCGCGGCCAGTGATCGGCTAAAATCCGCACCCCTTCCCCACTTTCAGGAAACCATGGCGGAACCGGCCTCAACGACGGGCAGCTTTTCCTTCGTGCGCATGGAGCACGAGGTGCTCAGGCTTTGGGAGCGCTCCAAGGTTTTTGAGCGCTCCCTGGACCAGCGCCAAGGCAAAAAACCCTACGTCTTTTACGATGGCCCGCCCTTCGCCACCGGCCTGCCGCACCACGGCCACATCGTCGCGAGCACCATCAAGGACATCGTGCCGCGCTACTGGACCATGAAGGGGCGCCACGTGCTGCGCCGCTTCGGCTGGGACTGCCACGGCCTGCCCATCGAGCACGAGATCGACAAGCGGCTGGGCATGTCCGCCCAGCAGGCGGTGGCGAAGCTTGGGGTGGCCGGCTACAACGACGAATGCCGGGCCATCGTCGGCCGCTACGTCGCCCAGTGGCGGCGGACCATCACCCGCCTCGGCCGATGGGTGGACTTCGACAACGACTACAAGACCATGGACGCTTGGTACATGGAGTCCCTCTGGTGGGTGGTCAAGGCGCTTTGGGAACGCGGGCTGATCTACCAAGGCCGGAAGGTCATGCCGGTTTCGACGGCCTTGGAGACGCCGTTGTCGAACTTCGAGGCAAGCGCCAACTACATGGAGGTGCAGGATCCAGCGATCACGGTTTTGCTGAAGCTGAACGATGAGGATGCCTACCTGTCGGTCTGGACCACCACGCCCTGGACCCTGCCGTCCAACCTGGCCGTCTGCGTCAACGCCGGCCTGGACTACGTCAAGGCCTTGGACGCCGCTTCAGGCCGGCACATCTATTTGGCCGAGGGGCGGCTTGCCGCCTACGGCGATCTTGAAGTGAAGGCCCGGCTGCGCGGCAGCGATCTGGCTGGACGGTCCTACGCTCCCCCCTTCCCCTACTTTGCGGAGCAGCGGAGGCGGGGCGCCTTCACAGTGGTGGCCGACGATTACGTCACCGCCGATGAGGGCACCGGCCTCGTGCATCAGGCGCCGGCCTTCGGCGAGGACGATGCCCGGGTGCTGAAGGCGGCGGGCATCGAGGCCTTCGCCTGCCCGGTCAGCATGCAGGGCCGGTTCACCGAGGAGGCCAGCGACTTCGCGGGCCTTTACGTCAAGGACGCCGACCGCGCCATCATTCGGCATCTGAAGGATGCCGGCGCCCTGTACCGCGAGGAGACGGTGCGCCACGCCTATCCCTACTGCTACCGCTCGGACACCCCGTTGATCTACCGGGCGGTGCCCAGTTGGTACGTGCGGGTCACGGCCATCGCGGACAAGCTGCTTGCGGCCAATGCCCAAGTGCATTGGGTGCCGGAGCACATCAAGGACGGCCGCTTCGGCAACTGGCTCAAGGGTGCGGTGGATTGGGCCATCTCCCGCAACCGGGTGTGGGGCACCCCCATTCCCATTTGGATCAACGACCTGTCCGGCGCAGCGGTTTGCATCGGTTCGCTGGACGAGCTTGAGGCCCGCACCGGGGTGCGACCTGAGGACCTGCACCGGGAGCACGTGGATCCGCTGACCTTTTCCATTGCGGGCGAGGAAGGCACCTACCGCCGCATCCCTGAGGTGCTCGACTGCTGGTTCGAATCCGGTTCCATGCCCTATGCGCAGCTGCACTACCCGTTCGAGAACCGGGACATCTTCGAGGCGGGCTTTCCGGCTGAGTTCATCGCCGAAGGCCTGGACCAGACCCGGGGCTGGTTCTACACCCTCACCGTGCTGGCCGCGGCGCTCCACGAGAAGCCCGCATTCCGCAACGTCATCGTCAACGGCATGGTGATGGCCGCCGACGGCAAGAAGATGTCCAAGCGGCTGAGGAACTACACGCCGCCGGACGAGCTGATGGAGACCTTCGGCGCGGATGCCCTGCGGCTGTACCTGATCAACTCCGGCCTGGTCCGCGCGGAGGAGCAGCGCTTCGCCGACGCGGGAGTGCGCGACATGACCCGGCGCGCCCTGCTGCCGTGGGTCAACGCCTTCGCGTTCCTTAAGACCTACGCCGAGATCGACGGCTGGTCGCCGGAAAAAGGCGGCCACCTTGGCGACAACGTGCTCGACCAGTGGATTTTGTCGCGGCTGCAGACGTTGAAGGCGGGCGTGGCCCGGGAGATGGACGCCTACCGGCTTTACAACGTCGTGCCCAAGCTGTTCGAGTTCATCGAGGACCTGACCAATTGGTACATTCGCCTCAACCGCAGCCGCTTCTGGGGCGAGGGAATCACCGCCGACAAGATCGCCGCCTTCGCCACCCTGCACGCCGCCCTGCAGGAGCTGAGCTTGGTCATGGCCCCCTTTGCGCCGTTTCTCTCCGAGCACCTCTACCAAGCGCTTGCCCAATTCGGCGGCGGCAAGCCGAAGCCGGAATCGGTGCATCTGTGCGACTATCCCAAGGCGGAAAAGGGCTTTGTCAAACCTGCCTTGGAAACCGCCGTGGCGCGCCTGCGGCAGGTGATCCTGCTCGGGCGGGCGCAGCGCGAGGAGGCCAGGATTGGTCTGCGCACCCCCTTAAGGCGGCTCACCGTCATTCACCGGGATCCGAACCTGCTTGATGAGATCAGCAAGCTCAGCGCCACCATCAAGGCGGAACTGAATGTGCAGGCGCTGACCTTCGACAGCGACGAGGCGCGCTACATCGAACTGGTCGCCAAACCCAACTTCAGGGTGCTGGGCAAGCGCCTTGGCAAGCGCATGAAGGCCTTTGCCGCCGCCATCGGATCGTTGTCGGCGGCGCAAGTCGCCAAGTTTCAGGCCGATGGCGAGCTCATGCTCGACGGCGAACGCTTCGGCGCCGAGGAGATCGCGGTGCGGCACCAACCGCTGCCGGACTCCGGCGCCGCGACTGACGGCGAAATCAGCGTGGTCTTGGACTGCGCTTTGACCGATGACCTGATTCGCGGCGGCCATGCCCGGGAGCTGGTCAACCGGGTGCAGCGGGCGCGCCGGGAGCACGGTTTCGCGGTGTCCGACCGCATCGTGCTGCGCTATGAAGCCGCCGAGGCCTTGGCGCTGGCCGCCGATGAGCACCGGGACTACATCATGCGGGAGACCCTATGCACCACCTTTGAGCGGGTCGAGCTCGGCGACGGCGACGCGCCCGTCGAGGTGGAGATCGACGGAATGGCGCTGCGCTTCTCCATGACGCGGGCGGTGTACTATAGCTGAACCCGTCAGTTGCCCGTGAAGTTGGGCGTGGTTTTGGCCAAGTAGGCCTGCATGGCGGCGCGCCGGTCGTCGCTGCCGGTGGCCAGCAGGTTTTGGTCAGCGTCCATGTGCATGATGGCGGCATCAAGAGCGCCGGCGATCTGATTGACGCTGCGCTTGATCATCTGCGCGGCGACGGGCGACTTGCCCGCGTAGCGCTCGGCCATCTCCTTGGCTGCCTGAAGCAGGCGCCCGCTCGGCACCCGCTCGTCGAGAACGCCCCAGGCAAGCAGGGTGTGGGCTGGGATGCGTTCGCCGCCGATCACCAGCCGCTTGGCTCTGGCGGCGCCGACCAAGCGCACCAGCGGGGGCAGGCTGCGCCACATCAAGTTGAGGCCAATGTCGATTTCCGGGTACTGCATGAAGCAGTCGTCAGCGCCGATGCGGAAATCGAGCGCGGTGGCGATGCAGGCGCCGCCGCCCACGGCCGCGCCGTTCCAAGCGGCGATGGTGATCTGGTCCATTTGCGTCAGTGCGCTGATGCAGCGTTCGCCGATGCGCATTCGGCGGCGGCGCAGCACTAGCGGCGCGCGATAGGCGCTGCCTTCGTCAGTGAGGTCGGCTCCGGAGGAAAAGTGCCTGCCTGCGCCCGTGAAGACGACCACCCGAGTCTCGGCATCGTCGCGAAAGGCCAGCGCGGCGGCCTCGATCTCCTCCAGGTGCCCGTAGTGCAAGGCGTTGGCCTTGGCGGCGCGGTTGAAGGTGACCGTAGCGATGGCCGGGGCTGTCCGCTCGACCTTGAGATGGCGGTAGTTCATGGCCGCAACCCTACTTGGACAGGCGCTGGCCCCGCCGCCGTTGCGTGGGTTTCGGCCTCAAGCCGATTGGCGGGCACCACGAAGTTGGCGAGGCCCAAGCGCTGGCGCTCCCCGGCGCTTCCCCGGGGCCGGACAGGCAGTGGATCTCCTAGGCCTTGGCGGCGCCCACCAAGCAGGAGAGGAAATAAGGCGTCGCCGCTGAAGCCGACCTTGGCGAGGGCGGAGGTTTCGACGGGGGTTTTGGACATGTCAATCCGCGCCCTCCAAACGGGTGCGCGCGGCGGCGACCGGCAGCCCTGCCACATCAGCGCGAATGCGGAAAACCGCCCCGGCGCGATCGCTTTGGCTGCCCTCGGAGCCCGAAACGATGTAAAGGTCGCGCCGGTCAGCGCCGCCAAAGCACACGCTCGTACACATGGGCTGCGGAATCTCGATGAAGCTCTGCCGCATCCCGGAATCGGAGTAAACGCTCACTCCATTGCCTCCGGCCAAGGCCACCCAAACCGCCCCGTCCTCGGAAACGGCTAAGCCGTCCGGCGACCCGTCGTCGGTCTCGACGAACGCCCGCTTCTCGCCCAACGTCCCGTCAGCGGCGACGCTGTAGCAGAAGACCGTTTGGCGGCGGGAGTCGGAGTGGTACAGGGTGGTTCCGTCGGGCGAAAAGCCGAGGCCGTTGGTGAGCTGCACATCGCGCGCCACCACGCGGGCCGAACCATCCAAGTCAACTAGGTACAGATCGCCCGCCCGCGGCTCGCGGCCGTCATCAAAAACCGGGCTGGCCCCCAAAGCGCCCGCATAGATGCGCCCGGCGGCATCGGTGGTGAGGTCATTGAAGCCAATGACGCCTGCGGGTTCATCCTGCTCCAGCACGGTGACCGTGGCGCCACCGGAAAACGGCTTGAAGGACAGGTTCCGACCGCTGACGATCAAGCCGCCCGCCTCATGCAGCGCCATGCCGCCGATGCCGCGGCGGTGCTCGAACACCGTCTCCGCGGCACCGTCAAGCCCCAACCGGAAGACGCCGCCGAACATCACGTCGCTGAACAGCAGCCCCTTGCCGTCCTCCCACACCGGCCCCTCGACGAGGCCGTATCCTTGTGCCAGTTGGTCCATGTCCGCTCCTGTTTTGGGGTAGTTTACTCGACTTGGGGAGATTGGGTTCTTGGAACGACTTGGCACCACCCCGTGGCGCTGTCGTTCTCAAACTACAGCTCGCGCAATATGGTCGGTCGGACTGGCTGACAAGCTGAAAGGATGAAGCCCGTGCCAGACCTATCGGCCGACTGGATGCGGACGAGCTGAGGTGTGAGTTGGGCGATGCAGTCTGTCCAATTCGTCATTGCGGGCGATTATCGGTCAATCGGCGCAGGCGAGTGAATGGGACGAGGCGGCTCTCACCAGGGAGAGTGGACCGAATGGCATCGGCAATGGATGATGCGGTGGCCAAAAAACCACCAAGGCTGTTGTCGTTAACCGCAACGATGGCGATGGTTGCTTCTGGCCATTCCCTTGCGCCCCGGTCATTCGTGCGGGATCCACCCCAACCGCCTCTTCAATTCGTCGTCGGTTAGGCCAAGCTGCTCGCCGCGAGCGCCTGCCTCACGGATTTCGCGCGCCAGTTCGATCAGCTCCTCAATGACCTGAGCCGCAGCCACCGACCGGTTCTGGTAGCGGCGAAGGGCAACGTCCAGCATCTCAGCGAAGGATCGCGCCTGCACCATGGATGTAGGATGCCTCCGCACAGGGGAAATGCGATTACACTGCCGCTTGCGTCCAAGCTGCCAAGGCATGCTTAAGAGGGGAGTTCGGTTGGCCAATCAAGACTTGTTTGCTCCTGGTGCGGGTGGCGTCCCCGAGGTGGTCGTCGGGCGCGACAACATGCTCAACGACTTCGACTGGCGAATTCAGGTTCTGCAGCGCGGGGGCAGGGGCGAGAACATTGTGCTTGTGGGGCCGCGAGGCAACGGCAAGACGGTGCTTTGCCGCAAGATCGAGATGATGGCGCAAGATCGGGGCATTCCCGCGCTGGCCTTGAGCGGCGGGGAGGTTCCGACGGTCCCGAACCTCTTGGGCAAGCTGGCCAAGCCGTCGCTCTGGCGACGTTGGGGCCTTGGGGAGCTGAGCCTCAGCATCCCGGAGCTGGCCAAGGTTGGCGTGCGGCTCGCCAGTGAGGCTGAGAGCGCGCTTGAGGAGGCGCTTCGCAAGTGCGCCGCTCCCAAGGGATTGGTGGTCACTTTGGACGAGGCGCACGTTGCCGCTCCGCAGGTGGCGCGGGCGCTGCTGAACGCTGCTCAGATGGTGGCTAACGAAACCCGGCTGCTCGTCGTGGTCGCGGGAACGCCTGCGCTCGACTGGCGTTTGCGCCTGTGGAGCGCCACCTTCTCCGAACGGGCGGACTTCCGGCGGGTCCGCGGTCTGTCCACCGATGAAATCCGCGCAGGGCTGCGGCAGCCGTTTGCGCAGCGAACGCCCGAGATCGCAGTCACCGAAGATGCCGTCACGGCGGTCGCGGAGGACTGCGGCGGCTACCCCTATTTCCTCCAGCAATGGGGCTATCGATTGGAGCAATTGCAGCGCCGCGTCATCGACCGCGAGGCGGTGGAGGCTGTTCGAGAAGCGGTGATGGGTGCCCGAAGAGCGCAGTATGGGCGGCGTTGGAGCGAGATGCTCGATGCTGGCGTTGTCGGGGCCGCCGAAGCCTTGGCCCGCGCTGGATTGGCCCAACGCGGCTTACCGCTTAAGGCCGTTCAAAAGACGCTGCGCGAACACTATGCGGCGCTCGGCTTCGAGGCGGCGGCGGCGCGTTGCGCGCTGGTGGAACTGGCCGACATTGGCTACATCTGGGATGAGTCCGGGGAGTCGGAGGCCTATGTGGCCGCCATCCCGACGCTGGCTGGCTACACGCTCGCCAAAGCGGAAAGCTATGACATGAATAGCGTCATAGCCAACTTCGGCTTGCGGCTTGAGCGCTGGCGCCAGGAGCAAGCTGCGGGCCTCTGACCCAGGGGCTTGGGGCTTGCAGGACAAACGCCATGGCGACGAGGGACGACTCAACCACGGTTTGGTTTCATCGCCGCTTCCTGCGCCTGACCGGGGGACACCTCAAGCACGCCCACTACTTCGACCACGTCCGGCGCCTGTCCGGATTCGAGCCGCGCATCAGCTTCACCGCCGAACCCGGCGCATCGCTCCATCCCGACCAACGCCGTTTGTGGCCTCCCCGAAAGGGAGCGTGCGCCGACAGTTGGCAGCCCGGCCGCCGCGACGTCCTGTTTCTGGCCGGATTGGATTGGCGCTACCTCATCGACAACGGCCTCGATGCCCTGCCCAATCCGCGCATCAATTTGATTCAGGGCTTTCATGCTCGCAGAAGCGCTGAGCTGTCCAGCTACCTGAAGCAGAGGGCAGTGCGCATCTGCGTCAGCGAGGAGGTGGCGCAGGCACTGCGCGAAGCCGGCCAAGTCAACGGCCCGGTGTTCACCATCGTCAACGGCATGCGCCTAACGCCCGCGGCCGCCCTGCACCGCCTCGCAGCCGATTTACTGCCGCGCCGGCGCCGCTCCGTCATCGTGGTCGGCTACAAGCGCCCGGACTTGGCCAACGCCTTGTCGGAATGCCTAACTGACGCCAAAGTGCCCCATCACCTGCTGCTGGACTTCCTGCCCCGTGAGCAATTCCTTGCCGCCTTGGCAGGCGCGGAGGTGACCGTCTGCCTCCCCAACCCGGAGGAGGGTTTCTACCTGCCCGCTTTGGAGGCAATGGCCTGCGGCAGCGTCTTGGTGACCTTGGACTGCATCGGCAATCGGAGCTTCTGCCAGAACCGCCAAAACTGCCTGATCGCCACCGAGGAACCCAATACCCTGACCGCCGCCACGATCCACGCCCTGACGCTCTATCCCGAAGCCCGCAAAGCGTTGCGTCGGTGCGCCGACGAAACCGTCCGCAAGCACAGCCTGGCTGGGGAGAGGCAGCGCTTCCATGAGATTCTCAGGAATATTCAACGAATGTGGTGAACGGCTCTCGAGGCCGGTCCATGCAATCACCTTGAGCGCTAAACGGCCAATCGCAGGTACTTCTCCGCCAGCCGGTCGGCATGAAACCGGGTGACGCATTCCTCACGCGCCAAGGCCGCTTGACGCGCTCTCAATTCCGCGTCGTTGGACAGCATCGCTATGTTCGCGGCCCACTCCTCCTCCGAATGCGCCAACAGCCCGTTCTCACCATGTCGGATCAGTTCGTCGTA
This sequence comes from Candidatus Azophilus sp., assembly GCA_965221755.1. Taxonomy (GTDB): domain Bacteria; phylum Pseudomonadota; class Gammaproteobacteria; order Pseudomonadales; family Azotimanducaceae; genus Azophilus. The sequence continues at coordinate 1,461,997 of OZ244921.1, forward strand.
TGTTGGATTGGCCGCTGCGATGGACGGGACGCCGACCAGGGCCGCCTCAAAGTACTTCAGCGGACTCTTGGCATCGCAGAAGGGGCTGGCCTGCAGCGGGATCAGATTGATGTCGAAACGCGCCAGTTCGTAGGCGAGGTTGACATGTTCAACCAGCGGGCGCCGCTCCACTTGCGAATCGGGCAGCAGACCCTCGTAAGGCGCTAGATCCAAGCTGCCTATCAAGGTAAAGACTAGGTTCGGCTGCTGATTAAGCGCCTCCGCAAGAGGTTGAACCACGGTTGCGAAGTCCGCTTCATGGGTGGCGGTGCCGCTGGCGTAGCCTAGGCGGAGGCCATCATTGGTGGAGAAGTGACGTGAGGACCGCCACAGGTCAGACAGCGCCAACAGCTCCGCGCCGAAGCCGTTTTCGATTACGCGCACTTGCCGGTTGATGCGGCGGGCCTGCTCAGCCAGCGCCTGCGTGGGCGTTAGGCAAAAGTCCGCCGCCGCCATAAGGCGCCGGTGTCCTCGGGCGCTTTCAAGCCAAGCGTCCTGCTCCGCCTTCGGCAGTCTGGCAATGAAGTGAATGCCGCCTTCACGCATGATTTCGGCGTCGAAAATCAAGTCGTCGATGTCGTAGCCAATGGGCACTCCAAATGTTCGGCATTGGTGAATGAGCGCGTCGATGGCCTCACTCTCACCACATCGATGCAGGATGACGCAGCGCGCTTTGATGCTTTTCAAGTCGAAGCGCCTCAGCTTTTTCGCTGACATCCAGCAAGCGGGGACGCCAAGGCGTCGCAAGCCGTCGATCGGATTCCCCACCCGGTAGAGATGGCTGCGCGCAGCGGGATTGCCGGAAATGAAGAGGAACGGCGGATCGCCAAGCCGCGGCCTACGGCTGCGCCGAACTCGATCCGCAGTCTTTCGCAGGGGTGAGACGTTGGGAAACCGAGGCGCGTACTCGCACAAGCTGACAAATCGCTGCAGCCGCGCCGAGTGGAACAGATTGACGTCGTGGAAAGCATCGAACGTTTGGTGTGCTGCCGGCACCCGCGCCTGCAGTTGCTCCCAAGCCGCTTCCAAACAGTCTCCAGCGCCTTCGTCCTCACCTTGCGCACTCAAGGCTTGATAGATGCGCTCAAGCACTCGGTCGCGGTCGGACAGCAGCGGCTCAGCCACACTTGGCGTCGTCGGCAATCCGGGTGCGTCGAGTCCTGGCAGCGGACGACCCAACGCCTGTTCAAGCGCCAAGAGCAGGCGGCCAATGCCCTCCTGCGACGACTTTGCGAACTCATGGCAAGCCAACACCAACCGCCGCTCGCCGCGCGTCCAACGCTCAAGTTCCAGATTGCAATGCAGCCACAGCAGATCAAAGTGAGCGGGGCAGTTGATGGAGGGCGATTCGGCATCTCTCAAAGTGCCGAAGGACAACGCTTGGAAGGCTGCATCCGCCCGACTGAGAACCTGCACGATCACAACCGGCTCGAAACGCGCCTTGATTTCTTTCAGCCATAGCGGCCCTAATCGGGCCAAGGCCATGTTCTGGAGCAGGACATCGCCGCCCGCATCCGCCACCTGATCGAGCAACGTGCCGATTTCAGTTTGCGCATCGAGAGCCATCGAGCTTGAGAAACAGTCATCCGGGAGCGGTTCGGGACTCCACCAACGGCAGCCGAAAGCGGAAAGCAAAGCCCCGCTAATTTGTGAAGCAGCGTCCAGCAGGTGGCAAGGCGGCGCTCGGAACCCCGAGTCAACAAGCCCTTCGGTTAGCCAATCCCATAATTCGCGGGCACCGGATCCGCCAGCCCCGGTGACCACTGCGCAAGCTGATCGAGCAACCGCCAAAGTCTTATGCCTCTATCCGGTCATTGAACAAAATTGTTCAGTATTGTACTTTAATCGCATGCAAAGCTTTCAACGCTCCCAGGTTGACACGCTGGTCAGCCGACTCAACGAACAACCGCACCGCATCATCGCCGTCTTCGGCCCCCGCCAGACTGGCAAGACCAGACTCGTTCGTCAGGTACTTCACCGCACTGGGCGCCACCCGCTCTACTACACGTTAGACCAGATGGATGCTGCGGAGCCAGGGGATTTGGCCTTTGCCGGACAGACATTGCGGATGCCCAAGATGCCGGATGCGGAGTGGCTCGTCAGGACTTGGCAGCATGCCCGCCAAGAGGCGGAGCGCCACCCTCACGGAGCCGTGCTTGCGCTCGACGAAATACAGACGCTCCCGCAGTGGTCCTCCACGGTCAAAGGCCTTTGGGATGCCGACCGCGCCGTTGGCCGCAACCTGCATGTCATCATCCTTGGCTCCGCGCCCCTGCTCATCCAGTCTGGATTGACGGAGAGTCTGGCCGGCCGTTTCGAGCCAATCGACGTCCGCCACTGGTCTTATCAGGAGATGGCGGACGCGTTCAACTTCGACTTGGCGGAGTACATCTACTTCGGCGGCTATCCCGGCGGCGCGCATCTCATCCGCGAGGAGGAGCGCTGGCGCAACTACATTCTCAACGCTCTGATCACGCCAAACATCGAAAGGGACATCGTGGCCATGACGAAGGTCGAAAAGCCTGCCCTGCTCAAGCAGCTTTTCGAACTTGGCGCGGACTATTCCGGACAAATCCTCTCCTACAGCAAGATGCGCGGGCAGCTTGAAGACGCGGGCAACGCCACCACGCTGGCGCGGTACCTGGACCTGCTTGCCACGGCTGGCCTCATCTCCGGCCTCACCAGATACTCAACCTCATCCCATCAAGTGCGCGCCTCCAGCCCGAAGCTCAATGTCCTCAACACCGCCCTGGCGACCGCCAAATCCGGCTACACCTTTACCCAAGCGCAAGCGGACCGCACGTTCTGGGGCCGCCTCGTCGAAAGCGCTGTTGGTGCCCATATCCTCAACTCAGCCCCGAACAACGTGCATGCCCACTACTGGCGGCAGAACCATCTTGAGGTGGACTTCGTCCTCAGCCGCGGGCCGTTGACGATAGCGATCGAAGTCAAGAGCGGCCGCAGACGACCATTGCCGGGCATGGATGCCTTTTCACGCCAGTTCAAACCACACCGCACGATACTCATCGGCGACGGCGGCACGCCATTGGATGACTTCCTGACCTCACATCTCGACCGGTGGTTCGACAAATACCCATGATCATCGTGCCACGAACATGCACTGAGCTTAGCGACAAGGAAGGAACCGTCGGCTCGCGCCCAACCTCCGGCAAGCCGCTCTCCGCGTTTCGCGACCTGCCCGCTTACGTTCTGCTGGGCGATCCGGGCATGGGCAAGAGCACGGCCTTTCAAAAAGAGGCGGATGATCTCGGCCCGTATGGCATGTTCGTCAGCGCCCGTGACCTAGCGGTCCTTGATGCCGAAAACCATCCGGAATGCAAGGGCAAGACCCTGCTTATCGACGGCCTGGACGAGATTCGGGTCGGCGCAACCACTCTCCGAACGCCCTTGGATCGTATCCGACGCAACCTCGAAAAGCTTGGCAATCCACCTTTCCGGCTATCGTGCCGACATGTCGACTGGCTCACCACCGACCAGAAGAGCCTCGCCTCATCCTCGCCCTCGGGCAAGATGACCGTGCTGAACCTCGACCCCCTCGAGGACCGGCAGGCCACAGCGCTCTTGCAGGCTGATCCCAACGTCCACGACGCTGGCAAGTTCATCAAAGAGGCACGAGACCTTGGCATGGCGGGCCTCCTCCGCAACCCGCAGACCCTTCGCCTGCTCGTGCGCGCCGTCCATGCCGGCGCATGGCCCGCCGGGCGCAGAGATGTATTCGACAGGGCTTGCCTCGCGATGGCCGACGAGTGCAACGAAGAACACCTTGGCGTGAGAACACTGAAGGATCCGAACCGAATCCTGGATGCCGCAGGCCGCATGTGCGCCGTGCTGCTGGTCTCCGGGGCATCCGGATATGCCACGTCCGCCGCCAAGGCCGATTCCGACCACCCCTGCATGACCGTTTGCGGACGCCCACGCAATGAATGTCGGGAAGCGGCTTCATCAAGCTTGTTTCGCTACGTCAGGGAGGGCCTCGCCGAACCCGTCCACCGCCAGATCGCCGAGTACGTCGCTGCTCGGCACATCGCCGAACTCATCTCGCATGGGCTTCCCGCGCTGAGGGCACTAGCTCTCATCTGCGGTGCTGATGGCATGGTGGTCTCCCAACTTCGCGGTTTGTCAGCTTGGCTCGCCGTCCACTCGCCGTGTGCCCGCCACCACCTGATCGAGCGCGATCCGATGGGCGTGGCGCTCTACGGAGACATTCAAGCGTTCTCCGCCGACGAACGCCGCGCTCTATTCGACTCGTTGGTCCGTCAACCCCGAAAGCTGGAACCCATCTACCGAACCGCCCCCGCCTTCGCGTCCCTTGGCACTGAGGCCATGAAGCCGGTCCTGGAACAGAACATACGCACTCCCCCGGACGGCCCCGATGGTCAACTCGTCGCCGATTTCGTGTTGCGGCTCCTTGCGGAGGCGTCCCCACTGGCCGACCTCTCGGACGTCCTGATGGAGGCGGTGCGCGACAACGGCAGGTGGCCCCGCGTCAGGAATGCCGCGATGAAGGCCCTCATCCACTACAACAGGGATGCTGAAAGCGCAACGGGCCTTCTCGGCCTGCTTCGGGACATTCGAGACCGGCACATCGCCGACCCGACGGACGATCTCCTTGGACAACTCCTAGCCGCTCTCTATCCCCAACACATCGCTCCCGATTCGGTTTGGGACTACATCAAGGAATCATCGGAGCTCCACTTCGGGGCGTACATGCGCTTTTGGGTATCGCACCTGCCCTCGGTTTCGTCCGACGCGGCCATTGCCCGGCTCCTCAACCGCTGCAGAGAACGCCTAGGCGACATGGAGCAGGCAAGCCATTCCACTTTGGCGTCCTGCCTTGCCAAGGTGCTCCTGCGCGGATTGGAAGTCCACGGCGACAACATTGACACCGCCCGACTCTACGACTGGCTTGATGCCGGCGTTCGCCTGCGCGTGGGCCAACTCGCAAGCGGCGACCAAGCGACCGGAATACGAAGCTGGATCGAAGCCCGTCAGCACCGGCATCTAGAACTGCTTATGGAGGGAATGCGGCGACTTCCAGACAAGTTCTGGCACACGCCGTACGAAGCGTTCCAACGGCTTTTCGGCGCTCGCGTTTCTTCGGAGTTTTTCTGGGCATGCACCGCTTCGGCGGAGGCAATGCACGCAGAGCATCCCCTCCGCGCCGAATCTTTGCTGAGGTTCGCCGTGCAGTCCAGCGACCTTGATCACCAACGAGTTGAAAGCCTGGTTGCGGACAACCCCGAGCTGACCGCCTTGCTGCAACGCTTACTCAATCCACCACCTGACCCGCCAGAACTCGACAGGCACGGGCAGGAATGGCAGCAAGAGCAGCAGCGCAAGGCACGGCGCGAACTGGAGGTCGTGCAAGCAAACGAGGACGCGCTGCGCAGCAACAAGGCGTCCCCAGCGCTACTCCACCGTCTAGCGCAAACGTACTTTGGCGACTTCATGCAATTCACGCCCGACTCAGCCACAAGGCGTCTCCAAGAACTCCTCGCACCGCACGACCGCTTGCTCGATGCCGTCCTAACTGGGTTGCGTCTGGCCCCGCAGCGTCAGGATGTCCCGGACGTTGACGGGATTCTCGAGCAACGCCTGGAGTCCAGGATGCACCCCATGTGTTGGCCATACCTTGCGGGGCTGGCCGAGGCCGAACGAACGGAAACGCTTAAGGACTCTTGGTGGACTGACGCCCAGATCCGCAGAGCGCTGGCAATCTATTTCGGCTATGCCCACGGAGACTACGAACCGTCCTGGTACGGACACCTCATTGACAAGCACCCGGCAGCCGTTGCGGAAGTTCAAATCCAGTTAACGGGCGCTTTGTTCCGGAAGGGCGCAGACATTGGCAACACAAACCTCTGGCATCTGGCCTTCGACCGCCAGCACGCCACCGTCGCAAGGCACGCGAGCCTGCCGTTGCTCCGGGCGTTTCCCGTCCGTGCCAAGGGGCGCCTCCTCGACACACTCGAATACCTGCTGCTCGCCGCGCTTCAACACGCGGACCAAACCGAGTTCGAACAGCTGGTCGCTCGCAAACTCAAAAGCAAGAGCATGCCCCCCCGTCAGCGCGGTCGTTGGCTAGCCGCAGGCTGCACAATCGCGACCGGCAAGTTCACAACTTCCGCCCAGGAATTTCTTTGTGGCGGGCGCCGGCAAGCGCGTACGCTGCACTTCGCCAGCTTCTTCTGCCCGCAGGAGCGCAGCGTCTTTCCGGTGGAGCGCGAGGGCACCGAACTGGCCGCGTTCCTCGTCCGTTTTGTGGGCCGAATCGTCGATCCGAACGAATTGAGTGAAGGCTTGGTGACGCCCGCAATGGAAGCGTCCACGCTAGTCAGTCACTGCATCCGCCTTTTAGCGCGCGACCCGAGCGGCAGCGCCCCCGACGCTCTGGCTGATCTCGTCAAAGACCCGGAGCTCTCGCACTGGCAGCACACCTTGTCCCGCGCTGCGGATGATCAGCGCGTAAATCGGCGGGATCACGAGTACGTCCATCCAACCGCCGAAGAGGCGACCGAGACGCTTCAAGGTGGCCGGCCAGCCAGCTCCGCGGACCTCACCGCCCTAGTGCTGGACCGCTTGAAGATCCTGGCCCGTGGGATGCGATCCGGGAGTGCCGACGGCTGGAAGGAATTCTGGAACGAATCCGGCCATAGCCGACTGACCAATCCCAAACCTGAAAAGTCCTGCACGCAAGCGCTTGTGCGTGGGCTTCGTCGCATCTGCCCCGAGCACATGCGCATCGAACCTGAGGTGACCCATCCGGCTGACGCGAGACCCGACATCAGCGTCTCCTGTGGCGACTTCCGAATCCCCATCGAGGTGAAGCGAAACGACAACCGACACCTGTGGCGTACCGTCAAGTCCCAGCTCACTGCCAAGTACACCATCGACCCCGTCACGAACGGCTATGGCATTTACGTCGTTCTATGGTTCGGCCCCGAGCGCACGCAACGCTCACCGGCTGGCAAGCGACCCTCTGCGCCCGCAGAACTGCAAAAGCAATTGGACGCGGCTCTTGCCGATCACGAGCGCCAAACCGTTCATGTCAGGGTGATCGACGTCGCCGCGCCATACGCCCGATAGCCGAAAATGACAGCCCATCGCGGCTGTGCTGCACGGGCCCAGCAACATTTCGGAACCCGACCCGCGCAACGTTAGCGTGACCTTAATCGGCGGCTGATGCAAAATACTGACATTCCCTGTGTGTGAGCCAATTGGGTCAATGAATTTCAAAAATGGGTTAGCGGGATGGGCCTCGAAACGACGGCGGACCCGTCAATCTGCGCGCTCATTCCTGCTTGAGATTGATCCACTGGAGGCGCTGGCAAGCCGCTTTGCGCCTTCCTTTGCGGACGCAGCGCCGTTCAAGCATGTGGTCATTGACGACTTTCTGCCGGAACCTCTGGCCAGAACCCTCTTGCGAGATTTCCCCGGTCCTGAGTCGGCCATCTGGGTGGAACGCAACGCAATCAATCAGCCCGGGAAGTTGGGCATCGCCCATGCCTCGAGACTCCACGGCTTGGCTCCCTCGATCCACGCTGCTCTGTGCGAGTTCGGAGCTTACCCCTTTGTCAACTTCCTCAGCCGCTTGACCGGAATCAACAAGCTGCTGCCGGATCCCTATCTTCACGGAGGCGGATTGCACCAGATTCTGAATGGCGGTCATTTGGACGTGCATGCCGACGGCACCCATTTGCGGGCATTGGATCTCTACCGCCGAGTCAACGTGCTCTACTACCTGAACCCGGGCTGGAGGCCGGAGTATGGCGGCTGCTTGGAATTTTGGGGCGCGGATCGGTCAACCTGCGTGAAGTCGATTGCGCCGCAATTCAACAGGCTGGTCGTGTTCAACACGGACAAGCAAAGCTATCACGGACATCCCGCACCGCTGCGGGTTCCCAAGAGAGTCACCCGCAAGTCACTAGCCTTCTACTATTACACGGCGCAGCCAGCACCAGACGAAGAGTACACCAACGGCGTTGAATGGCTTAGCGGCACCTCATAGGTCGTAAAGCCCTCGCGCTCGCCACCTTTCGGCCAGATAGCTCAGTCGAAGTAACCAAGAAAGGATGGGATGCCGACGCTTGCCGTGCCGTTCCCCGGGCAGAGCGGTACGCCTCGGCATGTCCACGTTTTCGGCAACCCCCAAAAAAGCAAAGACCCGGCGCAGCACGGCCTCGTGGTCCTGCTGCAGGTCGCGGCTGCGCACAATGAGCACCTGATGCCTAGGGAAGTGCCGATGCAGGTTGCGCAGTTGAAGGCTGTACAGGCCGCGTGCGCGGTAGCTGAAAACGCGGGTCGCCGAGCCCCAGTCGCGCGGGTTGGCGCAGCGCCTCAAGCGCCACGGCTCCGCCAGCAGGGCCAGCCATAAAGGCGCTTTCTCCTTGCCTCTAGCCCGCTGCATGTAGTAGTTGGAGACGGCCCGCTCCGCAGCGTTCCGCAACAGCACGATCAACTTCAAGTCCGGGTTGTAGCGCTTCAATTGCACCGCTACTTCGGGAAAGAAGAGGTAGATCGGCGTCGCCTCGCCGCGCACGGCCGCTTCCGGGCAGTGGCGGAACCAAGGCGCGTAGCGTCGATCGATCTCATGGGGCGACCATTTGGGTGAGTATTCGGGGCCGCTGAACAACTGTACTTCCTTCGGAGAGGACATCCCCACTTGGGGATGCGTACCAAGATACTCCCAGAGCGCCGACGTGCCGCACTTTTGCGCACCAACAATCATGAAGCTGACCTTCGGCTGATAGTCCCCCGCCACATCCGCGTGCGCCACCGAGTCCTCCACTCCCTGCGGCGCTTTAGGCCGTCTTCGATAGTGACCCAGAAGCGCGCTGACTTCGACCGGCTCATACACACGCCAGCAAGCGTGACCGCGGTTCTCCAGCAGCGCTTCGGCATCCGCTTTCGCTTCCGCCGCCACACCGTAGAGCAGGTTCTCATTGCGTCCCTCAAGCGGTTTTCCCAAAACAACCGGGAGGTCCCTTGCCGATGGCAGCACCTCGGCCAAGCAGCTGCCGTTAGTAGCCACGATGTCCTCATAGCGTTGGATGCGCTCCGGCGCAAGCGAGTCCGTGAAGCGCCGGTAGTACCAGTCGAGCAGCGCCAAACGGCGCTCGCAGCCCTCTTCGATGTCGGCGAGCCGCTCGGCGAGCCCCTCATCAAGCGCCTCCGCCACAGGCATGTGGCCGCGCCCCATGGGATGGTCCAGCGTATGCCAGGAAGCCAAGGTCGCCAACGGGTTGCGCACCAAGGCAAAGCAATCAAAGCGTTGCCGCAGCTCGGGCAACAGGGCGGCAAAGGCGTTCAAGTGCTTCAGGGCCAGCCAATAGTCGATTGGCAGAACCTTGCCCAAGTCTGTCAAGGCACTGCCGAGTTTTGCCGACTTGCGCCCGGTCGAAGCGTCGGAGAGAAACATGTTGCCCTCGGAACCGGCAACCCGAAGCTGGGGCATCTTGCCGGTCTGGTCAATAGTCCGGCGGGTTTCGGAAAAATAGTCCGCAATGGCCTGTACTTGGGAATCGGCATCCGGCAGGGCCAACAAGCCGCCAATGCTCATGGTTTCATTGAGGGCGACGACGTCAGGCAAGCGGTTGAGAAGGGAACAGGCCAGGGTGCTGCCGGAACGCGGTATGCCCGTGATGATGAGGTTTCGGTTCATAGCTTCTCTGAGCGAAGCACTCATTCGGTCCTGCTACTCCAAGCACCCTCAATTCGCGAACATGCCCCTAAATCAGCTTCAGCCGATGCCGAGAGGGATACAAACTCGCTGCGTTGTCCCTACGGATTTCCAATCGAGCGCGGGACGCGGCGGTCGGATCGTGACGCCCTGGGTCATCGAAGACCATGAGCGAGAGGGATCGCCACCGCAGCCAGTGCGCCGATGACGAGAAGCACTAAGACGATGCCTCGGCCGTCCTCATCATCGCCCTGCCTTCGGCGCCAACCAAAGATGGCGATTACGGCGAGGAGAATGGGTGCGGGAACGACGAACTGAATACCGCCCAGTTTTCCCCTCAACCCAGTAGCCTTCAAGTTCTGTTTGGATTGTGCCTTTGTTCATCGCCAGGAAGTGGCCTCTTCTGCCCTTGAAAGATATCTCCTCGAGAGGCCCCGTAAGCGGAAGCACGATCTAACGCCTGCGTCAGCCTTACCAAAATAAGCTGCACTGGCTCATCCTCCTTGGGCACTAACTCTATGGGAGCTTTGCCAACATTGAGCATCTCAAGCGTGATCGTTCCGTCAAATCCAGGGTCTATCTTCGGTGCCGTCAAGTGCATGATAATCCCCGCACGGGCCCAACTACTACGTCCCTCCAAGAGTCCCATCAAGTGATTGGGCATTGTGACTCTTTCAAGCGTGTGCCCAAGAACAAAGTCACTAGGATTTAGCCTAAATCTGTCAAGGTCTTCCTTCGTATCCCACATCTCCTTGGCCCGCATCAGCGATGGTCCAACCCGAAGAGCCGGAACGTGGTTAGGAAGCTCTTTGAGCACAGTAAAGCTGCGACCAAGCTTGAGGTTGATGGAGATCGGTTCAATCTGTGACGGGCGGGGGAAAGGGTCTAATTTCAACCTGCCAGCTTCGAGTTCGCTCTCAATATCAGGTTTGGACAGTATCATCAGACCATGCTCGTCATATACTCCCGCGTATTGCCTTGCAGCAACGCCCCTTGAACCGCCTCGCCCGGTATGCTGGCCTCGAAGGTGTTATCGGTCAGGCTTAGTATATTCGCCAGCACCTGATCCGGCCCTTCCTCAATCTTTTCCTTGAGAAGGCAGACGTTCACGAAACCCATCCAATGCCAGCCATCCAGATCAATTTTCACGACCCTTTCGTTGGAGAAAGAACCGGGCGAAACGGTGCAGGGTAGCCAGACCTTTTGTGCTGCGGCTGCCTTTTCCAGCTCGGAATTGCTCTTGGTGCCTTTGCTCTCAATTTCGTTCATGTGTGCTGCCACTCCTAATCCACAATGGGCTTTCGCAAAACCGCCCTCTACGCCAATGACATCCATCCCGGTTCTGGTCTTCGCGCAACCAGCGTCACTATTTCTCCACCATCACACACCCTTGGTGAAACTGAAACCACGAGGGAACCATAGCCCTGTGTGAAAGCCCAGTCAACGGCGCTCCTGAGACCGCTGCCCATCCCGCTAACCCAGCACCTGCCGTCGCTCCTGCCAGCGTTCATAGTCCGACAACCGCAACCCGTAACGCGCCAGCACACCTTCGTGCAACCGCCGCAGGTCATCGATCACATGTGCCCGGACGAGAGCGCGGCAATCCGCTCGCACCTGGCCCAGACGGGCATCGATCCATGCCAAGCCGTCTTTCGGCAGGTTGGTGACCACGCCATGCACAGTATCCCTGATGAGCTCCCGGTATGCCAACCGCGTGGGATCTGGATCCGAGAGATTCTGCTTGACGGCCAGATACTCCTGTGCGGAGCGTTCGTAAGCCCAAACGTAGAGGTCGCGCAGCAGTTCAGTGCGAGTCAGTTCGTAAACGCCGAGAACCGCACGGGTGTACGCCGGCTCAGGCACATCGAGAAACGTCAAGGGACACAGGTTCGCGCGGAGCAGGGGCAGGTTGGCAAGCAGCCGGGACGTGCGCTTGTTCACATCGGCGAATGGCTGCAAGTAGGGAACATGAACCATCGCGAAAAACGACTGCTCGAAGGGATCGGCGATCTGCCCGGCTTTGTCCAGCAGGACATTGAAGAGCACCTCGATCTGCGCGGGAACCGTGGGTGGTCGGTACACGCTCTTGCCGACTTCCACCCCGTGCCGCCGAATCCGGCCTTCATCGGCCGGGTTGGGGAGCAGGTTCTCGGCAAGCGCACTGTGCAGATTGAGCACTGTGAATCGATGGAAATCGACAATGTCAGCGTTGTCGATGAGCATCTCGATGGCCGTCTTGTGGTTAAGGATCATCTGCGTCTCGATCGCCGCCCTTCCTTCGGCCGCATCACCGCGTTCGATCAATGCCCGCGTATCCAGCCAAGTGTAGGTATTGCCCTCCATGTGGCTCGACGCCCATGACAGGTCGATCAACAGCCGGTTCAGGATGCTGCGGCCAAACGTTCCCGCCGGGGAGGGCTTGCTGTCGGCGGCTGCGGGTTGGCCCAACATCCAGAGCCGCCGCCGCAACGGTTCCGGGAGGTAGTGCGTGTCGTTCGGCCGGTATGCCATCAGGAGTTCGCGTTGGTAGCCCACGGGCCTGCGCGCCTGAACCGGTCGGTTGAGGTAGGCAAGGATGTCCTGACTGTCCTCGGAAACCGGAATCGCAGCCGGGAACGCCTCGTTCGCCGCAACGGGTGCTTCGGGACCACAGCGGACATATCGGCGTCCGCGTCCTTCGCCGAAGGCTTGGATCATCCCACCTGAGAGGAGCTGCGAGAGCCATCGCTGCGCAGTGCGCCGCGGCAATTCCGGGTGTCGGACCAGCAAGTCAGCCAACGCCAAGGGGTGCTCTGACGCGTTGATGCTGCCCAGAAGAGCCCCGATGTCTCTTTCCATGGGATCATCCTTGGATCGGAGTGGCGCGATTGTGGCGCATTTTTCCTTATTGCGCCATATTCAGGACCTAATTGCGCCACTAACGGCATCAGCCAAGAGAACCTGACCCACCGCCCTACTACAAGTATCCTTGAACGCTGGCGGTGGCGAGAAGAATGAGTGCGGGACCGACATGACCCTTGACTAATGGGCCGAGCACTGACTGCCCGGCCTGCTGGCCCGCACTTCTCGCCAAGCAGCCGATGCCGTGCGGGCATGAGCATCGGATCCCGAGAAAACCCTTTTATGGATAATTTTTCCAACTGGTAATAAAATGTATCCATTTTGGGCAGGGGGCCACATTCATGCAGACGATAGGAGCGGCGAAATTCAAGGAACAGTGCTTGGCGCTGCTGGATCACTTGGGCCCCGAAGGCCTTGTGGTGACCAAGCACGGCAGGCCGGTCGCCTGCGTCATGCCCTACGAGCGACGTTTCGAATCGCTGATCGGCAGTCTGCGGCACAAGATCAAGATTCGGGGCGGCATCGAGTCAACCGGCGTGCGCTGGGATGCTGATGCTGAACCTTGACACGCACATTCTGATCTACGCTCTGCAGGGTGCGTTGCGGCCGCGGGAGCAGGCCCTGCTTGCGACGCAAGAGTGGAGCCTATCCGCCATCGTTCCTTGGGAACTCTCGAAACTCGTGCAGCTCGGCCGTATAGCCCTCGATCTTGATGACCGGCAAGTGGCCCGGACTCTGAACGGCATCCATCTGTGGCCCATCGACTTCGCCGTGGCGCGCATGTCCACAGGCCTTGATTTCGTCGGCGACCCGGCGGACGAACTCATCGCAGCGACAAGCTTAGTGCATGACGTGCCGCTCTTGACGCGGGATCGAGTGATTCGTCGCTCGGCGATGGTGCCGCTGGCCTGACGGATTGACGCCGCCGCCGGGGATCAGTTCCGGCGGCAGATGCACTCGCCGTCCAAACTGTGGTGCGTGACGCGGTGGTTTGACGCATGCAAACCGTTGTATCTTCACCATCGGTTAGTGTGGGCGCGCCCGCGGAGCGGGCCAGATTCGGATATGTCCCTGAGCCCGCACATTCTCCTTGAGGGCTGATGCGATGGCCGATCAACTGGATTCACGACCTGTCTTCATCATCGTGATGGGGTGCGACGGGGCGGGAAAGAGCGCGTGGAAACGAGGGAACTACGATCGATTGCCCGACCGCTTCCTGGATCAGGACTCCATCGCTGGGGGGATTGGCGACTGGAACAGCGAGGAGGCCCGCGAGCGCACCAAGGTAATCTTCGAGACCCAAGTCGCTGAGGCGATCCGGCGGCGGCTGAGCTTCGGGGTTGAGAGCGCCTTCTCCGGCAGGCCGGGACCGGCGATGGTCGAGCGCGTTCGGCAAGCCGGCTACCGGGTGGAGGGAATCTACCTCGGCACCGAGTCGCCAGCCATCAACGTCGCGAGAATAGAGAAGCGAGTCCTGGAAAACACGGGTTGATCCCGAGCGGGTGCCGGAACGGTACAGGTGGTCGCTGTCCAACCTTCGGCTAAGAGTCGCCGAATTCGACCAACTGGAGGTCTTGGACAACTCGCGAGACGACGTTCTGGGAATCCCCGACCCCACGGAACTCTGCTGCCTCGAGAAGGGAAGGCTCGTGTCCAGCGTCGAGTCCAACGACATGCCTGCTTGGTGTGCGGACTTGCTCTTCGGGGTCGAGCAGGCGCTTGCCAAGAAGCGCCTGCTCGCCGAGAGGCGGCAAGCCGCCGCCCAGTGAAAACGCCCGTTTGGGCAATCACTCCCCCGGCAAAAGAGCGATCTTCCGAATCAGCGGCAGGCGCACGGCGTTCACGTCGCTCAAGGGCGCTGCCCGGTACCGGCCAACCTCCGCCGCCGTGTAGGGATCGAAGTCCGCGGGCAGTTGCGCGGCGCTGATTTCGGGAAGCATCCAGTTGAGCAGTTCGGCAAGGGCCGCATCACTCAGGGCGGCGTTGGCCGAACCCGGCACCTGCACCAGGAACGCCCGGCCGCCCGGCACCTTGAGGAAGTTGCCGACGAAGTTCCGCATTTGCGGAATGTCGCCCACGCCCGAACCATCCGGCAGGTGGCAGCCTTGGCAGTTCAGCATGTAGTTGATGCGCGCCCGGTCGGCGTTGACCGCGGCGCCGTCCGCGGCAGCGGGTGCGGCGACCAACGCCAGCGCGAGGAGCACCCACGTCCGCCCGGCGGCTTTTTCCCCTGATCGCTGAATGAGGGTGCGAGGCAAATCGCGTTTGCGCCCGGCAACCGCTTTCTCTTCGGTCTGGCGCATCGCCTCGTCAGTCGAGGCCTTGGGCGATGATGACGGCCGTGGAGCAGTGGTACATCGCCGATTGGGTGCCCAAGCACCAGTTGATGTCGTTGTTCTTCTGCGGCACGTACATGGGCAGGTCGCCCTCGTTGCGGTTGCACAGGCATTGCCCGCAGGCCGTTCTGCCGCAGCAGTCGTTGTAGGAGATGACGTAGCTCTTGCCGTCCGCCGGGTTGCGGCAGGTGCCAATCCATGTGATCGGAGACATCTCCGTGCCCGGCGGACAGGCGTTCTCGCTGCCGCCGCAGCAACTGCACAGGAAGCCATCGATGGCGCAGTAGCGCCAGTAGCCGCAGGATTCGGGATCGCCCGCCTCCGGCACCCCGCTGGCGGCCTGCGCCCGGGCGACGGGCAGCAGGGGCAGCACGGCGCCGCCCGCCAAGGCGCCGCCCAAGGCCTTCAGCCAGCCCCGACGGCTGCTGCCCCGGGCGATGCCGCGGGCGCCGCGCTCCGTCCAACGGTCGATGGCGTCGGTGATTCGAGTGAGGTTCATGTGCGCGTCCCCCCTGCCGGAACTTCGGCTTCGTAGTATGCGTCGTCAGCAAGGCTTTGCCCATGCCGGTCGGCTTGGCGGAAGGTTCCGTCGGCCTGTTGCCGCATGTAGTGCTGAATGGATGGCGTCTGCCGCTCCTTGGCTTCAAACAGGCTCTCAAGGTGTTCGCGGGAATTGACCAGGCCCAGGGCGGCGATGCGCCCCCGCTCGTCGATCAACACCGCGTACGGCAGCTTGCCGACGCCGTAGGATCGGCCGAGGCCCTCCGACAGGACGTACGGAAACTCGTCGATGCCCTGCTCGGCCACGTAGGCCTCGTGCTCGGCAGCGCTGCCGCCGTCGCTGGCCAGCACGATGTCCACCCGGGATTCCGACCTGGCCACCGAGCGCAGCACCGGCAGCAGGGTCTTGCACACCGGGCAGTCGGGCGCCAGAAAGAAGATCAGGGTGGCGCGCGGCCAAGCGCCGGACTCCGGCGCGCCGCCCAAGGTCAGGGCGGCGCCGTTCAAGGCTGCGGCGGTGATCTCCGGCGCCGGATCGCCCGGTTTGAGCACTTCGTTGACCATCAACGCGCCCGCCGGCGCGATGCGTTCAAACAAGGCCCCCACCTGGCGGGCCAGCGCATAGACCAAGCCCGCCAGCAGAATCAGGCCCGCCCAGAGGATGAGGTTGGAGGCGATGAGGAACTCATCCATGAACGGCTCCCAGCTCCGGCGCGCGTCCCTGGTTGGCGAGCAGCTGATTGCCCGCCGCGTAGGCCAGCCACAGCAAGGCGGTCAACAAGCCGGCCAGGATGCCGCCGGCCCAGCCGCTGGCGGCGGGCGGAGCCGCCAGCCAAGGCGTGCCAGCGAGCAGCGCCAGCAGGCCGTTGCGCAGCAGCAGCCAGCCGGAAAGCGGCGTGGCCTCGCCGCCGCAGCCGCAGTCCATCGACGTCCTGCCCCGGCCATGGAGGTTGAGGGCGATCGCCGCGCCGTACAGCAGCAGCAGGCCGGCGGCCAGCGCCCCGCCCAGCCAACGCCATGACGGCACGACCAGCATCAGGCAAACCGTCCATTCCAAGGCCACGACCACCGCTGCGGCAACGGGCACCAGCGGCGACGGCATGATCCGGTATTGATCCAGGACGCCGCGAAACTCCAAGTGGTTTTTGACTTTGTGGGCCGCGGCAATGGCGAAGACGCCCGCCAAAGCCCAACTCGCCGCATCGGCCAGCACGACAGGCAGCATGGCGAACCTACCGCACCCCGCGCACGATGAACGGGGTTTGGGTGGATACGGCGAGCGTCTTGTCCAGCTCCCCGGTGGCGGTGCTGTAGGTCTCCAGTTGGAGTTCGCCGTTGGTCACCACCAGCAGGGGCTGCTCGGCGTTGGAGACCCCCACGGAAATCCCCCAATTGGGCAGGGGGATGCGCATGATTCGCTTTTTCGCCGCCGCGTCGAAGACCCAAACCTCGCCGCCGCCGTCTTTGTGGCTGCCGTCGGCGCCGTTGGGGTTCATCAGCACGTAGAGGCGGCCAAGATGGTCGGCGGCAACCAGTTGCCAGCCGCCGGGACGCCAGCCCGCAGCCTTTTCCTCGGCGCTGGCCAAAGGCCAGCGCTCGCCCGGAACGGCCGCATCGCCGCTTAGGTCAACCGGCAGCACATCGCCCTTGAAGGTCGGAAAGTGGGCCACGCCGTCAATGATGGCGGCTTTCTCGAACATGGGATCTGATTCGTCGGCGAAGACCGCGGCGCTGCGCACCGAAGCGGCGCTCGCTCCGCCATCGCTCAACTTGGTGGTCAGAAAGGCCCCGTCGCTGCACAGCGACGTGACCGCGGAGTCACCGGTGGGAATCGCTAGCGAGCAGCCGGCGATGCCGTGCTCGGCGACGAATTCGCGCTTCTCCAAATCGACCACCGTGAGCGACTGGCCAGGCGTGAAGTTGTACACCACCAGCAGCTTGTCCCCGGCCACCAGCGCCGTTGCCAAGCGCTCCGGCATGGAGGACAGCTTGCGCGGCGGGATGATGATCTCGCCGCTCACCGCCAAGTTTTCCGCATCATAGATGGTGACCACGTCGGTGCGCTCACCGCCCCGTCCGCCTCTGGAGAAGAAGGACTCGATCACGTAGTGCTCGCCGCGGGCCGCGCTTTGCTCGTAGTGGGCGATGAAATCGGCCGACAGCAGTCCCCGCACTTGGCCGCCCACGGTGTCGGCGCGCGGATCGACGAACAGGTAACGGCCCTCGCGCATGTGAAAGAAGGCCGCATCATGCACCACCAGCCAGTGGTCGGGATAGGCTGGCGGCAAGCTGAGGTTGACGTCGATCGGTTCCGGCGCGAAGTCGGCGGTGGCCGCGCCCATCGCCAGCCAAGCGGCCATGCCGCCCAGCCAGCGCCGCGCTCGGCCGCTGCGCGAGTTCGGAGACGGTTCGGAACCTGATCCATGCAACGGCAGCGGAGCTTCGCGCCAGCGAAGCGCCAGCGAAGCGAAGGTTCGCCGCGACCGCCAAGCCACGCGGGTGCTTGTAATGAGCCGATCATTCATGCGATGCGTCCTCTTGCTTCTCTCACATTGCTTTCACGATAGGCGCGGAGTTTCGCGCCAGCGAAACTCCATACGCGACCATCAGGTCGCGCGGGTGCTTGTAATGAGCCGATCATTCATGCGATGCGTCCTCTTGCTTCTCTCACGTTGCCTTCACGATCCCGAGGATTCATTGACGCGCTTGGCCCTGCCCAAGTCGGGCTTGCCTGAGCAAGCCTTGGCGATGTCCTGGGTCCATGCGGAGACGCAGGGTATTCGGTCTCGGTCGCAGCGGTCCGCGTACCGGCCCGCAATCTCGGTGACCTCCCGCAGCAGGCCCTCGCGCAGGGTGGTGGGCTCAAGCCCCAAGCCCAGCAGGCCGTTGTTGGCGGCCTCCAGATCATTGGCGTCGGCCTCCCGGCGCGGGTTCGGCACGTGCTCGATGCGGGCGCCGGTGAGGTTGGACACCAGCCTGGCCAAGTCGATCAGCCGATGGGTCTCCGTCAGCTGGTTGAGAATCTTCACCCGCTCCCCCGGCGCCGGCGGGTTGGCGATCGCCAGTTCGATGCAGCGCACGGTGTCCTGAATGTGGATGAAGGCGCGGGTTTGCCCGCCGCTGCCATGCACCGTCAGCGGATGGTCGATGGCGGCCTGCATGAGGAAGCGGTTAAGCACCGTGCCGTAGTCGCCGTCGTAGTCGAAGCGGTTGATCAGCCGCTCGTCCAATCGCGTCTCCCGGGTCTGCGTGCCCCAGACGATGCCTTGGTGCAGGTCGGTGATGCGCACCTCGTCGTTCTTGTTGTAGAAGGCGAAGAACAATTGGTCCTGGGTCTTGGTGACGTGGTAGATGCTGCCGGGATTGGGCGGGTAGAGGATTTCCTGCTCCACCTCGGCGCCGTCCTCGGCGGTCATCTTGACGCGCAGGTACCCCTCCGGCAGCTTTACGCCCACCGAAGAGTAGCCGTACACGCCCATGGTGCCAAGATGCACCAAATGGACGTCTTGGTCGCTCTCGACGATGGCGGACAGCACGTTGTTGGTGGCGCTTAAGTTGTTGGCCACCGTGTAGCGCTTGTGCCAGGACGACTTCATCGAGTAGGGTGCCGCCCGCTGCTCGGCAAAATGAACGATGCTGTCCGGGCGCACCTCGTTGATGAGCTGCACGAGGCGGTCGTACTGCTCCGCCACGTCAAGCCGCTGGAAGGCAATCGACTTGCCGGTCACCTCCCGCCATGCCGCCAGACGGACGCTTAGGGGTTGAATGGGGGTGAGGCTGCGCACCTCCAGCTCGTTGTCGATGTTGCGCCGGGAGAAGTTGTCAACGATGGTGACTTCATGACCGCGGGTCGATAAGTGCAGGGCGCTCGGCCAACCGCAGAAGCCGTCGCCGCCGAGAACAATGACCCTCATGCCGTCTCCTCCTCTTCCCGCGCCGCCGTCCCGGCGCAAGGCTTCGATTCTACCGCAACCAGATTGCGCAGAAACTGGCGGGCGGACAGATCCCAATCGAAATCCGCCGCGCGCGCCAGACAGGCCTGCGCCGGAATGCTCAGCGCCCCGTCGATGGCGGCGCCGAGGCTCTCGTGCAGGACGCCCGCGCCGCTGGCGCCGATGACGTCGTTGGGTCCGGGCACCGGATAAGCGGCCACCGGGACGCCGCAGGCCAGCGCTTCCAGCATCACCAAGCCCAGCGTATCGGTTTTGGAGGGAAACACGAACACGTCGGCGGCGCAGTAGTGCGCCGCCAGCGCCTCGCCCATCCGCGGACCGAGAAAAACCGCCTCCGGGAAGCGCCGCTGCAAGGCGGCCCGCGCCGGGCCGTCGCCCACCAGCACCTTGGTGCCGGGCCGGTCAATGCCCAGAAAGGCCTCGATGTTCTTTTCCACGGCCAGCCGGCCAACGTACATGAGTATCGGGCCGGGCAGATTCAGGTCGGCGGGCGCAACGGGCCGAAACAGGGCCGTGTCCACCCCGCGGATCCAGCGCACCACCGACGGGATGCCGTGCTCGCGAAGCAGCCCGTCCAAGGTGGAGGTGGAGCACATGGTGTGTGCGGCGGCGTTGTGGAAGCGTCGCAGCAGCGCGTAGGACCAGCGTTCCGGAAACCCGGCGCGCAGCTTGAGGTAGAGCGGAAACAGGGTGTGGAAGGAGGTGGTGAAGCGCAGGTTGCGCCGCCCCAGCCAATGGCGCGCGCACCAGCCCAGGGGGCCCTCGGTGGCGATGTGCACCGCGTCCGGCGCAAAGGCCTCGATCAGGCGCCCAACCGCGCTCGGCCGCGTCAGCGCCAACCTGATCTCCGGGTAGGTCGGGCAGGGGACGGTGCGGAATCGATCCGGGCCGAGCACCTGCACGTCGTGGCCCATGCCCACCAGCCGCTCGCGGGTGGTGGACAGCGCCCGCACGACGCCGTTCAGTTGCGGCAGCCAAGCGTCGCTGACGATCAGAATGCGCATTCAAGGCCCGGCGCGCCGTGGGTGCTATCCGACCTCAACGGATCGACTCATGGCGAATCCTCCGCAGCCAACTGCTCCCGCGCCCAGTTGATCCGTGCCAGTTGCTTGCCGGTGGGTTCCGGGTAGCTCGGCTCCAGCAAGCCCAGCTCGGTGGCCACTATGGAGGCGACGATCGCCCGCATGGTCCACTTGTGGTCCGCGGGAATGAGGTACCAAGGGGCGGCATCGGTGTGGGTGGCGGTGACGGCTTCCTGGTAGGCGAGCTGGTAGTCGTTCCAATGCCGGCGCTCATTGATGTCGCGAGGGTCGAACTTCCAGAGCTTGTCAGGGTTTTCCAACCGCTTCCACAGCCGCTGCTTCTGCTCACCCTTGGACAGGTTGAGGAAGAACTTGAGAACCTTGGTGCCGTTTTCGCCCAAGTGCCGCTCCAGCGAGCGTATGTCCTGGAAGCGGTTGCGCCAGAAGCGCTCGCCAAAGTCCTGCTGCGGCAGGCGCCGGGCACGAAGGATGTCCGGATGCACCCGCACCACCAGGACCTCCTCGTAGTGGGAACGGTTGAAAATGCCGATGCGCCCCCGCTCCGGCATGGCCTGCCAATAGCGCCACAGGTAGTTGTGGTCGATCTCCTTGTAGGTGGGCTGCCTGAAATTGATGACCTGGAAGCCTTGCGGATTGACGCCGCTGGTGACGTGCTTGATGGTACTGTCCTTGCCCGCTGCGTCCATGCCCTGAAAGACGATCAGCAGGGAGGTCCGATTTTGCGCGTAGAACCTCTCCTGCAAATCCGAAAGCTCCCCAACAAGTCCCTGAAGGCGGCGCTTGGGATCGTCAAACAGGTCAACGCGGGTGGGATAGTCGAGGATCGCCGTGCCCGGCGTGTAGCGAAAGCGGGCCGCGATGCCGTCGCCGGCCGACTGCATCAGCCGGCTACGGTGACGGGCAGGGCCTTGAAGCCCGCCGTTCGCATGGCCTCGGCCACTCGCTCCTGGCTGTCCGGGCACAGGGCGACCATGGAGCCGCCGCCGCCGCCGCCGGTCAGCTTGGCGCCGGACGCGCCCTGGTCGCGGGCGATGTGAATCATGGCCTCCAAGGCCGGAGTGGAGAGCTGCAGGGCGTTCAGGTAACCGTGGCAGAGGTTCATCACCTGGCCCAACTCGTTGAAATTGGCCGCCTCGATGGCATCCGCCCCCGCCTTGGTCAGATCCGCGATCTGGTCAAAGATGGCCTCGTAGCGTTCGGGGCGTTCGGTCCACGCAGCCCGGATCCCGGCGACGGTCTTCGCGGTCAGGCTTTCCTCGCCGGTGATGCCGATCACCAAGGGCAGCGCTTGGGGAATGCGCAACTCCTTGAAGCGGGATGTCCCGCCGTCGGTTTGGAACTGAACGCTTGAGCCGTAGGTGGCCACCGTGTTGTCAATGCCGGAGGGCGTGCCGTGGGCGGTCTTTTCGCATTCAAAGGCGACCTGATTGACGAAGTCGTCCGTCAGGCCGAGTTCAAAGGCGTCACTGATGGCCCGGATCACCGCCACCGCCAGGGCCGCCGACGCACCGAGGCCCATGGCCCTCGGCAGGTGCGGCATGATCTCGATGAGCATGGACCGGCCCGCGACGTCGAGCGCCTCAAGGATGATGTTCAGGGTGGCGGCGACGCCTTGGCGCTGGTCCGGCATCACCCTTTGCTCCAAGCCCCAGCGCGGGATGACCAGTTGGATGCCGTCGCCGCCCTTGCGCGCATGGGCCTCCACCGCCAACGGCACCGGCAGCGCAATGGCGGGCCGACCGTAAACCACCGCGTGCTCACCGAGCAGAATCACCTTGCCGCAGGCCGAACTGCGCTGCACCTGATCCGGGACGGCCGCCCGGCGCGTCAGGTTGCGGATGATCTCCTCCGCCTTCCACACCTTGATCTCGCCGCTTTGGATCAGGGCGTCCACAACTTGGTCGAATATGGCCTCCGGCGCGCCCGCCGTGCTGGCGACGCTGCGGGCGTGCAGGGTCATGTGCCCCTGTTGAATGCCCGCCGTCGAGAGCGCCCGCAAGGCGGCGAAATTCTGCGCCAGCCCCACTGCGGCCATGACGCCGGCCAGCTCGATGGCCGAGGCGGCGCCGAGAATTTGGTGATTGATGCGCACGCTGGGGTTGGTTTCCAAGGAGGCGCCCTTGGTGCCCACCTTCATGGGCATCTCGATCTCCCCGACCAAGTCGCCGGACTCGTCGCTGCGCCACCTTGAGAGCGCCTTGTACAGGCCGGTGCGGGCCGCATAGGCATGAGCGGCGGCTTCGATGGCGCGCCAGTCGTTGCCGGTGGCGATGGCCACGGCGTCGACGCCGTTCATAATGCCCTTGTTGTGGGTGGCGGCCCGGTAGGGATCGATCTGCGCCAGATCGCTGGCCAGCACCAGGCCGTCGCGCACCTGCTCGCCGGTGTAGCCCTTGCCCTCCAAGTTGGCGGCGGGGATGCGAACGCTGGCGCGGGCCAACGCGCGGTCGGTGAGGTTGGACAGAATGCGCAGGAACACCTTGCCGCCAGTGAGGGTCTCCACCAGCGAAGCCACGCCTTCGCACATGGTGTTGACCAGATTCGCGCCCATGGCGTCGCGGGTGTCCACCAAAAGATGCAGCACCACCATGGGCGCATCGGCCGCTTGCCGATGGATGAACGCCTCCACATCGGTGGCGCCGCCGCCCCGGGCGACCATCTTTGGGTGCAGGCTGTTGGCGAGCGCCAAGATGGCCTCCCGCTCGTCGATCAGGCGCTGCCGCGCCGCTTCCGGATCCGGTGCGCCGACCACCTGCACCTGGCCGATCAGCACCGGATCGGTGCTCTCAGCGGCAAACCCGCCGCCGAGCCGGGCAACCCGGGCCGCGCCCGACAGACCGGCGACGATGGAAGGCTCCTCCACCACCAAGGGCACCGCGTAGTCGCGGCCGTTGATCAGAAAGTTGAGGCCCAAGCCAAGCGGCAGGCCGAACACGCCGACCACGTTCTCGATCATCTTGTCCGCCACCGGCAAGCTCAGGCCGTGCTCGCCGCTGGCCAGCAGCCGCTGGTCGCCGACGCTCAGCAACCCCCGTTGGCGCAGGGCGTCAATGCGCTCGGCAACGCTCAAGCGGAAGAAGTTGGGGATGCGCGAACTGCGCTCAGGAGCGGATGTCGATGCCATGGGAAGCAGCCTCCAAGTCCAGAACGGTCAAACCCGCCGCCGCCGCCGCGGTCTCAAAATCAGTGAACTGCTCGGGGGACTCAGCAAACGCCGCACCAATGTCCCCGCCGCCAGCACCACAGGGCTTATAGGCAAGATTATGGACTTTTGCAAGCGATTCCGCCCGCCGGTGGGCCGCCGTGTAGATGCCAAGGCCGGCGGCCCGGTCAAGGCGCCGCAACGCATCGGCGTAGTCGTCGAGCGCCTCCAGGCTCGGCTCCCGGCATAGGCGTTCGGAGCGCTGGGCGAGCCGGTCCAGCGCCCGGGTGTCGCTGCCGTTCAAGTAAGCGGCAAAGCGGTCGATGTGACGCCCGGTGTTCGCGCTGGCGCCGGTCCAGACGAAACGGCATTCGGGCAGGGCGGCGGCCAGCGGCTGGGCCTCGCCGTCCTGGAAGCGCAGCGCGCCGCCGAAAAAGGCCGCCGCCACGTCGATGCCGCTGCCCCGCCCGCCCTGAAACCGGCGATGGGCGGCCAACGCCCGCTCATGCTGCGGCGCCTCCCCAAGCCAGCGCGCGCAGGCGCCTTCAATGGCCACGCTCAAGGCCGCGCTGGAGCCTAGGCCGAGCTTGCGGCCTGCGGAATAGAAGGCATCGGTACTCAGCCGGAAGGCGCCTGCGTTGAGGGTTGTGCCTGCGAAGGCCCGAAGCACGTGCCACGCCAACAAGGCCGCGGGAGCGGCCCGGGGAGGATTGCGCGGCAGGCGCGGAAACTCCGCTTCGCCGGCCTCAAAGCCGCTGGCGATGAAGCGGTAGGCGGCGCTGGGCGTCAGTTCGCAGACGGCTTGGCGATCCACCGCCAGAACGACCGCAGGCGCGCCGGCGAGCACCGCGTACTCCCCCCAGAGCACCGCCTTGCCCGGGGCGCGGCCAACGATCACGAATCGGCGACTCGAGCGCCGCCGCCAAGGCCCGAACGGAGCGTGCCCACGACGCCCGGAACGGCCTTTAGGGTGGCCTCGACGCGCTCGGCGTCGTCGGGCTCGCAAACGGCCTTGACTTGGGGGCCCGCATCCATGGTGGCAAACACCCGGCAGCCGGCGGCGCGCAGTTCGCGAACGGCCCGCAGGCATTCAACCGAAGCGCCGCGCCAATAGATGAGCGCTGGCCGACTGCTCAGCATGAGGGCGTGCATCTTCAGGAAGCTGGCCTCGGCAAGCTCTCCCAAGGCGTCGAAATCCCGCTGAGCGACGGCTGCCTGCATGGCCTCGAAGTCCGCATCGGCGGCGGCGGTCCAAGCCGCGTAATAGGGGGAGGTCGCTTTGGAGCGATCCATGCCCGCCGTCGAGGACACGGCCTTCGGCTGTGAGGCGGTGATGGCGACGACCACCGCCAAGGGCCAAGCGTCCGGGGCCAGCACGGCCTCGCCACGCCAATCCGGAGCCGCCAGCGCCACAAAGCCGCCGTGAATGGAACGGGCCGCCGAGCCCGAGCCGCGTCGGGCCATGGCCGAGCGCTCGCCATCGCTCAAGCGCAGTCCGCAATGGGCGTCGATGGCGGTTGCCAGGGCGGCGAAGCCAGAGGCCGACGACGCCAGCCCGGCCGCGGTCGGAAAGTCATTGCGGCTGGAGATGGCCAACGGCCCGATCGGGTAGTCCCGCCGCCAGTCCGCCAAGGCGCGCTCGATTTTGGCGTCGCGAACCGGGCGGCCGTCCAGCCGCAGCGCATCGGCATCGGCCTCCTCCACTGTGGTGGTGGTGGTCAGGGCCCCCAAGGTGATGGATAGCGACGGCGTATCCGGGCGGTTTCCCGGCCCGTCCTGCTTGCCCCAGTACTTGAGCAGCGCGATGTTGGAATGGGCAATGGCCGTTGTGGGCATGGACAGCGGAACCGTCAGCCCAAGTAGGCCTTCGGCGGCTCGAAGGCAAAGCCGTTCGCCTCCATCAGCTTGGCCGCGCCGATGGTGATGAGATCACCGTACTCCGGCCCGGCGATCTGTACGCCGATGGGCAGCCCATCGGCATTCAGCCCAGTGGGGATGACGGTGGCCGGCAGGTAGCTGCCGCCGATCAAGCCTGCCCAGAACACCTGCTCGAAGTACGGGCGCGGCTCGTTGTTGACGGTGACGGTGCGCTCGCCGAAGGGCCGTTGGTCGTGAGGGAAGGCGGCGGTGGCCATGATGGGGGCGATCAGCAGGTCGTAGTCCTTGAAGAACTCATGCCACTTCCAGCGCAGATGCGCCCGTTGCTCATCATTCTGCTTCCACATCCTGAACGACGACGCTTGGGCGCGCAGGATTTGCGCCGCCGCGCTGTCGTCATCGGCGGCCAACGCCGCCACATGGCGCTTGATCTTTTCGTGCTCCGCATCCGGCATGCGCGCCGCCATGGTGGCTTGCAGCAGGTTTTGGTAGGTGGCGTGGCTGTGGGCGGGGTCGAATGCAGGCCGCGCTTGCATGTTGACCGCAGCGCCCCCGTCGCGAAAGGCCGCCGCCACCTGCTCCACCCGCCGCCGCACCTCGGCATCCACGGGAGCCATTTCGTCATCGACCCAGACAGCCACGCTTAGGTCCCCGAGCGTGCGGCCATCGAGCGTGGGCAGGTCGAGGCGGTAGCCCCGAGCCATGATGTCGTCCGGCCCCGCCATGGCCATCAGGGCGGTCTCGAGGTCCGCGGCCGAGCGCGCCAGCGGGCCGATGACCGAGATGTCCGGCTGGCTGCGCACGTCCCCCGGCGGCGCATGGCCGCGCATCCAGAGCAGGTTCCAAGTGGGCTTGTGGCCGAAGACGCCGCAGAAATGCGCCGGGTTGCGGATGGACCCGCCGATGTCTGAGCCGGTCTCAATGCCGGTGAGGCCCGCTGCCAAGGCCGCTGCCGACCCCCCGGAGGAGCCGCCGGGAACGCGCTTCAAGTCGTAGGGGTTGTTGGTGGTGCCGTAGATGTCGTTGTAGCTCTGGAAGTCCGCCAGCATCAGGGGCACGTTGGTCTTGCCGAACACCACCGCGCCAGCCGCCTTTAGCCGACGCACCGGCTCGGCGTCCGCGGCGGCGATGTTGTCCTGCCAATCGACGTTGCCCCAAGTGGTGGGCGCGCCCGCCACGTTGTAGGACTCCTTCACCGTCATCGGCACCCCGTGCAGCGGGCCGAGCCGGTCGCCGCGGGCGATGGCCCGGTCCGCGTCGCGCGCATCGGCCAAGGCCTGTTCGCGCAAGTCCACCACCAGTGCGTTGAGTTCGCCGTTGTGGCGGTCCACTCGGTCCAAGTAGTGCCGCAGCAACGCTTCGCTGCTGAGCTCCCCGCCGCGGATTTTGGCGGCGAGCTCCGTGGCGGAAAGAAACGCGATCTCGCTCATGGCCTGTGCTCCAAGATGCGGACGGAAAGCCTAGGTTAACCGATTGGGTGGGTCAGGTTCCGACATCTTTCCGAGCCCGCGCACCCGCTTCGCGGGTGCGTTTGAGTTTCGCTAACGCGAAACTCCGCGCTGCGAGCGGGAGCGCTCAAGGTCGGGCGCTTAGCTGGGCCTGCTCCCAAGCCCTGACCTTGGGCAGCGCGGCATCGAAGGCCCTGAGGTAGTTGCCGCGCTGGACCAAAGCCCGCATCGGATCGCAGTTAATGGTCGGGCGCCCGGTTGCCTGAGACGAAAGGGTCCCGCTTCTGCTGCAAGGGGATCCCGAACATGGCCACCCGGCCCACGCGGTCGCCCGCCATTGCCAAGTGTCGCTGCGGTGCGCCAGCGTCTCGTCGCCAAAGGCATGGTTTGAAGCCAAGCGGCATGGGGAAACCGCCTTCACGGTGCCGATGTTCCATGCGTTCATGAAGCGGTAGATGCCGGAGTTGCTGAAGCATGTGCCGCAAACGCGAAGCCGATGGCGAACTGCGGTGTCTCGGGCGCTTAACGCAGTCAGTCTCGCCGCGGCTTCGGGGTCACAGCGCTGTGCGGGTTCAGAAACTCATCGGAATCTGACCTAGGCGACGAGTGCGGAGTTTCGCTGCGCGAAACTCCAACGCGCCCGCCTTGCGGGTGCGCCTTGACCTTGCGTACGTCATTGCGTACCTTTCCGGAACCTAAACGGAAAGGAAATATCCATGACCACCATCACGGCCACCGAGGCACGGTCAAAGTTGTATCGCCTGATGGACTTGGTTGCCGAGTCTCATCAACCGGTGGTGATTACCGGCAAGAGAGGCCGCTCCGTCCTAGTCTGTGAGGATGATTGGAGGGCCATCCAGGAAACGCTTTTCCTGCTGTCGGTTCCGGGCATGCGCGAGTCCATTCGGGAGGGCATGGAGGCGTCGGTCGGAGATTGCAGCGAGGCGCTTGATTGGTGAGTTGGCGCATCGTTTACGCCAAGCGGGCTCAACGCGACGCGAGGAAACTGAGCGCAAGCGGACTGAAGCCTAAAGCGGAACAGCTACTGTCAATCCTCTCCGAAGACCCTTACCGCAACCCTCCGCCCTTCGAGAAATTAGTCGGCGACCTCGCCGGTGCCCATTCACGCAGAATCAATATCCAACATCGACTCGTTTACCAAGTGCTCGAAGATGGGCGAATCGTGAAGGTGCTGCGCATGTGGAGCCACTATTAGTGCTCAACAGGCCCTCTGACCCCCGATGCTGGATGCTGCGTCTTGGACCGCGCTTCTCGGCTCAAGCGCGTCTTGCCTTCGCTAGGAATTCCCTCATGCACGGCAAGCGCGCAAGCGAACTGAAAGCGCCGCTTGCCGCCAGCCCCACTGACCCGCCACAATCCCAACCCCGCCCATCAAGAGCGCCGCACGGTGGCCGCAGACGAGACCCTCTAAGAGGAAGCCGATGGCATCGCCATCATCGCCATCAACCGCCCGGAGATGAGGAACACGCTGACCAACAGCGTCATCCAAGGCGTTGAGGACGGCATCGACCGGGCCAGCCGGGCCAAGGACGTGGCGGCCGTGGTGCTGCCCGGCATCGGCGACACGCTGACCGCCGGCTACGACCTCACCGCCAACCGCGGCGACTGGAAGACGCCCTACGGGGCGCCGGACATCATAAGTCCCCTATGACAACATGGGCCTGCGCACGACCCAACAGCTCGGCACCCTGTTCGACGGCATGACGCGCCACACGGAGGAGGCCTACCGCTGGGCGGAGGACTTCGCGGACAAGGGCTTCCGGCAAACCATCCGCGACCGGGACCGGCCTTGGGACGACTACGGCGAGAAGCCAGAGTAGGATGAAGCCCGAGGAGTGGGGTATATTCCCCCGCCTTCGCAGACACAAGGACACGCCATGAACGCCAATCGCCAATGGACCCTCGCCAAGCGCCCCTTCGGCATGGTCGGCCCCGACAACTTTGCGTATCGGGAGGCGCCGATTCCCACGCCCGGCGAGGGCGAGGTGCTGGTGCGCAATCTCTACCTGTCCTTCGACCCCACCCAGCGGGGCTGGATGGAGGATCGGGAGAGCTACATGCCGCCGGTGCGGTTGGGCGAGCCGATGCGGGCCGGATCGGTCGGCCAGGTGGCGCAGTCCAACCATCCCGACTTTGCCATCGGGGAACTGGTGCAGACCTTGGGCAACTGGCAGGACTTCGTGGTGGTCAGCCCCGCCGAGGGCTTCGGTGGGCTGACCAAGCTGCCGCCCGGCGTTGATCCGGACCTCATGCTCTCCGTGCTGGGCACCACGGGCCTCACCGCCTACTGGGGCCTGCTGGACCTCGGCAGTCCGCGCAGCGGCGAGACCGTGCTGGTGTCCGGGGCCGCCGGCGCCACCGGCTCGGTCGCGGGGCAGATCGCCCGCATCAAGGGCTGCCGGGTGGTCGGCATCGCCGGCGGGCCGGAGAAATGCGCCTGGCTCACTGAGCAGGCCCGCTTCGATGCCGCCATCGACTACAAGAGCCAGGACGTGGACGCCCACATCGGCGAGCTTTGCCCGAACCGGGTGGACGTGTTCTTCGACAATGTGGGCGGCGGCATTCTCGAAGCCGCACTCAACCACATCAACCTGCGCGCCCGGGTGGTGCTCTGCGGCGGCATTTCAAGCTACAACGCCACCGAACCCGTGCCCGGCCCCGCCAACCTGATGAATCTGGTGATCAACCGCGCCCGCATGGAGGGCTTCATCGTCATCGACTACTTCGACCGCATGGCGCAGGCGGTCAACGACCTGATGGGCTGGATTCAATCCGGAGAACTGGTCTATCAGAACGACATTCAAGAGGGCTTTGAGAACATCCCGCAAACCCTGACCAGGCTCTTCACCGGGCGGAACCGCGGCAAGCAACTGCTGAAGATCGCCGACCCAGCTTGATCGGGGTGCTCGAACTTGGGCCATCCCTCCAAGGCATAACGAACTGAAGGTTTGCGCCCTCAAAATTGCCGGGGGCCGGAGGGTTGTTTCCCGCGCGTCAGAAAAACATTGGCAGCGAGCCACTTGCGGCTGATGATTCTGTATGTTTCCTCATAGATCCGCTTTCTAGGCCCAATAGTGACGATATCGATGCGGTCTCTCTCGCTGATGGCATAGATAATGCGCATCCTACCCAAACGGAAGCTGCGCAATCCCCGCAACTCATCCACCAACGGCTTTCCGCTTGTTGGCTTTTCAATAATCATGCGAAGCGCCTCTCTTATTCGGCGCTTCAGGGCGGGATGCGAGTGTCGTATCAGCACCGCCGTCTCGTCGGGAACCTTGAGTTTCATGCGGCAAAACAATCTGGTTGCGCATCATTCGCCAACCAACTCGTCTAGCGAATACAGCCGGACCTTGCTTCCTTCAAGCCTGCGCAGCCCCTTCTTGATTTCGTCCATCAAGTCGGCATCGGACTTGATTGCCACCGTTTCACGCCAGCTTTCGAATTCGCTTGGGCTGACGAGCACTGCGGCAGGGGTGCCATTCTTGGTGATGACGACTTCTTCGTCCGATACGTTAATGGCTTCAATCAATGCACTCAGCT
The DNA here is from genome assembly GCA_965221755.1 of Candidatus Azophilus sp. Classification (GTDB taxonomy): domain Bacteria; phylum Pseudomonadota; class Gammaproteobacteria; order Pseudomonadales; family Azotimanducaceae; genus Azophilus. Next base: position 1,492,442 of record OZ244921.1, read on the forward strand.
TCATTTTGGCTTCCGACAAAGACATCACTTTCATGGTCTGACCTGTATTCAAGTTGATCCGAATTTGGATCATTGTCCATCGCCAAGAGCGTATGTTCAACGCCAAGCAGTCCACCAACGCCACATCCACATGCTGCCCCTCGCCGGTGCAATCCCGGTGGCGCAGCGCCGCCATGGCGCCCAAGGCCCCGTGCAGGCCGGCCAAGTCATCGCCGAGGTAGGTGGGCGCCTTGGTCGGCCCGCCCTGCGGCGCGCCGTTCAACGATGCCCAGCCGCTGTAGGCTTGGGCGAGGGGATCGTAGCCGGCCCGCGCCGACAGCGGTCAGCTTGAGGAAGGCCGCGCGTCCCACCGGCAGGCGCAGGTCCAACGTCAGGTTGCGCTTGTTGCGGTTGACGGTCTCGTGGGCCAGCGTGAGGCTGGAGTCCGGCAACAAGGGCGGCATGCGCCGCGCCACCTCCCCGCCCGGCAGCTCCACCTTCACCACGTCCACGCCCAAGTCGGCCAGGACGCAGGCCGCCATGGGGCCGGCCCAGGTGGTGGTGGCCTCCACCACCTTGACGCCGTGCAGCGGGCCGTCCAAGTCGCTGCGGGCATTGGCGAAGAAATCGTTGCTGTCCACGAAACCTCCTCTGTTGCTTTGCTCGCGGGATGAGGTTGCCGAGCGATTCAGCCTTGGCGCCCGGCGCCGCCCCTTGCATCGGTCTTAAGGCACGGCCTCGTTTGCCCGGGCTAAGGAACGATGACCGTGGAGCCGGTGGTGGCGCGGGCTTCCAAGTCCCGATGCGCCTGCACCAAGTCCGCCAATGGGTATCGTTGGTTGATGTGGATGGCCACCAGGCCGTCCGCCATCAGGCGGAACAGCTGGTCGGCCATGCCCTGCTGGTCCTGGGGCGTGGCCGCGTAGGCCGCCAGCGAGGGGCGGGTGAAGAACAAGGAGCCGCGCTGCATCAAATCCTGGGGCTGAACCGCCGGGGCCAGCCCCGACGCATTGCCGTAGCTGACGAACATCCCCAAGGGCGCCAATGAATCGAGGCTGGCCCGATAGGTGTCCTTGCCCACCGCGTCATAGACCACGTTGACGCCTCGGCCGTCGGTGAGTTCCCTCACCCGCGCCGCCACGTCCTCCTCACGATACAGGATCACGTGGTCGGCCCCGTTGCGCCGGGCGAGCTTCGCCTTGCCGGGGCTGCCGGCGGTGCCGATGACGGTGGCGCCGATGTGCCGCGCCCACTGGCACAGAATGAGGCCCACCCCGCCGGCTGCGGCATGCACCAGGGCGCTGTGCTCAGCGCCCAAGGCGAAGGTGCGCGTGACCAAATAGCAGGCGGTCAGCCCCTTGAGCAGGCTGGCGGCGACCTGATCATCGGCCACCCCGCCAGGCACTTTGACCAAGCGGCTGGCCGGCACCAAGCTCGCTTCGGCGTAGGCGCCCAGATTGCCGGCATAGGCCACCCGGTCGCCCACCGCCAATGCCACGCCCGCGCCAACGGCCTCCACCACCCCGGCGGCTTCGACGCCCAAGCGGGTGGGCAGCGGCAGCGGGTACAGGCCGCTGCGATGGTAGGTGTCGATGAAGTTCAGGCCGATGGCGGTGTGGCGAACCAGCGCTTCACCCGCACTCGGCTCGCCAAGCTCATCCTGCTCCCATTGCATCACCTCCGGCCCGCCGGCCTGGTGCATTCGATAGACGCCGGTCATTTGCCGTCCTCCTTGCCGTTGATGTCCCCGAACAGCATGGCAAGCGCAGCGCCCGGATCGTCGGCCCGCATGAACGCCTCGCCAACCAGAAAGGCGTCCACCCCGCATTGCCGCATCATCCGCACTTGGCCAGGCTCATGAAAGCCGCTTTCGGTCACCACCCGGACGCCATCCGGCATCCGCCCAAGCAAATCCAAGGTGGTTTCCAAGCGCGTCTCGAAGGTCTTGAGGTTGCGGTTGTTGATGCCCACGAGCCGTGGATTCAGGTTGAGCGTCGTTTCCAGCTCTCCGGCATCATGCACTTCGATCAAGGCATCGAGCCCCAAGGCGAGAGCCTGCTGGTGAAGCGCCTCGAGTTGCGCGGCATCGAGCGCGCCTGCGATCAGCAGCACGCAGTCCGCGCCGAGCGCCCGGGACTCAAGTATTTGATAGCCGTCCACCATGAAGTCCTTGCGCAGCACGGGGAGGGCGGTGGCTTGCCGGGCGGTTTGCAAGTGCTGGTCCGCGCCTTGGAAGAAGGCCGCATCGGTCAGCACCGATAGGCAGGCGGCGCCTGCCGCCTGGTATTGCGGCGCGATGACGGCAGGTTCGTAGTCAGCCCGGATCAAGCCCTTGCTCGGCGAAGCCTTCTTGAGTTCCGCGATCACTGCCGGCTGGCCCGCAGCGATCTTGCGGTCGAGGGCCGCGGCGAAGCCCCGCGGGGCGGATTGCCGATCGGCTTCGGCCTTAAGTTCCGCAACGCCCCGCCGCCGTCGGCGTTCGGCGACCTCTTCGCACTTGTGGGCGATGATGCGTCCGAGAATGGTCACGATGCAGCGTCGCCAGCCCGGCCCATCATGCGGCTGACCCGCGCCAACTCGTCCAGCCGCTCCTTGGCCAGCCCGGTGGCGATGGCATCCTGCGCCATTTCGACGCCGGCGGCGTGGTCGAGGGCGACCCCTGCGGCGTAGATGGCGGCGCCGGCGTTCAAGGCGACGATGTCCGCCGCGGCCGAATCCGGCCGGGTCAGGGATTCACGGACCAGCGACAGGCTGGACTCGGTGGAGTCCGCGCGCAGCCCGGCGGCGTCGCGGCGGGTCAGCCCGAAGTCCTCGGGGGCCACCTCATGCTGCTCAATGCGCCCGCCCTTGAGCTCACACACTTGGCTGGGGCCGTCTATCGCCAGTTCATCCAGCCCATCGGCATGGACGATGAGCACCTGCTCGCTGCCGAGCCGCTTGGCCACCTCCGCCAGCGGGCGCAGCCAATCGGGGCTGAACACGCCGATCACCTGGCGGCGGGCGCCCGCCGGATTGGTAAGCGGCCCGAGCACGTTCATCAAGGTGCGGAAGCCGAGCGCCTGGCGCACCGGCGCGGCGTGGCGCATGGCGGCATGGTGGCGCTGGGCAAACAAAAAGCCGATGCCGATCTCGCGAATGCAGCGGGCGATCTGCTCGGGGGCCAACGCCAGGTTCACGCCCGCGGCTTCGAGCACGTCGGCGCTGCCGCTGAACCCGGTCATCCGGCGGTTGCCGTGCTTGGCGACCCGCGCCCCGGCGGCGGCGGCCACGAAGCCGGCGGCGGTGGAAATGTTGAAGAGCTTGGCGCCGCTGCCGCCGGTGCCGCAGGTATCGACCAGATGCTCGGCCCCCACCTCCACCCGCAGCGAAAGCGCCCGCATGGCCTCGGCGGCACCCGCCACTTCGGCGGGGGTCTCGCCCTTCATGCGCAACGCCGTCAGCAAGGCGCCGGTTTGCGCCGGAGCGGCGTCGCCCGACATCACTTGCCGAAACACGGCGTTGGCGTCCTCTTGGCTGAGCGAGCGCCCCGCCACCAATGCCGCCAAGGCGGTTTGCATGTCCATGCCTTCAAGCCCCCCGAGGTTCAAGACGGAGAAAGTTGCGCAGCAGGTCATGCCCGGATTCGGTGAAGATCGATTCCGGGTGGAACTGCACGCCTTCAATGGGGAATTGGCGGTGCCGAGCGCCCATCAGCTCATGGACCGCGCCGTCGCGCTCCGTCCAAGCGGTCACCTCCAGGCAGCTCGGCAACGAGTCCAGCGCCACCACCAAGGAGTGGTAGCGGGTGGCCCGCAGCGGCGTCGGCAAGCCTGCGAACAGGCCTTCCCCCTCGTGGTGGACCAGCGAAGTCTTGCCGTGCATGACGGCTTCGGCGCGCGCCACTTCGCCGCCGAAGGCTTGGCCGATGCACTGATGGCCCAGGCAGATGCCGAGCAGCGGCAGGCGCGGCCCGAAGGCGCGCACCACGTCAAGACAGACGCCCGCCTCGTTGGGCGTGCAGGGGCCGGGGGAGAGCACGATGCGCTCCGGGGCCATGGCTTCGATGTCAGCCAAGCTGACCTCGTCATTGCGATGCACGGCCACGTCGGCGCCCAGCTCGCCCAGATACTGCGCCACGTTGTAGGTGAAGGAGTCGTAGTTGTCTATCAGCAGCAGCATGGGGGTTGGCGTCCTTTCAATTCAGGCGACGCTCCAAGCGGGCGAGCATCTCCTGGGCGGTCTTCAGCTCGCGCAGAATCTCCTCCCGGCCCGGCGGCGTTTCCAGCTCGCGCAGGCGCTCCTGCTTGGCCTCGTCCAAGTTGTTCAACACCACGGCGATGAACAGGTTGATCACCACGAAGGTGCCCAGCACTACGAAGCTCACGAAGTAAGCCCAAGCCCAGCCATGGGCGGCCATGGCGGCGTACATGATGTCGGTCCAGTCCTCCAGCGTGACGATGCGGAACAGGGACAGCAGCGAGATGCCCAAGGTGCGCCAATGGGTGGGGTCCACCTCGTGGAACAGATGGTAGCCCGCCACTCCGTAAACGTAGAAGATGATCGACATCAGCATGATCACGTGGCCCATGCTTGGTATGGAGCGAACCAAGGTGGCCACGATCAGGCGCAGCTCCGGCAGGGCCGACACCAGCCGCAGCACCCGCAGCAGACGGGCCAGCCGGGCCAGCGTGGCCAACTGCCCGGTCGCCGGCAGCAGGCTGATGACGACGATGGTGAAGTCGAAGACGTTCCAGCCATCCTTGAAGTAGCGGCTCGGATGGGGATGTTCCGCACCGATCTTGATGGCGGCCTCAACGACGAAGATCGCCAAAAAGAGCTTGTTCAACGCGAACAGCACAACCGGATGGGCCTCGCGGATGGCTTGCGAGGTATCCAAGCCGATGACCACGCCGTTGGCGATGATGGCCGCCGTGATGCCGTGCTGAAACCAGCCGCTGCCCGTGATGCGCCGCAGAAGGGCGATCATGGCATCGCCCCCGGAACCTTCAGCCCCGCCTCCGCCAAGGCGGCGGCACGGAAGATGGCCCGGCCCTTGTTCATGCTCTCCTTCCACTCCAGGCGCGGGCTGGAATCGGCGACGATGCCGCCGCCGGCCTCAATGTAGAGGGTGCCGTCCTTCACCACCGCCGTGCGGATGGCGATGGCCGTGTCCATGTTGCCGTTCCAGCCGAGATAGCCCACCGCCCCGCCGTAGATGCCCCGCTTGACGGGCTCCAGCTCATCGATGATCTCCATGGCGCGGATTTTCGGCGCGCCGGACAGGGTGCCCACCGGCAGCGTCGCCCGCAGCACGTCCATGGCCGACTTGCCGGCCTTGAGCCTTCCGGTGACGTTGCTGGAGAGGTGCATGACGTGGGAGTAGCGCTCGATGGCGAACTTCTCCGTCACCGCAACCGAGCCGGTCTCCGCCACCCGGCCCACGTCGTTGCGGCCGAGGTCGATCAGCATCAGGTGCTCCGCGATCTCCTTGGGATCATTGGCCAGCTCCTCCTCCATGGCCCGGTCCTCCTCCGGCGTGCGGCCGCGCCGCCGGGTGCCGGCCAAGGGCCGGTTGATGACCGTGCCGTCCTCCAGGCGGGCGAGAATCTCCGGCGAGGAGCTGACGATCTGAAAGTCCTCAAGGTCCATGAAGTACATGTAGGGCGAAGGGTTGAGGTGGCGCAACGCCCGGTACAGGTTGATCGGGTCCGCGCCAAAGGGAATGGACAGGCGCTGCGCCAGCACCACCTGCATCACGTCGCCGGCCCGGGTGTAGTCGCGGATCCTCTCCACCGCCGCCTTGAACGGCGCCTCGCCGAACTCGGAGACGAAGTCGCTTTCGCGCACTTCGGCGTTGGCGCCGCTCTCGGCGATGGGCGGCACCGGGCCCTTGAGTTTCCGGGCCAAGGCGTTCAAGCGCGCCAAGGTGCGTTCGCGGATGTCCGGTTCGTTCGGGTCCACCAGGCTGATCAATTGCATGCTTGCCTTCAGGTTGTCGAAGATGAGCAGCTCCTCGGAGGCCATCAACACGATGTCCGGGGTGCCGACCGAGTCCGGGGGGGCGCTGTCGGCGAGCCGCTTTTCGAGGTAGCGAACGCAGTCGTAGCCGAAGTAGCCGACCAAGCCCCCGTGGAACCTCGGCAGGCCCGGTGCCGGAGCGACCCGGTATCGGGCTTGGAAGGCCTCGACGAAGGCCAGCGGATCCTCAACCTCCGCCCGCTCCACGCATTCGCCGTCGGTGATGACCTCCACCCGGTGGCCCGACGCCTTGAGCACGGTGCGCGCCGGCAGGCCGATGATGGAGTACCGCCCCCAAGTCTCGCCGCCGTGGGCCGACTCCAGCAGATAGGACCAAGGCCCCCGGGCGATCTTCAGGTAGGCGGACAGCGGCGTGTCCAAGTCGGCCAATATCTCCAGCGCCAGCGGCACCCGGTTGTATCCTTGGGTGGCTAGTTTCGCCAAGTCGTCAGCGGTCATGGGCGGGTCTCGTGAGTGGTTGGGTTCGCCGGCCAGCGCGAAGGCCGGAGTCGGCGCGCTGCGGAGCGTTTAAGGTCGCCAACCAGACCCGTTGCGGGCCTCACGGGCAAGCGCCGCGCACGCCTGCGGGTTCGCGCTGCGGATCAAGTTGCCGACGCTGCATCGAGTCTTCATGGCAGGAACCACTCATTGGCCTTGGCAACGGTTCGCCACGAAGGAACCTTGGCGTGCCGCGCTGCCGGGCGGCAGGTTAAAGCAGGTCCCGGAAGGTTTCAATAACCGCATCAGCCCCCAAGTCCGCCGCCGCCACGCCTTGGCGGTAGCCGTAGGCGACGCAGACCACCGCGCAGCCGACCGCCCGGGCGCAGCCCACGTCAGCTGGGGAGTCGCCCACGAACAGCACCTCGTCCGCCCCCAGGCCCAGCGCTTCGCAGGCGACCAGGGCCGGGTCCGGCGCCGGCTTGGGGCGGGGGGTGGAGTCGCCCGCCACGACGGCGTCGAAGCGGCCGGCGAAGCCGATCTCGGCCAGCAGCTTGTGGGTGAGTTCGCCGCGCTTGTTGGTCACCACGGCCAGCTTGGCGCCCCGTCCGGCGAGGGCGGCGAGAGTTTCCTCCACGTCGGCGTAGGGCGCGCTGTCGACCGCGATGTGGCTGCGGTAGCACTCAAGGAAGCTCTCCAGCATGGCATCCAGCGCATCGACCGGCGCGCCGCGGTGCGCCACCGCCCGCTCCAAGGCCCTGCGGGCGCCCTGTCCCACCCAGTTGCGCGCCGTCGCCAAATCCACCCCTTTGAGCCCGAATTCGGCCAGCGCGTGGTTCAGGGCGAAGGTCAGGTCCGGGGCGGTGTCGATGAGGGTGCCGTCGAGGTCGAAAAGATAGCCTGCGTATTCGGAAAGTTCGCCCATGAAGCCCGTGCCTAAGCCGCGTTCGCCCATTGGTTCGTCGTTCGCTTGCCGAAACCCTGCCGAAGCCCGAAGGCATTGGCGCCAGCCGTGCTCAAGCGGCTTGAGGGTCTGCCGTTGACGCCTGGCGCAACGCCTGCCGCATGGCGGCGATGGCGGCGGCGCGGTCCTCAGCGCCGAAGATGGCGCTCCCGGCCACGAAGGTGTCGGCCCCGGCCGCCGCCGCTTGGGCGATGTTGGCCGCCTTGATGCCGCCGTCGATCTCCAGGCGGACCTGCCGCCCGGAAGCGTCAATGCGCCGCCGCGCCTCGGCCAGCTTGCCCAAGCTCGATTCGATGAAGGCTTGGCCGCCGAAGCCCGGGTTGACGGACATGACCAGCGCCAGGTCAATGAGCTCGGCCACCTCGTCGAGCGCCTGCAGGGGGGTCGTCGGATTGAACGCCAGCCCCGCTTGGGCGCCGCCGTCGCGGATCAGGCTCAAGGTGCGGTGCAGATGCTCGGTACTCTCCGGGTGGACGCTGATCAGGTTGGCTCCGGCGTCCAGGAAGTCGCCGATCAGCCGGTCCACGGGCTTGACCATCAGATGGACGTCGAAGAAGCAGTCAAAGCCCGCCCGGCGCAACGACTCAAGCACCAGCGGGCCGACGGTCAGATTGGGCACGTAGTGGTTGTCCATGACGTCGAAGTGAATGGCGTCCGCCCCGGCTTCCAGCACGGCCCCGACCTCCGCGCCAAGCCGGGAGAAGTCCGCAGCGAGAATGGACGGCGCGATCCAGTGGTCCACGGGGCTTGGCCGCTAGTCCGAAAGGCCGGGTTCGCGCCCGAAGGCCGCGTCCGGCAACAACCGGAATGCATTGATGCCAAGCCGAGCGAACAAGTCTCGGTTGGTCGCCATGTCCTTGACCGTGCTTGAGTCCGAAAGCATGTCCCTAAGGTACCACAAGGCGCTCACGCAAAGCCTCAAGCTGTTCCGGCGAGCCGATGTCGGTCCAGAAGCCCCGCCAAAGCTGGCCGGTGACGGCGCCCTCGGCAACCGCCTTGAAGTAGGGGCCGCTGAGCGAGAAGGGCACGGCCTCGCGGCCGTCGAGCAGCCGCGGATGGATGAGCGCCAAGCCGCAGAACACGAAGCTGTCGCCACGGCCCGTGAGCCACTCGCCGTCCCATTCGAAGTCGCCTCGCCGGCGGAACGGCGGGGTGGGCGTCAACAGCATGTGGACCAGCGCCTCATCGCCCAGCCGACGGGCGAATTGATCGAAGGGGAAATCCGTGTAGATGTCGCCCAGAAGCAGCCAGAAGGGCTCGTCGCCCAGCAGCGGCAGGGCCTGGACCAGGCCGCCGCCAGTCTCCAGCAGCACCGGCTCGCGACTGTAGCACACGCTCAGGCCAAAGGCCGCGCCGTCGCCGATGCAGGCTTCAATCTGCTCGCCGAGGTGGTGCAGGTTGATCACCACCTCGGTGACGCCAGCGCCCGCCAGCCAACCGAGCTGATGGTGGATGAGCGGCGCGCCGCCCACCTCCAGCATCGCCTTGGGGCAATGGTCGGTCAGCGGCTTAAGCCTCGTGCCAAGGCCCGCGGCCAGAATCATGGCCTTCATGGCGCACTGGCCTCCAAGGCCGCGGCCGCGCGGCCTTCAAGCCGCTCCAGCCAAGCCGACAAGTGGCGAGTCTCGGCATAGGCGCCGACGATTCGACGCATGGCGGCCAGCACCGGGGCGATGTGGCCGAGGTGGCTGGCCTTGCCGTCCCGCAGCCACAAGCGGGCGAAGATGCCGACCGCCTTGAACTGACGCTGCAGGCCGGTGAGGTCCAAGGCGCGGGCAAGGGCGCGCTCCGTGAAGCCGAAGCGCGACTGAACCCGGTAGCGCTCCTGCCAGTGGCGCAGGGCGCGCTCTTCAAAGCTGTGGTAGCAGTCCCAGAGCAGGCAGGCCAGATCGTAGGTGGCCGGGCCGATCAGGGCGTCCTGGAAATCGACCAGCCCCAAGCGCCCATCCCCGTCAAGCAGCAGGTTGCGGCAGTGGTAGTCCCGGTGGATCAGGCACTGCGGCTGGCCAAGCGCATTGTCGATCAGCGCCTCGAAGGCGCTGCGCGCGCCCGGGTCGGGGGCCTCGCCGAGCCAGCTTCCCAGGAACCACTCGCTGAAGATGCCGAGTTCATCGCGCAGCCGGGTTTCGTCATAGGGCGCAGCCGCTTGGGCTTCGACATTTTGGATGCGCACCAAGTTGGCGATGGCCAGCTCAAGGGCGCGGCGCTCGTCCGCTCCGCCATAGGCCTCCTCCAAATGCCGCTCGCCGAGGTCGCTCAACAGAAAATAGCCCGATTCGGCGTCCATGGCGATGATCTCGGGCACCGGCAGCCGCGCGCCGCTGAACAAGCGCTGCATGGCCACGAAGGCGTCATTGCGCTCAAGCGCCGGCGGCGAGGCCATCACCACGGCGGACGCCGGGAAGCGCTGCGCAGCCCTGGGCTCATCCCCGCGCCGGGAGATTCGTTCGAGTGGAGGGGCGTTTCGCGCCGGCGCAACCCCAACGGACGAGAGTCCGCCGCGACCCTCAGGTCGCGCGGAATCCGTCATCCAGATGCGATAGAACCGCCGCTGGCTGGCCTCCGCGCGCAACGGCGCAACCCGCCTGATCGGGGCGCCGACGCTCGCCGCCACCCAGTTCGCCAAGTCAGGATCCATGCCGCGATGGTATCATTCGCACCATGGGTTGGCGGTTGAAAGCGGTGGCCGGGGGCCTGGCCATTGGCGCTTGCGCCTTCGCCGCCGAGGCCGTGCCCGAAGCGGATGGGGCCTCCTCCGAGGGGCCGCTGGCCGAGCGCTTCTGGGTTGATTGGGCGCAACTGACCGCCGCCGAGCGCCGCCGCCATCCGGCTTGGTGCAGCGGCGCCTACCGATTCCCCGCGCAGCCAAAACCCGATGCGGATGGGCCCGTTGGCGCATCCGCCATCGACGCGGAATCGGATTCGGCCGTTTACTTAAGCGATGGCACCCTGGAACTCGCCGGCGGCGTCGTGATTGCCCAAGGCGCCCGCCGGGTGTACACCGACCGGGCGCTGATCAACCCGGAAGCCGACACCGCCAGCGCGCCCGGCGCCGTGCGCATCAGCGACGCCGACGTCATGATGCGGGGCGCCTCCGCCGAAGTGCGCCTGGACAATCGGGCAGCGCGCCTCAACGACGCCCAAATCGTCCTCGCCGGCCCCCAACTGCGCGGCCATGCCGACGCGGTCGAGCGCCAAGAGGGCGGCGACATTCGGCTGACCCGCGCCCGGTTCACCCGCTGCGAGCCCGGCAACGGCAGTTGGCGAATCGACGCCCGCTCCCTGCACCTGCCTGACGGCGAGTTGTTCGGCACCGCCCGAGGCGCCGTGCTGCGGGTCAAGGGCGTTCCCCTGGCTTGGCTGCCCTACATGAAGTTTCCGGTCTCGGACCAGCGCCAGTCGGGCTTCCTGTTTCCCCACATCGGCGCCTCCGGCGAGGACGGCATCGACTTGGCGCTGCCCTACTACCTCAATCTGGCCCCCAACTACGACGCCACCATCACCCCTAGGCTGCTCGGCAAGCGGGGCGTCGGCGCGCAGGGCGAAGCGCGCCATCTCTCCCGCCTGGACCGCACCCGGCTGTTCGGCGGCTATCTGGCCAACGACCGGCGCTACGATGGCGAGCTGGAGCGGGACGACTGGCGGAAGCGGCAAGCCGCCGGCGCCTTTCAGGGGGAGGAATTCGACCCGGCGGGGCGCTGGTTGGCGGGCATTGAGCATCGCGGGCGGGCCGGACGCTTCTCATCCTTCATCAACTACGCTGCGGTCAGCGACCGCGACTACTTCCGGGTGTTCGACGGCGCCGTCTCCGACCGCGGGCGCTTCAACTTGGAGCGCTACGGGGAAATCAACTACCGGCACGGCGCCTTCAGCGCCCGCCTTTGGGGCCAGAGCTTCCAGCGCCTTGACGAGATACGCCGCCCGGAGTACCGCCGGCTGCCGGAAATCGACATCGGCTACCAAGGCTTGGCGCTCGGTCCGCTGCGGATCTCCCTGGACGCCCGAGGCGCCGCCTTCGACCGCAACACCGAGAACCTGCGCGGCATCAACGCACTGACCGGCGAACGCCTGCATCTGGAGCCGCGGCTGAGCCTGCCGCTGCACTGGCCGTTCGGTTTCCTCAACGCCCGCGCCGGCTACCGCCACACCGCCTACGCGCTGGATTCCAAGGCGGAACGGCTGGAGGATGATTCGCCCAAGCGCAGCATCTTCTACGGCAGCCTGGATGGCGGGCTGATCCTCGAGCGCGACCTCGATGGGTTCGCGACGCCCTTGGTGCAGACCTTGGAACCCAGGGTGCGCTACTTCCGCCAAGGCTACGAAGACCAGGACCAGCTGCCCCGGTTCGACGCCAAGGCCTTGACCTTCAGCTATCGGCAGCTGTTTCGCGACAACCGCTTCGCCGGCCTGGACCGCATCAGCGATGCCAATGAACTGACGGTGGGCGTGACCAGCCGCTTCCTCAATCGAAGCAACGGCCGGGAACATCTCTACGCAAGCCTTGGCCAGACCTTCCACTTCCGGGACCGGCGGGTCACGCTCAACGGTCAGCTGAGCGACGACGAGCGCCACAGCGCATCCGCCGTCACCGGCGAAATCGGCGGGGAGTTCGCCCGCCGCTGGCGGCTCACCGGCGCCTTGGCTTGGGACACGGGCGACGGCCAACTCGACGAGGCCGCCGTCGCCCTGTCCTACCGAAGGGACAACCAGCGCATTCTCAACTTGGGCTACCGCCGCTTGGCCGACGGCATCGACCAGACGGATGTGTCCCTGCATTGGCCGGTGACGCGACGGTATGCCGTGTTCGGGCGCTGGAACCACGACCTCAAACTGGGCCGAACCATTGAGGGATTGGCCGGAATCGAGTACAACGACTGCTGCTGGCGGCTGCGCTTGGTGGTTCGCCGCCACTTGGACCATGCGGCGGCGCGCAGCCTTGACAGGGTGGATCCAAACAGCGGCTTTCATCTGCAGATGCTGTTCAAGGGACTCGGCGCCTTCGGTGGCCGAGTGGATTCAATGCTCGAGCGCAGCATTCGCGGGTACCGCTCCACCCCCTATTCGCTGTCCGAGGGGCGGTGAGGCCGGCGACGGCCATTGCTCCGTCACAATCGAGAGGGAATAAGCACATGGGCCTTGGAAACGGTTTTAAGTGCCGACTGCGGCGCGGCTTGAGCTGGGCGGCCCTCATCGGCGCGAGCGTGGCGCAAGCCCAGTACCAGGAGCTGGACAGCATCGTCGCCATCGTCGATGACGACGTGGTGCTGACCTCGGAGCTGCTGAGCCGCCTGCAAGTGGTGCGCGAGCAGATCGCTCGGGAAAACGTTCAGCCGCCCCCGGAAAGCGTGCTGGTCAGCCAACTGATGGAGCGGTTGGTGCTGGAGAACATTCAACTGCAGCAGGCGCGCCGCCGGGGCGTGGAAATCGATGACGAGTCGCTGACCCGCGCAGTGGCTTCGTTTGCCCAGCAAAACGAGATGAGCATCGAGCAGTTCCAGCAGGCGCTGGCGGAGGACGGCATGAGCTACCGCTCCTTCCGGGAGGACATTCGCCGCGAAATGCTCATTCAGCGCCTGCAGCGCAACATGGTGAACCGGCGCATCAGCATCAGCGAGCAGGACGTGGAGGATTTGCTGGACTCACCCTACTACCAGCAGCTGCTGTCGGATGAGTTTCGGGTGGGGCACATCCTGCTCGCCGTCGAAGCCGGAGCCGGGGAGCGCGCTGCGCAGGCCGCGGCCGAGGAAGCCGAGCGAATCGTCAAGGACTTGCGCGCCGGCGCTGATTTCAAGGAGACCGCCATCGCCAAGTCGGCGGGCGCCCGCGCCCTGGAGGGCGGCGACTTGGGGTGGCGGCGCGCCGGGGAGCTGCCAAGCCTGTTTGCCGATCAAGTGCTCACGCTGGAAATTGGCGAGACGGCGAACCCGATCGAGAGCGCCAGCGGCTTCCACATCGTTCAACTGCTCGACCAACGCGGCGCCGGAGTGCAAACCGAGGATCAAACGCTGGCCCGCCACATCCTGGTGCAGCCATCGGCCATCCGCACGGCCGAACAGACCGAGGCGCTGATCGGCGACATCCACGGCCAACTGGCCGCCGGGGGCGACTTCTGCGCCTTGGCGGCCGAGCACTCGGAAGATCCCGGCAGCGCCCTGAACTGCGGCGAACTCGGCTGGACCACCGGCGACCAATTCGTGCCGGCCTTCGTCGAGGCGATGAACGCCACCGCCACCGGCGAGCTGTCGGCTCCCTTCGAGTCGAGATACGGCTGGCACGTGATCGAAGTGCTGGAACGACGCACCCAGGACATGGGCGAGGAGGCGCGCCGCAACATGGCGCTGCAGATTCTCCACCAACGGCGCTTCGACGAGGAGCTGCAGGCCTGGCTGAAGGAAATCCGCGACGAGGCCTTCGTCGAACTGCGGCTTTAGTCGCGGCTGAGCCGTGCTGGTCATCACCCCAGGAGAGCCCGCGGGCATCGGCCCTGAGCTGATGGTCATGCTGGCCCAACGGGAGCGGACCTCGGATTGGGTGGCGCTGGCCGATGCCGAAGCGCTCAGGGACCGGGCCGACCGGCTTGGCCTGCCGCTGACGCTGACCGACCGGCCAACCCGGCGCGCCGGCCACCTGTGCCTCGAACCGGTGCCGCTGGCCGAACGCGCCCAGCCGGGCGCCTTGAATCCCGCCAACGCGCCGGCCGTCATCGCCGCCTTGGACCGCGCCTTGGACGGCTGCCTGAACGGGCGCTTCGAGGCGCTGGTCACCGGCCCGGTGCAGAAGTCGATCATCAACGAGGCGGGCATTCCCTTCTCCGGGCACACCGAGCATCTGCGCGACCGTTGCGGCGCCGCCGACGTGCTGATGCTGCTGGCCGCAGGCGGTCTGCGGGTGGCGCTGGCCACCACGCACCTCCCCTTGTCGGCAGTGCCCAACGCCGTGACCGAGGCCCTCTTGGAATCCAAGCTCAAGCTGCTGCTGGAAGGCCTTAGAACCCAGTTTGGCTGCGCCCGGCCACGTATTCTCGTCACGGGCCTAAACCCCCACGCAGGCGAGGCGGGCCACTTGGGCCGGGAGGAGGCCGGCATCATCGAACCGGTCTGCGCGCGCTGGCGCGCCCGGGGCGAGGCGGTGGCCGGGCCGCTGCCCGCCGACACCGCCTTTACGCCGAACCGGCTGGCGGACGCCGACGCCGTGCTGGCCATGTACCACGACCAAGGCCTGCCGGTGCTCAAGCACGCCGGATTCGGGAAGGCGGTGAACATCACCTTGGGCCTGCCCTTCATCCGCACCTCAGTGGACCACGGCACCGCCTTGGACTTGGCGGGCACCGGCAAAGCCGACCCCGGCAGCCTGGAAGCGGCGATCGCGTTGGCGGAAGAGCTCAGCCAGCGTTGAACTTGGACAGCTTCCCTGAATGCTGACTTGGCCCTATTCACCTGCTGAAGTACGTCTATCTGGCCGATTTGGCCTACGCGGAACGAAACCAAGGGGAACCCTATACTGGCGCAGAGTGGCGCTTCCACAAGTTTGGTCCTTGGTCGAACGACGTCCATCAGGCGGATGTACCCTGACGACTCCATTCAGGTCGTCATCGGAACGCATCACCTTTCCTACGAGTTCACAGGGCATGCGCTGGGCTCCGAGGGCATGGAGGTAATTGACGAGCATATCCGATGGCTGATCTGGGGCGGCGTGTTCCCCAACAGCTTGTTTGCCCTGTTCCGAGAGGAAATCGCTGGCGTGTTTGAGCCGGAATCTCACTGACCCAGAGGGATTGGCTTTTTCATATCAATGTTTGTTGAATTAGCATGACGTTATGTGCGGCAGATTCAAAGCTGACTTGGTGGGAAATCCACGATCTCTGCGGCCCGCTCCCCAAGGCCGTGCCGGACAATGCGCGCTCGCGCTGGATGGTGCGCAGCGCGGCTCCCTAGCGCTCCGCAAACCTCGGATGCAGTGGTCGTCAGTAGCTCTCAGGCGGGAAGCGGCTCGTAGAGGCGTTGGACACGTTGGGAGATGCCCGTGAGGATTTCGTAGGCGATGGTGCTGGCTTGGGCGGCCACTTCATCAACCGGCAGGTTGGGGCCGAACGCCTCGACCCAATCGCCCGTGGCCAAGCCAGCGCCGGTGGCATCGATGGCCGTGAGGTCCATGGACACGCGGCCCAGAATTGGGCAACGGCGATTGTTGGCGACCACTGCGCCGCAATTGGACAGCAGCCGGGGCAGGCCATCGGCGTAGCCGATGCCGAGGACGGCCACCGCCGTCGGTCGCCTGGCCGTCCAACTGGCGCCGTAGCCGATCGCCTCCCCAACCCTGACCGTGCGCACTTGGACGACTTGGGCTTCCAAGGCGGCAACCGTCTGCATGGGGTTGGGGCGCTCGGCCCAGGGGTTGCCGCCATAGAGCCCGATGCCGGGACGGGCAAGGTCGCAGCCGAAGCCAGCCCCGTTCAGGATGCCGGCGGAATTGCCGATGCTCATGCGGGCCCCGGGAAAGCGCTCGCGCAAGCGTCCGATGCGCTCCGCCTGCAAGGCATTCAGCGGATGCTCCGGCGCGTCGGCGCAAGCCAAGTGGGTCACCAGAAGCCCGACCTCAACGGCGCCGAGAACCTCTAGGGCCACATCAAGAGGGAACCCCAGCCGTTGCATCCCCGTGTCCACATGGACCGTGGCCGGACTGGGGTTGCGCGCCGTCCATAGAGCCAGCTGCTCCGGGCTGTTCAACACCGGATTGAGCGCATGCTCCAGCAGCGCATCAGCCGTTTCGGAAAAGACGCCTTCAAGCACATGGATGGCAGGTTCGGCCAGCGTCCGGCGCAACGCAACGCCTTCCGACGCCCGCGCCACAAAGAAGTGCCGGCAGCCGGCCGCAGCCAACGTTCGGCCCACCGTCTCGGCGCCGAGTCCGTAGGCGTCGGCCTTGACCACCGCGCCCACGGCACCCGCTGCGGCATCGCGGAAGGCACGGTAGTTGGCGGTCAGGGCTTGAAGGTCGATCCGCAGGCGGGCCGTCATGCCCTCACCCCATCCGCTACCAGCCGGTGCTCGGCTCAATGTCAGCGTTGCGCCATGACGCTTCCAGGCGAGCCTGAACCGCCGCGGTGGCCGCGCCCCGCCCCGCCAAGGCTTGGCTCAAGCCATGCAAGGACCAGCCGTTCTCAGGAAACTCGCCAAGATCGGCGGCGAAGACTTCCTCAGCGGCCTCGGCATCGCCGTGGCGCAGCAAGGCGGTGCCGAGGGATTGGCGGATTGGGTAGTGCCAGAACGGGGGTTCCGAGTACGGCAGCGAGAGCTGGGACGCCACTGCTGCGCGCAACTGCTCGATTTCCTCATCGTCATCACCCTGTTGCTTGGCCATGCCCGCCCGCACCAAGCGGGCGGCGATGCCGACCAGGGTGTCGCTGATGTCGGCGCGGCGCAGCACTACCCGCTCCAGTTCGCCGCTGCTGCGGATCGCCTCAAGGGCCGCAAGCTCCGTCTGTGCCGCTGCCAGCTCCCCCTTGGCAGCAAAGGCGAGGCCGCGGCCGTAGTGCCGCATGGCTTCGGCATAGGGCAGCCCTTCAGCCGGGGCCGGCGCCGCCAGCGCTTCATTCCACATGCCGAAGCGCACGAAGGTGTACATGGGCACCGGCAGGTAGGCTTGGATGGCGCCCATGGTCTTGGCCATTTCCGGGGGGACCCTCTCGCTGAGCCGCTCGGCGGTCGCCAGGGCCAACTCCCGACGGCCTTCCATCATGGCCGCGTACCAAAGGAAGTGCAGGTTGTGGGGATAGTAGGCGGCCGGGTACAGGCCTTGGGCGTTGCATTGGGCGATGTAGTCCTCATCGGCCGCAGCGGCCCGCTGATTGGCCGTAACCGCATCCTCGTAGCGGCCTAGCCGCAGATAGATGTGCGACGGCATGTGTACCAGGTGGCCGGCGACAGGCACCAAGTCGCCCAGCCGGTCGGCGGCGGCCTCCGCCTTCTTCGGGGTGAACCGCTCCATGGCGTGAATGTAAAGATGGACGGCGCCCGGGTGGTTGGAGTCGGTGGCCAGCACATGCTCCAGCGCATCCACCAAGGCCGCCGTGTGCGGCTTCGGCGACCCATCGGCCTGCCAATAGGCCCAAGGCGAGAGATCCATCAGGGCTTCCGCGTGGAGAGTGCGGGCATTCAGGTCGCCGGGGTACTTTTCCGCCAACAGGCGCATGGCATCGGCATAAGCGGCGTCCAGCGCGGCGCGGTTTCCGCCGTCCGCCGAGTAGCGCGCCGCGATGGCATCGATGTAGTCGCGCTCGCGTTCGGTTTCATGGGGCTTTAGCGCCACGGCCATGCCGATGGCCTCCCAGGCCGGGGCGACGGACCCCTCGCCCATGGGCGCATTGATGTTCGGCCCCAACGCCAAGGCCGCCCCGGCATAGCAGATGCCGCAGGTGGGATCGATGGCGGCGGCGGCGCGGAAGGAACGCACCGCCTCGGCATGATTGAAGCCAAACGCCAAGGTCAGCGCCTGAGTGAAGTAGCGCTGCGCCTTGGGCGCATCGGTGCTGATGGCAAAATGCAGGGGGCCGATGCCTTCAAGCAGCGGCGCCAGCGGCCACTCCTCGGCTTGCTGAACCCCGGCAGCCACGGCCAGCAGCAGCCCCAAGGCAACTTGCAGCGATCTTCCCATGTGTCCACAACTCGATTGCTGAGGCCATGCCGAACAGCGCCCCATCAGCGCCGGCAAATCGAAACGGCCTGCCTTGAT
This sequence comes from Candidatus Azophilus sp., assembly GCA_965221755.1. GTDB lineage: Bacteria > Pseudomonadota > Gammaproteobacteria > Pseudomonadales > Azotimanducaceae > Azophilus. The sequence continues at coordinate 1,510,551 of OZ244921.1, forward strand.
GCACAGCAGGCTGAGCGCCATGATGCCACCAATTCGCAGGGAAGATGGACCAAGGTGGCTAAGCGGAAGTTGCCCACCGGCATTCAAGCCCTCCGTGAGGTTCGGCAGGCGAATCGCTGCCAAGTCGAAAAAATCGAAAGCTTGCCGGCATCGCCATCGAAGCCGCCCATTCGGCCATTTGCAGCCACGCCAACTTGGACGTTGATCGCGCTTTTAGCCCCTGAGATGACGGGCTTCGACCGCATTCAGACCCGCCATTGGCGCAACGGCAACGGCTGGCTGGGTGACCAGCGGTACAGCCCCCATAACATTCCGCTGACGTGGAAAGCGCTTGAACAACCGGTTGCCGCCGCCGCGCCTTCCACGCCAGTGCCGCCTTGGATCGAGCGATCAGTTGATGGCGATGCTGCGCGGGGTCGCCTCCGCCGTCTTCGGCAGACTGAGCGTCAGCACGCCATCGTTCACGCTGGCTTCGATCCGGCTGCGGTCGATCCGGCTCGAAAGCTGGAACGAGCGGGTGAAGTGGCCCACCTCGTACTCCGTGTACATCGGCTCCAAGGAGCCGTAGCGCTCAAGGCCGATGCGCGCCGCCACCGTCAGCCGGTTGTTGTCCAGCTGGATGTCGATGTCCTGCCGATCCACGCCCGGCACCTCCATCACCACGGTCAGCGCATCCGAGCTCTCGAAGATGTCGGTCAACGGCCGGAAGAAGCGTCCCTCGACGGTCTGCTCCCCGTTCGCATCGTGCGCCTGCTTTTCCTGAACGGACAGTTGCTCGTTGCTTGCGTTGCTCATGGGCTCCTCCTAGTTCAATGCGATGCTGCGTGGTTGCTCTTCCTTCGGCGGGCTGAGCTTCAAGGCCAGCACGCCGTTTTGCAGCTCGGCGGTCACCGAATCGGGATCCACCGAGAACGGCAGGGTCACCGTGCGGTCGAAACTGCCGGCAGCGCGCTCCTTGCGGTGCATGCTGGTCTCGTCCCCGTAGTTCATCGCCTTGCTGCCGGTCAGCCGAACGCGGTTGCGGTGTACCTGAACGTCAATGGCGTCCCGGGTCACGCCGGGCAGCTCGGCGACCAGGATGTAGTCGCCGCCGTCCCGAAAGACGTTGATGGGCGGGTAGGCGCCCCGGCCACTGGTGACCGCATCGAGCAGGCTGCCCGTGCGGGCGCGGCTGAGCGCCCGCTGCAGATTGAGCAGTTGGCCGAAAGGGTTGCCAAACAATTCGCTCATGGTTCGTTTCTCCTTGGGTTTGCACTCAGGGTCACGGGAGCGTATTTGGTGGCTGCGACGGCGTTTTCAAGGCCCGCGCCGTGCGGGCGTGGTTTGCGGCTGAGGGATGATGCGCTGGCCGTCGCAGACACCCTTCGGAATCTTGACGTTGAAACTGCGATTGGTGGTGGCCAGGCGCCCGTGCCCGTCGATTTCGGGCACCTGAAGCGAGAGGCTGCGCGTTGCGCCCGCGTAGGCGTTCCTCCAAGTCGATGACCACCTTCGCCCGTAAGTCCTGCCCCTTCGTGCGGGACTGCGCGAAGCCCGTCGGCTCGCGTGAGTTTAAAGGAGCGCCGACAAGGCCAGCGCGATCCCCAGGAAGGACAGGAAGCCAGCCACGTCGGTGACGGTGGTGAGAATGATCGAGGAGGCGGTAGCCGGATCCTGGCCCAGCCGGGTGAGCAGCATCGGCACCAAGGCGCCTGCTGCGCCTGCCGTGGGTATGGCGACCAGCATGGCCAGCGATATCACCAAGGCGAGGCCGGTGGAGCCGCTCCAAACATAGACGCCAGCCCCGCAAACGGCCGCCAGCGCCAGACCGTTGAGGAAGCCGGCCGCCAATTCCTTGACCAGAAGGCGCCGCAGGTCGCGAGTGCCGACCTCGCGCAGGGCCAGACCGCGCGCCGTCACCGCCAAGGCTTGGGCGCCGGCGTTGCCGCCTTGGCCGGCAACCACCGGCAGCAGCACGGCAAGGGCCGTGAACTGGGCGATCAGCCCTTCGAACAGCGCCACCACGACCGAAGCCAGAAACGCCGTGAGCAGGTTGATCTGCAGCCAGGGCAGGCGCCGCCGCACCGCGAAGCCCGGTGTGGACGTGGCCTGTTCATCGGCGCTGGCTCCCACCATGGTCTGCATGTCGGCGCTGACCGATTCGCCTATCGCGTCAAAGAGCCGGTCGTGGCGCACCACCCCCCAAAGCCGGTTGCCGCTGTCCACCACCGGCAGTGAATCGGTGCGGGCCGGTCAAGCAGCTCCACCACTTCGTCCCGGGGAGCGACCACATCGACCGCTGGGGCGGGGCTGGCGAGCGAACCGACCCGATCCGTCGGGTCGGCGAGCGCCAAGGCCTGCATTTCCACCCGTCCGTCCAACTGCCGCGCGGAATCCAGAAGATAAAGCCATCTGACGCCGCGCAGGGGAGACGAACGCACCCGCTCGATGGCATCGGCCACCTTCATTTCTCGGGTCAAGGTGCAGACCCTCCGGTCCATAAGGCGTCCAGCGGCGCTGGCGGGCAGGTCAACAAGCCGGTCGAGTTCACGGCCAAGCGACTTCGGCAGTTGCTCGCGGAGTTCCTTACGCCGCTCGTCCGACAGGCCTGTCATCAGGCTCAGGGCGAGATGGGTCGGCGCTGCGGCGACGATCTGCGCTTGATCCGCGCCGGGCTGTGCGTCAAACACAGCTGAGGACCGCGTCGGCGGAAGCCTGTCGAGGATGTCCAGACGGCTCGCCAAGCTCAGCTCGTCGATCTCCTCGGCAAGCGTGGCTTCGTCCATATCCTCGAGCGCGGCAACGGCTTCCGCCGGAAAGCGGGCGATGAAGTCGTCGCGGACGGTGGCCGACAACCGTGTGCGTTGCAGGGACGTTTCGACAGCGGCGCTCACGGCACCCGTCTCTCCGCTGCGGCGAGCGTGGGCAGTTCGACCAGCAGTTCAAGCATCGTGGCGACCAGTGCGGCGAGCATCGGCGGAGCATCGGCATCAGGCGCCGTTGAGACATCGGGCAACCGGGATCGGTGCAGCAGCCCGATGGGGCGCGACCGACCATCGACGATCGGCAGGCATCGCTCGTTGCTTAAGGCAAACTCAACGACGGCTGCGGACAGGTGGGCGCCGGCCGGCAAAGCGCGAACCGGTTCCAAGCACTCCCGCACCGACCCGCCAAGGCCGCGCAGCAGCGCGAGACGCTCATCCAGCCGACCGGCCAGACGGCCTTCCTGGTCCACCACCAACAAGGGATCGCGGTCCCCCGTTGCGGACAGGCCCAGGGCCTGCACGGCATCGGCAATGGACTGCGCATCGCTCACGACGGCGACGCCCGCATCCGCCCACGCCCCCACACTGGCATCGGGGAAGGCGCAGCAACGCTCAAGATCCCTGCGCCGTCCGACGGGCAGCCCGTCGGCAAGGTCGGCGCGGCGCGACGGGTTCAGGCGCCGCGCCAGCCGCACGGCGGATTGGAGGTCGGCCTCGGACAGCCATTGGACGAGTTCGCTGTCGGATGAGCGATCCAACAACTCCTCGGCCACGCCCTTCGGCAGGTGTGCGACAACGGCCGACAGCACCGATTTGGGCAAGGAGGCGAGCAGCGCACTTAGGGCGGGGCCGTCCGCTCCCGCGACGGCCAACGCGAATTCAGCGGGATGGCCACCCCGCTGGCCAATACAGCCAAGCCGACCAGTTCGGAACTGGCCTCAAGCTCACCAATTCGTTCATTTGAAGGCGGCTCATGCGCCCGATCGCAGTGCCTCCTCAAGCTTCCAATGCGCTTTCCTCAGCACCGAGTTCCGCCATCGCCGACCAGTCGGTCCGCCCGAACATCGGTTGGATAGAGTGGCGCTTCAAACGCCGGGTGAAGCAAGGGGAACGGCAATGCGAGGGGGCGGAACGCAATGAGTAGGACGGTCATGCGGGTACTATACTAGCCGGATACATTGGATTGGGCGGCTTGCGCGACAACGCCGCTCTCATGCAACTTCCGCTTGAGACATCGCATGGAGCGCTTTCACCATCTCCGTAGAACCACATGGCAAGCCCCGCTCTGAATCGCTCGCTTGAGTTTGTCCGCGGCCTGCTGGGCAACGTCTCACCCTTCCTGAATTGGATCCGGGAGCTCAGGAATCCCGCCGTGCTCAGGGCCGACCTCACGGCCGGCGTCACTGTGGCGCTGGTGCTCGTTCCGCAATCCATGGCCTATGCGCAACTGGCCGGCCTGCCGCCCCACCACGGCCTGTACGCCGCCTTCCTGCCCGTTGCCGTCGCCAGCCTGTTCGGCTCCTCACGGCAACTCGCCACTGGCCCGGTGGCGGTCGTCTCGCTGCTGACCGCCTCCGCGCTGGGGCCGCTGGCGGCTGACAACCCGGACGCCTACCTAGGCTACGCGGTCGCCCTGGCCCTGCTGGTCGGGCTGGTGCAGTTGGCGCTTGGCATCATCCGCCTCGGCTTCATGATCGCCTTCCTGTCGCACCCGGTGGTGCTCGGCTTCACCAACGCCGCCGCCATCATCATTGCCACGTCGCAGCTCGGAAAGCTATTCGGCGTCGAAGCCGGGGCGGCGGAGCAGCACTACGACGCCGTCTGGCGGACGGCGGTGTTGGCGTTCGAGTCGCCGCACTGGCCCACCATCGGCATCACCCTGCTGGCGCTGGCAGTGATCCTGGGGGTCAAGCGCCATTCGGCAAACTGGCCGAACGTGCTCATCGCGGTCGCCGTCACCACGCTGGCGTCCTGGGCCTTGGGGTTTGAGAAGGCCGGCGGCGAGGTGGTTGGCAACATCCCCCGAGGGCTGCCCGGCTTCGCGTGGCCGCAGATGGACTTTGCCGCCGCCACGCAACTGCTGGGGATCGCCGTAACCATCGCCCTGATCGGCTTCATGGAAGCCATATCCATCGCCAAGGCGATGGCCGTACGGACGCGGCAGCGCCTTGATGCCAACCAGGAACTGATCGGGCAGGGCTTAGGCAATCTCACGGCGAGCTGCTTTCAGGGCTATGTCGTCGCCGGCTCGTTTTCCCGATCGGCGGTGAACTTCGAGTCCGGCGCCGTCACCGGCTTCTCCGCCGTGGTCACCAGTGCCACCTTGGGGCTGACGCTGCTGCTGCTGACGCCGCTGCTGCATCACCTGCCGCAAGCCACTCTGGGGACCATCATCATCATGGCGGTCGGCGGACTGGTCAAGGTGAAGCCCATGATCCACGCTTGGAAGGCGCAAAAGCACGACGGCATCGTGGCGCTGACCACGTTCGTGCTGACGCTGGCCTTTGCGCCCAACCTCGAGACCGGCATCGTGGCCGGCGTGCTGCTGTCCCTTGGGCTTTACATTTACCGCACCATGAGCCCGCGCATCTATTCGCTGTCGCGCCACCGGGACGGCAGCTTGCGCCAAACGGGCCGCAGTGAGGAGCCGCAGTGTCCGAAAATCGCGATCCTGCGCTTTGAGGGGCCGCTGTTCTTCGCCAACACGACCTATTTTGAAAACAAGGTGCTCGAACGGGTGGCGGCCATGCCCGAGTTGACCTGCATCATTGTCGATGCGGTGGCTATCAATGAACTCGACGCCACCGGCGAAGCCATGCTGCGCGCGCTCTCGGAAATGCTGGCCAGCCGCAACATCGAGGTCTTGTTTGCCCGAGCGCAAGGCAAGGTGGTGAGGGCCCTGCGCCGCACCGGCTTCATCGACCAAGAGGGCGAGAACCGCTTTTTTCACAGCCGGGGGGATGCGTTGCGGCGCGCCCGGCAGCGGCTGCGTCAACAGGACAACACGGATTGCCCGGCCGAGGGCTGCCAAGCCAGCGAGCTGGCGGGTTGCTTGCTGCGGGAGCAGCGCAAGCAGCCAAGCGGAGCGGGCCAGCCGTCGATTTCCGCAGCCGCCTCCAAATTCGAATCTAGTGGCGCGGGGCCGACGCAATTGACGTCAGCAACAACCCCGAACGATCTGAGCGCAAGCGAGCAGCACCGGGGTCATTCGGGCTCCTCGACGGACGCCACTTCATAGAGGGGATCGGCCTCCAGTTCGCTTTCGTGGGTGACGATCCCCTCCTGCACTGCGGTCACCTCGCCGAAGCGGGCCAAGTGGAACAGCGCCTCCCCCTCATTGACGGGCGGCAGCCGGTTGATGCCGATCACGATGCCCTCGAACGGCGCGCGCATGACCGCGTCGTCGGACGAAAACGGCGCCGACACCACACCGAGCGCATCTTGGGCACCGACTTGGGCGCCGAGGCGCACGAGGGGACGGAACAAACCGTCCGTGGGCGCCCGGATCCAACGCGTGGAGTTGGCCACGTAGGGTTCGCTGCGCGCCGTGCGCGCCCGCCGCGCCGGCAGCATGTCCAGGCCGCGCATGACGTTGACCACCCCCCGCACGCCGGCCACCACGCACTTCTCATCAAGCCGCAGCGCCTCGCCCGCTTCGTAGGTGATCACCGGAATCCCGTGGCGCCCCGCCTCCGCGCGCAAGGTCTTGTCGAGCGGCTCGGAATTGACGATGACCGGGATCGAAAAGTCGCGGGCCATCTCCTCGACGCCCGGATGATCGAGAGCGGCGCGAATCTGCGGCAGGTTGTCGCGATGCACCGCACCGGTATGGAGGTCGATGGCGTGGGTGCAGCGCATGACCACGGAGCCGAAGAACACGTTGGCCATGCGCGAAGCCAAGGAGCCGTTCTCGCTGCCGGGGAAGCTGCGGTTGAGGTCTCGGCGATCCGGCAAGTAGCGGGACTTGTTGAGGAATCCGAACAGATTCACCGTCGGCACCAGCACCAGAGTGCCGAACAGCCGGTCCAAGGCCGTGAGCGTTCGCAGGCGCCGGATGATCTCGATGCCGTTGAGCTCATCGCCGTGAATCCCGGCTGACACCAGCAGCGTCGGCCCCTGCCAGCGGCCGTGAATCACCTCCACCGTCAGGTCGAGCGGGGTCTGCGTGTAAAGCTGCGCCATGGGCAGCTCGAACTGCAGCCGTTCGCCGCGCCGCACCCTCCGGCCAGCGATTTCGAACGGCTCCTGCAGCACACCCACCTTACGCCTAGCGCGCGTCGCGCCTGCTTCTTTTTTCAGCGCGGGCTTCACCGGCGCTGCGCGTTTAGCCTGAGCCACGCGTGCGAGTCCTGCCTTGCTTGGCGTTGCGTTCAATGAATTCGATGACGCGGCTCGCCACGTCAACGCCGGAAGCCTCCTCGATGCCTTCCAAGCCAGGTGAGCTGTTCACCTCCAGCACAAGCGGCCCATGACTGGAGCGGATCAGGTCCACCCCGGCGATGTTCAGCCCCATGGTTCTTGCCGCCGCCACCGCCGTGCGCCGTTCGGCGGGCGAGATCTTGGCCAACTCCGCACTGCCCCCACGGTGCAGATTGGAACGGAACTCGCCGGGTTGGGCCTGCCGGCGCATCGCCGCAACCACCTTGTCTCCGACTATGAAGCATCGAACATCGGCACCGCCGGCTTCTTCGATGTACTCCTGAACCATGATGTTGACGTCAATGCCGAAGAACGCCTCCATGACGCTCTCCGCAGCCTTGCGGGTCTCGCAGAGCACCACGCCCACGCCTTGGGTCCCTTCGAGCAGCTTCACCACCAGCGGCGGACCGCCAACCATGTCGATCAGCCCAGGTATGTCGTCGGGGGTGTGCGCAAAGCCGGTGACCGGCATGCCGATATCGCGCCGCGCCAGCAGTTGCATGGAGCGCAGCTTGTCCCGGGAGCGGGCGATGGCCACCGATTCGTTGACGGCATAGACACCCATCATCTCGAACTGGCGCACCACGGCGGTGCCGTAGAAGGTGATCGACGCACCGATGCGCGGAATCACCGCATCGACCGCAGGCAATGGCTCGCCCCGGTAACGAATGGTCGGTTTCGCGGTCGCCATGTTCATGTAGCAGCGCAAGGTATCGACCACCGATGCCTCGTGGCCCCGCACCTTGGCCGCTTCCACGAGCCTGCGGGTGGAGTACAGTTTCCGACCGCGAGAGAGTATGACTATCTGCATCAACCATCCTGTTGCCTAGTTGGGTTGCGCCATCATAGTCTTTTCCCCGCCCCGCCCGAAGTCAGATAGGACCGTCCTGGATCCACTAGGAAGCGCCTGCGCACGGCGGTGCGGCCGATCAGCATGGGAAAGTTCATGTCATGACGGGGGGTCAGCGTCAACTCCACGGACCACTCGTCATTGCCCAAGCGCAGCATCGTTTCGATGAGATAGCGCTCTTCGGCGTGGCCACCGGAATTGCGCACAGTCCGCTGGTCCTTGATTGGCATGCGGAAAGGGTCGCTCGCGTCAGGCAGATCATGCCTGTCCAATTCGAACTCGACCCATTCGGCGCCATCCACCTGCAATGGCCTGATACGTGCCGCATGCAGCGCTGAAGTGCGGGCACCCGTATCGATCTTGGCCTTGATCGGGTCTCTGTGCAGCAATGGGAGCACCACCCATTCGCGCCAGCCGATGGTCCGTCTCATGGACGCACTAAGTCGGCTTTTCCCGCCCGCCATCGTGGATCTGCACTTCGAGTGGGGCGCTGGCGTCCAGATGGACGTCGCGCTGCGGAAAGGCGACCCCGACCCGCACGGTGCTGCGGATCGCCCGGTCAACGAGCGTCCAGTTGACCACCGTGCGCTCAAGCAGTTGACTGTTCGGCACCATGAGATGCACTCCGTCGATCCGGCGAATGCGGGTGGAGCGGTTGCCGATGCGCTCCACCGCGCCCCGCCAGTTCTCGATCTCGATGAAGTCGTCGATTCGGACCGGGCGTTCGGCCATGAGAATCCAGCCGCTGATGAAGTTGTTGATGATGTTCTAATTGCATTCGTCGAGTCCAAGCGGGGCCATGAAACGCAGCAATTCGCATTCATGCCCACAAATACGCTTCAGCCGATACGGAGTGGGCGCGCAAAGCCGCTGCGTTGTCCCGGCGGGTTTCCAATCGAGGTCGGGGCGTTCCGCGACGCCTTGGCCTGGCCCGCCCTCGGCTTCGCCACGCCGCCCAGCCGCTTCGAATCCGCATCCAGCTCAAGCGCGGCGGGACTAATCGATAAGTTTGCCGGGCGTGGCCTCGGTCTGCGAACCACCGTTGTGGACTTTAATGCCGCTAACATATGTCGCCACATATCCTGAGGAGGGCTGCACCAGCCGCTTGCCGCCCACTGGCAAGTCATAGTGCATCTCCGGCAAGCCAACATCGAGACGTTGGTAATCGATCACGTTGATGTCCGCATAGGCACCCACTTCCAACTTGCCCCGGCCTTCAAACCCATACAGCGAAGCAGGCTCCAATGTGAGTTTCCTAATCACTTCAGGCACGGACATTCGCTCGCCAAGCGAGCGGTCCCGCGTCCAATAGGCCAAGGTCGTGGTTGTGGCGCTGGCATCGCAAATTACCGAGCTGTGCGCCCCGGCATCGCCCAGGCCGAGGACGGAGCCTTCATAACGCATCATTTCCAGCATCGGCTCAAGCGAATACTCCGCATAGTTGCCACTGGCGAGCAGCAGCACCCCACGGCCCCCATCGCGCATCAGGGCGTCAAACATGTAGCTGGCGGTGGATTGTCCGGCCCGCTCCGCGGATGGGCCAACCGATGCGGATGACGACGGCTCGTAGTCCATGCGCTCGGGCATGGCAAACAACCGAGGGTACAAACGACCGAATCCACCGGGGTTCCCTTCCGCTTCCGCGACTATTTTTTCACGCCGATTCAGCAGTTCCGCAACCCGCTGCTTGATGGGCAGATCGGCGATTTCCCGATAGCTGAGGCATCTGGAAAACGGATGAACCGCCGCTTCCCAAGTAATGATGGCGCCGGTGGGGCGGCCTAGGACTTGCGGGAATACCTTGATGCCCTCCTCCGCAGCCTGTTGCGTCTGCGCCAGCAGCCCACGCCAGCCGTGAGGGTCTTCGTTGGTTTGTTTGAGCGAGTAAGTCAGGGTGCAGCCGGTGGCCCGCGCAACTTCTATGGCCATGGCGATTTCCTCGTCCGCCAGCGGATACTGATTGAACTCCGGCGCGATTTGCAGAATGCGTCCGTGTGAGGCCAACGCCTCACCCAGTGCCAGATACTCATCCAGATTGGCATGCCGACTGGGCGCTGGAATGCCGGACTTGGTTTTTTGCCCGTGCAATCTGGTGGATCCGAGACCCGCTGCACCGGCGGCCAAGGCCTCATCCGCGATGCGCGCCATGGCATCTATGTCATCCGTCGTGGCCGTCTCGCCGTCGATGGCCCGCTCGCCCATGACAAACACGCGCAAACAGGAGTGCGGGATCAAGCTCGCCACGTTCATGTCGAAACGACGGGAGCGCAAGACGTCCAGATACTCCGGAAACGATTCCCAGGTCCATGGCAGGCCTGCGTTCAACTGTTCCGCCGGAATGTCCTCCACGCCTTCCATCAAGGCCACTACGAATTCACGATGCTCCGGCTTGCAAGGCGCAAAGCCCACGCCGCAATTGCCCATCACCGTGGTGGTGATGCCATGTCCGGAGTTGGGCTTGAGCCGGCGCTCCCAAGTGACATTGCCATCCAGATGAGAATGCACGTCGATAAAGCCAGGAGTGACCAACAAGCCTTGGGCATCAAGTCGCTCTTTGCTGCGCGCGCCTTCCAGATTGCCGATGGCGGCGATCCTGCCGTCCGCAACCGCCACGTCAGACACCTGCCCTTCAGCACCGCTGCCGTCGAAAACCTGTCCTTGAGTTATCACCAGATCGTACATGGCGCTCTCCGATTAAGACTGAATTCGGCTGGTTGGCTTGCCCAGCACCTGATCCGGGATGATTCCCGGTTGAATCTCCGATAAGCATTCGGAGACCTTCCGCTTGACCTTGGCCGGAACTCGTTTCACGGCGGCCGGATCTGCACTTGGAGCGGGGCGCTGGCGTCCAGATGGACGTCGCGCTGGGGAAAGGCGACGACGATGCCATCCGCCTCGAACAGGTCGGCGATGCGCAGGCGGATGTCGCTGCGCACCTCGAACAAGGGTTTGTCGTTGCTGAGGTCGCACCAAATATAGGCATCGAACACCAGCGCATTGTCGCCAAAGTCTTCGAAAACCACCCGCGGGGCAGGCTCCGGCTTGACCTCGGGCTGATCCTTGACGGCCTGGAGCAGAAGCTCCGAAACCCGCCGGATGGGCGACCCGTAGGCGACCCCGACCCGCACGGTGCTGCGGATCGCCCGGTCAACGAGCGTCCAGTTGACCACCGTGCGCTCAAGCAGTTGACTGTTCGGCACCATGAGATGCACTCCGTCGATCCGGCGAATGCGGGTGGAGCGGTTGCCGATGCGCTCCACCGTGCCCCGCCAGTTCTCGATCTCGATGAAGTCGTCGATTCGGACCGGGCGTTCGGCCATGAGAATCCAGCCGCTGATGAAGTTGTTGATGATGTTCTGGGTGCCGAAGCCAATCCCGACGGCAAGGGCGCCCATGGCGAAGGCGAGCGCGGTGATCGGAATGCCCAGCACGTTCAGGGCCAAGAGGAAGACCAAGGTCAGCAGCACGAAAAACACGACCCGCTGAATCGTCTGCACCGCATCCGGCTTGAGTTTGGTCAGGGAGAGCCGGCGGGCGACAAGGACGCCCGTCCACCGGCTCAGGAAGTAGCCGGACGCCGCCAGCGCCAGCACCGAGGCCAAGTCGCCAACCGACACCGCATACCCGCCGGGAAGGGAGATCAGATCAAACGACCAGATGGCTTCAGTTCGCTCCCGCATTGGCAAGTCCAATCAGAACGCTTCGGGTTATTCTATTGCATTCGTCGAGTTGGAGACCGAGATCATTGCCGCTTGGCACTCGGGCGTCCTGCCTGCGCCAGCCGGGCCGATGGTCGGCGCCTTCCGGGACGCCTTGGTTTGGGCCACCCTCGGCTTCGCCACCCCGCCGGGCGTTTGCGCCGCGCCCCAGGATTGGTCCAAACCGCCCCAAGCCCGCGTCTGATGAAAGCAGTTGCAGCCGACGTCGTCATCGTCGGGTCGGGGGTGGCCGGGGCGCTGGTGGCTGAACGGCTGGCTCGCGCGGGCATCGGGGTGGCCGTGCTGGAGGCCGGTTCGCGAATTGACCGCGCCCAAGCCTTGGCGCGCTACTTCCAAGCGCCGGTCAAGACCCCCGGGAGCCCGTACTTGAATGCGCCGGAGGCGGACTTCCCGTTGAGCGCTGACGACGGGCACTGGTACTGGCAATCGGGCCCCGACCGTTTCAAAAGGGACGAGCCGGAGTCCAATCTGAATCCGGGGCTGATTCGCGAAGTCGCCAAGGCGATTCTCGGTGTCCGCAAGGCGGGGGTGCAGGTTTTGGTGGCCACGCACAGCTTGTTCCTTTGCGATCGAAACGCTCCGCCCCGAGACGCTCCGTGGACCGTCCAATAACGCGGAGCGAAGGAAGGAGCCTCTCCGCTCGGGCTTTGCGAAACTAAATTCGGTAGGTGGTTTCGGTCATGACGCGGGACAGCGCCGTCATGGCCGCTTTCGCCGCTGGAGGGAACGGCGCGCCCCCGGACTCAAGGGCTGCGGCGCCGTGACGGGCCTCGTCGGCGCGCATGCCGGTGATGATGGCGCGGCTGCGGTCGTCGCCTTCCGGCAGGGCCTTCAGGTGGCGGTCCAAGTGGTCGCAGACCTGATCCTCGGTGGCCTCGACAAAGCCAAGGCTCACCTTGTCGCCCGCCAAGCCGGTCAGCGCGCCGATGGCGTAGGAGGCGGCATGGAACAGGGGGTTGAGCAGGCTGGGGGACGCATCGAGCTCCCGCAGGCGTTCGGCGCACCACGCCAAGTGGTCGGACTCCTCCTCGGCAGCGCTCTTAAGCTTGGCCCGCACCTCGTCCCGCCGGGCGGTCAGGGCCTGGCCCTCGTAGAGCGCCTGGGCGCACACCTCGCCCGTGTGGTTCACGCGCATCAGGCCGCCGGCGTGGCGCCGCTCCGCGTCGTCGAGCGGCGCATCCGGAACCCCGGCGCCGGGGCTGGGCCGCCGGGCGCTTAACTGCCCGGTCAGGGTTCGCAGCGCCCGGTCGAACTGGCTGATGGCTTCGTCGATCATGGCTTGGCCAACCTAACCCAGCGCCCGCAGCTGACGGCCGCCCAGCAGATGCAAGTGAATGTGAAAGACCGTCTGGCCGCCGTCGGCGTTGCAGTTCAGGATCAATCGGTAACCGTCCTCGTCGATGCCGCGGACCTCGGCCAGCGCTTGGGCCCGCAGCACCATCCGGCCCAATAGCTCCGCACGGCTTGCGTCCAGGTCGTTTATGGTGGCGATGTGCATCTTGGGCACCACCAGCACATGGACGGGCGCTTGGGGGCTGATGTCGTTGAAAGCGATCAGCTCATCGTCCTCGAAGACGATGTCAGCGGGCAGTTCCTTGTTTACGATCTTGCAGAATATGCAGTCTTCGACCAACTCGTCGCTCCTGTGCGGCGCAGATTGCAGGGTCATGCGGACTGTAGCGGAAAAACGCCCTGATGGTAATGGCGTGCGCCGGTTCTCGGTGGCGGGGGTTTCGGTTGGCGTTTCGCATTCGCGAAACTCCGCAACGCGGATCAAGACGGAGTTCGATTGGCCAGCCACGTCAGTTCTCCGCCATCGCCCAAGCGTCGAGGCCCTTTTGGGCCAAAATGAAAGTCGCCAGCGCCCGCTCCTCAGGACGCCCGCCGATGACTTGGTAGCGCTGCTTGGGATCCAAGGCGGTCATGGTATGGCGGAGCTTGGCCAACACGCCGGGCTGGCCGATGTCGAGATCAACGCCGGCATCGGAACACTCGACAAAGCGCACCACCCGGTCGAGCAGGAGCGCCACGAACCGGTCCTTCGGCAGCCGCAGGACCGCGCCTGCCTCCAAGGCGCTGACCGTGGCGTTGCGGCGACCGTTGACGATGAGGGCGTCCTCGCCGAAGAAGTCCCCCGGCGCCAGTTGAGCCAACGTGCGGCCATCACGGCGCACGGCGGCGCAACCGGACTTCAGAACCAGGAAGTCGTCCGCCGGCTCCCCTTGGGTGATCAGGTCGTCGCCGGCCGCGAAAGGCCGCTCATCAAGCTCGCTGAACAGCTTCTGCCAAACGCCTGCGTCCAGGCGGCGCATGAGCGGCGAGCCGAGAAAGCGCTGCTCCCAAGGCAGCAGCAACTCCTGCTTCGGCTGCAGGTCCGTCCGGCCCAACAGCAAGGCCACCGAAGCGGTGTCCACATGCAGCAGGCGAACGGCGGTGAGGGTGCGGATGGCGGCATGTCCGGGATACAGCGGCGAGCGGGCATCCCGCGAGCGGTGGCTGACCACCTCGGCCGGCAGGAACAGCCGCACCCGGCCCTGGACCAGGTAATAGCTGCCGCCGAGCGTTCGGCCTTCGCGCAGCACCCAGCGGTTGGGCGGGATGCTGATGATCTGGGCGTGACGGGCGACGCCGGCAAGCTCGGAGGCGGCCAAGGCCTCAAAGGCCTCAAATCGTTTCAGCAAGTGCTTAACCATGCAGCCAGCATGGCAGGCGGCCCGGCTGGCTGGAAGTCGTTATCGCTTAACGTTATGTAAGCTAACCGCCCGCCTCTCTCGCTAAAGCTCGGTAACCGATGTCTGAGCGATAACGGGCACCCTGCCAGCTTATTCGCGCAATGCTCCGGTAGGCATTCCGGCAGGCTTGCGTGACGTTGCCGCCCAATCCGGTCACGCACAGGACGCGCCCGCCGCTGGTCAGCACCGCATCGCCATCGAGCGCCGTGCCGGCATGAAAGACCTTGCAGTCCGGGGTTTCGGCGGCAGCGAGGCCGGCGATGGGATGCCCCATCGCGCACTTGCCCGGATAGCCGCCGGATGCCATCACCACGCCGAGGGCAGCGCGCTGGTCCCAGCGCAGCTTCCGGCTCTTGAGCGCCCCGTCCAAGGCCGCGCCGCACAGCGCCGCCAAGTCGGACTTCAGGCGCATCATCACCGGCTGCGCCTCCGGGTCGCCGAAGCGGCAGTTGAACTCGATGACTTTCGGCGAGCCATCCGCCGTGATCATCAGGCCCGCATAGAGAAAGCCCAGGTAGGGCGCGTTCTCCGCCGCCATGCCCTTGAGGGTGGGCGTCATGATCTCGTCCATGATGCGGTCGTGAACCGCATCGCTGACCACCGGCGCCGGGGAGTAGGCGCCCATGCCGCCGGTGTTCGGGCCCGCATCGCCATCGAAGGCGGCTTTGTGGTCTTGGGAGCTGGCGAAGGGCAGGGCGGTGCGGCCATCGCAGAGGGCGATGAAGCTGGCCTCCTCGCCTTGGAGGAACTCCTCCACCACCACGCAACGCCCGGCATCCCCGAACGCCGCGCCCGACAGCATGGATTCGAGCGCCGCCTCGGCCTCGGCCAACTGCCGCGCGATGACCACGCCCTTGCCGGCGGCCAAGCCGTCAGCCTTGACGACCACCGGCAACGGGCGTTCACGCACATAGGCCTTGGCGGCCGCCAGCGCCGTGAAGGTCTCCGAGGCGGCCGTTGGGATGCCCCAACGCTGCAAAAACGCCTTGGCGAAGGCCTTGGAACCCTCCAATCGGGCGGCCTTGCGGCTCGGCCCGAAGCAGCGCAGGCCGCGTTCGGCGAAATAGTCGGCAACGCCATCCACCAAGGGCGCCTCCGGGCCGACGATCGTGAGATCAATCCGCTCGCGCTGGACAAACGCCGCCAAACCGGCAAAGTCATCCACCGCAATGCGCACGTTCTCGACGTTGGCCTCAAGCGCCGTGCCCGCGTTGCCCGGCGCCACGTACACCCTTGAGACCGACGCCCCCAAGCTGACCCGCCACGCCAACGCATGCTCGCGGCCACCGTTGCCCGTCACCAAAACCTTCATCGGCGCCCATTCCTCCCAGCTTGGCTTCAGTGCCGAAAATGGCGAATGCCGGTGAACAGCATGGCCATGCCGTGCGCGTTGGCGGCTTCGACCACCTCCCCGTCCCGCACCGAGCCGCCCGGCTGGATCACCGCCGTCACGCCGGCTTCGGCGGCGGCGTCCAAGCCGTCGCGGAACGGCAAAAAGGCGTCCGAAGCCATGACCGACCCGGCCACTTCCAGCCCTGCGTCCGCCGCCTTCAGGGCGGCGATTCGGGCGCTGGCCACGCGGCTCATCTGGCCTGCGCCAACGCCGACGGTCCGCACGTTGCGGGCATAGACGACGGCGTTCGACTTGACGAACCAAGCCACCTTCCAAGCGAATCGCAAGTCCCGCGCCTCCTCGGCGGTGGGCTGGCGCTCGGTCACCACCTTGAGCGCCCCCTCATCCACCTCCCGCTCATCGGCGGTCTGCGCCAGCAAGCCGCCGCCCACGGTCTTCAGCTCGACGCCGCAGCCGGCGCCGGCGAATGGTCCACAGCTCAACAGGCGCAGGTTGCGCTTGGAGCGGGCGACGGCCACCGCGGAGGGCGCGATGGCCGGGGCGGCCACCACTTCGGCGAACTGCCGCTCCAGCAACGCGGCGAGCGCGGGGCCGTAGAGCTCGCGGTTGAAGGCGATGACGCCGCCGAAGGCTGATGTGGGATCGGTGGCAAAGGCCCGCTCGTAGGCCTCGCGAAGGTCGGCGCCCAGGGCGACGCCGCAGGGGTTGACGTGCTTGACGATCGCGCAGGCCGGCTCGGCGAAGGTCTTGACGCATTTCAGGGCGGCGTCGGCATCAGCGATGTTGTTGTAGGACAGCGCCTTGCCCTGCAGCTGCTCGGCGGCGGCAACGGTCCCCGTTGGCACCGCGTTGCCCGCGTAGAACGCCGCCTGCTGGTGGGGGTTCTCGCCGTAGCGCATGGCTTGCCGCTTGCGACAGACCAAGTTCAACGCATCCGGCAAGGTTTCGGGCGAGGCCTCCAAGGCTGCGTCGCCGCGCCCGAAATAGCCCGCCACGGCACCGTCGTAGGCGGCGGTGTGGCGAAACGCCTTGGCCGCGAAGCGCCGCCGCATGTTCGGATCGACGCGCCGCGCCCGCAACGCCGCCAACGCGTACGCATAGTCCGTTGGATCGACCACCACCAGAACATCCGCGTGGTTCTTGGCGGCGGAGCGAATCAGGGCCGGCCCGCCAATGTCGATGTTCTCAATGGCCAAGGCGTCGGTGACGTCGGCCTTGGCGATGGCGTCGGCAAAGGGGTAGAGATTGACCACCACCAAATCAATGGGGACGATGCCGTGCGCGGCCATCACCTCGCCATCGACCGCCCGGCGCCCGAGGATGCCGCCATGAATCCTCGGGTGCAGGGTCTTCACCCGCCCGTCCATGATTTCCGGGAAGCCGGTGTGGCCGGCGACTTCGGTTGTCGGCAGGCCCGCTGCGGCGAGCGCCCGGCCAGTGCCACCGGTGGAGAGGATTTCCAACCCAAGTTCGCGCAGGCCAACCGCCAGCTCAACCAAGCCGGTCTTGTCGGATACGCTGAGCAGGGCGAATTGGGGACTCATTGCCAAGCCATTGTAAACCGTGCGCAAGCCGCGCCATAAATGCGTAACCTGGTCGCGCATGCAGTTTCGTTGGCGCGAAACTCCGCTGCCGTTGCATGGGTCAGGTTCCGATATGTTTCTGAGCCCGCGCAAATCGCGCAGGGAACGAGATCGTCACCTGCGCGGCTGCCGCGCCGGGATGGGGAACGCTCACCGTCACGGGATGGGCGGTTTCAGGGGCCAGCAGGCGCAGGCGAGCCAGCCATTCAGCTTCCGGCAGCTCGGCGTCCAAGTATTCGCCGGGCCGGAAGCGCCGGCCGTCCAAGGGCTCGCCGCCGCCGGTGGCAAACTCGACGTCAAAGGTCGGAAAGGGCGCCGGAATGCGCGCGTCGTGGAAAACGACGAATTGCACGGCGATGGCGCCCGGCGAGCCGGCATGGCGGCTGATCTCCAAGTTGCGGGCGCGGTAGTCGGTCTGCAGCCATGCGATTTGCACAGCCAAGGCCGCCACAGCGAGAACGAGACCGACCACCGTCCAAGCGGGAAAGGACGCTCGAAGGCCAGCGGGCTTGCCAAGGGGCATCAGGGCTCCGAGGACGCGAAAGACCTTCAGGCAGGCGCCGCAGCGCAAGCGCCCCTGTGCGGCCGCAAGGTCCGTTTGGCACACGCGGAAGCGGGTGCCGCAGTGGGGACACTCGACGGTCGAATGGGCTGCCCGCTCAGTCACGACGCCGCCCCGTGAGACGCGCCCACTCGCCGTCAATGAACGGCGGCTCAAAGGCAAGGCCCGGGTAAGTCGCGGCCACTGCGTCGATCTGCGGCTCCAAAAGGCCTGCCAAGACCAACTGCCCGCCGGCGCGCAAGCAGCCGCTGAGCGTCGGCCCCAGCTCAATCAGGGTGTTGGCGAGAATGTTGGCCAGCACCAAGTCAAATGCCGGTTGCGGCGCAAAGGCCTCCGGCGTGGTGACGGCGTCCAAGGCGACGCCGTTGAAGGCGGCATTCGCCCGCGTCGCCGAAAGCGCCTGCGGCTCGACATCGACGGCCGCCACGCGAGCCGCGCCGAGCAGCGCGGCGGCGATGCCCAGAATGCCGGACCCGCAACCGTAGTCGAGCACCGAGCGCCCCTCAAGGCGGGCCTGCGCCAGCCAGGCCAGGCAGGATCGCGTGGTCGGATGCTGCCCTGAGCCGAAGGCTAGGCCCGCATCCAAGCGCAACGTGGCGGCGGGCAATCCGGCTGCTCGAAGGGGCGGGGCATCGCGGGGAACAACCGCCAGACGGTCGCCGAAGCGCAGTTCGGGCGCATCGCCCGAAGGGGGAGCGGCCCAATCCTCATCGCCCAGCCAATCAATGCGGCTTGCGCCAATGGCGCCGAGCGCCGAGTTCAATGCTTGGGCGTTCACGGTCGGCGGGAAAAGCCCGGTCACGGTCACTTGGGGCCAGAGCGGAACGGTCCCCGGCGGCGGCTCAAGCACCTCGTCGCCAACCGCCCCGCCGCCATCGAAGCCCTTGGCTCGTCCCTGACTGGACTGCCGCCGACGCCGACGCAACAACCCGCCAGCCGCTGGAGCGTCTGCGGTCGTTTTGTGCAAGGACGCCGACAAAGCGCCGCAGGCCAGCATCCGCTCGGCCAGCGCCTCAGCCAAAGCGCCGGCCGCCTCGACGCTGATCTTCAACCAAGGCATGAATGAGGGCAGCGGCGGCGAAGGCTACTCGATGCGAAACAGGGCCTGGCCCGAACTGACGGGCTCGCCGTCCGCCGCCAGGATTTCCACCACTTGGCCAGCCGCTTCCGAGGCAATCTCGTTCATCATCTTCATGCTTTCGATGATGCAAAGCACGTCGCCGACGCCGATTCGGGAGCCAAGACGGACGAAGGGGGCCGCGCTGGGCGATGGTGCGGCGTAGAAGGTGCCGGCCATGGGCGCATTGATGGTGTTCCGGCGCTTTCTCGGCGCTGGCGCCGCGGCCGAGACGGGCGCCGCGGCTGGCTCCTCAGCCGCCTTGCCCCGGCTGTCAGGACGAACGATGCGGATGGCCTCTTCGCCGCTTTTCACCTCCAGCTCGGCGATGCCGGACTCCTCCACAAGCTCAATGAGCTTCTTGACCTTGCGCAAATCCATTGCCATCCCCGAACCGCCGTTCAGTCTTCGAACTGGGCCATGAGCGCTTCCAAGGCGAACAGGTAGCCCTGCGCGCCGCAGCCAGTGATCACCGCTTGGGCGATGTCGGACAGGTAGGAGGTTTGACGGAAGTCCTCCCGCGCATGGACGTTGGACAGATGCACCTCAATGAAGGGCAGGCCCACGCCCAGAAAGGCATCCCTCAGCGCGATGCTGGTGTGGGTGAAGGCGCCTGGGTTGATGACGATGCCGGCCGCTTCGCCCTTCGCGCGGTGAATGCGCTCCACGAGTTCATGCTCGGCATTGGATTGCCGGCACTCCGCTTCGTGGCCTCTCGACGCCGCCAAGGCGCTGATGCGGGCATTGATGTCGGCCAAGGTGTCGTGGCCGTAAATCGCAGGCTCCCGGCTGCCGAGCAGGTTCAGGTTGGGGCCGTGCAGCACGAGAAACTTGACCACCGGATGATGTGCTCCTCAACGGATGCAGGGATTGTCCCCCACCGCATCTTAAATGTACAGATATGCTTTAGATGCCTGCAAGATCGCTGACTTTAGACGACGTTTGAAGAGAATCGCCTTCGCCGCCCCGACTTTGCAGGACTGTTTGCAAATGCTTGGCCAACGCTTCCGCGCCGATTTCGCCCTGCACCCGCAGGGATTTCAACTCCTGGCCGTTGCGGTCGAAGAACACCAGACTGGGCGGCCCGAACAGACCGAAGGCGTTGAGCAGCGCCTTGTCCTGCGCATCATTCGCCGTGACGTCGGCGCGCAACAGGTGGAACTCGGCCAGGCGGCCGGCCACCTCCGGCACCGGAAACACCGAGCGCTCCATGACCTTGCACGAGATGCACCAGTCGGCGTAAAGGTCGAGCAGCGTCAGACGGCCGGCGTCCGCACCCGCTTCGATCCCCGCCCGGACATCCTCGAGGCTGCCCACGGGACGCCACTGCGGTTCCCCGCCTTCCTTCGCGGACGGGACGGCGGTGAAGTGCTGCAAGGGCCGCAAGGGATCGTTGGCGCCGCTGGCGGCGCCAATCAACAGCAGCGCGCCGTAGATGGCGGCAGCAAAGCCCGCCGCCTTCCTCAAGCTGCCCCAACCGGTCTTGGCGGCCGCGTCCAAGCCGCCCAAGTAGGCGGCGCTGCCGATCAACAGCGCCGCCCACAGGGCCAAGGCGACGGGGCCGGGCACCACTCGTTCGAGCAGCCAGATGGCGACGGCCAGCAGGCCGACCCCAAAGACCGCCTTGACGGCGTTCATCCATGCGCCCGCGCGGGGCAAAAGATGGGCGCCGCTGGAGCCGATGACGAGCAGGGGCACGCCCATGCCAAGCCCGAGGGCGAGCAGGGCGGCGGCGCCAAGCACTGCGTCCTGGCTGGCGCTGATGTAGATCAGCGCTCCCGCCAACGGGGCGGACACGCAAGGCGAGACCACCAGGGCGGACAGGGCGCCCATGACCAAAACGCCCAAGTGCTTGCCGCCCCCGAGACGTCCGCCCAAGGCATCGAGCGAATTCTGCCAGCGCTGCGGCAGGCGCAGTTCATAGAAGCCGAACATGGCCAGCGACAGCCCAACGAACAGCGCGGCGAAGACGATGAGCGCCGCCGGCGACTGCAGCGCCGCCTGCAAATTCAGGCTGGCCCCGAACAGGCCCATCAGGGTGCCGACCGCAGCGTAGGTGAAGGCCATGCCGAGCACATAGGCCAACGACAGGCTGAAGGCCCGCCAGCGGGTTGGCGTTTGCGCATCGCCGACGATGATGCTGGAGAGGATGGGCACCATGGGCAGCACGCAGGGCGTGAACGCCAAGCCGATGCCGCCGATGAAGAACAGCGCCATCGCCAGCAGCAGCCCCCGCTCGGCGAGCGCTGCGGCCAGCCGTTGCTCTTGCGTGGCGGGCTCGCCGGACGTTGGCGCCGATTCGGCGACCGGCGGCGCGAAGGCCGCATCCACCACCACCCAACGGCGTTCAGGCGGGTAGCACAGGCCGGCCTCGGCGCAGCCTTGATAGGAAATGCCCACCTCGACGGGCCCTTGGGCATTGCGAATCGGCACCCGGGCTTGCGCGCGGCGGTAGTAAACCTCCACCGCGCCGAAGTACTCATCGACCTTGGCCTTGCCCGGCGGCAGCTCCGCCGGGCCCAAAACCGCGGCCCCGGGATCCTTCAACGTGAAGTCGAAGCGGTGGCGGTAGAGGTAATAGCCGTCCGGCATGTCCCAATAGGCCAGCAACGCGCCATCGGCAGCGGTTTCCGTGGACAGCGCGAACGCTTCGTCCACGGGCAGGAACTCGGGCGCCTCGGCCAGCCACGACTGCTCCCCAGCCGCAGCGGCCGGGGCGGCGCCAAACGCCAGCGCCGCGACCGCCAACATCCACAGATGAACCAGAGGCGGGATCCTGCGCGGCCTGACTCTCGCGGCGGACTTGCGTGCGTTGAAGCTCCGCTGGCGCGCGCTCGGGGCGCACGGGATTCCATGGCGGGTTCCCTCGAACCGAGCGCATCCCGCCCTCGATTGGGTTCCCGCAACTCCCGGCGAAGACAAGACGCCCTCGATCCGAACTTCGTTCGAGCGCAACCCGGGGACCGACGGCGTTGCGGCCTCTGGGCAGGCTTGATTGCGCGCCAAGACAGCCTCGCGTTCAGGGGCGCGGCGCCATGGGTCGGTTGCGGCCATCTGCGTTGCTGGCAAGTTGGTAAGTTAGGCGTCAATATAACCGGTTTGGCAACCCAATCGTGAATCTGCCGATGGCCTTCGGCACCCTTACCAAAGCCCGCCGGCGCTCGCTCGCCCTGTCTGCAACCGCCGCGCTGATGGTCGGCTGCGAGACGGCTCAAGTGCCGGTGCAGCTGCCGACGGAGCGGCCCCCGCAGTCTGCGGGGGCCGCATCGATCAAGAATGAGCGCATCGGTCGGCTGCTTGAGGCGGCCGACCAAGCCTTGGCCGAGGATCGGCTCACCACGCCGGAGGCCGGCAGCGCCCACAGCCTCTACCGGGAGATCCTCAAGCTCAACCCCGACGATCAACGCGCCCAGCGCGGCTTCGAGAAGATCGTGGAACGTTACGTGAAGCTGGCGCTGACGGCCGCCGACCGGCGACGCTACGCCCAAGGGCGGTTGATGCTGCAGCGGGCGCGGGAGGTTGATCCGACGCACCCGGCCATCGCTCCGACCGAGCGGCAACTGGAATTGCTGGAGAACGCCCGTCGGGACAAGGTGCGGCTTGACGCCGAAGCGCTTGCCAACCGGGCCAGCGCAGTGCGCGGCGCGCTCAAGCGCCTCGGCCGGCGAGCCAGCGAGGGGGGCTGCCGAGTACACATCAACGCCCGGTCGGACGCCGAGGGCCGCTGGGTGTACCAACAACTGAACAGCGGCGCCGGTGACGCCCGAGTGCGCGCGCGCCTCACCGTGGCCTCGCCGCCCACCGTGGAGCTGACATGCTTCTCCGGCGACGGCAAACGGGGCGATGTCTTGGACTAGAAGCCTCTGTTTCAGAGGCTCCCCAGCGCCGCGTCACATGACGCGCCGACGATCGCCAAGCGCCGCGGTCGGCTCTTTTGACAACCGCATCCGGCAATCGCGAGCAATGGCAACCGGTCAGCAGGCAGTGCTATGGTGCGGGGCCACGGTCCCGTCGCCGGGAGGCAAACGAACATGAACTGGAAATTCTGGCAGGCCAAGCCCCGTTTCAAAGCCCCGAGTTTCGGCGGCGGGAGCAAGCTGGGCGTCAAAGCCGCAGTCGGCTTGGCCGCGGCCTATCTCGGCGCTTGCGCCCTGCTCGCTTGGTGGTGGGATGACGAGCCGCCGCCCTTCGACGTGCGGCAAAGCGCCGCCCTGCAGTCCGCGACGGCTGACGAGACGGCAGTCATCGGCACGACCACCACCGCCACTCTCATTCGGCTGGCCGAGACCCTGCTCGACAAACGCGGCGGCTACCTGTCCAACGACCTCTTCCCGCCGGGCCTGTGGATGGACAACATCCCCAATTGGGAGTTCGGCGTTCTGGTGCAGGTTCGCGATGCCGCCCGCGCCTACCGCATCGACTTCGCCCGCTCCCAAAGCCAATCCAAGGAAGATGCGGACCTGCAGCTGGCCGAAGGCCAGTTCTTCTTCGACAACTCCAGTTGGATATTCCCCAGCAGCGAGGGTGAGTACCGCCAAGGCATCCGCCACGTCAACGCCTACCTGCGCCGCTTGGCGGACCCCGCCGAGCCCGACGCGCAGTTCTACGCCCGGGCGGACAACCTCCAGCAATGGCTGCAGGGGGTGGAGACGCGGCTGGGCAGCCTCGCGCAGCGGCTCTCGGCCAGCGTCGGCAAGCGGCAGCTCAACATCGACCTGGCAGGAGACGCCGCCGCCGTGCAAGCCACCGACGCGCCCGGCGAGCAGGAGTACAAGACGCCTTGGCTCGAAATCGACGACGTGTTCTACCAAGCGCGGGGGCAGACTTGGGCGCTGCTGCACCTGCTGCGGGCCATCGAGCACGACTTCGGCGACGTGCTGGACAACAAGAACGCCCGAGTCAGCGTCCAGCAGATCATCCGCGACCTGGAACCGACCCAAGACACGCTCTGGAGCCCGATGGTGCTCAACGGCAGCGGCATGGGCTTTCTCGCCAACCACTCCTTGGTGATGGCCTCCCACATCTCCCGCGTCAACGCGGCGATCATTGACCTTCGATCACTGCTCGCTCAAGGGTGAGGCGTCCAATTGGCCTTGGCGGCCCGGAGCAGCTGCAGCGCCCGCCTCAATGACAGCAGGCGCACGGTTTCGGCTTGGCGAATCGCGGACCTTGCGCATTGATGCGGCACCTGAGCAGCGGCTCAGTTTGATTCAGGCGATCGTCGTGATTCGGTCGAGGGCGGGATGCCCTCGCTCCGGGGATCCCGCCTGATGAGGGCGTTTCGCCCCGGAGCGGGTTTCTTGCCCTCTCAGTGGCGCCCGTCGGAGCGCCACCCGCTAACCCCCAGCCAAAGCCAAACCGAGCCGCTACTGGCACCTGAATCCAATTGACATCACTGTTGCTGATTATCATGATATTCAGCAGCAGAGTCGCTGATTGTCATCAATGTCCCATCCCGACATTCCACGCCAACTAGACATCTCCGAGGTGCTGGCCAGCAAGTCCTGCTTCCTGTTCGGCCCCCGCCAAACCGGCAAGTCCACGCTGATCCGTCAACAGCTTGCAGGCTGCCCCGTTTACGATCTGCTCGATCAAACGCTGTTTCCGCGACTCTCAAGCAACCCGGCGCTGATCCGCGAGGCGCTGGCCCCCGAAACCTCCCTCATCGTCATCGACGAAATTCAGAAGCTCCCGGAGCTTCTGAACGAAGTGCAGCTGATGATCGAGCGGCACGGGGTGCGGTTTCTGCTGACCGGATCCAGCGCCCGCAGCCTGCGCCGCAAGGGCGTGAACCTGCTCGGCGGCAGGGCCCGTTCGCGGGCACTGCACCCGTTCACCCGGGGGGAGCTGGGCGCGCGCTTCGACCTGCACCGCGCCCTGGAGCATGGCTTGCTGCCGCCCATCTACTTTTCCGATGCGCCCAGCGAGGACTTGGCGGCCTACGCCGGCGACTATCTCAAGGAAGAGGTCGCAGCGGAGGCGGTGGTACGCAACGTGGGTGCCTTCAGCCGCTTTCTGACGGCCGCGGCTCTGGCCCATGGGCAGATGGTCAACTTCGCCAGCTTCGCGAACGACGCCCAAGTGCCCGCTTCGACGGCAAGGGCCTACTACGACATTCTCAAGGACACCTTCATCGCCCATGAGGTGCCGGCCGTCACGGAGACCCGCAAGCGCAAGGCGGTGTCCACCTCCAAGTACTACCTGTTCGACATCGGCTTGGCGCGACACCTGCAGGGTCGCCAAGGGCTGGCCCCCGGCACACCCGAGTACGGCTCAGCCTTCGAGAGTTTCATCCACCAGGAAATCGCGGCCTACTGCAGCTACCGTCGGCTCGACCCACCGCGCTACTGGCGGTCGAAATCCGGATTCGAGGTGGACTTCGTGTTTCAGGACATCGCTGTCGAGGTGAAGGCGAAGGCCCAAGTCAGCGCACGGGACTGGCGCGGCCTGAAGGCTCTCAAGGAGGAGGGGCTCATCCGCCGCCACCTGCTGGTGTGCATGGAACCCATGCGCCGCCTCGTGGAAGACCTGGAAGTGACGCCTTGGGAGGAATTTCTGGATGGGCTGTGGCAAGGGCGGTTGCTGAACGATTGACGCCAGAGTCCAAGGTCATCGATCAAGGGAACGGCGTTGGCCAGGAGAGCGGGCAGGCGTCCAAGTCCTCGTCAACCTGCCTCAGCAGGGAGCAAACCGTTGACAGCGGAGTCGCGCTGTCGCGAAACTCCAAAGCCATTGAGCAGGATGTCAGGGAACCCGTCTCAGGCCGCATGGAAGCGAAAAACCAGAAACAGGAACATACTGGCTCCTACTACGCGGCGACAGTGCAGGACGCGACCGACTACGCGGCGCTCAGGGGCAATGTCAACGCTGATGTCTGCGTGGTCGGGGCCGGTTTCACCGGAGTCGCCACCGCGTTGACGCTGGCGGAGCGGGGTTACTCGGTGGCGTTGGTGGAGGCCAACCGAGTCGGCTGGGGCGCGTCGGGCCGCAATGGCGGACAGCTCATCAACGGCATGAATGGGCATGAGAAGATCGTCAGGAAGCACGGCCCAGGCACCGACGACATCCTGTGGGAGCTGGGCTGGCGGGGCCACGAGATCATTTACGGGCGAGTTGAGAAGTACGCCATCGACTGCGACTTGAAAGCCGGTTTCGTTTACGCCGCGCTCAAGGCCGGGCAGATCAAGGAAATCGAGGCCTTCGCCGAGAGCTACGCCCGCCGCAACTTCCCTTATCGCTACGAGTTGTGGGGCCGGCGCAAAACTCAGGAGAGGCTGGGCACGGATGCTTACCTGGGCGCCTTCGCCTGCTACCGGGACGGCCACCTGCATCCGCTTAACCTCTGCATCGGCGAGGCGCGGGCGGCGGCGGCCTTGGGCGCCCGGATCTTCGAGCAGTCGCCGGTTATGGACATCGAGCACGGCCCTCGGCCCCGCGTGATCACGCAGACGGGGGCCGTGCAGGCCGATGCGGTGGTGCTGGCGGGCAACGCCTACAGCCGGCTTGAGCAGCGGCACCTTGCCGGGCTGGTCTTCCCGGCGGGCAGCTACATCATCGCCACCGAGCCCCTTGACGAGCGGACGGGCAGGCGCGTCAATCCGGCGGACGTGGCCGTTTGCGACTTGAACGAGGTGGTTGACTACCACCGGCTTTCCGCGGACAAGCGCCTGCTCTACGGCGGCGCCTGCAACTATTCCGGCCGTGACCCAACGGACATCAAGGCCTACATCCTGCCGCGCCTGCTCAAGGTCTATCCCCAGCTGCGGGGGGTGCGCATCGACTTCCAATGGGGCGGCATGATCGGCATCGTGCCGAACCGCATTCCGGCGGTGGGCCGCATCGACGGCAACATCTACTATTGCCAGGGCTATTCGGGCCATGGCGTGAACTCGACCCACGTCATGGGCGAGATCGTCGCCGATGCGGTGGGCGGGACGCTGGAGAAGTTCGATCTCTTCGCCGGCATGAAGCACCTGCGCCTGCCCGGCTCCCGCTGGCTGGGAAACCAGCTGCTCGCCTTGGGGATGCTCTACTACAAGCTCAAGGATCGGCTTTAATCCACGCCCGCACGATGGCTGAATTGGGGGGCGTACATCCGTGTGCATGACACTGAATTCGTTGACGGGACGCTGGCAAACGGCGTTTCCCTCGGGGCGCTTATGGACGATCTCGGTGCCCGATGCTTCGCGTCGACGGCGCGTAACGCTGCCGCCGGCAGCGGCAACACTAACCCACGTAGCGACGCGGCCAGCTGC
Source organism: Candidatus Azophilus sp. (assembly GCA_965221755.1). Classification (GTDB taxonomy): domain Bacteria; phylum Pseudomonadota; class Gammaproteobacteria; order Pseudomonadales; family Azotimanducaceae; genus Azophilus. The sequence goes on from OZ244921.1 coordinate 1,537,886, forward strand.
GCGGCATTCAGCGGCGCGCCTTGGTTGTGCGCGGGCATGGTCCATAGGCGCCGCCGCGTTTCGGCGGGCAGGCGGGAATCGAACACCGGGATGTCCCGCTCCAGATAGGTGCTAATGAGGTCCCGCCGCCAAACGAAGCTGACCGCATCGCTGCCCGCAAGCCAAGCGTTCGGAAACCCGCCACGCAGTCACAGCCGGTCCACGGCGTCCCGTCCGACCTCGCCGACCTCCAGCGGCCCGAGTTGCCGATAGGCGATTCGGCCAGCCAAGGACTCCGCCGTCTGGGGCGACAAGTCCGGTGATGAGGAGCCCAACAGAAGGAAGCGCCCAGCCCCTCGGCCCGCACGCCGATATTGATCGATCAGCCCGTGCAAAACCTGGAAGAGACTCGGCAAGCGCTGCACTTCGTCAAGAATGACGAGCCTGTCGGCATAGGTGGCCAACAAGGCCCGAGGCTCGCCCACAAGCGCCAAGTCCTCTGGATTCTCAAGGACGATGTGCTTCTCTTGAGGCGTTAAGGCCGGCGCTCCCGGCAGCGCTGTCCGGCTTTGCGAGAAGGCAGTGCCTTTTGCGCTGACGCTGCTATCATACGCCGCTTGCGCGCTCCGCTGATGCGGTGGCGGGCTGGAGAATTCCTCCCCAAGACCACAGACGACAGGACAGCCAATGACTGAACTGACCCTAATGCCCCCTCTGCTGGGAGCCGTTGGGCTGATCGCCGCATTCATCATCTACGTGCTGGTCAAGCGCTACGACGAAGGCGACGACGCCATCAAGAAGATCGCCGACGCCATCCACTCCGGGGCCATGGTGTTCATGCGCCGGGAGTACAGCATGCTGGCCCTGTTCGCAGTGACGCTGTTGGTGCTGTTGTTTTTCTCCGGCCTGGGCACGGGAACGATCTGGGCCTTCGTCGCCGGCGCCCTGTCCTCGGCTGGGGCGGGATGGATCGGCATGTACACGGCCACCAAGGCCAACGTGCGCACCACCGCCGCCGCGCATTCAGACGGCCCGGCGGCGGCGTTGTCGGTGGCCTTCTTCGGCGGCTCCATCATGGGCTTGGCCGTGGCGTCGCTGGGATTGATGGGCTTGGGGCTGGTTTACTACTTCTTCGGCGGCGACCCGAAAACGGCGCATGAAATCCACGGCTTCGGCATGGGCGCCTCCATCGTGGCGCTGTTCTCCCGGGTCGGCGGCGGCATCTACACCAAGAGCGCCGACGTAGGCGCTGATTTGGTGGGCAAGGTCGAGGCCGGCATTCCCGAGGACGATCCCCGCAACCCCGGGGTGATCGCCGACAACGTGGGCGACAACGTGGGCGACGTGGCCGGCATGGGCTCGGACATCTTCGAGTCCTATTGCGGGTCCATGATCGCCACCATAGCCATCGCCTCCACCCTGGCCCTAGCCAGCTTGGGCGACTTGGCTCCGGGCATGGCGGAGGGGGATGGCCGGGCGGCGCTGATGTTCCTGCCCTTGGCAATGTCCTCGACTGGGCTGATCTGCTCCATCATCGGCATCGCCATCGTTCGCTCGCGGTCGAGCTCGGCGCCGGCGCTGGCGTTGCGCATCGGCATGCTCGCCACGCCGGCGCTGTTCATCGCGGCTTCCTACTTCGTGGTCAGCGAATTGGGCCTGTCCAGCAACATCTGGTATTCATTGGTGTTCGGCTCCATCGGCGGCGTCGTCATCGGCTTGGTGACCGAGTACTACACTTCATCCAAGCCGGTGGTGCGCATCGCCGAAGCCGGCCAGACCGGCTCGGCAACCGTGATGATCACCGGGCTGGCGGTGGGCATGCAGTCGGTGGTGATCCCGCTTCTCACCATCTGCGCCATCATCTTCGTCTCCACCTATTTGGCCGGGCTGTACGGCGTCGGCATCGCCGCCGTGGGATTGCTGGCGACCGTGGGCATGACCATGGCGGTGGACGCCTACGGGCCGGTCGCCGACAACGCCGGCGGCATCGCCGAAATGGGCGGCCTGGGCGAGGAGACGCGCAAGATCACCGACTCGCTCGACGAGCTGGGCAACACCACCGCGGCCATGGGCAAGGGCTTCGCCATCGGCGCGGCGGCGCTGGCGGCGCTGGCCATCATCGCCGCCTACGTGGAGACCATTCAGTTCGCCACCGATGGCGAATTCGTGCTGCACTTGGGCAACCCTGACGTGTTGGTGGGCCTGTTCATCGGCGGACTGACGCCATTCTTGATCGCCAGCATCACCATGACCTCGGTGGGTGAGGCGGCCATGGACATGATTCAGGAGATTCGCCGCCAGTTCCGTGAAATCCCCGGCCTGCTGGAGGGCAAGGCGGAGCCGGACACCGAAAAGTGCGTGGACATCGCCACCTCGGCGGCCTTGAAGCGCATGCTGCTGCCTGGCGCCATCGCCGTGGCCGTGCCGCCGGCGGTGGGCTTCGGCATCGGGCCGGAAGCCTTGGGCGGCACCTTGGGCGGCGGGCTTCTCGGCTGCGTGCTGCTGGCGCTGACCATGGCCAACGCCGGCGGCGCCTGGGACAACGCCAAGAAGTACGTCGAGAAGGGCAACCTAGGCGGCAAGGGCTCCGAAGTTCACGCTGCCACGGTGGTCGGCGACACGGTGGGCGACCCCTTCAAGGACACCTCCGGGCCGAGCATGAACATTCTCATCAACGTGATGGCGATCGTCTCCCTAGTGATTGCACCGCTGCTGGTGTAACGCTGCTGGGCAGTTAAACTTGAAACAGGGCCAGCTTCCTCGCCACCAGTCGGTTGTCCAGCCGCACGTAGTCCGGCAGCCCGCGGCGAAAGGGGGGCGGCGCTTCGCCTTCGATCAGCGGCGCCAAATAGCGCCGGGCCTTGGCCGTGATGCCGAAGCCGTCAGCGCTGATGTGGCTCTTGGGCATCTTGCGCTCCACGTTGGCGACCCGGGCGAGCGGCACTTCGTCAATGGTCCAGCGGTAGGGGTCATCGCTCAGCCGCTTGATGGTCGGCATCACGGCATTCCTGCCCGACAGCGCCAATTCCACCGCCGCCCGGCCCAAGGCGTAAGCCTGTTCGACATCCACGGCGGAGGCGATGTGGCGGGCGGAGCGCTGCAGGTAGTCAGCCACCGCCCAGTGGCATTTGTAGCCCCAACGGCTGCGCACCCTGTCCACGATGACCGGAGCCACGCCGCCGAGTTGCGTGTGGCCGAAGGCGTCCTTGCCGCCGGCGTCGGCGACGAACTCGCCATTGGCCCGGCGGGCGCCTTCGGAGGCGACGATGACGCAGTGGTCCCACCGCTCCACCACTTCCCGCACCCGCTCCAGGAAGCGCCCCTCCTCGAACGGCACTTCCGGCAGCAGGATGATGTGCGGGGCCTCGCCGCGCCGCTCCCGGGCGAGACCGGCCGCCGCGGCGATCCAGCCCGCATGGCGGCCCATCACCTCCAAAACGAAGACCTTGGTTGAGGTCTCGGCCATCGAGGCCACGTCCAAGGCCGCCTCCCGGGTGGAGATGGCCACATACTTCGCCACCGAGCCGAAGCCGGGGCAGGAGTCGGTGAAGGGCAGGTCGTTGTCCACCGTCTTGGGGATGCCGATGGCAGTGATGGGATGGCCGAGCCGCTCGCCGATCAGCGATACCTTGTACGCCGTATCCTGGGAGTCGCCGCCGCCGTTGTAGAAGAAGTAGCGGATGTCGTGAGCGGCGAAGACGTCGATCAGGCGGCGGTACTGCCGCTCGCTCTCGTCAATGGACCGCAGTTTGTAGCGGCAGGAGCCAAAGGCCCCGCCGGGCGTGTGCCGCAACGCGGCGATGGCGGCATCGGACTCCTGGCTGGTGTCGATCAGCTCCTCCTTGAGCGCGCCGAGAATGCCGTTGCGCCCCGCAAGGACGGTGCCGATGCGGGCGCTCTCCCGCCGAGCCGCCTCGATGAGGCCGCAAGCCGTGGCGTTGATGACTGCGGTGACGCCCCCCGACTGGGCGTAGAAGGCGTTGGCTTGGGTCATGTCGAATTCCTGATGGCGGGCGTCGAGTTGGGCATTTCAGCAAATTCCGCGGCCGAGTCCAAACGAGCCGAAACGCAGCCACCGGTTGACTAACGGATTGCGGAACCTGATAAAGCCCTCCGGTTGGCAAGTGACGATCACGGGCTGAATCAAGGATGGACCCCATCAGCCAAGGCGCCATCGGCGCCGTCGCGCCGCAAGCGATTTTGAAACGGGAGAAGATCCGCGTTGCCGCGCTGCTCGGCTGCCTGGCAGGCATGGCGCCGGACCTGGACGTGCTCATCCAGTCGCCCACCGACCCGCTGCTGTTTCTTGAATACCACCGCCAGTTCACCCACGCCTTGGCGTTCGTGCCGCTGGGAGCGGCCCTCGTGGCGTTGGCCCTGCACGGGTTCGTGCGGCGGCGGCTGCGATTCCGGGAGACCTATCTGGCCTGCCTGCTTGGCTACGCCACCCACGGCCTGCTCGACGCCTGCACGTCCTACGGCACACTGCTCCTGTGGCCGTTTTCGGACCGCCGGGTGGCTTGGAACAACGTCTCCGTGGTGGACCCCTTGTTCACGTTGCCCCTCCTCAGCTTAGTGATCCTAGCCACCTTGCGGCGACGGCGGGCCTTTGCCATCGCCGGGCTGGTCTGGGCGCTGGGCTACCTCGCCTTCGGGGCCGTCCAGCACCAGCGGGCCGAGGCTGCGGGCGCAAGGCTGGCGGCGGAGCGGGGCCACCAGCCCGTTCGCCTTTCCGCCAAGACGGGGTTCGGCAACCTGCTGGTCTGGAAAGTGGCGTACGAACACAACGGGCGCTTCCACGTCGATGGCATCCGAACCGGCTGGGCGGTGACCGCCTGCCCAGGCGCCAGCGCCGCGCGCCTCGACCTGCGCCGCGACTTCCCTTGGCTGGATGCCGAAAGCCAACAAGCCCGCGACGTGGAGCGATTCCGCTGGTTCTCAAGCGGCTACTTGGCTCGCGACGCCCGCCTGCCGTATCGAATCATGGACGTTCGCTACTCGGTGGTGCCCAACGCCATCGATCCGCTTTGGGGCATCGATCTGGATCGCGACGCCGCACCCAGCAGCCATGTACGCTATTTCGCGGACCGCCGGGCGCGAGCCGAGCAAACGGAAGCCTACTGGCGGCTGCTAACGGGCGAGGATTGCCCTGTGCAGCTTGATGCGCCCGGCGGGGCGGATAGCAAGATTTTGTGCCGGCTCAGGAATGGCCATCTCAAAGTCGCCGGCAACCCGTTGCTTGAACTGGGGAAAGCGCGGGTCTGTGCGGGCTCAGAAACCTTTCGGAACTTCCTCCCCGGGGCCTGGCCCCATGAACTGACTGGACGGGGAGGGTGGCGCCGGGCCATGAACGGAGGGAGCCGTAAGCGACCGGAGTTCATGGCCCGGCGGCGCGGCGCGATGCGCCCCGCCGCCGGCTCAGATGCTTGATTCATTCACTGAACAAGGAGCCTGAGCATGAAACTGTTGCACGCCTGCCCGCCTTCCTGCAAGCGCCTGCGCGAAGCGTAGCTTCGCGATGACGAACCTTCGGTTCGCCTGCGCGCCCTCGAACTCATCGACCGGATGGTCGCCGGCGGCATGCGCCGCGGCGACGCCCTGCGGACCGTCGGCCTGGCCAGGAGCACCTACTACGACTGGCGCAGGGCCTTCCGGCGCGGCGGCGCCCGGGCGCTCAAGCCCAGGTGTACCCGCCCCCGAACCGCCCGCCGCCGGCGCTGGACCGACGCCGACGACCGCGCCGTACCCAGCTGCGCCGGGAGCACCCCTACATGGGCAAGGCCAAGCTGCGCGCGATGCTGGCCAGGGACGGGCTGGCCCTGTCCGTCTCCACCGTCGGGCGCATACTCTCCAAGGCCATCGCCGACGGGCGCATCAACCCCGCGTCCTTCTGCGAGGGGCGCGCCAAGCCCAAGCGCCGCCGAAGCTTCGGCGGCGCTTGGGCGAACCGGTGGAGGTACGGCGACCGGGCCAAGGGCCCCGGCGAGATGCTCCAGATCGACCACATGACCTACAGCCGCGACGGCCGCGCCCTCAAGGAGGTTCCGGCGGACTCTGCGAGTCCGGCCGTCCGCACCGTCACCAAGTTCATGGCCGCCCGCGTCCTCTCCCGCGCCACCGCCGGCAGAACGCCGCGGGCTTTCGCCCGAGCGCTTCCTCGAAGCCGTGCTCGAGGCCATGCCCTTCCCCGTCCGGTCCATCCAGGTGGACGGCGGCAGCGAGGTTCATGCGCCATGAATGGCGGCCGACTTCGAGCGCGCCTGCCAAGCGATGGGCATCCCACTGCGCGAAGCGTAGCTTCGCGATGACGAACCTTCGGTTCGCCTGCGCGTCCTGCCGCCGAGAAGGCCCCAGTGGAGACGTCGGCCCGCCCAAGGGCGGGGCGTCGAGCGCGCCAACCGGTCCGCCCGCATCGAGTTCCGGAGCCTCCACGACGGACCCCCCGCCGTTGCCGACGTCGCCCCAAGGCTCGCCCGGCACGAGTTCTTCCACAACTACCGGCGGCCGCACTGGGCGGCTTCCTTGCCGAACCCCGAACGAATCCCTTGTCGGGATCGAGGACGCTGCCTGATCCGGCAGGCGAAAAGTTCCGAAATGTCCTGAGCCGGCACAGCTTTCGAGTTCAGCGACATCGCAGAATTCCTCGAACGGAAAACCGTCGTCTTCGATTGCCGCCAACTTGTCGTCGGCGCCGCCCAGTGTCAGCGCCTCAACTTCATCAACCGCGTTGAGTGGCAAAGCATAGGTCATTGCTTCGACTCGCGGCTTGACCAGCGGGCAATGAGCTCAATACTGCCGCCGCAAATCCATCCCGGCATAGAGCCCGGCCACCTGCTCGCCGTAGCCGTTGAAGGGCAGGGTGGGAATGCGGTTGGGGCTGAACAGGGTGCTCGGCAGTCGCCGCTCGGTGGCTTGGCTCCAGCGGGGGTGATCGACCTGGGGGTTGACGTTGGCGTAGAAGCCGTACTCATGGGGAGCCAAGATGTTCCAAGTGTTGCTCGGCTGTTTTTCGGTAAAGGCGATCCGCACGATGGACTTGACCGACTTGAAACCGTACTTCCACGGCACCATCAGGCGCAGCGGGGCGCCGTTCTGGTTCGGCAGGGGCTTGCCGTAAACGCCCGTGACCATGAGCGTCAATGGGTGGTAGGCCTCGTCAAGGCGCAGACCCTCCACATAAGGCCAGTCGATGCCGCTGAACAGGGAACGTTGGCCGCGCATCTCGCTGGGCCGGTGCAGGGTGGTGAACCGCACGTACTTGGCGCTGCCCTCGGGTTCGAATTGAGCTAGGAACCGAGCCATCGGAATGCCCGTCCAAGGCACCACCATCGACCATGCCTCCACGCAGCGGAAGCGGTAGATGCGCTCCTCCTCAGCCAAGCCCCTGGTCACGTCCTCCAAGGCGAACTGACCCGTCTTGGCCGCTTTGCCCCTGACCTCCACCGTCCAAGGCTCGATGGTCATCTCATGGGCGTAGCGGGCCGGATCGCCTTTGTCCGTGCCGAACTCGTAGAAGTTGTTGTAGCTGGTGACGATCTCCTCCGGGGTCAGCGCCTCGCCCCGCTCGCTGGTCTTGCCCTCGTAGGGGTCATTCGCCACAGCGCCAAGCGGCACAAGGCCCGCGCCCGCCCCCAAGGCGAGCGCCTTGACGAAGCGGCGCCGCGCTTGGAAGGCCGCCTCGGGGGTGATTTCCGACGGCGCTATGTCGATGGGGGGCTTGATGAGCACGGCAAGCTCCTGAGCTTCGGGTTGGCCGACGGCGCGCAAGGCCGCGCGCTGCGGAAAACGCCCGTCATTCGGGCTTCTGCCGACGCAGCCAGCTCCAAGCGAACTGGGCCGGGGCCGAGAGGGCGTAGCCGGCGGACAGCAACAGCAGAATGCCGGGCGGATCGGCCAGCAGCACGGCAAAGGACAGCACCACCAGCACGAGGGCCACGAACGGCACCCGGCCCTTCATGCCGAGTTGCTTGGCCGAAAAGTAGGCCAAGTTGGACACCATCAGCAAGGCGACGGCCATCATGACCAAGCCCACCGCATAAGCGGCGAGCTGGCTCGGCCCGTCGGCGCTCTGGGCGATCTGCTCCTGCCCGACCCAGATGGTGCAGGCGACGACCGCCGCCGCCGCCGGTGACGGCAAGCCGGTGAAGCTGGAAATGTCGTTTTGGGTGTTGAAGCGCGCCAAGCGCAGAGCGGTGCAGGCGATGTAGAGGAAGGTGAGCACCAAACCCACTTGGCCCAAGTTGGACAGGCCCCAGGAGAAGGCCACGAGAGCCGGTGCGACGCCGAAGGCCACGAGGTCGGAAAGGCTGTCGTACTGGGCCCCGAACTGACTCTGGGTGCGGGTCAGCCGGGCGATGCGGCCATCGGCGGCGTCGAGCGCGATGGCGGCGAGAATCGCCAGCACCGCGGCGCCAACCCGGCCGTCGATGCCGGCGATGGTGGCATAGAAGCCGGAGAACAGAGCGCCCGTGGTGATGACGTTGGGCAGCAAGTAGATGCCGCGACGGCGGGCGCTGGCCGGTCCGCCGTTCTTGGCCGGAGCAGCTGGCTGTGCTCCTTCAACGGCCATCAACTGGGGCTTGTCCGATTTTCCCATGGCGCCGATGGTGCCACTGGCAGGCCAGGCAAATCAATCAGTTCCTCGTCCGGTCAACCAAGCGGTTTTCCTGAATCCAAGGCATCATGCCGCGCAGCCGTTCGCCGACCTGCTCGAGGCCGTGCTGGGCGATCAATCGCCGCCGTGCCTTGATGCCCGGCGCCCCGGCTTGGTTCTCGGTGACGAACTCCCTCGCAAACTGTCCGGTCTGGATTTCGCTCAGCATGCGCTTCATTTCGGCCTTGGTCTCGTCGGTGACGATGCGCGGCCCCCGGGTCAGGCCGCCGTATTCGGCGGTGTTGGACACCGAATACCACATGTTGGCGACGCCGCCCTCGTAGAACAGATCGACGATCAGCTTGAGTTCGTGCAGGCACTCGAAATAGGCCATCTCCGGCGCGTATCCGGCTTCCACCAAGGTCTCGAAGCCGGCTTGCACCAGCGCCGCGGCGCCGCCGCAGAGCACCGCCTGCTCGCCGAACAGGTCGGTTTCGGTCTCCTCGCGGAAGGTGGTGGCGATGATGCCCGCCCGTCCTGCGCCGATGGCGCTGGCGTAGGAGAGGGCAATGTCCCGGGCTTGGCCGCTGGCGTCCTGGGCGATGGCGATGAGGCTCGGCACGCCGCCGCCCGCCGCGTAGGTGGAGCGCACTGTGTGTCCCGGCCCCTTGGGCGCGATCATGATGGCGTCCAGATCGGCTCGGGGTTCGATCAGCTCGAAGTGGATGTTGAAGCCGTGGGCGAAGGCGATGACGCCCCCCTCCTTGAGATTCGGCTCGATCTGCTTGGCATAGATGCCTTGCTGCAGCTCATCCGGGGTGAGCACCATGACCAGATCCGCATCGGCCACCGCGTCGGGCACCTCGCGCACCTCGAAGCCCGCAGCCTCCGCCTTGGGCGCGGAGCCTGAGCCGGCGCGCAGGCCGATGACCACATGGCCAACCCCGGAGTCGCGCAGGTTGTTGGCATGGGCATGGCCTTGGGATCCGTAGCCGATTACGGCGATGCGGGTCTTTTGGATGATGGAAAGGTCAGCGTCCTTATCGTAATAGACTTGCATGGTCAATCCTGTTGGTTGGAGTCTGTGTTGAAGGCGGGCGCAGGGGCTAAGCGCTCAGCACCTTCTCGCCGCGGCTGATGCCGGACACGCCGGAACGCACCACCTCGATGATCGCGGAGCGGTCCAAGGCGCGGAGGAAGGCGTCGAGCTTGCCGCTCTCCCCGGTCAACTGCACGGTGTAGGCAGCAGCGGTCACATCGACGATCTGGCCGCGGAAAATGTCGCTGGTGCGCTTGACCTCCGCTCGCTCAGCCCCTTGGGAGCTGATCTTGACGAACATCAGCTCCCGCTCCACGCAAGCGGCCTCGTGCAGGTCGAGCACCTTGACCACGTCAACCAGACGATTGAGGTGCTTGGTAATCTGCTCGATCTTCTCGTCGGAGCCGTCGGTGCTCAGGGTCACGCGGGACAAGGTGGCATCCTCCGTGGGGGCCACGGTCAGGGTCTCGATGTTGTAGTTGCGCTGCGCGAACAGCCCCACCACCCTGGAGAGGGCGCCCGGCTCGTTCTCGAGCAGCACGGCCAGCACCCGGCGGTTCACATGTAGTCTCCCTGCTGGCTGGTGGTGACCTTGTTGAGAATCATGTCGCACATGGAGCCGCCCTTGACGGCCATGGGATAGACGTGCTCGTCCGGATCCACCCAAACGTCCACCAACACCGCCTTGTCCTTGAGCTTGGCGCTGAAGGCCTCGTCCATGGCGGGGTCCAGGTCGCCGGCATGGTCGATGCGCATGCCCACGTGGCCGAACGACTCCGCCAGCGTCTTGAAGTCCGGCAGGGAGTCGCTGTAGGTGCTCTGGGAGTGACGGCCGCCATACTGCATGTCCTGCCATTGCTTGACCATGCCCAGCGCTTGGTTGTTGAGGCAGATGATCTTGATCGGCAGGCCGTACTGCAGGCAGGTGGAGAGCTCCTGCATGTTCATCATGAAGCTGCCCTCGCCGGTGACGCAGGCCACCGTCGCCTCGGGGTGGGCGAACTGCGCGCCCATGGCCGCCGGCAGCCCAAAGCCCATGGTGCCAAGGCCTCCGGAGTTGATCCAGCGGCGCCCCTCGGGGAACTTGTAGTACTGCGCGGCGAACATCTGGTGTTGCCCCACGTCGCTGGTGACGTAGGCTGCGCCCCCGGTGGTCCGGTACAGGCTCTGAATCGCCTGCTGCGGCAGGATGACGCCATCCCTGCGGGGCTTCATCGCGTGGTCGAGCCCGTGGGCATCGCGCCACTCGCGGATTTGGCGCCACCATGCCTTGCCGGCATCGCCGTCCTGGCGCTTGGAGCGCTTGGCGAGCTCCGCTTCAACCAGCGGATCAAGCTCTTGAAGCACGCTGCGCGCATCGCCGACGATGGGGATGTCGGCAGTGATGATCTTGGAGATGGAGGCCGGGTCCACATCGACGTGGATGATGCGCGCATCGGGGCAGAACTTGTCCGGGTTGTTGGTGACCCGATCGTCAAAGCGGGCGCCGACCGCAAAAATGAGATCCGCATGGTGCATGGCCATGTTGGCCTCGTAGGTGCCGTGCATGCCCAGCATGCCGATGAACTGCGCATCGTCGCCGGGAAACGCGCCCAAGCCCATCAGGGTGTTGGTGACCGGCGCGCCCAAGCGGCGGGCGAGCCGGGTGAGCGCCGCACCGGCATCGCCCTGCACCACGCCGCCGCCGCTGTAGATGATCGGCCGCTCCGCTTCGATCAGCGCCTTCGCCGCCTTGCGCAATTGGCGGCCGTTGCCCCGTTTGGCTGGCTTGTATGAGCGCAGGCTGACTGACTCCGGGTAGTCGTAGGGCGCCGTGATGGCCGGATCGGTGGTGTCCTTGGGCACGTCGATGACCACCGGGCCTGGCCGTCCGGTGGTGGCGATGTGGAAGGCGGTCTTGATCGTGCGCGGAATCTCGGCACAGTCCCTGATCAGGAAGCTGTGCTTCACCACTGGCCGGGAGACGCCGACCATGTCGGTCTCCTGAAAGGCGTCGGTGCCGATCTGCGAAGTCGGCACTTGGCCGGAAATGACGATCAGGGGGGTTGAGTCCATGTAGGCGGTGGCGATGCCGGTGATGGCGTTCGTGGCGCCAGGGCCGGAAGTGACCAGCACCACGCCGGGCTTGCCCGTGGCCCGAGCGTAGCCGTCGGCCATGTGGGTGGCCGCTTGTTCGTGACGCACCAGGATGTGCTCCACCTTCTGCTGCCTGAAGATGGCGTCGTAGATGTGCAGCGCCGCCCCGCCCGGATAGCCGAACAGGTACTCCACCCCTTCATCCTGCAGCGCCCGCACCAGCATGTCGGCACCGGACAACGTCTCGCTCATGGCGGCGACCTTGGGTTCCTTATTCAAACGATTGATTTCAAGGAAATTGTTGCGCTCTGTGGCGCACGGAACTGCGTATTTTTGGGGTTTCGGCGGTGGCTGTCAATTTCCTACATCTCGGGCCCAGCCCCAACGGCGCTGGCAGTTTGGGCAATACACCGTCGCTCGCCCGCCAAGGCGTTGGTTGCGCAGCGCCGCCCCGCAGCGTCGGCAAGGCGCTCCCGCCCGGCCGTAAACATTGAGCTGCTGCTTGAAGTAGCCGGGCTTGCCGTCGCTGTTGACGAAGTCGCGCAGGGTGGTGCCGCCGACGGCAACTGCCTGGGCAAGCACCTGCTTGATCGCCGCAGCCAGATTGGTCCAGGCCACCAAGGTCAGCCGACCCGCCGCCACCGAAGGGCGAACGCCCGCCAGGAACAGGGCTTCCGCCGCGTAGATGTTGCCCACGCCCACCAGAATGCGGCTGTCCATGATGAAGCTCTTGACCGCCGCTTTGCGTTTGCGGGCCTTGTCCTTGAGATAGCGGCCGCTGAAGTCGTCGCCCAAGGGTTCGACGCCGAGGTGGACGAGCAGCGGATGGGGCGGGGCGCCCGCCGGGTGCCAGAGCACGCTGCCGAAGCGGCGCGGGTCGTTAAGGCGCACCGAGGCGGCGCCGAAGTCCAAGTCCATGTGGTCGTGGCGGAGGGGGTTCTCGGGCGCCGTCAACAGGCGCAGGCTGCCGGACATGCCCAGATGCACCAAGAGGGTGCCGGCTGGAAATTCAAAAAGCAGGTACTTGCCGCGGCGGTTCAGGGCGGCCAGACGCTCGCCGCGCAAGCTGGCGGGAATCTCAATCGGCCAGCGCAGGGCCGGGACGCGTTGGGTCCAACCAGCCAGCCGCTGGCCGACGATGTGGTCCTTAAGGCCGGCGCGGGTGGTTTCGACTTCCGGGAGTTCAGGCAATCGCGCATCGCCTTACGGGGACGGGCTCGGGTTGCTGCGCAACCCGGCTGCCAGCGGACGGCTTTTCCCTGCGGCGAGGATGGCCAAGTGCGGTTACTTGATTTTGGCTTCCGTGTAGAGCACGTGCTTGCGAATCACCGGATCGAACTTCCTCATCTCCAGCTTGTCCGGCGTGCGGCGCTTGTTCTTGTCGGTGGTGTAGTAGTGGCCGGTGTCGGCGCTCGACACCAGCTTGACCTTCTCCCGATTGCCCATGACCGGCCTCCTTAGCCGTTGGCTGCCTGCGTTGCCGCCCGCTTCCGGCGACTCGCTCGATTAGACCTTCTCGCCCCGCTTGCGCATATCGGCCAGCACTTGGTCGATGCCTTTCTTGTCGATGATGCGCATGCCCTTGGCGGACACCCGCAGCCGCACGAAGCGCCGCTCGTCCTCCACCCAGAAGCGATGGTAGTGCAGGTTCGGCGCAAAGCGCCGCCGCGTCTTGTTCTGCGCATGGCTGACGTTGTTGCCCGACATCGGCCGCTTGCCGGTCACTTGGCACACCTGAGACATGGGAGGCCCCGAAAAAACGAGGGCGCGTTTATACCAAACGCGGCGGCGGTTGTCCACGCGCGGCCTGACGGTCGCGGATGGAGTTTCGCGATCGCGAAACTCCGCGCCTTGCGTGGGTCAGGTTCCGAGATGTTTCTGAGCCCGCGCTCGTCGCGTAGGTCGGATTCCTAGGTTTTTGCAAGCCCGCATAATGCAATTCAATCACTGGGGATCATGCCCCGCTCAGCCATGGAAACCGTTTGGTTGCCGCCGATGACCACATGGTCGAGCACTTCCACGTCGAGTTCCTTCAGTATGGCGACGAGGCGGTCGGTCAGATTAATGTCGGCAACCGACGGCTCCGGCACTCCGGAGGGGTGGTTGTGGGCGAAGATGACCGCCGCGGCGTTGCACTTGAGGGCTGCCTTGGCAACCTCCCTGGGAAACACGTCCGCCCGGTCCACCGTGCCGAAGAACAGCTTTTCAAAATGGAGCATGCGGTTGCGCGCATCGAGAAACAGGCAGCCGAAGACCTCCCGTTCAACGCCCGCATAGGCTCCCATCAGGAACATCGAGGCGTCGTTGGAGCCGCCGAAGGTGGGCGTTTCCTTCATGCGGCTGGCCGCATAGCGGGCGGTGATCGGCAGGACGGCCTTAAGGCTCGCCACCCGTCTCGGCCCGAGGCCGGGGTTGCGCAGCAACTCGCGCGCGGGCGCGTCCAGCACCCGATGCATGGCGCCGAACTTGTCCAGCAGACGGTTGGCCACCTCGATGGCGCTGGCGTTGGCCGCGCCGCCGCACAGCAGCACGGCCAGCAGGTCGGCGTCGCTGAGCGCATCCTGCTCGGCGGCCAAGAGCCGCTGCCGGCCGACTGCAAGCTGCCGGGGCTGGTCGGCGGGGCGCCCGCCGGGTCGCGTTCGATTCATTCGCGGTCCATTGCTGCTAAGATGCAAGCATGTCGCTTGCCGGGAAACACATTTTGCTTGGGGTGACGGGCGGAATTGCAGCCTATAAGGCTGCAATTCTTGTGCGACATCTCTGCAATGAAGGGGCTGAGGTGCAGGTGGTGCTCACTCGGGGCGCCGCGCAGTTCGTGACGCCCGTCACCCTGCAGGCGCTTTCCGGGCGCCCGGTGCGCGACAACCTATGGGACCGGGAAGCCGAAGCCGCCATGGGCCACATCGAACTGGCCCGTTGGGCGGACCTGATCCTAGTCGCCCCGGCCACCGCCCACTGCATGGCCAATCTGGCCCAAGGGGCGGCGTCGGACCTGCTGACCACGCTGTGCTTGGCCAGCGATGCCCCGGTTCTGCTGGCGCCGGCCATGAACCAAGCAATGTGGCGCGACGCCGCCACCCAGCGCAACGCCGCCACCCTTGCCGCCGACGGCAAGCGCCTGATCGGCCCCGACGACGGCCAGCAGGCCTGCGGCGACGTGGGGCCGGGACGCATGGCGGAGCCGGAAGTCCTGCTGGACGCGGTGCGGGCATCGTTTGCGCCCCCCCGCCTCGCGGGCATTGATGTGCTCGTGACGGCCGGCCCCACGCGAGAGGCGCTCGACCCGGTGCGCTTCCTGTCCAACCACAGTTCCGGCAAGCAGGGTTACGCCATCGCCCAAGCGGCGGCCGATGCGGGCGCCAAGGTCACCTTGGTCTCCGGCCCCTGCGGCCTGCCCGCACCCGTCAGCGTCGAACGCATCGAGGTGACCAGCGCCCTTGACATGCACGAGGCCGTGCAGGCGCGTGCCGCCGACCAAGCGCTGGTGATCGGCGTAGCGGCAGTGGCCGACTATCGCCCCGCATTGCCATCACCGCGGAAGATCAAGAAGGAAGCCCTTAGCCGGGGTGCGCGAGGGGACGCCCCTCGCATGGAAGAAGCCCTTAGCCGGGGTGCGCGAGGGGACGCCCTTCGCATGAACAGCAAAACCGGAGCGGGCGCCCCCGGCACGAATGCGCAAGCGCAAGGCGGCACCCCCAGCATGGATATGGCCACCCAAGGCGACGGCCTGCCGTCCGTGGCCTTGGTGGAGAACCCGGACATCATCGCCTCAGTGGCAGCGCTGCCGAACGGCCCGGTGGTGGTTGGCTTCGCCGCCGAAACCGAAAACGCCCTGGGCAACGCCCGACGCAAGCGCCGTCGCAAGGGCTTGGACGCCATTGTGGTCAACGACGTCTCCGACGCCAGGATCGGCTTCAACAGCGACCACAACGCCGCCACCCTGATCTGGGCGGACGGGGAAGCTGAGCTGGCCTATCAGAGCAAGGAGGCGCTGGCCACGAGGCTGATTCAACATCTGGCCGACCTGTTCTTCCCGTCGTCCGGCGAGGGCGCTTTTTTTCCATTGTCCGGCGAGGGCGCCGGGGCAGCGACGAAGCCGACGCCTCTAACCGTGGCCCAAGGCGGACGCCGCTCACTGTCTTGACCGCAGTGCCTGTCACATGAATCAACCCCTACGCTCGGCTCGGTGCGGCGCCTCCGGCAACGGGCCCGCCCGTCGGCTTGAAGCAGCGCTTCGTTAGGACTCCGCCCATGCTCGACCCCAGCATCTTTCGCGCTTACGACATTCGCGGCATCGTCGATGAGAACCTCGATGCCTCAGTGGCGCGCCAGATCGGGCGAGCGTTTTGCGCTGAGGCGTTGGCCTTGGGCCACCGGCGGGCGGTGACCGGTCGGGATGGGCGTCATTCAGGGCCGGCCTTGCATCAAGCGTTGAACGAGGGCTTGGCCGAGGGCGGCATGGAAGTGATCGACATCGGCATGGCGCCGACGCCGGTGCTCTACTTCGCCACCCACGCCGCCGAAACCGGAACCGGCGTCATGGTCACCGGCAGCCACAACCCCGCCAACTACAACGGCTTGAAGATGGTGCTGGGCGGCAAGCCGCTGACCGAGGAGGCGATTAAGGGCCTGCATGGGCGCATCGAGGCCAATGACCTGACCCGCGGCAGCGGCCGCATCGCCAAGCAGGGCTTTACCACAGCCTACCAACAAGCAGTGCTGGCCGATGCGCAAGCACAGGGTGCCGCGCAGGGCGCCCCCCATGTCGTTGTCGATTGCGGCAATGGGGTGGCGGGCGCAGTGGCGCCGTCGCTGCTGCGCGGGCTTGGCTGCCGGGTGGATGAACTCTACTGCGAGGTCGATGGCGACTTCCCCAACCACCATCCCGACCCGGTGGAGCCGCAAAACCTCACCGACCTCATCAACCGGGTGCGCGCCAGCGGCGCCGCCTGCGGACTGGCCTTCGACGGCGACGGCGACCGCTTGGGAGTGGTGACCCAAAGCGGCTCGATCATCTGGCCGGACCGGCTGCTGATGCTGTTCGCCCAGGACGTCATCGCCCGCCAACCCGGCGCCGAGATCGTCTTCGACGTGAAGTGCAGCCGCCACTTGGGCGCAGTGATCGAGCGCCTCGGCGGCCGCCCCTGCATGTGGCGAACCGGCCACTCGCACATCAAGGCGCGGTTAAGGGAGACGGGCGCGCCGCTGGGCGGTGAGTTCAGCGGCCACATCTGCTTCGCCGACCGCTGGTACGGCTTTGACGACGCGCTCTACGCCGCCGCCCGTTTCATCGAACTGTTGGGCGCCAACGGCAACGACGCCGACGCGCTGTTCCGCAACTGCCCGGAAGGCCTATCGACGCCGGAAATCAAGATCGAGACCCGAGAGGATGCCAAGTTCCGGATCATCGAGGCGCTGGCCCGGGACACCGATTTCGGCGCTGGCAAGCGCACCACCATAGACGGGGTGCGGGTGGACTACGAGGATGGCTGGGGCCTGATCCGCGCCTCCAACACCAGTCCCATGCTGACGCTGCGCTTCGAGGCCGATGAGCCAGCCGCCCTCGAACGCATCCAAGGCGTCTTTCAGGCGCAGTTGGCCGCCATCGATTCCAAACTCGCCTTGCCGACGCCATGAACCTTCCCGCCGCCCAAGCCAGCCAGGTCGCGGGCATCCTCACCGAGGCCCTGCCCTACATCCGCCGCTTCCACGGCTGGACCATCGTGGTGAAGTACGGCGGCGCGGCCATGGTCGATGACAACCTGAAGAACACCTTCGCAAGGGACTTGGCTTTGATGAAGCTGGTGGGCATGAACCCGGTGGTGGTCCACGGCGGCGGCCCGCAGATCGGCACTTTGCTGGAGAAGCTGAACATCCCCACCCGCTTCGTCGATGGCCTGCGCGTCACCGACGCCGCCACCATGGACGTGGTGGAAATGGTGCTCGGCGGCCGGGTCAACCAGGAGATCGTCGCCCTGCTCAACCACCACGGCGGCCATGCGGTTGGCGTGACCGGCAAGGACGGCGGCCTGATCCGCGCCCGCCGCCTCAAGCTCAGCCGCCCCGCGCCCGAGCTCGCCGCGCCGGAGATCATCGACATCGGCCACGTCGGCGAGGTGGAGGCGGTGGACGCCAAGGTGCTCGACACCCTGATCCACGCCGGATTCATCCCGGTGATCGCCCCCATCGGCGCCGGCCCGGACGGCGAGTCCTACAACATCAACGCCGACCTGGTGGCCGGGCGCTTGGCCGAGGCCCTGCAAGCGGAAAAGCTGATCCTGCTGACCAACACGCCGGGCATACTCGATGGCGGCGGCGAAACCCTGGCCAGCCTGTCCCCGCAGGCCGCAGGCGACCTGATTGCGGACGGCGGCATCACTGACGGCATGCTGCCCAAGGTGCGCTGCGCCCTGGAAGCGGTGGCGAAGGGCGTCGCCAGCGCGCAGATCATTGACGGCACCATTCCCCACGCCCTGCTGCTGGAGATCTTCACCGACGCCGGCATCGGCACCCAGATCACCGGCGGCGAAGCCCAAGCTTAAGGACATGGCCAAGCCCAACCGTCGCCAGGAGATACTGCAAGCCTTCGCCGCCATGCTGGAGGAGGCGCCCGGCTCGCGCATCACCACCGCCGCCATCGCCCGCCACGTCGGCGTCTCCGAGGCCGCCCTGTACCGGCACTTCCCCAGCAAGGCGAAAATGCTTGAAGCCCTGATCGAATTCGTCGAGGAGAGCCTGTTCCCCCGCATCCATCGCATCGCTGGGCAAACGCCCGGCGCGGATGAGCAGTGCCGGCAAATCGTCGCCTTGGTGCTGACCTTCGCCGAGCGCAACCCCGGTTTCATGCGCCTGCTCAGCGGCGACGTCCTGCAGGGGGAAACCGCCCGCCTGCGCAGTCGGATGCGCGAACTCTTCGACCGCTTGGAAACCGAAATCCGCCAAGTCCTGCGCAACGCCGACCCCCCCGGACGCCACGCACCGACCGATGCCGCCAACCTGCTGCTGGCCTACGCCGAAGGCCGCATCGCCCAATTCGTCCGCTCCGACTTCACCGCCCAACCCACCGGGCAGTTCAGGCGCCACTGGCCGGCCTTGCAGGCGGCGCTGTTCAACTGATTTCCTGACTGCGGGAGAGGCTGCCGAATGAATCGACCCTTGGGTCCGACGACCGTTTTCCCCTTGGTCCGAGGCACCGCCTCGTTCAGGCATTGAAGCTGGAGGAACTGACACCCGGCGTCACCGTGCTCGGAATTGCCGGGGATGCCGTCAGCACCGTGGTCAACGTGGACTGGCACGGCTCCGATGCGCTGACCATCATCTACCGCCTGCCTTCCGGCCAAGTGGCCGAGGCAGTGCTCTACCGGCACGACGAGGCCCGGCTCAAGGCCGTGGAGAAGGAACGTCCTTGGCGTTTCGATGGCGACGGCGCGCTGTACCGCTTGGTGGCCGAAGCGCACCGCATCCGCCTGGCCCATCTGTTCGACCCGCTGCTGGCTGTCCACACGGCCTTGGTGGAGCCTCTTCCCCATCAAATCACTGCGGTTTACGAAGCCATGCTGCCGCGTCAGCCCCTGCGCTTCCTGCTGGCCGACGACCCCGGCGCCGGCAAGACCATCATGGCGGGGCTGTTGATGAAGGAGCTGATGGCCCGGGGCGACTTGGCCCGCTGTCTCGTGGTCTGTCCCGGAAGCCTGGCTGAGCAGTGGCAGGACGAACTGCATCGTCGCTTCGACCTGCCCTTCGAGATTCTGACCAACGACAAGCTGGAAACGGCAAGAAGCGGCAATTGGTTCCTCGAAAACGATCTGGCCATCGCCCGGCTGGACAAGTTGGCGCGGGATGCAGGCACCCAAGCCCTGCTGTCCGCTCCGGATTGCGCCTATGACCTGATCATCTGCGATGAGGCGCACAAGATGTCCGCCAGCTTCTTCGGCGGTGAGGTCAAGTTCACCAAGCGCTACCAACTCGGCCAACTTCTATCCGGGATCACCCGGCACTTCCTGCTGATGACCGCCACGCCGCACAACGGCAAGGAGGAGGATTTCCAGCTTTTCCTGGCCCTGCTTGACCCGGACCGCTTTGCAGGCCGGTTCCGCGAGGGCGCGCACCAAGTGGACGTCTCTGACCTGATGCGCCGCATGGTCAAGGAGCGCCTGCTTAAGTTCGATGGCAGGCCACTGTTCCCGGAAAGAATCGCCCACTCGGTGCCCTATGCGCTTTCGGAGGCGGAAGCCCGGCTGTACGAGGCCGTCTCCCAATACGTCCGCGACGAGTTCAACCGTGCCGAAGCCCTGCGCAGCGACCGCAGGGCAGGCAACGTCGGCTTCGCCCTGACCGTGCTGCAGCGCCGCCTGTCGTCATCCCCTGAAGCCATCCTTCAATCGCTTCGCCGCCGCAAGGCGCGTTTGGAAGGCCGACTGGATGAGTTGCGGCAATCCCAAGGCGGCAACAGCCGTCCCCTAGCGGATTCGGCGCCCCCTCTCCTGGACGCCGATGACTTGGAAGACTTGGAGGACGCCCCTTGGGACGAGGTGGAGCTCGCCGAAGCCGAAGTGCTCGACCAAGCCACCGCCGCCAGCACGATGGCCGAACTTCAGGCCGAAATCGATTCCCTAAAGCGCCTGGAGTCGTTGGCCACGGAAGTGCGCCGCAGCGGCGAGGACGCCAAGTGGCGGGAACTCTCCGGCCTGTTGTCGGAAACGTTCACCCCCGCCGGGGTCGCCAACCAAATCGCCGATGAGCGGCCACCTTACGGCGCCGGCCCAATCAAGCCGCCGCGGGCGTCCCCCCACCAGAAGCTCGTGATTTTCACCGAGCACCGCGACACGCTCAGCTATCTGCAAAGGCGCATAGTCACCCTGCTGGGACAACCCAGCGCCCTAGTCGCCATTCAAGGCGGAATGAGCCGCGAGGAGCGGCGAGGCGCTCAACAGGCATTCCTGCACGACCCCGAAGTCAAGGTGCTGCTCGCCACGGACGCCGCGGGGGAAGGGATCAACCTGCAACGCGCGCACCTGATGGTGAACTACGACCTGCCTTGGAATCCCAACCGTTTGGAGCAACGCTTTGGCCGCATCCACCGCATCGGCCAAACCGAGGTGTGCCACCTCTGGAACCTGATGGCGCTCGACACCCGGGAGGGCGATGTTTACCGCACTCTGTTGGAAAAGCTCGAGCAAGCCCGCTTTGCCTTGGGCGGACAGGTGTTCGACGTGCTCGGCAAGCTGCAGTTCGAGGGCCGTCCGCTGCGCGACCTGCTGATCGAAGCCATCCGCTACGGGGAGCGGCCTGACGTCCAGGCGCGGCTGGAGCAGGCCGTCAGCAGGGCGGTGGACCAGCCTCGCTTGCAGGCGTTGATCGAGGAGCGGGCATTGGCCCAAAACGCCATGGACGTCTCCCAAGTGGCCAAGGTGCGGGAGGACATGGAGCGGGCCGAAGCGCGGCGCTTGCAGCCGCACTACATCGAATCGTTCTTTCTGGAAGCCTTGCCAAGACTGGGCGGCACGACCCGACAGCGGGAGTCCAAGCGCTATGAGGTGACCCATGTGCCCGTCCAAGTCCGCAATCGGCCAGTCGGCTCCCGCGACCCGGTGTTGGCTCGGTACGAGCGCATCGCCTTCGAGAAAGATCTGTTAGCGCCCAGCGGCAAGCGAAACGCGCCCGCACCGCCTGTGGCGGCTTTCGTCTGCCTTGGACATCCACTGCTCGATGCCGTTTTGGACCTGACTTTGGAGCGCCACCGCAATCTGCTGCAGCAAGGCACCGTGCTGGTGGATGAGGCGGATCCCGGCACCGCCACCCGTGTGCTGTTCACCTTGGAGCACAGCATCCGCGACGGGCGCCCGGGGCCCAGCGGCCAAGGGCGCATGGTTTCCCAGCGGATGCTCTACGTCGAATTCGATGCGGACGGCCATCGACGTCATCTGCACCACGCGCCCTATCTGGACTATCGACCCCTCGCCGAAACTGAACCTTCGCCGGCCGAACTTCTCAAGCGGCCGGAGTGCGCTTGGGTCACCCCGGAACTCGAACACAAGGCCCGAAGCGAAGCCATAGCCTCAGTGGTGTCCGATCACATCGCCGAGGTGCGCGACCGCCGCCTGGCTTTGACCGAAAAGACCCGCGCCGCCGTCCAAGAACGCCTGACCAAGGAAATTGCCCACTGGGACCATCGCGCCGAAGCCCTCAAGCTGCAGGAGCAGGCGGGCAGGGCGCCCGCCCGCCTGAACTCCGGCGAAGCCCGCCGCCGCGCCGACGATTTGCAAGCCCGGCTCGCGCAACGCCGGTCCCAGCTCGATGCCGAAGCGCAGCTATCCGCAGAACCTCCGACGGTGGTGGGCGGTCTGGTGGTGGTCCCCAAAGGCCTCATCGACGGGATCAACGGGCAAGATGAGGCGCAGCCCAAGCAGGCCGCGCCAGCCGACGCCCAAGCGTCAGCCGCCCGCGCCCGGGGCATTGTGATGGCCGTGGAGCGCGAACTCGGATTCGATCCGGTGGACCGGGAGTTGGAAAAGCTTGGCTACGACATCGAAAGCCGAATTCCGGGCACCGGCAAGCTGCGTTTCATCGAGGTGAAAGGGCGGGCCGCCGCCGCCGAGACGATCACCGTCACCAAGAACGAAATGCTCACCGCCCTGAACAAGCCCGAGGACTTCGTCCTAGCCATCGTTGAGTTGCTCGGGCCGAAGGATGGCGAACATCGGGTCCACTACCTGCGGGAACCCTTCGCCGAAACCGGCGTCACCACCGAGTTCAACGGCGCCAGCGTGAACTTCTCCCTTCGCCAACTCATTGCCCGGGCGGGACCGCCGCGATGATTGCCTCCTGAGTCAAGCCGCTTGTTCACAAGGCAAGCGCCTCGGCAAGCTCCGGGTGCTCGAAGGCGCTGGCCATGCGCTCAATCTCTTGGGCGCGGGCACCGACTTGGCGGGCCACGGTGCGCCAGGTTTCCGTGGCCTGCGCAACCTCCCTGATGATTTGCCGGGCGGGCTTCAAGGAAAGCCCGAAGTAGCCCGCTGCGCTCTCCAGCAAGCCGATGGAGCAGGTGCCTTCATCCAAGTCGATGTTGGTGGACAGGACGCGCGCCTTGAGATCAGTCGGCGTGGGGTTCAGGTCAAAGGCGGGCGCCAACGACCATCCAGATCGATCTTGGTGCAGAAAGCCGTGATTGCGCAGATGGTCATCGACGTTGGAGCACAGCACGTTGAATGCCATGCGGCGGTACAACTGCATCCCGTCCGCCTTTGTCTGGCTGCCGCAACGGCCCAGTTCATCAATGATCTCCGGATAGCTGGCCCGCTGGCCATCGGCAGCGCCGAGCAGCGCCAGCGCGGACAGATAGGGAATGCGGGCCTCGCCCTCCCGGTCAAAGCGCTGCGACAGCAGCACCGCCTTGCCCGCCACGGCAACCAGTTGATGCCTCGGCGTGTCGATGCCCGCCCGTTCCGCCAAGCGCAAGGCGACCTCCTCCCAAGTCTCAAGGCTGTACTCATCGTTTTCCTTGGGGAACTTGGCGATGTGGAGCCGACCCTCCCGATCAACCACGGAGGCTTTGGGGCGCGCGCCGCCCAAGGAGCTGCCGGGCGCCATGATGAGCCGCCAATCCTCGTCGGTATCCTCATCGCGCAGTATTCGCCGAGCGCTGTTCAGCAGGCGCGGAAGGTCAATGACGGCTGGCACCCCGCCTTCGGCAGGCGCCTGAAAGACGGCCTCTCCCAGCGGGCGGAAGCGCAAAGCGCCCATGCGGGCGACATCAGCAACGCCCAGCACATAGTCCGCTTCCGCAATCGTGCGCACCGCCCGCCCAGTCTTTGCCGCTTCCCGGCGCTCGGCGCGCTGCATCAGACGGCGTCCCCAAGTGTCCGGGGCCGAGTCTCCAATGGCGCCGAAAATCGGCTGGTTCGGCAGGGGCGCAAAGGCGCCGCCAGTGAGTTGCAGGCGGGGTTCCAAAGCGAAGCGGCCACTGTGGCGAAGCCAGGATTCGCTGTACTCAAAGGTGTAGGTCTCCCGGCGCCCCCCCGAGGAGTGACGGCGCAGGAGGCCGACCGGCTGCGTTTCGCCTTCGAAAGCAACGCATGCCTCAAAGTCGGCCACGGCGCGAACTCCTGGCGCGCTTGGGGAGCGCTGCTGCTGCCAGCGCTTGCCCGATCTCATCGTTGTTGATGTGAGCCGTTTCCCGCAGTCCCTCCAGCAAGCCCAGCGTGTGCAGCACAGCGGCGTAGATGCCGATGCCCACCCCAGGATCGCCGTTTTCCAAGCGCTGCAAGGTGGACCGGGACGTGAAGGAGCGCTCAGCGACGATCTGCATGGTCAAGTTCCGCCTGAGACGGGCTTCGCGAATGTCGGCACCGAGCTGCCGCAGCGCCCTGCGGGCTGCCGCGGGTGGGTGATGGGGTGTGGGCATGCGAACTTAACAGCTCTTAAAATAGGTTTAGTGTAGCAGGATTGCTGCATTGACTCGATTGTCCGTCAGTCATGCTCGTTCCGGCTGCAGACTCTTCACTCCCGGCATAAACGAGGGCTGTGGGATTAGGTTGGCCCGTCCAAGGAAAAGGAGGGATCCCTCTGCAACGCATCGTAGAGCCTGATGACTTGATCGGCTTGCGCGTTTTTACCGTGTTCCGAGAGGGCCCAAACCAAATCCCTGCCGGCCAGAAAACGCCCTATGGCTTGCGCAGTAAGCGGTCATTCTAGGCCGTTCTGGACTTCCGCCGGTTATGGAGGTGGCGGATCCCGGGCGCGGTCGAGGTCGGACCGCAGGGGCCGGTCCGCGAACAGCGTTTTCCAGACCCTCGGCGTCAGTTCAGTGACGCGCTTCGCGGGGTGCCGGCCGACACGCTGCAGGACGTCGACCAGATAGGCGCGGCCATCGACGTCCTGCAGCCTGCAGGTGGCGAGCAGGCTTTGGATCACGCCCACCCGATGGGCACCCAGTTCCGTCCACGGAGACGGCCGGATCCTCTAGAAACACCCGCAAGCCGGCCTCCCGCGCCGCCGCGTACTGAAGCGCCCGCGGGAACGGGCTGCTCGGCAGCAGGTTCGGGCGCTGGCGCTGCTCCGCGCACCAGGCGAGGAAGGCGTCAACCGCCGGGGCGCTGCGCTCCTGCCGGAAGGCCAGCCTCGCGGGGCCTTCGAGCTTTTTCCTGCGGATGGCCTTCTCATGGGCGTACAGGGCGCCGATCAGCGACAGGGCCTCCGACACGCCCGCCGGGTCGCTCTCCTCGGCATCCGTGAAGCTCCGCCGGCAACGGCTCCAGCACTGGGCGTGCGCGATGCCCTGCCGCTTCGCGTACGCCGCGCAGGCCGCGCAGCCGTCGCTCAGCAGCGTGCCCCGGAAGTTCCCAAGGAACGCCTCAACGTGCCGGTGCGCCCGGCTCGGCGCGTAGTGGAAGGCGATCTAGTCCGCCTCCCCGAACACCGGCCAGAAGTGGGCGGCGCGCATCCTGCCGGGCGCCGCCCGCCCCGCCTTAATCGAGATCTCGTCCATCGCCACCACGAACCCTTCGAGGATGCGCACGGCCTGCACCGCCGCAACCGGCTCCAGCAGGTCTATGGCCCGCCCCGCCCAGTTCGTCAGGCTGCTGCGGCCCACCTGGATGCCGCAGTCGGCCAGCCGGCGGTGCATTTGGTGGCCAGCTAATTTTTTGGGATGCCCGGCATTCGTCTGAGCCTAGCCCCGACCAGAAGCGGGCGCGAAGGCAATGTTGGGGCTTTTATCTCTTAGGGCTGGCATTGAAATAGGCAGCGTCCTCAGTGGGCTATACTCGTTGAGGCAACAAATCAAATCAATTGCAATGACCGGAAGAAGGTCGAACACTGACAACCACCAGCGAGCTGACAGACTTGAGCGCCCAGCCTGACGGACAGCCCGATGCGAAGGCCAAGCGCGGCGACCTGACCAGCGGCCCGGTGAAGCCCCGCAAGAAGCTCATCGAGGTGGCGCTGCGGTTGGATGCCATCAACAAGGCTTCGGCGCAGGAGAAGTCCAACCGGCCCGGGCACCCATCCAGACCGCATCTGTGTTGGGCGCGGCGGCACGGACGGTGATCTTTGCGCAGATGGTGGACGATCCGTCCGCTGTGCCCGAGGAGTTTGGGAGCGAAACAGCGCAGTCTACCGGGCGGCAGCGGCTGTTTCGCATCCTAGAGGACTTGGTGCTTTGGGAGAACATCACCAAGCAAACCGTACTGGAGCGGGCGCGGGCCGAGATTCGGCGAAGTTGGCGGCGAGCCTGCAAGGACAATCGGGATCACCCCCAAGCAGGTGAGCTGTTCAACCCCGACAAGCCGCCTGTCTTCCATCACCCTGGTCGCCCAACTTGGCGGCATCGCCGACACCGCCCGCGAACTCACTTACCGGCTCTACACCATCGCCTAACGCCAGAAGCGCGCCGACGAAGACTTCTCCTACAATGCCTTGGTGCAAAGCTGGCCCGAAATCGCCCGGCTCTCCCAAAGCGCCAAGCCCCACCAGCAAGCCGATCTGCTGTGACTGCGGTCCAAACCAGCAACAGCCGCAATCGGCGTTGGCTCACCAACGCACACTGCAAACTGAGCGACATCGGGTTCCTATGCCGAGCGCAGCGCAGGCGGAACTGCCCGCAACCCCGCCGATAGTGGAGATCGGACATGCAGATTGAGCAAATCCATATCAAGAACTACCGTGTGCTGCGCGACGCAAAGCTGGCCCTATCGTCGCCCTTGACCATCGTCATCGGGGCGAACGGCACGGGAAAGTCCACGCTGTTCGATGTGTTCTCCTTTCTCAAGGACGCTCTCGCGGGCAACGCCGCCTCCGCTGTTGCCCGCCGAGGTGGCTACAGGCAGTTGGTGAGCCGGGGGGAAAGCGGCCCAGTTTCAATCACGGTCAAGTTCCGCGAGAGCAGCGGTCGCCTGGCCACCTACATTCTCGAAGTGGCGTCAGACCAAGGCCGCATTGTGGTAACGAAGGAGGTGTTGCGCTACCGCCGGGGCAGGGGTTCCGGAAGGCCTTGGAATTTCGTCAACTTCTCCCGTGGCCGCGGTGCAGCCATAACGAACGAGTCTCTCTACGGCAAAGAGGGTGTTGAGGAGGAAAGGGAAGACTACGAACTCGACGACCCCAGCATATTGGCCATCAAGGGCTTGGGTCAATTTCGGGAGTTTCGGGTGGTCTCCGAGTTCCGCAGCCTCATCGAGAGTTGGCACATTTCCAACTTGCACATTGCCGATGCCCGCTCAAGTGCTGAAGCGGGGTTCGCAGAGCACCTTTCCCCCACAGGAGACAACGTCGCCCAAGTTGCCCAATACCTGTACGAGCACCATCCCGCACATTTTCAGAGCGTGTTGGAAGCCATGAAAGCAAGGGTCCCCGGGGTCGAAAACATCGAAGCGCAGCCAACTGAGGACGGGCGCCTGTTGCTGCGTTTTCAGGATGGCAGCTTTCGCGACCCATTCGTTGCCCGCTACGTTTCCGACGGCACCATCAAAATGTTCGCCTATCTCGTGCTGCTTCACGATCCCAATCCGCACTCGCTGCTGGCTGTCGAGGAACCGGAGAACCAGTTGTATCCGTCACTGCTAGGCGAACTGATCGAAGAGTTCAGGGCCTACGCGCAACGCGGTGGCCAAGCCTTCGTCTCCACGCACTCACCCGACTTTCTGCAGGGCGCGGAACTCAACGAGGTTTTCTGGTTGGTGAAAGCCGAAGGATTTTCAGAGGTGCGGGGAGCGGCCGACAGTCAATTGCTGCGCAATTTGGTGGAGGCAGGTGACAACCCCGGCGCACTCTGGTCCCAAAGGTTGTTTGCCGGAGCGGATCCAAGGTGACCCGGGTGGTTTTCCTAGTGGAAGAGCCCTCAATGGCGGATTTCCTGAATGGGATGCTGCCGCGCTTCTTCCCAAAGCTTCAGTTCCAATGCGTTCCCCACAACGGCAAACAGGAACTGGCTCGGAGCATTCCAAGAAAACTCAGGGCTTGGCGCGAACCCGGTGTGCGGTTCGTCGTGATGCAGGATCAGGACAGCGGGGATTGTCACGAAATCAAGAGCACGCTCGCAGAGCTTTGCCAACAGGCTGAGCGACCCGACACCTTGATCCGAATTGTTTGCCGTGAGCTGGAAGCATGGTATGTCGGGGATATCGACGCAGTAAGCAATGCGTTTCCCCAAACCAAGGAAGCCGCGCTGCGCCAGCTACGCGGAGCCCGCTTCCGCAACCCAGACAAAGTGATGAAGCCCGCTAAGGAATTGGCAAAACTGATACCGGGCTTTCAGAAGCGTCGCAGTGCGCGAAGCATGGCTAGCGTAATTTTGAGGGACAGTAATCGCTCGCGCAGTTTTCAAGTCTTCGTTGAGGGAATCCAAAGACTGCTTGAAGAGCTACAGCATGATATTGGGCAGGCGAAGTAGCTCCTTAACGCGATTGTGGAAGCATGGGTTCTGAGCCATGAACAGGAACAAGGCACTGGAACTAATCGCCAATCTGGAGAATTCAAGGGTCGAGTTTAAGCGCGACGATATCCATCCAGATCAGCTAACCAAGGAAATGTCGGCACTCCTGAATCTGGAGGGAGGCGTCATTCTGCTAGGGGTGGAAAAGGACGGGCAAGTCTCCGGGCTGACCAGATCGCGCCAAGAGGCGGAAGAGTGGGTCATGAACATTGCCCGCAACAATCTGCAGCCCACGACGACGCCTGTCTGGACTTCCGTCGTGATGGAGGATGGCAGCACGGTCGGCATCGTGGAGCTGCCCCCGGACAGTCCGGGCAAGCCGCACAAGGCGCGGCAAGGCGTGGGTCACGTTCACGCGCATCGGCAGTAAATCGCAGGAGGCGACCCGAGAGGAGGAAGGGAGGCTGTACCAAGCCGCGGGGCTGGTCCGCTATGAAATCAAGGCCGTTCCGGATATGGGCTTGGAGAGCTTGGACATGGAACGGATTGAGAGCTACCTCCGTGACGTTCTAAAGCGGCCCGTTCCCAGCCGGGATGACCAAGAGGGTTGGCGTCGCCTGCTGCTCGACACAGACCTGATCATCACCGCCACGAAGCGCGACTACGCTTCGGTGGCCGGCCTCCTGCTCTTCGGCAAGAACCCGAACCGCCGCCTACCCCAAGCCGGCGTGACGGCGGCGGCGTTCCCTGGCGCGGAGAAGGACTACAACACCGTTGATGAGGAACGAGTCCAGGGGCCGCTGACGCCGATTGTCTCTAAATAGGGCGATACGGTTGAAAGGGGCGTCATCGACCGAACCGTTGACTTCGTCAAACGGAACATGGGCAGCATCGCGTGGCTCGAAGGCGGCCGCCGCCGCAAGGGAGCCTTCCCAATCGACGCCGTGCGCGAAGCCGTGGTCAACGCATTGGTGCATCGAGACTATGCCTACGAGGGGACCGACGTGGAGCTCTCGCTTTACGCGGATCGACTCGAAGTCATTTCGCCGGGCCGGCTGCCGAACGGCGTCACTGTGGAGAAGATGCGGGAGGGCGTGGTTGGAGTGGCGCGCAACGAGCTGCTCAAGGAGATTCTTCGCGACTACCGCTATGTCGAGCATCAGGGCATGGGCGTTCGCAATCGGATCATTGAGTCGATGCGTCAGCACAACGGCACCGAGCCGGATCTCGAAGAGAGCGACGATCGATTCCTCGTTCGACTTTGGAAGGCACCATCATGGCCATGACCAACTACGACCGCATCGGCAAGGCGCTGGATTTGCTGCGCGAGGGCCTAGGCCCTTTCGTTTAGCGGGAGGTCACCGACAAGGTGAAGGCCCGGGGCGTGCCCATCGACAGCATCCGCCGATTCGCCGAAAACCCCATGCTGGCCGACAAGCCCATCGCCGAATGGGCGGCTGGCCAGCGCCGCCACCTATCTGTACCAAGACGCCGCACGGGTGTAGTACGCCACCCAGCCGACGGTGACCAAGCTGGCTGAGGACCGGGCCGAGCAACCGCGCCGGCATCCTGACGACGTGGAGCGTGAGCTGGAGGAACGTCTGCGGACCGATCTGCGGGCAGACGGCGGCTTCGCCCGCATCCACACCGCACCCCGGTCCGGAGACGACGTGCCCGACAAACTCGAAACCCGGCTGGTAGTGCTGTCCGCAGAGTTTGCAAACCGGATCGCGCCGGGGTAACGTTTCGTCACGGCAGGCGTTCCTCATAATTTGGAGTTAACACCTTGAATTATAAGGGCATTCCCTTGTGTTTCAAATACCTTGGTGCAATATCCGGGCTAGTCTCTTGATCATTCGAGGCAACGATGTCGACGATCATGTCAAAGAAGCGCTCACACCACCGATGCACCGGCAGGATCTCAATCATGACGCAGGATGAATCGTCCGTCTAGAGTTCGAATACGCGCAGCCAGTCGAAGTGGGAAACGTATGATAAGTCGCGGTTCAGAATGGCACCGATGGGAGCCACACATTCATGCGCCCGGCACCATCCTCAACAACCAGTTTAGCGGTGCCGATCCTTGGGGTGCCTACCTTGCCAAGCTCGAAAACGCGACGCCCAACATCGAGGCGATCGCCGTCACCGACTACTACGTCACGGATACCTACGAAGCATTTCTCGAACACAGAGAGGTTGGTCGATTGCCCGGGGTGAAGCTGCTCTTCCCGAATATCGAACTGCGCCTTGATGTGGCAGCGAAGTCGGGCTTTGTAAACATCCACCTCCTAGTCAGCCCTGAAGACCCAAACCACTTGTCCGAAGTGAAGCGAATTCTGAAGCGTCTGCAATTTAGTGCCTTCAGCGACCGCTTCGACTGCACGAGGGATGAACTGATCAAGCTCGGCAAACGCGCCAAACCGGCAATTACCGATGATCATGCGGCGCTCAAACATGGCGCAACGCAGTTCAAGGTAAATTTCAACCAACTGCGCAAGGTTATTGGCGAAAGCGATTGGGCTAAGAAAAACATTCTGATCGCGGTTGCAGGCGGCTCGGGAGACGGCACGTCAGGGATCCGGCAGGCGTCCGACGCCACCATCCGCCAAGAGATTGAGAAGTTCGCGCACATCATCTTCTCAAGCAGTCCAGCGCAGCGCGAGTTTTGGATTGGTCATCGGGACGCGACAATCGAGGAACTGTGCGCAAGATACGATGGTTGCAAGCCTTGCCTCCATGGGAGCGACGCCCATGACCAACAATCCGTAGGTCAGCCAGCCGATAATCGCTTCTCGTGGATCAAGGGCGACTTGGTGTTCGATGCCCTCCGTCAGGCTTGCATCGACCCGGAGGGCCGCGCGTTCGTGGGCGAGCAGCCGCCGCCCTCGGCCATGCCGTCGCAGGTCATTTCTCACGTAAGGATAGACAACGCGGATTGGGCCACCGCCCCTGATATCGCGCTCAACCCCGGCCTCGTCATCATTATCGGCGCGCGGGGATCGGGCAAGACGGCCTTGGCCGACGTAATCGCGGCAGGCTGTGATGCGATCACGTCCGCGGCTTGGAATGCTGACGAGGGCGTAAGTCCCTCGTTCCTCGCGCGCGCACGTCCTTTGATTGGCGATGCGACGACGACGCTCAGCTGGGGTGGCGGTGAAAGGGTTGCGCGCGCGCTCGATGGCAGCGACGCTGACGGCCATATGTCGTTTCCGCGTGCCCGGTATCTTTCCCAGCAGTTCGTTGAAGAGCTTTGTTCGGCGAAAGGCGTCTCCGATGGGCTGGTGGACGAGATTGAGCGCGTAATCTTCGAGTCGCATTCGGAGGATGATCGCGAGGGGGCGATCGATTTCGCCGAACTGCGCGACCAGCAGACTGCGCGGTTCCGACAGGCCCGCGACCGGGAGGCTGAGGCGATCTCCAACATCTCCGAACGAATCGCCTCCGAGTTGGAGAAAGAGAGTTTCCTCGCCACGCTGACCAAACAGGTTGGGCAAAAGAGGAAGATGATTGCGGACTACACGGCCGACCGCACGAAGCTAGTCGTCAAGGGAACCAAGGCGCAGGTGGCCCGACACTCCCAGCTCAGCCAAGCGGCACAGGTTCTCCAGAACAAGATTCAGAGGTTCGGAAACCAGCGCCGCGCCTTCGTTGCCTTGCAGGACGAGGTTCAGAGCATGCGCGCCACCGGCGCACCGGAAATGCTTCGCCAAGCCCAAGAGCGGCACGCCGATAGTGGTCTGGACGCCAAGCAGTGGGACGAGTTTCTGCTGATCTACAAGGGCGATGTCGACAAGAGTCTGGCGGGTTATATTGAATGGGCCGATGGAGAGGTCCGCAGACTCAATGGCGCTGGGCCGCCGCCGGGTGATCCGAACGTTGCGCTGATCCCTGGGAATGCCGACCTCTCCACGATCCCGCTCGCACTAATCACAGCCGAAATAACTCGTCTTGAAGCGCTGATCAGCGCGGATAGGCAAGTTCGCGATCAGTATGTGGCGCTGACCGAACGTATCGCACGGGAAAATTCCGCGCTGCAGACCCTCCAAAAACGGCTAACCGACGCACAAGGCGCTGCCGCGCGCCGGAAGGAACTCCAGAGGGAGCGCAATGACGCCTACGGCAGAGTTTTCGAGGCGATTATCAATGAACAGAATACGCTGGCTGAACTCTACAAGCCGCTGATAGCTCGCCTTGCTGCGTCTTCAGGCACGCTTAACAAACTGAGCTTCTCGGTTCGCAGGATTACCAATGTTCATGCTTGGGGGTCGGTCGCGGAGGAAGAGCTCTTGGACCTGCGCAAGACCGGGCCGTTCCAAGGTCGCGGAGCACTGATTGGGATCGCGACCAAGACGCTCAAGCAGGCATGGGAAACGGGCTCGGCGGTCGAAGTTCAGGCTGCCATGACCACTTTCATAACAGACTACCTGAACGACCTGCTGTCGCATGCGCCTTATGCGCCCACGCAGCAAGCCGAGTACCGGAACTGGTCGAAGCAGTTTGCGCACTGGCTTTTCGGCACCACCCACATCACCGTGCGGTACGAGATCGCGTATGACGGCGTTGACATTGGGATGCTTTCGCCGGGGACGCGCGGTATTGTGCTGTTGCTGCTCTATCTTGCGCTCGACGATTCAGATGATCGACCGCTGATCATCGACCAACCAGAAGAGAACCTTGATCCGAAATCTGTCTTCGATGAGCTTGTAGCGCTCTTCATCGCGGCCAAGGCGAAGCGTCAGGTGATCATGGTGACGCACAATGCGAATCTTGTCGTCAACACGGACGCGGACCAGATCATCGTGGCCGAAGCGGGCCCGCATCCGTCGGGTGGCCTTCCGCCGATCAGCTACATGGCAGGTGGAGTGGAGAATGCGGCAATTCGCTCGGCGGTCTGCGATATCCTTGAAGGTGGCGAGGCCGCCTTCCGCGAGCGCGCTCGCCGGCTCCGTGTCCGTCTCGAACGGTGAGGACAGACGGGACGAAGAGCGTGACCCCCTGCGAGGGCCACTTTGCCTCCGCCCTTAGCTGCTTGGCCAATATGACCGAGGCGATGATTCGCCACTACTGCGACCGGGCGGGGGCGCGCATCGCGGAAACGGGCACTGGAACCAAAGCCGGACAGTCCGGAGCAGTTACCACGCGGAAACGACCATGAGCGCAAACAACAACCACCTCGAAAACCGTCTCTGGGCCGCTGCCGACGAGCTGCGGGCCAACTCCAAGCTGAAGGCATCGGAATACTCCATCCCGGTGCTGGGGATGATCTTCCTGCGTTATGCGGACGTGAAATTCACCGAGGCCGAAAAGCGGATCGGCGAGCAGGGCAGCGGTCGCCGCCGCCGCACGGGTGGCAAGGAGCGATATCAGGCCATGGGTGTGCTCTATCTGCCCGAGGCGGCGCGATTCGGCAACCTGCTCAAGCTGCCCGAGGGGGAGAACATCGGCCAGGCGATCAACGGCGCCATGCGGGCCATCGAGCAAGAGAATTCCGACCTCAAGGACGTGCTGCCCAAGACCTACAACCGGCTGGAGAACGCCACCTTGGTGGAGCTGCTCAAGCTGATGGGCTCCATCCCCATGGACATCGAGGGTGACGCCTTCGGCAGGATCTACGAGTACTTCCTCGGCAAGTTCGCCATGACCGAGGGGCAGAAGGGCGGCGAGTTCTACACTCCCACCAGCATCGTCAAGCTGATCGTCGAGATCATCGAACCCTTCCACGGGCGCATCTTCGACCCGGCCTGCGGTTCCGGCGGCATGTTCGTGCAATCCGCCCGCTTCGTGCGGGAGCACAGGAACAATGCCGCCGCCGAGATCAGCGTTTACGGCCAGGAGCGCGTGGCCGAAACGGTGCGCCTGGGCAAGATGAACCTCGCGGTGCATGGCCTCGCCGGGGACATCCGCCAGGGCAACACCTACTACGAAGACCTGCACAACTGCCCCGGCAAGTTCGATTTCGTGATGGCCAACCCGCCCTTCAACGTGGACCGGGTGGACAAGGAGCGCCTCAAGGACGACCGCCGCTTCCCCTTCGGCATGCCCCGGGTGGACAACGCCAACTACCTGTGGATTCAGAATTTCCACAGCGCCCTGGGCGCCAACGGCCGGGCCGGATTCGTCATGGCCAACTCGGCCTCCGACGCCCGCGCCTCGGAGCTGGAGATCCGCAAGCGACTCATCGAGGCCAAGGCGGTCGATGTGATGGTGGCCGTCGGCTCCAACTTTTTCTACACCGTCACCCTGCCCTGCACCCTCTGGTTTCTGGACCGGGGCAAGCGCGGCACCGGGCGCGAGGATGCCGTGCTGTTCATCGACGCCCGCCACATCCACCGCCAGCTCGACCGCGCCCACCGCGACTTCGAGCCGCGACAGATCGAGTTTCTCGCCAACATCGTGCGGCTCTACCGGGACGAAGAGCCGGAGAACCGGCACGACAGCGCCGGGATGCTGGCCGAGAGATTCCCGGGCGGCGGTTACCGGGACGTCCCCGGCCTGTGCAAGATGGCGAGCATCGAGGAGATCGAGTCACAGGGCTGGAGCCTCAACCCCGGCCGCTATGTGGGCGTGGCGGCGCGGGAGGAGGATGAGTTCGATTTCTTCGAGCGGCTGGAGGAATTGAATGGGGAGTTGGAGGTGCTGAACGGCGAGGCACGGGAGCTGGAAGATGCTATTTCTCAGAACGCAATAAAGATACTGGGAACTTGAAAGTGGTTGAGAGTAATTTTGAATTGCTTGGCGATCTTGCCAAAATGGTAACCGACAAGATCAGTTCGAGTGAGTTGACGCTTGAGACATACATTTCGACGGAGAATATGGTTCCCAATAAGGGAGGTGTCCAGCGCGCATCCAAGTTGCCAACAACGGCGAAAGTAAACGCTTTCATGCCTGGTGATGTTCTATTTTCAAACATCAGGACGTATTTCAAAAAAGTTTGGTTAGCGAATTGCCATGGCGGCGCCTCAGCGGATGTAATCATCTTCAGGCCATTAGACAAGCAAAAGATCGACAATCATTACCTCTTCTATGTGCTGTCCGATGACGCATTTATTGCATCAACTGTTACCGCTTCAAAGGGCACTAAGATGCCACGTGGCGATAAGCATGCAATGAGTCATTACAAAGTACGACTCCCGACGACTCTCATTCAGAAAAAAATCGCCGCTACCCTTTCGGCCTATGACGACCTGATCGAGAAAAACCTCCGGCGCATCAAGATACTGGAGGAGATGGCCCAGAACCTCTACCGCGAGTGGTTCGTCAAGTTCCGCTTCCCCGGCTATAAACAGGTGCGCATGGTCGATTCTCCGCTAGGGGAGATTCCAGAGGGATGGGAGGTGATGCCAATTAGTAAGGCCGTATATCTAAATCCCAAACTAAATATCGAGAAGGAAAAGGCAAAGATCTTTGTTCCAATGAGTGGTCTTTCCAAAAGCTCAATGGTTATTACGGAATATGATTATCGGAAAGGAAGTAATGGGGCAAAATTCCAGAACGGGGATACGCTTTTTGCACGGATAACCCCTAGCACTGAACATGGAAAGACTGGCTTTGTTCAGTGTCTAACTTCAAATGATGAGGTAGCATTCGGTTCTACCGAATATATCGTAATGAGATCCATGTATCTCAATCCATACGTCGTCTATTTTCTGGCTCGCGAGCTAGACTTGAGAGAACACGCTATTAGAAGTATGACGGGAGCTTCTGGTCGGCAAAGGGTCCAGGTTGAATGTTTCGATAATTTTTTTATTGCAACGTCTACTCAAGATATATTGGAAAAATTCGAGAAAACCGTTGCTCCAAATTTTCGTCTGATTCAGAATCTTTGGGTAAAGAACCAAGCTCTCCGCCAAACCCGCGACCTCCTCCTCCCCAAACTCATCTCCGGCGAGTTGGACGTCTCGAAACTCGATATCGACATCCGGGAGGCGGCATGAGCACCCGGGTTCCAGTCAATCCCGATCTGCTCCACTGGGCTTTGGAACGCGCCGGTGTGAGCGCTGATGCGCTTGCGGAAAAGTTCCCGAAACTGAACGACTGGCTGGGGGGCGAGCTGGCGCCTACTTGCAAACAACTGGAAGCCTTTGCCAAGGCGACCCATACCGCCATTGGTCTGCTGTTTCTGCCGCAACCTCCAGAAGAGCCATTGCCGATACCAGATTTTCGCACGCTGCCCGAGACGCGGCTGTCCCGCCCGAGCGCCGAGCTTCTGGATACGATCTACCTCTGTCAGCAGCGCCAGGCCTGGTACCGGGACCATCAGCGCTTGCAAGGCGAGGCGGCGGTTGCTTTTGTCCGTTCCGCCTCGGTGGCGGATCAGGTGCCCGGGGCGGCGGCCGGAATCGCTCAGGCCATTGGTTTCGATCTTGCCGAGCGACAACGGTTGCTGAACTGGTCCGAAGCGCTGCGCCGCTTCATCTCCCGGGTCGAACAGGCCGGGATATTGGTCATGGTCAGCGGCGTGGTGGGCAGCAACACCCATCGCCCCTTGAATGTGGAGGAGTTTCGCGGTTTTGCCCTGGCTGATCCCCTTGCGCCGCTGATCTTCATCAACGGCAGGGATTCCAAGGCGGCGCAGATGTTCACCCTGGCTCATGAGCTGGCCCATCTGTGGCTGGGAGAGAGCGGCGTCTCCGATGTCCAGGCCGCGACCCAGCCGGATCAGCAAGTCGAGCGCTGGTGCAACGCCGTGGCGGCGGAATTGCTGGTTCCGCTCGAACAACTGCGCCCGGTCTATGATCGAGAAAATGAGCTGCATGAAGAAATGCGGCGCCTCGCCCGCCGATTCAAGGTCAGCACGCTGGTCATCGTCCGCCGCTTGTTCGATCTGGGGGTGTTCGACCAAGAGACGCTGATGAAGACCTATCGCGCGGAGCTTGAGCGCGTCAAGGCGCTGTCCGCCAGGGAGGGCGGTGGCGGTGATTTCTACAACACGCTGTCCGCCAGAACCGGAAAGCGGTTTGTGAAAGCGCTTGTGGCCAGCACGCTGGAGGGGCAAACCCAGTTTACCGATGCGTTCAGGATGCTGGGCATCAAGAAAACCGCGACCTTCTATGAGGAGGCCCGGCGTCTGGGATTGAACGGATGAAATACTTGCTGGACGCCAATGTCTTCATGGCGGCGAACAATCTTCACTATGGCCTGGATTTCTGTCCCGCGTTCTGGGACTGGCTGATCGCGGGCAATGCGCAACGGAAAGTGTTCAGCATCGAGAAAGTGGGAGATGAAATCTCGGCTGGTGACGATGCCTTGACCGGGTGGGCTGCAGGATCCGGCAAACATCTGTTTCTCAAACCGGATCCGGAAGCCCTGAAAGGGATGACTCAAGTCAGCCAGTGGGTCACGGAAAACGGCTACACCCCCGCGGCCGTGAACAACTTCTTGCAGGTGGCGGACTACTGGCTGGTATCCCACGCGCTGGCGCACGGTTTAGTGGTGGTCACACACGAGAAACCCGCGGATACGCCCAACAAGGTGAAAATCCCCAATGTTTGTGTCGGGCTGGGCGTCAAGGTGATGACGCCGTTCGAAATGCTGCGCCATGAGCGGGCGCGTTTTGTCTTGGGGACCGAGGCGTGAATGACCGCTCGAAAGCAAAAAGCCAACGCGGAACGATGACCCAACCCCTTATCAGGGAAGCAGCATAGGCCTGCGATCCATGGCACCAAACCCCGCGCCCATCTATCACATCACCCCCATCGAGAATCTGCGCAGAATTCTTGAAGCCGGTGAGTTGCGGGCGAAGGGGGCACTGGATCGGGAGGATACGGGTTATGCCAATATCGCCCACCGGACCATTCAGGATCGCCGCGCCCACACGCCGGTTCCCTGTGGGCCGGGCGGTTGGCTGCATGACTATGTGCCGTTCTATTTTGGGCCACGTTCGCCGATGCTGTATACAATCTCCCGGGGAAATGTGGAGGGGTTCGCCGGCGGGCAGCAGCCCATCGTCCATTTGGTGTCAACAGTGCAATCTGTCCAGGCGGCTGGACTGGAATACGTGTTCACCGATGGCCACGGGATCATGGCTTTCACGGAATTCTACGATGATCCGGCCCAACTGGACGAAGTGGACTGGCCGCTGATGAATTCCCTTTACTGGTTTGATACCAATGATGATCTGGATCGCAAACGCCGCCGCCAGGCGGAGTTCCTGATTCATCGACGATTTCCCGTCCGCTTGATCCATCGGATCGGCGTGATCGATCAACACAGGAAAACAGAAACTGAAGCACTGCTTGCGGAGTTCGGCCCAGCCATTACAGTGGCCGCCGAGCCTGGCTGGTATTACTGAGGAGGCCCCATGTTCGAACCGACGGAAGGAAACCTGCTGGAAGCCGATGCCGAAGCTCTCGTCAACACGGTCAATTGCGTGGGTGTGATGGGCAAGGGCATCGCCTTGCAATTCAAACAGGCATTTCCGGAAAACTTCACCCATTACGCGAAGGTGTGCGAAGCGAAGCAGATGAAGCCGGGACGCATGCTGGTGTTTGAGACCGACAGCATGGTGAATCCGAAATACATCATCAACTTCCCGACCAAGCGCCATTGGAAAGGCAGGTCGAAGATGGAGGACATCGATTCCGGGCTGGCGGACCTGATTGCCCGGGTAAGGCGCCTCCAAATCCGATCCATCGCCATCCCGCCCCTGGGCGCCGGGCTTGGTGGATTGAACTGGCCCGAGGTGAAGCGGCGGATCGAGGCGGTCTTCGCGGATCTGCCGGATGTGCGGGTGCTGCTTTTCGAGCCGCGGGGCGCGCCGCCGGTCGAGCGGATGCCGGTGCGCACCAAGCGCCCGAACATGACG
Source organism: Candidatus Azophilus sp. (assembly GCA_965221755.1). Taxonomy (GTDB): domain Bacteria; phylum Pseudomonadota; class Gammaproteobacteria; order Pseudomonadales; family Azotimanducaceae; genus Azophilus. The sequence continues at coordinate 1,576,746 of OZ244921.1, forward strand.
CCGGGCCGCGCCTTGTTGATCCGCCTGCTGGAACTGTATGGACGCCAGGGTTACCGCCACAGCCTGATGGAAGTGCAGAAACTCGCCTATTTCCTACAGGAAGCGGGCGAGCCGATGAAGTTGAAATTTCGGGCCCATCACTTCGGTCCCTATGCGGATAATCTCAACCACGCCCTGCAACACATCGAGGGGCATTTTATCCGTGGCTATGGCGACAGGTCAGCTAGGGCGGAGATTCGCTTGATACCCAATGCGACAGAACGAGCCAGAGAGTTCCTGAAGAAGAAGCCCGGGGCGGAGGGACACTTGGAGCGGGTCAAGCAACTCATCGAAGGTTTTGAAACGCCCTATGGCATGGAGCTGCTGTCCACAATTCATTGGGTGGTCAAGCACGAGGCGGGTATTCAGGGTGATTTGGATGCAATCCGTGAGCGTGTGGAAGCCTGGAGCGAGCGCAAGAAGGATTTGATGAAACCCCGGCATATCCAAAAGGCGCATTCGCGCCTGGCGCAACAGGGCTGGCTGTCGGCCTGATGGCGGACCGGGGGTCGAAGGAAAGGCAGATGTTCGACTACTCCGAAGACGCGCTGGTCGAACAGCCCGCCATCGCGCTGTTCGCGGCGATGGGATGGGAGATCGCCAACGGCTTCCATGAATTCGATCAAGCGGGCGGCAGCCCCTTGGGGCGGGAGACGAAAGCCGAGGTGGTGCTTGGAGGGCGGTTGCGGTCGGCGCTGGAGCGGCTGAATCCCGGTCTGCCGGCGGACGCTTTCGACCAAGCCATCGAGGAGTTGGTCCGCGACCGCGGCGCCATGGCCCCGGTGCGGGCCAACCGAGAAATCCATCTGCTGCTGAAGAACGGCGCGCGGGTAAAGATTTCCGACCCTGACGGCGGGGGCGAGACGGTGGAGTTGGTCAGGCTGATCGACTGGAACACACCGGCCGACAACGATTTTCTGCTGGTCAGCCAGTTCTGGGTGACCGGGGAGATGTACACCCGGCGGGCCGACCTGGTGGGCTTCGTCAACGGCATTCCGCTGGTGTTCATCGAGCTGAAGGCGACCCATGCCCGGCTGGAGACGGCCTACACCGGCAATCTCACCGACTACAAGAACGCGATTCCGCAGCTCTTTTGGTACAACGCCCTGATCGTGCTCTCCAACGGCAGCCGCAGCCGCATCGGCAGCATGACAGCAAACTGGGAGCACTTCGCTGAGTGGAAGAAGATCAACCGCGAGGGCGAAGAGGGGGTGGTCTCGCTGGAAACCATGATCCGGGGCGCCTGCGACAAGTCGCGGCTGCTGGACCTGGCGGAGAACTTCACCCTGTTCATGGAGGTACAGGGCGGCTCCATCAAGCTGCTGGGCAAGAATCACCAGTACCTGGGGGTGAACAACGCCATCGGGGCGCTGCGGGAGATCGAGAGCCGTGCCGGCAGGTTGGGCGTGTTCTGGCATACCCAGGGCAGCGGCAAGAGCGTGTCGATGATCTGTTTCGCGCAGAAGGTGCTGCGCAAAATCCCTGGCAACTGGACTTTCGTCATCATCACCGACCGGCGGGAGCTGGATCACCAAATCTACAAAAGCTTCGCGGCGAGCGGAGCGGTGACCGAACAAGAGGCGCAAGCCACTTCAAGCCATCATCTACGTCAGCTTTTGACGGAAGATCACCGCTACGTCTTCACCCTCATCCACAAGTTCCGTACCGAGCGGGGCGAGCGGCATCCGGTGCTGTCGGAACGCGCCGACATCATCGTGATCACCGACGAGGCGCATCGCAGCCAGTACGACACCCTGGCGCTGAATATGCGCACGGCCCTGCCCAACGCCTCTTTCATTGCGTTCACCGGCACGCCGCTGATCGTCGGGGAGGAGAAAACGCGGGAGGTCTTCGGCGACTATGTGAGCGTGTACGACTTCCGCCAGTCGGTGGAGGACGGCGCGACCGTTCCGCTCTACTACGAAAACCGCATCCCCGAATTGCAGCTTGCCAACGAAAATCTCAACGAGGACATGGAGCGCCTGCTGGAAGAGGCGGAGCTGGACGAGGAGCAGGAGAAGAAGCTGGAACGGGAATTCGCCCGCCAGTACCACCTGATCACGCGGGAGGAACGGCTGGAGATCATCGCCGGGGACCTGGTGAGCCATTTCATCGGGCGGGGGTTCCCCGGAAAGGCGATGGTGATCAGCATCGACAAGGCCACGGCAGTGCGCATGTACGACCGGGTGAAGGCGCGTTGGACGGCGGAGATATCGCGCCTGATGGACGAGATGGCCAAGGCGGCGGACGAAGGAAAGCGCCGGGTCGTCAAGGAGCGGCTTCAGTTCATGGAATCCACCGACATGGCGGTGGTGGTCTCCTCGTCACAGAACGAGATCGAGGAGATGAAAGCCAGGGGGCTGGACATCGCGCCGCACCGCAAGCGCATGGTCAGCGAAGACTTGGAGACCAGGTTCAAGGACCCGGACGATCCCTTCCGTATCGTCTTCGTCTGCGCCATGTGGCTGACCGGCTTTGATGCGCCTTCCTGCTCCACGCTGTATCTGGACAAGCCAATGCGCAACCACACCTTGATGCAGACCATCGCGAGGGCCAACCGGGTGTTCAAGGAAAAGGTCAACGGCCTTATCGTCGATTACGTCGGGGTGTTCCGCAACTTGGAAAAGGCGCTGGCGATCTATGGAGCCGAGAATGGCGCTGGCGGAGATTCTCCGGTCAAGGACAGGACGGCGCTTGTTACCTTGTTGCAGCAATCGATTGCCGAGACGGAGAGGTTCTGCGCGGAAATGGGCGTTGATCTGGATGCTATCGAGGTAGCCAGCGATTTCGGGAAAATCAAGCTGCTGGATGACGCGGTGGAGGCCCTGATTGCCAATGACGACAGCAAAAAGCGGTATCTGACGCAGGCCGCGACGGTCCGGAGGCTCCACAAGGCCATACTGCCGGACAGCGATGCCAAGGCGTTCGTCGCGCGGTGTTTGTTGGTTGACGTGCTGGCGAAAAAAATCCGGGCACTTACTCCTCCGGCAGATATCTCCGAGGTAATGGATCAGGTAGAGGAACTGCTGGATACGTCCATCGCCACCGAGGGATATATGATTCGGGAAACGCGCGCGACCTATGGGGTAGCGGGTGGCGCCGAGGAGCATTGGGTCGATCTCGCGCAGATAGACTTCGAGGCCTTGAAGGAGCGGTTCACCAAAGGCAGGAAGCGCACGGAGGCGGAAAAGCTCAAGGGTCAGGTGTATGGCAAATTGAAGCAGATGCTGCGCCTCAACCGCACTCGCATGGACTATATGGAGCGCTTCCAGAAGATGATCGACGAATACAACGCCGGGAGCCTTAACGTCGACGAGTTTTTCCAGCGGCTGCTGGCTTTCGCTGAAAGCCTGAACGATGAGGAGAAGCGGAGTGTCGCGGAGCAACTATCGGAAGAAGAGTTGGCCTTGTTCGATATCCTGACCAAGCCCCGGCTTGATCTTTCCGACAAGGAGATCAAGCAGGTGAAGAAAGCGGCCAGGGATCTGTTGGAAGCGTTGAAGCGTGAAAAGCTGGTTCTGGACTGGCGCAAGTTCCAGCGCACCCGGGCCGCCGTGAAGATCAGCATCGGGGATATGCTGGACGAGGGGTTGCCGGAGAGTTTTTCGCCGGAACTGTTTCAGCACAAGGTCGAGGCCGTGTACCAGCATGTTTTCGATTCCTACTACGGCGGCGGCCGAGGGGTGTATGCGGTTGCGGCTTGATCGCCAAATCCCGGTTAAACCTTCGAGCGCTTCATGGAAGGCCTCATCCACGCCCACACCGCCGAGCGGCCTCGCGGCGCCAACGCGATTGCGGTGGCCACGGCGATCGGAATGCCCTTGTAGGCGGGGCCGAACAGCACGTTGAACTCCAAGCCGGAGCCGGCGATGGCTTCGACGTAGAAGCCGCCCAGCTCCGCGCCGCGGCTGACGTTGCCGAGATTGAAGAAGTAGGGGCTGCGCAACCCGGACTTCAGTTGGAACTCGCCAAAGCGCAGCACCCCTTGGCGAATCATCGAGGCGACGAAGCGGGCTTTCGAGTCGGCAACGCCCACCCTCAAGCCGTCCGTTTCAGCGCGATGAGGTCCTCCGCCCCCTGCCCGGGCCAGCCGCAGCATCTCGGAGAACTCGGCCTCAACGAAGGGCGCCTGTTTGGCGGGGCGCTCCTTCGAGTTTTTCAAAGCAAGCGCGGTGCTTTTTCAGTGAACTCCCTTCCATTCGAGGTCTTGCGCTGTGTACGCACTAAACCGGCCCTCAATCAGGCGATCATGTGCGTCCTGCCATCTCTCTTTCGCGTGGGTGGGTGTCTTATCCCAGACCATGACGCTGAACACGCACTCGTAGCTGCGAACCTGCCGATTCCTGCCTTGAGCGACCATAAATTGCACGGCATCGGTGAACTCGTCATCGCTGAGTGGCTTTCCGTAGGGCAAATTGTCGATCTTCAATTGCCGCCATTCGTCAATATACCGTTTGCCCGCATTCGGACCCTCCTTGTCGTCGTGCGCACCTCCAGGAGGCACCGGTCTCGGAGCCAACTCAATGCTGTCTTCATAGATTGCCGCGTTGAAAGCGTAGTGCGCCTTCTCGCGCGTTTGACCTTGGCCCGCGGCCACGATCTGGTACCAACAGGGCGGGTTCTCACCTTTGCGGCGCAGCAGCGCTAGATCTCGTCGAGCTTGATCGCGCTCGCTTCCAACAGCGTTGAGAGCTCGGCGCGCCTCCTGCGCTGCCCGCCTCGATTCCTCCGCCTGCTCATGCGCCTGACCAAGCTCCCGCTCAGCGTCAGCAAGGGCCTGCTCGGCTTTGTGCTTATCGTTGCGCGCCTGTTCAGCTGAACTGACCAAGGTTTCGATCTCTCCCGGACGCACCCATTCCTGTGGCGAACTTGGCGGGCTGGGTTCCGGGGTCCAAACAAGCGTTTTCGCACCCACATCGATGGCGCAGACCGGCGGCACGTCGTCCGGCGGCGGCGCAAAGCCTAAAAGAGCGATGAGCAGGAGGAAAGCAAGCAGGATGAAGGTTTCGGCGATCGTCAGGCCAAGCACCGTACCTTGCCGGTAGGTGCTCATCCGTTTCGGTTCCAGAATCCAAAACCGGATCTGCGGGGCTGTCGAAGGTCGTCTGCCCGTGCCTCGGCTTCATTGGCAAGGTCGTGAAGCGCACCCGTCGTTCGCCGTATCTCGCCCTCGCTCTCCTGCACAGCGCTTTTCAGTGCGTCCATCAACTCCGTTGCGCTTGCGGCACGGTCACGAGCGGTTGCCGCTTCCTCGGTGATCGCGCGGAAAATCTCCCCAATCTGCTGGGCCGCTGTCGCCGTCTGTTCAGCATTCCGGCCTTCGCGAATCCGCGCCTCCAACTCATCCATGGCATCGAGCACACCCGAGACTTTGGGGGCACGATCGGACATCGGCCCAAGCAAACCGCGCAGCTTCTCCAGCTCCGCCTCCAGGCCCTCGCTGGATTTTGCGGCCAGGTCCGCATTCCTGCCGAGCGCGGCGCTTGCGTCGCCTGCTCTGACGAGGCCGGTCTCAAGACTCTGGAGCGCTTTTTCGATTCGTTCATTGGCGCCGGACAGCTGTTGCACCAAAGCGGCGACTTGCTGGGAAGTGGTCTCCTGATTCCGTTGCAGCGTTTGCAGGTTTTGGTTGCTCGCGGATTGGAGTTCGTCATGGAACGACCGCGCAGTGGCGCCAACTTCTGCGCTATGGCTTTCGTGAGCTGCTTGAAGCTGTTCCAAAAGGGCTTCCGCCTGTTGCCCCACTTCGCCCAGGGAACGCCCGACGGTCTGGAGCGAGCTTTCCGCCTGGCGCTTAAGTTCCTGGGCAAAGGCGTCAGCGTTGACCTGAAGCGCGTTCCTGAACTCGACGCTCTCTCGCTGAAGCATTTCACTGTGGCGGCGCAGGGCCTCCTCGGTATCGGAGGCATGGCTTCTGACGATCCTGTGAAAACGAGCGAGCGCGTTCGCGCCATCCGTGAGGTCGTGTGCGATCCTCCACAGTCGGTGCTGGTTAAATCCCTCAAGATCCTCGGCGCTCGCGCCAGACGGCGGGAGCGCCGCGGGCCTCGTGTCATCGCCTGTTTCCGGCGTTGCTGAAGAACGGTTCCATTGCCAGTTCAGCAGCAAGACCCGGCCGAAGATGCCAACAACAGTGGAGGTCAGCGCAATTCCAAAGTTCTCAAGCAGAACACGAATTCTCTCCGCGTTTCCCCGCACATCCGCATCGTCGCCAAAGAGCTCCACAAGCGTGAACATGAGGGAGAGGAGGGTGAATAGGAGCCCTAGGTAGTAAACGTTGTCGCCCTTTTCCTCAGGGGCATCCTCGTCGTTTAGACAGTAGTAGCGCATCAGCAAGAGAACCACAGCCCCAGCAACCCCTGCTGCAGTCCAAGCACTGGCGAATGCGATTTTGGTAACTACGATGGCTAAGCCACCGCCTAAAAGGGCAATGAAGAACCAAAACGCATTCTTTTTCTCGGTCATATCGGTAGTCGCCCCATGGCTTCCTGGTGCTTATTGCCGCAGCCCATTGCCCTCGTGCGCGACTCGCCGCCTTTGGAACTCCCGGCATCGAAGTCGGCAGCCTTCGGATTCAGATCGACTCCTGCCATTCGATCTGCCCACCCTGTTCCAAGATCAGTTCCGTCCACCAGTAGTAGTGGTGTTCGGTCTGCCAGCGGGCATATTCCGACCGCTCAAGGCGAAACAGGCTCACTTTGGCGCCAGCCAAATCCGTGAGCAGGTCGCGGGCCTCGCGGCGCATCGCCTTCGCATCCGGATAGGGCGCGTAGTGCGAGAGTCGATCGGTGTGCTGCAGCAGATCGGAGAACACGATGAAGTGGACTTTGAAATCCGGGTTCCCGCGCTTGCCCGGCACGTGACGAGGGGCGAGGACCGTGATCGTTTCGAGCAGCGGCGAGTGCGGCCGCGGTTCGCCTTGGCGTTCCGGGAACAGCTTGGCAAGCGCCTCCTCGAAACGGCTCCAATCACCCTCAGCAACACGACGGCCCTGATGGATATCGTCGCGCCATGTTCGATCCTTCAGGGGCTTGAACGGGCGGCAGACCTCGACCAGCGGTTCCGGCGCACCTGCATCCTGCGTCAGTTCGTAAACTGCCAGGAGCTCTCCCGGCCCGATGCCAAAACGACCCGCCGGCTCCGATGCAATCTGTTGACCGAGGCGCTGAAGTTCAGCTCGGTGTTTGGGCGTGAGCGGATCGCTGGTGTCGAGAAGCAACACGGTAGAGCCGATGGGGCCGGCATCCTTGGGGCAGCCTCGACCATCAACTGGCGGAGGGCGGTCGCCCACGCGGTAGAGCGCCATCACTCCAATAAGAAGGCATACACCCACCCCAATAGGAGCGATGGTCCTGTTCCGGTTCGTCTTGGCTTCAGCTTTGCGCCGGGGCTCTCGTCTCAAGACCGGTCTTCCGCATAGTCATCAACAACGCCGTCGAGTGTTTGGTAGCGCGTCATGAGTTGAGCATAGGTCGTCTCCACCTGCTGAAACCCGGCTTCAGCCTTCTGCTCGATATCGCCCCATGCGGGCGCATCCGGGACGGTGAACTTCGGAACTTGCATCACATCCTCGTCAATCTTCGGCTCGTGATCAAAGAAGCTCGGCGGCGGCGTTGTGCGAGCGCTTAAATTGGCGTCCCGGTAAGCGGCAAGCAGGTAGGCCAAGTCCTTGTTGTACTGTTTCAGGTTCATTGGGTAGTCATCGACAACCATCTTCAATCGGTCGAGCGTCGCCTGCCAACCAGCTTGGTCCATTTCGTATCGGCTCTTGATCTCATCGATGGCGACCTTCGCTGCGTTGCGTTGGGATTGCAGCTGTTGGAGCGCGTTCTCCAAGCCGTTTTGGTAGCTGCGACGCAGCGCTCTTTCCTTGCGATGCTTTGCGCCGTAGCCCGGGAAACGGTCGTCCGACCCATACGACTTGTAGGCGGTAAATACAAACACAAACAAGCCAACAAAAGCCAACCCCGCGGACTGGAGGCTCTGCCAAGGCAGTGGACGTTCCCACATTGTGATCCAACCGGTGTATAATGCTCCGTCGAGAGTTTCGAAGGCACCGGTTTTCTCCGCGAGAACGTAAACATCGCGCACATGGCCGGCGATATCGTTCCAAGCCAAGGCTGACAGTGCGCACGCCGCACTAAAGACATAGGCCAGGAACCTCACAAAGCCCCACCGATAGTTCGTATAACGCCAAGATTGTCCGCAAAGCACTCCAAGGAAGACATTCACAACGGTCAGCATAAAGGCCACCATCCAGCCTTCGATCAAGCCGCCGCGCGAGACGCTGCCCAAGAGGTTGGCCCCAACAAAGGTCTCCAAAAACATAAAGACAGGCACCCACAGCCAATGCGCGATCTGGCTCTCGGGGTAGTTCGCAACATCTCCCAGCCCATGCTTGTGGCGGAAATCACTGAGGGCGCGGGCAGCCTCCCCGAATTCCGCGCGTTGCTTGTCGAGCGCGCCAACGCTTTGAGTGGCGGTCGAATCCAAGTCCCGGCAGTGTTGCGCAACCCGATTGTCCAGATCGATTTCCGGGTTTACGTTTTCCCAATGACTACGATGGTGGTGGAGGGTGGCCAGCTCATCCTGAATATACTTCTCAACCTCTTGCCGGCAATCAAGCGCCCGCTTTCGCACCCAGTTTTCTATCCTCCGATACATTTGGTCGGGCAGCGTTGCGTCCGACCCGGGTTGGTCCCGCTTGCCCCGCTGTTCGCCTTCCGCCTGAATGCCGTGGGCTGCGAGCCAAGCATCAGCATCCAATCGGATGTACTTGCGCTTGTCTCTGTCGAAGCCCGGAATATTTTCCCAGTCGTCACTCACCTGCCGGATTACCTGTCTCCGCGTTACTCGATTGACATGGTATCACCGCTGGCCTTAGTCGCTCCAACGGCCAATCTCACATAAGACCGGCCCGCCTTCAGCTCATGCGCTAGCGAAGGGACCGAACGCGTTGCGCACATGCGCTACTTCCGCTGCAACTTTGCTGGAGCCTTGGAATAGCAACAGTGCAGCTCCCGGTGGCGGAGCAGGGCGGTTAGGCTTTCGCTGGTCGCATCCGCTTCCTGAGCTTGGAAGTGCGCGATCACATCAGCCAAGGCACCGATGCTCAGGATTGGCGCCCCTAGGCGTTTCTTGAGGTGCTCCAAGGCGGTTTGGCCGTCCGCGACGATCTCCTGGCGGTCCAAGGCGACCACTAGGCCGACGAGTTCACCGCCTGCGGCTTCGATGACGGCAGCGGCCTCCGCCTTGGTGGCGCCGTCGCTGACCACGTCGTCCAGCATCAGCACCCGGCCCTTGAGCGGCGCGCCGATCAGCTTGCCGCCTTCGCCGTGGTCCTTGGCCTCCTTGCGGTCGAAGGCCGCGCCCACCGAGCGGCCTCGCTGCGCCAATGCGATTGCGGTGGCCACGGCGATCGGAATGCCCTTGTAGGCGGGGCCGAACAGCACGTCGAAATCAAGGCCCGATGCTTCGATGACATCGGCGTAGAAGCCGCCCAGCTCGGCCAGTTCCGCACCGCCGCTGACGTTGCCGAGATTGAAGAAGTAGGGGCTGCGCAACCCGGACTTCAGTTGAAACTCGCCAAAGCGCAGCACTCCCTGGCGAATCATCGAGGCGACAAAGCGGGCTTTCGCGTCGGCGACGCCCATCCTCAAGCCGTCCGTTGCAGCGCGATGAGGTCCTCCGCCCCCTGCCGGGCCAGCCGCAGCATCTCGGAGAACTCGGCCTCAACGAAGGGCGCCTTCTCCGCAGTGCCCTGAATCTCCACGAAGCCGCCGGACGCCAGCATCACGACGTTCATGTCGGTGTCCGCTGTTGAGTCCTCCGCGTAGTCGAGGTCCAGCACCGGGACGCCCCGCCAGATGCCCACTGACACCGAGGCGGCAAGCTCCCGGAACGCGGCTTGGGCACCCACCTTGTCGAGCGCATCGCGCAGGGCCACCACCGCGCCGGTGATGGCGGCGGTGCGGGTGCCGCCGTCGGCTTGGATCACGTCGCAGTCGAGGCGCGCCGTGCGCTCGCCTAGGCGCTTCATGTTGACGCAGGATCGGATCGCGCGTCCGATCAGGCGCTGAATCTCCACCGTGCGGCCACCCTGTCCGCCGCGCACCGCCTCCCGGTCAGCCCGGCTGTGGGTGGCGCCGGGCAGCATGCCGTATTCGGCGGTGACCCAACCGCTGCCCTTGCCGCGCAGGAAGCGCGGCACCTGCTGCTCGATGCAGGCCGTGCAGATCACTTGGGTGTCGCCAAACTCGACGAGCACCGAGCCTTGGGCGTGGCGGGTGAAGCCCCGCGTGATGCGCACCGGGCGCAATTCGTCGAAAGCCCGGCCGCTGGGCCGATTTACCGTCATGAGGGGTTCCTACTGCTGAACTGTTGCCTAGTTCAACATGTTGGGGGCCAACCGGCAAATGGCGCGCCTATTGCATGGGGCAGGTTCCGAAGAGTTTCTTGAGCTCGCACATGGCGCGACCTAGCGGTGGGGGCGGACCTTCGGCCTGTTGAAGTCCCGCTAAAGCGAAACTCCTGCGTTGCCCGGCTTTAGCCCGGAGCTGCGCAGCTTGATTCCCCCTTGAGGCATCGCCGTCCAGTTCAGTTGGTGGGCGAGCGCGGTGCTGGACTCGAACAGGAAATCGGCCTTGACGAAGCACCCGGCCAGCACATGGGGCAGCCAGAGGCGGTCGTCCTCCCACATTTCGCCGTAGGGGATGTCGGCATCGGCAAACCAATGGGGCGTCGCCTCGACGGTCTCCATTGGGGTGCCGGCGAAGTCCGAGGCGACGAAGGCGTAGCCGTACCACTGCTGATCGACCCGCTCCACAAACCGCAACTCGGCCATCAGCACCGCTTGGCACACGGTCACGCCGATCTCCTCCCGGGTTTCCCGCACCGCGCAGGCCAAGGGCGACTCGCCCGCCTCGACCTTGCCGCCCGGCGCGTTGATGCGGCCCGCGCCCAAGCCCCGCTGCTTGCGGATCAGCAGCAGCCGATGGCGATCGCGAATGAACATCAGGGTGCCGATGAACTGCGGTCGCCAACCCGCCAAGCGCTGGCGGAGTTCCTGCAAAAGCGCCGCACCGCCGCCGCGCTCGCTTCCCCGATCCTTCGTTTGGCGCCCGTTCATGGGCAGCGCAGTGTCCTTGCTCAACCGCCGCGTTGCAAACCGGAGTTGGCGGCTTTAAGTTTTCTGCGTGGACATTGAGATTCGCATCGGCGACATCACCCAACTGGCGGTGGACGCCATCGTCAACGCCGCCAACGAGCGCCTGCTGGGCGGCGGCGGGGTGGATGGCGCCATTCACCGCGCCGCCGGGCCGCAGCTGCTTGCGGCCTGCCGCGCCATCGGCGGCTGTCCTACCGGCCAAGCGGTGATCACCGACGGCTACCGCCTGCCCGCCCGGCACGTCATCCACACCGTGGGGCCGATCTGGCACGGCGGCGGGCAGGGCGAAGCGGAGCTGCTCCGGGCCTGCTACCGCAACAGCCTGGAACTGGCTGCCGAGCATGGGCTGGCGAGCCTCGCCTTTCCCGCCATCAGCACCGGGGTTTACGGCTACCCCCTGCGTCAGGCGACGGACATCGCGGTCTCCGCAGTGCGGGCGGCGCCGGCTGGCCCCGTGCGCAAGGTGACATTCGCCTGCTTCGATGCGGAAACCGCCGCGGTTTACCGGGCGACCGTTTCCCGGTAGCGGGCTTCGAGCTTGGAGTAGAGAACCGCCGCCGCCGTTGCCCGTTCGTCAACGCCATCGAGCAGCTCGATGAGATGCTCGTTGTCCTCCCGTCCGGCCCAAGCCTTGCGGTAGGTGCCGTCCTGGTAGCCGTGGTCCTGCCGAAAGCCGTTCAACACGTTCTTGCCCACGTAGAGGCGGAACAGCTCATCAAAACCCATCGGCAGCGCCCGCATCAGATCGGCGAAACGTTCGACGGAGAATCCCCTTGACGTCAAGCACGCGCTTGCCAAGGCCTCAACCGCCTGCCGCAGGCTCTCCGGGTCCGGGTCTTCCGAGGGCGCCACGTCCAGCGTCACGGCAAGCTGCGGCTCCACGGCATCCGCGCGCAGCAACTCGCTCAAGCCGAAGTGCCAGATGTCCACCAACTCCAGCTTGACCTGGGCCAAGTCCGGCTCCTGCCTCTTCCACCATTTCCAGCCGAAATGGTCGAGCAGCTCGGCGCACTCGATCCAAATGGCGCGGTAGTAGTCGTAGCGCCTGATGCGCCAGTCCGGATGCACCTGCCGATTGTGGGCTTCCTGCATGCGGGCCATGGCGTCGAGCATGGCCTGTCGATCGGTCGGCATGAGGGGGATTCCTTGATCGGTGGGCGCGAGAGCGTTCAGAAGTCAGGATAGCACCCGATCCAAGTCTTGGCATCGGTCGCCCGCATCCTCCTGCCCTGCGGACAGGCGGAACACTAAAAAAGAGGTTTAAAATCATGATTTTAGATGGATTTTTAACCCCTGTTAGCGTATGTACCGCGTATGGATCGTCACCAGCTAATAGACCTTGGCAATTGGTTGCGCTCCCCGCGCCGCAAGCCGCTTATCATCCGTGGGGCGCGACAGGTAGGCAAATCCACCTTGGTGGAACTGCTCGCCCAAGAAGCGGGCAGAGGCCTGTCCGCAGTCAATCTGGAACGCCATCCAGACCTCGGCCAAGCGTTTGCGAGCAACGACCCGTTGGCCATCGTAAACCTGCTGCAAAGCGCCCTCGATGCGCCATTGTCGGCTGGAGGCATTCTCTTCCTCGATGAGATTCAAGCGGTGCCCGCCGCAATCGCGTCGCTGCGGTATTTTCTTGAGGAAATGCCCCGCCTGCCCATCCTGGCCGCCGGGTCGCTGATGGAGTTCGCGTTGGCGGATCACGCCTTCTCCATGCCCGTGGGTCGGGTGAATTACCTCCATGTGGGGCCCATGACCTTCACCGAGTTCCTGAATGGCATCGGCAAGGTCGGGCTTGCCCGCGCCATCGACCAGTTCGAGTGGCTCGTTGGGCAAAAGGGCGCCCCGATGCCAAAGCCAATCCATGAGCGCCTTTTGGAGCACCTCCGCCTGTATCAGTACGTTGGCGGCATGCCCGAGGCGGTGAGCGTCTTCGCCGATTCCGGCAGCCTGCGCGATGTCAGCGGCGTCCACGCCAGCATCATTGACACCCATTGACACCTATCGCGATGACTTCCCCAAATATGCGGTACGACGCGACCTGACGCGGATGCTGCGCGTGTTCAACTTCGCGGCCCGCCAACCCGGCCGCAAGGTGAAGTTCAGCAACGTGTCGCCCAACGACCAGAGCGCAACCATTCGCCGCGACATTGACCTGTTGGCCATGGCCCGGGTTGTCGCCAAGGTCACGCACAGCGCCTGTTCCGGCCTGCCGCTGCAGGCCGACGTTAAGGAAAACATCTATAAGCTGCTGTTTCTGGACGTTGGGCTGATGAACGCGGTCCGCGGCGTCGGGTGGGAAACGCTTCAGTCCGCCGGAGCCAGCGCCGAGCAGTTCATCGGCCAGCACCTGCAAAGCCTGCTGGCCCGGCGACCCAATCGCGAACTCACCTATTGGCTGCGCGAGGGCCGGTCCAAAAACGCGGAGGTGGACTACGTGGTCGAACTGGCGGGCCAGATCGTGCCGGTGGAGGTGAAGGCTGGCCGAGTCGGCACCCTCAAGTCGCTGCATCAGTTCGCAGCAGAGAAGGACGCCACTCTGGCGGTTCGGTTTGACGCCTCTCAACCGAGCCTTCAGGAGGTGCGGGCGGAAGTGCGCACCAAGAACGCCGTCAGGCAAGTCCGCTACCGGCTGCTGTCCCTGCCGCTCTATCTTGTCGAGCGCCTGCCGAGCATCGTGAAGGGGATTCTGACCTCCGAACCGTTGCGCTAGCCCGAATCTGATAGCATCCGCATTCCGCCAATCGCCAGCCGGGGATGCCCATGGACCTCTCCTACGGGGCCGAGTACGAGGCCTTTCGCGCCGAGGTGCGCGACTTCATCAGCGCGCATCGCGACCAAGCCCCCAAGAAGGAGGGCATGCGCTCCCCGGAGGTGCTCAACTGGCAGAAGCTGCTGATCGAGCACGGCTATGCGGCGCGCACCATTCCCAAGGCATATGGCGGCTTCGGGGCGCAGCCCGACGTGTTGATCTCGCGCATCATCGCCGAGGAGTTTGCCGGCGCCCAAGTGAGCCGGGGGTTGGGCGGGCAGGGCATCTCCATGCTGGTGCCGACGCTGCTTGAAGTGGGCTCCGAAGAGCAAAGGCAGGCGTTCATCCGGCCCACCATCCACGGCGAGATGATTTGGTGCCAAGGCTACTCGGAGCCGGGCGCCGGCAGCGACTTGGCCAGCCTGCGCACCGCCGCGGCGCTCGATGGCGACGAGTGGGTGGTCAATGGGCAGAAGATTTGGACCAGCACCGCCCATCTGGCCGACTGGATCTTCTGCCTGGTGCGCACCGAGCCGGATGCCCCCAAGCACCAAGGCATCTCCTTCCTGCTGTTCCGCATGGACACCCCGGGCATCGAAATCCGGCCCTTGGTCGATATGACCGGAGCGGCCAACTTCAACGAGGTCTTCCTCACCGACGTGCGGGTGCCCAAGCAGCAAATCGTCGGCGCCCGCGGCGAAGGCTGGCAGGTGGCCAACGCCATTCTCCGCCACGAGCGGGACTCGCTGGGCGATCCCAACGTCATGCTCTCAAGGCTCAATGCCCTCATCCGGCTGATGCAAAGCGAGACCATCGACGGGCGCCGGGTCATCGACCTGCCGGCCTACCGCGACCGGCTGATGCGGATTCAGGGCCGGGTGATGGCGCTGGGCTTCAACGACATGCGCATCCTCTCCGCCCGCATCAACCAAAAGGACGCCGGCCTAGCCCGCATGGTGGTCAAGCTGCAGGGCACCGAACTGCGCCACGAGCTGGAGCAACTGGGCATCGACGCGATGGGTGAGTTAGGGCTTGCTTACGGCGAAAATCCCCATTTGCGAGACCACGGCAGTTGGCAGATGCATTACATGTACTACTTGGGCCTGATCATCGGCGGCGGCACCTCGCAGATTCAGAAGAACATCATCAGCGAACGGGGCCTGGGGCTGCCGCGCGAGCCCAAGGCTTCGGCAACCGCTTAAGGGACCAAGGAGCCCAACATGGATTTCGGACTCTCCGAAGAGCAAACCCTGTTTCAGGACACGCTCAACAACCTTCTTGCCAACCAAGTCGGCTTGGAGCGGGTGCGGCGCATCGCCGGCGGGGAGGAATCCGCGGGCGCGGCATGGGCCGAGTTGGCCGAACTCGGCGTCTCCGCGCTGCTGGTGCCGGAGCGCCACGGCGGGGTGGGCCTCAAGCCGCTCGATGCAGCCATCGCCGCCGAATGCCTAGGCCGTCATGCAACGCCAAGCCCCTTCCTCGGCTCCGCGGTGATGGGGCCAACGGCCCTGTTGCTGGCCGGTGGCCAAGGCGAGCGCCTGGAGCGCCTGGCGGCAGGCGAACTGCGCCTCGGGGCGGCTTTTGGGCAGGCCATCGCCGCCCGCGCCGGAGCGGGCGTTTCCGCCGCTGGCGGCAGGCTCAACGGCAAGGCGCTCTACGCCTTGGACTACGGCGCCGAGGAATACCTGGTGGCGGACTCCAGCCGCTGCCTCCACTTGGTCGCCGCCGGCGATTTGGAGCACCGCCGGCTTGCAACCGTGGACAAGACCCGGCCAACCGGCGAACTGGTGTTCAACAACAGCCCCGCCATCCCACTGAGCGACGATCCGGCCCACTTTCAGGCGGTGCTGGACGCCGGGCGCGTGATGCTGGCGGCGGACACCCTCGGCGCCGCGCAGAACATGCTCGACCAAGCCGTCGCCTACGCCAAGGAGCGCGAGCAGTTCAACCGCCCGATCGGCTCCTTCCAAGCCGTCAAGCACATGTGCGCGGAAATGGCCGCCCAATTGGAGCCGTGCCGGGCAATGATCTGGTACGCTGGCCACGCCTTGGGCGAAGTGCCGGAGGAGGCCCACCTGACAGCCTGCCACGCCAAGGCCCATCTGGCGGAAGTGGGCACCTTCGTCGCCCGCACGGCCACCGAGGTGCACGGCGGCATGGGCTTCACCGACCTTCTGGGGCTGCACTACTGGTTCAAGCGCATCGGCTTCAATCGGCAAGCCCTCGGCGCGCCGGAGCTGGTGCGCGAGGAGGCCGCCCGGGCGCAGCGGCTGGCCGCGTAGCGCTGCATGGGCCGGATTGTCCGTCCCACTTGAATCCGGCGCCGTTCGCCGCCATATAAGCCCATTGCACACATCGGATGAGGCCCCATGGCTGAAACCTATTCCGTGCTGCCGTTGAAGAACACGGTGGTCTTCCCGCAAATCGTCATTCCCTTGGCCGTAGGCCGCAAGCGCTCCCTCGCCGCGGTCAAGGCCGGAGTCGAGGCCGGGCGGCGCATCATCACCGCCGCCCAGAAGGAGGCGGGCATCGAGGATCCCTCTTGGGAGAACCTCTTCGAGATCGCCACCATTTCCACCATCAACCACATCGAGAAGCGGGACAAGGGCTCCCAAGTGATCGTGCAAGGCGCGGAAAGGGTGCGCCTGCGCCCAACCGCCCAGCACGACGACTACTTGGAGGCGGAATACGAGCGCATGCCGTTGCTCAAGATGGAGGATGCGGGCGGGGACGCCGCCCATGTGGATGCGCTGCTCAGCGAAAACCTGGAGCTGTCCAAGCGCATCGCCCACCTCTACGGCGGCGACAACGGCGACCAGATGTTCCAGCAGCTCATCGGCTCCATCAACGACCCGATCACCCAAATGTACCGCATCGCCAACTTGGTCAGCATTCCGCTGGAGCAGGAGCAGGCGGTGCTGGAGTGCGACAACGTGCGGGCCTTGATGGAGAGCGTCCACGAGATCCTGCGCCATGAGCTCAAGGTCACCGAGCTGCGGCGGCAAATTGCCCAGCAGGCCCGCGAGGACATCGACAAGCAGCAGCGCGACCACCTGCTGCGCCAGCAGAAGCGGGCCATCGAGGAGGCCTTGGGCGAAGAGGACGACGAGGACGTCGCCGAACTGCGCAAGCAGATCGAGGAAGCGCAGCTGCCGGACAGCGTGCGCACTGAGGTGGATCGGGAGCTGAAGCGCCTGGGGCGCATGTCCAACCACGCCGCCGACTACCAAATCGCCCGCTCCTACCTGGAGCTGGTGGCCGAACTGCCGTGGAGCGAAAGCACCGAGGACCAACTGGACCTCGACCACGCCCGCAAGGTGCTCGACGAGGACCACTATGGGCTGGAGGACATCAAGGAGCGGATTCTCGAATCCCTGGCCGTCATGCAGCTCAATCCCGGGGCCAAGGCCCCCATCCTGTGCTTCGTCGGGCCGCCGGGGGTGGGCAAGACCTCACTCGGCCAATCCATCGCCCGGGCCATGGGCCGCAAGTTCGAGCGCATGAGCCTTGGCGGCCTGCATGACGAATCCGAGCTGCGCGGCCACCGCCGCACCTACGTCGGCGCCATGCCTGGGCGCATCCTCCAAGGCGTGCGCCGCGCCGGCGTCACCAATCCCATCCTCATGCTCGACGAGATAGACAAGCTGGGCCGGGATTTCCGCGGCGACCCGGCGGCAGCGTTGATGGAGATTCTCGATCCGGCGCAAAACAAGGAGTTCCGCGACAACTATCTCAACCTGCCCTACGACCTGTCCAAGGTGATCTTCCTGACCACCGCCAACACCTTGGAGGGCATTCCGCGGCCCTTGCTCGACCGCATCGAGGTGCTGGAGCTGTCCGGCTACAGCGACCAGGAAAAGCGCGCCATCGCCCGCGAATACCTGATTCCGCGCCAGCAGGCCGACGCCGGCCTGAGCGAGGCGCAGCTGGACATCAGCGATGAGGCGCTCAGCTACATGACCCGCCGCTACACCCGTGAGGCCGGGGTGCGGGAATTGGAGCGGGTCATCGGGCGGCTGGCCCGCAAGCGGGCGCGGCAGGTGGTGACGGCCAAGGATGCCGAAGGCCAAATCGGCCTTGAGCAACTCAGCGAACTGCTCGGCCCGGAAAAATTCAAGTCCGACAAGAGCCGCGAGCAGATCGCGCCCGGCGTGGCGGCCGGCCTGGCCTGGACCGAGACCGGCGGCGACGTGCTCTACGTTGAGGCAGCGCTGACCCAAAAGGACGAAAAAGTCACCCTCACCGGCCATCTAGGCCAAGTGATGCAGGAGTCCGCCAAGGCGGCGCGCAGCTACATCTGGTCCATCGCTGACAACTTGGGCCTGGAGCGCGCCACCATCGAGGACTGCGGCGTCCACATCCACGTGCCAGCCGGCGCCGTCCCCAAGGACGGTCCCTCCGCCGGCGTAACCATGGCCACCGCCCTCTACTCCGCCTACAGCGGCAAGTGCGTGCGCAACAACCTAGCCATGACCGGCGAACTCACCCTCTCCGGGCTGGTGCTGCCGGTCGGCGGCGTCAAGGAGAAGATACTGGCCGCCCACCGCGCCGGCCTGCGCCACGTGGTGCTGCCCAAGGACAACGAAGCGGACCTCATCAAGCTGCCGCAAAGCGTGCGCGATGAGATGACCATCACCTTGGCCGAGCACCTGCCGGAGGTGTTTGATGCCGCCATAGGGGAGTCTGCGCCGCCTTCCGCCTGAGGCGTTCATGTCCGAAAAAATGGCCGATGATCGGAGGGCGTACGCAAGGTCCTTAATGAGCGGGGGTAAGTCTTAATCCCTTCTTCATCAGGTCAATCACTGGAACGTAAGGCGGTCGCGCGGGTTTCGCGCGCGATGAAGTCTTAATCCCTTCTTCATCAGGTCAATCACTGGAACATCGACCCCGACACCGGGGATTTCTCCCCGGAGCCCGTCTTAATCCCTTCTTCATCAGGTCAATCACTGGAACCCCCTGGCAAGCCGTAGTCCTCGGGGGAATCCTGTCTTAATCCCTTCTTCATCAGGTCAATCACTGGAACTTTTCCGATGTTGCGAGTGGTCTTCCGTGCCAGTCTTAATCCCTTCTTCATCAGGTCAATCACTGGAACCGCCTGATCGGGACTTATCCGACGATGGCCGCGATGTCTTAATCCCTTCTTCATCAGGTCAATCACTGGAACGCCTGATCGGGACGTATCGGACGATGGAAGCCATGTCTTAATCCCTTCTTCATCAGGTCAATCACTGGAACGGAAGGTATGCCTGCGCAGCTGCGCGATCTCGGAGGTCTTAATCCCTTCTTCATCAGGTCAATCACTGGAACAGGGCTGAGCTGATCCTCGGCCTTTGGGTCATCAAGTCTTAATCCCTTCTTCATCAGGTCAATCACTGGAACGCTCCGCGAGCTGGGAGATAGGAAAGCAGTCGCGTCTTAATCCCTTCTTCATCAGGTCAATCACTGGAACGAGAAGCCGATGTTCAAGTGGTACAAAAATCTGTGTCTTAATCCCTTCTTCATCAGGTCAATCACTGGAACCGGGGTACCAGACAAGGGCTGACGGCTGCGTTGTCTTAATCCCTTCTTCATCAGGTCAATCACTGGAACCCTCAAGACGTCTCCAAAAGCGAAGCGATTCGCGTCTTAATCCCTTCTTCATCAGGTCAATCACTGGAACAGAAAGCCCAAGCCGGTTTGGCTTGGAAAGTGCGTCTTAATCCCTTCTTCATCAGGTCAATCACTGGAACTCAGCGATGATGAAATGGAAAAGAGTCAATTCGAAGTCTTAATCCCTTCTTCATCAGGTCAATCACTGGAACAGAGTGGACGTGATGGAGGCGGACCTGCGTGAGGTCTTAATCCCTTCTTCATCAGGTCAATCACTGGAACTACTGGGCTTTCATAAATGACGCTTAGAAGGGGTCTTAATCCCTTCTTCATCAGGTCAATCACTGGAACAACGTACTGATAGCGGGAGCTCCGAAGAACGTACGGTCTTAATCCCTTCTTCATCAGGTCAATCACTGGAACAGCGATTCGCTTTGGAGACAAGAAGGGCCTGACGTCTTAATCCCTTCTTCATCAGGTCAATCACTGGAACTTCATGCATGGGGAGCAACATGGCCACGCCCTAATGTCTTAATCCCTTCTTCATCAGGTCAATCACTGGAACAGTTAAATGTATAATCTTGCCCATTGGATACTGTCTTAATCCCTTCTTCATCAGGTCAATCACTGGAACCGAAATGGCCCGGGTGAAGCGCGGCTACCAAGCCGGTCTTAATCCCTTCTTCATCAGGTCAATCACTGGAACTCGGCGCGGGCCTTCTGGCCCGCGGCTACTCGCCGGTCTTAATCCCTTCTTCATCAGGTCAATCACTGGAACGCCATTCGTTTGGCTTCCATACCGCGACAGTCCTAGTCTTAATCCCTTCTTCATCAGGTCAATCACTGGAACCTCAAGTCATTCATCATGCCTGGTGCTGTGCTCACCGTCTTAATCCCTTCTTCATCAGGTCAATCACTGGAACGCTACAAAGCCGCGCGCCCAACCCCCAGGACGAGTCTTAATCCCTTCTTCATCAGGTCAATCACTGGAACTAGGCGAAACCCCGGCTTGCGCCGGGGTCTGCGGCGTCTTAATCCCTTCTTCATCAGGTCAATCACTGGAACCTCAAAATGGCGTCAGAATACGCCCAATCCAGTCGTCTTAATCCCTTCTTCATCAGGTCAATCACTGGAACAGTCCGAATGCGAGGCGTATGCCTGGGATCTGGAGTCTTAATCCCTTCTTCATCAGGTCAATCACTGGAACCAAATCGCGACAGTTCTAGGAGTCCGCTACCAGCAGTCTTAATCCCTTCTTCATCAGGTCAATCACTGGAACTCTCGACTTCTGTTACGACTTCTTTGATGCTCAGTCTTAATCCCTTCTTCATCAGGTCAATCACTGGAACCTTTGGTTCAACGTACGCGCTGGACAGCGGCGGGTCTTAATCCCTTCTTCATCAGGTCAATCACTGGAACCGGTGGAGGGTATAGAAGAGTTCGTCAAATTGATGTCTTAATCCCTTCTTCATCAGGTCAATCACTGGAACGAAGTATTGGGTGCCACCAGTCAAACTTACGTCCGTCTTAATCCCTTCTTCATCAGGTCAATCACTGGAACCTACGGAGACACGAAGGGGCTGACGCGATCTCAGATGTCTTAATCCCTTCTTCATCAGGTCAATCACTGGAACCGTCTCTAAAAGCGAAGCGATTCGCTTTGGAGGTCTTAATCCCTTCTTCATCAGGTCAATCACTGGAACATCAGGCTCGGCAAAACTGCAGGGGGACGCACACGTCTTAATCCCTTCTTCATCAGGTCAATCACTGGAACCTTGGATGCTGACGCTTTGGTAGGCGAGGGTGGTCTTAATCCCTTCTTCATCAGGTCAATCACTGGAACGGCCACGCCACCAAAAACATTTTAATTCAATATGATACGGGGGGGCTTGTGCTCCTCCGCCGCCTGAATAAAGCTGTCTCATCTTGCCGTGGAATCCTCTAAGTCAGTTTGAATCGGACTGCCCAGAAAGATCCTTGGGGGTTTCTGGGCGGCGCTGCCTAATCCCCAAGTAAAATCCCGTCGGGCAACGCATCCTGACCATAGGAGAAAGCAGGCGCTGGTGTCAACAACGGGTAGGCGCGTAGATCGTCTTCTCGTTCGTCGATGAGTTCGGCCACCTCCAAAAGCGCTTCCGTGACCTGCTTGCGGCTGGCTAGCATGGAGAACACGGAATACTGGTAGGGCATGGCGTACCGACAGACGGTTCGATGAACACGCTGCAGGCGCTGAGGATCGGCTATGTCGTAGCAGATGAGCCATCTGGTGCGTCGGCTGGCTGGCATTACTGGTAATCCATCAGGAAGCGTTGCAGGCGGTTCAAGGCGTCGCGCAAGCAAAAGTCGATGGTAGCGACATTGCGCTCAAACAGTTCCACCAGTGCTGGCAGACTAGAGGCAGGTTGCTTGGGAGGCTGTTCGATTTTTTGGGCATTTTCCCGCAACCACTGCGTCAACTGAGGATGGAGTGACCAAGTGACTACAGTAACCAAGACTGGCACCAAGCAGGCCAGCGACGTGGCGGGAGCGGAAAAGCCTCGCTGCACAAGCACTTCCACCGCTCTTGCGCCAGCAAGGCCACGCAGAATGCGGTTTGCCTGACGCAATCCCACCGCAGATCGGTCGCCGTCCAAGGATTGAACCAAAAAGCGGGTGATCGATCTCGAGTCAGTTTTGGGTGACCATCCCATTCGCCAAGCACACATGCGGATAGCGCGCCGCCGCGCGGCCCGAGACCATTGACGGAACAGATCCGTCCAGTCCGGCCGATCCTGAAAGTCCTGCCAGCGCTGCAGGAACCCATCCCTGTCGTCCGGCCGACCAATCCAGCGGGCACGGGTCGTGCCGTCGCGGGCAAGGAAGCTGACTGATATGCCTTGGTCAGCGCAGGCGAGCAGGGCTTCGGTGGACCAGGATGCCTTGCCGTTGGCGATCACTCGGGAAACACGGCGCAACGGAAAGCGTAGAACAGCGCTGCCGGGTGTGGACACTCGAAGGGCTGGGCCGTCCAAACTCACTTGAATGGGCTCGCTGCCGTTCAGGTAGAGCGGCTTCACGTCCGCAGCTCCCCCCGTGCTTGCGCCTCTCGGCCCCGCTTGTCGAACTGCCGCACCGCGGATCTGACTTGCAAGCGCAACAGCCGCCGCAACGCGGCCCCAAGCGGATTGAAGCGAGTGTAGAAGCGCTGGCGGGCATCCTTGCCAAGCAGCACCGCATCGCCGTCTTGTCTGAAGCTCCCAGCATCAAACACCCGTATCCGAAACAGTCCCCAGACCCATTCGTCGATGTGGGCGCGCAGGGGTTCCATGATGTCGGACGCCAGCGAGTTCCGGCCATGGGCAGGCTCGTGGTAGAGACCGAGCAGGGGGTCGAGGCCAGCGGCGTGACAGTTGGTGACCGCTTCAAAGTGCAGCAGGGTGTAGCCGAGCGACAGACAGGCATTCACGGGGTCACGGGGCGGGCGTCGATTGCGCCCATCGAAGTTGAGCGATGGTGCGAACAGGCTGCGCAGGCCATTAAAGTACGCGGCAGCGGCGGCTCCCTCCTTGCCGCGCAGTGAGTCCGTGGTCGGCTCGCTGACAAGGTGCAGGCCATCGAGCACGCCCTCTATCTGGCCTAGCGAGCGCGTGAGCGGCCTGCGCTTGTCCGGCCGTTGCCGCAGCGCCCGCTGCAGCAGCCGCTGTTGCGACTCGATCTTGGCGGCGACGACGTTACGCGACCAGCTCGCCCTGGCGCTTGGGTCCAAGTAGGTCGCGAACTGCCCGATACGGCGCACCGCGTCGTTGTGCGGGTGGCCGACGCAGGTGGCCAAATGGCGGCTGTGGCGGCCACTCAATGCTAAAACACCTGCCCCGGCTTCAGTCAGAGCGCCAAGCACGGCGGTGGATAGCCTGACGCTGCCTCGAAGCACCACGCGCTCGATTTGCTTGAGGGGCACGGAGCCGCGTTTGCCCGTTGGCTCGTGAAACTCAAGCGAACCGGCCGATACCCGCAGCTCAATGTCTTTACGGTCCACATACAAGGTGGTCACTCTCATGCCTCCCTGAATTGCTCGAAGAGCAGTGTTGAGTCAGCCAACGTAGTAAAACTCCGGATCGGCGGCAGGCACGGCAATGCCATGCAGCAGGGGGCGCGCCCGCTCCTCCACCCGGAGCAATGCGAAGCGGTCCTCATCGGGATCCAGCAAGGCGCAAGCTCCCGAAAGCAGGCTTTCCCGTTCAGCGGCCGTCAGAAAACACTCGAACACCGATTTCTGCCCGCCGGTCGCGTAGTCCTTCACCACCTGATGCACCTTGCGCAACCTTCGGGGGTCAGCCACATCGTAGGCAGCGATGAACAGGGCGCGCTTGGGCATGATCAACACTCCGGCTTCTTTCAGAATCGGGAGTAGAGCACGAATTGCCGCACCGCATGAGGCGCGGCAAGGTTGCCATCCGCAGCCTGTGCCTCGGGTCCATTCAAGTGACAGGGATTATGCGAACCAGTGGGCGATCAGGCCTGAATCTGTCCCGTTTTCCGCCTTGGTGGATCAAACAATAGGGCGCGGCGCAATCCGTGCCCTGGAAAAACAGTGCGAAAGGCGCCCCGAATCCGATGCTCAGCGTCGGCCAACGAGCTTGGCGATTTGATTGGCGGATGCCGGACGGTTGCCGTGGACCAGACGATGCAAGCCGTCATAGAGATCACTCTTGAGGACGACATCAATTCGGTTTCGCTGCGCGTAGGCGCGCGCTTCGTCCGGCAATGCGCTCCTGCGCAGGCAGATCACTTGACCGAGCAATCCGGCCATGTCGTTTATGGCGACCAAGTCTTCCTTCAGAACCTTGACGGGGCTGATTTGAAGCTCCTCGTCCAGTCTGCGCAGCAAATCTTCCGCTGCTGGCGCAAGACGCTTCGGCAGCTCTCTGCGAAGGCCACGCACCAATTCAGCTTCCGGTTTACGATCCTTGCAATCCACCAGCCACAGCTTGCCGCTCCAGTTGAACAACAGATCGATTTCCGCGTGAGGCAAAGAGCCAGCGCCAGTGGCCGAGTTAACCTTCAGCCGGAGGGATCGACGCACGTTGGTGACGCCCAAGTGAAGCAGCACCGCTGCCGCAGCAAGCTCCAAGCGGTCTCCGGCCTTTTCCTTGCGATCCGGCACCCCCTCCGAATTCATGAGTGCCTTCGGTTCAGAAAGCGCTTGCCTCAAAAAGTCCTCTTTTTCCAGTCGCTGGACGCCTGATTTCAGCCTCAGTTTCTCGCCCTCGCGCTCGACTTCGGAAGACCACAGTTGACAGCGTAGCAGCGCAACCGGATCAAGGTCGTTCGTGATGTTGCCGTCGAGTGATTCCAAGCGGGTGGCCGAATCACTTCCACCCGGTTCGAACCAAGTAATCCGGTTTCCACGCTCCAAGTAGAAGGCGCGGATGCCGTTCTCATCAGCCCAACGGAAGGCGGCTGTGGCCATCAACTTGTTGCCTCCCGTGAAATTCAACACGATGCCAGCTGGGTTCCCACCGACCAGTTCATCTAGCCGGTCGCCAATGGCTTCGAATCTGTCATGCGGGATTTCTTCCAAGCTGGTGTGGCCTTGCTCCAAGAGGGAGGAACGGGCTTCGAGGAACTTCTTCAAACGTTCCGCCGGTTTTCTCGATTCCTCCGCATCCGAACTGTGCAGCAGCAGCAGGCGTTCCGGCTTGAGATGGGCAACGGCAAGGACGTGCGGCCAGACCTGCCGAGAGGCGAGCGACATCAATAGACGAACACGGGCATCGGCCATGGCGGTCAAACAGCTTCCAAGACCGACGGGGGCAGTTCGGTCGGCAACTGCTGAGGCCTCTGCCTCAAGCCTGCTTCCACCGAAAGCTGTTCCAAAACGGGGAGAAAACGTCGCTCCATCCAACTCCGCATGCGCTGCCAATCCGACTCAAGCACCGGACTGAAGCCATGCGCGAGAATCGAGCGGTTCCGAAGATCCAGCAGGTCGCGCAGTTCTTCGCCAGCGCCGTCGGCGACCATCCCCGCAACCGGCTCGCCAAAGTGTTCGGCGGCAACCTGCCAAGAACGCCAAAGGCCGAGTTTGATCTTGCCGTCCGTCCCAGCAGTGGCCTCAATCGTCCTGGGCAGCTCCTCCGCCGGGAAGTCAGCCGTTTTCCAGCCACGCTTGGCGTCGAACTGCCACTGCGCCGTCCACTCGATTAGGCGGTAGAATCTGGCAACGGCATCGTCAAACCTGCCTTGGCCAGCACGACGCTCGGCATTGCGCCATAGATCCCAAAGGCGCGATGGCTCATGAAGCGGATTGGGTTTCCCGGTACGCCGGTTGTTGCTTTGCGTCAAATATCGGAGCGCAGGGAGCAGCGTTGGCCAAACCGGGCCGATGCGAGGGCCGTAAATCTCCAGCAGATGCAAGGCGCCAATGTGATCAAACGCATCCCACCGCGCCAATGCCACGCTAAGGTTGCGGGCCGCATTCAGCCTCGGGAGGTCTGGCGATCCGGCTGAACTGCGGATGCCTTGCAGTCCATCAGCCGCCTCTTGGTACGCATGTCTCTTCCAAGCGCCAAGGTAAGGCGCCATCCGCCTCCGCAGTCGGATTCGCGCGGCGCTCGCCGCTACGGCCTGATCAGTCCCTGGCTTGACCTTGACGAGATCAGCTCGGGGGCCCGTGACCAGTTGCAGGTCCACGTCATCCCGCTCGAGCGCAGCGCATACCAGCGCGGCGGACATGGTTTTGGTGCCGCCGGTGTAGTCAGCGACAAAGGCGGCGCCGGGGAACCGCTCGGACAGGAGCGCCAGCTTGCTCTGAATGGCGAGAACCGCGCCATCGAGATCGTCAGCGGGAACGATGAGGGTATCGTAGTCATCGGGCCGCAGATTCGTTTGTGTGTGAATGTTAGGCAGGTTGGGGTTACGATCACCCAGCTCCCTTCTGATAACCATTCCCCGGCCGGTTACTTGGCTGATCGAGCCGGGCCTGCCGGAATCCGGGTCGCGATCCGTACAGATGAAGCAGATGTGATCCGGGGATGCCGATTCGATTCCACGAATGATCGGTTCGTGGCTGCCACCGACGGTACAGAGGAGGATGCGCTTAGGGCTTCTATTCACGGACTCACTTCAGGAGACGCTGGATCATCCGGAGTACGGCCTCCTTCAGAGGCTGCAGGTCTTCATCGATCACTACCCACACAAGCTCGAAATCAATGTGACAGGAGAATCCGATCACTGTCGGGTTCAGGTTTCACAAAGAGACGGCATCCCGAAGAATGCGGTCACGCAAAGCTGGATGCAAAGCCCGGTCCGTCACCACATCCACCTTGCGGCCGAGCAGTTCGCTGACGTCCATGAGCAATCCCCCTAGGGCCAAACCCGAAGTGCCGGCGGGTGCCGTGACCAAAAGATCGACATCGCTGTCGTCACCCGCATCGCTCCGGGCCATGGAACCGAAGACGCGGACGTTTTCCAAGCCATGCTCCGTTGCCAGTGCAAGGATTTGTTGACGATGATGCTCTATTAGGTGGTGCATGTCATTCACCCTCCAGCCAAGCCTTGACTTGGAGCGTTCTCTGGTGATTTCTGTCTTTTGCCGGATTTTTCTTCTTGCTCCGCTCCTGCCAGCGTTTTTCCTGTTTCATCATGGCCTTTAGTCGGCGGGCGACTTCTACCTTGTCGTCCCCCGTCCATCGACCCTTCGATATTTCCTGATAGACTGCTGTGGACTTCTCCAAATTTTTGTCCGTTCGCTCCTCAAGCACCTGCTCGATCTCGCGGTCGATCCGATCCATGCTTGCCAAACGCTCTTGACGCTCCCTCGCTTTAAGTTCATCGCGCTCCCGCACTTCCCGCTCTTGGCGGATTCGATGCTCCTGTTTCCTATCCCGACTCATGGCTCCATATCCCACTGCGGTCTTGGCGCCAAAACCCAGCCAATCAAAGGCATGCTTGAACGCCGCCGCAAGCAGCGTCTTCCATCGGGCGTTGTTGGTCAAATCCGGAGCCTGTCGTTGCAAGCGTGTGCAGTCGCATACAGCATGAAAGGTAAACGCCGAGCCAGAGGGAACGGCTAGAAAAGCAATGGGATTCGGGTTTCCCGAATCATGCGGGGACTTCCCA
Organism: Candidatus Azophilus sp.; assembly: GCA_965221755.1. Classification (GTDB taxonomy): domain Bacteria; phylum Pseudomonadota; class Gammaproteobacteria; order Pseudomonadales; family Azotimanducaceae; genus Azophilus. The sequence goes on from OZ244921.1 coordinate 1,604,384, forward strand.
TCCTGATAATAGTGCGCCTGATGCGGCGTCATGATCTCCACATCCAACTGCTGTCCTGGCGGCTTCGGGATGACGTCCCAAAACGACAGCGCGCCTTGAGCGTGATCTTGGCTGCCCCCTTCCGGTTTGGGCCCAAACAGGATATCGATCATCGACCTGCCGCGATCGTCGAGCGGCTCCTTTGACCATCCTTGCGTCCCGCCCCAGTCACCGCGGGCCAATTCCTCGGCGGCACGGCGAATCACGCCTTTAACGCCACTCGCCGGAAGGTAAGGCAGCCCATACGGATTAAGGAAGGCGAAGCCGTTTTCCAAGGGATGCTCGGTGCCCATGCCCGTCACCAGCGGCGAAACAGCTATGGCGTTTATGGAGAAGACGTTGGCGCTCTGCTTTGCGTGCTCATGCGCCAGAGCCGCCTGCCGAGCAACGATTCCGTCGAGGAGCTTTCCATCTTCCACAGACAGTTTCGCCACTGACTTAAGCGCTTCAGTTTTGCTTTTTTTCTCCAAGAGGAAGTCATGACGCCAAAGCTTGGGATACATCCCGAACCGCAAGCCCGGTGACGCTTGCCCGAATGTGGTCCCCAGATACTTCGGTGCGGCGACGATGGGCATCTCAGTTCGCCTCGCATCGAGCGGCGGCCATCTGCCGCATCCAGCGAAGCCAAGCCATCGCCTCGGCGGTAACGTCCTGATAGGTCCGTGGATCCGCATCCATAAGGCACTTCATGAACCCTTCGAAGTCGGCAGGCACCTTGCCGGAGAATCGTTCACTCAGCCATGACCGCAGATGTTTCGCCAACTCCCCATGAGGATTCTGGCGCTTTCCGTCATCCTTCTTGTGCTTTTCGTGCAGAAACGCCATGGTCTGCATCAGCCCGCTGTTCATGATGAGCGCCGGCAGCGCCTTGGCGAGATTCATGTACTCCCTGCAACAACCATCGCTCTTCTGCCAAGCATCCTTGGCTCGTTCCTGCTCCAACGTCGGCTTGGTCACCACCTATCCTCCATGCACTCGGGCAACGACCAAGCCCCGCCCCGTGGTCGCATCGCCGCCAATCTGCAGCAGTTTCCCGTCGATGACATTGCTAAGCATTGGAAGCACGTCCGCTGCACAGGTTGGTTTGTCGTCACCGTCCGGTTTGCGGGTGGCGCTTGCCAGCAGCGGCGCGATCATCAGGGATTCGGGCGGCAGGTTTTCGGTATAGAACAGGCCGCCATCGGCGGCTGTGCCGGTTTCGTTGATCCGCACATGGGGCTCAACAACGGTGGCGTGTTCGGCAAAGTAGGCGAAGTCCGTGTCCGAGAGCAGAACGAGGTCTTGTGCAATCTTGTCCCGGAAGAAACCGTATTCGTTCTGGTCGGGCAAGGCACGGTGGGAAATATCCTTGGCGATCACCTTCAAGCTTTCACCTAGGTCATCTGACCCCGCCCCGTCGTACTCGAACGCCTCCAAGTGCAGCTTGCCTTGGTCGGAAAGCAAGCGTGGGTTGACCACTCGGCACTGGCCCTCCAGCACATTGGGCATCGCCCAATCAACGGGGATGCCCGCTGTGCAAAGCAGGCGCTGCGCTCTAGCCAATGCCTGGGGACAGCTCGCATAGACATAGCCGCCACGCAGGCTGCGAACTGGAAAAGCCACGAGCTGGCCATCGCCGAAGCTGATGGCGCCCGCATGCAGGTTCGCGCTACCCGATGGCGGACCAAAGAGCTGGTCAATCAGTGCCTTATCCCCCCCAATCGAGGCGAATCCATGCCGAACCGCGCCCTTGATGCCGGATCCGGCGAAGCACGGATGGCCGGTGTGGCGCTCGCGCTGGATGGGATTGTCCACAATGCCCGCCGCCGTGCCCGCGCCCATGTGGACCGGACTGACGGCGTACAGGAACACAACGGCTCGTTTCTCAAACATGTCGGCTCCGTTAGTAGTTGGCCAAGGTCAAGCGGTTGAATCCTTCCGCTCGTCTTGCGGGATCTTCCGGCGAGTCGGACCAAAGGCCCTCGGCGGCAAGCTTGCAAAGCGCCTCGGGGGTTGCCCGAACGTCTTCCAGCCAATAAACGCTGCCGTTGGGGGCGACCTTCTGCGCGGGTTTCGGGCGCTGTTTGGCCAAATCGAATCCTGAAACGGTTTCCGCGCGCCGTACTGCGGCGCAGGTCAATCGGCCGCGAACGCCATGCAGGTCGAAAGCGATGTCGTTGTTGGTGGCGGTGGTGCCTGTGGGCAACCAGCCGTCGCGGAAAATCCCCGGAGAGGTCAAGACAAAGCGACAGCGGCCTGCCGTCGCGATGGCGTCATAGTTCGGGGCCGCGAAATCCACCGATACGCTCCGGCAAAGGGCGGTCCGTCCATCGCCTCCAAAGCGCAATGGGAGATCGTTGGGGATGCTGGCGCCGATGGTCTCCGCCAAAAAGCCAACATCGTAGCGGTTGGACGCGCCGGGATGATGCTCTGCCTTCCGCAAGGCCACGGCTTGGGTGCTGAACAATGCGCCGTCCGCGGCTCGGCGGCTTCGCGGATCCAAACCGACCCCCACACGGAGATCCATATGCCATAGCTTTCCGCTCTGCACCAAGTCGTCATCGGGGTCGATGGATTCACCAGCAATGTATTTCTTCCAGCCAGCCAATGTGAGCCAGCAACCGGGTTCCGGCTTGCCGCGCTCCTCCGAAGGAAGCACAGCGAGGGCGGGCGTCGCACTTGAGCTGCGGATTTCGGAAGGCGGCCGGTGCGGATGCAGCTTCCTGGCCACTAATCCGTGATCGCCCTGCTTGCAAACGATCAAGTCCGCTGGCAACGGATGCAGCGGTTCCACCTGAGTGGGGGAGGCATGCCATCGACGCGCCAGATTGAAAGCCGTCAACACGAATGAACCGGGGTTTTCCGGGGTCCCCAATTCGACATCGTGATGCGCGCCTTTCGCAAACAGGGATGGGCTTATGCCCTTGTGCGCCAAGAGCGCGGAGCGCAGCGCGCCTGCCGCCACCGATGGCCAGGGCGGCACAACGCTCTCGCCAAAGCTGCCGGGGTCGCCGAACAGCTTGTTGCCTCGCAGAATCAATACATCGAGCGGCTCGATGAAGTGCTGCTGGACGCTCACGACGTCCCCTCGACAGCGCTGGACGTTGATTGCTCAGTGGCCGGGGAGCGCACTTCGCGGGCCAGAAACTCCGCAACCCCCAAGACGCTCTCAAGCCACTGACGCCACTTAGCCGGTCTCGTCGGGCAGTGGGGGCGGGGTTGGACAGCCCATTGCGCAAGACGCCGTGCCAAACCGGGAACGTCGTGATGGTCCCTCGCGGTTTTGCTGCCGCTCTGGCGTTCGAACTGGTAGGCGAGCAGGCAACTCAGCATATCGGCATCGGCGTCTTCAGGCAGGTCTCGCAGCCACACCAGGCTGTTGTAGGCCGCGCGGCGCGATACGTCCGGATCCGCAAGATATCGTTGCAGTGCGACCAATGCTTCGACTCGATCCCATTTGTCGGTGAAGCGCAGGGAGCCGCCGGATCGCTTGAGCACGGTGATGCTGAATGCATCGCGGCCTCCCTCGGTCTTGGCGCGTTTTTCGGCCTCCCGCAGTTCCCGCAGCACAAAGCCAAGCGGCGTCTGGTGGTGGGCCACCACCGCGCCGCAGCTTGCGGTGGCGCCCTTGCCCATCATGCGCATCAATCGGGATGGACGCCCACGCCGGCTAGGAAGGCGCGCAAAGCCGTCCTTGCAGGCTAACTTGCCGGAATGGCGAACCCTCTGCCAATAATCATCCTGTTCGCTGTTGGAATCATCTTGCTCTACGGTGGCCGCATCGTCACTGCCGCCACTGTAGGCTTCCCGAAGGCGCGGCATGATGGAAAGCAGGTCCGCCACCGGAACCATCGCGAGCACGTCGTCGCCTCCCGCGTAGATTAGGCGGCCACGGTGCTCGCGCTCGACCACTTCCGGAACAACATGCAAGGCGAAGTCGTTGAGTGCGGCGGAAATGGCCAGATGGCGGTTGGGCGAGATGGCGCGCTTTTGATTGCCGTAGGCATGAATGGCGTGGTCTTCGTTTGCCAGCTTGTCGAAGCCTGATCGAACCTTCGGATGGAAGCTCTGCCGATAGGTGATTGAGCATTCCTTGGCATCGCCGGCGAGAATGCGGCCCATATGGTCGCCATCCAATAAGATCAAGGCGTAGTAGGCGTCCGGTTTGTGGCCGAGAAGCGTGGTGAGAGATTTTTCGAGGTAGCCAAGGTCGCGTTCGCCGCCCTCCTCTTCCCGAAGGCGGTCAAGGGCGGCAGGGACCCGCGCCGCCAAGCTCTCTTTATGCTTAGCCAGCCTGCGCGGTAAAGCAGGAGGCCGGTCATGACACTTGAGCAGGCGCTCAATTTTTAAGCGCTCTTCACTGGCCCCCGACAGCTTTTCAACTAGTTTCTCGAAATTGCCCGCCAAGGCCATGGTATGGGTTGAAACAACGAACCGGCTCGCGCTGCTTTGATCCGAGCCGACAACCTTTGCAACCTCTTCGCAAAACAATGTCGACCAAAGTCGCTTGAGGGCAGGCAGAGCGCCCAAATGTTCACCTTTTTTAGCCCATGCGGGCCTTTCCTGCGCGACCAAGCTCCACAAGGTGTCCTTCTGTCGCCGATAGGACTTCAGAAGCTGTTGCGGGTCTGTGGTGAGCCACTCGGTTTCGCCGGTCAGGGAACAGCGCCAGCCTTGCTGCTTGGTCTGCCCAAAAGGTCGCACCGCCTTGGCCGCAGCCAGAACGCGCTCCGAAAGCTCTTGCACGGCGGGATACAACACGCCGGGGTTGGGGGCGAAAAAGGCGGTGTTCCCTGAAAGGGCCACCTCCTCGCCAAGAATCCTCCACGCTCGGGAACCCAAAAAGCCCGGCGGCGCGTCGTCATCCTGCTGGCCCGATCCAAAGAATGGGGCCATAGCCTTTGCCAATTCGGTAGTATCCAGATCGGTGTCTCGATCGGCGTTGCCCACTCCAACCAAGGAAAACGGAACAGCGGCCCAATGCACTTCCGGGAAGTCCGCGAGCTGGTCCCGCATCTGGCCGTAACAATGCAAGGAGGATTCATCGGGCAGCTTGGCCGCTTTCAGGAGGCGTTGGACCGCAGTTCGCCCCTGCTTTTGGAGCCAATTTCTGACTGATTCAGTGACTTGCCGGGCCACGTCTTGAGCATCCGACTCGGGCACCAAGGCAACGAATCGATTGGGCAGCGCCGCTGCAAAGAGGGGGTTGGCATCGGTGTTGCCTTCCGTCCAGTCACACCCACGGAACCAATCGGAGCACAATCCCACCTCGTCCCGCAGCCAGACATCCACTTGGGGCAGGCCCCGCAAACGAGGAAACAGGATGGCATCAGGCCCCAAGCATTGACACACCACCTTCATCGCCTCCCAAGACAAGCGCGACAGCAGATGGGAGCCCGCCCAGAGGTCGGTGGTCGTGCGCGCGGCAGCGATGAAGTCCTGAACCGGCCCGATGGAAACGGAAAGCAGTGCGGCCTGTCCGTTTGGATCGCCGGCAAAGGCACCGGCGAAGGCCGAGGTCAGGTCCAGATGATCCCAGATGGCGTGGTCCGGCACTCGCGTATCGGCCGGCAGCAGGGGCCAAAGAAAGCCAAGCTTGCCGTCATCGTCCTCTTCATTGCTGAGCTCCGGCCCGAAACGCCAGAAGGCGAGCAGCGTCTTCCGCCAATTGACCGCATCCCCCTCACGCACAATCAGCCGGGAAAAATGCTGCATGCTGCGGTTCTTGACATCCGCGATTTCAGTATCGGCAAGGGTTTTCAAGTCGAAGGTTTTATCGGTGAGAGGGTGTACAAGCTTCGGTTCATTGGACCAACAGACCCGTGCCCAGTCGGCCACCTTGCGCGTGACGGCCCGACCGTCCCGCGTCTGGAAGGTGGCTTCCTCCATCGGCCATTGTGGCCGGTCTGCCGCGGAAGCCCACCAGTCAGCCCGCTTGACCTGCCGATAAATGGTGACCGGTATACCCTTCTCAAAGAGAACGTTGCCCAATGCGTCCGGGTGATCCGGCGGCAGCCAGTCCCCCACAGGCAATTGGTCGAATCCCAAGTCACGGTGCAATGCCTTCGAGGTTCCGCCCTCATGCCCTGCGGGGTCGCGCAGCAGCACCAAGGCCTTTTCCGCCGGGTCATGCAGGCGAGCATGGAGCTTGGTTTGCCAAAGGGTATTGTTGGTCATGTCGGCTAAGGCTCTGTTCGATCTAACAATTCGTCGAGCCTCTTGTGCAGGCGGGCCCAACTGACGCGTCCGACCGCTTCAACTTCGTCAGCCGGCTTGCAAGGCAGATTAAACACCATGCCTATCAAGTGACTACTGGATTCGTTGGTTGAGCGAGCCTTGAACCTAATGGAGTTAGGAAGCCGGGATCCACCCTTCGGACTGCCTTCAATCTTTCTGAGTTCCTTTCGGATTGAACCGAACTCTGACATCAACTTCGCCCAGTTCTCGTAGGTTGACTTGGTTCGCCAGATCAAAGGGCCTTTTCGATCTTGTCCTATGGCATGAGGCCAATCCAGATCGAGCGCTTGATCCAGAGGCCGAAGGATCGAGTGGGATGCCGGCGAAGGCGCTTCGTTTTCGCCTTTCACCTCTAAAGACCCCCATCCGTTTCTGCTTCTTCCACCAGCCGCACCGTAGAGATGGATCAATGTAAGCGCCGAACGGACATCCTCCAGAGCATAGCTTGGAACAGCAATGCTGATTGAGTTTCGCTCATCACAACTGATTGCGCTGGGCCGTTCAATTTGGTTCGCATTCTTTAGCAAGCCATACCCAGCATACAGCATCCCGTCGAAGGCACCCCTTGTGTTTCGGGTGGGTCGATGGCCAGCGGTTCGGTTTGACCTTGCGGAAGACCATTTTTCATCGCTGTCGATTTTCCCTTTAGACCAGTCAGAAAGACGCAGCCTGATTTCGCTCTTCCGGTGTTCGCCGTCTAGCCATGCGTTGCCGAATAACCGTCCTTCGTCCGCCCGCATCTCGCGCGTATCGTTGGGAAACTTATGCCTCGCCGCCCAGACAACCCGCCACCACTGCCGCAAAAGGGCCTTGAACGGCGGCGTCCGCCACTGCCCCGCCTGCTCAGCGTTGCCGAGAAAAGCGGGGGTCAGGAACCTCACCTTGTACCGAAGCACCCGCATTTGCCGTTCCGCATCGCTCATGCCGCGAATCCTCACGCACCCACCAAGCGTTTATCCGTCGCCGCAGCCTTGCCTTCGACAATTCGGATTGCCTCAGGCGGCAGGCGCAGACCGAAGCGAGTGTACTTGGTGCCGGGGATGAGCTCCAATGCCTGCACCAGATAAGGGGCGGCGCGACGGTGGCCGAGGTGCCGTTCCATCTGCCGTTTGATATGCGCCTTCAACGGGTTGACGTTCTCGGCGGTGAAGCCGTTCGCGTAGGCTTCCTCGGCCCGTTCATAGGTGCCCGATGCGGGATTGACGAGCCTTGCCCGGAAGGTGAGGAACTCCTTCTCAATGCCGTCCTCCGACCAGTGCAAGCCAGGCCGCCGGCGCCGCGCCCGCTCCGCCAACATCCAGTAGAAAGCGAATTGCGCGGGCGAAATGACGAACGACTCGCCCCCGGCTTCCACGGTGCGCGTTGCGGGGTCCAGTGCCAAAGCCAGCTTGGGCAGCACCCGCTGTGCTTGGGCCACGGCCTCGGAAAAACTTGACTCACCTTCCATCAGCTCCCGGTTCAACCCCTCCCGCAAACGCACGAAGGGGATGTCGGCCAGGGTCACCTTGGCATCGCGGGCATCAAGGGGGCGACTTTTGGGAGGCGGCGTTTGGATCACGCGGCTCGTCGGCGTAGGATAGAAAAAATCGGGATTAGACTCATAGTGGGCGCTCACCAATACATGTGAGAGTCGGTCCTGTTCGCGGCCGTAGAGCGACAGCGCGTAGCCTAGATAGAACCCCATGGTCTTGCGCCCGCCAGCGATGGAGACATGCAACGCGCTGTCGGCATCTTGGGTGAGCGTCCGGATGACGTCGGTGATGATGTCGGCGGCGCAGGTGTTGTCGGCCGGGCTGCGGATGTCATCAAGGGGCTGGCCGCCCGCGCCCTTCAGCACATGGATGTGATCGCGCCCGAAGGCGATGGGCGGCAGGCCGTAGTCAGCGAGCAGGCGATGAAACCAGCCGCTTTCCGGGTGCAGCAGCAAGAGTTCCGCACGGTCCGCACCTTCCTTGGTGGTGACCAAACGGATCTCGGTGGGCACGAACGTCGGCTTCGTCTTGACCGCGAGTGCGTACAGCGTCTCGGTCACGACCTGGGGAGACAGGCCGGTGACCGCCAGCAGAATGCGGCGGGGGTGTTGGCGGGGTTGCTTCATGCGCAGGTCGGTTGCTCAACTCGGATGGATTGCGGACGGAACCAGCACCCAATGTACCGCAACGGAGCGTGTCTTCAGCGTGCGGCAAGGTTGCCAGTGATCTAGGTCGCACATGCGGCTACAGCCGTTGGGGGCTTGCCCAGCAGGCTCGCTCAGCACCCGACGCGCCGCCCGCAGGCTCCAGCGCATAGCGCCCCAAACCCATTGAGCATCCTCTGCCCGCATGGGTCCATTGGCCGAGCCACAAGTAGGGCCACAACGGTTCCAGGTGCGCTCCCTCCACTTCAAAGCAACCCACAAGCCCACCCATCTGCAGCTTGGTCTCCTGCTTCGAAGAGTAGCGCGCCCACTCCCGCCAATGCAGTTGTCGTAGCGTGATCTTCAGCGAGTCAGCGCAGCGCAGCAGGCCGGCAAAGTCGGTTTCCAGAGGAGTGTCGCCAAAAAATGTGGTCAGCAGCGAGATGCGTCGCAAAAGAACCCCGGCCAAGCTCCTGAGGTCGAAAGCCCGCTGGTCCACGAGGCGATTGTCCCGCCGGATTCTAAGCGGGGTGAGCAGCCGCACCCGCACCGCATCAGGACTGGCCGGTGCGAGAAGAGGCTGGAGTTCGGGCGGGGCGAGTTGGCCGTCGGGTTCATAGATGGTGTTCCATCCGCCTTCGCCGTCCCGGCTTCCGTTGGCAAGCGCGCCGTCACTCCGGCCCCGCGTTTCGGCCTGCACGTCCATCAAGCCCAACCTGACCCGCTTGGCCGTCAGCCCGCCGCGTCCCGCCCGCTCCAACGCATGCACGACATAGGGCAACTGGTCGTTCGCCTGCCCGAACAGGATCACCCCGAGGTTCTGGGTTCCGCCTGCAGCATCATGGCGGGGATCAAGTGGTTCAAGCACAAACGGACCCGGAGTGCGCGGATAACGGGTCAGCTTGCGGGCATTGGGCGGGGTACGGCTTTCGAACAGCCAAGGATAGACGCACGAATTCAGCAACATGCAAGAATCGCAAGCTGGCAGGCGTGTCGCGCACACCGCCCGACGCAGCGCGTGTCCGAATGCGCCACGCCACGCGGAACCCAAATAGCCCGCCCCGGCAAGAGAACCATCGTCAGCGCTTGAGCCTTCTTGAAATCGAAGCCGATAGCGGCCCAACGACAGACGTGGGGCTGGAAGCTGCACCTGCTGGGGTGCGGGCACATCGGGCATGTGCGTGACCTTAAGGCTGCGGCACTCGGGGCCTAGCATCCCATCGCGGCATCGGCCGTGGCAAGCGTTGCGACCTTGCGGCTCGCCGCGGTCCGAAAGGCGCGCCTCGTTGACTCTGTTCACACCGGGCCGACGATGACGAAACCAACTTGACGGGAGCCTCCGATGGAACTGCACAAGGCCGAAGAGGGTCTGATCGAGCGCCATGCCGGGACATGGCGACACTGGTCTGGTGCACTGGATCCATCTCGTATGGAAACCACTTTGGGCGGCGCACTCCATTCGACATCGCCGGGCGAGCCTTCCGGCACTCCCCCGGCACCCCGTCAGCCTCTGATTCCAAGGCCCAAGGCTTGCAATGCGGGAGCGTTGTTGTCAAAGTTCGCCTCCGCTCGCGACTGAAGCCCGTTGGATCAAAACAAACCGAGGCCGTCCGCCAAGACGCGGAAACGGCCCAGCCGGCGGGGGCGGGGGAAGACACTTCACTTAAACGAGCTACGGGAGCGACCGCCGTTGGATATGTTGGAATGGCTTGGCCATGGACTCTGGAATCTCCCTGCTTGGGGCATCGTCGCCTACGCCCTGATCACCACGCACGTCACCATCGTCACCGTGACCGTCTATCTGCACCGTCACGCCGCGCATCGGTCGCTGGATCTGCACCCGGCGCTGCAGCACTTCTTCCGTTTCTGGTCCTGGGCCACCACGGGCATGATCACCCAGGAATGGGTGGCCGTGCACCGCAAGCACCATGCCGCCACCGAAACCGACGACGACCCCCACAGCCCGCGCCGACAGGGCTTGGGAACGATTTTCTGGAGAGGCACGGAAGCCTACCGGATGGCAACCGCCGACCGCGCCTCGATCAAGCGTTACGGCGCTGGCTGTCCCGACGACTGGATGGAGCGCAACCTGTACTCCCGCCATCCCAGCATCGGCGTGACCACCCTAGCCGTCATTGACGTCGCCCTGTTCGGCTTCATCGGCCTGACGGTCTGGGCGGTGCAGATGCTCTGGATTCCGGTGCTGGCGGCCGGCGTGGTCAATGGCGTCGGCCACTTTTGGGGCTACCGCAACTATGAATCGCCTGACGCCAGCACCAACATGCTGCCTTGGGGCATCGTCATTGGCGGCGAGGAGCTGCACAACAACCATCACGCCTATCCCAATTCCGCGAAGCTTTCGCAAAAGTGGTGGGAGTTTGACATCGGCTGGCTGTGGATCCGCCTTTTCCAGGCTTTCGGGCTGGCCAAGCCGAAGAGCGCCGGCCCCATCGTCAAGCAGGTGCCCGGCAAAACCACGCTGGACATCGATACCGCTTGGGCGGTGCTCAACGACCGCTTCCGGCTGATGGCCAAATACAAAAACCAAGTGGTCAAGCCGCTCATCAAGCTTGAGTGCGCCAAGGCCGACCAAGCCACCGAGAAGCTGTTCCGGCGGGCGCGGGCAGCGATGTGCCGGGAGCAGGGCCGCGTGAGCGCGAGCGGCAAGCGGCACATCGAGGCGGCCGTGGACGCCAGCCAAACCCTCGCTGCGGCCCACAACCTGCGCCTGCGCCTGCATGACATCTGGGCCAAGCGCGGCGGCGACGCCGAAGACCTGTTGGCGGCTCTGCGCCACTGGTGCCGAGATGCCGAGGCCACTGGCATCCAAGCGCTGCGCGACTACGTCGGCGAACTGAAGTCCTACAGCCTGCCGCGGCTGGCTACCGCCCAGACCTGAACCGATCGGGCCTGCGCATCCGCCGCTGCGCCAACTCCTCCCTTAACTGAAACTGCCGCGCTTGGCTCGAGGCATTGCGCGGCAGTTCGTCGATCCGAGTGTCCGTCCCGGCGCCTTGCAGCTGGCGATGCGGCGGCGCGCGCAAACCGCTGCTTGCAACCAACAACCCGCTTATCCCGCGAAGGCGTGTCGAAGAGCACCGTCCAGCGCTGGTTCGGCCTCATCAGCCAACGGGCCATCAAGCGCGGCTCGTTCGACAGCGTCGCTCAACTGGTCAACGCGATCGAGGCGTTCATCGCAAACCACAATGCCTGCGCCTCCCTCTTCGTCTGGGCCGCGACGGCGGAGTCGATCCTCGGAAAACTCGAACGTCTATCTGCGCGTATTTGTGGGACATGACACTAGCGACCAGCGCCGCCGGGTTCTCCGCGTCGAATTCCAGCGCGCGAGCGTAGTCTTGGGCGGCGGAGACGTGCAGGCCTTGGGCTTGGAAGCTGTAGCCGCGCAGGTAATAGGCGTGGGAGCGCTCGTGCGGATGCAGCCGATGGGCCACCACCGCCGGGTCCAGCCAAGCGCGGGCGAACGCGAACCGCCCCTGCTCGATCAACTCAACGGCCCGGCTGACGAAGGCGCGGGGATCGAAGGTGGCGGCTTGGACAGGCGAGTTCAGAAAGAGGGCGAGGGCGGCGGCAGCGAGGCGAGCTTTGGCGCATCGCCGGCGCCCGGGCGCCGGCGGCGCTTTGCGGAGCGCAGCCTCTCGACGGCGAGAGGTTCCGGCGCTCGAAATGTGCGGGCGCGGGATGTTTTCGCTCCATGGGTTTCCCCGAACCGAGGCTGGACCGCCCTCGATTCGCCGCGGCGCGGGCCGACTTCCCCGGACCGAGAGCATCTTGCCCTCGATTCGCCTCCCGAAAGCCACCCCCACATCAACGGCTTGCATCCCGCATCCCTTCAGGACCGGACTGCCAAGCATCCATCCAGCCCTGTTCCACAGCCGCTTCATGCACCGATGGTAGCGGATTGCGGCACCGTGCTAAACTTCGCCTCCGATCAAGCAAGTCCATTGGGGGCGATGCGGTTTCGACGTGGGTCTCAAAGCAAAAGGTGCATGCCGAGAGCGTAGCGGCTCTCGCTAAACAATCGCTGCAAACCCATAGTTGCCAACGACGACAACTACGCACTAGCGGCCTAAACCGCCGCCAACGCTGATGATCCCTCGCCTGCGGGGTGAACTCGGCGGCAAAGACAGCAGGATCGCGCTTTCGCCCGCGCCTGGGGGCGGCAGCGTCAAAACCTTCCGGGCTCGCCAACAGCGCCCTGGCCGCCGGGCCGCTTGCGGTTAAAGCAATAGACGGACCCTAAGCATGTAGAGCCGATTGCGGCGAACCCACGGACGCGGGTTCGACTCCCGCCGCCTCCACCAAACAAAGTTCGTTCGCCTCCCCCTTCAATCTGCCTCGCCACCCCCAAGACCGCAATGGTCTCTTGTGATCTCGTCCACCAATAACGTCCTAGTTGCTTTCAGGTAATCTCCGATCCGAGTGAATCGCGCTGACGGACTGAGTAAACTAGCTTATCGCGTAACTATGGATAACCGTTTCACCCAACACCGATATTAAGAAAGCTATTTGCTGACTAGCTGAATGAATTGATCGAGTGTCCAGAGCCAGTGACGTTGCGCTCGCGCATATGTAGCATGAATGGGTTCCGGTACTACAAGTTGCAGGTTGTGCTGCTCCATCTGGAATGTCTGCGTACGGGAAATGCGAGGCTCAAGGGTCAACAAATGCTTGCGCGGGATCTTCGCAGCCTCCGCGAGAACCTGACGCCATCTTTCCTTGCAGCTGGATTTGGCGCCCAACATGGCCAAGCCATTGGCTCCTTCGGGGGGTGCGGCTTGGTAGGCTTCAAGACTGGGAAACAGAAAATCGGGTTTCTGCCGGTGCTCCGTTATGGCACCGCGGACGTAGCGCACACCATGGGCAATGAACACGGCCTCTAAGTGATGCTCCAAGGAGTGGCCCATACGCGACTTCCGGCGGTTCTGCACACTCAGCGAGAACCTGATAAAGCCATCGACATCGGAGCCATCGGCATCGACGAAACCCCTTTCGAGCCGATCCGACACTATTCGACGCTCAAGGCGGCGAAATAGCGCCTCTTCGTGGCTGAGCCACGCCAAGAGTGCTTTGTCTGGGTCGTCCAGAGCCGACACGTCACGCAGCGTGTTCCGAGCAAGGCTTGACAGTTCGGCAGTGGGCGGAAAGCAAAGGCCGAACGGTTCGATGATTGAGTCGAGGCTTGAGGCTTCCGGATCTTCAAACTCGATGCCCAGCTCGTCCAAGATGAAATGAGCTGCGAAATCAAGGTCTGGACCTTCCTCGCGGAAGCCGCGCACATCGAAGGTTTTTCCGGGCTCCACGCCGAACAGCCAGGAAAGCTGATATTCGCTGGTCGAACGTGCTGGAGCAACAATGAAGTACAGCGTTTCTGCAGTGTCCAGTGCAAGAAACAGGGCATCGCCCGCCTTCATCGCCTCAGTGACGGAGTTTGATGGGTAGTAAAGCCGCCACTCAGGCGCACGGTCGGGTTGGTGCTCTCTTGCGTCATAGTAGGTGGCGGTTGAGTTGACGGTGATGGCGTCTTGGTCCTGCCCCAACCAAATGTAAACCGCGTGAAACTCCATCTTGCCATCTTCACCAAGAAACTCTTGGCGCATTGCTTTCGTGATGCCAATTTCATGCTGGTTTGAACGGCCCGGTTCAGCATCAACGGCGGACAGGCGCTTCGCACCGACGCCCCGGAAGTGATCGCGTAGCTGGCCGAATCTCACGAGCAAATTTTCCTTGGGTGGTACAAACCAGCGATTTTAGGCAAAGAGGCTTGCTTGGGGGTGCAGTGCCGCGCTGATCGTCGGCTCAAGATGACGGGCCACGGCAACCGCCACAGGCACCGCAACCGCGTTGCCGAACTGACGGTAGGCTTGGGTGTCTGAGACCGGGATTCGGAAAGGCGGGGCATCCGGCCGGTCGAAGCCCATCAGACGAGCGCACTCCCTCGGTGTTAGCCGACGCGGTTGGCCACGGTCTTGGCGAACTAGAATTTCGGAGCCGTCCTTGTAGTAGCGGGCCGAAAGGGTCCGGGCAACATCCTCTGGGCCGACGAGGCCGAATCCGAACCCATTGCCCCTCTTGCGGTGCTTCTCGGCGTAGGCTTGAAGGTAGCTCCAGAGGTGTTCGGATAGTGTGTAGCGGGATGCGACTTTTGCCTGCGCACCTTGGGTGTAACCATCTTCGGGCGCCTCCGATCCATCCTGCGGATGAAGGATGGAGTTGAGGCGAGGGCCTTCGACAGGGTCGGGAATGGACATTTCATCAAACGAGAAGCGGGTTTTGTCGCGAAAGCCGACCAAAAAGATGCGCTCACGGTGTTGGGGCACCCAAGAGCGGGCATTGATCACCTTCGGATGGACTTGGTAGCCGAGATCGTCCTCAAGCGTCTCGCGAATGACTTGATAGGTGCGGCCGCGGTCGTGGTTGAGGAGGTTTTTTACGTTCTCGAGGAGAAAGAACGATGGCCGGTGATGGGCAATGATCCGGGCGACGTCAAAGAAAAGGGTTCCTTGGCTCTCGCAACGAAAGCCGTGGGGACGCTTGAGCGCGTTTTTCTTGGACACGCCGGCAATTGAGAACGGCTGACAGGGAAACCCGGCTAGCAGCACGTCGTGGGCAGGAATCTCCTGTGCCGAGATTTCAGTAATGTCGCCAGCAATGGGTTCGTTGTCACCAAAGTTGGCTTGATAGGTGACTTGGCAGAAGCGGTTCCATTCCGAGGTGAAGACGCACTTGCCTCCAATGGCGTCGAAACCGAGGCGCAATCCACCAATTCCGGCAAACAGGTCAATGAACCTGAAAGCTGGGGAGGTCGGAACAGCGACATGTCCGGCACGACCACGAAGATACTCAATGGTGGCTTTTCGGGGATTGGTTTCGCCACGGTCCCACCGGTGGATGGTGCGCACCGCATAGCCCGTGGCTTCGGCCGCTTCGGGGATGCTGAGCCCAGCGTGAAGCCTAAGACGTCGGAACTCGCTGTTGACACTGACCTGTTCCACGGGACAAATCGTGCCACAGTGGCGCGATGTTGTCGAGGGCGCATTTGGGGATTGATAAACATCGCGATAGCAAAGCCCATGCCCATTCGAGTCTGGTTTCGGCAATCTCCCGACGGAGTAAAACGGCAATGCGAAGCGACCGACGGTTGGCGCGGTGGGCCTAGGTACTAGGTAGTCGTGGAGCTTGTCGCTATGCTTGGCCGCAGGCTAGTCGGCCGGACACCCGCAGGCCAGCACATCGAGCAGCGATGGCATGCATATCCCGAATGCGCAAGATGCCGTAAACGGGCGTTCTGGCTCATTAGTGGTTGGACAAGGCTCGGCATGTGCGGGCTCAGAAACATTTCGGAACTTTCTCCCCGGGGCTTGGGCCCATGAACTGACTGGACGGGGAGGGTGGCGCCGGGCCATGAACGGAGGGAGCCGTAGGCGACCGGAGTTCATGGCCCGGCGGCGCGGCGCGATGCGCCCCGCCGCCGGCTCAGGCATGCTTGATTCACCCAACGAACAAGGAGCCTGAGCATGAAACTGTTGCACGCCTGCCCCCCGTCCTGCAAGCGCCTGCGGATCGACGCCCAGACGGCGGGAGCCGCCGAGGAGCGCCTGCGGGAAGCGGAGCTTCCCGATGACGAACCTTCGGTTCGCCTGCGCGCCCTCGAACTCGTCGACCGGATGGTCGCCGGCGGCATGCGCCGCGGCGACGCCCTGCGCACCGCCGGCTTGGCCAAGAGCACCTGCTACGACTAGCGCAGGGCCCTCCGGCGCGGCGGCGTCCGGGCGCTCAAGCCCAGGAGCACCCGCCCCCGCAGCGTCCGCCGCCGGCGCTGGACCGACGCCGACGACCGGGCCGTGCCCAGCTGCGCGCGGAGCACCCCTACATGGGCAAGGCCAAGCTGCGCGCGATGCCGGCCAGGGACGGCCTGACGCTGTCCGTCTCCACCGTCGGGCGCATACTCTCCAAGGCCATCGCCGACGGGCGCATCAACCCCGCGTCCTTCTGCGAGGGGCGCGCCAAGCCCAAGCGCCGCCGCCGCTTCGACGACGCCTGGGCGAACCGGTGGAGGTACGGCGACCGGGCCAGGGCCCCCGGCGAGATGCTCCAGATCGACCACATGACCTACAGCCGCGACGGCCGCGCCCTCAAGGAGGTTCCGGCGGACTCTGCGAGTCCGGCCGTCCGCACCGTCACTAGGTTCATGGCCGCCCGCGTCCTCTCCCGCGCCACCGCCGGCAGAACGCCGGGGCTTTCGCCCGAGCGCTTCCTCGAAGCCGTGCTCGAGGCCATGCCCTTCCCCGTCCGGTCCATCCAGGTCGACGGCGGCAGCGAGGTTCATGCGCCATGAATGGCGGCCGACTTCGAGCGCGCCCGCCAGGCGATGGGCATCCCACTGCGCGAAGCGTAGCTTCGCGATGACGAACCTTCGGTTCGCCTGCGCGTCCTGCCGCCGCGAAGGCCCCAGTGGAGACGTCGGCCCGCCCGAGGGCGGGGCGTCGAGCGCGCCAACCGGTCCGCCCGCATCGAGTTCCGGAGCCTCCACGACGGACCCCCCGCCGTTGCCGACGTCGCCCCAAGGCTCGCCCGGCACGAGTTCTTCCACAACTACCGGCGGCCGCACTGGGCGGCTTCCTTGCCGAACCCCGAACGAATCCCTTGTCGGGATCGAGGACGCTGCCTGATCCGGCAGGCGAAAAGTTCCGAAATGTCCTGAGCCGGTCAGCAATTCCCGCCGCCGACAGCCCCCCTGTTTTCGCGTCCTTGCGGTGGGTTGCAGAAGTGGTTTTCGCAGACTTTCCGCGCTTGCGCTGGGGGCGTAATGGGGCGTTGTCATTGAAGAGGGGTTTCCCATGGGCAGGCCGGGGTTTCGCAAGGCGCTGAGCGCGCCGGGGCTGCTGGGGCTGGTTCGCAGCCGGTTCGAGCGGGTCAGTGACCCGGTGGGGAATCCGAGGAGCCCCCTGCCGGACTGCCTGATGTCGGCCTTGGCGGTGTTCGGCATGAAGCACTCCTCGCTGCTGAGGTTCGAGGAGGGCGTGCGGCGCGCCGGCGCGGCGCGGGGGAACCTGCGCCGCCCGTACGGGGTTCGGCAGGTGCCCGCCGACACCACGATGCGCGAGCGGCTCGACGGGGTGGACCCGGCGGAGCTGCGCGACGCCTTCAAGGCGGTGCTCTCGGCGCTGCAGCGCGGCAAGGGGCTTGACGGGTTCGCCTGGCTCGACGGCCACTGCCTGCTGTCGGTGGACGGCGCCGGCCACTTCTCCTCGAAGTCCGTCCACTGCGGCAGCTGCTGCGTGAAGGAGCACAAGGACGGGACGAGGACGCACTGCCGCCAGCTGCTCGGGGCCGCGCTGGCGTCGAACGGCCCGCACGTCCGGCTGCTTCAGGAACTCAACATGCGCTTCGTGCCGGGCGCGAAGCCCGGCGGCCACGCGGACCTGTTCGAGACGGTCAACGCCTCGCCGATGACGCGGACGATGGAGGCGAAGGGCGCCGACGGAACGCGGCGCCGCTGCCGCTTCATCAACGGGGCGCCGCTCAACGACGCCAACCGGGACCTTGAGGTGAACTTCCTGGAGTGGACCGGGACGAGGCCCGGCGGGAAGCGGCAGCGCTTCTCGTGGGTGACGGACGTCGACGTCGACGAATCGAACGCGGAATCGCTGATGCGGGCCGGCCGGGCGCGCTGGCGGATCGAGAACGGGACCTTCAACACCCCGAGGAACCAAGGCCACGGCCTTGAGCGCAACTGCGGGCACGGCCATCGCCACCTAGCGACGGCGCTCGCGCAGTTGATGACGCTCGCGTTCCTGATCGACCAGGCGCAGCAGCGCTGCTGCGGCCTGTTCCGGGCGGCGCTGGCGAAGTCGGGACGCCGCGTCCGCCTGTGGGAGCGGATGCGGTCGCTGTTCATGGACTGCCGCATCGACAGTTGGGAGGACCTGTGCCGGGTGCTGGCGTTCGGCTTCCAAAAGCCCGCCCTGACGCCGTTCGACACGTCCTGACCGGGCGCCGTGCCCAAGCGTGCGAAGGGCGGTTCCCCAAAGGTGACGACGCGGCCAGCCAAGGACTTCAGCGCGGCGCTGGGGGAAACCCCTCCCCCAATCAAAAGCCGAGCCGCAATCCCCGACCGAAAATGATCCCCGCAGACCGATAGGGGTGGCCAGCGGGAATTGCTGGCCGCTTCATGCACCGATGGTAGCGGATTGCGGCACCGTGCTAAACTTCGCCTCCGATCAAGCAAGTCCATTGGGGGCGATGCGGTTTCGACGTGGGTCTCAAAGCAAAAGGTGCATGCCGAGAGCGTAGCGGCTCTCGCTAAACAATCGCTGCAAACCCATAGTTGCCAACGACGACAACTACGCACTAGCGGCCTAAACCGCCGCCAACGCTGATGATCCCTCGCCTGCGGGGTGAACTCGGCGGCAAAGACAGCAGGATCGCGCTTTCGCCCGCGCCTGGGGGCGGCAGCGTCAAAACCTTCCGGGCTCGCCAACAGCGCCCTGGCCGCCGGGCCGCTTGCGGTTAAAGCAATAGACGGACCCTAAGCATGTAGAGCCGATTGCGGCGAACCCACGGACGCGGGTTCGACTCCCGCCGCCTCCACCAACCCCAGCCAAACCGATCAAGCAACCCTTGGCCCATCCGCATGGACCCAATGCAAGCGCCCGCAACATCGATCGGTGAGAAAGTTGCATTGCGCCCGCAATCACCTCGCTGCTTAGATCATGACGCGCCAAGTGCTTTCGCTCCAGCGGTTCCGGTGGAGGCATGGGCTCCGGTAGGTCTGTATCCAGAACTCCGTCCCAATTCCCAACGCACGGAACATGGTCCGCCTCCCGAACCGCGCTAACCAGTTCCAATTCGCGCCCATGCCCAGCCAAATGTGCGAGGACTACTTTCTTCAACTGCGCCTGATAGTTGAATCGCGGCTTGTAGCCAGATATGTACGGAAACCCTAGCTGAACCAAGATGGCGCTGATGTTTTGGTGTTTGTATTCCACCGACCCATCGGGCCGATTGCGGAGCTTCGCCATCAGTGTTCGTCGATGCGCTGTCTTGTTGTAGCGTTCGCTGCGCAGTTCCCTTCCAAGCATTTGGAAGTAATCTTGAACACATGCTTCGCACTCAAGCCAATTCCAACCCCTCACCTGCAGTCTTGTTCGCATTTCTTCAGACGTAATTCTTGTTCTTTCCAGTAGAGCAGCTCGCAGGAGTTCTCGGACCGTATGATTGTCCAAGAGTTCGAACAATTCATCGTCCAGGTAGGCGTAGGCGATGTGCTGTTGTACTTGACTAGGGCTGGTTACGACTTTCAACTGGTTGTAGGATTCGCGCTGTCCTGGTTTCAGTCGATGGTGCCAGAAGTCCTCGCTGCGTAGATGAAAATAAGGGTCAATCGACTTTGGGTCGTCTCCTTCCGACCCAAAGTCGTTGAAGCGGGCAACAAACGCCTTTCTAAGAGATTCGCAGTACTCGATGCTGTTTTCAGTGAGCGTGCCATCTTCAATCAAGTCCGTAACGGCCAACAACATCGCAACCTTCTCGGAGCCCCCAGTTACACGGGTCCTGTTGAGGTTTAGCGCGGAAAATACGGCTTCGTAGCGGAGGAGAGTCATACGCTGAAGTGCACCAACTTCCTGTCGTAGATCATATTGGTGACGTCTAGCGTTTCAGGATCTTTGGTCGCCAGGAACAGTTGCGCATCCTCTTGCAGAAGTAGGTCGCTGTAGGCTTCCGAGACGCAGACAGCAGTCAGCAAGACAAGGGCAAGAACCAAAAATCCCATGAGGACGGGCTCTCGTTGCAGGTTGAATCGAGCCGGTTCCGCCGCCCGTAGGACATGGCGGCGAGTGTTGCCCAAACATGCCTCTCAACATGCTTCAGCCAATGCTGTACAATCATCCACATTCGCGATGAACGGCCAAGGAGCATGACCATGCAACAACCCCCGACCAGCTTTCCTGAATGGACCGCCAAGTTCGCCACCGAGGAGGCCTGCCTCGCCGAGCTGGCGCGGCGCAAGTGGCCCGGCGGCTTCATCCGCCCGCGCTGCGGCCACGGCCGGGCGCACGTGCTCCGGCGGCGGCGCACCCGCCAGTGCATGGCCTGCCGGCACCAGTCCCCGCCGACCGCCGGGACGGTGTTCGAGCACACCAAGCTGCCGCTGGCGAAGTGGTTCGCGGCGATCCATCTGACAGCGGCGGACAAGGGCGGCGTCTCGGCGCTGCGGCTGTCGAAGATGGTCGGGGTGTCCTGGCCGACCGCGCAGTCGATGCTGCGCAAGCTGCGCCGCGCCATGGGCGACCGGGACCGGGCCTGCTGGCTGACCGGGCTGGTGGAGGCGGACGACGCCCTGGTGGGCGGCAAGCGCCCCGGCAGGCGCGGGCGCGGCGCCGGGGGCAAGCAGCCGGTGCCGTTCGCGGTGGAGCGCCGGGGGGAGCGGGCCGGCTTCCTGGCGGCCCAAGTGGTCGGCCGCGTCACCCACGAACAGGTCGCCGCCTTCAGCCGGCGGCTGGGCGAAGGCCTGACGATCCGCAGCGACGCCTTCAGCGGCCTGACCGTCCTGGCCAGGGACCACGCGCACCAGCCTCGGCCCACGCCGCCCGAAAAGGCCGACGAGTGGCTGCCCCTCGTGCATCTGGTGATCAGCAACTTCAAGCGCTTCCTGATCGGCACCTTCCACGGCGTCTCCCGAACGCGGCTCCAAGAGTGCCTCGACGAGTTCGTCTTCCGCTTCAACCGAAGGTTCTGGGAGGACCAGCTCCCCGCTCGGCTGGTCGAAGCCGCCGTCACCCATGTGCCCGTGCCGCTCAGGCTGAAGCATGTTTAGAGGCATGTAGGGAAGTTTCGCGCGAGTTGAGCAAAGTTGGGGCTTTTGGATTGTGTGGCCGCTGCCTTGCGGCAATAAGCGCTCGCATTTAAGGAGGCCCGCTTGATTGCGCATCCCCTGATGTTCGGCGGCGGTGCGCTCGAACCTGCTGCCGCGGCCGTAGCGGGACGTTGCGCCCGGCCGCGTTCCCTTGTGCATGGGCTGTGGCGCAGCGACTGGCGCGCAGGGCGAGGGCGGCTAACCGCCTTCCGGCTTCGCCGTCGCCGCGAACTGGGCCTGGACTTGGCCCATGTCGAAGTAGTCGCGCCAAGCGGCGATCTTGCCGCCGCTGACCTCGAAGACGCCCATGACCGGGATTTCGGCCCAGACGCCGTTGACCTTGAACTTGTCCAGCCGCTCGGTGAGCACCACGCCGCCCTCGTCGGCGATGTTGAGGACGTCCCACTGCACGGCCTGCGCATCGCCCATGATCTCGGTCAGGACGCCGCGGATGGCCGCCTTGCCCTGCACGGCTTGCATGGGGATGTTGTGGTACGCCGCATCCTCGGTGAAGCCGTCGATGACCGCGTCCAGGTCGATGCGGTTGAAGGCATCGATCAATCCCAGAACCAAATCCCTCGCTTCGCTCATTTGCCCTTTTCTCCGTTGCCGTTGGTTGATGAAATCACTGTATTCCCGCCAAGCCTCCCGAAAGCCGCCCAGCCCCCTGCCTTGAGTGAGCGAGGTTTCCGCGCCTTGGGCCGCCGCCCGCTCAACTCGCTCGACTATGGCCAATGCCGCCGCTGCGTCCAAGTCCAGCACCAACATGTCGGTGGCGCCGCCGCCCTTGTGCCCCGACGGCTTCGCCAAGGGCGCGCCCGCCAGGGCATCGCGCAGGGGCGCCGCCAAGTCGGGCCGCTCCGCGAGCAGCTCCAAGGTCTGCCCCAGCATCCAGCGCGACCAGGCATCGGGCCGGTCGCACCGCTCCTTGTAGGTTGTCCAGTCCAGAGCCCGGCCTACTGAATCGACGACCCGGTCAGCAGGCGGTAGGCCTCCTCGTAGCGGGCCACGCTGCGGGCCACCACCTCATCGGGCAGGACGGGGCCGGGCGGCGTCTTGTCCCACTTGCCGGCCGCCACCACGGTTTCCAGGTAGTTGCGCACGATCTGCTTGTCGAAGCTCTCCTGCTCCCGGCCCGGAACCCATTGGTCGGCGGGCCAGAAACGGGAACTGTCGGGGGTGAACATCTCGTCGATCAGGATGGGCGCATCCCGGCCCGGCAGGCGCCCGAACTCGAATTTGGTGTCGGCCAGGATGATGCCCCGCTCCAAGGCGTAGGTGCGGGCGCGGCGGTAGAGGCGCAAAGTCGTTTCGCCGAGCCACTCCATCAGTTCCCGTCCGACGACTTGCGCGCCTTGATCGAAGCTGATGTTCTCGTCGTGGCCGGTGGCCGCCTTGGTCGAGGGGGTGAACAGCGGCTCCTCAAGCCGGTCGCTGTTCCTCAAGCCCGCCGGCAGGGCGATGCCGCACACCGAGCCGCTGGCTTGGTAGTCCTTCCAGCCGCTGCCGGTGATGTAGCCTCGGGCGATGCACTCGATGGGCACCACTTGGGTCTTGCGGCAAAGCATCATGCGCCCGGCAAGGACTGCGCGCTCCGCTGCCGAAAGCCCCGGCACATCGGCAGGGTCGGTGGAGACGAGATGGTGGGGGGTGTCGGCGGCGAACAGGTCGAACCAGAACTTGGATATCCGGGTCAGCACCACCCCCTTGCCGGGCAGGCCGTTGGCCATCACCACGTCGAAGGCGCTGATGCGATCGGTGGCAATGATCAGCAACGCCTCGCCGCCGTCGTCCAAGGTGACGTCATAGAGGTCGCGCACCTTGCCGCTGCGCTTGTTAGGCAGGTTCAGGTCGGTTTCGAGCAATGCGTCCCTCATGGGTTCACCGCCGGTTCATGGGTTGATGTGGAGGATCGGCATTGCGCGGCGTCCCGCCCTTGATCGGGCGATCGGCAGCCGTTCCCGGGAGGTTCAAGTCGAACGCTCCAAGGCTTGGTCCAGGTCGTCAAGCAAGTCCTCGACCTCTTCGATGCCCAGCGAAATGCGTATCAACGAGTCGTCGATGCCCATGCTCGCCCGGCGTTCGGCGCCCATCTCATGGTAGATGGTATGGGCCACCGGGATCGCCAAGGTGCGATTATCACCCAAGTTGCTGGACTTGATAATGACCTTAAGGGCGTTCATGAAGGTCCAGATGTCGATGCCGGGATCGAGTTCGAAGCTCAGCAGCGCGCCTGGGCGCCGGAACAGCTCGGCGGCGCGGCCGAACTCGGGATGCTGCGGCAAGCCGGGGTAATAGACCCGGCGCACCTCGCTGCGTCCGTCAAGGAACTCCGCCATGGCCTGGGCGTTGGCGCATTGGCGCTCCGAGCGCAGCGCCAGCGTCTCGGCGCCGATGGCGAGCTCGTGGGCCGCCTCCGGGGACAGCGCCGCGCCGAAGTCGCGCAAGCCCTTCTTCTTGATTTGGGTCAGCGCCCAAAGCCGGGCGTCAGCTCCCTTGTAGGTGTCGTGGATGTTGGGGAACGTCCGCCAATCGTAGGCGCCCGTTTCCGTCACCGCTCCGCCGAGCGTCGTGCCGTGGCCGCCGATGTACTTGGTGAGGCTGTTGACCACCAGGCTCGCCCCCACTTTGCTGGGCTGGAAGAGATACGGCGAAGTCATGGTGTTGTCCACCACGTAGGCCAAGCCGCGCTGGCGGCAGAGCGCGCCGATTTCCGCCAAGGCGGCGACTTGGGTGCGGGGATTGGCAATGGTCTCGACGAACACCAGGCGGGTGTTGTCCTGAATGGCCTTGGCCACTTGGTTCGCATCGGTGGCGTCCACAAAGGTCACTTCCAGCCCGTGGCTGGCGAAGCTCATGAACAGGCTGTTGGTGTTGCCGAACAAAAAGGCGCTGGAGACGAAGTGGTCGCCGCGCCGCAGCAGGGCGAAAAGCAGCGTGCCGATGGCCGCCATGCCGGTGCCGAAGCAGACGCTGCCCAGCCCCCCCTCCATGGCGGCGAGCTTGACCTGCAGCGCATCGACCGTCGGGTTGACCTGGCGCCCATAGGTGAACCCGGCTTGAGTGCCTTGAAACACCGCCGCCAAGTCCCGTGCGTCATCGTAGCCGTAGGCCACGGTGGCATGCACAGGCTTGTGCAGCGAGCCGTGCTTGATCTCGCTCAAGCGGTCGCTATGCACGATCTTGCTGGTGAAGCCTTTCATGCTGGTCATGCTGGCGCGCAACTCCCGCAGTTCAGGACGAGGGCGGGCCACCCTCGATCCGAAATTCCCGACCGGCGGCCGGCCGCCGGGTTGGGCAAACCAAGTCGGCAAAAGCATTGCCGCTGAGAGCCCGCGCAACATCGGCGCCCGGCAGCGGCGCAGAGAACGCAACGCCCCGTGCTTGACCCCCGCGCTTGCCGATGTCGCGAACGGCGCCGCAGGCGCAAGCGCCCGGATGGCCTTGGGCCGCACGTTCCTTGGGCGGGCGTTGCCGGGGCCTGTCTGCTTGGGGAATGGCGCGCTCGATCAGCATTGCGGATTCGCTCAAACCGTTTCGTTTCGTTGGCGTCGGCGGCGGACCTCAACGCCCGCCCCGGACGCCGTCCGTCGCCGATGCCGCCAGCCTCGGCAAAGGGCCGCAGCCAAAGCTCAAGGGCTCGTGAAGCGGCCGCAAGCGCCAAGCACGGCAAATTAACCCAGCGCGCGGAGCCCAGCGTCGCTTGCGAGCCGATCACGCGCTCCGCGGCCGGCTTGCTGCCGCGCCCCGGAAGCGGTTGGGCAACCCGCTCGACATCCGTGGCCAGCCCATGATGGCACTAATACCCCGTCAACTCCATATAGCCCCGGCCGACGTCCCGGCCTTGGGCGTCCGTCACCCGCACCAGCCCCTCCCAATAGGTCAGCAGGGTGTCCATGCGCTGGTCGTCCAGCGCGGCGGCGATTTCAAATCGACGTTCACCCACCGCCAGCCGCCAGCGAATCGGCCACTTTCTGCCCTCCTCGTCCCGCCAATGCCCGATCGGCGACAACTTGAAGTCGCTGGCCGACAGGAAGCGCGCCGCGCCGTCGGGATCGATCCAGGCGCCGTGATCGTAGGGATCCCGAGCGCCGTCGCGCCGCCGCAGCCGAAACGCCATGACGTCCTCGCCGCTGTCGAGCATCAACGCAAACCAATCCCAGCCCACCTGCGCAGGGCTAAGGGCGCTGGTGCTCCACTCCCGATCCAGCCAACCCCAGCCGGTGACCGGATGACGCTCGCCATCGACCTCCACGTGCCCGTCGGTCCGCAAGCGGGGCGCCGAGTAGTAGTGGGACGCCGAGCCCGGGCCCTTGGCCGACAGCCCGCCCTCGCCCTGCGGGACAAAGCCCTTCTCCGGGCGCATGGCCAGATCCACGGCGATGCCGTCCGCTGCGGCCCGCAGGCTCCAGCCCCCCGGCGCCATCACCAACCGCCAGTCCTCAAGCCAGGCCGCAGCTTGCCCGTCAGCCACTTCAACGCCCGCCAACTGCGGATGCCCGCGCGCCATCCGTTCCGCATGGCGATGCGTCCCGGCGGCCAAGTCCGTCAACGCAAAGTGGGCCAGGTAGGCTTGCCCGTTGCGCCACGGATCGGCCGGGTCTCCGCCGGGGAACAGCGCGCGGCGGAAGAGCGTGAACTGAACGCCGAACTCGTCTGAACCTGCGCGACCTGACGGTCGCGCCGGAGTTTCGCGCCAGCGAAACTCCGGCGCGTCGGGTGGGTTGGCGGGCTTGGGGCGGGGCAGGGGTTCAGGGGGAGGGCGCGTCGGGGACGAGGCGACGGCTTGCAGCGCGAAGGTCAAGTACCACCACTCGCTGCGAAAGGCCGGATGCGCCCCGTGATCCTCCGGAAAGCGAAACGGGCGCGGGGACGACGCCTGGGCGTACCCTTGCGCCTCGTCGCCGCCGCCCAGCATGCGCCCGACTTGCAAGCCGTCGCCGCCGCCCGGCGCCCCATCGGCCGGCTCGCCGCCGCAACCGGGGACCGAGACGGCGACAACCGCCAACAGCGTCCAGCCGACGGCCTTCAAGCGCGTTCCTCCGGCACGGGCAGGACGCTGGCGGCCACCGCAGCGGCCAAGCCGAAGGTCACGGGCAAGGCCCAATCCGCTGCCGAAATCGACAGCGCCACGCTCCAGCCGAAGGCGCGGGGATTGATCACGTCGCAGAGAACCACGCCGATGAACAGCCCCAAGGGCAGCGCCAGAAGCACGGCGAACAAGCCGAGCGCGCCGCCTCGCGCAAGGGCGAGCCAGCGCTGTTCGCCGGCGCTCAAGCCGAGGGCGCGGAGCAGTGTGACGCTGGCCCTTTGATTGAGCCGCAGCGCCATCATCGCGTTGTACAGGCCGACGACGGCGACGATGAGCGCCACTAGGGTAAGCGCCCGGGTGATGGCGAAGGTGCGGTCAAAGACGTCGAGCGCCGCCGCCCGCAGCGCGGCCCGCTGACGCACCCGGACATCCGGCGCGGCGCGGGCAAGCCAGCGTTCAAGATCGGCAGCGGGCAGGCCGGACAGGGCGAGCCGGTCATAGTGCAGCGCGCCGAAGCGCTCGGCGGCGGCCTCGGCCTGGACCAGCAGGCGCGGCGCCACGTCGCCAAAGCCGGAGAACTCATGGACGATGCTCAGGGGTTCGCCGCCCACCGCCAAGGAGTCCCCCACCGACAAACCGAACGCGCGCAGCAAAGCCTCGCTGGCCAAGGCTTGATCCGGCGCCAAGGCGCGGGCGTAGCCGTAGCGGGCCGTCTCGGCCACCGCGAATTCGGCGTAGCCGATTTGCACGTTGCGCCCCTGCAGGCGGATGGTGCGCTCGCCCAAGGGCACGGCCGTTGCGCCGGGATGCGCCTCCCGCAAGTCGCGGGCCAAGGCGGCGCCGTCCCGGTCGCGCAACTCCACAAAGAAGTCGTGGGCCAGGCGCTGGTCCAGCATCCGCATGAAGTCCCGCTCGAAGCTGCCCACCATCAGCCCAATGCCAACGCTGGCGCCGACCGCCAGGATCAACGCCCCGACGGCCACGCCCAAATCGGCTTCATGCCAAGTGGCTTCGCGCAGCGCCAGCCGCAACAGCAACCCGTTGCGAGTCTTTGCGGCTGCCGCGCCTGGGCCGCCATGGCGGTTGCCGCCGCCCGTTCCGCGCCCCGCAAAGGCATCGCGCAGCCACCGCAGCAACGGGCCAACCCAGGCCGTGGCGACCAAGCTCCCCGCCAGCACGGCCAGGAAGCCGCCGTAGAGGCCCGTTTCCTCAAGGGTCATGCCAGCGGCGATCAGCGCCAACCCAACGACCGTCCCACCCCAACGCCGGCCCCTGCCGCCCGCCTGCGGCTGAAGCAAGCCCGGCGCACGGCGCATGAAGGCCACCCCTGCGCCCACCAAGGCAACGGCAAATCCGGAGAAGAGCGCCTTGATCAGAACCGCCGCCGACATCTCCATGGCCGGCGGCGCGGCGATGCCCGCCATCGACAGGCGCAGCAGCAGCGCCGCCAATCCATGGCCGCCGGCGATGCCAACCAAGGTCGCCAACCCAGCCAGCGCGCCGATGGCGCCAAGGAAGCCGACGGCAAGCTCCCGCCGGCTGACGCCCAATGCCGCAAGCCGGGTCAGCAGCAGCTGTTGGCGACGCAGCGACAGCACGCAGACCTGGTGGATGATGAACCAGGCCACCACCAAGGCGAGCAGCCCCAACGCGCCGCGGGTGAACAGCACGGAGTTGCCGAACTGCTGCTCGGGACGAACGGAAGCCACCGGACGAACCGTCCAACCGGCCAGGCGCTCGACGTCCGCAGGCAGGCCGGCGGCCAGCCCCGGAAACAGCCGCTCCAAGGCATCGCGCGCGCCCTTGAAGGGCGTCTTGAGCGACAGGGCGACATAGCTCAAGTGATCCGCTGGCTCATTCAGCAGCGCCAAGGCGTCGCCGAGGTCCGCAAACAGGGCGCCCTCAAGGCCCGCATCCACCACTTCGGCCACCGTCCAACGCTCACCCGCCAACTGCAGGACGGCCTCCGGCGCCAGTTCCAAACTGGCATCGGCGCGGATCGAATTGCGCCTTGCCGCCGCGCCTGAATCCGGCGCCGCCAAGCGAAAGCCGTCCGCGCCGAGAATCTGGTAGCGCCGCCCAGATTCAACCCGCTGACCCTGAACGACGGGCGTGACCCACTCCACTTGCGGCAGCTTGCCCGCCCGCCATTGGCGGCGCAGGTCGAAGTAGTCGGCCATGGTGGCGTCCGCCCGCTCGGCGATGTGGGTGACGCCGCGCAGATGCGGCGCGGCGCGGGCGCCGAGCTGGTCGCTGACCGCCAATCCCAGCAAATGGGTGGCCACCGTCGAGGCGACGCCCAAGGCGATGCCGAGCCCGGCGGTCAGCGTAGCCCAGGGCGCGCGCGCGAAGAACCGGACGAAGGCGCGCAGCAGCAGCGTCCGCCGGGCCGCGCTCAACGCCTGGTC
Organism: Candidatus Azophilus sp.; assembly: GCA_965221755.1. Classification (GTDB taxonomy): domain Bacteria; phylum Pseudomonadota; class Gammaproteobacteria; order Pseudomonadales; family Azotimanducaceae; genus Azophilus. Next base: position 1,633,072 of record OZ244921.1, read on the forward strand.
CGCCAAATGCGTTGCTCCAGCCAAATCAAGGGCGTGATGCCGGGCGAACGCACGCCTTCGGGGCGGTTCGGTTGGCGTTGGAGTTCCGCCAAAGCGAAGCTTCTTCTCCACGGGCCAAGCTGCCAACGCATCAGGGCCTCAATGGGCGAGTTCAACGATGCGGTCGGCGCGTTCGGCCACCGCGGCGCTGTGGGTGGCGACGACCAGAGCGCTGCCGCGCCGCCGGGCCTCGTCGAAGAGGGCATCCGCCACCTGCTCGCTGTGGCCCGCGTCAAGATTGCCGGTCGGCTCATCGGCCAGCACGATGGCCGGTTCGTGGGCCAGCGCCCGGGCGATGGCCACCCGCTGCTGCTCGCCGCCCGACAGCGTCTCCGGATAGGCGTCAAGCCGGTCGCCGAGCCCCAAGGCTGCGAGCCGCTGCGCCGCTTCGGGCAGGCGCTGGCCGAGCTTGTTCAGCGCTAGGGGCAAGGCGACGTTCTCCAGCACGGTGAGGGTCGGCACCAGATTGAAGAATTGGAACACATAGCCAACGGCGCGACGGCGCAGCGCCGTTCGCTCGGATTCGCGCAGACCGGCCAATTCGTGGTCGCGGCCGTCGTGGCGAAGCGTGAGCGCGCCGGCGTCAACCGGCAGCAGGCCGGCCATCAGGTTGAGCAACGTGGACTTGCCGGAGCCGCTGGGGCCGCACAAGGCCACCGACTCGCCTGCGGCCACCTCAAGGCTGAATTCGTCAATCACCCGCCGGTGCCGGGCGCCGTCGCCGAAGCCCTTGCGAACGCGGCGCAAGCGGATGGCGCTCATTTGTTCCTCGCAGCGCGAACGAGTACATTAGGAGCCTCCAAGCAGCAGTGCGGACTTGGCATCCCACCTCTCCCCAAAACAGCAGTATCAAAACAAAGTCATGTCGGAACGACCGTACAAATTCGTCGTGCGGCTGCCTGCGGCAATGCGCGATCAGGTGGCCGAAGCCGCGTCCCACTACCGGCGCAGCATGAACTCGGAGATTGTAGCGCGGCTGGAGCAGTCGTTCGGCGTGCTGCCGCGCGGTTCCACGGAGCGGGCGGTCGCGCCGCCGCTGCATCCGCACATCGAGGCCATCTTCCGCAGCACGCTCAATGACAGCGAGCAGTCGTTGATCAAGGTCTTCCGCCGCCTTGACGGGCCCCGCCAACGGGCCTTGCTTGACCTGCTGAGTTGATTGCGCCTACCTCGCCCGCAAATGGCCGGGCACCGCGACGCGCTCCACGCCCTCGAAGAGCAGTTCGGTGGCGATCGCCAGCAACGCGGCGGGCACGGCGCCCTGCAGAATCAAGGAGACGTCGTTCAGCGCCAAGCCGGTGACGATCGGGTCGCCCAAGCCGCCCGCGCCGATGAAGGCCGCCAGGGTGGCGGTGCCGATGTTGATCACCGCCGCGGTGCGGATGCCGGTCAGCACGCTCGGCATGGACAACGGCAGATGGACGTGGCGAATCTGCTCGCGCCGGGACAGGCCCATGGCGTCCGCGACGCGCAGCAGGGTGGGATCGATGGTGGTCAGCGCAGTGACGGTGTTGCGCACCACCGGCAGCAGCGAATAGAGGAACAACGCCACCACCGCCGGGACGGCGCCAATGCCGAACAACGGAATCATCAGCGCCAACAGGGCGATGCTCGGCACGGTCTGCAGCAGGCCGCACAGATAGACCGCCAGGCGCGCCGCCAGCGCCCGGCGAAAGATCAGCAGGCTCAGCAGGAGACCCGCAACCACTGCCGCGCCGAGCGCCGTCACGGTCAATTTCAGGTGTTGCGCCGTGTTGGCGGCCAAGCTGCGCCAGAGGCCGTCGCCGCCCGCCTCGGCGGCCACGCCACGCTCGCCCAGAAAGCCCGCAGCCGCTTCGGCGAAGCTCAAGCCATCCACCACCACGGCGGCGTTGAGCGCCTGCGCCGCCGCATCGTCCAGGCTGCCGCCCAGGGTTTCCAGCGCCGCAATGACCCCGGCGCCAAGATCGGCCCGCACCAAGGGCGCTGCCAGGTATTGGGGGAAGAAGCGCCGGTCGTCCTCCAGCAGCACCAGATCGTGGCGCAACAGCTCCCCGTCGGTGGAGTAGGCATCGGTGACGTCCAACGAGCCCGCCGCGATGGCTTGGTAGGCCAGGGCGTGCTCGATGCCCGTGGCGCGCAATGACAGCCCGTAGGCTCGCTGCAGCCCCGGCCAGCCATCCTCCCGTTCCAGGAATTCGTGGCTGAAAGCCAGCTTCAAGTCGGGATGCCCGGCCAGGTCGCCGATCCGGGCCAAGCCCAGCGCTTGCGCCTGCTCGCGCCGCACGGCGATGGCGTAGGTGTTGTTGAAGCCGAACGGCCGCAACAGGCGCAGGCCGTCGTCCTTGAGCCGTCGGTTGATGGCTTCGCGGGAGGCGTCGCGGCCGAGCTTCAATATCGCTTGGCTCAGGGTGCCGGTGTACTCCATGTAGAGGTCTATCTCGCCGGCCACGAGGGCGTCAAAGGCGATCAGCGTGCCGCCGAGGCCAAAGCGGCGCTGCACCGCAAAGCCCTTGGACTCAAGCAGTTGGGCGGCAATTTCCGAGAGCAGGTAGGACTCGTTGCCGTTCTTGCTGGCAATGCGGATGGGGTCGGCGGCATGGCCTGCCGCCGCCGCCAGCATCAACGCCAGCGCCGGGCCGCGCCACCGCCGCGGCGGCGTCCCGACCTCGCCTTGATTCGAGGACGTTCCATGGCGGCCCCGGCCCCGACGCGCGTTCACAACTGCCGGCTCACAAGCTGTTCGACGTAAGGGTCGCCGGGCGCGCTCACCACCTCGTCCGTGGCGCCCGAACGGATCACCCGGCCGGCCCGCAGGATGACCAGCCGGTCGCCCAGATGAACCGCCTCGCGCATGTCGTGGGTGACCAGCACCGTGCTGACGCCCTCGTGGCGTTGAACGAACTCAAAGCGTTCGTAAATGCCGACTCGGGTAATGGGATCGACCGCCGAGAAGGGTTCGTCGAGCAGCAGCAGGTGCGGCTTCAACATCAAGGCCCGGCACAGGCCCACCCGCTGCTGCTGCCCGCCCGACAGCTGATGCGGATAGCGCCGGGAGACCGCCTCCGGCAGGTCCATCTCCGCAAGCAGTTCCGCATAGCGCGATTCGATGGCGTCCTGCGGCCAGCCTTCGAGCTGGGCCAGCAGCACCACGTTTTGGCGGTTGGTGAGATGCGGAAACAGCCCGGCGCCCTGCACCGCATAGCCAATGCGGCGGCGGAAGCGCTCGGCCGCTTGGCGGGGGACGGCTTCGCCGAACACCCGCACCTGCCCGGCATCGGGCCGCAGCACGCCGTTGATGAGCTGCAGCAGCGTGGTCTTGCCGCTGCCGCTCTCGCCGACCACGGCGGTGGTCAGGCCTGCCGGAAAGCTCAGGTTGACGCCATCAACCACCGGAACGCCGCCGAAGGCCTTGGCCACGCCGTCGAATTGAACCGCCTCAGCAGCCAAGTTCACGCTTAAGCCCGTCCAGGTGGGCGCGAATCGCCTGCAAAACCCGGTCGCCGTCCGTGCCCTGACCGCCCAACTCCTCCAGCCGCGCTTCCACTTGGGCCATGGTGCGCCAGCGGGCTTCGTCCGCGTGGAGCTTGGCCACCACCCAGCCTCGCCACTGCGCCCGCTCGGCATCGGTCAGGCGCTCCGGGAAGCTGCGGGCCTTCACGCGCTTGGCCAGCTCCGGCAGGCGCGGATCGTCGTAGTCCAAGTCGAGCCAGCGGCCCTCGGCCAAGGCCCGGTTGAAGCTCAGGCAACGGTGGCGATCGTCGTCGCCCAGAAAGCCGTCGTAGAGCGCCGCCTCCACATCCGCCGCCGCCAGCGGCCGCTCCTGGCGGTAAACGTCCTCAATCTTGCGTTCCACGCCCGCCCGGCGCAGCCGCCGAAGCCGCTCGGCCACCAAGTCGGCGTCATAGCCCAAGCGCTCCGCATCGGCTGGCCTGACCACCGACAGGGGCGCGATGAATGGGCACCTGTTCAGTCGGATCTCCTTGAGCGGTGGCCGAACCGGGGCATCGGCGTCGAACAGCGCTTCGCGGATCTGATCGGCATCCCACTCGATCAGCGGCTCAATGTCCTCGCCCAAGTCGGCAACGATGACGGAGTTGCCGTTGGCGGGATGCCGGCCGACCGCAGCCACCGGGGCAAAGCCGCAGCGGCGGCGCGGGTACTTGCCGGAGACGTGCGCCAGCGCCCGGCCGCCCAAGGGCAGCAGCAGGTCGCTGGCTTGGCGCTTGAACCGCAGCTTAAGAAAGTAGGCGAAGAGCTTGGGCTGCCGGTCCTTGAGCAGGCGGGCCAACGCCACCGTGGCGGTGACGTCGGACAGCGCATCGTGGGCCTGCCCGTGCTCCAAGCCGTTGGCCTCGGTCAGGGCCGCCAGGCTGTGCGTCGGCAGGCCGTCGTCGTCCCGGGGCCACTCGATGCCTTCGGGACGCAGCGCGCCTGCCGCCCGGACCAGATCCATGAGGTCCCAGCGGGAGTTGCCGTCCTGCCACTCCCGGGCGTAGGGGTCCATCAGGTTGCGGTAGAGGCCGTGGCGAATGAACTCGTCATCGAAACGCAGGTTGTTGTATCCCGCCACGCAAGTGCACGGCACCGAGAACAGGGCGTTGATCCTGGCCAAGGCGCGCCACTCGGAGAGGCCCTCCTGCCGGGTGCGCTGCGGCGTGATGCCGGTGACGAGGGCCGCATCCGGCTCCGGCAGCACGTCGTCGGGCAACTGGACGTAGGTGACGAACTCATCCCCAGCCGGCTCCAGGTCCGGGCCGGTCCGCAGCCCGGCAAACTGCAGGATGCGGTCCCAGCGCGGCTCGGCGCCGGAGGTCTCCAGATCGTACCAGTAGAAGCTTTCAGCCAACGCGCCCCTCCCCCGTGAATTCCGGCGGCGCAGGCTCCTAGGCCAGCCAAGTTGCAAAGCGCCGCCGGCTGCGGCAATCTCGAAGCAATGTCGCCGTCCCTCAGGAAGCTCGCCGGACCGGCGGGCCCCATTCTTGCAGTTCTCGCTGGATTATTCATGTTGCAGGCGGGCTTCGATGCGTCCGCCGCCGTCACGTTGGGCGTCACGGCGCTGTGCGTGGTCTGGTGGGTGTTCGAGCCCATCCCCATTCCCGCCACCTCCCTGGTACCCTTGGCCGTGCTGCCGCTGACCGGCGTGCTGACCGCCGCCGAGGTCGGCGCCGCCTACGGCCATCCGGTGGTGCTGCTGCTGCTCGGCGGGTTCATCCTGGCCACCGCGCTGGAGAGAAACGGCGTTCACCAGCGCATGGCCCTCGGCTTGGTGCGGGCCGTCGGCGGCGGCAGCAGCCGTCGGCTGGTGTTCGGCTTCATGGCCGCCTCGGCGCTGATGAGCATGTGGATCTCCAACACCGCCACCACGCTGATGCTGCTGCCGGTGGCGCTGGCGGTGCTGGAGAAGTCGGAAGATCCAAACCTGACCCGGCCGCTGCTGCTCGGCATCGCCTACGCGGCCAGCGTTGGCGGCATGGGCACGCCCATAGGCACTCCCCCGAACGTGGTCTTCATGGGCGTGTACAGCGACTTCATGGGCACCGAGTTCAGCTTCTTGGAGTGGATGTCCATCGGCCTGCCGGTGGTGGCGGTGATGGTGCCGGTGGTCGGCCTGTGGCTGACCCGGCGCCTATCCCACAAAGGCGAGATCAGCCTGCCCGCCCCCAACCCCTGGAGCGCCGCGGAGGTGCGGGTGGCCATCGTGTTCGGCGCCACCGCCTTGGCCTGGATCACCCGCAATGAGCCGTTCGGCGGCTGGACCGAATGGTTCGGCGCGCCTTACTCCAACGATGCCATGGTCGCCTTTCTGGCGGTCATCGCCATGTTCCTGGTGCCCGACGGCAAGGGCGGCCGGCTGCTCGACTGGGAAACGGCCAACAAGATTCCCTGGGGCATGCTGATCCTGTTCGGCGCCGGCCTCACCATTGCCGGCGCCTTCGCCTCGTCGGGCTTGAGCGAGGCCATCGGCAGCACCTTGGGCGGCATCGCCGCTTGGCACGTGCTGGCGGTGATGGGGGTGATCTGCCTGTCGGTCACCTTCCTGACCGAGACCACCAGCAACACCGCCACCACCACGCTGCTCATGCCCATCCTCGCCGCGGCGGCGCTGGGCGCGGGCATGGACCCCCGCCTGCTGATGATCCCCGCCGCCATGAGCGCCTCCTGCGCCTTCATGCTGCCCGTGGCCACGGCGCCCAACGTGATCATGTTCGGCACCGGCCGAATCCCCGTTGAAGCGATGGCCCGCGAGGGCTTCGCACTGAACCTCATCGGCGCGGCGGTCATCGCCAGCCTCTGCTACCTGCTGGTCGCGTAGCGCCGCGAACGCCGCTGCGCGCTCTGTCGCCCCAAGCTGCGCCAGCCCGTCCGCGGCGGCGAAGAAGCCGTCCCAGTCCGGATGCCGCCGATGCAGGGCGGCGAAGGCCGGCCGCCAGTCCCGGTAAGTGGCCAAGGAGGCCAGATAGGCGTTGTTCACCTGCTCCATCACCCGGTCGTAGCGTCCGCCGCCGAGCCGCTTCCGGTTGGCTTGGTAGCAGGCGCGCAGGGCATCCAGCAACCGCGCCTTGGCCGGGCCAAGACCGGCAACGGCGTTTTGGCTGTAGAGCGTTGCAAGGCGGGCCTTGGCGCGCATGAGCAGGCCAGTCAGCCGGCGCCGCTCGGCTTGGCGCTGAAGATGCGCGGCGAACTCATCGGACCGGCCCTGACGGGCAAGCCACTGGCGGGCGCCCTCCTCGCCCACGAAGCTGGCGAAGGCCTCGTTCAACGCGACCTCATTGGCCACCCAGAGCCGTCGGTGCGCCGTCTCATGGATCAGCAGCTCGGCCAGCGCCGCCTCCGGCCAATCGATGAAGGTGCTGAGCAGCGGATCGTCGAACCAGCCGAGCGTGGAATAGGCGGCGACCCCGCCAACGAAGGTTTCCAAGCCCTCCCCGGCCAGGCGCTGCGCGGCACGGTGGGCGGCAACTTGGGAGAAGTAGCCGCGATAGGGGGTGCAGCCGACGAACGGATGGCACCATTGGCGTGCCGCGACGGCGAACGGCGGGGCGGCGAAGACGTTCCAAACCACATGGCTGCGCCCAAGGTCGGCGAAGCGCCGGTAGCTGCCTGCGGCGTTCAGGCCCATCTCCGATTCAGCGAACCGAAGCATCTCCCCGGCCCGCCGCAGCCGGGCCTTGAGCGGCGCCGGGGTCGCCGGATCCCGCAGCAGCGCATCGACTGGCTGCGATGCCCGCAGCACCCCCCAATGCCCGCCCACGGCCTGGGCGTAGTAGCCAAGGTTTGCGCAGCCGCCCAGCGCGGTCAGGAGCATCACCATCCATGGAGCTGCGCGCGGCATGGTCAGGATTCCTCAACCAACCCGAATCCAAAGTGAAGATCAGGAAGGAAGTTGATTCTCTCCGATCACGGTGAGCTAAGGGCCAGCGGGGCCGTCGCCGGAGTCGTGCGGCACGGGCGGCAGGTATTGGTCGCCGACCGTGCGCCCGCCATTGCCGTTCGGGCGGTTCAACTTGCCCGCCAATGCCCGCCGGGCGATCTCAACCGCCCCAGCGATGGACTCCAACGCGCGAAGGCCGACGTAGCGGGCAAAGACCATCAGCCGCCCCTCGTCGGCGGCTTCAAGCGCATCGATGTAAACAGGCTTGCCTTGGGCGCTGACCACCGGCGGCGGTAGGCGCCGCTTGACGTAGGCCCAAGCCATGAGCTGCCGGGAGACCCGCCCGTTGCCATCCTGGAAGGGATGGGTGCGCACGAACCGGTGATGCAGCCAAGCGGCCTCGGCGTTGACCGGATAGTTCCGGTGGCGAATGTCGTCGTTGTACAGATCGAGGAAGCGGCGCATTTCGGAGTCCACCTGCTCCGGCGGGCAGTACTCATGGGTCACGCCGTCCGGGCGGCGGGGGTTGTTCGGCCTGGTCTTCCACTCGCCCTTCTCCTGGAACGCCACCTGCACTCGCCGACCTTGGGGGTCGATGCCGGTCACACTGTCCTGATGCCGCGTCAGCAGCGCATGCCAGCTCTTGATCATGTAAGCGGAAAGGGGACGCCCGCTGGCGACGTCATCGAACATCATGTCATAAGCGGCTTCCTGGTCCTCCAGCAGCCCGCGCACGGTTCGATCCTCCAGCCCCTCCAGGGTGTGCGCCCCCAACGCGCCCGCGAAGCCCTCCGCGATGAGCTGCTCGGTCACGCAGCGCCGCAGGGTGTACAAGCCCTCGATCTGGCCGGTCTCCAAGGCGAAGGCGCGCACTCGCTCCCGAAGCCATCCGTCGAGAAAGCGCGACTCCGGGGAACCCGCCTTAAGCTGGCGCCGGCATTCGGCCCATTCCGCTTCCAGTTCGGCGAAGCCGGGCGTCGCCCAGCCTTCCGCCCCTTGGGGCATGCCGGTCAAGGGACTCCATTTTTCGGGCGCCTGCGCGTCCATTGCAAGCCCCACATCTCTTGCCAGTCCGTCACCGCCATTGTACACCCGGCTTGGAAGGCCGACCCAACTTGCGCCCAAACGGGAAACCGAACCCACTGCGCGAATCGGCTTCGATGGACCGGAGGAGGTCTCTGCTTCAACTTCGAGAACTCTCAGTTGCCGCATCCGAATCTCGGTTCAAAGCCAAGGTTCGCTGCGCCGGCTCGGAAACATTTCGAACCTGCCCTGAGCGACGTTCGCGGAGTTTCGCGCCAGCGAAACTCCATCCGAACCTTGGCCTTGAGGCCAAGGTTCGCTGGCACCATCAATCCCCCTGTGCTAAGAGTGCCCAATGGCTTGGCTCAAGGGCTTCCTGTCGGTAGCGTTCATCGCCCTCAACACGGCGACGGCCTGCACCCTGCTCTACCTGATCACCCTGCTGCGGCTGCCGCTCACCGGCACTTGGCGCAGCGCCCTGACCCGGCGCATGGACCTCACCATCGACTTGTGGGTGAGCGCCAACAACGGCCTGATCAAGGCCTTGAGGCTGATCGACATCGAAGTGGAGTGGCCATCCGAGCCGCTGCGCCGCGACCGCTGGTACATGGTGGTGAGCAACCATCAGACCTGGACCGACATCATCCTGCTGCAGTCGGCACTGCGCCCGGCGCTGCCGCCGCTGAAGTTCTTCACCAAGCGCGAACTCATCTGGCTGCCGCTGCTGGGCCTGGCGATGAAGCTGCTCGGCTTTCCCTACGTCCGCCGCACCCGCCAAACCGGAGGCGGCAACGGCCAGGCAGCCGCGGCCAAGGACCGGGACGCCATCACGGCCGCCTGCGCCGTGTTCCGCAACCACCCCACCGCCGTGCTCAGCTTCCTGGAGGGCACCCGCTTCACGCCCGTCAAGCGGGATGCCCGAAACAGCCGCTTCCAACACCTGCTGAACCCCCAGATCGGTGGCTTGAGCGCCGTCCTCGCCAGCCTCGCAGGGGAGCTCGACACGCTTCTCGATGTGACCATTCACTATCCCGGAGACCCGCCGGAATTCTGGGAATTCCTGCAAGGGAAGTGCCCCCGGGCGCGGATGCGCGTGGCCGCGCACCGCTTAAGCGGCGAACTGTGCGATCCTGATCCTGCGGCGCAACGGGCCAAGGTTGGGGCGTTCGTCGAGGCGTTGTGGCAGGCCAAGGATGCGCGGCTGGGGAAGGCATTACGGCGCCGGGATCCTCGCGATAAGCAGGCTCAAGGTGCGGCGCACCGTTGACGCTGTGCAGCCATTTTTTCTGGAGAGTGTCTCCAATCCGTTGCCATATGACTCTGAAATTAATAAATTGCATGAGCGTGGACTTGGCTGCCTTGGCCGATTTGGCCCATCCGGGGGAGGTGCTGCGCGACTGGATCGACGGGCACGGGATCATCGTGGCCGAGACGGCTCGCCGCCTGAACCAACCGAAGGAAGCAGTTAACCAATTGTTGCTTCCCCAAATTGAGCCAATCTCAGCGAAGGACACACCCGATGGATATCTATGAAGAGGCCAAAGCCAGAACGAAGGGCATCAGCCCAGCATCCCGACGCCTGCAATTGGGGCTAAGCGCCATCGTGGGCCGTCCAAATGGCGCGGTGGTGGAGCTGTTTCCAGATGGAAGGGAAGTTGTGCTGGATCCGCCACGCGCATCCGGGTCCGATCACGACGCCGACGTTAATGGCGAGAGCGGTGGGCGGGGCTCTTGAGCCGATTATTCAACGCTGTAGCCGGGCCATCCGGGGCAGGCAAAAGCACTTTTTGCACACAACAGCCTGACTGGCAATACCACCTCTACAACTTGGATGATTGGGCACGAAAGCAGGGGGAGGTCGATAATCCCGCTGTTCGTGAGGACGCTTGGGAGACCCTGCTGGAGCGTCTGGTTTCGGATATGCGCGAAGGGATTTCGCCAATCACCCTAGACCACGTTTTCGAATCCCGCAATATTGATGAGGTTGTCCGCCCCGCGAAGTCGTTCGGCTATCTGGTTCGTTTGTGGGTGATCTGCCCGGAAAGCCCGCAAGTCTGCGTGAGGCGGGTGCAAAGACGCAAAAGCGAGGGTGGGCATGGACGTTCAGCCGGAACAATTCGGGAACTCCACGACAGCGCCCTCCATGTTGCCTCGGAGCTGAGCATACTGAGTGACGACACCATCTTTATCGACAGCAGCGACCGCAGCGAGTTTCAGGTTGTTGGGTACGTTCGCGAATTCCGCTCAGTCCTCAGGGTAGAATCGCCGCCGAGTTGGGTAAGTGAGCACTTTCTAGGTGACGTACTCTGAGCGCCCCTCAGCCCGCAAATATCGCAGCTCCCAACCAAACGAGGTACTGAAGAATCAATGCGACAGGCTTGGGGCAAAACGGATGGAGACGGGGGCAGCGGAAGCACCCATCCGCTCGCCCACCACTCGATGGACGTCGCCGCCGTTCTCTTGCGCCTACTGCAGCAACCCGTTGTCAAAAGCCGCTTGCATGCAGCGGCGAATCGCGAACTGACAGAGGTGGATTGCCAACGCGTCGCCGCGCTTGCGTTCCTGCATGACATCGGGAAGTTGCACCCAAGCTTCCAAGCCAAAGGATGGCCGTTGGAACTGCGGCCAAGGAGTTTGCACGGTCACACCCGGGAGAATTGGGAGTTCGTTCTGCTCGCCTGCAACTGGCCGGAGGACCACCCGTTTCATGCCATCCTGCAAAGAATGCTGGAATGGGGGGAGCTTGAAGTTTCATCGCTGTTAGCAGCCATGTTCGCGCATCACGGGCGACCGGTGCCTCGCCCCCAAAGCCCGACCCTGCGTTCTTGGGACCTCCCACGCACCCCGCACTACGCGTGGCGAAGCGAGGCAGATCGGATGGGCAAAGCGCTCGACAAGTGGTTTGAAGGTGCCTTTACAGCAGGCGTGCCGCCTCTCCCCAACAGCCCTAGATTTCACCACATGGTAGCAGGGTTCGCCGCCTTGGCCGATTGGATCGGTTCCAGTAGGGAGTTTTTTCCGTTCAGCGAACCCTTCTCGCTTGACTACGATACCGATGCGCACACGAAGGCCAAACGCGCCCTATCTGAAATCGGCTTTGATACTGGCGATCTAGCCAAGAACCAAGCGCCGGGATTCCACCAGTTGACCGGTTATCGCGCACCCAATCCCGCGCAGGCGACTTTAGGGGAGGTGGAGGCAGACGCCCGCTTGGTCATTTTGGAAGCCGAAACAGGGGCAGGAAAGACAGAGGCAGCTTTGTGGCGTTTCACCAAACTCCTTGCGGCAGGAAAAGTGTCGAGCCTGTACTTCGCAGTTCCGACCCGAGCCGCCGCCAAACAGTTGCATGGACGCATCGACAAAGCGCTGAAGAGGGCCTTTGGCCAAGCTGCCCCTGAAGCAGTGCTTGCCATCCCTGGAATGTTGAGGGCCGGTGAGTTCAAAGGTCAACGCCTGCCTCATTGGCGCGTCCAATGGGATGACTCAGCCACATCGGTTCCCCGCAGATGGGCTGCGGAACACGCCACCCGCTTCTTGGCCGCACCTGTTGCCGTCGGTACGGTTGATCAAGCTCTGTTGGCGGGCTTGCAGGTGAAGCACGCCCACCTGCGAGGCAGTGCCTTGAGCCGCAGCCTGCTCGTGGTGGATGAGGTCCACGCATCCGATGCCTACATGACCGAAGTCCTGAAGCGTTTGCTGGATGGCCATCTGGCCTGTGGGGGATTTGCGATGCTGATGTCCGCAACGCTGGGTTCCAAGGCGAGGGTGATATGGACGGGTGGAACGCAACCTGACGCCATCGCCGCCGCCAAGTCCCCATACCCCGCCATCTGGGTGCAGGGAGAGCCAAGGCCGCGAGTCATAGCAGAAATGGGCAAGTCTAAGGAAGTTCATTTGAATGCCGTGCCTAAAATGAACCCGCTTGCGGCGGCGCAGTTGGCTGTACAAGCTGCCGAACGCGGTGCGCGGGTTCTGCTCATCCGCAACACGGTTCGATTCGCAGTGGAGACTTGGCGAGCCGTCGAGCAACTGGAAGCAGGGCATCTGATCATGCAGGTTGGGCAGGGCTCAGCGGTGCATCACAGTCGCTTCGCCGTAGAGGACCGCGCCCTTCTTGACCAAGCCGTGGAGGACGCGCTTGGCCCGAACCCCAATCGGAAGACGCGGGGTTGCATAGTGATCGGCACTCAGACCTTGGAACAGTCACTGGATATCGATGCCGACCTCCTAATTACGGACCTTTGTCCTATTGATGTGATGCTGCAGCGCATCGGCAGACTGCACCGCCATGACTTGGCGCGCCCGGACGGCTTCATTGAGTGCCGCGCCCATGTCCTTCTTCCTGAGGATGGCTTGGCCCCACTTACCAATACCAAGCCGGGCTTTAACGGGCTTGGCGGCGGGTTTGAAGGTATCTATGGTGACCTTGCTTGTCTGGAGGCTACTCGACGCCTCATTGAGCAGCGCGGGGCTTGGCGGATTCCGGAGATGAACCGAGAATTGGTGGAGTGTGCCACGCATCCGGAGCGCCTTGCTGCCTTGGTTGCTGAAAAGGGAGCGGATTGGAGCCGTTATGATCGGGACTTCGGTGGGGTCGAGGCAGCCAAAGCGATGGTTGCCGACCTCCATGTTCTGGACCGCGAGAAAGACTACCTTTCAACCCTCTTTCCCTCTTCGGACGAAGGGGTTGTGACCAGGTTGAGTGAGGAGGGCGTGGTGCTGAACCTGCCCGAATCGCTGATGGGACCTTTCGGCTCACCTATCACGAGGATTGTCCTGCCCGCACATTGGTCACGGGGCATCGCCAAGGATGCACCCGTGGAAGCGGCAGTCCAAGGCGAGTTGAATATGGAATTGGGGGTCGGGGATCAGGTTTTTCTGTATTCTCGTGCAGGGCTGGATAAATAATCTTGTAATTGCTCTTGAATGTGAATTAGTCTAGCCCCATAATCTGATTTAACTATTTAACTGGTGATGACTGGTGATGACGAATTCATATGCCCAACTTCAGGTGACGGCAAAGCCTAGCTTGTCTATCTGCCTTGAAGAAACAACTACCTACACCATCAAGGGAGATTCAGAACATCCTCCCCAATTCCGGTTTGGGGATAGACCCGATTTCACTGGCGCAGCAGCCAGAAGTCGGATTGATTCCCCACCAACAGTGGGGCCAGCCAAGAATTTGATTCGAAAATGAACCTCATTGTCGATCGTGTGCTCACTCACTCTGGAGGCGTTTCGGTTTCGCTGCCCGGTCTTTTTTCCGCCATGACCAAGGGTGAAGTGCAAGGCTTTCCAGCGATGCGGCCTCACCAGCGCCCTGCATGGCACATGTTGCTAGTGCAACTCGGCGCATTGGCGGCGTCAAAAGCACGTCACGGCCAGTTGCCGGACGACACCGAAGCTTGGGCTTCAGCCCTTCGTGGCTTGACGCCCGATTACCCGAACGATGAGCCTTGGCGGCTTGTTGTGGAGGATCGAAGCAAACCCGCCTTCCTACAGCCCCCCGACCCTGGCGGACCACTGAAGTGGTCCTCTGTTCCGACTCCAGATGCACTGGACCTTCTCATCACCTCCAAAAACCATGATGTGAAGAAGGCAGTAGCCCGGAAGGCGACCCCCGAAGACTGGGTTTTCGCCCTTGCCTCACTACAGACTTGCGAGGGATACGGCGGTGCGGGCAACCACGGGATTGCCCGCATGAACGGCGGCTCTTCCAGCCGCGTCATGTTGGGGCTTTCCCCAACCCAGGAACGCTCTCTGTCGGTGGATCCATCCGCATGGTGGCGACGAGATACACTCCAACTTATTTCAAAGCGCAACCTTGGCGAAAATCCCCCAATTGGTGAAATCGGCGGTTCGGCCTTGCTCTGGTGTCTCGACTGGCCAGAAGCCGATCAACTTGACGTGCAACGATTAGACCCTTGGTTCATTGAGGTGTGCCGAAGGGTTCGATTAATCTTCTCCGGCGATGACATCAGTGCAGAGCGGGCAACGTCAAAAGCAGCTCGAATCCAAGCAAAGGCTCATAAGGGAAACGTCGGCGACCCTTGGGCACCAGTGAATATAGGCGAAGGAAAGGCGCTTACTCTATCCACCAGTGGGGACTTCGATTATGTTCGTTTATGCGAATTGTTGTTTTCCGGGGATTGGAAGGTGCCGTGCCTTGCTGGTGCAGTAGAGGACGATGCGGACGACATGCTCCTAGTGGCGGAAGCGCTCTCGCGGGGCAACAGCAAGACCGAAGGGTTCAAGTCACGGGTCATCAACGTGCCGGGAAAAGTTCGGTCAATCATCTCCTCAGATAAGGCGTCTTCGCTCTCCAAGGCGCAAATCGAAGAGATCAACGCCTTCAATTTGGCGTTGCGCAATGCGTTGGCATTAGTCGCGGCGGGCGGCAATCGTGACAATATCGATAAGAAACATTATGCACATTCAAAGCTGCCAAGACGGCAATTTGATCGCGCCGCTGACCGAATCTTTTTCCCTCATTTATGGCATAGACTATCGGTTACCGCTCAATCCCCCGACGGAGAGTTCAAGGCCAAGCGCAGCTTTCTTGTCAAGCTAAGAGAATTAGCGCAATCTGTCCTTGAAGCTGTGTTGCAGGGCATGCCTTGCACCGTAATCTATCGTCCGCGAGCAGAGGCCCGCGCACGATATGCCTTCATGGCCGAGTTGCGAAGAAGCGACGTTCTCAATGAATTGTTCATTACGGAAGAAAGCGATGCGCCAGCAAATTGAAAATGCGGCGACGGCAGCGTGCGCCGCTGCCGTATTGATTCAGCATCTTTCTCCCGGGCAACTTGCCGACCTGCGGCGAATGGAGGCAGGGCGAACAGCGCCAGCCTTCTGGAGGCTGGCCGCGCGTCATCCCGGCTCCATCGGAAACCCTGCGCTTGAGGAAATATGGAGGAGTGTCATTCGTATCATAGCAATCCTGACCGCTAAGGGGGAGCCGGAAAACCGCACGCCGCTCCATAATCAAAATCGCCGTCTTGGCGCGGTTCTATGCGATGGCGGAGATCTGGAATGGCCCTCATCAAATCCACCACGACCGGCGTTGAGCGAACACCGTTTGATGAAGCTCCTAGCGGCACGAGGACAGAACCGCAGAGTCCTTCTGGCTCGATCTGCCCGCGCTGTTGCCCGTTCCATGCAGCAGGGCAGTGGCCTGAATGTGCCGGATATCGCATTTGCGCTGCTGTATCCCGAAGAAAATAACCGATATATCGCCGAACACTATTATCGACGGCTGGATTCAGCTTCCGCCGCCAAATCCGCAGAAGGAGCAAAACCATGACAGCGCCTCGCTTCCTACAGATTCATACGCTAACTTCATATACGGCGACCCTACTGAACCGAGATGACAGCGGTTTGGCGAAACGCTTGCCTTACGGCGATGCACTGCGCACACGAGTGTCATCTCAATGCCTAAAGCGCCATTGGCGGATCGCTGAAGATCCCCATGCACTGCAAAACATTGATGGCGTAAAAGCTGCCTACCGTTCGCGGGAGCTCGTGACAAAGCTGGTAATTGACCCCTTGCGGGGAAGGTTTCCTGACGAAGTTGTTGACGCACTTGAGCCACAATTGCAGATAGCTGTTTACGGCGACAAAGGAACAAGCAAAAAAGGTCGGCAGACGTTGCTGATCGGGCAGCCTGAGATTGATTGGCTTTCTAGCCAAGCGGAGCAATTGGCACAAAAGGCAGGAAATGACGCGGAGGCGGCCACTGAGGTAGGAGAAGAGTGGAGGAAAGATATCCGCGCTAACATCAAGGCCATGCGTGATAGTACAACCTTGCCCGGAGGATTAACAGCAGCCCTATTCGGACGCATGGTCACATCGGATCCCGAAGCCAACATTACGGCGCCGGTACATGTCGCGCATGCGTTCACTGTCCATGAAGAGGAGTCCGAGAGCGATTACTTCACGGCTGTCGATGATCTTTCCGGCGACGATCCCGGCGCCGATACCATTCAGGAAACGGAACTCACTTCAGGCCTCTTTTATGGTTACGTCGTGGTCGATTTGCCTGGGCTGTTGAAAAACTTGAGTGGCGATGCGGAGCTCGTGGGCGAGGTGCTCCACAACTTGATTTACCTGATTGCTGAAGTGTCTCCGGGTGCTAAGCTTGGGTCCACCGCACCCTATGGTCGCGCCGCTTTCATGCTTCTGGAAGCGGGGGACCGACAGCCGCGAAGCTTGGCTGGAGCCTACAGAAAGCCGTGTAATGGACAGGTCCGCCCCGCTGTTTCCGCATTGTGTGCACATCTCACCGAAATGGATGAAGCTTACGCAACCGGGGAAGCTCGTCGGGTGATGTCATTAGCCAACGATGGGACTCCAAATGCCGAACCCGGTTCAATCGCTGATTTGGCAAATTGGGCGAAGGGGTTGCCGGGAGCGCTGTGAATCGTGACCTACCGTTGGCTCGTGATGCAGATTGAGGCGCCCATGATGGCCTTCGGCGGCGTCCTCATCGATCAAGTAGGACCTACGCGAGATTTTCCGGCAGCTTCAATGCTGGTCGGGCTAATCGGCAACGCGCTGGGGTGGCGATGGTCAGATGACGAGAAACACCAAGCTATTCAAGATCGCTTGATTTTTGCCTCCCGCCGAGAACGCGAAGGCTCGGTTTTAACTGATGCTCAAAACGCCCAATTGTCCAAAACGGACAAAGGCTGGACGACTCATGGCGCACCGGAAGGACGAGAAGGGGCAAGCTACAATGCTCCCCATCGGAGATTTCGGGACTATCACGCCGATTCGGCAATTTACACCGTCATGCGCCTAAATCGAGAACAACAAGCCCCGACACTCGATCAAGTGGCAAGAGCCTTTGATCGACCGGCACGCCCTCTCTACATCGGCCGCAAACCCTGCCTGCCATCCAAGCCGTTGCTATTGGCCGAGTCTAGCCGATGGGTAACAGCGGAAACGGCCCACAACGCCCTAAAGGCCATCCCCGGAGACGGCAATCGACTCAGGGCACTTTGGCCAACGGATCAAGGCCCCGAAACCGGCATTGACGTGGACCGCATCGCCGATCTGGCCGATATTCGCAGCTGGCGCATTGGATACCACGGCGGGTCACGACGGGTTGTTGAGGGATGGGTAGCCCCAGTCGTTTCTGAATGACGGTATCCGTTAACTTGATTTGCACGCCTCTGGAAACTGGTGCCCTCGCCCGTTGGGCGATGGACCGTGGCTGGGTTCGTCGGCACCGAGGCGTAGAGGCTTTCGATGAAGGTCGGGCGCTGCATCACTTGCTTGACGAGACCTTCGGGGTTGGCGCACTTCGACCCTTCAGGCTGCTTGTGCCACCCCGTCGCTCAAGCGGCAACCTCTATGCCTATTCCACCCTTGATGCGGAAGCGCTACATACGGCGGCTCAAACTCTGGCCTGCCCTGAAACCCTAAGTATCCTTAGTCCTGATCGTATGGAAAGCAAGACCATGCCTGCCAATTGGCGTGAAGGGCAGCAATTGGGGTTCGACCTCCGAGTACGCCCAGTTCGACGGTTGCGACGCGAAATGGAGACTCCAAAGGGCCACCTCAGCAAAGGCAAGGAGATCGATGCGTTCCTGCTGGAAGCCCTGCGCCAACACCCCAACAGCCCTTCAGGCATGACCGCGGCCAAACGCACCCGCGAAAATGTGTATTTGGACTGGCTCGCTGAGCGCCTTAGGCCTGCTGCGGTTCTCGACCACTCGAAAAGCCGCTTAGCCCGCTTCCGTCGTTCCATAGTTTCGCGTGGCAATCACGGTTCCGAAGGCCCTGACGCCACGATTCACGGCACACTAACGATAGTTGATGCAGACGCCTTCGCGGCCCTGCTTTCAGTCGGCGTCGGGCGCCACAAAGCCTATGGATACGGAATGCTGTTGCTGCGCTCACCAAATAGACCTGCACTGACAAGTTGAATGCTGAAGGGGCGACTAGGTCTCGAAAGCGCAAAGGTCCCATACAAAGACCGTGCCGGGTTGCTTTATCTCGCCCGAGGAGCGCTGACCGCTAGGGACGGTACACTGGCGTTTCTGCAAGGACCGGCAACCAACTCGGATGCTTTGGCTTCCGGAGACTACGCCATTCCGCTGCAAGGAGTTTCGATGATTCTGCTCGGCCCCGGCTCTACGGTGAGCCATGACGCGCTGAGATTGCTGGCGCACGCGCGGACCGCACTGGCGGCGGTGGGGGAAGACGGCGTCCGCCTCTATACCGCGCCACCGCTCATCCCAGATCGTTCCGGCTTGGCGCGCAAGCAAGCAACGCACTGGGCCAACGAGGACAAACGATTGAACACCGCCCGCCGAATGTATGCGTGGCGTTTAGGAAAGGTTCTTCCGCACCGCTCCCTTGACGTGCTGCGTGGGATTGAAGGGGCGCGGATGAAGGAAAGTTATCGGCTTATGGCTACGCAGATCGGCGTGGAGTGGCGCGGAAGACGCTATGATCGCGCACGGCCTAGCGCGAGCGATCTTCCCAATCAGGCGCTTAACCATGCCTCAAGTGCTGTTGAAGGAGCAGCCGCCATAGCGGTTTCAGCGACGAGCACAATTCCTCAGCTAGGCTTCATTCACGAGGATCCTGGGCAGTCATTCGTGCTGGATATCGCCGATCTCTACCGAGACACCATAACGATCCCGTGTGCCTTCCGCGCCGCCAAACAAGCCACTGACCGGCCAATGGACAACATTGAGCGAATCACTCGTAGGAGTGTGGGCAAGGCACTGGCTCGCGAGCAGATCATTCCTGCGATGATCGAACGGATCAAGTTGTTATTCACGGAAGACTCCGATAAGGATCGTTGAGCAGTGCCAATATCCATGGTCGTGACCAGCAATGTCGAGGCTCGTTATCGTGGTTTTCTTACTTCGGTAATGCTGGAAGTAGCACCGGGCGTCTATGTGGCGCCTGACATGTCCGTAGCTGTCAGAAAGCGGATGTGGGACGTTCTTTCCGCGTGGTGGGTTTCCCTTGGAACCGGATCGATCGTGCTGGTCTGGCGAGACACGAATGCTGTGGGCAATCTTCAAATTGAAACCTTGGGTGAGCCTCCCAAGGAAATCGTGGACGCCGACGGGATTTTGCTGGTAAAGCGTAAGTAGGGCCAACCAAATCTCGGCTAAGATCTTTAAAAAACTATATATTTCAATGCTTTAATGGCTAGAGGTTCCCCCGCATACGCGGGGATAGACCCCGAGGGCGGCACGGTCCCAAGAAGCGTGCAGCGGTTCCCCCGCATACGCGGGGATAGACCCCTGAGGTTTCAGGCTCTTGGCCAAGCCTACCGGGTTCCCCCGCATACGCGGGGATAGACCCGAGGTGTTTCGCAGCTCAAACGGTTGGGTCTAGGTTCCCCCGCATACGCGGGGATAGACCCCACAGACCCGCAACTGCGCCAATGGTCCGCGCGGTTCCCCCGCATACGCGGGGATAGACCCTGGGATCAGATCAACGGCGCAGGGGGAGAGCCGGTTCCCCCGCATACGCGGGGATAGACCCTAGCCGCCGCCGCCAAAGCCCAGGCAGACGCCGGTTCCCCCGCATACGCGGGGATAGACCCAAGGTTCCCGCCAGCTGTCCGTTCAGCGGGGCGGTTCCCCCGCATACGCGGGGATAGACCCCGATCGCTGACGGCCCTTGAGCGACGGCATGGGGTTCCCCCGCATACGCGGGGATAGACCCTCATTGAATCGCTGACGCTGGGTCCAAATCGTGGTTCCCCCGCATACGCGGGGATAGACCCTGGTGGCGGTCTGGGAAACGCTCCACTCGGCGGGTTCCCCCGCATACGCGGGGATAGACCCGGACCTGCGCCAATGGTCTTCGCCGAGGCTGGGGTTCCCCCGCATACGCGGGGATAGACCCGTATCGACGACCATTGGCGGACAGGCCGGAAGGGTTCCCCCGCATACGCGGGGATAGACCCTGTAATGGCGATGATGCCTGAGTACGAAGCAAGGTTCCCCCGCATACGCGGGGATAGACCCGTGCTATCCAGTCTGGTGAGCCAGACCCCGAAGGTTCCCCCGCATACGCGGGGATAGACCCGGTTACGCCGATGCTGGGCATCGACTTCACCCGGTTCCCCCGCATACGCGGGGATAGACCCCAAAGCATGTCCATTGGGTCATCGCCGCGCGCGGTTCCCCCGCATACGCGGGGATAGACCCGCGTACGAAAGCCTCGACACGGCGGACCACCAGGTTCCCCCGCATACGCGGGGATAGACCCGACTCCGGTCTCGATTTCGCGGCGCTCGCCGAGGTTCCCCCGCATACGCGGGGATAGACCCAAATGGTCCGGCCCAAACCGGACTTGGGTGGAGGTTCCCCCGCATACGCGGGGATAGACCTCCACACCATCTCGACGAGATAGTCGAGCTAATGGTTCCCCCGCATACGCGGGGATAGACCCCATGAGGCGCAGCCGCTGGTACCGTCTGGTCTGGTTCCCCCGCATACGCGGGGATAGACCCCTATTTTGGAGACCCCACGTCTAACATTAACAGGTTCCCCCGCATACGCGGGGATAGACCCTACTGGGCAGACCGGTCCCATGGCGGATCGTCGGTTCCCCCGCATACGCGGGGATAGACCCCGCGCCCTGATCGACGCATGGCGCCTGGCCGTGGTTCCCCCGCATACGCGGGGATAGACCCCAGTGCTGCTCCCACTGGAACAGGGCCGGCATGGTTCCCCCGCATACGCGGGGATAGACCCTGGGCGTACCACGAGTGGAAAATCGCGGAGATGGTTCCCCCGCATACGCGGGGATAGACCCCAGACAGCCGTCGTCCCCGCCAGCGACGGGCGGGTTCCCCCGCATACGCGGGGATAGACCCGAGGGGAAGCCGGAGAGATCGGAGTCACCAGAGGTTCCCCCGCATACGCGGGGATAGACCCCTTTGCGCAATCCGGGTTCAGGGGCCGAACGAGGTTCCCCCGCATACGCGGGGATAGACCCTGGGAAGAATCCAGACCCTCGCATGGATACCGGGTTCCCCCGCATACGCGGGGATAGACCCCGAATCTGGAATCGGTACTACCGAGACCCTCGGGTTCCCCCGCATACGCGGGGATAGACCCTGTGGAGAGTAAGACACATCATCAAGGAAGAGGGTTCCCCCGCATACGCGGGGATAGACCCGGGGGAAGCCCCAAGGAGGCCCAAATGGCCCAGGTTCCCCCGCATACGCGGGGATAGACCCGCGATTTGAAGCCGCCCCAGTGCCCTAGTGCCGGTTCCCCCGCATACGCGGGGATAGACCCTAGTCTGTGTTGAGATCGGCCATTTGGGCCTCGGTTCCCCCGCATACGCGGGGATAGACCCACGTTGGCGCGCATCCCCGACTCTGTGACGCCGGTTCCCCCGCATACGCGGGGATAGACCCGCGGTAAAGTACTTTGAGTTCAAAAACAACGGGGTTCCCCCGCATACGCGGGGATAGACCCTATTCGCGCGAGCAGCTGTGGACTACGACCCAGGTTCCCCCGCATACGCGGGGATAGACCCTCCTATCTGTCACCTAGAGATAGTCGCGTCTAGGTTCCCCCGCATACGCGGGGATAGACCCTGGTTGCTAGACCTTGGCAACATGATCAGCCAGGTTCCCCCGCATACGCGGGGATAGACCCAAGTCGCCAGAGCCCATGAGAGTGTCAGCGTCGGTTCCCCCGCATACGCGGGGATAGACCCGAAACGGAGATCGACCGCGAGTGGTTCATCGAGGTTCCCCCGCATACGCGGGGATAGACCCTGGACGCAGATGGAAGACAACGCGAACGACGCGGTTCCCCCGCATACGCGGGGATAGACCCCATGTTTGAATGCACCGGACTACACCGATGGGGGTTCCCCCGCATACGCGGGGATAGACCCTGCGCCTTGATCGCGGTGAAACAGTTCGCTCCGGTTCCCCCGCATACGCGGGGATAGACCTCCTTCCCATACTCCGGCCCTTGGGGCGGCTTCGGTTCCCCCGCATACGCGGGGATAGACCCCCGATCTCCACGAGGATGGCCTTTGGCGTCGCGGTTCCCCCGCATACGCGGGGATAGACCTGCTTCGTAGGCGGCGGGCGTCAGCGCCACCAGGGTTCCCCCGCATACGCGGGGATAGACCCTCGCCGCCGTTGGCGTATTCGTTGGGCGTCTGGGTTCCCCCGCATACGCGGGGATAGACCTTGCTCATACGCGAAACTAAGCCTGGAGTACTCGGTTCCCCCGCATACGCGGGGATAGACCCCAAACAAAAAGGTTGACTTGCGATCCGTCATGGGTTCCCCCGCATACGCGGGGATAGACCTGGCGTGCGCGTGCCGCCGGGCTGCGCCGTGACGGTTCCCCCGCACACGCGGGGATAGACCCGGTGAAGCTGCGCAAGTGCGCCTCGGCGTCGGTGTCGCGCCAATCGAATCTGACGTGGAAGCCCTTGGCTCGGAAGTGCTCAACCGCCTCGGCCGGCGGCACGTCGAGCGCCCGGGCGCCGCAATCGCCGGCCTCGGTGGTCAGGGCATGACAGACCACCAGCACCAGCAACCTCCTCTGTCCTTCGGCACCAGGAAGCCCGCACATGCCCTCTGTGCGCGGGGCAGCACTCCCATCTGTCATGCAGCGCTTTCAAGTCCCGACCCCGTTCGCCAGCGCCATCGACTTCACCAAGCCCAAGTCCTGCGCCCGCAACCGCTGCGGTACAATTCCGGCGTCCTCAGCAACGAACGAGCCTCACCATGCAGGACGCCTACAGCGACGATGGCGCCCTTCGGCCCCAAGACCAAATTGCGCTGAGCGTCTTTTTGTCCACCCAAGACCGGGCCAAGCTCCTCGCGCAGCAGGGCGTGCCGTTTTTCTCCGGGCGCGAATCGGAAATCAACGTCTTCCGGCGCGCCCTGGTCGGGTTGGAGCAGGGGCTGCTGGCGGACGCCACCATCGTCGTCGAAGGCCCCCCAGGCGCCGGAAAAACCGCTCTTATGGCCCAGTGCATCGGCGAAGTCGCCATGCGCCCGCCCACGCCCGAAGGCCGCGAATGGCTGCCGATCATCGTCGAACCCGATGACACCAATTCCCCCGAAGCCCTGGGGCGCACCATCGACCGGGCCATCGCCAAACGTCTCGCCTCGACGGGTCAAGAGCAAGCCAAGCAAGTTCTGGCCGACATCGCCCGTCTGGTCGAACTTGCCCCGGAGGATCATGCCCGGGAAGTACGCGAGGCCGCCGAGGTGATTCGTGGCGCGGCAAAGCGAATGGCCGCCGTTCCCCGTGACGAAGTCAACGCCGTCATGGACGGAACGGCCCAAAACCTGACCGCCCTGCTGCCCCGCATCAAGTCGGCGGGCAAAGCCATATTGAACCGAGGCTTCTCCATCACGGGGTTTTCCGTCGGCGCCGCCCAAGCCACGCCCAACGTCTCCATTGCCGATGTGGCCAGCGCCCGCGGCGGTGGCTGGAATCCCTACCAGATCGTCATCTTCGTGGATGAGGCCCAGATGATCCCCGCCCGCGACCCGAACACTGGGCAGCCTTCCTCCGTGCTGTACAGAATCCACCAAGGCCGCGCCGGGGCCGCCCTGTCCCTTTGCGTGTTCGGGCTTCCCGGCACCTCGGAGGCGCTTGCTGACGCGGGCATATCACGCACCGTCGCTGAGCGCGGCATCCGCTTGGGCCGGCTGGGCCAAACGGATTGCGAGAAGGCCGCTCGCCGGTGCTTCCGGCAATTCCAAGTCGCCAACGCTGAAAGCTGGGTGGAGAGCATCGTCGCCCGAAGCGGCGAGTGGCCGCAACACCTTGCGGGCTATCTGGTCGCCGCCATGTTCGAAATCGGGGATAACCGCGCCCCAGGCGGCGGATGCGATGCTGCCCAAGCCTCCCTCGAACGGGCCATCGCCGCCGGGGACACGACCCGGCAGCAGTATTATGAGCAAAGGCGGAGGAGCTTGGCGCATGCGGGCCAGTTGCGGCTCGCCCGCCGACTCGCCCCGGAATTGCGGGACAACGGGATCATGAGCGAGGAGCGCCTCCAAGCGGCGATCGGCGAAGTGGAGCCGGACTGCACGAAGGATGAACGGCGCGAGTTCATTCAAGCCGCCATTCGCGCTGGATTCGTGGAGGAGAGGCAGGACGGCTACGCCATGCCCATTCCATCATTCGCGGCCCACCTGCTCAACGAGCCTCCGCAGCCCCTGCCGACCTCCGGCGGCGCGTCATCCCTTCCGCGCTGACAGCGCCATCGGCCAGATGCCAGCCGATGGCAGCGGCCGGGCACACTGTTTGTGCGGGCTCAGAAGCATCTCGGCACCTGACCCACGCAACAGGCGCAGAGTTTCGCGGTAAGCGAAACTCCAACGCGCCCGCTCCACGGGCGCGCCTGTTTGGATTCCGCCGATGGCCCATTGTATAGTGCGCCTCCGGCTTCAACCCCATTCCGCTTCGGAGCATTCCATGCCGCACCGCCCGCCTGCCCTCCCGCTGGCGCTGACCTTGGCCCTCCTTGCCGGGCAGGCGCCAGCCGCCCGTGCGGACAACTTCGTCCGGCTTGACCATCAGGGCGCGGCCCATGAGCTTTGCTGCTGCCGGGACGCCCCGGCAGTGGTCATGGCGCAGGGCAACGGCTGCCCGATCGTGCGCAACGCGGCGCATCACGTTCCGTTTGGCTCCGCCCAATCGGAATCGGCCCAGTCGGACCGCGGGCTGGACTTCGAGCCCGGGGGCAAGCTGATGCACCGCGCGGCGTGCGACGGCTCGGCTCGCAATCCCGGCGATCCGCCCCCCCGCCGCGACGTGCCTTGGGGCCTGCAGTCCTGGGATGAAATGCCCCACGGCGCAATGAGTAAGCGGCTCGTGCAGGGCTTCGCCGCCATGGACGCCAACGGCGACGTCGGACTTGACGCCCAAGCGATGTTCAACATGCAAAACCGCCAGCGGCAAGCCGCCGCGGCGGGCGCAGCGCCCGGCGCGGAATAGCGCGCCGCCAAACCAAACAAGTCAAACCAACGAGAAGACCAAGGGGAAGGTTCATGAACTTCGAGTTCTCTGACGAACAGAATTTGCTGCGCGAGCAGGCGCACGGCTTCCTGGCCGAGCACTGCCCCATGAGCAAGGTGCGGGCCGTGCTGGACGGCGAGCAGTCGGCTGATTTGGAGCTTTGGCGGAAGGTCGCCGAGCTGGGCTGGACCGCAACCGCCATCCCGGAGGAGTTCGGCGGCTTGGGCCTCTCCTATCTGGAGCTTGCGGTCATCGCCGAGGAGCTGGGCCGGGCGGTCGCGCCAATCCCGTTCTCCTCCTCCGTGTATCTTGCCACCGAAGCCCTGCTGCTGGCGGGCAGCGCCGAGCAGAAGGAGCGCTGGCTGCCCAAGCTCGCCAGCGGCGAGGCCATCGGCACCTTCGCCATCAGCGAGGGGCCGAACCGCACGGCGCCCGCCAACCTGCAAACCACTGCCCAAGGCGGCGCGCTGAACGGCTCCAAAGCCGCCGTCCCGGATGGCGACATCGCCGACCTCGCCATCGTGGTGGCCAAGGCTGACGCGGGCGACGGGGCCAGCCTGCAACTGGTGGAGCTCGACGGGCAAGGGGTCGGCATCCGGCCGCAGCGCACCTTGGACTTCTCCCGCAGCCATGCCCGCCTGACGTTCGCCGACGCGCCCTGCGAACCGCTCGGCCATCCGGGCGAGGGCTGGGCGCACACCGAAAGGCTGTTCGACCGGGCCGCGGTGCTGTTTGCCTGGGAGCAGGTGGGCGGAGCCGAGGCGGCGCTGGAAATGGCTAGGGAGTACGCCATGGGCCGCTACGCCTTCGGGCGTC
The DNA here is from genome assembly GCA_965221755.1 of Candidatus Azophilus sp. Classification (GTDB taxonomy): domain Bacteria; phylum Pseudomonadota; class Gammaproteobacteria; order Pseudomonadales; family Azotimanducaceae; genus Azophilus. Next base: position 1,659,295 of record OZ244921.1, read on the forward strand.
CGATCGCCTCCTACCAAGCCATCAAGCACAAGCTGGCGCAGGCCTACGTCAAGAACACGCTGGCCCGCTCCAACGGCTACTACGGGGCCTGGGCGCTCAACACTGGGGCCGCCGAACTGCCGCTGGCGGCGGCGACGGCGCGGGTGTCGGCCACCCAAGCCTACTACTACGCCTCCAAGGAGAACATCCAAACCCACGGGGGGATGGGCTACACATGGGAGTTTGACTGCCAGTTCCACTATCGGCGGGCCAAGCTGCTGTCGGTGAACATCGGCAGCGAGGGCCTGTGGCAGGACAAGCTGGTGACCGCCCTCGAACGGTCCAACGCCGCCTGAGCGAGGCGGCGCCGACCCAAGGCAGGACAGCAAGAAACAGGACAGCAAGACAAAAGCAAGCAAGGAGACCCAGAATGGATTTCAACGACACACCGACTGAGGCGGCCTTTCGCGAGGAGGCCCGGGCTTGGCTGAAGGACAACGTGCCCACCGAGGCGGAGCTTGCCGGCCTGAACCTCATGCAGCAGTCCAAGCTCTGGCAAAAGCGCAAGTACGATGCGGGCTGGGCCTGCATCCGCTGGCCCAAGGAGTACGGCGGACGGGGCGCCAACGCCATCGAGCAGGTGATCTGGAACCAGGAGGAGGCCAAGCATCCTGACCTGCCCGGCGGCGTGTTCAGCATCGGCCAAGGCATGGCCGCGCCCACGTTGATGGCTTGGGCCAAGGAGGAGCAAAAGCAACGCTACCTGCCGAAGCTGGCCAGCGGCGAGGAAATCTGGTGCCAGCTGTTCAGCGAGCCGGCCGGCGGCTCGGACTTGGCCGCCCTGCGCACCAAGGCCGAGAAGGACGGCGACGAATGGGTGATCAACGGCCAGAAAATCTGGACCTCCGGCGCCCACTACTCCGACTACGGCATCCTGGTGGTGCGCACCGACCCCAACGTGCCCAAGCACAAGGGCCTTTCCTACTTCTTTCTGGACATGAAATCCGCCGGCGTCGAGATCAAGCCCATCAAGCAGCTGTCCGGCGACGCCAACTTCAACGAGGTCTATTTCACCGACGTGCGCATCCCTGACAGCCAGCGCCTGGGCGAGGTCGGCCAAGGCTGGCAGGTGTCCATCACCACGCTGATGAACGAACGCGCCTCCATCGGCGCTGGCGGCGCGGGCTCCGACTTCCGCGCCCTGCTGGACCTGGCGCAGACCGTCACCATCAACGAAAAGCCGGCCATCGAGGATTCCGCCGTGCGCGCCAAGCTGGCCGACTGGCACTGCAAGCGCTCCGGCCTGAAGTACACTGGCTACCGCTCCTTGAGCGCCCTGTCGCGCGGCGAGACGCCCGGGCCGGAGAACTCCATCGGCAAGCTGGTGGCGGCGCCCATGACCCAGGACATGGCCTCTTTCGCCATGGACCTGATGGAGATGTCCGGGGCCGTCTGGGACGATGAGGACTCCCCGGCGGCAGGGCTGTTCCAAGCCACCTTCATGGCCATACCGGGCTTTCGCATTGCCGGCGGCACCGACGAGATCATGGCCAACATCATCGCCGAGCGGGTGCTGGGGCTGCCCCAGGAGCCGCGGCTGGACAAAGGCATTCCCTTCAACGAGGTGCCGACGGGCGCATGACGTAATGCGGCGATGCGTCGATTCAACACCGAAGGGCCCGTTCGGCTGGACGACCACTACCGCATTCCGCCGCTTGAGCGGATCAATGTCGATCATGTCCTGGAGTTGATCCAAGACAAGCGTTGCTTTGTCCTGCACGCCCCCCGCCAAACTGGCAAGACCTCGGCGTTGATGGCGCTCGCCGAGCGGCCGCTACCACTGCGTGTACGTGAACGTGGAAGTGGGTCAATCCGTCCGCGAGGACGTGCTCTCGCCGATGAAGCCTGCTTTCGCAATGAGGCGGGCCGCGACCGGTCTCGCCCGATTGGCGTGAAAGCCATCCGCGATGCCCGGGAGAGGCTCATTGCGCAGGCTCAGAAACATTTCGGAACCTGACCCAAGCAACAGGCGCGGAGTTTCGCGATCGCGAAACTCCAACTAACCTTGGCATCCGGCCAAGGTTCGCCTCATTGAGCGCCGCGTGGTCCACCTTGACCAGCTTGCCCACAAGCTTGAGGAGGAGCGCGTTCGCCGGGTGATCGAACCCTTGCTGAGCGGCGCCGAAAGCCAAGGCGCGGTGCCCATCGATGACTTGAAGTGCGTGCGCGATCTGGGCTTGATCGCCCAGAGCGACCCGGTGGCCATAGCCAATCCGATCTATCAGGTCATTCCCCGTGATCTAACCTACTCCACCCAAGCGACCATCACCCACGACCCGGCTTGGTACTTGGACGCCAGTGGCGCGTTGCGCATCGGCGATCTGCTGGCGGGCTTCCAGAAGTTCTTCCGCCAGCACCCCGAGCACTGGGTGGAAAACGCTTCCAATACAAGGAAGCGGGGCCGCAGCAGCTGCTGCAGGCCTTCCTGCAGCGCATGGTCAATGGTGGCGGGCGGATCGAGCGGGAGTACGGCTTGGGCCGCATGCGCACCGACTTGCTGGTTGCCTGGCCAACGCGCGGTGACGCAATGCAGGCGCGCACCGTGATCGAGTGCAAGGTGCTGCACGGCGGCTTGGGGCGCACCATCCGCGACGGCGTGGCGCAGACCGGGGCCTACATGGACCGCTGCGACGCCCATAAGGGCCATTTAGTGGTGTTCGACCGCACGCCGGGCAAACCTTGGGACGACAAGGTGTTTCAGCGCGACGAAACGGTCAACGGCAGGACCATCCGCGTCTGGGGCATGTGACGCCCGCCCGGCTAGGCGGCTTCGGAACCGGCGGAGTCGGCGCTTGCGGGGAATAGGATCAGTTCGTAAGGCTGTTGGCTGGCATCGGTGAGGATGAGGCGATTTTCGGCCACCTCCGCGAGCAAGCGGCCGTCCGGCAAGGCATCGCCAACATGGAAGCGTTGCACGGTGCCGTCCTTGAGGATGAGCAGGATGGATGTGCGGTCCGGCACGGAGAACAGGCCGACGAAGCCCATTTCACGCAGTTCGGGATTGAGCCGGTCGAGGCCCGCAGCAGCAGCCGCCCGGCGTTCGGCCTCCTCGAACGAGATGCCCCATCGGGTGCTTTGCGCAAAGCCCTCCAGGTCTTCCTCGGGCAAGCTGCCGATGTCCCGCGGCTCGGGCGGTTCCACTGCCGCCGCTGGCGGCGGCGGCGATGCAACCGGCCAAGCAAAGGCCAGCACAAGGGCGCCGGCCCAAATGCCGAGCACGGTGAGCAGGCGTTTTCTGCCTTGGGGGCTGGACCATCCCAATCGGGCGGCAAGGTCGGCAAGGCGCATGGGAACTCCGAAGGAACTCTGTGCCGCAAGGGTCATGTCATGATGGCCATGTTACGACAGTCCTTGCATGAAACAACTCCGATTCAAGGCGCGGCGGCCATTCTCATTGCAGCCGGCTGGCGGCGCCAGCGCGACCTGACGGTCGCGGATGGAGTTTCGCTGGCGCGAAACTCCGCGCTCGTCGCTTAGATCAGATTCCGGTATGTTTCTGAGCCCGCACAGTGCCTGCCATCGCCGGCGAGGGTGGGAATCCCGCTCCGGAGCGGGGCATCCTGCCCTCAATTGGAAACCGCTCACCTGTCCTGCGCCAAAACGAGCCTTGCTGAAGGCGACCGCATCTTGCCCCCGCCTTGAATGAGGGTTGTAAAATTCACCGCCCGCCGATGAGCCAACGCAAACCGGACCCATGACCCCCAGACGCGCCAAGGACATCCTGCTGTACAAGACCTACGCCGAACTGAAGGCGGAGGCGCAGCGCAATTTCCTAGGCTTCCTGTGGTGGGTGGTCGAGCCCATCCTCTTCATGCTGGTGTTCTACTTCATCTTCGGCAAGCTGCTCGGACGCCAGCCGGAAGCCTTCATACCCTTTCTGCTGGTCGGCTTGGTGGTTTGGCTGTGGGGCCAGGCGACCATCACCCAGGGCGCATCGGCCATCACCGCCAACCACGGGCTGTTGAATCAGGCCTTCGTGCCCAAGGCGCTGTTTCCCACCGTGATCTTCCTGAAGAACACCCTCAAGTTCATGTTTGCGCTGTTGATGCTGCTGATCTTCCTAGTCGCCTACGGCCTTGAGGCCTCCCTGATTTGGCTGGAGGCGATCCCGGTGCTGGCGGTCGGCGGCCTGTTCATTCTGGGCTCGGCCTATCTGGCGGCCGCCCTGACGCCGTTTTTCCCCGACCTGCGGATACTCATCGACAACGGCCTGCGGGTGCTGTTCTTCATGTCCGGGATCTTCTACGACATCGACACGCTGAGCGGCAGCCACACGGCGGTGTTTCAAGCCAACCCAGCTGCCGTGCTGATCGACAGCCTGCGCGGCATTCTGCTGGCTGGCGAGCATGCCGATTGGTGGCGCCTCGCCGGCGTGTTCGGCGGCGCCCTGGGCGTCGGCGGCACGGGCTACGCCATCATGCGGGCCAACGAATCAAGGTATGCCAAGATCGCCTACTGAGGGGCGGCGCCCCCTGCTCAGCTTGGCCTCGGTCGGCGTATGCTATCGCCGCCGCCGCTCCATGCGCTCCACCGGCAAGCTCCATTGGGCCTTGTCCGATGTGAGCTTTGAGGTGATGAGCGGTGAGACGGTGGGCATTCTGGGCGGCAACGGGTCCGGCAAAACCACGCTGCTGAAAGTGCTCGCCGGCATCATCGAGCCGGACCGGGGCAAGGTCGGACGCAACCACTCAAGCATTTCGATGCTGTCCCTGCAGGTGGGGTTCCTGCCGCAGCTCTCCGGGCGGGAGAACGCCCTGCTCAGCAGCGTGCTGCTCGGCGAGGATCGGCTGTCGGCAAAGCGCAATCTCGACGCAATCGTGCGGTTCGCCGGCCTTGAGGATTGCATTGACGACCCCTTGGCCACCTATTCGTCCGGCATGCGGGCGCGCCTTGGGTTTTCCGTGGCCTACCACACCACGCCCGAACTGCTGCTGATTGACGAGGTGCTCGGCGTCGGCGACGAGGAGTTTCGGCTGAAGTCCACCGCCGCCATCGAGGAACTGATCAAATCGGATCGAACGGTGGTGCTGGTCTCCCACAACCTGTCAACCATGCGCGAACTCTGCGACCGGGTGGTCTGGATTGAGGATGGCAAGAGCCGGATGGTCGGCCCTACGGAGGAGGTGATTGATGCCTACTTGGGGTGAGCTGGGGACTGCGGGCAGCGGACTGGTCAATTGCTAAGGATGAACAGATCGCCATGAAGTGTTAGGTGGAATCCATGCAGAAGGTCCATCCCCAAAAGCACATCAAAGTTCCCTAGACCCACTGACAAGGGCATGACCTTCATGTTCGGTATCCCCCGGCTGAAAGTTTGTTGCTGATCGGAAATCGGAAGCCTCATGTCAATTTCGTAAAGGGGCACGTTCGTAAAGGGGCACGTCCATTTGGCCATGCACTCCAACAATGGTCTCCCACTCATGGGACTTGGCCAAACCAAGCTCTTCAACAACCCTTTCGGATATCCCGGAAATCGTAGCTCCAGTGTCGAGCAACGCGGTGGCACTGAGCACCTGCTTACCGTCAGGGTCAACAACTCCGGGTTGGGCCACATGCACGGTCAGCAGAATCTGTCTATTGACGACCTGCCCAAGAAAGGAGGGCACGGCATCAGCCCACGGACAAAGGGGTGACGTGAAGAGCAGCGCTCCCCAAGCTTCCGGGTTCCCCGCCGATTTTGGGCGAGACCGAGAATTTGCCTGATGGATACATGGCTCGCCCACCATTAGAGCATCTTCCTTACTGTTGAAAAAATGGACCACTTTGCCATCGCTCATCAGAGCATACTTGCCCCAGTGATCCCGTATGAGTTGCGCCTCTGCTTCGCGAAAGGCTTTGATGTTCTTCCTAAGTTCTCCGTGTCCAGCACTCATATCCATACTCCCTTGGGGAAAGGACCAAATTTGGGAATTTCATTGCCCAAACACTGCTGCTAGCGGCTACTTTACTCCACACCGACGCCTCTCGTCACAACTTACCACTCGGCTACAGAAGTTCCATGGCGCCTGGAAGCTAGGACTTGAATTCATGTGAGTGGCGACAACAGAGCCAATAGGGAGCGCGATATCTCGTTCGTGCGTCAGCTAGGACATCCTTTCGGAGCCAGCCGAAGGATCCAGTCGGGCAGCGGAACTACTCAGCCACCACGGAGACGGGCACGGAGACTGACACTTCCGAGTGGATGCGCACGGTGACTTCGTAGTCGCCCACCACCCGGAACGCGCCCTCGGACAGGATGATCTCGCGCTTATGCACTTCAATGCCCTGCTCGGCAAGGGCGTTGGCGATTTCCTGAGCGCCGACTGAGCCGTAAAGCTTGCCCTCATCGCCAGCCTTGACGACGATGGTGACGTTGGTTGCGGCCAACTGCCTGCCGCGGTCGCCAGCCTCGGCGAGGCGGGCTGCGGCGAGCTTCTGCAGTTCGGCCCGCCGCTGCTCGAACACCTCGCGGTTCTCGGCGGTGGCCCGCACCGCCTTGCCTTGGGGCAGCAAGTAGTTTCTGGCGAAGCCCGGCTTGACCGCCACCTCGTCACCGAGGTCGCCAAGGCGGTTGATGGGCTCAAGGAGGATGACGTTCAAGGGAACACCCTCACGCGTGCTGGTCGGTGTAAGGCAGCAGGGCCAAGTAGCGCGCTCGCTTGATTTCGGTGGCGAGCTGGCGCTGGAACTTGGCGCTGGTGCCGGTGATGCGGCTGGGGACGATCTTGCCGGTTTCGCCGAGGAACTGCTTCAGCAGGTCAAGATCCTTGTAGTCCAGTTGGGCGGGGTCCGCCTTGGCGGCAAACTTCTTGTGCCGGAATCTCGGGCTCATTCGGTTTCCTCCTTGGTCTCAGCGGCGCTCGCCTCCTGCGGGGGCGCGGCGTCGCCCTTGGCCTCGGCGACGTCTTCCCTGGCGCCGTCGGCGGCCTCATCGGCACGGTTGCCGCCTTGGGCGCCGCCGTCCGCAGCACGGACAGCCGGGACCGTGCGACGCGCCTCCTGCTCGCGTTCCCGCTCCTGCTCGCGCAGTTCCTCCTCGTAAATCTTGGAGTTGCCGGTCACTGGCCCCCGGCGCCGGATGATGAGGTTGCGCAGCACCGCATCGTTGAACCTGAAGGCGCTCTCCAGCTCGGCCAGCGCTTCTTGGCTGACCTCCATGTTGATCAGCACGTAATGGGCCTTATGAATCTTGGCGATGGGATAGGCGAGCTGCCGGCGCCCCCAGTCCTCCACCCGATGCACCTTGCCGGCCCAGCGCTCAATGAGCCCGAGATAGCGTTCGATCATTCCAGGCACCTGATCACTTTGATCGGGATGAACCAGGAACACGACTTCGTAATGCCGCACTGGAGTGCCTCCTTCCGGTGTCAATTCGCCTCCGCCGCGCCAAACGGGACGGCGTGAAGCAAGGAGCGCTGAACAGGGGGCGGCATTCTAAGCGCTGCGGCGGCGATGTCAATGCGCGACCTGACGGTCGCGGATGGAGTTTCGCTGGCGCGAAACTCCGCGCTCGTCGCTTAGATCAGATTCCGGTATGTTTCTGAGCCCGCACATGCGATCCCCAATGCAAAAGCGTTTCGGGCGCAATGCGTGCTTCCGGCATTTCCTTCAATTCAGCCATCGTGGTCACCTCAACCTGTGGGCCAGCCCATCATTCGCCCGTGCGTGCGCCAATTGAACGCTACGGCGCCATCTCGCCGAAAGAACACCCCCTTGGGCTTGCGTCATCTTTCTCCCCGCTGCCGAACCGCCTCGAACAGCATGACGCCGGTGGCGACGGCCACGTTGAGGCTGTCCACGTCGCCAGCCATCGGGATGGCGGCCAGCTCGTCGCAGGTCTTGCGGGTGAGTTGGCGCAGGCCCCGGCCCTCGCCGCCGACCACGATGGCGACATTGCGGGTGAGGTCCGCAGCGGTCCAAGGGCGCGCAGCGGTCCCGTCAGCGCCGATCAGCCAGACGCCGAGGCGTTTGAGCCACTCCAGGCGACGGGCGAGATTGGCCACTTCGACCAAGGTGGCCTGCTCGGCGCTGCCCGCCGCGGCCTTTAGGGCCGCGGCGCTCAAGGGAGCGCTGCGGCGCCGGGGCCAGAGAATGGCGTGAACGCCGGCCGCTGCCGCAGTGCGCACGCAGGCGCCGAGGTTGCGCGGGTCGTTGACGCCGTCGAGAACCAGAAAGAGCTTGGGCGACGGCCAGCGCTCGAACCGGTCCTCGAACTCGGCTTCCGTGGTGAGCCGCAGTTCGTGGCAGAGCGCGACCGCTCCCTGGTGGACGGGCCCGCCAAGGCGGTCGAGCCGTTGCCGGGGCGCAAATTCATGGCGCACGTTGCGCTCAGCGGCCAAGCCCAGCAGGGTTTCGATGCGCGCATCGCGGCGATTGCGCTGCAGCAGCAGCACCCGCACCCGCTCCGGGGCTTTGCGCAACAGCGCTTCGACGGCGTGCAGGCCGCTGACTTCGCTCACCGGCGCCGCCCGTGCCTGCCGCTGCGTCGCCGCGCCCCCGCAGTGCTACGGCGCCGGGAAGGAACGTCCGCCAGTTCAAGGTCGAGACGGCCAAGCTCCGGCTGCGCGCCCGCAAGGCGCACCTTGATGGCGTCGCCGAGCGCGTAGCTTGCGCCCGTGGTTTCGCCAACCAGACGGAATGGGGGCGCGTGGCGAAAGTAGTCGCCGCCAAGGGCGGAGACGTGCAGCAAACCTTGGATGAAATGGCCGTCAAGGTCCGCGAACAGGCCAAACTCGGCCACGCCAGCGACGGTGGCGGCAAAGGTCTCGCCGATTCGCGGCGCCACAAAACTGCACTTCAGCCAAGCATCCACCATGCGGGCGGCATCGTCGGCGCGACGCTCGGCGAGTGACGCTTGGGCGCCCGCCTCGGCGAGCATCCGGCGCGCATCGCCGCTCTCCGGCTGGCCATGCAGAACCGCCTTGATGGCTCGATGCACGGTCAAGTCCGGGTAGCGGCGGATCGGCGAGGTGAAGTGGGCGTAACGGTCCAGCGCCAGAGCGAAGTGGCCCTCGGTCTCCGGCGCATAGCGCGCCCTTTGCATCGACTGCAGCGCAAGCAGGGCGAAGAGCCAGCCATCCGGTCGCTGCCGCACGGCGCTGAGCGACTTCTGCAACGATTTGGCGCTCATTTGCCGCTGATCCGGCAGGGGTGCGCCGACGCTGGCCAAGGCTTGGGACAGGGGGGCCAGCTTGGTCGGATCCGGGGGCTCGTGAATGCGGCGCAGCGCCGCCCGGCCTTGGGCCTCAAGGAATTCGGCAGCGCAGCTGTTGGCGGCGATCATCGCCTCCTCGATCAGTCGATGCGAGTCCAGCCGACGCGTCGGCTTGATGGCGGTCACTTCGCCGCCGCGAAGCTCCGGAGCGCCTTCGTGGACCTCGAAGTCCAACGCCCCGCGCGCCTCGCGGGCTCGGCGCAGCGCCTCATAAGCGCTGAATAACGCCCCCAAGGACTTGGCCGCCCCGCGTGGCCGCCCATTGTCGTTGCGTCGCAGGGCCTCGGCCTCCGCGTAGGTGAGCCGCGCTTGGGAACGGATCAGGGCCTCCTTGAATTCGTAGCGGGCTATGCGGCCCTTGCGGCTCACCCGCATGTCGCAGACCAGGGCCAGCCGATCTTCATCCGGGCGCAGCGAGCAAATGCCGTTGGACAGCGCCTCGGGCAGCATGGGAATGACCCGTTCCGGGAAGTAAACCGAGGTGCCGCGCTCCCGGGCGGCGGCATCAAGGGCGCTGCCGGGCGCAACGTAGTGGGCCACGTCAGCGATGGCGACGACCAGCCGCCAACCCTCGCCCCTGGCCTCGGCATGGACCGCGTCGTCAAAGTCGCGGGCCGAGGGGCCGTCGATGGTGACCATCGGCAGGTGCCGCAAGTCGATGCGCCCCGTATGGTCGGTGGCCCCCACTTGGCGTGGCGCGGCTTTGGCGGCGCGGTCCACGCCCGGTGGCCAGCAAGCTGGAATCGCGTAGGCCGTCACGGCGGCTTCGCAGGCCGTCTCGGCGACGCTTTCCCCGCCGATGACCTGCTCGATGCGCCCGATCAGGCCGCGGGGACCGGCACCGGTAACGCAGACGCGGACAATGTCGCCATCCTTGGCGTAGCTTGATGCGTCGCTTAAGGCCAAGCGGCCGCGCGCGCCGCCGCCGAGCGCTTCAATGTAAGCGCCCAGCGCAGTGGTTCGGAACACCCCGGCGAGGGGTTCAGCCGAGTGCTCCAGCACCCGCAGCACTCGGGCGCGGCCTTGGCTGCGCAACGCCTCCACCCGGTCGCCCGCGCGCAACGCGCTGCGCCCGCCTCCTTCCACTGGCAGCCCCTCGACCGCAAGGCCAAGAGGGCCGGCTTCAATCAGGCCCATGAATCGATCGGCCGGCGCCGCCAGGTACACGCCCGCATGATCACGCACGATGCGGCCATCGCGCACCAACCGCTTGAGCGCGGCGCGCAATGCGGCGCCGTCCGCGAAGCGCCGGCGGAGATCGCGATAGGGCATCGGTTCGGCGCGCAGCAGACGCACGATGGCGGCGACCTTGGCCGGGTGCTTGCCTTCTGACAAGGGTGAATCCTGATCCGGGCGCTATAGCGTCGCGGATCAGGCGGGCAAACGCAATGTCCGGGAGCCTCTTGTCCGGTAACCCCTGCCCCCGGAGTTCACGGCTGCAAATCCGCCGCCGCCGGCCCCTTTGGCGCGTTCGATTTGGTCAAGCATGACCCGATGCTCTCCTCAATCGCCCGTGCATTCCCGTGCATTCATTCCCGTGCATTAAGGGACGGCGGCATCGATTTTTCGCTTTCGCGGCTTTCGCAGGCAGGGGCTCCCGGCGTCTTTGCGAACGGGGCTTGTCGCAGACCCCCTAAAACGCGATGCGCACGCCAAGGGATGCGGTGCGATCCTTGTTGGGCCGAGCGCCGTAGGGTTGGCGGCCGACGATCTCCTGCTCGCGGGTCAGGTTCTCGACTCGGGCAAAGAGGTCGAAGCTTTCGGTTAGGCGGTAGTTGCCTGCGAAATCCACGGTCAGTGTGCTGTCGATGCGCTCGAAGGCGCCGCAGGCCGCCTTGGTGCAGACCCCGTCGATGTAGTTGGCGGACACGAACAAAGCCCAGCGGCTCCGCTGCAAGCCAAGGGTCAGGTTGAGTTGGTGGTCCGGGATGTAGGGTATGGGGTCGCCCTTGCGGACGTCGCCGAAGAAGTCGGTGTCCGCGATGTCGGTGTCGAACTCGCCGTTGATGTGGGTGTAGGCCAACTCCACGGGCAGGCTCACGGCCGCGTCCGGCAGCAGTTCGGCGGCGAGGCGCAGCTCCAAGCCAATGACCGTCGCCGCGTCGCCGTTGAAGGCGTCGCCGATTTCGCAATCCGTCCCCGACGACGCCGTGCATTCACCGAGCAGGTTGTCGTAGTCGCTGAGGAACCAAGTGGCTTCGGCGCTGACCCGTTCGTCAGTGAAGCGGGCGCCGACCTCGTAGTTCAAGGCGGTCTCCTCGTCCACGTCGGGCGCGTTGGTGGGCGCCGTGAAGCCTTTGTGGACGCCGCCGAAAAGGCTCAGGCGGTCGTTGAGACCGTAGATGGCGCCGGCCCCCGGCAGCCAGACGCGGGTCTTGTTGCGGCGGCCGCTGCGCAGGTTCTCGGCGGCTCGGGAAGCCGGGTTGGCGGTGCGTCCGGTTCGGATCTCCCAGCGGGTGCGGCGCTGGTCGATGTCCTCGTAGCGCAGGCCCGGGGTGAAGGTCCAGCGGCCCCACTGGATTTCATCGACCAGATGCAGCGACAGGGCTTCGGCTTCCTGCAGGCGGTTGCCGGCGTTGCCGAGCAGGCCCCGGTCGTCGAGCAGCAGGCGTCCGCTGCTTTGGCGATAAGCGCTGTTGCGCTGCAGGCGGTCCTCCTCGTCCTCGTGGTAGCGGGCGCCAAAGCTTAGCCGGTGGTTGAATGCGCCCGTGGCAGCGGTCCAGGAGAGGCTGCCCTGCACTCCGCGGGAGAAGTAGGTCCGCGCGTTGGAGCGCAGCTGGATGCTGCCCGGCGCCGTGTCGAGCGCGCCGTGCAAAATGGCCTGCAGTTGGTCAGGGGCCACGCCCCCTATGGGCTGGCCAAGGTTGATGGCCCGCACCACGTTTGACCAACTGGTGCGGGAGAACGATTGGGCGTCGGCGCTGCCGTCGAAGTCGATGCCCTCGGTCTTGAACCAATTTCGTTCGTGCTCGTTGTTGTAGTAAGTCACCGACGCCGCCAGCGAGTCGCTGGGCGTCCACTGGTAGCGCACAATGAGTTGCTGATGTTCGGTGGCGATGTTGTCGAGGCTTGACAGCCCATAGCGGCGGAAGGGGTCGCGGGCGAAGTCGGCGTCCGTGAGGCCGAGGTAGCTCTGTTCCGAATCCTGATCAGCAATCTGCACCTTCAGCGCCAAGGCGTGGTCTGAATCCTCCGGAGCGTAGCTCAGCTTGAGGGTGTAGTCCTCCAGGTCAAGGCCGGAGTCCCCGCCCCGATCCACGTCCTGGAAGCCGTCGGAACGCCATTGGTGGGTTTCCACCAGAAAACCGAAACCCGCCGCATTGCGGGCGCCGTAGTGGCCGTGCAGGCGCCAAGTGGCATCTTCGGCGCCCTCGAGCATGGCGTATCCGGCGGCTTCGTCCGGGATGGGGGTGGAGACCATGTTCAGCGCGCCGCCGATGGTGTAGGGGCCTTGGCTGATGGCTGCTGGACCGGTGAGCACCTCAATGGCCGCCATGCGGCCCAAGGTGGGGAAATAGTACGCGCTTGGCGCGGAATAGGGCGCCGGGGCGATCAGCACGTTGTCCTCCAGGAGGGTGATGCGACCGCTGCGTTCGGTGGCCACCCCGCGGATGCTGATGTTGGGCCGCAGCCCGTAGCCGTCCTCAACCTGCACGGATACGCCCGGCACTTGGCGGATGAGACGCTGAATGTCCCCATGCCCGAGGCGCCGAAGCTCCTCCGTGCCGATGTGGCGGGCACCGCCGGCGATGCGGTTGGCCTGCGCCCGTTCGCCGACGATCAACACCTCTTCAATGAAGGCTTGGTCATCAGCCTGCGTCGGCAGTGCTGCGCCGGCCAGAGATAACACGCCGACCAACGCCTTGAACCGAACATTGCGAACCATCGGGAAGCTCCTGTCAAACTCGATGGCGCCGAACCGTAAACCAAATGATATCGATTATCAAATTTATTTTATTTCGTTCAGAAGGCCGCCCGGATTGAGGGGCAGGCGCAACGGGAAGACATCAAGGGATGGGCGCAAAACGAGTGGTGCCGAGGAGAGGACTTGAACCTCCACGGGGTTGCCCCCACTAGCACCTGAAGCTAGCGTGTCTACCAATTTCACCACCTCGGCGGGCAGCGGGCGCGCAATGTAATGGCACGGCAAGGGCGTTGTCAATCCAATGTGCCGGCTCAGGACATTTCGGAACTTTTCGCCTGCCGGATCAGGCAGCATCCTCGATCCCGACAAGGTACTCGTTTGGGGTTCGGCAATCCAGCGCCCAGTGCGGCCGCCGGTAGTTGTGGAAGAACTCGTGCCGGGCGAGCCTTGGGGCGACGTCGGCGACGGTGAGGGGTCCGTCGTAGAGGCTCCAGAACTCGGGACCGGTTGGCGCGCTCGACGCCCCGCCCTTGGGCGGGCTGACGTCTCCACTGGGGCCTTCGCGGCGGCAGGACGTGCAGGGGAATGCCCATCGCCTCGCAGGCGCGCTCGAAGTCGGCCATGAACTCGCTGCCGCCGTCCACCTGGATGGACCGGACGGGGAAGGGCATGGCCTCGAGCACGGCTTCGAGGAAGCGCTTGGCGTTGCCGGCGGTGGCGCGGGAGAAGACGCGGGCGGCCATGAACTTGGTGACGGGGCAGACGGCCCGGAACTCCTTGAGGGCGCGGCCGTCGCGGCTGTAGGTCATGTGGTCGATCTGGAGCATCTCGCCGGGGGCCTTGGCCCGGTCGCCGTGCCTCCACCGGTTCGCCCAGGCGTCGTCGAAGCGGCGGCGGCGCTTGGGCTTGGCGCGCCCCTCGCAGAAGGACGCGGGCTTGATGCGCCCGTCGGCGATGGCCTTGGAGAGGATGCGCCCGACGGTGGAGACGGACAGGGCCAGGCCGTCCCTGGCCAGCATCGCGCGCAGCTTGGCCTTGCCCATGTAGGGGTGCTCCCGGCGCAGCTGGGCACGGCGCGGTCGTCGGCGTCGGTCCAGCGCCGGCGGCGGGCGGTTCGGGGGCGGGTGCTCCTGGGCTTGAGCGCCCGGGCGCCGCCGCGCCGGAAGGCCCTGCGCCAGTCGTAGTAGGTGCTCCTGGCCAAGCCGACGGTGCGCAGGGCGTCGCCGCGGCGCATGCCGCCGGCGACCATCCGGTCGATGAGTTCGAGGGCGCGCAGGCGAACCGAAGGTTCGTCATCGCGAAGCTACGCTTCGCGCAGGCGCTCCTCGGCGGCCCCCGCCGTCTCGGCGTCGATGCGCAGGCGCTTGCAGGAAGGCGGGCAGGCGTGCAACAGTTTCATGCTCAGGCTCTGTACCGGCTCAGGACCTTTCGGAACTTTTTGCCTGCCGGATCAGGCGGCATCCTCGATCTCGACAAGGTACTCGTTCGGGGTTCGGCAATCCATCCAAAGCGCCTCAAAACGCCCGCCCTTGCGAAGCGACCGTCGCCGCGGTACGCCCTCCTCCTGCAATGCGAGCCTCGCTCCGCTAGTATGGCTGTCCCTCGATGCGGCCAAAGGAGCATGACATGGCACAAGCCACGATGGCGTGTCCGGGATTGCGTCACCCGTTCGAGGAGGCCCCGATGCATCCTGCGGGCAGCACTACGGTGCCGCATCGATGAAGGGGCCCGCGCGGCAATTCACGAGATCGGCGCCGACGAGCGGAAGTTCGCTTTCGGCAATGACGTTTACGCGCAGGCCGTGAAGGACTGGGTGGCGAGGGGGGCGCGGAGCCGGTTCGCGCAGTCCGGGGCAGCGGTGTCGGGAAACATCCGCCAGCACAGCTTCGATCAACGCGAGGCCGATGCGGCGTTCCGGCTCGCCAACCTGTTCCGCGCATGCGGCTGGAACGACAAGGCCGAGCTATGCCGGGAGATGGCCCGATCGCTGAATCCCGACAGCATCTTCCTGCGGCGGAATCTAGGGATCACTCATCCGCGATGGTAAACGAGGATCGTTGGTGGCGCCTGTGGCAGGAGACGGCGGGCGTGACCATCCTGCATGTGGACTTGACGCCATGCGCCGACCGCGAGGCGCGCGCCTTCGACCTGCTCGATGCGCAGGAGGCCCGGCGGGCGCAGCGGTTCAAGGTCGAGCCGCCCCGGCGCCGCTTCGTCCTGTGCCGGGCGGCACTGCGGGCCAACCTCTGCCAGCGCCTCGACTGCCGCAATGAGCGGCTTTCGTTCAGCGCCCTCGAACACGGCAAGCCGGTCGCCGAAGTGGATGGCCAGCGCGTTCCCATCGCCTTCAACCTCAGCCACAGCGGCGGGCACGGGCTGATCGCCATTGCCGTCAATGGGCCGCTCGGCATCGATCTTGAGGAACGCAAACCCGGCCGCAACTTTGAGGGGATTGGCAAGCGGGTCTATGGCCCGGCCGAGCGCCGCTTGCTCGCACGGGCCGACGGGCCGCGCAAGGCGGCTTTCTTCTATCGGCTGTGGACCTTGAAGGAAGCGTTGATCAAGGCATTGGGCACTGGTT
Organism: Candidatus Azophilus sp.; assembly: GCA_965221755.1. Taxonomy (GTDB): domain Bacteria; phylum Pseudomonadota; class Gammaproteobacteria; order Pseudomonadales; family Azotimanducaceae; genus Azophilus. The sequence continues at coordinate 1,674,973 of OZ244921.1, forward strand.
TCAGGCTGAACCCGGCCACCTTTGAGTTGCCAGGGCAGATGCTTCGAGGCGACCGCTCAGGCCGGTTTCAATTCCCGCATCAGCCCGCGGACTGCTGGCAGCTAGTGGACTTGGGGGAATCCCGTTTCGCCGCCGCGCTTGCCATCCGGATGCAGGATCCTTAAGCGTTCCGCGCAGCGGCTGCGAACCGCCGGGAGGTGCGTGTGTGCGGTTTCAGGAAACATCGCAACCTGACCCACCCGACGAGCGCGGAGTTTCGCGCCAGCGAAACTCCATCCGCGACCGTCAGGTCGCGCCGGTTGCTCCCGATGGCCATAGCCGATAAGTTAGCGGCATCGTTCCCGATCCTCCAAAGACCAGCACTGGACAGCTTTTCCGTTGGACACCATCTCCGTTCGCGGCGCGCGGACGCACAACCTCAACAACATCGACCTTGACCTGCCCCGCGACCAGCTGATCGTGATCACTGGGCTGTCCGGGTCGGGCAAGTCGTCGCTCGCCTTCGACACCCTTTACGCCGAGGGGCAGCGGCGCTACGTGGAGTCGCTGTCCGCCTACGCGCGGCAGTTCCTGTCCACCATGGAGAAGCCCGACGTCGATCACATCGAAGGGCTTTCCCCGGCCATCTCCATCGAGCAGAAGTCCACCTCCCACAATCCGCGCTCCACGGTCGGCACCATCACCGAAATCCACGACTACCTGCGTCTGCTCTACGCCCGAGCCGGCGAGCCCCGCTGCCCGCACCACAGCGAGCCCCTCGACGCGCAGACCGTGAGCCAGATGGTGGACCAGGCCATGGCCCTGCCGGCGGGTTCGCCCATCATGGTGCTGGCGCCGGTGATCGTCGAGCGCAAGGGCGAGCACGTACACGTCTTCAAGGAGCTGCTGGCCGGCGGCTTCATCCGCGCCCGCATCGACGGGCTGGTGGCCGATCTCGACCATCCGCCGACGCTGGACAAGAACAAGAAGCACAGCATCGACGCCGTGGTGGACCGATTGCGGGTTCAGCCAGGCGCGGAGCAGCGCTTGGCGGAGTCCTTCGAGACCGCCCTAGGCCTTTCCGAAGGCATCGCCCGGGTGGCCGGCATGGACGACGCCAACGCCAAGGAACTGGTGTTTTCGGCGCGCTTCGCCTGCCCGGTGTGCGGCTACAGCATCAGTGAACTGGAACCGCGCATGTTCTCCTTCAACAATCCGGCCGGCGCCTGCCCGAATTGCGACGGCCTGGGCGTGAAGCAGTACTTCGACCCGGAGCTGGTGGTGCAGGATCCAACGAAGTCCCTGGCCGATGGCGCCATCCGCAGCTGGGACCGGCGCAACGTCTATTACTTCCACATGGTGAAGTCCCTGGCGCGGCACTACGATTTTGACGTCGAGGCGCCGTTCAAGAGCCTCAAGCGCAAGCACCGGGAAGCGGTTCTCCACGGCAGCGGCGGTGAGCGCATCGACTTCAGCTACACCAACGACCGGGGCGACCGTATCCGGCGACGCTTTGCCTTCGAGGGCGTGATCCCCAACATGGAGCGCCGCTACCAGGAAACCGACTCCTCCATGGTGCGCGAAAACCTGCAGCGCTACCTGCGGGTGCGGGCCTGCCCGGACTGCGGCGGCGCCCGCCTGCGGCAGGCCGCGCGCAACGTGTTCGTCGGCGGCGTCACGCTGCCGCAGGTTTCCCGGGGCGCCATCGAGGACACGCTGACCTACTTCAACCAACTCAAGCTCGAAGGGCGCCGGGGCGCCATCGCCGAGAAGATCCTCAAGGAGATTCGGGCCCGGCTGCAGTTCCTGGTCGATGTCGGCCTGAACTACCTCACCCTTGACCGCAGCGCCGAAACCCTGTCCGGCGGTGAGGCGCAGCGCATTCGTCTGGCCAGCCAGATCGGCGCCGGCTTGGTGGGTGTCATGTACATCCTCGATGAGCCGTCCATCGGCCTGCACCAACGGGACAACGCCCGCCTGCTGCGCACGCTCACCCACTTGAAGCAGCTCGGCAACACGGTGCTGGTGGTGGAGCACGACGAGGAGGCCATTCGCAGCGCCGACCACATCGTGGACATCGGACCTGGGGCCGGCGTGCATGGCGGCCAAGTCGTCGCCAGCGGCGGACTCGAGTGCATCCTGAGCGAGCCCAACTCGATCACCGGGCAGTACCTGTCCGGCCGGCAGTCGATCGCCGTGCCGACCCGGCGAACCCCCTACGACAAGGAGGCCGTCGTGCGCCTGGAGGGCGCCTCGGGCAACAACCTGCAAGGCTTGACGGTCAACATTCCCTGCGGGCTGATGACCTGCGTCACCGGGGTGTCCGGCTCCGGCAAGTCCACGCTGATCAACCAGACCCTCTACCCGGTCGCCGCCACGCAGTTGAACGGCGCGACCACCCTGTCGGCACAAGACCATGCGGGCATCCAAGGGCTTGGCCATCTGGACAAGGTGGTCGATATCGACCAAAGCCCGATTGGCCGGACGCCGCGCTCCAATCCGGCCACCTACACCGGGCTGTTCACCCCGATACGCGAGCTGTTCGCCCAAACCCAGGAAGCGCGAACCCGAGGCTACAAGCCGGGCCGCTTCAGCTTTAACGTCAAGGGCGGGCGCTGCGAGGCCTGCCAAGGCGACGGCGTCATCAAGGTGGAGATGCACTTCCTGCCCGACATCCACGTCGCCTGTGACCAGTGCAAGGGCAAGCGCTACAACCGCGAGACCCTGGACGTGCGCTACAAGAGCAGGAACATCCATGAAGTGTTGGAAATGACCGTCGAGGAGGCGCGGGCCTTCTTTGACCCCGTGCCGGTGCTGGCCCGCAAGCTGCAGACCTTGGTGGACGTGGGCCTGTCCTACATCAAGTTGGGCCAGAGCGCGACCACGCTGTCCGGCGGCGAGGCGCAGCGGGTGAAGCTGTCCCGGGAGCTGTCCAAGCGCGACACCGGCAAGACGCTCTACATACTCGATGAGCCCACCACCGGCCTGCACTTCCACGACATCGCCCAACTGCTTGACGTGCTGCGCCGGCTGCGCGACCACGGCAACACGGTGGTGGTGATCGAGCACAATCTCGATGTCATCAAGACCGCCGACTGGATCATCGACTTGGGCCCGGAAGGCGGCTCCGGAGGCGGCCGCATCGTCGCCGTCGGCACCCCGGAACAGCTGGCGACGAAGCCCGGCTCCCACACCGGCCACTACCTCAAGCAGGTCCTGGAGGCGGCCGCGTCAAGCTGCTGAAGCCCGGCTCGGGGCTTTTCCGGCCAGCCGTTATTCTTTCGGATCGGAAGGCTGTGCGAGCTCGGAAAAATCTCGAAACCCGGCCCACGCAACGGTAGCGCCCCAAGGCTTTTTTGCTATCATCAGCGGTCGGCTAGCGCTCAGGGCATTGGACGATGGGCGTTTTCAACAACCGCAACAACCAAGACGCTTGAGGGAAGGAACATGAGAGATGTGGTCGTCATTGACAGCGTGCGCACGGGGCTGGCCAAATCGTTTCGCGGCAGCTTCAACCTGACTCGAGCCGATGACATGCTGGCGCATTGCATCGATGCGCTGCTGGACCGCAACCCGAAGCTCGCGCCGGACGAGGTGGAGGACGTGGTGGTCGGCGCCGCCAGCCACGCCGGTGAGCAGGACGGCAATCTCGCCCGCTTGGCGGTTGTGCTTTCCAAGCTGCCCATCGCCGCGGCCGGCGTCACCATCAACCGCTTCTGCTCCTCCGGCCTGCAGTCCATCGCCATCGCCGCCAACCAGATCGCCTCGGGACAAACCGAAGTGGCCATCGCCGGCGGCGTCGAGTCCATCTCGATGCGCACCCGCCAAGACCCCGGCAAGGCCGAGTTGAACAAGACCTTGCTGGAGGAGAAGCCCGAGATTTTCATGGCCATGGGCAAAACCGCCGAGGTGGTCGCCAGGCGCTACCAAGTCACCCGCGAAACGCAGGACGAGTACGCGCTGCAAAGCCAGCAGCGCTACGCCCAAGCCCAGCAGGCGGGCTGGGTCAACGAAGAGATCGTGCCGATGCCGGCCACCATGAAGAAGGTGGACAAGCAGACCGGCGAGGAAAGCTTGGTGGACGTGGTGGTGGACCGGGACGAGTGCAATCGGCCAACCACCACCCTGGACGGCCTGGCGGGGCTGCCGCCCGCCTTCGAGGAGGACGGCACGGTCACCGCCGGCAACGCCTCGCAACTCTCCGACGGCGCATCCATGACGCTGCTGATGAGCGGCGAGCGGGCCAGCCAGCTGGGCGTTGAGCCCATGGGCATCTACCGGGGCTTCACCGTGGCCGGCTGCGAGCCGGATGAAATGGGCATCGGCCCGGTCCTCGCCATTCCGCGCCTGCTGCGCAACGCGGGCCTTGAGCAGGACGACATCGACCTGTGGGAGCTCAATGAGGCCTTCGCCTCCCAATGCGTGTACTGCCGCGACGCGCTGGGCTTGGACAACGACATCTACAACGTCAACGGCGGCAGCATCAGCATCGGCCACCCCTTCGGCATGACCGGCTCGCGCATGACCGGGCTGATCCTGCGCGAGCTCAAGCGGCGCGGCAAGAAGTACGGCGTGGTCACCATGTGCATCGGCGGCGGCCAAGGCGCCGCAGGCCTGTTCGAGGCCGCTTGAGGCTGGTCCATGACGCGCCTTTCCCATTGTCCCTCCCAAATCGCGAGGACGATGAACCGGCGGCTGCCGAAGCCCGTGCGCGGCCGCTGCCTTGGCGGTCTGCGGCAACGCATCGTTGGCCTGTGCGCCGCGCTGTGCTGCGCCGCCAGCGTCGCCTTGGCGACGGAGCTTGAACCGGACAATGCCCAAGACCTGCCCGTCAGCTACGTGGATGCGAACGACGAGAAACTCACAGTTCTTGCGGCCCGCTGGGACGAGTTGGCGGCGGCCGAACGGCGGGCGCTGCTCTCCGAAGTGAAGAGGCGCATGGCCCGCCGCCAGGCAGGCGCCAACGGGGTTCTGAGCATCCGCCTGACAAGACGCTACGGTGCCGTTCCCCAAGGTCGGACGGCGGGCCGGCTGCGCATTCGCATGGGCACTGGGCAAGCCGGCCCCAAAGGGTTCGGGGTCGGCTTCGAGCAGCGCGCAGGCCAGCTGCAGGCTGCTGACCCGCAGCCGCCGAAGCCGACGGAGCAGGCCTCCACCCAACAGGTGTCCGACCCCGGATAACCTGTTTTCCTTGATCACGGGACTAAGGTTGTCAAGTGAGTTACATGTGCGCCCGGCGACCGTCCACTCGTCAGCTTGAGGCGCTGCCTCGTTAGTGGGCTTGGGCAGCGCTCATGGACATTGAGGGCACCAAGCTGCTGGTCGTGGATGACGACCCGGAGCTTTCGGAACTGACGCAGGCTTACTTGTCCCAACAGGGCTTTGACGTCGATTGCGTGGAGAGCGCCGCCGCCATGGATGCCTACTTGGCGGAGACGACGCCAGACTTGGTGATTCTCGACCTGATGCTGCCCGGCGAGCACGGGCTGTCCATCGCCCAGCGGCTGAAGGCGGAGAGCAAGCTGCCCATCATCATGGTTTCCGCCCAAGGCGAGGACGTCGATCGCATCGTCGGCTTGGAGGTGGGCGCGGACGACTATCTGGGCAAGCCCTTCAACCCTAGGGAGCTGCTGGCCCGGGTGCGGGCCGTGCTGCGCCGCACCCACCCCATTGCGGCCGACGAGGCCGATGTCATTCGGTTCGGCCCCTTCAAGCTCGATTTCTCGGCCCATCGACTGAGCAACAAGGGAACCACCGTGTCGCTCACCTCCGGCGAGTTCGACCTGCTGCGGATTCTGGCTACCCATCCCAACCGGGCGCTGCACCGGGATCGCATACTGGACCTGCTGACCGGCGCCGAACGCTCGCCCTTCGATCGCAGCATTGACGTGCGCGTCACCCGCCTGCGCAGCAAGATCGAGCCCGACGCCGCCGAACCAACCTACATCAAGACAGTGTGGGGCAAGGGCTACATGTTCTGCCCGGATGGCCAATAGCGGAATAGCGGACGCCTGCGGTGATCGCTCGTCCCATGTCGCTGCTGGTCCGCACCAACCTGACCTTGGCGGTCAGTTCATTGGCGATCGTGGCCATCGCCGTGGTGGCGCTGCAGTTCTTCGTGGTGGAGCCCACCGCCGAGCAGTCGGCCGACGACCAGGCGGCGCTGTTGGTTTTGACGGCGCAGACCTGGGTTGAACTGCCGCCCGAATCGCGCCCCTTCTTCGAGCTGGAGCTGGCGGAGCAGCACGACCTCTTCATCAGCGCCCAGGCGGTTGCGCACCCACCCGCCCGCTACGACGAATCGCCCTTCCTGACCCAACTCGAGGAGCGGCTCAACGCCCGCTTGGGCCAGCCCGTGGCGATCACCCAAGGCGACGACCTGCTGTGGGCGACGCTGCCGATGGGCGGCTTCGAGCTGCAGGTCGGCTTCTCCGGCGCCCGCCGCGACATCCAGCCCCTTTACGTCGGCCTCACCATCGCCGGGCTCGGCGCCGCCGTGGTGCTCATCACCTCAGCGATCGTCGTGCTGCGGGTGACCCGCCCGTTGGTGCAGGCGGCGGAGCGCGCGGATGCGTTCCGCGGCGGCGTGAACTTCGATCCCCTGCCGGAAAAGGGCCCCAAGGAACTGGTCGTGCTGGCGCGCAACCTGAACACCATGTCCCGGGAGATATCCTCCTTGCTGTCCAACCGCACCACGTTGCTGGCCGGCATCTCCCATGACCTCAAGACGCCCTTGGCGCGCATGCGCCTGGCAGTGGAACTGTTGCCGAAGACGGTGGACCCGGTTCTGGTCGCCCGTCTTGAGCGCAACCTCGAGTCCATGGACGAGCTCATCACCGATGCGCTCAAGTTCGCGCGCGGCACTCATGAGCCAACCAAGCCGACCGAGCTTAAGGGGTTGGTCGCCGATCTGCTGCAGCGTCAGGATCCGCCCGTTCCCTTCGACTGCGGCAAGTCGGCAAAGACCGTCGTGGATGTCGCCCCGGGAGCGCTCACCAGGGTGCTGACCAATCTCATCGACAACGCCCAGCAGCACGGCCGGGACGCGCAGGTGCGTCTGCGCGGCAGGCAGGTACACGTCATCGACAACGGGCCGGGGATTCCCGAAGCCCATCGCGAAGCCGTGCTGCAGCCGTTCTTTCGCCTAGACCGCTCACGCAGCGCGGCCACCGGCGGCAGCGGCTTGGGATTGGCCATCGCCCATCAGCTTTGCGAGGCGCACGGCTGGAGCATCACGATCAACGGCCGTCCCGGCGGTGGCACCGACGTGTGCGTCAGCGTCTAGCCCGCCGTTTTGCTCCATGCGAGGGCGCTCCCGCGCTCCCCGGCTGAAGGCTCTCCGCATGCGAGGGGACTCCCCTCGCGCTCCCCGGCTGAAGGCTCTCCGCATGCGAGGGGACTCCCCTCGCGCTCCCCGGCTGAAGGCTCTGACGGGTTGGTTGGCGGAGTGCTTCAACAAAACGACAATCGAGGTTACAAACTGACACAAATTTCCCGATTCATGAAATTGCCGAGTAACAGCAACCCCTCAAATTAAGTCACTGGAGCAACCAGTTGGCCGCTCCAAAAAGAGTGATCTCCATCCCCTAGGCCACTTCCGTGGCCAACCCAAGCCGCCGGCTTCCTCTCCAAGCCGGCGGCTTCCTGTTTGGCCCCCGAGAAAGCATGCAGGCACACTGTGCGGGCTCAGAAACATCTCGGAACCCGACCCACGCAACGAGCGCGGAGTCTCGCGTAAACGAAACTCCCACGAACCTTGGTCCTTGGCCAAGGTTCGCCTGTGCGGGCCCAGAAACATACCGGAATCCGATCTAAGCGACGAGCGCGGAGTTTCGCGCCAGCGAAACTCCATCCGCGACCGTCAGGTCGCGCCTGTACAAGCGCCCTCCGATTACTTAGCATTCGCAACTTGATGGGCAAATGCGCAAACCGCAAGCAAAGATCAAGACGGCTTTGGGGTTGGCGACCCCAGTGCCTGTTTCCCTTGGCAATCACGCACTGATCCGGTCGCCGTCCTGAACAGCCGCCCGCTTAATGATGTCGAGCACCTACCAAAAGAAACCCGCAAACGGCGGATGCGTCACTGAGCATTGGGAGTTGAGATGAAGCCAATAAGCCAATGGCTTGCGATGTTGGGCCTGCTGGTCCTCAGCAGTCCGGCAGCCGCCGACGAGCCAGTGGGCCCTCGCGCGGGCAAGGTCTATTTGACGCCGGGGCTGGCGATCTACCGGTCGCCCGCCGGCGAGGACCTGCGCGGCGGCCCCGCCATCGGCTTGGGTTACATGGTCAACGGCAACCTAGGCTTGGAGCTGCTTTACTCGGACGTGAAAGTCGATCGCGACGGCGTCGTCGCCAGCCGGCAGGATGCGAGCGGCGGCAAGGGCCGCAAGGCCGAACTCCTCTGGGCCAATGCGCTCTACAAGATGGGCGGCACGGGCAGACTGCAACCGTTCACCCTGTTTGGCGTCGGGCGCACGGAGACCGGCGGCTCGAACGATACGGAAATCAACGTTGGCGCTGGGGTCTTCGCCGAACTCAACCAGCGGCTGTCGGTGCGCACGGACGTGCGGGCCGTGCATTCCATCGATGAGGGCGGCATCGAGCCGTTCGCCTTCATCGGCTTGACCGCAACGCTCGGCAGGATCGAGCCGCCGTCGCGCCCGGATTCCGGCGGCAACGGCGGGGCCGCCCCCAGCGACCCCTGCCCGAACGTACCCCCCGGCGTGGCGGTGGATGCCGACGGCTGCCCCCTTGATGAGGACGGCGACGGCGTGCCCGATTACCTCGACGACTGCCTTGGCACCGTTGCCGGGGCCGCAGTGGACGCCAAGGGCTGCCGCTTTGAGGACGAGGAGGCCGTCAGCGCCGTGGCGACCATCGAGTTTGACTTCGATTCCTCCGAACTGCGCGACAGCGAGCACGGGGACGTGCGGCGCATTGCTGAGTTCATGCGCGAGCACCCCGAGGCCGACGCCATGATCGAGGGCCACACCGATTCCATGGGCACCGACCGCTACAATCAAAGGCTGTCCGAGAGGCGCGCCCAAGCAGTGCTTGATCGCTTGGTGGACGTGGAGGGCATTGCCGCCAGCCGAATTACGGCGATCGGGCATGGCGAATCCCAGCCGATTGCCGGCAACGACACTGAAGAGGCGCGCCAGCGCAACCGGCGCGTGATCGGCAAGGCGGACGGCACTCGCATGGTCATCAGAATGAAGTGAACCCGGCTGCGGCGTGAACGTTAAGTACGAAACGCAGGGGGCCATGGCCCTCATCACCATCGATCGCGCCGACAAGCACAACGCCATCTCCTTGGATGCGTTGGAGGAATTGCATCAGGCTGTGGGGCAGGCGGCGACTGACGACGCCATACGCGCCATCACCCTAACCGGCGCAGGCGACCACGCCTTCGCCTCCGGCTCCGACCTCGGCGAGGTTCTGCACCGGGATTTCAACAAGGCCTTGGAACCCATCGTCCAAGGCTTGGCGGACCGCTTGGAGCGGACGCCCAAGCCGACCATCGCCGCGATCAATGGCATCTGCATGGGCGGCGGCTTGGAAGTCGCCTTGGGCTGCGACTTGCGCATCGCCACCCCCAACGCCCGGTTCGCCACCCCGGAGGGCAAGCTCGGCATCATTCCCGGCGGCGGCGCCACCGCTCGCCTGCCGCGCATCGTCGGCCGCGGCTGGGGAATGGAAATGCTGCTCATGGGCGAACCCATCGACGCGGAACGGGCGCTGGCAATCGGCCTGATCACGCGGATCGTGGAGACGGGCGAGCTGCTGCCCGAGGCGCGGCGCATGGCGGAGCATCTGGCCAGCTTCGCGCCGTTCGTGCCGCGCACCATGAAGGCGATGGTCAACTTCGGCATGGAGGCGAGCTTGGCCGGCGCCCTGATGCTGGAGAAGTACGCCCAAGGCGCACTGGTGCAGACGGAGGACAAAACCGAGGGCATCAGCGCCTTCCTGGAGAAGCGCCCGCCGCAGTTCAAGGGCCGTTGAACCCGGCTTGCCGCTGAGGGATACTGCCGCCCGAAACGCTGCCGTTGACGCAATCAGCAAGACACGAACGAAGGGAGTTCCATGGCCATTGACCGCTTTCCCGTGGAAGCAAGCCACATCATGATGTTCGCCCGTTCGGTGGCGGACGCCAATCCCATCTACTATGACGAGGACTACGCCGCCGGCACGGAGCCGGGCAGGATCATCGCGCCGCCGACCTTCGCGCAGTCAAGCGCCCAGTTCGATCCTGACTACTTCCTGCGTCCGAAGATCGGCGAGCCTTGGTTCGGCTCCGGCAAGGAGGCCACCGGCATCAAGCGGGACGGCTCCGGTGGCGGCGGCGGTGGCCTGCACGCCGAGCAGCACTTCGAGTACCACCGGCACATCGGCCCCGGCGACGTGCTCAGCGCCACGGTCAAGCCGGGCAAGACTTGGGAAAAGCAAAGCAAGCGGGCCGGCAAGCTGGTGTTCAGCGAAACCGTGACCGAGTACCGCGACCAGAACGGCAAACTGGCCATCACCGCCCGGAGCGTGGGGGTGCGCACCGAGCGCCCCGTGGATCAATAGGAGGAAACCGAGATGGCGCCATTCTCCTCGGCACGACGCCTTCGACGCGGCAACCGGAACCCATCGATCAGCAGGAGCGTTTGAACATGGCGCTGAGCAAAGACAATTTAAACATCGGCGACACCTATGGGGAATGCTTGGTGGAGGATCTCAAGCGCACCCAGCTCGTGCAGTACTCGGGCGCCTCCGGGGACTACAACCCGCTGCACACCGACGAGATCTTCACCACCCAAGTGGCGGGCTACCCAAGCGTCTTCGCCCACGGCATGCTGACCATGGGCATGACCGGCCGGATGCTGACCAACTACGTCGGCGACGGCAGGCTCAAGACCTTCGGCGTGCGCTTCACCAGCCAGGTCTGGCCGGGCGACACGCTGCACTCCACCGCCACGGTGGAGGAGGTGACGGTGGAGGACGACGACCCCGTGGTTAAGCTGAAGGTCGAGACCACCAACCAGGACGGCAAGGTGGTGGTGTCGGGGTACGCTTCGGCTCGGCTGGATCCCTAAGCTGGCCCTTCCGCATCAAACCCGCCTTTATCCAAGATGCTTTCGCCAAGATGAAGGGGGGAGGCGGGTTAACGCAGTCGGTAGCCAATGGGCTTGCCGCGGCAAGCCCAGCCGCAGGACAGCTTGCTAACGGATCGACTCCACTGCAACCCCCACGCTCACCTTGGTCCAAGCGCGGTCTGCCGTATAGACCAACGCGTCCCTGTCCATCCCGAGCGCAAGGCAAGCCCGGTCGCCCAAGGAGAGGCCGAGCGCTTTGGTCGCCTCCCGCAATTGCCCTGCAATTTCGGCTTGGACAGCGGAAAGAGGTTCAAATGACAGGCCAAGGGACTCCAAGTCACCCCGTAGGCCGAGCCTTCCCATATCTTGGTTGGGAACTCTCTGAACAACTTCCGCCCAATTCACTGTGGACATTAGGGAGCCTCGAAGCACTTTCCTGACGGAGCCACTGCCTGACTCGCCTTGAAGGTAAGCGAGGAGAGCGGAAGCATCGAGCACCACCGTCACGAGCGACTTTCCCTAGCCGCCTCTTCCCGGCGCTCCGCAATCAGTTCATCGGCAAGACTCCGGCCCTCGAACTTTCGGAAGTACTCGCGCAGGCGACGCTCCACGGCCACAGCCTTTTCCACCACCAAGCGTTCTGCCTCAACCCGGGCGATGAGGGCTTCGCCGGGCTGGAATCCCAACGCCTTTCTAACGGCAGCCGGAACCACCAGCCTGCCTTGAGGGCCTAGCCGGACATCGGCATGAAGTTCAGCATTTGGCATTCAATTTCCTTTTTTCCACGGGGACACATATAGTGGCAAAGAAATGCCATAAGTGCCAATTTAAATAAACCATGCCACAACTAATTCGCTGCCAACTCACCAGATTTCGCGACATGCCTCTCAACTTGCTTCAGCCAACGATGTTGGGTGGAATTCCTCCGTCCGCCCTCGATTGGAAATCCATCGGGACAACACAGCGAGTTTGCACACCCATTCAGTATCGGCTGAAGCATGTTTATCGGCATGATGGAACATATGCAGTCCCATCGCGGCGAAGCGTCGGCAGAGCGCACTGCCCGGGCCCACCAGTGGCCCAATGCCGCATCCCCGGATTGCTTCTCCCAATCAGCGGAGCGCTTGGCGCAGGGCGGCGCAGGCGGCCTCGAAGGGGCCGCGGCTGGCCTCGAACTGCTGCGCGGTGGCGAAGAAGTCGTGGACCAAGCCGTCGCAGCAGATGGCCTCGGCTTGGGTTCCGGCGGCGGTGAGGGTCTCGGCGTAGAGGTTGCCCTCGTCGCGCAGCGGGTCAAACTCGGCGGTCATCACCAAGGCCGGGGGCAGCCCGCTGTGGTCGGCGGCCTGCAGCGGCGATGCGTGGGGATGGCTGCGGCTGGCCGGATCCGGGCAGTAATGGTCCCAGAACCAGCGCATGGCGGGCGTCTCCAGGATGTAGCCCGCACCGTTGTCAACGTAGGAGGGACGGCCCAAGTCGTGGTCCACCACCGGGTAGAGGAGCAGCTGGAAGTCGATCTTCGGCCCGGCTTCGTCGCGGGCCTTCAGGCACAGAACCGCCGCCAAGTTGCCCCCGGCGCTTTCGCCGGCCACCGCAAGGCGTCCGTTGCCGCCGAGTTCCTCGGCGTGTCCGCAGACCCATCCCAAGGCCGCGCAGCAGTCGTCCACCGCGGCGGGGAAGCGGTGCTCAGGGGCCAAGCGGTAGTCAACGGAAGCCACCACGCAGCCCGCCGTTTCGCACAGGTCGCGGCAGACGGCGTCGGCGGTGTCCAAGTCGCCGATCACCCAACCGCCGCCGTGGAAATAGACCAGCAGAGGATGCGGCCCCGGCGCCTGGGGCCGATAGATGCGCAGCGGCACCTCGCCGGCCGGACCGGGAACGCCGCGCTCGAGCACCTCGCCCACCGCCAAATCGGCATTCAACGGGCGCATCATCCGGTAGAGCGCCCGGGCTTCCTCGGGTGACATCTCGGGGATCGGCGGCCCCGGTTCGGCGGCCAGCGCCTCCAGCATGGCTTGGTATTCCGGCACTAACGGCATGGGTTCCCCCTCGTGTAGAATTCGCGGCCTTTCAGTCTAGCGCACAACTTGGGCCGATGCCTTCCCCGCTCTGCGGCCCTGTCCCACCACAAGGAGCCGCCATGCACAACTTGGACGCCGAGAACGACCTGACCGAGGTCGCCAAACAGTTCAATCTGCTGGAAAGCTCCCTGTTGAAGCACCGCACGTTGACGCTGTTTGGCGAGATCAGCCAGAGGCTGGCCCAGCGAACGGCGGAGAAGCTGCTGAGCCTGTCATTCGAATCGGAAGATCCGATCACGATCTACTTGGGCTCCCCCGGTGGCCACGTCGAGTCCGGCGACACCATCTTCGACATGATCGGTTACATCAAGCCCAAGGTGCGCATCGTCGGCACTGGCTGGGTGGGCAGCATTGCCACCCATATCTACTTGGCCCCGGAGAAGGAGGACCGGCTCTGCCTGCCGAACACCCGCTTCCTGATCCACCAGCCGGCGGGCGGCTTCGGCGGCGACGCCTCGGACATCGAAATCCACGCTCGGGAGATCATCAAGACCCGCGAGCGCATCAACCAAATCATCGCCGAGCGCACCGGGCAGCCGTTGAAGAAGGTGGCCGAGGACACCGATCGGGACTACTGGATGAGCGCTGAGGAGTCCGTCGAGTACGGCTTGGTCGGCAAGATCATCGCCAGCGTGGATGAGTTGGGCTGACTGAAGCTGCGCCCTGGACCCATGCGACCACGGCGACCGGGCGCATGAGTTGGCTTGGTGGCGCAAACCCAACCCGCCATCAACCAATCCAAGAGCCTCCGCCTGCGGAATTCACGGCTGCAAATCCGCATCCGCTCGCCCCTTTGAAAGTTCGGTCTCGTCAAACATGACTCGACATTCCCCTCAATCGCCCGCACGTGCATTAAGGGACGGCCGCATCGAATTTTCGCTTTCGCGGCTTCCGAAGGCAGGGGCTCCTAGCGCCCAAACCGCTTGAGCCGCTCGGCCATGTCCGGCCCGCTGCCGGGGCCCTCCGTTCGTTCAAAGCGCAGGCCCTCGCTTAAGCCCCGCTCCAGTCCGCCATTGACCAGCATCTTGTCGGCGCGCAGGGTGAACCAGGAATTGGCCAGAAACGAACGGGCCATGGCTTCGGCCGCATCCATCAGTTCGCCGACGGGCACGCAGCGGTTCGCAAGCCCAAGGGCGACGGCTTCGGCGCCGCCAACCACCCGCCCGCTGAACATCATCTCCTTGGCGTTCAGCAGCCCCACCCGGCGCGGCAGGCGCTGGGTCATGCCCCAGGACGGCGACATGGCCCACTTGCCGTGGGTGTCGGCAAAGCGGGCATCCTCCGCGGCAATCAAGAGATCGCAGGCTAGGGCCAGCTCCAGCGAGCCGGTGTAGCAGTGGCCCTGCACTGCGGCGATGACCGGCTGCGGCAATTGCTCGATGGCCTCCAGGGTCTCCGCTTGAAAGTGACGGCTCGGCGCCCGCTCCCCCGCTTGAATGGCCTTTAGGTCGTTGCCGGCGGAGAACGAGCGGCCCTTGCCGCGGAGGATCACGCAGCCCACCATCTCAGTCCGCTCGGCAATGGCATCGATGTGGCGGCGCAGTTCGACGAACAGGTTTGGACTCAAGGCATTGAGCGCCTCGGGACGGTTGAGGGTCAAAACGCATAGGCCGTCCCGGTCTTCGCGCAGCACGAGTTCGGTCATGGCTTTCTCCCGTGGTTCCAGTGGCTTGATGTTGCGGTGGCTTGACGCTGCGTCGGCAAGACGCACTACAAGCCCAGCACCAGCTTGGCGACGATGTTCCTCTGCACTTCGTTGGTGCCGCCGGCGATGGAACTGGCCCGCAGGTTGAAGTAGCGCGGAAAGACGGCCACGCCGCCCGTCGGGCCAATGGGCGGCACGTTGCGGCCCGGAACCAGAGCCCCCGGCTGGTGCGGGGCCGCTTGAACGCCGAGCGCCTCCAAGGCCAGCTCGGTCAGCGTCTGGCCGATGTCCGCGCCAAGGCTTTTCATCATGGAGGATTCCGGCCCCGGTGGCTGACCCTTGGAAAGCGCGGCCATGATGCGGAATTCGGTGGCCTTGATGGCCTGCAGCTTGATGTCGGCGGCATCCAGCCGACGACGGTAGCCGGGGTCGTCGATGAGCGCGCCGCCTGCCTGGGGCGCTTGGGCGGCCAGCCGGCGAACCCGGTCCAGCGCCGTCTGGCAGCCCGCCGCGCCGCCGCCCCCGCGTTCAAACTCGAGCAGGTACTTGGCCACTGTCCAGCCCTCATGCTCCCGGCCCACGACGTTGGCCTTCGGAACCCGAACGTCATCAAAGAACACTTGGTTGACTTCGTGGGTGCCGGAAGCGAAGACGATGGGCTCAACCCGGATGCCGGGCGCATCCATGTCAAGCAGCAGGAAGGTGATGCCCTGCTGCGGCCGCTCGCCGTCCCGGGTGCGCGCCAAGCAGAACATCTTGTTGGCGCAATGGGCGTGGGTGGTCCAGATCTTCGAGCCGCCCAGCCGGTAGAAGTGGCCATCGGAGGTGGCCTTAAGATTGAGGGAGGCCAAGTCGGAGCCGGAGCCGGGTTCCGAATAGCCTTGGCACCAATAATCCTCCCCGGACAGGATGCGGGGCAGCAGCTCGGCCTTCTGCGCCGCCGTGCCATGGCCGATCAGCATGGGGCCGCACATGCCCAGGCCCATCGGCGCCAAGCTCGGCGCCTCAGCGCGGGTGGCTTCGGTTGACCAGAGGTAGCGGCGGGCCAAATCCCAACCGGTTCCGCCGTGCGCCTTCGGCCAAGCGGGTGCCACCCAGCCCTGCCGATGCAGGATGCGGTGCCAGCGAATGTTGTGCTCGTAGTCCAGAAAAACGCCAGGGCAGAGGCGCTGCGCCCGTTTGAGGTCTTCGGGGAGGCTGGCGTCCAGGAACGCCCGCGCCTGTTCGCGGAACGCCTCGTGCTCGTCGCTGAATGAAGTGTCCAATCGCCCGCCTTGTCGGTTTCAGGCTGCCATTGTGCGATGTGCGGCGGGCAATGGAAAGTGTAGTGTCGCCCGGGTTCGGAAACTCATCGGAACCTAGCCTAAGCAACGGCGTTGGAGTTTCGCGCCAGCGAAACTCCATCCGCGACCGTCAGGTCGCGCGTGTTGGACTGTCGCTTGAATTAAGTGTTAAGGTCGCATCAAGCACAAGGCTTGGTGGTCGTGCCATTGGCAAACCGATTTCCAAGCCTCGGAAAATTTGGACTACGGGGAGGTGTCCATGATTCATTCGTTGCATAGCCGCTTGGCTTCCTGCCTGATGCTGCCTTGCCTCATGCTGTTCGGGCCTTGGGCATGGGCTGCTGAAAACAGCGGTGAAATCGAGGAAATCCTAGTCACCGGATCCTACATCAAGGGCACTCCGGAGGATGCGCCCTTGCCGGTGACCTCGCTCAGCCGGGACGATTTGGCCTTGGAGGGATCGCCCACCACCTTGGACCTGATCAAGAACCTGTCGTTCAGTCAAGGCGCCGACGGCGAGACCGACCAGTTTCAGGCCGGCGCCGGCGCCGACCGGGCCACGGTGAACATCCGCGGCTTGGGGCCGAGCCGTTCGCTGGTGCTCATCAACGGACGCCGCACCACCTGGTCGCCCCATGCCATCGGCGCCCAAGCGCAGCTGCTTGTGGACGTCAACATGATGCCTTCCATCGCCGTGGAGCGGATTGAGATCCTGCGTGACGGCGCGGCGGCCACCTACGGCTCGGACGCCATCGCCGGGGTGATGAACTTCATCACTCGCAGCGACTTCACCGGCTTTGAGGTTTCCGCAAACCACAAGACCATCCAGGACTCGGGCGGTGACACCGAAATGGGCTTGATCTTCGGCACTGACCTCGCCGATGGCCGCGGCCATGTGGTGAGTTCCTTCAGCTACATCAAGCGCAGCGAGCTTGAGATTCCCGAGCGGGACTGGGCGGTGCGGACTTTCGCCGAGAACCCCACGCCCGGCGGCTGGTCCAGCGTTGGACGGCCATCGGTTGTTGTGCCATTGGACCGCTGGGCAGCGGCAGCGCCCATTACCGCGGCGGCTGGCGGCTTCGCAGGCCTTTTGGCCAGCGGCATCACCGACCCCAATTGCGAAAAGCTGGGCGGTGCCCGCACCAACGTTGGCGTTGCGGGCAATGCCCTTGGCGGTTTCTGCCGCTTTCAATACACGGCGTTCGACAATTTGGCCGAGGAGGCGGAACGTTGGCAGTGGTTCACGGAATTCTCTTGGGAAATCAACGACAGCACCACCTTGACCAGCGAGTTCCTGATGACGGACAGCGATGTGCCCGCTTGGAACACATCACCCTCCTATCCACCGAACCGCTTGGTGGACGCAAACCGCACCATCCGCGCCAACAATCCGGGCTTGGTGGACATGGCCAGCAAGTATCCCGACCTCTACGGCGACTACGCATGGTGCGATGCCGACCACTGCCGTTGGCAAGGCGACCCCGCCCAAGCCGCCGCCGGCGTTCCGGCAGCTTGGCAGGAAGTGGCATGGTTCTATGGCCGCTACTTCGGCCAGGACGGCCCGCTGCGCGACCACCATCGGGAATCCGACAAGTGGCGCTTGAACTTCAGTTTGGACGGCAGCTTCGGTGACTACGGCTGGCAAGCCTCCGCCACCTACTCCAAGGCCCAGCGGGACTTCGGCGGCGGCGACACCATGGTCTATCGGGACGCGCGCGCCCGCCAAGGCCTCGCTGGCTTCGAGTGCGAGCGGATGGTGCCCAATGAATACGACGAGAACGGCAACTTGGCGTTCTCCTTGGACACCGTCATGGCCAATGCAGGCCAAGGGCCGTGCCGCTACTGGATTCCCTTCTCCAATTCCATGCCCGGCTCACACCCTCAAGTGCCGGGCGGCATTGCCGAAAACCCCGACTTCAATCCGGCCCTGAACAACCAAGATCTGTTCGACTACATGATGACTGAGTATGGCGGGGACGGCGAAGCCTCCCTGCTGGTGATGGAAGGCATCCTGACAGGCGTCCTGCCGTTTGGCATGGCCGCAGGTGAGGTCGGCTTCGCCGTCGGCGCCCAATGGCGCAGCGAGACCTATGAGACCGGCGCCTACGAGATGAACGACTTCGCGCTGTTTCCTTGCGCTGCCGGCCCCGAAATCAAGGATTGCACCGTCAACCGGAACGGCTTGTTCGGCTTCCTGCCACCCGTGTCCCAAATCGACGAGGACCGGGACATCTACTCGCTGTTTGGGGAAACCCAAGTTCCGCTAACCGAAACGGTGGAGGCGCAACTGTCCCTGCGCTATGAGGACTATGGCGGCTCCACGGGTTCGAGCCTGGATCCCAAGCTGGCCGTTCGCTGGCAGATGCTGCCCAGCATCGGGCTGCGCGCCTCGGTGGGAACGACCTTCCGGGGCCCGACCTTGAATCAGATCGTTGCCTCCGCATCATCGAACTCGCTGCAGTTTGTCGGCGCCACTGGGGCGTTCAAGCGCATAGACACCCAAGGCAACCCGGGCTTGGAGCCGGAGGAGGCAACCACCTTCAACGTCGGCCTGCTGATCAATCACGACGGCTTGGTTGCGGACGGCGACAACCTGTTCATCACCCTGGACTACTGGTCCTACGATTTCAAGAAGCCCTTGGTGACGGAGCCGTTCAACAGCGTGCTGGCCGCTGCCTGCCCCGGCGGCGCCGCAGATCCTTGCGACACCACCAGCCCCTACTTCTCGAGGCTGACCTTTGGCGGCAACCCCGCGGCTGCTGATGTGGAAATCATCGACGTCAAGATCGTCAACGGGCCGGACATTGAAACCGATGGCATCGACTTCACGGCCCGGTACGCCATTCCGGCGGGCCCCGGCATGGCGAGCCTCGGCGTGAGCGGAACCCGGATTCTGAGCTATGACATCAGCGCGTGGGAATTGGGCGGCGAATATGACGCCTTGGGCAACATGAACTACGAAACGTCCTTGGCCCGCACCTTGGTCAAATGGAAGGGACGAGGCTTCGTGAACTACGCTTGGGGCCCCCTGAACCTCAGGTACATGCTGAATTTCACGGGCGGCTACGAGTCCGGCGCAGCGCCCTTCAAGGTGAAAAGCCATGACACCCACGACCTGCACTTGAACTACAGCCTCATGCAGGACCAAGTGAACCTGACTCTGTCGGTGATCAACCTAGCCGACGAAGATCCGCCGTTCGCGGGCCGTGACCTGAACTACGACCCGTTCGTCCACAATCCCTTCGGGCGCATGTTCAGGCTCGGCGTCACCTATCGGCTGGGCATCTAGGACAGTTCCGCCCGCAAGCCTCAAGCGCGTTCGGCGCCAGCCTGTCAATCGGTCGATGCGGGCCGGCGCCGCATCGTGATGCCGCTTGGCTTGATGTCCATCCCGGGCTCTGCGTCAGATAGGGGCGATGTCCGCTTCGACCACGATGCGCATGTGCGAATTTTAGATCATTCCGGTCGGGCGGCATTTGCCGACCGGACGGCCGATGCGACCATCAAGGCGATGGCCGCATCGGCCGCTAAGCGCGGGGAGTCCATTCAGAACCCGTCACCTCAGCTTCCGCCTTCAACGGC
The DNA here is from genome assembly GCA_965221755.1 of Candidatus Azophilus sp. GTDB lineage: Bacteria > Pseudomonadota > Gammaproteobacteria > Pseudomonadales > Azotimanducaceae > Azophilus. The sequence goes on from OZ244921.1 coordinate 1,694,618, forward strand.
GGCAATCCGCCAGCGCCGCCAACCCCATCCAGGAATATTGATTTTTTATGTAAGGAAAGTGTTGGAAACATGAAGAAATCTATGTTCAAATCCGCCAACCAGCCGCGGCTCGGCATGCCGGTTTCGTTTGGTGGACGTGAATTGGCGCACTGGCCACCGCTTGTCGCTGACCCCATGGCTGAAATCGCAGTTGGATTTATAATGGAGGGATCAACGTGATCGAACTTAGGAACAGCACCGCAATCGCTTTGTTTTGGGCGAGTTTCGCCGCTTTGTTCGGGCCGGCCGCGCTGGCTCAGTCCGGCACGGCCACCGCCTCGGAGGTTGAGGAGATCCTGGTGACCGCGACGCGGCGGGAGGAGTCGATCCAAGACATCCCGATCGCGGTGTCGGCATTCGCCGGCGAAGACTTGGAAGCCAGGGGCGTGCAGGACCTCTACGGCCTGCAGGAGGTATCGCCCTCCATCTCCGTTTACAGCTCCAACTCCACGTCCAATGGCGGCACGGTGCGCATCCGCGGCGTCGGCACCACCGGCAACAACCCCGGCCTGGAGGCGGCGGTCGGCACCTTCATTGACGGGGTTTACCGAAGCCGAGCCGGTCAGGCTTTCTCCGACTTTGTGGACATAGACCGCATTGAGGTGCTGCGCGGTCCCCAAGGCACGCTGTTCGGCAAGAACACCAGCGCCGGGGCGCTGCAGATCATCACCAAGAAGCCTGAGTTCCAGCAATCCTCCATGGTGGCTCTGAGCGCAGGCGATTTCGGAGCGATCAAGGTTCAGGCGTCCGCCACCGGCCCGCTGGTGGATGACCGCCTCGCCTACCGTCTGAGCGTCAACTACCACGAGCGGGACGGCTACTACGAAGACAACGTCACCGACGGCGCCTACGACAGCCGCGAACGCTACACCATCAAGGGCCAACTGCAGTGGCAAGGGGACACTTGGGACAACCGCCTGATCCTCGACTACACCGACAAGGACGAGGACTGCTGCCCCGCCAACTTCCACTCGGTGAACTTCACCGATCAGGGCCCCAGCGCCTCGACGCGGGGCATCTTGAACCTGGGGGAACCCCCCGGCGTCATCATCAACGATCTCTTGGCGGCGAATGGCCGCCCTGCCGAACGCGGTGACGACGACGAATCCTGGGACGTTGGCGTCAACTTCGATCCCTTCGAGCTGGTGGAGGACAAAGGCATCCAGAACCAGCTCAACTGGAACGTCAATGACAATCTATCGCTCACCTCCATCACCTCCTATCGGGAATTCGACGTGCAGCGCGGCCAGGACATCGACTTCACCGGCGCCAACGTGGCGCAGCCGCAACACACTGACGAGTCGTTCGAGAACTTCTCCCAGGAACTGCAGCTGCAGTTCAACACGGAGCGTGGCAGCTACTTGGTGGGCGCCTACTTCTACACCGAGGACATCGTCACCGACGAAGCGATTCGCTTGGCGGAAGACGGACCCGAATATCTGAGTCGCTACATCGTTGGCTTGGCACCCTTCAACTTGTACACCTTGACCAACGCACCCTTTGGAACGACCACCGGCGCCGGCTTGGGCACCTACAATCCGGCCACCCGCATGCTGGAAGGCGACGATACGCCGCGACCCAACTACCAGGAGCACGACGGCTATGCCGCCGACTACGCTCAAGAGACGGACGGCTGGTCGATCTTCACGCACAACACCTTCGACCTGAACGAGCGGCTGACCTTGACCGTCGGCGCGCGCTACTCGAACGAGACCAAGGACGCCATCACGCGCATCAATGGGGTGGAGCCGGTGCAGGGCACGCAGCGCGACCTGATGGCGGCCATGCTGCGCGATGAGTTCAACGAAGCCCATTGCACTGGCTTGGTCTTCATCGGCTCCCTGTGCAACATCGTCTCTTGGGAGGATAAGGAGACGGAGAAGGAGTGGACCGGCACCGTCAGCCTGTCGTGGGCCGTCACCGATGAGGTGAGCCTGTACGGCAGCGTCTCAAGGGGCTACAAGGCCGGGGGCTTCAACCTCGACCAGCAAGCCATCGAGATGGACTCCTTCGCCACCTTCCTGGCTACCGGCGGCGATGCCCGCTTCCTGTCCGACAGCGGACTGGCAGCGGACGTGCCGCAGGCGGTCCAAGACGCCACTGGCGACCCCGAGGGCCGCAACGGCCTGACGCAGTTTGAGTGCGGTTCGGCGGGCGGGATCACCAACCCCGGCATCGCGCATCTGGACTGCGCCTTCTTCGATGACGACCATCGCTTCGACCCGGAATTCGTCAATGCCTATGAGATTGGCATGAAGGGCCAGTTCCTGGACGGTCGCCTGACCACCAACGTCGCCGCCTTCTACAGCGACTTCGAGGACTTCCAGCTCAACACCTTCACCGGCACCGGCTTCCTGATCAGCAACACCGACGAGATGATCAGCAAGGGCGTCGAGTTTGAAGGCAGTTGGATCCTGGCGGACGGCATCCTCTGGTCCTTGGGCATTACCTACGCCGACACCCGATACGGCGACGACCTCAATGATCCGCGAACCGAAACCGAGCTGTTCCTGGAGCAGGAGTTCGCCTTGCTGGAGGATTGGGCCGCACTGGAAAGCATCGAGGGCCGCCAGATCACCCATGCGCCCTATTGGCAAGGCAGCACGTCGCTGTTTGCGGAACAGCCGCTCAACGACCGCCTGTTCGCCTACGGCAATCTGAACGTCGGCTTCCGGGGCGCGCACAACACGGGTTCCGACCTCAGGAACCAAAAGGACGTGTCCGACGAGGTTCTGGTCAACCTGCAGCTCGGCCTGCGCGCCGCGGACGATCGGTGGGACTTCCAAGTCTGGGCCAGGAACCTGTTCGACAACCACATCGAGACCTTGGTGTTCAACTCGGTCTTCCAAGGGGGCAGCTACAGCACCTTCCTGGCACCACCGAGAATGGTTGGCGCCACCCTGAGAATGAACTTCCAGTAGGCTGACGATCAATGCCGCCCGCTTTGCGGGCGGCATTGATTGAACGGGGCCAGACAACAGATGCGCTGGCTGGAGAGAGTGGCCCTCACCGGTCTTAAAGGGTCCTGTTCGCCAGCGGGCAACTCTTGTTGATCGAGTCCGGCGCAAGCGCCGCACTGCTCAAACGTCTTCAGGGCTACGTCATCTACACGCCAACCACAACTGTGCTTCGAGGCATCTTGCCGGATCCACAACCCAAGCCGCCGTTGGGACTTTCTGGCGGGAGCCTTCCGACGGCTCTTCGCGAGTTGCTCCGCCAACGAAGAAAGGACAAGCGCAGCACGAATATCCTCCGAGACGCACTGGAACTGATCGATTGGGCAAAGAGTTTCGATTTTGCCCACTCAGAGAGCATGGCGCTTTCTCCAGCGGCCTCCACATCGAAGCTCGTCGTAAGGTTCCGCGATAAATTCATGCAGGAAAACCGCAATGTCCTATCGGGATACGACGTTTCCGAAGGCGCCCTCTACGTGCTGTTCCTTGCGGTGATCGCGGGCAGCAAGGGAACGCCTCGATTGTGCGCCGTGGACAACGCCGACCACGGATTGAATCCACGATCGGCAAGGTCACTGATGAATCGGTTTTGCGAGTGGCTGCTCATGGCGGACGGAGAGCGTCAGGTGCTTTTGACGACCCACAACCCGCTCGTGCTGGACGGCCTGCCTCTTCAGAACAGTGACGTGCGCCTGTTCACCGTATCCCGCACCCAATCCGGGAGCACCCACGTGCGGCAGGTCGTCGTCGATGACCAACTGCGTGCCAAGGGAGAGCAGGGATGGACTCTGTCGCGCCTCTGGACAATGGGGCATCTGGGCGGCGTTCCCAATGTCTGAACCGGTCAGGGTTGCGGTTGCGGTGGAGGGACCGACTGACGCAATCGTGATCGAAGCGATTGTTGCTGCGATCTTGGATGGGTCCGATTTCGAGATGCAAGTGCTGCAGCTGGAGACATCGAGCGTGTTCAGCCCTACCATTAGCGGCAAGACGGGGCTTGGTTGGCCAGACGTCTTCCGATGGTGCCGTCAGGCATCAGCGGAAGGAGGTGGACAGGTTTCGTCTTCGTGTTCGCGCAACACGACGTGGTGGTTCATCTGAGTCGATGATGCGGCGCCATCGGCAGTCGTGCTTCACGCTTTTCCACGCACAACCAAAGGAGAACCTATGAAAGTCGGACTCGCCTTCGCCAGCAGCATTGGCATCGACGGCGCCACGGCGTTGGACATTTGCCGACGCGCCGAAACCGCGGGCTTTGAATCCGTATGGGGCGGCGAGCACGTCATCCTGCCGGATGAGATCGCCTCCAAATACCCCTACACCGCCGACGGCAAGATTCCCGCCGAGCCCGACACGCCGATTCCGGATCCACTCATCTGGCTGGCGTTCGCCGCCGCGGCAGCGCCCACGCTGCGCTTGGGCACCTGCATTCTCATCGTGCCGCAGCGCAACCCCCTGGTGCTGGCCAAGGAGCTGGCGACCCTCGATCAGTTGTCGGGAGGTCGGGTGGAACTCGGTTTGGGCGTTGGCTGGCTGAAGGAGGAGTTTGCAGCGCTTGGCATCCCTTGGGAGCGCCGGGGGGCGCGCAATGACGAGTACATCGCCGCCATGCGAGCGCTCTGGGCGGGGCCGCATGCTGAGTTTCACGGCGAGTTCGTGGACTTCGCGCCGGTCACTTGCAGCCCGCGGCCGGTCAACGGCAACATTCCGGTGCATGTGGGCGGGGACACGGACGCCGCCATCGGGCGCGCTATCCGCATCGCCGATGGCTACTTCCCCGGCGAAGGCGATGCGGAACGTCTTGGCGCCCTGCTCGGTCGCCTGCGCAAAGCCGCCGAGGAGACAGGCCGGGATCCCGCCAGCATTGAGATCAACGCCATATTCGGCGCGCAAATGGCTGATCCCGTGCGCGGCATCGAGCAGATGGCGGAACTTGGCGTCGGCCGCATCATGGTGCCGGCGTTCCTCTTCGCCGGCCCCGGAGGCTTGGATCGCCTGAGCGAATTCGGCGAGCGCATCGCCCCTGCCGCGGCGGAATAGCGTTTGAGCGTTGCCGCATTCTCAAGGGGTGCTGCGCGCCGGGACCGCCAAGCTGCGAACTGCCTTGGCATCACTTGGCCCATCGTCCGTCCAGCGGAAGCATATGCGCCACTGTGAATTGATCCGAACATGGACCGGCGGAGAGAGTCCTTAACCGGCTTAAGGCGCGAGAGTGGCAAGCACCCTCTTCAGTTCCCCACGCCAGTCGGCGGGGCCGATGCCGTAGTGGCCATGCAAACGGGCGCCGCTTAACAGCGAATTTCCAGGGCGGGCGGCGCGGGTCGGGTAGTCGGCGCTGGGAATGGGGACGAGCTTGGGCAGTGCATCCGCATCCTGCCGTTCGGCAAGTTCGGCGAAGATGGCGGCCGCGAAGCCATGCCAAGTGGTTGGCGGCTCGGATGCGAAATGATAAAGGCCAAAGCGCGGCGTGCCGGCCATGCGCTCCAAGATGCGCCATAGCGTGGCGGCAATGCTGCGGGCGGCCGTGGGCGCGCCCCGCTGGTCGTTGACCACCTTGAGCTCATCGCGGCCAGCCAAGTTCACCATGGTCTTGACGAAGTTGGCCCCTGTGGCGCTGAACACCCAAGCGACGCGCAGCGTCAGGTGGGCATCGAGGACTTCCGCCACCGCTTGTTCGCCGGCCAGCTTGCTGTGGCCGTAGGCGTTGATCGGTGCGGGAGGGTCCGATTCCACATAGGGCCCGCGCTTGGCGCCGTCAAAGACGTAGTCCGTGGAGAGATGCAGCAACGGACAGCCCTCAGCAGCACAAGCCTTGGCGACATGGCGCGCGCCCTCGGCGTTGACGGCAAACGCAGCCTCCGAATCACCCTCAGCCTGGTCCACCTTCGTGTAGGCGGCCGCATTGATCACGGCATCCGGACGAAAATCAGCAAGGGCGGCGGCCACGCTGCGGCCGTCGCGGACATCGAGCTGCGCCGATGGGGGCGCATGAACCGCCACCGCCAGCGGCGCAAGCGCTTGGATGGCGGTGCCGACTTGGCCGCTGCCGCCGGTGACAAGAATGCGCTTAAACAGGATTCAACCCCGCAGGTAGTCGCTTAGGCTGGGATTGCGCGCATCACGGGGAGACAGGACCGGGTCCGCAATCGGCCATTCGATGGCCAGTTCGGCATCGTTCCAAATCACCCCCGCCTCATCCTCGGGATGATGGAAGTCCGTGCATTTGTAAAGAAGGTCCGCCGAAGCCGAGAACACGCAAAAACCATGGGCGAAGCCGGGTGGGATGTACAACTGCCGGTGATTGACCGCATTCAGTTCGATCCCCACCCAATGCCGAAAGGTCGGAGAGGCGGGATCGATGTCCGCCGCCACATCCCAAACCGCGCCGCTGATGACGCTCACCAGCTTGCCTTGGGGATGGCGCCGCTGAAAGTGCAGGCCGCGCAGCACGCCGCGCCGGGAGTGGGAGTGGTTGTCCTGAACGAAGTCCAAGTCAAGCCCCGGCAGTTCCCCGTAACGGCGGCGGTGGTGGCGCTCCATGAAGAACCCCCGCTCATCGCGATGCACGTCCGGCTCAATGATCAGCACGCCGGGCAACTTGGTCCGATGGACTTCCATCATCCCGCTCCTTGGCCGTCGGCGGCTGGCCACCAATCCTTGTGATCCAGATACCAAGCCACGGTTTGGCGGATCCCGTCGGCGAAGCCGATCCGGGGCCGCCAGCCGAGCTCTCCGCGAATGCGGCTGGCGTCGATGGCGTAACGGCGGTCATGGCCTGGGCGATCCTTGACGAACTCGATCAGTCGGAGCAAGCTGCCGGGGTCGGCGTCCGTTTGTTCGGCCACCGCCGTCAGCACCTCGGTGGCGACTTCGAGATTGGTCTTTTCGCAGTCCCCGCCAATGTTGTAGGCGCGTCCCAAGGCGCCGCTTTCAAGCACGGCCACCAAGCCCCGGACGTGGTCATCGACGTGGAGCCAGTCCCGAACCTGCCGACCGTCGCCGTACAGCGGCACCGCCGCGCCGCGCAGGGCCGCCAGGATGATGACTGGAATAAGCTTTTCCGCATGCTGGTGAGGCCCGTAGTTGTTGGAGCAGTTGGTGAGCATGGTCGGCAGGCCGTAAGTGGCCCGCCATGCCCGAACCAAATGGTCGGAGGCCGCCTTGGACGCAGAGTAGGGAGAGTTGGGACGGTAAGGGCTGCTCTCCGAGAAAGCGCCCTCTGCGCCCAGCGCGCCGTAAACCTCGTCGGTGGAAACGTGAAGAAAAAGGCAGGCCCGGCCTCCGGCCCGGTCGGCGTTGTAATCCCGGACGACCTCCAACAGCGCGCAGGTGCCAAGGACGTTGGTGCGAATGAAGTCGGCCGGTCCGTCGATCGAGCGGTCCACATGCGACTCCGCCGCCAAGTGCATGAGGGCGTCCGGCCCGAAGTCGAAAACGAGCGAGCGCAGCCGCTTGGCGTCGCCAATGTCCGCCACTTCAAGTCGGTGGTTGGCGCACCCGGCCACTGCGGCGAGATTGGCCCGGTTGCCAGCGTAAGTGAGCTTGTCAATGGTGAGCACTTGGTCGCCCCGCCCCCCGACCAAATGGCGCACCAAGGCCGAACCGATGAATCCGGCGCCGCCGGTGACGATGATTTTCATGCGGTGCTGCCCAACCAGCGCTCGTCCCAAACGGCTCGGCTGTCTTCCGAAAAAGCGCCGTGGTTTGCCGCAATCACGGGGGCGGTCCAGAAGTTGAGCTAAGCCATTGACCAGAGACCGGATTCCTCTTGGCAGCTAGCTCGTTAGGCCGCAACTTCCTCAATCCCCAAAAGTTCCTGAGCCCGTTCAAAAGATACTTCAATTTGGCTGTCAACGCGTCGCTCCAACCGCCACGCACCACCCGGGAGTTTCTTTCCATTGGCGGTCAGAAACGAAATGCCGTACACCAGCTTGCCCAGGTTTTTGACTGCTGAGACTGGAGGCATGTAGTCGGCGTCTCCCGAAACAACCACCGCGACGTCGTAGATGTCTGAAAGCGTGACCATGTCGGTGGCCAGTTGAGTGTCCACCCCTTTCTCGGTTCCAAGGGAGCGGGAGACTGGATCGTATCGATTGCTGCCGACTTGGAACAGGTCTGCCAAGCTGTGGCTGAGGTTCTCGCCGTCCTCAAAGACGCACACCCGCTTCCATCGCGGTGCGGGTGCTCCGCCAAATGCCGACATGATTGGAAATTTACCCATATGAAAGAGGGGCCAATTCGGCCCCTCAACACACTTAGCCGCCCCGAAGAGCGACCATCAACAGTCAGTCCGGCATTCTACGCCCAAGCAAACCGTTGTAAACCCCTGATTGGGACAGCCTGAAGTTCGCTCATGTCTTTTCCTTCACCAAATCCGCCAGCCGTGGCGGTTGAAGTAGCGGCATCCGGAGCGCATGAAGCGCAGGATTCCGGCCAACCCACGACGGGCTGTGCGGCCCCCGTAATGGGTGATGCTGGCCGTGGGCAGTTCGTAGATGCCGCCGTGGGCGGCAAGGCGGCGGCAAAGGTCGAAGTCCTCGAAATAGAGGAAGTAGCCCTCATCAAAGCCGCCTATGGCTTGGAGCGCCGAGGTTCGGGTCACCATGAAGCAGCCGCTGGCCAATTCGATGGGCGCGGGCTGCTCGGCCGCAAGCGCATCGTCGTAAACATAGGCAGCGATTCGCCGCCCCAGGAGGCCGGTTGAGGGCCGCACTGAGAGGGCGCGCAGGGCGAGCGTCAGCAACGTCGGCGGCCGTTTGGCGAGCCGAGCGTTGCGGCCCTCTGCGTCAAAGCCCCGGGGAGCGGCCAGCACCGCGCCGGGGTGCGCCTCAAGGAAGCGCACCGTCTCCAGCAAGGCGCTGGGGGCCATGACGAGATCGGGGTTGCAGATCAGGTGGAAGTCCGCTTCCGTGCGCCGGATGGCCAAGTTCTGGGCTGCGCCGTAGCCGATGTTCCCATGGCCTTGAACGAAGTGCCAAGTGAGCTCGCCGGCACTTAGGGCGCGGGGTCGGATCATCGCTTCCACGGCTTGGACGTCTTGGGATGCGTCATTGCAGATGGCGTAGATGGAAACGGGCATCGGCATCGCGCGCAGGAGCGTTTCAACGGCCTCGGCCAAGCTGTCCAGAAACTTGGCGAGCACGTCCTTCGGCGTATGCCAAGTGACGAAGCCGACCGACAGCCCGGTCACCGCGTCTCCTCCAGCAGGCGCTTGGCGTCCAGCCGGCCCATCCAAGCCAAGCCAAGGCTGATGGCCACCGGCAGCCAGAACAGAAACCAAGTCATGCCCACCTTGTCTATGAGTTCGTGGCCGTCGAGCAGCCAAGCGGGCAGGGCCAAGCCAAGAATGCCCAAGGCCAGCTTGGCGTCCCGATGCCCGTAGTGGTTGAGCAGGGTGCGCACGACGGCGGCAATCAACACGGCAAAAAGCGCCGCGCCAACCAAGCCGCCTTGGAAGAGAACCGACAGGTACATGTTGTGTGGATGGGGAAACTCGCCGTCGGCGGTGACCAGCGTATCGTCGGTGAGGATGCCGCGCCCGAACCACAAGCCGCCATCGGCGACGGCGTGAAGGGTGGCCAGCCAAATCGCGAGCCGAAAGCTGTCGCCTCTGGGCAGCACGAGGTTGCGGCCGGCTTCGTTGCCGATCAAGGCCGCGAGCAAGGCTAGGAGGATCACGCCTATGCCCAACACGGCGGCTGCGAAGCGTTGCCGGTCCGCCACCCGATGGGCGATGAAAAAGGTGCCGAGACCCAGCATGGCGCTGATCTGGCCGTTGCGGGAATCGGAAAGCAGCACTGCGGCAGCGATGACGACGATGCCAAGCGCGCTGATGCGCCGCCAGATGCCATCCGGCTCACGCAGCGCCTCACTGGCAATCAAGATGAGAACCACGCCGAAGATCAAGGCCGCCACCACGTTGTTGTCGAGCTGTCCCAACCCGACTAGCCGGCCGTTTTCCGAGTTTCCCATCAGAAACAGGCCAAGGCCCGCCATGGCGGCCAAAACGCCGGCAACCGCCAGCGTCCGGCCCAACCAGCGCTGCAGTTCGTCGCGCATCTGGCATTCGGCGAGGGCAACGGCAAACAGCAGCACCTGCGTCGCCCGTGACAGCATGGACAGCGCATCGCCCGGTTGGCTGCCCTCGGACCACAAACCGGTCAGGACCAAATAGGCCAGCAGCGCCATGATCGACCAGATCAGCGGCACGGCAAGGACATCGACCCACTGACGCAGGCGCGCCAGCATCACGATGGCGAGCAGATAGGCCGGGTAGCTTGCCGCACTCTGGGATTCGAGCACCAGCACGCCCGCAAAGCAGAGCACGATCAGCAGCGCGTTCAACCGAATGCGGTCGCGGACGAATGCAACGGCGGCGTTTAAGGTGAAGGTCATGTCGAACCGTCGATCGCACGATAGGCGATGCCGCCATTATGCCTTGCCGCCAAAAACCGGGAAAAGAGCCTTCAGCTTGGGGTGCGCGAGGGGCCCCGCCCCTCGCAGGATAAGAGCCTTCAGCTCGGGGTGCGCGAGGGGCCGCACCTCGCGGAAAAGCAGCCTCGGCTTGGGGGCGCGGCCCCCGCCCCTCGCAGGCAATGGTGGGCCCACCAGGACTCGAACCTGGGACCAATGGATTATGAGTCCACTGCTCTAACCAACTGAGCTATAGGCCCTTGGAGCCACAGCCAAGCAGCCTCGGCGGCTGGCCGACCGGCTACGACTTGGACGACACCTTGTCGTCCAGGAAGCTGCGCAGGTGCTCGGAACGGCTGGGATGACGCAGCTTGCGCAGCGCCTTGGCTTCGATTTGGCGAATGCGCTCCCTTGTGACATCGAACTGCTTGCCGACCTCCTCCAAGGTGTGGTCGGTGTTCATGCCAATGCCGAAGCGCATGCGCAGCACCTTGGCCTCGCGGGCGGTGAGGCCGCCAAGGACGTTGCCGATCAATTGCTTGAGGCCATCCTCGGTGGCCAGGTCGATCGGCAGGCCCACAGTGGAATCCTCGATGAAGTCGCCGATGTGGGAGTCTTCGTCATCGCCGATCGGCGTTTCCATGGAAATGGGCTCCTTGGCGATCTTGAGCACCCGGCGCACTTTTTCCTCGACCATTTCCATGCGCTCCCCCAGCTCGTCCGGCTTCGGCTCGCGGCCCATTTCCTGAACCATTTGCCGGGACACCCGGTTGAGCTTGTTGATGGTCTCGATCATGTGTACGGGAATGCGGATGGTGCGCGCCTGATCGGCGATGGAACGGGTGATGGCCTGACGAATCCACCAAGTGGCATAGGTGGAGAACTTGTATCCGCGCCGGTACTCGAACTTGTCCACCGCCTTCATAAGGCCAATGTTGCCCTCTTGGATCAGGTCGAGGAACTGCAGGCCGCGGTTGGTGTATTTCTTGGCGATGGAAATGACGAGGCGCAGGTTGGCCTCGACCATGTCCTTCTTGGCCCGCCGCGCCTTGGCCTCGCCCAAGGACATGGCGCGGTTGATCTCCTTGAGTTCAGTCACCGACAAGCCGGTGCGGGCGCAAACGGCCTTGAGCTTCTTTTGAATGCGCACGATGTCGGGCTTGCGCTCGGCGAGCGCTTCGGAATAGCGCTCTTCCGCCTTGATCAGGCGATTCAGCCAAGTGACGCTGGTTTCCTTGCCGACAAAGACCTTGCGGAACAGTTCCCGAGGCACGCGGGCATCGCGCACGCAGATGTCCAGAAGGGCGCGCTCATGGTGGCGCACTTGCTCAAGCGCTTCCCGCGGCCGGCGGACGATCTCATCATAATGCTTGGGCACCAGCTTGAAGGAGTGGAACTTCTTGCCCAGCGCGGCCAACTGGGCGCGCGACTCAGGGCTGCTGCGGCCCCTTTGATCAATGAGCTTGCGCGTCTTGTTGAATTGGCGCCTGAGCGCTTGGAAGCGCCTCTTGGCCAGCACCGGGTCCGGCCCCTTGTCTTTGTCCGATGAGTCCGTCTCTCCTTTGTTGGCATTGTTGGCATTGGCGTCGTCAGCGCCCTTGGCTTGTCCGGCCTTGCCGTCGACGGCTTTGGCATCCGCAGGCTTCGCCGAACCAGCCTCCGGTTTGTTGGCCGCGGTGCCGTCGGTTGTCTTTTCCCCGTCATCGGCCACCGCCTCCGGGCCGGGATTCCCAACCCCCCCGCCAGCCTTGGCCGTGCCGTCAGCATCGGCTTCATTGCCGCCGGCTCCAGCGTTGCCATCCGCCTTGGCGGCGTCTTCAACAACTTGAGGCACGACGGCCGGCTTGGGTGCCGGAACGACCTGGGGCGCCCTCGGAACATGGTCGGTCGGATCCAAGTAGCCGATGAGCAATGTCGAAAGCTGACCCTCGCGGCTCACCTCGGTGTAGGTGTCGAGGATGTGCTCCACCACGCCGGGAAAGGCGGCCAAGGCGGCAAGCACATCGCGAATGCCCTCCTCGATGCGCTTGGCGATGACGATTTCGCCTTCCCGAGTCAGCAGCTCCACCGTGCCCATTTCGCGCATGTACATCCGAACGGGGTCGGTCGTGCGGCCCGCCTCGGTCTCCACCGCGGCGAGAGCTGCGGCCGCCTCCTCCGCAGCAAGCTCGTCAACCGTGTTCTCTTCGGCGCTCATCAGGTCATCGGCATCAGGAGCGCTCTCGTGAACCTCGATGCCCATGTCGTTGATGGTGCCGATGATGTCTTCGATCTGATCCGAATCGGACAGATCATCAGGCAGGTGGTCATTCACCTCAGCAAAGGTGAGATAACCCTGCTCCTTGCCCTTGGCAATGAGCTCCTTCAAGCGTGACGGCTGCTTTGAAATCTGTTCGCTCATGGCGCCTCGACAGGTTGAACGGATGGGGTCGGGCCGGGATGCCGCCTTGTCCCCGAACGAAAAGGGGCGCATCCAGAAGGTCCAAGTCAACGGCGTATTTTACCCTCAAATCAAAGCTGCACAACAACCCGGAGTTCGCGGTCCCTTGCCTTCCCCACCCGGGATCGGTATCCTGGCCCCGTTGATCACGCCCGCCGCGCGGGTTCCACAGTCCCAAGGAGACACGCCATGTCCCGACTGTCCCCCCTGACCTGTCTGGCCTCGGCCCTCCTGGCCCTCACGCTGACCCTCGCCTCGGCCATCGCCCAGGACCGGGCCACCACCCCCATCCCCGCCCTCATGGCCGACGCCCACCCCACACCTTGGGGCGGCCGGGCCTCCTACCGCATCCTCCTTGCCGACAAGGCGACCGACCGCGTGACGGGCGGGGCCCTGTCCATAACCTATGAGATCGCCTGCACCCAGACACTGAGCCCGGACGGCCCACCCTGCCCATCCGTCCCCATCCTGCGCCGCAAGACCACGATGCCCTGCGGGGAGGACGAGGCCGGCCTGATCCCGGCGGTCAATCTCGGCACGGCCCCCTATGCCGGCCTCACGGCCCCCTACACCCTCACCCTGACGATCCGGGCCATCGACTTCCTGGCCTGGTCCGACGCCACCATCGACCGCATCAACAGCCAATACCCCCAGCGCTACCAGTACAATCCGGCAACGTACCGGTATGACCGCGTTGACGGCTCCACCTGCCCCAAGACCAACCACGCCCCGGCCCGGGTGACGGACCCGACCGGCGCCACCCGGACTGCCACGGTCACGGTCATGCGATGACGGCCATGACCACCCACCACCACCTGCATCGCCCCCTTGACCGCCCCGGCCAGTAGGATCCCCGCCATCACCACCCCCGGAGAAAACATCCCATGCCGGACAACCCAGCCGCGGCCGACCCCACTGTCCGACAACTGCAAATGTCGGAAAATCGTGCCTCGGAGGCTTTGAAAGTTGCGGCTGTTGCGATTGTGCAACAAGCGTCTGCCTGTGATCTAAACAGGCGGTGCCCGCAAACATTGCTTCGCAAGTCGTAGGCAGCGCGTCCTGAGGACATGCCGTTGTATCCCAGACATCAAGGCAGACCGTCAAGGGTTTGGGAGCGATTTCACATTCACTGGGGACGGCAGCCCTGATGATGGCTTGCCCGTTTTCGCACACAGAATCAGTTCCTGGATGGACTTTACTGAGTTTTACGTCCTGAAGCGTGCATTGTCGTGTCTGGGCCGAAATCGGGGCGGCCAGCGCCGTCAGGCGCTTGGGGGAAGGTGAGGCGTTTCATGGTCCGTCTCCCTCAGAGGCGCCCCTCATGTAGCGCACGGGGGCCCATCGCCGTCAAATGCGGTGGGACTATGGGTTCATCCCGACAAAGGTACGGAAAGTCCCACGGGATTCCGGGGGCGCATGGAGGGCCGCGGGGCCGGGAGTCCCCCCGGATTCGCCCGTTTTTCCGTCACCGGCCTGCACCCCGCAGACCTGCACTCTCCGAGTTGCACCGGTTTCGCAAGTCGTGCAGGGTTGCGGAGACCACGCCACGCCGGGCCGGTTCAAGGTGATCCTCTCAAGCACCAACCCCAACGTGACGCCGCAAAGTTTCACGGCTGTCAAATATCTGAGCACAAATGAATACCGCGCCGGCGCCAAGTTCCTCGACTGGGAGTGGCGGACGCCGGAAGTGAACAGCAATGCATGGCAGAATGTGTTTGGCGGGAGAGATGCTCTCACCTTTGCGGGCGGCAATCTGGGTGAGAACATCGTCGAGGTGCGCCCCAAGGCCGAGGCCCACATCTGGAGCATTCGCACTGACGGCAATCCCTAGCGAGGCCCCGGCGAGCTGGTGGTCCAGGTCATCACGCTTGGCCTTGGACGTGGGTATGCAACGGGGGCTCGGCCTACTTCCCGTTCATGGGCGGCAGGGGCTGCGCGCGGGTCGGACCGGCGGGTGGGCGTCTCGGGGGCAACCAGTGACGCAACCGGGATACGCGGCCGCGGGCTGACCCCCTCCAGAGGGGTCAGTTACACTGAAGCCAGACCGTAACGCCATTGCTGTGTTTGGCTGCGGCGAGCATACCACGCCAGGCCGCACGGCGGGTGCGTGCGGCTCCTGGAACCATGCCAAGCAGAAGGGGCCGGACATCTTTCTGAATTTCACAAGAAAATCCCGAACATTTCAGACTGAGACACTACCCTCAAGGCAGTTTCGCTGGCGCGAAACTCCGCTGCCGTTGCGGGGATCAGTCGCCGGCAAGTTTCCAACGGTCGCTGGCGGGTCAGCCCGCCAGCGCGACGAGCCCGCCGTTGCGGGGATCAGTCGCCGGCAAGTTTCCAACCCCGAACAGGCAGCCAAATGGGGCCGCACGAGTCCCTTTTCAAGGCCAAGGAGCCGGGGAGGGGGCGCGAAGCGGGCATCCGGCGTGCCGAATGGC
The DNA here is from genome assembly GCA_965221755.1 of Candidatus Azophilus sp. Taxonomy (GTDB): domain Bacteria; phylum Pseudomonadota; class Gammaproteobacteria; order Pseudomonadales; family Azotimanducaceae; genus Azophilus. Next base: position 1,709,902 of record OZ244921.1, read on the forward strand.
CCGCCATGCCGAGGGTTGCGCCGGATTCACCGCATGCGGGGGCACTTCAAAGGCGCTTGATGCCCGCATTGTGCGCTCGCTCCGCTTTATCTGGACAGAACCTAGACAGAGCCAGTGGACTGCGTACAATTCGTCCTGTTCAAAGTCTCGCCGGGGCGCCATTGGGTGGATGCTCAAGACGATCTTTACCGAATAGGCAGCGTAGCCAGCCTGACGGGAATTGCAGTGGAGCGGCTTAGGGCGTGGGAGCGCCGTTACGGTCTCAGCCCGGCGCATCGTGAAGGCCGGACGCGCTACTACAGCGGCGGGCAACTCGAACGGTTGCGGCGCATCAAGCGGCTGATCGACCAAGGCCAGCCGATCTCAAGCCTGGCGCGCCTGACCAACGAGCAGCTCGCCGCCCGGCAAACCGAGTCCCTTGCCATTGCGCCGCCCTTGCCCAAGGTAGGCGTCATTGGCCCCAACCTAAGCGTTCTCGCCCATCAGCGGGGGAATGACTCCCAAATGGAACTCACCGCGCACTGGGCCAACCTGGCGGCTTTCACCGCTGCCGCCCGTCTGCCGAAGCTCGACGCCATCGTCGTTCAATTGCCGACGCTGACCACCCAATCCATTGAGTTAATCAAGGAAAAAGCGGGACACGCCCAGATCGTCGTCGTCTATCAATTCGCTGCGGAGAAGTATCTGCGGCGGGCGGCGGAGACGAATGTGGAGATTCTGCGGTGGCCCGTCACCTGGCCTGAGATCGAGCAGGCCTGCACCCCCGCCGGCGGATGGCCGCTGAGGGCCGTCGGCACGGCCGAACGGCGCTTCAGCGACGCGGAACTGATCGCCATCGCCGCGGGAAGCACGGACCCCAGCCACTGCCCCGAGCATCTTGTGGAACTGATCTCGCAATTGAACGCCTTTGCCGACTACACGGCGGACTGCGGCGGCGCCGATGACGCCACGGCAACCAATGCCGCCCTCTATCGGCAGGCCCAGCGCGAAGCCACCCAAGCCCGTTCTCGGCTCGAAGGCGCGCTTGAAGCCTTTCTCCGGACATGACTCCATGTCTCCGGACATGACTCCATGCCTTCGGCAGAAGAAGACCGCCCACTGGCCATCCGCACCCTTGATGTCAGGGAGCCACCGCCCCAACGCGAACTGCTTTTGCTTAACAAAACCTCTACAAAAATCACTTGACAAGCAATCTGTACTGTACATAATGAACGCCGTTTTAGGGTTTTAGGCGTGCAAGCGACTTTGAGGCAATCCTCCCTTCAAGTGTCCTTCCCAAAAAAGCAATGAAGTTGCATTCAGCAGGTTCCACTTGCTGACACGCCTTTTTTCCCCTGCTCCGCCGTTCCGCTCTCAGGCCAGCAAAGCGAGTGCCGCTTGGGCGCGGGTTCGCACGCTTTCCCGGTAAGCGTCCAGGTCGATGCCGTCCTGCCTACCCATGGCGCCCACCAAATAGCGCTTGTACACGCCTTGGCCGATGGCGGCCAAGCGCCAATGCGAGAAGGCGCGATAGTAGTTGATCGCGCTTAGGGAGCGGCCAGTGAGCCGTTCGTAGAGTTCGCTGATGGCCTCCCGCGACGGGAAGCCCCCCGCCGTGGTGGGCGGCGCCGGATCTGCGACGCCTTCCTCGGGCTGAACCCAGGAGTTCAGGAGGTAGCCCACGTCCGCCAGCGGATCCCCAAGAGTGCAGAGTTCCCAATCGAGCACCGCCCGAATCGCTCCGCCACCGACGATCATGTTGCCGAGTCGGTAGTCGCCGTGGACGATGGCGGCGCCCGCTTGTTCCGGCATGGTTGCGGCCAGAATGCGGGAGGTCTCCTCCATTTCCGGGATTTCGTGGGTCTTGGACGCCGCCCACTGGCGGCTCCACCGTTTCAGCTGACGAGCCAAGTAGGCGGCCTTGCGTCCTAGATCGCCCAGGCCCACCCGATCCGGGTCGATGGCGTGCAGCCGGGCGAGCACTTCGATGACATGCAGGCCAAGTTGGCGCCGGTCAGGCTCCGCAACCGATTCGACGCCCTGCGCATCGTGCAGCACGTCGCCCTCGACATGGCCCATGACGTAAAACGGAGCGCCGTTCACCGCCGCGTCGGCGCACAGGGCCAGCGCTGGGGCAACGGGCACCTCCGAATCCCGCAGGGCGGCGATGATCCGGTGTTCACGCCCCATGTCATGGGCGCTTTCGAGCACGTTGCCGAGCGGTGGGCGACGCAAGACGCAGGCGGTGCCCGCTTGGTCAACGAAGCGATAGGTGAGATTCGAATGGCCACCGGCAATCAGCGAAAATCGCAGGGGGGGCTGCAGGCCATCGATGCGCTCGACCAGCCAAGCGGTGACCTTTGCCTCGTCGATGCCTTCCAACTTCAGCTCTCCGGCCAGCCATGCGTTCGCCGCGCCAAACGCGCCACGCCCGCTACAAAAAGGGCACCCAGCGACGCCAGCCGCGTCTTTTCCGTTGCTGGTCCCGCTTGCCTTGGTCAAGGGCCGCCTGCCGGTCTCCTTCGGCGCGTTGCGCCGGCGGCGGCTCGAATCCTTGAGGATGCTGCAGGCGCAACGGCGGCGGCGTTTCGGGACGGTCGATCAGGCCCAAGGTCATGAGGTTGGCCCAGGATCGATCGCGGCCGCGGATGCGCTCGGCAAGAATCAGGTCGCCGTTTTCGTCGAACGCCGGGTGATTGGGGTAGTTGACCGCCAACACCCTCAAGGTGTCGTTCGCCGCGGTGGGCAGTTCAAGCTTGTACTGGGCTTCAACGAGCAGGATGAGCGCTTCCGGGATGGGCTCCGCCTGGGGATAGTTCTCAAGCACGAAGCGCGCCCGGTTGGCGGCCGCCACATAGGCGCCCCGGCGCATGTAGTAGTCGGCGACGTGGATTTCCGAAGCGGCCAGCATGTTGCGCAGGTAAATCATCCGCTGCTTGGCATCGCTGGCGTAGTCGCTGCGCGGATGGCGGCGTAGCAGTTCGGCGAAGTCCGCGTAAGCCTCCTGCGCCGACGTCATGTCACGCTTGGAGACGTCGGAGGCGAACACCCGGTCGAGCAGCCCCCGGTTCTTGTTGAAGGCCGCCAAACCCTTCAGGTAGTAGGCGTAGTCGATGTTGCTGTGCTGCGGGTGCAGGCGAATGAAGCGGTCCGCCGCCGAGCGGGCCGTGTCGTGGTCGGAGGACTGGTAGCGCGCATAGACCAACTCCAGCTGCGCCTGCTCAGCGTAGCGCCCAAAGGGAAAGCGCGCTTCCAAGCGCTCCAGGGCGGTGATGGCGCGTTCGTAGTTCCCCGCCCGCAGGCTGCGCTGGGCGTTGCGGTAGAGCATCTGCTCCGTGGCGTTGACGTCCTCGTCCTCCCCGTCCTTGTCCTTGCCGCCGATGAACGGCATCCAGGAGCAGCCCGCAACGGCCGCGAGCAGCGCGCCAAGGACGAAGAGGCGCCGAACGCCCGCTGTGTGACGGTGATCCAAGGCATTGGCCAGCATGTGATCGGCGGCTCCGCAAAAAGCTGGTAATTTATCCTATTTCCCCATGATTTCCATGCCCGCGCGACCTGACGGCCGCGGCGGACCTTCGATCCGCTGCCGTTGCCCGGGTTGCGTTCCGAGACGTTTCCGAGCCCGCACATGCTCTCTCCGAGGCCGTGCGTCTCGCGAGGTGGCGCCATGACCACCCCGGACGGCTCCCCACTGTGGAATACTCTGGACATCGAGAGGTGGCGTGATGGATCTGGCTCAGACCGGCAAGGTGATCGAAGCGGAAGTCCCCGGCGAACTGGCCGGCGAGCGTGCCGACCGGGTTGCCGCGCGGCTGTTCGCCATGCACTCCCGGGCGCTGCTGAGCCGTTGGATCAAGAGCGGCGCGCTCGTGGTGGACGGCGAGGCGGTCAAGCCGAACCGCAAGCTCAGAGTGGGCCAGCGCCTCACCTTGACGCCGGAAGCCACCGCAGATGAGGACTGGGCCACCCCGCAGCCGGCGGCATTCAACGTGGCGTACGAAGACGACCAACTGCTGGTCGTCGACAAGCCCGCCGGGCTGGTGGCGCATCCCGGCGCCGGCAACCCTGACGGAACGCTGGTCAACGGCCTGCTGCACTACCGTCCGGGGCAAATCGAACTGCCCCGGGGCGGCCTCGTGCACCGCCTTGATCAGGACACCTCCGGCCTGCTGGTGGTCGCCGCGACTCGGCAGGCGCAACGGCGGCTGGCCGAAGCGGTTGCCCGGCATCGGATTGCGCGCCGCTACTTGGGCATCGCCGAAGGCGTCATGACCGGCGGCCAAGCCATCAACAAGCCCATCGGGCGCGATCCGCACCACCGCACCCGGCAACGGGTGCGGAGCGATGGCCGTCCGGCGCGCACCCGCATTGGAGTCAAGCGGCGCTTTCGAGCGCACACCTACGTTTCCGCCGAGCTCGAAACCGGGCGCACGCACCAGATCCGCGTGCATCTGGCCAGCATCGGCCACCCGTTGGTCGGCGATCGCCGCTACGGTGCCCGGGGACGGCTGCCAAGAGCGCCGCACCCCGAAGTGACGCTCACCGTTCGCAGCTTTCGGCGCCAGGCCCTGCACGCGTCCGAGCTGGCCTTCGACCATCCGGAGACTGGCGAACGCTGCGAGTTTCGTTCACCCCTGCCGAAGGACATGGCCGAACTCTTGGCCGTGTTGGCCTTGGACGCGGAAACCCGCGGCGATGCAAGCTGATCCGAGCGCAGGGTGGATCAAGGCCGATTGGTCCGCTCCCCCTGGCGTTCACGCGCTTACGACCGTGCGGGGCACCGACGTCGGCAACCGAAATGGCGAAGTTTCGACCGACGTGGCCATCAACCGACGCTTGATCGAATCCGCCACGGCAGGCAGCGCCGGCCACCTGCAATGGCTCAAGCAAGTTCACGGCAACCGTTGCGTTCGCGCCGATGCCGATTCCTTGGGCTCGCAACCCGAAGCGGATGCCGTTTGGACCACTGAGCCAAAGGTCGGGTTGGCGATCCAAACCGCGGACTGCGTGCCGGTGGCGTTGGCCAGCGCCGATGGCCGATGCATCGGCGCCGCCCACGGCGGCTGGCGGGGACTGGTTGGCGGCGTAGTCCGGAACTTGGTTGCGGCCGTGCGCAGCGTCAGTCCCACCCTGCCGCTCACCGCTTGGATCGGCCCGGCCATCGGCCCGCAGGCCTATGAAGTGGGGGAGGATGTCCATGCCGCCGTGCTTACCGCCACGTCCCGCCACCTTGAAGGGCAGTTCTTCCACAACCTCGACACGCCCGGCAAGTGGCGCTTGGATCTCTTCGCCCTGACCGACTGGCTGCTGCGCCAAGCCGGCGTTGAGCAGATCGCGTGTGAGCAAATTTGCACTTGGTCCAACCCCCATCTCTACTCCCACCGAAGGGACGGCCCGACCGGCCGCATGGCGACCCTGGTGTGGATGGCGCCTTGAGGGCCAGCCGGGGTTCGAATCGCCGTGGATGAATCCCAAAGCCTCTGGTTTGACGCCCCGGAATCCAACCCCGGGCGCCGTGCGCTGAACGTGGCGCAGGGCGCTGGGAAGTCTTCGATCTCGGCTACCTCAAGCCGTTTCAAAGCCGCCAACCTCGCTGTTCATTGGCCATTTCAACAAAGTCCCTTAGTGGTCGATCACGTCGGTCGGGCGGGAGCCATAGAACCGGGCGCAACTCTCGTTTGAATCGATCCAACTCCCCTACGAGATTCTCCGCCCTCAGATTGTCGAGCATCGAGTCATTCAGGTGCGTCTCAAATCCTGCATCAAAAGTGACCAAGGCGTTGTCCTAGCCGCGATGGTGCAATGCGCGCAGCGCAACCCCGTTGTGTGTTTGGTCAGTGCTCCGGGGATCCTTGCTTAAGCGCCGCCTCGCGCAGCTGGATGGACGGCGATGTCCCCAATTCCTCAGTGTGGCGCCCTGCGTCGAATCCAGCGAAAACGCCAAGATCGGGTCGCCAACCAAGGATCAAGGTCTTGCCACCCGGCTCGCGCGCGAAACGGCTGATGCCTGTTGCCTGTATTCGCCATTCGTCGTCCGGGCGACTCCTGCCACCGTGCGTCAGATTCCAAATGTAAACCCTTACCGCGTGGCTGCTGTCTCCGCGGTACACCTGATACTGCGCAGGGTGAGCCCCGGGCTTCGTCAGATGCAGGTAGTTCCACCCGCTGTCTCGGATGGCCGCTTCGACAACGCCCAGCAATTGGGGTTTGTTTAGTCTCGGCGGCAATTCAGTTCAATCTCCCTTGGTCAAACCGGAAGTTGGACCTTGCCGGTTTTGCTAGGAGGCTCTCGGGTGATGCCGCCGTGTTCAACCAACGGCACCTCTTCCTCACTAACCGGAACGCGGCACGGTGGCTGGATGGAATAGGTCACGGACTTGGTTCGGTTGAGTGCGCTTGGCGTCGGATCAAAGCGTCCCATAGCGCCGTATCGCAATACAGATGCGCGTCCTCGTTGCCGTATGTCTTCTTGCGCACCAAGCCAAACGGAGGTGAGGTGACGATGAGATCGACCGACTGCCGGTTGGCGTCGTCGCGCAGGTAGGCCAGCGAATCCCCGCAGAGCATCGTGCCCAAGCGGGTGCTGTGGTGGATGCTGACGCGGGGAGCCGGAGACTCTTCGCTAGGCTTGTTGCCGTCAGCATCTCCCTCGACTGCGCCCCTCTTGGCTTGGTCGTGGAGGTGGCGAAGGTAGTCGCTTACCGTGCGGAAACCGCCCCGGTCGGCGAACTTCTCCATCTCGGCGCGTTCGGCATTGGACAAACGCACATTGACGGACGCCAGCTTGGGATTGGGTGCTTTGGCCCGGGCCACCGGATTACCGAGCAGGTCGCCTCCAGTGATGAAGTCCGAAGGATATTCCACGGGTTTTGGTGTGGCAAGTTGCTGAACCCGCACAGTTCGCCCGCGCGCCGCGATGTCCAGTGCCAAGAGTGCCGCGATGTTCGCCCATGCCGCCAATCGCCGCGCTGGCTGCTGTGGTATATTGACCATCCTGCCTGTGCGAGATTGACCATGTTTCGTCGCATTGCCTTGATCGCCACCCTGCTGCTGGCCGCCGCCGCAAACGCCCAAACCTGCATTGCTCCCTCCTGCTTCCACGCCGATGTGGTCGCCGTGGCTGACGGTGACACGGTGACCGTGCTCCGTGAAACAACCGCCGGGCCAAGGCAAGTCCGGGTTCGATTGACGGAGATCGACGCCCCGGAACGGGGCCAGCCTTGGGGCACCCGCGCCCGTCAGGCCTTGGCCGACAAAGTGTTTCGCCGCACCGTGCAGGTGGCGCCAAGCGGCGAGGACCGTTACGGACGACTGCTGGCGCGGCTGCGCGTGGACGGGCGCGATGTCAATCGGGACATGGTGCGCGAGGGACACGCTTGGGTTTATCGGCGCTACGCCACCGAGAACTGGCTGCCCGACGAGGCGGCGGCGCGCCAATCAGGCCTCGGGCTGTGGTCCTTGGGCGTTGGCGCTTCCGTTCCCCCTTGGGCATGGCGGGGCGGCGAATGGCGCCGCGAGGCCGCCGCGATCGACCCTTCGCTCACCGCCCATTCCACAGCCTCGGCCAATTCGAAGTTCTCCTGCGACACCAAGCGCTTCTGCCGGGAGATGGCTTCCTGCGCCGAAGCGCACTACCACTTGGAGACCTGCGGCAAGCAGCCATTGGACGGCGATGGCGACGGCATTCCCTGCGAGAAGCTGTGCCGACAGCTTTGATGATGGGCGCCTCATGCATCCGCGCTGTCGGAGCCGTCAAGGCAGCCGCATCCGCGTAGTCGCTGCTTTTTCCCCGCTGGTCGAACCCACTGCCGCTTTACGAGCTGGCGACCGGCATTGATTTGGGCTCTCAATATCTTCTTCTCACTGAAAGGGCGATGTTCCAAGGGGATTGCGTTGGTGCATCCGTTTGCGTTCCCGCCTGCGCAAGGGAGGATGCGGCGGCTGGGAAAAGCATGGGAAGGCGATTGAAGTCGCAAATCCGGTCTTTGGACTTGGTTGCGCGTTGCCGCCTTTCTCCACTACATTGCACCGAAGTTGGGCACCCAACGCAGGGACAGCAACATGCCAACCTTCAAATTCGGCGCCTTCGTGGCGCCGCGCCACATGCCTACGTCATCGCCAACCGGGACAGCTGGAACCGCGCCTCCGCCGTCATCATGAGCAAAATCAAGGCCAACGAACGCGCCGTCAAGGCGCTCAAGGGACCGCAAACCGGCATGGCCAAGTCGGCGCTGTCCGCCCACGCCGCGCCCGATGTCGGCAAGGCGGAGGCTGCGGATTGATCGACGCCCCGTAATGCCGATTGATTGGAGGCAGTACGATGCTGCGGGCCTTTGGGATGAGCTCGTCACGCCCAACGGCCGAGCCCGGCCCGGTGCGGGCCCGCTGCTGCGGGTGCTCTCGCGGCTGACGGACGAGGCGCTTTCCGAGCGGGCCGCCGCCGCCGAGCTGGCGATTCGCGCCATGGGCATCACCTTCACGGTGTACGACGCCGGAGCCATCGGCCGGGGAGCGCGGGGGGAGGCCGCCTCGCAGCCCGTCAAGCCCGGCGGCATCGACCGCGAATGGCCCTTCGACATCGTGCCGCGCCTGATCCGCAAGCGCGAATGGGACGTCATCGCCCGAGGGCTGGCCCAACGGGTGCGGGCCTTGAACGCTTTCATCGATGACGTTTACCACCATCAACGCATCCTGCGCGATGGCGTGGTGCCGGCGGCGTACATCGAAAAATCCCGCGAGTTTAGGCCTCGGTGCGTGGGCATCGACCCGCCCCAAGGCATTTGGGCCCACGTCTGCGGCACCGATCTGGTGCGCGACCGGGACGGCGCCCTCTATGTGCTGGAGGACAACCTCAGGGTGCCTTCGGGCGTGTCCTACATGCTGGAGAACCGCGCCGTGATGAAGCGCGTCTTCCCGGAGCTGTTCAAGGACTACGTCATCCATCCGGTGGACGACTACCCGCAACGGCTGGCGGACTGCCTGCGCTCCTTGGCGCCGGAGGGCAATGACGCCCCGCAGATTGCCGTGCTGACGCCCGGCATCCACAACGCCGCCTACTTCGAGCACGCCTACTTGGCTCAAGCGATGGGCGCGGAACTGGTCGAGGGCGCTGACCTCAGGGTTGGCGCCGATGACCGCGTGTACATGAAGACCATCGCCGGCCGGGTGCGGGTGGACGTGGTCTACCGGCGCATCGACGACTTGTTCCTCGACCCGAAGGCGTTCCGCCCCGATTCCGTGCTTGGCGTCCCCGGCCTGATGCGGGCTTGGCAGGCGGGCAACGTGGCGCTGGCCAACGCGCCCGGCTGCGGCGTGGCGGACGACAAGGTGATCTACACCTATGTGCCGGACATGGTGCGCTACTACTTGGGCGAGGAGCCGCTGCTGGCCAACGTGCCCTCCTACCGTTGCGTGGAGAAGGCCGATCGGGACTACGTGCTCGACAACCTCGACAAGCTGGTGGTCAAGCCCGCCAACGAGTCCGGCGGCTACGGCATGCTGATCGGCCCCAAGGCCAGCAAGCGGCAGCGCAATGCGTTCGCCCGCGCCGTGCGCGCCAATCCGCGCAACTACATGGCGCAGCCGATGCTGACCCTGTCCACGGCGCCCACCTTGGCCGGCGCGCCGAGCAGCGCCGATCGGCTGCAGCCCCGTCACCTGGACCTGCGCCCCTTCATCCTTTCCGGGGCGAACACCCATGTGACCATGGGCGGCCTGACCCGGGTGGCCATGAACAAGGGTTCCATGGTGGTGAACTCCTCCCAAGGCGGCGGCAGCAAGGACACTTGGATCGTGGACTTGCCAAGATGAAGCACAGGCTGCTTTCCCGAGTCGCGGAGCGCATCTACTGGCTGGGGCGCTACATGGAGCGAGCCGACAACACGGCGCGGCTGATCAGCGTCAACGCCAACATGTTGATGGACATGCCCAACCGGGTGGCCCTCGGCTGGCGGCCACTGATCGACATCACCGGTTCCGGGGCATTGTTCGACGCGCTGTACGGCGAATCGAGCGAGCGCAACGTATGCCGCTTCCTCACCTGCGACGCCCGTCATCCATCAGCCATCACCAGCGCCATTGCGGCGGCGCGGGAGAACGCCCGAACGGTGCGCGAAACCATGCCCGGCGCAACCTTCGAGCATGTCAACGACCTGCATCTCTTCGCTCATGCAGCACTCAGGCCGAACCTGTCCCGAGTCAAGCGCCATGCCGCCCTCGAAGGCATCAGCGGCCGGGTGCAGCGGCTGGAGGGCTTCCTGTCGCAAAACATGCTGCACGGCGACCCGTGGCAACTGCTGCGCCTCGGCAGCCGCATCGAGCGGGCCGACATGACCACTCGCATCATTGACGTGCGCTCCGACGACTTGCTGCCGCCCGGCCTCGATCTTGCCCCGTTCCAGGAGATTCAGTGGCGCAGCGTGCTCGGCTCCCTGAACGTGCGCCAGTCCTATCAAGGCATCGTCGGCGCGCCCATCACCCGTCCTTCGGTGCTGGAATTCCTGCTCCGGGAGCCCGGGCTGCCGCGTTCCCATGCCTACTGCCTGAACGCCATCCGCCGCCACATCCGTTCGCTGCCGCGCCACGAAGCGCCGCTGCGCGCCTGCGACCAAGCTGCGGAGTTTCTGACGTCATCCGATTTGGGGGCACTCGATCACGATTCCCTGCATCGGTTCCTTGATGAATGCCAAGTGCAGCTTGGCCAGTTGCATGAGTCCATCACGCAGACCTGGTTTCGAGTGCCCCAGGACACCGTCCAACCCGCGCCGGCACAGGGGGAAATGCCCTTCGGCAACAACGGACTCGCGCCTCGGGTTGGATCTACCTGAGGCGCTCCTGTCCGGAGCCAGGAAAGTCGTGACGGCGTTATCGGCAAATGGCATCCTCGGCGACAAGGCGTGTGGGGATGTCCCGGGCGCTCGCACTCGCAATTGCGGCGGCTTGGATCGATGGCCGTCGGGCATTGCGAGGATGTTGGCGCTGACAATGTTGTCGGCCAGCTTAGCTGGCTGCGGAGAGCAGGAACTTAACATGGCCAATACAGCGACGCTGCCGCAGCCACCCAAGGCGGACATGCGTCCGCACGCCTACACCCACCACGGCATCACCGTTGAGGATCCCTTCCACTGGCTCAAGGACGACAGCTACCCCAAGGTGGACGATGCCGATGTGCTGGCCTACCTTGAAGCGGAGAACCGCTACTTCAAGGCGGTGATGGCGCCTCACGCGACTTTGGTGGACACCCTGTTCGAGGAGATCAAGGCCCGCCAGCAGCCGGATGAGGCCGGCGTCCCGGTGCGCGAAGGGGCTTGGTTCTACCAGTGGCGCTACCAAAGGGACGGGCAGTATCGCATCTGGTCACGCTGGCCAGCGGATGCCCCGGACGCTCGGCTGGCCCCGATCGGAGACGCCCGGACCATTCTCGATGAGCCTGCGTTGGCAAAGGGCCTTGAGTATTTTCGTCTGGGGGCGCTGGCGGTCAGCAACAACGGCCAGCTGATGGCCTACAGCACGGACACCAACGGCTCGGAGCGCTTTCGCCTCGTGGTCAAGGAGCTCGACAGCGGCGAATTGCTTGAGGATGCCGTCGAGGACACCATCGGCAGCCCAGTGTGGGCGGCGGACGACTCGGCGTTTCTCTACACGGTGGTCGATGAGAATTGGCGTCCCTACCAAGTGCGGCGTCATCGGTTGGGCGAGCCGGCGGCCGAGGACGCCATCGTTTACGAGGAATCCGACCCGGGCTTTTTCGTGGGCATCTCGGCTTCGGCATCCAAGCAGCACGTCATCATCCACGCCGCCGACCACGTGACGTCGGAGGCGCACCTGATCCCCGCCGACAACTTAGACGCCGAGCCCCGCTTGGTCGCCCCACGCCGGGCCGGCCATGAGTATTCCGTGGACCATCAGGGCGACCGCTTCGTCATCCGCACCAACGATCGGCACAAGAACGCCCGCTTGGCCGTTGCCGTCGGCGATGACCTTTCCGAGGATGCCTGGACGTCCCTGCTGGAGGGCTCCGATGGGCTCTACATCCGCAGCTTTCAGCCGTTCGCGGACTTCATCGCCGTGCAGGAGCGCGTGGGCGGCCTGGACCAGATCCGACTGATCGACCGCGCCGGGGAAAGCGCTCACATCGACTTTCCCGAAGCCGCTTACGCCGTGAGCCTAGGCAACAACCCGGAGTTTGAGACCCGCTCACTGCGTCTGAACTACACCTCGATGGTCACCCCTGACACCGTTTATGACTACCATCCCGACCGCGGCGACCTCGAAGCGCGCAAGGTCAGGCAAATCCCCAGCGGCTACGACCCCTCGCTTTACGTCACGGAGAGGCTGAACGCCCCGGCCCGCGACGGAGCTCGAGTTCCGGTCTCCATCGTGCGCCGCAAGGATGTGCCCACGGACGGCAGCGCCCCACTGCACCTGTATGCCTACGGCGCCTACGGCCACGCCATCCCGCCGTCGTTCTCGGCGTCCCGCCTGTCGCTGCTTGACCGCGGCTTCATCGCTGCCATCGCCCACATCCGAGGCGGCGACGACCTCGGCTACCACTGGTACGAGGCGGGCAAGCTCAAGCGCCGGACCAACACCTTCAACGACTTCGTGGACGTGGCCCGGCACCTGATCGGCACAGGCCACGCCAAGGCCGGCCGCATCGCCATCGCCGGCGGCAGCGCCGGCGGCAAACTCATGGGCGCCGCGGTCAATCAAGCCCCGGAACTCTGGGGCGCCGTGGCCGCCCACGTGCCGTTCGTGGACGTGCTCAACACCATGCTGGACGACACCCTGCCGCTGACCCCCATCGAATGGCCGGAGTGGGGCAACCCCATCGAGGACGCCGAGGCGTTCCGGCTGATCCGCTCCTACTCCCCCTACGACCAGCTAGGGCCCGGCGCCTATCCGCCGATGCTGGTCACCGCCGGATTGAACGACCCCCGGGTGACCTATTGGGAGCCCGCCAAGTACGTCGCCAAGCTGCGCACCCTGAAGACCGACGACAACCTGCTGCTGCTCAAGACCAACATGGGCGCTGGCCACGGCGGCAAGTCCGGGCGCTTCGACTCGCTGCGCGAAGTGGCCGAGGAGTACGCCTTCTTTTTGGCGGCCATGGGGCTGGTGGAGTAGGGGGTTGGCAGGGAGGAGGTTGCTCGCCCTCGGCAGGGACTTGTCCCAGCTTATTCCATGATGGTCAAAGCCCCAGTTCGGTGTGCGATCCGATTCGGACTGGGCGGAGGATATGCGGGTCCGACTTTTGGTGGATGAGCACCAGGTCCGGTTTCACGTGACAGTCGCGGAAACTCTCCCATCGGCCACTGAGCGCATGGTCATGATGACGCGACTCGAGCGCAGCGTCCGTGGCAAGGTCTTGAACGATGTCGGCCGCGGCACTCCCGCTTGCAATCGCGCTTGAATCGACGCGTCCGCTCAATCGTCCGCATGGAGGTCATTGGCTTTCTGAAGGGACTGCGTCTGGACTTCCTTCATGTGCTCAATGCCCTCGATGAGCGCATCGGTGGGCGTTTTGGAGCACAGCAGGAACAGGCCGTCCCGAGCTCGGGTCATTGCGACGAACAGCTGGCTGAGTTGCAAAGCTTGGCGTTCCAAGCGCTCATCGTCGCTTTCCCCTTTTCTGGGCGGCGTGGGAAACTGGCCTTCACTCAAGCCGAGCAGGAAGACGACCTTGAACTCCAGCCCCTTGGCTCGGTGAAAGGTGCCGATCCTGATGCGATCGCCCGTGGGGCTGGGCGCTGGTTGTTCAAGCCCTTGGCAAGGCAGGCTCTCGGCCTGCAAGCCCTCTGTTGCCTTCTTCGCCAATGCGTTGGTGGCTGCCAATACGCCGATGTCGCCGAGGCTGAGATTGGATTGTTTCACAAGTTCCCGGACTTGCCGCGCTGTCCACGCAACTTGGTCTTGAAAGTTGGGCAAGGTGACCAATCTGGGCCGTGCGCCGCCCCGGTCGGTCTCGGCTTCGGCATCGCCGCGCGCATACTCCTCGTCCAGGTCGGTGATCGGGGCGCTGCCAGTGCAGGCCATGGCTGCGGAGATGATCTCCTTGGTGTTGCGGTAGTTGATGCGCAGCACCGAACTGCGCCCGCGCACGTCAAGGCCTGCCTGGGCAAGGGTGAAGCCTCCGGGATAGATCCTTTGGGCGCCGTCCCCGGCGATGAACAGAGCATCTGGGCGGCTCACGGGATCGTCGTCCTGAACAAGCGCGCGGACAAGCGCAAGCCTCACCAAGCTCAGATCTTGGGCTTCGTCCACAATGGCGCAGCGGTAGGTTGGATCGGGACGCCGTTGCGCCAACTCGGCGGCACGATGCGCCACATCCTCAAACGGAGTGACGCCAACATTCTTCAGGCCGCGGTCCCACTCCTCCTTGAGCGCCCAGAGCTGTTCACGCATGGGTGCCGTAAAAGGCGTTCGGCGACCGGTGCGCTGAAGGGCTAGGTAGTCGTCAAGCAATTGCAGTCCTCGGCCCTTGATGACGGCCTCGATCTCTTCCCGGAGGTACGTTCTGGTAACCGCAGCTTGGGCCAAGGGCGTGTTGCGGCGAACCACTGTGTTGTGCGCGTCGTTGAAGGCCTTTCTTGCTGCGTCGGCGTTCCAAACCGGACGTTCACCCGCTTCCCTGCAAATGCGGTTCGCCAGTTTGTCGATGTTGATGAACTCAACCGCGTTGGGGATTGCGGTAGGCAGCCGCCGGTAAAGGTTCTCGAATACTGGCGGGAGGCTTTTGATGTACGTAGTGAACAGTATGGCCGGGCGTTGGCCGTCGGGTGCGCGCTTGGCGTAGCGTTTAGCGAGCGCGGCGGCCCGGTGCAGCGCCACCACCGTCTTGCCGGTGCCGGCGGAACCCCGCACTCGTGCCGGGCCGGCGAAGCGCCGCTCGGCCAGTTCGCGTTGGGCAGGGTGCAGAAAGATCATCCAGTCCTCAATGGGTGCGGCGAGCAGGCGCTTGAGTTCCTCCGACGACAGAAGCGGCGACAAGCCGGCCAAAGCGCCTCGTTCAACGATGGCTTCCCGAAAGCGCTGGTTTTCCGCGTCCTCGTTTGCCAGCAACTGGTCTTGGAAGTGCTCCTCGGGCGTCTGTTCACTGAGTTGCAGCACCAAATCGAGGGTCTCTTCCCCAATGTCGGGCCAGACTTCCAGCAAGTCGTCTTGGTTCGCTTGCCGCAGCAGCCCCACTTGCGGACGGTCAAATCCTGCCCTCGTCAATTCCCCATCAGTCCAATGCGCCAGGATCGAGGATGCCGCATCGACGATGGCCGCCTTTCGATCTGTGGACGATGCGCGCAGGACGGTGCCATCAACGTCCTGGGCATTGCGCGCAATGGGGATCAGCCCAGGCGCTCCAGCCCTGGGGATTGCAAACCGGGTCTTCTCCGCCAGTCGGTAGATGGCATCGTGCTGACCGGCGCGCAGGAACACGGTGGTGGAGCCCTCTCGGGCCAAGAGAACGCGCAATTCTTGGGAAGCGCGGATGGTATGCAGGCGCTGCCGACCGGCGTTCCCCTTCAGTTTCTCAAGATTAAGCCCAGGAGCGTTGGGATTTCTGAGGTAGTCCTCAACGGCCTGCCCAATCCGATGGTAGTCGGTGGGGCTTAGCGCCAAAGCGGACGACTGGAACTTACGATCGTAGGCGCACTCCATGGGTTCCCTCTACGGGCGCTCCTCCTCGCTTGAGGACAGCACCAGCAGCAGGTTTCCGGCCATGTGGTTGTAGATGCCGTATCCGGAGCTGAGCGCCAGTTCGCCGTTGTCGATGATGGGGCCGGCGGCGCCGCCGAAGGAGCCGCCCCGGGCGGTTTCGCCGGTGGTGGCGGTGAACTCCTCGGTGCTGTCGATTTCCCACAGCACCGCGCCGGTCTCCATGTCGTGCGCCCGCAGCACGCCGTCCATGGCGCCGGCGTAAACCACGCCGCCCGCTGCGGTCACGGCCTGGGAGATGCCCGGATGGCAGAAGTCGCGGCCGTTGCAGGCGTCGGGATTGAGCGCCGACCAGAGAATTTCGCCCGTGCGGATGTCCAAGGCGTGCAGGCCGGGTCGCGCCGGGTCGGGGTATTCGCGGCCGTCGGGCATGTCTGAGATGGGCACGAACAGGCGGTCGCCGGCTGCCGCCATCCCGAAATGCACGCCGCCCTGTATGCCGCCGCGTCCAACCCGGGTTTGCCAGGCCACGCTGCCGTCGTCAGGGTTGACGGCATGGACGACGCCGGACTTTTGGCCGCCGATGACGAGCTCCCGCCCGTCGCTGGCGGTCAACAGCATGGTGGCGGCGCCGAAGTCGAAGTCCGGCCCGCCTTCCGGCGGGCAGCTGTGGTCGTTCTCGGTGTCGCAGGCGACGTTCCAAACATCGTTGGCCGTGGCTTGGAAAACCCAGTTCACGGTGCCGTCGTCGAGGTCCATGGCGAAGATGGCGTCGCTGGTCAGGGTGGCGGGGGAGGACATGTTCTCGCCGGTGGCCACGTAGAGCTGGTTGCGTTTTGCGTCGATGGCCGGACTGTTCCAAACGACTGCCCCGGATGGCCCCAGCATGTTGGTCCCGGCCCGGTTCCGGTATTGCGCCACGGCGGGTTCGTCGATCGTGTGGGTTTGCCAGAGCAGGTCGCCGGTGGCCGCGTCGTAGGCGGCCACGGAACCTCGGAACGTGCAGCATTCGTAGTGGGGATCCACCGCCAAGTTCACCTCCAGGCTGGACACCGGGACGTAGAGCGCGCCGCCGTGCAGGGAGGGCGTTCCGGTGATGGTGGCGTTGGGGTGGTCGTCCGCCCGCTGGCGCCAAAGCCCCTCGCCGGTGCTGGCGTTGACGGCGTAAACGTGCCCCAGGAGGTCGCCGAAGAACGCCGCGACCTTGGGTTTGCCTTCATCCGCCGCTAGGCGTCCGAGGACGATGCCGGTGCGCACCTCCGATGAGGCTTGGTAGGACCAATGCGCGCAGCCGCTCTCCCGGTCCAAGGCATAGACCTTGCCGCTGTGGGAGCCGACCAGGATGGCGCCGCCCGCGAGGGTGGGCTGGGAGCGGGCGCGGTTGGCGCTCGGAAAGCGGATGGCCATGCGCGGCTTGAGGGAGGGCAGTTGCTGCGCCGACAGCCCCGCCTCTGTGGCCGGGATGTGGCGGGTGTTGGTGGGCTGCAGCCCCCAGTTGATCACCTCCGGCGCCGTGCTGAAGTCCGGCGGCGCGCCGTCCTCGCAGGCCGGCAGGTCGGTGGCGGCGATCGTGCCCATTGCGACCCCAGCCAGGAACTCGGCGACCAGCACGCGCTCCCCGGGGGTCAGGCCCGAGGCCTCCTCCTGCATGATGCCCTGTTCCATGGACCGCAGGATGGCCTCCGGGGGCATCAGCCCGATCATGTCCCGATGGGGAGCCTTCTTCACCGCGCCTTCGTGGCAGCTGGCGCAAGCCGCCTCGTAGATGGGCTTGCCGGGCATCGCCTGCCGGGCAAGCACGAGATCGAGATTGGCTTGGGCCGTGCTGTCCTTGTCCGGGCTGGCGGCGTTGGCGGCCTGGGATGCTTGCTGCGTCGGCGGGCCGCCGGGCTCGCAGCCGCCAAGCAACAGCGCGGCGAGCAGCATCGGGATGAAGATGCGGGTTGTCATGGTTCGCATGGCTTCGACTCTTGGCTATGGCGATTTGAGGCAGGCTTGGCGCGCAACGCAAGCCGGTTTCAAGGTTTCCAGCGCGCCTTCCGGCCTGTCGCCAAGGCGGTTGGGAATGGCGGCGAAGCGGCTGGCTGCCGGGTCAATCCAAATTTCGTGGCAACCGGATGCCTGTCGATGAAGCTGAGATCCAAAGATTTTTTCCATGCTTTTGTCCCTTGGGGGCGAGGCGTCAGGAAACCGTTTGCGTCAGGGACCGCGGCGCTTCGATGTGCTTGGCGCGCAGGTACTCGCCGAGCGACTTGGCCTGCTTGTCGATCCGGTGGTTGGAGGCCGCGCCGGTGCCGAGCACGCCGCGAATGTGGAAGTTCAGGGCGCGCAGGTTGGGCAGTTCGTAGCGCTCCACCGCGTAGGGCGCCATGTCCGGCAGCAGGCGCTTGAACTCCGCGACGGTCAGGTAGCCGTGCAGGAAGCTGTAGGCCGCGTCGCTGCGCGCCCAGACGCCGCAGTTGGCGTTGCCGCCCTTGTCTCCGGAACGGGTGCCGAACAGGCGTCCGAACGGCAGCTTGGCGGCTTCGCCAGCGGGTGGCGGGCCGATGTCGGCGGGCGGTTGCTGGTAGTGGATTTCCTCCAGGCCCAAGCGTTGGGTGGGCAGCACCTCCGTGGTTCTGCCGCAGCAATGCACCCGCTCGGTGACCCATTCGCTGTCCATCAGGGCGGGCCAGTGGATGGTGGCCCGCCCGCCCCTGAAGCCGCCGCCGCCCGCGCCGGCGTTGCCCGGCACCGCAGCCAAGGCGAGTTCGATGACCTTGGCGTCGAACAAGCGCCCCAACTTGGCGGGATCCTGGGTGGTCACGGTCATGCGCAGGATGGCGTGGGCGGCCTCGTTGCAGCCCGGATCCTCGTGGTCGGTGCGGATCAGCTGAACGTCCACCTCGTCGAACTGCTCACGTCCGCCGAGATTGTGGAGCATCTGATCGACGTGGATCTCAGCCTTGCGTTCGATGTCGAGTCCGGTGAGCAACACTTCGGCGGTCTGCTTGTGCGGGCCCAAGGTATTGAAGCAGACCTTGTGGGTTGGCGGCGGGCTGCTGCCGCGCACGCCGCTGATGCGCACCCGGTCCTTGCCGTCCTGCTCGACGGCCATGGTCTCGAAATGGGCGATGACGTCGGGGTTGATGTAGGCCGGTGCGGAAATTTCGTAGAGCAGCTGGGCGGTCACCGTGCCCACCGACACCAGCCCGCCGGTGCCGGGGTGCTTGGTGACGGTGAAGCTGCCGTCCGCTGCGATCTCGGCAATCGGGTAGCCCATGTTGCGGAACGAGGGCACCTCCTCGAAGAACGAGTAGTTGCCGCCGCAGCATTGGGTGCCGCACTCGATGATGTGCCCGGCGGCCAAGGCCCCGGCCAGGGCATCGTAGTCGTTGCGCCGCCAGTTGAACTTCCAGGCCGCCGGGCCGATGACCACGGCGGCGTCGGTCACGCGCGGACAGATCACGATGTCCGCGCCTTGGTCCAAGGCCTCCTTGATGCCCCAGGCGCCGAAATAGACGTTGGCGGTGAGCGCCTGCTGGCCGGAGTCGGCCAAGGCAATGCCGGTGTCGAGATTGGCGAACGCCTGTCCATTGGCTTGGAGCGCATCGAGGTCGCCGAGCAGGTCGTCGCCGTCAATGTAAGCGACCTTGGCCCGCACCCCCAATTCGGTCAGGATCCTCTCCACTTCCTCGGCCATGCCCTTCGGGTTGAGGCCGCCGGCGTTGGAGACGATCTTGATGCCCCGGGCCGCGCAATCGGCGGCCACTGCCCGCACCTGCTTGAGGAAGGTGCCGACGTAGCCCAGGTGGTCGCCGCGGCTGGCGCGCTGGCTGTGCAGGATGGACATGGTGAGCTCGGCGAGGTAGTCGCCGGTCAGCACGTCGATGGGGCCGCCGTCGATCAACTCCCGGGCTGCGGCGAGCCGGTCGCCGTAGTAGCCGCTGCAATTGCCGATGCGGATGATGTCGCTCATGCTAACTGGTCCCTTTCCAATCAGATTCCCGTCCACCAAGGCCCCCGAGTTGCGCCAGCAACTCGATCACCCCGCCGCAGGCGGGGCGTTGCCGATGCGGATGATGTCGCTCATGTTTCCCCCGTCTTGCTAGGCTTGTCTCTGCCAACGGCATGCTGGCCGCATGACGGCTCGAAAGTCACAGCTCCGTTCGGAGAATTCCCTTCTGCCGATGGGCAGTTCCTGTCAACAGCGCCTTAAGCAAGCTTCGTACTTCATGTAGGCGCGTGGAGCGCCTTCAGCCATGACTTGGCCGTACAGTTCTAGTTCACAAGCCTGCTTGCAGCGTCGTTCGGCCTCCGCTTGCGTTCCCGTCGATTCGTTCAGTCCTTCTTCGAACCCCTCAAGGAAGGCATCGCTCATTCCTGCGCATCCGACCAGTAGCGCCAGCGCTATTAGCGCAGCAATCAACCCCATGCCTTGTCTCCCCTAGTTTATTTGGCGCCATTTTCGCAGCAACAGGTCTCCGGTGGAACTTCTGGGCTACTGTTCAGCAATCCAGGCGGGCTTGCGCTTGTCCCGGAACGCGGCCATGCCTTCGGCGGCCTCCTCGGAGCGGAACATGCGGGCGCTCCATTCGCTCGTCACCTTGAAGCCTTCCTGGACGGACAACTCCGGCACCCGGCGCACCAGCCTCTTGCATTCGCTGACGGCGACGGGTCCGCCCAAGTTGATCATTTCGACCTCCTCCTCGACCGCCTCGGCGAGCCGCGCTGCCGGCACTGCCCGATGCGCCAGACCCATTGTCACGGCTTGGCCGCCGTTGAAGCGCTCGCCGGTCAGAAACAGCTTCATGCCGTGGTGGACGCCGAGCTTCGGCAGGCAGACCACGGAGATGACGGCTGGAATCACGCCGATGCGCACCTCGCTGAAGCTGCACTGCGCCTCCTCGGCAATGATGACGATGTCGGCGGCGCCCACCAAGCCCAACCCCCCCGCAAACGCAGCGCCGTTGACCGCCGCGATGACCGGCTTGGGGCTTTCCAGAATGGCGCCCATCACGTCGGCGTACGGAACCGCCCGCTGCCCGTCGATGATTTGGCCGGGCGGGCTCTTGAGGTCGGCGCCGGCGCAGAAGGCGGGCGCTGCGCCGGTGATGACGATGCTGCGCACCGCAGCGTCCGCCAGCGCGCCTTGGATGTGGTCGAACAGCTCGTTGACCAGCAGCGCCGACAGCGCGTTGCGGCTTTCGGGCCGGTTCAGCGTGATCCAGGCCGCGCCCCTGCGCACTTCGTGGAGCGTGGCTTCAGTGCTGGCCATTCGAAGGCCTCCGCCGACCGCACGATCCGTGCAGCGTTTCGTCGCCTTAAGCCGCCATGATGGTGACGCCGCTCAGCCCTGGCGCGCCGTAAACGTGGGTGTAGCCGGTTTTCGGGTTGTTCGGCACTTGCCGCCCGCCCGCCTCGCCGCGCAGTTGCAGGCAGATTTCATGGACTTGGCGCAAGCCGGAGGCGCCCACCGGCTCGCCGTTGGCGAGGCAGCCGCCGTCGGTGTTGACCGGCAGCTTGCCGTCGATTTCCGTGTAGCCCTCGCGCAGCCACTGCTCTTGGTCGCCGTCGGCGCAAAAGCCGTTCTCGGCCATGTGCATGATCTCGGCGCCGGACTCGGTGTCCTGCAGCTGGGCCACATCGATGTCCTCCGGGCCGATGCCCGCCATCTCGAAGGCCGTGGCGGAGGCCTGCATCGTTGGCGCCGGCGCCCGTTCCAAGGCCTGGGACTGGGAGAACACCTCAAAGGAGCCGAACTGCCGGGTCTTCACCGCCACGGCCTTCAGGAACACCGGTTTGGAGGTGTATTGCCTAGCCTTGTCGGCGCGGCACAGGATCATGGCGCAGCCGCCCTCCGCAGGGGAGCAGAACATGTACTTGCGCAGCGGGTGGCAGACCATCTGCGACTGCGCCACGTCGTCATGGCTGAAGGCGTTGCGCCGCCAAGCGTTGGGGTTCTTGGCGCCGTTCCTGAAGTTCTTGACGGCGACCCGAACGAGGGTGTCCTCGCTGATGTCGTACTCGTGCATGTAGCGCTGGATCTTCATGCCGAAGAACTGCGGCGTCAACGCCATGCCGATGTCGCCGTACCACTTGCCGAGCCCGCTGGCCTCCGGATTGACGGTGAACGCGCCTCGGGGATGCTTGTCGAAGCCCACTGCCATGCCGATGTCGAACATGCCGGACTGGATGGCCATGTAGGCGGACTGCAGGGCGCTGCCGCCGGTGGCGCAGCCGTTGGCGACGTTGATGAACTGCAAGCCGGTCAGCCCCAGCTTGGAGACCATCGAGTCGGCGTTGCCGGCCGCCGATGAGCCGCCGTAGGCGAACTCCATGTCGTTCCAGTCGAGCCCCACGTCCTTGAGCGCCTCCCGGGCCGCATGGACGCCTTGATCGAGGCCGCTGACGCCTTCGGTGCGGCCGAAGGGATGGATGCCGATGCCGATGATTGCTACGTCCACTGGTGTGCTCCTTCAATAGTTGGTTATGGGTGGGTCATGGATCATGGATCAGGAAACGGGCGCCGACGGTCAGCTCTCGTCCGCCGGCCGGAAGAAATAGGCGATGACGTCCTTGCCGTCGCGCTCAATGAACTTCTCGACCACCAAGTCCATCTCCATGCCGATGCGCAGTTTGGAGATGTCCTCGGTTTGGATGCGGGTCTCCACGCGAACTTGGTTGGGCAGCTCCACGTAGCCGACGCCGAAGGGCTTGAAGGTCTCCGGCGTCTCCGGGCCTTCGTAGGGAGGTCGATTGGGCAGAAAGCCTTGAATGGTCCAGGTCCACAGCTTGCCCTTGCGCTCCAGCTCGATGATTTCGGTGTTCTCCCCGCAGCAGGCCGGGCACCCGGACTGGGCGGGGAAAGTGACCACCCCGCAATCGAGGCACTTGCTGCCGAGCAGGCGCGGGTCGTTGGACGGCCAAGTGAACAGCCCTTCAGCGATTGGAATCTGGTCCGCGATGCTCCGCATCAACTTCCCCCAAGCGGATTGCCTGCGATGGTGTGTTTGTTTTAACCGATTCCGGGCCGAACGGGAAGCCCGCGCGACCTGACGGTCGCGGATGGAGTTTCGCTGACGCGAAACTCCGCAGCCGTTGCTTGGCTCGGGTTCCGATGGGTTTCCAAGCCCGCCCTGCTGCGGCTTGCCTGCAGGCCGGCATCGGCAGGATTTTGGCACTGGCGGTGCCGGGGCAGGCGGCAGCGGAGCTTGTCGATGAGCCTCCCCGCCAGCAGGCTCATGGCAACGCAGGCGGGCTCCAAAGCTTTCGGCGGGGACGGCGGCGTCATGATCTCTCCCGTGTCCCGGCGCCCCGGGATCAGGAAGCTCAGGCCCCGCAGCGCCGGTAGCGCAGTGCGTTGCCGGCCTTGCCGCAGACTTCCACGATGCCGGCCTTGCGCAGGCAGAATGCCGCCTGCTGGCCCAGACGCCGGGGGGCTTGCATGGCGGATGCCAAGTCGGCGGTGGTGAAGGCCTCCGCCAAGCTGGCGTCGAGCATGGCGAACAGGTCGTCCATGGACTCGATGCGGTGGGTTTCCAGCACCTCAACCAGCCGGCGGTCGATGGCGGTCCAGCCGCCCCGGCGCCGGTTGCGGCGCGGGTCGGGAACGCGGACCTCCTCTTCGACGGTGATGACGGCCTCCAATGTGAAGTTGGGATGGGCAAGGAGCTTGGGAATGCTGGCCAAGCCGGCGAAGACGCTGAACACGGAGCCGTGTTTCGGGGATTTGCGACGGTTCACGCCAACCTTCGCCCGTTCGGCCTGTTTGATGATGAAACGATCCTTGGCGATCGGATGCACCAAGGTGACCGCGTGGCTTGCAAGCAGGCGCGGCAGTTTGCGTTTCAATCGGGAGAAGCCGCCGGTGTGGATTTCGATGATCCGCGCGCCCATGAGCACATCGACCACGTAGCCGTTGATGAGTTGCTCGCTCAGGCTGCCGGGCGCCGCGTAAAGCGCCTTCAGGGTGCGGTGCAGGGACCGCTCGTTCAGTTCGCCGATGCGGGCCGGGCTGGACAACGGGGGTTGGCTCGCCGATCGTCAGCCGCCCAAGGTTATGGCCCGGTTTCCATCGGCAGGGACTCATCGCGCGCCCATTCCGCCATGGAGCCGTCGTACACCGCCACTTCCTCCTTGCCGCACAGCAGGCAGGCGAAGGCATCGATGGTGGCGGAGATGCCGCCGCCGCAGTAGGAGATCACTCGGGGCGCTGCGAGCAGGCCTTTGGCGCTCAGTGCCCTGCGCAGGGCCTCGCCGTCCTTGAAGCAGCCGTCTTCGAGCAGGTCTTCATGGTGCAGGTTGATGCTTCCGGCGATGTGGCCCTTGCGCCCGTAGCTGAAGTCGCCCTCGCCGGCGTACGCCTCCGGCGAGAGGGCATTGACTGTGCAGACGTCACCATCGCCCAGGGCGGCGAGCACCGCCTCGCGACCCACAAACGCCGACGCATCGGGAATGGCCTTGAAGGTTCCTTGGGGATGGCTCGCCGCGGCCGTTGACAGGGGGTGTCCGTCGTCCCGCCAAGCCTCCAGGCCACCGTTGAGCACCCGTGCCCGCTGGTGCCCGCAGTAGCGCAGCAGCCACCAAGCGCGGGTGGCCCACATGAGGTGCCCGCTGCTGTAGAGCACGACTTCGATGTCGTTGGAGATGCCTAGGCTGGCGAACAGCCGTTCCAGCTGCGCAACCGGCGGCAAGGTGAAGCCCAAGCCGGCGGAAGCATCGGACGCATCGCCAATGAGATCGAGAAACAGCGCGCCGGGGATGTGTCCCTCTTGGAATCGCGCCAGCCCCGACTCGACCCGATAGCCGCCCTTCGGCGCCGGGCTGAGAAACACCGTTGCATCCAGAACGCGCCGACCGTCCAAGTCCGCGGCCAGTTCGGCGGGTGAGATCAGGTATTCGGGATGGGCGTAGGACATGGCATCGATCCTCCGGTTTGGCGGTCATTATGCGGTTCCTGCGCATTTTCGCCACTTCGGCGCCGGAGTCGTTTCACATCATCCCGAAAGCGGGCCAAGTGGGCTTTGAGTGGCTCGGCGACGCCGACCAAGGCGTGGCTGCACCGAAGGGCATTGGCGTCCCCTAGGGGAGTCGAACCCCTGTTGCCAGGATGAAAACCTGGAGTCCTAGGCCTCTAGACGAAGGGGACTTCGCGGCGAGAAGCGCATTCTAGTGAGCAGGCGCCGGGGCGTCAACGCGAGCTTTCGGCCCAATTGGGCCGAAAGCTCGATTGGAGTTTGGCGATTGCCAAATCTTTCTATTTCCGCGTCCGGCGCCAGCAGGTTTTCCCGGAACGCCGCCTCAATTGAGACGGGCGCTCTCAGACCCCGCGCCAGAGGTCTTCCGGCAGGTCGTCCTCCGCGTTCAGGGCCCGCGCCAGCACGAAGCAATAGTCGCCCAAGCGGTTGAGATAGCGGCCCCCGTCGGGCATTTCGGCCCGCCACAGGCTGCGCTCGGCGCGGCGGCAGACGCTGCGGCAGACGTGCGCGGCCGCTCCGGCGCGGCTGCCGCCGGGCAGCACGAACTCCGTGAGCGGCGGCAAGGCCCCGTTCAGCCCCGCCACGGCCGATTCCAAGCGCTCCACGCCCGGTGCGGGCAATTCGCCCACCGTCGCCAAGTGGGCGCCGAGGTCGAAAAGCTGCTGCTGGATTTCGCGCAGTTGGGTCGCCACGCCGTCGTCGGCGACCTCCGCGAGCAGGGCGCCGAACTGGCTGTTGAGCTCATCCACGTCGCCGATGGCGGCGAACAGGGCATCGCTCTTCGGTCGCCTGCTGCCGTCGGCCAGCTGGCTTTCGCCGCCGTCGCCTTGGCGGGTGGTCACCCGGCTGATGCGGTGGCGCGGCTTGGATTTGCGTTGGTTCATGGCTGGCGGCCTAAGATGGAGCGGGATGCGGCACCCGCCGGGTCTGTTTTCCTGATCGCGGAACCCAGTTGTCGCGTGCATCGACCGCTGCGCCCGGCGAGCTTCTTCCTGCCGATCCGCGGCAGCGCCTCGTTGGCTATAATGCTTGGGCGCAATTATAGATAGCTGAACGACAGGAGGTGAAGCCATGCCCGCATTCGATGTCGTCTCCGAGGTGGACCTGCAGGAAGTTCGCAACGCCGTCGATCAGGCGTCCCGCGAATTGCGTTCGCGTTTCGACTTTCGCGGCGTGGACGCAAGCTTCGAACTCTCCGACCAAGGCATCCAACTGGCCGCCTTTGAAGACTTCCAGCTCAAGCAGATGGAGGACATGCTGCGCGCCAAGATGG
The DNA here is from genome assembly GCA_965221755.1 of Candidatus Azophilus sp. GTDB lineage: Bacteria > Pseudomonadota > Gammaproteobacteria > Pseudomonadales > Azotimanducaceae > Azophilus. Next base: position 1,735,762 of record OZ244921.1, read on the forward strand.
CCAGCCGCAAGATCGACGCCGCCAGCCTCGACCCGCAGCCCATCGAAGGCGCGGGCAAGCAGCGCCGTCAGTTGTTCCGGCTCAAGCAGGGCATCGACCGGGATTCGGCGAAGCGGATCACCAAGCTGGTGAAGGACTCCAAGCGCAAGGTCCAAGCCCAGATCAACGGCGAAAAAGTGCGCGTCACCGGCAAGAAGCGCGACGACCTCCAAGCTGTCATCGCCCTGCTGAAGGACGCCGAACTGGAGGTTCCGCTGCAGTTCGACAACTTCCGCGACTGAATCATCAGCCACCTCACGTCCAAGCCGCAAGCGCAACCTGACGGTCGCGGATGGAGTTTCGCCGGCGCGAAACTCCAACGAACCTTGGCCCTTGGCCAAGGTTCGCCTCGTCGGGCAGGTCAGTTTCCGATATGTTTTTGAGCCCGCACAGCCGCGGCGCGGCCCGCGCTGACGGCATTCCATCCTCGCAAGGGCTGACCGAGGTTCGGACCGAGGGCGGGGCGCGCCCGGTTCGGGAGCGCTGACCTGAAGTGACCGCCGCAGGCCAGCCGCGCGACGTACTGGGCATCCTTCCCTTCCTCAATGACGCCCGCTTGTGGCGGATATTCCTGTTCGGGGCGCTCAGCGGATTCCCTTGGCTGCTGGTCGGCTCCGCCATGACGCTTTGGCTCAAGGACGAAGGCCTGTCGCGCACCGGCATCGGGGTGTTCGGCCTGCTCTTTTCCGTGTGGACCTTCAACTTCCTATGGGCGCCGATCATCGATCACGCCCGTCTTCCGCTCCTGCGCCGGCTGGGTCAGCGCCGTTCCTGGATCTCGCTCTGCCTCGCCGTCCTGGTGGTCTGCGCGGCGTTGCTGGCGGCGCTCGGCCCGCACGTCAGCGTTGCCGCCACGGTGGCCCTGTGCTTTGCAATCGCCATGGCGTCGGCCACCCAGGACCTCGCCATCGACGCCTACCGCATCACCGTGATCGGCGAGGATGAACCCGAACTGATCGGCCACGGGGCCGCCATGGCCACCTGCGGCTGGTGGACCGGGGTGAGCCTGCCCGGCGCGGTGGCCTTCCAGTTCAGCGACGCGCACGGCTGGCCGCCGATCTACCTGGCGCTTGCCATCCTTTTGGCCTTGGTGTCGCTGCCGGCGCTGCTCTGGTTCCGGGAGCCGCCCAGGGGCGCGGACGGGGGGCTGACGCCGGCCGGCCAACCGGGCGCCGTCGGCTGGTTCAACCGCACCTACCTTAGCGCGGTCAGCGAGTTCTTCCAGCGCAACGGCGCCCGCTTGGCGTTCGGCCTGCTCGCCTTCGTCTTTCTCTTCAAAATCGGCGAGGCCTTTCTGGGCCGCATGGTGGTGGTCTTTTACAGCGAAGTGGGCTTCAGCGATGCCGAGATCGGCGCCTATGCCAAGGCTCTGGGGCTGCCGGTGACGATCATCTGCGCCCTCGCCGCGGGCCTGTTCTCCGGCCGCTTTGGCGTGGCGCGCGGACTGCTGATCGCCGGCGTCGCCATGGCGGCGACCAATTTGCTGTTCGCTTGGGTGGCCGTGGCGGGGCCGGACGTAGGGGCGCTGTCGGTGGCCGTCATCGCCGACGGCGTGACCTCGGCGTTCTCCACCGTCGCTTTCGTTGCCTTCATTTCCTACTACACCAGCCGCCTGCACACGGCCGCCCAGTACGGCGCCCTTGCCTCCTTGGGCAACGCCGGCCGCAACCTCGTGGCCGCCGCCAGCGGCTTCATGGTGGATGCGCTCGATGGCGACTGGGCTGCGTTCTTCGTGCTGACCTCGGTGATGGTGCTGCCGTCCTTGGCGATTCTAGTCTGGATCGCCCGCGGCGCGGCCAGCCTAGGGACCGCAGCTGGGGTCATGGAAAGTCCGGGCGCGCCTCCCAGCGACAACCCGCCGCCACCTGCCCCCCGATCAGACTGACGCCTTCGGCTTCAAGGCGCCGCCTTTGCTCGGCCTCGCCGTCGGGGTCGCCTCGGACGGAGACGCGCAGGCCCGCATTGACCACCCGATGCCAGGGCAGCGCGGTGCAAGGCGGCAGCCGAGCCATCAGGGCGCCGACATAGCGGGCGTGGGCCGGCAGGCCCGCCAGCGCCGCCACTTGCCCATAGGAGGCCACCTTGCCTGGCGGAATCATCGACACAACCTGCCAGATGCGCTCCTTGGCGGCCGGGTCACCGCCTTGCGGAGCGTCAACTCGACCTTTTTTCATCAAATGCCATCGCTTTTTTTCCATCAAGCCTTGAAACGGCAGGGAACGGCCCTATGATAAGCCGCCCTTGGGTTAGCACTCTCATGGCTAGAGTGCTAAGCGGGGGCTGTGGCGGCGTCCAATCTCCGGGCGGCGGCACAGCCGGGTAGTCATGCAACCAGACGCTTGCCGCATGGCGGCAAGGAAAAAAACGGGAGAAACCAGTCCATGAAAATTCGACCCCTACATGACCGCGTCGTGGTGCGCCGGTTGGAAGAGGAGACCACCACCGCCGGCGGCATCGTGCTGCCGGACTCGGCCGCCGAGAAGCCTTCGCAGGGCGAAGTGCTCGCCGTGGGGCCCGGAAAGGCCTTGGATAACGGCGAGGTGCGGGCGCCTGACGTGAAGGTCGGCGACAAGATCATCTTCGGCCAGTACGGCGGCAGCACGGTCAAGATCGATGGCGAGGAGTTGCTGATCCTCAGCGAGAGTGAAATCTTCGGCGTGCTCGAAGGCTAGCGCCAACTCCGAAAACCAACCAACCAACCAAAAACTGACAGACACACGAGGAAACAGGCAATGAGTGCGAAAGACGTAAAATTCGGCGATGACGCGCGTAGCCGCATGCTCAAGGGCGTGAACACCCTAGCCGACGCCGTCAAGGTCACCTTGGGCCCCAAGGGCCGCAACGTGGTGCTCGACAAGTCCTTCGGGGCGCCCACCGTCACCAAGGACGGCGTTTCGGTCGCCAAGGAGATCGAACTCAAGGACAAGTTCGAGAACATGGGTGCCCAGATGGTCAAGGAAGTCGCCAGTCAGACCTCCGACGAGGCCGGCGACGGCACCACCACCGCCACCGTGCTGGCGCAGTCCATTCTCACCGAGGGCCTCAAGTCCGTCGCTGCGGGAATGAACCCGATGGACCTCAAGCGAGGCATCGACAAGGCGGTGACTGCCGCGGTCTCCGCCATCGGGGAGATGTCGCAGCCGTGCGAGGATTCCACCTCCGTTGCCCAAGTCGGCAGCATTTCCGCCAACAGCGATGCGGCGGTGGGCCAGATCATCGCTGACGCCATGGACAAGGTGGGCCGCGAAGGCGTCATCACCGTGGAGGAGGGCTCCGGCCTCGAAAACGAGCTCGATGTCGTGGAAGGCATGCAGTTCGACCGCGGCTACCTCTCGCCCTACTTCATCAACAACCAAGACTCCATGTCCGCCGACCTTGAGGAGCCCTACATACTGCTGTGCGACAAGAAGATCTCCAACATCCGCGACATGCTGCCGGTGCTGGAGAACGTCGCCAAGTCCGGCAAGCCACTGATGGTCATCGCTGAGGACATTGAAGGCGAGGCGCTGGCCACCTTGGTGGTCAACAACATGCGCGGCATCGTCAAGGTGGCCGCCGCCAAGGCGCCCGGCTTCGGCGACCGGCGCAAGGCCATGCTGCAGGACATCGCCATCCTCACTGGCGGCACCGTCATCTCCGAGGAAGTGGGCCTGACCCTTGAAGGCGCCACCCTCGACGATCTGGGCACCGCCAAGCGAGTCTCCTGCACCAAGGAGAACTCCACCATCGTCGATGGGGCCGGCGCCAAGAACGAGATCGAAGGCCGCATCAAGCAGATTCGCCAGGAGATCGAGGACACCAGCTCCGACTACGACCGCGAGAAGCTGCAGGAACGCCTGGCCAAGCTGGCCGGCGGCGTGGCGGTCATCAAGGTGGGCGCGCCCACCGAGGTGGAGATGAAGGAGAAGAAGGCCCGCGTCGAAGACGCGCTGCACTCGACGCGCGCTGCCGTTGAGGAAGGCGTGGTCGCCGGCGGCGGCGTCGCCTTGGTGCGCTCGCTCGATGCCGTCAACGCGGTCTCCGGCGACAACGAGGACCAAAACGTCGGCATTGGCATCGCCGCCCGCGCCATGAGCGCCCCCTTGCGCCAGATCGCCGTCAACGCCGGCGTCGAAGGCGCGGTGGTGCTCGACAAGGTATCCGCCTTGGACGGCAACCAAGGCTACAACGCGGCCACTGGCGAGTATGGCGACATGCTTGAGATGGGCATCCTCGACCCGGCCAAGGTGGCCCGTGCCGCCTTGCAGGCGGCCGCTTCCGTGGCTGGCCTGATGATCACCACCGAAGCCATGGTGAGCGAGCTGCCGGAGGACAACCCGCCCCCGATGCCCGGCGGCGGCGGCGGCATGCCCGACATGGGCGGCATGATGTAAGCCGCCTTCAAGGCTTATGCCCCTGCGCCATGAGCGCAACGAAAAACCCCGCCAACCGGCGGGGTTTTTCGTGGACGGCCGAGCGGCTGCCGACGGAATGTCGCCAAGGGGTGCAATCGCCGCGCAGCCGGGCTATATTTTGAAGCAACTCAGATACGCCTGAATTGGCTGCAGGGAGCGCACCATGTCCGAGGAAATGTTGGTCATCGATTACTTGGCGAAGTGGCTGCACTTCATAGTCGGCATCACTTGGATTGGCCTGCTGTACTACTTCAACTTCGTGCAGACCGAGTACTTCAAGGAAGCCGACCCCGACGCCCGGGTGGATGCCTTCACCAAGCTGGCCCCAAGGGCGTTGTGGTGGTTCCGCTGGGGGGCGATGTTCACCCTGCTCACGGGGCTGATCATGCTCGGCATCCGCGGCGCCGGGCTGACGATGGACATCTTCATCGGCTCGGTCCTGGGCATCATCATGTTCCTCAACGTCTGGCTCATCATCTGGCCGAACCAGAAGATCGTCATTGCCTCCAATGAGCAGATCAAGGCGGGCGGGGAGGCCCTGCCGGAAGCCGCCGGCGCCGCCCCGAAGGCGGCCCTGGCATCCCGCACCAACACCCTGTTTTCGATTCCCATGCTCTACTTCATGGGCTCGAGCGCCCACCTGCCCAACGGCCCCTTCATCGGCGGCAACATGACCGCGCTGATCATCCTTCTCATCATCATCGCGGCCTTGGAGTTGAACGCCATCTTCGGCAAGCAAGGCCCCTTGACCACCGTTAAGGGCGTCATCGCGTCCGGCTTCGCGCTCTGGGCCGTGATGCTCGGCCTGTTGGTGGCGACCGGATAGCAGGGAGGGGCGCCGAGGAGCAACAGATGCCGGAGCCCTCATCCGTCTCCACCATATCCACTGCCCCTGATGACGCCCGGCGGCGCCTGGCGAGCGGTGGTCGGCCACGGCCGAGCGGCAACGGCCGGGGCGGCGACCGCTCGACCGCCCTCAATTTGGTGGTCGCCGCGCTCGTCGCCGGCCTCGGCGTCGCCGGCTGGTTCATCGCCAACCAACACCGGCTGCTGCTTGAGGAGCAAACCAAGGCGGCGGAGGCCGACAGCCGCTTGCGGGCCTTGGAGGATCGCTTGCGCATGACCGATCAAGTCATGAGCGAAACCGAAGCCGAAACCGATGAGGAGATCAATTTCTGGGAATCCGAAGTCCGCAAGCTCTGGGCTGTGGCCAACGAGCGCAACAAGAAGTGGATTCAGGACAACCAAAAGCTGCTGCAAACCCAGAAGGCCGCCATCGCCGGCCTGCAAAGCTCCGACCGCACCCTAAAGAGCGCCGTGGACCGCCACGACAAGGCGTTCAACCAACAGCAGACGCTGATCGACCAACTGGCCAGCATCGAACTGCAGCTTCAGCAAGTGCTCCGAGGCCAGCGGGAGCTCGTGGATCGGGTCAACGCCGCCACCCAGACCGCGGCGGCGTCCAGCAGCCGGGTGACCGAGAACGAACAGGCCATCGCCGCCATCGATGCCTACCGCGTCCAAGTCAACACCCGGCTCTCGAGCATCGAGAGCCAGCTGCGGAGCTTGGCGTCACGGCCGACCTCAACGCCGGCGCTTTAGGGCACTGGGGAACCCCTGATCAAGTCCCGTTCGTTCAGCGCTTCACTGCTTGAACATCGAAACGATCCCGCGAGGAGCGCCCCATCCGCAGGCGGGGCGGAACTTGGCCGCAGGCGCCGTGAAGCGCCCTGCGGGAGCGCCTGTGGGCCCATTGTATGGCCCGCCACATGGCTTCGCCGCGCCTTGCCAGCATGCCCGCTCTGCACTTCCGGGACTTAATCAGAGGCTCCCTGGCAGCCAACCACCTCGTCCACGGCCTCGCGCAGAACTTCGGCCATGGTGTCAATGTCGCTCTCCGTCACGATGAAGGGCGGTCCCAAGAGAATGGCGTCGCGGAACTCCCCGGTGCCGCCGGCGTAGAAGAACACGCCGCGCCCAAGCGCTGCCTGGACGACCCGGGCGGCGATCTGATCGGCCTTCGGAAAGGGCGTCAAGGTGCCGCGGTCGGCAACGATTTCGATGCCCTGCAGCAGGCCCCGCCCCCGGCACTCGGCGACATGGGGATGATTGGAGAACGCCTCCTTGAGCCGCGTCGCCAAACGGTCGCCGAGCTGACGCGCCCGCTCCACCAGATTTTCCTCCGCCATGATCGAAAGCACTTCCGCGGCCGCCGCGCAGGCCCCGGGATGGGCGCCGAAGGTGTGGAACATGACGTTGTAGCCGGCGGCGTCAACCGCAGTGCCGATGGCCTCGGTGGCAAACACGCCCCCCAACGGCGCATAGCCCCCCGCCATGCCCTTGCCGCCAATCAGCAGGTCCGGGGCCACAGGCCAGTGCTGATGGCCAAACGGCAGCCCGGTGCGCCCGAATCCCGTCATCACCTCATCGAAGATGAGCAGGATGCCATGCTCATCGCATAGGTCGCGCACCTTTGGCCAATAGTCCTGTGGCGGCACGATGGCCCCGCCGGACGCACCGGTGATCGGTTCCACGATCAGGGCGGCGATGCTCTCCGGCCCCTCCCGCTCGATCACTTCGGCCATGGCCTCAACATAGTGGTCGCCCGCCTGCGAGTGGTGGGCGCCCAAGGGACAGCGCAGCGGATGCGCGGTCGGCGCCTTGGGATGGTCGGGCAGCGCCTGCTCCAGCCCCTGCCGCCGCGCCCAATGGCCGCTGATGGCGGTGGTCATGAGGGTTGCGCCGTGATAGGAGATGTCCCGGGACAGGATCTTGCGCCGCCCCAAGTCCCCCCGTGCGGCATGGTGCATGAATGCGAGCTTCACCGCCGCCTCCACTGCCTCGGAGCCGCCGGACGTGATGTGCATGCGGGTGATGCCGTCGGGCAGCCAATCCCGCTCCAGAACCTCGATCATGGCTTGACGGCCCGGCGTGACCCAAGGCGGCACCACATAGGTGGTCTCGGCGGTGGCCTTGGCCAAAGCGTCAACCACCCGCTGGCGACCATGGCCCACGTTGGCGACCACCGCGCCGCCAGCGGCATCGAGCACGGTCTGGCCCGCCGCGGTGAACAGATGGGCGCCCTCGGCCTTGACGACGTTCAGTACCGCATCCCGGGAGAAGGGCCAATTCAGTTTGCTCATGGGAAACCCAAGTCGCCGGTTGGCGGGGGCGGGAACTGTAATTCCAAAGGTTCGCAAACTCAAAGGCTTTGCGGCAGGCAGGGATCAGCCTTCGCCGGGGGTCCGCAACCGGCCGCGCAGTTCCTTGATGCCGGCTCGCCGCCGCTTGTCGTCGCGGCGCCGCGCCTTGGCGCCTGCGCTGGGCGCCGTGGGAATGCGGCGCTTGGGAACTTGGCGGGCCTGTTCGATCAGTGCGCCGAGTCGTTCCAAGGCAGCCTCCCGATTGCGCTGCTGGGTGCGGTGGGTATCGGCGAAGATGACAATGTCGCCCGCTGCGGTCAGGCGGCTGGCCGCCAACGCCTTGAGCCTTTCGCAGACGCGGGGGTCCATGCCCGTCTCGTTGAGGTTCAGGCGGCACTCCACCGCCGTCGCCACCTTGTTGACGTTTTGGCCGCCTGGCCCCCGGGAACGCACGAACTTCCATGCGATGGCGGATGGTGGAATGTCGATGTCGCCGATGTTCATGCGCCGCTCAGGCGGGCCGATACGGCTCCACTGCGATCTCCCGTGCTCGAGCCCGCATTCGAGACGCGTCGTGCCACGCTTGCATCCGCAATAGCAAGTCCATGCTGACACCGAACGCCTTCTCCATGCGCAGTGCCATCTCGGCCGACATAGCGGCACGACGGTTCAGCAGTGCGGAAAGCGTTGCGCGGCGAACATCGAGAATTTCCGCAGCCTCAGTGATGCTGAGACCGAGTTCCTCAATAACCTCAACACGGACAAAGTCGCTTGGGTGCGAGTGTGTCATCCGTAAGCTGACTTCCTTAGTGACCATCAGTGGTAGTCCTACAAGTTCAAGCCATCGATATGGCCTTCGTTTTCTTCGAAGGTGATCCGCCAGTTGCGGGAGACCGAGATGCTCCAGTCCCGCTGCCGATCACCCGAAAGCCGGTGAACCCGCCAACCACCAGGTGCGCCGACGAGGAACGCATCCAGATCATCAGCGAGGGCCAACACCGTCAAGACGTTCCGTGCGCGACCGACAAGGTCCGCCCGTAGGAAACGGGGGTTGTCGTGCTCCAGTAATTCCCTTAGGGAGCCTCTGATTAAGTCCCGGAAGCTCAGAGGAGTCTGGCGGGCGTGGTGGCAAGGCGCGGCGAAGCCGTGTGGCAGGCTCCACACAATGAGCCGCAACGCGGCCAGCGCGCCCGCCAAGCCCTCCCGGAGGGCGCTTCACGTTCTTTTGGACGCAACCTGCATTGTTTGGTCGGCGTTCCTAGCCAGTCGCGACATCGCCTCCAGATTCAAGTCGTGAAGCGCTGAGCGAACGGGACTTGATCAGAGGCTCCTTAGCCCTCGGTGCCGAACAGAGCGAATGACCATGAATCTGAGCGTACGGCATAACCGTTCGCCACGCAACTCGGATGTGGCTGCCTGGGATGTGGCTGCCAAGCGTGTGGCATAATGCGGTTCTCACCGCACTGGCGCGAGGCGCGGCCAATGACGAATCCCGACGTGTTCGGGCACGTTGCGACGCGGGAGCTGACCCGCGAGGACCAGGCAAGGATTCGCAAGTTGTACCGGGCAGGGCGCTTCGATCTGGTGTTTCCTGCGGGTTCCGCAGCGCAGCCCGCCCTGCTCGTCGGGCGGGCACCGCAGATGGCCCAGCTTTCCGCCCTCGCCAACGAATTGTTCGACCCTCCTGACGCGCCGCGCTCGAAGTTTGGCGTGGTCCTGCACGGCCCACGGGGGACGGGCAAGACAGCGCTCCTTGATGCCTTCGCCAAAGGCGTTGCGCACGCCGAGAGCCGAATCATCCAATTGACAGGTGCCGCACTCAGTTCACCGGAGCGTCTCATTCACTCGCTGATGATGCGCTTGCCCCCGCGCCAGGGCGTTCAACCGGCACGAGAAGCGTGGATGAACTCAAGGGCGGTGCCGGTCTCCTTGGCGGACGGATGAAGCGGGAGGTTGAGTCGTACGCGCACACCCAAGGCGAACGCCCTGAAAAAGCTTCCGTTGAAGCGGCCATTCGGCATTTGGCAAGTTCAGATCAAAGTGCGCCCGCATCCTTGGCCCTGACCTTTGACGAGGCGCACCAAGCTGACCCTGCGGCGCTAGGAGAGCTACTCAACGCTGTCCGAAGTCTGGCCGGAGGCGCGAACGTCTTGCCTATCGTGGTCGTTCTAGCGGGCACCCCCGACCTGCTCGACGTGCTGTGGGATCCAAACTGTAGGGCGTCATGGTTCCTCGACCGGGCGACTGACGCTGGTCGGCTCGCCCCCGTGCCCAACGACCTTAGCCCCGGCGACTGCACCCTAGCGCTGTCGGCACCGCTCGCAGCGGCCGGTTTAGGCTTCAACAGTGACCTGTTGCATAAGGCGGTCGAAGCTTGCAAGGGCAGCCCTTCGTTCACTCAAGTTTTGGGCCTTGCGGCGCTTAAGTCAGCAGCAGGGGGCAACGGCTTCGCCGACTTCTCCCCGGACGGCGATATCCTCGCTGAGTTCAACGCCAAGGCACAAGCCCGCTACAGAACTGCTTGGGCCGACTTGGACCGCCACGGCCTGACGGGCTGCGCGCGGCAGCTAGGCGCCCTGTGGCGTTCCAGGGGCGCAGCGGGGACCGACGGCAGGATCACGAAACCACTGGTGGACCGAGCAATTGGCTCCGGGCTGGATCACGCGCCTGATGGCACGGTGCCAAAGACCCCGATGACTGCCCATGAGGCGCAGGCGCACTTCAAACACTTGGGCTTACTTTGGTCGGTGACCGGGCATGCGGAGGGGCCTTGGAGCTTGGGCCTGCCGTCGTTTTTCGACCATGCCGAAGCGGTCTTCCATGATCGGGACTTCCCGGCGCACCATGCGGCGCTGCCTGCGCTGGAAGCCGACATGGAAAGCCTTCTCCAGCCTTTGCCGGTCCCTGAAGCCGCCGAAGGCTCGGACGATGTCGGTGGCTGCCTGCGGCGGGAGATTAGCCAGTCGAAGGTTCAGTCTGGGGAATGATGATGCAGGCAGTTAACTTCAGGCAAGGTGCGGGCGAGTCGGGACTTCGCCTACGCGTTGGCACGGACGATCAGCATCCGCTCCAGAAAATCTCATGAGCCTCCCGCGGGCGACCCTCCAGCAGGATTGCTGACACCCGCTCCGCAGCCTCGTCCAGTGTCCCGCACCCGGCGCAGACCTCAAACAGTTCGCTCTCCACCAGCCGGTCCAGCCCAAAGTTGTCAGCAAGCCTCCGCATTACCCAAAGACCAACCGACAACATGCGCTGCACGTCATCAAGGGAGCCTTCCAGTTGTGCGCAGGCGAAAAATCCATTAGTCCAGATGTCCTCAACGCCATAGGGAGTACTCGAACCCCCCGCGAACGTCCTTCGCCCAAGATCGATGCGCACCCTCTCGCAGATTGCCGTCATCAACTTCGGATACTGAATCAAGCCGAGCGGAGAATCGGGCGTGGAGCCATCTCGGGGAATGCCGGGAACTCGACCGCTCAGCAGATGGTTTATCCATCCCAGCACAGCCCACATCAGGAAAAGCGCGGCCTCGATCAGGGCGCTCGTCTTGACGGACAAAGTGGGCGCCAGAAAGCTGGCTTGCGATGATCTCGCCGGGTGCCGCCGCATGCGGACAACTGTGGGCCAGCTCGCCCAAAACGTCCTTGGCCCAGTGCGCTGCCGGGATCACGTCGCCGCACGAGTAGCTCGCCCCGCAGGGTACCTTCGGATGGAAGTCCTCGCTTGTGACGAGTTTCGACACGCCCTCGAACGTTTCTGGCGAGATGCCCGACAACCCCGCGGCCCAAGAATACAGTTTCGCGTATCCAATGCAGCGAGCCGTTTCGCCGTCAAGCCACGGCGGCGACGCAATCGCGTGCGTGTGCGAAATCTCAGCTGTTACCGTGTCCGGTTCCGTGACCGCCTCCGCATCGCGGTGTCCCACAAGCGTGTTTGCGCCGTACACGCGAACGATGAGATCCCTCACCAAAGCCTGCAAGTGCCGATGCTCAGCGGCGAGGCGCCCCAAGCTGGCGACCCAAAGACGCGGCGCACTTCGCCGAGCGACGTGGTCGAGGCATTCAGCCAAATCGCCGACCGCCATCGCTTCCTTCCCCGAAGGACCAGCAGCGGCAGAACGCAGACGAATAGCAGCGCGATGTTGAGCATCAGGTCCGGCGGAAGCACCCTTGCCGCATCAATGGGCCCAATGACGCGATCATCGGGCACCCTTCCGGCGCCTGCGGCGGCAAACAGCTGCAAAATGAAGTTCATTGCCGCTTTGGCGATGACCTGTGAGCTAATGTGGCGTTCAGCCACAACCGCTCGCGAACCTGCTGATGAGCCCGACAGTGAGGGAAGACAACCCGTTGCCGGTTGTCGCAGTCGTCCACTTGGGAGCGACTGCCCATGCTCGATCCTTCGTTTGCCAATTTCCGTCCACGGGCTTGCCCGACCACTGGTGCCGGGCCGTTGACAAACCTCAATCGAGCAATTGATTCTCCCGCCTATTCGCCGGGCTTGGGTAGCTACTCCCGCGCCGGACTATGGCTGTGTTATTCAGCGGGCAACCCGACGTAGCGGATCGGCCCGATGAGATTTGCCGAGGCTGACGGTACAATGCCTCTCCTGATGTGTCAAACGGGAACGCAGTTCCCCCGAAATTCCTAACCCACCGCAGGCCCCTTGAGTATCGCTGCGCAAAGACTTAGCCTCAGCGAATACGCAGCGGAATTCTCCGGGACAATCGAAACAGGTAGAACGGCAATGGACGTGCGCGCAGCCGTGGCATTTGAGGCGGGCCGGCCGCTGGAGATGGAGACCGTGCAACTGCAGGGCCCCCGGGCAGGCGAGGTGCTCGTGGAGATCAAGGCCACCGGTCTTTGCCACACCGACGCCTACACCCTCTCCGGCGCCGACCCGGAGGGCCTGTTCCCCGCCGTCATGGGCCATGAGGGCGCCGGCGTGGTGGTCGAGATTGGGGCGGACGTGCATTCCGTGGCGCCGGGCGATCACGTCATTCCGCTCTACACGCCGGAATGCCGCCAGTGCAAGTTCTGCCTGTCCGGCAAGACCAACCTGTGCGGCGCCATTCGGGAGACCCAAGGCCGCGGGGTCATGCCCGACGGCAGCAGCCGCTTCTCCTTCGGCGGCAAGACGCTCCATCACTACATGGGCACCTCCACCTTCGCCAACTACACGGTGCTGCCGGAAATCGCCGTGGCCAAGATCCGCGAGGACGCCCCCTTCGAGAAGGTGTGCTACATCGGTTGCGGGGTCACCACGGGCCTCGGCGCGGTGATGAACACGGCCAAGGTGGAGCCGGGCGCCAACGTGGCGGTGTTCGGCTTGGGCGGCATTGGCCTGAACGTCATTCAGGGCGCGCGCATCGCCGGCGCCGACCGCATCATCGGCGTGGACTTGAATCCCGCCAAGCGCGGGTTGGCCGAGAAGTTCGGCATGACCGACTTCATCAACCCCGAAGAGGTGGACGATGCGGCGGCGGCGATCATCGACCTCACCGACGGCGGCGTGGACTACTCCTTCGAGTGCATCGGCAACGTCGAGGTGATGCGCCAAGCCTTGGAGTGCTGCCACAAGGGTTGGGGCGAGAGCATCATTATCGGCGTGGCGGGCGCGGGGCAGGAAATCAGCACCCGGCCCTTTCAACTGGTCACCGGCCGGGTGTGGCGGGGCACCGCCTTCGGCGGCGCCAAGGGCCGCACCGACGTGCCGCGCATCGTCGATTGGTACATGGACGGCAAGATCAACATCGACGACCTCATCACCCATCAACTGGCGCTGGCGGACATCAACGAGGGCTTCGACCTGATGCGCAAGGGCGAGAGCATCCGCTCGGTCGTGGTGTATTGAGGAGGCAGCGGACATGAACCAAGCCGATTGGCTGACCCAGGTCAGCGAGGGCATCATCGACCCGGAACGCCCGATCTGCGACCCCCACCACCATCTCTGGGACCGACCGAGCCACCGCTACCTGATCGATGAACTCATCGCCGACACCGGCAGCGGCCACAACGTCGTCAGCACCGTGTTCGTGGAATGCGCCAGCATGTACCGGGCCGACGGCCCGGAGGCGCTGCGGCCGGTGGGCGAAACCGAATTCGTCAGCGGCGTGGCGGCGATGTCGGCGTCGGGCGGCTACGGGGCCACGCGCGCCTGTGCCGGCATCGTCAGTTACGCAGACTTGACCTTGGGCAGCGCCGCCGGCGAAGTGCTTGACGCCCACATCGCCGTCAGCCCGCGCTTGCGCGGCATTCGCCACGCGGCGGGTTGGGACGCCAGCGACGCCGTCCGCAACTCGCACACCAATCCCAGCGAGCATCTGCTGGCCGACCCCAAGTTCCGCCAAGGGTTCGCCGAACTCGACCGGCGCGGCCTGTCGTTCGACGCCTGGCTCTATCACCGCCAGATTCCGGAGCTGACCGACTTGGCCCGCGCCTTCCCGGGCACCACCATCATCTTCGACCACTTCGGTGGCCCCTTGGGCATCGGCCCCTACGCCGGCCAGCGCGAGGCGATCTTCGCGCAATGGCGCAAGGACGTGGCCGAGCTGGCCAGCTGCGAAAACGTATGCGCCAAGCTCGGCGGGCTGGTGATGCCGATCAACGGCTTCGGCTTCCACAAACGCAAGCGGCCCGCCACGTCCGACGAGCTTGTGGCCGCCACTGGCCGCTACTACCGCCATGCCATCGACAGCTTCGGCGCCCGCCGCTGCATGTTCGAGAGCAATTTCCCGGTGGACAAGGCCAGCTGCTCCTACGCCGTGCTGTGGAATTCATTCAAGAAGTTGGTGGCCGATGCATCCGAGGCGGAGAAGGCTTGGCTCTTTCACGATGCCGCCGCCACTGCGTACCGTCTGGACTCCCTTGCGGAACAGCCGGCGTGAGCCAAACGTCATGCGTCGCAATTGAGGGGTGCCTGAGTCATGGATGAGCGGCTTGGAGAACAATCTGGGCTAAAAGTCATCGGCGCTGGCTTCGGGCGCAACGGGACCCTGTCGCTCAAGCTGGCGCTGGAGCAAATCGGCTTCGGTCCCTGCTACCACATGCTGGAAGTGCGCCGGAGCCCGGAGCATGTCGCCGTCTGGCGACAGGCCGCAGCCGGTGGGCCGGTGGACTGGGCAACGCTTTTCCGGAACTATCAAGCTACCGTGGACTGGCCCTCCTGCAACTATTGGGAAGCGCAGTTGGCGGCGTTCCCGGACGCCAAGGTGATTCTCTCGGAACGGGATCCGGAAGCTTGGTACGCCAGCGTTATGAACACCATCTACCCCAGTTCGGCCGAGGCCCGGGAGAAGGCTCGCGAAAGCGCCGATCCGGCCGGCCTGGCAAGTTCGGCGATGGTTTATGAGGTGATCTGGGATGGCGTGTTTGACGGCCGAATGGACGACAAGGATCATGTGATTGACTGCTACCTCGCGCACAACGAGCGGGTGAAACGGCTGCTGCCGAGCGACAAGCTGCTGGTCTTCAACCCGGCCCAAGGCTGGTCGCCGCTGTGCGAGTTCCTTGGCTGCCCGCAGCCGGACGGGCTCTTCCCCAGCGTCAACAGCACCGCCCAGTTTCAGACCCATATCCGCACGGGGGCCAGCGCCCCCTAACCCGAGCAGCGCCAGTGAGTTGAAGTCCTCGCCGAACTGCTGCGCTGCGATGCCTTTGAATTCAACCTCGAGGACAGCAGCTCGATGCAGTGACCTCGATAGGCCATTCGATAGTGCTCACAGCCCACCGGAGGGATAGACCAAAGGGCCCGGCAAGTCCACCGCCTACTCCGCCTGAGGCGCGGGCCGCTCCTCGACAATCGGGGGCCGAATCCTGCCGTGTCCGGTGGCCTGCTCGAACAGGCGCCCCGCCTGGAGCGCCTTGAGGTCCCGGCCCGGCGCGGCGACGATCTGCAGGCCCACTGGCCGGCCGTCCGAGGTGAAGCCGCCGGGCACGGAGAGGGCGGGAGCTGCGAGGACCGTGATGGCGCAGCAAACCGCCATCCAGTCGATGTAGGTACACATGGGCTGGCCGTTGATCTCGCGCACCCACTCCTCGCCAATCGGGAAGGGCGCCACTTGGGCGGCGGGGCACAGCAGCGCGTCGTAGCGCTCGAAAAACCGCACCGCACCACGATAGATTTGGGTGCGCTCCAGCTCCGCGTCAATCAGCTCATCGGCGGTGAGGCTCAAGCCCTTGTCGATGTTCCACAGCGCCGTGTCCTTGGCCTGTTGGCGCCAATCCGGCACTTGGCGGTCCAGCTGCTTGCCCAGGACGGCCAACCCCGCTGCCCGTTGCGCCTGGAACACGGCCATGGCGCCATCGAGATTCGGACAGGCCTCCTCCACCTCGGCACCGAGGTCCGCGAAGACCGCCCCGGCTTGGTTGATTCGCTCCCGCACTTCCGGCTGCACCGGCAAACCGCCCAAGTCGCCGCTAACCGCGATGCGCAGGCTCCGCGGGTCGCAGTCGAGAGAGCCGCCGAACGCAGCGCAAGGCTCCATTCGGGAGAGCGGATCGGCGGCGCAGTAGCCCGATTGCGCCGACAGCAGCAAGGCCGCATCGTCAATGTTTCGGGCCATGGGGCCGAGCGTGCTCAACCGCGCCAGCCAGCCGAAAGCGCGCTGCTCCGGCACCCTGCCAATGGAGGGGCGAAAGCCCACCACATTGCAGAACGCGGCAGGATTGCGCAGCGAGCCGCCCATGTCGCTGCCGTCGGCGATGGCCAGCATGCCGGTGGCCAAGGCGGCGGCCGCGCCGCCGCTGCTGCCGCCCGCGGTTCGATTGGGATCGTAGGGATTGCAGGTGGCGCCGAAGAGCGCGTTGAAGGTGTTGGAGCCGAGTCCGAATTCGGGCACATTGGTTTTGCCGATGACGATGGCGCCCGCTTGGCGCATGCGGGCGGTGACTTCGCCATCGGCCTTGGCCACGGCCCCAGCGAAGGGCCGAAAGCCGAAGGTGGTGGGAAAGCCCTCGGCGTCCTCCAAATCCTTCACCGCCAGCGGCAGGCCCGCCAAGGGGCCGCCCCGTTCACCGCGGGCACGGGCTTGATCCTGCGCCCGCGCCGCCGCCAACGCCTCCTCCCGAGGCAGCAGGTTGACGATGGCGTTGACCTTCGGATTGAGCCGCTCGATTTGATCGTAAGCCGCCGCCATCAACTCGGCTGCGGAAAGCGTCCCCGCACGGATGGCTTGGTTGAGTTGGCGGGCGCTTTGCCAAACGAGGCCGGTCTGGGCTGCGGTCACGACCGGTCGGCTTCCGGCGGCTCCTCAGCCGGCGGCGGCGGGTTGCGGGAAGCTGCGCCGTCCAGGGCTTGCCGCATGAGGTTGAGCGGATTGAGCTCACTCAGTTGCCGCATGCGGGAGCGGAACTGATCCTGATGCTCCAGCAGGGTCAGCATGGACTGCTCGATGTAGCGGGAGGCCACGTTGCCCAGCCGGGCGCCGTAGAAACGGATGATTTGCTCGAGGGCGCGGTTGGTGAGCACCGGCTCGTGCCCCTCGGCCTCCTGCTCGGCAAGGATCTGCATGAGCACGGCGCGGGTGAGATCGCTGCCGTCGCGGCTGTCCGCCACGCTGATGCTCTCACCCTTGACGATGAGGCGGCGCAAGTCCTGCAGGGTGACGTACTTGCTGTCGGTCGTGTCGTACAACCGCCGATTCGGGTACTTCTTGAGCCGATGCATTGGGCGTTCCGTCCCGCAGGTGGGCGTGGCTAGGGGGTGGCAAGGGGTGTTTTGGCGTGGCCGCTCAGGCCACCGGCGGGGACGCGGGATTGGGAAAAACGCAGGGCCGCAAGCCGCGGCGCCGGTCGAACTTGGCCCAGCTTTCCAAACGCTGGCCCAGCCGGTCGGCGACGACATGCAGCACCATGGGATGCACGGCCATGCCACTGTGGCTGCCGATGACCTCGATGTTCTCCGTCAGCTCCGACTCCCGTTCCATGCAGGCGCGCCAGTTCACCACGCCGTCAGTGCGGCTGTAGAGGGCGCTCACCGGCACCGGCGGCGGCAGCCGGGAATCCTGATGGGCCATCTCGGTGCGCATTTGCTCCACGGTGACGCCGGACATGGACTCAAACAGGCGCGCCACAAATGGGTTGGTGGAGCGATGGCTGGTGGCAGCGAAGGGGCTGCCCAAGGTGACGACAAAACGCACGGCGTCCGGGAACTCGCGCGCAATCTCACGGGCGTAAACGCCGCCCAAGCTCTGGCCGACTATGGAGATCGGCTCATCGTAGGTTTGGGTCAGACGGTAGAAGCGCCGCATGAGGCTGAGCAACTGCGCCGGGGCGCCGCGGTTGTTGCCGAGCAGCCAGGGCAGGGTGTTGTAGCCGAGCCGGGTGAGGAAACGCCGCAGCAGCAAGGTCGATCCATCGCCAGCGGCGAAGCCGGGCAGCACCAGCACCGGATGCCCGTCGCCCTTGGGCGCATTGGCCGTCAGCGCGGACCAAGCGACCGACAACGAGGAAAGCTCGCCAAGCACCCTGGGAATCTCGGCGGCCAAGTACAAAAACGGCGGCGGCTGCGCTCGATGGCGCCTGACGTCAAGTTCCTCGTACACGCGATCTCCGCTTACTGTCATCAAACCGTCATCAGGCCTCAGTGTCGCCAATTACCGTGCTCGGGTCAATCATTTTGTTGCAGTGCAATATCCGCAGTTTGCTAAGACTTTGGGGTTGATTTGTCACAATCCAACCCTATATTGCCCCGCTCCCGGTGCGCGAAGCGCCCATTCAACAGACACCAAGGGCAGGGAAGGGGGCAATTCGGTGGTGGCACGCTATTTGCCTATGCCTTCCCGCATTGCTTTCAACGCGACTTATTTCACCGCGACTTAGAAGGAGCGAATCATGTACAAGTTGAGCGCCACGGATGCCGGCTTCCTTTACGGCGAAACCCCGCTGAGTCCCATGCATGTCGCTTCCGTTCAGGTGCTGGCGCTGCCCGAAGGCGTCGCCGAGGATGAATTCATCGCCACGCTGAAGCCTTACATCAGCGCGCGCAGCCACTTGGTGCCCTACATCACCAACCGCCTTCAGGCCACGCCGTTCGATCTCGACCACCCATTGTGGGTGCGCGACCCGGATTTCGACATTGACCGCCACATCTACCGGGTTGACGTGCGAGCGCCCGGCGGTCAAGCGGAGCTGGAGCAAACCATCGCCGAACTCCACGCCAAACCCATGGAGCGCAACCGCCCCCTCTGGGAGATGGCCGTGCTCTGCGGCCTTGAGGACGAGGAAGGCTCCGGCAATCGCCGGGTGGCTTACTACAGCCGAGTGCATCATGCCTGCCTGGACGGCATGGCAGGTCAGGCAGCGACCATCAACCTGATGGACACGGAACCCGAAACGCAGGAGATTCCAAGCCCGGCCTGGGAATTCGCCGAGCGGCCAGCCCAGCACAGTCCGGCTTCGTTGCTGGTGGATGCCTGCCGCAACTTCGCTCTCATGCAAGTGGATCAAATCACCCGCTGGCCGGAGCGGCTCAACGCCGCCGCCCGCCTATGGCAGCGCGCCCTCGATCCGAGCAGGAGCTTTGGCGCGCCCCAGGCGCCGGCACCCAAGACCATTTTCAATCGACCCGTGTCCGCCGCCAGAACCTACGCCGTCGGCGAAGTGCCGGTGACGGACGTCAAAGCCGTCGGTCGCGCATTGGGCGCCACGGTGAACGATGTTTTCCTCGCCATTTGCGGCGGTGGCCTGCGCCGTTACCTCAAGGCTAGGGGAGAACTGCCCCAAGCGCCGCTCATCGCAGGCTGTCCGGTCTCCCTGCGCCAGCCCGGCGATGCGTCGCCAAACAACCAGGTCACGATGATGCAGGTGATGCTGGGCACCGACATCGCGGACGCCAAGACGCGCGTCTCGGCGGTGGCCGCCTCGGCAAGCTCGGCGAAGGCGGCAACCGCGGAAGCGGCGCCGCTGCTGACCGGCAATGCGTCCCTGCCGGGCTTGCCCGCCGCCTTGCGCGGTGCCGCGCTCTGGGCGGAGCAGGCGGGCGCCGGAGAGGGCCCTCAGCAAATCAATGTGGTCATATCCAACGTCCCGGGGCCGCGCCACACGCTTTATTCCAACGGCGCCCGGATGCTGACCCACTATCCGGTTTCGATTGCCGCACATGGCATGGGCGTCAACCTGACGGCGCAAAGCTATGACGGCGTCCTGTATCTGGGCATCACCGCCTGCGCCCGGGCATTGCCCGACGCCGACCGCCTGCGTGACGCGATCCTCGCCGAATTCAGCGAACTCAAGACCGCGGTCGCGCCCGGTGAGCCAACCCGCGCCATGACCAACGTGCATCAGCTTTCGCCGATGGCATCGCCGTCCGCGGAAAAGCTGCGTCAGGTGGCTTGACGGGCACTGACCGTGCTGGGGAGCGCATTGCGGACATGGAAAAAAACCGAAAAAAAGTGTTGCAATGCACAATTGTGTGCTGCACAATACGCTAATTGTGCGTTGCAGCAATGAGGGCGCACCAACGGTGGCGCGACGTGCGACGCCATCAACCGGACCAAAACTGACAGGAGACACCGCTAATGAACGCAATGGAAAGACAGGCGGCTTTCGGCCGCGATTGGTTTGAACTCAACACGGGAACCTTGCGCCGTCTGGCCGAACTGCAGACCGAAGGGGTGCAAAAAGTCTTCGAGACGAACCGGACTTTCGCCGAGAAGCTGCCCGAGATCAGGGACATCACCGCCTTAATGGAACTCCAGCGCGAGTACGGCGAGGCGATGTGGAACGACTTCACGGAAGGCATGAAGGCCAACGGCGAAGTGCTCAGGGAAGCTGTTGAGAGCGCAGGCGAGTTGCTGCGCGGAGCCTTTGCCGCCGAGGAAGCCAAGGCGCCCCAAACGACCAAGAAGAGCGCCAAGCCCGCAGCGGCCAAGGCCGCTGCCTGATTGCCAAACCCTCCTCCCCCTCTCCTCCTCAAGGGATTGGCAACCGCCTAAGGCAGCGCTGAGCGCGCCGCCCGACAGCGGCTCAACAAAGCCCGCAGCTTCTCACGGAGTTGCGGGCTTTTTTTTTGTCCATTGGTCTATGATGGAACCAATTGACAAGGAGTTGCCATGGCCACGTACATCATGCTCAGCACCCTGACCGACGAAGGCCGCAAGACCTTGAAGGAGCGCCCGGAACGCCTGCAGGCAGTCAACAAGGAGGTGGAGTCGATGGGCGCTCGGGTGACCTCCCAGTATGCCGTGCTCGGCGGCTACGACTTCGTCAACGTCGTCGAGGCGCCCTCCAACGAAATCATGGCGCGCATCGCCATGGAGCTGGGGTCGCGGGGCACCCTCAAGGTGACCACCCTGCCGGGGATGCCCATCGATCAGTTCGTCGAGATGATGCAGGGTGCGCCGCCCTCGGGGGACGCCGACAGGAGTTAGCGCCGTGGGCCACTACGTCCTGTTGATGAAGTACCACTCCGAGGGCTTGGAGGCGACTAAGCGGAACCCCGACTTCCTCACCGGCGTCCACAACGGCATTGAGCGCTGGGAAGCCAAGGTGCTCAGCAGCTTCCACCTGCTCGGCGAATGGGACCAATGCACCATCATTGACGCTCCCGACAACTTCAAGGCCTATCGGGCCACGCTTGCCCAGGAGTTGAGCACCACAGCCAACATCCAGATCATGCCGGCCATTGATCTGCCGCTCTTCCAGCGATTGATTTTCCAAAGCGCCGAGACCGCAGGGCCGGCTCGTTGGCAGACGCGTTGGTGGGCGCGGCTGGCCAGGCTGCTAATGCATGACTACGCCTACGGCCGCTGGGCGCGACGCTACTTCACCGAGCACGTCGTGACCGGCAAGGACAAGTTCAAGCGGATCGCCGGCCCCTGCATAGTGGTGGCCAACCACGCCAGCCACTATGACCAGTACTGCCTGATGAAGGCCTTGCCTTGGCGCTTGCGCACAAACCTCTTTTTCGGCGCCGCCGCCGACCGTTGGTTCCTCAAGGGCCGCAAGGAAATCACCCTCCGGCCTTGGTACCAGTCGCTGGTCATGGGCGCCTACCCCATCCAACGCGGCGGCGGCTCGCGCACCCTGGACCATCCCAAGTGGCTGCTCGACCAAGGGGCCAACCTGATGCTGTTCCCCGAGGGCACCCGCTCCCGAGGCCGGCATCTGTCCCGCTTCAAGCACGGCGTCTCCTTGCTGGCGCTGGAGAAAGGGGTGCCCGTGGTTCCGGTGTACATGGCGGGGCTCAAGAAAATCCGACCGCCAGGCGAGCGCAAAGCCACGCCCGGGCCGGTAGCCGCCCATGTGCTCGACCCCATCCACTTCGAGCCCGGGACATCGGTTTCCGAAGCCACCAACCGCATCTTCCACGCCATGCAAGCGGTCCACGAACGGGTGCTGGACCATGGCGATGCCGCCGCCCATCCGGACTGGCATCCCTAGCCCTCAACGACGCCGTCCAACCAAGCGACCAGATCGTCGAGCACTTCGCGGCGATTGGTCTCATTGAACAGCTCATGCCGGCCATCCTCGTAAAGCGCTCGGGTGACGGAGAGCGCGGCCTGTTCATAGCGCCGGAACAGCCGACCCAGATTCTTCAATTCATTGTGAACCGGATCCGCCGTGCCCGAAAGGACGTAAATGGGCAGTGCGCCGGGAATGTTGGCGATATGGGCCGGCGATGCCGCCTCTCTGGTGCCGCGGAACAGGCCAAGCAGGCTGCCTGCCCGCAAAACAGCGCCGCAGAGCGGGTCGTCCACATACTTTTGCACTTGCGCCGAATCCCGTGACAGCCATTCAAAGCCGCTCGCGTTCCCTGAACTGAAAGCCTTGTTCGCCAAGCCGAACAGGAGCTTGTTCAACAAAGCGCTCTCGCCGTCGGCCCCGAGCCGCCAAGTCTCGATGCGGGCGATGAGCCGCGACGGAATCGATGCAAGCCGGCCGGCAAATCCCGGTGAACCCGACAGCACCGCCGCATCCAAGGTGGCGCCGTGGCGGCAGATGTACAGCTGGGTGAGCATTGCGCCCATGCTGTGGCCCAGCAGGATGCGCTTGCAGTCGGGATGCTCCTCGCCGATGCGCTCGTTCAAGCGGCGGGCGTCCGCGATCACCGCCTCCCAGCCGCCATCGCCAAGGTCGCCGAGCCGATTCGGATCGGTATGCCCATGGCCTCGGTGATCGTTGCCGTAAACCACGTAGCCCGCTTCATTGAGCCGCTCCGCCACTCGCTGGTAGCGGGCGATGTGCTCGCCCATGCCATGGGCGATCTGCACCGCGGCCTTGGGCGTTTCCGCGGGCTGCCAGCGGCAAAGGTGAATTGCCTTGCCGTCGTCGCCTTGAAAGTCGATCGTCTCCCCGCTCAAGGCAGCCTCCCGCGTTCAAGCAAAATTCCGATGGCATGGGCGACGCCGCCCTGATCGTGGGGCCTGCTGACGTAAGTGGCCGCCGCCTTGACCTCCGCGCTGGCTTGGCCCATGGCCACCGCAGCGCCGGCGGCGGCAAACATCGCCAAGTCGTTTTCCGCGTCGCCAAAGGCCACCGCCGCCGACGGCGGGATGCCGAGATGAGCGCAGGCGGCCTGCAAGGCAGCGCCCTTGGTGGCGTTCTTGGCGGTGATGGTCAGGATGATCCTTCCGTTGGGGCCGATGGAGTCGAATATGTTGACCCGATCGCTGAACCGCTCCTGAAGCTCTCCCCTTATGCGGGCGCCAACCCGGCTGCCTTGCACCGCGGCGACGCGCGGCAAGTCATTCCCATCCAGTTCAAGCCGCGATGTCCAGCGCATGGGGCGGGTCATCAAGGCTGGGTCCGGCTCGCCATCAAGCTTGATCCAAACCCGGTCGCCGACCGTCACCGTGGCGATGCACCGCTCCTCATTGCACAGGGCGTAAAGCGCCTCGGCAAAGTCGGCGGGCAGCCGCTCATCAAAAATGTCCGAGCCCAAGCCGGGATCATGCACCTGAGCGCCCGAGCAGGCGATGACTGGATCCTCAACCCCCGCTTGGTCGGCAATGGCCAAAGCCGCCTCCTTCCAGCGGGCGGTGGCGATGATGATCCGGTAGCCGGCATCGCGGGCGGCCCGCAACGCATCGCGATTGGCTGGCGGCAGCTGCTCGCCGACCAGCAAGGTGCCGTCCAAGTCGAAGGCAAGCGCTCGATAGGGAGAATGGTTGGGCATGAGCGGCGCATTTTATGCCATGGGAACCTTCAATCAACACGATATCGCGTCCGGCCGTGGCTTGTGAACTAGCGGCCAAAAGCGAGGGAAATTCAAACTGAGCCACTGCCGGCGGCCACGGGGCCCTTCAGGGCGCGCTTTCCGCCACCATCGCCGCAAACAAGGCAAAGCCCACCCATGTGTTGTTGCGGAATGCCTTGAAGCACTGGTCGCGGTCGCGCCGCCGAATCAAGGTTTGTTGGTAGGCGAACAGAACGGCGACCAACGCCAGCCCGACGCCGTAGGCGGCGCCAAATCCCAAACGCCAGCCGAGCAGGGCGAAGCCGAGCCAAGCCGCCGCCTGCAAAACGCCCACCATCAGGCGATCCGCAGCCCCGAACAGGATGGCGGTGCTTTTGATTCCCGCCTTGAGATCATCCTCCCGATCCACCATGGCGTACTGGGTGTCGTAAGCCACGATCCAGAGGAGGCTGGCCACGAAAAACAGCCAGCCAGCGGCGGGCACCCCACCGGTGACCGCCGCAAAGGCCATGACGATGCCCCAACTGAAGGCGACTCCCAACACCACTTGCGGCAGGTGCGTCCAGCGTTTCACGAAGGGATAGAACACGCTGACGGCCAGCCCGGCCACCGCCAGCCAGCGGGTGACGGCGTTCAACCAAGCCAGCAAAGCCAAGGCCGCCAGGCACAGGCCCGCAAACAAGCCCAAGGCGCCGCGCGCGCTGATCGCACCCGTGGCCAAGGGCCGGTTGCGGGTGCGCGCCACCAACGGGTCAAGGCGGCGGTCGGCCAAGTCGTTGATGACGCAGCCGGCGGCGCGCATGATGAAGACGCCTAGGGTGAAGACGACGATGAGATCAACCGGCGGCACGCCTTCGGCAGCCGCCCAGAGCGCGGCCAAGGTGGGCCAGAGCAGGAGCAGGCCGCCCACCGGCCGGTCGAAGCGCATAAGAGCCAGCCAAGGTCGCCATGCGGAAATTGCGAAATGCAAGCTACATTCCTTAAATCGTGGGTTTAGGTTGCCAAGCAAGCCAACTGGCGCGCCCGGCAACCGGGTTCCATTTGGTCTGCGGCATCGCCTTGCCGCGAGTCTATTGCGCCAATTGATTTTTGGCGAGGGCGCGGGTAGGTTAGCCCACCTTTCCCCCTGTTACGGTGCCTCCGGGTTGGCGAGGCGCCCATGCCCGTGCAAGGAGGTGGGCGGCGGATGAAGAAGTGGCAGTGCATCGTTTGCGGATGGATTTACGACGAAGCCGAGGGCTATGAGGAGGAGGGCATCGCTCCCGGCACGAAGTGGGAGGATGTCCCGGAGGATTTCGTCTGCCCCGAGTGCGGGGTCAGCAAGGTGGATTTCGAGATGATCGAAGTGGGGTAGCCGCGCTGATGAAGCAACGTCAGCTTGAAGGCGCGCTCGCGTGAACCTCGCGTGAACCTCACCCTCCGCATCCTGATCGGGATGGGCGCCGGCCTGCTGATCGGCATCACGGTGCAGCAGCTGGACCTCGACCCTTCCGGCTGGGTGCGCGGCTTCCTGGTTGATGGCGCGCTCGACGCCGGCGGGCAGATCTTCATCGCCAGCCTCAAGCTCATGGTGGTGCCTTTGGTGTTCGTCTCCTTGGTCTGCGGCGCCGCCCGGCTGGGCGCCAGCGCCAGCATGGGCCGCTTGGGC
This sequence comes from Candidatus Azophilus sp., assembly GCA_965221755.1. Classification (GTDB taxonomy): domain Bacteria; phylum Pseudomonadota; class Gammaproteobacteria; order Pseudomonadales; family Azotimanducaceae; genus Azophilus. Next base: position 1,761,123 of record OZ244921.1, read on the forward strand.
GGCAAGACCTTGGGCATGTACCTGCTCACCACCGCCTTGGCCGTCACCTTGGCGCTGACCACCGCCCTGATCGTCGAGCCGGGCGCCGGCGCCGACGCGCCGCCCGCCGACATCGACTACCAGCCTAAGCCTGCGCCCAGCGTCAAGGAAACCCTGATCAACATCTTTCCCACCAACCCGGTGGCGGCGATGGCTGAAGGCCGCATGCTGCAGGTGATCGTCTTCGCGCTGCTGTTCGGCATCGCCTTGGCGAAGAGCGGGGAGTCCGGCCAACGCATCCGCAGCGTCTTTGACGATGTCAATGAAACCCTGATGAAGCTGATCACGCTGCTGATCCAGTTGGCGCCCTACGGCGTGTTCTGCCTGATGACGACCCTGTTCGCGGCGGTCGGCTGGCGCGAGATATTCAAGCTGCTGGGCTACTTCCTCACCGTCACGGCGACCTTGGCCCTGCATGCGGCGCTGATCTACCCCGCCTTGCTGATGCTGATGGGACGGGTCAAGCCGACCACCTTCTTCGCCAAAATGCGCGAACCCATGCTGGTCGGCTTCAGCACTTCGTCAAGCGGCGCCACCCTGCCGGTGACCCTGCGCACCGTGGAGCACCGCGTCGGCGTCCGCAACGAAGTGGCGGCTTTCGCGGTGCCCTTGGGCGCCACCATCAACATGGACGGCACCGCCATCATGCAAGGGGTGGCCACCGTGTTCATCGCCCAGTTCTACGGCATTGACCTCGGCTTGGCGGACTTCCTGATGGTTATCCTGACCGCCACCCTGGCCTCGGTCGGCACCGCTGCGGTGCCGGGCGTTGGCCTGATCACCCTGACCATGGTGCTGACCCAAGTGGGACTGCCAGTGGAGGGCATCATGCTCATCATCGGCGTGGATCGGCTGCTCGACATGATGCGCACCGCAGTCAACATCGCCGGCGACGGCATGGTGGCAACGACGGTCGCGCGCAGCGAAGGCCAACTCGACCTGGCGGTGTTCCAAGATCGGCAAGCAGGCACCAAAGACCGGTAGTGTCGCTCCTGACCATTAGGCGGGCACAGTGCGCGGGCTCAGAAACATTTCGGAACCTGACTCACGCAACAGCAGCGGAGTTTCGCGCCAGCGAAACTCCAACGCGCCCGCTTCGCGGGCGTGCGTGTTGTCGAACGGCGTCGGCGCCACTATGATTCGCTCATGTCAGAGGCCATCGCGTTCGACACCCACCGCTTCGTCAAGCGCCTGACCGGCTGCGGCTTCACCGAGCGGCAGGCGGAGACGCTGGCCGAGGAGCATGTCGCTTTGCTCAACGCCAACCTCGCCACCAAGGCTGACGTCGAAGGGGCGCGGGCCGACATTGAGGCGCTGCGTCAGGAGACCAAAGCCAGCATTGAGGCGCTACGTCAGGAGACGGAGGCGCTGCGTCAGGAGACGAAGGCCGGCATTGAGGCGCTGCGTCAGGAGACGGAGGCGCTGCGTCAGGAGACGAAGGCCGGCATTGAGGCGCTGCGTCAGGAGACGGAGGCGCTGCGTCAGGAGACGAAGGCCGGCATTGAGGCGCTGCGTCAGGAGACGAAGGCCAGCATTGAGGCGCTGCGTCAGGAGACGGAGGCGCTGCGTCAGGAGACGAAGGCCGGCATTGAGGCGCTGCGTCAGGAGACGAAGGCCGCCATAGAGGTCTCCAAGTCGGATTTGATGAAGTGGATGATCGGTGCGTTGATCGCGCAGGGCGGACTGGTCGTCGCCCTCGTCAAGCTGCTGTGAAGCCGGACGGACGGAGGCGAGTCATGGCCATGCCCCCTCCTGCCGCCGCAGGCCCGAGCAGGATGGCGGAAGGCGCGGGCAGGGCTTTTGCCGATGACCCGGGAATTGCCGGGAAGCGCCTGCGGGACAACTCGGCGTCCAGCCCCCAAGAGCGGCGCGGACTGCCTTGGGCCCTACCCGGATGCTGTCGCGGTCCGTTCGGGACGGCCCCGGTCCCGTGCGGGCTTCGCGCTGGAGCCGTTGCTCCTTCCGACATCCGCGAGAACCAACCCTGCCCAGTGGCGACGGCCTTGAGGAATTGAGGCGCGCGCTGTGGACGGGAGCCGTGGCATGGGCTAAGTTGCGCTTTGCACGTCGCCGTGCGCAAATCCACCCAACGCAGGGCCTGAACCTCCGATGCCAAAGGGAAGCGACCTCAAAAAAGCCGGGCTCAAGGTGACCTTGCCGCGCCTGAAGGTGCTTGAGGTCCTGGAACGCGCCGAGCCGCACCACATGAGCGCTGAGGACGTTTACCGGCATCTGATCGAACAGGACGAATCCGTGGGTCTGGCAACCGTGTACCGGGTGCTCACCCAGTTCGAGTCGGCCGGCATCGTCGAGCGCCATAACTTTGACGACGGCCACGCCGTGTACGAACTGGCGAGCGAAGAGCACCATGACCACATGGTCGATGTGGATTCAGGCCAAGTCTTCGAGTTCGTGAATCAGCGAATCGAGGCCCTGCAGGAGGAAATCGCTGCCGAAAAGGGCTTCGAGCTGATCGACCACGACCTCGTCCTCTACGTGCGCCGCAAGGACGGGTAGCGTCCCAGCGGCAATGCGGGGCCAAGTTCGGCTCCAAGCGCGTTGCAAATGGAGATGGATTCCATTCAAATGAGCGGTCCCGTGCCTGAGCGGAAAACCAAGGCCAATGGTCGCCGTGGAACGCAGGGTCGGCCAATGTCAGCACGGTAAGGAGAACGGAAAGCCGAGCGCTTCGGGTCGCTTGCTCCACGGCTTGGTCGGCGGCGCCGGCCTAAAGCGCCGCCGTAACCTGCCGCCAAATCGTCTCGTTCAGCGATGCGCCGCCGGCCAGCGCGGGCAGGAAATTCGCCCTGCCGACGCCTTGGGGACGGCGGCGGCGGCAGCGGAGCCGACTCATTCCAGTGACCCAACTAAGGTAACATGACGCCCTCATGCTGATCGTTCTGTACTTCTTCTGGCGCGTGTGCCTGCTGCGCCACAATCCCGAAATCGTGCCCAAGCACCCGTACTTCCTGTTCTTGGTGCTAGTGGCCAATCTGGCGTGCAGCATCACGCTATCCACAATCATCTCCGGGGAGCCCGCCCTGCGCATCGCCACCGGGGTTGTGGTCTCGGTCGCCACCTTGGGCTCCCTCGTTTACCTGATCTGCAGCCTGCGCGGCGCCAGCGACCGCTTCGTTTGGACCATGTCGGTTCTGCTCGGCTGCGACTTGGTCCTGACCGCCATCTTTGCGGTGATCGTGCCCCTTGCGCGGATGCTCAACGAACTCGCGGTCATTGCCGCCTACGCCGCCTTCATGATCTGGTCGGCCACTGTGTTCGGCTTCATTCTGTCCCGGTCGCTGAAGTCGCCCATGGCCCTAGGCGTCGGTCTCGCCTTCAGCATGATGCTGATCAGCACCGGCCTCGCCAGCTTGGCCAGCGGCGGGTGAGGATTTACTTCCTCGGCATCGGCGGCACGCTGATGGGCAGCTTGGCGCTGCTCGCCAAGCAGCAGGGCCATGACGTAAGCGGCTCCGACAAGCGCATCCACCCGCCGATGAGCGACTTGTTGGCGGCGGACGGCATCACCGTTCACGAGGGCTTTGACGCCGCCCAACTGCAGCCGTCCCCGGACCTGGTCGTCATCGGCAACGCCGGGCTGCCCAGGGGCGCGGACTCGGTGGAGCACATTCTCAACCGAGGGCTGCGCTACGTCTCCGGGGCCGAGTGGCTGGGCACCAACCTGCTGCGGGAACGATGGGTGTTGGCCGTGTCAGGCACCCACGGCAAAACCACCACCACCAGCATGCTGGCTTGGATCTTGAACTGCGGCGGATTTGACCCCGGCTATCTGATCGGCGGCGCGCCCAAGAACTTCGAGCGTTCGGCGCACTTAGGTCAGGCACCCTACTTTGTGGTGGAGGCGGACGAGTATGACACTTCCTATTTCGACCGCCGTTCAAAATTCCTCCACTACCAGCCGCGCACCCTCATCATCAACAACCTGGAGCATGACCACGCTGACATCTTCAAGGACGTGGACGCGATCAAGACGCAGTTCCACCAATTGCTGCGCATGGTGCCGGGAGAGGGACTGGTCATCGCGCCAACTGACGACGGCAACGTCAACAGCCTGCTCCGCGCTGGCTGCTGGACGCCGGTGGCCCGCATCGGCGCAGCAGGGCCAAGCCGAGCGCAGGCGATGGACAACGGCGAGCGCTGGTCGGCAATCAACGCCAACGCCGACGGCAGCGCATTCGACGTCGCCTTGAACGGCCGAACCCTAGGTCGCGTCTCGTGGTCCATGTTCGGCCTGCACAATGCCGGCAACGCGTTGGGCGCCATTGCCGCCGCCCGCCACGCCGGGGTGGCGCCCGCATTGGCCATTGAAGCCCTAGCGGATTTCTCCGGCGTCAAGCGCCGCCTTGAAGTGATTGCCGAAGTCGGCAAGACGACCCTTTACGACGACTTCGCCCATCATCCAACCGCCATTCGCAAAACCCTCCAGAGCCTGCGCAACCGGGTTGGCGGCGATGAGATTCTGGCCATCATCGAACCGCGCACCCACACCATGTCGCTGGGCACCCTGCGCGATGCCTTGGCCAACTGCTGCGCGGCCGCCGATCGGGCGTTTTGGTTCCGCAGCGCCAACATCGAATGGGACGTCGCCGCCCTGACTGCGGAATGCGTTGTGCCCGCCCAGCACTTTTCCGATCTCCCGCACCTCATCAAGCAAGTGTGCGAACTGCCGAAGCAGCGGCGGCATGTGGTCATCATGTCCAACGGCGACTTTGGCAACATTTACGATAAGCTCCCCGCCGCCTTGCGCAGCAGCAATGTGAAGGCCTGAACCCGCCCAGAAATCGAAGGAAGACCAGTGCTGACTTCAGCATTGCGATGACCGCCCATCAAACGGCTTGGCGCCAGCGCAACATCTCTTCAGATGAATTAGCCACATGGCAGAGCAAGCCCTACCCGTGGATTGCGCCCCGGGCCTTTGGGGAGAGGGTCTCTGGCCGGGCATCCGGTCAGGCTCGGACAATCCTCCATGCTTCATGCAGCGGTTCTAGTCTGACGGTCAGCGCCAGAGTCTAGCAGCTCGGCTTTTGGGTATATCCCATGTCGATATAGTCTGCGCGGATCGTATCGCCATCCTCCGCCACAACGTGGAAAACCTGTTCACCGCTTAAGTTCACGGGACCACCGGACCCTCTGTTGATGGCCCTCTCCGATGGTTATGGTGTTTGTGGGGTCGCTGCCCCTACCAAAACCGTAGTCTCCTTCTCCCGACCAGACTCTGCCGGTGGTGATGCTGCACGGCGTCTGCGCCAAGGTCGGCGCGGCCAGCGTCCCGGCGAGAATGGCGCCGCAGGCGGCGATAGAGAATAGGGGTGAAAATTTTTGGGAATTATGCAGCAAAATCCGCAAGCCTGCCCCGACAACCCCGCCCCGGTAGCGGGTCAGTTTGAAGCATTTGAAACATGTCTTTGTGCGGGCTCAGAAACATTTCCGAACTTCCTCCCCGGGCCTCTTTGGAAAAATCCCCCCGATCGTGTGCCGTCACATGAGTTGCCGGACGGTCTCCAACTGGCTATAAGGAACTTCCGGCATGCTCCGAGGGGCTTTCGTTGGCTGCAGCGACATAGCCCCCGCTTTAGGGCCTCTTGCAATTGATCGGAATCACGCAAGGAGAACCATCTTGAAAACCAGGTTCGGATTGACCGCCGCCCTGCTCATCGCGCCCTTTGCCAGTTGGGGGGACGACGCTTGGCACCCGTCCAAATACGGCGCTGACGACACCTTGGGGGCCATCAACAACCTTTCCCCGGAAAAGGTGGTCGCCGCCGCCCGGCTCGTCAAGACCGGCAAGGTTTACCGCTTGGGGGTAACCACCGGGGCGGACTCGCCAGCTTACCCGCCAAGGCAGTACGCCATGACCATACTGCAGCTCGACGACGGCACCGGCACGCCGCTCGGCATCAATCGCGCCACCGGCAACGACGACCTGATGACGCTGTGGATGGGCATCGGCAGCCAGCTCGACGGCTTGGGACACATGGGCATCGACCACGTTTACTACAACGGCAACCGGGCCCAGGACTTCGTCGTGCCCACCGGCCTGACCAAGCTGAGCATCCACGAGTTGCCGCCCATCGTCAGCCGCGGCGTGCTGCTGGACATGGCCAAGCTGGCCGGCCAAAACCCCATGCCGGAGGGCATGGCCTTCAATCGCAAGGAAATCATGACCGCCCAAGCCGCCCAAGGCGTCCGGATCGAGCAGGGCGACGTCGTGCTTTTCCACACTGGCTGGCTGAACGTCATGGACGCCGACCCGGAACGCTTCATGGCTGGCCAGCCAGGTCTTGGCGTCGATGGCGCCCGCTATCTGGCCGAATTGGGCGTGGTGGCAGTTGGCGCGGACACTTGGGCCTTGGAAGTGCTGCCTCCCGAAGATCCCGAACAAGCCTTCCCCGTGCATCCGGAACTGCTGGCCAAGAACGGCGTGTACATTCTTGAGAACATGGACACCCGGGAACTTGCGGCCGACGGCGCGACGGAATTCCTGTTCGTGTTGGGCGTGCCAAGATTCGAGGGCGCCGTGCAAGCGGTGATCAATCCAGTGGCCATCCGTTGATCAACGGGAGTCTGGGCAGCTGATGGCCCGCCGCAAAGGCAGGCGGGGGCTGGTCGCAGTCGGAGTCGGCGGTTCTTTCGTGGCCCTGTTGGCGGTGTTCGGCTGGCTGGCCGCAGAGCGGGTGGTCACCCCGCAAATGGCCGTGCTCATGGGCGTGGCCACGTTCGGCTTCTACGTCGGGTTCGGAATCCTGATCGCGGTGTTCCGCATGGTCAGCCGGCTGGAGTGAGGGCGCGCCTCAGCGGAACACGCACTCCGAGGGAACCCAGTCCTTCGCATAGCGGTCGGCCATTGCCAGCCAGTGGGCGATCCTTTGTTCCGGTGGACGATCCTCACCCCAGTATTTTGGTTGACTGATCCAAGATGCGGAATTCCTCATAGTCCAGATCCATGACCTGAAACAGCGAGACATCCGAGTCCATGTTTAGGTCGAATCTTGGTGCATGTGAAAGACGAACATGAACCATGGCATCTTCATAGCGTCGCCAGCGCACCTCGGGGTTGCCTCCGCCTTTGCCGTAAATGATATGAATCGTTGATACCCCTGCGGTTCGCTGACCTTTATTCAGGCGATAGTGCCATTGGATGTTTCCATGATGTTCGGCTCGGATGGTCGTTGCCGGGCGGTTCGCCACCAAGCGTCTCGAACCTTGGTCCGGGCTTCTGGCCGCCTTGCTCCACCGATGCGCGATTGCCGGATTCTCAGCCACCGACTCAAGATCGCCCAACGCCTCGGCAGCCGTCACCCATTGCAAGACCGGCGAGGGGTGCTGAAAGTCAACGCCTGACTTAACGCCGACCAGAAAAATACGCTCGCGCATTTGGGGAACGCCGTAATCAGCCGCTAAATACAGCTTAGGCGAAATAGAGTATCCGGTGGCTTCGAAATCGGAGAGCATTTGGTCAAAGAAGGCCTTTCCGTGCGACATCAGCAGACCCTTGACATTCTCGGCCACGAAGGCTTGAGGCCGCAATCGCTGAATCGCTTCGACCATGTACTGGTACAGCACCGTCCGCCGGCCATCCTTGCCTTGTCGTTTGCCGTTGATCGAAACGTCCTGACAAGGAAAGCCGCCTATGACGACATCCGCCTCCTTCGGCAAGCTGCTGAGAGCATCAGCAACATCGCTGCACAGTATTTCCTTGCCAAGGTTGAGGCGGTAGGTTGCGCAAGCGGAAGGGTCAACGTCGTTCGCCCAAATCACTTCGTAAGGCAACTCCCCGTAAAGCCGCTGGCCGAACTGGAATCCGCCCAGAAAGCCCACGTCCATGCCCCCACATCCCGAAAAGGGGCTGACGACCTTCCACTTGGCTGCGGGCGCATCGACCGGGCGGCAAAACCGGCCATCAAGTCCGCCGGGAGCCAAGCCTTCGGTCCGTTGACCATCACTGACATCCAGCTTTGGGAGCGGCATCGACATTCGATTGGCTTCGGTTCAGATCAAAAGCGGGGGCATTGATGAATGCCAGCATGGCTCGCTTCGCCTTGCCACAAAGGCGATCAAAACCGTCAAAACCACTCGTCCGGCATGTCCATCAGGGATGGCGCGCCGGCGCGAATGCTGCGTTCGAGGGCTTCCGTCCTCGGCAGCAGCTTGTCGTAGAAGAACGTGGCGGTGCGCCGCTTCGCTTGGCCGAAGGCATCGTCTCCCGCCGCTTTGGCCATGCGCGCCCAAAGCCAGGCGTAGATGGTGAGGCCCGTCAACTCCAAGTAGTCCGTGGACGCCGCGCCGGGCAGGTTGGCGTCGTTGGGCGCCTCAGCCACCACCCAATCGGTGATGCCTGCGAGCCGATCCAAGGCATCGCGCAACGCGGGAGCGTATTCGGGGGGCGCTGGGTCGGCGGCCATTTGGTCGATCAGCCGACGCATGGCGCCGCCGCCGTCCCGGAGTACCTTGCGGGTGATGAGGTCGAGTGCCTGAATGCCGTTGGTGCCCTCATAGATCGATGCGATCCGAGCGTCGCGCACGATCTGCTCCATGCCCCACTCCTTGATGTAGCCGTGGCCGCCGAGCACCTGTTGGGCCATGACCGCGCTCTCGAAGCCCCTGTCGCTGAGAAACGCCTTGGCGATCGGCGTCAGCAACTCCGCAAGCGCTTGGCTTTCGGCATCATCCCTGTGCTTGGCGGCATCGAGGCTGCGCCCAACCAACATGGCGAACGCACGGCCCGCTTCGGTGTAGGCGCGCATCGTGAGCAGCAGGCGGCGCACGTCCGGATGCGCCAGCAGCGAGTCCGCCTCGGCGCCGGGTTTTTGCGGACCGGTGGGCGCCCGGCCCTGCAGGCGGTCCTTGGCGTAGGCAGCGGCTTGCTGATAGGCCAGTTCGCCCGCGCCAAGCCCTTGCAGGCCGACCGACAGACGCTCGTAGTTCATCATGGTGAACATGCACGCCAGGCCCGCGTTCTCCTCGCCCACCCGATAGCCAACGGCGCCGTCGTAGTTCATCACGTTGGTGGAACTGGCCAGCACTCCCATCTTGTGTTCGATGGAGCCGCTGGCCACCGCATTGCGCGGGCCGAGGGAGCCGTCCGGTTTCGGAATGAACTTCGGCACGATGAACAGGCTGATGCCCCGGGTGCCCGCCGGCGCGCCGACGATGCGGGCGAGCACTAAGTGAACGATGTTCTCCGCTAGGTCGTGCTCGCCGCTGGTGATGAAGATCTTGGTGCCGGTGATGCGGTAGGCGCCATCGCCGGCATCCTCGGCCCGAGTGCGCAGCAGGCCCAAATCGGTGCCCGCGTGGGCTTCGGTGAGATCCATGGCGCCGGTCCATTCACCGCTGTAGAGCTTGGGCAGATAGAGCGCCTTCTGGGCTTCGCTGCCATGAGCGTCAATGCATATGGAAGCGCCCAAGGACAGGGTGCCGTACAGGTACAGGCTGGCGTTGGCGCTCCACAACATCTCCTCAATCAGGCAGGCCACGAGCTTCGGCATCCCCATGCCGCCATAGGCCGGGTTGCCGGACACGCCCAGCCAGCCGCCCTCGCTCATCGCTTTGAAGGCGGGCCTGAATGCCGCGGGCGCCTGCACGGCGCCATCGGTCCAGCGGCAGCCCTCCTGGTCCCCTAGCTGATTGACCGGCGCCATCACCTCGCTGGCCAGCTTGCCCGCTTCCCGCAGCACCGCCCGCACCACGTCCTCGCTGAAGTCGGCAAACCCAGGCACGTCAGCCCACTCCTGGGTGACGTCAAAAAGGTTGAACAGCAGGAACTCCAAGTCCTGCTCCGGCGCTTGATAGTGCAGCATGGGGAGGAGCCTTCGTTGCTTGGGGGGCCATTCTAGCTTGTCAGCCAAAAGTTGCGCATGGCGGATTTCCCACATCCAATGGCGGCGATCGCCACTGGCGCGCAGCGGGCCGGCATGGCAAAACAACCGCATGAACCTCATCGACCTGCTCCTGCCGCGGGTTTGCCGACTGTGCGACCTGCCGATCAACGCCGACCTCGACCTCTGCCCACCCTGTTGGCGAAGCCTGCCTTGGAACAGGCTGCCGTGCTGGCGTTGCGCCGCGCCGCTGCCGGCCGGTTCCGGACCGTGCCGCCGTTGCGCCCTCAAGCCGCCGCCGTTCCAGCGCGCCATCGCTCCGCTGCTGTTCGAGGACGCCGTGCCAAGGCTCATTCACGCCATCAAGTTCGGCAAGGGCTACAGCCAAGCCAAGCTGCTAAGCCGCCTGCTGGGCGATGCCGCAGCCGCAGCCAACGACCCCTTGCCTGACCTGCTGGTGCCAGTGCCGCTGACAACGGGCCGCATTCTCCGCCGCGGCCACAACCAAGCCATCCTGCTGGCCGCGCCCTTGGCCCGCCGCTTCGGCATCCCCCTTGAGCGCAGGGCGGCGCGCCGCGTCGGCCGCACGCCGCCGCAGCGCGGCCAATCACGCGCCGCCCGCGCCCGCAGCGTGCGCGGCGCATTCAAGGTCGATCGTCCTTTGACGGGCACGGTCGCCATCGTCGATGACGTGATGACCACGGGGGCAACCACCGCGGAATTGGCGCGTGCGCTGCTGGAGGCGGGGGCCGATGAGGTTGTGGTTTGGGCAGCGGCTCGGGTCGGTTGAACCGCTCTTTGCGACGGCTGCCGGGCCAGTCAGTTCATGGGCCCAAGCCCCGGGGGAGGAAGTCCCGATATGTTTCTTAAGCCCGCACAGACAGGCACAGGCGCACCCGCTTCGCGGGTGCGGACGGAGTTTCGCTGGCGCGAAACTCCGCGCTCGTCGCTTCTTCGCTCCTGCGCAATTCCGCTAGACTAGGCCAATGGCCATCCCCCCCCCTGTCGCTTGGGCCTTGTTGGCGTTGTGCTGGACTCAGGCCCAAGGCAGCGCCGGGGGACCGCTGAAAGTCGCGGTGGCGGCTAATTTTCGTGCGGCCTTCGTCGTTGTCGGGGCCGAATTTGAGCGGGTTCGGAGCTTGGAGCTTGCACCGGTTTTCGGCTCCTCCGGGCTGCTTGCCACCCAGATACGCCAAGGTGCGCCCTTTGCGGCCTTCCTGTCAGCCGATATGGCCAGACCCGAGGCATTGGTGCGCGCCGGCTTGGCGGCGGGGCCGGTCAGGGTCTATGCCAAAGGCCGGGTGGCGCTCTGGACGCCTAAGGGCCATGCCAGTCCCGCGGCCCTGGAAGCTGGCCGCGTCGGCCTGCCCAACCCAAGACTGGCGCCCTACGGCCAAGCCGCAGTGGAATGCATGCAGGCGTTGGGGACTTGGGAGGGCGTTCAGAACCGGCTGGTGTTCGGCAACAACGTGGCTCAAGTCGGGCATTTCCTAGCCTCCGGCTCCTTGCCCGCAGGTTTTGTCGCCCTTGCCCAGCTCATGGCGGTCGATGCGCCGCCGGAGCGCTTCTGGGTCTGCCCGGAAGACACCCACCGGCCGATCGAGCAGGGCGCTGTAGTGGTGCGGCGCAGCCCCATGGCGACGGAGGCCCACGGATTGCTGGACTTCATCACGGCGCCGGCCCGTCAAATGCGCCTCAGGCTGTTGGGCTACGGCGCCGATGGCTGAGGATGTGCTGGCCAGCCTCAGGCTTACTGCCGCCTTGGCGGCGGCAACCAGCGTGGCGCTGCTGCTCCTCGCGCCGCCCTTGGCTTGGTGGTTGGCGCACACCCATCGGCGCGGCGCTTCGCTGGTCGAGGCGCTGGTCGCCTTGCCCTTGGTGCTGCCGCCCACGGTGCTCGGCTTCTATTTGCTGCTCGCCATGGCGGAAGATGCCTGGCTCGGTGCTAGTTGGCGCTCACTCACCGGTCAGCCCTTGGCTTTCTCTTTTAGTGGCTTGGTGCTGGCCTCCATCATCTACTCGCTGCCCTTTGTCGCCCAGCCGTTGACGGCCGCTTTTCGCAACACGCCTGCCGAGCTGCTGGACGCTGCCTCGGTCATGGGCATCGCTCCGGCAGTCCGCTTCCTGCGCCTAATGCTGCCCCTGCACTGGCGGGCGTTGGTGGTGGCCGGAGTGCTCGGCTTCGCCCACACCATCGGCGAATTCGGCATCGTGCTGATGATCGGCGGCAACATTCCCGGTGAGACTCGGGTGCTGTCCATCCTGCTGTTCGACCAAGTGGAGTCGCTGGACTACGCAAGCGCCCATTCCACCGCCGCCATTTTGCTGGCCGCCTCCCTCACGGCGCTGACGCTCACCTACGGCACCTTGCGGCGGCCATGAGCCTGAGTTTGAAAGGCCGCTTCGCGCCAACCGGCGGCTTTGAGCTCAAGGTCGATCTGGAGCTGCCCAGCAGCGGCGTCACCAGCGTGATCGGCGTCTCCGGCTCCGGCAAGTCCACCCTGCTGAGGTTGATTGCCGGGCTAAACCGTTCGCCGGGCTTCCGGGTGATGATGGACGGCCGAGACTGGAGCGCCCTGCCCGCCCACCGACGCCCCATCAGCATGACGCTGCAGCAGCCGGCGCTCTTCCCCCATTTGACGGTGGCCGGCAATCTGCGCGCCGTGCCGGGCGGCAGCCGGTTCGATGAAGCGGTGAGCCGATTCGGCTTGGAAGACCTGCTCGAACGCAAGCCCGCCGCGCTTTCCGGGGGCCAGCAGCAGCGGGCCGCCTTGGCTCGCGCCTATCTCAAGCCCGCCGCGCTTTGGCTGCTCGACGAGCCCCTCTCGGCGCTCGATGCCATGGCCCGGGCGCGGCTGGCGCCGATGCTCGGCGAACTGTGCCGAACCTTGGGCAAGCCGGTGATCTACGTCACCCACGCGCTCAGCGAGGTGGTGCAAATCGCGGACCATCTGGTGATTCTGGAAGCCGGGCGGGTGATTGGCGCCGGCCCGCCCGGCAAGGTCGCCGCCGAATTGGACCATCCCCTGTCGCCAATGATCGACACCGGCGCCATCCTCGCCGTTGAATTTGACGCCTACGACAAAGCCCACGATCTCAGCGCCTTGCGCATCGGCAACCAGACGCTGCGGGTGCGGGGCAACCTGAGCCAAGCGCCATCGCCCTTGCGCGTGCAGATTCCGGCCCGCGACGTCGCCCTGGCCTTGGAACGTCCGCTGGGCACCAGCATCCTGAATTGTCTGGCGGTCACCCTCACCAGCTTGGACCCGACGCCGGACGGCGCGGTGTTCGCGGAGCTCGATTGCGCCGGACAGCCGTTGCGAGCCCGCATCACGCGCCTGTCCCAAGACAGCCTGCAGCTCGTTCCCGGCATGGCGCTGCACGCCTTGGTCAAGTCGGTGGCGCTGGATGTGCGGGGCGATTGAGCGCAACTGCTGAGCAGGCCACAACGAAAGGTAGTGGCTCAGTTTCAATTTCCGCCGCCGCAAAGGCCGTGCCCGCGTTGGGCGGCGGCATGGCGGTGCCGGGGAACAAATCCGTCCAAGGCCGGTACACTGTGCGGGCTCAGAAACATCTCGGCACCTGACCCACGCAACAGGCGCAGAGTTTCGCGGTAAGCGAAACTCCAACGCGCCCGCTCCGCGGGCGCGCAGGCGCGCGCACGCCAGCGTGATGTAGGATACACTCAAACCCAGACCGGCAGGGAGGCTTCCGCCATGACCGACGAGGAACTGGAGGCGCTGGTTGCCGGCCTGGCCGCCGCGCAGGACCGCACCGACGCCCAGCTGGCGAAGACCGACGCCAAGGTGGACAGGCTGGCGGAGATGCACGGCGGCGTCGGCAACAGCCTGGGCGCGGTGGCCGAGGAGTTCTACCACAACAGCCTCAAGGCCAACCCGGTGCCGGCCGGGATGCGCTTCGACTTCATCGACAGGAACGTCACGCGCAGCCATGCCGGCCTGGAGGACGAGTTCGACCTGCTGCCGGTGAACGGCCGGGAGGCGTTCGTGGTGGAGGTGAAGCACAAAGCGCGCGGGAGCGACCTGGCGCGCCTGCTCGACGGGAAGGCGCCCAACTTCCGGCGCCTGTTTCCCGAGCACGCCGGCCGTCGGCAGCGGTTCGCCCTGGCCGCCTTCCACATCCGCGACGATCTCAGGAAGGCGGCCCCGGCCCGGGGCGTGACCGTGCTGCAGCGCCGAGGCGACGTGATCGAAACCCTCGCCGCCTGAGGCGGGCGGGCGGCGCGAGCCGCCGCCGGCGCCCGCTCGGTCCCCCGCGCTCGGCTTGTGGTAAGCTACGCTCCTGATCGAAAGCCCCGGAGGCGCCAGAACGGCCATGTCAAGAAACAAATCCATCAATGCCTTGGCCGGAACATTGCCGCGGGCGCGGCATCCGGCATCCGTCCGGCCTTCCGCCCGCGTCGTCGCCTCACCCCCCCCCCCCCCGAAATGCGCGGCCTGAGGGGCCGCCGGGGCCGTTAGCCCGCCATCCGCGCCGCGGCCTCCGCCCGACCCTCGCCGCCGCCCTGCTCGCCCTGCCGCTGCTGGCCGTCCTCGCGCCGTCCGCGCAGGCGCAGACCACGACCTTGTCCGCCATGGCCGACGACAGCCAAGCCGTCGCCCAGGAAAATCCCGACTCTACACCCGCCTTGCTCTTTGCGCAGGCGACGCCGGCGGCGGCGAGTGTGCCGCTCAGGAACTGCTTCACCAGCTCCCTGTCGACCCCCAGCTTCCAGCTGAGACGGGGATTCAGCACCCCAACGCTCGATGCCGACGGCTGCGTCGATCTGACGAGCGATACTGCAACCATAAGACGCATACTCAGCTTTATTATCGCCGGAACAGTGGACACCACCGACGAGCCCGACGAGTTGGTGACGCTGACGATCAGCGAGGATCCCGACAACCCGCTCCCGGCCGGGTTCAGCATCGACTCCAATGCCAACAGCGCCTTCGTCACCATCCGCGACGACGATCCGACCCTGGTCGAACTCGCCCGCGCGGGCACGGGCGCGGTGCGCGAGGGCGGAACGGTCGAGTTCACGGTGACGCTGGGCCGCGACCTCGTGGCGGGCGAGGCGATCGATGTGCCGTTGTCGATCGGCGGGACGGATGTGGACACGGACGACTGGAGCCTGGCGCTGAAGACCGGGGCGGGGCTGAACACGGGCGTGGCGCTGAGCGGCGAGACCACGGCGACGCCGCAGCTGGCCTTTTCGGGGGCGGCGGCGCGGACTGCGACGCTGACGCTGACGGCCCTGCTCGACGACGACGCCGGCGCGGAGACGCTGGTGGTCGCGCTCGGGCCGGACGATGCGACGGCGAACGGCTTCGACCGGGACGGGCTCGCGACCAACGTGGGCGGCGGGGCCGATCCATCGCCGACCGCCAATCGCTTCGAGGTGACGGTGAACGACCCGCCTGCCCCGGCCGCGCCCGCGGGCCTCTCGGCCGCGGCGGGCGACGGCCGGGCCGTCCTGAGTTGGACCGACCCCTCCAACGCCGCGATCGGCGGCTACGAGTTCCGCCAGCGCACCCCGCCGGACACCGGCGCCTGGGGGAGCTGGACGGCCATCGCCAGCAGCACCGCCGCCACCACCACCCACACGGTGACGGGCCTGACCAACGGCACCGCCTACGGCTTTGAGGTGCGCGCGGTGTCCGGGGGGGTGGCCGGCGCGGCCTCGTCCGAGGCGACGGCCACGCCGGCGGCCGCCACCGCCGGCGTGGCCACGGCGACGACCGACGGGGAGGCCACCGAGGGCAGCATCACAGACACGGCGACCTTCACGGTGGTGCTGAACACCCAGCCGTCTGGAGGCGTCGCGGTCGCCGTCACCGCGCCCGCCGGGCTGGAGCTCTCTACAGGCAGCACGTTCGCCAGCAGCGCGCAGATCGGTTTCACCAACTCCTTCTGGAGCACGCCGCAGACGGTGACGGTGCGCGCCACCGACGACAGCACGGACAGCCCGCTCGGCCGGGAACTGTCTGTCACCTACACCACATCCTCCCAGGACAGCAATTACCGCACCTTCAGCGGCACGGCGGCCACCGTCACGGTGGTGGACAACGACCCGACCACGGTGACCCTGGCGGGGAGTGCCGGGGATGTCGTGGAGGGCGGGACGAAGACCTTCACCATCACCCTGAACCGGGGCCTGGTGAACGGCGAGACGCTGCCGGTGCCCCTGACCTTCGGCGGCGAGGCGACCCGGGGCACGGACTACACGACGGCGTGCCCGACGACGCTGCCGACCGGGGTGACCTGCGCGAACCTTGATTCCGGCAATGCGATGGTGACCTTCACCGGGCCGAGCACCGGCACCACGGCCGACTCGGTCACGCTGACCCTGAGCGCCACCACCGACAGCACCGCTGAGTCGGGCGGCGAGACGGTGGTCATCGGCCTCGGCACGCTGGACGCGAGCTCCGGCACCGGCCTCGGCGGCGGCGCGTCCGGCGCCGACAGCCTGGCGGACTTCAGCATCACCGATCCGGACACGGGCGTGCCGACGGTGGAGATCACCGGGGTGCCGGACAGGATCAGCGGCACGGGCGACATCACCGCGACGTTCACCTTCTCGGAGGATGTCACGGGTTTCGTGACCGACGACGTGACGGTCACCGGCGGCACGAAGGGCACGTTCACGGCGACGAGCGCGACCGTCTATACGCTCGCGGTCACTCCCGACGGCGGCGCGGACGTGGTGGTGACGGTGGCCGCGAATGCCGCCACCGACGGCACGAACACCGGTCCTGCGAGCGCGGAGACGGCGACCGCGGTGTGGACCGCCCTGGTGTTCAGTTCGGCCGCGGTGACGGTGGTCGAGGAGGCGAGCGCGACCTACACGGTGGCGCTCTCGAGCCGGCCCGACGGGAACGTGACGGTGACGGTCGGGGGGGCGAGCGGCGAGGTGACGTTCGACACCGACTCCGCCACGCCCGGCACCCAGACCACCGCCCTGACCTTCAGCACGACCAATTGGAGCGCGCCGCGGACGGTGACGGTGCTGGCGGCGGCCGACAACGACACCGCGAACGACACCGCGACGCTGACGCACACGGCGGCGGGCGGCGGCTACGGCTCGGTCACGGGCAGCGTGGCGGTGACCGTCACCGACAACGACGCGCCGGGCCTGGTCCTCGACCCGGCTTCGCTGACGGTGGCCGAGGGCGCCAGCGCGACCTACACGGTGGCGCTGGCCACCGAGCCCACCGGCAACGTGACGGTGACGGTGGCGGGGGCGAGCGGCGAGGTGACGTTCGACACCGACGCCACCGCGAACGGCGACCAGAGCACGCTGACGTTCACGACGGGCACCTGGAGCACGGCGCAAACGGTGACGGTGTCGGCGGGGCAGGACAACGACACGGCGGACGACAGCGCGACGCTGACCCACGGCGCGTCGGGCGGCGGCTACGGCTCGGTCACGGGCAGCGTGGCGGTGACGGTGGCCGACGACGACGCGCCGGCCGCGGCGGCGCCGGCGGCGCCCACGGGCCTCGCCGCCGCGGCGGGCGACGGCCGGGCGGTCCTGAGTTGGAACGCCCCCGCCTCCGACGAAATCACCAAGTGGCAGTACCAGCTTCTCGAGGGCACCCGCTGGAGGGACATCCCCGAAAGCGACGCGACGACCCGGAGCCACACGGTCACCGGCCTCGTCAACGGCTTGACCTACAACATCCGCGTGCGGGCGGTGGCCGGCGCCGTGAACGGCCGGCCGTCGGCGCCGGTGGGCGTGAGACCCCTGTTCGGCGTGGCGGTGCTGTCCCCGACATCCCTGACGGTGGCCGAGGGCGGCACCGCTACCTACACGGTGCGGTTGAGCGCCGAACCCAGAGGCGAGCCAAATACCTACGTATTGGTGGGCATAAGTTCCAACAACAGCGACGTCACCGTCTCCCCCGCGGATCTGGACTTCCCCGTCAACGACTGGGCAACCCCTCAGACCGTCACGGTTTCGGCCTCCCAAGACACCGATGCCGTCCATGACCGGGCGACGCTGAGCCATTCCGTCCTGGGCGGTGGCTACACGCTGGGCAGCGGCCCCGACTTGAATCTGGTCGTCAACGATGACGAAAGCGGCACTCCGCCGCCGGCCCCAACGCCAATTCCGGTCCAGCCGCCGCAGAGCACGCCGACGGCGAGCTTCGCGAGCGCGTCGTCCAGTGCCGGCGAGGGCGCGGGCACCCGCGACGTGGCGGTGAGCCTCTCCTCGGCGCCGCCATCCACCATCACGCTGAACTACATGGTGGGTGGCTCGGCAACGCCGGGCGCGGACTACGACGCGCTCCCGGGCACCGTATCGGTTCCGAACGGCGCGACGAGCGTGAATGTTCCCGTGCGGATCACCGACGACGCCGAGGATGAAGCCGACGAGACCGTGGTGCTGACGCTGACCAGCGGCTCGGGCTACACGGTGGGTTCGCGCAGGGTGCATACGCTGACCATCACCGACAATGACGGTGTGCCGTCACCGCCCCCTGCGGCCCAGCCCTCCGGCGGCGGCGGAGGAGGAGGAGGCGGCTCCGGCGGGGGCCAGCGGCCGGAGGTGGCGGCCGAGCTGGAGGCGCGCTCGGTGCCCTCGGGCGGGGCGCTGGCGCTGGACCTGTCGGCGGCCTTCCGCAGCCCGGGCGGCGGCGCGCTGTCCTTCACGGCCACGTCGTCGGAGCCGGCGGTGGCGTCCGTCACCGTCGAGGGCGCGGCCCTCACCGTGCGCGGGCTGCTGCCGGGCGTGCGGAGATCGCCGTCACCGCCACGGACGGGGCCGGGCGCTCGATCAGCCAGCGCTTCGCGCTGACGGTGACGGCGCCCGAGGCGGCCTGGTACCTGCCGCCGGCCGCGGACCCGTTCCTGCAGGGGTTCGTGCGGGTGGTCAACCACTCCGCCGCCGCCGGCGAGGTGGCGGTGACGGCCGTCGACGACGCCGGGCGTCAATACGCCCCGCTGACCCTGCGCCTCGGCCCCCGCGCCGCCGCCCACTTCAACTCGGACGACCTGGAGGCCGGCAACGCCGCCAAGGGCCTGTCCGGCGGCGTCGGCCCCGGCGCCGGCGGCTGGCGGCTGTCGTTCGGCGGCGGGGGCCTGGACGCGGAGGCGATCGGCCTGCTGCGGACCGCCGACGGGTTCGTGACGGCGATGGCCGCGACGGCGCCCAGGGGCGCGGACGGCGCGCTGCGGCTGCTGACGTTCAACCCGGCCGGCAACACGAACCAGGCCAGCCGCCTGCGGCTGGTCAACCCGACGGACGCCGAGGCGCGGGCGACGGTGACGGGCACCGACGACTCGGGCGCCTCGCCGGGCTCGCCGGTGGCGCTGACGCTGCCGGCGGGCGCCGCCTGCGAGGTTGGCGCGGCGGCGCTGGAGTCCGGGCGCGGCCTGGCCTGCGGGGCGCCGCAGGCGGGGCTCGGCGACGGCGCGGGCAAGTGGCGGCTGTCCATCGCCTCCGAGGCGCCCTTGGCGGCGATGGGGCTGCTGTCGAGCCCGGGCGGGCACCTGACCAACCTGTCGGCGGCGCTGCCCGAAGGCGCGGGCGGCGTTCGGCGCGTTCCGCTGTTCCCGTCCGCCTCGGACCCGCGCGGGCGGCAGGGCTTCGTCCGGGTGGCGAACCGCTCGGGCCGCGCCGGCACGGTGGCCGTGCGGGCGTTCGACGACGGCGGCCGGGTGCGGGAGCGGCTGTCGCTGCGGCTGGGCGCGCGCCAGGCGCGGCAGTTCAACTCCGACGACCTGGAGCTGGGCGCCCCGGCCAAGGGCCTGTCCGGCCGCACGGGGTCGGGGACCGGCGCCTGGCGGCTGGAGCTGTCGAGCGCGGACCTCGACTTCGAGGCCGGCGCCTACGTGCGCCACGCGGACGGCTTCCTGACGGCGATGCCGGCGGCGGCGCCGTCGCAGGACGGCGTCCACCGGGTGGCGACGTTCAACCCGGGCGGCAACGCCAACCAGGCGAGCCGCCTGCGGCTGGTGAACTGGGGCCCGCGGGCGGCGACGGCGACGGTGACGGGCGCGGACGACCGCGGGGTCCGCCTAGGCGCCCCGGTGGAGGTTTCGGTCCCGGCGGGTTCGGCGGTCGAGCTGGCGGCGGCCGAGCTGGAGTCCGGGGAGGCGGCGGCGATCGCCTCGGGGGCGCTGGGCGACGGCGCCGGCAAGTGGCGGCTGCGGGTGGCGTCGGACGCCGACCTGTCGGTGATGAGCCTGGTGTCGAGCCCCATGGGGCGGCTGGCGAACTGGTCGGGGGCGGACGAATCGCGGGGCGCGCCGCCGCTGCCGTCGCTGCCCGCGCCGCCGGCCTCGGTGCGGCTGGAGGACGCCGGCGGGCGCCGGGTCCGGGGCGAATGGGACGCGGTGCCGGGGATGCGCTACGGGGTGGAGCTGCTGCTCGACGGCGCCCCCCTGGAGGGCCGCTCGCTGGCGCGCGCGGCGCGCACGTCGTTCCGCTGGTCGGGGCTGGCCCCCGGCGCCTACGCGCTGCGCGTGCGCTCGGTGGACGCCGACGGCAAGGCCGGCCCCTGGAGCCCGCCCACCGACGAGGTCGTGATCGACTGAGGCCGCCGCCCGGACGCCCCGCCGCCGGCCGGGCCAGCCTCTCCGTCGGGTTCGGCGGCGGGACGCGGCGCGGGCTGACGCGACCGGGGCCTCCGGAACCCTGCCGGGGGCGCAACGTCAAGCGCCGCCGACCGCCGGGCAACGGAACCCGACCGGAGGAGGCATGCAGTCCGCAAGGGAAGGGCATGCGTTCAAGCCGGGACGCCGCCAAGCCCGCAAAGGAAAACAGCCATTCCAAACTGAGCCACTGCCCAAAGAAATACTAATTTGACATAAATTAGTATTTAATTTAGGGTTAGCTCTTTCATCGCAGTGCCGCAGCGATGCGCATTCCGGAAACGCCGCCCCCATTGAATGACCTCCTCGCACGCTACCGCGAGCGCTTGCCATCGCTTTACCAGTCCGACTTCGCCAAGGCTCCCCGCAGCCGTCACCTGCATTGGTCCGAAATGAAAAGGCGCCCGCCGCCGTCCGGCTGCAACCACGATGAATGGTGGATCGCCACAAAAATCTCCCGGCTGGCGATTCGTCGTGAGTTGCCCTTTGCCGATCAAGCCGGCAATTCGTTCTGGTTCGCCGAAAGCGGGGCCCTTTACCAGCGGCTGTTTCAAATTGAACGGGAGGCCAGCGGCAGCATCGAAATGCCGGCGGATATGCCACATGCGGAATCCCGCAATCGCTATCTGATCAGTTCAATGTTCGAGGAGGCCATCCGCTCAAGCCAGCTTGAGGGAGCCGCCACCACTCGGCTGGTCGCCAAGGAGATGCTGCGCACTGGCCGCGCGCCCCGCAGCAACCATGAACGCATGATCCACAACAATCATCAGGGCATGGCTTTCATACGCGAAATTGCAAGTGAGGACCTGACCCGCGAGAGCCTGCTGGAACTGCATCGCATTCTGACCCGCAAGACGCTGACGCTCGAGGAGGCCGCTGGCCGTTTCCGCACGCCAGATGAATCCGTAAGCATCGTCGATGAACGGGACGGGGAGACCCTGTTCACGCCGCCCAGCGCTGAACAACTGGAGCAGCGCATTGACACACTCATCCACTTCGCCAACCAACGCGACCACCAGCCCTTCCTGCACTCGGTGGTGCGGGCCGCGTTGTTGCACTTCATGGTCGGATACGAGCATCCCTTCGTGGACGGCAACGGCCGCACCGCCAGAGCGCTCTTCTATTGGCTGATGGTGCGAGAGGGCTACTGGCTGATGGAGTATCTGTCCATTTCATCAGTCATTCGCCGAGCGCCCGGACAGTACATCCGCGCTTATCTTCACGCCGAAACCGACGACTGCGACTTCACCTACTTTCTGGACTATCACTTAAGGGTGATTCTGGGCGCCATACGGCAACTGCATGCCTACTTGGCGCGCAAGTCCCGAGAATCCATGCAAACCGAAGCTTTGCTTGAAAACTCTCAAGAGGCATTGCGCCTCAACCACCGGCAAGTCGCACTCATCGGCCATCTGGTCAAGCATCCCCAAGCACGGCCCACGATCGCCAGCCACCGGCGCTCCCATGGCGTCACCTACCAAACGGCGCGCGCCGACCTGCTGCGCTTGGTTGACTTGGAACTGGCAAAGCTCCTGAAACGGGGCCGGGCATTCGAATTTCGGCTGACCCCAAACTTCAAGGAGCAACTGCGCTCAGTGGCTGGCGAATCAACCCGACCCATTAACTACTAATTCGACATCTATTAGTAGTTAATCAGCATTTCCGACCAACCACTCAAATCCCAATCCCGAACCGCCGCCGATTGCGGACCGGGTTGGCACACTGTTGAAAGAAGTGATGCAGCCGGCCCCAAATCCCCGTCCTCAGCGCTAACTTGCGGATTGAGGTGTTCCTGGTCGGGATCCAAGGGCATCAGGCGGATGTCGCGAAACCGCACTGCACCCGTTTTGAAATGTTGCAGTGCCATGTGGCCGTCAGGCAGCCTTTCAGCGGCGTTTGCCCTCAAGCCACCGGCAACGCGTGCGAGGACTTGACCACCTGAAGGCTGAAGGAAGACTCCACCTGAGCCACGCCCGGATACTTCAGGATTTCCTGCATGCAGAGTTCGGAAAAGTGGTCAATGTCGCGCGCCACCACCTTCATCAGGAAGTCGAATGCGCCGCTCACGGCGTGACATTCGACAACATGGGGTTCGTCGGCCACGCATTGGAAGAACTCGTCATGGTCCCGGTGCGGCTGCTTCTCCATGCGAACGCTGACGAACGCGGTGACTTGAAGCCCCAACAGCCGCTGGTCGAGCAAGGCAACGTAGCCGCGCACCATGCCAGCCTCCTCGAGCATCTTGACCCGTCGGTACGTGGGGGATTCCGACAGGCCGATCATCTCCGCGAGCTGCACATTCGAAGTTCGTCCGTCGGATTGCAGTGCCACGAGAATCTTGCGCTCCACCTGATCCATGGCCGATTTCTCCTTTTCAAGCCTCTCCCGAGGAGGAACCTTTCTCATCTGCCCCGAATGCTAGTGGATTTAGGTGAAAAGCTCCAACACAAAGGGAGTACGCTGCTGACAGCCTAAAAAGATGCAAGGAGACGTGGATGGATAACCCCATGGGTCTGGACGGATTCGAGTTCGTGGAGTGCTCGGCGCCCGAAAAGGGGGTGTTGGAACCCGCATTCGAACGATTGGGTTTCAGTCGCGTTGCGGAGCACCGCTCGAAGGACGTTCATCTCTGGCGCCAAGGCGACGTGAATTTCGTCGTCAACCATGAACCGAAGAGCCTTGCGCGCTACCAAGCCGAGGAGCACGGCCCCTGCGCCTGTGGGCTGGCGTTTCGGGTGAGGGATTCCCAGCTCGCATATCGCAGGGCCATCGACCTGGGCGCGCAGCCCCTGGAAGTGCCCGCAGGCCCTATGGAACTGAAGCTGCCGGCGATCAAGGGCATCGGCGGAGCGCCGCTCTACCTGATCGACCGCCATGAGCGCGGCAGCAGCATTTACGATATCGATTTCAACTACTTGGACAGCGTGAATCCGTACCCGTCAGGACTCGGGCTGAAGGTCATCGACCATCTGACGCACAACGTCTATCGGGGGCGAATGGACTACTGGGCCTCCTTCTATGAGCGCTACTTCAACTTCAGGGAAATTCGTCACTTCGATATCCGGGGAGAACGGACCGGCTTGCTGTCTCGGGCAATGCAGGCGCCGGACAACAAGATCAGAATCCCGCTGAACGAAGAAGGGCGGGGCAGCGGCGAAGGCCAGATCGAGGAGTACCTCCTGCAACACAACGGAGAGGGCATCCAGCACATTGCTTTCGCCACGGATGACCTTCCGGCCGTCGTGGACCTTCTGCGCTCATCCGGCGTGAAGTTCATGACGCCTCCCCCCGACTCCTACTACGAGATGCTGGAGGATCGCCTTCCCGGCCACGGTGAAGCGGTCGGCGCACTGCGCAGCCGCGGCATTCTCCTGGACGGCACCACTGAGGCCGGCGGAAATAAGCTGCTGTTGCAGATCTTTTCCGAGGCCATGATCGGTCCGATCTTCTTCGAGTTCATCCAGCGCAAGGGAGATGAAGGGTTCGGCGAAGGCAATTTCCAAGCCTTGTTCGAGTCCATGGAGCGAGACCAGATGAACCGTGGCGTCCTGGAGGCCCCCGCATGACGTTGAAGCGCATCCATCACGTTGCGTACCGCTGCAACGACGCCTCTGAGACGATGAACTTCTACCGCCACCACCTCGGCATGGAATTCAAGTTGGCGATTGCCGAGGACCAGGTGCCATCGACCGGGGAGCCGGACCCCTACATGCACATCTTCATGGATGCGGGGATGGGGAACGCGCTGGCCTTCTTCGAGCTGCCGACGCAACCCGCAATGGATCGGGATCGAAACACGCCGGAATGGGTCCAGCACATCGCCTTTGAGGTGGACGGTTTTGAGACGCTCATGACCTACAAGAGGAACCTTGAGCGCGCGGGGGTCAAGGTCCTCGGGCCCACCGACCATGGCATTTTCGACTCCATCTACTTCTTCGATCCCAATGGGCATCGATTGGAGCTCGCCGCCAACAAGGCAACCGATGAGCAGCTGGGACGCCTCAAGGATGTCGCTGACGAAATGATTGAGGAGTGGTCGGTGACGAAGAAGGCCCCGAAGCACACAGCCTGGCTGCACAAGCAATGCCGCTGAACCGGACCCACGATCCGGCGCGAAGGAGCTGGGTCGCATCCGCGAATTCGCCGGGAACCGAGTTTCCGATCCAGAATCTTCCGTTCGCCATGGTGCGGCGCAAGGACTCGGCGCAGGACTTCCGCCCTGCGGTTGCCATTGGCGATTTCGCGCTCGACCTGAGAGCGCTTTCCGAATGCGGGCGGGTCTCCGATCGCTTCGAGTTGTTTCGCGCATCCTCGCTCAACCCGTTCATGTCAGCGGGTCGCGAGGTCTGGTCGGAAATTCGCGCGCAACTCAGTGAGCTGTTGCTTGAGGGTGCGGATGCAGCGGCTGAGGTTGAGGCTTTTTTGCAGCCCCTCGACGAGGTCGAGCATTCCCTGCCCGCGGTGATCGGCGACTACACGGATTTCTACACCAGCAAGCACCACGCCACGAACATCGGCCGCCTGTTCCGGCCGGACAATCCCCTGCTGCCCAACTATGCGTGGGTGCCCATCGGCTATCACGGCAGGAGCTCGTCGATCGAGGTTTCCGGTCAGCGGTTTCCGCGGCCGATTGGTCAGCTGAAGCCGCCGGGCGCCGACGAGCCTGTGGTCGAACCCTGTCGAAGACTCGACTACGAACTGGAGTTGGGCATGTTCGTGGGCCCCGGCAACGAGATTGGACGCCCGATTCCGATCGCGGAGGCCGAGGAGCACGTCTTCGGGCTCTGCCTGCTCAATGATTGGTCCGCACGGGATGTTCAGGCGTGGGAGTGCCAACCGCTGGGGCCCTTCCTCGCAAAGAGCTTTGCCACGACCATATCGCCTTGGATCGTCGCGCTCGAAGCGCTTGAACCGTTTCGAGCGCCGTTCGCCAGGGATGCGGGCCAGCCTGCGCCATTGCCCTACTTGACCAGCGCGGCGAACGATCAGCGAGGGGCGGTTGACGTGCGTCTGGAAGTGCTGATCGAAACATCCGCGATGCGGGCTGCATCACAAGCGCCGGAACGTCTGTCGATGAGCAACTTCACGGATTCCTGCTGGACCATGGCGCAACTGATCGCGCATCACACGATGAATGGCTGCAACCTCCTGCCGGGCGATCTTCTGGGAAGCGGCACGATGTCCGGCGCGGAAGCAGGCAGCCAGGCCGCACTGATCGAGCTCACCCGAGGCGGACAGGAACCGATCTCGCTAGCGAACGGCGAAACGCGGGCCTTCCTGGAGGACGGCGACGCCATCTTCCTCAGAGCCAGATGTGAGCGGGAAGGGTTTGTCGGCATTGGCTTTGGCGAGTGTGCCGGAACCGTGCTTCCCGCGGTGATGCCATGAGGCTCCACACGTACTGGCGATCCACCGCTGCGCACCGCGTGCGCATTGCGCTCCACCACAAGGGGCTGGGGTTCGAAGCGCTGCCAGTGAACCTCCTTCATGGCGCACAGGCGGACGAGTCCTACCGAGCGGTGAATCCACAGGGGCTTGTGCCGACTCTGGAAGTGGGCGAATCCGCAATAACGCAATCGAATGCGATTCTGGAGCATCTCGAAGAGGCGTTCCCGGCGCCCGCTTTGCTTCCCGGCGATCCGTTCGACAGGGCAGCGATCCGGTCATTCTGTCAGGTGATCGCATGCGACATTCATCCACTGAACAACCTACGGGTGCTCAAGCGCTTGCGCACCGAGCTGAATTGCGGTGACGCCCTAGTGTCGAACTGGTGCAAGCACTGGATCTCAGAGGGGTTTTCCGCTCTGGAACGGCAGATCCGCGACACGGCCGGGACATGCAGCTTCGGTGATCGGATCACGATGGCGGATGTGTTCCTGGTGCCCCAGATGTTCAATGCCCGGCGCTTCGAGTGCGATCTGGCGCCATTTCCCACGCTCTGCGCCGTTTCCGCTGCGTTGGAAACTCGCCCCGCGTTTGCCTTGGCTGCTCCTGAGCGACAAGCGGATGCGCCGCCGCAGGCTTAACCAGCTTCCGCATCAGACCGAGTCCCAATTAATCAGTGCTTATCCGCTTGTTCTCCGACCCCAATCCCGAACCGCCGCCGATTGCGGACCAGATTGGCATATTGTTGAAAGAAGTAGGGTTGCTGGACAGCCGGACAGGCCGCAATCTGCGCCTGAAAGGCGGCTTCGACCCGGGCGTCGGGCGCAACCGCATCCGGCAAGGCTTCATCGCCCAGTCGGCGAGCCGCTTCGACGTGGGTGGGGAAGACCTTGAGGCCCTCGACGATTTTCCGGTCAATGGCATCGGCAAGGGCTTGCGGCGAATCAAAGCCGCCCTCCAGCGGCGCGCCGCAGTGCAGATGCACCCGGCCCTTGAAGCCAAGCATGCCCTCGACGATGCTTGAGAGGTCCTCGCCGTCCGGCTTGTCGTACTTGCCGTGCAGTTCGGTGATGCACAGCTCCCGCGCCTTGCGCAACGCGCAGGGATCGAGTTCATAGGTGATCGCCACCGGCACGATGTTGACGCAGCCGCACAGGCCGCCACGATCCGCCGCCTCCTTGCGCCAAGCGAGGGTCAGCATCTTGATGAGTGCCGGGTCGGTGCGGTCGAGACCGTCCTTGGCGCGGCCTTCACGCTGCGCGATCCAAACCGATTCAGCGCTTTCCAAGGAGGCCCGGATAAAAGCCGAGGTGCGGTTGAGCGCTCGGTACACCGCCTTGGCGCCAGTGACGCTGCGTTCAATCACGAAGCTCTTGTTCAGCCGCATCAGGTCGGCCGCGTAGGCCTTGCCGAGCAAGTTGTCGCCGATGGCGATGCGGGTGGTGGCATGCCCGGCGCGGTGGATGGCGAGGTTGACCAAGCCAGTGTCCATGATGATGTCGCGGTGGGTGGAAATGAACAAATAAGGCGTCCCTGCGGCCAGGCGGTCAACGCCGCCGACGCTGAAGTCGAGAATGGTCCTCGCGATCAACGCTTCCATGTGCCCGGACAGAAACAACTGCACCTCGCGCACCGTGCTCAAGCGACTCGCCAGACGGCGCAGCAGGTGGCCGCCAAGCAAACGGCCAAGCTGCGGCAGCAACTGCGCTGCGCGGGGAAACAGATGCCGCCCCACAACCGACTGCAGATCCGCATCCCTCGCCAACCGCGCGAGAACCTCCGGAACCTCCTCGTCCTGATAAGGGCGAATGCCCTCAAACTCCTCCATGCCCGGCATGTTACCGAATGCGGATTGGTCGGCAAACGCGTCTCTCGCCCAAGAGGGCAAGAGACGGTTGTAGTTTCGCTTTCGCGAAACTCCGCGCCCGTCGCTTAGGTCAGATTCCGAAATGTTTCTGATCCCGCACAACGGCCACGCAATCCCTTAACATCAAGGCCGCGAGTCATTGAGGGAGCGTTTGGATGACACTGGCAACAAAGCCCTACGGGCACGGATTGCTCGATCTCGGCAACGGCGGCTACGCTTGGCTGCAGCCGGACGGCGGCTGGGGGTGGAGCAACGCCGGGCTGATCGTCGATGGGGATCAATCGCTCATCATCGACACCCTGTTCGACAAACCCCTTACGGCGAACATGCTCAAGGCCATGCGCAACAGCGAGCCCAGGGCCACTGCGGAGTTCGACTTCCTCATCAACACCCACGCCAACGCCGACCACTGCAACGGCAACGAGCTAGTCGCCGAGGCGGAGATCATCGCCTCCCAAGCCTGCTTCGATGAGCTGGCCCGTGAAGACCCAAACCTGTTGCGGACCCTGATGGAGCGGGCGCCTGCAATGGGGGAGGTGGGCGAGTTCTTCCTGCACTGCTTCAGCGACTTCGACTTTCGCGGCATCAACCGCACGCTGCCGACGCGCACCTTTGAAGATGAAATGACGCTGGCGGTCGGCGACAAGAGCGTTTGCCTGAAGCAGGTCGGCCCGGCCCACACGGCGGGCGACATCCTCGCCCACATCCCCGACGACAAGCTCATTTTCACCGGCGACATCCTGTTCATCGAAGGTCACCCGATCATTTGGGAAGGCCCGATCAGCAACTGGATCGCCGCCTGCGACCACATGCTGGCGCTGGACTTGGAGTGCGTCGTGCCCGGCCACGGCCCGGTGACCGACCAGCGGGGCGTTGCGGCCATGCGCGGCTACCTCCAGTACGTGGCCGCCGAGGCTCGCAAGCGCTTCGATGCCGGCTTCGGCATGATGGAGGCGGCGCGGGACATCGCCCTCACCGACTACGACTCGTGGGGCGATGCGGAGCGCATCGTGGTCAACGTGGCGACGCTTTACAAGGAGTTCGCCAACGACGCCGAACCCAACAGCATCACGGAGCTTTTCTCCCTGATGGCGGCCCTGCACAAGGAGCGACGCCGTTAGGAGCCTGCGGCGCAGGCTCCCAAGCCCGGACATTGCCGTGATGGGGCAAGAAGCCGCGAACGTCATCCTATTCGAGTTCCGGGCCTACAGGCGGCGCTTCGAGCGCATCACGGCCGGCGCGGGGGAGCGCTTCCGCAGCGCCGACTGGTCCGGCGTGCAAGCCGCAAGCCTTGCCAGGCTAAGCCTTTACAAGACGCACGTCGAACAGGCGGCAGCGCAGCTGGACCCCGACCGCCGCGGCATTGGACCGGCAGGGTGGGCGCACGCCAAGGCCGCCTACGCCAAGGCCATTGCCGAAATGCCCGACGGAGACCTCGCTGAGACCTTCTACAATTCGGTGCATCGGCACATCACCCACGATCCGGTGCTCGACAGCATGAGCATGTTCCTGGCCACATCGTTCAGCGTCGGACCGCCGCCGTCAGGGGAGAGCCTGATCAGCCGTTACCGGCCCAGCGCCGGGTTGAAGGACATGGTGCGGCGCATCCTTGACGAACGCTCGCCAGGCATGCCTTGGCAAAACCAAGGCCGCGACATCCGCAACATCATTCGCTCCCTGATCGAGGCGCTGCCCGAGGTCGCTTCCGGCGAGCGGCTTGAGGCCGAGGCGTGCAATGCCCTGTTCTATCGCAACAAGGGCGCCTACATCGTTGGCAGGCTGCGGCTTCTCGGCGAGCCTTCGGCGCCTGAACGAGAGCGCGTCTGGCCGCTGGCACTGCCCTTGGCGATGAGCGCAAGCGGCGACGCCTATGTGGATACCCTGATTTGCGATGAGGACGAGTTGTCCATCGTCTTCAGCTTCACCCGCGCCTACTTCATGGTGCGCTCGCCCTACCCCTTCGGCTTGGTCCGCTTCCTCAACGAACTGCTGCCCAACAAGAAGCGCTCCGAACTCTATGCGGCCATCGGCCAGCACAAGCACGGCAAGACCGAGTTCCACCGCGGCTTCCAGGAGCACCTGCGCCACTCCGAGGACGCCTTCATCGCCGCCCCGGGCATCAAGGGCATGGTGATGACGGTGTTCACCCTCCCGTCCTACCAGACGGTGTTCAAGGTCATTCGCGATGCAATCCCGCCGCCAAAGACGGTGACCGCCGCCGAAGTGCGGGAGAAGTACCACATCGTCAAGAGCCACGACCGCGCCGGACGCATGGCCGACACCCAGGAGTTCCAGAACCTGCGGCTGCCCTTGGGCCGCTTCGCGCCGGAGTTGATCGATGAGCTGCGCGCCACGGCCCCGTCGGCGCTGCGCATTGAGGGCGACCAACTGCTCATCCGCCACCTCTACACGGAACGGGCGATGACGCCCTTGAACCTGCACATCCAGAACGCCGACCTCACGGTCCTTACCGATGCGCTCGATGAGTACGGCAACGCCATCAAGCAGCTGGCGGCGGCCAACATTTTTCCCGGCGACATGCTGCTGAAGAACTTCGGCGTCACCCGCCACGGGCGCGTGGTGTTCTACGACTACGACGAAATCAGCTTCCTGACCGAGATCAACTTCCGCGCCGTGCCGCAGCCGCGCACCCCGGAGCAGGAGATGGCCGCTGAGCCTTGGTATTCGGTGGGGCCGAACGACGTCTTCCCGGAGGAGTTCCGCCGCTTCCTGTTCGGCAAACCCCAGGTCAAACAGCTGTTCGCCGCGCTGCACGGCGAGCTGTTCACCCCGGACTACTGGCGCGGCCTGCAGCAGGCGATCGCGCAAGGGCGGACCATGGACGTGTTCCCCTATCGCCGCAAACGGCGCTTCTCCCATCAACGAAATGTTGAGTCGAAAACGCAAAGGCACCCTTAATGAAAACCGCATTCGCGAAAACCGCCTTGGTGGTCGTCATCGCCATCATCAGCATTCCCGCCATCGAGTTGGGCATGGCGGCTTGGCTCTCCTCGGGCGCCTCCCTGTTCGATGCCACCCAAACCATCAACCTTTGGCTGTTCTGCATCGTGCCCATCGGCTTTGTGGCAGTGACCTTGCAAGCCCTGGCGCTTTGGCCCATCTACCGCTCGAATCCGCTGCGCTACGGCTTGATCTACGGCTGCACCGCCGTTGCGTTCCACGCCTTGCTGCTTCGCCTGTTTTTCAATGCCCCGGCGGACATCGCCATGCACGTCCTCACCGACGCAGGCGTCATGGCAATCGTGTTCGGCGGATTCAACGCCCTCTTCTGGAAGCGGGCGGCTCGGGCTCGGGCCGAGTAGGTCGGCCGGGCGATGCCCATGTTGCGCCCGTTCAGGCCGAATTGGCCCGAAGCCGGAACAGCTTGGCATGGGACGGGCTGAGGCCGCGGCGATGCAGCGCCTGCTGAAGCCCGTTGCTTGGACCCTCCTGAGCCTGCCCTTGGCGTGGCTCGCTTTCGCCATCTACCAGGAGGCGCGCTTGCCGGGCTCGGCCTTGGGCGCGGACCCCGGGGAGGCGGTGCTGCTGTTCCTCGGCGAGTGGGGGATGCGCGCGTTGTTGCTGGCCTTAAGCGTCTCCACCCTGCGGCGGCGGTTGGGCTATCCGCCGCTGCTGCGCATCCGCCGCTTGGTGGGGTTGTTCGCGTTCGCCTACCTGTCGCTTCACTTTCTGTTCTACTTGGGATTCTTCGCTGAATTCGATGGGCGCCTGATCCTCGAGGACATCGCCGAACGGCCCTACATCACGGTGGGATTCGCGGCCTTGCTGATGCTCTTGGCGCTGGCGGCAACGTCCACCGGCGGCTGGCAACGCCGCTTGCGGCGGCGCTGGCGGCTGCTGCACCGGCTCGTGTATCCTGCAAGCGCCTTGGGCCTGCTGCACCTGTGGTGGCTGACCAAGGACGGTTACGGGGAGGTGGTGGCCTACGGCGTCTGGCTGCTGCTGCTCTACTTCGACCGGCTGCAGGACGCTTGGGCCAAACGAACTTCCAAAGCCGGCGCCAAGCCCTAAAGCCAAGCAAGCGAGCAAGCAAGGAGGCGAGCATGAATGAATTGGCCGAACGCAACTGCCAGCCCTGCCGGGCGGATTCGCCGCCAGTGGCGGCCTCGGCGCGGCCCGCGCTGCTGGCGCAACTCACGGGTTGGTCCATCGAGCGGGCGGATGGCATGGACCAGCTTCGGGCGCAGTTCACCTTCGCCGACTTCGCCAAGGCGCTGGCTTTCGCCAATCGGGTGGGTGAGCTGGCGGAAGCCGCCGACCACCACCCGCGCATCGTCCTGGAATGGGGCAAGGCGGAGGTGCGCTGGTGGACGCACGCCATCGGCGGCCTGCACGAAAACGACTTCATCATGGCGGCGCGAACCAGCGTCGCGTTCAACGCCGGATTCAGGAGCTAAGCGGCCAAGACGCCGCCGCCAACGCGAACCTTGGCCGAGGACCAAGGTTCGTTGGAGTTGCGCTGGCGCGAAACTCCGCTGCCATTGCATGGGCCATGTTCGACATGTTTCTCAAGCCCGCCCGCTGAAGGCGGCGGCGAAGCCTTGCGGCAGGCCCCGCGCGTCCATCGGGTGAAGGCTTTGCGCAGCAGCGCGGGCGAGGGGCCACGAGCAGTCACGCGAATTGGCCGGACGCAACGCCAGCTCAGGCGCAAGCGCCGAGCCGGTAGCCCCGCCGGGCCTGACGCCGGCGGAAGCGGGCCGGTTCGACAAGGGCTTCGACAGTGCGCTCCAACGGCGGGAAGTCGCCGGTCAGCCGGCTGGCGACTATGGCCCCTGCGAACGGCGCAGTGGTCATGCCCATCGCTCCGTGAGCGGTGCTGACGGTGAGGCCATCGGCCAATTCACCGACGATGGGGGCACGGTCGGAAGCAATGGCCCGATTTGCCCGAACGCGACCGACCCATCGATGGCGATGTCCCTCCAGCTGCCTCAAGTTGTGGGCGGTGGCGTCTTCGGCGGCCCAAGGCCGATGCTCGAAAGTGGCGCCGGCGACAACGCCTGAAGTGATGGGCGCCAGATAGCCATCGCTGACCACCGGCAGGTGGGGCCGTTCATCCAGAGCCACGATGTCCATCTGACCCGCCACCTCCACCAGCTCCAGAAAGGAAGCCCCATCGCATTGGCGCGCGGCAGCGGCGCAAGCCAATGCCAGTGGCCGGGCGCCGGGCGGCGCCAGGCGCCGGAGCTGAAGGCTGATGAGCGGGTGGTCAAGCAGCGCTCGGATCAACGTCTTGGGTTCCAAAAGGCCGCTGTGCGGAAAGCGAAGCGCATCGCCCTGCAGGGGCCAGCCGCCGACTTGCGTGGCTTGGGCCGAATTCAGGACTTCCACCAGCCCGGTCCCGGCGTATGCGGCAGCGATGCGCCGCATCTTCTCAGCGCCTAGATTCGTCCCCCCGGCCTGCAGCGCGCCGCTTTCGATGAAGCCGGGAAAGCGCCGCACCAAGGCTTGGCTGTAGGCGTAGGCATGGACGCGCCAAGCGGCGCTCAAGCCGCCGTCCCCGAGCAGCCTCGGATGCAGCAGCGCGACGGGGATGCCGGAGGCCCCGGCGGCGATGGACGCTGCCGGATCGAACACGTCCACGGCAATGCCCTGCTCAGCCAAGTGGCGAGCGATGCTGGCGCCCGCAATGCCCGCACCGGCGACGGCCACCCGTTTCGCCACGGCTTGGCGGGCAAGGCCCGCGTGGACGAAAGCTCCCGCCAGGCTCTCGCGCTTGTGCGGGCGCTGATCCACGCGCCGGACCTTGAAGCCGCAAGCTTGCAGGCGTCGCCGAACGGCTCCGGCGGACGAAAACGTGGCGACGGATGTCCCGGCGGCGGACAGATTGGCCACCTGCCGCAGCAACCCCTCGCGCCACATCGCCGGGTTCCGGCTTGGCGCGAAGCCGTCCAACAGCCAAGCGTCGATGGGCTGGCGCTGCCGGTTCGCCAAATCGGCCAAGCCGTCCCCGGCCTCGCCCCAGTACAGGGAGAGCATGATGCGGCCTTCGGCGAGCGAGCGCCGGTGCCAGCCCGCCAGCAAGGGCGGATAGGCTGGCTGGAGCTCGGCGTAGATCGGCCAGCTGGCGCGGCGGCGCTGGACGATTTCCGCAAAGGCGCTCGGCGCAATGGGACGCGAATCGAAGCTGATGAAGTGCAGTCGGCAGCGGGCTTTGAGGGCTGCGGCGGCGGCCACTGCGAAGTTCAAGCCAGTGCCGAACCCCAACTCGCCGATGCGCAGCGTCAGCCCTTCGGCAGCCGCCGTCGCCGCCTTGCTCTCGACCTGGGCCGGCACCGTGAACACCCGTTGGACCTCGCGCGCGCCGTCCGGGGCGTGGTAAATGTCGTTGAAGTCCCGGGCGAAGGGCTGGTCGTCCCGCCAAACCAGATCGGCCGGTTCAATCACGGCGCGATGGGACGCTTGGGATCGTTGATCCACTCGCTCCAGGAGCCCGGATAAAGCGCCGGCTCGTCAAACCCGGCCAAGCGCATGGCGAGCACGTTGTGGGCGGCGGTCACCCCTGATCCGCAATAGCAGACCGGATTGTCCGCAAGGCCGGCAA
This sequence comes from Candidatus Azophilus sp., assembly GCA_965221755.1. GTDB lineage: Bacteria > Pseudomonadota > Gammaproteobacteria > Pseudomonadales > Azotimanducaceae > Azophilus. The sequence goes on from OZ244921.1 coordinate 1,795,414, forward strand.
AGCGCTCCCGCAGTTGCGGGGCGGGCAGAAAACGGCCAGCGGCATCCAAGTTGCCTTGAAAGGGCCGGCAGAAGGCGCCGGGCAAGTGGCCTGCCACCGGATCGATCGGCTCCTCAAGGCCGTCGAAGCGGCGTTGGGCGCGGGCATCGATCAGGGTCAGGGCGCCTCGGCCGGCTGCGATGTCGGCGGCGCCAACGATTCGCGTCAGGGGCGGACGCAGCGAGAAGCCGCCGCGTTCCGGCGCCGCGGAAGCCGTGGCCAGCGCCTCCGGCCAAGCGTCCAAACCGCCGTCGAGCACCGCCGCCGCCTCATGCCCGCACCAGCGGGCCAACCACCAGCCCCGGCCTGCGAAAGCGCCGCCCGCGTCATCGTAGAACACCAATTGATCCCCGTCGTTGACGCCCCAAGCGGCAAAGCGCTCCGCCAAAGCGGCCCGGCTGGGCAGGGGGTGCCGACCGCCCGCACCGGGCGGGGCGGCGAAGTCGCGGTCCAAGTCGCCATGTTGCGCGCCGGGTATGTGGCCTTGCTGATAGGCCCGCCGCCCGTGGTCGGGATCGCCGAGAGCCGCCCGGCAGTCGATCAGCCGGGCTGCGCGGCCAAGTTCGCGCAAGGCGTCAAAATCGATCAGCGTTCGGTGCATGCGGCGGATTTTAACTGCTGGACCGTCGGCTGCCAGGGCAGCCGGCGGTCGGTGGCCGGACGGTTGCAAGCCCTTGGCCCGCACTGACCCGAAAGCGACCTCCGCAACGACGGGAGAGGCCAATCCAGCCCAACGGCAGGCCAACGCCGTCGGGCAACGGATTGATGACCTGCTCGGACTCCTATGACATACTGAAAGCTCACTTGAACCCCAGAAGGAGAATCGCATGAGCGCGGACGGCACTTGGAACATCACCACGAACACCCCCATGGGCGCACAGAAAGGAACCTTGGAGTTGGCCACGGACGGCGGTGCGCTGAGCGGCAAAATGAGCGGCCAGCAGGGCGAAATAGAACTCAAGGACGGCACCGTCGATGGCAATTCCGTGTCTTGGAAGGCGGACATCACCTCGCCAATGGCCATGACCCTGGAGTTCAGCGGCACGGTGGACGGCGACAGCATCAGCGGCAACGTCAAGCTCGGCGCCTTCGGCAACGCCAGCTTTTCGGGAAGCCGCGCCTGACCATGCCGGCGTTGCGCGAACCCAAAGGCGCCGGCCTCGGTTCGCTTGGCGCTGACTTCAGGTCGAACCCGGCTTGGCCGCGTTTGCCGGGTTCGGCATCCCTAAAGCAGCCCGATGTTCCTTGAGCAGCCCTGAAGCCGTTCGGCGGCGGAAAAGTCCAACGCCCCCAACTGCCGTGAAACCAAGGCGTTGAACTGGGCTTCAATTGGCTTCGGGATGCGCTTGCCCCACACTAGGCGGTCCCGGTGCAGGGGCCGCGCCCGATTGCCGGAGTCAATGCGGACAGCTTGCGCGAGTTGGAGGGCAATGCGGTCGGTGCAGGGCGACGGAAAGCCGCGCGCGGCATCCAAACCGGCGGCTTCATGACCCGCGCTCGGCAACTGGGCGACCGGGCCGCATAATTCCCAACGTTGATTCCCACTCAACCGGCCAATGATCGAGCTTCCCGCGACCAAGCCGCTGGCGGGCATCCGCCTGATCGACCTCACGCACATGGTGGCGGGGCCTTATGCGGGCATGATCCTGGCCGACCTCGGTTGCGACACGGTGAAGGTCGAGCCGCCCGGCCGCGGCGAGGGGACGCGGCGGCTGCTTGAGAACGACGCGCGCAACTCCATCGGCGGCATGGGGGCCTACTTTTTCACCTTGAACCGAAACAAGCGTTCCGTGGCCGTTGATCTGAAGTCGCCGGCGGGACTCGACTTCTTTTACCGGCTGGCGCGCCATGCGGATGTGGTGCTCGACAACTTCTCCGCCGGCGTCACCAAGCGCTTGAACATCGACCACGACCGCCTCGCCGCGCAAAACCCGAAGATCATCACCTGCACGATCACCGGATTCGGCGAAGACGGCCCAAGCCACAAGCGGCCTGCGTTCGATCAAATCATCCAAGGCCTCGGCGGCGGCATGTCGATCACCGGCGAAGGCCCGGGGCGAAGCGTGCGCGCCGGCATCCCCATCGGCGATTTGGGCGGCGGCATGTTTGCGGTCATGGGCATTCAAGCGGCATTGCTGGCGCGACAGCGCACCGGCATCGGCCAGCACGTGGACATTTCCATGCTTGATGTGCAAATCAGCCTGCTCAACTACATGGCCACCATGCACTTGATGTCCGGCGACGTTCCCGAACCCATCGGCAACGGCCACTTCGTGCATACGCCCTACAATGCGTTTGCGACGGCCGACGACACCATCACCATTGCCGTCATCGGCGATGACTTTTGGCCCCCCTTCCTCGACGTCGTGGAGATTGAGGAACTGCGCGATCCGACCTATGCGACCGCCGCCGAGCGCCTGAAGGACCAGGCCCGCATTGAAGGCCTGATCGCTGAAAAACTGAAAACCCGACCTGCCGCCGAATGGCTGCAGAGGCTTGAAGCCGCCCGCGTGCCCAGCGCCCGCGTCAACAATTTCGCGCAAGCCTTGAGCGACCCCCAAGTCCTGCATCGCAACATGGTCGTCGAGCTGGACCATCCGCTCGGCGGCAGCGCCAAGGTGCCGGGCAACCCGGTGAAGCTGTCGCTCAACGCTGCCGAATCCTTCGCGCCGCCGCCGTTGCTTGGAGCGCACACGGTCGCCGTGTTCAAGGAGTGGACGGGGATGTCCAAGGAGCGAATCGACCAAGGCATCGCCGCCGGCGCACTGCGGCAGGCTGAAATTCCTTAAGTTGCTTGAGTCGGGAATCCGGCAATTTGGCCACCGAGGATCCCGTCAGCATGCTGCGCCAGAGCGGGTTTCAAACCGGAATCGACTTGTGCGCCCCGCTCGCGGCGCCGCAACTGCTCGCATCCCTGATCGGCGCGCCGGCGCGCGGCCTTGGCTTAAGAGCCAATTCCCGCCCATGCGCGGGCTCGGGAACAGCTCGCAACCTGATCCACGCAACGGCAGCGAACCTTGGCCTTTGGCCAAGGTTCGCATTGACACCGAGCTTTCGTCTCAATGATATTGTCCACTCCATCCAGTTCCGAAAAGGAGAGTGCCGATGCCCAGGCTCAGGCAGGTTCCGCTGGCGCAGGCGCCGGAGAACGTTCGCAAATACTACGAGGCCCTGTTCGGCGACCGCGACCCGGTGGCGGAGCCGGGCACGGCCACCGGAACCCCCGGCAACTGGTGGACGGTGTTCGCGCTGGTTCCCTATGTCTTCGACCACGCCACCAGCCACTTCGGCATGTTCGGCATGTTTGCGGACCAGAGCGTCAGCCAACTCGACCCCAAGGCGCGCGAATTGGCCATCATGCGGACAGGCTTTGCCCAAGCCAGCCAGTTCGTGTTTTCGCAGCACTGCAAGGCGGCGCGCCGTTTCGGCATCTCCGACGACCAGATTGCGGCCATACCCAATTGGCAGGTCGCCGATTGCTTCGATGCCAAGGAGCGGGCCATCCTGGCTTGGGCCGATGCCCTCATCCTGCAAGGCGGCCGGGCTTCCGACGGCCTGTTTGAGGCCCTGCGCCAACACCTTTCCGACGCGGACATCCTGGAGCTCACCTACCATGTGCTCGGCTACAACCTGCATGCGGTGATGTGCAAAGCGTTGCGCCTGGAGTACGATGACGTGGACGAACGCATTCGCGAAGTGCCCATTCCGGCTGCCGGGGAACGCGCGGACTGGGCAGGGGCGGCTTGGGACGAACCGCAGCGATCGGATTGAACGCCCCCAAACGTTTGGGACTTATGTAGCAAAATGCACAACAAGCCTAAGCGGCCAGCCGCGCCCCGCCACCGATTTGACGGGTCAATGAGGGGGGTGTTGGCCTGCCGGAGGCATTGCGGGATGACCAAATGAGCAAACTCAACATCAACGGCCAAACCCTTGACCTGGATTTCGATGCGGACACGCCCTTGCTCTGGGTGCTGCGCGAGCAGGCTGGCCTGACCGGCACCAAGTACGGTTGCGGCATCGCCCAGTGCGGCGCCTGCACCGTGCATGTGGACGGCCGGCCGATGCGTTCCTGCGTGGTTCCGGCATCGGCGTTTGGCCCCGCCCAAGCGATCACCACCATAGAGGGCCTGTCGCCGGACTCCAGCCACCCGGTGCAACAGGCTTGGCTGGAGCTTGACGTGCCCCAATGCGGCTACTGCCAGTCGGGCATGATCATGGCGGCAAGCGCCCTGCTCGACGGCAATCCAAATCCCACCGATGCCGACATCGATGCGAACGTAACCAACATTTGCCGCTGCGGCACCCTGCAGCGCGTGCGGCGCGGCATCCATCGGGCGGCGGCAATCAAGGCGCGGGGGAAAACGGCATGAACCGGCAAGCAAGCATTCAACCGCCCGACGGCCTCGGCGATGCCAGAGCGGCAACCGACATGGCTTGGGCGCTCCAGTGGGCCGACCGGCAAGCTCTGCGGGCTCCCCCCGTCGGCGCCCTTTCCCGGCGCCGCTTCCTGGTTGGTGCGGCGGCGGCCGGCGCCGGCCTGTCGCTGGGCGTTCTGAACCCCCGCCCGGCAGCGGCCGCCGCGACGCCAAACGAGGTCGACGAGGTCAATGCTTGGGTGGTCATCAAGCCGGACGATACGGTCATCATTCGCATCGCCCGCTCGGAGATGGGCCAAGGCACCCTCACCGGCCTCGCCCAAATGGTGGCCGAGGAACTTGAATGCGACTGGTCCAAGGTCGGTTGGGAGTACCCAAGCCCGCGCCAGAACCTGCTGCGCGACCGTGTGTGGCGGAGTTTTGCGACCGGCGGCAGCCGCGGCATCCGCGAGAGCCACCAGTACGTGCGCGAGGGCGGCGCGGCGGCGCGGCTCATGCTCCTCGAGGCGGCGGCCGGGCGCTGGCAAGTGCCGGTCGCCCAATGTTCCGCAGCCAACGGCGTCATCACCCACAAACCCACCGGACGCACCCTGACCTACGGTGCCGTGGCCAACGCCGCCGCCAAGCTGGCGCCGCCGCTGGAAGTCAAGCTCAAGGCGCCCAAGGACTGGAAAGTCATCGGCCAACCGGTCAAGCGCCTGGACACCGCCGACAAGCTCAACGGCAAGCAGGTGTTCGGCGCCGACATCCAACTGCCCGGCATGCTCAACGCCGCGGTCTCCGCCTGCCCGGTCTTCGGCGGCGCGCGCAAGCGTTTCGATGCGGCCAAGGTGGCGGGAATGCCCGGCGTGAAGGGCGTGGTGCCAGTGGACAACAACGCCGTCGCCGTAGTGGCCGACACTTGGTGGCGGGCGCAGAAGGCGCTCGCGGCGCTGCCCATCGAATGGGACTTTGGCGACGGCGGCGGTTTGAGCCAAGCGGCCATCGTCGCCAGCCTTGACGAGGGGCTGACGGCGGACACGCGGCTCGTCGGCAACCAAAGCGGCGATGTCCAGGCGGCGCTGGAATCGGCGCAGACCGTGGTTGAGGCGACCTACAGCTATCCCTATCTCAACCACGCCACCATGGAGCCCATGAACGCCACGGCGCGCTGGACCGAGGATTTCTGCGAGGTCTGGTGCCCCACCCAAAACGGCGAAGCCGCCCACGCCGGCGCGGCCGAAGCCGCCGGCCTGCCCTTGGAGCAGGTGGAGGTTCACAAAGTGCATCTCGGCGGTGGCTTCGGGAGGCGCGGCGCTGCGGACTACGTGCGTCAGGCGGTGCTGATCGCCAAGCGGTTTCCGGGCACGCCGGTCAAGCTGCTTTGGTCCCGGGAGGAGGACATGATGCAAGGCTTCTTCCACCCCATCACCAAGGCGCGGCTTCGGGGCGGGCTGGATGCTGACGGCAAGCTCCGGGCGCTGCACCTGAGAATCTCCGGGCAGTCCATCCTCGCCGGGCTGATGCCGAACCGCTTGGCCGACGGCGTCGATTTCGCCACTTTCCAAGGGCTGCTTCCCGAAGGCGACCAACGCATCAGCTACCGGTTCGAGAACCTGCTGGTGGACCACGCCATGCGCAACACCCACATCCGGCCGGGTTTCTGGCGCGGCGTCAACGTCAATCAAAATGCCGTTTACATGGAGTGCTTTCTGGATGAACTCGCGTACGCAGCCGGCGCTGACGCATTGGCGTTCCGCGAACCGTTGATGCGGTCCAATCCGAAGGGTTGGGCGGTGCTGAGCGCGGTGGCCGAGCGCTCCGGCTGGGCGACGCGGAAGGAGGACGGCCGACACTTGGGACTGGCGGTGTTCCACGCCTTCGGCAGCGACGTGGCCGCCTGCGCGGAAGTCACCGTGGAGCCGGACGACGCGCTGTGCATCAAGCGCATCGTTGCCGCCACCGACCCCGGCTTCTGCGTCAATCCGCAACAAACCGAAGCGCAGGTGGAGGGTTCCTTCGTTTACGGCTTAAGCGCCCTGCTCCATGGCGAATGCACGGTTCGTGACGGGCAGATCGAGCAACGCAACTTCGACACCTTCCCGTCCCTGCAAATCTCGCAGATGCCGGAGGTCGAGACCCTCGTCATGCCGTCCGGCGGCTTCTGGGGCGGCGTCGGCGAACCCACCATCGCCGTGGCGGCGCCGGCGGTGTTGAACGCCATATTCGCGGCGACCGGCAAGCGCTGCCGAGAGGTGCCGTTGAAGCGCAGCGGCCTCAAGTTCGCGTAGGCGGACGCGGCTGCTTCCAAGCTGGCCGGCCTCCGGGCGCATGGCTTCCAATCACCGCATGAAGCGGGCTCGGCGGATGTGCATCGGCGCTTTGCTGCTTCTGGTCGGTCTTGTCAATCCGGGGCAAGGCGTTCCGGCAAGCGCGGGTTTCAACCGAGGCGCGCCAAACGGGACGGCACTGCCAGGGGGCGGAGCGGCCGCCCGCACCCAAGGCTCGGACTTCACTTCAGATTCAACGCTTGAACCAACGACTGCGGCGGCTCGCCTCTTGGCTCAGGGCTGCATGGGCTGTCACCGCCAAGGGCCTCCATCGACCATCCCCGCCATCCACGACTTAACGCCCGCAGCGCTGACGCGGATGATGGGCGAATTCAAACGCGCAGACCGTTCCAGCACGGTAATGGGCCGAATCGCCCGAGGCTACAGCGACGATGAAATCCAACTGCTGGCCCAAGGACTGCTTGAATAGGGCACGGCTTAAGACATGGTCAACCGCAGAAAAGTCCTAGTGGGTCTCGGTTCGGGCCTGTCCTGCGCATGGGCGAACGCCGCAACCAAAGCGCCCGCCGCCGCGCGGGTTGTGGTGGTTGGCGGCGGCTTCGCGGGCGCCTCCTGCGCGCTCTCCCTGAAGGCGGCGGCGCCCGGCCTGTCGGTCACGTTGGTTGAGCCCAAGCGCGCCTATGCCGCTTGCCCGTTCAGCAACTTGGTGGTTGCCGGAATCCGGCCGATGAGCGCGCAGAAGTTCGGTTACGGCCAGTTGGCGGCGCGCGGCATAGCGGTCGCCCATGCCCGCGCCACCGCCGTGAACGCAGCAAGGCGCCATGTCAAATTGGCCCATGGCCAAGAGTTGCCCTACGACCGTCTGATTCTCGCTCCCGGCATTGAGTTCGATTGGCAGGCCATGCCGGGTTACGGCAAAGCCGCATCCGTCCGGATGCCCCATGCTTGGCAAGCGGGCGAGCAGACCCTGCTGCTGCGCGACCAACTTCGGGCCATGCCGGACGGTGGCCTCGTGTTGATGGCGGTGCCCGAAAATCCCTACCGCTGCCCGCCGGGCCCCTATGAGCGAGCCAGCTTGATCGCCCACTACCTAAAGGCGCGCAAGCCGAGGTCGAAGCTGCTGATCCTCGACGCCAAAGATCAGTTTTCCAAGCAGGCGCTGTTCATTCAGGCTTGGCAACGCTTCTACGACGGCGTGATCGAGTGGCACGGCCGCTCGGAGGTCGGCGAAGTCGTTTCCGTCGCACCCGACGCCATGACGGTCAACACCGACTTCGAGACGTTCCAAGGCAATGTGGTCAATCTGATCCCGCGCCAGCGGGCCGGCGCCATCGCCCAAGCCGCAGGCGTTGTGGATGCCAGCGGCTGGTGCCCGGTGGCGCCGGCAACGTTCGAATCGCTCCTGCAGCCGAGCATACACGTCATAGGCGATGCGGCCATCGCCAACGCGATGCCGAAATCCGCGTTCGCCGCCAATGCCCAAGCCAAGCATTGCGCCGTTCAAGTGGTGCGGTCGCTGGCCGAACAAGCACCGCTGCCGGGCAAGCTCATCAACACCTGCTACAGCTTGGCAACGCCGGACCACGGCTTTTCCGTTGCCGGAGTCTATAAGCCGACCGCTGATGCTTGGGTCGAGGTCGCCGGTTCCGGCGGAACCAGCCCGCTGCAGGCTGATGACGAGTTCCGGCGCTTAGAGGCGGGCCACGCCGCCGCCTGGTTTGAAACGCTGACTACGGAGTTGTTCGGTGGGCATTCGTAAGGCCGGCACTCCCGCCTTGACGAGATCGGGCAACTTCCCCGTGCGGCAGCGCGCGGCTGCGGGCATCCCGTCGTCCTGGCTTCGTTCGCGCTCCCCGCAGCGACCAGCCCTGCTGAAGTTCCTCATTGCAGCGGCAACCATCGGAGCAGTCGCAGCACCGTCGGCGAACGTCGGCATCGCCCTTGGCGATTCGGAAAGGGGTCGGCAGATATACCTCGACAGGGAACTCGGGCACTGCCTGCTGTGCCACCATGCCAGCCAAATCGATGCGCCGTTTCAGGGCGACTTGGGGCCGGACCTAAGCGATGTGGCAGCGCGCCTCACCCTCGCCGAGATGCGCGCCAAGATTGAGGATCCCACCGTTTCCAACCCGCAATCGGCGATGCCGGCGTATCACCGCACCCGAGGCTTGCGCCAACTGGCTCCCGCCTTTTCGGGCCGGCCCATTTTGACCGCCGAGCAGTTGACGGACTTGATGGCATTTCTCAACACGCTGCGCGGCACGGGCGCCAACGAGCCCGAGTGAGCGGCGACCCTGCGAGAGGGAATCATGGAAGAGAGGATCATGGGACTCAGAAGCACATCGAACCTGACCCCCGCGGCGAGCGCGGAGTTTGGCGATCGCCAAACCCCATCCGCGACCGCCAGGTCGCGCATGTGCGGGTTCAGAAACATACCGGAATCTGATCTAAGCGACGAGCGCGGAGTTTCGCGCCAGCGAAACTCCATCCGCGACCGTCAGGTCGCGCATTGACGTCGGCGCTGCCGGTTTGGATGATGAACTGAGCGTCAATCGCAGCGCAGTTCACGGAAGGAGCGGCGCACCATGAACGGTTTGATTCATTCAGCCAAAGCTCAAGCGTGAACCGCGCCCCGGGCAGGCCAGCTCTTAAGTCGCCGAGCCGAAGCGAAGGAGGCGAGCCTTGGTCGCGCCGGCAGTGGCTTGCGCGGTTCGCGGGCGGAGGGCTTGTGCTGGCGCTGCCGCTGCCCTTGCGGGCATTGCCGGAAAGCGCCCGTGCGTTGCTGGCTCGCGCCTACGGCGGTGCCGATGTTCGCTTTGAACGGGTAGCGCTCTCCTTGCCGGCCTTGGCCGAGAACGGAAATTCGGTGGCTCTTGGCGTGGCGGTGCAGCCGCCGACCACCCAAGCGGATGGCGCGCAGGCGGACAGCGTAGTCAGTTTGGAGGTCTTCGCCCCCGAGAACCCCAATCCCCGAATCGCTCGCTTCAACTTCGGTCCGGCGTGTCCTCGGCTGGAAGTTCGGACCCGTGTGCGCATGGCTGCCTCGCAGACGGTGGTTGCGGTCGCAGCGTGCTGCAACGGGAATTTGTACGCAGGCGCCGCCGAAATCGTGGTTACCGAAGCCGCCTGCTTGGACTTTCTCTTCTAGGCGGCGAGGGCGGTCGCATGTCGGACACCGGATCGCAGGCCTGAACCATGACGGCAATACGCATCGCCATGCCGGATGACATCCGTGCCGGCAAGCCGTTCGAGGTGAAGACCTTGATCACGCATCCGATGGAAACGGGGCGGCGCCCGGACTCGCTGGGCAATCGAATCCCGCAAAACCTCATCACTCGATTCACCTGCCGTCTCGACGGCGCCTTGGCCTTCGAGGCCGTCCTCGACACCGGCGTCGCCGCCAACCCCTACATCGCTTTCTTCGTCAGCGCCGAACGCAGCGGCACCCTTGAATTCGAGTGGCGTGGCCAGCATGGCTTCAACGTCCGCGAGACACGAGCGATTCGCGTTGTCTGAGACCTTGCGAACGCGAGCGTGGTTGGCGACGTCCGTAAGCCTTGCGGGGATGCTCTGGCCGCCCTTGGGGGCGCTGGGGGAGAGCGCCGACTGGCCACCCAAGCGCAGCTTGGCCCAAGAGCGATCCGGGTTCGAATTCCAATCGGCGGACACCCAAGCCCTGCAGCTCGACGACTTCGCCAATCCCGGCCTGCTCTGGGTGGATCGGGGGGAAGCCCTGTGGGAGAAGCCGCCGACAATCGATGCGCCCAGCTGCCGGGGCTGCCACGGATCAGCGGCGTCGAGCATGGCTGGCGCCGCAACGCGCTATCCGCGCCACGACCCGGCCGCGGGCAGGCTGATCAATCTGACCCAACGCATCAACCGGTGCCGCACCGAACAGCAGCGGCAGCCCGAACTGGGCTACGAATCCGATGCGATGCTCGCCCTCACCGCGCTTGTTGCCCACCAATCCAAGGGTCTGCCGTTCGCCGTGCGGATCGATGGCCGCAACCGCCCCTACTTCGAGCGGGGCCGCGCCTACTTCCACCAGCGCCGCGGCCAGATGAACCTGGCCTGCCGCCACTGCCACGAACAGCACGCGGGCCGCATGCTGCGCGGCGAGCGCCTCAGCCAAGGGCACAGCAACGGCTACCCGACCTATCGGCTCGAGTGGCAGGGCATTGGCTCCCTGCACCGCAGGCTGCGGTTTTGCAACCAAGCCATCCGTGCCGAGCCGTTTGACTACGGCTCAGCGCAATACCTCGACCTTGAGCTGTTCCTCGCTTGGCGCGCCGCCGACCTTCCCGTGGAAGCCCCGGCGGTGCGCCGATAGGCTGAGGGGCCTCTGATTAGGCTCAGCGGCCCGCGGGATGCACTGGAGCGAGGCCTTGCCGGGAACCTAAACAGCTAGCGCTTAAAGCCCACGAATCAACCGGACAGGACACTAGGGAGCCTCTGATCAAGTCCCGTTCGTTCAGCGCTTCACTGCTTGAGGATGGAAATGAGCCCGCAATGAGGCGCGCAACATCCGCAGGCGGAGCGGAACTCGGGCCCAAGCGCCGTGAAGCGCCCTTCGAAAGCGCCTTTGGGGCGCGCTGGCGGCGTTGCGGCTCGGAGCCCTCAGCCAGGGAGCCCGAGGGGCTTGCCGCTCGCTGGACATTGTGGGGGCCTGCCACACGGCTTCGCCGCGCCTTGCCGACACCCATCTGGCGGCTGCCTTGACGGCGAATCAACGGTTTAGTCAACGCTAACGGGCGCGATGTTCACGTCGCGCTCGTCGAGGCCTCGGGTCCAAGCCGCGAACTCCAGCAAAATGCCGTCCGGATCCTTGAAGTAGATCGAACGCACGAAGGTGCTTTCGGTGACCTCCGGGCTGGCGCCGATCTCCGAGTCATCGTGGTTCACCACTTCGGTGACATCGACGCCCGCCGCCTTGAGCTGGCGTTGATACGCCTCGATCCTCTCTTCCGGCACGTCAAAGGCGACATGGTTCATCGAGGCGTGGGCGGAAGTGATGTCCCCCCGGCCCACCAGGTCCGGGGCATGGGTGACCCCGGGCTGGCTGTCCGCCGCGTTTGGAAACCAAAAGAACGCCAAGGAATCGCCCTTGCCGATGTCGAAGAAGAAATGCTGGCCACCGCCGTTGGGCAGTTCGATGGTCTTGGTCAACGGCATGCCGAGCACGCCGGAGTAAAAGTCCACGGTCTTCTTCATGTCCCGGCAAACCAGTGCCAGATGGTTGATGCCGCGCAGATCGAACTTGTCGTTGGCTGCCATGCCTGCTCTCTTGTCAAAGCTCTGCAAATTCGCAGCCAATATCATTGACTGCGGCCCTTGCTGTCAATCCACCACAAGGGTTTGGGTTTTGGTCTGGGATGTCACCGATACAGGAACAGGCGGGTGCTGCCCGGCGAAAGGGCCGGCGGGCCGACGATGCCGCCATCGACGCAGCGCTCGCCCAGCAAGTCCGCCAAGCGGGCGCCGGTGGCCGGCGATACGGCGTTGGCGTCCATGTAGAGGCCGGAGAAGCCGCTCCGCGCGACGCTCGCAGCCACTTCAAGGGCGGCCTCGGGCGGGCAGACGCAGATGATGCCGTCCACTGCCCGGACGCGGCCAGCGCCATGCCCACGGTAACGCCCATGGCACCGGGGTGGAGCAGCCCGATGTCCACTACAAGCGGTAGTCCAAGGGCGGCTCCCGGTCGCCCAGAAGCGCTTCATACTCAAAATCGGCGCCGCGTTTTTCCCGAAGCTCCGCCCACGCCCGCTTGATGAGGCCGGCATCCTGGAACAGGTCAGTGGCCGTCAGCGCCAGCAGCCGCGCCGCCAGCAGCATGCCTTTGTGGCCAATGCTGGTGCCTCCCGCGGCCACGGCCTGCCACGAATGGGCGGGGGTTCCGGGCACCCAAGTGGCGGTGCCGAAGCCCACGGTAGGCGCCGCCCAGCTGACGTCGCCCACGTCGGTGGAGCCCCGCCCTTGGCGCAGGACGAAGGGCTGGACGTGCGACTGCGCGCCAAGCGGCAGCGCGGATTCGCCGAGGGTTCGATGCACGGCTGCGGCGAAGCGCTGCTCCTCGGGGGTGTAGGCGTAGCCGCCCAGTCGGCGCAGGTTGGCGTCCACCAGCCGCGCCAGGGTTTCGTTGGGCAGCACCGGGTAGTTGCCGTGCATGACCTCGTAGGTCATTTGCGTGCCCGTGCCCAGCGCCGCGGCCTCGGCGGCCTTGACCACCCGCTCGAACAACGACTTGACGGTGGGCAGCTTGGGATGGCGCACGTAGTAATAGACCTCCGCGGACTCCGGCACGATGTTCGGCGCGTCGCCGCCATCGGTGATGACGTAGTGAATGCGGGAGTCCTCAGGGATGTGCTCGCGCATCAGATTGACCATGAAGTTCATGGCCTCCACGCCGTCCAAGGCCGAGCGGCCCCGTTCCGGAGCGGAGGCGGCATGGGCGGCAGCGCCCTGAAAGCGAAAGCGGCCGGACTTGTTGGCCGTGCTGCTGGCCGCGGAGGCATCGTTGCGGTCGGCGGGGTGCCAGTGCAGCACCACGTCCGCATCGTCGAACAGGCCGGCCCGAACCATGTAAACCTTGCCGGAGCCGCCCTCCTCAGCTGGCGTGCCGTACACGCGCACGGTGCCGGCGGCGCCGGTCGCCGCCAGCCAACGGGCGACCGCCACGCCCGCCGAAGCCGAGGCGGCGCCAAACAGGTGATGGCCGCAGGCGTGCCCCGGCATTCCCTCCGCAATGGGCTGCCGAACCGGCTTGGCGGCTTGCGAGAGCCCGGGCAGGGCATCGAACTCCGCCAAGATGCCGATCACCGGCGCCCCTTCGCCGTAGGTCGCCACGAAGGCCGTGGGGATGTCGGCGACGCCGCTCTCGACGTCGAATCCGGAGTCGGACAGGTACCCCTGCAGGCGCCCGGAACTCTTGGTTTCCAGATAGCCCAGCTCGGCGAATGCCCAGATGTCGTCGGCCACGGCAATGGACGCCGCGCGCTCCTTTTCCACCTCGGCGAGAACCTGCTGGTCAGCAGCGGCCATCCCGGCGGCGAGCAGCAGGGCGGCCAGGCATCCAGCGGCAGTCATCCCGTTCATCGGTTGACGGAGCATCAGGAAGCGCACAGGGCGGCGATGCTGGAAATCGCCACCCCGCGCCGACCCTGGCGTACGGCATGGCGGTCGTGGGTGCGGGTGCAATAGCCCAGCGACAGCCCGGTGGCAGGGTCCGCCCAGGCGAGCTGGCCGCCGGCCCCGTTGTGACCGAAGGCTTCCGGCGAATTGGTCTTGCCGAAACCGCGGAAGCTGCGCTTCTCATCGCCAGCGACGATGATGCCGAGGCCGCGGTTGGCCACCGTGCCCAAGAGGTCGGCCAGCTCGCCGGTGCGCACCCGGCGCGCCCCGCTGAGCATGGCGTCGCTCCAGACCCGCTTGCCGCCCAGCCCGCCGTGCAGCAAGCCTTGGTAGAACAGGGCCAGTTCGGCGGCGCCCATGAAGGCGCCGCCGCCGGGCACGCCGACCGCGCGCACCTCCGGGCGGTTGAAGCTCAGGATGGCGTCCTCGGTGACCTCGGTGACAGGCGGCGGCGGCAGGCCGAGATGCCGCCAGTCCCGGTCGGTCATGGCCTCGCCGGCGTGCTCGCAGAGCGCTGCCCGGCCTTGCGCGCCGGCCGGCAGGCCCACATGCAGATCGTGCAGGCCCAGCGGCTGGGCAATGCGCTCCCGGACGAAGGATTGAAAGGACTGCCCAGCGCGGCGCTCGATGATCTCCGCAATCACCCACATGCTCGACGAGGGGTGGTACTCAAACCGGCTGCCCGGCGTCCAGTTGAGCTTCCATTGGGCATAGCGCTCGCATCGCCGGGCCGGGTCGTTCCAATCCAAGGGCCTGAAGGGGGCGGCGGGGAAACCGGCGGTGTGGGTGAAGAGCTGGCCCACCCGAATGACGTCCTTGCCGTTGCTGGCGAACTCGGGAACGATGTCGGCCACGATTTCGCTCTCATCCAGGCGACCCTCCTCAATGAGGATCCAGGCCGCTGCCGCAGTCACCGCCTTGGTGGCTGAAAACACGCAGAAGAGGGTCTCCTCCGAGGCGTCGCCGAAGGTGGCCAGCAGCGCCAGCTTGCCGTTGCGGGCCAACGCCACTTGGGTCGCCGACAGCAGCCCCGAGTCCACCTCCCGGCGCGCCCGGGCCAGCAGTTCATCCACCTTGTCGGGGTTCAGCTCAGCCTCCGCGATGCTGCAACGCAGTGATTCCGGAACCATGGTCTTCCGATGTCCTTGGTCAAGGCCGCGATATTCACCCCGTCAGGGGATTAGTGCAAGCGAACCTTGGCCAGGGCCAAGGTTCGTTGGAGTTTCGCTTACCGCGAAGCTCAGCGCCCGTTGCGTGGGCCAAGTTCCGAGATGTTTCTTAAGCCTGCACAGCAATACAAGTTAAACTCAACGTTTGGCTTGACGGAACTTCCATGGAACAAATTCGCAGCCGCCGGATGGAAGGCGCGCTCCGGCGGCCCGATCGAGGGCGGGACGCCCTCGGTCCTGAAGCCCGCCGGCAACAGGCGTTGCGCTTCGGATCGGGAGCATCCCGCCCTCCCGCGGCGCGAGGCGCCGTTCCCTCGCGAAATCGCCGTCCCTTGGGGAATGCCCCTGTTCCTCGAGCGTCAGCGCCCAGCCGCGTCGGCGCTGGGGCTCCCATGGAACATGCTTCGGAGCGAGGGCGGTGCGCCCTCTTGGGGGCTCAGACAGTCGAACGGTCGCCTTGCGCCGGCGAAACGCCAATGCGAAGCGAGGATTCGCGCGGCGTCCCGCCCTCAGACGGCGCGAAGCGCCGTTCCGCCAAGCCATGGCCATTCCGTCAGGGGCCAGCCAGTTCCGGGCCAAGGGCTTCCCTATGGAGGTGAGGGAAGGCTTCGCCGGCAGCGTGGGCAACACGCCGCTGATTCGCATGGCGGCTTTGAGCGAAGCCACCGGCTGCGAGATTCTGGGCAAGGCGGAATTCCTGAATCCGGGCGGCTCGGTCAAGGACCGTGCCGCCTTGTGGATGGTGCGCGAACATGAGAGGAGCGGAGCGCTGAAGCCGGGGGGCACGGTGGTGGAGGGCACCGCCGGCAACACCGGCATCGGCCTCGCCCACGTTTGCAACGAGCGCGGCTACCCCTGCGTCATCTACATGCCGGACAATCAGTCTCAGGAAAAGGTCGCCATCCTCGGAACCCTCGGCGCTGAGGTTCGGGTGGTGCCGACGGTGCCCTACCGGGATGACATGAACTACCAGAGGCAGGCCGGACGCTACGCCGATGAGCTGCCAAACGCCGTCTGGGCCAATCAATTCGACAACGTGGCCAACCGGTTGGCGCACTACGAATCCACCGGCCCTGAAATCTGGGCGCAGACCGGCGGCGCCATCGACGCCTTCACCTGCTCGGTGGGCACCGGCGGCACCTTGGCAGGCGTCTCCCGCTACCTGAAGGAGTGCCGGTCGGACATCGAGGTGGTGCTGGCCGACCCCCACGGCAGCGCCCTGTACAACTGGGTGACCACGGGCGAGGCCACCATGACGCCGGGGCCGTCGATCACCGAGGGCATCGGCAACAGCCGGATCACCGACAACTTGGCAGGCACCGAAATCGACAGCGCGGTGCAAATCGACGACCAGCAAATGGTGAGGATGGTCTATGGCCAGCTACGCTGCCAAGGTTGGTTCTTCGGTTCCAGCACCGGCGTCAACCTGTGCGCCGCGGTGCAAATCGCCAAGCGCCTCGGTCCCGGCCACACCATCGTCACGGTGCTCACCGACACTGGCCACAAGTACCAATCAAGCCTCTACAACCCGGAATTCCTGGCTGAGCGCGGCCTGAGCGCCGACCTGTAGCGGGAGGTCAAGCCAAGCAATGTAGGACATTGGCCCAAAAAACCGGGGGATGCGTAGCACAGACGAACTGCGCGCAACACTGGACAATGACGCCTGCTCTCTTCCAAAATGCCAAGGAAATGTTCATGAAGCACCAGTTCATCACCACCGTCGCCACCATCCTCATGGTCGGCATCACCACCGTCGGGGTCAACCTCGCCGTCATCAGCGCGATGGGGGAGGCCAACGACGTCCGCTTCGCCCAAATCGACGCCCGCTTCGCGCAGGTTGACGCCCGCTTCGAGCGGATGGACCGCCGCATGGACCAGATGGAGGCCAGAATCGAATCGCTGGAGCGGCGGGTGGACGATGGGTTCCAGGAGATGGGCGCGGCCATCGCCCGCTTGGAGGGGTTGATACAGGGTCTCCACGGCGCGTCCCAAGCCGCCTCCGACCCGTTGCCCCCGCAGCCCGCCCGCCCGACCTGACTCGCCAGCCGGCGCACCCGTGAAGCGGGTGCGTTGGGGTTTGGCTGGCGCGAAACTCCGCTGCCGGTGCGTGGGTCAGGTTCCGAAACGTTCCTGAGCCCGCACACAACGCTTATGGGCAGGATGCCCTCGATTGGGAAACCTGAGCCAGACTAAATTCAGAGTGAGAATTGCTGTTGCATGACCTTGGCACAGCCATTGGCGAGTTGCGGCCTAGTGGTGTAGGCTTCGCTTGGTCACGCAATCAAGTTAGGCGGAGTTGTTGGGCCGCGGTGGGCCAACCGTGCTCCGAAGTGAGGCAATCCCTTGTCTGATATGGGAAAAAATCTGCTGTTGTGGTTGATTATCGCTGCCGTGCTGCTGACGGTGTTCAACAACTTCAGCGTCAATCCGGCACCGGAGAAGCTCAGCTACTCGCGGTTCATCGAACTGGTTCGCATGGGCGACGTGCATGAAGTCACCATCGATGGGCTGGTGATCGACGGCACCCGCAAGTCCGGGGAGAATTTCCGCGTCATCCGCCCCGACCTCTATGACCAGAAGCTGTTGGACGACCTCTACAACCACAGCGTGGTCATTGAGGGCAAGGAGCCCGAGAAGCAGAGCTTCTGGGCGCAATTGCTGATCGCGAGCTTCCCCATTCTCATCATCATCGGCGTGTTTCTGCTCTTCATGCGGCAGATGCAGGGCGGCGCTGGCGGCCGGGGCGGGCCCATGTCGTTCGGCAAGAGCAAGGCGCGATTGCTTTCCGAGGATCAGATCAAGACCACGTTTGCCGATGTGGCCGGCGTGGATGAGGCCAAGGAGGACGTGCAGGAGCTGGTCGAGTTCCTGCGTGATCCAAGCAAGTTCCAACGCTTGGGTGGCCGCATTCCGCGCGGCATTCTCATGGTGGGCCAGCCCGGCACCGGCAAGACGCTGCTGGCCAAGGCCATCGCCGGTGAAGCCAAGGTGCCCTTCTTTTCGATTTCCGGCTCGGATTTCGTGGAGATGTTCGTCGGCGTCGGCGCATCCCGAGTGCGCGACATGTTCGAGCAGGCCAAGAAGCAGTCGCCCTGCATCATCTTCATTGACGAGATCGACGCCGTGGGCCGGCATCGCGGCGCTGGCTTGGGCGGCGGCCATGATGAGCGCGAGCAGACGCTCAACCAGCTGCTGGTGGAAATGGACGGCTTCGAACCCAACGACGGCATCATCGTCATCGCTGCCACCAACCGTCCGGACGTGCTCGACCCGGCTCTGCTGCGCCCAGGACGCTTTGACCGGCAAGTGGTGGTCAGCCTGCCGGACATTCGCGGACGTGAGCAGATCTTGAAGGTTCACATGCGCAAGGTGCCGCTCTCCGACGATGTGGAGGCGAGCATCATCGCGCGCGGCACGCCGGGCTTCTCCGGCGCCGACCTGGCCAATCTGGTCAATGAGGCGGCGCTGTTCGCCGCCCGGGCCGGGAAGCGCTTGGTGGAGATGGTGGAGTTCGAGTCCGCCAAGGACAAGATCATGATGGGGGCGGAGCGACGGTCGATGGTCATGTCCGACGAGGAGAAGCGCAACACCGCCTACCATGAGGCGGGCCACGCCATCGTCGGCAAGCTGGTGCCCGGCCATGACCCGGTTTACAAGGTCACCATCATTCCCCGGGGCCGGGCGCTGGGCGTGACCATGTTCCTGCCGGAGGAGGACCGCTACAGCCTGAGCCGCCAACGCATCAAGGCGCAGATCTGCGGCCTGTTCGGCGGCCGCATCGCCGAAGAGATGATTCTGGGCCCCGAGTTCGTCACTACGGGCGCCTCCAACGACATTGAACGCGCCACCGGGCTGTCGCGCAACATGGTCACCAAGTGGGGGCTGTCGGATAAGCTCGGCCCCTTGATGTACGACGAGGACGACGGCGAGGTCTTCCTGGGCATGTCGGCGGGCGTTAAGCCCAAGCCTCATTCGCAGCAGACCGCCCAAGCCATTGACGAGGAGGTGCGCCGAATCGTTGACGACTGCTACGCGGAGGCCAAGCGGCTGCTGACGGAGAACGAGGACAAGCTGCACCTCATGGCCGATGCGCTGATCGAGTTCGAAACCCTGCTGCCTGAGCAGATCGACGACATCATGGCCGGCGCCAAGCCCCGGCAGCCAAAGTCGCCCAAGACGGGCACGGGCAGCAAGTCCGGCTCCCCGAAACCCGCCATTGGCGGCCCGGCTGAAGAGCACTAGCGAGCTTCCCCAACCCAAGGAAGCGGCGTCCTTGGCACCAACTTGGAGGCCTTTGCGGCGTTGGGCGTGATCCGGTGGGCGTGAGCAAAAAGCACTTTGGAACCGATGGCATCCGCGGCGCGGTCGGGCGCTTTCCCATCACTCCGGAGTTTTGCCTGCGGCTCGGCTGGGCGGTGGGCAAGGTGTTCGCGCGCCAAGGCAGCCGCCGCATTCTCATCGGCAAGGACACGCGCATCTCCGGCTACATGCTGGAGTCGGTGCTGGAGTCGGGCTTGGTTTCCGCAGGAGCGGACGTCAGCCTCATGGGGCCGATGCCGACCCCGGCGGTGGCCTACCTGACCCGTACGCTGCGGGCCGACGCGGGCATTGTGGTCAGCGCCTCCCACAATCCTTACAGCGACAACGGCATGAAGTTTTTCAACGGCGACGGCAACAAGCTCGATGACGGCGTCGAGGCGGAGATTGAGCGGCAGTTGGGCGTCGAGATGGTCTGCGCTGCCTCGGACCGGCTGGGCCGGGCATCCCGAATCGAGGACGCCGCCGGACGCTACATCGAATTCTGCAAGGCCACGGCTGGCCGCGGCTTTCGCCTGCATGGCCTGCGCATCGTGCTGGATTGCGCCCACGGCGCCACCTATCACGTCGCACCGGGGGTGTTCGAGGAGCTTGGCGCGGAAATCACCGTGGTCGGCGCCTCCCCCAACGGCTTCAACATCAATGCCGACTGCGGCTCCTCCCACCCGCAGCATCTGACGCGGAAGGTGCGGGAACTGGGCGCCGACCTGGGCATAGCCTTCGACGGCGACGGCGATCGGGTCATCATGGTCGATGCCGAGGGCGAGGTCATTGACGGTGATGAATTGCTTTACCTGATTGCCAGCCATCGGCAGCGCCGGGGCTTGCTGCAGGGCGGCGTGGTCGGCACGGTCATGTCGAACCGCGGCTTGGAGCGGGCGCTGGCGCGCTTGGGCATTCCCTTCGCCCGTTCCGCCGTGGGCGACCGCTACGTGCTCGAGCTGTTGCGTCGGAGGGGCTGGAGCCTAGGCGGTGAGTCCTCCGGCCACATCCTCTGCCTGGACTTGACCACCACCGGCGATGGCATCGTCTCCGCCTTGCAGGCCTTGGTGCTCATGGTGGAGGCGGGCCAAGCCCTGCATGAGCTCAAGCAGGGCATGACCAAGCTGCCCCAAGCGATGGTCAACGTGGCGGTCAACGGTGCGCCGACCGCCAGTGTCTGCGAACGGGCAGCCCCGACCCTGCGCAGAAGGGAGCGGGCGCTGGGCGATGACTACCGTGTGCTGATTCGCCCTTCCGGCACGGAACCCGTGGTGCGGGTGATGGTCGAGGGCGACGATGCGGAGGACGTGGCCGCCATCGCGGAGGAGTTTGCGGTGGTCATCGAGAAAGCCGTGTAGGGGTAGAATGTCTCCCCATCCCGCAGTCAAGGGTTAGCGATGCGCCGTTCAATCGTTGCTGGCAATTGGAAGATGCATGGGTCGCGGGCGTCCGTGGCCGGCTTTTGCGAAGCGTTGCGCGGGGCGCGTCTTGGCGCCGAGTTGGATGTTTTGGTTTTTCCGCCGGTGGCCTACTTGGGTCAGTTTGCCGATGGGGTTCGGGACGTCGGCGTGGCTGCGGGCGCTCAGGACCTGCACCCGGCGGCGCAGGGCGCCCACACCGGCGGCGTGTCCGGCGCCATGATTGCCGACCTCGGCGGGCGTTGGGCGCTGGCCGGGCATTCCGAACGCCGCAGCGGGCATGGCGAGAGCGATGCGCTGGTGGCGGCCAAGTTCGGCGCGGCGCTCGGCGCGGGCCTCAAGCCCATTCTCTGCGTTGGCGAGACGTTGGCGCAGCGGCAGGCCGGGGAAGCGGAGTCGGTCGTGGCCAAGCAGGTTCAGGCAGTGATCGAGGCCGTTGGCGTTGCTGGCGTTGCCCAAGGCGCGGTTGCTTATGAGCCGGTCTGGGCGATCGGCACCGGCGAGACGGCGGCGCCGGACGAGGCGGCGGCCATGCACCGCTTGGTCCGCGAGACCATTGCCGCTGCGGACGGCGCGTTGGCAGGTTCGATCCGGGTGATATACGGCGGCAGCGTCAATCCGCATAATGCCGCTGCGTTGTTCAGCGAGCCGGACATAGACGGCGGGCTGATCGGCGGCGCCTCATTGCAGGCAGAGAGCTTTCTGGCCATAGTGGCGGCAGCTGCTTGATGGTTGAAGGCGGGCAGCGAAGACAGGATAGGGGTTGCAACCGTGGACATCACGACTTTTGAAACCGTTTTGATGATGCTGTTGGTGCTTGTCGCCTTGGCTTTGGGCGGCTTGGTGCTGCTGCAGCAGGGCCGCGGCGCGGACGCGGGGGCGGCGTTTGGCTCCGGTGCGTCGAACACGATGTTCGGCAGCAGCGGCTCCGCCTCCTTCCTGATCAAGGCCACGGCTTGGCTGGCGGTCGGCTTTTTCGTGATTTCCTTTGGCTTGGCTTGGTTCGCCAAGGAGCGGGCCACCGGGCTGCAGGACGTTGGCGTGCCCATCGTGGCCGATCCGGTCGAACCTTCCGAGCCATTGACTTCCGGCGACGAGGAATTAGATTCAGGCATTCCTGACGTTTAGGTTCGTGGCAAGGCGCGGTCGGTGAGCCATCGCGCAACAGTGCCGAAGTGGCGGAATTGGCAGACGCGCTACCTTGAGGGGGTAGTGGGCGACAGCCCGTGCGAGTTCGAGTCTCGCCTTCGGCACCACCGTCTTGGCCGGACTCGGTTTGGGCCGTCCCTTCGCACGCCCCTTCCAAGCCGCCGCCAACATCTCCACATGAGCCGCGCGCTGTGTGCGGGCTTAAGAAACATACCGGAATCTGATCTAAGCGACGAGCGCGGAGTTTCGCGCCAGCGAAACTCCATCCGCGACCGTCAGGTCGCGCTGTTGCATAGCGTGTGCTGCTTCCCTATAATCCCCACCCTTGCTAATGCGGGGTGGAGCAGTCTGGTAGCTCGTCGGGCTCATAACCCGAAGGTCGTGGGTTCAAATCCTGCCCCCGCTACCAAAGGATGCAGGTGCGCGTTCCTGCCGATGGGCAAGGTAGCGCACTGTTAAGGCCCCTATGCGGAAAGGCCCGGTACCGGGCCTTTCCGGCCGGGGCCTTTTAGTAGGTTTCGCCTCCATAGATCACTTAAGGCGGCGCAGCCGGTGATGGCGGTCCTTGAGGTGGCTTGCCCGTAAGGCGAGGCCGCCTGTTTTTGTTGGGCCGAATTTGAAGATGGGCGTGACCCGGAAGCCGCGGCGGCCTTTGCGATGAGCGCTGGCGCGGCCAAGGGGTCTAGCCCATTTTTTGTTGGTGGACTGTGAATCGCACGGAATTGAAGATCAGCGAGCTTGCGCAAGTGACGGTTGAGGCGACTGGCTGCGCTCTCTGGGGCGTGGAGTACCAAGCGGCTGGCAAGCGGTCGCGGCTGCGGGTTTACATCGACAAGCCCGGCGGCGTGTCGATCAGCGACTGCGAGCAGGTCAGCCACGAGCTCGGCGACTTGTTGGAGCTCGACGGCGTGGTTGGCGGCAGCTACGACCTGGAGGTCTCATCGCCCGGGCTTGACCGCATTCTGTTCAACGCGGAGCAGTATGCCGGCCACGTTGGCGACAGGGTCGATGTGCGGCTGAACTTTCCCTTTGAGGGCCGCAAACGGTTCGTCGGGCTGTTGGCCGGCGTCGAGGACGGTCAGGCGCTGGTGCGGATTGAGGATGAGGAGTACGTGCTGCCATTGGAAAACGTCCAACGGGCTAGGGTGGTGCCAACGTTTGACTAGTCGGCGAATTTCCGCAACGCAGCGGCAGAGGCTGGCAAGGGCGCGGTAAACAGTGCGGTAGAGAGCATGTCGAAAGAGATTTTTCAGGCCATTGAAGGGGCATCGCTGGAGAAGGGCGTTTCCAAGGAGGTCATTTTTGACGCCATGGAAAGCGCCTTGGCGAGCGCCACCAAGCGGCGCTACGACGAGGACGCCGAGTTCCGCGTTGCCATTGACCGGGAAACGGGCGACTACCGGACGTTCCGGGTGTGGACGGTGGTGGATGTGGAGCAACTTGAGGAGCCGCTCAATCCGGCCGCTGAACTCACGCCGGAGGATCCCCGGGCCGCCGGGCTGGAAATCGGCGACACCATTGAGGCGCCCGTCGAATCCTTGGCGTTCGGCCGCATTGCCGCGCAGACCGCGAAGCAGGTCATCGTGCAGAAGGTGCGTGAGGCGGAACGGGCTCGCGTCTTTGAGGAGTACACCCCCAAGGTCGGTCAACTCGTCGGCGGCGCCGTCAAGCGGGTTGGCCGAGACAATGTGATCGTCGATCTCGGCAACAATGCCGAGGGCCTGCTCACCCGCGAGCATCTCATACCGAGGGAGACGTTTCGCATCGGCGAGCGGGTCCGGGCCATGCTGGTGGAGCTGCGCCCGGAAAACCGCGGTCCCCAGCTCATGCTGTCCCGAACCTCTCCGGAGATGCTGGCGGAGCTGTTCAAGATCGAAGTGCCGGAGATTTCAGAGGACATCATTCAGATTCGCGGTGCGGCGCGCGACCCGGGCTCCCGCGCCAAGATCGCAGTCAGCACCAACGACGGGCGGATCGATCCGGTGGGCGCCTGCGTGGGCATGCGCGGCTCTAGGGTGCAGGCGGTCTCCGGGGAGCTGGCGGGCGAGCGCATCGACATCGTGCCTTGGAACGACAATCCCGCCCAACTCACCATCAACGCCATGGCGCCCGCCGAGGTTGCCTACATCCAGATCGACGAAGACGCCCATGCCATGAACATCGCCGTTGCCGAGGACAAGCTCGCGCAAGCCATCGGCAAGGGCGGCCAGAACGTCCGCTTGGCGAGCGACCTGACCGGATGGACGTTGAACATCATGACCGAGCAGGAGGCCGCCGATCTGCAGGAGGCCGAGGCGGTGCGCATGGTGGATGAGTTCATGGAGTCCCTGTCCGTGGATGAGAACGTCGCCACAGTGTTGGTCGAGGAGGGCTTCACCACGCTGGAGGAGGTCGCCTACGTCGCCGAGGAGGAAATGAATGCCATCGAGGGCTTCGATGAGGAAATCGTCGAGGAGCTTAAGAACCGGGCTCGCGACGCCTTGCTGACCCGCGCCATAGCCAGCGAGGAGGCTCGTGAGCCCAGCGAGGATCTGCTGAACATGGCCGGCATGGAACGCGACCTGGCCTATCGCCTGGCTGGACACGAGATCCTCACCATGGAGGACTTGGCGGAACTGGCGGTGGGTGAATTGCTGGAGATGATCGATGATCTCGGCGAGGAGCGGGCGGCCGAACTCATCATGACCGCCCGAGCGCCTTGGTTTGAGGAGGCGCAAGCCGATGCCGGGGATGAATCCGGCCAAGGCGCTGGCGACGGGACCTAGGGGGCGCGAGGTAAAGTCAATGGCTGACGTTACGGTCGAAGAGCTTGCCGCCACGGTGAAGACGCCGGTGGAGCGTCTGCTCAAGCAGATGGCGGATGCCGGCCTGCCCCACACCAATGGACAGGAGAGCGTTTCCGAGCAGCAGAAGCACGATCTGCTCGCCCATCTGCGCAGCAGCCACGGCGCTGGCGCCACCCTGAAGCCGCGCGGCGCGATCAGCCTCAAGCGCCGTTCGGTCGGCACCGTCAAGGCGGTCAGCCAAGGCCGCACCGGCCATAAGGTCAAGGTCGAGGTGATGCGTCGGCGCACCTACGTCAAGCCGGACGAAACGGCAGCGGCGTCCGCCGCTCCGGCCGCCCGCGGGCTCTCTGCGGCGGAGCAGGAAGCGCAGCGCATCCGCGAACAGGAACAGCAGCGCAAGGAGGCGGAAGAGGAGGCCCGCCGGGCGGCGGAACTCAAGGCTGAGGAAGCCGAGCGGCTGCGCCAGGAAGAGGAGCGGCGCGCCCAGGAGGAGCAGGCCGCCAAGGCGCAGCAGCAGTCGGAGCCGCTGGGCCGGCCAGCGCGGGCCGGGGCGCAGGCCCTCAGCCCGGAGGCGGCGGCCGAAGCCCAAGCCAAGGCGCAGGCCACGGAAAAGGCGGGCAAGCGGATCAAGGGCAAGGATCGGGATCGCTCCAACCGGGATGGTTTTGGCCAGGGCCGGGCCGGACGCCGGGAGCTGTCGCTCAAGTCCGAGCGCCGCGGGCGGCGGAAGATCCGCCGGGCTCATGCGCCCATCAAGGTCGAGCAGCAGGGCGGCGAATTCAAGCCCACCGAGTTCATCGCCCGCGAAGTCGAGGTGCCGGAGATGATCACCGTCGGCGAACTCGCCCAGCGCATGACCGTCAAGGCCGGCGAAGTCATCAAGACGCTGATGGACTTGGGCTTGATGGCCACCATCAATCAAGCCATCGACCAGGATACGGCGACCACGGTGGTCGAGGTGATGGGCCACAAGGTCAAGCTCATCCATGAGGACGCCATGGAGCAGGCCTTGGAGCAGTCGCTGCGCATCGAAGGCGAGGGGGAGCCCCGGCCGCCGGTGGTGACGGTGATGGGCCACGTCGATCATGGCAAAACGTCGCTGCTGGACAGGATTCGCCACACCCGGGTGGTCAGCGGCGAAGCGGGCGGCATCACCCAGCACATCGGCGCTTACTCCGTGGACACCGACCACGGCCGCATCTGCTTCATCGACACGCCGGGCCACGCGGCATTCACCGCCATGCGGTCGCGGGGCGCTCGGGTCACTGACATCGTGATCCTCGTGGTCGCCGCCGACGATGGCGTCATGCCGCAGACCGAGGAGGCCATTCAGCACGCCAAGGCGGCGGATGTGCCGATCGTGGTCGCCATCAACAAGATGGACCTTGAGGGCGCGGATCCGGAACGGGTCACCAAGGAGTTGGCGGCCAAGGACGTGGCGCCGGAGGCTTGGGGCGGCGACATCCAGTTTGTCAACGTCTCCGCGGTGACCGGCGAAGGCCTCGACGGCCTGCTCGAAGCGGTGCTGCTGCAGGCCGAGATTCTGGAGCTCAAGGCGGTTCCCGATGCCTCAGCGCGGGGTGTGGTGGTGGAGTCGCGCCTTGACCGCGGTCGCGGCCCGGTGTCCACCATCCTGGTCCAGAACGGCACTTTGAAGCGCGGCGACATCATCATTGCCGGGGAGCATCACGGCCGGGTGCGCGCCATGCTCGACGATCAGGGCGAGCAGGCCGCAAACGCCGGACCCTCGGAGCCGGTCGAGGTGCTTGGGCTGAACGGCACCCCCGCTGCGGGCGACGCCTTCTCGGTGGTCACTGACGAACGCTCCGCCCGCGAATTGGCCGAGTTTCGCCGCGACAAGACCCAGGAGCAGCGTCAAGCGATGCAGCAGGCGACCAAGCTCGACAACATGTTCGCCAGCCTCGGCGAGGGCGAAAAGCGGGTGCTCAAATTGGTGGTCAAGGCGGACGTGCGCGGCAGCCTTGAGGCCATCTTGCAAGCCTTGGCGGAGTTGGGCAACGATGAGGTCGCGGTGAACGTGCTCGGCTCCGGCGTCGGCGGCATCACCGAAAGCGACATCAATCTGGCGCTAACCTACGGGGCCGCCGTGTTTGGATTCAACGTGCGCGCTGACGGCGCCGCCAAGGACATCATCGAATCCGAGGGCGTGGATCTGCGCTACTACAGCGTCATCTACGAGTTGATCGACGATGTCAGGCAAGTGCTCACCGGCATGCTCGCGCCGGAGGTGCGCGAGGAGATTCTCGGCGTCGCCGAAGTGCGCGACGTGTTCAACTCGCCACGTTTGGGCCAGATTGCCGGCTGCATGGTGATCGAGGGCGCCATGCATCGGAACAAGCCCATCCGGGTGCTGCGTGACAATGTGGTGATCTACGAAGGTGAGCTTGAATCCCTGCGGCGCTTCAAGGACGACGTCACCGAAGTGCGCCACGGCACCGAATGCGGCATCGGGGTGCGCAACTACAATGATGTTCGGCTTGGCGACCTCATCGAGGTCTTCGAGTCGCAAGAGATCGCGCGCGCCCTTTGAGGGCGCAGGCTTGCGAGCGGCACATGCCTGAAGCCGGACTCCATCTGCGCATGGCCGATTTCGTGCGTGAGGAAATCGCCCGAATCATTCAGTTCGAGATGCGGGACCCGCGCATCGGCATGGTCAGCGTGAACGACGTGCGCGTCAGCCGAGATCTCGCTTTTGCGGATGTCCACGTGTCGGCCATGCCGTCCGGATCGTTGGCGGATCAAGAGGCGCTGGTGGCGGTCCTGAACCGCGCCTCGGGCTATTTCCGCTCCAAGCTCGCACGGCGCCATCGCATGCGCACCACCCCTAAGCCCCGCTTTCACTACGATGAGTCGGTGGAGCGCGGCCGTCGGCTGGAGCGGCTGATCGATCAGGCCGTCGCCGTTGGCCAGACCGACGCCGGCCATGTCTAGGCGTGGTCGCCGGGGACGTGAAGTCGATGGGGTGCTGGTGCTCGATAAGCCCGCCGCCATGAGTTCCAACGATGCGGTGCAGAAGTCCAAGCGCCTGTTCGGCGCGCGCAAGGTGGGTCATACCGGCAGCTTGGATCCGCTTGCCACTGGCGTGTTGCCGCTGTGTTTCGGGCAGGCGACCAAATTCTCCCGCTACCTGCTCGACTCCGACAAGCGATACAGGTCGCGCATCAAGCTCGGCGTCGCCACCGATACCGGCGATGCCGACGGCAAGGTGATCTGCTCAAGGTCGGCGGTCGCCGTGCGCCGTGCGGACGTGGAGTGCGCCCTGACGCAGTTTCGCGGCCCCATCAAACAGGTGCCTTCCATGTTCTCCGCCATCAAGCACAAGGGGCAGCCGCTTTACAAGCTGGCCCGTCAGGGCATCGAAGTGGAGCGCGAGGCCCGTGATGCCACCATCTACTCCAACGAAATGACCGCCTTCGAGGGCGATGAGGTGGAGTTGGAAATTCACTGCAGCAAAGGCACCTACGTGCGCTGCATTGCCGAGGAGCTTGGCGAGCGGCTCGGCTGCGGCGCCCATGTGTCGGCGTTGCGCCGCCTGCAGGCCGGTCCTTACGGGGAAGGGGACCTGATCACCTTTGACGACTTGGAGCAGGCCCGCGCGCAGGGCGCCTTGGATCCGCTCCTGCTGCCGGTGTCGAGCACGGTGCGGCACTGGCCGGACGTTCGCTTGCCGCCTGCCGCCGCCTACCATCTGCGCAACGGACAGCCGGTCATGGTGCCGCATGCCCCCACCAGCGGCTGGGTGCGGCTTTCGGAGGCTGGCGAATGCCCTCAAAACGAAGGGCTTGGCTCCCGCTTCCTCGGCGTCGGCGAGGTGCTTGAGGATGGGCGCATCGCGCCGCGTCGGCTGTTGAGCCAAACTTGACGGGGCGCAGCAAAGATTCAATCCCTTGAGGAATTGGCGCCCGCCCCGTCACGGGAGGCGCGAAACGCAAGGCTTGGCTGCAAATATGCGCGGCGGGCCCTGATTAATCCAACTTGAGCATATTAGGAGAACGAACATGGCGTTGTCAGCCGAAACCAAGGCGGAGGTCATCAAGGCGTATCAAACCCAGCAGGGCGATACGGGGTCACCTGAGGTTCAGGTGGCGTTGCTGACCACCAACATCAACACGTTGCAGGAGCACTTCCGGGCGCACAAGAAGGACCACCACTCGCGCCGGGGCTTGATTCGCATGGTGAACCAGCGACGCAAGCTGCTTGACTACCTGAAGGACAAGGATCGCTCGCGTTACCGAACGTTGATCAAGCGCCTTCAGCTCAGGCGCTAGGCTGAGCAAGCCGCAGCAGACAGCAACAACAGCAACAGTAAAGAGAGCATTGGAAGGAGAACATTTTGAATCCAACAGCAAGAGAATTTCAGTTTGGCGGCCAGCAGGTTCGCATTGAGACCGGCCGCATTGCCCGTCAGGCGAGCGGCTCGGCGCTCGTCGCCATGGGCGACTCGGTGGTTCTGGCCACCGCCGTGGGCATGAAGAGAGGACGCCCCGGCGCCGCCTTCTTCCCGCTTACGGTGAACTATCAGGAGAAGACCTACGCCGCCGGCAAGATTCCCGGCGGCTTCTTCCGCCGCGAAGGGCGGCCCACTGAGAAGGAGACCCTCACCTCGAGGCTCATCGATCGCCCCATTAGGCCCCTCTTTCCGAAGGGATTCATGAATGAGGTGCAGGTGGTGGCCACGGTCATGTCGGCCGACAAGGACCAAGATCCCGACATCGCCGCCATGATCGGCACCTCCGCCGCCCTCGCCCTTTCGGGCATTCCCTTTGCCGGGCCGATCGGCGCGGCCCGAGTCGGCTACAGCGACCGTCGCTATGTGCTCAACCCGGGCTACAAGGCGCTGGAGGAGTCGCAGCTCAACATGGTGGTGGCCGGCACCGGCAATGCGGTGCTGATGGTGGAGTCCGAGGCCAAGGAGCTTTCCGAGGACGAAATGCTCGGCGCCGTGCTGTTCGCCCACCAAGAGATGCAGGTGGTCATTGAAGCGGTCGGCTCCTTGGCTGCTGAAGCCGGCAAGCCCGCTTGGGATTGGATCCCTGAGCCGGTTGACGAAGCGCTCATCGAGCGGGTGTCGAACGTTGCCAAGGGGCGGCTCGGCGAGGCCTATCGGATTACGGACAAGGTGCAGCGTTTGGCGCAGGTCGGGACGCTCCGGGAGCAGGTGGTGGAGGAGTTGACGGGCGATGAGTCCAGTGAGCTCGATCCCGCTGCGGTTGGCGAGACCCTCAGCAAGGTTGAGAAGGACTTGGTTCGACGCCGGGTGCTGAACGGCGAGCCGCGCATCGACGGGCGCGACCTGCGCTCGGTGCGGCCGATTTCCGTTGCGGTCGGCCTGCTGCCCCGAGCCCACGGCTCGGCGTTGTTCACCCGAGGCGAAACCCAGGCCGTGGTCACTGCCACGCTGGGCGCTCTGCGCGACGCCGCCCTGGTGGAGGGCTTGCCCGGCACCTACAAGGACCATTTCCTGCTGCACTACAACTTCCCGCCCTACTCGGTGGGGGAGGCGGGCATGATGACGGGCCCCAAGCGGCGTGAGATCGGCCACGGCCGCTTGGCGCGCCGGGGGTTGGCGGCGGTGCTGCCCAATGAGCAGGATTTCCCCTACACGCTGCGCGTGGTCTCGGAAATCACTGAGTCCAACGGCTCGAGCTCCATGGCCAGCGTCTGCGGCTCATCCCTCGCCTTGATGGACGCCGGCGTGCCGATCAAGCGCCCGGTGGCGGGCGTCGCCATGGGCTTGGTCAAGGACGGCAACAAGTACGCGGTGCTGACCGACATTCTCGGCGATGAGGACCATCTCGGCGACATGGACTTCAAGGTTGCCGGCACCGAGCAGGGCGTCACCGCCTTGCAGATGGACATCAAGATCGACGGCATCACTGAGAACATCATGGAGGAGGCGTTGCAGCAGGCGCTCGATGCGCGGCTGCACATCCTGGGCGAGATGAACAGGGTGCTCTCGGCCTCAAGGGAGCAGATTTCGGAGCAAGCGCCCTCAATGACCGTGATTCACGTCTCCAAGGAGAAAATTCGTGACATCATTGGCAAGGGCGGCGCCACCATTCGCTCCATCGTTGATGAGACCGGCGCCGACGTCGATATCGACGACGACGGCTCGGTGCGCATCTACGCCGAGGACGCGGCGGGCATGAATGCCGCCGTGGCGCTCATCCAGGAGATCACCGCCGAAGCGGAGATCGGCAAGATCTACAACGGCCGGGTGGCGCGCATCGTCGAGTTCGGCGCCTTCGTCAACATCCTGCCGGGCAAGGACGGCTTGGTCCACATCTCCCAGATCGCCGACAAGCGGGTGGAGAAGGTCACCGACTACTTGGAGGAAGGCCAGAACGTGGACGTGGTGGTGCTTGACATCGATCAGCGCGGACGCATCAAGCTGAGCATGAAGGAAGTGGAGAACTACGCACAATCGGCTTAGCGGACCGGGAATCCGCTTTGCGGGTTCCATCAATGTGAGGGCGGGACGCCCTCGCTCCGGGGGATGACGCCAAGTTCGGGCGTGGAACCTTGGAGCGGCGTCCCGCCCTCGATTCCGAACGTTGCGTGGACGTTGAACGCGCCCATATGTCCTCTTGCGGACCTCGGAAGGCAGGGAATCCGTTCGTTTGGCCTAATTGCCGCCCACCCGGTTTTCGATCAAGTCCTCAACGACTGCGGGTTCCGCCAAGGTGGTCACGTCACCTAGGCTGTCCAAGTCGTTGGCGGCGATCTTGCGCAGGATGCGGCGCATGATCTTGCCGGAGCGGGTCTTGGGCAGCCCGGGGGCCCACTGCAGTGCGTCCGGCTTGGCGAAGGGGCCGATTTCGCTGCGCACCAAGTCGATGAGCTCCTGCTTGATGCCGTCGAGGTTCTCATCAACGCCGTGCATCAGGGTGACGAAGGCGTAGATGCCTTCGCCCTTGATGTCGTGGGGGAAGCCCACCACTGCGGCTTCGGCGACCTGCTCGTGCAGCACCAAGGCGCTCTCCACTTCCGCGGTGCCGATGCGGTGCCCGGACACGTTCATGACATCGTCCACCCGGCCGGTGATCCAGTAGTAGCCGTCGGCGTCGCGGCGGGCGCCGTCGCCGGTGAAGTAGTGGCCCGGATAGGCCGAGTAGTAGGTGTCGATGGCCCGCTGATGGTCGCCGTAAACCGTGCGCAGCTGGCCCGGCCAAGAGCTGGTGAGCACCAGGTTCCCGGTGGCTTCGGTCTCTTCGATGATCTGGCCGTCGGCATCCGCCAGGGCGGGCTGCACACCGAAGAAGGGCCGGGTGGCGCTGCCGGGCTTCAGGGGCGTGGCGCCCGGCAGGGGCGCGATCATGATGCCGCCGGTCTCGGTCTGCCACCAAGTGTCGACGATCGGGCAGCGTCCGCCCCCGACCACCCGGTGGTACCACTCCCAAGCTTCGGGATTGATGGGTTCGCCCACCGTGCCCAGCAGGTGCAGGGAGGCCCTTGAGGTGCCGTTGACGAACTCATCGCCCTGTCCCATGAGTTGGCGGATGGCCGTGGGCGCGGTGTAGAAGACGTTCACCTGATGCTTGTCCACCACCTGCCAGCAGCGGGCGGCATCCGGGTAGGTGGGGATGCCCTCGAACATCAGCGTGGTCGCGCCATTGGCCAAGGGGCCGTACACGATGTAGGAATGGCCGGTGATCCAGCCCACGTCGGCGGTACACCAGTGAACGTCGCCTTCCTGGTGGTCGAAGACGTACTTGAAGGTGATGGCCGCTTGCAGCAGATAGCCGCCGGTGCTGTGCTGCACGCCCTTGGGGCGGCCGGTGGAGCCGGAGGTGTAGAGCACGAACAGCGGGTCCTCGCTGTCCATTTCGGCGGCTTCGCACTGGCTGGGCTGGTTGGCGACCAAGTCGTGGTACCACAGGTCGCGGGCGGCATTCCAAGGCACTTCGGCGCCGGTGCGTCGCACGGTGACCACCGTGGTGACGCCCGGGCAGGAGGCGAGCGCGGCTTCGGCGTTGGCCTTCAGCGGCACCCGCCTGCCGCCGCGCACGCCTTCATCGGCGGTGATGACCGTGCGGCAATCGGAATCGAGAATTCGGTCGGCTAGGGAATTGGGCGAAAAGCCGCCGAAGACCACCGAATGCATGGCTCCGATGCGGGCGCAGGCGAGCATGGCGTAGGCCGCTTCGGGAATCATCGGCATGTAGATGCACACCCGGTCCCCCTTTCCAACGCCCCGGGACTGCAATCCGTTGGCCAAGCGACAGACCGCATCGTGCAGTTCCCGGTAGGTGATGACGGCGCTTTCGCTCGGCTCGTCCCCTTCCCAGATGATGGCCGGCTGCTCGGCTCGGGCCGGCAGGTGCCGATCAATGCAGTTGCGGCAGGCGTTGAGGGCGCCGCCCTTGAACCAGGCGACCCGCCCCGCGGCGAGGTCGGCGTTGCGAACCGTTTCCCAAGGACGCTGCCATTCCAGCAGCGCTTCGGCCTGCTCGGCCCAGAAGCCCTCGGGATCCTCGACCGAGCGCCGGTACATGGCTTGGTAGGCGGCTTCGTCGATCAGCGCCCGTTGCGCCATGAAGTCATTGATGGGATAGGTCATCACCGTTCTCCTTTGTCTGTGCTGCTGCCGGCGCGTTGATTTGCCGCAGGTGCGAAACCAAGGCTTGGGTGGCTGCGTCCGGACCAAGCGCCGCATTGGCCGGCGCGCTGTTGCGTCCGAGTTGTTCGAACAGGGTCTTGGCCAGTTGCTTGCCGAATTCCACGCCCCATTGGTCGAAGGCGTTGATGTCCCAAATCAAGCCTTGGCAAAACACCCGGTGCTCGTAGAAGGCGAGCAGGGCGCCGAGGCTGCCGGCCTCCAAGCGGTCGAGAACGACGGTGTTGGTGCCGTGGTTGCCCGGTGCGGCGCGATGCGGATCCTCGTGCGGCCAGCCGAGGGCCATGGCTTGGCCTTGGCCAAGGCCGTTGGCGAGCAGCCAGCGGTGGTGGTCGGCCAACTCCGGCCGCGGCGGTTGGTGGCCGTCCGCTCCGGTGAGAATGAAGTCGGCACTGAAGGCGCGGGTGCCTTGGTGCAGCATCTGATGAAAGGCGTGCTGTCCCGTGGTGCCTTCCCCGCCCCATATGACGGGCACCGTGTGGACGCCGGTGGCGGAGCCGTCGTGGCGCGCGCTTTTGCCGTTGCTCTCGGTCTTGAGCTGCTGCAGATACGCGGGAAGGCGCCGAAGGCGATGGTCGTAGGGCAGCACCGCGTGATTGGCGACGCCCAGAAAGTTGATGTTCCAAATGTCGATCAGCGCCGCCAACAGAGGTGCGTTGGCTTCGGCCGGCGCTTCACGGAAGTGGCGGTCCATGGCGTGGGCGCCGTCGAGCAGCGCCTCGAATCCCGCTTTGCCGATGCTGATGGCGACCGGTGCGCCGACGGCTGACCATAGCGAGAACCGTCCTCCCACCCAGTCCCACAGCGGGAAGATGTTCTCTGGCCGCAATCCCCAGGCAACGGCGGCCTCGGTTCGGGCGGTGACGGCGACGAACTGGGCGGCCACCGCTTCGCGTTGGTTGGTGCGCTCCAGCAGCCAGTTGCGGGCCGTGGCCGCGTTGGCCAGGGTCTCCAAGGTGGTGAAGGACTTGGAGACAACGATGAACAGCGTGGTTTCCGGGTCCGCATCGGCCAGGGCGTCGGCGATGGCGTGGCCGTCAATGTTGGCGACGAAGCGGAAGGTCAGTGGGCAGTCCGCGCTCCGCAGCGCTTCGGTGGCCAATTCCGGGCCGAGCTGGGAGCCGCCGATGCCGATGTGGACGACCCGCTGAAATGCCCGGCCTGAGTGTCCCGTGCGCTGGCCGTTGCGGATCGATTCGGCGAACGCCATGAGCCGTTGCCGGGTGGCCGGGACCGCTTGCGCAGCCGCTTCGGGCTGATCCTCGGCGGGCGCCCGCAAGGCGGTGTGCAGAGCGGGGACGCCTTCGGTGGTGTTGACCGGCTCGCCCGCGAACAGGGCTTCGCGCCGCGTCTGCCAATGGCGTTCCCCAGCCAGCTCCAAAAGCGCTTCCAGAATTTCGAGATCAACAGGCTGCCGCGAGAAGTCGAACAGGGCGCCGGCGGCCGTGCAACGCATGGCGCGGCAACGGCCATGGTCCCGCAGCAGGGTTGCCAGCTGGGTCCGCGGCGCTTGATTGGCCAGCCCGGCCAAGCGGCCCCAAGCCGTCAAGTCAGCCGCCGCCGAACTTGAGGCGATGCCGTTGGTCACGCCTGCCGAACCGCGCTCACGGCAAACGCGAGCGTCCCTTCCAACTGATTTGAAGCGGGACGGGACACTAGATCAATGTCGGGTTTGGATTGAAGTAGCTGCGCCCGCCCTCCATGCGCTTGATTTGCTCCAGCAATGCCCGCAGGTGCGCGGAATTGTTGGCGAAGTCGATTTCGGCGGCATTCACCACCAGCAGCGGCGCTTGGTCGTAGGCATGGAAAAAGCGGGTGTAGGACAGCGCCACCTGCTCCAGGTAGCTGGCTTCGATGGCTTGCTCGAAGCTGATTCCCCGGCGGCGAATGCGGTGCCGAAGGACGCTGACCGGGGCTTGCAGGTAAATCACCAGGTCCGGGCGCAAGGGGTTGGGATCAAGGGCCGCGTGAATCCTGTCGTAGAGGCTGAATTCATTCTCATCGAGGGTGAGCTGGGCGAACAGGCGATCCTTCTCCATCAGGAAATCGGCGACCAGGCGGGAATCCAGCAGGTCATCCTCGGGCGCTTCGGCGATGACCTGCGCGCGAGTGAGCAGAAAAAACAGTTGGGTCTGGAAAGCGTTTGCGCCCTTGGACAGGTAGAAGCGGTCGAGAAACGGATTCTCCAGAACCGGTTCAAGCAACAGGGAATGGCCCAAAGCTTCCGCAAGCCGGTGCGCCAAGGTGGTCTTGCCGACGCCGATCGGCCCTTCGACCACCAAATGGCGGGGCCATTGAAAGTTCTCCGCCAGCGTCCTGTTCGATTGCGCCCTCACCGCTGCCGGGACTTGCCGCGCCTGCCCCGGCGGCTGCCGCCCCTCTGCCGCGCCGCGGGATTCAGATCGTTGATCATGGCGTCGCGTCCCTCATCGCTTGCCGTTTGGATGTCGGTCCACCACTGGCCGATGTCGGGTTCGACCAAGCCGGCGTCGGCGCACAGCAGCAGGAAGTCGTAGGCGGCGCGAAACCTGTGGTCCCGCAGCACTGCCGACACCTGCTTGGGCCGCGGGCTGCGCAGACGGCGCTGGAGGTGCCACACGTCCTGAACGAAATGCGAGTGACGGCGCGGCATGGCGATGGTGCGCCGTTGGTCCGCCAAGGCGTACCGGGCGGCGAGGACCTCGGCATCGCTGCCGTTGGCGCCGCCGTGCTGGGAGCGCAGCGCCTTGGCCCTTGCCCGGAAATCCTCCCACAGCAGCACGGCCAGCAGGAACCCCGGCGTTACGGGTCGCCCGTTGGCGATCCGGTGGTCGGTGTTTTCCATCGCCAGCCGGACCAAGCGGGTGCCTATGGGGACAGCCGGAAACAGGACGCCGGGAATGGGCGTTGCCTCCAGCAGGCGCCAGGCTTCAGCCGCATAGCCGCCGAGAAACATCTTGGTGAATTCGTCAAACAGGCGCGCCCCGGGGATTTCGCGCAGGCGGTCGGCCATGCGGTTGTCCGGCCACGCGGCATCGACGCCGAAGCCGAGCTTGGCTTGAAAGCGGATGGCCCGAAGCAGGCGCACGGGATCCTCACGCAGCCTTTGCCGAGCATCGCCGATGAATCGCAGGCGCTGCCGCTTGATGTCCTCAAGGCCACCGACATAGTCCAGAATCCGTTCTTCATGGGGGTCGTAGTAAAGCGCGTTGACGGTGAAGTCGCGGCGAAAGGCGTCCTCGCGCAGGGTGCCGTAGGCGTTGTCACGCAGGATCAGTCCGTTGGCCTTGGCGTTGCCGTTGATCCGCAGGTCGCCGGACGGCGCCTTGCGGAAGGTGGAGACTTCAATGACGTCCCGCCCGTAGCGGACATGGGTGATTTTGAATCGCCGCCCGACCAAGCGCGAGCGGCGGAACAGCCCGCGCACCTGTTCGGGCGTGGCGTTGGTCGCGACGTCGAAGTCCTT
Organism: Candidatus Azophilus sp.; assembly: GCA_965221755.1. Lineage (GTDB taxonomy): Bacteria > Pseudomonadota > Gammaproteobacteria > Pseudomonadales > Azotimanducaceae > Azophilus. The sequence continues at coordinate 1,832,134 of OZ244921.1, forward strand.
CGGGCGCGCGCCGAGCAGAAGGTCACGGACGCATCCGCCGACCAGCCATGCCTGAAAACCCGCGCCCTTGAGCTTGGCCACTACTTCAACGGCATTGGCGTCAACCTGATTGCGGGAGACGTTGAGCGGCTTGGCGTCGAGCCTTGCTTCAGCGAGGGGTTCCGTTTCCAAAGCGTGTACTTTGCTTGCCGGTTCGAACCTGATGGGACTTCATTATAGCACGGGCCGCGTCAGGAGCGCCTTGGTCCGCGTTTACGGGTCTTGGTGCGCGGCATGTTCAGCCGCTGGCGTCTCTCCCACAGGCTTTTGCGGCTGATGCCGAGCTGCTCGGCGAGCTCCGTCTCGGTGAATTGATCCTGGTGTTGGGTGACGTAGGCGATGAAGTAGTCCTCAAGGGAGACCGGACCGCCCCCTTCGGCGGCCGACCAGCCGCCAGCCCTTGGCGCGTCTCGGTCGATGGCCAGCATCGTGGCGTCGATTTCCTCGCCGTCGCAGAGAATCGCCGTGCGTTCGATCAGGTTGCTCAGTTCCCGCACGTTGCCAGGCCAGTGGTAAGCCTCAATGGCTTGCATGGCGTCTTCCGATATCCGCGGCAAGGGTTTGCCGAGCTTGCGGCAAAAGCGGCCAAGCAGATGGTGGGCCAGCTCGACGGCATCGCGCTGCCGGTCGCGCAGCGCGGGGAGCTGCAGGCGGGTTTCGTGCAGGCGTCGCGCCAGCAGCTCGTGGAAGTAGCCGCGCTTCGCGAGTTGCCGCACGTTGCGTTGCGAGGTGGCAATGATTCGGGGAGGCGAGGATCCGGTGGCGCGATTCTCCGCTGGGGACTGGCCCAGCAGGGTCAACAGCCGGGCCTGAACCTCAGGGGGCAGTTCGCCCACCTCATCGAGGTAGAGGGTTCCGCCGCTGGCGGCATCCGCCAGGCCAGTGCGGGCGGTGGCTGGCGAGAACCGCTGACCGAAGAGTTCGGCCTCGATCATGGCGTCGGGAATGGCGGCGCAGTTGACAGTGATGAATGGCGCTTGGCTGCGCAGGCTGGCGGCGTGAATGGCGTGGGCGAGAAAGTCCTTGCCGGTGCCGGATTCGCCCTCAATCAGCACCGCTGCGTCGGTCGGGGAGATTTGCGCGATGCGCTCGCGCAGCTCGACCATCGCGCTGCTGGAGCCGATGACGGCGAAGGGCTGGCGGCGCTGATCCCCGCTCTGGCTGGATAGCGCGGCCAGCGCGCTGCCGACCGCGCTGAGCAGTTCACCGGCTTCGACCGGCAGGGCGAGGTAGTCCGCCGCACCCTGCTTCATGGCCTCGACGGCTTGGCGGATGTCGCCGCCGTCAGCCAGGACGATTAGCGGGCGGTTCCCGCGGCGACGGGACAGGTTGCGGCGCCTAACGGCTTGGCGGCTTGCGAGCACGGCGTCGAAGTCGCTGAGGCTTTCCTCGTCCGGCACATCCTGAACGTTGCTGGCCGTTACCTGATAGCCGCCCCTCTCAAGGATGCCGCCCAGCGTCGTCCGCTGGTCCAGATCGTCGTGTGCCAACAGGAGATGGGGCATGAATGCCATGAACGTGATGGTAGCAAAGAAGGGTCTCCCTAGGAGCCTCCGCCTCCGGCATTCACGGCTGCGAATCCGCAGCCGCCGGCCCCTTTGGAGCGTTCGACTTCGTCAAGCATGACTCGATGCTCTCCTCGATCGCCCCTGCGCAAGGGACGGCGGCATCGAATTTTCGCTTTCGCGACTTGCGAAGGCGGGGGCTCCTAGCTTAGGCGCGGATCGAATGCATGGTTCCGCTTGCCGATCCGGTCGAGGCTCCAGTGGGCTTTCGCCCATTCAATCAGGGTTTCCGGATCAAGGTCCGGCGGCTGCAGGCCGAGCAGGATCAGGCAGGCACGGATGTTGATCAGTTGCTTTTGATCGTTGACTGCGGGCGCGCCCGTTTGCTTGGACCACTTTTGGCCGGCCGGATTCAGCAGCACGGGAATGTGGGCGTAAGCTGGCGCGGGCAGGCCAAGCAGCGCCATGATGTGCAATTGGCGGGGGGTGTTGGCCAGCAGGTCCCGCCCACGCAGCACCCGGACGATGTTGGGGTTGCCGTCATCCACCGCAGTGGCCAGCTGATAGGCGAAGGGGCCGTCGCGGCGCTTGACGATGAAATCGCCGACCGTTGAGCCGCGCCGCGCATGTTGACGGCCTTGGACGAGATCGGTGAATTCCGGCGCCGCGTCATCGGCCCGAACCCGAATCGCCGCATTGGGGATGGGTGCGATCTGGCCTCGGCAATGGCCGGGGTAGATGCGGGATCCGGCCAATGCCTTGCGCGAGCAGGTGCAGTGGAAGAGCTCGGCCTCGCGCCGCAGCGTCTCCAAGGCCGCTTGGTAAAGGTCCAGGCGTTCGCTCTGCCGCTCCACCGGGCCATCCCAATGCAGGCCGTGCGCCTCCAAGCTGCGCAGAATGCGGGACTCCGCGCCGGGCTGATTGCGCGCCGCGTCGAGGTCGTCGAACCGGAGCCGCCAAGGGAGGCCCTCGGCGCGGGCATCAAGGAAGCTGGCCAGCGCGGTGTAAAGCGAGCCGATGTGCAGGGGTCCGGTGGGCGACGGCGCGAATCGTCCGGCAGCCATGACGGTGCGTTAGCCGTGCAGTTGCCGTTCCTTGATCTCCGCGAGGGACTTGCAGTCAACGCATTGGGTGGCAGTGGGCCGAGCCTCAAGGCGCCGCAGCCCAATCTCCATGCCGCAGGTGTCGCAGTAGCCGTAGTCCTGCTGATCGACCAGCTCAATGGTCTGGTCGATCTTGCGGATCAGCTTGCGCTCCCGGTCCCTGGTGCGCAGTTCAATCGTGAACTCCTCCTCTTGGGTGGCGCGGTCCACTTGGTCGGGGAAGTTGGTGGCTTCATCCTGCATGTGGTGCACCGTGCGGTCAACCTCCTCCATAAGGTCCATTCGCCAGCGGCTCAGGATGGCGCGAAAGTGCTGTAGCTGCTGGGGGCTCATGTAGGGCTCATCCGCCGCCGGCTGGTAAGGCGTGAAATTGGTGAAGGGGGAATCAAAGGCACGGGTGCTTGGACGCCGGGAGGTTGCTTCTGCCATGTGCTTTGGACCCCTTGCTGGTTGCCGCCGCCTCTCCGTCGGCATGGCGAACCGGAGAAGGCTCCCGTTTGAGGGGCGCGTAAGCTACCAAAACCTTCACCGCTTGGCCAATGGAAAATGCGTTCCGGCAAAGCCAAAATGCGCTTTTCCCCTTCCGCAGCGCGGCGTGGGGATGTGACGCGCTTGTCATGCAGGAGCTGGAAGACAGGATCTTGGTTGCCGATAGGTTGAAGTCAATCGCTCCGTTCCGGGTCATGGAGCTGATGAAGCGGGCCGCCCAGTTGGAGGCCCAGGGACGCCGAGTGGTGCATTTCGAGGTTGGCGAACCGGATTTCAACACCGCCGAACCCATCGTTGAGGCGGGCTGCCGGGCGCTGTTGGACGGACACACCAAGTACACCCACGCGCTGGGCACGGAGGCGCTCAGGGAGGCGCTGTCACGGGACTACCGGGAGCGGCTCGGCGTTGCGGTTCCCGCCGAGCGCATTGTCGTGACTGCGGGGGCCAGTGGCGGGCTGCTGCTGCTCAGCGCCCTGCTCATCAACCCGGGCGACGGCCTGTTGGTGACCGACCCCGGCTATCCCTGCAATGCCGCCTTTGCGCGCATTGTCGATGGCGCTGCCCAGCCTGTGGCGCTGCGCATGGAGGCAGGCTACCTGCCTCAAGTGGAAGACCTCGCAGCGGCTTGGCGCCCCAATACGGCCGGCTTGTTGCTCGCCTCGCCCGCCAACCCCACGGGCGCCGTCATGGACGGCGCCCGGCTGGCCGAAGTGGCTGGCTTTGTCCACGCAGCCGGGGGCTTCCTCATCCTCGACGAGATTTACCAAGGGCTCACCTACGGCCCGCCGCCCACTGCCGACACCGGGCTGCGGGTCAATGATGGGCTGATCGCGTTGAACAGCTTCTCAAAGTACTTCGGCATGACCGGATGGCGCCTCGGTTGGGTGGTCGTGCCGGAGGTTTTGATGGCGCCGATCGAGCGGTTGGCGCAGAACCTCTTCATTTCGCCGTCCAGCGTGGCCCAGCAGGCGGCTCTGGCGGCGTTTTCCCCGGAAGCCATGACAATTCACGAGGCGCGGCGGCAGCATTTCGACGCCCGCCGCCGGCAGTTGCTCGGTGGCCTCGAGGCGTTGGGGTTCAGGGCTGCTGCCGCAGCGGACGGAGCGTTCTACCTTTATATGGACGTCTCCAGCTCGGGCTTGGATTCCCATGAATTCTGCTGGCGCTTGATCAACGAGTTCCAAGTGGCCGCCACGCCAGGCATCGACTTCGGCGAGCGGCAAGCGCACCGCTTCGTCCGCTTCGCCTACACCACCGACGATGAATCCATCGACTTGGGGCTGCAGCGGATTGGCGAGGCGCTTGAGGCTTGGGATGGCTTGGGCGGCGAAGCGTGATCTACTCGCCGCCGTTGATCGAGGCCCGTCTGGTGCGCCGCCACAAACGCTTTCTTGCCGATGTGGAGTTGCAGGACGGCAGCTTGCTGCGCGCCCACTGTGCCAACACCGGCGCCATGACCGGCTGCTCCGAACCGGGCAGCCGGGTCTGGCTTATGGATTCGGGCAATGAGCGGCGCAAGTACCGGCACACGCTGGAACTGGTCGCCGCCGGGGATCATTGGGTGTGTGTCAACACGGCGCGCGCCAACCAAGTCGTTGCGGCGGCGGTCGAAGACGGGTTGATGCCGCCGCTGGCAGGCTATGCGTCGTTGCGGCGCGAACCGCCAATTCCAGGCGGCAAGGGGCGCTTCGATCTCAAGCTGACGGATTCGGCGAAAGGCGACTGCTACGTGGAGTTGAAGAGCCTGACCTTGGGTTTCGCGGATGGCTGCGGCGCCTTCCCTGATGCGCCGAGCGCGCGGGCGTTGAAGCATGTCGAGGAACTGCGCAGGGTGCGGCCCGAGCTGCAATGCCGAGCGGTGCTGATGTTCTGCGTCATGCACAGCGGCGTGCGCATCGCCACCACTGCCGACGCCATTCAGCCTGCCTACGGCGAGCAGGTTCGGCAAGCCATCGCCGAAGGCGTCGAGGTCCATGCGTGGCGCTGCCGGCCCTCGCCGCGGGAACTCATCGTTGACGGACCCTTGCCGTTCGTCAGTCCGCCGCCAAAACGGGGCGTCCTGAAAACTTGATTTCTTTGTCCGCTAAATTTCGGCTTTAGCGGTTGAAGCCCTGCAGCAGCTGTCGGTAGTCGGCCGGCTTTCGCAGCCGCGCGCCGTATTGCCGCACCAGCGTCGCCGCGGCGTGGTTGCCGAAGCGGGCGGCCTGCGGCTCGGTCATGCCGAGGCGCAGGCCGTGCAGGCAGGCGCCGGCGTAGATGTCCCCAGCGCCGGTGGTGTCCTTGGCCTTGACGGCGACGCTGGCCACTTCCCGGCAGCTGCCGTTGGCCACGCTGATGCTGCCGCGGCTGCCCAAGGTGATGAAGCAGGCGCGGCCGATGTCCTTGAGCTCGGCGATGGCCAAGTCCAGCCGGTCGGTGCGCGCCCAGGTCAGGGCTTCCTCCTCGTTGCAGAACAACCAGTGGACGCCGTTGCCAAGCAAGCGCTCAAGTTCGTCTCGGAAGAACCTCACCATGCTGGGATCGGACAGGCTGACGGCGGCGGGAACGGCCAAACCGTCGGCGAGTTCGCGGGTGCGCACTGCGGCCCTGAGCCCCGGCGGCTGGGCGCTGAGGTAGCCCTCGATGTACAGCGCCCCCGCGCCGGCCAAGGCCCCTTCATCGATCTCGGCAGTGCCCAAGCTCCGCGAGACGCCGAGAAAGGTGTTCATGGAGCGTTCCGCATCGTCCGTGACCAGAACGATGCAGCGTCCGGTCAGGCCGTCCGACATCCCCGCGTTGGCATTGGTGGCCACGCCGGCGCCGGCCAAGTCGTCCAGAAAGTGCCGGCCCACGTCGTCGCTTGCCACCTTGCAGGAATACAAGGCGCTGCCGCCGAGGCCTTGGATCGCCATGATGGTGTTGGCGGCCGAGCCGCCGCTCATGCGCTTGTGCGGGCGTTCGGAGAGGTCTTTCTGCAGACGATTCAGGAACGCCTCCTCCACCAAGGTCATGTGGCCCTTGGCGACGCCGTGCCGATCCAGGAAGGCGTCATCCACGCGATATTCCATATCGACCAAGGCATTGCCGAGGCCGTAAACGTCGTAGATGGGCGGGGGCCGCCCACCCAGACGGTCAGCGCTCACAACTGCTGCATTGCGCCGTCAGCGGCGGTCAGGGTGGCGTCGAGAACGTCCTCGGTGTGCTGAGCGCCGATGAACGCGGCTTCAAAAGCGCTCGGCGCCAAGTACACGCCCCGGTCGAGCATCGCGTGGAAGAAGTGGGCGAAGGCGTTGCCATTGGCGTTGGCCACGTGCTCAAAGGCGGTGACCGGCTGCGGGGCGTCAAAGAACAGGCTCAGCATCCCGCAGACGTGATTGACCGCCATGGATCGTCCGTGCTTTTCGGCTAGGGCCCGGAGCTCGGTGGCCAGAAACGCGGTGCGCCGCTCAAGATCGGCGAAGAAGCCTTCATCCAGCGCTCGCAAGGTGGCGATGCCGGCGGTGGCCGCCAGCGGATTGCCGGATAACGTGCCAGCTTGGTAGATGTCGCCGAGCGGCGCCAGCCGGTCCATGATGTCCGCTCGACCGCCTAGTGCGCCGACCGGCAATCCGCCGCCGATGATCTTGCCGAGGGTGGTGAGATCGGCTGTTATGCCGTACCGCTCTTGGGCGCCGCCCAAGGCGACGCGGAAGCCGGTCATCACCTCATCGAAGATCAGCAGGCTGCCGTCGCTCGCGGTGACCTCGCGCAGGGTTTCCAGAAAGCCAGGCTGTGGCGCGATGCAGCCCATGTTGCCGGCTACGGGCTCGACGATCAGGCCGGCGATTTGCTGCGGATAGGCGGCATAGGCCTCGCGCACCGCTGCCGGATCGTTGAAGGGCAGCGTCAGGGTTCGGGCCGCGACCGCCTCGGGCACGCCCGGCGAATTGGGGATGCCCAAGGTCAGCAGACCGGAACCCGCCTTGGCCAGCAGCGCGTCGGAGTGGCCGTGGTAGCAGCCTTCGAACTTGACGATCAGGTCGCGGCCGGTGAAGCCCCGGGCGAGCCGTATGGCGGTCATGGTGGCCTCGGTGCCGGAGTTCACCAGGCGCACCTTGTCGATGCCCGACATGCGTTCGACGATCAGCTCGGCCAATTCAATCTCCGGCTCCGTCGGTGCGCCGAAGCCAAGCGCTTGCTGAGCCTGCGCCCGCACGGCCGCCACCACCCTCGGGTCGCCGTGGCCGAGGATCATCGGTCCCCAGGAGGAGACGTAGTCGATGTAGCGGTTGCCGTCCACGTCCTCAAGCCAGGCGCCTTGGCCTGAACGGAAGAAGATGGGATGCCCGCCGACGCCCTTGAAGGCGCGCACCGGGGAGTTGACGCCGCCGACCAGCGTGCGTTGGGCGCGCTCGATCAGTTGCAGGGACTCGGTTCTTTTCATAGCGGTCATTATCGGACAACTCAGAGTGGCTTGAAGACGGCGAGAACGATGATCAGCACCAAGCCGATGGTGGGCACCTCGTTGAATAGGCGCAGAAAGCGGTCGCTTGCGGGCTGCTCCCCGGCCGCCAGCCTCCGCATGATGCGGCGGCACGCGTGGTGGTGGCCGACCAGCCCGATCACCAGCGCCACCTTGATCCAGAGCCAGAGGCTGGCAGCGTGTGCGCTCCAGGTTTCGATGAGCAGCCAGATGCCGAACGCCAACGTGGCGATCATCGCCGGATTCATGATGATCCGGTAGAGTTTCGCCTCCATGACCTCGAAGCGCTCTCGGCTTGGGGCGTCGGTGGCGGTGGCGTGGTAGATGAACAGCCGCGGCAGGTAAAACAGGCCGGCGAACCAGCACACCATGGCGATTAGGTGAGCGGCCTTGGTCCAGAGGATTGCGTTCAATGCTTTTTCTCTCCTCAGTTTAACGGGACCGGGCGCGGTAGCGGTCGATCTCCCGCTCCGTGATGGCGCCGCTCGGCGTCGCCGCCGGAGTTCCGGCGCGCGCGATCAGCGCCGCTAGTTCGCTTGCGCCGATCAGCGCTTCCGCTCCGTCCACGGTGGCGTCCGCATTGATCTCCGGGATGTTCCTGCGCGCGGCAGGGAGCGCTCGAAGGTCGATGCGCAGACCCGCCGCCCCATCCCCGACAAGGCCTGATCGCAAGTCTGCCGCGTTCAGCAATTCAGGACAATCCCCAAACTGCGCGGGCTTAAGAAACATATCGGAACCTGATCCATGCAACGGCAACGGAGTTTCGCGACAGCGAAACCCCATCCGCGACCGTCAGGTCGCGCGTCGTTGGGCGAATGGGAAGCAGTGTAAACTGTGGCCCAAGACCAGAGGTGGGAACGTGACGGCGAGGTTGCCAAGCGGCCTTCAACGCTTTGAGCGGATGGCGGTGCTGCCGAGCAGGCCGCTGCGGCGGGCGATGTTCGGGGCAGTGCTGGTTCTGGCATGTGCCGGCTTGTTGTTCGCCAGCTACCTGATGGGGCTCAAGCAGGCAGGATTCGACCGCGCCGAGTTGGCGTCGCTTGAGGCGCGCAGCCGCATCTTGGGCCAAGAGGCGGAGGAGCTCCGGAGGCGTTTGGTCGAGGAGCGGCTCCAAGGGGAAGTCAACGAACGAGCCAGGGTCGATTTGCAGGCCAAGATCAACGACCAGCGCGGTGAAATTCTGGTGCTTCAGGAAAAAGTGGCGCTATACGAGGCCTTGCTTTCCTCGGATTCGAAGAGCGTGCGCTGAAGGGCGCGGGCGGGCATCCAGCATCCCAACCAAGCGCCTTGTGTTGGGGTTCGAAGGCGCAGGCCGCCCATGATGCCCGAGGCGAAGCTCCCCGAAGCCAAGGTTCTCGGTTGCTGTTAGAATGGGCGCCGTCGCTGCGGCCTTGGCGGCGCTGACGGGAAGATCGGGGGCGGCAGTGGCCAAAACGGAATCCGATAAAGGCGTTACTCTTATCGCCAAAAACGCCAAGTTGGAAGGGGAAATCACCTTTGACAACGAACTCTACGTATATGGCCAGATCAATGGCAACGTTCGGGCTGGCGGCGACAAGGCAACCTTGGTGATTGGCGAGCAGGGCAGGGTCAAGGGCGATGTTCGAGCGCCCGTGGTGATCATCAACGGCGAATTCGAAGGCACGGTGTTCGCGAGCAACAAGGTGGTCCTTGCGGAGAAGGCGCGGGCCTCCGGCGACCTTTGCTACAAACGCATCGAGATGCGGATCGGCGCCCGGATGGATGGCCAGCTTGCGCAGCAGGACAAGGCCGGGGCCGAGGTGCGCGCTTTTCCGCCAGCGGACCTCAAGGACCGCTGATGGCCGCACCGGCTGATATTGGCTTTACGGAACGCGCCGCCGCCAAGGTGAGGCTGCTGATCGACGACGAGGGCCTTGACCTTAAGTTGCGGGTTTTCGTCACCGGAGGCGGATGCAGCGGGTTTTCCTACGGCTTCACCTTTGACGAGGCGGTCTGCGATGACGACGCTGTGGTCAACCGCGACGGCGTGACCTTGGTTGTGGATGGCTTGAGCTATCAATATCTCCTCGGTGCCGAAATCGACTACACGGAGGATTTGCAGGGCTCTCAGTTCGTGGTCAACAACCCCAACGCCTCATCCACCTGCGGCTGCGGCAACTCGTTCGCGATCTAATTCGGTGCCCTCCAGGCCAACCATCATTGGCGTGCGGGGCGGCAGCCGACATGGCGGGCATTGCGCTTGAGTTGGGGGCGATGGTGCCTTCAGAGTGTCGGCTGGCTGCGCGGCGCGCCTACTTGCACCGTTCGCTTAGGGCGCATAGACGGCGCCGATGACCCGGGATCCGGCAGCGCCAGTGACGCTGGGCACGTTGGCCGGCGTGCCGTTGAGACGCTGGTGGGCTAACCAAGCGAAGGCGGCGGCTTCAATGGCGTTGCCGTCCCAGCCGTGCTCGTCCGCGCTATCCACCACAGGCTTTGCCAGCGCTCCGAGCCTCTGCATGAGCAGACGGTTCAGCCGGCCGCCGCCGCAGACGATGATGCGCTCCGCCTCCGGCGCCCAATTGGCGATGGCGTTGGCGATCGAGGCGGCGGTCATCTCCAGCAGGGTTCGCTGCACGTCTTCCGGGCGAAGGGCGGGGGCCAAGTGCTGGTTCAGCCAATTGAGATTGTAGTGCTCGCGGCCGGTGCTCTTCGGGGGCGCTTGGGTCAGATAAGGGTCGTTGAGCAGCGACGCCAGCAGCGGCTCATCGACTTGGCCGGTGGTCGCCCACGCGCCGCCCTCATCAAAGGCGACTCCTTGATGCTTGGCGCACCATGGGTCCATGAGCGCGTTGCCTGGTCCGGTGTCGAATCCCAGCAGCGGGGCGCCGAGCCGGGTGATGTTGCTGATGCCGCCGATGTTCAGCACGATGCGACGTTCGCCGGAATCGCTGAACAGCGCGGCATGAAAGCCGGGTGCCAAGGGAGCGCCCTGTCCGCCGGCGGCCAGGTCCCGGCGTCGGAAGTCGGCCACCGTGGCCACGCCGGTCAGTTCGGCGATGCGATTGGGATCGCCGATCTGCAGGGTGAACGCGTTGCGGTCGTTGGGGCGGTGGCGAACTGTTTGCCCGTGGCTGCCGATCGCCCGCACCGCATCGTTCGCCAGTCCTTGGCTGGCGATGAACCCGCGGGCCGTTTCGCCAATGAAGCGGCCCAACGCGGTATCGGCCTCGCCTAGGGCGTCGAGGTTGTCGTCGATCCCTTGACCCAGCCGCAGGAGGGTTTCGCGCAGCGCCTTCGGCAGGGGAAAGGTATGTTGGGCGACTAGGTTGACCGCATCGCTGGCGACTTCCACGAGCGCCATGTCCAGCCCATCGACGCTGGTTCCGGTCATCGCGCCGAGGTAGAGGCCGCTATCGTCCGACGGCAAGGAGCGACTTGTCCCGATGGGCTGACAGCGAGGCCAGCAACGGCACCGTGCTTGCCTTGAAGCGCTCGGCTTCGGCCGCTGGCACCGGCTCGGCGTCGGGCAGCGTCACCGTGCGCGGGTTCTGGTGTACGCCGTTGACCAGAAACTCGTAGTGCAGGTGCGGGCCGGTGGCCCAGCCAGTGGCGCCGACATAGCCGATGGTGTCGCCCTGCCGCACCTTTTTGCCAGCGCGAATGCCGCGGGCGAAGCCGGACATGTGCAGGTACTTTGTCACGAACTGCTCGCCATGCCGGAGCACCACGTAGTTGCCATTGGCACGGGTCTTTGACGCCTTCGCGACCACGCCATCGCCTGATGCCATTATCGGCGTCCCCCGAGGCGCGGCGTAGTCGATGCCCCGGTGCGGCATGGAGCGGTTCCAGAGCGGGTGCTTGCGGCGCAAGTTGAAATTCGAACTGATTCGGGTGAAGGACACCGGTGCCCTCAGGAAGGCTTTGCGCATGCTCCGGCCCTTGGGATCGAAGTAGTTGGCCTCGCCGCTGGGGCTGACGTAGCGAGCCGCTCGGTGGCTCTCGCCTTGGTTGATGAACTCGGCGGCCAGGATGTTGCCGAAGCCGATGAACGCTCCTTGCAGATGCTCCTCCTCCAAGAGCACGTAGAACGAATCGCCGCCCCGGATGTCGAGGACGAAATCGATGTCCCATTGGAATATCTGGGCCAGCTCCGTGGTGACCGCATCCGGCAGGCCGGCCCGCTGGCTGGCCGTGAACAGGCTGTGATCGATTATGCCGTGCTTGTAAGCCGTCTTCCGTTGCGGCTCGACAATGAGCTCCTCGCCATGAAAACGGTCGCCTTCCCGGCTGAACTTGAGGGTTCTCAAGGGATCCGGCGAATAGCTCAGGCTCAGCAATCGATTGTCCTCATCAAGCAGGAAGCTGAATTCCTCCCCGGGCGCAATTTTGGTGAGCTGGGCGCCCAAGGGGACGGTGTTGACCAAGCGGTGCAGCGCTTGCGCGGAAAGGCCCTCGCGGTTGAATATCAAGGCCAGATTGTCGCCGGGTTGGACGATCACCTTTTGACTGCGGTCGGCGGGTGAAGCCGGAGCTTGGGGAAGGGGATCCACGGGCGGGACGGTCGCCGGAGGGAGAGGCGGGGGGGGCGATTGCGCATCGGCGCAGTCCGCATCCGGGCGATCTTCGTATCGAATGATGCCGAAAGCGCACAGGCAAACGCAGAGGAGCGCGATGCCGAGTGGGTAGGCGGCAAAAAATCGGCTGCTGTTCAAGTGAAGTTCCGTTTTCGGCATTGGCTGCTTTTCCGCCTTCCCCGCCTTTCGGGCATGGCGACTGGACGCTGTTGACGAATTCGGGGCACCTTCTTACAGGTAGTGGGATCGATTGTCCAGGCGTTGCGTGGGTCAGACTCCGATATGTCTTTGAGCCCGCACAGAAAAACAACCGGCCCAACTGACAAGACATTGAAAAATATAAAAAAAGTGGAAAATTCACGGAATTTGCATCCGGTTCTGCTAAATTGCCGGCACTACTTCACCTTCGGGTCGACCCCGTCTTGGCCATTCAATGTTGATTGATGACTTGAAAGCTCGTGGGCTGGTGACGCAGACGACCGACGAAAGCCGCTTGCGCGGCCATCTGGCTGGGGGGATGCGAACGCTCTACTGCGGCTTCGACCCCACCGCCGACAGTCTTCACATCGGCAGTCTGGTGCCCCTGCTGACCCTGCGCCGATTCCAGCGCGCGGGGCATCGGCCCGTGTTGCTGCTTGGCGGCGCCACCGGACTGATCGGCGACCCGTCGGGGCGTGAGGCGGAGCGCGGCCTCAACGACTCTGAACTGGTGGCGGAGTGGGTGGACCGCATCGGACGGCAGGTGGAGCCCTTTCTGGAGCTTGGCGGCGAGACCGGTGCTCGGATCGAGAACAACCTCAAGTGGACCCGGGAGCTTGACGTCATCTCCTACCTTCGGGATGTGGGGAAGTTCTTCTCCGTCAACGCCATGATCGGGCGCGAATCGGTCCGCAGCCGGCTTCAACGCGACGGCGGAGGCATTTCCTACACCGAATTCAGCTACATGCTCCTGCAGGCCAATGACTACTTGGAACTTGCGCAGCGCTATGGGTGCTCTCTGCAGATCGGCGGCAGCGATCAATGGGGCAACATTGTCTCCGGCATCGACTTGGTGCGCCGCCGGTTGGGCAGGGAGGCTCATGCGCTGACGGTTCCGTTGGTCACCCGGTCCGATGGCGTCAAGTTCGGCAAGACCGCATCTGGCGCCGTCTGGCTCAATCCCGACAAAACTTCGCCCTATGCCTTCTACCAGTTCTGGCTCAACGTGGCCGATGCGGATGCGGTGAGCTACTTGCGGCTGTTCACGTTGCTGGACTTGGCGACCATCGACGGTCTGGCCGAGGCCGTTGCTCGGGCGCCCGAGCGTCGCGAGGCGCAGGCCGAACTCGCTGGGCAGGTCACCCAACTCGTCCATGGCGCCGACGGCCTCAGCGCAGCGCGGCGGATCTCCGAATGCCTGTTCGGTGGCGACCCGAATCGGCTTGAGCGGAACGACTTGCGGCAGCTGGAGCGTGGCGGGATGGAAAGCGCAGCCATTCCCGAACGACGAGTGGGGCTCTTGGCGGCTTTGGTGGCTAGCGGTCTGGCCCCCTCCCGGGGAGCGGCGCGCAAGCTGGTGGCCGCCAAGGGCGTTTCCGTCAACGGCCAGGTGCGCGATGATCCCGCTCACGAACTCGACTTCGCCGACGCCCTTTACGGGCGCTACTACCTGTTGCGGCGCGGCAAGAAGCACTGGGGCATGCTGACCGGCCCTGACTGAGGGCCGAAAGCCGGGCCGCAGGGCTGTCAGGGTGCCCCCGGTCGCTCGAAAGGCAATGGGAAATCATTTGAATTTATTTCTTGCCATGCTCGCGAGCAGGCGTATAATCCGCATCCCTTCCGGGGCCGAAAGCGCCGGATTGCTCTTTAAAATTGAAAAAGTAGACCATGTACGCGGCAGTCGAAACCGTCGGCCCGCCCTCGGGCGAGGCTGCGGATTTCGGCTGCGAATCAAGCCATTCGTGTGGGTAACACGAAGATTCATTTGGGAGCCAGACCATTCGCGTGACTGATCGGGCGGCATCTCGCCGCTTGGCTGGAAGCGCAGCAAACTTGAACTGAAGAGTTTGATCATGGCTCAGATTGAACGTTGGCGGCAGGCCTAACACATGCAAGTCGAACGAGAAAGCGCCTTCGGGTGCGAGTAAAGTGGCGGACGGGTGAGTAACGCGTAGGAATCTACCCAGCGGTGGGGGACAACTCGGGGAAACTCGAGCTAATACCGCATGACATCCCAAGTCTTCGGAGGCGGGATCAAAGGGGGCCTCTCCTTGGAAGCTCCCGCCGTTGGAGGAGCCTGCGTTGGATTAGCTTGTTGGTGGGGTAACGGCCCACCAAGGCGACGATCCATAGCTGGTCTGAGAGGATGATCAGCCACACTGGAACTGAGACACGGTCCAGACTCCTACGGGAGGCAGCAGTGGGGAATCTTGGGCAATGGGCGCAAGCCTGACCCAGCCATGCCGCGTGTGCGAAGAAGGCTCTAGGGTTGTAAAGCACTTTCAGTGGTGAAGAAAAGCCCGGGGTTAATACCCCCGAGTCTTGACGTTAGCCACAGAAGAAGCACCGGCTAACTCCGTGCCAGCAGCCGCGGTAATACGGAGGGTGCGAACGTTAATCGGAATTACTGGGCGTAAAGCGCGCGTAGGCGGTTCGGCAAGTGGGATGTGAAAGCCCCGGGCTCAACCTGGGAACTGCATTCCAAACTGTCGAACTAGAGTATGGTAGAGGGAGGTAGAATTTCCTGTGTAGCGGTGGAATGCGTAGATATAGGAAGGAATACCGATGGCGAAGGCAGCCTCCTGGACCAATACTGACGCTGAGGCGCGAAAGCGTGGGTAGCAAACAGGATTAGATACCCTGGTAGTCCACGCCGTAAACGATGAGAACTAGCCGTTGGGGTCCTTGAGTCCTTAGTGGCGTAGCTAACGCGATAAGTTCTCCGCCTGGGGAGTACGGCCGCAAGGTTAAAACTCAAATGAATTGACGGGGGCCCGCACAAGCGGTGGAGCATGTTGTTTAATTCGATGCAACGCGAAGAACCTTACCACCCCTTGACATCCTCGGAACTGCTTGGAGACAGGCAGGTGCCTTCGGGAACCGAGTGACAGGTGCTGCATGGCTGTCGTCAGCTCGTGTCGTGAGATGTTGGGTTAAGTCCCGTAACGAGCGCAACCCTTGTCCTTATTTGCCAGCGGGTCAAGCCGGGAACTTTAGGGAGACTGCCGGTGACAAACCGGAGGAAGGTGGGGATGACGTCAAGTCATCATGGCCCTCACGGGGTGGGCTACAAACGTGCTACAATGGGCGGCACAGAGGGCTGCAAACCAGCAATGGCAAGCGAATCCCAAAAAACCGCTCGTAGTCCGGATAGGAGTCTGCAACTCGACTCCTTGAAGTCGGAATCGCTAGTAATCGCGAATCAGAATGTCGCGGTGAATACGTTCCCGGGCCTTGTACACACCGCCCGTCACGTCATGGGAGTGGGTTGCACCAGAAGTAGCTAGTCTAACCTTCGGGAGGACGGTTACCACGGTGTGATTCATGACTGGGACGAAGTCGTAACAAGGTAGCCGTAGGGGAACCTGCGGCTGGATCACCTCCTTAAACACTTAATCCTGAGCGCCGTGCGGCGATCTGGACGACTTTCCTGCCGGTTATGCCGGCCCAAGGAAGAGCCTTCCGGAAACCTCCGCGCAAGCAGTTGGCCAAACTCTTTTTACGAAGGTAGGCTTCAAGGCGCAAGATCGGATCAATGGCTTTCACGAATCCAAGTGGGCTGTGCTGGCCGGGCTTTTCAGGTCCGGCCATCGTCGCAGCCGCGCCATTCCCCCGCGGGGAATGGCACCCACACGAATGGCTTGACGCTGCTTTTTCACTTTCATTTGCGGATCTGGAGGGTTTGCGGATCAGAAGGGCTCAGATGCGCCGGCTTGCCGGCGAAGCCTCTCGCGGGAGCTTGGCAGCCCTTGCCTTGTCCCTGCGCGTTAAGCCGCTGACGCCGAGCAAACCATCGGTCAGCGATTGGGGCCGTGCCCACCTGTTTCCTCGAAAGGTTCAACGGGTCTGTAGCTCAGTTGGTCAGAGCGCACCCCTGATAAGGGTGAGGTCGATGGTTCAAGTCCACCCAGACCCACCATACTGCTTCCAATTGCCAGCCTTTGGGGCCGTAGCTCAGCTGGGAGAGCGCCTGCCTTGCACGCAGGAGGTCAGGAGTTCGATCCTCCTCGGCTCCACCAACAGCTCGACTCTTCCTGCCGCAAAGTATTGAATTTCCAGTTGTCGCCACCGTGCTTGTGGCAGCAACCGATCCTTAACAATTCAAAGACATGTAGCCGCATTGTTATTCAATGCAATAACAACGCGGGTAGCTGCCTGCCGAGAGGTGGGCGGCAAAGTAGATGCGTCTTGGTGCAACGCGTGGAACCCTCATTTCGGCTTCCGAGCCGGACACCCGGGGGAATGCACAGCGTTGCGCCGGCAACAAATTGCGTTACCAAAATCCAGCCAGACCGCCTACCCATGAGCAAGCGGCGTCGGTGTCCAACCCCTCGGTTGGCTGTTGACGTTGCTGTGGCAAGGTGGCCGAAGGATGCGTTGGATTATATGGTCAAGCGTGAAAGTGCATCCGGTGGATGCCTTGGCAGCCAAAGGCGATGAAGGACGTCGTAACCTGCGATAAGCCTCGGGGAGCCGGTAAACAGGCCCTGATCCGGGGATTTCCGAATGGGGAAACCCACCGCTTTCGAGCGGTATCCATATCTGAATCCATAGGGTATGGAGGCGAACCCGGGGAACTGAAATATCTAAGTACCCGGAGGAAAAGAAATCAACCGAGATTCCCTCAGTAGCGACGAGCGAACGGGGAACAGCCCTTAAGCCCATGAATGGTTAGTGGAAGCATCTGGAAAGTTGCGCGATACAGGGTGATAGCCCCGTACACGAAAACGATCCATGGGTGAAATCGAGTAGGACGGGGCACGTGAAACCCTGTCTGAACCGTCTTCGGACGAGGGGGGACCATCCTCCAAGGCTAAATACTCTTGGCTGACCGATAGTGAACCAGTACCGTGAGGGAAAGGCGAAAAGAACCCCTGTGAGGGGAGTGAAATAGAACCTGAAACCGGATGCATACAAGCAGTGGGAGCCTACCGCCTCCCGGCTTTGGAAATATCCTTCGGGAGAACTTCCGTCAAGCTGTGATGCAAGGTGGGTGACTGCGTACCTTTTGTATAATGGGTCAGCGAGTTACTTTTACTGGCAAGGTTAACCGTCTAGGGGAGCCGTAGGGAAACCGAGTCTTAACAGGGCGTTCAACCTCGCTTGCGAGGCAGTCGGTAGGAGTAGGCCCGAAACCGAGCGATCTAGCCATGGGCAGGGTGAAGGTTGAGTAACATCAACTGGAGGCCCGAACCCACTAATGTTGAAAAATTAGGGGATGACCTGTGGCTCGGAGTGAAAGGCTAATCAAGCTCGGAGATAGCTGGTTCTCCTCGAAATCTATTTAGGTAGAGCCTCTCGTATCACCGCCGGGGGTAGAGCACTGTTTGGGCTAGGGGGTCACCTAGACTTACCAACCCCATGCAAACTCCGAATACCGGTGAGTGCAATCGAGGGAGACACACGGCGGGTGCTAACGTCCGTCGTGGAAAGGGAAACAACCCAGACCGCCAGCTAAGGTCCCTAAGTGACAGTTAAGTGGGAAACGATGTGGGAAGGCCCAGACAGCCAGGAGGTTGGCTTAGAAGCAGCCACCCTTTAAAGAAAGCGTAATAGCTCACTGGTCGAGTCGGCCTGCGCGGAAGATGTAACGGGGCTCAAACTGTCCACCGAAGCTGCGGATGCCACACCTTAAGGCATGGCATGGTAGAGGAGCGTTCTGTACGCCTGTGAAGGCGGACCGTGAGGTCCGTTGGAGGTATCAGAAGTGCGAATGCTGACATGAGTAACGATAAAGGAGGTGAAAATCCTCCTCGCCGGAAGACCAAGGGTTCCTGCGCAACGCTCATCGGCGCAGGGTGAGTCGGCCCCTAAGGCGAGGCCGAAAGGCGTAGTCGATGGGAAGCAGGTTAACATTCCTGCACCGATCGAAGCTGCGATGGGGTGACGAAGAAGGCTAGGCTGGCCTGGCGATGGTGTCCATTTTCGAATGGCGGCCAGGTTTAAGCGCGTAGGCTGAGGTCTTAGGAAAATCCGGGACCTCAAGGCTGAGATGTGATGACGAACCGCTCCTATACGAGCGGGAAGTGGTTGATGCCCTGCTTCCAGGAAAAACCTCTAAGCTTTAAGGCTGCGAACGACCGTACCCTAAACCGACACAGGTGGTCGGGTAGAGAATACCAAGGCGCTTGAGAGAACTCGGGTGAAGGAACTAGGCAAAATGGCACCGTAACTTCGGGAGAAGGTGCGCCGCCGGCGGTGACGGGACTTGCTCCCTGAGCGGCTGGCGGTCGAAGATACCAGGTGGCTGCGACTGTTTATTAAAAACACAGCACTCTGCAAACTCGCAAGAGGACGTATAGGGTGTGACGCCTGCCCGGTGCCGGAAGGTTAATTGATTGGGTTAGCGACCGGACTTGTCCGTTTGCGAAGCTCATGATC
This sequence comes from Candidatus Azophilus sp., assembly GCA_965221755.1. Lineage (GTDB taxonomy): Bacteria > Pseudomonadota > Gammaproteobacteria > Pseudomonadales > Azotimanducaceae > Azophilus. Next base: position 1,850,828 of record OZ244921.1, read on the forward strand.
GAAGCCCCGGTAAACGGCGGCCGTAACTATAACGGTCCTAAGGTAGCGAAATTCCTTGTCGGGTAAGTTCCGACCTGCACGAATGGCGTAACGATGGCCACACTGTCTCCACCCGAGACTCAGTGAAATTGAAATCGCGGTGAAGATGCCGTGTACCCGCGGCTAGACGGAAAGACCCCGTGAACCTTTACTATAGCTTCGCACTGGACTTTGACTTGGTTTGTGTAGGATAGGTGGGAGACTTTGAAGCGGAGGCGCTAGCCTTCGTGGAGTCGTCCTTGAAATACCACCCTGGCCAATTTGGGGTTCTAACTCAGGTCCATGATCTGGATCGAGGACAGTGTGTGGTGGGTAGTTTGACTGGGGCGGTCTCCTCCCAAAGAGTAACGGAGGAGCACGAAGGTACACTCAGCATGGTCGGAAATCATGCAGTGCGTGTAAAGGCAGAAGTGTGCTTGACTGCGAGGCTGACGAGCCGAGCAGGGTCGAAAGACGGTCTTAGTGATCCGGTGGTTCTGTATGGAAGGGCCATCGCTCAACGGATAAAAGGTACTCCGGGGATAACAGGCTGATACCGCCCAAGAGTTCACATCGACGGCGGTGTTTGGCACCTCGATGTCGGCTCATCACATCCCGGGGCCGGAGCCGGTCCCAAGGGTATGGCTGTTCGCCATTTAAAGTGGTACGCGAGCTGGGTTTAGAACGTCGTGAGACAGTTCGGTCCCTATCTGCCGTGGGCGTATGAGATTTGAGAGGAGCTGCTCCTAGTACGAGAGGACCGGAGTGGACGAACCTCTGGTGTTCCGGTTGTCACGCCAGTGGCATTGCCGGGTAGCTATGTTCGGACGGGATAACCGCTGAAAGCATCTAAGCGGGAAGCCCACCTCAAGATGAGATCTCACCAAATCATTACGATTTCTGAAGGGCCCTCGAAGACTACGAGGTTGATAGGCAGGGTGTGTAAGCGCTGCGAGGCGTTGAGCTAACCTGTACTAATTGCCCGTGCGGCTTGACCATATAATCGAACGCATCGACGTTGGCACGGATTTGCGTTGAATTGGTTTTGCAACTTTCTTGCGTAAGGCGCATCTAACCGCGTTGTTGGCTACATGTTCTTTGAATGGTCTCGTCTTGGGACTGCGGAAGTTCCGCAGTGCTTGCCAACCGGTAAAGTCAGGGCGAGAAATGGTTTGCCTGACGATACTAGCGTGTTGGAACCACCTGATCCCTTCCCGAACTCAGCAGTGAAACGACTCAGCGCCGATGGTAGTGTGGGGTCTCCCCATGTGAGAGTAGGTCGTCGTCAGGCTTTTATAGCGAAACCCCGCCGTTGGCGGGGTTTTTTTGTGTCCGCGGGCTAGTTCGGGGTCGGCGTGAGCGAAGAGCTTTCCGTGCTGCTGCGCCGCCTGCTTGACTATGGCGAGTTGCCTGCCCATCAATTTGATTTTGAAGAGGCGGCTCCGCAACGGCTTGGATTGGTGGTCAGAAATGGCAAGGCTCTGCTTCCTGCGGGCGTGGCCGCGCTCGACCCGCAGGCCATAAGCGCGCTGCTCGCGCCGGAGGCAGTTCAATGGCTGCGTGGCGTGACGGTGTTCCCTGCCGTGGACTCCACCAATTCCCGCATGGTGAAACTAGCGCAGTCGGCGTCGATTGACGGCTTAGCCTGGTTTGCGGAACTGCAGACCGCCGGTCGGGGTCGGCGCGGGCGCCGCTGGCTCACGCCCTTTGGACGCAATATCGCGCTCAGCTTGGGTTTTGAGCTTGACTTGCCCGCAGGTGCTCTCGGAGGCCTTAGCTTGGCCATTGGCTTGGCTGTGGCCGAGCTGCTGCGCCATGAGGGCGTTGAGGCGGCAGCCGTCAAATGGCCCAATGACGTTTACATTGGCGGCGCTAAGGTGTGCGGCATTCTCATGGAAGTGGTGGCTAAAGCCGAACGTTGCGCCTGCATTGTCGGCATCGGCTTAAACGTGGACTTGCCTGTGGCTGCCCGCACAGCCATCGACCGGGAAGTTACGGATTTGAAGGCCCACGGGTTCTCGATGGACCGCAATGGGCTTGCCGCAGCCTTGGCGTCGAGAGTCGTGGAGGCTGTGCGCCGCTTCAGCCACGAAGGCTTTTCTCCTCGTCGCTCAGCCTATGATCGGCTGCATGTTTGCCAAGGCAGGGATTGCCGCATAATCCAAGGCAACCAAATCCGGGATGGCGTGGTTCTTGGCGTGACTGGCGAAGGCGCTTTGCGAATGCGCTGTGCGGATGAAACCATGGAGATCACCGGGGGTGAAGTCTCCCTTCGCGTTGCCCCCAAGCCAAGATAAATGCCGGAATTGAGGCCGGATGCATCCGCGAACCGAGAAGTGACCAAGGGGCCGGGATGTCAACCGTGCGCGTGCTCATTAATGGAAAGGCGCTGCTCGCGCTGGCGCTTCTGCTTAATGGCGCTGTTGCAGCCTTTTCCTTGTCCCTTCTCGGCTCCCAGCCCCAGCTGCTGGAGCCGGCGTCAAGGGACGTGAACGCCCCGCTCCCGCTGCCCGGCGCAGGTGGCGATGCGGCCTTGTCCGACCTCGTCTGCCGGCGTTGGGGCCCGTTGGGCGCCCCCTCCGCTTTTGCGTCCCTGATGAAGAGCATCGAAGCTCGGGGCGGCAGCGTCGAGATCATGGAGACCCCTGTGGCTGGCGAGCCCGACCACCTCGTGCTCATTGGACCGGTCGCCACCCCGACGGCAATGCGTCGGCTGCGCGATGAATTGCGTTCGCAGTCGATCCCCAGCCAACTGATCAGTGAAGCCGTTGGCTCTCTCGATTGCAGCGCGCCGTTGACGCCGCAGGATCAACCGGGTCGCGGCAGGGACTTCTCCAGTTGCCTTGAGGACGCGCGATTCACCGCCGCTTTGTCCGTAGGCGTCTTTGCCGATTCAAGCGCCGCTGCGGCCTTTCGATCCGAATTGGCGGCGTTGGGCTACCGCGTCAGGGTGGAAACTCTTGACAGTCCCCGCAAAGCCTACCATCTGCGCGCCCAATCGCCCCGCGACGTCCCGGCTTTCGCCCTGCCCTCGACGCCTTGCGGGACGGACTCGTCCTAGAAGCCTGTCAGCCGTGGATGCGCGAGCCAGCACCGCCCACAAGTGCTTGGGAGCGCGGCGGGCGCGCGAAGCGCCATCGTACTGAGCCGCCGACGAATTCGCCAACAGCCGACGAATTTGCACGACGAATTTGCTCGTGTTGGCGCAAGGCCGTAATGTCCCCTTTGAGCAAAGCTAAAGTGTCCCCTTTTTGCCTTGTGCGGGGGTTGTGTTTTGGCGTTTCCGGAAGGGGTTCTGACGGGGACCTGGTCCGGATCGACGGCTCGCCGCACGACTGGTTCGAGGGCCGGTCGCCCGGCCGCACGCTGATCGCCCACGTGGACGACGCGACGACGCGGCTGCCGGCGGCGGGGTTCCACGCGCAGGAGACGACCGAGGCGTACATGCGCACGACGCGGGCGCACCTGGATGCGCACGGCCGGCCGGTGGCCTGCCACTCGGACCGCCACAGCGTCTTCCGGGTCAACCGCAAGGGCGGCGAGGACCGGCCGACGCGGTTCCCGCGGGCCCTGCTGACGCTGGACATCGCGGGGATCCATGCGGGCAGCCCACAGGCGAAGGGGCGCGTGGAGCGGGCCAACCGGACGTTCCAGGACCGGCTGGTCAAGGAGATGCGGCTGCGCGGGATCGACGGCATGGCGGCGGGCAACGCCCACCTGCCGGAGTTCATGGCGGACTTCAACCGGCGCTTCGCGGTGGCGCCGCGCAACCCGGCGGACGCGCACCGGTCGGTGCCGCACGACGCCCGTGAGCTGGACCTGATCCTCTGCGAGCAGCATGCGCGCAAGCTGACCAAGGGCCTGACGGTCAGCTTCGGGGGGCGCGCCTGCCAAGTCACGGGACATGGCGGGGGCTACCGGCCGCGCGGCGCGGCGGTGACGGTCTGCAAGGGCCACGACGGCGCGGTGACGGTGCTTCGCGACGGGCGCGAGCTGCCGGTCATGCTGCTCGGCGAGGGCGGGGATCCGCCGCCGGTGGAGGGCGGCAGGACGGTGCGTTCGCGCGTGGACCTGGCGAAGGCGGCGGAACCCGAAGTCTGGCCAAAGGGGACATCTCTGCTTTGCGTTGACAGACGAATTTGCTCGTTGCGTCAGCACGTCGCCTTCTATAGAATGCCGCTCCCGCTTTTCGCCGCCATAGCTCAGCAGGTAGAGCAACTCACTTGTAATGAGAAGGTCCAGGGTTCAATTCCTTGTGGCGGCACCAGAGCCTTCGGCATGCCTTTGGCTTGAGTGGGGGGCTGTGGACGGGTGATGAACGCAGGCGGTGAATGCAAGTGAAGTGCCGCATGGGTGACGGCAGGAGCGGCGGAACAACCGGCTGAAATGGCGTTGCGGGCTTTGCGCCGCTGGCATGAGGGCCGACAATCTGGGTGGTCGTGCATGCGCCGAGGGCGCATTGCACGGCCCTCCGTGTCGAAATCGGGTGGGGTTCCCGAGTGGTCAAAGGGATCAGACTGTAAATCTGACGGCTTAGCCTTCGAAGGTTCGAATCCTTCCCCCACCACCAGGATTCGACGCCGCATCCCGTCCGAGGTTGAGGCTTCCTCAAGGCGGGACTTTAGGAATCGATGCCGCCTCGCTTGAGGCTTGGAGTAAACGGAGACGGTCGCGCGGGTATAGTTCAGAGGCAGAACCTCAGCCTTCCAAGCTGATGACGCGGGTTCGATTCCCGCTACCCGCTCCAAAGCGCGCCGTTTGGTTGGCTGAATGCTCACATAGCTCAGTCGGTAGAGCGCTTCCTTGGTAAGGAAGAGGTCATCGGTTCAAATCCGATTGTGAGCACCAAATGCAGTTGAGCATCGCGCAGCGGCGTTTCTTTCGTCCGCTGCTGGCGCTGACCCGACCCAAGGAGCAGGAAGGAACAGGAGATCATGGCGAAGGAGAAGTTTGAGCGGACGAAGCCGCACGTTAACGTTGGGACGATCGGTCACGTTGACCACGGCAAGACGACGCTGACGGCGGCGCTGACGAAGGTTTGCGCGGCGGCGCGGGGCGGCGAGGTCCGTGAGTTCGACCAGATCGACAACGCGCCGGAGGAGCGCGAGCGTGGGATCACGATCGCGACCTCGCACGTTGAGTACGAGAGCGAGGCGCGGCACTACGCGCACGTTGACTGCCCGGGTCACGCGGACTACGTGAAGAACATGATCACTGGGGCGGCGCAGATGGACGGTGCGGTCCTGGTGGTTTCGGCGGCGGACGGTCCGATGCCGCAGACGCGCGAGCACATTCTGCTGTCGCGTCAGGTGGGCGTTCCGCGGATCGTGGTTTACCTGAACAAGGCGGACATGGTTGACGACGAGGAGCTGGTTGAGCTGGTTGAGATGGAGGTCCGTGAGCTTCTGGAGCAGTACGAGTTTCCGGGCGACGAGACGCCGATCATCGTGGGCAGCGCGCTGAAGGCGCTGGAGGGCGAGGGGGGGGAGCACGGGGTTGGCTCGATCCAGGCGCTGCTGGACGCGCTGGACGGCTACATCCCGGAGCCGGAGCGCCCGGTTGAGCAGCCGTTCCTGATGCCGATCGAGGACGTGTTCTCGATCTCGGGCCGTGGCACGGTGGTGACGGGCCGGATCGCGCGCGGGGTGGTCAAGGTTGGCGACGAGGTCTCGATCGTGGGGATCAGGGAGACCCAGAAGACGACCTGCACGGGCGTTGAGATGTTCCGCAAGCTGTTGGACGAGGGTCGCGCGGGTGAGAACGTGGGTGTTCTGCTGCGGGGCACGAAGCGCGACGAGGTTGAGCGCGGTCAGGTTCTGGCGGTTCCCGGGAGCATCACGCCGCACGTTGGGTTCGACGCGGAGGTTTACGTTCTGTCGAAGGACGAGGGGGGTCGCCACACGCCGTTCTTCCAGGGCTACCGTCCGCAGTTCTTCTTCGAGACGACGGACGTGACGGGCACGGTTGAGCTGCCGTCCGGGGTTGAGATGGTGATGCCGGGCGACAACGTGAACATGGCGGTTTCGCTGATCTCGCCGATCGCGATGGAGGAGGGCCAGCGGTTCGCCATCCGCGAGGGCGGGCGCACCGTCGGCGCCGGCGTCGTCACCAAAATCACGACGTGACGCTTGGCGAACGGAAGACCGGCGGCTTGATCATGACGCGATTCACGTTTTGACGAACGAAAGGCCAGTAGCTCAATCGGCAGAGCAGCAGTCTCCAAAACTGCAGGTTGGGGGTTCGATTCCCTCCTGGCCTGCCAATTCCTTGCCGCGATGAATCGGCGAGCGTGGTTGGCATATCAACACAGTCCGTCGGTTGCGTGGCGGTGCGAGGTCTGATGGCGCAAGGATTGACAAAGAGAGCTTCAGGGACTGATGGCAGGAAGCTGGCGGGCGGCAGCGCCGGCTCGGCCATGGGCGGCGGGCTGGATTGGCTGAAGTGGCTGATTGCCGTCGCTCTGTTGGCGTTGGGCGTGTTCGGCAACTGGTACTACCAGGACGAATCGCTGTTGATGCGCGTCATCGGGTTGATTGGCGTCGCTGCCGTTGCCGTCGGCATTGCGCTGCAAACCCAGCGGGGCGCCGCGATCTGGACCCTGCTCAAGGAGGCCCGCGGCGAGATTCGGCGGGTGGTTTGGCCCACCCGTGACGAAACCCTGCAGACTACCGTCATCGTCTTGGCGCTGGTGCTGGTGTTCGCGTTGATTCTGTGGATGCTCGATTCAGCGCTGAGTTGGTTCGTCTCCTCGGTTATCGGCTAACGCCGCACATTGACCGCATGCTGGATGAAGAGCCGTTCATGGATAGTTTTAGTGGGCCGGGCTGCGTTCACGGGCGCTGTGCCGTTCATGGGTGTTTTTGATGGGTAAAAAGTGGTACGTCGTTCACGCCTACTCGGGCTTGGAGAACAATGTTGCGCGGGCGCTTGGGGAGCGAATCGAACTGTCGCCGCTCAAGGACCATTTCGGGCGCATACTCGTGCCGGCCGAAAAGGTGGTGGAAATGCGGGCTGGACAGAAGCGCCGCAGCGAACGCAAGTTTTTCCCCGGCTACGTCCTGGTGGAGATGGAGCTGAACCATGAAACCTGGCACTTGGTCAAGCAGACTCCTCGGGTCATGGGATTCATCGGCGGCACCGCCGATAATCCCGCGCCGCTGTCGCCCAAGGAAGCCGACGAGATACTCGCTCGCGTTGAAGCGGGCACCGGCAAGGCGGCGCCCAAGGTGGTCTTTGAGCCGGGCGAGGTGGTGCGGGTCGTTGATGGGCCCTTCAACGACTTTAGCGGCTGCGTTGAGGAAGTGAACTACGAAAAAAGCCGGCTGCATGTGGCGGTCACCATATTTGGCCGTTCGACGCCGGTGGAACTTGACTTCGGGCAGGTGGAGAAAGGCTAGCGAGGCGATGCCTCAAAGCAATGGCAGGATGGTCGCCGGGCGCAAGGTCGGCGGTTCGCAAACCTTGCCCTGCGATTAGGAAAAAAAGGGTGGTTCGCTGCCCACGCAAACGGGGAGCTCAAGGCGCGGTCGCATAGCTGCGTTGGGGGCGCTGAAACCCGAGGAGATAGTTGGATGGCAAGAAAAGTCATGACCTACGTCAAGCTGCAGGTGCCAGCGGGACAGGCCAACCCCAGCCCCCCGGTGGGCCCGGCCCTAGGCCAGCACGGCGTCAACATCATGGACTTCTGCAAGGCCTTCAACGCCCAGACCCAGAGTCTTGAGCAGGGACTGCCGATCCCTGTGGTGATCACCGTTTACGCCGACCGCAGCTTCACCTTCATCACCAAAACTCCTCCGGCATCGGTGCTGCTGAGAAAGGCGGCCGGCATCGACAAGGGCAGCGCCACGCCCAACACGGTCAAGAAGGGAACCGTGACCCGCAGCCAACTTGAGGAAATTGCCAAGCTGAAGGATCCGGATCTCACTGCCGCCGATCTCGACGCCGCAGTGCGCACCATCGCTGGCAGCGCCCGCAGCGCGGGCATCAAAGTCGTCGAAGCCGGAGATGCGGCGATCGCGGAGGAGGCGTAAAATGGCTAAGTTAAGCCGTCGTCGGCAGGCAATCGCGGAGGCTTTGGACCAAGGCAGGTTCTATCCCATTGACGAGGCGGTGGGTCTGCTTTCCGAGTTGTCCAAGGCCAAGTTCAAGGAGAGCTTTGACGTATCGGTGAACCTCGGCGTCGATGTGCGCAAGTCGGATCAGACGCTCAGGGGCGCAAGCACCTTGCCCCACGGCACGGGCAAGGCGGTGCGGGTGGCGGTCTTTGCGCAAGGAGAGAGCGCCAGCCTGGCCGCAGCCGCAGGGGCGGATGCGGTCGGGCTTGATGAGCTTGCCGAACGAATCAAGGGCGGCGACCTGAATTTTGACGTGGTCATCGCCACGCCTGATGCCATGCGGGTGGTTGGCCCCCTAGGTCGGCTGCTCGGTCCGCGGGGGCTGATGCCCAACCCGAAAACCGGCACCGTCACCGCTGATGTGGGGGCGGCGGTCAAGAACGCCAAGGCGGGGCAGGTTCGCTTCCGCACTGATCGGGGCGGCATCGTGCATGGCAGCGTCGGTCAAGTGGGCTTCTCCGCCACCCAAATCAAGGAGAACTTGGAGACCCTGGTGGCGGATTTGAAGAAATCGCGTCCCGCTTCGGCGAAGGGCGTCTATCTCAAGAAAATCACGCTATCGACAACGATGGGGCCCGGTCTCGCCATCGATCAGGCGTCATTGGAGATTTAGCGGCCCGCTGTTGGCGCCTCCTGCGCTCGAACGCGCAGCGAAGCGCCGACCCCAAGCCAAAACGCGAAACCATCAAGCGGAAGAACAAGGCGGAATCAAGTGGCTCTCAGGCTCGAACAAAAGCAGACGATCGTCGTCGAAGTCGGCGCCGAGGCGCGCAAGGCGCACTCGGCGGTGCTGGCGGACTTCCGCGGCTTGACCGTGGTTGACATGACCGAATTGCGCGCCAAGGCGCGCCGGGAAGGGGTTTACCTTCGGGTGGTTCGCAATTCCTTGGCGCGCCGCGCCGTGGCAGGCACGCAATACGAATGCTTGAACGACGCGCTTGAGGGTCCGACCCTGCTGGCTCTGTCGTTGGACGAACCGGGTTCGGCGGCTCGCCTGATGAAGGCGTGCGTTGATGAATACGAATCCCTTGAAGTGAAGGCGCTGGCCATTGGCGGCACCCTGCTTGCTGCCAGCGAGATCGACCGCGTCGCCAACCTGCCCACTCGCACCGAAGCGCTCGGCCTGTTGATGAGCGTCATGCTGGCGCCGATCAGCCAACTGGCCCGAACCCTGAACGAGGTTCCGGCCAAGTTGGCGCGCACCGTGGCTGCGGTCGGGGAGGCGAAGGGGCCTGCAACGGGGGGCGACGCGGAAGCGCCAGCCCAAGCCCCGCCAACGGCGGGCGAAGGCTGAAGCCAGCCGCAATCGGTTTGGAAACGAGAACCTGCCGGAACCCAAACGGCCGGAAACCCTAAAAAGGAGATCAAACTATGGCTTTGTCCAAAGACGACATCCTGAACGCCATTGCCGACATGAGCGTCATGGAGGTGGTGCAGCTCGTTCAGTCCATGGAGGAGAAGTTCGGCGTATCCGCCGCGGCGCCGGTTGCGGTTGCGGCGGCAGCCGCCGGCGATGGCGGCGTTGAGGCGGCCACCGAGGAGCAGACCGAATTCGATGTCGTTCTGAGCGTCATCGGCGACAAGAAAGTCAACGTCATCAAGGTGGTGCGCACGATCACCGGGCTTGGCTTGAAGGATGCCAAGGGCTTGGTGGATGGTGCGCCTTCGACGGTCAAGGAAGGCGTCGCTAAGGCAGAGGCCGAGGAAATCAAGAAGCAGCTTGAGGAAGCGGGCGCCCAAGCCGAGCTGAAATAGCTTGGCCGCTCCAGTCCAGCGGGACGGCGGAACCAGCGCCCGATCTGGCGCCCTTGCCGTCCTGCCTGCGCGACTGACAGCTTCGTCGCCACCCTGTCGGTCCCCGCATGCGGGTTCCGGCCGTTTGTCGTTGTGTGAAAAACAAATCCCGGGAGATTCGAATGGCGTATAGCTTTACCGAGAGAAAACGCGTTCGCAAGGATTTCGGCAAGATTGCCGAGTCCATGGAAATGCCTTACCTGCTGGCCATCCAAGTGCAGTCCTACGGCAAGTTCCTGCAGCGTGGCGTTCCCGCCAGCAAGCGTCGCGACGTGGGCCTGCATGCAGCCTTTCGTTCGGTGTTCCCGATTGTCAGCTACTCGGGCAACGCGGCCCTCGAATATGTGGACTACCAGCTCGGCGAGCCGGCTTTCGACGTCAAGGAGTGCATTGTGCGCAGCATCACCTACGCCGCGCCGCTGCGCGTCAAGGTGCGCTTGATCATCTATGATCGGGAGTCGTCCAGCAAGGCGATCAAGGACATCAAGGAGCAGGAGGTGTTCATGGGCGAAGTGCCGCTCATGACCGACAACGGCACCTTCGTCATCAACGGCACGGAACGGGTCGTCGTTTCCCAGCTGCATCGCTCGCCGGGAGTGTTCTTCGACCATGACCGGGGCAAGACCCACAGTTCCGGCAAGCTGCTTTACTCCGCCCGGGTGATTCCCTACCGCGGCTCTTGGCTCGATTTCGAGTTCGACCCCAAGGACTGCGTGTTCGTGCGCATCGACCGTCGGCGCAAGCTGCCGGCCACGATCATTCTGCGGGCGCTTGGCTGCTCAAGCGAGGAAATGCTCGGCATGTTCTTCGACATGAACGTCTTCCACGTCAAGAAGAACGGCTTTTCGCTCGACTTGGAGGCGGACCGGCTGCTGGGGGAGGTGGCGTCTTTCGACATCGCCACCCGCCAGGGCGAAGTGGTGGTGGAAGCCGGCAGCCGCGTGACCAAACGGCATGTCAACCAGCTTCTGAAAAGCCGGATCAAGCGCTTGGACGTACCCCGGGAATACCTGCTTGACGGGGTGACGGCGGAGGATGTCGTCGATGGCGAAACCGGCGAGATCCTGCTGCCGTGCAACTCCGTCATCACCGAGGAGGTGATCGAGAAGCTTTTGGAGACGGGGGTTTCGACGATCAAGACCATCTACACCAATGAACTCGACTGCGGATCCTACATCTCCGATACGCTGCGCATCGATACGACGACCAATCAACTTGAGGCGCTCGTGGAGATCTACCGCATGATGCGCCCGGGCGAGCCGCCCACCAAGGAAGCCGCCGAGAACCTCTTCGAGAACCTGTTCTTCTCCAAGGAGCGCTACGATCTCTCGACGGTTGGCCGCATGAAGTTCAACCGCCGTCTCGGACGGAGCAGGACCACCGGCGCGGGCGTCCTGTCCAAGGAGGACATCATTGACGTCCTCAAGGTCCTGATCGACATCCGCAACGGCCGCGGTTCGGTTGATGACATCGACCACCTCGGCAACCGTCGGGTGCGCTCGGTGGGCGAGATGTCCGAGAACCAGTTCCGCGTCGGCTTGATCCGGGTCGAGCGGGCGGTGAAGGAACGTCTCTCGCTGGCTGAATCGGAGGGTTTGATGCCCCAGGACATGATCAACGCCAAGCCGGTGGCGGCGGCGGTCAAGGAGTTTTTCGGCTCCAGCCAGCTCTCCCAGTTCATGGATCAGAACAACCCGCTTTCCGAGGTCACCCACAAGCGGCGGGTATCGGCTCTGGGACCGGGCGGCCTCACCCGGGAGCGGGCCGGATTCGAGGTTCGCGACGTGCATCCAACCCACTACGGGCGGGTTTGCCCCATCGAGACCCCCGAAGGCCCGAACATCGGCCTGATCAACAGCTTGGCGGCCTACGCCCGCACCAACGAGTACGGCTTTTTGGAGACTCCGTACCGCAAGGTGGAGGGTGGCCGCGTGGCGGATGAAATCGAGTACCTTTCGGCCATCGACGAAGCCGAGTACGTCATCGCCCAAGCCAGTTCCCGTTTGGACGGTGACGGCGCCTTTGCCGAGCCCTTGGTTGACGTGCGCCATCAAAACGAGTTCGCCAAGATGGAGCCGGACCACGTCAACTACATGGATGTCTCCCCCAAGCAGGTGGTCTCCATCGCTGCCGCGCTGATCCCCTTTCTGGAGCACGATGACGCCAACCGGGCGCTGATGGGATCGAACATGCAGCGCCAGGCCGTGCCCACCCTTCGCACCGAAAAGCCCTTGGTGGGGACAGGCATCGAGCGCCATGTGGCCCGGGATTCCGGGGTCTGCGTCACCGCCGGCCGGGGCGGCTTGGTGGACAGCGTTGATGCCGGGCGCATCGTCGTGCGTGTATCGGAGCAGGAAACCGAAGCCAACGAAGCCGGCGTGGACATCTACAACCTGATCAAGTTCACCCGTTCCAACCAAAACACCTGCATCAATCAGCGGCCATTGGTCGCGCCGGGCGATCGGATCAAGTCGGGCGACATTCTGGCCGACGGTCCGTCGGTCGATATGGGTGAGCTGGCTCTCGGCCAGAACATGCGGGTGGCCTTCATGCCTTGGAACGGCTACAACTTCGAGGACTCCATTCTGGTCTCGGAGCGGGTGGTGCAGGACGACCGCTTCACCAGCGTTCACATCCAGGAACTGACCTGCATCGCGCGCGACACCCGGCTCGGCCCGGAGGAGATCACCAGCGACATTCCGAGCGTCGGGGTTGGCGCGTTGTCCAAGCTCGATGAGTCGGGGATCGTTTACATTGGCGCCGAAGTCGCCGCAGGCGACATTCTGGTGGGCAAAGTGACGCCGAAGGGCGAAACCCAGCTCACGCCGGAGGAGAAGCTGCTGCGGGCCATTTTCGGCGAGAAGGCGTCGGATGTTAAGGACACCTCCCTGCGGGTTCCCACCAGCGTCAAGGGCACGGTGATCGACGTTCGCGTGTTCACTCGGGATGGCGTGGAGAAGGACGAGCGCTCCAAGGCCATTGAGCAAGCCGAACTGGCGCAGATCCGCAAAGACCTTGATGATGAGTACCGCATCGTCGAGGCGGCGACCCAAGAGCGGCTGCGCAGCGCCTTGACGGGCCAGATGGCGGCGCAGTTGCCAAGGGTGGATGGCCGGGCGGACATCACCGCCGCCTACTTGGATGAAACGCCGTTCGATGACTGGTTCGGAATCCGCATGGCCGACGATGGCCTCAACAAGCAGATCGAAGGCGCGGAAAAGCAGTTGAAGGCTCGCGCCAAGCGCTTGGAGGAGATTTTTGAGGACAAGCGCTCGAAACTGGAGAGCGGCGACGACCTCAACCCGGGCGTGCTCAAGATCGTCAAGATCTATCTGGCCATCAAGCGCCGCATTCAGCCCGGCGACAAGATGGCCGGACGGCATGGCAACAAGGGGGTGATCTCGGTCATCATGCCCATTGAGGACATGCCCTTTGACGACAACGGCGAGCCGGTGGACATCGTCCTCAATCCATTGGGGGTTCCGTCCCGGATGAACGTCGGCCAGGTGCTTGAAACCCACCTCGGCTGGGCTGCCAAGGGCATCGGCGACCAGATCAACGCCTTGCTTGAGGAGCAGCGCCAACATGGCGAGGCTGGCCAAGTTGAACGGCTGCGCGCCTATCTTGACGGGGTTTACAACGCCGTCGGTGAGCGCAAGATCGACCTCGCCGGGTTTTCCGATGCCGAGATTCTGGAGCTGGCCGGCAACCTGCGCCATGGTTTGCCCATCTCCACGCCGGTCTTCGACGGGGCCGCCGAGTCGGAAATCAAGCAGATGCTGCGGCTTGCCGGTCTGCCCGAGAGCGGTCAGACCACCCTGTACGACGGCCGCACCGGGCAGGCCTTTGACCGGCCGGTGACCATTGGCTACATGTACATGCTCAAGCTCAATCACTTGATTGACGACAAGATGCACGCCCGCTCCACAGGCTCCTACAGCTTGGTGACCCAACAGCCTTTGGGCGGCAAGGCGCAGTTCGGCGGCCAGCGCTTTGGCGAGATGGAGGTGTGGGCCTTGGAGGCCTACGGCGCCGCCTACACCCTGCAGGAGATGCTGACCGTGAAGTCGGACGACGTGAATGGACGCACCAAGATGTACAAGAACATCGTTCTCGGTGATTTCCGCATGGAGGCGGGCATGCCGGAGTCCTTCAACGTGCTGGTCAAGGAAATCCGCTCGCTCGGCATCAATATTGAGATGGAGACCGAGTGACCGCCGGGTTGCCAACGGCAGAGCGCCGTTGGGCGTCCGTGAAACCAAGGGTTCAAAGCCAAAAGTCGGAACCCATAGTCAAAACCCATTAAACCCATTAAGAGCAGCCGGAGGAAACCTTGAAAGACCTACTAAACGTTCTGAGGGATCAAGGGGAAGCGACCGAATTCGATGCGCTTCACATCGGGTTGGCGTCGCCGGAAATGATCAAGTCCTGGTCGTTCGGCGAGGTGCGCAAACCGGAGACCATCAACTACCGCACCTTCAAGCCGGAGCGGGATGGCTTGTTCTGCGCGCGCATCTTCGGTCCGGTGAAGGACTACGAATGCCTGTGCGGCAAGTACAAGCGCATGAAGCATCGCGGCGTGGTTTGCGAGAAGTGCGGCGTGGAGGTGACGCTGACCAAGGTGCGCCGGGAGCGCATGGGGCACATCGACCTCGCCAGCCCGGTCGCCCACATCTGGTTTCTGAAGTCGCTGCCGTCGCGCATCGGCCTGCTGCTCGACATGACGCTCAGGGACATCGAGCGGGTGCTCTACTTCGAGTCCCATGTGGTCGTCGATCCCGGCTTGGCGGACCTGACGCAAGGCCAGTTGCTCACCGACGAGGAGTACTACGAAAAACTGGAGGAGTACGGCAACGAATTCGACGCCCGCATGGGTGCCGAGGCCATCCAGGAACTGCTGGTGTCGATGGACTTGGAGGGGCAGATCCAAGAGCTTCGCGAAGCGATTCCAGCCACCAACTCGGAAACCAAGATCAAGAAGCTCTCCAAGCGCCTGAAGCTGATGGAGGCGTTCGTGAATTCCGGCAACAAGCCGGAGTGGATGATCCTCAAGAAGCTGCCCGTGCTGCCGCCGGACCTGCGCCCGCTCGTTCCCTTGGACGGCGGCCGCTTCGCCACTTCGGATTTGAACGACCTCTACCGCCGGGTCATCAACCGCAACAACCGCCTGCGGCGCCTGCTCGACCTTTCGGCGCCGGACATCATCGTGCGCAACGAAAAGCGCATGCTGCAGGAATCGGTCGATGCGCTGCTCGACAACGGCCGCCGCGCCCGGGCCATCACCGGCACCAACAAGCGGGTGCTGAAGTCGCTGGCGGACATGATCAAGGGCAAGCAGGGCCGTTTCCGGCAGAACCTGCTTGGCAAGCGGGTCGATTACTCGGGGCGCTCGGTCATCGTCGTCGGGCCGACGCTGAAGCTGCATCAGTGCGGCCTGCCCAAGAAGATGGCCTTGGAGCTGTTCAAGCCGTTCATCTTCGGCCAGCTCCAGGACCGTGGGCTGGCCACCACCATCAAGGCCGCCAAGAAGGTCGTCGAGCGCGAGACCGCTGAAGTCTGGGACATCCTGGCCGAGGTCATCCGAGAGCACCCGGTGCTGCTGAACCGGGCGCCGACGCTGCACCGTCTCGGCATTCAAGCCTTCGAGCCGGTGCTGATCGAAGGCAAGGCCATTCAGCTGCATCCTCTGGTCTGCACCGCCTACAACGCCGATTTTGACGGCGATCAGATGGCGGTTCACGTACCGCTCACCCTGGAGGCCCAGTTGGAGTCGCGGGCGTTGATGATGTCCACCAACAACATCCTGTCGCCGGCCAGCGGCGAGCCGATCATCGTGCCTTCCCAGGATGTGGTGCTGGGCGTGTACTACATGACCCGCGAGCGGATCAACGCCAAGGGCGAGGGCATGGTCCTCGCCGATTCCCGCGAAGTGCATCGGGCCTACCACGGCGGGCATTTGGATCTGCACGCCAAGATCAAGGTGCGCGCGCCCGGCATCGGCGGCGGCGAACTCGTTGAAACCACGGTGGGCCGGGTGCTGCTCTACGAAATCGTGCCCGGCGAACTGCCCTTCTCCTCGGTCAACAAGACCATGGACAAGAAGGCGATCTCCCGGCTGGTCAACGATTGCTACCGCAACGTCGGCCTGAAGGACACGGTGGTGTTCGCCGACCAGCTCATGTACACGGGCTTCAGCCACTCGACGGCCTCCGGCGCTTCCATCGGCGTCGATGATCTGGTCATCCCCGATCAAAAGGTCCAGATCATCGAAGAGGCACGGGACGAGGTGCAGGAGGTGGAGCGGCAGTACGTCTCCGGCCTGCTCTCGGAGGGCGAGAAGTACAACAAGGTGGTGGACATCTGGTCCTGGGCCAACGACAAGGTGGCTCGCTCGATGATGGACAGCATCTCCAAGGAGTCGGTGGTCGATCGCGACGGTGAGGAGCGGCAGCAGAGCTCCTTCAACTCGGTGTTCATCTACGCGGACTCCGGCGCTCGGGGCTCCCCGGCGCAGATTCGCCAGTTGGCCGGGATGCGCGGCCTGATGACCCGCCCGGACGGCTCGATCATCGCCAACGCCATCACCGCCAACTTCCGCGAGGGGCTGAACGTCAACGAGTACTTCATCTCCACCCACGGCGCCCGCAAGGGGCTGGCGGACACGGCCCTGAAAACGGCCAGCTCCGGCTACTTGACCAGGCGCTTGGTGGACGTCGCGCAGGATGTGGTGGTCACCGAAATCGACTGCGGCACCAGCAACGGCCTCAAGGTGTCCGCCATCATCGAAGGCGGCGACGTGGTGGAGCCCTTGGGCGACCGCGTGCTGGGCCGCGTGGTGGCGGCCGACTTGGTGGACGCCGAAACCGGGGAAATCCTCTTCGCGGCCGGCGACATGCTTGACGAGACCGGGGTGGAGCGGCTCGACAGTCTCGGCATTGACGAGATTACCGTGCGCTCGGCCATCACCTGCGAGACGCGCTTCGGGGTTTGCGCCACCTGCTACGGCCGCGATTTGGCTCGCGGCCACCGGGTCAACGTCGGCGAGGCGGTGGGCGTGATCGCGGCGCAATCCATTGGCGAACCGGGCACCCAGCTCACCATGCGCACTTTCCACATCGGCGGCGCGGCTTCCCGGGCGACGGCCATCGACAGCATCGAGGTCAAGCATGGCGGCTCCGTTCGCCTGCATAACCTCAAGACGGTGACCCGGCCCTCCGGCGAATTGGTGGCCATTTCCCGATCCGGCGAAATCGCCGTGGCCGACAGCCATGGCCGGGAGCGGGAGCGTTACAAGCTCCCCTACGGCGCGATCATTTCGGTAGCCGAAGGCGATGCCGTCGCATCCGGCGACGTCATCGCCCGCTGGGATCCGCACACCCACCCGATCGTCGCCGAGGTGGAGGGCGTCGTCGAATTCCAGGACATGGAGGAGGGCCATTCGATCGATCGCCAAACCGACGAGTTGACCGGCTTGACCAACATCACGGTTCGCGACACGAAGGATCGCTCAACCTCGGGCAAGGACCTGCGTCCAGCGCTGGTGCTGATCGATCCATCGGGGGAAAGGGATGCGTCCAAGGAGACGACCTATCCGCTTAAGGAGGGCGCCATCCTCAATCTGGAGGACAAGGATGCGGTGCATGTGGGCGACATCATTGCCCGCATTCCCCAGGAAGGCTCCAAGACGCGCGACATCACCGGCGGCTTGCCGCGGGTGGCGGACCTCTTTGAGGCGCGCAAGCCCAAGGAGCCGGCGGTGCTCGCCGAGGCGTCGGGCGTGGTCAGCTTCGGCCGCCCCACCAAGGGCAAGCAAAGGCTGGTGATCACGCCTGCCGAGGGCGACCCCGTGGAGACCTTGATTCCCAAGTGGCGCAATGTCGATGTCTTTGAGGGCGAGCAGGTTGAGAAGGGCGAGGTGGTGTGCCACGGTCCCTTGAGCCCCCACGACATCGTCCGTTTGAATGGCGTCGAGGCCTTCGCCAAGTACATCATCAACGAGATCCAAGAGGTTTACCGCCTCCAAGGGGTCAAAATCAACGACAAGCACATCGAGGTGATCGTGCGGCAAATGCTGCGCAAGGTGGAGGTGATGGCGCCGGGCGATTCGGACCTGATCCGCGGCGAGCAGATCGAGTACACGCGCCTTCGCGAAGTCAACGAGGCACTCCTCGAGGAGGACAAGGAGCCGGTGGACTACCAGCGGGTGCTGCTCGGCATCACCAAGGCCTCCCTGGCCACGGAGTCCTTCATATCGGCGGCTTCGTTCCAGGAGACCACTCGGGTGCTCACCGAAGCGGCCGTCACCGGCAAGCAGGACTCCCTGCGCGGCTTGAAGGAGAACGTTGTCGTCGGACGGCTGATTCCCGCAGGCACCGGGCTCACCTACCACAATGACCGCAAACGCCGCCGGGCCGAGGATGCGGCCAACCTGCGGGCCTCCGCGTTGGCTCCTGCTGCGGCACCGGTTCTAGTCGATGACATCGATGCCAAGCTGTCGGAGGCGCTGAGCGCCAGCGAGTAGGCGCTTGGAGAGTCCCCGGCCGGAAGGGCGGGGACTCGAGAACTGGGGAAGCGCCAGCGCCAAGTTGGCCTGCCTCCCATCGCCCTATGATCGAAGTGGGTGTTGACCCATTCGATTCCTTGCCTTGAAGCAAGGACTGATGAGTTTGGCAATCCAAACGCAAGGGGTGAGCGTCCGGGATGGCCGGCAAGGGATTGGTTGCGGACATGCATCCGGCCTTTGGTTCGGAGGTCCCGCCTGCGGGGCCCTGAGGGGTTTGCGCACCTGCGCGCCTCATCAAACGGGCGGACTCGGGGGCCTTGGGGTTCTCCAGGCTCATCGCCTGTCGTTCCAACCGGTCCTGCCATCACTTTCGCTTCACTGCCCGCGACCGTTGGCGGCCCGTGCCGCTTGGAAGCTGGCTTCGGTCCCGTCAGGCCGCCTCGCTGCGGCTTCCGGGGTTCCTGCCGACGTGGCCGGGGTCGAAGTCGGCCTTTGCGGCCGGCACGGCCCACGCCGTGCGGGCGTTCCTGTTGGCCAGCGCCACGGTGGCGACGTTGCGCCCGCGGCGCGGGCGCCGTGGACCGGCAGGCAGCGCAGGCAGCGGTCGCCGTCAGCGGGCCGATGCCGGGGATGGCCCGCAGCCGCCGGCAGGCCGGGTCCGCCTGCCCGATCGCCTCGATCTGGCCGTCGAAGCGCTTGACCCGCTCGTCCAGCCGCCGCGGCTCGTCGCCCAGCTCGGCCGGCAGCGCCCGCCTGTCGGGCGTCAGCTCGCCCTCCGCGTCCTCCAGGATCCCCGGCAGCCGCCCGAGCGGCGACCCGATCCCCCTTTGCGACTCGATGCCCCACTCCAGCAGGAAGCCGTGCGGCTGGTTGGCCTGCGCCCTGCGGTTGCGCACCGCCAGGCGCTGCCGCAGGCCTCCATCGCCACCACCGTGCCCGGCGGCAGCTGCGCCATGCGCAGCCGCAGCCCCGCCCGGCGCAGGCGCGCCCGCTCCAGCACGCGCCCCGCACCGTCCGCCGCCGTCAGGTGGAACACCTGCTTGCCCAAGTCGATCCCAGCTCGTTTAACATCCGTCATGGTCCGCTCCGTTGTGGAAGTTAACCGTCATTCCGGCCCTTGATGCCGCGTGAATGAAGCGGGGCGGACCATCCCATCAAACCGCGCCCGCTTCGCGGGCGCGCGTTGTGCGGGATCGCAAACAATTCGGAGGCTGGCCCCCGCAACGGGCGCGGAGTTTCGCGCAGCGAAACTCCAACCGCCTCTCGCCCTCTGGGCGAGAGGCGCGTGTTGCTTGATGCCGCAAGGACGTTTAGAATGCCGCGCCCCGGCGGCGGTCAGGTTGGCCCCGGGACGCTAACGAACGGAGCAGTCATGGCCACCATCAGCCAATTGGTGCGCAAGCCGCGCAAGCGCAAGGCGCGCAAGAACATCGTTCCCGCCTTGCAGGGCAATCCGCAGAAGCGCGGCGTCTGCACACGGGTTTACACCACCACCCCCAAGAAGCCGAATTCGGCGTTGCGCAAAGTGTGCCGCGTGCGCCTGACCAACGGCTACGAAGTCACCTCCTACATCGGCGGCGAGGGACACAATCTTCAGGAGCACTCGGTGGTGTTGATTCGCGGCGGCCGGGTCAAGGACTTGCCCGGCGTGCGCTACCATACCGTGCGCGGCACCTTGGATACCTCAGGGGTGGCCGACCGCAAGCAGGCCCGTTCCAAGTACGGCGCCAAGCTGCCTCGTTAGCCCTAGCCGCTAGTTCAACCTCTAAAGTAAGGCCCCGGCGCTTGAGCTCATGCGGCACAAGCCCTCGGGGAACCCCCTGAAGCAAGGAGCCAAACCATGCCCAGACGCAGACTCGTTCCCAAACGGGAAGCCCTGCTTGATCCCAAGTACCAGAACCAAACCGTCGCCAAATTCATCAATCACGTAATGGTGAGCGGCAAGAAGTCCGTTGCCGAGCGCATCGTCTATGGCGCCCTGACGCGCATTGAGGAGCGCGACCGCAGCGATCCGGTGGAGGTCTTCGAAAAGGCCTTGGAGGCGGTGGCGCCGGTGGTGGAGGTCAAGTCCCGCCGGGTCGGCGGCGCAACCTATCAAGTGCCCGTGGAGGTTCGGCCTTCCCGGCGTCAGGCGTTGGCCATGCGCTGGCTGGTGGAGAGCGCCCGCTCCCGGGGCGAGAAGTCCATGGCCCTGCGCTTGGCGGGGGAATTGATGGACGCATCCGCTGGACGCGGCGCGGCCGTCCGGCGGCGCGAGGACACCCACCGCATGGCCGAGGCCAACCGGGCTTTCTCGCACTACCGCTATTGATATCGGGCCCGCTGAAAAGGCGGCCGACCCCGGTCCCTTGACCCCATTGACGACGGAGAGCATGAATGGCTCGTGAAACCCCCATCAGCCGCTATCGCAACATCGGCATCGTGGCCCATGTTGATGCCGGCAAAACGACCACCACTGAGCGGGTGCTGTTTTACACGGGCCTGTCACACAAGATCGGCGAGGTCCACGACGGCGCCGCCGTCATGGACTGGATGGAGCAGGAGCAGGAGCGCGGCATCACCATCACCTCGGCCGCCACCACCTGCTTCTGGCAGGGCATGAACCAGCAGTACGACCGCCACCGGGTCAACATCATCGACACCCCCGGCCACGTGGACTTCACCATTGAGGTGGAGCGCAGCCTGCGGGTGCTCGACGGCGCGGTGGTGGTGTTTTGCGGCACCTCCGGAGTCGAGCCGCAGTCGGAGACGGTGTGGCGGCAAGCCAACCGCTACGAAGTGCCGCGCATGGTGTTCGTCAACAAGATGGACCGGGCAGGCGCCGACTTCCTGCGCGTGGTGGAGCAGATTCGCGACCGCTTGGGGGCCAACCCCGTGCCCATCCAACTGGCCATCGGCGCGGAGGAGAACTTCAAGGGCGTGGTCGATTTGCTGCGCATGAAGGCCATTTACTGGAACGACGAGGACCAGGGGCTGTCCTACGATTTGGCCGACATTCCCGAGGATCTGCAGGCAGAGGCGGAGCAGTGGCGCGAGGAGATGCTGGAGACGGCGGCGGAGGCCAACGAGGAGCTGATGGAGAAGTACCTCGAGGAAGGCGACCTCTCCGAGGCCGACATTCGCCAAGGCCTGCGCATCCGCACGCTGGCCAACGAAGTCGTGCCGGCGCTGTGCGGCTCCGCGTTCAAGAACAAGGGCGTTCAGGCGATGCTCGATGCGGTGATCGACTACCTGCCGAACCCAACGGAGGTCAAGGCGATCGACGGCGTGCTTGAGGATGAGGAGACCCGCGCCACGCGCCCGGCGGACGACACGGCCCCCTTCGCGGCGCTTGCCTTCAAGATCGCCACCGATCCCTTCGTCGGCACGCTGACCTTCTTCCGCGTCTATTCCGGCGTCTTAAGTTCCGGGGACCAGGTGTACAACCCGGTCAAGCGCAAGCGGGAGCGGGTGGGCCGGATGGTGCAGATGCACTCCAACCACCGCAACGAAATCAAGGAAGTGCGGGCCGGCGACATTGCCGCCGCCATCGGCCTTAAGGACCTCACCACCGGCGACACCCTCTGCGCGCAGTCCGACATCATCACCTTGGAGCGCATGGAGTTCCCCGAACCGGTCATTTCCGTCGCCGTGGAGCCGAAGTCGGTGCCGGACCAGGAGAAGATGTCCGTGGCCTTGGGCAAGCTCGCCCAAGAGGATCCCTCCTTCCGGGTCGAGACCGATGAGGAGTCCGGCCAGACCATCATTTCCGGCATGGGCGAGCTGCATCTGGACATCATTGTCGATCGCCTGCGCCGCGAGTTCAGCGTCGAGGCCAACATCGGCAAGCCGCAGGTCGCCTATCGGGAGACCATCCGCGCCAGCGTCGAGGTGGAGGGCAAGTTCGTTCGCCAGACCGGCGGCCGCGGCCAGTACGGGCATGTGTGGCTTAAGCTCGATCCCTACCAGGATGAGGAGAGCCACTACGAGTTCGTCGATCAGATCGTCGGCGGCGTGGTGCCTCGGGAGTACATCCCGGCGGTGAACAAGGGCATTCAGGAGCAGATGCAGAACGGCGTTCTGGCGGGCTACCCGCTCATCAACGTGCGCGCCACCCTTTATGACGGCTCCTTCCACGAGGTCGATTCCTCGGAAATGGCGTTCAAGATCGCCGGCTCCATGGCGCTGCGCGACGGCGCCATGAAGGCCCGTCCGGTGCTGCTCGAACCCATCATGAGCGTCGAGGTGGTCACCCCCGAGGACTACATGGGCGACGTGGTGGGCGACCTCAACCGGCGCCGCGGCATCATCGGCGGCATGGACGAGAACCCGGCAGGCAAGATCGTGCGCGCCGACGTGCCCTTGGCGGAGATGTTCGGCTATTCCACGGACCTGCGCTCCGCCACCCAAGGGCGCGCCACTTACACGATGGAGTTCGACAAGTACAGCGAAGTGCCGGACAGCATCGCTGAAGGCATTATGAAGCGATGACGCCTGCGGGCCTTGCGCCCAAGCAACCGAACACCCATAAAACCATACTGGAATCAAGGAGAAAGGAATCATGGCGAAGGAGAAGTTTGAGCGGACGAAGCCGCACGTTAACGTTGGGACGATCGGTCACGTTGACCACGGCAAGACGACGCTGACGGCGGCGCTGACGAAGGTTTGCGCGGCGGCGCGGGGCGGCGAGGTCCGTGAGTTCGACCAGATCGACAACGCGCCGGAGGAGCGCGAGCGTGGGATCACGATCGCGACCTCGCACGTTGAGTACGAGAGCGAGGCGCGGCACTACGCGCACGTTGACTGCCCGGGTCACGCGGACTACGTGAAGAACATGATCACTGGGGCGGCGCAGATGGACGGTGCGGTCCTGGTGGTTTCGGCGGCGGACGGTCCGATGCCGCAGACGCGCGAGCACATTCTGCTGTCGCGTCAGGTGGGCGTTCCGCGGATCGTGGTTTACCTGAACAAGGCGGACATGGTTGACGACGAGGAGCTGGTTGAGCTGGTTGAGATGGAGGTCCGTGAGCTTCTGGAGCAGTACGAGTTTCCGGGCGACGAGACGCCGATCATCGTGGGCAGCGCGCTGAAGGCGCTGGAGGGCGAGGGGGGGGAGCACGGGGTTGGCTCGATCCAGGCGCTGCTGGACGCGCTGGACGGCTACATCCCGGAGCCGGAGCGCCCGGTTGAGCAGCCGTTCCTGATGCCGATCGAGGACGTGTTCTCGATCTCGGGCCGTGGCACGGTGGTGACGGGCCGGATCGCGCGCGGGGTGGTCAAGGTTGGCGACGAGGTCTCGATCGTGGGGATCAGGGAGACCCAGAAGACGACCTGCACGGGCGTTGAGATGTTCCGCAAGCTGTTGGACGAGGGTCGCGCGGGTGAGAACGTGGGTGTTCTGCTGCGGGGCACGAAGCGCGACGAGGTTGAGCGCGGTCAGGTTCTGGCGGTTCCCGGGAGCATCACGCCGCACGTTGGGTTCGACGCGGAGGTTTACGTTCTGTCGAAGGACGAGGGGGGTCGCCACACGCCGTTCTTCCAGGGCTACCGTCCGCAGTTCTTCTTCGAGACGACGGACGTGACGGGCACGGTTGAGCTGCCGTCCGGGGTTGAGATGGTGATGCCGGGCGACAACGTGAACATGGCGGTTTCGCTGATCTCGCCGATCGCGATGGAGGAGGGCCAGCGGTTCGCCATCCGCGAGGGCGGGCGCACCGTCGGCGCCGGCGTCGTCACCAAAATCACGACTTAGCGCCTTTCAGAGCAGGGCGGGACAGCGAGGGCAAGACATCCTCGCCTCAAACGGTTCGGTCCAATGCGGGCTCTGCGGTCCCAAGCGGGCACCCCGGACCGAGGGCGTCCCGCCTTAGTTTTCCTGCGAGGGGCGGACCCCTCGCGCACCCCAAGCTGAAGGCTTTACGGCGCTCGTTCAGAGCGCCGCTCCCTGGGTATCAGCAGCACATGACTCTAAGAAACGGCGCCTTCCAAGGACATGCTGGTGTAGCCGCCATCCACAACTAAGTTCTGACCCGTAACCCACCGCGCTTTTGAACTGGCGAGAAAGAACATTGCCTCTGCAATGTCTGCTGGTTCACCGGCCCGCTGAATAGGTTGAGCAGTGGCCATCATCGGTTTTACCTGCTCAATCATGCTGGCATCTCCAGCCGGTGGGCCATCGGGGAACATGGTGTCAACCAACAACCGTGTTGGAACGCCACTTGGGCTGACGCAATTTATGCGAATGCCGTCGACTGCAAGCCGAGACGAAACGCTTTTTGTCCAATGAATCACCGCCGCCTTTAGCGCGCTGTAAACGAATCCGTCCTTGCTGGACGAGACCACGCCTCGGACACTAGTGGTATTCAGGATCACGCCCCCGCCCTGAGCGCGCATGATGGGTACCACAAGCTGCGTTGCGGTCATTGCGGACAGCATCAATACCTTAAACACCATCACTGCCTTCTCTTCGGCCAGATTGTCCAAAGTGCTGGTATCCGCGATGCCAGCGTTGTTGATCAGGCAGTCAATGCGTCCCGTGGTCTCATGCACCGTTGAGATGTAATCCGCGATTTGTTGCTTATCCGCAACATCAGTCTTAAC
The DNA here is from genome assembly GCA_965221755.1 of Candidatus Azophilus sp. Taxonomy (GTDB): domain Bacteria; phylum Pseudomonadota; class Gammaproteobacteria; order Pseudomonadales; family Azotimanducaceae; genus Azophilus. The sequence continues at coordinate 1,875,836 of OZ244921.1, forward strand.
AAACCGAGCGATCTCTCTACCTAGCGACTCAGCAAGATTGGCGCCCTTATCTTCATCCATATCGGCGATAAAAACGCTGGCGCCTGCACTGGCGAACCTCTCGACAATGCCTCGCCCAATGCCATTGGCTCCGCCGGTAACTATGACAGTCTTGCCCATAAACTCAGCCACGCTGGTTACTCACAATCAGCTCAAAACCTGTGCTTCCGCGCTCTGCATAAACTCTCGAAGCCTGGGTGCCAAATCTTGTGATGCGAGTTCCGAGTAGAACACGCCGTGATCCGGGGCAATGTACGATACGAATTGTGGATTGCGTTCCACCTCTCGGATATGCCATGGCATCACCCCATCATGTTCGGCGATGATAAAGAAAATAGGGCGTGTTACGCGCTTTAGCTTCTCTGGAATGTTGTCTCGAAACACAGCCCTGTATCCCCATGCCCAGTTTTCACCGGCTTTGAGCGTTGCGATCAGCTCCCGGTGCACAAGCTCAGGGGGCAGTTGAATGTGCGGTGCCAGTTCGAGCCCGTTCGCGACCCGGTTCCATGCGCGTAAAATATGGTCGCCGAGCGGGTCACAGGGATTGGGATACGCATAGATGCGTTCCATATCTTCGCCCTCTCCAGGGTCAGAGGCCGCAACACCGTTCAGTATGGCGGATAGGGTTCGGCCGGGGGCTGAACATGCAAGCTCCAGCGCGATCGATGCTCCCGTATGGTGGCCGAAGGCGTGAAACTTATCCACACTCAAGGCATCGAGCGCTTCCAGAACAACTTTGCCAATGTACGCGATGGACGGCTCCGCACTGGGTTTATAGCTTTCACCATAGCCCGGTGTGTCGATCGCAATGGTAGGGACATCACCTGCCAGCGCCGTCATCAAGCTTTCATAAGACTCAGAGGATGACGCGGTCATGTGAAATAGTATGAGAAACGGCCCCGCACCATCACTTTGGATACGGTAATGGATCTGCCCATCCGAAACGTCCACGTAGCCTTTCTTTACATTCACTTCCGCCACTGGCTTAATCTCCAACCGAGATCGTGGGCCGCTCTAACTTAACCTGCGCGTTTTGCATTAACTTGATGAGCACGGTGGCTTGCATTTGCGGCTCCGCTACCAGTTCCACACGCTCCACCTGCCGCAGGAATTCTTCCAGGAACACCCTGAGTTCAAGCCTGGCCAGTCGAAAGCCGAGACAGAGGTGCTGGCCAATACCGAAGGTAAGGTGGGGATTGGGATGCCTGCTGATATCGAAGATGAGAGGGTGATCAAAAACTTCTTCATCGAAGTTCGCTGAAGCATAGAGCAACACCAACTTGTCTCCCGCCTTGATAACCTGCCCCCCGAACTCATGGTCCTTGGTCGCTGTGCGCATGGCGTTATTGACCGGCAGGTAGTAGCGGAGGAACTCGTTGATCGCAACATTCAAATCAACTCCCGGCGCACGAAACTGTTCCATCAACTCAGGGTTCTGGCCAAATTGGGCTACGATGTGCGCCAGCGTTGAGCGGGTTGTCTCAAGCGCCGCGACCGCAAGCTGCATGAACATGCTCGCGAATTCCTCTTGCGTTTGCTCTCTGTCACCAATGCTCAGCATCGCAGATATGAGATCGGCGCCTTCCTTGCCTCGCCGTAACTCAGCGTAGCTCAGTGCAAATCCTGCCAGTTCGCTCACAGCCTCGGCCAAGGCTTCCGGGGTTTCTTCGCTGGCCTTCACCATTCCATCTGCAAGACGAAGCAGCTTGGTGCGATCGGCTTTTGGCAGCTCCATGATCTTGCCGATGACGTTCAAAGGCAAATGCGCGGCCACGTCGTAGACGAATTCCACACCTTCCGGTCGAAATGCCGATTCAACCAATAACTTGCACTCGTCTCTTAGCCAATCTTCCAAGCATCTCAGTGAATCGTTGGCGAAGAAGCTGGAGACGGCCCGGCGCATTTCGTTGTGCCGTGGTGGGTCGGTCGTGAGCATCGAACCAAGTGTTGGATCATCACTGCCGGTAAAAAAAGCGCCCTGCGCGGAGGAATAGGTGGCTGGATCCGAGCAAATCGCAACGATGTGCTGGTATCGGGAAATGACCCAGTGGCCTTCATGTTCCCCTAATGCGCGCCAGTAAACGGGATTGTTTTTGCGTAGATCGGCAAAGATCTCATGGCGCGCTGGATCCAAATAAAGCTGCGGATCCTCCAAGGAAAAAATGTCGTGATCCGAGCTGCTTGCAGCCTCGCTCCCGGCCTCGTCGATGACTTGCGATACATGGGAGGTTGGGCGCGATGGCACCTCGCCACCCACATGAACGGTCATGCCATCAAGTTGCTCCGTCACGTCAATCTGACAACTAAGGCGGCTTGTTGGCAACGCTCCGTCGGCAAACTCCAGCATGTTTGCTTCCAGCGCTTCCGGCTTGCCCAGCTGCTTCATCCAGTACTCATCGAGAATGACATGGCAGGTCGCGCAACTGCAATTCCCGCCACACTCGGCCAGAATTCCGTCCACGCCTTCTGAGTAGGCAGCCTGCATGAGCGATTGCCCGGTTTCAGCCTGGACGTCGATCTTTTCACCGCTATGGGTTACGAAAGTTACCTTTGCCATACTGTTTTTCCGGCTCGCTAGTGGTTCGCGAGTTTGGTGCCGTCTGCGTAGTAGCGCTGATGCCAGATACCGGTGGGGTCTTCATCGCCAATCGGCGTTCGCCAGGACTTGATCCGACATTTGGCAAGGGTGACCTTGTATAAGCCTCTCTGCTGATCGTCTGTACTGGTTACATAGGCCTCAGCTTCCTCGTCGGACGTGTAACGCTTCATCATCGTGAGAAAAAGATCCCGCCACTCATTGTCCTCTCCCAGGTCATGGACGAGTTCCGCCTCACCCTCAATAATCATTTTGCGCATGGGTTGCGGGAGTTCGTCGATGCACAAGGCGACCCTCGGGTCTTTTCGGAGGCATCCGAACCATTCGGATTTCGCACGTGGGGTAAAGTAGATTTCACCGTCCTGGTGCAGGAAAGAGATAGGTACTACGATCGGGCTCCCATCTTCGCGCGTGCACCCTAATCTCAAACCGACTTTACGTTCATCCAGGAAGGCAACCTGTTCTTCTTGGCTGAGTTTTGGCATGTGTTGTCTCCTTGCTTGATATGATTGGCGTTCGCTAGTTTGCGCCGCAGCCGACGACTTCACCGGGCAGAATACCTGTGGGTTCCATGTCTGGTTTCAAGATTTGCTTGCCGTTCACGACAACTGCGTCGACGCCTCGGGCGTAGACAACCCGGCGCCAGTCTCCATTCGGCAACACGCTGTCGACGTCGTATTTGTCCCGTTGGTAGCCGAGTTCGTCGTAGTCGTAGACAAAGAGATCAGCCGCGTAGCCTTCCAGCAACAAACCTCGGTTGTGCAATCCCAAGGTGCGTGCCGGCAGAAAACTCAGCTTGGCATGCAAGTCTTCCAAGCTCATCTCGTCGGTTTCCCGCGTCATCCATATAATTTGATCTGTGGAGTAGTGGCCGCCGTTCCAGAACTTCGGGTGCGCACCCCCATCTGAGTTGCCAGGGAGGATTCTCTGATGCCTGATCACTTCCCCAACTTCCTGCGCATTTCGGCTCAGGGCTTGCCCCGCTAAAACGAAGTCCGCTTCAAGGCTTGTCACAATGAGGATATCGAGAAACAGATCAACTACTGGCTTGCCCAATTCAGCAGCAATGCGCTCCAAGTTTTGACCTTCGTATTTCGCGTACGCTTCATCGCCATGCGTGTTGGACAGCAAGTAGGTCTCGAGCGCACCACCCGCACCCATCAACTCCTTGGGCGTGTATTCATCTTTGAGCCGCTGTTGCCATTCGGGGTCGTTCACCTTGGCGATCTTGTCATTCAGGTCGCCACAGGTGCTGAACTCGCGAAAAGCGGGCATCACGTCCCATACGTTGAATTCATAGGCCTTGATTTCATTCCAACCTCGAAGCGTCAGCGAACTCGCATAGATCGGAAGCCCGTTCTCATCCATTTCGTCCAGCCATATCAGGAGCGACTTGTGGTAGTCAGGAAGCGCATCCAGAACGATTACGATATTGTGGATCACCGGCCGCCCACAACGTCGAGCCAACTTTTCGACCACTTGGCGGTTATCAGCGTTGGGTGAGGAAACATTGGCTTGGATGACACCTTCACCGCGTTTTCGTAACACCTCCGACAGCTCATAAACCATTTCAATATCCATGATATCAGTCGGCATAGGCGTGCCATCGTAGTCGCAGTGGCTGTTGTGGTCACCGTGAAAGGAGAAGGCAAAGCCAATCGCGCCATGATCCATGGCTTCATTCAGCAAATCCTTCATTTGCTGCATTTCTGCGGGTGTCGCCGTGCGCGACTTAGCCGCCTCTATGCCCATCACGTAAATCAGTAGAGGGTTAAGCGGCACGTACATGGCCAGGTTGATGCCGATGGGCATTTGCTTAAGGTGCGCCATCCACTGAGGAAAGGTCTCCCAATCCCAGGACATGGCTGTCCGCTGCGCATCGATGGGCACCTGTTCGGTATTCGCCATCATCAGCATGTAGCGCTCTTGATGGTCCGGCTTGCAGGGCGCAAAGCCAAAACCGCAATTCCCGCCGACGACGGTGGTCACGCCATGCCAACTGGAACTGGTGCAGTACGGGTCCCAGTGTAGTTGCGCGTCGTAGTGCGTGTGGGAATCGATCACGCCCGGGGCCACGATCTTGCCGCGTGCATCGATTGTTTCTGCAGCCTGACCTTCCGGGATGTTGGTGCTGATCTGTTTGATTACACCATCCGAGATACCGATGTCGCCCGTGTATCGCGGGGAACGCGTACCATCCACGATGGTGCCACTCTTGATGACTAGATCGTATTTGCTCATCTCCATTACCTCAAAGTGTTTGAGTAGATTTCACACTACTAGTTGGGTTTCTTTACGGTCCAAGTGGGCTGCCCGTGTCCAGCTATCTGGCATGGTGCTGAAGCTTCGCTCCACGCCATCCACCACCACATCGACAAACAACATACTGCCGTCCACGGGATCCAGGTAGCCAACGGCTTCAACCCCGTCCGCTGTAGGCAAGAAGTTCCGTAATTGCGGGCAGCCATCGGTCCAGTGATCTGGTGTGACTGCCAACACACTGCCGGTCTTTTCGCTGATGGCTCTGCCGCCCTTTCTCACGATTCCAGGATAGAGCGGCGCACAGTTGGAGAGATCCCCGCGACTGACGGATTCATCGACTTCGCCACAGGGTTTAAGCGCGCCACAGGCCTCCTCAAGCCGCTTGGCTCGTAGGTCCGCTCGCTGCTTCTCGGTAGCGGCTGGATCACCAGCGACGACGCCATATATTTCAAGCGCTTCCGCCTCGTCGATGCGCAGGGTGTGCAAGTCAGATTCAACCGAAGCCGGATCACGATCCAGCGGGTCGCCGTAACCGCCTCCCGTCGCCACGTGCAACACAAATTGCTCGTCAGGTAGGAGACTAAATCCGGATTCATGATCACTGAGAGTTCGTACACTACCATCCGCCGAACGAATGGATAGAACATTACGAGCCCCTGGATAACCGCCCGCGGTACCAACCAGCGGAATCCTGCATCGATTGGCAAAGATGGTTCCAAACAGCGTATCTGTATCTGATAACTTGTATTCGATCTCAAGCCCAGCACCGGCGCGATAACGACCTGCGCCGTCACCGCCAGACATTTTCCGAATCCGTCGAGTCTCAATTTCAATGGGGTACCACGATTCAACAACCTCGATGTCGGGCAGCTCAAGCGCGCCGCCGTCGCTGACCATCCAGCTGAATAGATCATTGCCGTCCCGATCATTCGCTCCTGAAGCACCACTGGCACCACCATCCATCATGAGCCAGCCATCGGGCTGGCCATGCAGCCCAAGACCCGCCCAAGTGTGCAATGCACTCGCTGAACCTGCTGCAGGCCCGGAAAGAAAGCGTCTTGCCTCGACATCTTCGGAAGCGGCAACCGCCTGCATCAATGCCCGAATGCCCACCTCAACCGCGTTAAAGGAAACCTCCACATGGCCAAAGCCAACCGGCGCGGGTGGTGAGCAATTCAGGATGCTCTCCTCGGGACAATGCACATGGAAGGTCTCAAAGAAGCCTCCATTGTATGGCAGGTCCTGGCAAAGTATGTTGGCGATATCTACGCCGAGCTCACCTTTGACAATGAAAGGCTTGCTGTTGAAAAAATGTGGTGCTTGGGGTGATGCACCCGTGAAGTCAAAATGAAGGTGTCCTTGTTTCACCGTCAGTCTGCACGGAACGACGAAGGTTTCGTCGTTCCACTCATTCCAACTAGTGGCTTCGTACACACCGTCTTCCAGCGCTTCGATTCGGCGGATGAGCTCGTTGCGAGTCAGCTCACACAGATCATCAACCGCTTTCGCAAACACGTCCCTACCGTGCTGGGCAACCACTTCCTGCAAGCTCTGTTGCGCGATATGACAACCTGCGATCAAGCCGCGCAGATCGATATTGACCAAATCGGACAAACGAATGTTGTTCAATAGGAAGTCCCATACATCGCGTCGCTCAACGCCATCGCGAATGGCGAGCACAGGCGGAAACCGGACGGCTTCTTGATAGCACTCAGTGGCACCTGGTGCGAAAGAGCCAGGCACCATGCCGCCCATGTCCATCATATGTGCCGTCGAAGCCACCCAGGCGGACAAGAAGTCATCACTGAACACCGGCTGGAGGATGAACACATCCTGTGGATGGAGGCCACCCCCATTGTGCGGATCGTTCGCCATGAAGACGTCACCGGCTTTAATGTCATCACCGTGGCGCTCAAGGGTTGCATTGATGGAGTGGCTAGCGGCATAGAAGTGCGTTCGCGTCGCCCCGGCACCCGTGATCAATCGTCCCTTACCATCACAAATCATCACACCGTAGTCTTTCGATTCGACCACTACAGGGCTGATCGCCGTGCGCTCGATCGCCAGACCAGCCTCGTCGCAAATCGCATTCAACCGATTCCTCAAGACTTCCAAAAAGACAGGATTCATGCAGCCTCCGAATTAACTTTTGCAGTTTTCGCAGCAATAACCAGCGAACCAGATTCCTCGAACGCCGCGGCGCTGTCGCCGGGAACCCAGATCGTAGTATCCACTGCGTCGATGAGCGCAGGCCCTGTGATTTGAGCCCCTGGGCGCAGTGACTCGTATTGGTATATGCTCACGGCCTGACGACCAACCCCTTCCTGATAGAGCGTTCGTGATGACAGGGGTTCCGGTTCTATGGAACTGCCGGCACCTAGCTCTTCCAGCTCTACCCTTACCGTCTCACCGATGCCGATTGCCCGCAAGGAAACAAACTCAACCGGCGCACCTGCGGCTAGTGCAGCTTCGCTGTAACGTTGGGCATAGGCCTTCTTGAAAGCCTCCACCGCCCATTCAGCATCAAACGAAGCGTTCGCTTCATTCACCTCGAGCGGCAGCGTCAACTCCCACTTCTGTCGGTAGAATCGGAAGTCTCCATAGACGTTGACGGTTTGTTTTGACACCTCGACACCATCGTCGGAAAGATCTCCGCGCACTTCCTCCATGAGGGTTGTGATTTTCGCTACGACACGCTCCGCCTCGCTCTCTTCCTGCAAAGGGAGCATGCGATCAACCAACGAGACTCGCTCTCTGCGAAAATCAGCAACCGCCGCGCCAAATGCCGAAAAGACGGACGTCATGGGCGGAACGACGACCCGGCCCATGCCAAGATCAGCCGCCAGTGCCGGCGTGAAGAGTGAGCCACAGCCACCGTAGCTAACAACGGCCGTCTCGCTCGGTCTGATGCCGCCTTGCGCCAAACGGGAACGAACGACGCGGCTCATTTCAGCCAGCGCAATCTGTCGAATCCCTTCAGCGGTCTGAAACGCATCCAGACCAATGCGCTCGCCAAGCTTTTCGCACGCTTGGGTGGCTGTATCCAGATCAAGGGCCACACTGCCGCCGAGGAAAAAGCCTCCGTCTATGTAGCCAAGCACGAGCAACGCATCAGTCACAGTCGGCTCCGTGCCGCCGCGCCCGAAACAAACAGGGCCCGGATTGGCTCGTGCTGACTGAGGCCCTACCCTTAGGGCGCCTCGCGCATCAATCCAAGCGATGGAGCCGCCGCCCGCGCCGACGGACTCCACATCGACGGAAGGCTGCGCAGTGAAAATGCCGTTTATCTCGCCGCGCTGCCTGGTCATGGGCTGACCGTTTTCAATCACCGCAATATCGATGCTGGTACCGCCCATGTCCACTGTGAGTGCTTGATCAATGCCTAGCGATTCACACAAGGAACCGGCTGCCGCTGAACCAGCAGCGGGCCCGGAAGAGGCGAGACCGAGGGGATTGCGCCGCGCATCATTGACGGTGACGGCCCCACCGGTGGTATGCATCAATAGCAGCGGCACCTGCATGCCAAGCGCGTTCAACTGCGCCTCTAGCTCACTCACGCCATCAATCGCATCCGCACAGTAGGCATTGAGGGCTGCAGCCGAGCTTCGTTCGTATTCACGCAAAACGGGGAGCAAGCTGATGCCGGAAAACACGGGCAGTGACGGGAAGTGCTCCTTTAGGCACTCCACTGCTGCTTGTTCATGTTGTGGATTGCGAGACGACCAGATAAATGAGACGGCAAAAGCCTCGACCTGTTCCTCCTCCACAAGGCGCTTGGCCGCTTCGACCAGTTCGGTTTCCAATAGAGGCCGCACAATCGCCCCATTGCGATCAACCCGCTCCCCAACCCCAGCAACGCAGCTTTCCTTCACCGGCGCCCACGGGATCTGTGACCAACCGTCCTTGAAGCTGCGCTTGCCTCTTGCTGCAATGAGGTGCCCCTCAAAGCCATGTGTGGTGATGAAGCCAACACGACGACCACCCTTTGTGGCCAGCACATTGGTCACCGCCGTTGTACCGAGACCAAAGCGAACCACACCCTGCATGACGGTTTGCAGAGGCTGACCTAAGAGCCGTGCAACGTTTTCCAAGCCCTCCAAAACGCCTGCGCCAAAATTCTCCGGCTGTGTGTAAGCCTTTGCTTTCAAACATAGAGTGCCATCACCTAAGACCACATCGGTAAAGGTCCCGCCCACATCAACTCCGACCGCGTACTTCCTCATATGTTCAGCTACCGAACAACTGATTAGAAAAATTATTACGCACTTGAAGAATTCTGTTCAACTTGTTCAGTTTATAGCCACTCGATCCTCCTGGTACTACGGTGAGGCGGATCGACATTGTGCGCACTTCAAGTAGCGGCGCGGGCTTGAGCAATGCATGATTCTTCGACTCCAAGGCGGCGGAATGGGGCAGCGCTACGCGGCTACTTCTTCACCATCTTCGGTATTGACCACCACCACTGGCACTCATACCTCCTCGGCTAAAGTTGGCCAGGCTAGCTAGAATCTCAATGAGATTTCCATACCATACGTACGCCCAATTGCGTAGTTCCCATTGATGATCCCAAGCGCACTCGTATTAAAGGTACCGGTGAGAATGTCCTCGTCAGCAAGGTTTTTGCCAAACAGCCTGATCTTCAAGGGCTCCATAAAAGAGGGTTCGTACAAGACGTGGAGATTCGTTGTCGTGTATGAGTTCTGATTCCCAAATCCAGTCATTCTTGCAATGCCAAAGTCCGTATAAGGGACATCGTCGCTGTAGTAGATCTCGGCACGGATGGTCAAAGTGCTGCCATCGTCAAACGTGCCCGTGTACTGGCCTGCGAGGGTGCCTGAAAATTCTGGTGTACGGGACAAAGGATCACCATTTCGGTTTACCAGATCGATTCCGGGGACAAATGGATCATCGACAAGGAAATCACCGAATTCGGTGTCTGCATACGCTCCGTTAACTTCCACTGAGAACGACTCGGTGAGAAGCCAGGACAAGTCGAACTCAACTCCGGTTACCGAGGCTGATGCAGCGTTGTTGACTTCCGTTTGCAATCCTGTCGCGTCAATTTGCTGAACCTGCATGTCCTGATAGTCGTAGTCGAAAATCGCCGCATTGAACGTGCCGCGCCCTTCAGCGAACGTCGTTTTCAAACCAACTTCAATCGCTTCAACCGATTCTGGGTCAAACACATCGGCGCAGGAGTTCAGATCAAAGCCGCCTGCCTTATGACCATCCTGCCATGTTGCATAGACCATCGCGTTGTCGCCGATGTCATACTGGAAGCCAAACTTGGGCGTAAAGTCGTCCCATTCCTCGTCTCTTTGCAAACCAGCCGGACAGAAGAGGGAATTCATCTGACTTATCTTCTTTCGTTCCTCGTTGTATCGCGCACCGCCAATCATTCGGAGGCGTTCAGTAACCGAGTAGTTCAAGTCCGCGAACACGGCCCAAGCATCAGATTCTTGGTCAAATGTTGTGAACAAGAAGAATAATGGAAATGAACCGTCAAATATTGCGTCATCATTTAAATAGAAGGCGCCCGTAACCAAGCTCGTCCTTTGATCAATATAAGAAATTGACAGCTCCTGAGTAATTGTCTCGCTGGATATGTCATAGTTGCCAGTTGCCGAGAAAAACGGGGAGTCTGATCCGTCGGTGTCGAAATTCGATTGAACATATTCGTTTTCTGAGTAGCCCGTGATGGATTTTATCGTGACTCGATCACTCATATCCCAACTGATGGTGCTTGTGTAGGAATCCTGATTTGTGTATCCATCCTGATCCGCCACATCCGTAAACACCTCATTAGGTTCGTCGGTGTGGTTTCCAGGGAGCAAATAAAACGCTGTGAGGGGATCTACAATTCCAACTAGCTGATAAGCTATGACAGAGTCGGTTTCGATGCTGCTTGCAGATAGATCAATCGCAACCGAATCGTTAGGTTCGAATCTTAGAGCCAGCCGACCGCCAAGAGTCTCGTCTGCCCGATAGCCACCATCGAACGGCCCGATGACATCAACGTAACCATCTCTGTCGTTAAAAATAAGGCTCAGTCGAGCAGAGAATGTGTCAGACAGAGACCCGGAAACAAATTGGTTGAATCCCTTACGATTGTAATTGCCCGCGACCAAATCAATTCCTGCCTCGAATTCTTTAGTGGGCTTCTTCGTGATGTAGTTGATGGTTCCGCCTGTTGCATTTCGACCATACAGTGTACCTTGCGGTCCCTTCAGCACTTCCACTCGCTCCAAATCGCTAAGCGCGAGCAGAACGGATTGAGTCGCAGGCTGGTAGACGCCGTCGATATGCTGCGCCACCGCAGGGTCATCAATTCCACTGGCGGAATTCTGACCAATACCCCGAATGCGGGTTAAGTTCGCTCCGTTTTGATGAGAAGCGACGAGTCCGGGTACGCTAAATTGAAGATCGCGAACGTTTTGGATCTCCAATAGTTCGATTTTGGATTCTTGAAATGCGGAAATGGATGCGGGTATATCTTGTATCGATTCACTGCGTTTAGTTGCTGTCACAACCATTTCTTCAATTGCACCTTCGTCATCTTCCGCATGCACAGCGGCCATTGACGTGGGCACTGCGATAGCCAACACAAAGTTCAACAGACTGCTTGCGCTTAGACAGCGCGCTCCAATTTTCAATTTCATGGCATCTCCCCAAAAAATAGCGCCATTGCCTGTTAGGTTTCCGATCACCGTCTCCGAAATCTACCGATCACGAATTTGGACAGCGATATAGTGCGCGTATGGAGGTTGGATGTCAATACTTTCATATAATGCGTAGTTTGAAGTGATTATTTTTTCTGCAAATGAAAATTCTGCCGACACTTGGGTGACGCCTCCAGGCATTCGGCCACGTCGGCCCAACTCGGAGTAAGGCGAATGCTCGGATGTCGGCGCTTAGCCCGTATGTCGCAGGAGTGTGGTAGAGGAACCGCAGAAAGCCAAGAAATATCAATGTGTTGTGGTAACTACTCGCCCCCCTGCTCCCGCTTCGGGGAGGGTCCTTCGCCGAGGCTTCCACCATGTCGGGGGGAGGGGGGGGGCGTTGAGTGAGGGGGCCATGCAGCGCAATGGACTGCGGCAACTAGAGATTCGGCAGTGGGCCGTGGCGCGCTCGGCGGAGCGGAAGCATCCGGAGAGCTTCTGCCTGACCTTGGCCATTCGAGTGGCGCGCTCGGCGCGATGGTTGGTGAAGGGGACGTCGGGGTCGCGGGTTAAGCGGAGCGCCTTGAGGCTAGCCGCGCTCGGAGCGGATGACTTTGACCGTCAGTCTTCGGTGCCGACGCCGTGCAGCCGGCGCTTGCTGCGGTCGACCCGCACGGAGGTCTCGCCGATGCACAGGGAGGGCATGGCCAGCAGGCTTGCGACGGCGCCATTAGCGCGATCAGCGGCTGGCACGGGCTCGAAGCCGCTTTGGAACCGAACCATGCGTTGCCCATGCCCGCGCCGCCACTTGAAATGCGCACAGCGCAGAACCGCCTCGCTACAGTGTTAAAGGGAGGGGGGAGTGCTTCTGTGTTTTATGCTATAAGTGCAGCTCAACCACTAACATAAACGAACCCACACGTGGACGAACTTTCGCTGAATATAATTTCTGAACTTGAAAAAGACCCTCTAATCAGTACGCAAGCCATTGCCGATCGGCTTGGGGTTACCAAAAGCAAGGTCGCCACACGCCTTAAGCGTATCGAATCACTGGACGCCGCACACGTCATGGCCAACACTAGCGGCACCGCGGGAGGCTACGTCGTTTATCAGGTCTTCCTAAAAGTGCGGGGCCGCCCTATCGCCGAAGTGGCTGCAGAACTCAGCGTACTTGATGAAACGATGTTCATCTGTGGGCTTGTGGGCGAGGAAGATCTCTATGTCTCCATGCGTGCGCATCAATCCAGATCGCAAGATACTCTGCTGGCTCTTTTTGCCAATTGCGCAGGCATCAGCAGCATTCGCATCGATACAGTCTTTGGTACCTTGGCCGCAAAGTACAGTCGCATCTCTTTTGACCCGAATCGAAGCATACTCTCTGTTGACGAGCGAAAGCGCCAGTTGAAGAAAGACCTGGCTGAGTTGCCGCTAGACGATCTGGACTTGACCATCATTGCGGAAATGCATGAGCAGGGTCGTTGCAGCATACGTGGACTCGCTAGGGATCTCGGCGTAACTGAGGGTACTGTGCGGTATCGCATTCGAAACCTCAGAGAGAAGGATCTGCTGTCGATAATTACCGCGATCGAACCATCCATTAGAGGAAAGGACACTTGGTCGCTACTAGAACTCGCAGTCGAACCGAGCGCTCCGCGAGAATTCGCTGCAGAGTTCGAAACCGCTGAGTGGCTGGAGATCATTCAATATACATCAGGCGCTACCGCACTCACCTGCATACTCTTGACTGAAGGGCGGGTCGAGTTAGGGTCCGCCATCCACGCTGTCCGCAATCACCCAGCAGTACGCGAGGCGCGGCCTTCGCTGCTTGCTGATATCTACAAAATTGACACAAGGTGGCGTGTGCCTCCAGCAAAGGAGTGCTAGCTCGGATATAGGCCTCTCTCGTTTGGTAGGTGGGCGGAAACAGCCTGACCGCCTCGCCCCGATAAGTTCAAGCTACGTTAAGGATTCGCCCCAAACTGCGCGGATCAGGCCCAAAGCGCACCAACCGGCAGCGCGTGGATGCGATTGCCGAACGGCACCGAGGCGGTGCCAGTGTAGAGGATGACGCCGCACACGAACCGGCTGCCCGCAAGTTTGGCTAACGTGCGCAGCCCCCGCGCCGCGCTTGGGCGCAGGCTGGCGCCAGCCTTGACCTCAATGCCGACGACATCGCCAGCGGAGCTTTCCAGCACCAAGTCCACCTCGATGCCCGAGTGGGTGCGGAAGTGTTGCAGGCGGCACTGCTTTTCGAAAGCCGCCTGCGCAAAGCCGCGTGGCCAGCAACTGCCGGGGCGTTTCGGGTTGGAGGCTGGTCTGCGGGGGCGCCCCGCTGGGCTGCTGGGTGCCGATGGCGGTCAGGTCTGCTGCAAACGCACGCTCGACAAAAGTCTCGCGTACGCCAGCCAGTTCACCCTGCGACAGGGGCCATAACATGTGCGTTTCCATCCTTCCGACCAACGCCTCGGCAAACGGCGACCAAAGCGGCCCGCCCGCCGAACCGGCGAGCAGAAACCGCCCCGGTCGGCGGTCGGCATCCACCGCCGCCTTCAGTGCGAGCGCGAGTTCCGGCGCGCGCTGAGCCTCATCCATGGTGGCCGCCCCCGGCAATCCGGCCAGAAACCCGACGGGGTCGGCCTGCGCGGCAGTGCAGGTGGCATCGTCGTCGAGAGTGACATAGGCTCTCGACGGCGAGGCGTTGGGCGGGGAATTGGAGCTGGTGGCGCGCTTTCCGGATCGTGCCGTGCGCTTGTCGAATATTGGTGACACCTTAAGCTCCTGAGCCCGCTATGGTTCCGGGTTCGCTCTTAGCGCGTGGGCGTAGCGTCCCATGAAATGAATGAGATTCAGAGGGCGCGCGACGCCTTCGACCCGAAGGAATCGTTTCGAACCAAGTTCGGCTCAAGGGTTTCCCGCCCATAGGCGTTGACGAAGCCCACAGCCTGCCAAACAATGCTCTTGAGGTGCTTGCGGAACTGCATATAGGCGGGTTGGGCGAAACCGACCAAATTCCCTGCGTTGTGGTGCTGACCGGCTTGGCGCACGCCAAAAGAAACCTGAATGCCCACCCCGGGCTGACAAGGGCTGGCGATGGAACCACCATGAACATGACGGCGATGGGCCCTGAGGAATGCGTCCAATCCACGACGAGGATGCTGGCCGAACTGTGCCCAAGTGATGCGCCTTGGGCGTCAAGGCAAACCTTGGCCCACCTTGCCGCTGAGTACTCGTTCGGGTGGCCCCGGCACTTGCTGAGCACCCAAAAGGTCGTTTGCGAAGCCCTGCTCGAAGCCAACGGCAACCTTCAAGCGCTCAACCACAAGCAAATCAGGGAGCGCTGCGCTGAACTCCGGGCTGAATGCTACGAAGAGCGCTTGGAAGACATGAATCCGCCCGGCGGCGACCCGGACTTGACCAAGCACATTGTTGCTCAAATCGCCAAAGCCCCACCCCGCCACAGCTACCGAGGCTTGGAAGCCCTGTGCTCCAGTCAAGCCAAGGCGTATTGGCAATCCGATGAAGAGTTTCCCGGGGCAGGAACCCGCCAAGAGTTGATCGAGAATGGCATCGTCGAGCGCAAGGATGGCGTTTGGGCACTGTCAATTCCGTCGATGGCCGCTTGGGCCACGCAACAACTGCGGTGACGACCGCACCCTGCCGATTGGCAGCGAGACTTCTCTAAGCGCACTGCGAATCCGGTTGAATGGCATGGGGTGCAGTCTCCCTTTCCGCCACCAGGAGACGACATCCAATCCGTGCGTCAGCGCACCGATGCGAGGACGGAATCTCCCAACACGCTGCAGTCAGTTCGCCCACTCCAAGCGCAACGTCTTTTTCTCCGCAACGCAGTCGCGCAGGTACAGATTGATCAGGCTCTGATACGGGATGCCGCTTTGCGCGGCCAGAGAGCGGAAGTAATCAATGGTGTTCTCGTCCAATCGTATCGTCACTTGCTTTTTGGGCTTGCGCAGGTAGGGGTTCTTTACCGATATTGAAAAGTCGTATGACTCTTTCATCGCAAAAAGTCCGAATACTGGTTCCGTTCCGCCGGATCGGCCCCGCGGGCCGAGATGATCCGGATCAGGTCTTCTCCCTAGCGATAGCAATGAACCACCACCAGCAATCGAAGCCGAACACTGAGGCCGAGCAGGATAAACCGATCCTCGTCGTCCGAGTGTTCGGGGTCCGGAATGACACGCGCGTTCTCGTCAAGAAACGCCGACTTGGCTTCCTCGAAGGTGACGCCGTGTTTCCGCCTGTTTTCCGACGCCTTGCGTTTGTCCCACTCGAACGCCGGATCACTCATTCGGTGAGTGTAATTACAACGTAGGGCACGTCAAGATGAACAACGCAGGGGTAGATGGCGCCGTAGTTGGGCGGCGCCAAGCCGATGCGCTGCTCGGGCGGCACCCGGAACGGCCAGTCGCGCAGCCCGCAGACCACCAGCAGCAGGGGCGCTTCGTGCATGTGGTCGATTTTGCTCATTGGCGTTCGTGCCCAGTTCAAGATGCTGAGCGAGCGCTCTTGTTCGGTTTGCGCTTTGGAGATCAGGGCGTCGCGTTCGTCTTCGTCTTTAGCGTGCTGACATACGCCACCACGTCGCGCACTGCGGCGGCGTCGCCGAGCACTCCCGTGGAGGCTCGCATTTGCGCGCCCCAAATGTCACCGGGCGCACCGCCTCGGCCACCGGTCTGGTAGTTTTCGATCTGGCGGACCAAATACCAGTCATTCTGGCCCGCCAGCGGCGGCGCGTTGAGCGCTTGATTGCCCTGCGCCAGCTCGCCGTGGCAGGTCGCGCAGGTGCGGTACAGGACGCCGCCCCGTTCCGCATCGCCCTCCAGGGTCGGGGCTGATGCATGCTCCGGCCTGCTTGCCACCAGAGCTGTTGCGGCGGCAATGCCAGGACCGTCGAGCGTATGGGCATCCGGCGCCGCGGCGGCTACGGCCTCGCCGCGCCAGCCCCGCTGGTAGTTTTGCAGTTGCCGCTCAACGTACCACGAAGGCAGCACCGTCAAGTTCGGCGCGCCGGTGGCCTGATCGCCGGTCAAGGCGCTCCCGTGGCAATTGGCGCAAGCGTCCAACGCATCGCGGGCGTCAACCCCGAGGGACGCAGCCGCCAAAGCCATCAACGCCAGCGATGCGACCGATCCGCGACTCAGGGCTATGCGATGGGCACCCTGTTTAGGCATTGGGAGCACCTCGTCCAAGGGAGTGGCTACCATAAGTAGAGCTTCGGCTATGCGCAATGCCCGCGCGACCTGACGGTCGCGGATGGAGTTTCGCTGCCGCGAAACTCCGCGCTTTTTGTGTGGATCAGGTTCCGAAATGTTTCTGAGCCCGCACATGCCCGTTCCGGAGCGAAACGCCCGCTTCAGGCGAATTCCCCGGAGCGGAGGGCGTCCCGCCCTCGACCGAATCACGACGATGACGTGAGTCAAACTGAGCCACTACTGATTCGTTGTTGCGCCGACGCGAAACTACGCACCCGTTGCGTGGGTCAGGCTCCGATCTGCTTCATCCCCCGTTTTCGGTCACAGGCGCTTGCGCATGTAAACTCGCGGGCAGCCGCGCTCGATGCGACGCTCAACTTCCTTCACGCATTCCGCAATGCTGGCCGCATCGCTGGCGATGGCTTGGCGAATTGCTGGAAGGGCGTTGGAATCGGGCATGATTCGCATGATCTCCGATGACGGCGGGCCTATTTTGCGACACAATCATTCAGTCATGGAACCAAAGGAGCGCACATGAAAATCGGCGCTGTGTTTCCCCACTTGGACATCGGCAACGACCCGGCCGTCATTCGCGATTGGGCACAGACTGCGGAGGGCTTGGGCTACTCCCACATCCTCGCCTACGACCACGTCATCGGCGCCGTCCACGAAGGTCGGGAGCCGCCGCTCTGGGGGCCCTACACCGAGCAGTCGGCCTTCCACGAGCCGTTTGTCCTGTTCGGCTATTTCGCCGCTTGCACCACCCGAGTGGAACTGGCCACCGGCATCCTCATCCTGCCGCAACGGCAGACGGTGCTGGTCGCCAAGCAGGCGGCCGAGATCGACCTGCTTTCCGGCGGACGCCTGCGCCTCGGCGTCGGCACCGGCTGGAACTACGTGGAGTTCGATGCCCTGAACGAGGACTTCGGCAATCGCGGCGCCCGCCAGGCCGAGCAGGTGGAACTGTTGCGCCAGCTTTGGGCGGAGCCGGTGCTGGACTACAGCGGCCGCTGGCACCGCATCGAACGCGCCGGCCTGAAGCCCCTGCCGGGACGTTCCATTCCCATCTGGTTCGGCGGCTTCACCGATGCGGCGTTCCGGCGCGCCGCCCGGATCGGCGACGGCTTCATTTTCGGGGCCAGCCAGAAGGCCAACCTGGCTGCGGCGGAGAAGGTCCGCCTTGCGCTCGATGAGGTCGGCAGGAACCCGGCGGACTTCGGCTTCGAGGCGCTGCTCAACTACCAAGCTGGCCCGGACGCCTGGCGTTCGGACATCGAAGCCTGGCAGTCCATTGGCGCCAGCCACGTTGCGATGCGCGGCATGGCGATGCGCGGCATCGGCGAAAGCCTAGGTCCGCCCCAAGCCCACATCGACGCCCTGCAAGCCTATTGGGATGTGGTCGGCGATTTGGCCGATGCCGATGAATGAATCCGGCTAATCCTCGACGCAGTTGTTGATTAACCTGCCGTCACCGGGACCGCGACCGGCGGTTGGCTGTCCACGCTGTTCCAAAGCACCTCGTCGGGAACGCCCATGAGCGTCTCGTAAGCGCCTTCCGGGTAGTTGGCCATGTGCGGCCCAGGGCTGTCCAGGTCCGGCTGTGCCACCGCGCCGCCCTGATCCTCAAAGTGGGCCGGATGCTTGTAGCGGGCCAGCTCCTCGGCGGAGATGCCTGCCATCTCCACCACTTCGGGGTCGATCCAGGCCTCTTGGTCGATCGGTTCCGCGGAGTAGGACAGCTCCAAGGACAGGTTCTCCGGCCCCGCAAAGTAGATCGAGGCGCAAAAGCCATGGTTGATCGGCCCGGAAACCGGGACGCCCTTGGAACGCAGCCGGTCGCGCATGGCGAGGATCTCGTCGTGGCTCCCCACCCGCAGCGCCAAGTGCTGCATGGCGCCCCGCGCGCAGTTGGCGGCCGGGTTGCCGGCGTGGGTCCTGCCCAGCTCGACGGGGATCTTTTCAATGTCCGGGTTGCACACGAAGGCGATGGAGGCCTCGTCGTTCAGGCGCAGAAACCCGTGCCAGGTGTTGGGCACGCCATGCATCCAGTACAGGGCCACCAGCTCCATGCCGAGCTTGTCGGTGAAGAATTCGATCTGCTCCTTCATGTTGCTGGTGCAGATCGCCAGATGATGCAGTCCATCGACCTTGTTCATGTCCGTGTCTCCTGATTGTTCGCTAGGCCGCGGCCCTGAGTTGCCGCAGCGCCCAGTCATGCGCCTTTTCCGAGAACGCCTCCGTATGGAAGAGCATCAGTTGGTGCTTGCCGCCCTCCATGCAGTAGAACTCCACTGGCCCGGCGATGGCGTCGGCCACGGCCTTCATCATCTCCGGCGGAAAGGAGGGATCCTTTTCGCCGCTGGCCACCAGCACGGGCTTGACGTTCTCCGAAGCCGGAACCTTCGGTTCGAAGGTGAACACAGAGGCCCAGGAGGCCAAGTCGTAGGTCCAAGTGTTCCACGGGTCCAAGCGCTTCTGTTCGCCGGCCCCCGCGTAGCCGTAGTCCTCATCGAAGTTGAACAGAATGCCGCAGTCCAGCCGCGCCGCCCGGCCTAGGACGCCCAGCAGCGCCTGAACGGGTTCGGACTTCCAAAGCGGGCTGAGCATGGCGATGGGCCCCGCGCCGGGCACGGTGGGCGCGCCCATCAGGATGCCGCCCTCGACGGCGTCGGAGTGCAACGCGGAAAAGGCGGCGGCGACGCCGAGGCTTGATCCGAGCGTGAACACCGGCAGGCCGGTTTCGGCCTTCACGTGCTCGGCAATCATTGCGGAAGCATCCGCCCACTCGGCCAAGGTCCACTGCCCTCGGGGCCGGTTGGTGGTGGACTTGCCATGCCCAGGCGCGTCATAAGACCAGATGTCCGCCCCGCGTTCTGCGTGATGGCAGCAGAAGATGTCGTATATGGCACCGTGGGAGGCGATGCCGTGGGAGATGACCAAGGCGTACTGGGGATCATCGCCGCGGTAGCGGTAGGAATGTATCTCGTTGAGGACATGTTCCTCTCTAAGCATGTTCAGTTGCCTCGTTTGATGGAGTGATCTTAGGCGGTTTTCCCGGCCTCGAAGGCAAGGGCGCGAGCTTCGTTTGGTTTTGCAAACGCGAAACTCCTGTTGGCCCTTGAATTCACAGGTTTGCGCTCCAGCTCGCCGGCGTCGCCGTTCAGCCGGCCTTTGCCGCTTTCAGGGCATCGTAGCGAAACAGGCCGTCCATGGTTCGCCCGCCCGCCTGTTTGACCGCCCGGTTGCGCAGCCAAGCCCTGATCCCGGTGAGATGGAACAGCTTGGCGTTGCGGCGCGAGCCGTTCTGAATTCCGGCGGTGCGTTTGCGGCGCAGGTTCTCGTAGCGCTTCAGTCCGGCGGGCACTGCATCGGCGGCTAGGCAGCCCGCCAGCACCGCGGCGTCCTCAATCGCCATGGCCGCGCCCTGCGCCATGAAGGGCAGGGTGGGATGGCAGGCATCGCCGAGCAAGGTGACGGCACCCTCGCTCCAGCTGGCCATGGGCGCTCGGTCGTGCAGGGCCCACTTGTGCAGGGAGTTCCGGTCCGTGTTGTCGATCAGGGTCTGGATGTCCTCATGCCAGCCTTGGAAGTCGCGCTTGAGCTCCTCGAAGTCGCCGCGCTCGGTCCAGGATTCAACCTCCCAGCCGGTCTTTTCGACGACGCACACGCAGTTCACCAGTGTGCCCGAGCGCAAGTAATAGTGAACGAAGTGCTTGTGCGGCCCCCACCAGGCGGTGGACATGGGCCGCACCAAGCCGGCCGGCAGCCGTTCTGACGGCACCAGTGCCCGCCAAGCCACGTTGCCGGTGAACCGCGGCGCAGCCTCGCCAAAGAGTTGGGCGCGGACCGTCGAGTGGATGCCGTCGGCTCCAATCAGCGCATACCCTTCATGAACGGCACCGCCTGTGATGCCGCCGGCGCCGCCAACGGCGACGCGCACCCGGCCATCCTGCTCGAATCCGGTCACCGCGCAGGCCGTGTTCAACTCGATGGCGGGGGAACGCTCGGCCGCTTCCGCCAGCACCCGCAGCAGGTCGCCGCGGTGAATGTGGTAGTAGGGAAAGCCGTAACGGTCCCGCACGGCGCTGCCCAATGTCGAGGCGCCAATCACTTTGCCGGATTTCCAGGCGCGGAACTCCGTGCCTTCGGGCAGGAAGGCGCAGGCCCTAAGCGCCCGCTCCAAGCCGAGATGGTGCAGAACGCGGGTGCAGTTCGGGCTTAGCTGAATGCCCGCGCCGACCTCCCCGAATTCGGCGGCCTGCTCGAACAGCGCCACCTCGAAGCCCGCCTTGGCTAGGCAAAGCGCCGCCGTCAGTCCGCCGATGCCGCCGCCGGCGATGAGTATGCGGCCAGTCACGTTCACTGCTTGATTGCTCTTGACGCCCCCTCTGTGAGGCTGGCGAAGACATATCCGCCGACCAACCCAGGTGCCGCCTGCAGCGCCAAACCCAACGCCGTTCGCGTGGCGGGCACGGGATGCAGGCCGAAAGTGGCGACCATGATCAGATGCAACGCCCAGAGCGCGGCGCCGCCCGCCAAGGCGTAGCCGAGTGTTCGGGACAGCCCGACGTAGCGCAGAATCAGGGCAGTGAGGGGAAAGGCGATCAGCAGGCTGGCCCCGATCAGCGGCAGGTAGGCCATGGCCATGCCGGCCAAGTCATGCAGCGTCGCGGCGGTGCGGTTGCCGAAGCTGATGGGCAGGCCAAGTGCGGCCACCTCGCCCAAAATCATCTGCGCGGAAGCGATGGCTGCCAGGAGGTAGGTGGCCAGCACCGCGGCGGCGAAGGCTGTCGCTCGCCTGATCATGTAAGCTTGCGTCCAGTCATTGGTTAAAGATAGCCGGGGTCTCGTGGGAACGAAAGCGCTCATTTTGGGCTTGACGCTCAACTTGGCGGTGGCCGCTGCCGCCGCGCGGGATCACAAGCTCGTTCCAGTGGCGGAGGGCTTGGATTTCCCATGGTGCGTTGCCTTTCTTCCGGACGGCGACCTCTTGGTCACCGAACTTGGCGGCACCCTCCGGAAAGTCTCCCCGGAGGGTGTCTTGGGCGACCCCATCGCCGGCGTGCCGGAGGTGCATCACATGAGCCAAGGAGGGCTGTTCGACGTGCTGCTGCACCCCGATTTTGAGCGCAACCAAACTCTCTTTCTCTCCTACGCCGCCCCGCCCGCCGACGACAACGCCACCGAAATCCTGCGCGCCCGGCTCGCGGGCGGCGCCTTGGTCGATGGGGAGGTGATCTTCTCGGTGCAGCCACGCAAGCCCACCCCAGTTCACTATGGCGGGCGCATGGCCTTCCTGCCGGACGGCACCCTGCTGCTGACCAGCGGGGATGGCTTTGACTTTCGGGAAGCGGCCCAGGACTTGGGCAGCCTGCTCGGCAAGACGGTGCGCATTCACCTCGACGGCAGCATACCGGAGGACAATCCCTTCATCGGCCATGGCGGCGCCGATCCGGCCATCTACACCTACGGGCACCGCAACGCCCAAGGCTTGGCGGTTGCCCAAGACGGCACGGCGTACCTCAACGAGCACGGTCCGCGCGGCGGCGACGAGACCAATCGGCTGGCGGCCGGCGCCAACTACGGCTGGCCCGCCGTCACCCACGGCATCGACTACAACGGCGCCTACGTTTCGCCGTTCCAGGAGGCGCCGGGCATGGCCGCGCCCCTCAACCACTGGACCCCCTCCATAGCGCCCTCGGGTCTGGCGGTCTATGCGGGCGAGCGCTTCCCGGAGTGGCGCGGCGATCTGTTCACCGGCGCACTGGTGGACCGGGAAGTCCGCCGCTTGGACATGGAGGATGGCGCGGTGGTGGGCGAGGAGGCCCTATTCAGCGAACTCGGTCGTCGCATTCGTGACGTGCGCAGCCACGACGGCTACCTGTACGTCGTTGAGGATGGTGAAGACGCTCGAATATGGCGGGTTGAACCGGCTGCTGAATCCAATTCAGGAATGCCCGCCAAGTGAAAGCCAGGCACTCGGAAGGACCGGAGCGCAGTCGGATTGGCAAGAGGGTCTGCGTCGCTGTGCAGTTCGGTTTCCTTTTCTCTCCTCTCCTCTCAAGCCTGCTCGAGTCCCAAGTCGCGGGCTGTTGCGAGGTGTGAGACAGCGGCGCGAATGAGTGCATCGAGATCCGAGTCCTCCCGGCAGGTGAGTGCAGGCTATCGACTCGCCGCTCTTGGAGAAGCTCTTGAAACGCTTGTTTCGCGGTTTTGCTCCCCGCACGTACACCGAAAGCGTATCCGCCGCCATTGCGCACCAAAGAAAAGCACGGGATATCCGTCAATCCATCACCTACATAGATCATGTTAACGATTCGCCGATTGAGCCTCCGCCCCTGGAACCTCTACCGAATGCCGCGGCCAGTCGCTGAGCAGTTCGTCAATCACCGCGCCGCCGACGAGGTACAGCGCCTCTAGGGAGGCTCGCATCCCGGAGTAGCCCTCGTTTTCGCGCAGCAGGTTTTCGGCGGCGGTGATGCCGGGCGGCGGCATCGTGTGGTTGCTGCCGGTGCGCAGCACCATGAAGCGGTCCTTGTCCACCCGGCCCGACTCGTGCAGGTAGGTGATGGCTTGGTAAGTGCCGGTGTCCTCCATGGCGGAGGTGACGAAGTCGGTCTCGCCATCCGACCAGTAGCGGACGTAGGCGTTGGCCCAGTCGTTCATCAGCGCCCCGTGCCAGAAGGTCATGGCGGCGATGTGGCCGCCGCGGGTGACGAAGGGGGGCCGGCGGGCGTTGGGATGCTCCACGTACAGGCTGCGGTGCTCCGCCAGTTGCGGGGAGTCCGGCAGTTCCAGGTCCCTGGTCAATTCGTAGGCCCAGTCGCGCAGGCCGGAGTTGATCAGGAACATCTCGCCTTGGGGCTCCGGGCGGTTGGGGTCGAACGGAAAGCGGGTGCGGCGGGCGAAGAAGCCGAACTCCCAATCCTCGGGAATTTCCCTCGCGTCAATCTCGTAGCCCAGGTCGCCGTCCACAAGGTACGCGGACCAGACCGCGGAGCCGACGGAGGCATCCTCCGGGTCGATGCCGGCGATGCCCGCCACCAGCCAGTAGGCTTGGCGCAGGTCGAAGCGCGGATCCAAGCCCAGCGCCATGGTTGCGGTGGCGGACTTGGCGGTGCCGACGCCGGTCACCATGCCGAGAATTTGCGATTCGGCGTTGTAGTGAAGATCATGGTGGGAATGCGGGAATGCGAAGCGTTGATCGAGGTTGCGGCGCTCCTTCCAAAACTGGAACTCGCCCGGCTCGTCGCCCTCGTCCGCACCCCGCTCAAACATGGTGACCACCACCACGCGCACCGGCACTGGCACCGGTGCGCCCGTGCTTGGCGCTTGGGCAGGCGAGGCGGGCGGCGGCTCGCTGCGCGGATTGTCGCAGCCCGCCAGTGCCAGGCAGCCCGCCAGTGCGGCTGACTTCCAGACCAGCAAGCGGTGCGATTTGCGGGTCAGCATGAGCGAATTCCCTTGGCGCGCCGAATTTCCTAGAACTTGTAAGCCACGCTCGCCTGATAGTGCCGGGGCAGCTCCGGCAGGACGATGGCGGACCCGAACAGGTTGGGGAAGTTGGCGCGGAAGTAGCGCTCGTCGGTGAGGTTCTTGCCGGTCACGGTGAACGACCAATTGCCCAGGTCGTACTTGGCCCCGGCGTTGACCAGCGTGTAGGCGGGCAGCTTGACGGCTTGGGAGAACGCCGAATAGACGCTGTCCACGTCAATGACGCTGCCAAACAACTGCAGGCCGTTGTCGAAGCGGTAGATGCCGCTGACGCTGATGATGTTCTCCGGCACCCCGGCGCGCAGCGCTTTCGGGTTGGTCTCCAAGGTGAGCAGGCCCCATGCTGTGCCGCCATAGAAGGCTGTGGGGTCGGTGGCGGGCAGATCCGCAGCGCCCAGAAAGCTTCCTCGACCGTTGTTCTCCAGCGTGGTTCGATTGACCACCTCGATGTTGGTGTAGGCGGCAGTGAGGGTAAGGTTGGGGGTGGCCAGCCAACGCAGCTCAAATTCGAAGCCCTCCGTGTCCGAGACTTGGTTGGTGACGATGGACTGGGCGCTGAAGTCAGTGCGCTTCTGCTCGTAGTAGATCGCTTGGGCAAACAGCTGCTCGTTGAGGAAGTTGCCCTTGACGCCTGCCTCGAACAGCTTGGAACTGGCCACGGCGCTTTCCCCTTGGACTCCCGCCGGATCCAAGTTGGCGCCTTGGCCGACCACCACGGTGGTTTGCCTTGACACGGTGACGTAGGGCACGAGGCCTACGGGCGTGGTGTAGGAAACGCTGGCGGTCCAGGAGAAGGCGTCATCGGTGTAGCCGGCGTCGATGTCGCTGCCGAACAGGGTCTTGTGCCCCGGTTGGCGGCTGCTCATGTCGATCGAGTCGAAGCGGCCGCCGAGCAGGAAGTTCAGGCCGTTGTTGAAGTCGAGGTCGGCCAGCAGCGCCAGCCCGTAGATGGTGTAGTCGCCGATCGAGTACTCGGAGTAGTCGTCGTCGATGCGCGTGGCCAGCAGTCGCAGGTCTCGGGCCGTGGAGGGGCCGGTCAGGTCGCGCCGGTCGAAGTGCTCGTTTATGAAGTCGTTGGCGTGCTCGAAGTCGGTGTGGCGCACGGACGGCGAGAGCAGCAGATCGAGGGTGAGGGCGGCGAACTCCTCGGTGTAGTTGACGATCAGTTGGTTCTCAATCACCCAGGAGTCCGCGAACTGGGCAAATCCATAGGCGTTTTCGTTGAGGTTGTCGTAGGACTCAAAGTAGAACTTGTTGGTCACCGTCCATTTGTCGCCGAAGTCCACGATCAGGTCGGCGTAGAGGATGAGATCCTCGTTCTCCAAGGTGTCGTCGGGGGCCACCAGCACTTCGTTCCCGTTCAGCTTGGCCACGCCCACGGTGGCGGGGTCGAGCGCGAAGTCGGGCCCGAAGTCCACCGGCTCGGCGACGCCTGCCGGGTTGGGGATGACGAAGAACAGCCCTGCCCCGTCGTTGGCGGCGTTGTACTCCTGGTGGGAAATGGATCCGTCGCCGTCCGCATCAAGGGGCATCGCCAAGCCCGTGACGTAGGTGCCGTCGTCGATCAACGCTTGGGTCAGCCGGTTCCAGCCCGCCACTTGGTTGCTTTTGTAGTCGTGGTACATGCCGCCGAAGGCAATGCGCGCCCGGTCCGACAGGTCCATGTTGAAGGTGCCCTGCAGGATGGTGTTGTCGATGCCGGTGTTGTCGTAGTAGCTGCCCGAGTCCTCGACCTCCCCGAAGAGGTAATAGCCGAAGGAGCGCTGCGCGAGTTGGCCGGGACCGCCGACTTCGGCGGTGAGGATGGATTTGCTCCAGCTGCCGCCGGTGAAGGAGACAGCGCCGGTGGCGCTGGTCAGAAACCGCCCGGTCTCGGCGCGGGCGGACTTGGGAATGAAGTTCATGTAGCCGCCGATCTTGCTCGGCCCGTAGATCACCGACGCCGGGCCGCGCACGATGTCCACCCGGTCGGCGGCGCCGATGGGCGTGGCGTAGTTGCCTGGGTTGTCCAGCCGCCGCACCCCGTTGAAGTAGTTCTCCCCTGAGGTGCCGCGTAGATCAAGCGAGCCGGAAACGCCAAAGAACGATTGGGTGAAGCTGCCCGGCGAAAGCACCACGAAGTCATCGATTTCCGTGATGCCGTACTGCTCTATGGTCTCAATGGTGATGCTGGTCGCCGAGCGCGGCGTCTCGAGCAGCGTCTTGTCGAAGCCGAAGACCGCATCCGTCGGCTCCGTCGGCAGAATGCCTATGGTGTCCTCCGCCTGGTCCTCAGCGACGAAGGTTTCGAGTTCCACCACCTCCTCACCCGCCGGCGCCGAGTCCTCGGCGCCCCAAGCCGGGGCGCAAAGCGTCAGCGCCGCCATCAGCGCACCTGAAACGGACATTTGGCGAAGTCGCCATCCCATTCGAAGTGTTTCCATCATTCTCTCCCGGTAGTGGGCGGTCCATCCGCGCGTTCGTGGATCAGTTGCAGCCTGCTCAGGCCTCACGGAGACGGCTCGGACCGCTGCCGCCCCGCCTGCCGTGCATCCGTGCATGACCAACTCGAAAGCGCGAATTGTAGTGTATCCGTCGGCTTGGGAAGGCAGTTTTTGTGCCAGTCCTTGCGTCAGCTAGGGACTTGGCGCAGCGCTGGCCGCCAAGCGGACGCGCTCATTACGGGCGGCCTCCTCGCCGGGCAGGTGGCGCATCGCCAGCGACAGCAGCGTGACGCTGGCGGCGAAGAGGGCAATCGACCACATCATGCCGTTGCGCAGCGCCGTTCCGCCGTCCAGCCCGGAGGCAATGTAGGCATCGCTGATTTGGCCGATCATGAACGGCCCCAAGGCCAGTCCGACGAAGGTGATCATCAGGATGTAGTAGGCGGATGCGGTGGCCCTCATATGGGGCATGACCAGATCGTTGATGGTGCTGGCGCCGCCGCCCACCCACATAGGCGAGGTCATGCTGAACGCGAATGAGGCGGCGTAGGCAACCCAGGGGCTGTCGGTCAGCAGGAAGAGGAACGCGCTCGGCAGCGAAAGAACGGCCGCCATGACGCCCACCCAGAGCCGGGCGTTGGGCGTTCGCGCCTTCAGGCGGTCGGACAGGACGCCGCCCAAGGTCACGCCCAGCCAGCCGCCGACCGCAGCCCCAAGGCCCAGCAGCATGCCCGCTTCGGCAAGGTTCACCTCGTGGACGCGCAGCATGAATGGCGGGCTCCAAAAGCCCATGCCGTAGGTGACGAAGGAAAGGCACGGGAACCCGGTGGAGGCCAGCAGAAAAGCCTTGGAGCGGAACATCATGGCGAAGGTGGCGGCTTCCCGGAGCTTGAGCGCCTGAACCCAGGAGGCGGCGGCATAGACGCCTAGGCCGAGGGCGATCCACTGGATGGCGCTGGGCATGAGCGCATTGGCCGCGTAGCCTGCCGCCGCGATGGCCAGCGCGGCGGCAAGGTTGCGGCCGACCGCGGGCGGGCCGCCCAAGCGCAGCAGGTTGTAAAGCGTGAACGGCGGCAGCACCGATTGCAGCGAGCGCAGCGTCTCGCGGAAGGGATGCGGCTCGGGTTCGATGGTCAAGCCCTCGCTGGCGCCGCGCACGGGCTCGCGCAGGGTCCACATCCACACGGCGACCATCAGGCCGGGAAGCCCCACTGCAAAGAACGCGGCCTGCCAGCCCTTCAGGCCGAAGGGCGCCAGCGCGGGATCGGGAAAGGCGTCCTTCCAGGCATCGACGATCACGCCGCCGAGGAACAGGCCAATGCCGGCGCCGATGTACACGCCGCTGGAGTAGATCGCCAGCACGGTCGCCCGAACCTTGGGCGAGAAGTAGTCGGACAGCATCGAGAAGGCGGCGGGCGAAGCGCTGGCCTCGCCAATGCCGACGCCGAAGCGGTAGGCCGCCAACGCCGCAAAGCTGCGGGCGGTTCCGGACAGCGCCGTCATCAGGCTCCAGAAGGCGATGCCGATCGAGATCAGGCTTTTGCGCGTCCAAACGTCCGCGAGCTTGCCCAGCGGAATGCCGAACACCGCGTAGAAGACGGCGAACGCCGTGCCGTAAAGAAAGCCGATTTCGGCATCGGAGATGCCCAGGTCCGCCTTGATCTCCTCGGCGAGTATGGAAATGATCTGCCGATCAATGAAGTTGAAGATGTAAACGATCAGCAGCACGCCCAAGGCGTATTGGGAGTAGCGCCCGCCGATCCGTTGGTTGTTGCTGCTCAAGTTGCCTGATCCTTTGCGGCCCCGAGGGTTGGTGGTGCCCTAAAAGTGCGAAACGTCGCCCAGCAGCCCCGCCAAGCGCGCCATGAACCGGCCCGCCTCGGCGCCGTTGATGGCGCGGTGGTCGAAGCTGAGCGACAGCGGCAGCATCTTGCGCGGCACGAAGCCCTCCCCGTCCCAAACCGGCTTGGTGGCCAGGCGCCCGACGCCCAGGATGGCCACCTCCGGGGCGTTGATGATCGGCGTGAAGCCGGTGCCGCCGATGGCGCCCAAGCTGGAGATGCTGAACGAGCCGCCCTGCAGCTCGTGCATGGCCAACCGCTGGCCGCGCGCTTTGGCGGCCAAGTCGGCAGTGGCCGCCGCCAAGTCCCAAACGTCCTTGGCGTCCGCGTTCCTGATGACCGGCACCAGCAGCCCCTGCTCGGCGTCCACGGCGATGCCGACGTGGCAGTAGCGCTTGAGGATGAACTGCGAGCCAGTGGCGTCCAGCGAGGCGTTGAAGGTGGGGAACTCCTTAAGCGCCAGGCAGCAGGCCTTGATCAGAAAGGGCAGGGGCGAGAGGCGCAGGCCGCGCTCCGCCGCTTCGGCCTTGAGCTCCGCTCGGCGGGCTTCGAGTTCGGTGACGTCCGCTTCGTCGTGCTGGGTGACGTGGGGCAGGTTCAGCCAGCTTCGGTGCAGGTTTTGCGCGCCGGCGGCGCGAATGCGCGCCAGCGGCACGGTCTCGATCTCGCCGAAACGGCTGAAATCGATGGTCGGCAGGCGGGGCAGGGCGCCATCGCCGCTGGTCAGCCGCTGCTTGACGTAGGCCTTGACGTCGTCCTTGACGATTCGCCCCCGGGCGCCGCTGGCCGTCACTGCCGCAAGATCGACGCCCAGCTCACGGGCCAAGCGGCGGGTGGCGGGGCCTGCGTACACCGGTGCGCCGGGGCTGCGCCGGCCAGCGGGACGCTCGGCAGGCGGCGCCTTCGACGCGGGGGGCGAGGGGCGCTGCGGTCGATTCGGCGGCGGCGTTTCGAGCTTCGCCGGTGCGGTGGCGGCCGGCGCTGTCGTGGCGGCCGATTCATCCGCCGCCTCGATGCGGGCGATGGACTGGCCTTCCGCCACCGAGTCGTCAATCGCCACCAGCAGCGCCTCGACCACGCCGCTGACGCCGGCGGGCACCTCCATGGAGGCCTTGTCCGATTCAATGACGATCAGCGCATCACTCGGCTCCACCCGGTCGCCGGGCGCCACGCACAGCTCGATGACCACCACGTCCTCGGCGTCGCCGATGTCCGGCACGCGGATTTCCTGAATGGCGTCGGACACGGCGTCAGGCCAGCCTTGGGTTGGGCTTGTCGGGATCGATGCCAAAGCCGTCCCGGGCGCGGCGCACGGCATCGAGGGGAATCCGCTGGGTGCGGGCGAGCGCGGAGAGCGCCGCCAGCGCGATGAAGCGGCGGTCCACTTCAAAGAAGTCGCGCAACTCCTCCCGCGTGTCGCTGCGCCCGAAGCCGTCGGTGCCCAGCACGGTGAAGGGCGCGGTCAAGGCGCCGCGAATCTGCTCCGGCAACGACCTCTGGTAGTCGCTGGCCGCCACGATGGGCACGTCTCCGCCCAGCAGCTCGGCCACGCGGCTGCGTTGCGGCTGCGCTTCGGGATGCAACAGGTTCCAGCGCTCCACATCGCGCATCTGGCGGGCCAGCTCGTTGTAGCTGGTGACGCTGAACACCTCGGCGGCGACGCCCCGCTCGGCGAGCAGTTCGGCGGCCGCCTCCACTTCGCGCAGGATGGTGCCGCTGCCCAGCAGACGGACCCTCGGCCCGTTGACGTCCTGCTTGCCGCCTGCGGCCGCGCACAGGCGGTAGGCGCCTTGGATGATGCCTTCGGCGGCGCCCTCCGGCATGGCCGGCTGCGGGTAGTTCTCGTTCATCAGCGTGATGTAGTAGAACACCCGCTCGCGGTTGGCGAACATGCGCTGCAGGCCGTCCTGAATGATGACCGCCAGCTCATAGGCGTAGCAGGGGTCGTAGGAGATGCAGTTGGGAATGGTGGAGGCCAGCACGTGGCTGTGGCCGTCCTGATGCTGCAGGCCCTCGCCGTTGAGGGTGGTGCGGCCGGCGGTGGCGCCGAGCAGGAAGCCGCGCGCCTGCATGTCGCCCGCCGCCCAAGCCAGGTCGCCCACCCGCTGGAAGCCGAACATGGAATAGAAGATGTAGAAGGGGATCAACGTGAAGCGGTGGGTGCTGTAGGAGGTGGCGGTGGCCAGCCAGGCGGAGAAGGCCCCGGCCTCGTTGATGCCCTCCTCAAGCACCTGGCCATCCTTGGATTCCTTGTAGGCGGCCAGTTCGCCGGCGTCCTCGGGCTCGTAAAGCTGCCCGGACGAAGAGTAGATGCCCAGCTGGCGGAACATGCCTTCCATGCCGAAGGTGCGCGCCTCGTCCGGGACGATCGGCACGATGCGGCGTCCAACGTTGCGGTCGCGCGCCAAGGCGCCGAGCAGCCGAACGAATTGCATGGTGGTCGAGTTGGCCCGCTCCCCGGTGCCCTTGAGCTGCGCCGAGAAGGCGTCCAGGCCGGGCACCGGCAGCGCTTCGTCAACCTCCCTGCGCTGGGGGATGAAGCCGCCGAGCGCCTCCCGGCGCTTTTGCAGGTAAAGCGCCTCGGGCGCATCCGCCTTCGGTCGGTAGTAGGGCACGCCTTCGAGTTCGGCATCGGTCAGCGGAATGTCGAAGCGGTCGCGAAAGTGCTTGAGTCCATCGAGGTCGAGCTTCTTGACCTGGTGGGTGGCGTTCTCCGACTCGCCCGCATCGCCCATGCCGTAGCCCTTGATGGTCTTGGCCAGGATCACCGTCGGCTCTCCCTTGTGGTGCGTGGCCCGGTGGTAGGCGGCGTAGATCTTGTAGGGGTCGTGGCCGCCTCGGTTGAGGCGGTAGATGTCGTCGTCGGAGAGGTTCTCGACCATCTTCAGCGTCGCCTCATGGCGCCCGAAGAAGCGCTCCCTGACGTAGGCGCCGCCCTTGGCCTTGTAGTTCTGGTACTCCCCGTCCACCGTCTCGTCCATGACCTGCTGCATCACGCCGAGCTTGTCCTTGGCGAACAGCGGATCCCACAGCCGTCCCCAAACCACCTTGATGACGTTCCAGCCCGCGCCCCGGAAGTAGCCTTCCAACTCCTGAATGATCTTGCCGTTGCCGCGCACCGGGCCATCGAGCCGCTGCAGGTTGCAGTTGACCACGAAGATCAGGTTGTCGAGCTGCTCCCGGCCGGCCAGGGACAGGGCGCCCAGGGACTCCGGCTCATCGCACTCGCCGTCGCCGACGAAGGCCCAGACCTTGCGGTTGCCCATCTTCACCAGGCCGCGGCTGTCCAAGTACTTCATGATGTGGGCTTGGTAGATGGCCTGCAGGGGCCCGAGCCCCATGCTGACCGTGGGAAACTGCCAGTAGTCGGGCATCAGCCAAGGGTGGGGGTAGGAGGACAGCCCCCGGCCTGCGACCTCCCGGCGGAAGTCGTCGAGCTGCGCTTCGCTTAAGCGCCCCTCCAGGAACGAACGCGCGTAGATGCCCGGCGAGGCGTGGCCCTGGAAGTAAACCAGGTCGCTGACCGGCTGGCCGTCCCGGTCGTCATCGCCGCCCCGGAAGAAGTAGTTGAAGCCCACGTCGTAGAGGGTGGCGGAGGAGGCGAAGCTGGAGATGTGGCCGCCGAGGTCGCCCTCCCGCCGGTTGGTGCGCACCACCATCGCCAGGGCGTTCCAGCGGATCAGCGAGCGGATGCGCCGCTCCATGAACAGATCCCCCGGCATGAAGGCCTCCTGGCTGGAGGGAATGGTGTTCCGGTAGGGGGTGGTGATGGTGTAGGGCAGCCGGGCGCCGGTCTTGGTCATGCGGGCGGAGAGCCGCTCCAGCAGGAAGTTGGCCCGCTCGACGCCGTCGTTGTTCAGCACGAACTCCAAGGCGTCCAGCCACTCCCGGGTCTCCTCCTGATCGCGGTCGGTTGTGTCCAAGCGGAAGCGCCTCCTGCCATTTGGCGCCATCAGCCGCCGCCCTGAGCCGCCGCCGATGGAGCCGGTGCGATTCTATCCTAAGCCGTGGTTCGTTTCGTTTGCCGATTGCTGGAGGAATTGCAGCAGGAATCGAAGGACGCCTAGGCCAAGGCCAGCAGCAGGCGCCGCCAGTCGAAGTGCGGGCCGGGGTCGGTCTTGCGTCCCGGCGCCACCTCCAGATGGCCGACGACGGCCTCCGGGGAAAGCCTTGGATAGGTGGCCAGAAGCGTTTTCACCACGGCAATCAACCGCTGGCACTGCGCCTCGGCGTAGGGCAAGGCGTCCGTTCCCTCGAGTTCAATGCCGATGGCGTAGTCGTTGCAGCCGTGCCGCCCCCGCCATGCGGAGCGCCCGGCATGCCAAGCCCGTCGGTGGAAGGGCACGAATTGGGTGCAAAGCCCGTCGCGGTCGATCAGCAGATGGCTGGACACGCGCAGGCCCGCTAGGTCCGCCATCGGCCCAGCCGGGTCCACCTGCAGTTGGTTGGTGAACAGCCGCTCCACCAGCCCGCCGCCAAACTCGCCGGGCGGCAGGGAAATGCCGTGCACGACAATCAGGCTGATGTCCTCCGGGTCCGGGCGGTCGTCGCAGTTTGGCGAGGCAATGCGCCGGACGCCGGTCAGCCAGTGGCCGGATGCAATGCCCCGGACGGCATTCACAGCGTGGCCAGCTCGTTGGCCATCTGCCGGGGCAACTCGTTTGGCGCGGAACCGGGTGGCGGAAGTTGTCCGGTCGGCTCCCGAAGCTCGATTCCTTCGCGGAAGACGGCGTGCGGGACTTGGAATAACCTCGAGGTGCGCCGCGCCTCATCGAGCACGACCAGCCGGCCACGCTTGGAGGCAAGGTGCCCTTGGGCATTCGTCAACTTTTTCAGGTCGTCGGGACTGTTGAGGTCGGGATGCAGGTCGTTCGCATTGGTGGCCACCGCCTTTGCCAAATTGGTCTTGCCGATTTGGCGTCGCCCTAGAAGTCCGACGGCGGGGAACGCCCGCAACGGGCGCAGGAGCTTGGATGCCGGAAGCCGCTTCATCATCCTTGAAATTGTGGACTGCTGATCCACAAATACAATCATTTCCTGGTCTTGCGGCGAATATCATCCAGACTTCAAGTCGCTGCGCGGCCCGAGGGTCGCGGCTGGAGTTTCGTGCGAAACTCCGGTGCGGTTGCGCGGGTCAGGTTCCGGAATTTTCTGAGCTCGCACAGTTGCTGGACCGGGTATGGGCGCACCGACGCTCATGTGCGGGTTGAAGAGCATGCCGGAACCCAACTCGTGCAATGGCAGCGGACCGTCAGGTCATGGCCCCGCACATAGCGCACGGTAGAATCGACCTGACATCGGCGGGGACCATGAAGCGAACATGGAGATTTCCAAGGAACTGCGCCAGCGCATTGAGGCTGCCGTCACCGAGGCGCTGGCCGAGGACATTGGCAGCGGCGACGTCAGCGCCGAGTTGATACCCGCCTCCGCGCAAGGGCGCGGCACGGTCATCGCCCGTCAGGCAGGCGTGTTCTGCGGACGGCCTTGGGTGGAGGAGGTGGCGCGCCAGATGAGCCACGCCTTCGAGCTCGACTGGCACGTTAAGGACGGCGCCGACCTCAAGGCCGGGCAGACGCTGTTTGAGGGGCATGGCCAAGCCCGCGCCTTGCTCACTGCGGAGCGGACCATCCTGAACTTCGTTCAGCTGCTGTCCGGCACAGCCACCCGCACCAAACGGTTCGTCAAGCTGCTGGAGGGCACGGGCTGCCAGTTGCTGGACACCCGCAAGACGCTGCCCGGTCTGCGCTTGGCCCAAAAGTATGCGGTGCGCTGCGGCGGCGGCGCCAACCACCGCTTGGGCCTGCATGACGCCTACCTCATCAAGGAAAACCACATCGCCGCCGCCGGCTCCATCGGCGCTGCCGTCACCCGGGCGCTTAAGGGCCGGCCGGGCTTGATGGTGGAGGTGGAAGTGGAGAGCCTGACTGAACTGGCCGAGGCGATTGCGGCCGGGGCGGACACCATCATGCTGGACAACTTCTCCATTGCCGAAACCCGGCAGGCGGTGGCGGCGACCCGGAGCCGGGCCCGCCTTGAAGCCTCCGGAGGCGTTGATGAGTCCCGCATCCGCGCCATCGCCGAGACCGGCGTGGACTGCATTTCAGTGGGCGCCCTCACCAAGGATGTGAGCCCCCTGGACCTCTCCATGCGCTTCTCACAGTGAATGCCGTATTGGACCGATTCCATCCGTCCATCAAGACGTGGTTCGAGCGGCATTTTGCCTTGCCGACGCCAGTGCAGGCGGCGGCTTGGCCGCGCATTGCCGCCGGCGTGCACGTCCTCGCCACCGCGCCCACCGGCAGCGGCAAGACGCTGACCGCCTTTCTGTGGTCGCTGAATCAATTCGCGGCGGGCGTGTGGCTTCCGGGCGCGACCCGGGTGCTCTACGTGTCGCCCCTGAAGGCGCTCAACAACGACATTCAACGCAATCTCATTGTCCCCCTTGAGGAGCTGCAGGAAAGCACCGGCTTTCCTCGCATCAGCGTCCGCACCCGCTCCGGCGACACGCCCGGCGGCGAGCGCGCGCGGATGCTGCGCCAGCCGCCGGACATCCTCATCACGACGCCGGAAAGCCTGATGCTGCTGCTCACCACGGCCAAGGGCCGCCAGGCGCTGGCCACGGTGCAGACCGTCATCCTGGATGAGATCCATGCCGTCGCGGACAACCGGCGGGGCGCGCAGCTCATGGTGTCGGTGGAGCGGCTGGCGCGCTTGGCGGGCGAGTTCCAGCGCATCGCCCTGTCGGCTACCGTGCGGCCGCTCGATGCGGTCGCCGCCTACGTCGGCGGCTGCCTGCCGTCGGGAGCGGTGCGCAAGGTGGAGATCATCGACTCAGCCGCCAATGGAGCGGCCGCGCAGGCAGCGGGCGGCGATGGGGCCTGCCGCAAGGCAATCGCCCTGCGGGTCTGCTATCCCGGGGCGGTTCGGGACGCAGTGGCCGACGAACGCAAGATTTGGGAGCCGCTGGCGGAGAGCTTTCGCGAGCGCATTGAGGGCAACCGCTCCACGCTGCTCTTCACCAACAGCCGCAGGCTGGCCGAGCGCATCACGCTTGAGGTCAACGACGACCAGCCGACGCCGCTGGCCTACGCCCACCACGGCTCCTTGGCGCGCGACATCCGCGCCGAAGTCGAACGGCGCCTCAAGGCCGGCGAGCTCAAGGCCATCGTCGCCACCAGCTCCTTGGAAATGGGCATCGACATCGGCCACCTCGACGAGGTGGTGCTGGTGCAGACGCCGCCCTCCATTGCCGCCGCGCTGCAGCGCATTGGCCGGGCCGGCCACGGCGTCGGCGAAGTGAGTTCCGGCGCCCTGTACGCCACCCACGCCCATGACCTGCTGGAGGCGGCCGCGTTGGCGGGCGCCATTGCTGAGCGTGACATCGAGCCGCTGAGGCCCTTGGAGAATCCGTTGGACGCGCTCTGCCAATCCATCGTCTCCATGTGTGCCCATGAGGCTTGGCCGGTCGATGAGCTCTTCGCCGCCATTCGAACCGCCGCCCCGTACCGGCGGCTGCCGCGGGAGCAGTTGGATTTGGTCCTGGACATGCTGGCCGGACGCTACGCGGGCTCCCGGGTGCGGGAACTTAAACCCCGGGTGGCGCTGGACCGAATCAAGGGTACCGTGCAGGCGCACAAGAGCGCGGTGTTCGCGCTCTACAACGCCGGCGGCTCGATTCCCGACCGGGGCTACTATCAACTGCGCCATGCGGACAGCGGCGCCGTCATCGGCGAACTCGACGAGGAGTTCGTCTGGGAGGCCACCACCGGCCAGACCTTCACCCTTGGCACCCAGAACTGGCAAATCCTGCGCATCACCCACAACGACGTGATTGTGCGGCCAGCCCGCGCGGGCGCCACCGTTACGCCGTTCTGGCGCAACGAGACCTTCAACCGCAGCTTCCATTTCGCCGACCGCATCGGCGGCTTCCTGGAATCAGCGGAGGCGCACCTCGCCAGCGGACGGCGGGGGGCGTTCAAGTCCGGGCTCATCGAGCAGTCGCACTTTGATGAATTGGCGGCGGAGACCTTGTGCGCCTACTTGGAGCGCCAGCGAACGCACGCCGAAGCGCCCCTGCCGCACCGACGCCACCTGTTGCTGGAGTGGGTGTGCTCCGGCCCGGATGGGTACGCCGGTCCCGACGCCCCCCAGCAGTTGGTCATCCACAGCTTCTGGGGCGGGCGCCTGAACCGCCCTTGGGCGCTGGCCTTGGAGTCCGCCTGGCGCCGGCGCTTCGAATTGGCGCCGGAGATTCACGCCGACAACAACGCCATCGTCGTGCAGGTCAAGGATGCGCAGGCGGCGGAGGAACTCCTGGGTTGGGTGACCCCGGAGAACCTGGACGGCCACCTGCGCGATTCGCTGGAGCGCTCCGGTTTCTTCGGCGCCCGCTTTCGCGAGTGCGCGGGCCGGGCGCTGCTGCTGACCAAGCGCCGCTTCAACCAGCGCCTGCCGCTGTGGATGAGCCGCCTGCAGGCCAAGAAGCTGATGGCCGCCACCGCCAAGTACCCGGACTTCCCGGTGCTGCTGGAGACCTGGCGCACCTGCCTCACCGACGAGTTTGACCTGCCCGCCCTGCGCGCTCGGCTCGGCGAATTGGCTGACGGCAGCCTGCCGTGGACGTTGGCCGCCACCGCCACGCCCAGCCCGTTCGCCAAGAGCCTCACCTTCGCTCAGGTCAGCCGCTACATGTATGCCGACGACACGCCGGAGCTTGGCGAAGCCAGCGGCTTGGCCGACGATCTCATCGCCCAGGCGGTGGGCGACGAGCGGCTGCGCCCCCGACTCAAGGCGGAGGTCATCGCCGCGTTTGAAGCCAAGCGGCAGCGGCGCGCCGAGGGCTATGAGCCGCGCAGCCTCGAGGATTGGCTGGAATGGGCCAAGGAGCGGGTGCTGATCCCCGCTGCGGAGTGGCCCAACGAGGTGGCGGACCCCCGCTTGGTGCGCTTCGCCGATGGCGAACGGGCTTGGATTGCCCATCTTGAGGCGGCCCATGCGTTGGTCGAGTGCGGCCTGTGCGCCGGCCTGGCCCATCAAGGCGAACTGCCCGCCATCGACGATCCGCGCAACTTGGCGGAATTCGTCGGCGAGGCGCTCTCCTTCTACGGCCCGCGCACCTTGGCGGAGCTTGCGGCCCTGTTGCCGCCCGGGGTCGCCGACTTGGAGCAGGCGCTCACGGACAGCGGCGCCTTCATCATCGGCCCCTTGGTTGCAGGCAGCGACGGGCCGCACTTCTGCGATGCTGACAACCTGGAGGCCCTGCTGCGCTTCCAACGCGCCCAAAGCCGCGCCCAAGCGGTCGCCAAGCCGGTCGCCGAACTGCCCGGGTTTCTGGCCGCATGGCAGGGCTTCGGACAGCCTTGGTCGGCAGCCGCCGGCTTGCGCGCGGTGGCGCGCTTGAGCGGCTACCCAGCCCCGGTGGCCGCTTGGCTCAGGGACTTCCTGGCCGCCCGCTTCAGCGACTTCGCCGACCATCAGCTTGACGCGCTCATCGCCCAGGAGCAGATCGTCTGGCTGGGGCGCGGCAACCAGCATATCACCCTGTGCCACCCCGATGAGGCGGCGCTGCACGCGCCAAGCGACGACGCGACGGACACGGTTGAGCTGTTTGCGGACCCGCAGGCCCGCTACGGCTATCACCAGCTCAGCGACCGGGCGGCGGAAGGCAGCGGCGCGGCCGCCTTCAACGACCGCTGGTGGCAGGCGGTCTGGACGGGCGCGCTGCTGGCGGACAGCCTGGCGCCGTTGCGCTTGGGCGAGCAGCGCAAGTACCGCTTGGCGGCACCCTCCGCCCCGGTTCGCCGCCGGGCCCGCATGGCGGCCCAAGGCTGGCCCGGCAATTGGCGGTTGAACCCGGCCCCGCCACCTTCGGACGATCCCTTGGAGCGAATGGAGGAGGACAAGGAGCGGGTCCGGCTTCTGCTCGACCGCTACGGCTTCCTGTGCCGGGAGATCGCCAACCGGGAGGCGCGCTGGGCGCCGCTCTTCAGGGTGCTGCGCGTCATGGAGCTGGCTGGCGAGGTCGTTGCGGGCTACTTCTTCGAGGGCCTGTCCGGTCCGCAGTTCATGGCGCCTGCGGCCCTGCGCCGATTTCGCGCCCAGCAAGCCCCGCAGTGCTTTTGGATGAACGCCACCGATCCGGCCTCGCCCTGCGGGTTGGCCTTGGATTGGCCGGCGCTCCCGCCCCGGCGGGCCGGAAACTACTTGGGTTTTCTGGACGGCGCCCTAGCGCTGGTCATCGAAAGCCACGGCCAGCGGCTCAACTTCCTCATCGCCCCCGACCATCCGCACATCGACGCCGCCACCGAGCCGTTTCAACATCTGGCCCGGCAGCGCAAACGCATCAAGGTGGCCACCATCAACGACCAGCCCGCCCGTCACAGCCCCTACTTGGCCGCCTTGGACCGCACCCTGACCCGCACCGCCGACCATCGGCACGTCTATTACGAGCGCTGAGAGCGAAATCGGCAAGGCCATGCTCGTAAGAATGCAGCCATTCTATCTGTTTGCCGCATAGCATTTTGTCGCCTGATCACTTTCCAACTTGCAAGGATTCAACCTTGCCAATCTCCTTGGTGACGTGCGCGCCCAGCTTCTGGTAGTCCACCCAGACTTTGAATCGCTGCTCAGCGAGCTTGGCGGAATAGGCTCCATCAATCAAGATAGCAAGATTGGCCACGACGACTCCGGTGACCCAAAACGAAAACGGGGCAAGACCACCAAGGTACCACCAAGGTGAAGCTTGCCCCGTTCGATCCATTCGCAACCTGACATGCTGGTAGCTGTCGCAGCAGGACGTCAGGGGGTATTTGTTGGGCAGCCTAACTGTTGTCGCGGTGGCATGTCAACGCTCACTCGCTGCACTGCCAGCCAGGCGCTCGGTTGTTGGCGCCGAAAGAGACGAGCTGTTCGGCCCATCAGTGACGCTTGGACCACTGCCTGACCGCGGGCCTTGCCGAAAGCCGGGGAAGGGAAGCCAATCAGGGGCCGGGGTCCGCTTAGGCGCTCCGCCCGTTGCACGGGGCACCCCAACGCCACCTCCCAACAGGAGAGCCCCCTGCAAAGGCGCATCCATGGCTTAAATGCCTCTAGTTGCCGCTCTCCACAGAGGTCTTCCTCCACTGTGCGGAGTTTGCAAACCGGATCGCACCGGGGTAACGTTTCGTCACGGCGGGTGTTCCTCTTAATCTGGAGTTAACACCTTGAATTATCAGGAACATTCCGCTGTATTTCAAATATTCTGGTGCAATATATGGGCTAAACTGGCGGTTATCCTTGGGGAAGTGTTGGCGGACATCTACGACCGGTGGGGAGCCAGACTGCTCGAACAGAATGTGCGCGTGTTCCTGCAGGCGCGCGGCAAAGTCAATCGCGGGATCAGGCTAACGCTCGAGAATGAACCGTCAATGTTCTTCGCTTACAACAACGGCATCACCGCGACAGCTAAAGCCGTGGACATCATCAACGAGGGAGGACAGCTGCTGCTTCGTCGATTGACGAACTTCCAGATCGTGAACGGCGGACAGACGACGGCGTCGGTCCACGTGGCGCGGCTTCGTGACGTGGATATCTCACACACGTTCATACAGATGAAGCTGTCAGTCGTTTCCTCCGACCGCGCTACCACTCTTGTGCCCAAGATCTCGGAGTACGCGAACAGTCAGAACCGGGTGAGCGCAGCCGATTTCTTCGCAAACCATCCGTTTCACGTCCGCATGGAGGAATTCTCCCGCCGCATTCACGCGCCTTCGCCAGACGGGAGTTTCCGTCAGAGCAAATGGTTCTACGAAAGGGCGCGGGGCCAATATGCGGACGCAAGGGCACATTTGACGCCCGCTCAACGGCGCAAGTTCGACTTGGAGAACCCGCGAAGGCAACTGATCACGAAGACCGACCTCGCCAAGTTCATCAATGTCTGGGAGGGACGCCCGCACGAAGTGAGCCTCGGGGCGCAAAAGAACTTCGCCGCCTTCGCACGCAGGGTCGGACAGGCGTGGAACAGATCACCAAACGACTTCAATGAGGCTTGGTTTCGCCAAGCCGTGGCCAAGGCAATCGCGTTCCGTGAAACGGAACGAGCCGTGTCTTCGCAGTCTTGGTATCAGGGAGGATATCGGGCAAACATCGTTGCATACACGATCTCGAAGGTCGCACACGAGGTGGCCGAGCAACGCAACGCCGTTGACTTCGAGTTTATCTGGAGGCGTCAAGCTATAGGGCCGGGTCTCGCTCAAGCAATCACGTTCCTTGCCGAGCAGGTGCATGGTGTTCTTGTCGACCCCCCGCCCGCTGGGATAAGCAACGTGACGGAATGGGCCAAGAAGGGAGGCTGTTGGGATAGGGTCCGCATGCTTGACGTGGACCTGCCGCCGACAATGGCCGATGAGTTGATTTCAAC
Source organism: Candidatus Azophilus sp. (assembly GCA_965221755.1). Taxonomy (GTDB): domain Bacteria; phylum Pseudomonadota; class Gammaproteobacteria; order Pseudomonadales; family Azotimanducaceae; genus Azophilus. The sequence continues at coordinate 1,916,757 of OZ244921.1, forward strand.
GGAAGAGCAAAAGGATGCAACACGAGGCGCGCGTCGCGACCAAAAGCAGCTAAACGGGATCGAAGCCCAGATAGCGGTGGTGAACGCTGGCCGCAAGTTTTGGGAAGACGCACTCTCATGGGGACTTCCAAGAGAACTCCTGACCCCCTTCGAGTGTGAAATTCTCGAAGTCGCAGCGCGTATTCCTCAGCGTACACCTACGGAAAGACAGTCCACAAAGGCCATCAAAGTGCTTGTGAAGCTGCAAACCGAAGGCTACGGAGGCAGACTTGGCGCAGGAAGTCTGCACGGTGACCGGAGGTAGGGGCACCACTATGACGCGCTTGTTTTCCACAAGGGCCGGCGGCGTACCGCCCCTGATGGCCGGCCGAGGCCATGAACAGGGCGTTTTGACTGAGTTGCTCGGCGACCTCGCGCAAGGCGAGCCAAACAGCCTTGGCGCGGTGCTGTTCGGTCCGCGCGGCAACGGCAAGACCGTCCTACTGAACGCTGCGGTTGCTGACGCGCAATCGCGGCACGACATTGATGTCGTCAGATTCACGCCCACGGACTGCCCGACCGAGGAGAAGCTCAGCGCCCGCCTGCTGGAGGGGTTCGAGGCCCCACGGAGCCTGTCGCACACGGTACAGGGCGGCGGCGGCGTTGGTGTGGCCAAAGGCCAGGTGAGCAGGACTCGAACGACGAGTCTGCCGTCGCCAAGCGTTACGTCCGCCTTGCATGAGCGCCTCAAGAGAACCGGCAAACCGCTCGTGATTGCCTTGGACGAAGCCCACCGGCTGCAGCCGAACGTCGGCGAAGCGCTCTTGAATGCGGTTCAGCAAGCCAACGGCCAGCGGCAAAGTGCGGCCATCGCCCTGTTGGCGGGGACGCCGGATCTCATCGACCACATTGGGCGGATGAACGCCACTTTCTTTCTGCATCGCTTGGGCGACTGCCTGCTGCCCGTGGGACGCATTGCGGATGATGCGGCCTTGCGAGCGGTCGCTGAGCCATTGCGCAACGCGAAACTGAAGGTCTCACGGCAGGCCGAGCAGGCCATCATCGAGTTGTGTGCCGGGTATCCTTACTTTACGCAGGTTCTCGGCCGCACCATCACCGAATCGCCGGAACTGTCCAAGGGATGCCCCATCCCGCTTGGCGACCTGGATGATGCTGCCCACTTGGCCACCCGCGATCGTTTTCTGGTGCGAAGGAAAAAGCACTACCGAAGGGTTTGGTCCGACCTGCGCGCCGACAAGCTGATTTCCTGCGGTTACATGCTGGGCAAAATCCTCCAAGCTTCTTCCGACGGCAAAATGCGGGTTGGCCAAGTGGAACGGGCATTGGAAGTGGGCTTAGCCCACTTGTACGAAAAGACGTCGCAGCCACCGGACTTGGACGGCGCCAGGCAGTCGCTGCAGCGGCTCGGGCTGCTATGGGACCCCGAAGACACAGGCGCATCATATGAACTCGGCATCCCCAGTTTCTTCGGCTTCCTCATCCGTCAAGTTGGCCAACTCCGGCCTGAATTGGCGGCGCGGCTGGATGCCGAGCTGCCGATGGCCGCCTAGCCAATGTTCGCTGCGGTTCACTCGAGGCCATGCTCGCCGTAGTACAGCCTGAGCCGCCAACCGGTCAGGCTGCCTTCGTCGCCGGGGGCGAGGTCCGCCACATGCAGGGTCCAAGCGCCGTTGGGTGGTTCGCCGTAGAAGGCGTTGCTGAGCAGTTGCCAGCCCTGCAGCCCGGGGGTGCCCTCCAAAGCGGTGTTGAAGGGCGGATTGACCACACTGGATGTTCCCGAAGGCGAGCGCAGCGTGACGCCGAGATCGAACGGGTTGGCGTGATCGGCGGTTAGCTCCAGCACGACCGCTTCGACGTTGGCGCCCGCGGGAAGGTCGGAGACCGTCAGGCTGGCCGTGGCGCCGGCGCCGTCGGCGTCGGGAATCGCCAGCGGGGGTTCCGCCGTTGGCGCGAACCACGCCGACTCGACGAACTCGCCAAGGCTGTCGGGAACGTGGCCGGCCACCATGGCCACGGCGGCATCCACGTCCACCGCGCCAAACCCGTACCAATTGTGGAAGGCGTGGCCGGCGGCGTTGGTCTGCCATGCGTGCTGGGCGACGTATGGAGTGCCGGCAAAGGCCGCCCGCACTGCCGGGATGTCAGCGTCGATGCGGCGTGCGGTGGATGCCAGGATGTGCTTGACGTCCCGCCAAGTGAGCGCCGGCTCGACGCCGAGCAGCAGCGCCACCGCGCCCGCCACCGCAGGCGCTGCCGAGGAGGTGCCGCCGAAGCTGCTGACGTAGTCGCCGTCCGGGTTCAGCGGGTGTCCGTCCGGGCCACCGGTCAGGCGGTTTTGAACGAATTGGCTGTAGCCGCCGTGCGCCCCGGCTTGATCGGTGGTGATCATGGCGGGCCCTGCGATCCCGTCCTCGCCGGATGGGCCGACCACCCAGAGTCCGGCGCCGGCGCTGGCATAGGACGACTTCATGTCGTCGGCGTTGAAGCCTCCCACGTTGATCAGCCACGGCAGGTTGACGTCCGGGTCGGCGTTGGCCGCAACGCAGCCGATCTCCTGGTTGAACGGATGCCTAGGCGCGCAGCCGCCAAAGTCGTTGCCGACCGCCTTGACGTAGAGCGCTCCCCGTCCCGACCGCAGCTCCGCCGTGGCGTGGCTGAACAGCCGCACGAACTCCTCCTGCGAGTTCATGCCGGGTGCCAAGGCGCCGAAACTCATGTTGAACACGTCCACGCTGGCTGAGTTCGGTGCGGCGTCGCTGCCGCCCAAGCTCCGCAGCAGCGCCGTTTCGAAGGCCGCGCCCGGATCCTCGGACTCCGGGTCGCCAGCTTCAATGGGATTGAAGCCGACGAGCCGGACGCCGGGTGCGACCCCCCGTCCGCCGCGGCCGTTGTCCGCCGCCGCGGCAGCGACGCCGGCGACGCTGGTGCCGTGATCGCCAAGCAGGCCGAAGCGGAACGGCTCGTCCGGCGCGGTCCCGAAGCTGGCCAGGCGCGAGTGCGCAAAATTGTGGGAGCCGCCGTCGATGGTGTTGGCGGCGAGGTCGGGATGGCAGGTTTCAAGTCCGGTGTCCACCACCGCCAGCGTGACGCCGGCGCCATCAAGGCCGGCGGCCATGGCCTCGGCCATGCGCAGGTCGGCGCCCGCCAGGCCACCGCGGTCCGAAAACGCCGGCTGGCCCGTGTTGCGCAGATGCCATTGCTCCGGCTGCAGGGGGTCGCCGGAACCCGACGCCGCGCGCTTTGGGGCAATGCACCGCGCCACCACGTCGCCTCGGGCGTCCGTCGCAAAGCCGTTGAGGAAGACGTGGGGGGCTGCATTGTCGAATCCGCTCGGCGGCGGCGCCTCGCCAAGATAGGCGCGAACGTAGTAAGCCTCGTTGGCCGCAAGGTCCGACAGCGGCACTTGAAAGACGTTCAGGCTGCCCAAGAGGAACTCGATCGGATCGTCCGGCGCCTTGATCTCGACGCGGTCGATCAGGCGCACGTCGGTCTCGAAGGCGGGGTCGGTGGACCACTCCGCGACCAGCGGCACGGGCTGGCCGTCCGGGCGCTCGTTCTGCGCAGCCGTAATCAAGACCACCGCGTCCGAGGCGAGGGTGTATGCCAGCGGGAGCAGCGCCAGCTCCGGTGACTCGGCCCGCTCCGGGGTTTTGTCCACTTGCGCCGCAGGGCCGTCCAGCAGGGTGAGCGTTGCCGCGGCGTTGCCGCCGAGCACCGCGTTGCCGGTGACCGCGCCCAAGGCAAGCTCGATGGTCTCCTCGCCCTCTTCAACAAAGTCGCGGTAAACGTCGATCTCCAACGCCGCGAAGCTGTTGTTTGCGGGGATGGTCACGCTGTCCTCAAGCGGCGCGTAGTCGCTGCCTGAGGTGGCTGAACCGGCCACGTTCAACGCCACGGTGACGGGGGTGGCCGTGAACCGGTCGAGCGCCACCTGCACCCTCACTTTTGGGTTGTCCGCCTCCTCGACGGCGGCCGCGCCCTCGATTGACAGCGACGCCATTGCCGGTCGAGGCGGCTGCGCTTCCTTGTGCGGCGGCGTGCCGCAGCCGACCAGCGCGCAGAGGCCGATGGCCGCCCCCGCTGCGATGCGCGACGCTAGCGCCATTCAACCGTCGGACTGCGCAGCCGCACTGAGGCTTCGGGTCGGCCGGGCAGGGCCCGCGCCTGATCGACCGCATCGAGCGGATGCAGGTTGCGGGGCAGGTCGATGACGGCGAATCCCAAACGCTCGAAGACGGTCACCCGCGTTGCGCCCAGCGCCTCGCCGACCGCTTCGGCGTCCGCTCCGCCCACCAGCTCCAGCCTGATGCTCGGCAGCAGCGAAGCGAAGGCGCGGCGGGCCGGGTCGAACAGGATTCTCGACCGGGGGCCGTCCAGCGGCGTCGCCGCTCGGTAGGTCTGGCCATCCACCCGCACCACATGGATGCGCTGCGTCCCGCTCTCGAAGGAGCTGGCGGCGATTGCGGCGCTTTGCTTGGCGGCTGCGCTTGGCTGGGGCGCGGGATGCAGAACGGCCAGTTGGCGGCCTTCCGCAACGACCAAGGGAAGCGTCGCGGCGGTTGGCTGGAGCTGCCGCACCTGAGCCGATGTCAGTGACGCCAGCAACAGAGCTGCGCAGCCGAGCGACCGACAAGCCAAGCCCGCTGCGTTGGATGGCCTCATTCCGGTTCGTCCGTCCGCGTCAGCCAAGCCACCAGCAGCCGAATCTGCGTGTCGTCCAGCCGCTCGCCAAAGGCCGGCATTTCGCCGTTGCGGCCTTGGGCGATGGAGTGGCGGATGGCGGCGCGGGATTGGCCGTAGAGGTTGGCGTCGTCGGTCAGGTTCGGGGCGCCAAGCTGGGGGTTGCCGCTGCCGTCCGCGCCATGGCAGGCGGCGCAGAACTGCATGTACTGGCCCTCGGCCGGATGGCCGGCGGCGGTTCCGTTGCCGAGCGCCAGCGTGTAGTCGGTCAGCTGGTCGATGGCCTGCTCGCCCAGCGCAGCCTCCCAGCCCACCATGACGGCTTGGCGTCCATGGCGTATTGAATGATCGACCTGCGCGGGGTCGCTGCCCCATTGCCATGCCGCATCGACGAGGTTCGGGAAGAGGTTGGCTTGGCCCTGCGCTTCGTAGCCGTGGCAGACGGCGCAGTTGCGGTTGTAGATGCGCTGGGCCGAGGCCATGAGCTTGGCGTCCTCCCGCAGGGTGTCGAGCTTCGCCTCAGCGACCAGCCGCCGCAGCGGGCCGAACTCGGCTTGGTAGCGCTCCAGGCGTTGGCTGATCTCCCCGCCTTGGGACCAGTTGAGGGCGCCTCGGAACGCCCCCAGCCCCGGGTACAGCATCAGGTAGATCACGGAGATGACCAAGGCCGCGAAGATCAGCCAAAACCACCACAGCGGCGCCGGATGCTCGCCTTCGCGCAGGTTGCCGTCCCAAACCGGGCTGGGCTCCTCTTCGCCGCCCTTGGCGAAATAGACGCTGTAGATCAGCCAAAAGACGCCGATCAAGCTGGCGACGGTGAGCACCGCCACCCAGCCGCTCCAGAATCCGCTCGGCAGTTCAGCCATCGACGGGATCGTCCTGGGCGCCGTCCAATTCGTCCTGCAAGGGGATGCGCGCCGCCTCATCGGCCGCCTCGCTGGAGCCGCCCCACAGCACCCAGACCGCGAGCGCCGCCATGAAGGCCATCACCAGCATGTCGCCGGCGAAAATGAACCAGGTCACAGCTGTGCAGCCCCGGGCTGCGCCAACGCTTCCGCAGGAAGCGCCGCCGCCTCCGCGTTCGGCGGGCGCAGCGCCTGCAGGTAGGCCACCAAGGCATCGACCTCGGCCAGCCCGGCCAGCGCCGCGGGCGCCGCTTCGATTTCGGCATCGGTGTAGGGATGGCCGAGGCGGCGCAAGGCCCGCATCTTGGCCTGAATGCTGCCGTCGGCGTCCGCTGCCCGCCCGGCGAGCCACGGATAGCCCGGCATGATGGAGTCCGGCACCACGCTGCGCGGATCAAGCAGGTGCATCCGCTGCCAGAGGTCGGTGTACTTGCCGCCGACGCGGTGCAGGTCCGGCCCAGTGCGCTTGGAACCCCACAGAAAGGGGCGGTCATAGGCGGATTCCCCCGCCTTGGAGTAGGGCCCGTAACGCTTGACTTCCGCCAGCAGGGGGCGCACCTGTTGCGAGTGGCAGGTGCTGCAGCCCTCCCGGATGTAGAGGTCGCGCCCGGTCAACTCCAACGGGCCGTAGGGCTGGGCGCCGGGCGCAGGCGTGACCAGCTCGTCCTGCAGCACGCTCGGCAGCACCTGCACCAAGCCGCCGATGGCGGAGACGAGCAGGATGCCGAAGATCAGCAAGCCGCTGTTGCGCTCCAGCTTCCGGTGCAGATCGACGGCGTTCATGGCCCCTACGCTGCTGCCATCGCCGGCGGCGATGCGGCCACCGTGCGCCGCCCCTTGCCGGTCATGGCAAGGTTGTAGGCCATCAGCAGGGCGCCGGACAGGAAGACGATGCCCGCCACCAGCCGCAGGGCGTAGTAGGGCGCCATGCTCGCCATGATGTCCTTGAAGCTGAAGCTGAGCTCGCCGAGGTCGTCCAGGCTCAGCCACAGCAGCCCCTGGGAGACCCCGGCGCCCCACATCGACAGGATGTACAGCATGGTGCCCGCCAGCGCCAGCCAGAAGTGGATGTTGGCGAGCCTGACGCTGTGCAGGGTTGCGCCGACCAGCCGGGGCACCAGGAAGTAGAACGCGCCGAAGGTGATCATGGCGTTCCAGCCGAGCGCCCCGGAATGCACGTGGCCGATGGTCCAATCGGTGAAGTGGCTGACGACGTTGACGCTCCTGATCGACATCATCGGCCCTTCAAAGGTGGCCAAGCCGTAGAAGGCCAGGGACAGCACGATGAACTTAAGCGCCGGGTCGGTGCGCAGCTTCCGCCAAGCGCCGGCCACCGTCATCACGCCGTTGACCAAGGTGGCCCAGGAGGGCGCCAGCAGCACCAGGCTCATCACCATGCCCAAGGACTGCACCCACTCCGGCACCGCGTTGTAGTGCAGGTGGTGGGGGCCGGCCCAGATGTAGCTGTAGGTGAAGGCCCAAAACGCGACGATGGACAGCCGGTAGCTCCAGATCGGCTGCCCGGCGTGCTTGGGCAGGAAGTAGTACAGCATGCCCAGAAAGCCGCCGGTCAGCAGGAAGCCGACCGCGTTGTGCCCGTACCACCATTGCACGATGGCGTCCTGCGCCCCCGCAAACAGCGAGTAGGACTTCGACAGCGTCACCGGCATCGCCAAGCTGTTGACCAGATGCAGCATGGCAATGACGATGATCAGCCCGCCGTAGAACCAGTTCGAGACGTAGATCGGCTTGATGCGCCGTTTGGCGATGGTGCCGAAGAAGACGATCGCGAAGCTCACCCAAACCACGGTGATGGCAATGTCGAAGGGCCACTCCAGTTCGGCGTACTCCTTGCCGGCGTTCCAGCCCGCCAACAGCGAGATGCCGCCCGCCAGCACGCCCGCCTGCCAAGCCAACGCGCAGAACCAAGCGAGGCGGGGCGCGAACAGCGGCACGTGGCAGGTGCGCTGGACGCTGTAGAAGGCGGTGCCCATCAGGGCGGAGACGCCAAAGCCGAAGATCACGGCGTTGGTGTGCAGGGTGCGCAGCCGCCCGTAGGAGAGCCACTCGCGGCCAAAGTCGATGGTCGGCCAGACCAGTTCGGCGGCGACGTAAACGCCGGCCGTCATGCCGATGATCGACCAAGCCATCGCGAAGGCCGTCAGCCAGGACGCCACCCGATCGTGGTAGCGCTCCCCGGCCTTGCCGCCTCCCGCGCGATCCGTGGAGACGGCTTTCCGGCTGGCCGGCTGCCGCTTCGGCAGCGGCGGCGCGGCGGGCTGGGACGGGCTGACGGCTTGCACTTCAGACTCCGATGGCGGGGCCGATGCCGCCGCTCCAGAGCGCCACGGTGATGCCGAGCAGGCTGACGATGGCGACCAGCAGGTAGCCCGCCAAGGCCGTCGCCATCAGCATGCCCCGCTCCGGCGGGATGGCGAGCGCTGCCGGCAGGCCCCGGTAGAGCAGGTACAGGCTCCAGATCAGCGCCGGTATCAGCACCAGCATGTTGACGAACACATGGGGCGCGAGATGGGCGGCGCTGGCCAGGATCACCGGCGCAGCCACTAGGCCCGCGAGCGTCAGATGGGTGCCGAACGCCCGTTGGGCGCCGTAGGTGGCGGCCATCCAGGCGCTCACCGCGGCGCTGCTGACCAGCCCGAAGACCATCGCGAAGAAATAGGCGAGGCTGATGAGCGTGAGGCTTCGGGCGGGCATCACCAACGGCTCCCCGCCGCCCAGCCGCCAGCCGAAGGCGGCGCCGCCGACGTAGGCCAAAACGGGGGGAATGAGGCTTAGCGGAAGGATCAGTTGAAAGAAGACGCGGTGGCCCTCCGGCGCGCTTGCGGACAGCGCCCTGAAGACGGCCATCGGCTGCGTCACCAGCCTAGGGAGCACGGAGAGGCCCAATGCGTCGGACATGGTTCGAGTATAGCGCGGGCACCCGTAGGAAACATGCCCGCGCGACCTGACGGTCGCGACGAACCTTCGGTTCGTTATGGTTTCGCTGGCGCGAAACGCCGCGCCTGCTGCGTGGGTCAGGTTCCGATCGGTTTCTTAAGCCCGCGCACCCGCTTCGCGGGCGCGTTTCGCTGATGCGAAACTCCGCAGCCATCGCATGGGTCAGGTTCCGATAGGTTCCCAGTCCGTACGCCCGTCGCTCGGAATCCGGACGTTACAAGCCGAACTGCCGGGCGGTCCGTTCGATGAAGCGCACTGCGCTTTCGGCGTCGGCGAGGCGTCCCGGCAGCAGCGCCAAGCGCGACACGCCCAGATCTTCGTAGCGCTTGACGGCGTCCGCATCCACCGGTCCCGGCGGCGTTACGGTGATTTCCAACCCGCCCAAGCTGGCCGGGCGCTCCTCGACGGCGGCGGCCTCCTCCAGGCCGGCGATGGATGCGGCGGCTGCCTCGACGTTTTGGGCGAAGCCGTACCAGCCGTTGCCTTGGCGCACCGCGCGGCGGTAGGCCGCCGGGGACATGCCGCCGATGACGATCGGCGGATGGGGCTTTTGCGTCGGCATGGGCTGCTGCCGGACGCCGGAGATTTGCGTGAAGCGGCCTTTGAATTCGGGCTGCTCCTCGGTCCACAGGACGCGGATCGCCTCAATGTGCTCGCTGACCCGTGCCCCCCGCTCGCGGTAAGGCACGCCGATCACCTCGAACTCGCGCGGCACGTAGCCGACGCCCACGCCGAAGATCAGCCGTCCCTTGGAAAGCCGGTCAACGCCCGACAGCTCCTTTGCCAGCACCACCGGATTGCGCTGCGCCAGCAGGATGATGCCGGACGCCAGCCGGATGCGCTGCGTGACGCCGGCCGCGAAGGCCAGCGCGGCCACCGTGTCCAGCATGGGAAAGTCGGGCGGCGCCGGCGAGGGCAGCTCTTGGGGGTCGATCAGCACCAAGTGCTCGCCGGTCCAAGCGGACTCGAAGCCGGCTTCATCCATGGCCCGCAGCGCCTGCGCCATGGCCTCGGGATCGGCCAGCACACCGTTGTTGAAACCGAAGAATCCTATCTTCACGGCCTGCAATGATACGATCGAATGCCGTCTTGAAACAGCCTACGCGACCTAATGGTCGCGGATGGAGTTTCGCGGCCGCGAAACTCCGCGCCTTTTGCGTGGGTCAGGTTCCGAGATGTTTTTGAGCCCGCACAGTGCTTGCGGCGGTGATTGGTGGCTTTTGCCCTAGGGAGCCTCTGATCAAGTCCCGTTCGTTCAGCGCTTCACTGCTTGAGGCCAAGGTGTGCGGGGAGACCTTCTCCTTCTCGCGCCTGACGAAGCGCTTCAGTTGTCTTGGCGTTCGACAAGCGCAATTCAAAAGGCAAACCGCTGTTTAGCGTCACCTGTCGGTAGAACAGGGTGATTGCCTCCGTAGTTGTCATGCCTGGACGAGCGAACACGGTTTCCGCCTCGCGTTTGAGTTCTGGTTCGACTCAAGCCCGCATTGTGGCTGTTTTGGACACGTGAGATTTCCCTAGCGGACAAACCTGTTCGTAACACAATTGGGCTGCATCGTCAGCCATCACGCGCAATGCGGAAATCGCGTCGCTTCCCCAACGCGCCGCCGGGGCCGTAGCTTTGCTCCGCCAAGGCGACGCTGCCGTCCTCGGCGTAGATGACGGCGGTGCTGGCTCGGGTGCCATGGACTTCGCCGCGAATGAAGCAGGGCGTGGCGCGCGATTCCACCGTTTCAGGGCTGGGGATCCCGGCGTCGCCTGCCGGCATCCGGTCGTGCCGCAGCAGGTCGATCAAGCCGTCGAGGTCCGCGCCGGCCGCAACCGCTTGGCGCAGCCGGACGACGCCGTCCACCGCCTTTGGCCACCGGGCGCCGAGTTCGGCGTTGGTCAGGGCATGGCATCCGGGTTCGAGCGTTTGGGTCGCGCCCCGATTGGAGGCGCAGGCCAGCGTCCGGCCATCCCACAGCAGCAGGTTGAAGCCTTGGTAGCGCTCGCCCCGGATGCCAGCCGCGTAGTCCGCGCTGGTTTGCGCGCCGCGCAGGAAGTCCGCCACCAGCGCGCCGCGGGAGTGGGGCGGCGGCGGCAGGTCCGGGTCGGTGAAGTTGGTGAGCGCGGCGAAGCGGCCATTGGCCCGTACGCCCAACCAAGTGCCGCCCGCCTGCAGGTCGCGGCCTGCCAGCAAGCCGGGCGCATCGTCCCACCAGTGCGCCGGCGCGCTTGGGCGGGCGTGGAATTCATCCCGGTTGGCGGCCACGATCAGCGGCTGCCCCGGCGTTAGGCGGTAGGCGACGAGAATCAGGCACATGGAGCCGACGCGGCGACGCCGCCGATCATTGCCCCGGCGCGCCGCCTTGGCGGCGGCGGGCGCAAGCGCCGGTTCGGGTTGCTGGGGGCAAGGGTTGATTCATCTGTTAACCTCGTTGCGCGATCAGGAAGATAAAGGCCCGTCAGCTCGCTCGACGGATGGTCCAGCAAACAAGCGGTTAGGAAGCCATTATTGCACTATCCCGAAATTGACCCGGTCATCGTGGCCTTGGGGCCGCTGGCGGTGCGCTGGTACGGCTTGGCCTACTTGGCCGCCTTTGCGGTCTGCTGGCGCCTCGGCCAGTGGCGCGCGCGGCGCGCGGCGGACTGGGACCGCGAGCAGCTCTCCGACTTGGTGTTCCACGGCGCCTTGGGCGCGGTGCTCGGCGGCCGGCTGGGCTATGTCCTGTTCTACGGGTTCGAGGCCTTGGCGCGGGATCCGATGATGTTGGTGCGCATCTGGGACGGCGGCATGTCCTTTCACGGCGGTCTGCTCGGGGCGGTTGCCGCCATGGCGTGGTTCGCCCGCCTTCGCAAGCGCAGCTTCTGGCGGGTCACGGACTTCGCAGCCCCCCTGGTGCCCATCGGCCTCGGCCTCGGGCGCTTGGGCAATTTCGCCAACACCGAGTTGCCGGGGCGCATGACCGATGTGGCCTGGGCCTTCATCTACCCCTGCAAGGCGGACGCCATTCGGGCCGTCAATCCGCTGTGCACCGGCGTCTGGGAGCCCTTCGCCCGGCATCCTTCGCCGCTTTATCAGGCCTTTGCCGAGGGCGTCGTGCTGTTTGCCCTGGTCTGGTGGGCGGCCTCCCGTCCGCGCCCCGCGGGCTTCGTTTCGGGGACGTTTCTTGCCGGCTACGGGGGGCTGCGGCTCTTGACGGAGCGCTTTCGGGAGCCGGACGGGCACTTGGGCTACATGGCCTTGGACTGGGTGACGATGGGCGATCTGCTGTCGCTGCCGATGGCGATCATTGGTATCCTCGTCATGGCTTGGGCCGCATCGCGCCCGCAGGACCGTTCGAGGATCGCCCGATGAAGCCCTATCTCGACCTGCTGCGCCTCGTGCGCACCCATGGCGCCCGTCGGGGCGACCGCACCGGCACCGGCACTCGCAGCATCTTCGGCCATCAACTGCGCTTCGACCTCGGCGTCGGCTTTCCCTTGGTCACCACCAAGCGGGTGGCGTTCCGACTCATCGTCCACGAGCTGCTGTGGTTTCTGTCCGGCAGCACCAACATCAAGTACCTGACCGACCACAACGTTCACATTTGGGACGAATGGGCGGACGAAAACGGTGAACTGGGCCCCGTTTACGGCGCCCAGTGGCGCTCTTGGCCCGCGCCCGGCGGCGGCTGCATCGATCAGATCAGCCAAGTGGTGCGGCGCATCAAGGACGACCCCAACTCCCGTCGGCACGTCGTCAGCGCTTGGAACGTGGCGGAAGTGGACGGCATGGCACTGCCGCCCTGCCATGCGCTGTTTCAATTCCACGTGGCCGACGGCAGGCTTTCCTGCCAACTCTACCAGCGCAGCGCCGACCTCTTTCTCGGGGTGCCCTTCAACATCGCCTCCTACGCGCTGCTCACCCTGATGGTCGCCCAAGTCTGCGGCTTGGCGCCTGGGGATTTCGTGCACACCTTCGGCGACGCCCACCTCTACGAGAACCATTTGGCCCAAGCCGACAAGCAGCTCGCCCGCATGCCGCTGCCGCTGCCGCAAGTGCGGCTCAACCGGGACGTCACCGAACTGTTCGCCTTCACCATCGACGACGTTGAGCTGCTCAACTACGAATGCCATGACGCCATCAAGGCGCCCATTTCGGTGTAGGCGGGCAGTTGGCGCTGCCGAAGCGGGCGGGCCGCTGGATTCAGTCGAGGACGGGAGGCCCCCGCCCCAGCGCGCCGCCGGCGCAACCCGGACTGAACGCAGCCCGCCCTCGCCTAGCCGCAGGCCGAGGCTGGTCGCCGGCGCGATGGCCCAAGGCAAGAGCGGACCGCCCTGACCGATGAACTTGGCGCTCATCACCGCCATGACCCGCGACCGCGTCATTGGCCGCGACAACGGCCTGCCTTGGCGGCTGCCCAAGGACATGCGCCACTTCATGCGCGCCACCTTGGGCAAGCCGGTCATCATGGGCCGGCGAACCCTTGAATCCATGCCGGGGCCGCTGCCGCGCCGGACCAACATCGTGCTGACCCGCCAGCTGGGCTATGCGGCGGCGGGCATCGAAGTGGCGACCGACTTCGCTGCGGCGCTCGACATCGCCGAGCGGCAATGCCGTCGGGACGGGGCGGACACGGCCTTCGTCATTGGCGGCGCGCCGGTTTACGCTGCCGGCCTGCCGCTTGCCGACCGTCTCCACATCACTTGGGTGGAAGGCGAGGTCGAAGGTGACGTTTGGTTTCCCGAAGTGGACTGGCGGCGGTGGCGGGAGACCGCCTCGACTTCGCATCCGGCCGACGCCGACCACGACCACGCCTTCCGCATCGTCACCTATGACCGCATCGGACCCTCAACCCCGTGAACGCCCCCATCGGCATTTGCGTCAATCCGATGTCGGGACGCGATGTGCGCCGCTTGGCGGCGCGGGCCACCAACATGACCCACGAGGCCAAACGGGACTTGGTGGCGCGGGCCGCAGCCGGCGCGGATGCCGCCGGCGCCACGGATCTGTTCGTGCTGGAGGAGCCGTTCCGCATCGCCTCCCTGGCCTTGGCGCACATGCCGCTTCGAGCTCGGCCCCATGTGCTGCCGCACCGGGCCCGCAATGACGCCCGGGACACGGAGGCGGCGGTGGCCCGGTTCCTGGAGGCGGGATGCAGAACCCTGATCTCCCTCGGCGGCGACGGCTCCAATCGGGCCATCGCGCGCGCCCTGCACGAACTCAAGCGCCACGACGTGCATCTGATTCCCCTGTCCACCGGCACCAACAACGTCTTTCCGGTGTTGGCCGAACCCACCATCGCAGGCATGGTCGCCGCCCTGCAGGCGCGTGGGTTGCTGGCCGGCGATTTGGCCCAACGGGCCAAGGTGCTGCACGTGCGGCTGGGCTGCCCGCCCCGGGTCAAACGTGACTTGGGCCTGATCGACGCCGTGCTGCTGAGAAACGATCACGTCGGCAACCTGCTGCCCTTCGACGCCAACCGCTTGGCTTGGCTGGTCTTGTCGCGCGCAGAGCCCGACGCCATCGGCACCTCCCCGATCGGCGGCCTGATCGATCCGGTGGGCGCCCAGGACGATGCGGGGCTGCTGGTTGAGATGGGTCCCGGCAAGCGGTTCGCCGTACCCCTGTCGCCGGGACTCTTCAGGGAGGTGGCCGTGCGCCGCGCAACCCGCATCGCCCTCGGGGAGTCGGTTCCGATTCGCAGCGCCGGCGTGCTCGCCTTGGATGGCGACCGGGACCATCAACTCCGGGAGGGTGAGCGCGCCACCGTCACTTTGCGGCGCGACGGGCCTTGGGTCCTCGATATCGGACGCGCCATGCGCTGGGCCGTAGCGAAAGGTATCATGCCGCCCGTTCCGATCCAGGCGTCCTCAGCATGATCGTCAGGCCCCGCATCCGCGGCTTCATTTGCACCACCGCGCACCCGCTCGGATGCGCCGTCGGCGTGCGGCGGCAGATCGACGCCGTGCAAGCCGCCGGGCGCATTGACGCCGGCGTGCGCAACGCCCTGGTGCTGGGCTGCTCCGGGGGCTACGGCCTCGCCTCCCGAATCGTCGCAGGCGCCGGCTGCGGCGCCAACACCTTGGGCGTTTCCCTGGAGAAGCCGCCCAGCGAAAAGCGCACCGCTTCAGCGGGCTGGTACAACAATGCCGCCTTCGATGCCGCCCCCCTGGGGCCGCGGGCCGCCACGATCGACGGCGACGCCTTCGCCGACGCCACCAAGGCGGAGGTCGTGGACGCCCTCAAGGCTGGTTTCGGGCCGATCGATCTGTTGGTTTACAGCCTCGCTTCCCCGGTGCGCCTGCACCCGCGCACCGGCGCCCTGCACCGCTCGGCCATCAAGCCGTTGGGCGAGCGGCTGACCATGAAGTCGCTCAACGTCAACGAGGGCAAGGTCACCCAAGTCGCCCTTGAGCCGGGCAGCGACGATGACACCGCCAACACCGTCGCCGTGATGGGTGGCGAGGACTGGGCGTTCTGGATCGACGCCTTGGATCAGGCCAAGTTGCTGGCGCCAGGCTTCCGCACTTTGGCTTTCACCTATTTGGGCAGCGAGCTGACTTGGCCGATCTATTGGGACGGCACCTTGGGCCAGGCCAAGGCCGATCTGGACCGCGCCGCCAGGGCGATTGCCGAGCGTCTTGCGCCACTTGGCGGGTTCGCCCGGGTGGCGGCGCTGAAGGGCGTGGTGACCCAGGCCAGCAGCGCCATTCCGGTGGTCTCGCTGTACCTGTCCCTGCTGTTCAAGGTGATGAAGGAGCGGGGGGTGCATGAAGGCCCCATCGAGCACATCCATCGGCTGTTCGCCACCCAGTTGGCAAGGGGCTGCGCAATGCGTCTTGATGAGGCGGGCCGCATTCGCATGGACGATGTGGAGCTCTGCGCCGGGATCCAGGACGAGGTGAAGCGGCGCTGGTCGATGGTCGCCACCGAAAACCTCAATGAACTGGCGGATCTGGAAGGCTATCAAGCCGATTTCCTGAGAATCTTCGGCTTCGGCTTCGAGGGTGTGGACTACGACGCCGAAGTCGATCCCACATCAGCCGGTCCTTAGGCCACCGATGCCGAAGCGGCAACCCGTTCGTCTTGAGGCCGCCTCCGTTCGCTCCATGGAAGGGCATTGGCTGACAGGCGTGTAGGAGATTGCCCGTAGCGAGCGGGCCAGCGGTTATGGCGCAATGTCGCCATGCTTCGCGCCGCCAAACTCGCCGCCAACGCCAGGCCGTTCCGCTATATGTGCTATCCGGTCATCGGTCTTGGCTTCCTGCTGCTCGACCGCCCGCCGCTGTCCAGCGCTGCTGCGGTGCTCGTCTGGTGCCTGCTGTGGCCGCTGGCGGTTGATCTGGGCCAACGCCGGGCGTCCGCCAAGGCCATCCTGAACGTCCACTTGGCGGAAGCCGCCGTCACCAGCGGCCTGTTTGCCTGGGCCAGCCTGCCGCCGAGCCTGCTCTTTGCGGTAGGCATCATCCTGGTCGCCAGCAACGCCCTGCAGGGCGGCATTCGCCAAGCCTTGCTGGCCATCCTGTGCGCGCTGGCGGGCTTGGCGGCGGGCGACTTCGCCTCGCCCGCCGCCAGCGTCTTTGCGGTACCGTCAGCGGTGGCCTTCTCCAGTCTCCTAGTGCTGGTCCATTGCGCCCTGCTGGGCCACTGGGCGCATCGCCAAGCCTTGGACATGGCGGGCCAGCGGGCGCAGATGCGCGTGATGAACGCGCGCCTGCAGCAGTACCTGCCCCACACCTTGGCGAACCGCCTCAAGGAGGCTGGCCAGCCCCGTCTGGAGCGCCGCTGGCTGGTGGTGGCCTTCGCTGATCTGGCGGGCTTCACGCCGCTGGTGGAGCGCTTGGCGGCGGAGGAGCTCACCTCGGTGCTGGACAGCTACCTAAAGACCGTCGCCGACGTGACCCTGCGTTGCGGCGGCACCCTGAGCAAGGTGCTTGGCGACGGCGTGATGCTGGTCTTCGGCGAGACAGGGGGCGAGGAGCGGCCCAAGCTGGTCGCCGATGCGCTGAACTGCTGCCGCCTGCTGGACGTTGAACTCACCCAACTGGCCGACCGCTGGCGGGCGCAAGGCCTGCCGGAGGCGGTGCGCCTCAAGACCGGCGTCGCCAGCGGCTACTGCTCCCTGGGCGACTGGGGCGGCGGCGGCCGCTTGGAGTACACCGTCATCGGCCGCCCGGTGAATCTGGCCAGCCGCTTGGAGGGCCAAGCGGGCGTCGGCGAGGTGCTGGTCTGCGAACGAACCGGGCTGCTGGCGGAGGTTGCCCTCACCCCGGTGGTGGAACGCCCGGTGAAGGGCTTGGGGCCAGTGCGCTTTCAACGGGTCGAGTCGTTTTCAAGCCGCGGCCCGAACTGAACGGCGGCTTGCGCTATCATGGGGCTGGATCGCAAGTCAAAAGAGAGAAACCACGATGGCTTTGGAACGCGCCATGGGGATGACCAACGGCACCGATTGCGCCGGACTGCGGATCGCCACGCCGGATGGCGTCGAACTGGCCGATTTGGCGGTGCTGCAGGGTCTTTGGACCGAGGAGCAGTACCTCAAGTTGGCAGAGGTCGCCGATTGCCGCCTCGAGTTCACCGACGGCTGGATTGAGATTCTGCCGATGGCCACTCAAGCGCACCAAGCTATTTTGCGCTACCTGTTCTTGGCGTTGAATCCGTTGGTCGAGGAGTTGGGAGGTGAGTTGTTCTGGTGCGGGCTGGGCCTGCGCCCGCGTCCGGATCAATTTCGTGAGCCGGACTTGCTTGCGCTAATTGACGCGGGGGATCCGAGAAACCAGAACCAATTCTGGCATGGCGCGGATTGGGTGCTGGAAGTGGTCAGTTCCGGCACTGGCGGCCCGCACCGCGATCTGGTCCAGAAGCGTCAAGACTACGCCGAGGCCGGCATTCCCGAATACTGGATCGTCAATCCGCTGGACTACACCATCACGGTGCTGAAGCTGGCCGGTGGCCGATACATTGAACACGGCCTGTTCCGGCCCGGAGACCATGCGGATTCCCTCGTCTTGCCCGGCTTCAAGGTGGACGTGGCGGCGGTTTTCGCCGCCGGGGAACCGGCGGGCGGTGGGGCGGACTGACCGGCGGCGCATGGAAAAACCCTTCCTTAAGGCTTGCCGGGGCGAGCCCGCCGGCTTCACGCCCATCTGGCTCAACCGGCAGGCGGGCCGCTACATGCCGGAGTACCACCAGGTCAAGGGCGACCTGCCGAGCCTTGAGTTCTTCAAGCATCCGGAGCGGGCGGCCCAAGCCACCTTGGATGCGCAGCGCATTCTCGGCGTGGATGCGGCCATCCTCTTCGCCGACCTGCTGCCGATCCTGGAGCCTATGGGCCTGCGGTTGGACTACAAGCCCGGCATCGGCCCGGTGTTCGACAATCCGGTGCGCACGGAGGCGGACGTGGCGGCGCTGGCGGTGTCGCCCGCCTCGGAAGCCACGCCCTACATCGCTGCCACCGTTCGCAACATACTCGCGGATCTGGCGCCGAACGTGGCGCTCATCGGCTTCGCCGGCGCCCCCTTTACGCTGGCATCCTACGCCGTGGAGGGTGCGGGCTCCCGCAACTACCGGTTCATCAAGACCATGATGCACGCAGCGCCCGACCTCTGGGCGCGCTTGATTGGCAAGCTGGCGCAGCAGTTGGCCAGCTACTTGGATTTGCAGATCAGCGCCGGCGTGGAGGCCGTGCAACTGTTCGACACCTGGGTGGGCTGCCTGTCGGTGGGCGACTTCCGCCGCCATGTGCTGCCGCACACCGAACGCCTCATCAAGCGGATTCGCGCCCGGCATCCGCAGGTGCCGATCATCTACTTCGGCACCGGCAACGGCCATTTGCTGCCCGACGTGGCGGCCCTCGAACCGGACGTCATCGCCTTGGACTGGCGCCAGCCCCTCGGTTCGACTTGGCAGGGCTTGGGCTGCCGGGCGGTGCAGGGCAACCTGGATCCCATGGTGCTGTGCGCCGACCGCGCCGCCATCGCCCGCGAGGCCAAGGCCGTGCTCGACTCGGCGGCCGGGCGGCCGGGCCACATCTTCAACCTCGGCCACGGCATCGTGCCGGAAACCCCGGTGGACCACGTGAAGTACCTCGTGGACTACGTCCACCAACAGGGCTGACGAGGCGCTGCCCCGGACCGGCGAACGGGCGGCGCCTTTGCTCCGCGCTCAGGAAGGCGAATCGACTGAAGCGCCGGGCCAAGGCTCCGGCGGGCTGTCCGGCAGCGCTTCCTCCACCACCTCGGTCCTGCGCACCCGGAATCCCCGCGCCAAGTAGTTCGGCAACGCCGCCGGATGGTCCAGGGAGCAGGTGTGCAGCCAGATGCGCCCGTCGCCGAACGCATTGGCCTTGGCGATGGCGTCATCGAGCAGCCGCTTGCCGAGGCCGCGCCCTAAGTATTGCGGCAGCAGCCCGAAGTAGGCGATTTCCACCGCGCCTTCGGCGTCTCGATGCAGTTCAAAGTAGCCGACGGGATTGCCGCCGTCGTAGCCGACCCAAATGGCCACCGCCGGATCCTCAAGGTGGTCGAGCCATTGCCGGTAGCTCCAGGACAGGCGCATGTGCCAGCGCCAAGGATGGCCGACGCTGACGTAGAGGAATCGATTGAGTTCCGGGCAGGCGGAGCGGGCTTCGCGCAGGTCATAGGGGCGGTCCGCCGCCGCTGCGCTGGCGGCTGCGCCGCCGTCATGGTCGAGATAGGTGACGGTGACCTTCTGTCGCATGGCCGATCAGTGGCGGGCGTTGACGGCAAGTTCAGGATGGGAAGAACGCACTCTTCGCATGTGCGGGCTCAGAAACGTACCGGAATCTGATCTAAGCGACGAGCGCGGAGTTTCGCGTCAGCGAAACTCCATCGGCGACCGTCAGATCGCGCATTGTACATGAGGGCGCTTTGCCGTATGGTAGCGCACCACTGGATCCCCGCCTCATGTTCAAGTGAAGGTGAAGCCTTGGCCTCCTGTTCTATTGTTCTTCGCGGTGTCCCGGTTCGGGGTCAGCCAACTGCTGGCCACTTCAATCACTGCTAATTTGGAACAAAAGATGAAGATATACGTAGGCAACCTGCCTTGGGCCATTGACGACCCCCAACTCGAGGAACTCTTTGCGGAGCACGGCGAGGTCCATTCGGCCAATGTGGTCATGGACCGGGAGACCGGACGCTCCCGAGGCTTCGGCTTCGTGGAGATGGGCGACGACGACGCCCGCGCCGCCATCGCCGCGCTCAACGAAACCGAGGTGAAGTCGCGCCGCCTGCGCGTCAGCCAAGCCAAGGAACGCTCCCGGGAACGCCGCTAGGCGGGCTTGCCCGGCTTGATCGCCCTCGCTCAAAACGAGGGCGGCTCGCCTTCGAGCCAAGGGTTTCCGCAGCCGGGTGGCTTCGCGCCAGCGAAGCCACAACGCTAGGAGCGCCTTCGCGCTTCAGCGGCCGTCCGTCACTGCGCCTTTGCTGGCGGAGCTGACCAGCTTGGCGTACTTGGCAAGCAGTCCCCTCTCGGCGTAAGGCTGCGGAGGTCGCCAGCCAGCCCGTCGGCTCGCCAGTTCGGCATCGCCCAGCTTGACGTTGATCTCCCGCCGCTCGGCGTCGATGGTGATTGCATCGCCGTCCTCCAGCAGCGCGATGGGGCCGCCGTCGAAGGCCTCCGGAGTGATGTGGCCGATCACGAAGCCGTGGGAGCCGCCGGAGAAGCGGCCATCGGTGATCAGCGCCACGTCGCCGGACAGCCCGCGGCCGTTGATGGCGCTCGTTGGCGACAGCATCTCGCGCATGCCGGGGCCGCCCCGAGGCCCCTCGTAGCGCACGACGATCACGTCGCCCTTGCCCACCGCGCCTGCCATGATCGCGCCCATGGCCGCCTCCTCGCCGTGGAAGCAGCGCGCCCTGCCCGTGAAGCGCAAGCCCTCGTGGCCAGTGATCTTGGCCACCGCGCCGTCCGGGGCCAGGTTGCCGTGCAGCACCACCAAGTGGCTGTCGGGCTTGATGGGGTCGTTGAAGGGGCGAACGATCCGCTGACCGGCGGGGTAGGGCGCCACCGCAGCCAAGTTCTCCGCCAAGGTTCGGCCGGTGGCCGTCAGGCAGCCGCCGTGCAGCAGCCCGGCTTCGAGCAGCATCCTCATCAACGGCTGGATGCCGCCGATGTCGATCAGCTCGGTCATGGCGAATTGGCCGGCCGGACGCATGTCGGCCAGCACCGGCACGCGTTGGCCCACGCGGGTGAAGTCGTCGAGTTCGAGCGGCACCCCCGCCGCATTGGCGATGGCCAACAGATGCAGCACGGCATTGGTGGAACCCTCCAAGGCGATGACCAGGGTGATGGCGTTCTCGAAGGACTCCCGGCTTAGGATGTCGCTCGGCTTGATGCCGCGTTCGATGAGCCGATGCACCGCGGCGCCGGCGTTGCGGCTGTCGGCGCGCTTGGCTTGGGAGATGGCCTTCTGCGCGGAACTGCCCGGCAGCGACAAACCCAAGGCCTCGATGGCGGAAGCCATGGTGTTGGCCGTGTACATGCCGCCGCAGGAGCCTGGGCCGGGGATCGCGGTGCGCTCCACCTCCCTCAACTGCTCGTCGGTGATGGCGCCGGCCACCTTCCGACCCACCGCTTCGAACACGGAAATCACGTCGCGCCGCTCGGCGCCCAAGGCGATGGTGCCGCCGTAAACGAACACGCTGGGCCGGTCGATGCGCGCCATGGCCATGGCGCAGCCGGGCATGTTCTTGTCGCAGCCGCCGATCGCCACAAAGCCATCGAAGCCTTGGGCGCAAACCACCGCTTCGATCGAATCGGCGATCACTTCCCGGGACACCAGCGAATAGCGCATGCCCGGGGTGCCCATGGAGATGCCGTCCGAAACGGTGATGGTGTTGAACGGCACGCTCTTGGCCCCGGCCGCATCGGCCCCCGTGGCCGCCGCTTCGGCCAGCTCGTTGATGTGCATGTTGCAGGGCGTGACCATGCTCCAAGTCGAGGCGATGCCCACCTGGGGCTTGTCGAAGTCGGCCCCGGTGAAGCCCACGGCGCGCAGCATGGCTCGGCTCGGCGCTTGGGCTACGCCGTCCACGACGATTGAGGAGTGGGGGCGCTTGTCGTTCATCCTTGCCGCTTCCTTGCTGGTTGGATGGGGCCTGCCGGGCGCAGGGCATTTGCCGCGCAGCCGCTCAAGTCAGTGCCTTGACCAGCACCTTGGCGCCGCGCGCGTGATTGTAGAGGGTCTGCTTGGATGCGGGCAGGTCTTCCACGGACCCCTCCGCAAAACCCTGCTCGACGAACCAATCACGGGTTTGGGTGGTGAGCGCGAACATCCGCTTGAAGCCTTGGGCACGGGCGGCGGCCTCCGCCGCCGCCAGCAGCCGCGCGCCGGCGCCGCTGCCCGCCGTGGAGCGGTGCGCCGGATGCACGGCCACGCAGGCCAACTCCACGCCGTCGCCAACGGGATAAAGGGCGCAGCAGCCGATCACGAAGCCATCGACCTCGGCGACCAGAAAACGCTCGACCTCGCGTTCGAGCCGGTCCCGGGAACGCTTCACCAGCACCCCGGCCTCCTCCAGGGGCCGGATCACCTCCACGATGTCGGCCACGTCCCGAGGTTCGGCCCGGCGCACGGTGCGGCGGTCGTCCTCGGTGATCTGGGTGCCCACGCCTTCGGCGGTGAACAGCTCGGCGAGCAGCGCGCCGTCGTCCTCGTGGCTGACCAGCTGGCCGCTGGCGACGCCGCCGTCGACCGCCTGCGCCAACATGGCCAAGTGCCGTCCGGCAGCCTCGTCGATCAAGCCCGACTCCAGCGCGGCGCGCGCGCTGGCCGGCGACAGGTTGCCCAGCCTGCGGCCGTCGGCGTCGGCCAGATAAGGCAGCCGGTCAAAAGCGATCAACTTGCGGGCCTTCAGGGCCACGGCGACCTCCCCGGCCAACTCATCCGCCGCCAAGTTGAAGGGTTGGCCGGAGGGGGAGTAGCCGATCGGCGAGAGCAGCACGATGGCGCCGGCATCCAGCATGCCAGTCAGCCGGCGGGCCTGGATGCGCCGCGGCCGGCCAGTCAGTTGATAGTCCACGCCGTCCAGCACGCCGATCGGCCGGGCGGTGATGAAATTGCCGCAGACGATTTGAATCTCGGCGTTGTGCAGCGGGCTGGTCGGCACGCCGGTGGAGAACAGCGCCTCCAGCTCGCTGCGCAATTGCCCATACACCCCGGCGATGGCTTGCATGGCGTCCCGGTTGGTGATGCGGCGCGCCACCCCGCCTTGGGTTTCCATGCGGCAAGCCGAGCGGCGCTCCGACAGGGCGGCGTTGATCTGCGGACGGGCGCCGTGAACGATCACCAACCGCACCCCCAACACGTGCAGCAGCGCCAAGTCATGCACGACGTTAACGAGATTGGGGTGGGCGATCGCTTCGCCGGGCAGCAGCACCACGAAGGTTTGCTGGCGATGGGCGCTGATGTAGGGCGTCGAGGCGCGGAACCAGCGGGCGTAGTCTTGGGTGTTCACGGCGGCTGTCGATCTACAGACAGTAGTGCGCGATGGCCTGTTCCAAGGCGTCCTGCGCCGGCGCGATCTGTTTTTGGGCCAGAAACTCGTCGGGCTGGTGGGCTTGGTCGATGCTGCCGGGGCCGAACACCACGGTCTCCAGCCCGAGGCACTGGTAGAAATGCGCCTCAGTGCCGAAGCTGACGCTGCCTGGCGCCTTGCCGGACAGGCCGCCCAACAGTTGCGCCAGGCGTCCGTCCTCGGCGGTTTCAAAGGCCGGCACCGGTGGGTGCAGGGACGTGATGGTGGCCGGCGTGCCGGCGGCGGCGGCGACCGCCGTCACTCGGGCGCGCAACCTCTCGAGCACTGCATCGGAGTCCATGCCGGGCAGCAGGCGCAGGTCAATCTGCAGTTCGGCGTGGCCGCAGATGCGGTTGGGATTGTCGCCGGCCCGCAGGCAGCCCAGGTTCAGCGTGGGCACTTCGATTTCAAAAAGCGGGCTGCGGTGCCGACGGCTGAGCTCCTCGCGAAAGCGGATCAGCTCCGCCATCACCGAGTGCATGGCGTCCAGCGCGTTGTGGCCCAAGGCCGGATTGGACGAGTGCCCGGCGGCGCCCTCAAGCTGGATCGAGATCAGCATGAAGCCCTTGTGGGCGCGTACGGGCCTAAGCCCGGTGGGTTCGCCGATGATGGCGGCCTCCGCCCGGGGCTTGCCGGACTCCAGGAGAAACCGGCCCCCGGCCATGGAGGACTCCTCATCGCAGGTGGCCGCCAGGATCAGCGGCGCCCGCAGCTTGCGGCCGGCGAAGGCGGCGGCGGCGCTCAGCGCCACCGGAAAGAAGCCCTTCATGTCGCAGGCGCCCAAGCCGTAGAAGCGGCCGTCGCGCTCGGTCATGGCGAAGGGATCCTGGCCCCAGGCGGCCTCGTCGAAGGGCACGGTGTCGGTGTGCCCGGCCAGCACCAAGCCCCCTTCGCCGGCCCCCAGGGTGGCGACCAGATTGGCCTTGCCGGCGACGCCGGGCAGGGGCATCAGTTCGATGGCGGCGCCCAAGCCCTCAAGCCAGCCGGCCAAGTGCTCGACGACCTTGAGGTTGCTCTGATCGACATCGGCGTGGGTGCAGCTCACCGACGGCTCGGCGATCAGCGTTCCCAGCATTTCCCGAAACGTTGGCAGCGACACCACGAACCTCCCAAGGCAAGCGGACGGAATTTTCCTCTTTTTTGGGCGGCTTTGCTAACGAGCCCGCACACGAGCCGGCACTAACGTTGACAATATCGTAAATCCTATTTACGATCTGACCGCAATTTCATGTGAGAGGAGCAACTCATGGGATTTTTAGTGAATTTTCGATCTGCGGTCGCGATGCTCGTGGCAGCCTGCTTGGGGACGTTCTCAGGGCAGGCTTTGGCCAGCCGAGAATCTCGGGGGGATCCGTGCGCAGGAAGCTGGATGCATAGCCAAGCGAGCCAAGTGTGCGATGGAAGGGCGCGAGTAGCCGCAAACAATTCCCTATCGAGGCTGCAATCCAGGCTTAGTTCCCCTCAATGCAAAGTCAAGGCGACTTGCGTGAGGGATGATGGAAGCAAAGTGTTCATCAACGGCAAGTACCCCGTGAACCATGTGGTACAAATGCGGTTTGTTGACGGGGCGTTCATCGCCGGACCTTAGGAACCGCTTGGCGGCGCGGCACCGGGCTGGTGCCGGCGCCAACCCAATGCCCGGACTTCTCTCAACGAGCGACGGCTGAGTTCCTCGCGAAAGCGGATCAGTTCCGTCATCACCGAGTGCATGGCGTCCAGCGCGTTGTGGCCCAGGGCCGGATTGGACGAGTGCCCGGCGGCGCCCTCAAGCTGGATCGGGATCAGCATGAAGCCCTTGTGGGCGTGCATGGGCCTAAGCCCGGTGGGTTCGCCGATGATGGCGTCCTCCGCCCGGGGCTTGCCGGACTCCAGGAGAAACCGGCCCCCGGCCGTGGAGGACTCCTCATCGCAGGTGGCCGCCAAGATCAGCGTCCCCAGCATTTCCCGAAACGTTGGCAGCGACACCACGAACCTCCCAAGGCAAGCCGACGGAATTTCCCTCTTTTTTTGGGCGGCTTTGCTAATTGAGTTTCGGTTCCCTGAGACAAGCTCATGCAAGCCGGCCACGATGGCCTGTCCAATGACCCGGCGGTCGCCCTTGGCCTTTGACTTAAGACGTCCAGACGTCTAGAGTTTGGATATGCCATCCGCTGCCAAGCCGGACTAATAGGGCAACGGCATGAAGTCAAAAAAACAGCCTCCCGGAAGGGTTCGCGATGCCATCATCAAGGTGCTGGGGGATTCCGAGGCGCCGTTGACCGTGGCGCGGATCGAAGCTGGCGTTCGAAGGGAAATCGGCGAGACCCCCATATCCTCCATTCGATCCTACCTGAGGCTCAATACGCCGGGACTATTTGTGCGGGAAGCTCGGGGCGTTTACCGATCCGGGGTTCGGCAGTCGAGCCCAAGGCAACCCCGCCTTGAGCAAATTGAGGATTGGGAAGCTCCCTTTGCCTATGGGAAGTCCCATCTGCATCACGATGAGTGTTTTTCCTGGGTGGGGCGCCGGCCGCGTCATTCGGTTCACGCCATCGTCACCGATCCACCCTACGGCCTGCACGAATACACCGAGGAGCAGCAGAGCAAGCTACGGGCGGGGCGGGGGGGCGTCTGGCGGCTTCCGCCCGCCTTTGACGGCCACCGGCGATCGCCGGTCCCCCGTTTCACGACCTTGGACGAGAGTCAGCTTCAGGAACTCCATGCGTTCTTCTTTGTTTGGGGGAAAGCCGTTCTGCCGGCTTTGGTGCCCGGCGCCAATGTTGTGGTCGCATCCAATCCGTTGGTGTCGCACATTGTCGCCGCTGCGCTTGCCCGTGCAGGGCTTGAACGCCGGGGGGAGATCGTGCGGTTGACCATGACCATGCGCGGTGGAGACCGGCCCAAGGGTGCGCATGATGAGTTCGCCGGGGTCAGCGTAATGCCACGCTCGATGTGGGAGCCCTGGCTGGTGTTCAGAAAGCCCCTGGAGGGCCGGGTTCAAGACAATTTGCGGAAGTGGCGAACTGGGGGCTTCCGGCGTCCGGGCGAGGACAAGCCCTTTGGAGACGTGATCGCCTCTGCGCCGACGAGGCGTGCTGAAAAAGCACTGGCGCCGCACCCCAGCCTGAAGCCGCAGGCCTTCCTCCGGCAGCTTGTGTACGGTGCGCTGCCGCTGGGTGAGGGCGTGGTTCTGGATACCTTCGCTGGCGCCGGTTCGACATTGGCGGCCTGCAATGCCGTGGGCTACGACAGCATCGGCATCGAGAAAGACAGGGAGTACTTCCTCACCGCGGTTGGTGCGATCCCCAAGCTGACCGAGTACGCCCCGCGAGGAGCCGCTAGACCTTGTAAATCCAACTCTCCCGGAGCTTCTTGATCCCGTCGGCGTGAAGCGTAGCGGTTCTGGTGCCGAGCTCGCCTCGGGGATTTCGCCGAAAGTCGTCAGTTGTGACTCGACCTAAGTAAACCTCGGTAAACGTCATGGGTTTCCGACTTGAGGCGGGCTCTGAATCCGTATCCACTGTGTAAACGAACACGCACATCCACTGCGCTCTTGCGCCATGCGTATCAACGGCGCCCCCCTTCTTTCGAGTGGCCTTGATTTCAACACCCTCGGTGCCAGACTTGACGGAGTCGTTCGGATAGATGCCTTGAACCAAGAGATCAGGGTGGCCGTTGAAGAATTTGTTTTCAACCAGCACCCGGGCGTGAGTCGCAAGGCTTGAGGTGAGCATGTCCGACAGAACGCCGGACATGATCGCTGGCCTCAGCATATCGTCCAATCTCCGTAGGCCCTTTGATATCAGGTGCGCGTTTACGTCGTGAAAGAAGTCATAAACGTCTTGCATCGTCAGTTGGAAGTCGTCTTGCCTCAACTCAAATGGCCAATCGAAGCCAGAGTTGAAGCAGTTCGAGTTGGCCGTGTTTCTCGCTATTGGCATCGACTTACCATGGCAGTTGGTCGAAGATGGCGCATTTCGGATTAGGCTCTCGGTTGGCGAAAAGTCTCATGCGGATTCTAACCCCTGCTGCTACCTTCACTGAAATCATGGGTTGCTCCTGACTTTGAGATCCGACCCTTGTGCCCAGTGATTTTGCTAATGTTTGTTGCAATGATAGGTCTTAGTGAGGGGCCTAGTGTCGGATCAGACTTCCATCTCCCACCTTGCGCTGCCGTCGGCGATCGCTGAGCGGGCGGACCGCTTTGCCGGGCAGATTGGGCTGGCGCTTGCGCCGGATGCCCGTTGGGTCGTTGGCCTGAGCGACTTCGCCGCCGGGGTCGCGCGCAGCGAGCGGGAGTGGTTTGCCGAAGGGCTGGCTGGCGAAGCCTTCAACCGTCCGCCGGATGCGGCGGCCCTGCAGGCTGAGCTCAGCCGCGTGGCCGCTGCGGCCGACATGGCGGCGCTCAAGCGCGCCCTGCGCCGCCTGCGCAATCGCTGGCAGTTCGGCATCGTCTGGCGCCACCTGCTGCGGCTCGCTTCATTCGAGGAGACCGTGGGCGGCCTTTCCGACTTGGCCGATGCCTTGATCGCAGCGGCCCTCGACGTGGTGGAGCGTTGGGAGGCTGAGCGCCATGGCGAGCCCTTAGGCGCCTCGTCGAACCGGCCCCAAAAGCTGGCGGTGCTCGCCTTGGGCAAGCTCGGTGGCCGGGAGCTCAACCTGTCCTCGGACGTTGACCTGGTCTTCACCTTTGCCGAGCACGGGCGCACTGCCTCGGGCCTTGCGAACCGCAACTTCTTCACCCGCGTCGGCCAGCGCCTGATCGAGGCGCTGCACAGCGTCACCGAGGACGGCTTCGCGTTCCGCGTGGACATGCGCCTGCGTCCCTACGGCGGCAGCGGCGCATTGGTCATGGACTCCGCGGCGATGGTCAGCTACTTCGAGTCCCAAGGCCGCGGCTGGGAACGCTACGCCTTCATCAAGGCGCGGCCCTGCGCGGGCGACCTTGCCGTTGGCGCCGCCCTCCTGGCCGCCATCGGGCCCTTTGTCTATCGCCGCTACCTGGATTTCGGGGCCATCGACGAGATGCGGGCGATGAAGGCCCGGCGAATGGACGACCGCCGCCGGGCGGATGATCTCAAGTTGGGCGCGGGGGGCATCCGCGATGCGGAATTCTGCGTGCAGGCGCAGCAGCTCGTGCGCGGCGGCCAGCAGCCCGAGCTGCGGCAGCCCGGCTTTCCGGCCGCCTTGGCCGCGCTTGGGGAAGCCGGCGTTTTCGACCCGGAAGCGGCCCGCGGCCTCAGCGACGCCTATCGCTTTCTGCGCGACTCCGAGCACAGCATCCAGGCCGAGGCCGACCGGCAAAGCCAACGCCTGCCGGCAACGGATCTCAGCCGGCTTCGATTGGCGCTCAGCCTCGGCTACGACGGCTATGATGCCTACTTGGCGGCCTTGGCGGCCCATCGCAGCCGAGTTGAGGCGGTCTTTGAGCGCCTGCTGGTGGCCGATGCGCCCGAACCCGACCGGGATCTTTGGGCGTCGCGCAGCGCGCCGCTGGCCTTGGCTCGGGCCGGCTTCGGCGACGGGGCCCAAGCCGCCGCCCTGCTCGACGAACTGGCCAAGGCCCGGGACCGGGCCTCCGTTGGGGAGGCGGGCAGGCATCGATTGAACGAACTGATGCCGCGGCTGCTGCAGGCGCTTTCCTTGGCCAAGGATCCTCTTCAGGGCTTGGCGCGCCTGGTGCCCCTGCTGCGGGCCGTGCTGCGCCGCTCAACCTATCTGGCATTGCTGCGCGACCATCCGGAGGTGGCGGAGCGGCTGGTTCGCCTCGCCTGCCGCAGCCGTTGGCTGGCGGAGCGGATTCGGCAGCGGCCGGGGCTTCTGGGCCTGCTCATCGACCGCCCCTCGGTGAAGCTGGCCCCCGATCGGCAGGCGCTGTCCGACGCCTTGGGCCGACAGCTTGCCGATATGCGCGATGAGGAGGCGCTGCTCGATGAGTTGCGCGCCTTCAAGGAGCGGCACGTCTTTCAAGTGGCGGCGGCGGAGGCGCTGGGGGGCCTTGCGCTGATGCACGTCAGCGACTACCTGACGCATTTGGCCGAGGCGGTGCTGGAGCACAGCCTCAAGCTGGCTTGGGAACAGTGCGAGCTGCGCCATGGCGCGCCTGAAGGGTTTGCGGGCAAGCCGTTCATCATCGTCGGCTACGGCAAGCTCGGCGGCATCGAGCTCGGCCCCGGATCCGACCTCGACCTCGTCTTCGTCCACGACCTGCCGTTGGCGCACGTGCAGTTCGCGCACCGGCTGGTGCGCAAGCTGCTCCACTACTTGGCCGTGCCCACCTACCTGGGGCCGTTGTACGAGGTGGACATGCGCCTGCGCCCTTCGGGCAACGCCGGCACCTTGATGACCAGCCTGAAGGCATTTGCGGAGTACCAGCGCAGCGACGCCTGGGTGTGGGAGCATCAGGCCTTGGTGCGGGCGCGGGCGGTGGCGGGCGACGCCGAGCTTAAGCGCCGTTTTGAACGCACCCGCATCGACTTTCTGTGCCAGCCGCGCTCCCCCGAAGCCCTGCGCGCGGAAATCAACCAAATGCGCCGCCGCATCGCTGACCATCAGCGTGGCGAGGACTTGAAGCGGCCCCGCGGCCCCGCGGCGCGTCCCGAAGAGGAAAGTCTCAAGCGGGGCCGGGGCGGTATCGTTGACATCGAATTTATGGTGCAATACATCGTTTTGGCCCATGCCCATCAGGAGCCGGCCCTAGCCCGTCATTCCGACAACGTCCGCATCCTGGAGGCGGCCAAGGAAACCGGCGTTCTGGACTTTGATGACGCCGACGGCCTGATCCGCGCCTACCTTGCGCTGCGGGAGCGCCGCCATCGTGAAGTGCTGGACTTGGAGCACGGTGGCGGGGATGCGGAATTGGCCGTCCACCGAGGGGTCGTCCTGGACCTTTGGCAACGGTTGCTGGAGCCGCCGCCATCGGCTGGCGATTGACGCGGGCGACCAAGCGGGAGCGCAGCGAAGGAGAACATGAGCACACCGAATTTTGCCGATCGAGACGGCTTCATCTGGTTCAACGGCGAGTTGGTTCCGTGGCGCGACGCCAAGGTCCATGTGCTGACCCACACCCTGCACTACGGGCTCGGCGTGTTCGAGGGCGTGCGCGCCTACCAGACCCCCAAGGGGCCCTGCATCTTCAGGCTGCGCGAGCACACCAAGCGCCTGTTCAACTCCGCGCACATCCTCGGCATCGAGATCCCCTATTCCCCCGATGAGGTCAATGCCGCCCAAGTCGAGACCCTGCGCGCCAACGCGCTCGGCGAAGGCTACCTGCGGCCCATGGCGTTCCTCGGCTCGGAAGCCATGGGGCTGCGGGCCAAGGGCCTGAGCGTCAACCTGGTCATCGCCGCTTGGCCGTGGCCCAACTACATGGACGAGGACGCCCGCGAGCGGGGCATTTCGGTGCGCACCTCCTCCTACACCCGCCACCACGTCAACATCACGATGTGCAAGGCCAAGTCCAACGGCAACTACACCAATTCGATACTGGCGCTTCACGAGGCGCTCGACTCGGGCTGTGACGAGGCGCTGCTGCTGGACAACGAAGGCTACGTGGCGGAAGGCTCCGGCGAGAACGTCTTCATTGTCCGCGATGGCCTGCTGCACACGCCGGAGCTGACCAGCTGCCTGGACGGCATCACCCGCGACACGGTGTTTCACTTGGCCCGCGAAGCCGATATGGAGATCGCCGAACGGCGCATCACCCGCGATGAGGTTTACATCTGCGACGAAGCCTTCCTCACCGGCACCGCGGCGGAAGTGCTGCCCATTCGCGAACTCGACGGACGCCGCATCGGCGACGGCCGGCGCGGGCCGGTCACCGAACGGCTGCAGAGCGCCTACTTCAATCAGGTGCGCGGCCAACGCAACGCCTTTCCTGAGTGGCACACCCCGGTGTAGCCCGATGAGGGCCTTGATCGTGGCGCCGGCCTGGGTTGGCGATATGGTGATGGCCCATGCCTTGGTTCAGGCGCTCAAGCAGCAGGACGCCGATGCCGAGATTCACTTGGCGGCGCCGTCGGCGACGGCGCCGTTGGGCGCGCGCATGCCCGGCGTTCATCAGGTGCATGAACTGGCCGTATCCCACGGCGCGCTGGGTTGGGGGGAACGGCGGCGGCTGGGCCTAAGCCTGCGCCGGGTCGGCTTCGAGGCGGCCTACGTCCTGCCCAACAGCTTCAAGTCGGCGCTGCTGCCCTGCTGGGCCGGGATTCCCCGCCGCATCGGCGCCTTGGGCGAGGCCCGCTTCGGCTTGCTCAACGATTGGCGGCGCTTGGACCGGGACCGCCACCCGAAAATGATCGAGCGTTTCATGGCGCTGGCCCACCCGCCGGGACAGTCCCTGCCGCAGCCCTATCCGGTGCCCGCGCTGGCGGTCGATGCGGCCAATCGGGACGCCTTGGTCGAGCGCTTCGGCCTGGCCGCCGATGGGCGGGTGACCATCCTCTGCCCCGGCGCCGAGTACGGCGCCGCCAAGCGCTGGCCGACCGGGCACTTCGCCGCCCTCGCCCGGACGCGCCTGCAGGCAGGCCATGACGTCTGGGTGATCGGTTCGCCGGGCGATCGGGAACGGGGCGCCGCCATCGCCGAAGCGGCGCCCGGCGCCGTCAATCTGGCTGGCCGCACCCGCCTGGCCGATGCAGTGGACCTCCTCTCGCTGGCCGATGCGGTGGTGACCAACGACTCCGGGCTCATGCATGTGGCCTGCGCGCTGTCGGTGCGGGTGGTCGCTCTGTACGGCTCCACGTCGCCCGAATTCACGCCGCCCCTCGACGCCAACGCGCAAGCGCTGTCCCTGGGCTTGGACTGCCAGCCCTGCTTCAAGCGCCAATGTCCGCTTGGCCACTTCAAGTGCCTGCGGGAGCTGAAGCCCGCTGACGTGGTCCGGGCGCTGTCATGAAAGCCCTGCTCGTCAAGACCTCCTCCTTGGGTGACGTGGCGCATGCCCTGCCTGCGGTCACGGCGGCGGGCCGCCATGCGGTGCGCTTCGATTGGGTGGTGGAGGAGGCCTATCAGGCCATCCCCGAACGGCATCCGGCGGTGGAGCGGGTGATCCCCATTGCTTGGCGGCGTTGGCGGCGCAATCCCGTGCGCTCGCGCCGGGAAGCGGCGGCATTTCGGGCCGATCTGCGAACCCGCGAATACGATCTGGTGCTGGATGCCCAGGGCTTGGCGAAAAGCGCCTTGGTCGCCGCCGTTGCCCGTGGCCGGGAAAGGGTGGGGTTCGCGCGCGGCGACGTGCGCGAAGCGGCCGCCGCCTGGTTCTACCGGCGTGGCGTTGCGGTGCCGCGGCAGCAGCACGCCATCGACCGCCAGCGGCAACTCTTCGCGGGCGCCTTCGGCTACGCCCAGGATGCGGCCGAGCCGCTCGACTTCGGCTTGTCCCGACGCGAATCCGCGGGTTCGGCGCGCCGCGCCGCGCGCCCTTCCACGTGCCTGTTCCTGCATGGCGGCTCCTGGTCCTCCAAGCGGTGGCCGCAAGCCATGTGGGTCGAGTTGGCGCGGCAAGCCCAAGCGGACGGATTCGAGGTGCTGCTGCCTTGGGGGAACCCGGCGGAGCGTTGCCGCGCTCAACGCATTGCCGCCCAAGGCGGCGGGCGAACTTTGCCGGCCCTGGGCATCGATCAATGGATCGACCTGCTGCAGGGGGCGCGCCTGGCGGTGGGCGTGGACTCAGGGCTGGCGCACTTGGCGGCCGCTTGCGGCGCGCCCACCTTGGCCCTGTACGGCAGCACGACGCCCGATCTGACCGGCTGTCGCGGCCGGCGGGTCGTCACCTTTGCCTCAACCTTCCCTTGCGCGCCTTGTTTGTCGAGAACCTGCCGCTATCGTGGCCCGGGGCGCGTTTGGCGCGCTGAGCCGGTCAACCCCCCGTGCTACGCCGAACTGACGCCGCAGCGGGTTTGGGCACGGGCCATGGCGCTGCTGGACGCTGGGGGCTGAGTGCCTTCTCCGTTGGTCATGACGCGGCTGCGGACGCTTTGGAGCTGATGCGTGAACATCGCCTTCTGCATCTTCAAGCACTTCCCGTTCGGCGGCATTCAAAGGGACATGATGAAGATGGTCGCCGAATGTCGCCGCCGGGGGTTTGGGGTGCGCATCTACGCCATCCACTGGCATGACGACCACGACCGCCCGCTGCCGGATGGCGCGGAGCTCAGGCTTGCGCCGGTCAAGGCCTTGACCAACCACCGGCTCTACGAACGCTTCGCCGATTGGGTGCGCGCTGACCTGCAGGCCGAGCCGGTGGACTTGGTGGTGGGAATGAACAAGATGCCCGGCCTCGATGCCTACTACGCCGGGGACTCCTGCTACCAGCACAAGGCCCGCACCCAACGCAGCGCCGGCTACCGGCTGCTGCCGCGCTACCGTTCCCTGCTGCGCTCGGAACGAGCGGTCTTCGCTGCTACAGCCGACACCGAAGTCCTGACCATCTCCGATGCCGAGACGCCGACCTTCCGGCGCTACTACCAGACGCCGTCGCAGCGTTTTCATGCCTTGCCGCCCGGCATTGAGCGCGACCGCCGCGCGTCGGCGGACAGAAGCGCCATCCGTCGGCGCATGCGGGCGCGCCTGGGCGTGGGCGAAGCCGAATGCCTGCTGCTTTTCATCGGCTCCGGATTCATCAAGAAGGGCCTCGACCGCTTGCTCAAGGGTTTCAAGGCGCTGCCCCGCGAGCTTTTCGCCAGGACTTGGCTATATGTGCTCGGCGACGACAATGCCGATCCGTTCCGGCGTTTGGCGGCCCGGCTCGGCATTGGCGAGCGGGTGCGCTTCATGGGCGGACGCTCTGACGTGCCCGACTACCTCTTCGCCGCCGACGCCTTCGTGCTGCCCGCCTACGACGAAAACGCGGGCATGGCGATCCTGGAAGCCATGATCGCGGGAACGCCGGCGCTGGTCACGCAAAACTGCGGCTACGCCCACTACCTGCGGCAGGCCCGCGCCGGGCTGGTCACCCCGACGCCCTACCAACAGGACACCTTCAATGCCCAGCTTGCCGAGCTGATCACCTCGGACCAAAGAGATGACTGGTCGCGCAACGGCAGGGCGCTGGCCAGCGACGAACGCATCTACCAACTCGCGCGCCGCGCCGTGGATCTCTTTGAGGACTTCGCGGGCCGCCCGCGAACCATCGCCTTTTGCCTGTTCAAGTACTTCCCTTTCGGCGGCTTGCAGCGGGACTTCCTCAAGGTGGCGCTGGAGTGCCGGGCGCGGGGCCATCGAGTGCGCGCCTACGTTCTGGACTGGCAAGGCGAGGTGCCGGAGGGCTTTGCCGTCGTCCGAGTGCCGGTGGACCGTTGGACCAATCACGGCGCCTATCGAGCCTACGCCCGCTGGGTGGCCGCGGATCTGGCCGCCCGCCGAGTGGCGGCGGTGGTCGGCTTCAACAAGATGCCCGGCCTCGATCTGTACTACGCCGCCGATCCCTGCTTTGCGGACAAGGCCCGCCGCCACTGGGCCGGCTTTCTCTATCGATGCACCGGCCGTTGCCGCCAGCTGTCGGCCCTGGAGCGCGCGGTGTTCGAGCCGGGCGCCAAAACGGTGACGCTGGCCATCACCCAAGCCCAGATCGATGCGTTCCGAACCCACTACGGAACCAGCGGGCAGCGCTTTCGCCTCCTGCCGCCGGGTCTTGGCAAAGACCGCCGCCGACCCGCTGACGCAGCGGCGATTCGCAGCGGCTTTCGCCGCCGGTTTGGGCTTGGCGACGATGAGCCGTTGCTGCTCCTGGTTGGCTCCGGATTCGTCACCAAGGGGCTGGATCGGGCGCTCAGGGCATTGGCGGGACTGCCTCCGGCGCTGCGCAAAACCCGCCTGTTCGCCGTCGGGGAGGACAACCCCAAGCCGTTTTTGCGCCTCGCCCGCAAGCTGGGCGTCGCCGCCCGAGTGCGCCTGCTGCCGGGCAGCGACGACGTGGTCCGGTTTCTGCTGGGCGCCGACCTGCTGCTGCATCCGGCCTATTCCGAAAGCGGCGGCATCGTCCTGCTGGAGGCGGCCATAGCCGGCCTGCCGGTCATCGCCACGCAAGCCTGCGGCTTCGCCCATCACATCGAGCAGGCGGACGCCGGCCTCGTCATCGCCGAACCCTTCGATCAAGGCCGCCTTGACCAGACGGTGGCGGCGGCCCTGCTCGACCCGTCGCGGCGGGCGGCATGGGCGGCCAACGGCATTCGCTACGGCGAGCGCGAGGCGCTGTTCGACATGCCCAAGCGCGCGGCGGACAGCATCGAAGCCGCAATCAAGGGCAAGGATGGCTGAGGACAAGACCTATCTGGCCCCCGAGCTTGCCGAGCGGCTTGGCGGCGAAGACCTGCTCCGTTGGGCCGCAACGGCTCAGGGCGAGATGTTCCGCCAAGTCAAGGGCCGCTCCACGCTGCGGGTGCGAATCGGCGGCAAGCCCTACTTCCTCAAGCGGCATCTTGGCGTCGGCTGGCCGGAAATCCTCAAGAACTGGATGGTGGGCAAGCGGCCGGTGCTGGGTGCGGAAAACGAGTACCGCGCCTGCCGCCACCTCGCCGCCTGCCGTTTGCCCGCCCCGCGCGTGGCCGCATTCGCCGCCGAGGGCGGCAACCCGGCCCGGCGCCGCTCCTTCGTTCTCTGCGAGGAGCTCAGCGGCCACGACAGCCTCGAGGCGGTGGCTGCGCAATGGGCTCACCAACCTCCCTCGCCATTGGCCCGGCGACGATTGGTGCTGGCCGTTGCCCGCTTTGTGCGCCACCTGCATGAGGCGGGCGTCGCCCATCGGGACCTCTACATCTGCCATTTGATGCTCGACCGCCAACAGTGGGCGCAGGGCGAAGCGCGGTTGGCGGTGCTGGACCTGCATCGGGCGCGGCTGCAGCCCAAGCTGTCCGCTTATTGGCGCAAGCGGGATCTGGCGGCGCTGCTGTTCTCGACCTTGGACCTCGGCCTGCCGGCCAGCTCGCGGCTGCGGTTTCTGCGCGCCTACGCCGGGCGGCCGCTGCGGGAGGCCTTGGCCGAGGATGCGCGCTTCTGGCGGGTGGTGGCGCGACGGGCGCAAGCGCTGCACGACAAGGCCAGTCGGCGCGGGTTGGGCTGATCGCGGGTGGCAGGCTTGAATTTGGAACTGACGGACCTCGTGCGCCTCGGCAGGGATGTTGAGGTTCCGTTCAGCATTGCCTTGGATGGCGAGCCCTGTCGGATCAACCGCATCTTCCGCCTGCTGCCGGGACGACGGCTGACGGCGCTGGGCCATTGGCGGGGCCGTGACCTGGTGGTGAAACTCTTCATGGGCACCGGTGCTGCCCGCTACTGCGCGCGGGAGCGCGGAGGCGTCGAGTGGCTGGCGGCGAGCGGCGTGCCGACGCCGGCGTTGCTTGGCGATGCCGCCGCAACGTCGGGCGGGCGGGCGCTGCTGTTCGATCACCTGCCGGATGCCCGGCCCTTGGCGGCGGGGGATGTCGATGGCGCAATGCAAGCGGTGCGCCTGCTCGCTGGCCTGCACGGGCATGGGCTTAAGCATCGGGATCCCCATCTCGCCAACTTCCTTCGCAGCGGCGGCAAGCTGTGGTTGGTCGATGGGGATGGCGTGGGTCGGCTCTGGCGGCGCGGCGAGGCGGCCGAACTCCGGGCGCTGGCGGAGTTCCTGGCGCAGCTTCCCCCAGCGCCGGACTCCCGGCTGGAGAAGCTGCTCGCCGGCTATGCGGACAGCCGGAACTGGGCGGCGGACGCCGGCCGGATGCGCCGGTTGAAGCGGCTGGTGGCGACGGTTCGCCGACGGCGGGTGCGGCGCTATCTGGCCAAGACCGAACGCCCTTGCACCGAGTTCCAAACCGCTTCCAGCTGGCGGTGGCGATGCCTGGCCAAGCGGGCGTGGCGCAGCGACGCAGTGGTTTTGGCGCAATCCCTGGCCCGGGATCCCGAGGGCGCCTTGAGGAGCGCGGAGGTCATCAAGGACGGGCGTTCGGCCACCGTCCTGCGGCTTGAGCTCGGCGGCTCGCCGGTTGTGGTGAAGCGCTACAACATCAAGAGCCCAAGCCACCGCCTGCGCCGTTGGTTCAAGCGCCGGGCGCTGACCGCTTGGCGCAACGGGCATCGGCTGGAACTGTTGGCGATCCCCACTGCCGCGCCGCTGGCCTTGGTCGAGCGCCGCTGGGGACCGTTGACCGGGCAGTGCTACCTGATCATGGAAGACAAGGGCCGCCTCGACTTGGCCGCCGAAGTCGGCGTCCAAGGCTGGCTTCCGGGGCGCTTGGACCAAGTTGCCGTGCTCCTCGGGCAGCTCAAGGCCGCTGAATTGGGCCACGGCGACGCCAAGGCCAGCAACTTTTTGGTCCACGACGGCCAAGTCCACCTCATAGACCTGGACGCCCTAAGCCCCAGCCGCGACCCGGCTGTTGACGTGACCCGCTTTCTCGACAACTTCGACGGTGGCCTGCGCGCCCAGGCAGAGGCGAGGTTTTCCGCCGCCGGGCTGACTTAAGAGCAGAGGCCGCAAGAGGCAGCAAGGCATAAATCAACTCAACGCCGGAATTGGCGAGTTAAACGGCAAAATTGATCGCATGGACGAGCGGCCGCGCACCTTGGAAAACAAGTTCAGCAAAGCTGCTGGGTGGGCGATGGCCGTTGTCACGCTGATGTTGATCCTGCAAATCGCCTTGCGGTTCATCAAGATTTCGGTCTCCATTGATCCTTGACAACATAGCCAAGCACAGCTCCCCAGAAGCCCGCCTTGCTCATTCACCGAGCCATCCGGGTTCGGTCGCCACTCGTTTGGCGAAGTAGGTCAGTATGCCGTCGGCGCCCGCCCGCTTCAGGCAGAGCAGCGATTCGAGGATCACCGCCTCATTCAGCCAGCCCGCCTCGACCGCCGCCATGTGCATGGCGTACTCGCCGCTAACCTGGTAGGCGAAGGTGGGCGCACCGAAGCGCTCCTTGGCCCGGCGGATGATGTCGAGGTAAGGCATCCCCGGCTTGACCATCACCATGTCGGCGCCCTCGTCGAGGTCCAGGGCGATCTCGTGCAGCGCCTCGTCGCTGTTGGCAGGGTCCATCTGGTAGGAGCGCTTGTCGCCGCCGCCCAAGGTGGCGCTGGAGCCGACGGCATCGCGAAACGGGCCGTAGTATGAGGAGGCGTACTTGGCGGAGTAGGCCATGATGGCGGTGTTGACGTGGCCGTCGCCGTCGAGCGTTTCGCGGATGGCGCCCACCCGCCCGTCCATCATGTCAGAAGGCGCGATGACGTCGCTGCCGGCAGCGGCGCAAACCGCGGCCTGCTTGCACAGCGCTGCCACGGTGACGTCATTGACGACGTAGCCGGCGTCGTCAACGATACCGTCCTGGCCGTGGGTGGTGTAGGGGTCGAGGGCCGCATCCGTGATGATGCCGAGCTCCGGCACCGCCTGCTTGATGGCCTGAATCGCCCTGGGAACCAAGCCGTCGGGATTGCAGGCTTGTGCACCGTCGAGGCTGCGCAGCTCCGCCGCCACGTTGGGGAACAGCGCCACTGCCGGAATGCCTAGGTCCGCCGCCGCTTCCGCCTCACGAACCAAGTTGTCGATGGAGTGCCGCTCAATCCCGGGCATGGACGCCACTGGCACCGATGCCCCCTTACCCTCGATGACGAACATCGGATAGATCAGGTCATCGACCGTCAGGACGGTCTCGCGAACCAACCGGCGGGAAAAATCCTGCGCGCGCGCGCGGCGCAAGCGGGTGGCGGGGAACTTGCGTGGCATGATGGCAGGCTTCCTGTGCCGGGGAGGCGGAGTTTAACCCGTTCAGGAAGCCGTCATGGCCTTGCTGATCGCCAAGCAGCGTCTGCCGCTGATCGTGCGATTGCGGAAGGCTGATCGGCTGCGGGCAATCTCATTGCTGTCGGCCAGCTCTGGCCGGAGCCAGCCTAATTGATGCGCATCGCGGCGGCGGGGCTCAGCTCCCCTCAAAGCCGTAGCTGACCTGAATCCCGTAGGTGCGCGGCGACCGGGTGGCGGCGTAGCTCCACAATCCCGCCACGTCGAAGCCGATGCCGTAGCCGTCCTCCTCGGTCAGATTGCGTCCGAACAGGCTGAACCGCATGGCCCCGACCTCCAGGTTGGCGGAGGCGTTGATCAGGTGTTGGGCGGCGTTGGTGAGCTCCGGCTTGTTGGCGAAATCGACTTCGTGCTTGCCGAGATAGCGCCAGCCGAAGGTCAGCCAAGCCTGGCCGCTGCCGACGGACCACTCGTAGGTGGCGCTGAGCGCGGCGGTGACGTCCGGCGCCCGGCGGATGTCCAGATGCGAGAGGTCTTGGACGCCCGCGGGACCGATGAACTCGAAATCGTCGTACCGGGCGTCAAGCAGGCCGAGGTTGCCGCGCAGGCTTAGGCCCGGTGCGGGAAGCCACTGGGCATCCAGCTCCAAACCGTGGATTTCCGCCGTGGAGGCGTTGGTCACCAAGGTCACCTGCCCGGTGCCGCTGGTGGCGGACGGCAGCTGCAGCTCCTCCTGCTTGTCCTCGTAGTCCATCAGGAAGGCGGCCAGGTTGACGCGCAGGCTGCCGTCGAGCCAATCGGACTTCAGGCCCAGCTCGTAGTTGGTGACCGTCTCTTCATCATACGGCGTTGTTGCGGTCTCCAGGCTGTCCACTCGGCCGTTGAAGCCGCCGCTGCGGTAGCCCACGGAGTAGGTGCCGTAGATGGTGGCGTCGTCGCTCAAGCGGTACAGCAGGCTGGCCTTGGGCGTGAACTTGCTCCAATCGTCGCTGGCGGCGGCGGTCACGACGCCGGCTTGGTCGGTGTCCTTCTCATCCTCAGTGTAGCGACCGCCGAGATTGAGCGTGAGCCGGTCGGTGAGGTCGTAGTCGGCCTCGAAGAAGAGCGCCCAGGATTGGGAGTCCTGGCGGGAAGTCTGCGGCAGGTCCAGCACCGTGTTGGGCACGGCGAAGCCGATGTAGCTGCGCAGGCGGATTTCGTACTCCGAATCCCAGACGTAGGCACCGGCGGTGCCCCGCAGGGGCGAACCCGGATCGTCCAAGGTGAGGCGCAGTTCGTGGGAGGTCTGCTCGTACTCCGCCGGGCGGGTGGTGTGGAACAGTTCGGGCGGCACCGCGTCCCAGTCGGTGAGCACGGTCTCCTCCGTTTCCCAGGAGCCGAAGATGTAGTCCAGGCTCAGGGATTCGGTCAAGCTCCACCGCAGTTCGAGGATGTGTGTGTCGGCATCAAAGGTCGCGTCGTTGGGGCCGACCAGAGCCTGGGTGGTTTTCCAGCGGTCGCCAGAGACGGGCGTGTCCGTGTCCGGCGAGCAGAAGCCGAAACTGTCACAGAACAACTGCCCCGGTTGGCCAACGTTCAGCAGCGGCGGCGTGTCCTGGTCCGTGCGCTCGAACTGGCCGGTGTACTCCAGCTCCACGGCTTCGTTGGGGGTGATCAACAGGTTGGCGCCGAAGGACTGGTACTCAACGCGGCCTTGGTCGCGGCCGGTGTTGACGTTGTCGTAATAGCCCTTGCCTTGGTCGTTCAGGGCGCCGGTCAGCTTGACGGCCACTTGGTCGCTGAGTCCGAAGTTGACCAGCCCCTCCAAGCGCAGGTTGTCGTAGTTGCCGTAGCTCGCCCGGACCTTGCCGCCGGTCTCGCCGGTGGGCTGGGTGCGGCGCAGGTGGACCACGCCGCCGATGGTGTTGCGGCCGAACAGGGTGCCTTGGGGGCCGCGCAGCACCTCCACGCTCTCCAAGTCGATGGCTTGGGTGATGCCCCCGGTCATGGTGCCGAGGAAGATGCCGTCCACCACCACGCCGACGGCGGGATCGAAGTTCTTCTCCACCTCCGAGACGCCGATGCCCCGGATGTAGGCGGCGGCGACCCCGCCCGGCCCTTGGGCGGTGTCGTCGAGCACCAAGTTGGGCGAGACGAACGCCAGATCCCGCAGATCGCGGGCGAAGGCCTGCTCAATCTCCGTTTGGCTCAACGCGCTGACGGCGATGCCCACGTCCTGGATGTTCTCCTCCCGCTTGCGGGCGGAGACGACGATCTCCTCAATGACTTGGGCGCCGTCCTCAGCCTTGGCCGGAAACGGCTGCGCCGCCAGCAGCGCCAGCGGCGCCACGAAGAAAGCGAGGCGACGGAAAACATCAGGCAATGTCTGCGCTTGCATGGGTGGTCAGTTCTCCTGTGTGCGTCAAGCAGCTATGGCAAAGGCCAGGCGCCCGTGCCGCTCGGCGACGGGGCTCGGGCCAGCATATCAGCCCGCCTCCGCAAAAATAAGCTCCGAGCAGCACCCAACGACCCACGAATCAACCGGACAGGGCACTGGCTTGACTTACGTCACCACCAGCACCCGGCCAACGCAAACCGAATTGTTGCGACGGGCAGGGCGCCGAGTTTGGCGCTCGCCAAACTCGAACGGGCCGAAGGCCCGCGTTTTCGCTATACTCAACCCCTGTCTCCTGAGGTGTTCGCCAGTTGGTGTCGTCCTTGAGCCGTTATAGAAACGAAAGGGGGCTTGGCGACG
Source organism: Candidatus Azophilus sp. (assembly GCA_965221755.1). Taxonomy (GTDB): domain Bacteria; phylum Pseudomonadota; class Gammaproteobacteria; order Pseudomonadales; family Azotimanducaceae; genus Azophilus. The sequence goes on from OZ244921.1 coordinate 1,958,228, forward strand.
GCGACGGTGTGCTTGCCCGTTCCGGGTTTCGTTCCGCACGGGATGCCTTAGACGCCGCCTGGGTTCCCGCCTTGAACCGAAACGGTTCAGGGCCAGCCATCAGCGGCACTTTCGGGAGACTTGCCGATCAAGGGTGAGCGGCTGGCCTTGCGCCGCCGCCATCGCTCGGCGCGACGCCACCTGTCCGCCAGCCAGCAACGGCTGCACGCCCAAGCCGTGCGCCGCTGTTTTCTGGCCTCGCCCTTGGCTTGGCGCAGCCGGCGCATCGCCGCCTACCTCAGCGTGGACGGCGAATTGAACCTGCGCGCGCTGCTCGATGACCTGCAGCGGATGGGCAAGCTGCTGGCCCTGCCGGTCGTTGAAAAGAGCCCTCAGCTAGGGGAGCGCGAGGGGCTCGCCCCTCGCAAGGATGGCCCTCAGCTAGGGGAGCGCGAGGGGCTCGCCCCTCGCAAGGATGGCCCTCAGCTAGGGGAGCGCGAGGGATCCGTGCCTCGCAGGAGCGGCAACCGCATGTCATTTTTCGTGCATCGACCCGAAGCGCCGCTGACTCGGAACCGCTTTGGCATCGAGGAGCCGCCGTTGGGCGCCCCTTGGATCAACACCCGTGCGCTTGATCTTGTGCTTGCGCCGCTGGTGGCCTTCGACGACCAAGGCAACCGGCTGGGCATGGGCGGCGGCTTCTACGACCGGCATTTCGGCAACCTGCCCAAATGTCTGCGCCCATTGCTGGTCGGCGTCGCCCATGAGGTTCAGCGCGCCGACGCCCTGCCGGCGGCGCCTTGGGACGTGCCCTTGGACGGCATCCTCACCGAAACGGGCTGGCGGCGCTTCAGCCCGCGCATGGGGTTTTGACGTGGCCGTTCGCCGCATCATCCGCATGGGTCATCCCACCCTGCGCCAAGTGGCCGCTCCCGTGGCCCCCGCCGCCTTGGACGACCCCGGCTTCAAGCGGTTGGTGGAGGACATGGTCGATACCTTGCGCGACTACGGCGGCGTCGGCTTGGCCGCCCCGCAGATCAACGAGTCCGTTCGCTTGGCCGTCATCGAAATCCCCGGCGGGCCGACCCGCTACGGCGAAGTGCCGCAAATGCCGCTGACGGCGTTCGTCAATCCCGAAGTGCGGGTGCTGGACGACGCGCCCAACGGCGTCTGGGAGGGCTGCCTGTCGGTGCCGGGCCTGCGCGGCTACGTCGAACGGCCGGGGCACATTGAGGTGAGCGCCCTCAATCTCGCCGGGCAGCGCATCAGCCTCGAACTCAAGGGCTTCCTCGCCACCGTGTTCCAGCACGAGTTCGACCACTTGGACGGCAAGCTCTACATCGACCGCATGGCCGACACCGCCAAGCTGATGTTCGATGAGGAGTACCTGCGCCATGCGGCCGAACCCCCAGCCGAACGTCCTTAGCGCAAGAACAGCTCGTAAGCCGGATTTCCGGTCTCCTCCCAGTAGCGGTAGCCGATCCGGTCGAGGTATTCGGATAGGGCGCTGCGCTCCTGCGGCCCCGCTTCGAAGCCGGCCAGCACCCGACCCCAGGCGGAGCCGTGGTTGCGGTAGTGGAACATGGTGATGTTCCAGCGGCTGCCCAAGCCTTCGAGGAACTCCAGCAGGGCGCCGGGGCGCTCCGGGAACTCGAAGCGGTACAGCAGCTCCGGCTTGGCCCGGAAGGCATGTCCGCCGACCATGTGCCGCACGTGCAGCTTGGCGGTTTCGTTGTCGGTCATGTCCACCACCGGGTAGCCGGCGGCGCTCAGACGCCCGGCCACCGCCGCCCGGTCGTCGGCCGATGCCACTTGCAGTCCAACGAAGATGTGGGCCCGGCGAGCATCGGCAAAGCGGTAGTTGAACTCGGTGACCCCCTGCGATCCCAAGGCGCGGCAGAAGCGGCGGAAGCTGCCGGCCTGCTCGTCAATGGCGACGCCGAGCACGACCTCCCGCCGCTCGCCCACCTCGGCCCGTTCGGAGATGTGGCGCAAGCGGTCGAAGTTGACGTTGGCGCCGCTGACGATCGCCACGCAGCGGCGCTTCCCGCCCCGCCGGGCCGGCAGGCGCCCTGACTCGACCGCCTTCTTCAGGCCAGCGACGGCGAGGGCGCCGGCGGGCTCCGCCACCGATCGCGCATCGTCGAACACGTCCTTTACCGCGCCGCAGATTTCATCGGTGGAGACCGTCACCACTTCATCGACGCAGGCGCGGGCGATCTTGAACGGCAACCGGCCGACCTGCGCCACCGACACCCCTTCCGCGAAGCGGTCGAGGGTTTCCGGCGGCAGCCGCACCCGGCGCCCCGCCGCCAACGCCGCCTGCAGGCAAGCCGAGCCGGCCGCCTCCACGCCGATCACCCGGGTGGCGGGCCGCAGGTATTTGACGTAGGCGCCGATCCCGGCGATCAGGCCGCCGCCGCCGACGGGCACGAACACCGCATCGGCGTCCGGGCACTGGTTCATGATCTCCACGCCCACGGTGCCTTGTCCCGCAATCACCTGGGCGTCGTCGTAGGGATGGACCAGCACCCGACCCTCGGCCTGTGCCAGCGCCCGCGCCTTGGCGGCGGCCTCGTCGTAGCCGTCGCCGTGCAGAATCACTTCCGCGCCAAGGTCGCGAACCGCCTGCACCTTGATGGACGGCGTGTTGCGGCCCATCACGACCTGGGCATGGATCCGCAGTTCGCGGGCGGCGAGGGCGACGCCCTGGGCGTGGTTGCCCGCAGATGAGGCGATCACCCCCTTGGCCCGCTGGCGCGCCGAAAGCTTCGCCATCCGGTTGTAGGCGCCGCGCAGCTTGAAGGAGAAGATGGGCTGCAGGTCCTCCCGCTTCAGCAGCGCCTCAAAGCCGCGGCCCAAGCGCTCCGAAATCCCCCTTGCGTGTTGCAAAGGGGTTTCATTCGCGACATCGTACACGCGGGCGGCGAGGATTTTCTTGACGTAGGGTTCCAACATGGCGAATAGGCAGGCTTTCTTGGGCAAGGGGGCGGGAGTATGGCGCAGGCAGCGCTGAAACGCAGTGTTGCCGAAGCGGCGCTCGCCTACGTCGAGCCGCGCTTGGGGCCGAAAACAGTGGTTGGGGTGGGCACCGGCAGCACCGCCGACTGCTTCATCGACGCCTTGGCGGGGATCAAGCACAAGTTCGATGCCGCCGTGGCCAGCAGCGAGGCAAGCGCGGAGCGCCTGCGTGGCCAAGGCGTTGCGGTCATCGACCTGAACGCCGCTCCGTCCGTGGCCTTCTACGTGGACGGCGCCGACGAGGTGGATCCCGCCCGCTGCCTGACCAAGGGCGGCGGCGGCGCCTTGACCCGGGAGAAGATCGTGGCGGCGGCGGCGGAGGAGTTCGTCTGCATCGTTGACCATTCCAAGCTGGTGGCGCGCCTAGGTGCTTATCCCTTGCCCGTGGAAGTCGTGCCCATGGCCCGGCGCTTGGTGGCCAAGGCGCTGGCCGGGCTTGGCGGCGAGCCTGAGTGGCGCCGGGGCTTCACCACCGACAACGGCAATCTCATCCTTGACGTTCACGGCCTCGACGTCGCCGACCCCCCGGCCTTGGAGCGGGAGATCAACAACATGGTCGGCGTGGTCTGCAACGGCCTGTTCGCCGCCAACCGAGCCGATCTGGTCCTCGTGGCCGACACGGACGGGGTGCGGCAGTTATAGCCCCATGAGAGTGCTGGTGCTGCAGCATGTCGATGCGGAGCATCCGGGCGCCTTCCGGGACTGCTTTCGCGAGGACGGCGTGCGTTGGGACGCGGTTCACCTTGACCGGGGCGAACGGATTCCGGAGCTGGCCGCCTACGACTGCATGCTGGTCATGGGCGGCCCCCAGGATGTGTGGGAGGAGGACGCCCACCCGTGGCTGGTGCCGGAGAAGGCCGCAATCCGGCGCTTCGTGACCGAGTTGCAGCGCCCCTTTCTCGGCATCTGCCTGGGCCATCAACTGCTGGCGGACGCACTGGGCGGAACGGTGGCGCCGGGAACCGCTGAAGTGGGCGTCATGACCATCGCGCGGACGGCGGATGGCCGGCGGGACGCGCTCCTGAACGGCCTGCCGGACCCCATGACCGTGCTCCAGTGGCACGGCGCGGAAGTCACTGCGCTGCCGGCGGATGCCACGCTGCTGGCGAGTTCCGCCGATTGCCGCGTGCAGGCCTTTCGCGTCGGATCGTGCGCATACGGACTTCAGTGCCATGTGGAGGTCGGCGTGGACATGGTGGATGAATGGGCCGCGATTCCGGTCTATGCGGCATCCTTGCGCCGGGCGCTCGGCGAAGATAGGCTGCCGCGATTGCGGCGCGACGTTGATGAGCGGCAAAGCGCCTTCCGCACCGCTGCACACGGGCTGTACCGCAATCTGCGGGGGCTGGTTGCTCTGCCCTTAGCCGACATGGCTGATCGATTGAGCGGAGCGGTTGCCGCGGAACATCAGAGGGATCGCATGGCATGAACGAGGAACTTTGGGGCAACCCCATGCAGCGTCTTCGAGCCGCACGTCAGCTCAAAAAGCCCGAGTTGGAATCGATGATCGGCAACATCCTCAAAAAGTGTCCGCTGTCGGGTTGGCCCTACGGCAACTCGACCTCGATCAATCCACTCATTGTGACGCTCGGCCCTTCTCCGGGCGGCTCACCGAGCGGCGAGGATTGGGACAAACCACAAACGCCAACGGCGGGAGTCCGTCATCCCGGAACGAACTATAACGACGGTAGAGGCTATTGGCGCAAGGTTCGCTTCTTGGTGAAGAAGTTGTTGGTGACTAGGGGTACGCTTGAGGAGGAGGATGCCTACGCCCTGTTTGGCAACATGAATTTGGACGTTATACGGCGTGGAGACGCATCAAATTTGCCGCCGAAACCCGATTTCGGACGCTGGTTGCTTGAGACGATTAGGGACGACTTTCGGCCTAAGCTTCTAATTTGCTTGGGTCTTTTGGACAAGAAGCGCCCGGTTCATGATTGGCTGGCGGAGGCATTCCCCGGCTACAACAGAGCCAAGCCGAACAACGAATATCCATTTCGTGGGTATGGAAAGAAACAATTGAGGTTTCGAGAATGGGATTTCGGCCAGTCTGGAAACCAGATTAAGATTGTCCATTGGCCGCAGCATCCCAGCAGAGCGCCCTTCACCGACATTCGCTTGTGGAAAACCGCCTGCGACGAGTTTGCAGAGCGCCACGGTGACTTAATTGCTCCGTAAGACCCATTCTGGGACAAGCGCTGGAAACGGCTGCGGAAGCCCATCTCTAGGGTAGAAGCTTCCCCGGATTCATCACCCCGTTGGGATCGAACATGCGCTTTAGGCCGCGCATCAGCGCCACTTCTTCCGGTGAGCGGCTGTAGCCCAGGAACTCCCGCTTGAGCAGCCCCACGCCATGCTCTGCGGAGATGCTGCCACCGTATTCCGCCACCAGCTTGAACAGTTCCGGGCTCACGCGATGGCAGTGCGCCAGGAACTCAGGCTCGCTCCATCCGGAGGGCTTGAGGATGTTCAGGTGCAGGTTGCCGTCGCCGATGTGGCCGTACCAGCACGCCTCGAACTCCGGGTAGGACTCGCTGATGAGGGCGTCAGCCGCTTCCAGGAACTTGGGCATGTCGCTAAGGCGCACCGAAAGATCGTTCTTGTAGGGCGTCTGCGGCGCGAGGCTCTCGAAATCCCCTCGCGCAGCGCCCACAGCCGCACCGCTTGGGCATCGCTCTGGCTCAAGACGCCGTCAGCCGCCCAGCCCCGCTCCAGGCAGCGCTCGAAGGCTGCGTTTGCGGCGTCCAAGGCGGACTCGTCGAACTCCAGCAGCGCGTGGAACGGGCAGGCGTCACGAAGCGGCGGCGGCAAATCCCGCACGGCGCGCACCTTGGCAAGGGCCAAGTCGGAGAAGAACTCGAAGGCCGACAGCGTCACGCCCTGCTGGAAGGCGCCCAAGACGTGCATCAGCGCATCGAACGCCGGGCAGCCGAGCACCATCACCCGCTGCGGCTGCGGCGCGGTGGCCAGGCGCACGTCCGCCTCCACCACCAGGCCGAGGGTGCCTTCGGAGCCGATGAACAGATGCCGGAAATCGTAGCCCGTGGCGTTCTTGACCAAGCCATTGTTGCAGCGCAGCACGTCGCCGGCGCCGGTCACCACCGTCAGCCCGGCGATCCAGTCGCGGGTGAGGCCGTGGCGGATCACTCGGATGCCGCCCGCGTTGGTGGCGATGTTGCCGCCAATCTGGCTGGAGCCGGAGGCGGCGAAGTCCACCGGATGGAACAAACCCCGCTTTTCGGCAAAGGCCTGCAGCGCGCCGGTCGCCACGCCCGCTTGGCAGCGGGCCAGCCGCTCGGCAGGGTCGAAGCCGAGAATCCGGTTCATGCGGTCGAAGGACACCACCACCTCGCCGCGCTGCGCCACCGCGCCGCCGGACAGGCCCGTGCGTCCGCCGGAAGGCACCAGCGCAAACGCTTGCGCGTTCGCCAAGCGCACCAAGGCAACCACCTCCTCCAGGGTTTCAGGGAAGACCACGGCACTGGGCGCCGCTTGGTAGGCTGTGGTCCGGTCGCTGCCCCAGTGCGCCAGGTCGCTGGCATCTCGGGTGATGCGGCTCGCCGGAAAGAGGGTGGCCAAGGCCCTCCACATGGCGTCGGATCTGGCCCTAACGGACCTCAAGAGCCGCCACTCCGGGCAGCGGCTTGCCTTCCACGAACTCCAGAAACGCGCCGCCGCCGGTGGAGATGCAGGAGATGCCGTCGCGCGCGCCGTACTTCTCGATGGCGGCCAGGGTGTCGCCGCCGCCGGCGATGGAAAAGGCGCCCGACTCGGCGATGCCTTCGGCGATGTGCCGGGTGCCTTCGCCGAACTGGTCGAACTCGAACACGCCCAGCGGGCCGTTCCACAGAATGGTGCCCGCGTTCGCCAGCCGGGCCTTGAAGCGGCGGGCGGTTTCGGGGCCGATGTCGAGGATCGCCTCAGCGTCCGCCACCTGGTCGGCAAGGCGGAGCACGGCCCGTTCGTCCGGCCCAGGCCGGACGCCCACCATCCAGTCCACGGGCACGGGCACCTCCACCTTGTCCGCTACCTGCATGGCGTTTGCCTTGAGGCCAGCCTCGTGCAGGGAGGCGCCGATCGGCAGGCCGCGGGCGGCGGCGAAGGTGTTGGCGATGCCGCCGCCGACGATGATGCAGTCGGCTAGGGCGGCCAAGCTGTCCAGCACGCTGAGCTTGGTGGACACCTTGGCGCCGCCGACGATGGCCACCAAGGGCCGGGCCGGCCTCTCCAAAGCCTTGGCCAGCGCTTCGAGCTCAGCGGCGAGCAGCGGCCCGGCGCAGGCCAGCGATGCATGACGGGCCACGCCCTCGGTGGAGGCTTGGGCGCGATGGGCGACGGCGAAGGCGTCCATCACGAAGATGTCCCCAAGGCTCGCCAAGCGCTTGGCCAAGGCGTCGTCGTTGGTCGCCTCGCCCTTGAGGAAACGGGTGTTCTCCAGCAGTGAAATGGGCCCCGCGGCGGTGGCGGCGGCTTTGATGCCGGGCAGCAGGGGCACGGTTTGGCCGAGCAGCTCCCCAAGCCGCGCGGCCACCGGCGCCAGCGAGAGGGCGGGATCAAGTTGGCCTTCCTGCGGGCGGCCCAAGTGGGATAGGACGATGATCTCCGCCCCCCGCTCAAGCGCCATCCGCAGAGTGGGCAGCGCCGCGCGGATGCGGGCGTCGCTGGCCACCGCGCCGTCGCGAACGGGCACGTTCAAATCCTCGCGAATCAGCAGGCGCTTGCCCGCCAACTCAAGATCCTGCATGCGCTTGAACTTCGGCATGATCGATTGCCGGGGTCAACCGCCAGGGCCGCGCCGCTTGGCCGACTCGACGGTTGCCTCGACCATGGCCACCAGCTTCTCCACGGTCATGCCGAGCGCTGCCATGGCCTCATCGCCCGGCGCCGACAGGCCAAAGCGGTCGATGCCCAGCACATCGCCGTCCAAGCCGACGAAACGCCGCCAGTAGTCCGGGTGCCCGGCCTCCACGGCAATGCGGACGCGGGCTTGGCTGGGCATCACCGCCTCCCGGTAGTCGGCGTCCTGGGCCAGGAAGACATCGACGCTCGGCATGGACACCACCCGAACGCTTAAGCCCCGCTCAGCCAATTGGGCTTGCGCGCCCATCGCCAACGCCACTTCCGACCCCGTGGCGATCAGCACCGCGTCCAACGCGCCGGACTCCGCCTTGAGCACGTAGCCGCCGCGGCGGATGTTGGCGAAGGCCGCGCGCTCCCGCGGCTGGCAAGCGGTCTTCTGGCGGGTGAGCACCAGTGCCGTCGGCCCGTCGCGCCGCGCCGCCGCGTGTATCCAAGCGAAGGCCGACTCCACGGTGTCGCAGGGCCGCCAAGTGGAGAGGTTGGGCGTGGTGCGCAGGTTGGTGAGCTGCTCGATGGGCTGGTGGGTTGGCCCGTCCTCGCCGAGGGCCGGGGAGTCGTGGGTGTAAACGAAGATGTTGGGCAGGCCCATCAGCGCCGCCAAGCGGACGGCGTTGCGGGCGTACTCCATGAACACCAGAAAGGTGCCGGTGAACGGCCGCAGGCCACCGTGCAGGCACATCCCGTTGGCGATGGCCGTCATGCCGAACTCGCGCACCCCGAAGCTCAGGTAGCGATGCGCCGGGGCGTCCCGCCACTTGGTGTTGTTGGAGCCGGTCAGGTCCGCGGAGCCGCCGAAGAACTCGGGCAGCTGCGGTGCGACGACATCCAGGCACAGCTGGGAGGACTGGCGCGTCGCCAAGGCTTTGGGTTCGGCTTGGGCGCTTTCCGCCAACGCCGTCAGGCCATCCGCCCAGCCCTGCGGCAAGCGCCCGGTCATGCGCCGTTCGAACTCTTCCGCCAAGGCCGGATGCGCCGCCCGGTAGGCGTCAAAGCGGCTCTGCCATTGCGCTTGGGCTTGGCCGCCGCGCGCCGCTTGGCTCCAGTCCCGGTAGATGTCGTCGGGAATCTCGAACGGCGGGTGCGTCCAGCCGAGGGACGCCCGCGCCGCCGCCACTTCGTCCTCGCCCAGGGCCGCGCCATGCGCCGCGGCGGTGCCCTGCTTGTTGGGCGCCCCGAAGCCGATGACGGTCTTGACGCAGACCAGGGTCGGACGGCCGTCGCTCAACGCGGCGTTGGCCAAGGCCGTGTCGATGTCGTGCGCATCATGTCCGTTCACGCCGCGGATCACCCGCCAGCCGTAGCTCTCGAAGCGCGCCGGGACGTCCTCGGTGAACCAGGCCGCCACGTCGCCGTCGATGGAAATGCCGTTGTCGTCGTACAGGCAAATCAGCTTGCCCAAGGCCAAGGTGCCGGCCAAGGAGGCCGCTTCGTGGGAGATGCCCTCCATCAGGCAGCCGTCCCCAACCATCACCCAAGTGCGGTGATCGACCACCTCAAAGCCGGGCCGGTTGAACTCCGTCGCCAGGCGCGCCTCCGCCAGCGCCATGCCCACGGCATTGGCGAATCCCTGTCCGAGCGGCCCGGTGGTGGTTTCAACGCCGGGGCATTCGCCGTGCTCAGGGTGCCCGGCGGTCTTGGAACGCAGTTGGCGAAAGGCCCTGAGATCATCCGTCGAGACGGCGTAGCCGCTTAAGTGCAGCAGGCTGTACAGCAGCATGGAGCCGTGCCCGTTGGAGAGCACGAACCGGTCCCGATCCCACCAATCCGGATCCTTGGGGTTGTGCCGCAACACATTCCGCCACAGCGCCTCGCTGACGTCGGCCAGCCCCATCGGCGCGCCCGGATGGCCGGAGCGGGCCTGTTGAACGGCATCCATGGACAGGGCGCGGATGGCATTGGCCCTTTCGGTGCGTGATGGCATGGGCTGGCGACCTCGGGTGGCGGGCGAAGCATTTTCCTTGAGGGGTGACGAGCTGGCAACGGTTTGGATTGCGGGTTTGGGAACGTATCGGAGCCTGACCCGCGCAACGCCATGCCAAGGTCGAAGTTCCGTTAGAATGCGGTTCCCAGCTTCGGCGCCGCGCACGAGGAGCTTCATGGCCGACTACAGCGTTTTCACTTCCGAGTCCGTCTCCGAGGGCCATCCGGACAAAGTGGCGGACCAGCTGTCCGATGCCGTCCTCGACGCCATGATCGCCCAGGACGCCAACGCCCGGGTAGCCTGCGAGACGCTCATCAAGACTGATCTGGTGGTGTTGGCCGGAGAGGTGCGCTCCAACGCCGAAGTGGACGTTGAGGCGCTGGTGCGCCAAGTCATCGCCGACATCGGCTACTCCGACTTCGACAGCGGCTTCAACTTGGAACGGTGCCGCATTGTCAACGAACTCGGCCAGCAGTCCGCGGACATCGCCATGGGCGTTGATGCCAGCGCCGAGAAGGAGCAGGGCGCCGGCGACCAAGGCCTGATGTTTGGCTACGCCAACAACGACACCGACGTGCTCATGCCGGCCCCGATCACGTTCGCCCACCGCTTGATGCGTCGGCAGGCCGAGGCGCGCCGCAACGGCCTCGACTTCCTGCGCCCGGACGCCAAGAGCCAACTCAGCTTCCGCTACGGCAGCGACGGCAAGCCCTTGGGCCTGGAGGCCGTGGTGCTGTCCACCCAGCACGCGCCGGAGGTCACCCAAGAGCGCTTGCGCGAGGCGGTGATGGAGGAGATCATCAAGCCGGTGCTGCCGGCCAACTGGCTGTCCCGCGACACCCGCTACCACATCAACCCCACCGGCAACTTCGTCATCGGCGGCCCGGTCGGCGACTGCGGCCTGACCGGGCGCAAGATCATCGTCGATACCTACGGCGGCATGGCCCGCCACGGCGGCGGCGCCTTTTCCGGCAAGGATCCGTCCAAGGTGGACCGTTCGGCGGCCTACGCGGCCCGTTACGTCGCCAAGAACATCGTCGCCGCCGGGCTGGCGGAGCGCTGCGAAATCCAAGTCAGCTACGCGATCGGCGTGGCCGAACCCACATCCATCAGCATTGACACCTTCGGCACCGGACGGCTCGCCGACGACCGCATCGTCGAGTTGGTGAAGGCTCACTTCGATTTACGCCCCCGCGGCCTGATTGAAATGCTCGACCTGAAGCGCCCCATTTACCGCGACACCGCCGCCTACGGCCACTTCGGACGCTCAGAGGACGCCTTCGCCTGGGAGCGCACCGATCGGGCCGAGGCGCTGGCGGACCACCTGTAGCCGGGCTTTCCCAAGGCGCGCCCAATGAGCGCCCGCGGATTGCCGCCACGGATCCACTTGGCGAACGCCCGGCAGTCCAACGCCGTGTTGGGCGCCGCAGCCTCCCATCATTTGGTGCGGGTGCGTCGGCTGCGCCGAGGCGACCCGGTTGAGGTGTTCGACGGCGAGGGCCGGGTGTGGTCGGCCGTGGTTGGCGACGCCAGCGCCCAGGCATGCGCCCTCCAAGTCGGCGCCCTGCTCAGCGAAACGGCGCCGCCTGCGGCGCGCCTCGGGCTGGCGGTGGCCTTGCTCAAGGGCGATGCGATGGACCGCGCGCTGCGGGCGGCAACCGAGCTCGGCGTGGACGACATCCGGCCACTGGTGAGCGGGCGCAGCCAAGTGGGCCGGGGGCGCGCCGACGGCCGCCGCGAACACTGGCAGCGCATCCTCGCCAGCGCCGCCGAGCAGTGCCGCCGCGCCCACCTGCCGCGGTTGCATCCGGTGCAGGGGCTCGACGCTTTTCTCGATCAATCCGAGCCCGCCGACTGCCTGCTGCTGCGCCCCGACGCCCCGGCCCTGCCGATGCGCCTGCCGCGCCGAAGCAGCACTCTGCTGATCGGCCCGGAGGGCGGCTGGACCGATGCGGAAGCCAAGCGGACCGCGCAGCTCGGCATCCGCGCGTTTAGTTTGGGCAACTTGATCCTGCGGGCCGAAACGGCGCCGTTGGCGGCCTTGGCCGCGCTGCGCCACGCTTGGGGCTGGCGTTAGGGCATGGCGCGCAGCGTTCGCCTTGAATCGCCTCATCGCGGCACAAGGCGGTAAACTGAGCCAACTTTTGCGCTTGGCGACCGCACTCCGGCCGCTCCAAGGCGCAGCCTCGCTTGACCCCTCAATTCGAGATCGCCCATGACCCGAATCGCCTTCCTGATGGACCCCTTGGACAGCCTCTCGCTCAAGAAGGACTCCACCCTGTCCATGATTCGCGCCGCCCAGCGGCGGGGCTGGGAGGTCGCCTTCCTTGAGCAGAAGGATCTGCTGCTGCAGGACGGCGAGATTCGGCTGTTCGCCAGCCCGCTGCGCCTGAACGAACCGTTCGCCAGCAGCTTGGACCCGGCGGATGCGGCGGCGCTGACGGCCGACGGGACGGGCTGGCACAGCCTCGGGGAAGCGCGGCTTGAGCGGGCCGGGGCCTTTGACGTGATCATGATGCGCAAGGATCCCCCCTTCGACATGGAGTACGTGTGCAGCACCTACCTGCTCGAACGGGCCGAGTTGGACGGCGCCCAGGTGGTCAACCGGCCCCGGGCCCTGCGCGACTGCAACGAGAAGCTCTTCGCCGCGCACTTCCCGCAATGCTGCCCGCCGTTGATTGTCAGCCGCCGTTATGACGCGCTGCGCGCCTTCCAGCGCCAGCACGGCAACGTGGTGTTCAAGCGCCTCGACGGCATGGGCGGCGCGTCGGTGTTCCGGGTGATGGCGGGCGACCCCAATCTGGGCGTCATCCTGGAGACCCTGACCGAGGGCGGTCGCGAGCAGATCATGGGTCAGGTCTTCCTGCCCGAGATCGCCGATGGAGACAAACGCATCCTCATGATCGACGGCGAGCCGGTGCCGCACGCGCTGGCGCGCATTCCCATGGCGGGGGAGTCCCGCGGCAACCTCGCCGCCGGCGGCGCGGGCGTCGGCCGCGAACTGACCGAGCGGGACCGCTGGATCGCCGCCCAACTCGGCCCCTCGCTGCGTGAGCGCGGCCTGCTGTTCGTCGGCATCGACGTGATCGGCGACCATCTCACCGAGGTCAACGTGACTTGCCCCACCTGCATCCGCGAACTTGACGCGCAGTTTGATCTGGACATCGCCCAGAGCCTGCTTGATGCCATCGCTCGCCGTCTCGCCTGAGGCGCCCCTCTCAGCGCCCGTCGCTCCCCAAGCGCGGGAGCGGTTCGGTTTTGCGCTGTTTCTCGCCCTCTGCCTGCATGCGATCCTGATCCTCGGCGTGACGTTCGCGCCGCCGGAGCGCGCCATCCAAAGCCGACCGCTGGAAGTGGCGCTCGTCGGGCCCGTCCAGGCGGCGCAGTCCGAACCGCTGCCGCCCGGACGGGCCAGCGACATCGGCGAGACCGCCCCGGTTGAACTCGCGGACGTTCAGGCGCCCGTGGCAGAAGCGCCGAGGCCAGCCGAACCCGCCAACCTGCCGAGACCGATGGCGGATGCCGCATCGTCAGCCCGGGCGGAGCGCCGGAACTTCGCCGCGCTCAGCGGCGAAATCGCGGCCCTTGGGCTGGCCGTGGCCGACGCGGGCGCCGCCGATGTCCCCAGGGTCAGGCGGCTGTCGAGCCTGACGGAAAAAAACTTGGTGGAAGCCGCCTATCTGGAGATGTGGCGGGCGCGGGTGGAGCGCATCGGCACGGCCAACTACCCCGGCAACGGCGTGGCCGGCGAACTGCGCATGCAGGTGGTCATCCGAGACGACGGCGCCCTGCTTGACGCCCGCATCATCGAACCCTCCGGCGTGGCCGCGGTGGACGCCGCCGCCCTGCGCATCGTCCGGCTGGCCGCGCCCTTCGCCCAGTTTCCGGTGGAGATGCGCAAATCCTACGACCAACTCGAAATCACCCGCAACTGGCGATTCTCCCGCACCGGCCCGCACTTGAGGGATTGACTCCCAAGATGCGTGGGCTCGGAAACATACCGGAATCTGATCTAAGCGACGAGCGCGCGGAGTTTCGCGCCAGCGAAACTCCATCCGCGACCGTCAGGTCGCGCAGACGCTTGCCTTAGCACAGTTTCGGTGCGAGGATGGCGCTGTTGACCCAAAATTGGGCCGCTCAGAGAACAACCTTGAGTTCGCATCCCGCACGGATGCGATGGGGAAAACTCAATTCGCGTCAGGAGCGCTAGCAATGAAGAACCTTATCCGATCCCATTTTGCATCCTCACTTGTTCTGGCGTTGGCCCTGTTGGTCGGCACGGCATCGCTCAGCAGCCGCTTGGCCTTCGCCCAGGCAGCGAACGACGGGGGCGGCATCGAAGAGGTCATCGTCACCGCGCAGCGGGCGTCGGAGAGCATTCAGGACGTGCCCATCGCGGTGACGGCGCTGACCGGCGACATGCTGGAGGATCGCCAAATCCTGGCGGCCACCGACCTGCAGTTGAACACCCCCAACGTCAGCTTCACGAGCACCAACTTCGGCGGCGCGAGCTTCAGCATTCGCGGCATCGGCCGCTTGGTGATCGCCGCCTCCGGCGAGAACGGCGTCTCCACCCACATCGACGACATTCCCATCACCTCCAACCTGAGCGCCATCGAGTACTTCGACGTGAGCCGGGTTGAGATCCTGCGTGGCCCCCAAGGCACTCTTTACGGCCGCAACGCCACCGGCGGCTCGGTCAACATGATCACCAACAAGCCAAACCTGGAGGCCGTCGATGCCTTCCTCGATGCCGAGGTCGGCGACTACCAGCACCGGCGCTACAAGGGCATGTTCAACCTGCCCTTGGGCGACAGCTTCGGCGTGCGCGTGGCGGGCTACGCCCTCAAGCGCGACGGCTACACCAAGAACTTGGCCTACGGGCAAACCGATGCCAACGGCAACCAACTGGCCGGCATCGACGACGACGTCGACGGCCGTGACCACTGGGCGGTGCGCGCCACGGCGCAGTGGCAATTCGCGGACGGCGGCGACGTCTGGTTGCAGTACAGCAAGTTCAAGGAGGACAGCGACCGGGCGCGCATCACCAACCAGATCTGCGAGCGCAACACCGTCCCCGTGCAGGGCTGCAAGCCGAACGGCTTCGGCTTCGACAACCCGCACTTGGGCACCACCACGGGCGGCCTGTTCGGCGCCGCCTTCGGGGCGCTGCCCTGGGGCGCCCAAGGCGGCAATGCGGACCCGCTGGTGAACTACGACTTCCCGCGCCCGGACGGCATCGGCTTTCGCGCCATGCACACCGACTTTGAGCCCATCTACCACTACGAAGAGGACATTGCGTCCATGGGCCTGAGCTACGACTTTGAGAACTTCTCCGTAGGCTTCCTCGGCGCCTATCAGGACTTTGCTTACGTGACCCGCATGGACTACAACATGGACGTCGGCCCAACGCTGTTCACCGCTGCCACCGCACCGCCGGGCTTGGACGACAACCCGGCCATTGTGACCCAACTCGGCCTGATGGCCTATCCCACATCCGAGCCGGCGGGCGGCTCCGGCGACGAGTGGACCAATCCGAAATGCAACTACAACGGCGGCACCTCCGGGGTGCCCGGCGGCTGCATCGCCAACGTGGATCAGAGCCGCGTGTTCGCTTTCGACCAAAGCGGCAACGACACGGAGTACTGGACGGTTGAGGTCAAGCTGGACACATCGTTGGACGGCCCCTTGAACTTTCTCGTTGGCGCGAACGCCTACGACGCCGGCGCCTCCACCGACTACTACGTCACCGCCAACACGCTCGACCTGCTGGGCACCGTCACCGGCGCCTATCCGGGCATGTTCAATTCCACCAACGCCCCCAACCACAAGGGCGTGCAGTCGGATGGCTACGCCTTGTTCGGCCAGGCCTACTACGAACTGACCGATACCCTGAAGCTGACCGTCGGCGCGCGCTACAACGAGGACGACAAGTTCGTCGCCGACAGCAATCCGTTTCTGGACGCCAACTACATCTGCGACCTAGTGGCGCAGCTCACCGACGCCTGCCCACTGGAAAAACCCGGCGAGTACAGCCGGGAACCCGGCTTTGCCAACGGCGCGGACGCCTACAACACCGCTCGCGCCGACTATTATGACGCCACCAGCCTGTTTGAGGCGGCCTTGGGCACGGCACCGCTCAGCGCGGAGCGGCTGGCCGCAGTGCGCGCCATTCCGTTGGTGCCGCAGCCCGGCGAGCGGCGGGCGCTGACCGGCAGTCCGGACTCCTTCACTTGGAAGGAGACCACTTGGCGGGTCGGGCTCGATTGGCAGGTGTCCAACGACAACCTGCTGTACGCCTTCGTGACCACGGGCTACAAGCCCGGCGGATTCAACCCGCCAGTCAGCGAAGCCTTCCAGGGGGAGACCAAGTTCGACTTCGAGCAGGAGCAGGTGACCTCGTTCGAGGTGGGCAGCAAGAACATCTTTCTGGACGGCGCCCTGAAGTTGAACGGCAACGTCTTCTACTACGACTACGAGGGGCTGCAGATCACCCGCATCGCCAACAACAGCTCCATCAACGACAACGTCGATGCCGAGATCTGGGGCATTGAGCTGGAATCCGAATGGCGTCCCGAAGCCGTGCCGGGCCTGTCCCTCAACGCCGCCTACTCCTACTTGAACGCCGAGGTGACGGACGGCTTCTCGGTTGACCCCACCAACCGCACGGCCAGCGACCCGGACTGGATCACGCTTGAGAGCTGGGTGCCCGGCGCCAATGCCGGCATCAACTATGTGGCGAAGCGGTCGGATTTGACGCCGGAGGTGGTGCAGGGGCTGGCCGCGGAGGACGTAGTGCTGCCGTTGCCTGGAACCCTCTACGAGGACGGCACGCCCGCCTACATCGACCGTCTTGGCGCGGCTGCGGCCTGCGCTGCGGTTGCCGCGCTCTGCATTGAGACGTCCGACGGCTTGGATCAGGATCTCAACGGCAACACCCTGCCCAACTCGCCGGAGCACACCCTGAACATCGGCGCCGCCTACGCTTGGGATGTCGCCGCCCTGCGCGGGCGGGTGATCGCCCGGGTGGACTGGTACTGGCAAAGCGACATGTACGCCCGGGAGTTCAACACCCCCGGCGATGAGATCGACTCCTGGGACCAGTGGAACGCATCGCTCATCTACGAGAGCAGCGACGGCCACTGGAGCGCCCGCGCTTGGGTGCGCAACATCGAGGACGACGACAACATCACCGGCCACTACCTGACGTCCGACACCTCGGGCTTCTTCCGCAACTACTTCCTGACGGAACCACGAATCTTCGGCCTGTCCTTCCGCTACAGCATGGGCGGCTCGTAGCGGAAGCGACCGACCGGCAGTCGCCCGAAAGTCCGTCCTTGGCGGCGCTTGGGTGACCTGCGCCGAACGCCATTGGCAGTGGATTGCTCAGAGGCCCGTGGGCATCAAACGGGTCTTGAATCACGGGAAGATCAGTTGATGAAGGCATCAGCGGCCGCACCGCACCAAGCCCTGCTGCGGACGCTCAAGCGCTCGTGCGGGTCAAGCCGCGCTCGCATCCAACGCCGCCTCGCCGTCATGGCGCAATTCGGCGCATTGCTGGCCAACCTGCACAGCGGCTTGGCCCTTGCCGAGGCGCCCTATGAGTCCACCTACGTCCCGCGGCCGACCGAGACCACGCTGATACGGGGCGCCGCCCTGCTCACCGGCGACGGCAATGCGCTCGACCGGGCGGACGTGCTGCTCAAGGACGGACGCATCGCCGCCATCAAGGCGGACGGCGCCAAGCTTGCCAGCCGGGTGTCCGGACGGGTGATCGACGGGGGCGGCAAGTGGCTCACGCCGGGCATCATCGACGTTCACTCCCATCTCGGCACCTATCCGTCGCCGAGCGTGGCCTCGACCGCCGACGGCAACGAAATGACCGGCCCCAACACCGCCGAGGTGTGGGTGGAGCATTCGGTGTGGCCGCAGGATCCGCAGTTTGGCTTGGCGTTGGCCGGGGGCGTGACCGCCCTGCACATCCTGCCCGGCAGCGCCAACCTGTTCGGCGGGCGCGGCGTCACGCTCAAGAACGTGCCTTCCCGCACCATGCAGGCCATGAAGTTCCCCGGCGCGCCGCAAAGCCTGAAGATGGCCTGCGGCGAGAACCCGAAGCGGGTCTATGGCGAGCGCCTGCGCTCGCCCATGACGCGCATGGGCAACGTGGCGGGCTACCGCAGCGCTTGGGCCAAGGCCACGGCCTATCGCGACCAGCAGCGGCAATTCGAGTCCGGCGAGGCGGAGGCGCCGCCGGAACGCAATCTGGCCCTGGACACCCTGGCGGCGGTGCTCGACGGCGAGATCCTGGTGCACAACCACTGCTACCGGGCCGATGAGATGGTCGTGATGATGGACGTCGCCGAGGAGTTCGGCTACGCCATCACCGCCTTTCACCACGCCACCGAGTCCTACAAGATCGCCGACCTGCTGGCGGAAGCGGGCGTCTGCTCGGCCGTGTGGGCGGATTGGTGGGGCTTCAAGCTGGAGGCCTTTGACGGCATCACGCAGAACGCCGCCTTGATCGATGCGGCCGGTGCCTGTGCCATCATCCACTCGGACTCGGAGGAGGTCATTCAGCGGCTCAACCAGGAGGCGGCCAAGGCCATGACGGCCGGACGGCGCATGGGCATGGCCATCAGCGATGCCCATGCCATGGCCTGGATCACCGGCAACGCCGCCAAAGCCTTGGGCATCGCCGAGGAGACCGGCACCCTGAGGGTCGGCAAGGCAGCCGATGCAGTGCTCTGGAGCCACCATCCGTTCAGCGTCTATGCCCGCGCCGAGAAGGTCTGGATCGATGGCCACCTCTACTACGACCGGTCCGACCGGGCGCGCCAGCCGGTCAGCGACTTCGATCTCGGCCAGACCGTCGCCGGAGGCGAGGGATGAGCGTCTTGGGGGCAACGAATGCGATGGGTGGCGAGTGCGGGACGATACGAACGCGCGCCTCCGAGCAGGCCGTTTCGCATCGGCTTTGCGCTGGCGCGAAACTCGTTTCCAGTCAGCCGGGTTTCCGCGATCGTGGGCTTCCCCCCCTCGGACGGCGCAAGGCGCCATCCCGCTGCGGAGCCACAGCGGCGTTGGCCTTGCTGCTTTGGCCATTCATTGCGCCCGCTTGGGCGGAGCTGGCCATTGTCGGCGCGCGCGCGTACACCGTGGCAGCGCCGGAGCCCCTTGAAAGCGCCACCATATTGATCGCCAACGGGCGCATCGAACAGGTGGGCGCGGAACTGCCGGTGCCCTTCGAGTACCGTCGCATCAACGCCGAAGGCAGGATCGTAACGCCCGCCTTCATCGAATCCTACAGTCACTTTGGCTTGGTCGAGATCGAGGCGGAGTCAACCACCAACGATGCCGAGTTGCTGGAATATCCCTTGGGACCCGCTTTCGACGTGAGCTTGGCGCTCAACCCGGCCTCCACGCTCATCGCCGTCAACCGCATGGATGGCGTCGGCCGGGCGATCGCGGCGCCGCGGCCGGGGGTGGACCCGCTCGCCGGGCTAGCCGCCTCGGTGAGCCTCGGCACCGGCGAGTTCCTCTTGGAACCGAAAACGGCGCTGTTCGGCCACATCGGCGCCGCCAGCGCCGAGTTGACCGGCGGCAGCCGTGCGGCGGTCATGCACCGTCTGCGCCGCGTCCTGGAAGAAGCCGTCCGGTTCACCCCAATCCGCTACCATGCCGAGCACGGCGACTACAGCCGCCACGACATGGCTGCGCTCAAGGCCTTCCTGCGTTCCGGCAAGCCGTTGGTGCTCGGAGTGGACCGGGCGGCGGAGATTCGGCAGGCGCTTGAATTGGCCGATGCCCACGGCCTGCGGCTGGTCGTGCTGGGCGGCGCCGAGGCTTGGCGGGTGCGCGACGCGCTGGCAGCCGCCGGCGCCGCGGTCATCGTGCGCACCCACGCCAACGTGCCGCGCAGCTTCGAGACCCTGGGCGCTCGTCTGGACAACGCCGCGCTGCTGCACGAGGCGGGCGTGGACGTGGTCTTCACGGCCGGCGAAACCCACAACGCGCGCAACCTGCGCCAGTTGGCGGGCAACGCCGTCGCTTACGGGCTGCCGTGGAGCGCAGCCTTGGACGGCCTCACCCGGCGCGCCGCCCGAGTTTGGGGCATGGACGACGTGGGCACGTTGGTCTCCGGCTCAAGAGCCGACTTGGTGATATGGAACGGCGACCCCTTGGAACTGACCACCTGGGCGGAACAGGTCATCATCGACGGCCAAGCGATGCCCATGCGCTCGCGCCAGACGCTGCTGTTCGAGCGCTACCGAGACCTGTCGAGGCCCTACGGCTACATTCAATAGGGCGGGGGCCTGTCAAGCCGGGTTGATGCGTCAATCTTACAAGCTGCTTGTCTTTCGTGTGCTGGACAAGATCTTGTTGGCAAGGCCATTTCACGCTGGCGGCAATGCCGCCCCTAAACCCCTTCAGACTCCCTGCAAAAGACCAGTTTTAGCCTATTGCCACCCCGGCAAGGCGGTTTCCGTGGCGTGAAATGGCCCTGCAAATCCCATTAAGCAAAAATATTGACATATGCCGTCGGGTTGGCCATGCTGTGGCCACATCATCCATGAACCTAAAGGAGACTTGGAGGTTATGAAAACGACACGAGAGCTGAGGGCGGTGGCCACCGCCGCCACCTTTTCCTTAATCGCCTTGGCCGCGCCGTCGGCCATGGCCGCCTTTTCCGCGCCGTCGGCCGATGCCGACATGATCTCGACGCAGTCGAACAAGCCGATGGAGGGCCATGACGTCAAGGTAACGTTCAGCGCCAAGAAAGACCCACGATTCAACATCCGCTACAGGGCGCGCACGATTGGCGGAGAAGGGGTCTATCAGCGTGAGGGCTATTATATTAGGCCCTTTGCGGCCACCGAAGGGACCGTGGAATGGGTGGCAGGCCAGCGCAACGCCGTCGCCCCTTTCATCGTCTCCACCAACCTAGACTTTAGCTGCGACCGCGATCAGGAGGTCCGCATCGTGCTCGACCAGCCCGTGGCCATCCCGCCTGCCAAGACAAAGAGTTCTCTTGGTGGGTGGAGGTCCTTTTGCCCCAACCCGCATGGCTGGCCCTGTCGCTTTGAGGCGACGGCGTATTTCAGCGACAACCCCAGGGACTGCCAAACAAAGACGAGGAACTAAGCTTCCGCTCGTGCGCAAGGTCGCGGAGTCTCCGGCAAGTCGGGCCATGTGGTTTCTCCGGCGCGAAGCTCCGCTAACCTTGTGCGGGTGCTCAGGTTCCGAAATGTTCCTGAGTCCGCACAAAAATCAGAAAGATACTTGACATCAAGCCATCAAGGCCCTACGCTCTCCACATCATCACCAACCACGGAGCTTGCGAATGCCCACGAATGCCCCCCCCCAAAGCCATGCAAACCTGAAAACCGCCCTCGCCACGGCCCTCCTCATCCCGCTGATGGCGCCATTGGCCAATGCCGGCATTAGTCCCCCGCAGTCGAGCACGCCAATGATCTCCGCGCAGTCGAACGAGCCCATGGAAGGGCACGACATCAGATTCAGCTTCAAGGCCCAAAGAACGCCAAGGTTCAACATCCGTTACAGGGCGAGAACCGTCGGCATCGGCACCGCCTGCGCCGGGGAGTGGTGCAGGGACTTCCCGGCCACCGAGGGCCGGGTGGAATGGACGGCGGGATCCCGCCAAGCCCTGAGCCCGTTCATCGTGCCGACCAACACC
Source organism: Candidatus Azophilus sp. (assembly GCA_965221755.1). Classification (GTDB taxonomy): domain Bacteria; phylum Pseudomonadota; class Gammaproteobacteria; order Pseudomonadales; family Azotimanducaceae; genus Azophilus. The sequence goes on from OZ244921.1 coordinate 1,979,704, forward strand.
GACCACAACTGCGAGCACGATGAGCCGGTGCCCATCGTCCTTGACCAGCCTCAGTACCGCCCGGCCGCCGGAACGAAGGCGGCGACAGTCAACACCGGATGGCGGGACTTCTGCCCCAACCCCCACGGCTGGCCCTGCCGGTTCGAGGCCACGGCCACCTTGCTCAACGACCCCAAGGACTGCCGGGCGAAGAAGTTCGGGGAATAAATGTCCCTTGAAGGGGCCCGCGCCGAAATGGCTCGTGGCGCAGGCCCCTGCTCCCCCCTTATCAGGGCCACCGCCAAAAACCTGACGGTCGCGCATGTAGCTTCACTGGTGCGCAACTGCGCTGGCATCGCGCGAGTCAGGTCCCGAAATGTTTCTGAAGCCCGCACAGGCAGGGCCAGCCATCCTAGCCGATAGAGCGTCCGAGGAAGGGTGAATGGGAGCCTTCCTGACTCGCCTTCCGGGCATCAGTTCATGTTAAGGTTGGCATCCTTTGGGGAGCCGCGTCTCCATGTCTGAAATGACCCCTGCCCAGGGGCGCGAAATACTTCCGGTCAACATCGAGGACGAGCTTCGCCAGTCCTATCTGGACTACGCGATGAGCGTGATCGTCGGCCGCGCCCTGCCCGACGTGCGCGACGGCTTGAAGCCGGTCCATCGTCGGGTGCTGTTCACCATGAACGAGCTGAACAACACCCACAGCCGTCCCTACATGAAGTCGGCGCGGGTGGTCGGCGACGTCATGGGCAAGTACCACCCCCACGGCGACGTCGCCATCTACGACACCGTCGTGCGCATGGCCCAGGCCTTCGCCATGCGCTACCTGCTGGTCGATGGCCAAGGCAACTTCGGCTCCGTTGACGGCGACCCGCCGGCGGCCATGCGCTACACCGAGGTGCGCATGGCGCGGCTGGCATCCGATTTGCTGGCGGATCTCGACAAGGAGACCGTGCCCTTCACGCCCAACTACGACGACACCCTGACCATGCCCGAGGTGCTGCCGACCCGGGTGCCCAACCTGTTGGTCAACGGCAGCTCCGGCATCGCCGTCGGCATGGCCACCAACATCCCGCCCCACAACCTGAACGAGACGGTGGCTGGCGTCATGGCCTTGATGGACGATCCGCAAATCAGCATCGATGGCCTGATGGAGCGCATTCAGGGTCCGGACTTCCCCACTGCGGGCATCATCAACGGCCGCGCCGGCATCGTCCAAGCCTACCGAACCGGGCGCGGCCGCATCCACGTCCGCGCCCGGGCGCAAGTGCGACACGACGACAAGAGTGGCCGCGACGTCATCGTCATCACCGAGATCCCCTACCAGCTCAACAAGTCGCGCCTGATCGAGAAGATCGCCGAACTGGTCAAGGACAAGCGCATTGAGGGCATCACCGAGCTGCGCGACGAGTCCGACAAGGACGGCCTGCGCATCGTCATCGAACTGCGCCGCGGCGAGCCCGGCGAAGTGGTCCTGAACAACCTCTACGCCCAAACCCAACTGCAATCCGTTTACGGCATCAACTGCGTGGCCTTGGTTGACGGCCAGCCGCGGCTGCTCAACTTGAAGCAGATGCTGGAGGCCTTCCTGCAGCACCGCAAGGAAGTGGTCACCCGGCGCACGCTGTTCCTGCTGCAGCGGGCGCGGCGGCGCGGCCACCTGCTCGAGGGGCAGGCGGTGGCTCTGGCGAACATCGAGGCGGTCATCGACCTGATCCGCAGCTCGCCATCGGCCGCCGAGGCACGGGACGCCCTCATGGGCCGCGGCTGGGTTTCGGAGAACGTGGAGGCGCTGCTTGCCCGGGCCGGGGCGGACGCCTGCCGTCCGGACGGCTTGGGCGATGAGTTCGGCCTGCGCGACGGCGCCTATCACCTGTCCGCGGATCAGGCCCAGGCGATTCTCGATCTGCGCCTGCATCGGCTGACGGCCTTGGAGCAGGACAAGCTGATGGCCGACTACCAGGGTATTCTGGACGAGATCGGCGAGTTGGAAGCCATCCTCGGCAGTGCTGAGCGCTTGGCGCAGGTCATTCGCGAGGAGCTTACGGCCGTGCTCGACGCCTACGGCGACGAGCGCCGCACCGAGATCATCGCCAGCCATGAGGATCTGTCGGTCGAGGATCTGATCGCGGTCGAGGATCTGGTGGTGACCATCTCCCACAAGGGCTACGCCAAGACCCAGCCGCTGGACGTTTACCAAGCCCAGCGGCGGGGCGGGCGCGGCAAGGTGGCCGCCTCGGTGCGCGATGAGGACTTCGTCGAGCACCTTTTGATCGCCAACAGCCACGCCACCCTGCTGTGCTTTTCCAACCGGGGCAAGGTCTATTGGCTGCGCGTGTTCCGCATCCCCCAAGGCAGCCGCAACGCCAAGGGGCAGCCGCTGATCAACCTGCTGCCCCTTGAGCAAGGCGAGCGCCTGACCTCGTTCCTGCCGGTGAGCCAGTTCGACGACGACCGCTTCGTGTTCATGGCCACCGCCGACGGCACCGTCAAGAAGACCGAACTCTCGCAATTCTCCCGGCCCCGCTCCAGCGGCCTGATCGCCTTGGGGCTGGCCGAGGGCGACACCTTGGTGGGCGCCGCCATCACCGACGGCCGCTGCGACGTGCTGCTGACCGCCAGCTCCGGCAAGGCGGCGCGCTTTGCGGAGTCGGACGTCCGGGCCATGGGACGCGCCGCCCGAGGCGTACGGGGCATTCGCCTGCTGGGCGGCCAGCGGGTGATCTCGCTGGTGATCCCCGCCGCGGACGGCCACCTGCTCACGGCCAGCGCCAACGGCTACGGCAAGCGCACCCGAATCAGCGAGTTTCCGACCAAGGGGCGCGGCGCCCAAGGCGTGATCGCCATGAAGGCCAGCCAGCGCAACGGCGAGCTGGTCGCCGCCGTGCAGGTGTTCGAGGGTGATGAGCTCATGCTCATCAGCGACATGGGCACCTTGGTGCGCATCGGCACGGCCGGCATCTCGATCATCAGCCGCAACGCCCAAGGCGTGCGGCTGATCAACCTGCGCGGCGAGGAGCGGCTGAACAGCGTCGCCTGCATCTTTCTGCGAGGGGCGGACCCCTCGCGCTCCCCGGCTGAAGGCTCCACTGAAACCAGCTTGAACGGAGACGAACCGGAAGATGAGTGAGCGAACGTTCAATTTCTCGGCGGGACCGGCGGCCTTGCCCGAAGAGGTGCTCAAGCAAGTGCGCGGGGAGCTGCTCGACTACCGCGGCAGCGGCATGTCGGTGATGGAGATGAGCCACCGAAGCCCCGAGTTCATCGAGATCGCCGAGACCGCCGAGGCCGACCTGCGCGCCCTGCTCGGCGCGCCGGACGACTATCGGCTGCTGTTCCTGCAGGGTGGAGCGACCACTCAGTTCTCTGCCGTGCCGCTGAACCTGCTCGGCGGCAAGGAGTGCGCGGACTACATCGAGACCGGCTCCTGGTCCACGAAGGCCATTAAGGAGGCGCGGCGCCACTGCAACGTCAACGTTGCGGCCACCGCCGCCGCCGAGGGCTTCAACCAGATTCCGCCGCTCGACGCCTGGCGACTCGACGGCAGCGCCGCCTACCTGCACATCTGCGGCAACGAGACCATCGGCGGCGTGCAGTTCCACAGCTATCCCGACTGCAGCGCTCCCCTAGTCGCCGACCTCTCCTCCGAACTGCTCTCGCGGCCCATCGACGTGACCCGGTTCGGGCTGATCTACGCCGGCGCCCAGAAGAACGTCGGTCCGGCGGGCCTGACCTTGGTGATCGCGCGCGAGGACCTGCTCGGCCGGGCGGCGGCGCATACGCCCGCGATGCTCGACTACGCCGTGCAGGCCAAGGCCGGCTCCATGTCCAACACCCCGCCCACCTTCGCCTGGTACGTGGCGGGGCTGGTCTTCAAGTGGTTGCTCGGCCTTGGCGGACTTGCGGGCATCGCAGCGCGCAATGCGGCCAAGGCGGGGCGGCTTTACGCAGCCGTGGACGCCAGCGACTTCTATCGTTCGCCGGTTGCCGTCGCCGACCGATCGCTGATGAACGTGCCCTTCACCTTGGCCGACCCCCGCCTTGACGCCGCCTTCCTCAAAGGCGCTAAGGCGCGGGGCCTGACCAACCTCAAAGGTCACCGCAGCGTCGGCGGCATGCGGGCCAGCCTCTACAACGCCGTGCCCGAAGCGGCGGTGACGGCCCTAGTGGAATACATGAACGAATTCGAGCGGGAGTCCACATGAGCGTGGACTGGGAGACGAGCGGCAACGCCGTGTCCAAACCGGCAGCGATGGCGTGGGGCCATGCCGTGAGCCAACTGCGGGGGGAATTAGCTTGAGCGGGGACAACAGGGCGCTGGCGCCGTTGCGGGAACGCATTGATGCGATCGACGCGGAACTGCAGAAACTGCTCAACGAGCGCGCCAGCCTGGCCCTCGAAGTGGGGCGCATCAAGCAGGCCGCGCCGGGCGGCGAGCCGCCGGTTTACTATCGTCCCGAACGGGAAGCGCAGATCTTGAACGCCTTAAGGGCGCGCAACCAAGGCCCGCTCTCCGACGACGACATCGCCCGTCTCTTCCGCGAGATCATTTCCTGCTGCCTGTCCCTGGAGCAGCCGCTCAGCGTGGCCTACTTGGGTCCGGCGGGCACCTACACCGAAATGGCCGCATTGGCCCAATTCGGCCGCTTTGCCGGAACCCGCCCGCTGTCCGCCATCGACGAGGTGTTCCGCGAAGTGGAGAACGGCGGCGTCCATTTCGGGGTCGTGCCGGTCGAGAACTCCACCGAAGGCATGGTCAACCACACCTTGGACTGCTTCATGGAGTTCCCCCGCAAGGTGCGCATCTGCGCCGAGGTGGAGCTGCCCATCCACCACGCCTTCATCGTCCACAAGGACCGCGGCGACGCCGCCGAGGGGCTGGCCGGGATCGTCTCCCATGCCCAATCCCTGGCCCAATGCCGAGGGTGGCTCGACACCCACTGCCCGGGCATCGAGCGCGTGGCGGTGGCCAGCAACGCCGAGGCGGCGCTGCGGGTCGCCCAAGACCCGAATTGGGGCGCCATCGCCGGGGAGATGGCGGCCGAGCGCTACGGCTTGAAGGTGGCGGCGAGGAGCATCGAGGACCTGCCGGACAACAAGACCCGCTTCCTGGTGCTCGGCCGCCAGGACGTGGGGCCGAGCGGACAGGACAAGTCCTCCATCCTGGTATCGACCAGGAACGAGCCGGGCGCCCTGTTTCGGGTGCTGGAGCCCTTCCATCGGCACGGGATTTCCCTGACGCGCATCGAAACCCGTCCGGCCCGCTCCGGGGACTGGTCCTACGTCTTCTTCATCGACTTCGACGGCCACGCCGAGCAGCCCATCGTGCGCCAAGCCTTGGATGACGTGGCGGAGGTGGCCCTGGAGGTTCGCATCCTCGGCTGCTACCCCCGCTCGGTGATGTGATGAGCGCGCCAGTCAACCCCCACATCGCCCGCCTGAGTCCCTATCAGCCGGGTCGGCCCATCGACGAGGTGGCGCGGGAGTTGGGCCTTGAGCAGGTGGTGAAGCTCGCCAGCAACGAAAACCCGCGCGGCCCGGCGCCGGCGGTGCGCGAGCGCATTCAGGGCGCCATGGGCGAGCTGTCCCGCTACCCCGACGCCAACGGCCATGCCTTGAAGCGGCGGCTGGCCATCCATCACGACCTCGAGCCGCACCGCATCACGCTCGGCAACGGCTCCAACGACGTGCTCGAGCTGGCCGCCAAGCTCACCTTGGGGCCGGGCACGGAAGGCATCATGTCCGCCCATGGCTTCATCGTTTACAAGCTGGCGATCATCGGCTGCGGGGCCACCTTGGTCACCGTGCCCGCCAAGGCCTATGGCTGCGATCTTGCGGCCATGCTGGAGCGGGTCACGGACGCCACCCGCATCGTCTTCATCGCCAATCCGAACAATCCCACCGGCACCTCGGTCGGCGAGGCGGAATTAACCGACTTTCTCGACCGGCTGCCGCCCCGGGTGTGGGCGGTGCTTGACGAGGCCTACGCCGAATACGTCCATGCGCCCGACCATCCTGACGGCCGGGCGCTGCTGGAGCGCTACCCGAACCTGATCGTCACCCGCACCTTCTCCAAGATCCATGCCTTGGCCGGCTTGCGCATCGGCTACGCCCTGAGCTCCGCCGAGGCCGCCGACCTGATGAACCGCGCCCGGCAGCCGTTCAACGTCAGCAGCTTGGGCTTGGCCGCCGCCGAAGCCGCCTTGGATGAGACCGCCTTCGTGGCCGAGAGCTCCGCCCTGAACCGCGACGGGCTCGCGGCGCTGGAGGCCGGACTTCGCCAGCTCGGCTACCCGCCGCTGCCTTCGGCGGGCAATTTCCTGTGCGTCGATCTGCGCCGCGACGCCCAGCCGGTGTTTGAGGCCCTGCTGCGGTCCGGCGTCATCGTGCGCGGCATCCGTGAGTACGGGCTGCCCAACCACATCCGGGTCAGCGTCGGCTTGCCCGCTGAAAACCAGCGCTTTCTGGAGGCGTTGGAGCAGGTGTCGTGAAACTCGTCGTGGTCGGCACCGGCCTGATCGGCGCCTCCTTCGCCAAGGCCGCGCGCCGCCGGGGGCTCAGCGACCACATTGTCGGCTTGGACGCGAATGCCGAAAACGCGGCGGCGGCGCTGCGCCTCGGCCTGATCGACCGCGTTGCGGACGCCGTGCCGCGGGATGCCGCGGCGGTGCTGCTGGCGGTTCCGGTCGATGGCATTGCGGACTGGGTGCGGCGGCTGGCCGACCATCCGGGGACGCTGTTCGACGTCGGCAGCGTCAAGGCGCCGATCATCGAATCGGTCAAGGCGCGCAGCGGCGCGCTGCCGCCGCGCTACGTGCCCTGCCACCCCATCGCCGGCTCCGAACGCAGCGGCCCCGAGGCCGCCGATGCGGATCTCTTCGCCGGCCGCCAAACCGTGCTGACCCCAGCGCCGGAAACCGACCCCGGGGCCATCGACCGGGTCCACGCCCTGTGGCGCGGCGTGGGAGCGCAAGCGCAAGTGCTGACCGCTGCGGAGCATGACCGGATACTGGCCGTGACCAGCCATCTGCCGCATCTGCTCGCCTTCGCCTACCTGGATCGCGTGGAGGCGGACCACCTTTCCCACACCGGGCGGGGCTTCGATGACTTCACCCGCATCGGCGGCGCCGCTCCCGCCCTCTGGGCGAGCATTCTTGGCCTCAATCGAGGCCCGCTGATCGAGGCGCTGGCCGTGTTCAAGGATTCGCTGGCCCGCTTTGAGCGCTGCTTGCAGCGCGACGACCGGGAAGCGCTGCAAGCGCTCATCGACGCAGCCGGCCGACGCCTGCCTCGTCTTGAGCCGTGACGGACCGCCGCCGCTCCGACGGCGCGGCCCGCAAGCGGGCGGCGATGGTGATCTGCGTCGATGGCCCGAGCGGCTCCGGCAAAGGCTCGCTGGCCACCGCCTTGGCCAGGCGTCTGGGTTGGCGTTACCTGGACAGCGGCGCCCTGTACCGGGTGATTGGCGCGGTGGCGCTTGAGCGAGGCGTCGCCACCGATGATGCAGCGGCGCTGGCAAGCGTGGCAAAGGGCCTCGACATCAAGCTGGCGGGCGGGCGCATTGCAGCCGATGGCGTTGACTTCACGCAACGGATCCGCGACGAGGCCGTTGCCGCCGCCGCCTCCGAGGCGGCTCGGCACCCGCAAGTGCGCCAGGCGATCCTCGCCCAGCAGCGCCGGGCCGCGGAAGCGCCGACCGACGGCGGGGCGGCGGGTCTGGTCGCCGACGGACGCGACATGGGCACGGTGGTGTTTCCGGGCGCCGAACTCAAGCTATTTCTTGACGCCAGCGTCGAAGAGCGGGCGCGCAGGCGCCATGGACAGTTGAGATACAAGGGAGTCGCTGTTAACTTGCGCAATGTCCTAGCCAACATCCGGGACAGGGATGAGCGGGACGAAAGGCGCGCTGCTTCGCCGCTGCGGCCGGCCAGTGATGCGGTCGTCATCGACAGCACTCACATGACCATCGCCGAAGTGTTGCGGCAGGCCTTGGCCTTGGCCCGCGAGCGCGGGCTGGCTCAAGCCCCGCCCCTCGCCGGCCAGGAGCGGCGCAAGACATCAACCAACCCAAGGAGCGGCCGCGCGCCCCATCCCCGCACGGCATCAAAACCAAAGACATGAGCGAAAGTTTTGCTGAAATATTCGAGGAGAGCCTAAGCACCATTGAGATGGCGCCCGGCTCCATCGTCACCGGCACGGTGGTCGATATCGACAACGAGTGGGTCGTCGTTCACGCCGGCCTGAAATCCGAGGGGATCATCCCCAAAAGCCAGTTCCTTAACGAGTCCGGCGAGTTCGCGCTCTCCATCGGCGATCAGGTCAAGGTGGCGATGGAGGTCGTGGATGACGGCTGGGGCGAGACCCGGCTGTCCCGCGAGAAGGCCAAGCGGGCCGAGACTTGGGAGATGCTGGAGGACGCCTTTGAAAAAACGCAGGTCATCACCGGCGTCATCAACGGCAAGGTCAAGGGCGGCTTCACCGTTGACGTCAGTGACATCCGCGCCTTCCTGCCCGGTTCGTTGGTGGACATCCGCCCCCTGCGCGAGACGGCCCATTTGGAGGGCCGACCGTTGGAGTTCCAAGTCATCAAGCTCGACCAAAAGCGCAACAACGTCGTGGTTTCGCGGCGCGCGGTGCTTGAGCAGGAGAACAGCGAGGAGCGCGAAGCGCTGCTCAAGTCCCTGCAGGAGGGCCAGGACGTCAAGGGCGTGGTCAAGAACCTCACCGACTATGGCGCCTTCGTCGATCTCGGCGGCGTCGATGGCCTGCTGCACATCACCGACATGGCTTGGCGGCGCATTCGCCATCCCAGCGAGATGGTGGCGATCGGCGACGAAATCCAAGTGCGCATCCTCAAGTTCGACCGCGAGAGGAACCGGGTGAGCCTCGGCATGAAGCAGCTGGGCGACGACCCTTGGATGCAGCTGACCCGCCGCTATGCGGAAGGCTCGCGGGTGTTCGCCACCGTCACCAACCTTACCGAATACGGTTGCTTCGCGGAAATCGAGGAAGGGGTTGAAGGCTTGGTGCATGTTTCGGAAATGGACTGGACCAACAAGAACGTGCATCCCTCCAAGGTGGTCAGCGTGGGCGACGAGGTGGAGGTGATGGTGCTCGACATCGACGAGGAGCGCCGACGCATTTCGCTGGGCATCAAGCAGTGCCGCACCAATCCGTGGGATGAGTTTGCGGCCAAGCACGCCAAGGGCGACCGCATCCGCGGCAAGATCAAGTCGATCACCGATTTCGGCATCTTTGTGGGCCTGGAGGGGGACATCGACGGGCTGGTCTATCTTTCCGACATCGCCTGGAACGAGCCCGGCGAGACCGCGGTGCGTCGCTACAGCCGCGGCGAGGAGATCGACACCGTGATCCTCTCCATCGATCCAGTGCGCGAGCGCATCGCCTTGGGCATCAAGCAGCTCGATCAGGATCCGTTTTCGGACTTCGTCATCGTCAACGACCGGGGCTCGGTGGTCAACGGCGTGGTGGAGAGCGTCGAGCCGAAGGAAGCGGTCATCCGCCTGACCGAGGAGGTGACCGGCGTGCTGAAGGCATCGGAGATCAGCATCGACCGGGTGGAGGACGCCCGCAAGGAGTTGTCCGAAGGCCAGGAGCTGTCGCTCAAGATCATCAGCGTGGACCGCAAGAACCGCAACATCAGCCTCTCGCTCAAGGCCAAGGCCATCGACGAGGAGCGGGCGGCGGTGCGCGAGCACCGCAACAAGGAAGGCGAGCGCGTGAAGGCGGGCACCTTGGGAGATCTCATCAAGGCGCAAATGGAGGGGGACGCCCAGCGCGGCGACCGCGGGCGAGACGCCCGGTCATGAATCGCTCCGAACTCATCGAGCGAATCGCCGCCAAGCACGACCGGCTGCCGCTGCGGGACGTGGAGCAGGTGGTGAAGATGATGATCGAGCACCTGTCCATGGCGCTGGCCGATGGATCGCGGATTGAGATTCGCGGGTTCGGCAGCTTCTCGCTTCATTACCGGGCGGCGCGAATCGGGCGCAATCCCAAGACCGGCGAAGCAGTCGCCCTGGCAGGCAAGTACGTGCCGCACTTCAAGCCGGGCAAGGATCTGCGGGAGCGGGTTGATGCCACCTACCAAAGGGAGTTGGCGGCTGCAAGCGGTTAAGGACAAACCGTCAAGGACGAAGCGGGTCCGGCGCCTCTTCTGGCGCCCTTTGGCGGCGCTTGCCGCCGTCGCCTCGTTTCTGTTCGCGGTGATTGCCGTCAACCAGGAACAGGTGTCGATCCGCTTCCTCACTTGGCGCAGCCCCGAGTGGAGCCTGTACTGGTGGCTGCTGATCGCCTTCATGGCCGGCGCGGCGGTTGGCGCTGCCGCGCTGCTGCCCGGCCGGGCTCGGGTTGCGCTGCGCATTCGCCGGCTGCGCAAGGCCCTGAACGAAGCCAAAGGGTGACCTTTTGGCCTTTTCAAGCTGCAAGGCACCGATGTCTTACAGACGCTGCCGAGATATCGCCTTCCGCCGCCGTTCCCAAGATGGCTTACTGACTTCTTTTGCGGAACAGGATTCCTATAATCATGAAGCAAGCCGTCAGGGAAATTGAATCGATGACCGAGGGGTTGGAGAGCGCAGGTTTCGACCGCCGCCAGAGCGGTGCCATGATTCACGCGATTGCCAACGCCATCGACAAGTTCGCCATGACCCCGGAGCGCATGCGGGAGGCCTTGGAGCACAACAACGACATCCTCATGGAACGCTTTGAGAAGCGATTGGATGAGCGCACGGAAAGCTTGGAAAAACGCATGGATGAGCGCTTGGCCTTGCAGAGCCAGTTGATGAGGGCCGGTTTCGATGCCCAGAACCAGCTGTTCGAAGAGCGCTTCGCGGCGGAGCGCCGAATCAACGACGAGCGGTTCAAGCATCAGGACAAGCGCCTCGATGCGATTGAAGCTTCGATCAAGGCCGGGCTCGGCCGCCTGTTCGCGCTCTCGGTGGCCTTGGCCAGCGCTGTCGTCGGGGTTTTCGTCAGGGTGGTTTGGTTCTGAAGCCTGGAAGCCTGCGCCGTGGGAATTCACGGCTGGCCAAAGCTCGCTGGTCTGCCCCGGCCACCCGTCGGGCTTGGGCGCTGAGCCGCCGACGGGGGCGACCTCCCCGCGGGCTTGAGGCAACAGGGTCGGCTACCCTGCCTGGGCCGTCACGATGCCGACAAGGTTGGCGAAGCAGGTATCGATGGCGGCGGCAATGAATGCCTTCATGAACGGCGCATCCGCTTGGTCCTCCCGCACGGCGGCGTGCAAGGTTGGCCAGACGCCCTCCTCGCCCAGCGACTTGGCCGCCAGCAGGCTCCGCTCGAGGTAGTCGTGCAGCGCCCAGTTGGGCAGGCAGGCGACGCCGCGGCCACCAGCGGCAAGCTGCGCGATCATGGCGGTCAGTTCCGTTTGCCGCACGGCTTCCGGGGCGATCCCCGCCGGGTCAAGGAAGCCGGTGAAGACATCCAAGCGATTGCGGTCCACCGGGTAGGCGATGAGCGTCTCGTGGGCCAGGTCCTGGGGCTCAATCCATGCTCGGCGCGCCAAGGGATGATCCTTGGCCACCGCCAGCACCGCCTCGTAGCTGAACAGGGGCACGTAGCGCAGACCCAAATCCGGCACCGGGTCGGACGTGATGACCAGATCGAGGTCTCCGCGGCCCAAGGCCGGCAAGGGCGCGAAGTGAAAGCCGGAGGAGACGTCGATTTCCACCTGCGGCCAAGCTTCGCGATAGGCGTCTATCGCGGGCAGCAGCCATTCGATGCAGCTATGGCACTCAATGGCGATGAGCAGGCGTCCGGACTCGCCGCCCGCCAACCGCGCGAGATCCGCTTCCGCACGGCCCACCAAGGGCAGCGTCTCATCGGCGAGTTCCAGCAGGCGCAGGCCGGCGCTGGTGAAGCGCACGGGCCGGGTCTTGCGCATGAACAGCACGCAGCCCACCCGACCTTCGAGTTCCTTGAGCTGATGGGACAGCGCCGACTGGGTCAAATGCACCCGCTCGGCCGCCTCCACCAAGCTGCCCGCGTCGCGCAGCGCGGCCAGGGTGCGCAGGTGGCGAAGTTCGATGCGGGGCATGGCGTGGCGCGCTGATTAGCCGATCACCGTGAACACGACGGCAAAGACCAAGGGCAGGCCCATCAGGAAGTACAGCCCCAGATTGAGCAGGCCGTTGGCCTGCTCATCCTCGCTCAGGGTGAACTTCGGCCCCAGCGCCAGCCAGACGCAGCCTGAGGCGATGAAGGTCAGGATGAGGGTCAGAGCGGCGGCGGCCACCGATCAGCCCCCCTGATCGCGCGGATTGAGGCGGGCGCGCCAAGATGCCTTGGCGCGCCCGGCGACCGCCCACTCGTCGCTCCGGAGCATTGCCTTGTCGGTCACATGGCGCCGAGGTCGAGGCCGCCCCGCGGCTTGGCGCCGGCGAGGTCGGCAATGAGCTCGAAGTGCTCGCCGATGTCCTCCGCAGTGGCCTCCAAGCCGAGGTTCACCCCGGCGTTCTCGACGATGCAGGCCACGGAGAACTGCCCGCCCTGAGCCTGCAGCACCACGCCGTTGGGGGCCTCCTCCGAACAGAGGTGGATCACCGCCGGCGTGACCAGTTCGGGAGCCAGCGCCTTGAGGGCATCGCCGGTCATCAGGTTCTCGGTCATGCGGGTGGCCGCCACCGGCGCGATGGTGTTGGTGTGGATGTTGTTGCGCGCGCCCTCGATCTTCAGGGTGTTCATCAGGCCCACCAAGCCGAGCTTGGCGGCGCCGTAGTTGGCTTGGCCGAAGTTGCCGTACAGACCGGTGGGCGAGGTGGTGACCACAACCCGGCCGTAGTTCTGCTCGCGCATGATCGGCCAGGCGGCTCGGGTGACGTTGACCGAACCCATCAGATGCACGTCGAGCACCATCTGGAAATCGTCCAGCTCCATCTTGGCGAAGGACTTGTCGCGCAGAATGCCGGCGTTGTTGACCACGATGTCCACCCGTCCCCAAGACGACATGGCGTCGTCCACCATGCTCCGGGCGCCGGCCCGGTCGCTCACCGATCCGCCGTTGGCGATGGCCTCGCCGCCAGCCGCCTTGATTTCGGCCACGACGCCTTCGGCGGCCTGGGAGCTGCCGCCGGTGCCGTCCATGGCCCCGCCGAGGTCATTGACCACCACCTTGCAGCCCCGCTTGGCCAGCTCCAGCGCGTGGCAGCGGCCAAGGCCCCCGCCGGCGCCAGTGACGATGGCGACTCTTCCGTCAAACGAATAGGTCATGTCGAGCAATCCTCCTGCCAAAAAACGTCCATTCTAATCGACTGCGGCCGGTTCGGTTGGCGCCTCGACCGCCAAGGCCATGGCGCACGGACATCCCCGGCGCCCCTGACGCTCCGGCCCCCCGATTTGACGTGCAGCTGAAACAGCGCGCCTCCAAGCGGGTTCAGGGCCGCATGGGGAAGTGAACGGGGCCGATGAGGCGGTCGAGCTGGGGTTGAATCCAGTCGATCCAGCGGCACAGGAAGGGGCGGGTCTCACGCGGGTCGATCAGCTCATGCACGGCAAAGGATTCGGCTCGTGGAAAGGGGGAGCGGGCGTTGCGCAGCCGCTCCTCAAGCTCAAGGCGCTTGGCGTCGGGATCCTCGGCGGCGGCGATCTCCCGATGAAAGGCCACCGCCACGCCGCCTTCCAAGGGCAGTGCGCCGGACTCCACCGAGGGCCACGCCAGCACGTAGGCGCCCGGAGCGTAGTGGGCGGCGGTGGCGACGCCAAAGCCCTTGTGAACCTGGACCACCGCCCAGGGAATGCTGGCTTGGGCGGCGGCCGCAACGGCCGCCATGCCATAGCGGATGGTGCCCGCCGCCTCCGCCTCGGGGCCGATCATGAACCCCGGCTGATCGACGAAGTTGACCACCGGCACGTGAAAGGTGTCGCAGGTCTCCACGAAGCGACGGTGTTTTTGGGCGGCTTCAGCGGTCATGGCGCCGGCGTAGTGGCGGTTGTCGTTGGCCAGCACGCCGACCGGCTGGCCCGCCAAGCGGGCGAAGGCGCAGATCTGGCTGGGACCATAGGCGGCGCCCACCTCGAAGAGCGAGTCGAGATCGACGATCAGCTTCAAAATGGCGCGCATGTCGAACGGGGCGTTGGCGTCGCGGGGCACCGCATCCAGCAGTTCCGGGGCCATGCGCTCCGGGTCGTCATCGGCAGCGACGCGCGGGGCGCGCTCCCAAACCGATGCCGGCAGATAGCTTAGGCAGCGCCGAATTTGGCGAAACGCATCGCGCTCATCGGCGGCGACGTTGTCCACCACGCCGCTGGCCGCGTGAACCTGAGCGCCGCCGAGCTGCTCCTTGGTGAGGTCAACGCCCAACGCCCGCCGCACCAGCGCCGGGCCGCCGGTCATCACTTGGGCCGTGCGCCGGGCCATCACCGCAAAGTGGGAGGCCACCAAGCGTCCCGCCGGGAATCCGGCCACCGGCCCCAAGGCCGCGGAGGCGACGGGCACCTGGCCCATGGCATCGGCAACGATGCGAAAGCGGGGTTCGGAGAACACCGGCTCGCCCGCGGCGGCGCCCTTGCGGCCGGATCCCTTGACGCTGCCGCCGCCGCCTTCGAGCAGGCGCACGAGCGGCACCCGGTACTGGCAGGCGAGATGTTCGGCGTAAATGCTCTTGCGCAGCCCGGCGGCGTTCGGCGAGCCGCCCTTCAGCGTGAAGTCCTCGCCGCCCACCACCACCCGGCGGTCGTCGATCTTGCCGAAGCCGACCACGTAGTTGGCGGGCACGTAGCCGGTCAGCCGGTCCTTCTCGTCGTAGTCGGGCAGCGCGGTGGCTTGGCCGTGCTCCTGAAAGGTGCCGCGGTCAAGCAGCGCATCAATGCGTTCGCGGACGGTCAGCCGACCCTTGGCGTGCTGGCGGGCGATGCCTTCCTTGCCCCCCTGCCGACGCGCCAAATGGCGACGCCGGGCCAGTTCCCTGACCTCGCTTTCCCAACTCATGGACGGCGCCGGCAGCCGGTCGATGGCGCGCTAATCGCTGAACTTGGGCGGGCGCTTCTCAAAATTCGCCTGCACCGCCTCGATTTGGTTGGGCGAGCCGATCAAGGCCGTCTGCAGGGAGGACTCAAGCTCCAAGCCGGTGCGCTCATCGGCATGCCATGAGGCTTCAAACAGTTCCTTGCCCGCCCGCACGGCGTCCGGCGACTTGTCGGCGATTTCCCGCGCGAGTTCCATGGCGGCGGCGCGCGGGTCATCCGCCACATGGGTGACGAGGCCTGCCCGGAGCGCCTGCTCGCCGTTCAGAACCCGGCCCGTGAAAGTGAGTTCCTTGGCCACATCCAAGGGCACCAGGTCGCGCAGCGTCTGGGTGATGCTCATGTCCGGGATCAAGCCCCACTTGATTTCCATGACGGAGATCTTGAGGTCCGGGGCGGCGAAGCGAATGTCCGCGCCCAGTGCGATCTGGCAGCCGCCGCCGTAGGCGACGCCGTGCAGCGCGGCGATGGTCGGCACCGGCAGCTTCTTCCAAACATAGGCCGGACGCTGCGCGGAGTTCTCCGGTCGGTCGTCGCGGCTGAGCAAGCCGCCCCCGGAACCACGGCCCGGGTCGCCGAGGCCCTGCATGCTCATCATGTCCAGACCGGCGCAGAACCCCCGCCCGTTGCCGGACAGCACCACCGCCCGAACCTCCCGCGCCTGGGCCAGCCGCTCCCCGGCATCGATGATCGCCTTGAACATCTCCGGACTCAGCGCGTTGTACTTGTCGGGTCGGTTGAGGCGCACGTCGGCCACGCCGCCATCGACCTTGATGGTCACCAAATCAGTCATTCCTGCTTCCCAAGGTTAGTTTTCGTGGCCGCGCAATTTAACACGTCCGATGGCCGGAGAACGGCCGCTCGATGAGTGGTTGGACGCTGGCCGCGGAAGGGCATTGCGCCCACGCCCGCGCATCGGCGTCACAACGGCGTCCCGGGGTCCATGCCCAGCAGAACCCGGCCAACGACCTCATAGGTTGGCTGCGCCACCATGACGTGCTGGGTGGCGACGTGCACATCCCGAAAGCAGCGTTGCAGAACGCTGCTGCGGTAGATCGATGAACCGCCAGCGGCGTGGTAGAGCCGGTCCACCGCCTGGGCCGCCGACCAAGCGTTGTTGGTGGCCGCCAACCGCAGCTGCGCCTTGACGGCCCGATCCAGCCGATCCGCCCGCTTCGCCTGCCGCCAAGCCTGATCAATGGCCTGGTAGGCCAACGCCTGACCCGAAGCCACCAACGCCTCGGCCCGCGCCAGATCCTGCTGGACGCTGCCCCGCTGGGCCAAGGCGCGCCGGCTGCCGCTCGGCCGCTTGCCGCCGGCCAATTCCTTGAACGCGCTAATGGCATGCCGGGCGATGCCCAAGCTGACCGCAGAGACGCCCAACGCCAGCAGGCCAAAAAACGGAAAGCGGTACAGGGGCGCATCGATCCGAGGCGGCGCGCCCAAGGCCACCCAGCGGCCTTCCGGGACGAAGGCATCGCGCACTTCGATGTCGTTGCTGCCGGTTCCGCACAGCCCGGACGTGTGCCAACTGTCGTGAATCCTCACGGCCGATGCCTCAAACAACGGCAGGATCACTTCCGGCCCGCCTTGGGCGCTCCGGCGCGGCTCGCCGTTCTCCAGCACCACCGAGCCGCCGCAGATCCACTGCGACACTTGGGAAGCGCTGCCGAACGGCCAGCGGCCGCTGACCCGCACGCCGCCCGGCGCCGCTTCCGCCCGGCCCATCGGCGCGGTGACGCCGGTGACGATGGCATCCGGGTCGGCGGCAAACGTCGCTTGAGCTGCGTCATCCGCCAGCGTTGCCGCCAGCAATCCCGTGCTGGCGCCAATCATCAGGCACCACCCCACCGAGCCGTCCGCTTCGGCCGTGCTCATGACCGCGTCGAAGAACTCCCGCGGATGGACCTGCCCACCACCGTACCGGGTCGGCACCAGCGCTCGAAAGAGACCCGCACCAGCCATTCGAACCGCCAGATCCTGCGGCATCCGGCGGGCGGCCTCAATGGCCGCCGCCCGCTCCTGAATCTCCCGCGCAAAACCCGCAGCCCGGACCACTGTGTCGGCGCCTGCTTTGCTATGATGGTCCATGGCCGCGATGGAACTCTCACTGGCTGCAAAATTGCGGATTCAAAGGCATTATCCCCCAAGCTGTCCATTGTCGTCATTCCCGGCGCAAACCTTGATTCACGCTGGCGGGAATCAGGCGCTTGGGCCGCGGGACATCCACTGCTTGTGAAAACGGCGCTGCGCGCGACGCGAGGGCGGGACGCCCTCGGTCCGGGGAACTTCGATCAATGGCAGCCGAGCTTCGCGCCAGCGAAGCTCCAACGCGAGCCGCCACGCAGCAAGGCGCGCGTTCGCGCGGCATCCCGTCCTCGCTCCGAACCGAAATGGCCGCCGGCAAGCTTCGCCAGCCGGCGGCTGCCGATTTTCGCCCTCATCCTGCTGGCCACCGCCGCTGGCTGCGGGGACGGCGGCTCGTCACCGTCAACGCAGGCTTCCGTGTCGCCCGCCGCGCCGGAGCCGCGGTTCAGCGCCGCCATTCGGCGCACCGAGTACGGCATACCCCACATCCGGGCCGAGGATTGGGGCAGCCTCGGCTACGGCTACGGGTACGCCTACGCGCAGGACCGGTTCTGCACGGCCATGCGCGGCATCGTCGCCGCCACCAGCCGCTCCGCGGAACTGCTCGGCGAGGCGGACGGCGATCCGGTCACCGACTTCGTGCTGCGCTTTCTGCTTGGCGAGAAGGATGACTTCGCCGCCAACTTCCTGCCTGATGCGGACAGCGACGTCCACCGCTTGGTGGAGGGCTTCGCCTTCGGCATGAACCGCCATCTCCGGGAGACGGGGGTGGAAAACCTGCCGGACGGCAGCTCAGGCTGCCGGGATGCGGAATGGGTGCATGAAATCGACGCCACCGATCTGTGGATGCTGATTGGCCGCCTGCCCCTGAAGGGCGGCTCCGACCTGGGCCTTGTGCGTCGGGCGATCCACAACGCCACGGGGCCAAGCTCCGACGTCCCCTTGGCAATGGATGAGGCGAACCGGGACGCGCTCATCCAAGGCTTGAGCCGGTTCGCCAAAGCGCTCCGCCAACCCGGCCAAGGCAGCAACGCGCTGGCGGTGGGCGGGGACTTAAGCCAAACCGGCAAGGGCCTGCTGCTCGGCAACCCGCACCGCTCCTGGAGCGGCGACGGCAGCTTCCACCAAGTGCATCTAACCCTGCCGGGCGAGTACGACGTGGCCGGCGCCGCCCTGCAGGGACTGCCTTGGGTGGGCATCGGCTTCAACAGCGATCTGGCCTGGACCCACACCACCTCCTTCGCCACCCGCTTCACCCTTTACGAACTCGAGCTCAACCCGTCGGACCCGATGCAGTACCGCTACGACGGCGAATGGCGCGACATCACCACCGAGGAAGTGGCCATTCAAGTGAAGCTGGAGGACGGCTCCCTTGAGGAGCGCACCCACGCCTTCCACCGCTCCCACTTCGGCCCCATCGTCAATCTCAAGGAGATCAGCCCCCTGTTCGGCACTTGGCCCTTGGCCAACGGGACCGTGCTGGCCTTGCGCGACGCCAACGCCTTAAGGGCCGAGGCCATCTTCGACCAGTATCGGAGCATGGGGCAGGCCGAGGACATGGACGCCTTCACCGAAGCCCTCAAGCCCATCGCCACGCCGGTGTTCCACACCTTGGCGGCGGACCGCGGCGGCGAGGCTTTCTACGGGGAGGTCGCGGCCATTCCCCACGTCACCCAAGCGCAGCTCGACCGCTGCCTCACGCGCATCGGGAGGCTGCTGGCGGGGCTGGCCAACAACGCGGCGCTGGTGCTGGACGGCAGCGACCCGGACTGCGAATGGGGCGAGGATGCGGACAGCCCCGCGGACACCAACCTCTACGGCTTTGACGCACGGCCCAGAATCCGCACCCGGGACTACGTCGGCAACAGCAACGACAGCTACTGGCTGAGCGCCCCCGGCAACCCGCTCACCGGCTACCCGCTGGTGTTCGGCTGGCTGGGCGGCGAGGGCCGGCAGCAAATGCTGCGCACGAGAATCGGCCACCTGATGGCGGCGGAGCGGCGCAACGCCGCCGACGGCCTGGACAGCGCGCCCGGCTTCACTTTGGAATCGCTCAAGGGCCTGATGTTCCGCAATCGGGTGTTCGCCGCCGAAATCACCTTGGACGGCGTCCTTGCGCTGTGCGCGGCGCTGGCGAGCGACACCGCTGATGAGACGCAGAGGCGGGCGCTCGCAGCCTGCAAGGCGCTCGCCGGATGGGATCGCAAGGCGGACGTGGACAGCCGCGGCGTCCAGGTGTTCCGCGAGTTCTGGCGCGGGATTCGCGGTGAGTTGGCGGACGATTTCACCAACATCGTGGAAAGCGACCGCTTTTGGGCCGTGGACTTCAACCCGGAGGATCCGCTCGGCACGCCGCGCGGCATCGACTTGGGCCAATCCCCCAACCGAACGCTGGTCATCGACGCCCTCAGCGAAGCGGTGCTGGCCCTTGAGGACGCCGGAATCGCCCTCGACGCGCCTTGGGGCGAGGCGCAGTTCGCCGTCCGCGGCAACCTGCGCATTCCCATCCACGGGGCGGACGGCGAGCTCGGGGTTTACGGCGCCATCTCGTCCCGCCTTGAGGACGGCGGCTACCGGGCGCAGGGCGGCAACTCCCACCTCCAAGCGGTCACTTGGGACGATGGCGAGTGCCCCATCGCCGAGACGCTGCTCGTGCCGTCCCAATCAAGCGACCCGAGCTCACCCCACTACGCCGACCAAACCGAGCTGTACAGCCGCAAGCAATGGGTGCGCTTTCCCTATTGCGAAGCCGACATCAGGGCCGCGCAGATCGGCGAAACGGTGGTCATCGAGGAGTAGCGAGGCGCAGGTTCATCGCGCCGCGGTGCGCGTTGCGGTGGTGCCGACGGCGACCTCCGCATCGCGGGCGATCACCAAGGCCACCGCGAGGTCGTTGCCGCCGGCGGAGTTGAATCGGTCGCCAATGGCGACGATCATCTCCACGTCCAGCCGCAGCAGCCCGCAATCGACCGTCACCATGCTTTCATAAAGGTTGAACGCCGGATTGATGCCGCCCAAAGCGCCGGACAGCTCGCATTCAAAGGGGTCAACCTTAAGTTCCCCCTGAAACGCCGCATCGGCGTCCAGCGAGAAGTCCAGCTCGGTTTCGTTGGTGGTCCAAGCGCCGGCCAAGGCGGTGGCGTCCATCCCGCGGTCGAATCCGCTGAAGGCCCAGCCTTGGAACTCGCGGGGTTGGCCATCGATGAAGTATTTGCCCCTGATCCAGTCGCCTTGGCGGTAGTCCGCCTGCAAACTGAACGGCTCGCTGCCTCCGGCAATGCCCAAGCCCCGAATTTCGACTTCGCCGGACTCGTAAACCTTGCCCGAAGCGTCCACTTTGCCCGCCTTGGAGGCATAGGTGGCGTCGGCCACCCACTCGATGCTGCCGTCCGCCGTCGGCAGCCATCCGTACAGGCGGCTGTCGGTGGTGAGGATCAGGTAGCCGCGATCGTCGTCATCGTCATCGTCATCGTCAGAGGCATCCTCAGGCGCCAACTGCCAGATCCCGGCAGCGCCCAAGTAGTCGGCCTTGGGCGCGGAGAGGTTCGACAAGTGCCCGGTCGGCGTGTTCAGCAGGCTCATCACCGCCAAGGGCTGATCGGAACTGACCGTCAACTGCCACTTGCCGCCGGCCTGCTTGTCGCCAAAGCTGCCGACCAAGTCGCTGGCGCCGGATTCCAGCGCCTGGGCGGTCACTGCCCTGGCCTCGCCATTGGCCAGCGTCAGCCCAACCGCCCCGCCGGGCGCGGGGTTGCCCGCATCATCGACTCCGCTGATGGTGACGCTGGCGGCGGCATCGCCCAGGTTCACCACGCGCAGCCAACTGCGCTGGTTGACGTTGCTGGCGGGGTTGAAGATGGACACCCGATGGCGCATGGCCCCGGACGGCGCCATGGCGGACATGCTGGTCAGGAAACCGTCCGGGAGGGTGCGGATGTAGGCCAGCGGCTCGATGTCCTGCCGGCTCTGAAGAACCAGTCGCCAATCGCCCCGGGACGGCGCGCCCAATCCATCCGGCAGGCCCTTGCCGGCATTGCCGCCCTCCACGTCACCGGAATTGAGGTGAACGGTCCGCTTCGACGCCAAGGTCAGCATCACTGGGCCTTTACGCTGCCCGGCGTCGTCGTAGCCGACAAGGGATACCTCGGCTGCCTCGTCGGAGTGGTTGATGACCCGCATGAAGCCTTGTTGGGTGATCCCGGAAGCGGCCGGCTGATTGGCGTTGGCGGCGGACAGGAACAGCGGCAGCATATGCTCGCGCGCCAAGGTGGGCTGGGCCAGCGCGGCCAAGACAACCGCCAGCCCCAAGCAGCGGCCCGAACCGCCGCGGAATGTCGAGTTTGGAATCATTGTTGCGCCCAGTGGAGGAGAGTGCGGAATGTTATCAAAGTCCGGGCAGCGTCATGTTCCGCGAATTGGGATCATCGCCGAAATTCGGTTCGGCGCAAGCCGGCCGCGTCCTGGCCGCAGGTCGCCGCGATGCGGCCGCGTCCGAGCAGGCGCAGCCAATGGCCGTCTCCGTGCAGCGCCCGTCACCGGGCCTTGCCGCCTCGCCGGCGCGCCGAACTGCTATGATCTTGAATTGGGGCTGCGCATCCCACGAAACCAGCGAACTTTGCATGGCAACCGCATTGAGACAAGACTGAGGAGCACATCATGATTGCATGGCTTGCGCCGGGCAAAACCGCCGTCGTCACCGGCGGCGCCAACGGCATCGGGCTGGCCGCGGCCCGGCGTTTTCTGAAAGCCGGCATGAACGTCCTGATCGCCGACCGGGACGAGGCCGCCCTGCAATCGGCCGCTGAGGCGCTGCCTGGCGGGAGCGGCGCGCTCGCCGCCGTGCATTGCGACGTTTCCGACCCTGAACGAGTCGAGGAGCTGCGAACGACCGCCTACGATCGCTTCGGCGCCGTGCATTGCCTGATGAACAATGCCGGCGCCGCGCTGGGACGGCCGGAGCCTTGGGAGGACTTGTCCGTCTGGCGACGGCAGGTCGACGTCAACCTGTGGGGAATCATCCACGGATGCCAAGCCTTCGTGCCGAGCCTGCTCGAAGCGGGCGAGCGCGTTGCGATCATCAACACCGGCTCCAAGCAAGGCATCACCAACCCACCCGGCGGCTACGCCTACAATCTCTCCAAGGCCGGCGTGCTGGCATACACGCAAAGCCTCGCCCATGCGCTCCGGCAGCGAAGCGATTGCCTCATCTCCGTGCATCTGCTGGTGCCGGGCTTCACGTACTCGAACATGATCGCGCGCTTCATCCCTGAAAAGCCGCCCGGAGCCTGGACGCCGGAGCAGGTGGTGGACCACATGGTTGAATCGTTGGAACGCGGGGACTTCCACATCCTTTGCCCGGACGGCGACACGCCCCCCGAACTGGACCACCGGCGCATCCAGTGGAACGCCGACGACATCATCAGGAATCGGCCGGCGCTGTCGCGCTGGCATCCCGACTTTGCCGCCGAGTATGAAGCGTTCATCAACGGTTGAGCGCTGAGCGGGCGGGCCTCGGCCCGAGCCGCCCAGCCCGACGCGAACAATGGCTTAAGGGTGGCCGCCCGGGCACCCGAGCTTCAGGGCTGAGGCCGTGAATCAGGCTGATGCGCCACCGGCCGCAAGCGCCATTGCAGCGCAGCCAACGCAATCAGGGCGGCGAAGCCGAGCAACGCCCACAGCGGCAGGCTGAGGCCAAGGAAGTCATCGACCTGAGCGCAGTCGCCGGTGCCTAGGAACATGCTGCCCAAGGTGTCGAGCGGGGAGAAGTTCTCGATCATGTAGTCCACGGGCGGGCCGCAGCTTGGCACTTGGTCGGCGGGCAGGCTCTGCAGCCAGAGGTGGCGCGCCGAGACCCAGCCGCCGATCAGCGCGGCGATGATGGTCAGCAGCGGATAGATTCCCCAGCGGGGGTTGTGGGCCAGGCCGGCGTAGGCGGCCAGCGCTGCGGCGAAGATCCACAGGCGCTGCATCAGGCACATCGGGCAGGGCTCCATCGCGAAGCGATGCTCCATGATCTGGGCCCCGAACAGCAGCGCGCCGCACAGGGCGATGGTGGCCAAGGCGCAGTCCGCGCTGCTGAGGCGCAGCGTCATTGGCCGGCGTCGTCCGCGCCGGGGGTGACCACGATCTTGCCGATGGCGCGCCGCTGGGCCAAGTCGTTCAGGGCCTGGGCGTAGTTCTCCAAGGGGTGTACGCGGCCCACCACCGGCTTGATCCCGCCCGCCGCATGGAACGCCAGGATGTCGCGGAAGTTGGCCGCATTCCCCGCACGGTCGCGGGCCGACCAAGCGCCGTAGAACACGCCCACCACTTGGCAGCTCTTGAGCAGAATCAGGTTGACGGGCGCCTTGGGGATGTCGCCGGCGGCGAAGCCGATCACCAGGATGCGGCCGTACCAGTTGACGGATCGAAGGCATTGGTCGAACAGCGCGCCGCCAACGGGGTCATAGATTACATCGGCGCCCTGGCCGTCGGTCAAAGCCTTCACCTTGTCCTTCAACTGGCCGTCGCTGTAGTCGATCAGCTCATCGGCGCCGCTGTCCTTGGCCACCGCCAGCTTGCGCTCGCTGCTGGCGGCGGCGATGACGCGAGCGCCCATGGCCTTGCCGAGCTGCACGGCGGCAATGCCGACGCCGCCGGCGGCGCCGAGCACCAGCAGGGTTTCGCCCGGCTGCAAGGCGGCCCGCTGCTTCAGGGCGTAGTAGGAGGTGCCGTAGGTGGTGCTGATGCCGGAAGCCTCGGCAAAGCTCATGGATTCCGGAATGGGCTGCAGGTTGCGCGCCGCCACCGCCACGCGCTCGGCAAAGCCGCCGTAGCCAATGCCGCCGAACACGCGGTCGCCCGGCGCTAACCCAGTCGCCCCCGAGCCGGATTCGAGCACCGTTCCCGCGATTTCGCCGCCCGGCGAGAACGGAAACGGAGGCTGGCTCTGGTACTTGCCGGCGATCATCAGCACGTCAGGGAAGTTGAGGGCTGCGGCCCGCACCTCCACCAACGCCTCGCCTTCGCCCGGCACGGGCTCGGCGACCTCCTCCAGCACCAGATCCTCCGGCGCTCCATGGGCTTTGCACAACACGGCCTTCAAGGCGGGTTCTCCTCAACGCGACGGCAAAATTCTACTCGCTGGGCTTTCGGCGGGGCAACGCGCGACCTGACGGTCGCGGATGGAGTTTCGCTGCGCGAAACTCCGCGCTCGTCGCTTAGGCCAGTGTCCTGTCCCGCAAATAAGCGTGATTATTCGTGGCCGTTTCGGTTGCCGTGCAAGGCATTTCCGTTGCCGGCAAGGCACGACGCCGCCGTGTGGCAGGCCCCACATAAAAAGGAGCAACGCGGCCAGGGGCCGAAACGGCCACGAATAATCACGCTTATTTGCGGGACAGGACACTGGTTTGCGGGACAGGACACTGGGCGCGGCCTTCTCGAACGCCCAGCCCGAATCCTCCCGAGCCAGCGGCCCGCGCCCACTGGCCCGGCCCTGAGGAGACCTTGGCCACCAGCCGGTGGATGGCGAGCGGCTGGATGGCCGGATCCGCCCTGAGCTGCTCGACAAACCAAGCGGCCAGCGCCTCGACGGTGATGTTGGCAACCGGCAGGGTGCGCACGTCCCTGGGCAGGAAGGGAATGCGCTCGCCGTTGAACAGCGCGACGACGTAGCCGCCGTCACGCTCAATGCCCAGGTGCGGCGAGCGCTCCGGCAGCAAGGTGCGCTCATCCAAGCCATCGCACAGGGCCTTGAGCGCCGTCTTGACGATGTTGTAGTCGAAGGCCAGGCCGTCCTCGCCCACCTCGGCTTCGATTTCGAGCGCCACGAAGAAGTTGTGGCCGTGCAGGTTCTCGCGCTCGGTGGCGGAGAACAGCGTGAAGTGCGCGGCGGCGAAGTGCAGCGCCTCCTTGGCGATTTCAATGACGGTGCGCGGCACGGCGAGCAGTCGATCGTTTCCTAGGCGGCGCCTTCGCGCACTGCGGCTGCGAACTCGCCTAGGCTGGTGAAGGTCCAGGTGGGGGTGGCCGCGGCCGGCTTGGCCGCTCCCTTGGACGGGCGATTGATCCATGCCGTGTCCAAGCCCGCCGCCGTGGCCGGCGCGATGTCGTGAAAGCGGCTCTGGGCCACATGCAGCACCGGCCCCTTGACCCGGCCCAAGACGGCTTCAAACACCTTCGGATCCGGCTTGTGGGCACCCACCTGCTCGGCAGTGATGACATGGTCGAAGGGAACTTGCAAGTGCTTCGCCGACAACTCGAACAGCCGGTCGTCGATGTTGGAGACGATGGCCAGCTCGAAGTGGCTCGCCAGCGTCTCAAGCGCGGCCACGGTGTCCGTGAAGGCCGGCCAAAGCGCGATGCTGGCGCCGAAGCCCGTCAACTCGTCCGGCTTCGGCGTGAACGCCAAGCGCTCGCCCAACCGCTCAAGCAGTCGCGCCAGCACGTCCGCGTAGGCCCCGCCTTCGGCCTGCAGCTCGGGCTCCAGCCGGCTGAACGCCTCCAGCACGAACTCATCGATGACATGGACGTCGTAGCGCTCAAGCAGCGGCTGCAGGTAGCCGGTGATGCCGCTCTCCCAATCGATCAGCGTGCCGTAGCAGTCGAAGGTGAGGGTCGCGTACTTGCCGGGGTCAATCGCCGTCATACTGGATGCGGTCCAAAATCAATCCGTAGAAGAAATCCGCGCCGGGCGCGGCAATGCGGTCAAAGTACCAGCCGAGGTGGCGACGGCAGTCGGAGCAACTGGCGATGCGCCACTGAAAGCCCATGAACCAAGTGTCCGCCCGTTGCGGCGCGCCCGCGATTTCGCAGCCGAGCGCCTGGCTGAAGCAGCCGACATGGAACTGCAGGCCGTAGGGGTTGGTGAAGCGGTGGTCATGGCTGCCGTTGACTTCCGCCCGGTCGCCGCGCCGCCCGATCACTGTGGAGCAGACCGCGCAGTAGATGTAGTCCTTCCTGCGCGCCTCTTCATCCTCAAGCTCATCCTCAAGCAAGTCGGCGAGCTTCGGCTCCAAGCATTCCTGGTCAGCAACTTCCGGCATGGGGCTGTACTGGCTGTCACTCCTAGGCACTGTGGTTGGCGGACGGCGCGGTGGCTTGCATTATAATCACGCCAGAGCGGGAATCAGCGACGCTGGCGCGCTTGACACGGCCTCTGACACCAATCCTGATCTCAACAACCCGGATTACGTTGACGTCCTGCTTGATCCGTTCAATCCCGGCAGCGGCGGCGATCCGCCCCTTCTTGCTGGGCGGAAGGGCGCCATACGGTCGATTGAAGACGGTCTTCGACCCCTGAACAGGGGCAATGCCCCGGGTCGCGACATCGTGCTGACGGGCCCTCGCGGCAACGGCAAGACCGTGCTTTTGCGGGAGTTCGAGCAGCGGGCGCAAGCGCTGGGCATTGACGTGATCGTGCTGAACCTGACCAAAATTCGCGACGAAGCAACCCTTGCGCAACGGCTGTTAATGGACGATGACGCCTTAAGTCGGGCGGTGGAGGACTCCCAGTGCCACCCCTACTTCATCCAGCTGTGGGGCAAGGCGCTGTGCGAATCATTGGTCGATGCCGGAGCGGCACATGTCGACGATGCCGTCGTCGACGCAGCAAAACCGTCGGTCGAGCAGTCCCGCAAGCGGTGCTGCGCCGGACGATATGAGGAGATGCAAAACCAAAGCCTGCTGCCTGCCGATTCGGCGAATAAGCAGATCAATCAACTGGCCAAGCTGGGCTACATCTGGCGGATCCCCGGTTCAGTGAAGTGGGAGCCCGGCATTCCCAGCCTGATGACCTACGTGCGCAACGGACAACAGGGCCAGCCTCGTCCTTGCTGAAAACCCATGAACCAAGCGCGCGCCCGTTGCGGCGGGCCGGCGATTTCGCAGCCGAGCGCCTGGCTGAAGCAGCCGACTTGGAACTCCAGGCTGTAGGGATTGGTGAAGTGGTGGTCGTGGCTGCCGTTGACTTCCGCCCGGTCGCTGCACCGCCCGATGACCGTGGAGCAGACTGCGCAACAGATCTAGTCCTTCCCCTCTGTTCATCTTCGAGCAAATCGGCGAACTTCGGCTCCAAGCGCTCCCTGTCAGCAACTTGCGGCATGGGGTGTGGGGAAAACGACGCTCTGGCGGTGAAATTTTAGGGAAGCTCTGATTAAGTCGCCCCGACCGCCCTTTGCTTTCAGACGGCAAAGTTGTAACCTGAATGCCTCAAACCAACGGGAGCGCACGGCATGAACCACTTTAACTTCCCCCCTTCGCTAAACTAAAAGCCCTCCTGCTGCTGGCGGCGGAACCAGATGAAAATTCACCTTTCATATGCCAATATATCAAGCAGGGCTACGGACTATTAGAATGGAGTAGCCTGAGGAATAGACTTAATAAAGCGCCGGGTTCAAAGAGAATTGAAGATATGGTTAGGTAGATCACAGGCGCAGGGGGGCTAGTGCCAAATTTCGGAATTATTGCAACAACCAGTGTTCCCAATGCGGCTGCTGTTATTGATGGTGAGGAGCGGTTTCTCTTGTATAACCCGAACTTCTTTAACGATATACAGAGATACGGGAATATCAGAATCAGTGCTCAGCATAATGGTGCATGAAATCGGTCATCATTTACAAGGGCACACTGTGCAAAGAGGCGGAAGCAGGCCAGATATAGAACTTCAGGCTGACTACTACAGCGGTCATGTTATGCAGAGACTTGGCAAGCATTTATCGGAAGCGCAAGCGGCAATGAGCGAGTTTGGCTCGGAAATAGGCAGTGACACACACCCCGCCAAGGATGAGCGCCTTGAAGCGATTGCGCAGGGTTGGCGTGACGCAGAAGACGGCCGAATCGTAGATGTTTCGGAAGATGGAATTAACTGGCCGGACAGAGATCCCCCGCAGCAGCGGTCATCCTCACGGCAGCAGCCATACCCACAGCAGCAGCCAGCCGCCTATTGTTGTGACCCTATGACCGGGATACCTGCTTGTCATTTATCACCGCTGCCACAGCTTCCAAAAGGTACGCCATGTTGGTGTCCAAATCCTCTTACAGGCCAGCCGATGCCCGGCGGTTTCGGTTGTTAGCAAGTCCAGTGTGTACGATGAAAGCAAGCATCCTTGCGATATTTGCGATATTCGCGGTCGGCATCGCGCCGCTATGCGCGCGCACGCTCCACGAAGCGGCAAATATGCACGATGTGGATAGGGTCTGTGTGATGGTGCAGGCGGGTGCGGATGTGAACGCCAAGGACGAATTCGGAATGACGCCGTTTGATCGCGCAGAGAAATATAGCGGATCAAACTCACTGCCAGCCCTCGCAACTTTGAGCGAGTTGTGCGCAGTGATGGGTGCGAAACCGGCAGGGTGTGATGGCTACGCATATGATCCCCATAACCCATCGAGGCTGCGCTTGCAGGATTGGAACGCCTATGCAAGCGGCGACTTGGAGGATTGCGGACGGTTTGATTGGCTGTTAGATATTAGCGGCGAGCAGATGGCCAATGCGGTGAGGGCTGGCGATACGCGCAAGGTGGAGCGGCTGATTGAAGCAGGTGCGGATTTGACATTTCCCTTTGACGGATACCAACCGCTAGAGTTAGCGCTAGCATCTTCACGTCACGACGAGAATGCGCATATTGTGCGTTTGCTG
Organism: Candidatus Azophilus sp.; assembly: GCA_965221755.1. GTDB lineage: Bacteria > Pseudomonadota > Gammaproteobacteria > Pseudomonadales > Azotimanducaceae > Azophilus. The sequence continues at coordinate 2,008,391 of OZ244921.1, forward strand.
ATAGAAGGTGGCTCGCACGTAAACACCATGTCTATGAACAATTGCCAAACGCCGCTTCACCGGGCAGGCAGTGTGGCTGCCGTATCGCTTTTGATTGAGGCGGGCGCAGACTTGAACTCAAGGGAGTGCTCATACGGTGGTTGGACGCCGCTACATTTTGCGGTACAAAATGCAAACTTGGAAAAAGTGCAATTGTTGATTGACGCTGGTGCAGGCGTGAATGACAAGGACGACCACGGCAACACACCGCTTGAAGATGCGATGTCGCTAGGCATTGAGGATATTGCGAAGCTGCTTCGCAATGCGGGCGCTAACGAGTAGGAGAAACCCATGAACTACTGAGGAATGCGAACGGTGGCACTGGCCGTTGTCGCAGCAGTGGCCTTGTCGGCTTGCGGTAGCGCATTCGCCGCCGATGGGAAGATGGCGCGTGAAGGCAATGCCGACATGGCAAGACGGCTGATTAACGCGGGCGCGGACGTGAATGCAAGGAACGATTCCCGCGACGGCTATACAGCGCTGCATCTTGCGGCGCGAGAACGCCATGTGGACGTGGCGAAGGTGCTCATTGAGGCGGGCGCGGACGTGAACGCGAAGGGCGATAACGGCATTACGGCGCTGTGGGTGGCGGAGAACAACGGCCATGCCGACGTAGCCGACCTGCTCCGCGAGACGCGCGCGAAGGAGTAGCCCCGCGCCGCAACTACATTCCGCAACGCTCCGCAGCAAGCCGCCAAGTTCCGCCCGTAGCCGCATTCCAAAGGGGTAAATGTGGTGGTAATTAAATTTGCCCGAATACCAAAACCCTAGCTTTTACAATCACTTGTGCCAACCTGTCAGGTTCCGGGACAGCCCGCACACCCCGGTATCGCCACCTTTCTGGGTAGAAACTCATGATCATAGATCCCAAGGCGCTGGTCGAGGACTTCCGAAAAGTTGCCGAACTGTGCGGGTTTAACCTGTCTTCCGGCGAGGTTGGTGTCGAATCGTTTCCGGCCCCGCACTGTCCACCCAAACGATTGCCTGAAGGGAGAATGGCCGTCTATGTCTTCTGCCACCAAGGGCGCACGTTGAAGGTGGGAAAGGCTGGCCGAAACAGTAGAGCGCGCTACACCAGCCACCACTACAATCCCAATAGCGCAAACAGCACCCTCGCCGCGTCATTGCTTCGAGGAGGAGACGAAATTGGCATCCAAGGAATCGCCAAAGCGAGTGTTGGAGACTGGATTAAGGTCAATACCGACCGGTACAACTTCCTCCTCCACAGCAAACACCCAATCCGTCTTCTTACCCTCCTCGAAGCCTTTCTTCAGTGCCGATTGAATCCCGCGTTCGAGGGCTTCGGCAGTCAGCGATGATGCAGCGCTTCAGAACTATCGTACGAACGTCAAGCTAGTTTGCGGCGCAGCAACACCTAGGCCCAGCGCATCAAACCCTCCTGAACGCAGGTGGCGATGAGTTCGCCGCCGCGCTCGAAGAACCGGCCGTGGACCAAACCCCGGCCGTTGCCGGTTGCCGCCACGCTCTGCTCGAAGAGCAGCCATTGGTCCGCAGCGGCTGGGCGATGCAGCCACATGCCATGGTCGAGGCTGGTGCCCAGGAAGTCCCCGTCCTGCCAGCGCAGGCCATGAGGCAGCATGACGTGATCCACCAAGGTGGCGTCGGAGAGATAGACGAGGCCGGCACGGTGCAGGCCCGCAAGGTGGGGGTTGTCCGCCGCCGGGGGCAGCTTGTCCCGAATGCGCATCCACATCAGCTGCGGCTCGGTCACCGGCTCGCCGCGGGGCGCCTTGGGCGGATTGACGTAGCGGATGTCCATCGGCCGGTCGGAGCCGTGCCAGCCCAACTCGCCGGTCTGCGCCAGCGTGAAGTCGTCGTAAGTGGTGGAAATGTCTTCCGGCGGCGGAACCTTTGGCATGGCGGCGGCGCAGTAGGCCGGACTCCCGGCCGGCGCCTGGAAGGACGCCAGCATGCGAAAGCGCTCCTTGCCGTGCTGGAAGGCGCTGGCTTGACGCGAGGAGAAGGAGCGACCGTCGCGCACCCGCTCGATGGCGATCTCCACAGGCGCATCGACGTCGCCGGGGCGCAGAAAGGCCGCGTGCAGGGCGTGGCAGGCGCGATCGTCGCCAGCGGTCGCTTGGGCCGCCATCAGGCATTGGGCCAGAAGCTGCCCGCCAAACAGGGCATCGCCCTTGTCCGGGGCGCACGGGGCCAAAAAACGATCGTTCCCGCGCGCCTCCAGCATCATCAAGTCGCCAAACGTCATGCGCGCTCGAAAATCCAATGCCAACCGGCGGATGCCAAGCCTTGGCGGCTGCTCAAGCGGGACGGCGGAAGCCAAGTCGGGCCGCAGCCCCTCAAGCAGGCCTTCAACGTGTCCCTGAACATAAGCTCATCCTATCACGTCCGATTCCTTGCTCACGGCCAGCGGCCAAGCAGCCCGTCAGTTCTCATTTTGGCCAGTGGCCGCTTGGCCGTAAGGACGCCCTGACGCTGAAACCGTCGTGCGGAGCAGGAATTCCAGTGCGGGACTCGCTCCGAGGGATCCCGATCCGGGGCATGACGAACCGACACGCAGCGAAGGCGCGCGTTCGCGCCCTCGATTGGGTAACGGAGGGGAGATTTGATCCAAAATGAGAACTGCCGCAAGCGACGCGAACCGCAGGTTCGCGCCGAATCAGGTTACACTCGCCATTCAATCAACAGGCAAAGGACTTTTCATGAAGCTTGGCATTGGCATTGGCCCCTTGGGCCCACCCGGCGGCGCAAACATCGTGGCAGCGGCCAAGGAAGCCGAATCGTTGGGCTACGACACCATCTGGTGCCCGGAAATCTATGGCGCGGACTGCTTCACGCCGCTGGCTTGGATCGGCGCCCAAACCGAGCGGATCAATCTCGGCACCTCGATCATGCAGATTTCCGCCCGCACCCCCGCCAGCGCCGCCATGCATGCGGTGGCCTTGGACCACTTATCCCAAGGCCGGCTGATTCTCGGCATCGGCGTCTCCGGCCCGCAAGTGGTGGAGGGCTGGTACGGCCAGCCCTATCCCAAGCCCTTGGCCCGCACCAGGGAGTGGATTGAGATTTTCCGCAAGATCGTCGCCCGCAAGGAGCCGGTCGCCTTCGACGGCGAGCACTACCAACTGCCGCTGCCCGGCGGCACCGGGCTCGGCAAGCCGCTGAAGCTGATCCTGCATCCGGCGCGCGAGCGCATCCCGCTCTACCTCGGCGCCGAAGGGCCCAAGAACGTGCGTCTCGGCGTGGAGCACTGCGACGGCTGGATACCCATGTTCCTGTCGCCCTACCGCATGATGGAGGTCTATAAGGACGCCATGGACCGCCGTGCCAAGGGCTTCGAGATCGCCGCCGTGGTGCCGGTCATCGTCGATGACGACCTTGACCGGGCGATGGCGGCGGTGAAGCGGGACGTCGGCTTCTACGTCGGCGGCATGGGAGCCAAGAACTTCAACGTCCACAAGGACCACGTCAGCCGGCTCGGCTTCGGGGCGGAAGCGGAGCGGGTTCAGGAGCTGTTTCTGTCCGGCAAGCGCGACCAGGCCATCGCCGCGGTGCCGGACCAGCTCTGCGACGAAATCGCGCTGATCGGCCCCAAGGCGCGCATTCGCGAACGCCTTGCAGCTTGGCGGGACAGCCCAGTGACCATGCTGACGGTCGGCTCCTCCGATCCCGAAACCCTGCGCTTCATGGCCGAGGAGGTGCTTTGAGCTAAGCGCCCAGCGTCCTTCGAGGTCGGGCGCCGCCGAAACGCGACGGCGCCTCGCGCCTGCCGCCGCGTCCGCATTTCGGGGAGGCTGCGGCGGCGGGAGTCCACTTGATGGACTGTCATCAAACCGTAACTTTCCCCGCATAGGGTGGGCATCACCTTAACCCTTGGACATTCGGGTGACCCGATCAGCGCTCAATTCGCGGTTCGTGCTCTCCAGTGCCTTAGCCCTCGCGCTCAGCACGGGCGCGTTCGCCGATGAACCCGCCGACGGCACGCTCACCCGCGTCGATCCCAGCCGCAGCAACATCTGCTTCGGCGGCTTGGAGCATGGCAAGCTCATTCCTCCCGATGACGAGATCGACAATCCGTTCCGCCAAACCACGTTGTCAGCCTGCTCGGCGGACGGCGGCTCGCCCACCTTCCTGCCGGAACTCAAGCCCAAGGTAGCCGACGGGATAATGACCTGACGCAGCCCCCGATCGGCCCCGGCCTTGGCCAGCCAACCGGCCGTTGCGCCCAATTTCCGCTCCCCTGCCGCAAATTCAGCGATTTCGCACAGCCCTTTGGGATATCGCCCGTAGCTTCTGCGGCGGCGCCCCCGCTACGGTGTGCGGGTTCAGGAACCCAATCAACGCCCCGCACGGGAGGACGCCAAAATGGAATGCACCTGCACCCCGTTCTACGCCTATCCGGATAACGTCAAGCGCGCCATTGCCAAGCTGGTTCGCCGCTACGGCGAGCATTGGCACAGGCAGCTCGATTTCGACGACATGATCCTGGTGCCCCAGGAGTGGGTGGCCGACAAACGCAAGCGCTTCGCCGACCTCATTTGGGCGGTGCCCTTCAAGATGGGGGCTCGGCAACTGGTGAGGGCCACCCACTTCATCCTGATACTGAAGGTCCAGAGCACGGTGGTGCCGGACGCGGTTCCGCGCATGCGCTGCTACCGCAAGCTGCTCCACTTGGAATTGAACCGCCGCCGCGCCTTTGGCGCCCCCGACAATCCACCGCTGCTCGCGCCTACCCTGAGCTACCACGGCGAGGAGCCTTGGACCGTGGCCCCTGAAGACGCCAACCACCTGCTGGTCGGCCAGCCGCGCCTGGTCGAATGGAACGGCGACGGCAGCGAACCCAAAATCCTCGCCCGCGGCAAGCTGCCCGCTGGGCCGCTCCGGAACCAAGCGCAGGAGGTTCGCGAGGCGGCTGCAACGCAGAGGCGCCCGAGTGCCGGGAAAGCTCGATGACGGCGTCCTGTTGGCGGAAGCCGAGGCATGAAACGCACAAATTTAGGCCGAGGGGTTGAATTCCGCGGCCGCCGCCCCCAATGAGTGTGCATCGGGCAGTGGATCCGAAGGCCCGTGGGCGTGTGCGGGTGACCACGGGGCGGCAATGGGTGTAGAATGCCCCCTGCCACGTTCATTTGTCTAACAGGGCGATGTCGGAACGCGAAACCATGTCAACCAACGTACTCTCGCTGCAAACCCTCTCTCCGGGAGCGGACTTGGACGGCTACGTGCAGGCCATCAGCGCCTTCCCCATTCTCTCCCCGGAGGAGGAGAAGGCGTTGGCCGAGCGCTTCTACAACGACAACGACCTCGAAGCCGCCCGCCAGCTGGTGCTCTGCCATCTGCGCTTCGTGGTTCACTTGGCCCGCTCCTACAAAGGGTACGGTCTGCCCCAAGCCGACCTGATCCAGGAAGGCAACGTGGGGTTGATGAAGGCCGTCAAGCGTTTCAACCCACAGGTGGGCGTGCGGTTGGTGTCCTTCGCCGTGCATTGGATCAAGGCTGAAATGCACGAGTACATCCTGCGCAACTGGCGCATCGTCAAGGTGGCCACCACCAAAGCCCAACGCAAGCTGTTCTTCAACCTGCGCAGCGCCAAGAAGCGCTTGGCATGGCTCAACGCAGCGGAAACCAAGGCCGTGGCCGAGGAGTTGGGCGTGCCCGAAGCGGAGGTCTCGCGCATGGAAAGCCGGCTGGCGGGGGCGGATGTCGCCTTTGACGGCGTGGATTCGGACGACGATTCCAGCGCTCCGGCCCACTATCTGCCGGCCAGTGGCGCGGACCCGGCCGACCTGGTGGCCAGCGAGGACTGGCTTGACGTCTCCCGCGCCCGACTGGGCCAAGCCATTGCCAGCCTGGACGAGCGCAGCCGGAACATCATCCGAGCGCGCTGGCTGGATGAGGACAAGACCACCCTAATGGACTTGGCCGAGCGCTACGGCGTCTCCGCGGAGCGCATCCGCCAATTGGAGAAAAACGCCCTGAAGAAGCTGAAGGCCGCAGTGGCCATTGACGAGGCGCCGGACCAGCGCGACCGAGCGGCGGCTTAGGCTGCAATCCCCGCTTCCCGCAGCCCTAACCGCACCCAAGAACCCTTCCCGCACCTGTGGATGGGAACGCCTCTCCAACCGCGAAGAGCGGAGCTTCGCTCACGCGCAACCACAATGGACCGAAGATCCGCCGCCGGGGCCGCATGACCCAGGGCCAGCGGCGGGCGCTTGCGCGACTGGCCCCGCGCTACCTCGTCGATCCTGAACCAAACCAGTGGCCGGCCGTCTTCGGACGCAACGCGCCACTTGGCGTCGAGATCGGCTTCGGCATGGGGCAAGCCACCTTGGACTGGGCCGCCAGCCAACCCCAGATGAACATCGTCGGCATCGAGATCTACCGGCCCGGCATCGGCGCCTTGCTGGCCGGCATCGAACGCTTGGGCCTGCCCAATCTGCGCCTGCTCGAAGGGGATGCGGCGCTGCTGCTCAACAACAAGTTCGAGGCGGGCTGCCTTGACGAGGCGCGCATCCTCTTCCCGGACCCTTGGCCTAAGAAGCGCCACCGCAAACGCCGCCTGATCCAACCCGGCTTTGTCCGGCTGCTGGCTTCCCGGCTGCGGCGCGGCGGGCAGCTGCTGCTGGCCACGGATGCGGCGGAATACGCCGAGTGGATGGCGGCTGTGCTGGCGGCGGAGCCGGCGCTGGAAGTGGCCGCGCCAGCCGGCGAACGGCCCGCCACCCGCTTTGAGGATCGGGGACGGCGCTTGGGCCACCGCATCCACGACTTCGCCTATCAGAGGAAGAACTGAACAAGGCGGTCGAGGTGCCGGAGGCCGAAGTCGGTGGCGCGGATTCGGTTCGGCTCCGTCAGGCCATAGGCCGTGGTGCGCGCCCAAATCGGCGCCACTGAAGACCACGGCAGGCCGCAACGTTCGGTGAAGGCCTGCCGTTCGAGGCCCTCCGCCAAGCGCAGCGCGTTCATCATGAATTCGCTCGGCAGTTCCCGGTTCGGCACCGGCGCCTCCGTCGCCGCGCCGGGGTTCTCAAGATACAAGCGCGGCTGCCGGGGCTTGCTGGTGCGGACCGTCTCACCGGCGCAGCGGCGTTTGCCCGCCGCCCCGGCGCCAATGCCCAAGTAGTCGCCGAAGGTCCAGTACACCAGGTTGTGGCGGCACTCGGCGCCGGGCCGGGCATAGGCGGAGATCTCGTAGCGCCGATAGCCTGCGTCAGCCAGCAGGGCGCGGCCCGCCTGTTCCATGGCGGCAATGGCGCCCTCATCCGGGGTGGGGGGCGGGCGGGCGGCGAAAGCGGTTTTCGGCTCAATGGTCAACTGGTACCAGCTCAGGTGATTGGGATCGAGCGCGACCGCCCGTTCGAGGTCGGCCAAGGCCTCATCGGGGCTTTGTTCGGGCAAGCCGTACATCACATCCAGGTTGATGTTGTCGAAGCCGCCGGCGCGGGCTTCGGCGACTGCCCGCTCGGTCTCGTCGGAACCGTGGATCCGGCCTAGGCGGGCGAGCATGGCGCCGGAGAACGACTGGGCGCCGATGGACAGGCGGTTGACCCCAGCCCGCTGGTAGGCCCCGAAGGCGCCGTGCTCCACCGCCCCGGGATTGGCCTCCATGGTGATCTCAGCATCCTCGGCCAGCCTCGGGCGCACCCGGTCGAGCAAGGCGCGGATGGCGGCGGCGGAAAACAGGCTTGGGGTGCCGCCGCCCAGGAACGCCGTCGCAAAGCGCAGATTCCCGGCATTGGCCGCAAAGTCCTCGGCAAGCGCCTCAATGTAGCGGTTCTCGTCCAAGTCCCCAGCCAAGGGATGGGAGTTGAAGTCGCAATAGGGGCACTTCTTGACGCACCAGGGAAAGTGGACGTAGAGGCCGGGGCCAGGCAGCGGGTTCATGGCCGGTTCGGTTCGTCCAGTTGCGGGAGCAGGCCTGCTCCCGCGGTGGTGCTCCGCCTGCGGAAACCTTTGCGCTGCGGTGCGTTCATCGTCGATCTCGCTGGCCCAGCTGCGTGAGCAAGGCGGCAACCGCTTGGCCGCGATGGCTCAGGGCGTTCTTCTCCCCAGCGGCAAGCTGCGCCGAGGTGCGGCCCAAGTGGGGAATCAGAAAGTGGGGGTCGTAGCCGAAGCCGCCCTCGCCTCTCGGCTGGTCGATGATCCGTCCCCGCCAAGTGCCGGTGGCCAGCAGGGGAGCGGGATCGTCCGGTCGCTCGATGAAGACCAAGGCGCAGTGGAACCAAGCGGCGCGGTTGCCCGCGGCGGCGAGCGAGCCGATCAGTTTTCGGTTGTTCTCCGCATCCGTGGCGTCGTCGCCTGCGTAGCGCGCGGAGTGCACTCCGGGCGCGCCGCCCAACGCCGGAACGACCAAGCCCGAGTCGTCGGCGATGGCCGGCAGCTTGGCGCTGCGGCTGGCGTGGCGGGCCTTTTGCAAGGCGTTTTCGACGAAGGTCGCCCCGGTTTCGGGCGCCGCCGAGATGCCGAGTTCGCCTTGGGCAATCAGCCGGAATCCGATGGGGGCCAGCAGCGCCGCCATCTCCCGAAGCTTGCCCGCATTGCCGGTCGCCAGCACCGCCTGCGTCGTTAGGTATCCATCCATCCTGTGGAAAAGTCGCTGTGCGCGGCCCGAGGCGGCCGTTCGGAAATTCTGGACGAGAAAGACATCACGCCTGACTTTGTCCTCGTTGGCTTGCCACCAATATGAGGGAGGGTATGTTGGAGTGCATCTCCATTCCCAATGGCGGCACTCCCTGCCGCCGGCCTTGGGAGGGGCCGATCCACGCCGAAACGCCGTTTCCGGTGCCTCCGCCCGCAACGCTTGACCTCATCCGCCAGAAGCGCACCGTCCAAGTACACCATTGCCAGATGTCGGAGTGCAAGCCGCTCTGGCTCGTGTCGCCATACGGAAAAACCGCGGGTGCGCTCAGGCATTCTCTGAGAACCCGGCCGTGAGTGATATTCGAGTCAACGCTCAAGCAGAGCCAACTCCCCGACCAGATTCCCGGCACGAAGATCACCAAGCCGCTGGAATGGTGAAGGCCTTTCCGCCGTCCAAGCGTCGCTCCAGCGCCTGATTCAGGAAAGCCAGCAGGTCGCGCCCGCATTGGTCCGGGGCCACGTCGTATTCGCGCAGCAGGCTCCCGCAAAGTTCGGCCACGCGGCGACCGGGCTCCAGCAACTTCCCGATCCGGGCAGCGATCGGGGTTTCTTGCTAAAGTGCCGAGCATGGCACTGGTCGATGAAAACTACCGGGACGACTCCAAACTGCGCGAGCAAGATGCCGTCGATGCGGAGCGGTACCTGTCGATGCGGGACCGGGCACCGTCAAACGGGCGCGGCGTGCCCTTCTTTTCAGGACGCGAAGCGGAGATCGGCGCTTTCCGGGAGATGGCCAACAGCCTGTCGCAGGGCTTGGCCGCCAACGCTTCGATCGTCGTGCAGGGTCCGCCCGGCGTGGGCAAGAGCGCCCTGATGTGCCAGTTCATGGAGGAGATGCGGTCGCTGCCGCTGGCCGGGTGGCGGCGGTGGCTGCCCGTGCCGCTGTCCACGGGCGACGCGGAATCGCCGCCGGACATCGCCGACGCGATCGACGCGGCCATTGTCTCCCGGCTGGCGGCGGACCTGCTGGCGTCGGAATCCGCCGAGGCCACCCTCTTGGAAAGGCTCGGCGACTACTGGGGCAAGCTCGGGCCGGCGAGGGCGAGGGCGAGGGCGAGGGAGTTCCTGGACCGGGGCGGAAGCGTGCCGGGCTTCTCGCTGGGCGCCTCGCGCGAGGGGCCGCCGAAGTCCATCGCGCAGGCCGCCGCACGGCGTCCCGCCTGGCAGTCCTGGCAGGTCGTGCTCATGATCGACGAGGCGCAGGGCATCCGGCCCGGCGAGCATCATGCGGGGGCCGGGACCTTGAGCGCCCTGCACCAGGGCATCGTCAGGGCGCCGGTCTCATTCTGCGCCTTCGGCCTGCCCGGAACCTTGCTGGCCTTGGGCGATGTGGGCGTTTCCCGTCTGGCGGACGGTCGGAGCATCCAGCTTCGGGGGCTCGACGACCGGGCCGCCGGGCAGACGGTCGACCGGTGCTTCAACGCCTTCGGCGTGCGCGGCGGCGCGGCTTGGCGCGAGGCGATTCTGGCCCGCGCCGCCAACTGGCCGCAGCATCTGGCCGTGTACCTCAACGCCGCCGTCCGCCAGCTTCGCGAGGCCAGCCCCGAGCGCATGGACGCGGCGGATGCCGACCTCAAGGCCGTCATGCACGAGGGCGACAGGGCGCGCGCAAGGTACTGCGAGCAGCGCCTGGCGCGCTTGCGTCGCCACCACGGCGGGTTCGAGAGGCTGGCCAAGGCGCTCGTCCCGGCGCTGCTGGAACGCGGCGGGAGCCTGCCCCACAGCGAGCTTTTCGACCTCGTGGAGGAACTCGGCCGACGAGCTTTCCCGCCGTCGGGCACGAACGCCACACAGTTCATCCGGGACGCCGAGCACAGCGGATTCCTAGCGCCCGCGGACGACGGAAACGCTTACTTGATGCCCATCCCCTCGTTCGCCCGACACCTGCTCGGCGACGGGTAGGCGACCGGCTCCTTCCTCAAGGAAGGTGCGCTACTCCTCGGCATAGAGGCGCTGCTGAAAGTTCAGGCTGAACGGGCTGGCGTCCGTCGGCGTGATGGTCAGCGAAAAGCGCAGCACCTCCTGGTCCGAGTGGCGGACTTCGGCGAGGTAGTACACCGCATCGCCCTCGCGCACTTCCCTGAACGTCAAGGGCGAGACTTGGCCGAGCAGGTTCTTGGCGTGGCCGACGATGGCGCAGGCGGCGCCCCTGCCCGACTCGCCGAGCACCGAGATGTTGACGACGGCCAGCCCCGGCCCCCGGCGCAGGCCGTATTGCTGGGCGAGGCTGGCTTGCAGGAAGGTGCTCGGAAAGACGATGTAGTGCGCCTCGAAACCGCCAAACCGCTGCATCTGCTCGCCCGCTGCGATGCCGGGCAGCAGGAGCAGCGCCCAAGCCAGGCTCCTCAGCGACCGCATGACGGCCTGCCCAAGCGGTAGAAGGCGATGGCGCCGAAGAGATTGGGCATCAGGCTCATCAACGGGCGGTTGCGATGGTCGGCGCCGGCCACGAAGCGCTGGATGATGCGCAGTCCCTTGTCCCGCACCAGCCGCTCGAAGTCCTTGACGGTGCACAGGTGAATGTTGGGCGTGTCGTGCCAATCGTGGGGCAGATGCCGGGCCATGGGCATGCGGCCCCTGAGGAGCAGGTGCCAGCGGCTGCGCCAGTGGCCGAAGTTCGGGAAGGTGACGATGCATTCCTGGCCGATGCGCAGCATTTCGTCAAGCGTCAGCGTCGGCATCCGCACCGACTGCAGGGTCTCGGTCATCACCACCATGTCGAAGCTGTCGTCCGGAAAGTTGGACAGGCCTTGGTCGAGGTTCTGCTCGATCACGTTCACGCCCTTGCCCACGCAGATGGCGATGTTGTCCGGGTCCACGTCCAAGCCGTAGCCGTTGACCTGCTTTTCGGCCCGCAGCGCCGCCAGCAACTCGCCTTCGCCGCAGCCGAGGTCGAGCACCCGCGCGCCGGGCTTGATCAGGTCGGCAATGATCTTCAGGTCAGGACGCATCGGCGCTCCCCGCCTCGGCGGCGGCCAAGCGATCCATGTAGGCCTTGAGGACGCCGATGTAGCGCGGCAGCGGCAGCAGGAAGGAGTCGTGGCCATGCGCGGAGTCGATGACGGCGCTGACCACGTTTTTGCCGGCCGCGATCAGCGCATCGACAATCTCCTTGGAGCGCGCCGCCGAGAAGCGCCAATCGGTGGAGAACGAGAGCACCAGAAAGTCGGACTGAGCCCGCTTGAGCGCGGCCACCAGGTCGCCGCCGCACTCGCCCGCGGGATCAAAGAGGTCCAATGCGCGGGTCATCAGCAAGTAGGTGTTGGCGTCAAAGCGCCGGGCAAAGCTTCGCCCTTGATGGCGCAGGTAGCTTTCCACCTGAAACTCCACGCCGCGGGCCGTGCTGACATTGCCGGACTTCAGCTCGCGGCCGAACTTCTGCCCCATGCCGGAATCGGACAGGTAGGTGACGTGGCCGATCATCCGCGCCAGGCCAAGGCCCTGTTCCGGGTTGGCATTGGCTGAGCCAAAGCGCCCGTCCAAGTAATTCGGGTCCGCCGTGATGGCTTGGCGGGCGATTTCGTTGAAGGCGATGTTCTGCGCGGAGAGCTTGGCGGCACTGGCAATCAGCACCGCGGCGCCCACGCGAGCCGGCTCGTCAATGGCCCACTGCATGGCCTGCATGCCGCCAAGGCTGCCGCCCACCACCGCCGCGAAACGCTTGATGCCCAGATGGTCGGCCAGCAGGGCTTGGCTGCGCACCCAGTCCTTGACGGTCACGGCGGGGAAGGCGGGGCCAAAGACCTCGCCCGTCGCCGGATTCACGGTGGCGGGCCCGGTGCTGCCGTGGCAGCCGCCGAGGTTGTTGGGCGAGACGACGAAGAAGCGGTCGGTGTCCATCGCCTTGCCGGGGCCGATGCAGGCGTCCCACCAGCCGGGCTTGGCATCGTCCTCGGCATGGTAGCCGGCCGCGTGGTGGTTGCCGGACAGCGCATGGCAAATCAGCACCGCGTTGCTGCGGGCGGCGTTGAGCTGGCCGTAGGTCTCGAAGACCAGCTCGAAGCCGTCCAGGGATTCGCCGCACTGCAGCGCGAACTCGCCGGGAAAGCGCAGGCGCTGCGGGACGACGATGCCTAGGCTGCCTTCGTGTGCGAAGTCTCTGGCCATGCTCGGTGCGGTTCGGGGAAAAGGCTTAAAACACCGCGTCGAAGAGTTGCGGCAGGACGTTCTGCAGGATGCCCAGCAGGAAGATGACGAGAATGGGCGAGAGGTCCAAGCCCCCCAGCGGCGGGATGACGCGCCGCGCCGGCGCCAGGATCGGTTCGGTGATTTGCTGCAGCAGCTGCAGCGCCGGATGGTAGCGCCCTTGGGCGAGGAAGCTGGCGATGACGACGATGAGGATGCTCCACCAGAATAGGTCCAGGAAGCGCAGGAGGACGTGCAGCAGGCTGCCGGTGATGATCGGCAGCGGACCGCCGCCCATCGATCCGGCCAGCAGGCCAAGGGTGAAGACCATCAGCCCTGCCGTCACCCAAGCGGCCGCGAAGGCGGCCAAGTCCAGGTTCCGGTAGGCCGGCAGCACGGCTCGCAGCGGCCGCAGGACCGGGTCCGTGACCCTGACGATGCCTTGGGAGACGGGGTTGTAGAAGTCGGCTTGGCAGGCCTGCAGCAGGAAGCGCGCCATGAAGCCAAAGCAGACTATCTCCAGCAGAAACTGGACAACGAAGTAGAGCAAGCTGTTCATGGGGCTTGGAACGCCTGGGCAAGTTCCTTGGACCGCCCGCAGGCAGCGCCTATGGCCTCGACCAGGGCGCGCTCCACCTGACGATGGCTTAGGACGTTGAGCGCAGCCTGCGTGGTGCCGCCGGGGGAGGTCACCCGGCGGCGCAGTTCGGCAGGCGACTGCGTCCCTTGCCGCGCCATGAGCGCCGCGCCAAAGGCCGTCTCAACGGTCAGGGTTGCGGCTAGGCCGTCGGGAAGCCCAAGCCCGCGGCCAGCCGCGATCATTGCCTCCATCAAGTGGAGGAAATAGGCCGGACCGCTGCCTGAAACCGCCGTGACCGCGTCGAGCAGCGCCTCGTCCGCCACCCAAACCGTCTTGCCGACCGCCGCCAGGACGCGCTCGGCGAGGGCGCGCTGCCGCTCGCTGGCGGCGGCGTTCGCGCACAGCGCCGTGATCCCCGCGCGCAACAGTGCCGGGGTGTTGGGCATGGCGCGCACGATGGGCTGATCCGCCGAGGCGGCGGCGGCGATGCCGGCGATGGGGACGCCGGCGCAAATGGACACCAGCAGCCGATCCGTCGATACCCGAAGGCCGCGCAACACCGCTGGCAGCGCCTGCGGCTTCACCGCCAGCACCACCACGTCGGCCCGGTCAACGGCATCCTGATTGCGCTCGACGGCGCTCGCGCCCAAGCTGGCGACAGCCTCGCGGCAGCCGGGGTCCGGGTCGCTCGCCGTCAGGCGGCCCGCTTCGTGGCCGGCATCGATCAGCCCGCGCAACAGGCACTGGGCCATGTTGCCGCCGCCGATGAAACTGATTTGTGGACGGTCCAAATTCCGCTTCCGTTCGCCGCTTGGTTTTCGCTGGTCGATGCTTGATGGCGACCAAGACGACATTCTGCCCTTGTTCGGCCCGGAGGTTAAGCGGGAATTGCGCGGGCTTAGGAAACATTTCGGAACCGGGCCCACGCAACGGGTGCGTGGTTTCGCGCCGGCGAAGCCACAACGGACCGAAGGTCCGCCGCGACCGTCAGGTCGCGCGGCAGCCGCAGTTCAAGACCGCCAACGTGGGCTGCGGCCCAGCTTGATTCGCATCGGCCGGCAATCCAGCTTGGCGCGAATCCAACCGAGCCACCGCCCTAACGCGGTCCGAAAATCGCGGTGCCCACCCGAACTTGAGTCGCCCCGGCGGCGATGGCGGCTTCCAGGTCGCCGCTCATGCCCATGGACAGCACATCCCAGCCGTCACCGCCCCGACCGGCCAAGCCCTCAAACAGGGCGCCCGCCCGCCGGTAGCTTGATTGCGCATCCCCGGCCCTTGCCAACACCGCCATCAACCCCCTTAGCCGCAGTCCGTCCAGGCCGCGCACGGCATCAACCAGCTCGCCGGCCGCATCCGGCGCCACGCCGCCCTTGGCGGGATCGTCATCGATGTTGACCTGCACCAGCACGTTCAGCGGCGGGCCGCCGGCCCGGTGCCCGGCCAAGCGGCGAGCGATCTTGAAGCGGTCCACCGTATGCACCCAGTCGAAGCGGCGGGCGATCAGGGCGGTCTTGTTGGACTGAACCCGGCCGATGAAATGCCAGTGCAGCGGCAGGCCGGCCAAGGCCTGGATCTTGGCGACGGCTTCCTGGGCGTAGTTTTCGCCGAAGTCGAGCTGCCCGGCACGGTGCGCTTCGGCAATGGCGGCGGCGGGCTTGGTCTTGGAGACGGCGATCAGGGCGACGCTCTCCGAGGTGCGTCCATGCGCGCGGGCGGCGCGGGCAATGCGTTCGCGCACCGCGTCAAGATTGCTGGAAATGCCGTTGGCCAAACGAACCGCCAATGTCTTACGGGCGTGTGGGAGGCAACGTACAGATTTTGGCTTGTCAATACAAAACAATGGGCCTTCTCCGGAGCGGGCCAACGGCCCGCATCGGACCGCGGACGAAAAGGACAGCGAACATGGATTTGGAAGCGTTGCTGAAGTTGGCCGTCGAACGGGCGGCCTCGGACCTGCACGTCAGCGCCGGACTGCCGCCCATGGCGCGCCTGGACGGCGACCTGCACCCCCTCGACGGAGCGCCGCTTGTCGGCGGCGAGGTACACGAAGCCGTCACGGCGTTGATGAGCGAGGCGCAGCGGCAAGCCTTTGCCGGCGGCGTGGAAGCGGACTTCGCCATCGAGCTGCCCGGCGTCTCGCGCTTCCGGGTCAACGCCTTCCACCATCGCCGGGGGCCGGCGGCCGCCTTCCGCGCCGTTCCCTCTGAGGTGCCGAGCCTAGGTGGCCTGGGGTTCGGCGAGGTCTTCCAACGGCTTTGCCGAGCGCCTCGGGGGCTGGTACTGGTCACCGGTGCCACCGGATCCGGCAAAAGCACCACCTTGGCCGCGATGATCGACTTCATCAACACCGAGCGCCGCTCCCACATTCTGACCATCGAGGATCCGATAGAGTTCGTCCACCCGGCCAGGAACTGCTTGGTCCACCAACGCGAGGCGCACCGCCACACGCCGGGCTTTGCCGAGGCGCTGCGGGCGGCGCTGCGGGAGGATCCGGACATCATCATGGTGGGCGAGATGCGCGACCGGGAGACGATCAGCCTGGCGCTGACCGCCGCCGAGACCGGGCACTTGGTGTTCGGCACCCTGCACACCCCCTCGGCCGCCGGGACCGTCAACCGGGTGGTGGACGTGTTTCCCGCTGGCGAGAAGAGCCTGGTGCGCTCAATGCTCGCCGAATCCCTGCAGGCCGTCATCGCCCAAACGCTCATCAAGCGGCAGGGCGGCGGCCGGATCGCCGCCCACGAAATCATGGTCGGCACCAGCGCGGTGCGTCACTTGGTGCGGGAGGACAAGATCGCCCAACTCTACTCGGCCATGCAGTCCGGCCGCGCCGCCGGCATGCAGACCCTGGACCAGCACCTGCGCCAACTCGTGGACGCCGGCTTGATCAGCCGTGAGGCGGCGGCGCGCAGCGCCCGGGATGGCGGTGGGTTTTAGCCATGCAACCAAGTTTCCGCGATCAGGGCGGCGGCGACCGAGTGGCCGTCACCGTCCGGCTGCAGGCGTTTCGCCTCCCGGGTGGTCAGGCGTTCGTCGATCAGCTCGACCGGTTGCGCATGGCGGTTGCGCAGGACGGCGGCGAAGCGCTGCGCCCGCTCGGCCATCTCGCTGAGGGTGCCGTCCATGTTCAGCGGCAGGCCCACCAGCAGGCGGTGCGGTCGCCATTCGCTGATGGCGGCGTCGAGCAGGCGCCAGTCCGGGACGCCGTCGCGGGCGGCGATGGCGCCTAGGGGGGTGGCGGTGCGGGAGACGGTTTGGCCGATGGCGAGGCCGAAGCGCTTGAGGCCGAAATCGACGGCCAGCACCGCTTCAGGCATCGCCCATTTGGCCGGACATGAGGCGAAAATCGAAGCCGAGCAGTCGGGCGGCCGCGTCAATGCGGTTCTCGAACGGCACGTCGAAGAGAATCTCGTTGTTGGCCGGACAGGTCAGCCAGGCGCTGTCCGCCAACTCCCGCTCGAGTTGCTGCGGCCCCCAGCCCGCGTAGCCCAGGGCGATGAGGTAATGGTACGGCCCCCGATCGTCGGCGATGGCGGCCAGCACCTCCCGGCTGGTGGTCAGCCGCAAGCCGTGGCCGATGTCCTTGGATGCGTTGAAGCCCCCGTCGTCGGAGTGCATGACGAAGCCCTGCTCCGGCGACACCGGCCCGCCCTCGAGCACCGGCGCGGCCGCCAAGGCGGATGAGCCGCTGAACCCGGTTTGCTCCATCAGGTCGCCCACCGAAAGCGCCATGGGGCGGTTGACCATGAGCCCCATTGCGCCCTCTTCGCTGTGCTCGCACAAATAGGTGAGGGTGTTGCCGAAGTAGCTGCCGCTCTGGTTGGGCATGGCAATGAGAAAATGGTTCTTCAGGTCCATCGAGCGCTCCGGTTTGCAGCGGTGATTTTCTCAGTTTCGGCACTTCCAGTACAGGCGCGACCTGACGGTCGCGGATGGAGTTTCGCTGGCGCGAAACTCCGCGCGCTCGTCGCTTGGATCAGATTCCGGTATGTTTCTGAGCCCGCACTCCTCGGGCAGGTCAGGCTCCGACATGTTTCTGAGCCCGCACGGCATTGGCTGCGTTCGGATCGTTCCGATGGATTGCCGAACCCCGAACGAGTACCTTGTCGGGATCGAGGATGCTGCCTGATCCGGCAGGCGAAAAGTTCCGAAATGTCCTGAGCCGGCACATCCGATTGACGCAATTTGGGCTCAAGTCGGATAATCCGCCGCTTTGCCGCGCTTGCGGGCCGGCACCAATCGGAGGCGCAGCCCTTGGCGGCAATCGAAGACATGGCCCGGTCGGCGGACGCGGTCCGCAGCCACTTGGAGGACCACCGCTACATCTGCAGCCGCCAGATCGCCACTGCGGTTTACCTGGCCTACCAGCTGCGCAAGCCTGTTCTGATCGAAGGCCCGCCGGGGGTGGGCAAGACCGAGCTGGCCAAGACCACGGCGGACATGTTCGGGTTGCCGCTGATCCGCCTGCAGTGCTACGAGGGCCTCGACGAGGCCAAGGCCATCTACGAGTGGAAGTACGGCAAGCAGCTGCTCTACACCCAAGTGCTCAAGGAGACCCTGGACGAAGTGCTGCAGGGCGCTCGGGGCTTCGCCGAGTCGGTCACTCGGCTGCACGAGTTCGGCGACATCTTCTTCTCCGAGGAGTTCCTGGAGCCGCGCCCGCTGCTCAAGGCGCTGCGGGAGGAGGACGGCTGCGTGCTGCTGATTGACGAGGTGGACAAGTCGGACCACGAATTCGAGTCGCTGCTGTTGGAGATCCTCTCCGACTTCCAGGTGTCCATCCCGGAGATCGGCACCGTCAAGGCGGCCCGCGAGCCGCCGATGGTGTTTCTGACCAGCAACAGCACCCGGGAAATCTCCGACGCCCTCAAGCGCCGCTGCCTGCATCTCCACATCCCCTTCCCCGACGTCGAGGTCGAGCAGCGCATCATCAACGCCCGGGTGCCGGAGATTCCGCCGGCACTGCGTCGGCAGTTGGTGGCGTTCATCCAGGAGCTGCGCGACCTCGACCTGAAGAAGGTGCCGGCCATCTCGGAGACCATCGACTGGGCCCGCACCCTCGTGCTGCTGCACGCCGAGAGCCTCGATGCGGACTTGGTGCGGGAAACCCTGAACGTGGTGCTCAAGTTCCAGGAGGACATCGAGAACGTCCAGGGCGAGCTGGCCGCCCTCACCAGCAAGGTGGTCAAGCGCTGACTCGGGCTTGAACCGCCGTGGACCGCACCCTCGCCAATTTCATTCGCGCCCTGCGCAACTCGGAGGTGCGCATCTCCACCGCCGAAACCTTGGATGCCCTCAACGCCGTGGAGTTGGTGGGCTACCGGGACCGCGCCCTCCTCAAGCGCTCACTGTCGCTGGTGCTGCCCAAGACCCTCGACGAGAAGGAGACCTTCGACGCCTGCTTCGACCGGTTCTTCTCCTTTGAGGACGTTCGCCGGCAGGCGCCGGGGCAGCCGGATGCGGAAGGCCGGCAGGCGGATGAATCCGGCGCCGATGGCCAAGGCGAAGGCGAGGGCGGCGCCGGCGATCGCGTTGAGGCCGCTGCGGCGGGCGGCGACCAGTACCGGGGCAAGGGCAAGCGGCGGTCCCGCAACGCCCTCCACGCCGAAGAGGATGAGCCTGACCTAGGGCCTGGCGAGATGGGCGCGCCGACCTCGGCCTTGGGGACTTTGCTGATGCGGGATTCCAAGGTGGAGCTGACCATGGCCATGTCCCAGGCGGGCGAGGCGGAGGATGTGCGCGAGATCCAAGTCTTCACCCAGAAGGGCCTCTACACGCGCCGCATCATGGACCGCATGGGCTTGGCGGAGCTCAACCGGGAGATCGCCGACGCCCGGGCGGATGCCGCCGTTCCCGTGCGCCGTCTCGGCCAGGAGCTGCGGCGGCGGCGGGATTGGCTGCGCGGCCAGGTGCGCGACTACGTGGAGCGCCAGTTCCTGCTGCACGCCGACGCCTCGGGCAAGCGCCTGCGCGAGGAGCTGCTGCGCAAAGTGAAGCTCTCCAACGTCGAGCACCGCAACTTCCGCCTGATCCAGGAGATCGTGTACAAGATGGCCAAGCGCTTGGCCACCCTGCACGCCCGGCGCCGGAAGGCGTTCAGGAAGGGCCAGCTCAACGTGCCCCGCACCCTGCGCCGCAACATGGCCTACGACGGCGCCATCTTCGACCTGCGCTGGAAGTCGGTGAAGATCGACCGGCCCAAGGTGTTCGCCATCTGCGACGTGTCCGGCTCGGTGGCCAACTACGCCCGCTTCATGCTGATGTTCCTCTACAGCCTGGAGGAGGTGATGCCCAAGGTGCGCGCCTTCGCCTTCTCATCCGACCTCGCCGAAGTGACCGATCTCTTCGAGCGCAATGCCATTGAGGACGCCATCGCCAAGACCCTGCGCGACTACGGCGGCGGCTCCACCGACTACGGCCAAGCCTTCGAGGACTTCAAGCGCAGCTGCTTGGACGACGTGGACAACCGCACCACCATCATCATCCTGGGCGACGCCCGCAACAACTACGGCGACCCACGCGCCGAAATCCTCAAGGAGATGCGCGACCGCTCCAAGCGGATCATCTGGCTCAACCCGGAGCCGCGCAACGCTTGGACGGTGGGCGATGCGGAAATGCGCCGCTACGGCGCCTGCTGCCACCAAGTTGAGGAGTGCAACTCGCTCATGCACTTGGAAAGGGTGGTGGGCAATCTGTTGAGGTCGGTTCCGTGAACGACGGGTGCGCTCCAGCGGTCGGAAATCGATGCCGCGCTTTGCGGGCTCAGAAACATCTCGGCACCTGACCCACGCAAAAGGCGCGGAGTTTCGCGTCAGCGAAACTCCATCCGCGACCGTCAGGTCGCGCTTGTGCGGGTTCAGGAACATACCGGAATCTGATCTAAGCGACGAGCGCGGAGTTTCGCGTCAGCGAAACTCCATCCGCGACCGTCAGGTCGCGCTTGCTCCACGGAGTGACCTTCTTGTATCTTACGCACCGTGGCGATGCTTTTGGGGACGGGGATGCCTCGGCGCTGCAACGTATGAATCCGACCGAAGAGGCAGCGATGACCAAAGACAGGAACCTCTCCAGCACCGGCATGCTTGCCGCTCTCCTCCTTACTGCCTTACTGCCGCTGCTGGCAGTCCTCGCGCCGGCGGCCAGCGCCGAAGTCAGTTTCTTCGATCTCCCGAAGCTTGAGATCAAGGCCGGCCCCGCGGTCATGGAAGGCGAGCCTATGACCTTCACCCTTCGGGTCACGCCGGTGCAGAAGGTGGACTTGGTGGTGCCCGTGCTAATAGAAGATGGCCGTGGATTCATCAACTACACCATCCCGGCTGGCACGCGCGAGCTTCCTGCGAGCGTCCCCACGGTCGATAACGAAGTGGATGAGAATGACAGGCGGATAGGCGTGACGCCGTACCCTGGCCGCACGCAGCCGCTGCGCACCCGTGCCGGTTTTTCCGGTAACGGCTGGAGGCCTTACATATGGATAGTGGTGAAGGACAACGACTCCGGCGACCGTCCCATCTTGAGCCTCACGAGCGAAGCGCCGGAGATACCTGATTACTGGAACCACACTTGGGTTGACGAAGGCGATACCGTGGACTTCACCATCAAAGCGGAGGACCAGATTCCGACGGAGAACTTCCAAGTCTGCCTTCATGTGCGGGATTCGCACTACGGCAATGGCAACTTCCTTGCAAGCAAGGATGAGGGGACAAAGTGCGTCGTCTTCCCGGCTGGACAGTCCTCGACCACCTTTTCCCTGCCTACTTTGGATGACGATGTGCCCGCCCGCGAGGGTTACGATGATATTGTCGTAACCCTCTTGTCAGACTCCAGCTTGTCAGACCCCAGCTATTACACGAAGCAATTGGAAACTTTGCGATACGTCCGAGTGTATGACAACGATCAATCATCCTGTCCTGCAACCTCGGCTGACTTGGTGCAGGAGGTTCGCCGCTACTACGAGGCGAACCGTAGCCGCGCGGACCGAAACTACGGCGAGAACTGGCTGCGGGTGCTGATTGCCTTCGGTGCGGAGACGCACGCCACACTCCAGCCCTACACGGTGGCCGAGGCCCGTGCGAGCGAGGCGATATGGAGTTCGGGCTGGCGGCCGGTGCGCACGGAGCTGGAGCGATTGGAAGCCTGTGGGAGCGCTCTCAGCGGCACCCCCGGGCAACAGAACGAACCGGTGCCGCAAACCCCGGAGGTGAACATCACGGCAGCTTCCGGCGGCACCGAGGGCGGCGATGCCACCTTCACGCTGACGGCGACGCCAGCGCCGGCATCAAACCTTGCGGTGAGCGTGACGGTGACGGCGGCGGGCGACTACGGCGTGACGACCGGCGACCGCACGGTGACGATCCCCGCGACCGGCAGCGCGACGCTGACGGTGGCGACCGTGGACGACAGCGCGGACGAGCCGAACGGCTCGGTGACTTTGACGCTGAACGCGGCGGACGGCTACGCGGTGGGCGCGCTGTCCTCGGTGGCGGCGGACATCCTGGACGACGACGATCCGGTCGCGCCAGCCTTGGCGTGCACGGCGACCTCGGCGGAGCTGGTGAGGAAGGTGCGCGGCTACTACGAGCTGAACCGTGGGCGTGCGGACCGCAACCACGGCGAGAACTGGCTGCGCGTGCTGATCGCGTTCGGGGAGGAGACGCACGCGACGCTTGCGCCCTACACGTCGGCGGAGGCGCGCGTCGGGGAGCAGGCGTGGTATGGCTGGCGCGAGGTGCGCGAGGAGCTGGAGCGTCTGGAGGCGTGCGGCGTCGTTGTCGATGGTCTCGTCGGGCAGCAGTCCGAGGTGCAGCAAGCGCCGGAGGTCGCCATCTCCGGCGGCTCGCCGGTGACGGAAGGCGGCGACGCCACCTTCACGCTGACGGCGACGCCGGCGCCCGCTTCGGACGTTCAGGTGTCGGTGACGGTGTCCGAGACGGGCAGCTTCGCCGCTTCGGGCGAGGCGGGCGCGCGCACGGTGACGGTGGGCGCGGCCGGCACGGCGGACTTCACGGTGGCGACCGACGACGACGCCGTCGACGAGGCGGACGGCTCGATTGATGTCACGGTTGCCGTCGGCGATGGCTACACGGTGGGCAGTTCCGCCTCGGCGAGCGTAGCGGTGTCGGACAACGACGTGGTGCCGGTAGCGAGCTTCGATTCGACCTCGTCGGGTGCGAACGAGGCTGGCGGCGCGCACAACGTGCGGGTCAACTTCAGCCCGGCCCCGGCCGCATCGCTGACGCTCGAGTACACGTTGGGCGACACCAAGTGGGCGGCGACAAGGAATGCGGACTTCACGGTGGCGGACACGGTCGCAGTGGCCAAGGATGCCACCTATGTGGACATTCCGGTGACCATGATTGACGATGACGCATACGAGCCCTTGGAGACGGTGAAGCTGGTCCTGACGGATACCGATCACTATGATCTCGGCCTTGTGTCGTCGCACACGCTGTTTATTGACGACGACGAGGTGGATCTGGTGACGCGGATCCGCGGCTGGACGCGCGAGACCTCGTGCAGTTCGGAGTGCGTAACTCGCTGGAAGCGGGTGCTGAAGGCATTGGGCCCGGTCAAGGTAGATCTTGTGAGCCTGACGCCGATGACCTCCAGCGAGGCGGAGGAGATCGCTAAACAGGACACCGCGCAGAGCAGCCGCTGGACGGAAGTGATTGCGGCGCTGAAGAAGCGTGAGGCGCTAGCGCCAACATCCGCCTTCGTGCCGAACGCGGAGCTTGTGGCGAATATCCGGGAGTGGCTTAAAGAAACGCAACACGGCCAGTTGCATTCGTACCGCTGGGTGCGGGTGCTGATCGCGCTCGGGGAGGAGACGGGCGACGACGAGCCGATGACGGTGACCGAGGCCCAGAGCTATGTCGATAAGGGCTGGGAGCGGTGGGTTTCAGTGGTGGCGGAGCTCAATCGCAAAGCGGCGTGCGACGCTGGCGACACCTCTCAGTGCAGCGGCGTCCCCGCCGGGCAGCAGGCCGAGGAACCGGTGCCGCAAACGCCGGAGGCGAACATCACGGCGTCCTCCGGAGGCACCGAGGGCGGCGATGTGACCTTCACGCTGACGGCGACGCCAGCTCCGGCGGCCGATCTTTCAGTGAGCGTCACCGTGACGGCGACGGGCGACTACGGCGTGACGACCGGCGACCGCACGGTGACGATTCCCGCGACCGGCAGCGCAACGCTGACGGTGGCGACCGTGGACGACGACGCGGACGAGCCGAACGGCTCGGTGACGCTGACGCTGAACGCGGGGGACGGCTACGCGGTGGGCGCGCTGTCCTCGGTGGCGGTGGACATCCTGGACGACGACGATCCGGTCGCGCCGGCCTCGGAGAGCGCGGCGTCGTCGGACGACGACCGGAAGGCCGTGCCGTCGCTGACGGTTTCGGTGGACGACGCCGAGGCGGACGAGGGCGCTGCCATGGAGTTCACCATGCGCCTTTCGGCGCCCTCGCCGGGCGAAGCCCATGTGTTCTGGGAGACGCGGGAGACATCGCCGGCGTCGGCGACGGAGGGCGTGGACTACAAAGGCGTCCGCTTGTCGGTGGCCACCTTCCGCAAGGGGGACACCGAGAAGAGGCTATCGGTCTCGACGGTGCGCGACGCGCACGACGACGATGGTGAGACCTTCGAGGTGGTGCTTCACCTGGTGGTCGCGGGGCACGGCGAGGCCTTTGAGGTGGCCGTTGCCGACGGAGTGGCCACGGGCACGATCGCGAATGACGGGGCGCTGCCGGGGGCGTACCTGGCCCGCTTCGGCCGGGTGGTGGCGGAGCAGGCTCTGGACGGCATCGCGGGCCGCATCGACGCGGAGCGGTCGCCGGGGATGCGGGGCAGCTTCGCGGGCCACGCGCTGGGCTTCGGCCCGTCCCCGGGCATGGTTGCGGAGGCCGGGGCGGCGTTCGGTTCGGCGCCGGTCGGCGGGTCGCCGCCATCGCTGCCCGGCGCGGCTGTCGGCATCGGTCACGTCGGTCCGGCGGGGTGGCCTGCGGCGGCGCGTTCCGGGGCGCTGGGGCTGCGCGACGTCCTGGCCGGATCGAGCTTCACGCTGACCGGCGGCAGCGACGCCTCGGGCGGCAGCATGGCGCTCTGGGGCCGCGCCTCGCACGGCCGCTTCGACGGGCGCGAGGGTTCCCTGTCGCTGGGCGGCGAGGCTTCGACGGGCCTGCTGGGTGCGGACTACGCGCGCGGCGGCTGGCTGGCTGGCGTGGCGCTGGCGCGCAGCGCGGGCGAGGGCGCCTACCGGGATGCGGGCGCCGCGCCCCTGCCGGACGGCATGGAGGCGGGTGCCGGCGATGTTGAGGCAACGCTAACGGCGGTGATCCCCTACGCGGCGACGCGGCTGTCCAATCGGTTCAAGGCGTGGGGCGCCGCGGGCTTCGGCGATGGCCGGGTGAGGCTTGGGATTGGAACCGGCGAGGAGGTTTCCGCAGGCACGCGCTGGCGAATGGCGGCGGCCGGCCTGCGCGGCGACCTGCTGACCGGCGCGGGCGGCGGCGCGGGCTTGGCGTTGGTGTCGGACGCACTGTGGACTTCGACGGGTTCGGAGGCGGTCCGGGGCCTGTCGGCGTCGGAGGGTTCCGTGAGCCGGGTGCGCGCGGGCCTGGAGGGCAGCTGGCGTTTCGAGCTTGGGAGCGGCGCCGGGGCGTTGTCCGGCTCGCGCCTGACGCCGAGCCTGGAGGTCGCCGCGCGGCATGACGGCGGCGATGCGGAGGCTGGCTTCGGCGTGGATGTCGGCGGCGGCGTGGCTTGGTCGGCGCCGTCGCTGGGCCTTGCTCTGGAGGTGCGCGGGCGGGCGCTGCTGGCGCACGCCGACGGGGCGATGCGCGAGCACGGGGTGTCCGCGTCGCTCGCTTGGGACCCGAGGCCCGTCTCGGCGCGCGGCTGGTCGCTGGCGCTGCGCCAGGACTTTGGCGGGCCGTCGTCGGGGGGCGGCTTGGACGCGCTGTTCGCCGACGGGCCGTTCGGCGCCGCGGCCGCAGCCGCCGGAGCCGGCCCCGGCGGGGTTCGCTGGACGGCGGAGGCGGGCTACGGCCTGCCGGCGTTCGGCGGCCGCTTCGTGGGCGCGCCGCACATTGGCTACGGGCGCTCGCCCTTCGGTCGGGACTTCAGCGTCGGCTGGCGGCTGTCGCCGGAGGCGGCCGTCGGCGCGCCCGAACTGAGCCTCGGCGCGCGCTTGACGCGGCGCGAGAGCGACGTGCGCCCGGCGGAGCACGGCATCGAGCTCGAGTTGCGGGCCGCATGGTGAGCAAGGCGGGAAACCGGCCACGCGGAAAGGCGCTGGCGCCCCGCTAGCTTGCGGCTGGCCGCAGCCCCGGCGGGGGCCGTCCAAGCTGTTGTGGCGTAGGCCCGCCAAACGGTTGGATTGGCTTCATCGGGGTGCGGTGCGTCGCTGAGCGGAACCCGCCGGGGCAACGTGCCGCTCAGGCTCAGCGGGACGGGAGGAACGGGGCGGCGGCAAGCTGGCGGGACGCGTGATGCGGCAAAGGCGTGCGTTGCGGGCGCCCTTGAACCCAAGCCGCCACCCCCGCTTCCCACATGCGGCCGTCCTCAAATCCGCTTGGCCAGCTTCCAAGGCTGGTCATCGAGTGCGCTCATGCGGACGCAGCAGCGGCCAAGTCGCCCGCCTGCGTTCCCTTGCGCCGTTCCGCCGCCAGCAGGCGGTAAATGCTGGGCAGCACGAACAGGGTGAACAGGGTGCCGAGCAGCATGCCCGCCACCAGCACGATGCCGATGCTGTTGCGCGCTTCGGCGCCTGGGCCAGTGACGAACACCAGCGGCATGTGGCCCATCACGGTGGCGCCGGCGGTCATCAGCACCGGGCGCAGGCGGGTCTCGGCGGCGCCCTTGATGGCTTCGAGCTTGGCCAGCCCTTGCGCTTGCAACTGGCGGGCGAATTCGACGATCAGGATGGCGTTCTTGGAGATCAGCCCGACCAGCGTGATCAAGCCGATCTGGGTGTAGATGTTGATGGTGGTCAGGTCCAGGTAGGTGAACAGCAGGGCGCTGGAAAGGGCCAGCGGGGCGGAGCCGAGCAGCACCACCAAGGGATCGCGAAAGCTGTTGAACTGCACGGCCAAGGCCATGAACACGAAGGCCAGCGAGATGCCGAGCACCCCGAGCAGGGTGCTGCCCTCCTGGCGCAATTGGCGCGACTCGCCGGTGTAGTCGATGGTGTAGCGGGGCGGCAGAAGCTCGGCGGCCAGCGACTCCATGGCCTGCAGGCCCTCCTCCTTGGTGCGGCCGGGAATCAGGCCGCCGCGAATGCGGAAGGCGTTCTTCTGCTGAAACTTGGCCAGCACCCGGGGGGCGACGGCCTCGTCGAGGCGGGCGAGGGCGGCCAGCGGCACCATGTCGCCGCTTGGCGTTCTGAGCTTGATGTCGAGCAGGGCGTCGGGGTCGGGGCGTCCGCTGCGTTCGATCATGGGAATGACCCGGTAGGCGGTGCCGTCGAGGTCGAAGCGGTTGACGGTGTTGGCGGCCAGCAAGGTGCCGAGCTGACGGCTCACTTCGGCCAAGTCCATGCCGAGATCCGCCACCCGCTCCCGATCCACCAGGAAGCGCCCTTGGGGCAGGTCGATGCGCAGATCCGTATCGACGAACAGGAAAATGCCGGTCTCGCGCGCCCGGTCCATCAGCCGGTCGGCGTAGGGGAGCATTTCCGCAGCGCTGTCCGATGCGAGCGCCACGAACTCCATGTCGAAGCGCCCGGCGCTCGGCAGGGCGGACGGCAGCACCGGAAAGACCGTCAGGCCGCTCACTTGGGACAGTGCGCCGAACGCCATGGGCAGCATCTCCTGGGTGCTCAGCTCGCGCTCGTCGAAATCGTCGAACATCATGCCGCCGAAGGCGAAGTTGGGCATCACCATCTGCCACATGAGGCCGCTGCCCGGCAGGCTTTCCATGGCATCCACCACATCGGCCATGTAGCGTTCGGTGTAGTCGAGGGAGGCCTCGGGCGGCGCGGTGACCGCGACCATGATCTCGCCTTGGTCCTCGGTGGGCGCCAACTCCTTTTGCGAGAACAGGAACAAGGGCGCAGCCAGCAGGGCGAAGAAGGCGGCGGCGAACAGCACCGGGCCGTTGTTGGCCAGAAGCCTGTCGAGCAGGCGACGGTACTGGCGGCGGGCGGCGTCAAAGAGTTGGTTGACGCGATGGGTCATGGCCGACTCGCGGCCCTTCTCCGGCGCCACCCAAGCGCTCATGACCGGCGACAGGGTGAGCGCCACCATGCCGGAGATGAGCACCGCCACGGCCAGCGTGAAGGCAAACTCCTTGAACAGCACGCCGGTCAGCCCGGACAGCAGGCCGATGGGCGCATAGACGGTCGCCAAGGTGAGGGTCATGGCGATGATCGGCGACGCCAGCTGCCGGGAGCTGGCCAGCGCCGCTTGGGTGCGCGAGGCGCCTGCGCGCATGTGGCGGGCGACGTTCTCCACCATGACGATGGCATCGTCCACCACCAAGCCCACCGACAGCACGATGGCCAGAATGGTGAGCAGGTTGAAGGAGAAGCCCATCAAGGCCATGGCGGCGACCGCGCCGAGCAGCGAAATGGGGATGGTCACCAAGGGCACCAGCGCCGTGCGCACCGAACCCATCAACACCACCACCACCAAGCCAACCAGCAGGACGGTCTCCGCCAAGGTGGTGGAGATCTCCGCCAGCGCCTTGCGCATGTAGGTGGTCACGTCCTCGCCGATCTCAAGCTGAAGGCCCGCCGGCATGGTGGCGTTGATCTCGTCGAGGGCCACGTAAAGGGCGTCGGCGATGTCGATTTCGTTGGCGCCGGGCAGGGGATAGATGCCCAGGAACACCGAGGCGCGCTGGTTCAGCCGGCCAAGGTCGGTGCCCTCCTCCTCGCCGAGTTCGATCCTGGCCAGGTCGCGCAGCCGAATCAGGGCGCCTTCGGCCTCCCGGACCACCATGCGTTCGAATTCCTCAACTCGGGTGAGCGAGGTGTTCACCAGCAGGTCGATGCGCTGATCGGCGTTCTCGGCCTGGCCGATGGCGGCGATGATGTTGTTGCGCTTGAGCGCCGTCTCCACGTCCTGGGTGCTGACGTTGAACGTCGTCATGCGATCGGGATCCAGCCAGATGCGCATGGCGGGCAGCCGCCCGCCGCCAATCCAGACCTGCTGGACCCCGGGGATGGAGGAGATTTGCGGCGCCACCTCGCGGCGCAGGTGGTCGGTCAGTTCGGCGCGGCCCATGCGGTCATTGGGCTGCACGCCCAGGTACCAGCCCGCTTGCGGCCGGTCGGCGCGCTGGACCTCCACCGCCGGATCCTCCGCACCCTCGGGTAGTTCAAAGCGAATTTGGCCGAGCCGCGTGGACAGTTCGGCCAAGGCGTCGGCGCTGTCCTCGTTGAGCTTCAGGTAAACGGTGACCTGGCTCATGCCGGCCCGGGTTTCCGAGGCAATGTAGTCCACCCCGGGAATGGTGGCGGCCACCCGTTCGATGGGATCGGTGATGAAGCCCTGCACCACTTCGGCGGACGCCCCGACATAGGGAGTGCTGATCAGCAGCGATGCGCTTTCGATGGTGGGGTACTGCTGCACCGGCATGTCCACGGCGACGCGCACGCCGATCAAGGCCAGGCTTAAGGAGATGACCGCCGCCAGCACCGGTCGGTACACGAACAGATCGGTGAACCGGGGCCGCAGCCGGCCTTGGCGGAGGTCCGCATCGGCAGCTTGGGCAGGGTCCGCCTCAACGGCCACCGGCCGCTCCTTGCAGGTCCCGCGAGCTTGGCGAGACGGCATTGACCAAGGCCCCGTCGCGGAGCTTGAAGGCCCCGTCGGCGGCCACTCGCTCGCCGGGACGCAGCCCGGAGGCGATCACCACCAAGCCGCCACGCTGCGGCCCGAGGGTGACCGTGCGCTGCTCGGCCCGTTCCGCAGCGGGGGCGCCTTCCTCGGCTTCCCGCAGCACGAACACCCTGGCGCCGAAGGCATCCCGGCGAACCGCGTTGGCGGGCGCCAAGGCGGCGGTCTGGGGATCGCCCAAGGGTGCGCGCACCGTCACTAAGGAGCCGGGCGCTGCGCCTAGCGTTAGGTTCTCTGCTAAGGCCCGATAGCGGACGCTGCGCGAGAGTTCGTTGACGAAGCTGTCCTTGGCGATGACCTTGGCCGGTATGCCGGCCGCCGCTTGGTTGCGGACGACTTCAATGGTCTCGCCAAGCGCTAAGCCGGCCTGCTCCTGGGGCAGCGCAAAGTCGATCCAGATGCGCTCGCCGGTGCCGATCAGGCGGGCCACCACGTCGCCCTTGTCCAAAAACTGCCCGACCTCGAGTTCGTGCAGCCCGGCGGCGGCATCGAACGGCGCCCGCAGGGTCTTCTTGGCGATGACGGCCCGCAAGCGGCGGATGGCGGCCGCGGCGGCTTGGAGTCGGGCTTCGGCCCGGTCCCGGTCCTCGGCCACGCCCAGCCCGGTCGCGAGCAGCTTGCGACGGCGACCAAGCTCCAAGCGGGCGATCCTCGCCTCGGCCCGCGCCGCCTGCAGCTGGGCGCGCTCCTCGCCGTTGTCGAGCCGTGCGAGCAGTTGGCCCGCATGGACGTTGGCGCCTGGCCTGAAGCCGACTTCGGCGATGGTGCCGACGATTTCAGCCCTGATGGTCACCGAGCGAACGGCGACCGCTTCGCCGATCACCTCGGTGGTGGGCTGCCAACGCTCCTCCAGCACGGTGAACGCCTCCACCGCCTCCACACGCTCCGGGAAGGCGGCGGCAAACGCGATGCCGGCTTGGATGCGCTGGTGCTTGTACCAACCCAAGGCGCCGGCGAGCGCGAGACAGGCGACGATGACGGTCAGCCAAACTCGCAAGTCAGTTCCTCATGCGCGCATCGAGCTGATTGTGGAAGTGCTGCACGCGAAGCTCGTCGTCGTTCAGCCAAACGCTGTCGAAACCCGCCGACCCCATGCCGGCCTGAACGCCGCCGAGCAGTTCAATGTCTTGGTCGATGGTGTCGGTCATGGTCTTCTGGCCGCTGAGGATGGCGTGGTGCTCGAACTGGTCGCGCTGCGGGCGGACGTAGTTGGCGGGCTTCGTGCCGTCGGTGAGGTTGTGTCCGTGCCGCGCCGGGCCGCCGATGCCCCGCGTCTGACCGCTTAAGCTCGGATCGGCGTGCAGCACCAGGCTCATCTTGTCGAACCAACATTGCTGCGGGTCGCTGGCGTGGGGACGCGGGCGGAGAATCCACAGGTGCTCGGGGGTGAAGGAGAAGATGGTGTTTGGAAACAGGTTGTACTGCCAGACGTCGGAAAGCTGGTCGTCGGAGAAGCGGCTGTAGTCGTACCCGAAGTCCCGGCCCACCTCGCGCTTGCGCCGCTGCACGGCTTCGCGCACCTCCAGCACCCGCCCCCGGAAATCGGCGGGGTTCAGGCCCAAGCTCCGCAGTTGGGCGGATTGGATGTCGGTGGGTTCCTCCGGGATGGGAAAGCGCGGGTTGACGGTGGCCCCCCGCACCGCGAGGCCAGTATGCCCTTCCGGGAAGAGGCGCACCGTGTCATTGCAGCAGTCCACCATGCGCTTGTGCTGGGGGTGCAGGAAGTCCACGTGGTAGAGCTCGCTGAAGTTGTCCACCACGGCCTTCCAGTTGCAGTGGTGGTGAACGGTCTGGTCCTCCACCAAGGTCATGTTGCGAAACCGGTAGGGGGCCAGCCACTCCGTCACCGGGCCGAGGAAGTCCAGCAGCGGCATGGAATTCTCGGCCATGCAGATGAACACGAAACCATCCCAGGCATCCACCTCGACCGGGCGCAGGGCCCGCTCCCGGCGGGGGACGCCTTGGGGAAAGCGGTCTTCGCAGGGAATGGCGTTCAGGGCGCCGTCCAGGCCATAGGTCCAGGCGTGGTAGGCGCAGCGGAAGTTGCTGACCTTGCCGCGCTCCTCGGCCACCAGCCGGTTGCCGCGATGTTGGCAGACGTTGTAGAAGGCCCGCAATTGCCCGTCGGTCGCCCGAGTGACAAGAATCTGCTCGCGTCCCAAGTCGAAGACGAAGAAGTCGCCCGGCGCGGCGAGGTCGCTTTCCAGCCCCGCCAACAGCCAAGTCCGCCGCCAGATGCGCTTCCATTCCCGGTCCATGTAGGCCGGGCACAGGTAGCGCTCCTTGGAGAAGTTGGCGATGGCCACCTCCCGCCCGGTGTGGTTGACCACCTCAATGGTCATGCCTCAGCCTCCGGATGCGCTGCATAGGGGAGGCGATTGTTTCACATTGTCGGGGTGCTTTCGAGAAACGCAGGAGGTTGCCAGCGGCTGAATGAAATGAGTTGGGCGTGGGCAAATTGCGGAGAGGCGACGCATCGCTTGGTCCTCGCGCCATCCCCCGGAGTTCCATTCGAAAGAGGACACTTGATCTGGAAGCATCCCGCCCGCCAAGGGCCGCTCCGCTGGCAACGGGTCCGCGTGCTAGACTCCACTGTCGAAACCGAGGCATCGCCCCGCAATGGGTTCCTGACGATATCTTCGATCAGCTTGAGGGCGTTTCATTGATAACCTTTCACGGCATCAAAGCTGCCGCGGAATCACATGGCCATTGGCTTTAGTGCTGCTGACAGCCTGCGGGCGTGGAGGCAGTGCCACGGCGCAGCCAGCCGCCGACGGCCAACGCCGGCAGCGACATCAGCCGAGTCATGCAGCCATCGCCGATCACCCTTGACGGCAGCGCCGGCAGCGATCCCGAGAACGGTGCGCTGGACTTCCAATGGCAGGTCAGTGAACAGCCGCCGGAGTCAGACGTCGAATTGAGCCGCCCGACTGAGGCGATGACCGAATTCCAACCGGCCGTGACCGGTGAATACGTGTTCGAACTTGCCGTCACGGATCCAGAGGGCCTTTCCAGCATCGACAGCGTCACGGTGACCCTCACCAACAACCCGCCTTCAGCGAGCGTCGCGGCGTTCGACCAGCATCCCATACTGGGAACGGCGGTCACGATGGACGCGAGCGCATCGAGCGACCCTGACGGGCACGCGCTACCCTTTTTCTGGCGCCTGACCGATCGGCCAGCAAGGTCGCACATGCCGCTGTCGTACGAGGGACCCACGCTCAACCTGTTGTTTGACCACCACGGAACCTTCCTGCTGGAGCTTGAGGTCAGCGACGGTTGCGACACCGCCATCGTAACGCTGGACCCGATTGAGGTCGTTCCCTACACCCAGTTCGAGTTGACCCACGTTACCACCGATGCGGTGTTCGATCCTATCGGGGAGCGCATCATCTCCGTGGGAGACGCCTTCCTAGCGATCATCGGCATCGACGGAAGCCAAACCGTTTTGGAGCTCCCCACCACCGCCAATGCGGTCGCAGTTTCGCCTGACGGCAGCCGGGCGGCGGTGGCGCACGATGCTTGGGTGTCCCATGTGGATCTGGAATCGGTGGCGGTGCTGGCCGCCCACGCCGTCCCCGCCAATCTCGGCGACGTGGTACTCGACGGCCATGGGAACGCTTACTGCTATCCCGCCAACTATTCCTCCGAGATTTACGCCGTCGCCATGGCAACGGACACCCGACAGCGACTGGACAAACACACTGGATTCTCAGCAAGGGCCAAACTCCATCCGTCCGGAAGAAAGATGTACGAGGCAACTTGGCACGAGATGCGGAAGCATTTGATCGACCCCGCCGGCATCAGGCCCTACTACGAGTTCTCATACCTCCATGCCGATGAGAGCCCGCGCGGAGACTTTTGGTTTGGCTTCAACGGCCATCGCTCCCAGGAGCGGTGGGGCCGGGCGAAGAAAAAACCCGCCGACAGCCCCGCGGCCACCTCCCGGTGGCCCGCGAACTCCTTGCCGTTGTCCGCCGTCAAGGCGCGCGCCAGCGCCGAAACCGGCCCCAGGCACGCCAGGACCGCGCCGCCGACCGCCGCCGCCGTCTTGCGCTCCACCCGCCGGAGAAACACGAACTTCGAGCGCCGGTCCACCATCGACACCAGCGCGCCGCGCCCCGATGATCGTGTCCAACTCCCAGCCGCCCACGCGCTCCTTGGACTCCGCCGCCGGACGCTGTGAAATGTCCACCCGGCCCGGCATCACTCCCCGCCCCGCATCGCCCCGACCGCGGCGGCGCGCCTTCCTGTCCCGCCGCCGAAGGTGACGGTGCAGCGTCCCGCCACTCGCCCGATCCTCCCAGACTTGGCGGCATGTCCACGTCTTGCCCACCGACGGACTGCCCTCAAGGCGCAAACGCCCAGCGATCCGCTCAGGACTCCACTTCAGGCGCAGCTTCCCCTCGATCCGGCCCCACAACTCCCCCGTCAGCTTGCGCGCCCGCGACGACGCCTCACGCCGGCGAGCCTCCGACAGCCGCTGCGCCCGCTTCATCCGGTAGCCCCGAAGCCCGCCGTTGCGGCGCAACTCCCGGCTCGCCGCAGAGGCCGAAACCCCCAGCAGACGCGCAACCCCCCGAATCGACTCGCCGCTGCTTTTCCTCAGCGCGTAAATCTGGCATCGTGACCCGTAGGTCAGGTGACGGTAGCTTCTGGCCATCGAATGCCCTCCTTCTTCCAATATCGGAGAGTATCGCCGTCACCCGGCCTCCTGCTCAAATCATCCGTTGCACTTCATAGTGGAACGGGCGACTCCATCGAATTCGATGCGAACCGGGTTAGCTTGCTCAACCCAACGCATGCGAACTCTCCCCAACTGCGCATGCATCCATCAAGGAACTGGATCTATTGGGCGGACCGCGGCCGAAGCCCATCAGAATTTGGCAAGCTCGACCTGAGCCTCTTTCCAACGATCACAGGTGGTGATTCCCCCTATCACGGCGACCACCCGATCAGGGGCAACATTTGGATCAGCGAAAACGGCGACCGGGTGTTGGTCGCCGGTGGTGCCTCGTTCCACGCCAGCGCCGACTTGGACCGGGACATGACCTATGCCGGGCGCCTGCCGCAGCACTTCCCGATCCAATGGACGGACCACTCCGCGGAAAGGAACGAATGGGCCGTGGTCACCAATGACTTTGAAAACGATCATGGCGACGTGAGCAGGCTGGCGTTCTACTCCGACCAGCATTTGAACGAGGTCGCGATGCACAACCTCGCCCGGATTCCCGCGTCTCGCGGCGGCGATGCGGCCACGTCAGCAGCCCGCATCTTCTACACCGGGGACGGCTCGCAGGTGATCCTGATTCTCAATGGGAAAGGCCTCTTGAACGGCTTCGCGGTCGAAGTCACCGGACGGTGACTTTTCCACTGCCCCTTCGGGTTGTCCGGAGAGATCCCGATTATCCGAGCGGTTCCTTGAAGCTTGCGCCTTCGGGAATCGCCACTGCGGGAGCGAAGTCGTCGCTGTCGTCGTACTTGTCGGTGACGTACTTGATGTCTCATCGGGGTGCCACCGGACTGGCATATCCGACATGGTAGCGACGAGTTGGGGGGCCGCGCGCCGGTCAACTTGACCGAGCCGGACCTTTCGCCAGACTGCATTGGCGACTTCGGAAGCGAGAAGGCGAGGGGCATGTAGTTCCTCCCCTCCATCGACAAGATCCCGTGCATCAGTTGAATCGTCTTCGACAACAAGCCACTTAACCGCGATGCTCGCGTCAACCACCAAGGTCCCGGTCAGTCAGTGTCCGTGATCGCGGTCTTCGCGGATCAGCAGCTCGGAAGGCGTCTGACTTCGCCCCTCGGACGCGCACCGCAACTCGGCAGTTCGGGCAAGGAAGGCGGTCCTTTTGGCGGACAGGTCGTCTTTGACCGCATCCACAAGAATGTGCCGAACCTCGCCTTCAAGCGAGCGGTTGTTGCGAACTGCTCGACGCTTCAAGTCGCGTACCACGTCGTCAGCGAGCAGCCTGACGTTGATTGTTGCCATGGCCGGCTCTTTGTCGGGCGCCATCATTTCGATAGCGTATCGGGAGTGTGACGGATTGGAAAGCTGTTCCAATCCTACAAGTCGTCGTTATGAATTTCGGGACCGCAGCATGATCAGATCATCATCAATGCCTTGCAGCAATTCCAGCCGGGATGAGTGGGCAACCAATTCGCGCCCGTCCACTGGCTTGATACGGAATGGGAACAGGCTCGGGTGATTGAGCAGATGCTTTGGGCTAGCTGGGTCCACATACCCTTTCAGCAGTGCTTCTAGCAGCCAGGCAGCCAGCTTTGGCGACGCGATCTCAAGTTTCATATTCGGCTCATGGACGCTTCGGCTTTTGGCGTCCGCCAGCACACCCCAATCAACGCAGGACCGGAGCACCCGGTTCGTGGCGTGGGACACCGTTTCGCGGTCCCCGTACAGCTCGCGCATGCGCCGTTGAACTTGGCTGGCTGAGGCGGCGCCCTGCAGCTGCAGCAGCCTGCCAACGGAGGTCGCCACTGCCCCCCAAAAGGGATAGACAGCCATCATCATGCCCCAGTGAATGGCAAGCCGGTCGGATGAGGGCATTGTTTGGAGCAAGGCTTGTCCTGCCTCACGCAACGCGGCCACCCGCAGTGGCCCGTCGAGCCAAGTCTTCAACAGGATGATGATGGTCTTGGCCCGGCTGTTTCGACGGGTATTGCTGTTAACCGAGAGTTCATTCGCCAGCATCTCATCTAGGGCATCACGAACAGCCGCTCTGTCTTTCCCGGCCCGTGCGAGGGCTGCCGTTCGCTCAAGCCACTCCAAGCGAATGCGCTGGCTCAAACCCACGGACATTTTGCCGTTGTTCATGGGCCCGCTCCCGCAATGCGCACCAAGGGCACGATGACCTCTTCAATGCAAGCGCCGCCGTGGCAAACCACGCGCTCGCCCTCGCGCACGAACGCCGACCGGTTGGGTGCCAGCAATGCTCGGCAATTTTCGGGCAAGCCTGAGGAAGGCCACCGCCAAGCCGACGGAAAGCGCTCGCCCATGCGGCGGCGCAAGGTCTCGTCTGGATAGATGCGAACCCGCTCGCCACGCACATCGGCGATGACGCCTTCCGCAGGGTGGCCGCAGCCGTGTGCCTCGATGTTGCCGTGGTCAGAGGTGAGAAACACTTGGTAGCCGTTCTGCAGAAGCGAGTCGAGTAGCTCGGCCAAGTAACCTCCGGCCACCCACTGACGCACTTGATTGTGCATCCCCGCGGTGCCAAGCGTCATGCCGTGCATGATCTTGTCCACGGTATCGATCACCAATCCGAGCACACGCATGTCGGGACGCTCAGCAAGTTTGGCTACGGTGTCCAAACCACTTTGGCCCAAACCTTTGCTATAGGCTACCTGCTTAGAGTCGATGCCTTCCCTTGCCCAGAATTGTCGCCATAGCACTGGCTCTCGATCAGTGGTGTGGAGGTGGTCGGGGAAATAAAGCGGTGGTCGCCCTGCGAAGATCGCCTGCCGAGAAATGGAAGTGACGGTTGGGACCCAAGCGAAGACGGCATCTTCCTGCATGTGCAAGCCCGGTCTCTGCTCGGTCAACTCGTGCCGGATGACCACCCATTGGTCGAGCGCCAAGCCATCGAGAACCAGCAGCGCCACCTTGCTGGCATCCGGTTCCCGCAGTTCCCTTGCGAGAAGGCGCGGAACGTGGTGAAGCATGACCGGCGGCACAGGTGGAAGGTTCGCCAAACCAGCGTAGCGATTCGCAAGCCAATTGCGGAACGACACGTCAACACGAGTCTGAATGCTGTCCCAGCGCTCATCGGTTGTTTGCGCCTCCAAGGTCAGTGCGGCCAGCTCTGCCCACACCTTGCTGAACCT
Organism: Candidatus Azophilus sp.; assembly: GCA_965221755.1. Lineage (GTDB taxonomy): Bacteria > Pseudomonadota > Gammaproteobacteria > Pseudomonadales > Azotimanducaceae > Azophilus. Next base: position 2,045,432 of record OZ244921.1, read on the forward strand.
CAGCCAGTCCGCGTGTCCGGCTGCCTCTTTGCTGAACCTCAGCCAGTCCGCGTGTCCGGCTGCCTCTTCCGGCAGCTGTGAGTTCGCCTGCTCCAGCAGTCGCTCCAAGCGATGTACATGGTGGTGCTTAGCATCCATTTGTAGGCCAACCCGGAACCAAGTTCTGGAAAAATCGTTGGTGGACGGATGTTGAACTGCCTGCAAGTGCCCCTCGACAAACAGATTATCGATGTACACGCGAATGTCGGGATGATCGAAGGGTAGGAGCGCCGGTCCCGCAAAGGACAAGGAACGGCTGGTTTCCGCATTGCTCCCACCGGAGCTCGATCCAGCAACTTGGTCCAGAAAAACGAGCCAGCGCTCCTGTAGGAAGCTCAAGAAAGCCCTGCGGTTCGGCACGATGGCCTCAAGCGGCCAAATCGAAAACTCATTGTGCTGCCGGAGTAGCTGAACCAAACGCTCGCCGATGGATGGGGGGACGCGCTGCTCAGCATAGTGGCGGCGGAGCAGGATGCGCAGCAGATCATGGGGTTCCGCGATGGCTTCGGGAACGATCCCATAGACGTGGCGCAAGACAAAGTCCTTGGTGGCATTGTCGCCCAACACGCCCGTTTGGTGTTGCTGGCGCGCAGCCCATAGCGCATCCAAGTCCGCTACGTTGATTTCCGCCACCACAGAGCGGCTGAGTGAGGGGAACAGTGCATTCAGCCCCAAGGAGACAGAGTGCCCGGTGCTCAGGATGTCGAACGGCAACGAGCCGAGGGTTGGGATGGACAGCACCACAGCCGAATCTGCTTGCTCGCCCCGGTCCCAATATTCGCGGAAGCGCGACTCGTAAGCGTAGCGGAAGGCAATCGCTTCCTCGAAGCGGAGGACTTCAAAGCCCCGCTCGCGGATCGCCGCTTGAAGGCGCTCATCCGCTAGAAGGCTGTCGGGGTCGTCGGCCAACATGAACCGATGTATGCCGGGGATGAACTCGTTGAGAATGTGGTCGCGCCAACTCACTCAGAGATCGATTCCCGTGTGGTCGGCGATCTTTTTCTTCAGGAAACCGCTGGCAAGGTTCTTGATGATTTCCAAGGTCGCGTTGCCCCCTGTTTCAGCGACTGTCCGCTTGGTCTTGTTCCAAACTCCCTCATCGCGAATCGAATCTAAAAACTCGCAACCCTGTGCGGTCAGCCGGTACGCCACATCGCTTTCCGGATACAGGTACCCTTGATCGCACAGGAGCTGCGCATGGAACCATTTCTTTTCTTCTTGGACTCCAAGCCCCATAGTCCGAATAACAAGGAACAAGCAGCGCCCATGTGATTCGATCTCCATTAGAAGCTCTCTGAGGTAGTCGTCATCTCGTTTCATATTTGTCTCGTCTGGTGGAGGCTCGTTGCGTCAACGCGGATCGAGGCTTGGTCGAACCACATGAGCAGCTTCGGGTCTTCGTGGAGGATTGCTTCCGGGATTTTGTTGGCTACCTTGACGATGGTTGCATAATCTTGGTTTTGCCATGCGCGCCGGAAGCCGGCTCGAACTGCCTCTAGGCGAAACCGCCGGAGTCGTCGCTGGTCGGAGGCTACGTACTCATCAAATTCCCTGAGCAAGGAGCGTTCACGCAATTCGGCTAGGTCGCTGGCCTTATTGGGGTCGGGGACGTACCAGCGGTCTTTGGCCTTGGCGCGGAGCCTTGGATGGTCCTTGGGCAAGTTGCGCAAATCCTTGAAGTTGGTGGATAGGTAGGCGTGAATCTGAGGAGGGACATCACCGGCGCCCACGTAGCGCAGGAAGTTCTCTGCAAGCAGGTCGGAGAGTTCCAGCACTCGCTCGTGCTTTAGCCAGCCGCTGAGTTCGGGGATGAAATCGGGGTGGATGTCCTGAAAGGAGCGGGGTTTGCGGGCTAGCTCCTGCCGTAGCCACTGGATTGCTGATTCCTCGTCCCTGACGAACAGTTCGAGTTGAGCAACTTCCTGCACTTGGATTCGCTTTCGGTCGTATTCGACCACCTGCTCCGGCAGGAAGAACATGCCGTCCCGCTCCGGGAAGCGTTGCATCAAGCCCTCGTTGAAATCCGATACTGAGAGCGGCACCGTGACGCCACGCTGAACGTGGAAGGCGACCATACGGTCGAACAGCATGTAGCCCCGCCGTTCAGCCACCACCTCGATGGCTTCATTAGCGGCGACGAAAACGGGCAGGTTGCCCAGATGGGTGCGAACGAAATCCCAAGCGCCCTCCTCTGCTCCGGATGATAGTTGAAAGCGACGCTCCAGGCCGCCGTTTGGTTTGTAGGCCGAGATTACCAAGTCCTGCTTGACGGCCGTGCTGGTGAGTTGTCGGTAAGAGCCCTGCTGCTTGTCCAGTGTGCGGACGTCGGCAACCACGAAGCCGGCTGCAAGCATCGACTCCTGAATGGCATTCCAGACCGAATTACGGGAATTGTGAAAGACGACAGTGATCCAGCGGCCCGGCTTCAGAACGCGGCGATATTCAGCGAAACCGCCTTGCATCAAGCGCTTGTAGTCGGCGAGGCTCTTCCCTTTCTTCCGGTCAATGATCGACTCCTTAGTGCTTGGGGTGAAGATGCGATGCCAGGATTCAACCACATAGTTCAGATCCGCGTAGTAGATGTTCTCGCCAAAAGGGGGGTCGGTGAATATGTAGTCAATGGAATTGGCGGGCAAACCTGTTTGGCTGCAGTCTCCGCTCGAAATCGCTGCCTTGCCGACTCGGGCGTGGCGTGATTCAAAAGCCTTGACCAGCCTGTTGAGCTTGCCGCTGAGAATGTACCAAGGGGACACTTCGGCAATCTGCGAACTGACGTAGTAAACGCCTGATAGTTGTTGGTTGACTTGGGAGAAGTGTGATGGGCCGTATCGGTTGAGCACCGACATGCCCCATATGGCCTGCTCGACTGTAAACAGCAACATGCTGCGCAGTCGCCCTTGCTCAAGTTTATACACGCGCTGCCACATCGCCGCCAAGGCCTGCCCGGCACGCGGAAGAAACAGGTGGTGTATGCAAGTGAAGCCCTTGGGACCAAGACGGGAGCCGTGATACATCTGGTTCACGGGAATCGGTGCCGTGGGCAATTCGGTTGCGAGCGGCATGTCTTTGATCCGCCGCAACAGGAAAAGATCTGCCTCATCGGGTGCTTTCTCGTACCGCGCCCTACCAATGCTGTAGTTGATCAACACGGGCCGCAGGGTTATGCGACTCCACGGTTTCTTCGACGCTGAATCCAAGCCCGTATCGAAAGACCGCTGGAGGTTCCTCTTGGTCAAACTGGCGGAACAATGCGGACAAGGAAAACTGTCGAGCGTCCGTTTGGTGTTTTTGTCGAGAGCTTCCTCGAGAAACACCACTTCACCCGCGCACTCCGGGCATGAAAAAACTTCGCTCCACACCGTGTAGTTGATGCGCCCAGTCGTGGTGCCGTCGCTGTGGAGCGTGTCATACATCCAGCCGAGGTCCGCTTCAATGTCCCGCAGGAGGCGCTCGGCAACTTCTCTAAATGCGCCAATATCAAAGGGAATGTTGTAGTTGGCCGCAATGAAAGTGGCAGCGGGCGAAAGATCGCCGAGCACAGCCCGGCGAGCGCCCCACTGCGGCGCTTCGCGTCCCAGGGCCTTCCACTGGCTCTCCAGTTTCAAGCGATAGGGTAATGGCGCCGCGCCACACCATTGCGCGGCAACGCCGGTCATGCCGGAGCCGCAAAAACCGTCGAGCACGATATCGCCCGGCTTGGTGTAGTGGAGTATCGACGGCACGATGGCGCGGTAAGGCACTTTCGTGTGGTAGCCGTGGGCTCTGTACAACGGATCGTTCTTGCCCTCACTTACGTCAACGGCGAAGGGCTCTCGATGGTAGGGCTCGTCAGGATCGTAAGACCGCCCATAGTGGTCAATGAAGTCTGAAAGGAATGGATTGGGGCAAGCGGTGTAGTGCGGGGGATCGGAGAGCCTCAGAATGTCGTCGTCCGTACCGATAGGGAAGTCTTCCCGCTGGCGGAGGTCCGGGAGCTTTTCCTTCAAGCGCTCCAAGAAGTAGGTGCGCCGCTCATCTTCGGAGGCGAAGGTTATGCCGAGGCACTCCACTGGACCTTCAACCACCCCTTCGTCATCCGCTGACAGCAAGGTCGGCGTCGCATCGGCCTCAGTCACCATCCCCACTCTGGTCAGCGTTTATGCGGGCCGCTTTGAGTTTAAGGCCAACATCAGTAAGCACATATCGCTGACCTCGATCTGACGGAGCGCCTGGATTTGTCGGACGGAGAATATCGGCGTCCACTAGGGGTAAGACATACCGTTGACGGAAGTTCTTCTTAGGGAGGTTGGTCAATTGCGCCAACTCAGTCTGAGTTCGAGGTATTTCGCAGATGTCCACAACCCGATACTGCTGTTCCGTGAGCTTCGCAGGAGTGGCATGAATCTCACCTGGCGACTGTTCGGGCACTGAGCGTGGACGGGTTGCTTCACTCAGCAAGGGTTCAAGGTGATTGGCCAGGACATGGACGTTTCCTTGCTCAGCGGGATGGACGAGTTGTTGTGTCTCAAGTGCCTTGATGGTCTGCTGCGCTGTCTCTAGCGTTCCGCCGGTAACTGCTTGAATCTGCGGCATCGTTGCCGATTTGGCGCTGCAAAGGAAGGCAAAGGCCACGGCTTGCTCTTCAGTCAGGCTCAGCCCCAAGCTCCGGTGAAAGGCAAGCTGCTCCGCAGAAAGTAATGCTTCCTTTTTCAGAACGACCTCAAAGCTCTTTCGGCCCTTGTCGTTGGCCACTGTCGGGGGCACATGGCCCAGTTCGCGCCAACTACGGAATACGTCCCGCAGCCCCCAACCAGCGTTTTCGCTTAAGCCGATACGCCGGAATGCCAACACCAGTCGCGGATTGCGTACTTCCTTTTCGCCGGGTTCGAGCAGGTCCGCGTCCGCCGCGAAAGCGTCGCCTGGGTTCCAGAACAGGGTTTGATCGGGATAGTGGCAAATCACCGCCTTGCGGGTGTGGTCGGCATAGTCCTGGTGGATCAGCAGATTAACCATGGACTCGCGGAACGCACGGTAACCGGGCGGCGTGTCATCGCTCTGCATGGTGGCAGGGTTGATCCGGAACGGGCGTTCGGCAATCCTTGGATACCAGTCCTCGATCAAGGTGCGCCATGCCCGAATCAAGTTTTCCTCCAGCAACATTCGGTCGAACCAGCGCTCGTTGGTTTCCGACTTGTCGCGTGGCAGGTGGTATCTCTGGCAGTCCACGATGGGGCGCGGCAGAAGTTGGCGCGCTGTCCGATTCGCACCGAATAGGAGTATCGCCGCTCGCGTGGGTAGGCGACCACCCCGCTGCTCCGCGAGCAGGCCCATTTCACTAAGAAAGTCCAAATCCGATAGCTCTGCGCTGGGTCGACTTCCGGGCCGGGCTTCATAGACGGCGCGATACCAGTGGATGCTGTCCTCGTCGAAGGCAGTGTCCACGTTGAAATCCACGACTTGGCCGTCGTAGCGCTCGGTTGCTGCGTCCATCAGGAAGCGATTGCGTTCGCTTTCGGAGCAGCGAAAGTCGCTGCCGCCGCGTCGGACAAAGGCTCGGCGGATATCGCCGTTCAGGTAAACCGGCTTGTCTGTGCGGTGAACCTCCGGCACGTAGAAGATCAGCAGGTCCGCGTCATCGTGGCGGAGTTGTTGCTCTCGAACGTCAACTGCGATGCTGATTTTGTCCCGTTGGTTCAAAGTCGTCAGGAAGTCGCCTTGCACTTTGTCCACATCGAGGACGCCCACAATTTCCGTCTCTTGGCCGCCTTTCCTCACACCGAAGACCAAGTGACCTCCTTCGGTATTCGCAAAGGCGGACACCGTCTCGTAGGCGTTCCTCGGCACGTCTCTTTGCGCCTCCTTGAACTCCACGTCGCGCCACTCGTGGGCTTCAAGCAATTCCTTTAGGGCGGCTTGGTCCATGGTCGATTCCTAGTCCACCAAGATCCGCACTTTCTCGGTGTCCATGCCCCCTGTCAGTTCGCCCAAGTAGCCTTCGAAGCGTTGCCTGATTTCCAAAGGCGTTGCTGGAGTGCCGCCTGCAAGTAGGGCACGTCGAAGGTCATTTGAGGTGACGGTCACTCTCTGCAGCCCGCCTAGTGCCTCATTGAGAGCCTCAATGAAGTCCTGCTCGATCTTCTCGGGCAATCGACCCTGTTGGATGAATTCCTCCACTAACTTGCGGGAGTCGTTCTTGAGCAGTTCAAGGGCATCCTGCGTGGTCGAAGCGCTGAGATTCATCAATAGCGTCCGCGTCCAATCGCCGATGTGCTTATCCAATTCAGCATCAAGGGCGTTAAGGGCGTTAAGGGCGTTTTCCGTTGATGCACTGGCTTCCGCGCCCGGCTTGAAGCCACAGTGCGGGCAGAACGGTTCCAGGCTCAGTTCAGCCTCCCTCAGCGCGAAGCAACTCTTCAGTGCCGCCAGCCTGTCTTGATATTGCTGAAGGTGCTCACTAGGCATCAATTCAATCGCTGACAGGCGCTTCAGTGCCACTAGCCTATCGTCTTGCAGGAGCTCCGTTTTACGCCGGTCTGCGTTCACGCCTAGGCGAGCCTTGGCGTGGTCGGCGAGATAGGCCTGTATGTAGTCCTTCTTGAGGCCGTCCAAGCGGCGTTCGGTGCGTTGGCGGAAAGCTGTCTGCACGCGCTCTGCGGGATTTTGAAATTCAGCGAGTACTTCTTCGCGCGCCGATATCACCTCCGTCGTCCACGGATGTTCCGGTGACATTCCAGCGCGGGCAGTGGAAAGGTAGGAGGCCGTTTGGTCCAGCCGCTTACGCAGGGCGTCCAAGGATTCCACCTCAGCCAGTGCATCCAAGCCGGATTGGTGCGCGGCCACCCGGGCCGCATCGTGGCGGAAATTCTTCAGCCTGGCTGGCGTCGTGTAAGCTTGCAGGGACTCCAAGAAGGTTTTGGCGTCGCCGATTCGCCCGCCGAGCCTGCCTGCCTCCTCCTCGTCCATAAGATTTCTGCCCCAGAACGGAAGACCCTCCCGAAGGCATTGGCTTGCTAGCACCAGCCGGTCCACGGCAAGGGCTACGGCCCTTTGCAGTTGCTGCAGGGCATCGTCCTTGCCTTGGGTAACCAGTTGAGCCATGCCGGGGGCCAAACCGAGCAACTCGTATAGCGCCGTGAGCGCTGGCAAGTTCCATTCCTTCGGCGGTTCGACGTGCTTGAATTGCACGAGTTCGTCCACCGGCGTTGTGGCCATCTCGGTCAATGCCAGGGCGTCGAATTTCCGTCCTGCGATGGCGACGACGATGTGGCCGGAGTGGACCAGCGCTGCAAGCACGACCACCACCCATTCAGGCTCCAAGCGCTGCGTCTCGGGATCCAAGTACTCCACGCCCCGGTCGTTGCCAATCAGCTCATCGCGGTTGGCAACCTGGCCAGCGCCCTTCCCTTCGAGTCGGTCAAGAATTGCTTGAGCGTACCGCGACTGGCGCGGATCTAGGCGATCGTCATCCAGCAACTTAAGCGCATTGAGCACCGCAACCGCTTGCCGGGAGCGATGAGCGCCCCCAATGGCGCGCAACGCTTCCTGCGCCGCCTGCCGACGATTAGCACCGGTGACCAGTATCGAGAAAGTCGGGTAGTCCGGCGCTTGGCTCTCGAAGTGCGGAGCGAGGCAGATGCCCGCCACCGTGTTGACGAGATCCCGAAAGTTGATGGTTTCGTCGTTGCCGATGCCCGGTAGCTGGCGAATGGACTTGCCTTTGGCCCATTTGGTGATTGCCTTGGTGCGTCCTTGGTAGCCCACCTCGAAGGCATCGGCCATATGCTGCTGCAGCCAACGCACCAATCCGTTCAGGAATTGGTCGGATTTGTCCTCGTAGGTCGCCTTGGCATGGCCGGAGGATCTGTGCGCCAGATCCAAGGCCGCTGCGTAGCCGGACAAGGTGGTGCGAAACTGGTCGTCCATGCGAAGCCGCAGAAACACTTCGTCGGGCCTGCCCTCGTCCTTAAAGGCTGGCGGGTCGGACGGTTGGATGAAGTAAACGTAGAAGTCTCGAGGAGGCGCGGCCGTTGAGCGTTCGTTGGGCGCACCAAAGAACAAGTACCCCTGCCGGGCCGCGTTGCGCTCAGGCCATGCCAACTCATGCCGCCAGATTCGATAGCCGGAAACGTAGGTGCGGTCGGTGCATTCCATCACCCGCTTCAGCGCCTCGTAGTAGTACCGGTCGAGTTGGCCAGGGTCGAGGCTTTCCGCACGTTGTTCGATCAAGGCGTCGTAGTCGTCGGTTTTCTTCAGGTCCAGATAGAACTGGCCGTTGTCCTCGTTCATCGAAATGAACTGACCGCTCACCGTTTTGTGTATCTCCCGCAGTACCGTCTCCACTTGGGAAAGCAGGTCATCCGCCGGGTCGCCGCCCAAGTCTTCGATACCGGGTTGGTAGAGGCACAGGCCATCGCGCAGTTCGCGCGGGGTTGGCCCGATTGGGGCGTGAATGTTGCGGGTGGTGAGACGATGGACGGATAGGGCATGAATCAGGCGCAGGGCCATCGGCTTGTAGGCCGGCCGGGTGAAGGACTGTTCGATGCGCCCCTCAAGAACTTCGCTGCAAGCGATTACCTCCTTGATTTCCGGCAGAGCACGGTAGGCGGCGTTTTCGCGCAAGGTGCGCCAATAGCTGTCGTAGGCGATCAGCGTCGGATTATCGGGCGAAACCTCCTGATCGAGCATCGACTGCATGGCATTGGAGAGTGTTCGCAAGGCTTCCCGCTTTTCCACTGCGGCGATGCGATCAAAGGTATCAATGTAGTCGGGATGCACGGGGAACAGCCTCACATAGTCATCGAGCGTCTCGTTCATGCGCCCGTAGAACCGGGTAAAGCCCTGTAGACGCTCGCGCACTTGCGCCTGCTGATCCGCGCTCTTGCGAAGCAACCGTTCGGCGACCACGAACTTGACGTCGCTTTTGGCGATGAGAATCTGCTCGAAACGGTCTTTAACCCGTCTCAGGTCATCCGCCACATAGGCGAACCGCTGGCTGTCGAAGATGGCCTCCTGCACGCCCGCCATGAAGCGTAGGCGTAGATCACGGCAGGACTCGCCGATTTCGCGCAGAAAGTTGAGGTCGAGAATGAGGGGTTGATCTCTGCGCGAGCGCAGGTAGTCAAGCAACTCATCCACCACCAGCAGCAGGCCATGCTCTGGATGCTGCTCGTGGAACGCGGTCATCATTTCCTCGAAACAGCGCTTGTTGTTAGGCACCTTGTCGGTCGGGGGGAACCTGTAGCTGACATCCATCCGGTCCAAGTGCTCTTCAAGTTCGGCGGCCAGGATATCCCGCAGCGGCATGGTGGTGGACCCAATCTCCGTCCGGACAACCTTGAACCGGCCAGCGATGGCTTTGGACGCCTCAGCCACGTCCTCGCTGGCGAGGTTTGAAGCCAGTTCGGCATTCTCGGCCACTGCGGAGAGCACGGACATGAGGTGCGACTTGCCCGTTCCGTAGTTGCCCACAACGAGCAAGCCCTTGTTGTCCATTGGGCGGTCGAACTGCAGTTGCGGAAACACCAGCGCGGCGAGCCGCTCTGCCATTTCGTCGGAAATGACGAAGGTTTCCACGAGTTGCCGGGCCGCTTTGCCGTAGTCGGCGTGACGTAGCTGGACCACGCTTTCGATGGGGTCAAACGCAATCAAGTCGCCGTAGTTGGTCAAGCCTCACTCTCCATATGGACGATGAGTGGTGCACCGGACCCGCCAAGTAGACAGCGCTTATGTTCTCGATGGCCGGGCTCGGCATAAGTTAGCGCATCGGCTTCCGCAGTGCCGCTCCAAGCGGCAATCACGGTTCGGTGCCGCGCCAGGGTTTTCAGCAGGCGTAACGGATCTTGCTGCAAGTCGGCGTCGAATAGAACCTCGGTGTTGTCGAGCAGAATGATATCCGCGCCATGCGCCTCGGTCTCGACGATGGCGTTCAGGAGTTTTGGCAACCGTAGAACCCGAGAGCGTCGATCTAGGTCAAGCAACGCCCGACAAACCTGCAGATTCACATTGATTAGCGGCGCTTCGTTTGTGTTCTGGAAAGCTCGCAACGAGGCTGTTTTGCCGCTCCCCGATGGACCGGCCACAAGCACCAACCGGGCGTAGAGGCAGGCCGCATGACTTACGCAATCCTGAATCTCATCGGTATATTGCTGAAGGGTCACGGGATTCGCCTTAGCGCCTGCCCTTTTTGGTCTGCGGGGAGGGCATTCTACCGAATTGCATGAGTGGGTGCGTCGGATATGCGCCTCAACCCGACTCCGCGAGCGGCAGCCTAAACTGGTTTGCCAGCCACAGCGAGTCGGTGCTTGTCGGTGCTGTCAGAGGCTCGGGCTTGGTGCGTGTGCCGCGATGGAAGTGCAGAGCGCCGATACTGGCTTTGGCGCTTTGGCTGAACTTCGCCTTGCTGCGCTGGCCGCATGGGTACGACATTGCTTCTTGGTGGGTGGGTTCTGGGATAGGCGGTAGCTGCATCGGCCTGACACGTCCGCTTGCAAACGCTTCAAGCATCAACTTCTGCATCATCGCTGACGGCAGCGACGCGGCGGCCAACCGCGTCGGGGGCCGCTGGCATTAGGGTATCGGCGCCGCCTTCAGGGCATTGATGCGGGCGTCCAGCGGCGGATGGGAGGCGAACATCGCCCTCAAGCCTTGCCGGGCGCCGCTGGAGATGCCGAACGCGACCATGGTGTCGGGCATGCTGTTGGGCATTTCCTGGCCACGCTTGAGCCGCTCCAAGGCGGCGATCATTTTGGCGCGTCCGGCCAGCTTGGCGCCGGCCTCGTCGGCGCGGAACTCCCGCCGCCGGGAGAACCACATGACGATGGCGCTGGCGAGGATGGCCAGCACGATCTCCGCGATGATGGTGGTGATCCAGTAGCCGATGCCCAGCCCGCGCTCGTTCTTGAGCACCACGCGATCAACGACGAAGCCGATGATCCGCGCCAGGAACATCACGAAGGTGTTCACCACCCCTTGGATCAGGGTCAGCGTCACCATGTCGCCGTTGGCGACGTGGCCGATTTCGTGGCCGAGCACCGCTTCGATCTCATCTTGGTTCATGCCGTTCAACAGGCCGGCGCTCACTGCCACGAGCGCCTTGTTGCGGTTGGCCCCGGTGGCGAAGGCATTCGGCTCCTCGGCAGGGAAAATGGCCACCTCCGGCATGCCGATGCCGGCCTTGCTGGCTTGGGCGGCGACGGTGTCAAGCAGCCAGCGCTCGGTGGCGTTGCCGGGCCGCTCAATGATTTGCGCCTTGGTGGACCACTTGGCGAGCCGCTTCGACAGCGCCAACGAGATGAACGCCCCGCCGAAGCCGAACAGGGCGCAGAACACCAGCAGCGCCCCGAGGTCGAGGTCAACGCCGTTGGCGGCCAGGATGCTCTCAAAGCCGAGCAGCCGGAAGGTGACGCTGGCCAGCACGATGATGGCCAGGTTGGTGGCGAGGAAGAGCAGGATGCGCATCGGAGTTGCCTCGGCTGGTTTGCAGCCGTCCTATATAGGGGTTTTGTCAGCCGCATTCAATACCGCGAGCCTTGGCCGAGGACCAGGTTCGCTGGCGGCGTGGGTCAGGTTCCGGCAGTTCCTGGACCCGCACGGTGCCGCTGCCTGCCCCATGCCGTGCTGCGGCCGGCTTGGAGTCATCCAGCCGACGTGTCCTCCGAGCGGTAGCGTCCCGCCCTTGACCGAGTCCCGGGTGTGGGCGGGCTCAGAAACATACCGGAATCTGATCTAAGCGACGAGCGCGTGTGCCGGCTCAGGACATTTCGGAACTTTTCGCCTGCCGGATCAGGCAGCATCCTCGATCCCGACAAGATACTCGTTCGGGGTTCGGCAATCCAGCGCGGAGTTTCGCGCCAGCGAAACTCCATCCGCGACCGTCAGGTCGCGCGTGTGGCGATGGGACGGGGAAAGCGGCTAAAGTGGCGGCGGAGAAAACAGGGCCAGTCGATGAGCCGCACTGAAGAGCGCAACGTCCACGAGTCGGCATCAAGGAGACAGCCATGAGGATATCGATCAGCGCGCACTACTCGCGCGGCAGCATTGCGGAGCAGGCCGATGAATTGCGGGAGCTCGAAAAAGCCGGCGCCGACTGCATCTGGGTGGCGGAGTCCTACTCCTTTGATTCGATCAGCGCCTTGGGCTATCTGGCCGCAGTAACGGAAAAAGCCACCCTCGCATCGGGAATCGTCAACATCTACAGCCGCACGCCGGCGCTCCTGGCCATGACCGCCGCGGGCATGGATGCGATCTCGAAGGGACGCTTCATGCTCGGCCTCGGAGCCTCCGGTCCGCAGGTCGTGGAGGGGTTTCATGGCGTGCCTTACGATGCCCCCTTGACGCGGATGCGGGAGGTCATGGACATCTGCCGCGCGGTGTGGCGGCGGGAGGACAAGCTCACTTACCAAGGGAGGAAGCACAGGGTGCCGCTCCCCGCCGACCAAGGCACCGGTCTGGGCAAGCCATTGAAGATCATCAATCGTCCGGTGCGGGAGGCGATTCCGATCGCCTTGGCAACGCTTGGCGCGAAAAGCGTGGCAATGACGGCGGAGAAGGCCGAAGCCTGGCTCCCGGCCTTCTTCAACCCGCGACATGCTGACGGCCTGTGGGGCAATGCGCTTAGGGACGGGATGAGGAAGCGGGCTCCGGAACTGCCGCCGCTGGAGGTGTTCGCGGGCGGCGCCGTGGGCATTGGCGAAGGCTTGGAGGCGCAGCGGGATCTGGCTCGACCGCGCACGGCGCTCTACGTGGGCGGCATGGGGGCCAAGGACAAGAACTTCTACAACCAGATCTTTCGCCAGTACGGTTACGAGAAGGAGGCGGAGACGATTCAAGAGCTTTACCTTTCAGGGCGCAAGTCCGAAGCCGAAGCCCAAGTGCCGCAGCGCTATCTGGACGAGACCTCCCTCATCGGCCCGGAAGGGTACGTGCGCGATCAGATTCAAGCCTACCGAGAGGCGGGCGTCACCTGCCTGTCCGCATCATTCATGGGCACGACGACCGCGCAACGGGTGCGGCAGTGTGACGAACTCAGAAACCTGTTGGAGAAGATTTAGGGGACGCCCGGGCTCGTCCCCTCACCGCCGGCGGCAGGCCGCTGGCGCTCCCCGGCTGAGGGCTCAGCGGAGCCATGCGGCGACACCCTCTAGCTTGCCCGAGAACATGGCCGGGCCAACTGCATAACGTGCCGGAAGCTCTCGACGATTTCACAATCGCCCTTCGGCAGGAATGAAAGCGGCGAAATTCCAGCGGGTCGCCGACGCCGCCCGTCTCGTCAGCGACAATCCCGCTCAAAACGATCCAGCCGCATTGGTCGATTCCTGTCGCGCAGGACTTGCACATGCTCCTGAATGTGCTTGACGGCCTCGCGCCTGCGTCCTCTTGCTGTGAGGTTGGGGCGGCGAGGACCACACAATCCCGCTGCACCGTCAATGCCAGTCCTGTCGCCACGCTTGGCATTCGGCGGGCAGCAGGCGGCAGCGCGCGATGTTGCCTTCGTGGAGGCTCATCATCTCGGTCTCCACGACCTCCACGAATCGCGCATGGTCCGCCGTTGACACCTGCTCCGCCGCGCGTTCCCGCGCCCGTGCGGTAATTTGCCTTTTGCTGTCGCAAACGGCGTCGGCAGCGGCGACCTTCCAATTGCCTCCGTGCGGGTTTAAGAACATATCGAGCCTGACCCGCGCGACGGCAGCGGAGTTTCGCGCCAGCGCACCCGCGCAGCGGGCGCGCAGCCTCTTGCAGCTCGACCGGAACATTGCCAAGAGCGCCCAATGCAGGACGCTACGCCGGCCGCGCGGCATCGATGGCGGCGCCGAATCGAGCCAGGCCCTCCTCCAGCAGCGGGCGCGGGCAGCCGAAGTTGAAGCGCACGAAGCCGGGGCCGCCGAAGGCGGCGCCGTCGGAAAGGCCGACCCCGAAGCGCTCGAAGTGCGCATCGGGATCGGCCAAGCCTAGGTCGCGCACATCGATCCAAGCGAGGTAGGTGCCTTCCACCGGCGTCATGCGCGGGCCGGCCACTGCCAGCACCCGTTCATGGTTGCCGCGCAGATAGGCGAGCAGGCGCTCGAGCCAGCCGCTTTGGTCGTTGAAGGCCGCTTCCGAGGCGGCGTGGGCCAAGGGTCCAATCGAGGGCGTCAAGCCGCGGCGGGCCTTGTTGAAGCGCCGCCTTAAGCCCGCATCGGGGATCACCGCCACCGCGCAGGAAAGGCCCGGCACGTTGTAGGCCTTGGTGGCGGCATAGAGCGAGATGCTGCGCGCAGCGATTTCGGCGTCGAGGCTGGCGATGGGCCGGTGGCTGGCTTGCCGGTCGAGCAGAATGGGGCAGTGGATCTCGTCGGAGCAGATCACCAAGCCGCGCCGCGCTGCGAAAGCCGCCAGTTCCCGCAGCTCAGCTTGGTCATGGACTCGTCCGGTGGGGTTTTGCGGGTTGGCGATCATCAGGATGCGGGTGTCGGCGTCGGTGGCGGCTTCAAGGGCGTCGATGTCCATCACCCAGCGATCCCCGTCGCGCGCCATCGGCACCTCGATGGCGCGCTGCCCCGCATTGGCGGGAACGGCGCGGAAGGGATAGTACACCGGGGTGGGAATGAGCGCGCCGCCGCCGGGCTGCGCGGTGGCCATGGCGGCGAGATTGAGGCCGGTGACCACGCCGGGAATCCACGCCAGCCACTCCTCGGGCACCTGCCAACGGTAGTTGCGCTCCAGCCAGCCCTGGAAGGCGGCGACCAAGCCGTCGGGAACGCGCGTGTAGCCGAAGATCGGGTGCTCGATCCGGGCGCGGAGCGCGTCGAGCAGGAAGTCCGGCGCCTCGAAGTCCATGTCGGCCACCCAGAACGGCAGCACGTCCCGGCCTTGGTACTTGTCCCACTTGGCGCTGCTGGTGCCGCTGCGGTCGATGCGGCGGTCGAACTCGGTCATGGTCCTAGTCATCGTCGTCCCCCTCTGCGCGGGCCCAGAAACATTCCGGAATCTGGCTCAAGCGACTGGCACGGAGCTTCGCGCAGCGAAACTCCAACGCGCCCGCCTCGCGGGCGCGCAATTGCCTTACAATGCTCGCCAATCCCATCCACGAGGTAAAGGCACGAATATGGCTAATGCAACCACGGACTCGGTGCTGGCCACCATCAAGCAGCAGATTGAGGAAAACCCCATCATTCTCTACATGAAGGGATCGCCGGGCGCCCCCCAGTGCGGATTTTCGGCGCAGACGGTGCAGTGCCTGGCGGCCTGCGGCGAGCGTTTCGCCTACGTGGACATCCTAGGCAATCCGGAAATCCGCGCCACCTTGCCGGGCTACGCCGACTGGCCCACCTTCCCGCAGCTTTACGTCAAAGGCGAACTGATTGGCGGCTGCGACATCGTCACCGAGATGTTCGAGAGCGGCGAACTCGAGCCGTTGATCAAGGAAGCCGTAGCCGCTTAGGCGCCAGCGCCCAACGCCCGGTTATTTGCGGGACAGGACACTAGCCTTCAGCCAAGCGGCCCGCTCGCCGAGCGCCTCGCCCCAACCATTGACGATCGCGCAAAACAGCATGGCGCAGCGCTCGGCGTCGTACAGGGCGCCGTGCGCCTGTTCCTTGTCGTAGTCGATGCCGGCTCGGGCGCAGGCCTCGCGCAGCACGGTGTGGCCGTAGGCCACGGCGCCCAAGGCGGCGGTGTCGATGGTGCTGAACGGATGGAAGGGGTTGCGCTTGACCCCCGCCCGCTTGGCGGCGGCGTGCATGAAGCCGGCATCGAAGGCCGCGTTGTGGCCCACCAGAATGCCGCGATGGCAGCCGTGGCGCTTGATGGCGGCGCGGGCCATCTTGAATAGCTGCTTGATGACCTCCGCTTCCGGGATGGCCCGCCGTGCCGGGTCGTTCAGGTCGATGCCGGTCACGCGCAGGGAGTCGGGATTGATCAGCGCCTTCGGAAACGGCCGGACCGGCCACCGGTGGCGACCGTCGATCACCAGATTGCCGTCGTCGAACCGCAGCGTCAGGGCCGCGATTTCCAGCAGGCCGTGGCACTCAGGGTCGAAGCCGCTGGTTTCCACGTCCACCACCACGGGCAGGAAGCCGCGAAATCGGTTTGCCATGCTGACTTCGCTCATTGAGCGACCTAAACAGGTTGCTGCTGATAAAACAAGCCCGCGCGACCTGACGGTCGCGGATGGAGTTTCGCTGGCGCGAAACTCCGTTGCCGTTGCGTGGGTCGGGTTCCGAAATGTTTCTGAGCCCGTGCGCCCGCAATGCGGGCGCGTTGGAGTGTCGCTGGCGCGAAACTCCACGCACGTCGCTTAGGTCGGATTCCGATATGTTCCTGAGCTCGCACAGCGCTGGCCCGCATGTTCCGCCAACTTCCGCTTTGTCAAAAGGGCTTCCTTGATAGGCGGGCTAGAAACTGCGCATGGTAAAGCGGCCACGTCTCGATGGGACCGGAGGAGCGGCTCCCCGGAGCGCCGATCAGCTTGATGGCCCGGGCGGGGGCGTAGCGGTCGATGTAGGCGCTCAAGCTGCGGGCGCGGGTGCGGCTGCTGCTTTTCACCTCCACGGGAATCACCCGGCCCTCACGGTCGCGAATGAGAAACTCGATTTGAGAGCGTGCCTCAAACCAACCGTAGCAGGGTTGGCGGCAGTGGGCGCCAAGTTCCGTTCGGACGAAGTTCTCGGCGATGTAGCCCTTGTGGGCCGCGCTTTGCGCCCGTTGGTCCGTGTAGGTCATGCCGAGCATGTGCCCGAGCAGGCCCACGTCGAACAGGTATAGACGGAAGCGGTTGGCCTTGATCCGAGCCTGCAACGGCGGGTCAGGCCGCCCTTGCACGGGGAAGCACTTCCACAGCAGCCGCGCCTTTTCCAACCAATCGATGGGCCCCGCCAATTCCCGGTAGCGCTGCTTTTGGGGGACGACTCTCTTGAATCGATAGCGCGCCACTGACCCGTCCCGGCAAGCGGCGAGTTGCATCGGCACGCTCTCGAACACCCGTTCGATGTGCTGCGCGTCATGGATGCCGGCGTGCTTGCCGAAGTCCCGGCGGTAGCCGTTGACGAGATTGCGGTGAATGCGCGTCACTTGGGCGGTGCGCTCAAGAAGGCGTTGGCCCGGTTCAAACCAAGCCGCCACCGCTTCGGGCATGCCGCCGACGAAGTAGTAGTCGAGCAATCGCGGCCAGAGCTGTTGATGCACTGTGCCGCTTTGCCGCTGGGCGCGGTAGGCTCCAAGGAGCGGCTCCCGCCCTGCGGCCATCAGGAACTCCTCGAAACACAGGGGAAAGAGGGCCAGTTCATCCACCTTGCCAACCGGAAATGATCGAAGCAGGCCAATGTTCGACCCCGATGCGCAGACGAAGGCTTGCGGCAGCCGCTCCGCAAAGTACTTCAGGGCATCCACGGCCTGCTGGCATTCACCGACCTCATCAAGGAACAGCAAATCCCGCTTGATGTCGATGCGCTGGGCCAACTCGATCTCGATGTTGTCGATGATCGTGGCGGGATCCAGGCTCTCGGCGAACAAGGCCGAAAGCTGGGGATTGGCTCGGAAGTCAAGCCAATGCACCTCGCGGAACTCCCGCGGGCCGAATTGCCTGCCGATCAACCAGGACTTGCCGACCTGCCGGGCGCCGTCGAGCAGCAAAGGCTTGCGCACAGTCTGCTGCTTCCAGGCCAGCAGTCGTTCGTAGGCGAGGCGTTCGAGCATTGAACGGATTCTTCCAGTTCGGGGCTAATGCAGCTTACGATGCCATTGCCGGTTATCTTTTTCCACTTTTAGGCGCATAAAAAAGGGAAATCATACATTTTTGTGCGCCTAAAAGTGTCGCTTCATCCTTTTTGACCCTTTGTGTTTTAGTGGCTCAGTTTGGCTCACGTCACCGTCGTGATTCGGCTGAGAGCGGTACGCCCTTCGCTTCGGGAATCTCGTCTCTCGCCTGACGCGGGCGTTTCGCCCCGCTCAAGCCCAGCCAAAGTCGTGCCGAGCCACCGCGTTTCTCCAATAGCCACCCGTTGGCCACCTTGGGTATCATGCACAGCCTTTTCCAGACTGGCGTTCGCCGCACCGCAGATGACAAGCAAAGCCATTGGCAAGATCGTGCTCGCCTATTCCGGGGGGTTGGACACCTCAGTCATCTGCCGCTGGCTGCAGGAGACCTACGGCGCCGAGGTGGTGACCTTCACCGCCGACATTGGCCAGGGCGAGGAGGTGGAGCCGGCCCGCGCCAAGGCCGAGGCCATGGGGGTGCGGGAAATTCACATCGAGGATCTGACCGAGGAGTTCGTTCGCGACTACGTCTTCCCCATGTTCCGCGCCAACACCCTCTACGAAGGCGAGTACCTGCTCGGCACCAGCATCGCCCGCCCGTTGATCGCCCGGCGGCTGGTCGAGATCGCTGAGCGAACCGGTGCCGACGCCATCGCCCACGGCGCCACGGGCAAGGGCAATGACCAGGTGCGCTTCGAGCTCGGCGCCTATGCCTTGAACCCGGACATTCAAGTGATCGCGCCTTGGCGGGAGTGGGACCTGAACTCGCGTGAGGCGCTGATGGCCTTCTGCGAGCGGCACCGGATTCCCGTGGACTACCAGCGCGGCGATAAGTCGCCTTACTCAATGGACGCCAACCTGCTGCACATATCCTACGAAGGCGGTGGGCTGGAAGATCCCTGGAACGCCCCCGACGAGGCCATGTGGCGCTGGACCGTCGCCCCGGAAGCCGCCCCGGACGCCCCGGCGCAGATCGAGCTGGAGTTTGCGGCGGGCGATGCGGTGGCGCTGGACGGCCAGGCGATGGCCCCGGCAGCGCTGCTGGCCCGCCTCAACGCCATCGGCGGTGCCCACGGCGTCGGGCGCGACGACTTGGTGGAGAACCGGGCGGTGGGCATGAAGTCCCGCGGCTGCTACGAGACCCCCGGCGGCACCATCCTGCTGAAGGGCCACCGAGCCATGGAATCGCTCACCCTCGACCGCGAGGTGGCGCACCTGAAGGATGAACTCATGCCGCGCTACGCCAGCCTCATCTACAACGGCTACTGGTGGTCCCCGGAGCGCAAGGTGCTGCAGGCGTTGATCGATGCCTCCCAGCAGCCGGTCAGCGGCACGGTGCGCCTGAAGCTCTACAAGGGCGCCGTCTCCGTGCTGGGCCGCCGCTCGCCGAACAGCCTATACGACGAGGACGTGGTGACCTTCGAGGATGACCGCGGCGCCTACAGCCAAGCGGATGCGGAGGGCTTCATCCGCCTCAACGCCCTGCGCCTGCGGCTGGGGGCGAAGCTGGGGCGGGATTTGACGGGGTGATCAGCATTCGCAACTGGTGGAGTCCAAAGCACCTGACGGGCCAACGAGGACAGGCCAGCAGGGTGGGTCAGAGTGGACATTTGTATATATGGACATGCGAACAGAGTCAACGAATCGGGCCAGTCTGTTGGCAAAAAACCGTTGACAGGGCATATAGGGCAAGCAATAGTGCATCATCCCTAAGGATAGAATGCACCTGCCGTCGTTGGTTTTCTGCGGATGTATGGTGCGTTATGCCTATTGCGGAAACGGAGAGTGGACAACATGACGCAGTTCAATGACCAACTGGATGCATGCATAGAGTTCTTTGAGGCCAACCGGGATCAATTCGTCGCCGACCACCATCAGCAGTTCGTTGTCGTTTTTGATGAACACGTTGTTGGGTTCTACGACGATGAATCGGATGCTTACGCGGCAGGGAAATCCACTGCCGGAGATAGCGCATTTCTCCTGCGTCAATGCCTAACCGAGGCGGAAGATGAGGCTAGCAAGCCCGTTTTCCACTCTAGGGTGGCTTGATGGCCGCAGTGCCTTCGCAGGTAGATGCCTCGTTCACTACAGAATTTTCAATGCTAGTCCGGGAACTTCGGACTGATGTTTACTTCTGTGATCCTCAAGACTTGCAGTCGGAAGGCCCGGACTCCGCTCTAGTTCGTTTTGATGGTGTTTGGGACACTGGCGCAACTGTCTCTGTCATCAGCGAGAAAGTAGTGCAGAGATTGGGATTAAATCCCATCAACACCACGGTCACGCAAACCGCCAACGGACCAAGGAAGTCAGGGGTTTACTTGGTCAGCATGGGCCTGCCCAACCGAATCGCACTGCCTGCGGTCCAAGTGGTCGACGGTAGCATATTGGGAACCGATGCGCTGATCGGCATGGACATAATCTGCCGTGGGGATTTCGCTATCACTCATCATAGCGGCAAAACCAAGCTCACGTTTTCAATGCCACCAAGCCGCAATGTGGATTTCGTCCTGGAAGGGCAGACTGGGCCTTCAAGCCGCGGGAATAGAAGCCGACATCGAACTAAGAAAAGCGTGCTTCGGAAGCGCAAGTAGAGTTGGTGTAGCTCGGTGTGTAAACTCTCAAGGAACCGTCTTATAGGGTGCTCGCTTATACACCGCCGCAGGTTGCGATTGAGAGTTGAACCCACACGTTGTGCCACCATAGTGAGATAGGCCGCAAGGAGGCACAAGCGGTTGACCGCCCAACGCGCCGACCTCACACTTTGGCTCATCTGGCAATCTGTGCGGAATTGAGTTCATGCAGGTCAGCATGGAGGACGCCAAGTCCAAGTTGTCGGAGTTGATCACCGAGGCTCAGTCCGGCAACGATGTGGTGATCGCCCGCGACGGCAAGCCTGCGGTTCGGCTCGTGCCAGTGCAACCGAGCGAGTTCCTTTTCGGTACGCTGGCGCACCTCGTTGCCACGGTGCCCGATTTCGACGAATCGATGGGCGACGACGAACTTGCCCTTTGGGAAGGCGACGGCCAAGAAACTCCCTAAACTACCACTCGGTGTTGCCGAGCACCTGCCTGCCGGCTGCGGTGAGGAAAGCGTCATTGTTCTCCTCCACCTTGCCGCATGCTTGGTTCATCGCGTCGGTGACCTCGTCACCCGCATGGTGTGCGATGTGCCCGTCAAGCGCGGCGGCATAGACTTCGCTTCGGGACCGCTCTTGTTGGGGGGCAAGTCGTTCGGTGGGCTCGAAAATGTCGTCGGGGATCGATGCGGCTGTTTTCATGCCCGCAGCTTAAATCCTTCCCGTGCCCGGTGGCCAAGGGGATTGCGAGTCTCCGGCTTCGAGAGAAGCGGCACGAACCAGGCATCGGTCCGCAGTTGCAGCGCAATGGCGCCGTCCGTCTGGGAACCGGGTGGTCAGTAGTAGGCCCCTAAGTTGGCGTCAACCACGACATTCACGATCGCCCAGTGCGCTTGAACTGGTCCACCAGATCATGGTCTAGGCTTGGTGATCTGCTCCGTAATGCAGCGGCCTCGGCGAGCAACTCTGATTTGGATCTTGGGAGCTGTTCCGCATCCCTTCCCAGGCACGCGGCCACTTCGTTCTGTAGGCTGCGCCGGTAGTGTGTCGCGGCGTCTTTCAACCTCTGATCCAAGATGGAATGAGTTTTTTCGTTGTGATGGACGGCATGAAAGCTTTTAGTTTGGTTTCATTGCGGAACTATTGTCCCGGTGGCGTTTCGCGTCAAGGCAGTGAACTTCGCAATCGAGGGCAGGACGCCCTTGGTCCGGGGAAACCGCTCGAAGCCGAGGGATTTGGATGGAGAATACCTCGCCTTCGCGTGGGAAGTCAGCCCCCATCACGCCATCGGCTGCCGCAGCAGTTCCAGCAGCTCCTCCGCATTCAGCCGTGCCGGGGCGTCGGCGTCCTGCAGCAGGCGGTCGGCCAAGTCCTTCTTGTGGCGGTGCAGTTCGACGATCTGGTCCTCGATGGTGCCCTTGGCCACCAAGCGGTAGATGGTCACCGGGCGCGTCTGGCCGATGCGGTGGGCGCGGTCCGAGGCCTGGTCCTCCACCGCCGGGTTCCACCAGGGGTCCATGTGGATGACGTAGTCGGCGGCGGTGAGGTTCAGGCCGGTGCCGCCGGCCTTCAGGGAGATCAGGAACAGGTCGCCCTCGCCGGCCTGAAACGCCGCAACGCGCTCGGCGCGGGCCTTGGCGGGGGTGCTTCCGTCCAGGTATTGGTAGGGGATGCCCGCCTCGCGCACGGCCTCCTCCAGGAGCTTCAAGTGGGTGACGAATTGGGAGAAGACCAGCACTTTGTGGCGGTTCTCGCGCAGTTCCTCGATCATCTTCCGGAACACCTTCAGCTTGGAACTCTCCGGCGCGCCCGCCTCCCGCACCAGCTTTGGGTTGCAGCAGGCCAGGCGCAGGCGGGTGAGGTGGGCCAGCACCTCCAGGCGGCGCGACCCTTCGCCCTGGTCGTCGCTCGGCGCGGCTTGCAGATCCTCCACGGCGCGTTGCCGAAGCGCCTCGTACAGGGCCGCCTCGTTGGGCGACATCTCCACGTGCAGGGTGATCTCGGTGCGTTCCGGCAGGTCGTCGAGCACGTCGGCCTTCAGGCGGCGCAGCATGAAAGGCGCGATCAGGCGCCTCAGCCGGCTGCGGGCGTCGGCGTTGCCACCGCGTTCGATGGATGATGCGAAGTGGCGCCGGTAGTGCTCCAAGGAGCCGAGCAGGCCCGGGTTGATGAAGCTGAACAGCGAGTGCAGGTCGATCAGGTTGTTCTGAATCGGGGTGCCGGTGGTGATCAGGCGGAAGTCCGCCTGCAGCCGCCGCACGGCCTTGGCCCGCTTGGTGGCGGGGTTCTTGATGGCTTGCGCCTCGTCGAGAACGGCGCTGCGCCACGGCACTGCGGCCAGCTTGTCAATGTCGTTCTGCAGCAGGCCGTAGCTGGTCACCACCAGGTCGAAGGGGCCGAGGCCGTCCAATTGCCCGCTGCGCGATGCGGCTGCGCCCCCGTACGCCGCCGCCTTCAAGGTCGGCGCGAAGCGGCGCGCCTCGTCGATCCAGTTGGTCACCACCGACGTCGGCGCCACCACCAGCGCCGGGCCGTCCGGGGCCCGGTGCAGCAGCAGGGCCAGGGTCTGCACCGTCTTGCCAAGGCCCATGTCGTCGGCCAGGCAAGCGCCGGCGCCCCATTGGCTGAGACGCGCCAGCCACTCGTAGCCGTCCCGTTGGTAGGGGCGAAGGTCCGCCTGCAGGGTGCTGGGCAGGGCGGGATCGAAGGCTTGGGCTTCCTCGAGCCGACGGCGCTGCTCCCGCCAGGCGGCGTCGGTGCTCACCTTGGCGTCGGCGATGAGCTCGTCCAAGGCCAGCGTCGCCAACGGATGCATGCGCAAGGCATCGCCGGCCGCGGGTGACGAGAGGCTGCGCAGGTCCTCCAGCTGGCGGCGGAAGGCGCTGCTGAGCGCCAGGAATCCGCTCTCGCCCATCTTCAGGAACCGGGAGCCGGGGTTTTCGTCAAGCAGCGCGAAGATCTGCCGCAGGGTCAAGGCCTCGCGTTCGTCAAAGCGCACCTCGCCGGACGCGGAGAACCAATCGGCGGCCCGCTTGATGGATAGGTTCAGGGCGGCGCTGCCGGCGCGGGCGACGATCTTGAACGGCTCGCCCTTGGGCCATAGGCAGCGGGCCTCGGCGGCGTTGAGCTGCTCGAGCAGCGTCAGGCAGTCCTGCGGTTCGCTCAAGGCCAGTCCCCAGTCGCCCGCCTGCCCGGCGTCGATGCCGCGCAGCATGGGGCAGCGGTCGATGAGCGCCTCGGCCGCCTTGCGTTCCGCCGCCAAGTCGCGCTGCGTCCGCACCGTTGCGTCGTTGCGCACCGCGAACACGGTGGCGCTGCCCGCGCCCGGGCTCAGGTAGATGGCCGAATCCGGGACGGGCTGCACCAACAGATCGACGGTCAAGCCGTCGCCATTGGGTTCCAGGCGCAGCCAAGGATCGGGGTCGGCTTCGACTTCGGGGGCGCCGGACTCCTCGCCGCCGGCGCTTTGCACCTGCACGTCGCCGGCCAGCGCGGTAACCGCCTCGAAGAACCGTCCGCGGGCGCCGGCGGGCAGGCTTAGGCCCTCCGCGGGGATGATGGCGCGCAAGTGCCGATGGCTTTGCGAGAGCTTCCAAACCTCGTAGCGGGCGGCGCTGATCGTTTGGCCGACGTAATCCGCATTCACGTCCTCGGCGTACGGCTCAAGCCGCACCCGGGCGCCGCCGTCGGGCGCTTCGTCAATGATCAATCCGGGCTCCCGGCGCACCACCTGCACCGGTGCGTGGCCCAGCAGCAATTGGGGATGGCCCGCCAGCGCGTATAGGGAGCCCCAGCCGACTTGGTAGTCCGACCGTTCCCAGTAGCCGGCTTCGTCAAAGGCGGCGATGGCGGCATGGTCCTGCTCCGTCAGGCCGTCAAAGTCCTGGGCGGAGTGGCGCAGGCGCCAAAGCGGCACCACGCGGCCCTTGGTCCAGTTGCCGGTCTTGCCCAGGCGCTGCTCCCTGGGCGCGATGGTCGGCGGGCCGTCGGGGTTGGAACGCTCCACGCTCCACACGAGGCGCCGCCGCCGTTGGCCTTCGCCTGACGCCTTGCGGGCCTTCGCCGCCAAGCCCTCCAAGGCCCTTAGGGAATACTCCCAATTGGGCAGGGGGTCGCCCGCCGTGCAGAGGCTGACGGTGCCCAGTCGGCGGTGCAGCGCTGCGCCGGTTTCGCCGGCCCGCTCCGCGGCCTTGGCGCCGAACAGCTCCGGCTGCCGTTGGATCGACGCGCAGCACTCCGCTTCCACCCACAAGTAGCCATTGGTCGCCGCCAGATCGGCCAGGCGCCAGCGGCTCTCGGCATCGTGCGCCCGCGCCAGGTCCGGCACCCTCAGCCAAGGATCGCTCAGCGCGATGCAGAGCCGGTTGATTGCGGGCGCGGGATGCCAACCGACGCGGCCCTTGTGCCGCTGCAGGCGCGACGCCGCCGCCGCCGCCGCCAACCGACGGAGGTTTTGGTGCTCGGTGAGCGATTCGCTGATGCGCAGCAGACGCTCCAGCTCCCCGGCGGGCGCCAATTCGCTGCTGCGCACCCAAGCCAGCAGGGCTAGCGGAAAGGCGCGGTGCGGCGGGAACAGGTTGCGCTTGCGGGTGCCGATCCGTTCGGCCGCCAGCGCCGCCTCGATGCCGCGGCTGGCCGCCTCGTCGTCCCCGCGCAAGGTGGCCGCCAAGGCGTGGATGCTGGCGCGCGCCGTGCGCACAGCCTTGCGTTCCTGAGCGGCAGGGGGCAATTCGTCGAACAGGGCGCAAGCCTCGTCCAAGCGGCCTTGGAGGATGTGGATGAAGGCCACCTCAGCAACGTGCTCGGCTGGGTCGGAGCGGTGGGCTTGGCAGGCTTCGAGCGCGGCGGCGGGTGCCTGCAGGGTGTCGATGACCTCGCCGAGGACGCCGGCGATGGCCTGGTCGCGATGCTGCTCCGGAATTCGAGGCACGAAGGGAATGCCCAGCGGATGGCCAAGGAAGCTCCAGTGGCGGGGATGATCGACCTCCAGCGCATCGATCAATTGAAACCGCTCGGCGGCGACGCACCATCGCAGCTGGGTCTGCTTCCAAGTCTCGATGCTGGCGTAGGCGTAGTGCCCCGGCCGCTTGAAGTGCTCGGTCAGCGGCGCCAGATTGCCTGCTCGGTGAGCGGCCAGGGTGAGTTCCAGGCAGTGCCCGTCATAAGCCGCAACCCCGCGGTAGTTGACCTGATCCGCCCAACCGTGCTCGCGCAGTTCCCGATTGGCCCGCTTGATGGTTTGCACCCCGGCGAAGCGGCCGTTGCAACTGATTTGCGCCCGGCGCAGCAACGAGGCCACCAGATCCTGGGACATCTCGTAAGGGTGGGCGACGCCGTAAACCTGAGCCGCCAGTTGGGCTTCGGGCGACAGTTCGGCGTAGGCTTTGGTGGGCTGGAATTGCAACTCCACAGTGGGAGGGCAGGATAATGTGCGGCGTTGCCCCCTGTCCATGCGCGACCTGACGGTCGCGGATGGAGTTTCGTTGGCGCGAAACTCCAACGCGCCGGCTTCGCGGACACGCGTTGTTGTGTGCGGGATCATTCAGGTCGGCTCCTGCCCCTGATCCAACGGCGCTCGTCGGCGGGGCGCTCTGCCGGACCCAAGGCTCCGCGAGCGCCCTCCCCGCAGCCTCGACGACCGCGGGGCTGGCGCCCTTGAAGCCGCCAATCGCGCACCCGCAAGGCAATGCGGCGGCGGCATCCCGATCGATGTCGGGTTCAGTCGTGAAAAAGTCGAAGTCGATCGACTCTCGGTGATTCAGCACAGGGCTGGGGCCGCATTCGTCATGACGTGAGCGCTTGGTGAAGTCGAATCAAGATGCCGTTGCCGGCGCGCCATCGCGATCAATTCCCCACCTTCTCCTTGAACTCGCACAGATCCTCGATCACGCAGGCCCCGCACCTCGGCTTGCGGGCCGTGCAGACGTAGCGGCCGTGCAGGATCAGCCAGTGGTGGGCGTCCTTGAGGTAAGGCTTTGGAATCCAGCGCACCAGCTTGTCCTCCACTTGGCGCACGTTCTTGCCAGGGGCGATGCGGGTGCGGTTGGCGACGCGGAAGATGTGGGTGTCCACGGCCATGGTCGGCTGGCCGAAGGCGGTGTTGAGCACCACGTTGGCGGTCTTGCGGCCGACGCCGGGGAGCGCTTCGAGGGCCGTGCGGTCGGCGGGCACTGCGCCGCCGTGGCGTTCGATGAGCAGGTTGCAGGTTTTGATGACGTTCTCGGCCTTGGTGTTGAACAGGCCAATGCGCTTGATGTGGCCCTTCAGCCGTTCGACGCCAAGGGCGGCGAGGGCGGCGGGGGTGTTGGCCGCCTTGAACAGGGGGCCGGTGGCTTGGTTGACGCTTACGTCCGTGGCTTGGGCGGACAGCATCACGGCGATCAGCAGCTCGAAGGGCGTGCCGTATTGAAGCTCCGTGGTCGGCTGTGGGTTTTCAGCTTTCAGTCTTTCGAATATTTGGGTGCGTTTTTTCGTGTTCATCAAAGTCCGTTCCAAGTGATGGTTTGGGCGATGGGCGGTTGCGCAGGCCGTTGCCGAGACCGAGCAGCAGGCCTGCGATCAGGAAGGCGCCGGGCGGCAGCAGGGCCATCAGGAAGGGCGCGCTGCCGAAGCCGAGATCGATTCGCCAAGCCGCAGCGGCGGGGCCGAACAGGAGTTCCATCCCCGCCAGCAGGGTGCCTTGGCCGAGGGCTTCACGCACGCCGCCCAAGACGATCAGGGCGATGGCGAAGCCGGTCGCGGTGCCCAGCGCATCAAGGCAAGCCCGCCACGGCGGCTGGCGGCTGGCGAAGGCCTCCATCCGGCCGAGGATCATGCAGTTGGAGACGATGATCTGCACGAACAGCGCCACGCGCAGATAGAGCTCGAAGGCGTAGGCCTCAAGCAACAGGACGCTCAAGGTGGTGAAGGTGGCGATCACCAGCACGAAGCAGGGCAGCCGGACCCGATTCGGAATCCAGGCCCGCAACGTGGAGATGGCCAGTGCCGAACCGAGCAGCACGAAGCCGCTGGCCAAGGCCAGGCCCAGGGCGTTGACCAAGCTGTTGCTGACCGCCAGGAGCGGGCACAGGCCCAGCAGTTGAATCCACGCCGGATTGCGTCGAATGGCGGCGTCGGCAAACGTGCTGCCTGCGGCGGCGTTCGTGCCGCCGGCGCCGTTGTCCGTGCCGCTCATGGCGCGTTCGCGGCCGCCGGCGGCGCGGCCCTTGGGCCGAGCATTTGCCGGATGCCGCGCTTCACCGCTTCGCTGGTGATGGTGGCGCCGCTGACGGCATCCACTGCCAGCGGCGGGGTGGTGGCAAAGCGGCGCATCCAAGGGCTCTTGTCGATGTCGATGAAGTCGCCGAGCCCCGGGGTCTCCCGATGTTCAGCCACTCGTGCGCCCAAGAGCCGCCCGCCGTTGCCGAAGGCGGCCAGCAGATGGATTTTCCCGGCGTAGCCTTGGATTTCGGTCCGCCTCAGCCAAATGCCCCCCGGCAGATCGACTTGATCGCCCTGCCATGCGAGGCCGGCGGGGTCGAACGGGTGGCCCACCAGCTGATGCGCGAGCTGCCAGACGTGGCGCGACCGATTGGCCTCAATGGCCGGTTCGGTCAAGACGTGGACGCCTGCCAGCAGCAGGCCGCAGCCCAGGCCGATGACGCTGATGCCAAGCGCTGGCCGCAGCGTCTTCACGGTGGCCTCCACAGCGACTGCCCGCTGATTCCCTGTCGAAAGGCCCGGTCGATGAGCGGCGTTGCGGCGTTGGCGATCAGCACTGCGAAGGCGATGCCGTCCGGGTAGCCGCCCCAAGCGCGGATGACGAAGGCGATGGCCGCCGCAATGCCGCCGAACAGCCATTGCCCGGGCCGGCTGCCGGGGTGGGTCACGGGATCGGTGATCACGAAGAAAGCCGCCAGCAGGATGCCGCCCGAAAGCAGGTGGAACAGCGGCGGGCCGGCGCCCGATGAGCTGCCGCCGTCGTTGCAGGCCAACGCCAGGGCGGCCAAGGTGACGAGAAAGGCCGCGACCACCCGCCAAGCGATCAGGCCCCGCAGCATGAGCCAAAGGCCGCCGGCGGCGAAGGCCAGGTTGGCCTGCTCCCAAGCCCGTCCGCCGAAGTGGCCGAAGGCGGGGTTCTCGCGGAAGGCTTCGGCCACGGTCAGGCCGTCCCGGTACTTGAGCGCCGTCAGCGCCGTGGCGCCGGTGTGTCCATCGACCTGCGGCGGCCAAGCGCCCATGGCCAGTGGATAGCAGACCAGCGCGATGGCGTACCCGGCCATGGCCGGGTTGAAGATGTTGTGGCCCAACCCGCCGTAGAGTTGCCGGGCCAGCAAAACCGCGCCGGCCGTGGCGACGGCCACCGTGTGCCAAGCGGCGGCGGGCGGCAGCGCCAAGGCCAGGATCAGGGCCGTCAGGGTCACGGAACCGTCGGCTAGGTTGGCGGGCCGCCGCCGGGCCTTGGCCGCCGCCCAGTCGAGCGCGCCGGCCAGCGGCCAGGCGATGGCGACGTTGCGCAGATGGCCGCTGCCGAAATGGATGCTGAGCGCCGCTAGGCCCGGCAGCAGCGCCGCGCTGACCGACCACATGATGCGGCCCGTGCCGCTCACCATGGGTGGCCGTTGCCGCTGGCCAGGCGTCGCGCCCGGCGGGCACGGGCGTCGGCCTCCTCCGCTTGCAAGCGAGCGTTGCGGGCGTCGAAGCGGGCTTTGGCGGCAGCGGCTTGGGCTTGGCGGTCGCCTCGCAGCCGTTGCTCGTGCTTGGCGGCGCGGAACAGATGCGCCAGCGGGATGCCGCTTGGACAGACGCGGTCGCACAGACGGCATTCGATGCAGCGATCCAAGCCGATTGCCGCGGCGCTGTCCGGCTGCCCTGCCCGGATCAAGCGTACCAAGTGCTGCGGCGCCAGGGATTGGGGGCACTCCGGTTCGCAGCGGTTGCAGCCGATGCAAGCTGCGCTCGCATTGGGCGCAAACCCCTGGGTCGAGGGCGTTCCGACTTGGGTCGGCGCGGCGCGCCGTTTGCCGGGCGCCGACGCAATGGCAGCGTCCGCAACGGCAACGGGCACCTCGACCAGCTCGATGCAGTCCACGGGGCAGGCGGGCAGGCAGAGTTCGCAGCCGGTGCATTGGCGCCCGATCACCGTGTGCATGAAGCCGGGCGCGCCGACGATGGCGTCCACCGGGCAGGCGCCCAAGCACAGGGCGCAGCCGATGCACTCCGGCTCCCGAACGCGGGCGACGGCTGGCTGCGGCTCGGTGGGTGCGGCGCCGTCCTCCCGGCCCAGCAGGGCTTTGAGCGCTGCGAAGGTGTCCTGGCCGCCGGGTGGGCATAGGTCCATGGGCGCACCCTTGGCGAGCGCCTCCGCGTAGGGACGGCAGCCGGGATGGCCACACTGCCCGCACTGCGTTTGCGGCAGCAGCGCGTCGATGGCGTCGATCAGCCCGTCGTCGTCGGTCGGCAGCCGGGCATGCGCCCACGTCAGGGCGAGGCCCGCGATCAGGGTCAGGCCGGCCAACGATCCGGCGGCGATGAGGATGGCGGTCAATCGAGTCCCGCGAAGCCGAGGAAGCCGAGGCTCATCAGGCCCGCCGTCACCAAGGCGATGGGCGCCCCGGCGAAGGCCCGGGGCAGGTCGGCGCCCTCAAGGCGCTCGCGGATGGCGCTGAACATCATCATCACCAGGCTGAACCCGGCGGCTGCGCCGATGGCGAAGACGATGGCGCCGGGCAGGGACAGGCCTTCGCCGGCCACCAGCAGCGCCACGCCGAGCACCGCGCAGTTGGTGGTGATGAGCGGCAGGTAGAGGCCGAGGCTGCGATGCAGCAGCGGGCTGGCGGAGCGCAGGTAGAGCTCGGTGAACTGCACCACGCTGGCGATCACCAGGATGAAGACGATGATGCGCAGCCACTCCAAGCCCAAGGGCGCCAGCAGGGCGTGGTGGATGAGGTGGCAGGCAACCGCCGCCAAGGTCAGCACGAAGGTGGTGGCCAAGCCCATCGCCAGCGCCGGTGCGAAGCTCTTGGTGACGCCCATGAACGGGCACAGCCCTAGGAACTGGGCCAGCACGAAGTTGTTGACCAGCAGGGCGCCGACGAGGATCAGGGCGAGGTCAGCCAAGGCGATGGCCTTACTTGACGTCCATCCCGGGCTGGGCGCCGGCGTCGGGACTGAGCAGAAAGATGTCCTTGCCGCCGGGCCCGGCGGCGAGAATCATGCCCTCCGAGGTGCCGAAACGCATCTTGCGCGGCGCCAGGTTGGCGACCACGACCACCAGCCGGTCGATCAGGCTGGCCGGATCGTAGGCCGACTTGATGCCGGCCATCACCTGCCGGCGGCCATCGCCCAGATCCAGCTGCAGGCGCAGCAGCTTGTCGGCCTCCGGCACCGCCTCGGCGGCGGCGATGCGCGCCACCTTGAGCCGCACCTTGGCGAAGTCCTCGATGGCGATGAGCGCCCGGCTTTCGTCCGCATCGTTGGCCGCCTCGGCGGAAACCGCCTCCGGCTGCGCCTTGGAGGCCTCGATGAGGCGATCGACCTGCTTCCTCTCCATGCGGGTCATCAGCGCTTGGTAGGCATTGATGCGCTTGCCGAGCAACGGCTGATCGATGTCGGACCAGCGCAGCGGGCCCGCGTTGAGAAACTTGGCGGCCGCCGCCGACAGGGCGGGCAGGATCGGCGTCAGGTAGATGGCGAGGATGCGGAACAGGTTGACGCCTAAGCTGCAGACGGCCTGCACTTCGGCTTGGCGACCTTCCTGCTTGACCAGTTTCCAAGGTTCGCGCTCGGCAATGTACTGGTTGGCGAGGTCGGCCAGGGCGGTGATCTCCCGCACCGCCCTTGAGACCTGTCCTGCTTCGTAGCGTTCGGCGATGGATTCGGAGGCTTCGACAAACCGGCCCCACAAGGCCGCATCGGCCAGCTTCGGGGCCAGTTCGCCGTCGAAGTTGCGGGTGATGAACCCGGCGCAGCGGCTGGCGATGTTGACCACCTTGCCCACCAGGTCGGCGTTCACCCGCTGCACGAAGTCCTTGAAGTTGATGTCGTGGTCGTCAACCGTGCCGTTGAGCTTGGTGGCGAAGTAGTAGCGCAGGCATTCCGGGTTCAGGTGCTCAAGGTAGGTCGAGGCCTTGATGAGGGTGCCGCGCGACTTGGACATTTTGGCCCCTTCGACGGTGACGAAGCCGTGGGTGTGGATTCGGGTCGGCTTGCGGAAGCCGGCCGCTTCGAGCACCGCCGGCCAAAAAAGAGCATGGAAGTTAACGATGTCCTTGCCGATGAAGTGGTGCAGCTCGGTGCGGGAACCGGCGTTCCAGAAGTCGTCGAAGTCCAGGTCGCCGCGGGCGTCGGCCAGGTTCTTGAAGCTGGCCATGTAGCCCACCGGCGCATCCATCCAGACGTAGAAGTACTTGTCCTTGGTGCCCGGAATCAGAAAGCCGAAGTAGGGGGCGTCTCGGGAGATGTCCCAAGGCTTGAGGCCGTCGTCCAGCCATTCGGCGAGCTTGTTGGCCACTTCCGGCTGCACGGCGCCGCTGCGGGTCCATCCCCTGAGCATGTCGCTGAATTGCGGCAGGTCGAAGAAGTGGTGCTCGGACTGCCGGACCACCGGCTCGGCCCCGGAAACCAGCGACCGCGGCCGGCCCAGCTCGGTGGCGTCGTAGGTGGCGCCGCAGGCGTCGCAGTTGTCGCCGTACTGGTCCGCCGCGCCGCAGCGCGGGCAGTCGCCCTTGACGAAGCGGTCGGCCAGGAACAGGCCGCGCTCCGGGTCGTAGAGCTGGGCCACGTCCCGGGTGAAGATGCTGCCCCGCTCGCGCAGCCGGGTGAAGATCAGTTCCGACAGCGCCCGGTTCTCCTCGGAATGGGTGGAGTGGTAGTTGTCGTGCGCAATGCCGAAGCCGGCGAAGTCCCGCATGTGCTCCTGGCGCATCGCCTCGATGAGCTCCTCCGGGGAGATGCCGGCCCGCTCGGCATGGAGCATGGTGCCGGCGCCATGGGTGTCGTCGGCGCAGACGTACAGGCACTCATGGCCGCGCAGCTTCTGGAAGCGCACCCAGATGTCGGTCTGGATGTGCTCAAGCATGTTCCCCAGATGAATGGAGCCGTTGATGTAGGGCAGGGCGCTGGTGACCAAAATGCGGCGTTTCATCGGCAAGGGTGCGGCTGCGGGCGATGCCGCACTATACCGCAAGCCTTCGCGGACTCAGAAACGCATCGGAACCTGCCTTGCGTGACGAGCGCCGAGTTTCGCGCCAGCGAAACCCCAACGCACCTGCGAAGCGGGTGCGCCGGGGCATGCGTATAATGCGCCGCCGCACCGAAGCGTTTGGGCCATGCCCCTTTCCCATGAGAGTTGAGCAATTCAAAGACCCCTACCTGAACCGGACTTGGGGGGAGCTGGGCGTCCGCGCGCTGTCCAGCGGGCATCGGGTTTCGGCCGCTTTGGGCTATCCGGCGGCGGGCATGGCGGCGTCCCTGGCTGAGCGTCTGGCCCGCTTTCTCGGGGCGCCGAGCATCGAGTTGGACTTGAGCTTCAAGGCGCCGTCCGGGCGCGGCTTCGGCCAAGTCAAGCACCTCATCGCCGTCGCTTCCGGCAAGGGCGGGGTCGGGAAATCCACCACCGCGGTCAATCTGGCCTTGGCCTTGGCGCGGGAAGGCGCCGCCGTGGGCTTGCTGGACGCCGACATATACGGGCCGAGCCAAGGTATGATGCTTGGGGTGGCCTCGGGCCGGCGTCCGCAGGTGAAGGACGGCAAGTCCTTCGTGCCCATCAAGGCGTGGGGCCTGAAGGCCATGTCCATGAGCTTTCTGGTTGATGAGAACACCCCCATGGTCTGGCGCGGCCCCATGGCGACCGGCGCCTTGCAGCAACTCCTCGGCCAGACGGATTGGGGGGCGCTGGACTACCTTGTCGTCGATATGCCGCCGGGCACCGGCGACATTCAACTCACCCTGTCGCAAAAGGCGCCGGTCAGCGGCGCGGTGATCGTCACCACCCCCCAGGACATCGCCCTGCTCGATGCCCGCAAGGGGATTGAGATGTTCCGCAAGGTCGATATTCCGGTGCTGGGGGTGGCGGAGAACATGAGCTTCTTCGCCTGCCCTCAGTGCGGCGCGCGCAGCGAGGTGTTCGGCGGCGGCGGCGGCGAGCGCGTGGCGGCCGAATTCGGGGTGCCGCTCCTGGGCCAACTGCCTTTGGCGCCGGACATCCGCGAGCAGGCCGATGGCGGCCGTCCCACGGTGGCGGCGGATGCGGAGTGCGCCACCGCCCTGCTGTACCGGGACTTGGCCCGCCATGCGGCGGCCCGCATTTGGGCGCTCGATGCCGCCGGCGCCTCCACCACCATCAGCATGACGGACGATTAGTGTCCGGTCCCGCCAACAGGCGTGATCATGCGTGGTCCCCTCGCTCCCGGCGGCGTTGCTCCGCCTTGTGCGGGGCCTGCCGCACAGCGTCGCCGCGCCTTGCCGGGCGACGAAATCGCCTAGCGCCCAAAACCCGCTGATTGACGGGATAGGACGCTGATGACCATCAAATCCGACCGTTGGATCAAGGCAATGGCGGCCAAGGGCATGATCGAGCCCTTCGAGCCGGCCCAAGTGCGCGCGGGCGAAGCCGGCAAGGTGATCTCCTACGGCGTTTCAAGCTACGGCTACGACGTGCGCTGCGCGCCCCGCTTCAAGGTGTTCACCAACATCAATTCCGCCACCGTGGACCCCAAGGCGTTCGATGAGCGCAGCTTCGTCGATGTGCAGGGGCCGGTCTGCATCATCCCGCCCAACTCCTTTGCCTTGGCCTCCACCGTCGAGTACTTCCGCATTCCCGCGGACGTGCTGACCATTTGCCTTGGCAAATCGACCTACGCCCGCTGCGGCATCATCGTCAACGTGACGCCCTTGGAACCGGAGTGGGAGGGCAACGTGACCTTGGAGTTTTCCAACACCACCACCCTGCCGGCCAAGATCTACGCCAACGAGGGCGCGGCGCAGATGCTCTTCCTGCAATCGGATGAACGTTGCGAGGTCTCCTACAAGGACCGGGCGGGCAAGTACCAAGGCCAACGCGGGGTGACGCTGCCGCGGCCCTAAGGCGCCGCCCGCTGCCGGGCCAGAAGCGCCTCCAACTCCGCGATGCGGGCCTCCGCAGCACGCTGGCGCTCCTCAGCCGCTCGGCGGCGCGCGATCTCCGTCGCTGTCCGGGCGGCATCGACTCGTTGGGTGCGCAGCAGCTCGTCGTGGGTGGGCAGATCCTTGCCGGTGGCCGGGTCCATCAGCCGCACTTCCTTCCCGAACTGGCGGAACGTCAGCCCCAGCACCTCGCTGTGCAGCGTCCAGGCGCCGCCGCGCCGCTGCGTGGCCAATTGCACGTAAGCCCCGTTCTCAAGCCGAAAACCCTGAAGGGGCGGTTCATGGAAGTCCGCCCTCGGGTCACAGGCGACGTACTCCTTCACGCCCATGGATTCGTAGATGGCCTTCTTCTCATTCAGGTCGCGCTTCCAACTGTTCAGCGACGCCACTTCCAAGGCAAAGTCGGGGGGCTTTGGCTCCTCCCAAAGCCGGTAGCTGTAGCGCGGTAGGTCGCGGGCGCCAATCACCACGAACAGATCCGGCCCCGCCACCGCCGCACGGTCACCCTCGTTGGCGTAGATCAGCAGGTCGCTGGCCACGTACACGTTGGGTCGGTCCGCATACCAGTTGAGTCGGACGGCGGCGTCGAAGTAGCGAATGGCGTGACCCTGAAAGTCGTTCTCACTCATGGGCTGGCTATCGGAACTGGGGTACAGGGCTTCCGAACGTCGCTCCCGTTCGTCGAACTCGGCGGCCAGCCGTGCCTCCTCGGCAAGCGCTTTCGGGGAAGTGTCGGGATCGCTCATGGACCTCCGGGCGTTGAAGACGTATCGAAACCGTAGCACGAAGCCGCATGAGCGGCCAAATGGCGGATGGCCTTGCGGGCAGTGCGCCGCGCACCGGGTCGTTTCCTTTGCATCAAGGATTGGTTGCATGGGTCTTCGCCCCATATTGGCGCGGCGGGTAGGGCCGCAGCTGCGGTCGAATGCTCACCGAGTTGTGAGCCAAGTCTGAAATCGGGCGCAATTAGACAGTTTTATTGACAGAATCCGACTTTGTGGGCTTGCAGGAATGCGGTAGGCTGTCTCCCGTGGTCAGCCTAGAACCAACTCCCCCGATTGCGGTTGGGTTTGGGCGGGCACGATCTCACCGATGCGGAAGATGCGCTCGCCCTGGGCCGCAAGCCGCCGCATCGCCTGTTCGGCCTCGTGGACCGGCACGCAGAGCACGAAGCCGATGCCGCAGTTGAAGGTGCGCAGCATCTCCGTCTCCCCGATGCGGCCGGCTTGCTGCAGCCAACTGAAGATTTCGGGCCGGGCCCAGGCATCGAGGCGGATCCGTGCCGCCAGGCGGTCATTCGCCAGCATGCGGGGCAGGTTCTCAAGGAGGCCGCCGCCGGTGATGTGGGCCATGCCGCGCACCTCGGCTTCGGCGAGCAGGGCGCGTACCGGGCGGGCGTAGATGCGGGTCGGCGCCAACAGGGCCTCGGCGAGGGCCGGATCGGCGGCCAGCCCCCCATCCCGCAGGATGCGCCGGATCAAGGAGTAGCCGTTGGCATGCGGTCCGTTTGAGGCAAGGCCCAGCAGGGCATCGCCGACCTCAATGCGGGCGCCGTCGATGATCCGGCTCCGCTCGGCCACGCCGACGCAGAAGCCCGCCAAGTCGTAGTCCCCGTCTTGGTAGAAGCCCGGCATTTCCGCGGTTTCGCCGCCGGCCAGGGCGCAGCCGGCCAACTGGCAGCCGGCGGCGATGCCCTTGATGACGGCCTCGGCCACGTCCACGTCCAGCTTGCCGGTGGCGTAGTAGTCGAGGAAGAGGAAGGGTTCGGCGCCGCAGACCAAGACGTCGTTGGCGCACATGGCCACCAAGTCCTGGCCGACGCCGTCGTGCTGCCCGCGGTCGATGGCGAGCTTGAGCTTGGTGCCCACCCCGTCGGCGCCGCAGACCAGGACCGGGCGCCGGTAGCCTGCGGGCAGCTCGCTCAAGGCGGCAAAGCCGCCGAGACGGCCCAACATCTCCGGGCGGCGGGTGGCGCGGCAGGCGGGCGCGATTCGCCGCACGAGCTCATTGCCGGCATCGATGTCCACGCCTGCGGCGCGATAGGTCAGCTCGTCGCCCATGGCGACAGTTTAACCGGATTGCTGCGCGCATTCGGTTAGAATCGATGCCCTGCGCGGAACGTTCCATGTGGCGGGACATGACACTAGGCGGAAAGGCGCGCCTGCATGCAGTTTAAGTTCCTTATGGCGGTTGCTGCCGGGTTCGGCTTGGTTTTGGCGACGCACCCCGCCGGTGCGGCCGCGCCCGGCTTCTACGAGGCGGAAGTTGAGGTGGCTGACCAGTCCGCCTTCATGCGGCGCAGGGCGGCGCGGGCGGGACTCGAGCAGGTGTTGATCCGCTTAAGCGGCACCACGCCGTTGCCGGCGCAACCCTTGCTGCGGGAGGCGCTGAGCCAACCGGAACGCTACTACGACCGCTATCTCTTTGTGGCTGATGATCGCCTCAAGCTGTTCTTCACGCCATCCGCCCTGCTGGAATTGATCGACCGGGCCAAGCTGCCGCTGTGGCCCTTGCGCCGCCCGCCCGCCATCGCTTGGCTGGCCTTGGAGGCGAACGGCGCGCGGCGGATCGTTCGCGGCGGCCATCCCCTGGCCGCGGCGTTGGTGGCCGAGGCCCGCCGAAGGGGCTTCGAGGCGCGCTTGCCGCTGATGGATCTGCGCGATCAACTGCGGGTGCAGCCAGCGGCGGTGTGGGGGCGGTCCAGCTTGGTTCTTGCCCAGGCGTCGCGCCGTTACGGCGCCGAGGCCGTGCTGACCGGCCGTTTGCGGCAGGGCGCAGACGGGCGTTGGTCCGGGGAGTTCGCGCATTGGCAGGGCAGTGACGAATTCACTCTGCAAGTCAACGGCTTGGACTTTTCCCAAGCCGGTGCTGCCGGAGCCGGCTTTCTTGCCGACGCCATGGCCGGCCGCGCCGCCCTTGCGTGGCGTCCCACCGAGGTGACCTCATGGGTTGTCGGCGGCATCGCCTCGCCGCAGCACTATGGCGGTCTGTTGCGCCACCTCGCTGGCCTGGAGTACCTGCAGGCTGTGGCGGTGGTCGGCTTGCGCCAAGACCGGTTGGACATTCAAGTGAGCAGCCGAGCGGAAGTTGGCCGCCTTCTAACGCTTCTGCAAGCGGATGGCCGTTTGGCCGGGCCGGCTCCGGGCGCGCGGGCCAACCGATTGACTTGGCGCGGCGCGGACCTTGAACGCCCGCCGGCTGGCCAGCGGTTGCCTGCGGGCGCTGTCGCTGAGCGGTCCAGAGGTCAAGCCGGCCGAGGCGATGACGGCCCAGCCAGCCAGTCCGTCGGCACCCCGTGAAGCTCTCCCAACTGCCCAATGGCATCACCCTGCTGCGCATCCTGCTGGTGGCGCCGATCGCTTGGCTGCTCTGGCAAATGCGCTACCCGGAAGCGCTGGTGCTCATGGCCGTCGCCGGCGCTTCGGATGCCGTGGACGGCCTCTTGGCGCGGCGTTTCGGCTGGGGCACCGAATTCGGGGCTTTCGTGGACCCGTTGGCCGACAAGGTGATGGTGGTGGCCGTGTTTCTGGCGCTGACCGCCCAAGGCGTGATCCCGTTGTGGCTGGCTGCGGTGGTCGTGGGCCGGGACGCGGTCATCCTGACCGGAGCGGGCGTCTATCGGCTGTGGTTCCACGAGCTCTCGATGTCGCCAACCTTGATCGGCAAGGCCAACACCGCTGTGCAGATCGTGGTTCTGCTGCTGGTGCTGTTCGGGCTGTGCGGCTTCGGCGCGCCCAGCGAACTGGCCCTGAGAGTGTCGGACCCTTGGTGCCTTTACTTGGTGGCGGGCCTAAGCGTGGCTTCGGGCGTGGACTACGTGGTCACTTGGAGCCTGAAGGCCTGGCGCAACAAGCACCCGATCCCATAAGGCAATGCATCAACAAACGCTTCCTTTTGTTGCCGCTCCGGAGGGCCGCACCTTCGCCAACTACGTCGTTGGCGGCAATGGCGACCTGGTTGACCGGCTGGTGCGGCCTGGCCGCGGCTTTGCGGCGCTCTGGCTTTGGGGGCCGCCGGCGTCGGGCAAATCCCATCTGGCCCATGCGGCCTGTCACTGGCAGGTCGGCCTCGGCGCCAAGGTGGCCTATGTGCCCTTGGCCTCGACTCCGGAGGATCCGGAAGTGCTGCATGGTCTTGCCGGCTACGATTTGGTGGCGCTGGACGATTTGCCCCATTGGTTGGGGCGCATCGATTTGGAGCGGGCGTTGATGGGTCTCTATCAAGGGCTCCTCGCGAGAGGCCATCGCCTGCTGGTGGCGGCGGAGCGGCCCGCCGCCGCCATGGGCTTCGCCTTGGACGACTTGGCTTCCCGCTTGCGCGCGGCGTCGTCTTGGGAGGTCCGGGAACTGGACGACGCCGGCAAGGGACTGGTGCTCGCCGATCGGGCGCGTCGGCGCGGGCTTGAGGTGCCGCCGCCGGTGCTGGACTTCTGGTTCGCTCGACGGGAGCGGGCGCTGTCCCGCCTGTTGGACGACTTTGAACGCCTGGACCGGGCGGCCTGGAACGAGCAACGGCGGCTGACGGTGCCCTTGCTGAAGAAGGTGCTCGACCTGTGATGAAGGCCGTTTTCACCGGCGGCGGCTCCGCCGGCCACGTTCTTCCCGCCGTGCCGGTGATGCGCGCCCTGCGGGCTCGGGGCGCGGAGCTGGCCTACATTGGTCGAGCCGGCGGCGCCGAGGCGGACTATTTGGCGGGCGAGGACGTGGCCTACCACGGCATCGCCTCGGGCAAGCTGCGGCGCTACTTCTCCTGGCGCAACGCCACCGATGCGTTCTCGGTCCTGCGCGGCCTGTGGCAAAGCCACCGGCTGCTCGGCCGGTTGCGGCCGGACGTGATTTTTTCCAAGGGCGGCTTCGTGAGCTTTCCCGTGGTGCTGGCCGGCTGGCTGCGGCGAATACCCGTCGTCGCCCATGAATCGGACGTATCGCCGGGCCTCGCCAATCGCCTGGCCATGCCCTTCCTCAGCGTCCTGGGCACCAGTTTTCCGATTGCGCGCCCGCGCCTGCTGCGCGGGGAACTGATCCATTGCGGCTCGCCGGTGCGTCCTGAACTGCTCAACGGAGACCCGGCCCGGGGACGGCAGCGGGCCGGCGCATCGACAGGCGTCCCGCTGGTGCTGGTGACCGGCGGCAGTTTGGGCGCTGAGTCCTTGAACGCCGTGGTTCGCCAAGCCGCGCCGCAACTCGTCAAGCAGTGCCACTTGGCGCATGTCTGCGGCCCAGGCAAGGCCGTGCCGCTTGATTTGCCCGGCTACCGGGCGTTTGAGTTCGTGGCCGAGGGCTGGGGGGACTTGCTGGCGGCGGCCGATGCGGTGGTCTCCCGGGCTGGGGCCAACGCCCTTTTTGAACTGCTCGCCTTGGGCAAGCCGAACCTGCTGGTGCCGCTGCCGAAGACGGCCAGCCGCGGCGACCAAATCGAAAACGCCGGCTACGCGGAGCGGGCGGGCTGCAGTTTGGTGATCTCGGAAGAGGACTTGGATGCCCGTCGGTTGATCGAGGCGATCCAAGGCCTGCTGGCCGAGCGCGAGCAATGGACTGGCCGGCTGGCTGGATTTCAGGCCTTGCCGACGGTGGACATTCTGGCTGACGCCATCGTTCGCTTGGGCGGACTCAGTCCCGCTCAATTAAGCCGTTGATCGTTGACAGGTTGGAAAGCTGCCCCGTCGGCCCCTCCAGCAGGCTCATCACTTGAATGTCGGCGTCGGAGGTGATGAAGAGCTGCCACTTGCCGGCCCCGTCGCCCAAGCTGCCGGTCAGCCCGGCGCCGGAATCGCCGGACTCCAGCTGTTCGGCGGTCAGAGTGACGGCCGCCCACGGCGGCACGCGCAGGCGGGCAAGGCCCTTCGGCGACGCCTTGCCCTGGTCGTCGCGTCCGTCGATGAGCACGTTGACGCCATGGTCGTGCGGGTTCATCAGGCGCAGCAGGCTGCGCTGCCGGGAGTTGCTGGCAGGATTGAAGAAGATGGCGTTGTGGGCCTTGCCGGGGCTGCCCACGAGGTCGTGCAGGCTGGTCACGAATCCCGCGGCCGTGCGCACGTAGGCTTGGGGCCTGATGTCGAGGGATGTGCTGAGCGTCAAGCGCCAGTCGCCCGCGCCGTCCCCGACGCCGCCGGAGAGCGGTTTGGCCTCGTTGCCGCGCTCAATGTCCGAGGAGTTCAGGTGAATCGTTTGGCGGCTCTCCAAAGCCATCCGGATTGGTCCGTAGGCCTTGCCCGCATCGTCACGCGCGGCTATGCGCACGATGCCGCCGTTGGGTGATCGGTTGACGATGCGCAGGAAGCTCTCGCGGCGGCTGTCGCCGTCGGCGAGGAACAGCGGCACGATGTGGGCGACCAAGGCGCTCGGCATGAAGTCAACCAGCAGCGAGTAGGCGCCGGCAACCCGGCCGTCGAAGCCCTTGACCTCGATGTAGTAGGTGCCGGGAGCAACCGTTTTGTCGATGCGGAAGTTGCCGCCTTGCCCGCGGTCGTCGTCGCTGAAGATGGCGGCGCCATCGGCGTTCAGCAGCGTCCCCCGGGTGTCGGTGCTGCCCTCGGTCTGCACGGTGACGGTGCCGGACTCCAGGATCTCAAACTTGAAGATGTCCCTGTCGCCGGCCGTCAGGCCGCCGGTGGTGACGGAGCCAAGCGCCATCGGGGCGGCGCCGCTGATCGAGCCGCCGTGATCGTCGGCGCCGACGCTTGCGTCGGGCTGAAGGTACGGCTTGGCATAGGGGAGGAAGCGGTCGAAGCGCCCGAAGTGGTTCGCCGCGCAGTTGTCGTCAGGGCCACCGGAGAGCACGCCGATCAGGCGATGGTCCGAGCCGCTGGCAAACAGGCCGGCGCCGCTGCTGCCGCCGATCAGCGCCCCTTGCGCGAGCTCGACCTCGTAGGCGTCAACCTGTTGATTGCCGGCATCGGTCAGCGTGGTTGTTATGGCCCGCTTCAACTGCCCTTGGGCCCACTCCTTGCGCCCGCCGTCAGGGTGATGCACGGACTCGACGCTCTCGCCGGTCTGGTTTCCTTCCGTGGACCATGTCTTCCAGCAGACGGCGGTGTCGGGCACGCGCCTGCGCAGGCGCAGCAGGCTGTGATCGGAGGCGGAGTGGCTGACGATGAGATCCGCCCCGCCCCGGTAGGCTGCGTATCGGGCGCTGCGCTCGGCGCTGCCGCAACCCGCCGATTGGTCATGCCACCAAGCCTCCAAGGTGGCTGCCTCGGATTGGGAGGCGATGCAGTGATGGGCGGTCAGGAGGTAGCTGTTGGCCAGCCGGGCTTGGGTGTCCCGATGGTCGTTGATGGTGGTTGCCGTGCAGTTGTAGGAGTTGCCGTCGGATTCGGTGAACCGGATGCGCACCGTGGCGGTCCGGGAGCAGCTTGGGGTGGTGGCGCAGGCGACGTCAACGGCTTGGCAAGCGCTGCTGTTGCCGGAGGATGCCGCTGGCTGCGAAACCGTCGATTGGATGTTGGAGATGCGCGCCGCCCTCAGCGACAGCTCGGCGAGCGCTGCGGCGTTGGGCAGGGTGACCTCGACGCCTAGGACGCTGCCTGCCACGCTGGGTGACCAGATCAAGCGCTCCGCATCGTCAACGGACGGCTCGTCGGCGCCAACCTTGGCTTTGGCGCGACCTTGGGCTTGGGTGGAAAGGAAGTCGGTCCGCCCGTACGGCTCGAACCGTTGGCCGGCGTCCGTTGGGTTGAAGAACCGCACTGCCGCGCCCTCGGGCAGGCTGCCTGCCAGGCCAATGCGCAAGGCCTTGGCGTCCGGGGCACTGATCTGGAACGCAGCGACCAGGCCGCCGCCGGGTGCGGCGCTCCATTCCAGCAGCGCGCCGAGTTCGCCTTGGTAGGCGTCGGGCACCGCCTGCCCCATGCCGACCAGCGTCGGCCCACGCCGATTGCCGCCAATGGCCGCTCGCTCCGCTCCCGACAGCGCGGGGGCGCGGATGTCCAGCAAGTTCGCGCCGCGGTAGTCCCGTTGCAAGGCCCATGCCGTCGGCGGCGGGCTTGCGGCTTGGGCGGAGAGGTCGATGGCCTCGTCGGGCAACCCCCGCGCCGCGCCGGAAGCGCTGCCCGCCAGCAGCCCCAAGGCGGCCAGCAGGGGCCATAGCGAATGCGGCAATCGCTGTATTGGCTGTGGGCCATCGCCTGTCCGGCGCGTCAAAGTCTTACGGCTCATGCAGATAATCGCCATAGGTTTCACCCTTTCAATAATATAGACTCCCGAACTTGACTTGAACCTGAATGCACTGCTAGCAAAACAGCACCGCCAACAAGCAGCGTTGCCGAGAAATGGCACTGCTGATAAATGCACCACTGACAAAAGGACGGAAGGGACTCCCATGGCGCGAGGCATCAACAAGGTCATTCTCATCGGCAATCTGGGCCGGGATCCGGAGACCCGCTACACCCAGTCCGGGGCTGCGGTCGCCAATTTCAGCGTCGCGACTTCCGAAAGCTGGAACGATCGTCAGACCAATGAGCGGCAGGAGCGCACGGAGTGGCACAACGTCGTCTGCTTCGCCCGCTTGGCGGAAATTG
The DNA here is from genome assembly GCA_965221755.1 of Candidatus Azophilus sp. Classification (GTDB taxonomy): domain Bacteria; phylum Pseudomonadota; class Gammaproteobacteria; order Pseudomonadales; family Azotimanducaceae; genus Azophilus. The sequence continues at coordinate 2,088,376 of OZ244921.1, forward strand.
CCGGGGAGTACCTGCGCAAGGGCGCCAAGGTGTACATCGAAGGCCGCCTGAGCACCTCCAGCTGGGAGAAGGATGGGCAAACCCACTACCGCACCGAGATCATCGCCCGGGAGATGCAGATGCTCGACAGCCGCGGCGGCCAGGACGGCTACCGCCCTGCCGGGCAGGACGGCCATCGATCCGGCGGCGCTGACGTCGGCGGTCCCGGACCGTTGCCCAGGCGCCGCAACGAACCCACCGTGGTGGACGGCGCCGCCGACGATCTCGAGGACGACATTCCATTTTGACATTCCATTTTAATGAGGCGCCGAGCGTCGAAGACGCTCGGCGCCTCATCAATGCTCAACGACTCGGATGCCTTGACGGACCCTAGGAAAGTGCTGGTGCCCGCGCTGCTGACGGGCCTCGGGTAAGCTTGTCCGCGTGCGACGGGGGCTGCATCCGCCACGACGAAAACGATCGGATCATCGGCTGGCCATGCAGCTAGCGCCCGTCAGGAGCAATTGAAAAATTGAGTTTCGCTGCCGACCGGTAGGCTGCGCGGCTGGTCATGCGGCGGGCGTATTCCTCAAGGCCCGGCAGCAGTTCAATGCCGCAGGCTTGGCCCTAGGTGAGGCAGCTGGTGAGCATGACGTCGGCGCCGGTGAAACGGGCGCCGGCCAAGTGCGCGTGGTCGCGAAGGCGTTGGTCGGCGAAGGCGAGCTGCTTTTTGAACCCTTTGGCGGCGGCCTCCGTCGCGGCTGGCGCCTCGCCTTAAAGGTGGGCGAGGTCGATGTGCTTGCGCAGGATGTGGAGGGTGTGGGCGTCAAGCTCCATCTGCACGTAGCACAGCCATTCGTCGCACCGCGCCCGCAACGGGGTGCGGGGTGGCGGAACCAGACCGGTTTCGGCACCGTGGGCGTCGGCGAGGTAGGTGACGATGGCGGCGCTTTCGGTCGGCACGAAGCCGCCATCGACCAGCACCGGCACCTTTTGCTTGACGTTCAGCGTCTTGAACTCGGTGCGCTGGGTTGCGCCGGTGCGCGGGCCGATGAGCTTGGGTTCTTGGTCCAGCGCCCGCTCGTGGGCGCGCATGGTGCGGGTGGTGGCGCCGCCCCAGATTTGCATCACGGCCCCATGTCGATTTCAGTCGCTTCGGCGCCTGACATTTGCGTCACAATCCCATGTCGATTTCAGTCGCCTCATAAAAGCAGGCGCTCACCTCCTTCGGCGGGCACGCCTGCATGGCGGCTTGGAAGGCAGCCATGTGCGGGGTGGCGAAGTGCGCCTGCAGGGCGGCCTTGGCGGTCCATCGCTCGGTGATGCGGATGGCGCCGGGATTGGCCAGCTCGACGCTGAACGTGTAGTCCTCGCAACCTGGCTCCGCCAAGGTGGCGCTTTGCATGGCCAGCATGGCGTCCTTGAGCGCGGCCACCGTCTCCGGCGTCGCTTCGATCCGGGCATTGACGACGATCATGGTTGGTCTCCGTTCGTTGACTGGAATGTTTCAAGGCGCGGCTCCGGTCGCAGCGGTTCTCCAGCAGCGGCGCCCGCAGGGACTTGCCGAACCGCCGGGGCCGGATGCGGAAGGCGCAGTGCTCGCTCTCCAGTTCGCGCAGCAATCGGATCCCGTCCACGTGCAGGCTGCGCTCCCGCCGCTTCAGGACGAAGCAGCCGTAGGGGACGGGCGGCGAGAGTGGGCATGGGACAGGCCGCGTTGCGCAAGTTGGGCAAGGTGAGCCGGGGCTTCAGGCGTCGTCCAACAGGGCCAGCAGTTCGGAGAGTTCATCGCATTCGATGATCCATCCCGCCGCCTGAACAAGCCGTTCCGGTCGGTCAACCTCCCCGAGCCGCTCTGCGAACGGATCGGCGGCTGCCGCATCGAACTTCCGCTCGACCATGGAGGCCAGCAGCGCGCGCTGCTCGGCAAGGCTTTGGCGGCGCGCTGACTCAAACCCCGCTTCGCGCCCTTGCTGAAGTCCTTCCTCCCGTCCTTCCGCAAGCCCCGCCTGATGGCCTTCCTCCCGTCCTTCCGCAAGCCCCGCCTGATGGCCTTCCCTGCGCCCGTCCTGAAGGCCGCCCTTGCGTCCCTGCATCACGCCTTGCTGGTGCGCCCAGCGCCGATGGGCGCTCAACTGGGGATCGTCGTCCGGACCGGTGCCCTCTTGCCGTCCCAGCAGCCGTCCCAGCCGCACCAACTCCCTGAGCGTCCCCTGGGAAATTCGCTCCTCGTTCAGCGCCCGGTGGATCGAGGACGCCTTCCAGCGGGGGAAGGCCACGCTCGCTTGGACCTCCGTGTAGCGGCCTTCCTTAAGCCGGTGAATCCGCAGCCCCGGATGGACGTTGCCGGGCCGGCTGCGCGACGGCTTGTCCGGCGTCTCCACCCAAACCTCCGGGAAGCCCCAGGCCGCGTACAGCCCCAGCTTGGCGCGGCGCACGTCGGTGGTGTGGTCCACCTCAAGCGCCACGTCCGGCAGCGGGTCGGAGCCGATGACCACGGCGTCGCTGTCGGTCGCGCTGCGGAAGGGCTTGGGGTTCAGGTAGATGGTCTGGTCGGCGCACATGATCTTGCTGGGCCTGCCGCGCAGGTCGCGGACCATCAGGAAGGCGTGGCCGTAGCAGCGCACCCGGGCGCCGCGCTCCTGGGACAGGCGGCTGAGCAGTTCGGCCAGCACGCTGCAGGGCGCCTCGTGGGTGAAGGTGGCCCCGTCACGGAGCACCCAGGCGGTGTTGAAGCGGGCGTCCCAGTACTCGATGCGTCCGTCGTGGCGGAGCAGCTGCGGCCAAGTCATGGGGACGCGGTCGCAGTTGGGGAAGTCGAACTCCGGCGCCTTGGCGGCGGGCTTGGATTGCGGGCCGGCTGATCGAGCTTGGACCATGGCGGTGACTCGAATCTTGTTGCTGGACCGTCATCCTACTCCCGGCGCTCGGCGAAGCCAACGATTTGCTTGACCATCTTGATCATCCAGCAATTCTCATGTTGTCCGCTTTCTCGACAGGCCACGCCGCCAGCACGTCTTCCGTAGTCGGTGCGAGCTGAGCGGCAAGCCGCTGTCAAGGCCGATTGCTTGCGGCGCAGATCGCGCACAATGTGCGGGCTCAGAAACATACCGGAATCTGATCTAAGCGACGAGCGCAATTGCCCTCGCGGCGGCGGGTTGCTAGGCTCAACTCCTGAGTCCCCCCGAGGCGCCCCATGTCCGACTACCCGCCCATTCCCTACGGCTGGGCCAACTTCCGGGGCATCCAGTTGGAGGGGAACCTCTATGTGGACAAAACCCGATTTGTCCGCGATCTGGAGCGGCATCGCTACGTCGTGCTGATCCGCCCCCGGCGCTTCGGCAAGACCTGCTGGGTGTCGCTGCTGGAGAACTACTACGACCGCCGTTGGGCAGGCGATTTTGAAGCCGTCTTCCGCCGCACCGACATCGGCCGCGACCCAACGCCGGAACGCCACCGCTACGTGGTGCTGCGATTCAACTTCTCCACCTTCAACCATCGGCTCGACACGCTGCGCCGCAGCTTTGAGGAGTACTGCGCTGCCGTGCTGGAGTCCACCGTGTGGCGGTATCCGGACTTGTTTCCGAGTTCGGCGGCTGAATGGATTCTGGCCCCGGAGGACACCAACAGCCGGCTCAGCCGGCTGTTCATCCACGCCGCCGACCACGGCATCCTCCTCTACGCGCTCATCGATGAGTACGACAACTTCGCCAACACCGTGCTGGCCTACCACGGCGAGAAGACCTATGAGTCCTTCACCCACGGCGACGGCTTCTACCGCAGCTTCTTTGCCACGCTGAAGGCCGGCACCGACCAAACCTCCGGTGCCTTGTCCCGCCTGTTCATCACGGGCGTCTCGCCCATCACCTTGGACGACGTAACCAGTGGGTTCAACATCGGCACCAACATCAGCTTGGATCCGACCTTCAATGAGGTGCTTGGCTTCACGGAAACCGAAGTTCGGAGCCTGCTGGAGATCTACCGGGAACGCGGTGCGCTGAGTTTTGAAGTCGATGCCGCGCTGCGGGTGATGCGCGACTGGTACAACGGATACCGCTTTGCGGAAGAGACGGACGTTGACGTTTACAACACCGACATGGTGCTCTACTTTCTGAACAACTCGGTGCCGAATCGACCCATGCCTCGGGACTTGATCGACGTCAACGTCCGCATCGACTACGGCAAGCTGCGCCACCTGCTGGTGGTGAACCGCGAACGCCGCTACGGGGCGCCGGACCAACTCAACGGCAACTTCGACCTGCTCAGGAACGTCATCGGCGAAGAGCGGGCGGATGCCGCCATTGCAGCCTCCTTTACCTTGGCGCGGCTTGGCATGCGGGAGAACTTCCTTTCGTTGCTGCACTACTTCGGCCTGCTCAGCATTCGCGGCACTGCCGAGGACCAAGTGCGGCTGGGCATCCCCAACCAGACCGTCAAGCGGCTGATGCACGGGTTCCTGCGCGAGGCCTACGAGGAGGCCCATGCCTTCTCGCTGGACCTCTACAAGCTGGAGCGCCTGCTGCACGAAATGGCTTGGCGGGGCGCTTGGGAGCCGCTGGTCACGCACTTTCGGGATGCGTTGGCGGAACAGACCGGAATTCGGGACTACATCGACGGCGAGAAGGTGCTGCACGGCTTCCTGTCGGCCTACCTCAGCCTGTGCCCCTTCTTCCTGATGCGCTCGGAGTACGAACTCAACAAGGGCTATGCCGACATCTTCTTAGAGCCGTTCCTGACCCGGCACCCAAACGTGCGGCACGGCTACGTCATCGAACTGAAGCACCTCCGCCGGGGCGATGGGGCCAATGCGTCGGAAGTTGCGCGGAAGACCGCTGAGGCCAAGGCGCAGTTGCGGCGCTACTTGGCCGACAAGCGCCTGACGGAAGCTTGGCCGTCGGTGGCCTTCACGGGCATCGCCTTGGTGTTCCACGGTTGGGAGATGGTTTTCATGGAAGCGGTGGCGGCCCAAGTGGAGCCGAGGGGCGGCGAAGGAGCGTGAGCGTCTTCCGCCGTCGGCACATAGGGGTTCAGATCGGAATCCGACCGAAACTCCATCCGCACCCGCAAAGCGGGTGTGCATTGACACAGGCGCGTGCGCCCGCCGGTCGAGCGCCGGCGGGGCGCCAGGCCCAGCCAGGCGGCCAGCTCGCGCCCGTTGCGGAACGCCGACGGGTCCCCGACCGCGGCCGCCGGCGCGGTCGCCGTCAGCGGGCCGATGCCGGGGATGGCCTGCGGCCGCCGGCAGGCCGGGTCCGCCTGCGCGACCGCCTCGATCCGGGCGTCGAAGCGCTTGACGCGCTCGTCCAGCCGCCGCAGCTCCTCCCCCAGCTCGGACAGCAGCGCCCGCCCGTCGGGCGTCAGCTCACCCTCCGCGTCCTCCAGGATCCCCGGCAGCCGCCCGAGCGGCGACCCGATGCCCCACTCCAGCAGGAAGCCGTGCAGCTGGTTGGCCTGCGCCGTGCGGTTGCGCACCGCCATCCGCCCCGCCCGGCGCAGGCGCGCCCGCTCCAGCACGCGCCCCGCACCGTCCACCACCGTCAGGTGGAACACCTGCTTGCCCAAGTCGATCCCAACTCGTTCAACATCCGTCATGGTCCGCTCCGTTGTGAAAGGTCACCGTCATTCCGGCCCTTGAGGCCGCGTGAATGAAGCGGGGCGGACCATCCCATCAATCGAGCTTTCGGCCCGACAGGGCCGAAAGCTCGCGGTTGCGAAAGCCGCTTGCCGCCATCCATAATCCAGCCCCCAAGGCGAGGAGGGTCCATGCGCCGAGTTCACACGTTTTGCAGGATATGCGAGCCGCACTGCGCCTTGGTGGCGGAAGTGGATGAAAGCCGGATTCGGCTGCGGCCGGACCGCGGGCATCCGGTGCATCGCGGCTTCGCCTGCCACAAGGGGCTGAAGTTCACCGAAGTCCACGACGACCCGGACCGGCTGAACCATCCCCGTCGGCGCACTGACGCCGGGAACTTTGAGAACATCGCCTGGCCGCAAGCCCTTGGGGACATCGCGCAGCGGCTGTCGATGCTGTCCGCCACGTCTGGCCCGGAGTCCATCGGCGTCTATTTCGGCAATCCCTTGGGCTTCAACAGCACCGGCCGGGACGCGGCCCGCAAGTTCGCGCGGGCCTTGGGCGCGCGCTACGCATTCGGCTCCGGCACCCAGGACTGCGCCAACAAGTTCGCCGCCTCCGAGGCGGTGTTCGGCACCGTGAACCTGCACCCGATCCCCGACTTCGAGCATACCGACCACCTGCTGGTGATCGGCGCCAATCCACGCATTTCGCACTTGAGCTTCGTGCAGATGGCGGACGCCATGGGCGCGCTGCGCGGCATCGTGGAGCGCGGCGGCGCCGTGCGCCACATCAACCCGCGGCGAACCGAGTCGGTCTCGCCCGCCACCGGCGATGCGGTCCGCATCAAGCCGGACACGGACCTCTACCTGCTCGCCGCCATGATCGACGAGACGCGCCGCCAAGGCTGGGTCGATTGGGACGCCCTTGCCCGGCACGGCGAGCGGGCCGATGAGCTGTTCGCCTTCACGGCCCGCTTTCCCGCCGAGCGGGCGGCGCCGGTGGTCGGCATTGAGGCGCAGGCCATACGGGCGCTGGCGCGGGACTTCGCCACCGCCAAGACAGCCAGCATCCACGTCTCCACCGGCGTCAACATGGGACGCCAAGGCACCCTCGCCTACTGGCTGGCGCAGATGCTGAGCCTGGTCACCGGCAATCTGGGGCGGCGCGGCGGCAATCTCTACTCCCCCGGCTACTTCCCGGCGGCCACCGTGGGCCTGCGGCGCGCCGAGGACCCCTTCTTCGACACCGACTTCGGCCCCCTGCGCACCGTCGCCGGCAACCTGCCCGCCAACCTGCTTGCGGAGCACATCGAGTCCGGCAAGGTCAAGGCGCTGCTGGTCGTGGCCGGCAATCCGCTGCTGTCCGTCGGCGGCGGAGCCCGCCTGGGCCGCGCCTTGGAGAGTCTGGAGCTGTGCGTCGTGATCGACATCTATCCGAACGCCACCGCCGAGCTGGCCGACTACGCGCTGCCGGCCACCGACTGGCTGGAGCGGTCGGACCTGAATTCCCTGTCGCCGGGCTTCCAGCCCAAGCCCTTCGTGCAGCACACGGAAGCCGTGGTGGCGCCCAAGTTCGAGCGGCGGCCGGAGTGGTGGATTCTGGCCAGCCTCGCCGAGCGTCTTGGCCTGCCGCTGTCGGTCAAGCCGGACGGCACGGGCGTCAACGCCCGCCACGACCGGCAACTGGCCGCCGCCGGCCTCACCCGGGCCCAGCTGCGCCGCAGCCCATCGGGGACTGCGGTACTGCCGCCGCCAACGCCGGAAGCCTTGTTTGACATCGGCGTGCAAAACCCCGGCGGGCGCATCGACTGCTGCCCGCCCTTGTTCGAGAAGGCCCTGCGGCGGGCCGATGCGCTGTTCAATGAGCTCCTCGCGGAACCCGCCGATCAATTGAAGCTGATCACTCGGCGCACCAACACCATGCTGAACAGCTGGTTTGCCAATCTGCCGTCTCTGAAGCGCGACTACGCACTGGACAATCCGTTGTACATGAACCCGGAGGATGCGGAGCGCCTGGGCTTGGCGGCGGCTGGCGAAGTGCGGGTCGAAAGCGCCAGCGGCACGGTCATCGCCACCCTCGCGCTCGACGACTCGCTGCGCCCCGGCGTGGTGGCCATGACCCACGGTTGGGGGCACGGGGCGAGCCCCGCCCTGAAGGTGGCGAGCAACCATCCCGGGGTCAACGTCAACGCCCTGCTGCCCTCTGGGGTGGGCAGCTTCGAGCCCTTGAGCAATCAAGCCCACATGACCGGCATCCCGGTCGAGGTGCGGGCGGCCTGACTTTCGTGATTGCGGGGGCAGGCCGCCGCATGGCTCAACTGCTGCGCCAGCGCTTGCCGAGCGGCCTCCGGCAACGCGCCTCGGCGCCGTTCTGAGGCGGCTCTCGTCAGCGCGTCGTCCGCCACCGCCGACCCCTACACCCATCGACCCGGGAAGCAGCGCGAGCCGCCGGTCGGCTTTCGCGGCCGCCTGCGCCATCTGGGGCCGGGCATCGTCATCTCCGGCGCCATCGTCGGCTCCGGCGAGATTCTGCTCACCTCAAGCCTCGGCGCCCAGGCCGGGTTCCTGCTGCTCTGGTGGGTGCTGCTGTCCTGCTGGAGCAAGTCCATCGTGCAGGCCGAGTTGGCGCGCTACGTCATCATTTCCGGGGACACCTACCTGCGCGCCCTGAACCGCCTGCCCGGGCGAATTCCAACCCGGCGCGGCGGCATCGCCTGGCCCATCCCCCTGGGCCTGTTGGGCTTCCTGCCCTCCCTGCTCACCATGGGCGGCATCGTCGGCGGCGCCAGCCAAGGCCTGCAATTGCTGACTGGCTTGGACGCGGCCACCAACACGGCCATCGTCGCCCTCGCCGTAATGGCCGTGCTGGGCACCGGCGCCTACCGGCGCTTCGAACGCTCCATGATCGCGCTGGTGATGAGCTTCACCGTCATCACCTTGATCTGCGCCGTCGCCATGCAGTTCTCCGAGCACGCGGTGAGCCTTGCCGACCTGGCCTCCGGGCTGCGCTTCGACTTTCCGCTGGAGTTTGCGGTGCTCGCCTTGGCGATGTACGGCTACACCGGCGTCAACTCCGGCGAGTCGGCGGCCTACACCTACTGGTGCATCGAAAAGGGCTGGCCGAGCCACATCGGCGCGGACCGCAGCGACCCCGGCTGGCTGCACCGGGCGCGGGGCTGGATTCGGGTGCTGCACACCGACGTCTGGGCCACCCTGATCGTCCTCACCTTGGCGACGCTGCCCTTCTACCTGCTGGGGGCCGGGGTGCTGCACCGCAGCGGGGTGACGCCCTCCGGCCTCGACACCATCCGCACCCTGTCCGCCATGTTCACCGACGTGCTGGGCGCCTGGTCCCTGTGGCTGTTTGGCTGCGGCGCCTTCTTCATCTTCTTCTCATCCGCCCTGTCGGGCATCGCCGCCGGCGGCCGCTTCGTGCCCGACTACCTGATCGAACTGGGCCTGCTCGACCGCCGCCGGGTCAACCGCCGCCACTGGATCCGGGGCTACGTCCTGATCGTTCCCGTGACCAGCTTCATCCTCTACCTGACCTTCGAGAGCCCGCTGCTGCTGGTGACCGTCGGCGCCGTCACCGCCGCCCTCTTCCTGCCCCTGCAAAGCGGCGCCACCCTGTGGCTGCAAAGCCGCTTCCTCGACCCCCGGGTGCGCCCCGGCGCCTTGGCCAAGTCTGCCCTCCGGGCGGTGTTCGTTTTCCAACTGGCGATGGCGGCGGCCGTGATCTGGTTCGTGATTCTGTAGGAACGCCAACGCTTTGGCCCAGCATCCGGTTCCTAATCAAGGGCGGACCCCCTCTGGAAGGCATCCTGCCCTCGATTCGGTGGGCGCGGAGCATGGCGATGGGTTCAGCTACAGCGCATGGTTCTATATCGAGGGCGGAAACTCGCTCCGGGGATCCCGCTCGTTGCTTGGATTTGTTGGGGGCGAGGCGCGCTGGGCGCTAGCCGTTTTGTATCCGGAATACTTCGGCTGATCGATGGCGACCTGGTTTACCACGGTTGCGCGCAAGTGGTCCGCCAAGCCAGGGTGGTTCAAGGGCAGGCCGCCGTCGCGCAGGGCGTGGACCAAGCGCCAGCGCAACTCGTCCAAGCCGGCCTGCGAACTGAACAGGGCCTGAAGCCTGCGGCACTCCGCCCGCCGGTGCGATGGCCCCGACGCCAAGTCGCGCAGCACGATGTCGAGGGAGTTGCCGGCCACTCGCGCCAGGAAGTTGGTGCGCCCGGAGGTCTGTGCCATGACGTCGCCGCGCAGGTAGTCGCGCACGCTGATGAGCAATTCGTCGATGCGGGGCATTTCCGAGGCGGCAGCGGGGTCCTCGCCCGTCACGGTTTGGGCCGGCCCCGGAATCAGCAGGTTGACGCAATCCACCTGGCACTCCGAGGACCGCCGCCCGATGGCGGGCCGCTCCACGGTCTGGTCCGGCCCGCTGCGGTAGTGCTCGGCCATGCCGAGACAGCCGATGGCCCACCAGAAGGAGCCGAACACCTCCCAAAAGCGCACCTGTTCGGGGTCCACGGGCTGGCCGGATTCGGCTTCGTAGCCGGCGAAGAGATCCGCGTAGCGGCCGAATCCCCCCACCGGCAGGTCGCTGCGGCCAAAGCGCCAGGAGTTGGTGCAGATCCAGCCAAGGTCGCGCATGGGGTCGCCGATGTGCGCCACTTCCCAGTCGAGGACGGCGACGATCCCCTCCCCGTCGATCATGAAGTTGCCGTTGCGGAAGTCGTTGTGAACCAGCGTTAGCTGAGGGGTGTCCGGCAAATGGTCCATCAGCCAGCGGCCGGCGTAATCGATCATCGGCTGCGGCGTCGGGAACTGACGGTAGCGCTCCCAAGTCTGCTCCACGAACTCGGCGGGCGTGATCGTGTCCAGCGCCTGATCCAAGCCGGTGGCCTGCAGATCAATGGCGTGGATGCGCGCGAGTATTCGGCCGCACTCGAAGGCGAGCTTCGGCCGCACGGCCTCGAACGCCGGCGAACGAACGATGCGCGCGCCGAGGGCCTCGCCGTCCAGCCACTCCATGAGGAAGCCTTCGCCCAAGCCATCGGCCTCTTCAAGCACAAGGAAGACCTCCGGCTCCGGCACGCCCACCGAACGGGCCACCTGCATCAGCCGCGCCTCCACCGCCAAACCCGGATGGACGCCGGTGGCCTCCGATTGGGGCGCCAGCCCGCCCGGCGCCCGGCGCATCGCCAGCACCCGCTCGCCGGCGCCGGCCTTGGCTTGGATTCGGTAGGTTTCCTGGCTGGCGCCCCCGGACAGGCGCTCAACGGCAATCAGGCCATCGCAGCCCGGCAAGCGATTGGCGATGACGGCATCCAGCCGCGCATTGAAATCGGCATCGACCATGGAGCGTCGTTTCGGTCAATTCGGTGGCGAGCAAGTGTGCCACAGAACGCCCAGTCACGCCGTCAGCGCGACCTGACGGTCGCGCTTGTTCGCTTAGGCCAGGTTCCGAACTGCTTTTGAGCCGGCACATCAACCGGGAGTTGCTGTTCCGCAAATCAAGACATGTCGGCTAAACCGTGCACCCGATAACCTTGGGCCACAGCGTAAACCTCGCGAGACTCGGGGCGCGACGCCGCCGGCTTAACCAGCCCAAACCGGTCAAACGCCGCTTTGGCAGCCTTGATCCAGGCGTCCACGCCGTCACCCTGCATCAGCTTGACCACCAAGCCGCCGCCGGGCGTCAGCCATTGGGCGGCGGCCGTGCCCGCCAGCTCCGCCAGGTCCATGGCCCGCGCCTGATCGACCGCCCGCACCCCAGAGATGTTCGGAGCCATGTCGGACAACACCAGATCCACCGTTGGCGAGCGCCCCGAGGCCCTGAGAATCGCCTGGACTTGGCTCGTCACCGCTTCGCTGCCAAACCGTCCGACGACCACTTCCACCCGGGCGCTCGGCGCAGCCACCGGCAGCGGATCAACCGCAACCACCCATCCCTGCGTCAGCTTTTCGGCGAGATAGGCAGTCCAACCGCCGGGCGCCGCCCCCAATTCCAATATCCGGCAATCCGGCGCCACCAAGCCAAAGCGCTCATCCAGCTGGGCCAGCTTGAAGTGGGCGCGGGACACCCGGCCCTCGCGCCGTGCCGCGCCAGCGAAGTAGTCCCGCTTCCGGCGATTGAGCCAGCGCTGGCTGGATTTGCTTCGCTTGGGCATGGTTCCCCCATCCAACAGAGCTGCCCCCTTTGAGGAAAAACAAACGCAAAAACAACTAAGATCGTGGGCCGCAAACTGATCCAAGCCAAGGAGAAACCCATGATCCACGAAATCCGCAACTACCACTACGAGCCGAGCCGCATGACCGAGTACAAGGCATGGGTAGCCGACAAGGCCCTGCCCTACATCCGCAAGCACTTTGACCTGCTGGGCTTTTGGGTGTCAACGGACGAGCCGGCCGAGGTCAGCGGCAAGCCCTTGGACGAACTCGGCTCCGCCACCGTCACCTGGATCCTGCGCTGGCCGGACATCGCCACCCGCCACGAACGCTTCCCCAAGCTGTTCGGCACCGACGAATGGAAGGCCATCATGGCCGACAACCCCGGCCTTGAGCACTATCACCGCATGGAGGCCAAGTTCGCCGAGGCGCTGTAGCGGCCTGCAAACCAACCCGGACAACTCATTCGCCGCTCTCGTCGCGGCACACTGGCCGTGTGCTGCGGCAAACCATCTATCGGGAGAGCGCTCTGGCTGTCGCCAATCACCCGACCTACACCGCGGCGACGTCAATCGTGGACATGAACCTGCAAGTGGAACACACCACCGAAACCACTTTTCGCAGAGTATGACTTCACACTATACTTCACAAATGGACATGGGATGAGAAGAGGCCTGAAATGAAGGAACCTCGACCGTTGAGTCTCACGTCGATGCCACAGGTACACCTACCTCGGTCACCCTTGGCACGCGTGATCGCCCAAGTGCGCTTTCCACAGATTCTTGCCATCCGGGACCCTGACAAGGTCGCCGCACTGCAGGAACCTCTACGCCCCACCTACCCGATTCTCAGCCAAGACCAAATTCACCGCATCGATCTGTCCGGCGGAGAATCGCCGAGCATCCAACAAGGCCTCATCTGGCGCTTAGCCGATAGGGAGAAGGACGTCCAATGGCGGGTTTCCCTTGGGGTGGACTTCGTGGCTCTGGAAACCTCCGCCTACAGGAGTCGGGAGGATTTTCTCAGCCGTCTAGGCACCGTCGTTGCTATGGTCGAGAAAGCATTCAACCCCGCATCGGCCAGTCGCCTTGGATTGCGCTACATCGACAGGCTCTCCGACGAGGCGTTCGACTGCGTGACCGACTTGATCCGCCCCGAAGTTCTTGGGCTGGCCCAACCTCCCGGAGACTTGCCCCCCGCTCTGGGGGAATCCACTCTCCACCTAATGACCGAGGCGCAATTCCTAGCCCAAGACGGCGCTCGCATCCAAGGACGCTGGGGACAACTGCCCAAGAACGCGACCTACGACGCCGATGCCCTTGAACCGGTCGCCAAGCCGAGCTGGATACTGGACTTGGATATGTTCACGGGGGAATCGCTGCCGTTTGCAGACGAACCCTTGCTGACAACCGCAAGGCGTTTTGCCGAATGTCTGTATGCGCTCTTTCGCCAAATGGTTACGGATGAGTTTTTGAGATTCCACGGGGGAGAAATATGACTGCGACCGCGTTGCGCAATACGCACGACACGCCCACTTCCGCTGCTGGCTCGATGCACGGTTCCGGCTTGGAAGCCACCTTCGCAGCCGTGCTAGTCGCGACTATGTCTCTATCAGCGACGGCGAATACCTACGCTCAGGGTTCCTTGGCGTTGAGGAAGGCAATTGCGCCATGCTCCGAGCGCACTGCAACCGGTCCAGCCGGGCAAATTGCGCATCTGCACTCAGAGTCCACTGCCCAAGCCGTCATGGAGATCCGAAGATTGTCCGGTCTGACTTGGGAAGAACTCGGCGATCTGTTCAGTGTCTCACGCCGAAGCATCCATCATTGGGCCAGCGGCAAGTCCGTTACCGTCAAGCACGAGCGATTGATCCACAGGATGGCTGCGGCGATCCGCCATCTCGACAGGGGAGACCGGATTGGCACGCGCGCCCTGCTGCTGAGCGTTGATCAAGCCACCGGTGTCCCGACAGTCAACCTCTTGAGGGAGGGGCATTTCAAAGAAGCCATGGGTCGTGTGGAGGGCAGATGGACACCCGAGACTCATCGCACCCCTCTGTCCCGCGCCGCCTTGGACACTCGCCGACCGCCACCGCCAGCGCTTCTTCTCGAAGCTGAACAGGAACGCCCCGCCATTCCTGCTAAAGCCCGTGCCGCCCGCGCTAAGCGGACGCGGAAGACAGTGAGTTGACCCTTCATGCCCTTGACCGACGAGGACGAACAGTCTGTTGATCAAGCCATGCAAACTTGGCGTCAAGGCGATGTCTGTGTGGACGATGGCTTGGAATTTCTCCACCTAGCCGATCTTTCCCGTCCGCACAGTCCCGCTTCCGCCCAAGTGGCCATGGCACTGACGAGCAATGACGAGGATTTCGAGGCTGGAGGCACTCCCGTGCTGGACAACGTGCGCGGAATGGCGGTCCTCAGCCAAATTTGCGATATCGTTCGTGGCTGCCAAGAGCGGCCATTCGTTGAGGTTGCGCCTTTGGTCGAGGTGACCGAGTCGTGGGTCGAAGAAATCCGCCGCTTGAAGCGGCCTGCGTTTGCTTATGTTCCCGCCACCGCCGACCAACATCTTGTCGCCGACTTGGATCGCACAATGACCGTCGAAAAGGCTCTCATGGCCCGCTGGACTCGCACTCCCGGTTGGGCGGCTGACAGGAATCGACGGGATTTCGCCGGCGCCCTCGCTCGCAAGCGATCGCGTTTCGCCTTTCCCAACGACTTCGTCATGGCGGCACGGGGCCTTCAGGAGCGTCTGATCAACAAGCACCACAAGCAGACTGACGAGGGAGCCCACCTTAGGGCACTGCGCGAAATCCGGGTGCGTGCCGCACCATCCTGGGACGATGACGAAGTCCGGCTATGCTGGTGGTTCGTCAAGGAAAGCGATCCAATAGGTGTGCTGCCTGACTGGCCAACAGTCGTTGGCAAGTGGCTTGAACTACTCGACCAAGGCAGCCGGTTTCAGCTGGAGTCATTCGCAGCTTGTCGCATGGAGGATATGACGGCCCGCGACTATGTCGAAAGTGACCAACTCGACCTCGATCGGCTTTCCGCCGCTTAACGAGAGCCGCGACGCCACAAGGTATCGGATGGTAGCCACAAACACCAAACTCACGGCGGCGGTTGAAGCCTATTTCGCCGACCTTCGGCGGGTGCGGGCTTCCGGCGGGGCGACCGGCGAGCGTTCCAGCTATGGGCCGCTGGCCAACCTCTTGAACGCCGTCGGCGCAACGCTCAAGCCCAAGGTGTTTTGCGTCGGCGAACTGGCTGACCAAGGCGCGGGGCATCCGGACTTCGGCCTCTATTCGGCCAAGCAGGTACAGCGCGGCCGGCCTCGTGGAGGCCAGTTGCCGGAATGCGGCGTCGTCGAAGTGAAGGCGGCGGATGACGATGCCTGGCTCACTGCTGCGGGTGATCAGGTGAGCCGCTACTACGGCCTCTACAGGCTGGTGCTGGTCACCAACCTGCGTGACTTCGTCTTGGTGGGCGAGGACGGTACCGGCCAGCCTGCGAAGCTGGAAACCTTCCGGCTGGCGGACACCGCGGACGACTTCTGGCAAGAACTGGAGAAACCCAGCGTCTTCGCCAACGGCCCCGGCGCTGGCCTTGGCGAATATCTGGCCCGGGCGCTGTCGCACCGGGCGGCGTTGGCGGAGCCCAAAGATCTGGCATGGCTGCTCGCGTCCTATGCGCGCGACGGACTGGCGCGGGTCGAGGCCGCTGGCGATGCGGCGGCGCTGGCGACGCTGCGCACGGCGCTGGAAGAGGCGCTTGGCGTCCGCTTCGAGGGCGAAAAGGGCGCGCGTTTCTTCCACTCGACGCTGGTGCAGACCCTGTTCTACGGCATCTTCTCGGCATGGGTGCTGTGGGCGAGGCAAGGTCAGTCCGCAACGCAGGGATTCGATTGGCGCACGGCGGTCTGGCACCTGCGGGCACCCGTGCTGGCGGCGCTTTTTCAGCAGCTCTCCCAGCCCGACAGGCTGCAGCCGCTTGGCTTGGTCGAAGTGCTGGACTGGACCGCCGCCGCGCTCGACCGGGTTGACCGCAGCGCCTTCTTCTCGCGCTTCAACGAAGGCGAGGCCGTCCCCTAATTCTACGAGCCATTCCTGCAGTCCTTCGACCCAGCGCTGCGCAAGCAGCTCGGCGTCTGGTACACGCCCACCGAGGTGGTCCGCTACATGGTCGCCCGCGTTGACAAGGCGCTGAAGGACGACTTGGGCATTCCCGAAGGGCTGGCGGCGGAGAACGTCTATGTGCTCGACCCCTGCTGCGGCACTGGCGCCTACATGGCCGAAGTGCTGCGCCGCATCGCCGCCAACCTGCACGGACAGGGTCTGGGGGCGTTGGCCGGCGCAAGGGTGAAGCAGGCGGCGACCGAGCGGGTGTTCGGCTTCGAGATCATGCCCGCGCCCTTCGTCGTCGCGCACTTGCAGGTCGGCCTGACCATGCGGGACTTGGATGCGCCGCTGACGCAGGACGGCAGCGAACGCGCCGGCGTCTTCCTCACCAACGCGCTGACCGGTTGGGAACCGCGCCCAACCCAACCGCTGCCCTTCCCGGAACTGGAGGAGGAGCGCGACCGCGCCGAACAGGTGAAACGGGACGCGCCCATCCTCGTGATCCTCGGCAACCCGCCCTACAACGGCTTTGCCGGCATGGCCGTGGACGAGGAGCGAACGCTCTCCGAAGCCTACCGCGCCGCCAAGCGGGTGCGGCGGCCCGAAGGCCAAGGGCTGAACGACCTCTACGTGCGCTTCTTCCGCATGGCGGAGCGGCGCATCGCGGAGAGGACCGGCCAAGGCGTGGTCTGCTTCATCTCCAACTACTCCTGGCTCGATGGCCTGTCGTTCACCGGGATGCGGGAGCGGTATCTGGAGGCGTTCGATGCGGTGCGCATCGATTGCCTGAACGGCGACAAGTTCAAGACCGGCAAGGTCGCGCCGGACGGTTCGCCGGACCCCAGCATCTTCTCCACCGAAAGCGATCCGGTCGGCATCCAAGTGGGCACGGCGATTGCGACGTTGGTGCGCAAGGCGGACCACAAGCCCGCCGATGCGGTGGGTTTTCGGCATCTGTGGGGACAGGCGAAAGCGGAGCAATTGACCGCAACAGTCGAGGAGGCTCCAGATGCGCTTTACGAAGAGGTCACGCCGGTCCTGCCGCTCGGCTTGCCCTTCGTGCAAACTGCAGTGAACGCCGACTGGTTCGATTGGCCTTCGCTGCCTGAGCTGTTTCCGGTGTCGTTTCCCGGCGTCAAGACCAGCCGAGACGCGTTCTTAGTTGATATCGATCTTGACCGGCTCCAAGCACGTGTGGGCGACTACTTCGACCCCACCCTCAGTCACGCGGAGATTGAGCGGCGCTACCCAGCGGCAATGAAGATGACGGCGCAGTCCGGTCCCGTCGTGCGTGACGCCCTGCTGAAACGCGGTGGGCCGGAAGAATCCGGGTTCATCCGCTTCGCCTACCGACCCCTTGATTGCCGATGGCTCTATTGGGATGGGGAGGGCAACCTGCTGGACCGTCCGCGGGCTGACTACCGACCTCATGTGTTCGCCGAGAACATGTGGCTATCTGCCGCCCAACACCTCCGCAAGAGCGCCAAAGAGCCGCAGGCCTGTTTTTCAACTCAAATGTCGTCGTTTCACCTCATTGAGCGGGGAGCGCTGATGTTCCCAGCGTGGCTGCGAGATATAGGCATGGAGGGCGAGAGGCCGGTTGCGCTCCGACCCAATCTGTCCTCCATGGCACAGCACTATCTCGACAGCTTGGGACTGACCGCAGAAGATCTCTTCAATCACGTTCTTGCCGTTATGCACGACCCTGCCTACCGCGAGACCAATGCCGGGGCACTGCGAATGGAGTGGCCGCGCATTCCCCTGCCTGGCTATCCGAACGGCGGTGACGAAAGCGCAGCCCAAACGCTGAGGCGATCAGCGGCGCACGGGCGGGAGCTCGCCGCTCTGCTCAACCCCGAAACACCCGTGCCCGGCGTCACCCAAGCCCCTCTGCGCCCGGAAATCGCCGCCATCGCCGTCCCTGACACAGCCAGCGGACGCAACATGGCCGGAGAGGACTTCGCCATCACCGTCGGTTGGGGACGCCACGGCCAAGGCGACGCCGTGATGCCCGGCCAAGGCAAAGCCATCGAACGCACCTTCACCCCCGATGAACTCGCCGCCCTGTCCGATTCACTACCCCAACTCGGCGAAACCACCCTCGACATCCACCTCAATAGCAACGCCTTCTGGCGCAACGTCGCGGCAGCCGTCTGGCACTACAAGCTCGGCGGCTGCCAAGTGCTCAAGAAGTGGCTTTCCTACCGCGAGCAATCCGTCCTCCAACGGCCCGCCCGCCCAGAGGAAGTCCAGCAGTTCGCGGAAATCGCTCGCCGCATCGCGGCAATCCTGATGATCACGACACCGCACTCCTAACTTCTGATCAGTACCATCAAGAGAGCGCTAAGGGACCAAGAACCCGCACATCGGGCCGGTTGCGCGGCTGAGCTTTCTGTCGAGCGTTAGCAGCGGGCACTCGAACCGTTCAGCCACAGCAACGTACCAAGCATCGTAGCCGGTCAGGTTGCCGCGCAACGCCCACACGCGCTCGGCGAACGGAGCGAAGGGGAACAGTTCAACGTCGAGCCGCAGCAGGTCGCTGTGCGCGGCATTGGCCTCGATGTTGGAAATGATGCCCGCCCGCTCAAGCCTGCGCAGAACGTTCGATGACTCGACCAGCAGAAGCTCGGGTGCGACAAGCGCATCCCGGCCAATCGAGATTTCGGACCAACGGCCATCTTCCCCGTCGTCCACCAGAGCCGCAACCAGCACCGATGCATCGACCACCTGCGTCACTTGCGGTCATCGTCACGCGACTCCAGGACGAACGAAGCCGGCACTTGCGTGCCTGCCGCTTCCTTACGTCGGCGCACCCCTTGGAGCCAATCCCCAACCGACGGACGGGACGCGATGCGCTGAAGTTCGCCGCGCAGGAATTCCTGCATGGACTGACGTCGCTGGGCGGCGCGCACGGCAAGTTGATCCCGTACCTCCTCGGCCACTCCTCGAATTGTGATCTGCACGGGCATGAAAGCACATTGCCAGCGCTGAAAGCATATTGCAAGCTCGAAAGGGCGCCGCGTCGAGGCCGAGTTCACGGGGGCCGAGGTGACCTCGAACGGCGGCGCGATGCTGCTGGCGGAGGCGGACCGCCGGATGGGCCTGACCCAGGCGGCGGCCGACGCCATCGGCGACGACCGGCGCCTCAAAAGCGTCGTCCACGCCACCCGGGACATCATCCGGCAGCGCACATACGGCCTGATCCTGGGCTGCGAGGACCTCAACGACCACGGGCGGCTGCGGCTCGACCCGGCGCTGCAGGCGGCCGTCATGCGGGACGGGGCGATGGCCAGCCCGTCGACGCTGTGCCGCTTCGAGCGCAAGTCCACGCCCGCGGAGGCGCTGGCGTTGCACGGGGTGCTGTTCGACCAGTTCGTGGCCGCGCACCCGGAGCCGCCGAAGCGGGCGGTGCTGGACTTCGACGCCACCGACGTTGCCCTGCACGGGATGCAGGAGGGCCGGCACTGCCACGGCCACTACCGGTCGTACTGCCACCTGCCGCTGTACGTGTTCAGCGGGCGGCACCTGCGGGAAGCGGAGCTTCCCGATGACGAACCTTCGGTTCGCCTGCTGGCGGCGGCGCTGCAGCCGAGCGACCGGGACGCGGCCTGGCGGGCGGGCGCGGTTCTGAAGCTGCTCGTGGACGCGCTGCGCGCCGAGTGGCCGGATGTTGAGGTCATCCTGCGCGGCGACTGCGGCTTCTGCCGCCCGCGCATCCTGCGCTGGCGCGGGAAGGCCGGGGTGGGCTACGTGCTGGGCCTGCCGTCCAACAAGCGCCTGGCGGCGCTGGCCGCGCCGGTCGTCGGCGCCGCTGCGGCCCTGCACCGGCTGGACGGCGGGAAGCGTCGCCTGTTCGACCACTTCATGTACGCCGCCGGCACCTGGCCGCGCGAGCGGCGGGTGGTCGTCAAGGCGAAGCACACGGAACTCGGGGCGAACACGCGCTTCGTCGAGCGCGTTCAACGCCAACCGGTTCCGCCTGCTGCTCAGCGCCCTGGCCTTCGTCCTCCTTGAGGGGATGCGGCGCATGGCCCTCAACGCCACCGACTTGGCCAAGGCGTCGCCGCGGACCATCCGCCCCGCCCTGCTCAAGTTGGGTGCCGTGGTCATGTCCAACACCCGCCGGGTGCGCCTGCTGATGAGCCGCTCCCACCCCGACCAGGCTTTGTTCCGCCGGGTCGCCGCATCCCTCGCCCCGCAGCCGCCCTGACCCCCCGGAGCGCTGTCCCCGGCGCGTTGAGACAAGCATGGGGGTTGGGGGGGAGTTGCGCCCGATGCCTGCGGGAAACGGCCAAAACCGATGCTCGGAAAGCCCCCATCGCTCGAGAGTGTCAGGAAACGTGACGAAGTGGCTCAGGCTCTCGAAAGTTGGACAACTCGTGCGACATCCGGGCTAGGGCAGCGACAGATTAAGCTACATCGAGGAGTCCCAAGGAATCAGGACCTCTACCCTATACGCGAGAGTTCCGGAAACAACGAAGTGGGCGGCAGCGCAATTCTATCTGTGGGTTGCAGATTCCTCAGATTACGAGAGCGGGGTTTGCCATCAGGAGATAAGATGATGAATTCCCGCTCCCCGACAAGTTGGATAACAACATCATCAAGGTCTGAAAATCGAGCGGCCGTTTCGTTAGCCAGAGAATGCCGCACAGCGTCTAAAGTGACTGGGCCGCCAGAGGTCAGGCTGAATAGACGTTTTGGCAACGAGTTCAATAGCCGCTTCCTCATTTGCTCTTCTTAAAGACTACCGAATTTGAACAACGGCAGTTGCTTGGGATTCTTCAGTGCATCCCAACCTAAAATTTCAAAATCACCAGGTCCATAGTGTTCAAATATATTAAGTACTTCCCAGTGCCTTTGGACCATAACATCGCGTGCCTTGGGGTGTCGCGATAAGTGAAGGAACCACAAGGCCCGACGTGACTTTTGCGGACGAATGAAAAACGGGGTATCGTAGGTTGCACCCGCTCCATTGCGAATTTGATCGCGCAAAGTCCTCTGAACGAGAGCCCTTCCACCGTTACCGCTGCGCTGCTGCATCAGTTCTTTCACTTGAGATTCCGTTATCTCCAGTGGTGCAACGGCTTTAGTGAACTGTGGCACATCAGCCAGGTGGTTGATAAGTGCGTCTGCAGCAAACGTCAGTATGACCTCAACCTGCGCCAATTCAGCAAAGATTCGAGAAACGAGCCTCAATGCCACTTGGGAGAAGCCGGTCTGATCGAGCAGAAAAATTGCACGGCCAGCACGAGGTTGTCTTCGCCGAATTTCCTTGAGAATGGCCTCAAGCTCGTCCTCAAATCTTCCATTTCGAATAACAATCTGATCACCGCCCGTGTCGTATCCACGCTCATCCAAAGCCTGCCGAAGATGATCCGTGTGGGCTTTGTTCCTATCCACAAAGTAGCACTTGCAATCAAAGTGCATAGCCTTGTTACGGTTCTGATTCAATCTGTCATTCGCTGCCGATGCCTCCTCCAACATGACTAGCGGGGTACCTGACAATATCTTACCTCTGTCAAGAAATGTGCCACCACCGGCAAAACCATCCACAAGATCAAGCCTGAACCGCTCTCGCCCAGGATTTACATTCAGAGTATCGAAATAGGCTCGGAGATAACGTCGCAAGACGGTCAGCTTTGCCCTGCTGTGCTCCTCGATTGTTGGGGGATCTTGATTAGGATGCCACCGGAAGGCCACGGCTCTTTTCCCCAACCCAAGTAATCGGCATTGCGCTATATTCCACTCCCTCAACTCGACGACCACCAGACTTCGGAGTTGGGCCACCCCACTGCTTGAAGAAGAAGGGCACCTCTGACTTTGCGCAGTGGTCTCTTATCTCGCAGACCCACTCAGGCTGAATGGGCCGCGCTTTTGGTCCGCTTTCCCCTCCCACAATAACCCAAGATATACCATCCAAGTCGATATCGCCCAAGGGACCAAGGAGCGGTTCAATGGAAAGGAAGCGAATGGTCGCTGGTGCTGTTCGAAGGTGCCTAATTCTATTGCTTGCGGCATTGTCTTCCACAGATACGCCGCACCAAATGTGGCTGGGTGCCAAAGTATCTGCGTATCTGTGCTGCAAATAGGCATTCATTAGCGAGCTGCGTTTAGTCAAAATCTGATAGGTGTGTCGATCTTCTCTTTCCATCGTGTCAAAAACCCTGTCGATAAATGACCGATCCACTTGTTTGTGAAACAAGTCACTCATCGAGTTAACGAATATCATGCGCGGTTTACGCCAAGCGGCGGGTTGATTCAAGCGCGACGGCCATAGGCGAAGATCGAAGCCTTGCTCGTAGGGGTGGCCCACAATACCGCGCCAACGCTCTGCGAAACGGGCGGCATAGCAATTGTCGCAGCCCCGCGTTATCTTTGTGCAGCCTGTCACTGGGTTCCAAGTTGCATCGGTCCATTCAATTGCAGTCCCGTTAGCCATACAGCCTTCCTGCCAAGCGCTTCCTTTTGCGGGGAGCGGCTGCCAATCCCCTACACATGCTCCACCCCTTTCACCTCGTAGCTCATCTCCCCGTTCGGCGTTCTCACGGTCGCCTCATCGCCCACCGACTTGCCGATCAGGGCGCGGGCGATGGGTGACATCACGGAGATCTTGCCCGCCTTCAGGTCCGCCTCGTCCTCGCCGACGATCTTGTAGGTGATGGCGGCGCCGGTGTCGCCGGCGATCAGGCGCACGGTGGCGCCGAAGATCACCTTGCCTTGCGGGGGCACCTTGGTGACGTCGATGATCTGGGCGTCGGCCAACTTGGCCTCGATGTCGCGGATGCGGCCCTCGTTGAAGCTCTGCTGCTCCCGGGCGGCGTGGTACTCGGCGTTTTCGCGCAGGTCGCCGTGCTCCCGGGCGGCGCCGATGGCGCGGCTGATCTCATGGCGCTGCTCGGTCTTGCGTTGCTGCAGCTCCCCGCGCAGGGCGTCCGCGCCTTCCAAGGTCATGGGTGTGGGCATGTCCGTGCGGCCTCGTGCGTCTAAAGTGGTTCCCGCCCTTGGCGCTAGCTGCCAGCGGCCATGCGCTCCGCTTCGCTGGCTTGCAGGGCGCGATGCAGGTCCTGCAGGCGGCGCACCTTGATGCCGGCCGCCGCCTCCCGCGTGTGCCGGATGGCGATGCAAAACGCCTCGCCACCCGCCATGGTGGTCGTGTAGCAAACATTCCTTTTCAAGGCAAGCCTGCGAATGAGGGCGGAGTCGGCGATGGACTGCCCGCCTTCGGTGGTGTTGACGATGAGGTCGATGCGCTCGTTCTTCAGCAGGTCGGCCACGTCAGGGCGCGCCTCGGTCACCTTGTTGATCAGGTCGCACTCGATGCCCGCCTCGCGGATGCAGGCGGCGGTCCCCTTGGTGGCCACCAGCTTGAAGCCAAGGTCATGCAGCTCCTGCGCCAAGGCAGGGGTTTGCGGCTTGTCGGAGCGCTTCACGCTGACGAAGGCCCGCCCGCCCTGGGGCAGCCGGTCGCCAGCCGCCAGCGACGCCTTGGCGAAGGCTTCGCCGAAGCTGTCGCCCATCCCCATGACTTCGCCGGTGGACTTCATCTCCGGGCCGAGTATGGGATCGACGCCGGGGAACTTGTTGAACGGGAACACCGACTCCTTGACGCTGATGACCTGCGGGCGGCGCTCTTGGGTGAATCCCTGCTCCGCAAGCGTCCTGCCGGCCATGCAGCGGGCGCCGATCTTGGCCAGCGAGGCGCCGATGCACTTGGACACGAAGGGCACCGTGCGCGAGGCGCGCGGATTCACTTCGAGCACGAACAAATCGTCACCCTGCACCGCGAGCTGCGCGTTCATCAAGCCCACCACCCCGAGCTCCAGGGCCATGGCCCGGACCTGCTCGCGAATGCGCCCGCACATGGCCTCGCCGAGCCGGTAGGGCGGCAGGGCGCAGGCGGAGTCTCCCGAATGCACCCCGGCCTGCTCGATGTGCTCCATGATGGCGCCGATCACCACCTCGCGTCCGTCACAGACCGCGTCCACATCCACTTCGATGGCCTGGTCGAGGAAACGGTCGAGCAGCACCGGGGAGTCGTTGGACACATCCACCGCGCTGCTGAGGTACCGAGCCAGCTCCCCTTCGTCATAGACGATCTCCATGGCCCGTCCGCCGAGCACGTAGGAAGGCCGCACGACGATGGGGAAGCCGATTTCCCGCGCCCCCTGCAACCCGTCCTCAATGCCGGTGGCGGTGCGGTTGGAGGGCTGCTTCAAGCCGAGCTTGCGGAGCATGGCCTGGAAGCGCTCCCGGTCCTCGGCGCGGTCGATGGCGTCCGGGCTGGTGCCGATGATGGGCACCCCCGCCCGCTCAAGCTGCTCCACGAGCTTCAGCGGCGTCTGGCCGCCGAACTGCACGATCACCCCGTGCGGGCGCTCCACATCGACGATGGCCAACACGTCCTCCAAGGTGACCGGCTCGAAATAAAGGCGGTCGGAGGTGTCGTAGTCCGTGGACACGGTTTCCGGGTTGCAGTTGACCATGATGGTCTCATAGCCGTCCTCGCGCATGGCCAAGGCCGCATGGACGCAGCAGTAGTCGAATTCGATGCCCTGGCCCACCCGGTTCGGGCCGCTGCCGAGCACCATGATCTTGCGCCGCCCGCTGGGGTTGGCTTCGCAATCCTCTTCAAAGGTGGAGTACATGTAGGCCGAGGCGGCGGGGAACTCCGCAGCGCAGGTGTCCACACGGCGGAACACCGGCTTCCCGCCAAGCGCGAGACGGCGCTCCCGAACCGCCTGCTCGGTCTCGCCAAGCAAGGCCGCCAAACGGGGATCGGAGAAGCCCTTGCCCTTGAGGACGCGCCACTCAAGGGCGCTCAGTTCATTGAGGCCGCGTCCGTCCAAGGCGCGCTCCTCCGCTAGGAGATCTTCGATTTCCGCGAGGAACCAAGGATCGATTCGGGTTAGTTCGTGGATGTCCCCCACGGACCAGCCCGCTCGAAACGCGTCGGCGACGTACCACAGCCGTTCCGCTCCGGCGGTGCCGAGCTCCCTTCTCAGCGCCCGCCGCCGTTCCGTTTCCGGCAGTTCGCCCAGCACCGGGTCGAGGCCCGACTTGCCGGTTTCCAGCCCCCGGCAGGCCTTCTGCAGCGACTCCTGAAAGCTGCGCCCGATGGCCATCACCTCGCCCACCGACTTCATCTGGGTGGTGAGCCGCGGATCGGCCTGCTCGAACTTCTCAAAAGTGAAGCGCGGGATCTTGGTCACCACGTAGTCGATGCTCGGCTCGAAGGAGGCCGGCGTCACGCCGCCGGTGATGTCGTTCTCCAACTCATCGAGCGTGTAGCCCACCGCCAGCTTGGCGGCCACCTTGGCGATGGGGAAGCCGGTGGCCTTGGAGGCCAAGGCCGAGGAGCGCGACACCCGGGGGTTCATCTCGATCACCACCATGCGCCCGCTGTCGGGATCGATGGCGAACTGCACGTTGGAGCCGCCGGTATCGACGCCGATCTCCCGCAGGACCTGGATGGAGGCGTTGCGCAGCAGTTGGTATTCCTTGTCGGTGAGGGTCTGGGCCGGCGCCACCGTGATGCTGTCGCCGGTGTGGATGCCCATCGGGTCCAGGTTCTCGATGGAGCAGACGATGATGCAGTTGTCCTTGGCGTCCCGCACCACCTCCATCTCAAACTCCTTCCAGCCGAGCAGGGACTCGTCGATCAGCAATTCGGTGGTGGGCGAGAGGTCGAGCCCCCGCAGGCAGATGGTCTCGAACTCCTCCTGGTTGTAGGCAACGCCGCCGCCGCTGCCGCCGAGGGTGAAGGAGGGGCGGATGATGCACGGGAAGCCGAGCTGGCTTTGCACCTGCACCGCCTCCTCGATGCTGTGGGCGATGGCCGAGCGCGGCGTTGCCAAGCCGATGCGGCGCATGGCCTGATCGAAGCGCTCCCGGTCCTCGGCCTTGTCGATGGCGTCCTGGGTGGCGCCGATCAGCTCGACGCCGTGCTCGGCCAGCACCCCCTCCCGCACCAGGTCGAGGGCGCAGTTCAGCGCGGTCTGCCCGCCCATGGTCGGCAGCAGGGTGTCCGGGCGCTCCGCCTCGATGATGCGGGCCACGGTGGCCCATTCCACCGGCTCGATGTAGGTGGCGTCCGCCATGGCCGGGTCGGTCATGATGGTGGCTGGGTTGGAGTTGACCAGGATCACCCGGTAGCCCTCGTCCTTGAGCGCCTTGCAGGCCTGCGCCCCTGAATAGTCGAATTCGCAGGCTTGGCCAATGGTGATGGGGCCGGCGCCGAGGATCAGCACCGATTCGATGTCGGCGCGCCTAGGCACCGGCGGCTTCCATCAAGTCCAGGAAGTGGTCGAACAGGTAGGCGCAATCCTGGGGGCCGGGGCTGGCCTCGGGATGGCCCTGAAAGCCGAAGGCGGGCCGATCGGTGCGGCGAATGCCCTGCAGTGTGCCATCGAACAGGGAGACGTGGGTGGCCTCAAGGCAATTCGGCAAGCTGGCCTGATCCACCGCAAAGCCGTGGTTCTGGCTGGTGATCACCACCTGCCCGGTATCGAGATCCTGCACCGGATGGTTGGCGCCGTGGTGGCCATGGGGCATCTTGACAGTGGCGGCGCCGCTGGCCAAGCCGAGCAGCTGATGGCCCAGGCAGATGCCGAACAGCGGCACCGAGGCGTCGAGCAGCTCGGCGATGGCGTCGATGGCGTAGCCGCAGGGCTCCGGGTCGCCGGGGCCGTTGGAGAGAAATACGCCGTCCGGCTGCAAAGCCAGTGCGGCTGCGGCCGGGGTCGTGGCCGGAACCACCGTCACCCGGCAGCTGCGGCTGACCAACAGCCTTAGGATGTTGCGCTTGACGCCGAAGTCGTAGGTGACGACATGAAATCGACCGTCGGCGCTTGGCGCATGGCCTTCGCCCAGGGTCCAAGCGCCTTCGCGCCACTCGTAGGCTGCATTGCAGGTCACCGCTTTGGCGAGGTCCATGCCCTTCAAGCCCGGAAAGGCCTGCGCCTCGGCCACGGCGTCCGCTTCGGAACGGTCCCCAGCCGCAATGCAGCCCGCCAAGGCGCCGCGCTCGCGCAGCAGCCGGGTCAGGCGGCGGGTATCGACGCCGGCAATGGCGACCACGTTCCGCTCCACGAGAAAGTCCGGCAGTTCGCTCGCCCGGCGCCAACTGCTGGCCCGGCGCGGCAACTGGCGGATCACCAAACCGGCGGCGCTCACGCCTGCGGATTCCATGTCCTCCGGGTTGATGCCGGTGTTGCCGATCTGCGGATAGGTGAGGGTGACGATCTGCCGGGCGTAGGAGGGATCGGTGAGGATTTCCTGATAGCCGGTCATGGCCGTGTTGAACACCACCTCGCCAACGGCAATGCCCTCGGCGCCAAATGAATGGCCGCGAAACAGGCTGCCGTCCTCCAAAGCGAGCACTGCGGGCTTCAACCTCGACTTACCTCCTTGCCGCGACCGTTGACCCTAGTGTGCTGAACCACGAACAAGCGCGATCGCTTGTGGCCGTTTCGGCCCCCGGCCGCGTTGCTGCGCGGCGCCTTCAGCCAAAGGGCGCCAGCGGCCTGCCGCACGCATCAAACAGGGCGAATCCCGCCGCGCGGCGCTGCCGCGCCTTGCCCGGAACCCAAACGGCCCGGCGCCCAAAACCCGCTTGCCTGCGGTTCAGCACACTCGCCCCTCGCCCATCCCGCCGGACCGGCGGGCGAGAGGGGTTGCAAAAAGGCGAGATCGACATCCATCGACCTCGCCTTGCGTCGCCGCATTTTAACCACTTCGCCTCCCCGACGAAACACACACGCGCGACCGTCAGGCCGTGCGGTCGCGCTGGCCTGTGCGGGTTCAGAGACATGTCGGCAGCTAACCCAAGCGACGAGCGCTGAGTTTGGCGCCAGCCAAACTCCAATGCGAGCTTTCGGCCCGATCGGGCCGAAAGCTCGCATTGACTCCAAAACTGTTTTTAATTACAGTTCTCCCTCTGTTGGAGAGGCGTCATGGTTGTTGGGGACGGCAAGGATTCGCAGGCGGCGCCGACGGTTCACAAGGGCCGCGGCGCCACCCTGAACCCCGGCAGCCGCTATCTGGACACCGTCTCGGTGCCGGTGGACGACGGCTGGAGCCTGCACGACGAGCCGGACCCTGCGCCCGCCACCGAGTTCCTGCCGGACCGCACGGTGCGCCTGATCACCCGCAACGCCTCGCCGGACGTCCCCTTCGATCGCTCCATCAACGCCTACAAGGGCTGCGAGCATGGCTGCGTGTACTGCTTCGCCCGGCCCACCCATGCCTATCTGGACTTATCCCCGGGGCTCGATTTTGAAACCAAGATCTTCTACAAGACCAACGTTCGGGAGCGGCTCGTCGATGAACTCAGCGCCCCGTCCTACCGCTGCCGTCCCATCGCCATGGGCACCAACACCGATCCCTACCAGCCGGTCGAGAAGCGGCTGCGCATCACTCGCGCCGTGCTCGAGGTCGCCGCCGAGTGCCGTCATCCAGTGAGCATCGTCACCAAGAACGCCTTGGTGCTGCGCGACCTTGACCTGCTTGAGGATTTGGCCGCCGATGGCCTGGCGTCGGTGATGCTCAGCATCACCACCTTGTCGAACGCGCTCAAGGCGAAGCTGGAGCCGCGCACCGCCAGTCCGTCGGCGCGCCTTCGGGCGGTGGCGGGCCTGCATGGGCGGAACGTGCCGGTGGGCGTCATGGTGGCGCCCATCATTCCGTTCATCAACGACCACGAAATCGAGGCCATCGTCGAGCGCGCCGCAGCTGCCGGGGCGGCGGTGGCGGGCCATACCCTGATTCGCCTGCCATTGGAGATCAAGGCGCTGTTCGAGGCTTGGTTGGCGGAGCACCGCCCGATGCAGGCCAAGCGCGTCATGGCCGCCATCCATGCCGCCCACGGCGGCAAGGCCTGCAGTTCGGCGTGGGGGGAGCGCATGCGCGGCAAGGGGCCGTTCGCCGACCTGCTGGCGGCGCGCATGGCGGTGGCGCGCAAGCGGCACGGCCTGGTCGGCAAGCGCCTGCCGCCGCTGCGCACCGACTTGTTCCGGCCACCTCAAGGCGGGCAGTTGTCGCTCTGGTAAGCTGCCCCGTCGGCAGCGCGGCTTGGGGCCGGCGCAAGCAAGGAGGGATTGATGGATCTGACCAGCTGGTCTTGGCTGTTTCTGGCCTTCTACATCGGCTTGATGATCGCCTTCGGCGTGTTGGGCCGGGCGCGGGTGAAGAGCGCCGACGACTTCGCCACCGCCCGCAACGCCTACGGCCCGCTGTTCCTCGCCTTCGCCTTCGCCGCCACCACGGCCAGCGGCGCCACCTTCGTCGGCTTTCCCGGCATCGCCTACGACAACGGCATGGCGGCTGTCTGGTCGGTGTTTCTCTACCCCATCGGCGTTTACATTGGCGTTCTGGTGTGCCTCAAGGCGGTCAGCAACAGCGGCCATGAGTTCGGCAACCGCTCCATCCCCGAATACCTGGGCAGCCGCTACCTCTCCGACGGCATGCGCATCATGGTGTCGCTGTTCTCGTTGCTGCTGTTCTTCTACTTGGCGGGGCAGTTGGTGTCGGGCATCGTGATGTTCGAGCTGATGCTGGGCGTGCCTTCGGAATGGGCGCTGGGCATCACCGCGGCCGTGCTCATGGCCTACGTGGTGCTGGGCGGCGCCCATGCCGACATCCTCACCGACGGGGTTCAAGGGCTGCTCATGGTGGTCATCGCCGCCGTGCTGGTGGTCATGTTCCTCACCGGCTTCGGCGTTGAAGGGGGCTTTGGCGGCATGGTGGACAACCTGCGCGCCCAAGACGCCAACTTGGTCGGTTGGCTCAACGAGGAGTCGGTGCTCTACCACTCCTGGTGGTCGGTGCTGGCCGTGCTCCTGGCGCACGTCCCGTTGGGCATGCTGCCGCACATCGGCAACAAGCTCTGGGCCCTTGAGAAGCCGAGCGAACGCCGCCGGTTCATCAGCTTGGCCTTCACCTTCGGCCTCACCTTGGGCATGCTCGGCTTGGGTGGCCTGCTGGCCCGGGCGATTCTCGGCGATGCGCTCACCGCGCCGGACGCCACCAGCAACAGCGCCTTGGCGCTGCTCTTCATCGAGCTGTTTCCTGCGTGGCTGGCAGCGCTTTTGGGCGTCGGCATTCTCGCAGCGGTCATGTCCACTGCCGATGGCTTGGTGGTGTCGAGCTCGCAGATCATCGCCAACGACCTCTATCGGCTCAGCTACGTGCCCAGGTTTCAGCAGCGCCTCAGCGAGGCGGAGGTGGATCGGCGGGTGCTGGCCATCAGCCGCATCGCCACCGTGGCGGTCATGGTGATCTGCACCCTCATGGCGTGGTTGCTGATGGACCGCAACGTGGCGCTGATCGTCTGGGTCGGCACCGGCGGCATGATGGCCGCCTTTGCCGGGCCGCTGGTGTTGGGCGCGGTCTGGCGCGGGGTGACCCGAGCCGGTGCCTTGGCTGGCCTGATTGGGGGCGCTGCGGTCTTTTCCGTCACCCACGGCGCCCTGATTGAACCTGATTGGTTCGCTCCGGGGGCGCTGCGCCAAGCGGCCCTGTGGCTGCAGCGGGAGGCGGGCAACCCTTGGTCCTGCGCCACCATGGGCGAGATCGTTTCCGTGGCGTTGACCTGGGGCGTCTCCAAGCTGACCCGGCCGCTGCCGGGTGAGCATCTGGAACGTTTGTTCGGAGTGCCCGCCGATTGAGAAAGCGTGGCGTGTAAAGACGCTTCAGGCCGTCTTGTCTAATCTTCTTGATCAGCGCAGTCCGTTTTACGCCACCGCCAAGTCCGCCACTCGTCGGATTCCGGGCAAGGCACCGCTGGTTAGGTCGGCGTATAAGTCACGCAGATGGGCCTGCAGGTCATCAAGGGTGTCTCCTTGGGTCCAGTAGTCCGGGAAGTCTTCAAGATAGCCCAGCCAAGCGCCATCCTCTTCCCAGTAAACGATCCTTGTCGTCGTCGGCATAGTGATTCCTCAAGCTGCGTTTTGCTCAAACCCCGGCAAACTAGTGCAGCCGGGACGAGACTTCACGTCTCGCCTGTAATGCCGGAACAGCCTTGGGCGGCAATGAGCGGTTAACATAGGGCATGGACAGCGCCGTTGACTTCGCTGAACTGGGTTTTCTCCGGGCCGCCGGGGTGGCGCCGAAAGTGAGCATTGCCGACCCTTTGGCCAACGCGCGGGAAATCGTCGGCCATCTTGAGGCGTTGCATGAGGCCGGCGTCTCGATGGCCTTGTTTCCCGAGTTGGGCTTGACCGGCTACACGGCGGAAGACCTCTTTTTCGATGCCAGCCTGCTCAAGGGCGCTCTTGAGGCGCTTGCCCTGATCGTCAAGGCCCAGGTGCCCGTTGTCGCCGTCGTCGGCCTGCCTTGGCGCAGCCCGGACGGTCGCCTCTTCAACTGCGCCGCCGTTGTTGGCGATGGCCGGGTCGCTGGCTTGGTGCCGAAGACGGCGTTGCCCAATCACGGCGAGTTCTACGAGCGGCGCTGGTTCGCCTCCGGTCGGGGCGTTGACTTGGAGGTCGATTCGGGCTTCGGCGCACTGCGGTTGTGCCCGAACCAACTCTTCCGGCTCGGTGGCCACCGCTTCGCCGTGGAGCTGTGCGAAGACCTCTGGTCGCCGCAGCCGCCGGGCGCCGTCCACAGCCTGGCGGGGGCGGAGCTGGTGCTCAACCTCTCCGCGAGCAATGAACTGGTCAGCAAGGCGGACTATCGCCGCGACCTCGTGCGCATGGCCAGCGGCGCTTGGGTGTGCGGCTACCTCTATGCGGGCGCCGGCGTTACGGAATCAACCAAGGACCTGGTTTTTGGCGGCCACCTGCTGGCAGCTGAGAACGGCGTCCTGCTCGCCGAGAGCGAGCGCTTCGGATTGAATGGCGCTGAACTGATGGTGGACTTCGACTTGGGGAGGCTGCGCCACGATCGGATGCAGAACAAGACCTTCGCCGATTCGCCGCGGCCTGAAGGCCATCGCATCGCTGCGGTTGCCGTCGCACCGCCGCGCTTGGCGCGGTTGCGGCGCGCCCCCGACCCGCATCCCTTCGTGCCCAAGGACGAGGCGGTCTTCAATGCCCGGGCTCGGGAAGTCCTCGCCATTCAGAGCGCAGGCCTAAGCCGCCGCATGCGCGGGGCTGGGGTCGAGCGCCTAGTGCTCGGCACCTCGGGCGGGCTCGACTCCACGTTGGCGCTGCTGGTCTGCTTGGATGCGCTTGAGCGGTTGGGCCTGCCCACGGAAAACCTCAAGGCCATGTCGCTGCCCGGCCCCGGCACCTCGGAGCACACCCGCACGACGGCGGCGCAACTGGCCGCCGCCACCGCCATCAGTTGGAGCGAAGTCTCAATCTCCGAATTGGTCTGCGGGCAGCTGAAGCATCTTGCCCACGAGGCGCGTGACGATGTGGTGTTTGAAAACGTGCAGGCCCGGCAGCGCACCCAGATGCTGTTCAACATGGCCAACAAGATTGGCGGCTTGCTGGTCGGCACCGGCGACCTCTCCGAGCTGGCGCTCGGCTGGTGTACCTACAACGCCGACCACATGGCGAGCTACAACGTCAACGCCGGGGTGCCCAAGACCTTGGTGGCCTACCTGATTCGCTGGTACGCCGGCCATCGGGCCGACCCAGCCTTGGCCGACGCCCTGCGGCGGGTACACGACACGCCGATTTCCCCGGAGCTGCTGCCTCCTGAGGACGGGGACGGCGGCATCAGCCAAAGGACTGAATCCATCATCGGCCCCTTCGAGCTGCACGATTTCTTCCTTTACCACTACGTCCGGGACGGCGCCGCGCCGGAGAAGATCGCTGCCTTGGCGGGCTTGGCCTTTGCCGGCCGCTATGGGCGCCCGGAGGTGAAGCGCTGGCTGAAGGTCTTTTTTCAACGCTTCTTCGGCCAGCAGTTCAAGCGCACCACGTTGCCCGCCGGGCCGAAGGTGGGCACCGTCAGCCTCTCGCCACGGGGCGATTGGCGGATGCCCGACGAAGCGGAGGCCGCAAGGCTGATTGCCGCCATCGACGGCCTGCCGGACAACCATTGAGCCGCTCTTGAGAATCCCTTGGAAACCGCCATGCGCCTTTGGATGATTTTTGCCGCCCTGCTGTTTTCCCCCTTCTTAACTGTTGCGTCGGAGGCTCCCTACTGCGGGGATGAGGGCGTTTGGATTCAGATACTTGGGGCCGGCGGCCCGGAGCTGCACGATGGCGCCGCCGGGCCGAGCTACCTGCTGTGGATCGACAATCGAGCGCGTCTGCTCATTGACGCCGCGCCTGGGGCATCGGCGCGCTTTGACGAGGCGGGCGCCGCTTTCGAGGACCTTGACGCCATTGTCTTCAGCCAGCTGAGCGCCAACCATTCGGGGGACTTCCCGGCTTTCATTGACGGCTCGCGCTTTCACAGCCGCACCCGGTCCCTGCCGGTGCTGGGTCCGGAGGGCGGCTCATCAATCGGCGTGGCGGCCTTCATCGAACGGCTGATCGGCCCCGATGGCGCCTACCCCGAGCTGGCCGACTTCCTTAACGTTCAGTCCAGGGGCGGCTATCGGCTGAGCGTGCGCGGCGTGCCCGCCACGGGGCGGCGGCGCTGGGCGCGCTTTGGCAACGAAGCCCTGCAGTTGGCCGCCATGCCGGTGCATCACGGCAGCGTCCCCGCCTTGGCTTGGCGAGTGGAGGCCCAAGGATTCGTCGCGGTCTTCGCCGGGGACTTCTCCAACCGCAAGAACGTCATGGCTGACTTCGCCGCGGATGCCGACGCCTTGGTGGTGTCCCATGCCGAGCCTGAGCACGCCCGCGGCGAAGCCCGCGACCGCCACGTCACGCCAAGCCAGATCGGCCGCATCGCCGAACAGGCGGCCGCCCGCATGGTGATCCTGGGCCACCGCATGAACCGCACCCGAGGCCGGGAAAGCCAGAGCCGGGAAGCCATCGAAGCCCACTACAGCGGCGCGCTGATTTTTGCGGACGACTTGGAGTGCTGGGGGCTATAATCCCGCGCTCTTCATCGCAGGGCGATTTGACGATGCACAAAGGCAGCAACCATGGGTAAGGGCGACCAGCGCACCAAGCGCGGCAAGATCGCGCGCGGCACCTTCGGCGTCCGGCGGCCGAAGAAGCGCAAGCGCGACGGACAGCAAGAGGAATGGCGGTGCCGCTAAATTGTGAGTCTCCATGGAGCCAAGCGGGATCCCTCGGCTTGAAGCATCCCGCCGCATGCCCAGCCTCGTCAGGAAGGTCGTCCTCGAGTAGTTCGGAGGAGCCCCTGTGTTGATCAAATGGGCTTTCAAGGGAAAGCGCCAACTTGGCTTTGATGCGCTGCTTGACAGCTACCCTGGTCGGGAGTTCGATTCGCCCACACGCTCGACGCTCCCCCTCCTGCAATACTGGCGAACTCCCGAACCTCGGCTGGCAGAGCTGAACGCGGTTCTGGATCTGCCCCTCTCTGACCCAATCCTTCTGGACTTCGAGCACAAGGTCCATCCTCCACTAGGACGGGGAAAGGCGTCCCATACCGACGTCATGTTGACGTCGCCAAACCTCGCCGCGGCCATTGAAGCCAAGTGGACCGAGCCACGGTATGAAGTCGTTAAGACGTGGCTTGGTGATTCACCGAAACCTAACCGTAAGGATGTCCTCCAAGGGTGGTTTGAGTTGCTCAAACGCTTTGGAGCGCGACCATTGCGACCGGACCATGTCCTCGAACTGCCTTACCAGATGATTCACCGCGCTGCTTCCGCCTGTAGCGTCGAATCCGCCTCTAACCCTTGGCTGCTCTATTTGGTGTTTGACCCGAATCCGAGCAGGCGCTCTGAATATCTGACGGACCTCGGCGGCCTTCGTGATGCGCTCGGCCCCCAATCCTCCCTCGGCATCATGCTTATCGAATGTGCCATCGAGAAGACATCGGTCCACGCCAGCCTCCAAGCGCGATGGAATGCGGGAGAGCGCACTCTGAATGCCCCGGTCCTCGATGCCCTCAGATCCGATGAGCTCTTCAACGTTCGCTTGGAGCATGCCCAGTGCCTCACCGGGTGACGAGGCATCCTCCAAGGTTGCCCCAAAGGCGCGGCCGGCAATGCGATTGGGTGCAGTGCGCGGGTGCGCTCACCCAGCGTTCTGCGCCAGGTAGTCGAAAGCCAGGTTCACCATGGCCCTTACCGCCGGCTGGAATGCGGCCTCATCCACGTGGAAGAAGGGCGAGTGGTTGGGAATGGACTTCTCCGCCGGGATGTCGGCGGGCCGTCCGCCGATGAAGAAGAACAGGCCGGGCACCTGTTCCTGATACACGGAGAAGTCCTCAGCGCCGGTGATCCGTTCGGCTATCGTTACGTTTTCCCTGCCGTAAACCCGTTCCAAGGTCGGCGCCATGGCTGCGGTCAGGTCCGGGTCGTTGTAGGTGACCGGCACCCCTTCGTCGATGTACACCTCCACATCCGCGCCCATGCTGGCGGCGGTGTTGGCGGCGATGACGCGGATTTTCCGGTGGATGCGGCTGCGCATGTCGGCGTCGTAGGTGCGGATGGTGCCGGTGAGGTGCGCGGTGTCCGGGATGATGTTGTTGCGCACCCCGCCGTGGAAGGTGGACAGCGTAACCACCGCCGGCGCCTTGGTGATGTCAACCTGACGGCTGACGATGGTTTGCAGCGCGTTGACGATGGCCGCTCCGGTCATGATGGGATCGACCCCCGCCCAAGGCCGGGCCCCGTGGGTTTGGCTGCCCTTGACGGTGATCTCCAGCCGCTGGGCGCTGGCCATGGCGCCTTTGGGCCGGTAGTTGGCGGTGCCGGCCAGGCCGGCTTGGGAGATGTGCAGGCCGAAGATGGCGTCCACGTCCGGATTCTTGAGCACCCCCTCCTGAACCATCATCCTGGCCCCGCCGTTCTCGCCCTTCGGCGGGCCCTCCTCCGCCGGCTGAAAGATGAACTTGACCGTGCCGGGCAGCTGGTCGCGCAGGTCGGTCAGCACAGTGGCGGCGCCCATGAGAATGGCGACGTGGGTGTCGTGGCCGCAGGCGTGCATCACGCCGACCTCCTGGCCGTTGTAGGTGCTCGTCACCTTGGAGGCGTAGGGCAGCCCGGTGCGCTCGACCACCGGCAGGGCGTCCATGTCCGCCCGCAGGGCCACCACCGGGCCGTCCTCGGGGCCGCGCAGCAGGCCGACGACGCCGGTGTGGGCGATGCCGGTTTGCACTTCCAAGCCGAGGCTCTCCAAGTGCCCGGCGACCAGCTCGGCGGTCTTGTGCTCACGGTTGGAGAGTTCCGGGTATTCGTGGATGTGCCGCCGCCAAGCGATGACCTGGTCGGCCACCGCAGCGGCGCCTTGATCAATGGCGCCGCGCAGTTCGCCATGGGCGATGGCCGATCCCCAAACCAAGCCGAAGCCGCAAACCGTGATCCAAGTGAATCGGAGTGTTCCTTGCATGGCGTCCTCTCCCGATGCCGAGCTTTTGATTGGACGCTTAGGATACACTGGTTCCTTGCGCTGCATTGTCCCGAAGGAGCCCGGATGAAATTCGATGTCGTCATGACCGACGAGCTGCTGGCCACCACCCGCGCCGTGCGCAAGCGGCTCGATTTCTCGCGGGCCGTTCCCCGGGAAATCATCAACGAGTGCCTGGAACTGGCGGTGCAGGCGCCCACCGGCTCCAACTCGCAGACTTGGCGCTGGGTGGTGGTCGATGATGCCGACAAGCGGGCTGCGTTGGCGGCCCTGTACCGCAAGGGGGCTGAAGGCTATCTGAGCACCGCCGCCGAACAGTCGCCGACGGGCCAGACCAAGCGGGTGTTCGATTCCGCCCTGTACTTGATGGACAATCTTGAGAAGGTGCCCGTGCATGTGGTCCCCTGCGTCAAGGGCCGCCCCCCGGAGGGTTCGCCAACGATGGCCTTGGGCGGCCTGTTCGGCTCCATCTTCCCCGCCGTCTGGAGCTTCCAACTGGCGCTGCGGTCCCGGGGCTTGGGCTCGACGCTCACCACGCTGCACCTGGTCCACGAAGGGGAGGCGGCCGACCTGCTGGGAATCCCGGATGACGTGATGCAGGTGGCGCTGCTGCCGGTGGCCTACACCTTGGGCACGGACTTTAAGCGGGCCAGCCGTCCGCCGGTGGCGAACATCACCCACTGGAACGAGTGGTGAGCGGTCAATAACCCTCATACCGTTCCGCAGCGCCAACCTCAAAGCGCAGGGTGCTGACCACGCCGGAGACGGCACTCGGCGCGCCGTCGATGACCGGCGCCCGGTAGCGCCACTGCGCGACCGCCGCCATGGCGGCGGCGTCGAACACCCCCGGCGGCGAGGATTCGAGCACTTGCAGGTTCCGCACCCGCCCGTCGGCGGCGATGTCGTAGCGCAGGCGCACCCAACCCTCGATGCCTTGCGCCTTGGCCGTTTCGGGATACGCCGGCCCGGCGTCCTGGATGAGCTGCATAGGCTGGTTGGAGCCGCTGGCGCAGCCAGCGAGCAGGGCGGCAGTGAGTGCGAGGCATGGCCAGCGATGGTGAAGTGAGAGGGTGGATCCCATGGCGTTAGTTTACTCTTCGGAACTGCGGCAGTGGGGTTCAGAAACATCTCGGAACCTGACCCACGCAACGGCAGCGGAGTTTCGTGTAGCGAAACTCCAACGCGCCCGCTTCGCGGGCGCGCGGTTGGCGCTCCGACGGAAGCATTGTTTACACTAGCGGGCGTACGCTGGAACTCGAAAATCCTGGTTCATGCCCACTGTGGAGGTGGGGTCGCGCCCAGTTGGCATTGCGGTGACCAAGCACCGCGAGTGAAACATGATTAACCTTGGATGAGCCGTTGACTGTTCAGGTTTACGATTTTTTTGCCGGATGTGGCGGCGCAAGCTGCGGCTTTGAAGCCGCTGGCATGGATATTTCGTTTGCATTGGATCACGATGCGGACGCTAGGGCGAGCTTCCAAGCGAACTTCCCCGATGCGCACTTCGAGTTTGCTGATATCTGCGATGTCAACATTCAATCGGTCCAACACCGTGTTGAGAGGGAACGACCTAATGCGGTGCTGTTCAGCGGCTGTGCGCCCTGTCAGCCCTTTACCAAGCAGAATACGCAGCGGCCACGGCTGGATGAGGACGAGCGTGTGCCGCTGCTGGCCCACTTTGCCAGCCTAGTCGAGAGCTGCCAGCCAGATCTGGTGTTCGTGGAGAACGTGCCGGGTCTGCAGAAGTTGGGCAGAGACAGCCAGATTTTTGGAGGGTTTCTGGGCCGGCTGGAACTGGCTGGCTACAAGCTGGACTACAGGCCGATCAAGTTGGCTAAGTATGGGATTCCCCAGAGCCGTCGTCGGCTGGTGCTGGTGGCGAGTCGGCATGGCCCCATCCGACTGCCTCCGGAAACGCATGGTCCCGGAACGCCAAACGAGAAGTACGACACTGTGCGGAACTGGATCTCTCATCTCCCACCGATACAGGCCGGGGAGGAGCACGACGAAATTTCCAACCACAGGGCAGCCGGTCTTTCCGCTCGGAATATGGAACGTGTCAAGTCCACGCCGGAAGGGGGCGGTCACGGGGATTGGCCGGAAGAACTTAAACTTGACTGCCACAAGGACTTCTCCGGCTACAGCGATGTCTATGGTCGCATGTCTTGGGACGCACCCGCATCCGGTCTCACTACCCGCTGCATCAGCTACTCAAACGGGCGCTTCGGACACCCGGACCAAGATCGCGCCATCAGCATCCGCGAGGCGGCCTGTCTGCAGACCTTCCCCGAGGATTTCGTGTTCAAGGGCGGCATGGTGTCGATGGCCAAGCAGATCGGCAATGCCGTGCCAGTCCGGCTGGCGGAACTGATCGGCCAGACCTTCATTGAGCACCTGAAGGACACGGGAAAGCTGGCCTGATGGCCACCTTCAAGACCCGCGCCCGCACCCTCGACATGCTGGGCAGGCAGCAGATCGCCGGCATCCCGACGGCGATCAGCGAACTGTTCAAGAACGCGCACGACGCCTACGCGGATCGTGTCGAGATCGACTACTACCGTTCCGACGGCCTGTTCGTCCTCCGCGACGATGGCGTTGGGATGAGTCACGACGACTTCAAGAGCCGCTGGCTAACCATCGGCACGGAGAGCAAGTTCGATCCCAATCGGCCGCCTCCCCGTGATCCAGATAAACAAGTGCGCCCCATGCTTGGCGAGAAGGGCATCGGCAGGCTGGCGATTGCTACCATCGGCCCACAGCTTCTGGTGCTGACTCGCGCCAAGACCGCCTCCGGAGCTTCCGATCTCACTGCGGCGTTCCTCAATTGGGGGATATTCGAGTGGCCGGGGATCGATTTGGAGGACATCGACGTTCCCCTGCGATCATTTCCGGCCGGTACGCTGCCGTCTGTCCAGGATGTGGCTGACATGGTGGGTCAGTTTCGCGATTGCGCCAACCAACTCGGTCGTCAGGTCGATTCGCAACTCTTGGATCGCCTGATCTGCGAGTTGGATCGATTCGATGTCGATCCCCAAGACATCGACTCTTACCTTGAGTCACCGTCGCTCCGCAACAACAGTAGCGGAACGCATTTCATCATTCGGCCAGCATCGGTGCTGCTGACGGACGACATCGACGGCGACTCCACGGCGAGCAAGGCAGCCGCGCTGAAGAAAGCAACTCCCTTGAAAAAGGCCCTGCTCGGATTCAGCAACACCATGACGCCGCACTCGCAAACCTTGATCCACACGGCATTCCGGGATCACACGACGGACGAATTGGTCGATGACCTGATTGGCGAGGACGAGTTCTTTACGCCGGATGAGTTTCGAAGCGCCGATCACCGGATTCGCGGTGAGTTCGATGAGTTTGGGCAGTTCCGAGGCAAGATATCGATCTATGGTGAGCCGATTGCGGATCACGTCATCCCTTGGGGTGGTGGGCGCGGTTTGAACACCAGCTGCGGCCCTTTCTCAATCGATTTCGCCGCCTTTGAGGGCGAGAGCAGGCACTCGACCATCCCACATGAAAAGCATACGAGACTGGCGCGCAAGGCCGATGAGCTCGGCGGGCTCTACATCTACCGGAACGGCATCCGTATCTTGCCCTACGGCGACACGGACTACGACTGGCTGGACATTGAGTTCCGACGCACCAAGAGCGCCTACTATTACTACTTTTCCCATCGCAAAATGTTCGGGGCGGTCGAGATCGACGCGGACAGGAATGGGAATCTACGGGAAAAAGCTGGGCGAGAGGGCTTTCAGGAGAACAAGGCGTATCGTCAATTTCGGTCGATCCTGCAGAATTTCCTTCTTCAAGTGGCGGCGGATTTCTTCCGAAGCGACGGAGTGCAGGCGGAAGCTTTCGATTCCCGGAAAGCTGAACTCTCGCGAGAGGACGAGGTGCGGAAACGGCGGGAGAAGCAGGTGTCGTCGAGAAAGCGCAAGTTCCAGGACGATCTCGATACGTTTTTCGACAAGCTCAGCAAAAACGCGCCACAGGAGGAGGCGCTGGCGCTAACGGAGCAGGTCGAAACGGAGTTGCAATCGGCCGGCAATATCCCTGACAGTCAGCTTGCGGCCAGCAGAGTTCTGGAGCTTGAGCGGCGGGCGCAGGCGGATGTCAGAACGCTGGAGGCCAGCTATCGCGTCTCGCGTCCGCGCGTCGGCTTGAGCAGGGCCATGCTCCGTGACTGGAGTGTTTACAACACGGAGTTCGCCTCGCTTCAGGAATGGGTGTTCAAACCGGCGCGCGAATTGATTGATGACCTGATCGGCGCGGAGGCTAGGAAAGCGGAGTTGTTGCTAGATCGCCATGTTCGTACCGAAGCGACCTTGGACGACTTGGCGCAGCAAGCTCAAAGGGCCGCTAGGCATTCGGGTCGGGAGGTGCGCGAAGAGGCTGATAAGGTTGTCAGGGAAACGCGGGAACTGGCAGGCCGGTCGCTCAGAACCGTCGAATCGGAACTGCGCGCGGTGCTGAGCGAGGTTCAACGGATCAACCTCGCGGACATGCCCGACGAGCGTTTTGTCGAGACGAGGGATGCGCTCGAGACCAGGATCTTGACGGTCACCGAGGAGCAACGCGCGTTGCTTGATTCGGTCTTGGAGCAGCTTCAGGCCATTGATTTATCCGGCGAGAATTCGGCGGCGGAGCAGTTGATGGCATTCGAGCAGCGCAACTTGGTACTGGAGGAGGAAGCCGAGGCCGATGCGCAGTTGGCCCAGTTGGGCATGGCGATTGAAATCATCAACCACGAGTTTTCGGCCACCATCCGTGCCGTTCGGAATGGCCTGCGCCGATTGAAGGCATGGGCGGATGCGAACGAGGGCCTGCGGGAGTTGCATGACAGCATCCGTTCCAGTTTCGATCACTTGGACGGGTATCTGACGCTATTCACGCCCCTGCAGCGTCGTCTCTATCGGAAACCCGTGGGGATCCGTGGTTCCGAAGTCCGCGATTTCCTGGAGGAGTTGTTCCGGGTGCGCCTAAAGCGC
This sequence comes from Candidatus Azophilus sp., assembly GCA_965221755.1. Lineage (GTDB taxonomy): Bacteria > Pseudomonadota > Gammaproteobacteria > Pseudomonadales > Azotimanducaceae > Azophilus. The sequence continues at coordinate 2,129,610 of OZ244921.1, forward strand.
CACGAGGTGACGCTGACGACGACAAGAGCCTTCGCCAACTCCAGGGTCGTTGGCTTCCCGTCGAGCTTCTACCCTGTCTTTGTGAACCTCTTGGACAACGCCATCTTCTGGCTGTCGCAGCAAAATCCGCAACGCGAGCGGCGCATCAAGCTTGATGCGCGAGGCGGGACGTTGCTGGTCTCAGACACCGGGCCGGGAGTTGATGTCCGCGATCGGGAGGCCATTTTCGAGTTTGGCTTCACCAGAAAGCCCGGCGGTCGTGGGATGGGGTTGCACATCGGCCGGGAAAGCCTGCGCCGGGTGGGATTCGATTTGCGGCTAGAAGGGGACGGCGGCGCGACCTTTGGTATCGTGCCCCCGGACGAGAAATAGGAAAGGGTCGGATGGTATTGGCGAAAGAGGAACGGGGGCGCGAACTCGCGCAGCGATTTCTTCGGACGGCTGTCGTCGTTGATGACAAGGCTGAGATGATCTCGGAGGATTTGCCTACACAAGTTGTGGCGCCAGACCGCCGGACACGGGTGTCGAGTAGAGGGGTCTCCGATAGCGTAGCCCGCCGTTCGAAACATGCCTTGGATGCGCGATCGGTGATCGGCTCGTTCTCGGAATTGGGCGTGATCTGTGGTGTGGTTGGACCCGAGCCGTCGGCGCGGGAGGTGATACGACAGGCCGATATTGTCGTTCTGGACTGGATTCTGAAGAAAGAAAACCCCCGTTACACATTGGAGCTTTTGGGCGACCTTCTGGCTGGCAAGGATGATCGCAACGCGCTTCGGCTTGTCGCGATCTATACGGGCGAAGCGCGTCTTGACGATATAGCGCGGAAGGTTATGTGTGAACTACAGCGCATGGAACTTGATCCTCAAGAGAATGATATGCCGAAGTCGATCCCTTACCGACACGGTCGTGTCGTTCTATATGCAAAGTCCAGTGTGAACTTAGCTCGGCCGCTTGAGGAACGAGGCGTTGCCGCAGAAGATCTGCCAGGCAGGCTGCTGGACGACTTCACAGACATGACTGCGGGGTTGCTTCCCAGCATTGCGCTCACGTCATTGACGGCGGTGCGGGAAAGTGAGCACAAGGTTCTCGATCAGTTCCGTGCTGAATTGGATCCCGCGTTTCTGGCCCACCGGGCATGTCTTGCAGAGCCTGGAGAGGCAGAAGGCCAGATGGTGAACCATGTAGCCGAGGAATTGCGGGGGCTCATGGATAGTGCGGTTGCGAATTACTCTCCCGCAGACGCGGGAGCTGTGGAGAGGTGGCTGCGAGACAAGTTCCAGCGGGGTACGCAGGTTCGATTTGGTGAAAGGGAGCTTGGCTTGGAGCAAACGGTCAAGTTGGCAAACGACGGATTGAAGTCAAGTGATTTAAGAGACAAGGACTTCAAGAAACTGTGCAGCGGCTTCCATGGTAGTGAAGTGGAGGACCTTGACGAGCGATTGGCTTGGATCATGAGTTTTCGAACCGTATTCAACGCGCCGCCACCGACGTTGTGGCTTGGCACGGTGGTCTCACGGGTATCAGATATCGAAGAGCAGTGCCTACTTTTAGATGGGTTCGCGCAGGGCCCAGGAGAGCGCCTTGACCACCATGTCGTCGCGGTCGGCCACCAGCTGTTCGGCCACCATCAGGGTGCGGTGCGCATCGCCGGTCCGGCCTCGGCTGCGCACGTTGAGGGCAGTGGTCGCCACTAGGGCGGCACGACGCCACCAGCGGTCGTTGCGCTGCGACCAGCTCAGCAGGGCGCTGTCGTCGATCTGGCGCTTCGCCCAGCAGTGGCCGGCGATGTAGGCGCAGAAGGCGTCCACTTCGCTCTAGGAGGCCATGCCGGCACCAAGCGCCTCAACTTCCGCGAGGTTGAGGGATTCGAGGGTGGCGGGGTGGTGATGGATGAGTTCGTAGGCGAGCCAGCGGCGGTCGTTGTCGATCAGCACGGTGGCGACGGCGAGCACCGTGCTGGGCGCGGCCTCGCGCAAGCGGTTGGAGGCGGCTTTTCGCAGCAGCCGTAGGCTTGGGGTGTTGGGCGTTGGCAGGGCCTTGATTTCCCCCATCAGCCTTTCGGCCTCTTGAGCTGACTGGTTCAGTTTCGCAGCCGCCTTTTGCGCGGCGCTATAATCGCCGTCGTGAGCGACCCGAGTGACAATCCAAGCGAAGGCGAGCCGAGTTCCAAGCCGGGCAGCCCTTGGCGATACATCTTCATGTGGACGGCGTTCGGCGTTACGCTAGTGGTCACGGTCGTCATCGTCGTGCAGGCCATCCTGAAGACCACGGGCTTCGACTAGCCCTTCTGCCCCGGCGATGAAGGCGGGTTCCGCGGCTTCCAGCGCTTGCAGAAAGCGAAACCGGTCCAGCGCCCGCTGCCGGTTCTCGCCGTGCGCGCCCACCTTGAAGTAGCGGTCGCCGTCCAGATGGTCGATGAGGTAGCGCAGGCCGATCATGAAGGTGACGTGGCGGGGGGCCGTCACCAAGTCGTCGACGCTGGCCTCGACATTGGCCGCGCCTAAGTAGCCGCGGGCCGCTGCCGCAAAGCGCGTCGGCAGCGCTTGGCCACCCAGAGCGGAACGTGCGAGGTCGCCGAAATCCCAAGCCCAGTGGCCCCACATCACGGTGTCGAGGTCAAGCACGGCGACGACGCTGCCGTCCTCGCCGAACAGGAGGTTGTCGAGGTGGCCGTCGCCGTGGATGGTTGCGTTGGGTTCCCGAAAGCGCTCTGCCAGATGGCGACGGGCATCGATGAAGTCGATTAATTCCGGCTCGGCGCCCTCGCGGGCGTCGAAGTCGGCAAGGCAGCGGTCCAACTGCAGGTGGCCGGGTATGGCCGCGTCGAGCCTGGGGCCGGGCAGGTCCCGCAGCCATCGGTGCGTCTGGCCGAGGGCTCGTCCGGCGGCTTGCGCCTGATGGTCGTTGTCCAGCTGGTTGAGGGAGCGCCCGCTGGCGTAGGACCACAGCCGCCAGACGCTGTTTTCCAGCCGCAGGTGGCTGGCGCCGTCTCGGGTCGGAATCAGCGTCGGTGTCCAGTTCGGACGCTTAGTGTTGAGATGGGCGGACGCCCGAGCCACGTTGTCCATCAACACGTCCGGTTTCCGGAAAACAAAGCGGTTGACCCGCTGCAGCACCCACCGGTTCCTCCCATGGGACGATTGCCGACCGCCTGCCGACTGGCTGGTTGCTCCTGCGGCGTCCCCTTCAAAGGTGGACCGAAGGCTCGCGCCCTGCGCCAAGTAGCTGTCGTTGATGCGCCCGCTGCCCAAGGGCGATAGGGCGGCCTGCACGCCCCAGCCCTTGGCAAGGGCGATTTCGGCGCTGGTCACCTTGCCTCCAGCCAAGCCAGTGTTGCAGGCGCGATGGCGACGATGTACTCACCGGCGGGTTCACTGGCTTGGGTGATGCGTTCCCGGGCTTCCGCCTTGCTGAGCCGTCCGTTGGCCGTATCGACGATGCTTTGCAGGATCAGCCTCAGGTTGGCGATCGGCGGCAGCAGTTCAGGGATGAAGTCCTCCGCCGCGCAAATGTCCAGCAGCCGAACGCATTCGTCGAGCAGCGGTGCGCCCCCTTTGGCCAGCAATTCCCCGAATCGGCGGGCGGCCAGGCTTTCCGGGAGCAGCGCATCCACCGGACGGTTCAGGAGCGTGTCGGTGCCATAGGGCCTGGACTGCGGCATTTCCCGCCCGCCCATTCGGGCCTCCAAGGCGGCCTGTCCGAGCAGCCGTCCGTACCATTTGATCGGCTCCAGCATGGCCACGGCAGGCAACTGCCGCTCGTTGACCCCGAATTGCCGCAGCAACGTGCGGCTGGCGTTTGGCACATCGACGATGCCCGCAGCGGAAAGATGGCTCAAGGACGCTTCCAGCCAGCCGCCGAAATCGTCGGGTGCGGGCTGGTTGGTCCACCAGCGATCCGCAATCACGGGCAGGCGCGACCAAAGCCGCACCGGCAGCAGCGCCTCGTCCACCAGTTCCGACCACAGGCAGGCTTCGCCGCCCAACACCTTGCCCGTGCCTGGGGAGCGCGCCGGCTGGCGCCAACCTTGGGTCCATTGCAGGCCTGATGCAACGTGACTGAAACGGGCGTCCGCCAGCAAGGCATCCTCAAGGGCCAGCAGTTCCCCTTCGGATGCGTCCGGTGCGTAGGCGTGATGCACGTCCGCTGGATAGAACAGGTCCAAGTAGTATCCGGAGGACACCACGCAGTCATGGCCTGCGGCCAGCGCCCGCCCCCGGGCGGTGGCGCCGCGCCAGCTCTGCGCCACCATCGTGGCCGGCGCTCCGCCGTCGAGCGCTTCGTCCCAGCCGATGGTCCGCTTGCCGTGCCGGGCGGCGGTGTTGGCGAGAAATGCCCGGAAGTGGGCCTGCAAGGCAACCGGATCCGCTAGGCCGAGACGCGCCATGTAGGCGGCGATTTCGCTGCTCTCGTTCCACCAAGCCGGATTCACCTCATCCCCGCCGAGGTGGATGAACTGATCGGGAAAGACATCGGCCAGCTCGCCGATCAGGGTGTCCATCGCGTCCTGGAAGGCGGGATCGATGGGATTGAGCACCGCTTCATGGGGACCGAACCGGCTGCTCGGCGGCACGGGGGCGCGCCGCGGCCCCCATTCGGGATGGGCGCGCAGCCAACTGGCCGCATGGCCGGGCACGTCGAGTTCGGGGATGACTCGAATGCCGCGGTCGGCTGCCGCCGTCACCAGCGCGCGCAACTCGCTGCGGCCGTAGCTCTCGGCGCTGGCCAGCTTGGGGTAGGCGCGGCTCTGGAAGCGGAAGCCCTGATCGTCGGTCAGGTGCAGGTGCAGCACGTTGAGCTTGCACAGCGCCATCGCGTCCAAGGTGGCCAGCAGGGCGTCCACGCTCAGGAAGCGCCGGGCCGGATCCAGCATCAGGCCGCGCCAAGGGAAGCTGGGCGCATCCTCGATGCGTCCCAGTGGAAGGCAGCCGCAGTGGTTGACAAGCTGAACCAGCGTGGTCAGCGCATGGCGGGCGCCGGCCAGGCGCGGGGCGCTGATGCGCGCGCCATCGTGCGACAGGAGCAGCCGGTAGCTTTCGTCATCATTCAGTGCGGGCGGGGCCTCGCTTTGGTCATCCACTTGAAAGCGGACCGGCACCGTCGCCTTGCTCCTCGCCTTGAGCCAGCCGTTGGCCCGGTTAAGCGCGCCGGCGAGCGGCGCGCCGACAGGCCCCCCGCTTTCGAGGCGTCCGGCCGGCGCCCGCTCGGCGGAGAGCCGCGCCCGTTGCGGCCGCGGCGCAATGAGCAACTCGTTCATGGCTAAAGCCTATGCCAGCCGGTTGCAATCCTCCACTCTCGTGACACCATGGGAACATGAACGTTCAGGAACGCATGCGCGCCGTGCTGCGGGCGGAGGCTGACGCCATCCGCGCCGTCGCCGTTGGCGATGAGTTTGTCCAAGCGGTGCGGGCGTTGGCGGATTGCCAAGGCAAGGTGCTGGCCACCGGCATCGGCAAGGCCGGGCACATCGCCCGCAAGTTCGCCGCCACCCTCTGCTCCACGGCCACGCCGGCCGACTTCATTCATCCAGCGGAGGCGGCCCATGGCGACTTGGGCCTGGTCGGCGCCAATGACCTGATGGTCGCCCTCTCGACCAGCGGCAAGAGCCGGGAGGTGCTGGAGCTGCTGGAGCTGTCGCGCCACTTGGGCGTCGCCACCGTCATCGGCATCACCTCGCATCCGGATTCGGAACTGCGAACGCTCTCCGACCTGATTCTGGACATGGGCGCGATCGATGAGCCCTGCCCCTTGGGGCTGACGCCGAGCGCCAGCACAGCGGTCATGCTGGCCATCACCGACGCCTTGGCGCTGGCGCTGCTGGAGGTGAAGGGCGTGACCCGCGAGGACTACGGCCTGCGGCACCATGGCGGCTACCTGGGTCGCCGGGCGCGCACGGACAACCTGCCGAACTAGCCCAACACCCTATGGATCTCGGTGAGCGCCGTCGGCTTGTTGTCCAGCCTGATTGCGGTCCTCAGCCCCGCCGATCAATACGGTTTGGTCGGCTGGCTGCATTGGTCGCCCTTCCCGGCGATCGCTTGATCAACCGATGGGTCCGCGATGTGCGGGCTCAGAAACGCATCGGCACCCGAACTACGCAACGGCAGCGGAGTTTCGCGTTGGCGAAACTAAACGCACCCGCGAAGCAGGTGCGCGCAAACGAAGGCGGGCGCTTTTCCGCTATAATCCGCCGCCATGGCGCGCGGGGATGAACTCTGTGCGATCACCGAAGGGCAACCCAACCCGCAAGCCGCATCCCCGCTGCTGGCCAGCTCCATGAAATCCGTCCGCACTGCTGAAATCACCCGCAACACTCAGGAAACCCGCATCCAACTCGCCCTGAACCTGGATGGCGAGGGCGTTTGCGAGCTGGCGACCGGGCTGCCCTTCCTTGAGCACATGCTGGCCCAGGTGGCGCGGCACGGACGAATCGACCTGACATTGCGCGCCGAAGGCGACTTGGAGGTTGACGCGCACCACACCGTGGAGGATGTGGGCATCGTCTTTGGCCAAGCGCTCGCCAAGGCGGTGGGCGAGAAGCGTGGCCTGTGGCGTTACGGCCATGCCTATGTGCCGCTCGATGAGGCGTTGTCGCGGGCGGTGGTCGATCTCTCCGGGCGGCCGGGGCTTGAGTACCACTGCGCCTTCGTGCGTCCCCGCATCGGCGATTTCGACGTCGACCTGCTGCGCGAGTTCTTTCAGGGCTTCGTCAACCACGCCCAAGTCACCCTGCATCTGGACAACCTGCGCGGCGCCAACGCCCACCATCAGGCGGAGACCCTGTTCAAGGCCTTCGGCCGCGCGCTGCGCATGGCGGTCGCCTTCGATCCGGGAAGCCGAGGCGAGGTGCCGTCCACCAAGGGATCGCTGTAGTGTCCGGTCCGGCTGGCTCGCGTGATTATGCGCGCCTGAAGCCCGCGAATTGACCGCACAGGACACTCGCCTTGCCGAGCGCTGCCCAAGCATGTTGTTGATTCCAGCCATCGATCTCAAGGATGGGCGGTGCGTGCGCCTCAAGCAGGGGCGCATGAGCGATGCCACCCGGTACTCCGACGACCCGGCGGCCATGGCCGCGCACTGGCTGGCGGCGGGCTGCCGGCGGCTGCACGTGGTCGATCTCGATGCGGCTTTTGCCGGAGAGCCGCGCAATCAGGCCTGCATCGCCGAGATCGTTCGCCGAGCGGGTGCGGTGCCGGTTCAGGTCGGTGGCGGCATCCGCTCCCTTGAGACGGCCGCCGCCTATCTGGAGGCCGGCGTGGCAGCGGTCATTGTCGGCACCGCGGCGGTGCGGGACTTCGATTTTCTAAGGCGCTTGACGGCGCGCTTCCCGCGCCAAGTCCTGTTCGGGCTTGATGCCCGCGGCGACCGGGCGGCGACCGACGGCTGGGACGTCACCACCGATGCCTCGGTGCTTGAGTTGGCCCGGGAGGCGGATGCGCTGCCCCTAGCCGGCATCGTCCATACGGACATCGAGCGTGACGGCATGCGCAGCGGCATCAACGCCGCTGCCACGCTGCGGCTTGCCGCTGCCCTGTCCACCCCGGTGATTGCCTCCGGCGGCCTCAACGATCTCGATGACCTGGCGGCGCTGAAGGCCGCCGATGAACGGGCCGGCAAGCTGTTGCTCGGCGCCATAACGGGACGTGCCATTTACGCGGGCGCCTTGGACTTCCAAGAAGGCCAAGCGTTGCTTGATGCTTGATTTGGATGGATGTTCGCGACCCCGGGGGACGGCTTTCGCCGACTTAGCGCAGTTCGCTCGCAGCATCCACGCTCTCCTCAATGATGCGATACGCTTCCCGTGCCTTGTTGACTGCTCGTTCGACCTGTTCAGAAAGCGCTGATCGGCGCTCGATCAGTTGTTTTGGAATTGGCAATGACCTCAAGGTCCGCTCGTTGAATCTCGGGTGGTGTCCGCCTTCTTGGGAAGCAGCTAAGATCGATTGAATATGGGGACTCAGCAGAAACGGCGCGAGGAAAGCTATGCTGTTGCCGTCTGCCGATCCGAGCACGAAGAACTCCGTGCTGCAAAGCAGCTCGACGTTTTGAGATTTGCCGTCCCGCAAACCCGGATCAATCCAAGCGACTTGCTGAAGGTAGGGCCTCAGGCGTGATATGACGACTTGGGTTGGCTGAATCCGCTTCTTGGCGCTTTTGATCGAAGAGCCGTCCACTGGGACTTTGTTGGGCTTGACGACTCCGTTTTGCGCATCACCCGTATCGAGAACTAGGAATCTGTCCGCGCTGCGGCACCTCGAAGGATTCACCTGATCACGGAGCACATTGACGAAATCCGACAGGCAAGGACCAATGCCGTTCAAACGGCCTCGCCGAGGATCGTAGCGCTCAGGCGCGAGCACGTAACCTTCGTCCAGCTTCGAGATGTCGATCACTGATGAGATGGCCACCTAGACACTCCATCCGACTTCGTGAGCACGCGTGAAATTCCTGACCTGATCAAGAACGCTTTCGAAGTCGTGGTCAGCGCGGAGCCAAGCGGACTGTTCAGGCCGGGCGCCGGGGCGTGGTTGAATTCTGCCAGCGGAGTCCTTGCCCGATGATTCACTGAGAACAAAGAGTATGGGCTCCCTGTCGGGCTGCCTTACCGGCTTTTCGCGCTTTATGCCAAAAAGAACGCTGGTCTTCTGATGGGTATGAGGCAAAAAGGCTCTGCGATCAAGGCCTAGAACCACCACAATCTTCAAGTTTTGCGCCAACCATTCGCGAAGATGTGACCAACTGGCTGATCCGAACTTGTTGTGCGGCAGCACAATGCCCAATCGACCGCCCGGCCTAAGCAATTCAACGCATCTTTCAAGGAACAGCGCGTCTCTCTCAGTGCGGCGATTTCGTTTTGCCACCTGATAGGTCTCAAGCACCGACCGTTCCCTAATTTCGCCCGCAAATGGGGGATTGGTCAAAATGACATCAAACCCCCGGAACTTTCGGGCCTTTGTCCGTAGAAGATCCTCAATGGTCAACCTTGGCGTGCTGTCATCAGCGAAGCCCAGCAGATCCCTCGAAGCAGCCTTGGCCAAGCTGTTTAGCTGATGCAGATTTGCGCTGCCTTCGCTTGCCACAAGCATTAAGGCCTTGGCAATTTGAATGGCGCGTTTGTCGAAGTCGCAGCCCCACAGATGCTTGGAGCAGTAGTCTTGGCGAGACTCCAGCAGGCGGTCTGCATTGTGGTTGAGAACATGCATAAGAAAACCGCCGGAACCGCAAGCAGGGTCCAGAACAACTTCCGATGGGCTTGGATTCATGATCTTCACGCAACACTCGACTACTTGGCGCGGTGTGAAGAACTGGCCTTTTGAGCCTTTGATGGCGCGACTGACTAGAAACTCAAAAAAGCCGTCCAGCACTTCGAGGTTTGTGTCGCAGAGCGAGTGGCCCGCAATGGCCTCTGCACAGATGCTCAGGTGGTCATCCGTAAGCCGGGAGCAGGCATCGTCATCGACGATGCCTGGCCAGCGCGAACTTGCTCGCGCAAGCAGATCGTTGATCAGGCATGCAGTTTTGGTTGGAGAGGCTTGGGCTTGGAATTCCGGTACCCGTCCAGCGAATTTCTCAGAATAGAGCTTGGCGACGAGGATTTTGAAGATTTCCCGAAACTCATCCTCACCCGAATTTGCCAGAACCAACTCCTGAAGCCGCCCCACAATGCTTTCCCAGTCTCCCGCCCGAGTTTGATGCCGCTTCGCCATGGAAGGCCATTATCAACTTGCGAACGGCGCGGTCAAGTCATTCGTCACGATTGCCCGAATTATCCTTTTTTGGGATTTTGTATCTGCCTGCCACAGGGTTTGCGGCCCGGCATGAAGGAACTCATTTGTGAACAAAAGGCGATTGCGTGAAGTCAATTCACGACCAGCGTTACATTGAAGTCGTCGCATTGGTTCGCCAAGCTCGCGAACGAGCGGGCCTTACCCAACTCGAAGTCGCACAACGGCTGGGGCGACCACAATCCTACCTGTCCAAGGTTGAGACATGCGAGCGACGGGTGGATCTCATTGAACTGATGCAACTGTGTCGGGCAATTGGGGCGACGCTTCAGGATGTCATTCCAGTCGAATTCCGCGACCTGATCGGCGGCCCTGGGAACGACTGAAGTGACCAAAGGAATTGCTCAGGCTGATCTTGCCGAGCTTAGCGACAGTCTATCCGGCCTGATTGGCGTCCAGCTTGAGGTTCTGCGCGTTCCTCGCCCAGTGTTGAGGGCGTTTGAACCCTCTCAGATTGGCACGATTGTTGGCACGTTGATGGATGCATGCATTCCAGAATTGTCAAATTTATATGAAAATCAAATGGTTGATATGGATGCCATCGGGCTTTCCAAGCACGAAGGCATTTTGGGAGAGCGGGAAGGTTACCCCGACTATCGACACCGCAGCGGCAGGCGCTTGGAGCTCAAGTTGCTGTACAGGGATCCGAAGGGCGCGGAAATGAAGACGCCACCCACCGTGCGGGAAGCGTCCGCTCGACTGACGCAGAAGGTGACCGTAAAGAACGTGGATCCGGAGATGGATGTGCTGATGGTGTTGGCGTACGAACTGCGCCCCATTCGAAGTAGGCCGGAGCTCTATTGGCCGACCATCGTGGACATTGGTCTCTTTCCAATGATCGACTGCATATTGGCGCGTGATGATCGTCTCGTCCGCCGAGGGGGCAGATGGTTTGGCGACTACGAGACGCCTTGCGTGCCGAGCAAAATCGGCAGGGAGAAGCTCAAGCAGGGCAAAGACCTCGATGAGGCGGGGTACGGGCGCAAGAAGAGTGAAGGTAGGGACTTCAACGAAGATACCAACTTCGGAAAGCTCAAGCGGGTGCCTTACCGTCCGCTTCAGCTCTATCTCAAGAAGCACGGCGCAAGCTACGCCAGCGCCGGCGCTTGGCCGGAACCTTGGACGATTGCCCCGGACGGCCTTGGCTAGCTCAGTTCGATCTAGGGCGATGCCTTGACGACAAGGGCAGGGAGGGCCTTCAACAACTCCAGCGCCTGCGCCAGCAGCGCTTCGGTGTCGGTTGGGTCGGCCTCCACGTCCGGCCTGATGCCCGCATCGTGGATGGAGCTGCCGCTTGGGGTGAAGTAGTGGCCGGTGGTCAGCTTGAGCCCTTGGGCGCCGGACAGGGGCACCAGCGATTGCACGGTGCCCTTGCCGAAGCTGGTCTCGCCGAGCAGGATGGCCCGTCCGTGATCCTGCAGCGCTCCGGCGACGATTTCCGAGGCCGATGCGGCCTTGCGGTCGATTAGAACCACCACCGGGGCGCCGTTCAGGGCGTCGCCGGGCGGGGCGCGGTAGGTTTGGCTGGGAGCGGTCGGTCGGCTCCGCATGGTGGCGACCACGCCGCCGTCGAGCAGGGCGCCCGCAACGTCCACGGAGGCCGGAAGCATTCCTCCCGCGTTGCCGCGCACGTCAACGACCAGGCCGGCAATTGGGCGCACCGCTGACAGGGTGGCCAAGGCGTTCTTGAATTCGCCGCCGGTTCGCTTGCTGAATCGTTCGATGCGGATGTGGGCGTAGCCCGCCTCGAGCCAATGCCAGCGGACGCTGGGTGCGGCAATCAAGGCGCGGGCGAGGTCGAGGTCGAATCGCTCCCCGCCGCGCCGCACCCGCAGGCGCACCGGCGTGCTTGGTGGCCCGCGCAGGCTGCTCGCCACCCATTGCAGGCGCTTGCCCCTCAAGGATGCTCCGTCGATGGCGGTGAGCCGATCGCCGGGCAGCAATCCGGCTTGCGCGGCTGGGGAGTCGTCAAGGGTGGCTGCGATGGTGAAGTAGCCGCCGGCCATTGCCAGTTCCACGCCGATGCCGCCGAACCGGCCATCGGCATCCGCCTGCAGGCGGGCGAAGGCGTCTCGGTCGAGATACCGGGAGTGTCGGTCCAGCCCGCGCAGCATGCCGCGCACCGCATCGTTGGCGAGCTGCGCGTCGGTCACCTCCTCGACGTAGTTGGCCTTGATTTGGTGAACGGCTTCGCCCACAAGCTGTTTGGCGAGCGGGCCGGTGCCGGAGACTGCGCGGTAGGCGATCACCCCCAGCGCCACGCCGGTCACGATGCTGGCCAGGACGCCAAGGTGTACGAGGGGGCGCAGGATCACGGCGGCGCGAGCCATTGCCAAGGATCAACCGTTTGGCCCTTGTGGCGCAACTCGAAGTAGATGCCGCTGGCCGCGGCGCCGCCGCTTTGGCCGGCGCGGGCGACGACTTCGCCGGCTTCGACCAGGTCATCGACCTTTTTGGTCAGTTGGTCGGCTTGACCGTAGAGGGTCATGTAGCCGTCGCCGTGGTCGATGATGGCCATGTGCCCGAAGCCGCGCAGCCAATCGGCGAACACCACGCGCCCGCCATGGACCGCCGCGACTGCGGCGCCGGTCGGCGCGTTCAGCAGCAGCCCTCGCCAAGCTGCCTCGCCGTCGCCTCGGGGCTCGCCGAAGCGTGCCGCGAGCTCGCCCCGCAGGGGCCATGCGAGACTGCCCTTGCGGGCCGTGAAACCGCCCACCCCGGGAATGGTGCGGCGTTCGATTTGATCGATGAGGCTCTGCAGCCGCTGGCGGTCGGCCAGCAGGCGGGTGCGGCGGTTTTCCTTGTCTTCAAATTCCTGGTCCAGCGCGGCGATCAGGGCATCGCGGGCTTGGCGCTCCGTCCGCAGCGATTGCCGCCGCAGGCGCAGGTGCTCCAAATCCCGGCGCTCGACGGCCCGTTGGGTCTGAAGCGCCTCGGCGTTGCGCTCAATCTCAAGCGACAGCTGGCGGAAGGCATCCAATGCCTGAATGCGCGCGGTGGTGATGAAGCGGTGGTACGCCAGGACGCGCTCCAGGGTTGCTGCCGATTGCTGGTTGAACAGCAGCTTAACGAATTGCTCGCCGCTCAGCCGATAGGCGGCGGCAAGGTGGTTGGCCAGACGGCGCACTGCCTCTTCGCGTTGCGCGCTCAGGCGCTGCTGCTCAACCTGCAGGTCGGCCAGCGCGTCCCGGATGTTCGCCAACGCGGCTTCACCGGCGCCAACGGCAGCGCTCAATCGGGCGACGGCGCCATCTCGGACCTGCACGTCCTTGAGCCAGCGCAGGCGTCGGCGCTCGGCGTCGAACAGCCAGGATTCGAGGTCGTTGAGTTCAGCCAAAACCGACTCCAGCTTCGCCTTGGCTTGGCTTCCCTCATCGGCGGCCATTGCCGTATTGATCGACACGGCGAGCAGCAGCGCCTTGGTCAGCGCGCCTGCCGCGTGCCCATGCCGCGAACGACGCTCCGACAATGGCCGTTTCGGGGCCGCGATCTTGGGGTTCGTCATGCCGTGGTCGGGTCTTGGTTCAGGGGTCTGCCCGGAACGAGGGCGTTCCGCCCTCGAATGGGGTCGCTTGGTTCGCCGCGGGATTCCATCCCGGAGCGCGGGTGTGCCGGCAAAAGTCGCTGCTGCACAGTCTATCCATCGCTTGAGGGAATGGCGCCGTGAAGCCGAACCGCTCGATGGAGCGGCGGGGCGCCTTTGCGCCGAAGGAGCCTTTTCATCCCCGTATCAGGGATCGTCCCGTCATTTCCGGGGGCGGGGCGATGCCCATCAGGGCGAGCGCGGTGGGCGCAACGTCGGCCAAGGTGCCGCCGTCGGCCAGCGACGGCGCCCCGTCGCCGACCACCACCAAGGGCACGGCTTCGGTGGTGTGGGCGGTGTGGGGTTGGGCCGTGTCGGCGTCGCGCATGCGCTCCACGTTGCCGTGGTCGGCAGTGATCAGCATGCGCCAGCCGCATTCGTTGGCTATCGCCGCCAATCGGCCGAGGCATTGATCCAGGGTTTCGACCGCCGTCACCGCGGCGTCGAATTGACCGGTGTGCCCTACCATGTCGCCGTTGGCGTAGTTGCAGACGATGGCCTCAAAGCGCTCCGAGCGGATTGCGCCAACAAGGCCTTCGGTCAGCTCGGCGGCGCTCATTTCCGGCTTCAGGTCGTAGGTGGCGACCTTGGGGCTGGGCACGAGCAGGCGCTCCTCGCCGGGAAATGCCTGCTCGCGGCCACCGGAGAGGAAGAAGGTCACATGGGCGTACTTTTCGGTTTCGGCGGCCCGCAGTTGCCGTTTGCCGAGGTTGGAGAGGTGCTCGCCGAAGGTGTTGGCCAGCGCTGCCGGCTCGAACAGGCAGGGAACCTCAAGGTCTTCCGCGTAGCGGGTCAGGGTGGCGCCATTCGCGACCGGCATGAATCGGCGGCGCGGGAATTCGTCAAAATCCGCCTGCAGCAGCGCCCGGCTCAGTTGCCTGGCCCGGTCGGCGCGGAAGTTGGCGAACAGGATCGCGTCCCTCTCGGTGAGCGTCGGCGCTGGCCCGCCTGGGACGCGCACCGCGGTGGGCTGGACGAACTCATCGGTTTCGCCGCGCTCGTAGGCGAGTTGGAGGGCATCTCGGCCGTTGGCCGCATGGAACGCGGCTTCGCCGCGGACGACCAGCCTGAAGGCCCGCTCCGTTCGCTCCCAGCGCTGGTCCCGGTCCATGGCGAAGTAGCGCCCGCAGACTGAGGCCAAGCCGCCGGCGCCGAGTTCACGAAACAGGGCATCGGCTTGCTCCAAGGAGGAGGCCGCGCTGGCCGGCGGGGTGTCGCGCCCGTCGAGAAAGGCGTGCAGGTGAATGAGGCCCGCGCCCTTGTCGCGCGCGGCGCGGATGAGCTGGAAAATCTGCCGCTCATGGGAATGGACGCCGCCGGGCGAGAGCAGGCCGAGAACGTGCAGGGCGCCGCCGGATTTCCTCAAGCCCTCGATCAGCGCTTCCAGACCGGCGTTGGCCTCGAATTCGCCGCGCTCCATGGCTTGGTTGATGCGCGCCAGGTCCTGGAGAACCACCCGCCCGGCGCCGATCACCATGTGCCCGACCTCGGAGTTGCCCATCTGGCCTGCAGGGAGCCCGACATCCACGCCGGAGCCGGAGATCAAGGTGTGCGGGCAGCGGGACAGGAAGCCATCCCAATTCGGCGTGCGCGCCGCGGCGATGGCATTGTCCGCCGCGTCCTCCCGATGGCCGAAGCCGTCAAGAATGACGAGGATCAGTTTGTTGGTTCGGTTGTCAGCCACGGTTTCCATGGGCAGGCGGCATGATATCCGCAAGTGCGCGGATTCAGAAACATATCGGAATCCGGGTAGTGGCTCAGTTTCAAATTCCGCCATCTTGAAAGCCGCGCCCGAAAGGGGGCAGACTTGGGACATTTCAAACTGATCCACTACCGGAATCCGGCCTAAGCGACCAGGCGCGCCCGCTTCGCGCGGCGTCAGTTGAAACTTCCTTGTATAATCGCGCCGTCTGCCATGCCGTCAAGGTACGACTGGCCCTTGACCTCACGCAGGTGTTGAAACTTCCTTGTATAATCGTGCCGTCTGCCATCCCCGGCGCCCCGTCCCGATCCTGAATGGACCAAGTCTTCGAGTTCATTGCCAACCATCCGCTCCTGTGCGGCGCCTTCGGCGTGCTGCTGGTCCTGTTCGTGCGCAATGAAGTGCGCCGTGGCGGGCGCTCGGTTTCGGCGCAGCAACTGGTGGACATGGTGAACCGCGAAGGGGCTTTGGTGCTTGACGTGCGCGACAAGAAGGAGTTTGACGCCGGCCATATCTTCGATGCGGTCAACATCCCCTTCCCGGCGTTGGGCAGCCGCTTGGATGAGCTCAACAAGCACAAGGACCGGCCCGTGGTGGTGGCCTGCAAGATGGGCCAGCACTCGGGCAGCGCTGGCGTGGTGCTGCGCAAGCATGGATTTCAGAACGTCGCGCGGCTCACGGGCGGGGTGGCCGAGTGGCGCAATCAGAGCCTGCCAGTGGTGCGGTCATGAGCGAGCAGCCAGCGGCGCAGGTGCGCCTGGAGCGGATCTACTTGAAGGACGCTTCCTGGGAGTCGCCGAAAAGCCCGCGCATCTTTGCGGAGAACTGGACGCCGGAGGTCCAGGCGGACATCAACACCAAGTCCAATCGGGTGGAGGAGGCCCGCTTTGAGGTGGTGCTCACCATTGCCCTGAACGCCAAGCTCGGGGAGGAGGCCACTGCCTTCATCGTCGAGGTGCAGCAGGCGGGCCTGTTCAACATCGAGGGCGTGGAGGGCGAGACCTTGATGAGGGTGCTGGGCACGCTCTGTCCCGCCACCCTGTATCCCTACGCCCGGGAAGCGATCGACAATCTAACGCTCAAGGGCGGTTTCCCGGCGCTGCATCTGGCGCCGGTGAACTTTGAAGCGCTTTACGCCGAAGCGGTTCGCCGGCAGGAGCAGCAGACTCCACATTAGGGCTCCGTCAAGCGGAGTTCGGCGATCTTGCGGGTCAGGGTGTTGCGGCCCCAGCCGAGGCGCTGCGCCGCTTCCACGCGCCGACCGCCGGTGCGGGCCAGCGCTGCCCGGATCAGGATTCCCTCGAAAGCCGGCATCGCTTGGTTCAGCAAGGGTTCACCGTCCTCCTTGGCCAGCGCCTTTCTGGCCCACTTGGCCAGCGCGTCCTCCCAATTGCCGGCTTCGAGGGGCGGCGCCTCCTTCAGTTCAGGCGGCAGGTCATCGATCAGCACCACGGAGCCAGCCACCATCACCGCCAGCCAGCGGCAGGTGTTCTCCAACTGCCGCACATTGCCGGGCCACGGCAATGCGGCAAGGGTTTCGAGCGTGGCGGGGTCAAACGCCTTGGGCGCTTCGCCGAGTTCCTTGGTGGCCCGCTGCAGGAAGTGGTTGGCGAGCAGGGGTATGTCCTCCCGGCGTTCGGCCAGCGCCGGGACATGCACCCGGATGACGTTCAAGCGATGGAACAAGTCCTCCCGGAAAGCGCCGTCCTTGACCCGCTGCTCCAAATGCTGATGGGTAGCGGTGATGATGCGCACATCCACGTTGACGGGTTTGTGGCCGCCAACCCGGTAGAACTCCCCCTCGGCGATCACCCGCAGCAGGCGAATCTGGCTGTCCGAAGGCATGTCGCCGATCTCGTCCAGAAACAGAGTGCCGCCGTTGGCCTGCTCGAAGCGCCCGATGCGTCGGCCGCCGGCGCCGGTGAAGGCGCCTTTCTCGTGGCCGAACAGTTCGGATTCGATCAACTCGTTGGGGATGGCGGCGACGTTCAGGGCCACGAAGGGCTGCTTGGATCGGGGGCTGTGCCGATGCAGCGCATTGGCCACAAGCTCCTTGCCGGAGCCTGATGGACCGTTGATCAGCACGGTGACATTGGAAGCGGACAGCCTGCCGATGGCGCGAAACACCTCCTGCATGGCCGGTGCTTGGCCGAGGATCTCCTGGTCCGTGGCCACCGCGACCGGACCCTGCGCCGCTTGGTGCGTGGCGCGAGCCACTGCCCGCTGGACCACGGCCACAGCCTCATCGATGTCGAAGGGCTTGGGCAGGTATTCGAAGGCGCCCCGGTGATAGGAGGCGACGGCGCTGTCGAGGTCGGAATGGGCGGTCATGATGATCACGGGCAGCTCCGGCTGCCGGTCCCGCAGCTTGTCGAGAAACTCGAGCCCGTCGGTTCCGGGCATGCGAATGTCGCTGAGAACCGCTGCCGGAAGCTGACCGGAGGCCAAGGCCTCGTCGGCGCTGGCGAATGAGGAATTGGCGATGCCGGCTCGGGTCATGGCCTTTTCAAGCACCCAACGCATCGATCGGTCGTCATCGACGATCCATACCTCAGGCGTCTTGACGCCGTTCATGCGCGGCTCTCCTCTGCTTGGGTGAGGGGCAGAATGACGGCGAAGAACGTCCTTCCGGGGCGGCTCTCGCACTCGATCATGCCGTGGTGGCGCCGGATGATGGCTTGGGTGATGGCCAGGCCCAGCCCGCTGCCGCTGGCCCGGCCGCTGATCATCGGATAGAACATCCGGTCCAGCAGCTCATCGGGTATGCCGGGACCGTTGTCCTGCACTTCAATGCTGACCACCAACCGATGCAGCCGCCCGTGAATGGTGAATTGGCGCAACGGCCGGGTGCGCAGGGTGATCTCGGCGCCCTGCACTTCATCAAGGGCGATGCAGGCGTTGTTGACAATGTTGAGCAGGGCTTGAATGAGCTGGCCCTCGTCGGCGTCAACCATCGGCAGGCTTGGGTCGTAGTCCCGCCTCAGATGCACTTGGCGGTTGGCAACGCTCTCCAAAGCCACCCGGGCCACATGCTCCAAAGGTTGATGCACGTTGACCGGGCTGATGTTGAGCGGGCGGCTTGGGCCGAGCATGCGGTCCACCAACTCCGTCAAGCGATCGCACTCGCGGATGATCACTTCGGTGTACTCGGCGAGTTCGGGCCGCCGCAGCTCATGGCCAAGCAGTTGCGCTGCGCCGCGAATGCCGCCGAGGGGGTTTTTCACCTCGTGGGCCAAGCCGCGGACCAAGCTGGCGGTAGTCTCTTGGATGTTGATGAGCCGGTCGTCGTGGTTGATTCTCCGCAACCGGTCGAGGGGCTGCGCCTCGATCACCCAGTCGGTGCCGCCGTCGAAGGCGGCGCAGGTCAGATCGACCATCAGCGCATCGCCGCCGGCCACTTGCAGGCTTTGCTGGCGCAGGGTGAATGACTGCCCCGGCACCGCTGGTTCCCCAAGGATGTTCAGCACCACATCGGTATTGCGGATCAGGGCGCTCAGGGGTTTGCCCAGCACCCGTCCCCCGCTGACGCCGAACAGGGCCTCGGCAGCGGGGTTGAGCAGCTTGAGCACCTGCTCTGACGATATCACCAAAATGGCGCTGGGCTGGTGTTCCAGCGCCTTGTAGGCGAGGTCTGCCTGCGCGGTGGTTGATGTTTCTGCGATCAAGGAGTTCACTCCACTCCGGTCAGCAAGATTCGGTCCAATTTTCCGGCCAAACTGATGCTGCCAGTTGCCCATTTTGCACCAGACTGGTGCATAAAGCGACTGCGCGACCTGACGGTCGCGGATGGAGTTTCGCTGGCGCGAAACTCCGCGCTCATCGCTTGGGCCGGATCCCGAAATGTTTCTTAAACCCGCACACTGGTGTTGTGCCTTGCGGGCGAAACGCCCACGCGAACCGACAGGCGCCGAAGGGGTGCGTTCGGACTGCTCCTTCGACGCCTTGCTGCAGGCGCGCGTCTCGAATCTACGGGTTGGCGGCCGGGCGCGGGTGCAGCTTGGAATGCCTGAGCAGGTGGAAGGTGCTGGATTCGCCGGCAAACACGATGCCGCCGTCCGCATCGACGATTTGCAGCTGAAGGCGGTGCTCGCCCCGTTCGACTGCGGTCAGCGGAAACGTCAATGAAGTTTGGGCGGCGCCTTGGGCGCTGCCGTTGAGCAGCAGTCGCAGGCGGTGGCCTTGGCGCAGTTCCGGATCGACTTGCGCTTGCACGACGAAGTCGCCCGAATTGGCCCGCAGGCCCTCGCCTTCGGCGGGTGCTGCGATGCGGGCGCTGGCATAGGGGTTTGCCGGGTTGGCGGCGCAAGGGGCCGCGCTGGACAGCGCGGCGATGAGCAGGTAGGTGCCGGGTTGCTTTCGCATGATGAAGGCCTCAAGGGATTTGCCGCTATCCTGAGGCTTTCGAGCCTTGGCGTCTGTAGGAAATCGCCCCTGTTTTTGGTTTTTTTGGCAGCGGCAAGAGGCGCGGGACGGCAGCTTGGCCACCGGCCCGCGCAAGCCTTGTGCTAGACCGAGTAGTACATGTCGAACTCCACCGGGTGGGTGGTGGCATTGAGGTAGTCCACCTCCGCCTGCTTGAGTTCCATGTAGCCGTCGATCATCGAGTCGGTGAAGACGTCGCCGGCGCGGAGGAAGTCCCGGTCGGCGTCCAGCGCGGCCAGCGCCTGCTCCAGTGAGCTGGCCACGGTGGGCACGCCTTCGAGCTCCTCCGGTGGCAGGTCGTAGAGGTCTTTGTCGAACGATTCGCCCGGGTGGATTTCATTGGTGATGCCGTCCAAGCCCGCCATCAGCATTGCCGCAAAGGTGAGGTAAGGGTTGCCGGTGCTGTCCGGGAAGCGCACCTCCACCCGGTAGGCGTTGGGGTTGCCGCCTTGGATGTAGGGGATGCGCACCGAGGCCGAGCGGTTGCGCGCGGAGTAGGCCAGCAGCACCGGCGCCTCGAAGCCCGGCACGAGCCGTTTGTAGGAGTTGGTGCTGGCGTTGGAGAAGGCGTTGATGGCGCGGGCGTGCTTGATGATGCCGCCGATGTAGAACAGGGCGGTCTCGGAGAGCCCGGCGTAGCCGTCGCCGTGGAAGGTGTTGGCGCCTGCGGCGAAGATCGACTGATGCACGTGCATGCCGTTGCCGTTGTCGCCGACCAGGGGCTTGGGCATGAACGTGGCGGTCTTGCCGTAGGCGTCGGCGACGTTGTGGACGCAGTACTTGTAGATCTGGGTCTCATCGGCCTTCTTCACCAAGGTGTTGAAGCGAACGCCGATTTCGTTTTGACAGGCGGTGCCCACTTCATGATGGTGCACTTCGACCTTGAGGCCCATGGACTGCATGGCCGCGCAGATGGCTGAGCGGAGGTCGGCGGCGGAGTCCACCGGCGGGACCGGGAAGTAGCCGCCCTTGACGCCGGGCCGGTGGCCCAGGTTGCCGCCCTCGAAGTCGCTGCCGGACTCCCAAGCCGCCTCCTCGGCGCTGATGGCGTAGGAGGCGCCGCTCATGTCGATCTTGTACTTGACGTCGTCGAAGACGAAGAACTCGCACTCCGGCCCGAAAAAGGCAGCGTCGCCGACGCCCGTCGAGGCCAGATAGGCTTCGGCCTTCTTGGCCACCGAGCGCGGATCCCGCTCGTAGGGCTGCATGGTGGAGGGCTCGACGATGTCGCAGCGCAAATTGAGCGTCGGCTCGTCCCGGAACGGGTCCATCACGGGCGTCTCGTCGTCCGGCATGAGGATCATGTCGGACTCGTTGATCGACTTCCAGCCGGAGATCGATGAACCGTCGAACATGACGCCGTCCGCCAAGTTGTCGGCATCGATCCGATCCGCCGGCAGGGTGGTGTGCTGCTCTTTTCCGCGCGGGTCCGTGAAGCGCATGTCCACCCACTTCACGTCGTTGTCGCTCATCATTTTCAGTGTGTTCTCAGACATCGTATTCCTCGGTTGCTCCTTGATTTGGCAGTGTTGCGCTTGGAGATTCGGCTTGCGCCGCTAACCCGCTCCCCGGGGCCGGCCGGTGCGGTCGGACGCTGTCCCGGAATTTGGCTCAGTGGGATAAGCAACAAATATGCCATGCCCAATGTCCAAGGGCGTGTTTAAGGGAAAGGTTCAATTTCGGGGCGAAGCGCCCACCCTAGGCGCACACAAATGGTGCTTGATCAGCGCGCAACGCACCAAAACAATGAATTGCGGCTCCTAGGGCCCCATCCGCAGTCAGTGTGCCGGCTCAGAAACATTTCGGAATCCGGCCTAAGCGACTAGCGCGGACCAAGGGTCCGCCGCGACCGTCAGGTCGCGCGGTCAGTTGACTTTGATGCGAATGCGGATTTCATGCCCGGCCCGCACTGACTCGATGACCTCATGGCCATGCACCCGGCACCAAGCCGGCACGTCGGCGAGCGCGCCTGGGTCGGTGGCCAGCACCTCAAGCACCGTGCCGGGGCGCAATTCCGCGATTCGATCCTGAACCTTGATGACCGGCATGGGGCACAGCAAGCCTTGGGCATTCAGGCTTTCAACGGGGCCCCGCTCAGACATGCCAAGCCGGGGGCAGCTCCGCTGGCGCCAGGGGGGCCACCATCAATTCACGGCACTCTCCGGTCGGGTTCTCTGCGGCCACGGTGACGGTCGCCGCTTCCCGTCCTTGGCTGTAGCGGGCCACGATCCGTGCGGCGAGCTCCAAGTCGGATGGCGCCGGATGGCCATCGACCAGGCACAGCGGACCGAGGTGGCTGGTGGGCCGCAGGCTGGGGAAGCGCTTGCGGTAGCCTTCCAGGTAGCGGTTCTCCCCCGCCTCCCGGCTGACGATCAGCTTGAAGTGGGGCGCGGGACGGATGTGGCGCCCCACCTTGAGCAGCATGATGTCGTCAAGCTCGTAGTCCTTGCGGCCCTGTGCCGTCCACAGGTCGGTGAGCTTGCGGCTGTACTGCGCATTGGTCAGGAAGCAGCAGCCCCCGGCAGGTTGCGCCCATTGCGTGAACCCCAGGCGCTGCGCGAGTTCGATTTGCGGCTTGCGGTTGCGTCCGTGGAAGCCGAAGAGCGCATCTCGGTTCACCCAGCCTTCCCGTTCCGGCAGGGTGGGCGGCAGGATTCGCGCGCTCAGGGGCCGCAGCAGGCGGTCGTCGGCGCCGGACTCCCTGGCGATCACTGGCATGGCCGCCTTGCGCTGGCTCTTGGGCCGCTGCCCGAGCACTTCGCCGGTGACGATGAAGTCAAAGCCGCGCTCCGCCGTGAAGCCCCAGGCCAAGGCCTTGCGCACCATGAAGGTCTTGCAGTCCAAGCAGGGATTGAGGTGCTGGCCGTAGCCGTGCTTGGGCTTGAGCAGCACCTGCTTGTACTCCTCGATGACGTCGATGACGTGCAGCCTGATGCCTAGCTGCTCCGCCGTCCAGAGGGCGTTGTTGCGTTTGGGCGCGCCGCCCTCGCGAGCCCGGATGGCACGGGTGTGGCCCTCCACGCAGAAGCCGGTGAAGAAATTGATGCCCTCCACATGAACGCCTTGGTCCATGACGACCTTGGCGGCCAGCATGGAGTCGAGGCCACCGGAAATGAGCGCAACGGCTTTGATGGGTTCGGTCACGGTCAAGGTCTTTGATCGGCGGTCAAACGGGCTACCGGGCAAGTCTAACCGTAAACCGGTACGCGCTCGGGCGAGGAATCCAGCCGCGAGAAGTCCCGATCATGGGTAACGAGCGCTATGCTCGATGTCTCCAAGGCGGTGGCCATCTGAACGGCATCGGGCAGGCGCAACCCGCTGCTCCCCCGTATTCGAGCCGCTCGATGCGCAATCCCGGGACTCAAATCCACCACCCGCCACCCGGCAGGCGCCGACAGGACGCTCTGGTAGCTTTGCGCCAGCGCCTCGTTGCCGGCGCTTAGCGGACCTGTAAGCACCTCAGCTAAAGTTACCGTGGATATCACCAGTTCGTAGTCGCCGTTTTCCGCTCGTTGGAAAAACGATGCATAGCGAGGTGCGAATTCGGGATGGTTCTCCAACAAATAGATGATGGGCGCACTATCCACGGCCACCCGGCCACTGAGCGGGAGCTGGTCGATGTCAGTCAGGGCCATTCGTCGCGCAGCCTCCCGACAAAGGTCGGCGCATCGCCGTAGCAACCCTTTGCCGAACCGCGAAGCTCGGTGAGCCTCGCTGTCCGCGGAACGGCTTGGGACACAGGCACCACTGCCGCATAGGGCACCCCGCGATTGGTCACAATGGTCACGGTGCCCCGCTGATGAGCGGCTTTGAGAATTTCCGGCAATCTTCTTCTCGCCTCGTCAACGCCGGCGACCTGCGGTTGTTCGAGCATGGCCTGCGCCTTTTCTGTACGATTCGTACAGTTTAGATGAGCGCCATGCGCCGGACAACGCCCTTTCAACGCCAAGCCCCGAGACGTTTCTGGACAGTGGGTTGAATGTGGTTTTTGATGGCGCGCCATGAGAGTTCTGCTGCAACGAGTGGCCGAGGCTTCGGTGGCGGTCGCGGGCCGCGCGATTGCCGACATCGGGCCGGGACTGCTTGCCTTGGTTGGCGTCTTCCCGGATGACGGGACGGCGGAAGTGGAATGGCTGGTGGACAAGACCTTGGGCCTGCGCATCTTCCCGGATGAGCGCAAGCCGATGAATCGGTCGGTGCTTGAGGCGGGCGGCGCGATTTTGGTCGTCTCGCAGTTCACCTTGGCTGCTGACTTGAGCCGCGGCAAGCGGCCCAGCTTCGCCGCCGCCGCGCCCGCCGACCAGGCCGAACGGTTGTATGAGGCGTATGCCGCTGGCCTTCGGGCCTCATGCAACGAGGTTCAAACCGGACGCTTTGGGGCGCACATGCAGGTGGCCTTGGTCAACGACGGGCCAGCCACCTTCCTGCTGGAGCGTTGAGCGCGACCGTGAGTGTTTCCAAGAAGGTCGCAACTTGTCCGTGAACGGCGTGAATCAAAGGCTGGAACGAGGTGGCGTCGCTGGTTGAGGCGGCGATCGGAGGGTGTTCGCCTGAATGGTCTCTGCCGTTCATCAACTATCAGGATTTCTAGGTCGATCTACCCATCGCCTTCCACCCCCAAGGCCTCCATCACCACGGCCATGGCCGCATCCGCATCGATGGCGTGGGCGACGTTCGCCGTCGGCGCATCCGCACCCCGTCGGCCTGCTTCGCCGCCGGGTGGCCGGGGCCGCTGCTCCACCACCGTCATGCCCCGCGTCAAGTCGCCGCTGAGTTCCACAGAGACCGCCTGCTGCCGCGTTTCGAGCAGTTCAGGGTGAGTGACCGCCAATACCGCGCAGGGATCGTGGAGCGCGGCTTCGCGAACGCCGGTCAGGCCTTCGATGCGGTCGTGCAGGTCGTCGAACGATTGGGCGGCGAATTGCGCCACCGGCGAGTCCGCGCGTCGGAGGCGTTCGGCTAAGGCGTCGTTGGAGCGCAGTTGGCGGGTCAGGTTGAGGCCGCACATGGTGAGGCGGGCGCCGCAGCCGAACACCCGTGCGGCGGCTTCCGGGTCGGCGAAGATGTTGAACTCGGCGACTCGAGTGACGTTGCCGATGTCGGTGCTGCCGCCCATGACGGAAATGCCCGCCAAGCGGCGGCCCCAGGATGGGTCCCGCTCCAGGGCCAGGGCCAAGTTGGTGAGCGGGCCGACGGCCACCACCCAAAGCGCCTCGTCGGCAGCGTCGAGCAGGAAGCCCACGGCGTCGTTGCTGGCGGCCTTGCGTCGATGGGCGATCCGGTTCACGCCGCCCAGCCCCGACTCGCCATGCACCGCGGCGGCGTGGGCCGGTTCGCCGACCAGGGGCTTGGCCGCGCCCCGATGCACCGGGGTGTCCGCGCCGAGCAGCGCGGTCACCATGAGCGCATTGGCAGTGGTGGCGTCGAGCGGCGCATTGCCGCTCACCGTCGTGATGCCAACCACTTCGGCATGGCGGTGGGCGAGGATCAGCGCGATCGCATCGTCGTGCCCCGGATCGCAGTCGATGATCAGGCGTGGCCGTGGCATGCTTCAGGCCACCTCCTTGCGCTTCTCCGCCACTCGGGCGAACAGGATGCCAATTTCGAACAGCACCCAGGTGGGCAGGGCCAGCAGCAGTTGGGAGATGACGTCGGGCGGGGTCAGCAGCATGCCGGCGGCGAAGCAGCCGACGATGACGTAGGGGCGCTTGTTGGCGATGCCCTGGGCGGTGCTGATGCCGGACCAAACCAGCAGCAGCGTCGCAATGGGGATCTCGAAGGCGAAGCCAAAGGCGAGGAACATGGTGAGGACGAAGTCCAGGTAGCGGTTGATGTCGGTCATCATGGTGACGCCGACGGGCGTCACCGCGGCCATGAATTGGAAGACCAAGGGAAAGACCGCGAAGTAGGCGAAGGCCATGCCCAAGTAGAACAGGCCGATGCTCGACAGCAGCAGCGGCAGGGCGAAGCGCTTTTCGTGCTTGTACAGGCCCGGCGCCACAAACGACCAAGCTTGGTGCAGGATGACTGGCATGCCGACGAAGACGGCGGCGTAGATGGCCAGCTTGAAGGGGGTGAGGAAGGGCGAGGCCACCTCGGTGGCGATCATGGTGCCGTCGCCCGGCAGGTGGGCCATCAGCGGCGCGGCCACCAGCACGTAGAGGTCGTTGGCAAAGAAGTAGATCGGCAGGAACAGCGCCACGACGGCGAACAGGCCCTTGAGGATGCGCGAGCGCAGTTCGATCAGATGCGCCATGAACGGCATCTCGGCGCTGTCCACCAGCGCGTCGTGCGCTTCCGCGTCGCTGTCGCGGGCGCTTGGGGCAGGGGCTTGGTTGCTTGCCGGTTCGGCTTCCGGGGGCTTGGGGCCGTCAGTCATCGTTCGTCTTGGACGGCGGGCCAGCAGCGCTTTCGGGCTTGGCCGGCGGCTCGATGCGGGCGGCTTGGCCCGCATCCTTCACCTCCCGTTCGATGCGCTTCATCTCGTCCATCACGGCTTCGTTATGCAGCTGCCGGCGCACCTCGTCCATGCCGACCTCCTTTTCGATTTCGGCCTTGACGGTGTTGAAGCTGCGCCGCATGCGCCCCAACCAAAGGCCCAAGGTGCGCAAGGCTTCAGGCAGCCGATTCGGGCCGATGACCAGCAGGCCGACGATGGCCAACAGCATCAATTCGGGAAAGCCGATGTCAAACACGGCTTTGCTGGTCGGCGCTCTGCTGTTGGCCCTGCTTGCTTGGTGACGCTTGCGAGGTGACTTCGCCTTCGATCACGTTGGGGTCGCTTTGCGCCCCGGCCTTGGCCGCGGCTGCGGCCTCCGCCTCCTCGTCGGTGACCGCCTTGCGGAAGCCCTTGATGGCGTTGCCCAAATCCGAGCCGATGCTCTTCAGACGCTTGGGGCCGAAGATGAGCAGCACGATGGCCAGAACGATGAGTAGCTCAGTGACGCCGAAACCGCCAAACATGGTTAGTCTCCCGGCTGATCCAATTGGGTGGCCTTCATTATAGGCATTTGCGGTGCCTTTGCCGGAGGAATTCGCTCACGTCCTGGCCAGCAGCAGATAAGCGCCGGCCAAGGCGCCGGCGATCCCCCCCAAGGTGCCGAACCAGATGTCCATGGTCTGGCCGATGGGCTCCCAGAGCAGCACGGCGGCGAGCAGGATGAGCGCCACGCCGGCCAGGCGATGGCGCCGGCGCCGACGTTGTTGCTGGGCAAGGCCGGCCTCGAGCTTGGCGGTCAGCACCTGTTGCTCCTTCAGCCCGGATTCGAGGCGCCGCAGGGCGCGGCTGGTGTCCGTGATCAGTTCCGGCAGGCGCGGCAGATGCTCGATGATCTCCGGCGCCCGGTCGGCGAAGCTGCGCAGGGTGGCCAGCGGGCCGACCCGTTCCGCCATCCAGCGCTCCATGAAGGGCTTGGCGGTTTCCCAAAGGTCGAGTTGCGGGTAAAGCGTTCGCCCGACGCCCTCGATGTAGAGCAGCGTCTTCTGCAGCAGGACCAGTTGCGGCTGGATCTCCATGTTGAAGTCGGCGGCGGTGCGCAGCAGGGTGACCAGGAAGTGCCCGAAGGAGATTTCATTGAGCGGCTTGGCGAAGATCGGGTCGCACACTTCGCGGATGACGGCCTCGAATCGCGCCTCATCGGTCTGCTGCGGAATCCAGCCGGACTCGAAGTGCAGGCGCGCCACCTGGCGGTAGTCGCGGTTGAAGAAGGCCAGCAGGTTGCGGGCCAGATAGTCCTGGTCGCGCGCCCTGAGCTGGCCGATGATGGCGCAGTCGAGGGCGATGTAGTGCGGGCTTTCCGGGTCGGTCGCGTCCACGAAGATGTTGCCGGGGTGCATGTCGGCGTGGAAGAAGTTGTGGATGAACACTTGGGTGAAGAAGGTCTCCACCCCGCGTTGGGCGAGCACCTCCAGATTGGTTCCCCGGGCCTTGAGCCGGTCTAGGTCGTTCACCGGAATGCCGTCGATGCGCTCCATCACCAGCACGTTGGGGCGGGTGAGCTGGTGGTGGACTTGGGGAACGTAAAGCAAGGCCGAGGTGGCAAAGTTCTCCCGCAGCCGTTGGGTGTTGGCCGCCTCCCGGGTCATGTCGAGCTCCTTGAGCACCGTGTCCGCGTACTCCCTGACCACCTCGGGCAGATGCAGGCGTTGGGCGACCGCAATCTGGTGGTCAATCCAGCCCGCGAACCGGGCCAGCAGGGCAAGATCGGCGCGAATGGTGTCCTCAATGTCCGGGCGCACCACCTTCACGACCACCCGCGCACCGTTGGCCAGCGTCGCTCCATGGACTTGGGCGATGGATGCCGAGGCGATGGGCTTGATATCGAACTGATTGATTTCCTTTGAAAAATCCTTGCCTAAGGCATCCTTTACGATGCTTTGGGCCAATTCGCCGTCAAACGGCGCCACATGGTCCTGCAGCAGCGCCAGCTCGTTGGCGTAGTCGGCGCTGAGCAGGTCGCGGCGGGTGGAAAGCATTTGCCCGAACTTGATGAACACCGGCCCGAGCTCCTCCAAGGCGAGCCGCAGCCGCACGGCGTGCGGCTTGCGCGGCGCCGGCAGCCAGCGTCCGGGCCAGGCGTTCAGCGCCCAGCGCAGGGCTGGGGGGACGCCGCTGGCGATCAGCGCATCGGTGGGCAGGGCGTCAAGGCGATGCCGAATGGCGCTGCGGGCGATGGCGAACAGTCGGCCCCGTGCGCCGCGCCGCCGTCCGGGCGCTTTCATGAGGGGTCGCTGCGGGTCGGCTTGGCCAGTTCCCGGGCCCTGCGGGCGAGCTTCAGGACGCCGTCCCGCAGCGGTTCAAACCTTGGGGCGAGCTGGGCCAGTGGGCTTGAGCCATCGGCAGCGGGCGCAAGCCCCTGCTCGAGCGCATGAGCCGCGCCTTCGGCGGCGGAGCGCAGCCCCGCGGCGGCGAGTTCAAGGGCGCCGATCACATCCTCGCCGGGGCTGCTGGACAGGGTGCTCGACAGCGGGTTGAAGAGACTCGGCCTGACGGCCGCCATGACCTCGGCCAGCACGCCCGGGTCGCCCTCAATGCGCACCGCGGCGCTCTCGGCCGACGCCCCGCTGGCGACCCAGGCGACGAGCTCCGCCACGGAGCCCTGAACGACCGCATCCGCCTCGCCGATGGCTTGCGCCGAAACCGCGATGCGCGAGCGCCGCACCTCCAGCGTGGCCGACTTGCTGGGCTGCGCGCATTCGATGCGGATGCACCGGCCCTCCAGGCCGGCGAGGCGCTCCTTGGCGTCGGCGTCCAAGTTCAGCAGGGCGTTGCCGAGGGTTTCGGCCAAGTCGGCGAGCAAAGCGTCGAGCGGATTCATGCCACGGCGCGGTGAATGGCAGCGATGCCGCCGAGCAGGTTGTGATGCTCGACCTCGCCGAAGCCGCCGTCGGCCAGCATCAGCTTGAGCGTCTCCTGGTCAGGATGGACCCGGATGGATTCGATGAGGTAGCGGTAGCTCGCCGCGTCGCCCGCCACCAGCTGGCCGAGCGTCGGCCAGACGCTTTGCAAGGCTTGGTAGGCTGCGTCAAGCCAAGGGTTGACGGGCTTGGAGAACTCCAGCACCAACAGGGCGCCGCCCGGTTTGAGCACCCGCTTCAACTCCCGCAGCGCCTGGTGCTTGGCCGTGAAGTTGCGCAGGCCGAAGCCGATGGCGGCGCTGTGGAAAAGGTCGTCGGCGAAGGGCAGGGCTTCCGCCTTGGCGCAGCAGCACTGCACTTGGGCAAGGCCCGAGTCGAGCATCCGGTCCTGGCCGATGGCCAGCATGGCGGGGTTCACGTCGGCCAGCACCACCCGGCCGGCATGAGTCACGGCAGGCGCCAGCAGCCGGGCGATGTCGCCGGTGCCGCCGGCCAGGTCGAGGACCTGGTGGCCGGGCCGGGCGCCGGACATCTCCACCAGCATCCGCTTCATCAGCCGGTGGCTGCCGAGCGACATGAGATCGTTCATCAGGTCGTAGCGGTCGGCCACGGAAGTGAACACGTCGCCGACCAGCCGCGTCTTCTCCTGCGCGGCGACTTCCTTGAAGCCGAAGCTGACTCGCTCATCGGACTTGGCCATGGAGCCAGTTTAGCCCGGCTTGGGCGTGAAGTGGCGCACCGGAATGCTCGGCAGGCGCGAGGCGTTGGCGGCCTTCAGCTCGGCCAGGTACTCCTGCCAGTAGCGGTCTTGGTTGTCGGCCAGGTCGCGCAAGTAGTCCCAGGCGTAGATGCCGGTGTCGTGGCCGTCGTCAAAGCCGATGCGCACGCCGTAGTTGCCGACCGGCTCCAGGGCGTTGATCCGCACTTGCTTCTTGCCGGTCTGCAGTTGGCGCTCGCCGGGGCCGTGGCCGCGCACCTCCGCGGATGGGGAATAGACGCGCAGCAACTCCGCCGGCAGGCTGGCGTTGCCGCCGTCGAACTCCAGTTCCAGCAGGCGGCTGCGCTTGCGGTAGGTGATGTGGGTGGGCCGCATGGGGTGTTGGGCTTAGCTACAGAATGTATCTCGACAGATCCTGGTCCTTCACCAGGTCCTCCAGATGCCGGTCCACGTACTCGGCGTTGACCAAGGCGTTGCCGCCCTCGTTTTCCGAGGCGCTGAACGAAACTTCGTCGAGCAGGCGCTCCATGAGGGTGTGCAGCCTTCGAGCGCCGATGTTCTCGGTGCTTTCATTGACCCGCCAAGCCAGTTCCGCGATGCGCCTCAAGCCCCCTTCCTCAAAGTGTATGGCAAAGCCCTCGGTGTCCATCAGCGCTGCATACTGCTCGGTGAGCGAAGCGTCCGGCTCCACGAGGATGCGCTGGAAGTCGCTGGGCGTCAGCGCCGCCAACTCCACCCGGATGGGCAGGCGGCCCTGCAGCTCCGGGATCAGGTCCGACGGCTTGGCCAGATGGAAGGCGCCGGAGGCGATGAACAGGACATGGTCGGTGCGCACCATGCCGTACCGGGTGGAGACGGTGCAGCCCTCGATCAGGGGCAGCAGATCCCGTTGCACCCCCTCCCGGGACACGTCGGCCCCCAAGGTTTCGGAGCGTCTGGTCACCTTGTCGATCTCGTCGAGGAACACAATGCCGTTCTGCTCGACGGCAGCGATGGCTTGCGCCTTCACCTCGTCCTCGTTGATGAGCTTGGAGGCCTCCTGTTCGCTGAGCCGCCGGTAGGCATCCTTGATCTTCAGCCGCATGCGGCGGGTTTTCTCGGAACCCAGGTTGCTGAACATGCTCTGCAGTTGCTGGGTCATCTCCTCCATGCCCGGCGGCGCCATGATTTCGACGCCCACTGCGGCGGCGTCCACCTCGATTTCAATTTCCTTGTCGTCGAGTTCGCCCTCGCGCAGCTTCTTGCGGAACACCTGGCGGGTCGATGAGTTGGCGGGCGGCGGTTTTTCGCCAGCCTGCCGGGGCGCCGGCAGCAGCGCGTCCAGGATGCGCTCCTCGGCGGCGTCGTCGGCCCGGTGCCGCACTCGCACGACCTGGGCTTCCCGCTGTTGCTTGACCGCGACGTCGGCCAGATCCCGGATGATGGACTCCACGTCGCGGCCCACGTAGCCGACCTCGGTGAACTTGGTGGCTTCCACCTTGATGAACGGCGCGCCGGCCAAACGGGCGAGCCGGCGGGCGATCTCGGTCTTGCCGACGCCGGTGGGACCGATCATCAGAATGTTCTTTGGCGTGATCTCGTCGCGCATCTCCTCGCCGAGCTGCATCCGCCGCCAGCGATTGCGCAAGGCGATGGCCACGGCCCGCTTGGCGGCGTCCTGGCCGATGATGTGCTTGTCGAGCTCATGCACGATTTCCCTAGGGGTCATCATTGTGGTCTGTTCCTGCGCTTGATGCCGGCCTCGGCAAGCCGCCTCGACTGCGGGGCGTTCATCATTGCCCATCGTCGGCCAGAACTTCAATGCTCCGATTGTGGTTGGTGTACACGCAGATGTCGGCGGCGATGGCGAGCGCCCGCTCGACGATGTTGCGGGCATCCAATTCGGTGTTCTCAAGCAGCGCCCGGGCCGCGGCTTGGGCGTAGGGGCCTCCGGAGCCGATGGCGATGACGCCGGATTCCGGCTCGATCACGTCGCCCGTGCCGCTCACCAACAGGGTGGTGCTTGGGTCGGCGACGATCAGCATCGCTTCAAGGCGGCGCAGCGCCCGGTCGGAACGCCAGTCCTTGGCCAACTCGACCGCGCTGCGGGTCAGGTTGCCGGAAAACTTGTCCAGCGCCGCCTCAAAGCGCTCGAACAGGGTGAAGGCGTCGGCGGTGCCGCCGGCGAAGCCGGCCAGCACTCGGTCCTGACGCAGACGCCGCACCTTGACGGCGTTTCCTTTCATGATGGTCTGTCCGGTGCTGACTTGGCCGTCGCCGCCGAGCGCGACCTCATCGCCGCGTCGGACGCCGAGGATCGTGGTTGCGTGAATGGGTTGCATGGCGGGGGCTGGCTGCTCGGGCGCGCAGCCTTAGCTGCGATTGATCCATATGGCGTCGAGCCTCTGCTCGCGCAGATTGTTCATGACGCTCTTGGCTTCCGTGGCCGACTCTATGGGGCCGACGGTGACTCGGTACCAAGCGCCGCTGTTGAGGTCCACCCGTGCGGTGGCGGCCGCCAAGCCCTGCAGAATGAGCTGGGCGCGCAGGCTTTCAGCGTCGGCCAGATCACGAAAGGACGCCGCCTGAATGTAGATGGGCCGCCGCTGGTCGGCTGGCGGCGCGGCGCCTGCGGACGGCTCCGAGGCGGGCGGCTGCGCGGGGCGGTACTTCTCGGGGTGGACGGGCACTTCGCTGCCTTCGAGCAGGTCGATGAACTTGAAGTCGAGTTGCTCGGATTCATCGCCTTCCGCAACGGCGTTCGGGGTCGGCAGCTTGGCGATGCCGTCCGAAAAGTAGTCCGGCGCTTGGGTCACCAACGCAAAGCCCGCCGCAGCGAACAGGACGCCGGCCATGAAGCTGGGCGCATGCCATGACGTCCGGGCGCGGCGGGCCGCGGTTCGCGGTTTGCGCTTGGCGGTTTTGGCGGGCTTGGCCATGACCCCCATTAAAGCGCATCCACCGGGTCAACGTCGATTTCCCAGCGCACGCCTCGGGGTGCGGCGACGTCCGCCACCGCCCTGATGCCCCTGTGCAACGGGCCGCGCCGGTCGGCGAGCAGCATCAATTGAAAGCGGTGCTGGTCGGCCAGCCGCTGCATGTGCGCCGGCGCCGGGCCTAGGACTTCCAGGTCGCTGGGCAGCTTGGCCTTGAGCCTTGCGAGGAATGCCGCCGGGGCGGCGGGCTCGGCGGCGGCGGCGCGGAGCAGAGCCATGTGCCGGGCCGGCGGCATGCCCGCCCGGCGGCGAATCGACAGCTCCCGCTCGGCGAACCCCGCGTAGCCTTTTTCGATGAGCCGCCTCAGCGCGGGGTTCGCGGGCTGCAGGGTCTGAATCCACACCTCTCCGGGGCGGCTCGCCCGTCCGGCCCGTCCGGCCACCTGAATGAGCAGCTGGGCGGTGCGCTCGGGCGCCTTGAAGTCGGCGCTGAGGAAGCCAGCGTCGGCATTGACCGCGGCGACCATCGTGATGTTGGGAAAGTCATGGCCTTTGGCGAGCATCTGGGTGCCGACCAGAATGCCCGGCTCCCCCTGTCCGATCCTCGCCAGCCTCTCCTCCAGGCGGCGTTGGGAGCGGGCCGTGTCGCGGTCGATGCGGATGAGGGAGGCGTCGGGGAAGCGTTCCTTGAGTCCGGCCTCGGTGCGTTCGGTGCCCGCCCCCACCGCCAGCAGCTGGGCGCTGCCGCAGGACGGGCAGGCTTCGGTAAGGGGGCGTTCGGCGCCGCAGTGGTGGCAGGCCAGGCGTCTGCGGCCTTGGTGCAGGGTCAGCCGGGCGTCGCAGCGGCTGCAGGCGGCCTGCCAGCCGCAGTCGCGGCACAGGTAAACCGGCGCATAGCCACGCCGGTTCAGGAACACCAGCACTTGGCTGCCGGCATCAAGGTGCCGTTCGATGCGCGCGGTCAGCGGCTGGCTTAAGCCCTCGCGCAGGGGATGGCCGCGGATGTCGAGAACGTGCATGCTCGGCATGGGAGCGCCGGTGGCGCGTCGGCGCAGAAGCTGGCGTCGATAGCGGCCGCGACGGACGTTTTCGAGCGACTCCAGGGATGGCGTCGCGCTGCCGAGGATGAGCGGAATGCCCAAGTCCCGGGCCCGCTTGACGGCCACGTCGCGAGCCGAGTAGCGCAGCCGGTCCTGCTGCTTGAACGAGGCGTCGTGCTCCTCGTCCACCACGATCAGGCCAAGCTGCCGGAATGGCGTGAAGACCGCCGATCGGGTGCCGACCAGAATCCGCGCCCGGCCATCCCGGCAGCGCAGCCAGGCGTTCAGCCGCTCCTGGTCGCTTAAGCCCGAATGCATGACGTCGGTGGCGCCGTAGCGCCGCCTGAAGCGGGCCAGAGTCTGCGGGGTCAGGGAAATCTCGGGCACCAGCACCAGCACCTGACGGCTGCGGTTGAGCACGTCGCCGATGGCGCGCAGATAGACCTCGGTCTTGCCGCTGCCGGTGACGCCCTCAAGCAGGTTCGGCGAGAAGCCGGCGGGCTTGCCTCGATAGTCCGCCAAGGCCGCTGCCTGATCCCCGGTCAGTGGCGGGGGCAGCTCCCCTTCGAAGCGGCGCTCGCCCGCCTCAATGGCGCCCTTGCGAGCCAGGGCGGCGATCATTGCGGAAGTGAATCCCGCAGCCCGAATGGCCTTGCCGCTGGCCCAGCCGCCATTGCGCTCCAGGAAGGCGAGCAGCGCCCGCTGTCGTTCGGCGCGGGAGAGGTCCGGTGCGGCGGCGCCGCTGCGACGCCAGATCTCCTCCTCCCTCACGCGCAGGGGCAACCCCTTAAGGACGGCATTGGGCAGCAGCGTGGCGAAGACCTCGCCCAGCGGATAGTGGTAGTAGTCGGCCAACCAAAGCGCCAGCCGCTGGACATCGTCGGGCAGGATGCCCTGCCGGTCAAGCACCTCAAGCAACGGCTTGGGGTCGGTGTGGGCATCTTCGGGTTCAGTCTCGGTGCAGATGCCCACCAAGGTTCGATGGCGGAACGGCACCCGCACTCTCGCCCCGACCGCTGGCGGCGGGCAGGCGGCGGGAACGGCGTAGTCGAACCCTTGCTTCAGGGGAACGGGAACCGCAATGCGCACGACGGACATCATGGCGAGCTTAGTGTGGTGCCGTGGGCGATGAAGCGCAAGCGCGACCTGACGGTCGCGGATGGAGTTTCGCTGGCGCGAAACTCCGCGCTCGTCGCTTAGATCGGATTCCGGTATGTTTCTGAACCCGCACACGCTTTTCCATACAAGTCCTCCATAATGTTTTAAGGCTAATATGTTGAGGCCGATTCATCGAACGCCGGCCAAGCGTAAAGGTCTGATTGGTTAAGAGAGGGGGATTTCGCCGTGGGCGAACCGTTGAGCGACTGGCAGAGGAAGGCAATCTCCGATCACATTGCAGCCGGCAACCGCGACACGGTGAACGAACCCGTTTTCGTGGGCCGCGGGGATGTCCTCGGCGAGATCCTCGGCTCGGTGCGGGCGGCGCTGGAGGGTGCCGTCCAAGGCCGGACGATGGTGCTTTACGGCCCCCCCGGGATCGGCAAGACCGCCGTTTTGACGGAGTTGTCGAGGAGGTCCAAGGAAAGCCTGAAGGGCGAAGGCGAAGGGAAGGGGTTTCTGGCCGTTCCGGTCAGCGTGAACAAGTTGAACGACTACGACGCGCTCCTGGCCCGCTTCGTCGATGCCGCGAGGGGCGCTCCGGGAGGGATGAAGGCCTGGAGCCGCATCAAAAGCGGGCTGAAGGCTTTGTCGAGGCGGGGATTCTCCGTTGGCGCGGGCTTCGGCATTTCACCCGAAGGCCCGCCGCAGAGGCTCAGCTTGGACGGCTTCCAGAATGAGGTTGGAAAAGTGCTCGATGCGCTTCCCCACTGCGGCGCGGCGTTGCTTCTGGTGGACGAGGCGCAGGCATTGAGGGGGGCTGACGGCGAGCCGGGCGGGCACTGCCCGCTGTTGTCCGAGTTGCAGGGGCATGCGAACGCCGAACACGGCAGCAAGCCGATCCTGCCCGTTCTCGCGGGTCTGACGGACCTGCCGGACAAGCTTGGGAAAAGCATCTCCGGCGGGCACTTCGCGGAAGGTCACCTAGTGCATCTGAGGGCGCTGTCGCATTCGGAGTCGGTGGATTACGGGATGGGCATCCTGGAGCACTTCGGGCTTACGGGCGGCGAGTCGAGCCGTCTGGCGGTCGCGGATTGGGCGGCGTCGGAGTCGTCGGGATGGCCGCGCCACCTGCACGGGACGATGGCGGCCTGGCTGCACGGGCACCTTCGCTGCGGCTGCGCCGACATGGGGAGCGTGGACAGGCGCACGGTCGAGGGGAAACTGGTCCGTGACCGGAAGGAGTACTATGAGGGACGGGTTCCAGTTCGCTACAGGAAGGCCACCTCCCTTCTCGCCAACGTTCTGCGCAAAATGGAAGAGGTTCGGCCAAGGGGCGAGGAGGCCGCATCGAACGTGGTCTTGGCGGAGGTTCGCATGGCGGACAGGAACATCCTTGAATGGTTTTCCCAAGGAGAGCAATGGTCCGCTCACAAACACGCGTCGCTTCTTTGGGATGCGATGGTGGAGCGCGGTCTGATCGCACGTAGCGATCCTGACGACGAGGGCCTTTGGGCCGTGCCGATACACAGCATGATCACCTATCTGGAGACCGGCGGCTACGTGCCGGACACGCCTGCGCCGGACTTCCGCGCCGAGGCGAAGCCGGGCGTGGCCACGAAGGGGATCTCCAGCAGGCCGAAGCCCTAGGGCCTGCCCGGCCCCTCCCGCCTTGGCGTCCGCCGTCCCTTTGCGGAACCCCGTCAGGTCATTGATTGAGGACTCTGTGCGGGCTCGGAAACATACCGGAATCTGATCTAAGCGACGAGCGCGGAGTTTCGCGGTAAGCGAAACTCCATCCGCGACCGTCAGGTCGCGCCTTGTCGTCGGCCAACCTTCTGCTAAACTAAGCAACTTTTCCCCACCGGAAAAGACCATGAAGAAAGGCATCCACCCGCCCTACCACGCCATCAAGGCCACCTGCAGCTGCGGCAACGTCATCAAGACCCATTCCACCTTGGCCGAAGACATTCACATCGACGTCTGCTCGGCCTGTCATCCCTTCTACACCGGCAAGCAGAAGATTCTCGATTCCAGAGGCCGGGTGGAGCGGTTCCACCGGCGTTTCGGCAAACGCAGCGCCATCCGCTAGCCGGCTCCAGCCCGTCCAAGACCAACCACCCCAGAGTTTCGCGTCAGCGAAACTCCTTCCGTCCCCCCGTCCCCGGAAGCCGCAGGCCCGCGGAGTTTCGCGGTAAGCGAAACTCCAACCGGACCCGCGCAGCGGGTCCGCGTTCAACACCCATTCATCCGATTCCCGTTAGAATCAGCGTTCCGACCGCAAGCCAGGCTCGATGGCGCAAACCATGCACAAGCCGGTTCCCATCCTCGCGTCAGCGAAAGGCCCACCGCGGATCCGCATGGCGGTTTCGCGTTGGTTCAAGCTGACCTTGGTCTTTGCCGCCGCCGGCGCCTTCGGCGCGGGCGATGGCGAAAAGATGTACAACGACCTGCGCGAAAAGAATGCGTTGTACCGGAACGTCGAATGGCAGGACTACGTCACTGAAATTGGCGAGCGCTTGTTGGCGGCGTCGCCGGATGCCGGCAGGAGCTACACCTTCGTTGTGGTTGACAATTCAACGGTCAACGCGGCCGCCACCCAGGACGGCTACATCTTCATCCATCGGGGCATCATCGCCCATTGCCGCAGCGAGGATGAGCTGGCGGCCATCATCGGCCACGAAATCGGCCATGTGGTGGCGCGCCACGTCCAGCGCTCCAAGGGCCTCAATCGCCTTGGCGGCCTGCTGGGCTGGATCGGCCTCATCGGCACCTCCAGTTGGGGCATGAAGGACTTGGGCAACACCCTGACGGCCACTGCGGTGAGCCGGGAAGCCCGCGAGCACGAACTGGAAGCCGACGCCATCGGTGCCCAGCTCCTGGCGCGGGCGGGCTACGATCCCTTGGCGATGATCAACGTCATCTACGTGCTCAAGGAGCATGAGCTGTTTGCCAGGACGGTCTCGAACCGGCCCAGCGTTTACCATGGCTTGTTCGGCAGCCACCCGCGCAACGACAAGCGTTTGCACGACGTGGTGGGGGAGGCCGTTCCCTTGGCGGGCATCGATGCCCGTCCGCCGGAGCGCGACTTCTGGGCCATGCTCGAGGGGCTGACCTTTGGCGATGAAGCGGCCACCGGGCTGGTGCAGGGCAGCACCTACTACCATAGCGGCCTGCGCATCGTGGTGCGGTTCCCGCAGGGTTGGGATCTGGGCAATACGGCCGCGGAGGTTTTTGGCCGGGACATCAGCGGCGCATCGGACGCCAGCATCACCGTGCAGCGGCAGAAGCCGGCCGCGAAGGGACAGACGCCGGAAGGCTACATTCGCGAAACCCTCAAGCGCGACGACATCGAAAACGGCCGGGCCATCGACGTCAACGGCTATGCCGCCTACGTGGCGGACGTGACCATTTTGGCGGGCGACGCCCAAGGGAGAAAGATGGCGGTGGTGTTCAAGGACGGCGCCGTCTATCTGTTCAAGGGCGAGCTCGGCCCGGTGGGCGACCCGGCGCGCTTTGAGCGCGACTTCAACGAAACCCTCGCCTCGTTTCGAGCGATGACCGCCAGTGATCTCGACGCCGCCAATCGGCAGCGCATTCAAGTGGTCATGGCCAACCCGGGCGACACTTATGCCGCGCTGGCCCGAAAGTCCTCCCTTAAGTCCTTTCCTGAGGAGACGCTCAGGGTGATCAACGGCCATTACCCCCGAGGCGAGCCCCGCGCCGGCGACTACATCAAGCTGGTGCGCTAGCGCTGCGTCGTTTCGCCCGCAGCCTGTTGGGGCGCCGCCTTCAGAACAGATCCTCCGGACGGATGTTGGGGACGCCGGCATCGCTGTCGGCGTTCAGGCGTTGCGGCTTGGGCGCGTGCTCCGCCAGGAAGTATTCGAAGATCGCATCGTTTTGGGCGCCGGAGGCCAAGGCCCCGGTCCTGGGGTCGATCTTCATGCTCAACACCCCGGGCGGCTGCGCGGGATGGGATTCGGGGAGGCCATCCAGGGCGGTGCGCATGTAGTCGATCCAGATGGGCAGGGGGTTGTTGGATCCGTACTCCCGCTCGCCCAAGGGCGCATGGTCGGGAAAGCCCACCCAGACGCTGGCGACCACATCCGGGCTGTAGCCGTTGAACCAAGTGTCGGCGGCGTCGTCGGTGGTGCCGGTCTTGCCGGCGATGTCGGTGCGCTCCAGCGCCCGGGCCCGGCGTCCGGTGCCGCGTTGGATCACGTCCTTGAGCATTTGGTGCATGATGAAGGCGTTGCGTTCGTCTATGGCCGGCGCCGCTGGCGCCGCCGGCGACTGCGCCAGCAGATCCTCAAGGTTGGCCGGCTCCTCGGCGGGCAGCGCCGGGGACCGCTCCTTGCCGCAGGCGCGGCAGACGGCGGCATGTTGCGGTTCGAAGACGATGGCGCCGTCGATGTCCGTCACCCGGTGGATGATGTGCGGCTGCACCCGGTATCCCCCGTTGGCGAACACCGCGTAAGCCGCAGCCATGTCAATGGGCGTCACGGCCATGGTGCCGCCGCCGATGGCCAGTTGGGTGTTGCGGGGAAACGATTCGGTGTCGAAGCCGAAGCGTTGGGCATGGGTGAGCACGTTGCCGGCCCCGACCCGCATCAGCACCCGCATCGACACCAAATTGATCGAGCGGTAGAGCGCTTCCCGCAGCCTCGTGGGTCCGTTGTAGCGGTTGTTGTCGTTTCTGGGCCGGTATTGGGACTCCAGATTGGCGTCGTCATGCACCAAGGGCGCATCCATGAAGATCGAAGCGGGCGTCGTGCCCTGTCGCAGGGCGGCGGAATAGACGAACGGCTTGAACCCCGAACCCGGCTGGCGGGCCGCCTGCAAGGCGTGGTTGAACTGGCTTATGCCGAAGTCGAAGCCGCCCTCCAGGGCCAGCACCGCGCCGGTGGCGGGATCGAGGGACACCAAGGCGCCTTGGACCGCAGGCAGCTGCGCCAGCCGCCATCCCTCCCCAGTGGCCTGAACCCGAATCAAGTCACCCGGCCGCACCACGTCCCTCGGGCGCTTGGGCGCCGGCCCGAGAGCGTCCGTGTCGATGTGGGGACGCCACCGGAGCGCGGCCATCTCCAGGGTGATCGCTGCGCCGTCGGCCAAGGCGACGGTGGCCTGGTCGTGGCTGACGCCGGTCACCAGGGCTGGCGCCAAACCGCCTAGGATTGATCGGTCCGCCAACGCTGCCAGCCCCTGCTCCTGGTCGTCGAACCGGTCTTCCGGGCCGCGGTAGCCGTGGCGGCGATCGTAGGCAATCAGCCCATTGAGCAGGGCTCTGGTGGCGGCGGCCTGGTTGCGGCTGTTCAGGGTCGTGTAGGCGGCGTAGCCGCCTGAGTAGAGGTCCGGGAAGCGGTCAATCAGTTGTTGGCGCACCCACTCCGCCGGGAAAGGGGCGGGCACGTCGAGATCACGCCCGTGCAGTCCGGCGGTTATGGGCGCCGCCACGGCGTCGCTGTGCTCGGCGTCGGTGATGGAGCCTTGGGCGCGCATTCTCGACAGCACCAGGTTGCGGCGCCTGAGCGCCCGTTCCGGGCCATTGATGGGATTGCCGGCGGTTGGCGCCTGCAGCACGCCGGCGAGCATGGCGAGTTGGGGGATGTTCAGTTCGCCCAATGGCTTGCCGTAGTAGGTGCGGGCTGCGGCCTCGGCGCCGTAGGCGCGCTTTCCGAACGGCATTTCGTTGATGTAGAGCTCCAGTATCTCGTCTTTGTCGAGCTCCGTTTCGATCTTCAGCGCCAGCAGCATCTCCTTGAACTTGCGCAGGAAGCGCCGCTCCAGGCTGAAGGAGATGTTGCGCGCCAGCTGCATGGTGATGGTGCTCGCGCCCGGCCCCAAGGAGCCTTCGAGCAGCAGGCTCTTGGCTAGGCCGAAGGCGTCGTTGGTCAAGGATATGAAGTCGATGCCGCGGTGTTGGTAGAAGCGCTTGTCCTCGGTGTCGAGCAGCGCGTTGATGAAATGGCGCGGCACTTGGTCGAAGCGGATCGGGATGCGTCGGCGCTCGCCGAACTCGGCGATGAGCGCCTCGTCTTTGGTGAACACCCGCAGCGGGGTTTCCAGCTTGACGTGCCGATAGGACTCCGCATCGGGGATTTGCGGGTTCAAGTAGAGGAAAACGGCGGCCAACGTAAGCGATAACGTACAGATTCCGGTCAACGCGATCCAGATAATGGTAAACGTCAGCGATCTTTGTCGAGGTTGGGGCGTGTTGATGTTGTTCAAGGGAAAGCCTGCCGGTTTGGTCGGGGTGGACATCGGCCCGGCATCGGTCAAGTTGGTTGAGCTCTCCAAGCAAGCGGACGGATGCCGGGTCGAAGCCTATGGGATGGAGCCGCTGCCTCCCAATGCCTTGGTTGATGGCCAGTTTAGTGATGTGGAGCGCATTGGTGAAGCCATTCGAGAACTGAAGCGCCATTGTGGCTGCCGGTCGAATCGGGCGGCACTGGCACTGACCGGGCCGCTGGCGGTCGTCAAGACCTTGGCGATGGATGCGGCCTTGGCGGATGCGGACTTGGCGGCCACCATTGAGGTTGAGGCGGAGCGTCACCTGCCCGGTCCGCTTGACGAGGTGGCTTATGACTTTGAGGTCCAAGGTTTGTCGCCCCTCGATCCCCAGCGGGCGGAGGTGGTGTTGGCGGCCTGCCCAAAGGCGCAGCTGGCGCAGGGCGCGACCGTTCTGCGGGTTGCGGGGTTGCGGCCCATCGTTGTCGAAATCAGGGAATTGGCGCTGGCGCGAGCGTTGGCCGAGGCGCGCGCCGCCTTGGCTGGGGACGATGGGGGCCTCACGGCGCTGTTCGATATTGGCCCCGGTGCGGCCAAGCTCAAGGTGTTCGAGCGCGGGCTTTGCATCCACCGAGCGGTTGAGGCTCTTGATGGGTCGCCTGTCCTGCCGGCCGCGCCGGGCGGCGAAGCTGTGGAGCCCGGCATCGACCTCGGCGCCTTGGCGCAAGCGGCCGTCCAAACCTTGGAGCGCTTTGCGGCGTCCGCCGCCCCGGCCCGGATCGGCGTGGCGCTGTTCGCTGGTGATGTCGCGGCTGATGCCTTGCTCGATGCGGTGAATGAACGCCTGCCGGTGCGCGTCGCCGTTGCCAACCCCTTTCGGGGCATGTCCCTGGCGCCGCCAATCGACCGCCAAGCGCTGTATCGGGACGCTCCCGGCCTGCTTGCGGCCTGTGGCTTGGCGTTGCGGAGCGGTCTGTGACTCCGGCTGTGAACCTGCTGCCTTGGCGGGACGGGCAGCGTCGCCGCCGCAACCGGTTGTTCGGCCTGCAGTTGGGCGGCGCATTGGCCGCGGCCTTGGCATTGATCGGGTCATTCGCGTTGCACCTCAACGCCGTCGCCGACGGCCAGCGCCAGCGCAATGACTTTCTCCAAGAGAGGATCGCCGAGTTTGACCGGCGGATCGAAGAGGTCGAGCGCCTGCGTCACCGACGGCGTGAGCTGGGCGTTCGCATGGAGGCGATTCAGGCGCTTGCCGCTCGACGCGGCGCGTTTGCGCGCCTGTTGGAGGGGATTGCCAACACGCTGCCCGCCGGCGTTCACTACCAAGCGATGGACCTGCGCGGGGACGTGCTCACCCTGCGCGGCATGGCGTTGAGCAACCAAGAGGTCTCCGCGCTCATGCGGAATTTGCAGGAGCACGCTGGGTTTGCGCAGCCGAGGCTGCTCAACCTCAAGGATGCCGCGCCGGGCGGTCCGTCCGGCGGCGGCAGCGCCATAAATGGCCAGGGCAGCGCCAT
This sequence comes from Candidatus Azophilus sp., assembly GCA_965221755.1. GTDB lineage: Bacteria > Pseudomonadota > Gammaproteobacteria > Pseudomonadales > Azotimanducaceae > Azophilus. The sequence continues at coordinate 2,171,978 of OZ244921.1, forward strand.
AAATGGCCAGGGCAGCGCCATAAATGGCCAAGGCAGCGCTTTCAGCATGACCGTTCTTCGAGCGCCCTTGGGCTCCATCCGGCGCTCCGCCCTGAACTCAGCCGTGGCTGACGCCTCAGCGTCGGGTCATTGACCATGGAATGCCCGGATTGGTTGCGCGTTGACTTGGCCAGCCTCGATTGGCGCGATCTTGGCGCTTGGCCGGCATGGCTGAGGGCCGCGCTCGTGACGGGGCTGTTTGCCGCGGTCGCGGCGGTTGGCGGTTGCGGCCTGTTCAGCGGCATGGCGGCCGGGAACGAGGCGCTTGCGGCCGAGGAGCGGACATTGCGCGCCCGGCTGGCTTCCAGCGCCGCGCAGGCGGCTGATCTGGACCAGCTCCGGACTCAGGGAGAGGCGCTTGAAGCGGCCTTTGCGGACTGGCGGGCTCGTCTGTTCGCCAATTCCGAAACAGCCGCCTTGATCGAGGACATCACCGAAGCGGCCGAGGGCAGCCATCTGGCCATTGCGGGCATCAACCTCGCCGACAGCCGTCGCCTCGACCACTACGCTGAACTGCCGGTCAGCCTTCAAGTCCTGGGAACCTATCATCAATTCGGCGCATTCGCAGGCCGCTTGGCCAACCTTCCCCGCATTCTCACCCTGCACGACTTCGAAATCGAATCCGGGGAACCGGGCCGTGAGCTCAGGGCGCGCATTGACCTGAAGGCCTACCTGCGCTTGGAGGAGTCATGAGGCCCATGCCAAAAACCTGCGCCCTTTGCGTCTTGGCCTTGACCGCTTGCGGTGGCCATCAACTCGATGACGTCGAGCGTTACGTCGCCGAACTTGAGGCGGACCCCAGCCCGACGCCAGCGTCATTGCCGACGTTCGCCCAACCGCCGCCCGCCGCCTATCGGGCGGGGAACGGGCGCAGCCCCTTCGACCCGCCGGCGTTTGGCGCAGCACCGGGCAGACGGCAAGGCGCCCGCGCAATTGCGCCGGACTTCAGCCGGCCCAGGCAGCCGCTGGAGGCTTTTCCGGCATCCGCCTTGAGCATGGTAGGCACCATCGCCAACGCAAGGGTTCGCCGGGGTCTGGTGGTCGATGGCGATGGCGGGGTCCACGAGGTGGGCGCCGGGGACTACATGGGCCGCAATCATGGCCGCATCCAACGGATTGGGGAAGCGGCCATCGAATTCCTGGAGATGCTGCCCGACGGCGATGGCGGCTGGGTGGAGCGCAAGCGCAGCTTGGCGTTGGCTGAGGCGGAGCCATTAACGGCCAGGGCAGCGCCATGAATGGCCAGGGCAGCGCCATGACGATGCGCGACGCCTGCAAGCTGGGACGATGGGTTGGCGCAGCACTCGTCCTGTTGGTCCTGACGTCAGCCGCCGCCGACCCGCCGGCGCCTGTCGATGCCGAGCCCCTGTCCCTGAATTTCCAGGACATCGACGTTCGCGCTGCGCTGCGCGTCATTGCCAACGCCGCCGACTTCAATCTGGTGGTCAGCGAAGCGGTGTCGGGCCGGGTGACGCTGCGGCTCAAGGACGTTCCTTGGGAGCAGGCTCTCGACTTGGTGCTGCAAGTCGCCGGGCTCGACCGGCGGCATTTGGGTGATGTGGTCCATGTGGCCCCGGCGGCGGAAATCGCCGCCGCCGAGCAGCTCCGCCTGCGGACGGAGCAGCAGGCCGCAGCGTTGGCGCCGGTGAGCACGGAGCACATTCAGGTCGGCTACGCCAAGGCGGCTGACATCTGGTCCTTGTTCAATGACGGCGGATCGCCACAAAGCGCCGGCTCCGACCGCGGCCACGCCATGATCGACGAGCGCACCAACGCCATTCTCTATACGGGCACCGCTGCCCAGATTGAGGATTTCCGGCATATCGTCAAATTTCTTGACGTACCGGTTCGCCAAGTGCTCATCGAATCCCGAATCATCACCGTAAACAGCAATCTTTCGGAACAGTTCGGCATTCGTTGGGGCGGCGGCGGCATCGATGCCGGCGAGGACAGGGCGTTGCGCTTCGGCGGCTCCTTGAAGACCTTGGGGGAACTGCAGAACGCCCTGGCCGACCCAGCCGGAGTCGGCGGGATATCAAGCCCCGAGGACCTTGTGGTTGATTTGGGCGTATTGAGCGAAGGCGCGTCGAGCTTGGGCTTGGGCATTACCGGCAACAGCTACTTGATCGACTTGGAAATCTCGGCGCTGGCCGCCGAAGGCAAGGCCGAAATCATGGCCCGGCCCAAGGTCATCACCGCCGACAAGTCCCGCGCCCGAATCGAGTCCGGGGTTGAGATCCCTTACCAGGAAGCCAGCAGCAGCGGCGCCACCTCCACCTCGTTCAAGGACGCGGTGCTGTCCTTGGACGTGACGCCGCGCATTACCCCCAACAGCCGCATCATCCTGGAGATCAACGTCAAGCAGGACAACGTCGGGCGGGTGTTCAACGGGGTGCCTTCGATCAACACCAACGAAATCGAGACCGAGGTGCTGATCGATGACGGCGAAACGGTGGTGCTGGGCGGCATCTTTCAGACCGATCGCAACTTCGCCACCGAAAAGACGCCGCTGCTGGGCAATCTGCCCCTGCTCGGTCGCCTGTTCAGCCGCACCTTTGAGCGGGATGACAAGCAGGAGCTGCTGATCTTCATCACCCCGCGAGTCCTGGCGCCCGACACTGCCGGAGGCGATGGGACGGAGCCGGGCTAGCCTGAGCAGACCCTGATTTGCCGACGCGCCATCCGGGCTACAATTCGGGCATGGCGCAGAGCATTTACTTCGTCGGCTTGATGGCTGTGGGCAAGACCTCCGTCGGCCGGCATCTCGCTGCATCCTTGGGCAGGGACTTCTTCGACACCGATCAGGTCATCGAGGAGCGGGCCGGGGTGCCGATCGCTTGGATGTTCGATGTGGAGGGCGAGCACGCCTTCCGCGACCGGGAGCAGGCGGTCATCGATGAGTTCACTGGCAGGGAGAGCATCGTGCTCGCCACCGGCGGCGGCGCCGTGCTGCGGCCGGCCAATCGGCGGGCGTTGCGGAGCCGGGGCTGCGCGGTGCATTTGTACAGTCCGATAGACCGGCTGCTCGAACGCGCCGCCAAGGACCGACGGCGTCCGTTGCTGCAGCAGGGCGATCCCCGGGAGACCTTGGAACGGCTCTGGCAGGAGCGCAAACCCCTCTATGACGAGGTGGCCGACTATCGCATTCTGACTGCTGGCCAAGGGGCGCGGGCGCTCGCCGAGGACGTGGAGCGCGTCTTGCGCAGCGAAGGCGTGATTCGTGATTGAACTCAAGGTGGAGCTTGGGACGCGCAGCTATCCCATCCTCATTGGCGACGGCCTGCTGGGCAGGCCCGATCTGCTCGTCCCCTACGTCGGCGCCCGCCAAGTGGCGGTCATCACCAACACCACGGTTGGCCCGCTGCTCCTCGACAAGCTGATGGCGAGTTTGGGCGGCATGGCGACCGACGTCATCGAACTGCAGGACGGCGAGCGCTTCAAGACCCTCGACACCTACGCCAGCGTCATCGATGCGCTCATGGAGCGACGGCACAACCGCACCACCACCCTGATCGCGCTCGGCGGCGGCGTCATCGGCGACCTCGCGGGCTTTGCCGCCGCCACCTTTCAACGGGGCGTTGCCTTCGTGCAAGTGCCGACCACGTTGCTGGCGCAGGTGGATGCCTCGGTCGGCGGCAAAACCGGCGTGAACCATCCGGGCGGCAAGAACATGATCGGCGCCTTTCACCAGCCCCGCTGCGTCCTGGCCGACACCGCAGCCTTGGCCACGTTGCCGGGGCGCGAGTATCGAGCCGGACTGGCTGAGGTGGTGAAGTACGGCGTCATTTGGAGCGCTGGGTTCTTTGCCGAGCTTGAACGACGCATTGACGTGCTGAACCAACGCGACGCCGCGGCGCTCGCGGAAGTGATCCGCCGGTCCTGCGCCATCAAGGCGGCGGTGGTGGCCGAAGACGAACGCGAGCGGGGCCGACGCGCCATCCTCAACTACGGCCACACCTTTGCCCACGCCTTGGAGACCCTGACCGGCTACGATCAACTGCTGCACGGCGAAGCGGTGGCCATCGGCATGGTTCTGGCCGCCGACTGCGCCTGTCGCCACGGTCTGCTGGACCGGGCATCCGCGCAGCGCATCCGCGGCCTGGTGGACGCCTTGGGACTGCCGACGGACCTGCCCGCCGCCATGGATCCATCCGCAGCGCTTGCAGCCATGGGCATGGACAAGAAGGTGGTGGATGGCCGGCTGCGGCTGGTGCTCCCGGAGCGCATCGGCGCGGTGCGGGTGACGGACCAAGTGGAGCCGGCCGCCGTGCTGGCAACGCTGGAGGCGGGCTAGCCCGAAGCGGAGGCAGCGCCGTCGAGAAACCTTCGAATCCGCTCTTCAAGCGCCTCCGGATCCTTGGTTTCGCATTCCCAGACCACCAACGCCTCCCATCCGAGCGCCCGCAGCTGGGCTTGGTTCTCGCCGTCGCGCTCCGCGTTGCGCCGCAGCTTGTGGGTCCAGTAGGCGCGGTTGGTCTTCGGCGTTCGATTGCCCTTCGCGCAATCGTGCTGATGCCAGAAGCAGCCGTGAACGAAGATCACCTTGCGCCGCGGCCGGAACACCAGATCCGGCCTGCCCGGCAGCCCCTGCCCATGCAGGCGGTAACGGAACCCCATCCCGTGGGTCAACCGCCGCACCCGCATCTCCGGCCCGGTGTTCTTTCCCTTGATCGCTCGCATGATGCGGCTGCGCATCTCGCTGGGCGGCTCGGTCATCTTCGGGGGTTCGGGTTCGGACATGGGAGGCTGTGCGACGCCAATCAAATGCCCGCGATCTGCTTGGCATGCCAGCGCAACGCGTCGGGATCAGGTCGGTCGGCATGAGGGGCGGGCACTCTCAGCGGATTGCCGTCAAACTGCATGAGCCATTGATTGCGCAAGGTTTGGCTTGCGTGGGTGGACACCGTGAGGCGCAGTTCGTCGTCAATCCAGATCATTCCGCGATCAAAGGCCCAGTGCAGGGTTCGGCTGAGGGCCAGTCCGTTTTGCACCACGTCCTTGCCGCCCCTGTGGACTGGAACGATGTGGGCCGCCTCGACCTCGAAAGCGCTTGATGCGTCAGCCAGCCCCACTCCGGAGACCGCACAGGTGGAGCGGTAGGCACCTAGAATACGGCAGCGAAAGAGGTCGGAACGAACTCGGACTTGCCGCGGCTCCAACTCGCGGGCGTTTAGATCCTGCAGAACACGGTCCAGGTTTCCCGGGGTCGGAGTCAAGTGGTCGCCTGGCTCCCGCCCAGCCCAAGGGTCGAACTTTTTCGGCAACATGGCCACGATGGTGTCGGCGGACAGTTTGGTCAGGTTGAAGTGCGCGGGCAAGCGGGTCACGAACTTGCAAAATGCCCGCAACCCGTTGGATTCGTTTGAATAGCCGCGCTTCGGTCGGCCGGTGACGCTGTCGAAGTAGAGTCGGCTCGCCGCGCTGAGGGCACCCTGACTGCTCATGAGCCTGCCTTGTCGCTCGCCCAGGGCGGTCGCCGCCACGCCGTATTTGTGAAGCGGGTAGGCCAAAAGGAGGTCCAGTTCCCCATCGACACCCCCGGCGTGCTCGCGGTGCAGCAGATAGGAGCCGCGCAGCAGATGGCGGCGGCCTTGCCGCCGAATGGCACGATTCACCAGATATCGCGCATCGTCGTAGGGTTTGCGCACTCCGGCGCTGGTTTCGGGGCAAACCGCATCGAAGTAGAAGAGCGACAGCCATTCCCACAGCCCGGACTGATCCACGTCTTCGGCTATCCCGGCGTTGCGGAACTGGTGGTCAACGTACCTCGCGAACGTGTGCCGGTTGGTGAAGTTGCGGGGCTCGACTGAAGCTTCGCCGGGCTCAAACCGCACCGAGTGTTCGGGGTCGGTGAGCAACTCCGTTGGCGGTGGCGTCCGTCCGTCTTCGCGCAACCGCGCCAAGTAGTCCTTGAAATGACCAATGCCGCTTTTTGTTAAGCACCTGACTTTCATGTTTTGCCCATCATCCGCCCATCCGCATCGGGGCACTTTAGGCCATGCCCCGTACTGTCGAAGTTGCTGCGCGCGCCCTGCAGCACCGCGGCCATCCGCATCGGGGCACTTTAGGCCATGCCCCGTACTGTGCCAACATGTGCGAACCGTTGGTTCGCTTTGCAGTTTCGCTGCCATTGCGTGGGTCGGATTTCGAAATGTTCATGAGCCCGCACGCTCACCGTCCATTGCGTCATCATTCGTCAAAGGAAAACCTCGAGTCAGCGCTGACATTCACGCAACCTTCACGGCGAAGTGCATAGGCTCGCCAAAACTCCAACGCAAATGGTTGTTTGATGAACGGACTATGGCTGCTGCCGCTCACGGGGCTCCTGGCAGCCAGCGCATACGCCTATGAGGAGCCGGCCTACAGTGTGGTCAGCCGCAACGACGGCTACGAAATTCGCGACTACGATCCCTATCTGGTGGCTGAAACCTCGGTCGCCGGCGGCTTCAGGGCCACTGGCAACATCGCCTTCCGGCGCTTGGCTGGCTACATCTTCGGAGACAACCGCCGCCGCGGCGGCGAGCCGGACCAACCCGATTCCGTGCGCATGAACATGACTGTGCCCGTCATTCGCCACAGCATCGACGACGACGGCCCGCGCACCGTTTACCGTTTCGTCATGGAACGAGCCTACGACTTAAGCGATCTGCCGGTGCCGAACCACGATGCGGTAACGCTCCGTGAAGTCCCCGCAGGCCCAGTCGCCGTGCTTCAGTATCGCGGCCGGATCTCGGAGTCGCGCTTCCGGGAGCGGGCCGAGTGGCTGCGCAGGGTGCTGGAGCGTGATGGGCTCAAGGCGATTGGCGAGCCTCTCTCCGCCGTTTACAACGGGCCCTTCACGCCGCCCTTCCTGCGTCGCAACGAGGTCCTGATTCGATTGGCGTCATCGCCTCCGGACGCGGAAGGTGAATAGCGAGCGCACCATGTGCAATACTTCGCTGCGGCCTGAGCTGTTCCCCTGCCCCACTGGCTGAGCGCATGAACTGGATGCTGTTTGCGATCTTTCTGGCCACCTGCGTGGCCGCAAGTTCAGGCGGTCGGTATTTTGGGCCGGGGCCTTGGTACCGCTCGCTCAGCAAACCCCGCTGGAACCCACCCGATTGGGCGTTCCCCGTGGTCTGGTCGATCCTCTACATAGCCATCGCCGTTGCTGCGGCGCGGGCGGCGCCGGTGGAGGGCAGCCACTATGCAATGGCGTTCTTCGCCTTGCAGATTGCGCTCAACGCGATTTGGTCGCCCATCTTCTTTGGCATAAGACGGCTGGGCATGGCATTTTTTGTGGTTCTCGCCCTTTGGCTCGCCGTGGCCGCCACCCTTGTCGGTTTCTGGCGGCTTGACCTGCTTGCAGGCTTGCTCTTCGTCCCCTACCTGCTATGGGTCAGCATCGCTGCGGCGCTGAACTTTTCGGTGTGGCGGAGAAACCCGGCCGCCGGCGCAAGCTGAACGCGTCGTCAGCGGAGATGATTGCATGAGCCTGGCCGGAAGCGAACGGGAATTTCACGCCCGCGCCTACGCGGAGCGGATCCTCCTCAGCAACGAATGGCATGCCCGTCTGGGCATTCGCCAACCAACCCCAATGCGCTGCAGTCATGTGGTGTCCCTGCGCAGCGATGCCACGATCGAGCAATCCCGTGAGGCATTCTCAGCGTTCTGCCGAAAGCACGGCGCCAGCCCGCCGGCGGAAGGCAGCCGGCAGCACATGGTGGCCGTTGGCAGTTGCCAAGTGAAATGGGAAGGCCACACGGAATCCGTCAGCCACACCGTCATGGTGCCCGGCAATGGCCAGCCGGCCTTCAGCGAAACCGCCCTGGACTTTCTGGACCGGGAGAAGAGCAGGGCGCTGGTGGACGGCATGTTCGTCGGCGTCTCGGTGGAAGTGCAGGAACCCCCCAATCAGGACGACCCGCACGGGTATCGAACGGCGAAGTCCCTGCTGGGTTCCGAGGCGCTCTATGGTGGCTTGATGTCCGGTGATGCGGCCGTCTGGTCCTCCTTCCAGCTGGATGCCAACGGCTTTCTCCGCATTCTGGTCGTGGACTTGGGGATGCCCGGTGAGCGCCTGTCGCAGTTGCTGCAGCAGTTGCTGGAGATGGAAACCTATCGCATGATGGCCATGATGGCGCTGCCTAGGGCGCGTGAGGCGATGGCGTCCTTGGATCGATTGGAGCCGGAGCTCAACCGGATCATGGACGATCTGGAGCGTGACCACAGCGAGGAGCGCCAGGAAGATGCCCTGATGCACATCACCGGCATTGCCGCTCGCGTGGAGAAGATCGCGTCAACGCACGCCTATCGGTTCGCCGCCTCCCGCGCCTACTCAACCATCGTGGAGCGGCGCGTTGCGGATGTGGGCGAGCGGCAACTGGCGGGACACCAACGCTACACCGATTTTCTGATGCGCACCCTGTTGCCGGCCATGCGGACCTGCGACGCCACGGAGAAGCGCCTCAACGAACTTGCCCAGCAGGTCGCAAGGGCTGCGAACCTGCTCAACACCATGGTTGACATGGTGAAAAAGCGGCAGAACCAGGAACTGCTGCAATCCGTGGCCGAACGGTCTCGGCTGCAGCTGCGGCTGCAGCAGGCGGTGGAGGGCTTCTCCATTTTCGCAATCAGCTACTACGCGGTGGGCCTGCTGGAGTACGGGTTCAAGGCCCTCAACAAGGTCGGCGCGCTGCCGTTCGGCGAGGTGGTCGGCACGGGCATTGCGGCGCCGCTGGTCTTCGCCACCGTTTGGCTTGTGGTGCGCTCCGTGCGGCGCAGGCTTGCCTCTGCGGACCCCAACCCGGACTGAGGAGCCGGACAACTGCGGCCGAAGCGCTTAGCGGGCTAAGCTCCCTATGGCGATCCGGCGGAAGCCAACTCCGGATAGTCGCCGAGCATGGAGATGCCGCCCAGCGGCTTGCTCAGGCCTTGGTGGCAGGTGGCGCAGTTGACCTTCGGCACGTCGCCAAGCGGGCCGAGACGCTCCGGCGGCAGCTGATCGGTCAGCGGCGTCAGGAAGTCGTTGTTGAGCTGCCGAGCCAAGCGAATGCCGTGCCAGGCCGTCATGCGCTCCGGCGTGGCCCCTTCCCAGTCCTGAAACGTCTGGCTGTTGTGGCAGTAGGTGCAGGCGACGCCCAAGGCTTCGGACATGTGCATCATCAGGGCATAGGTCTCTTCGGTATCCTGAATCGAGCGTCCCGGACCCCGGGGAAGCGCCGCGGTGGGTTGGACTCGAATGTCGCTCTCCTCAACCAGAAAGGGACTGAAGGGATCGTAGTGCATTGACGTAAGCCCAGCCGGCGCCGCCGCAATGTTTTGGCCGGCGGAATTGGCCGTGAGCCCCGCAGCCCGCGGGAAACCGGCGGATTCATGCCACACTTCGCTGGGAACCGGCTCGCCTTGGTGGCAGGTCCAGCAGGTCACGCCGGTCGCACCCACATGGTCGGCCCAGTTTTCGTTGATGTGCTGGGTCATTTCGATCATTCGCCTGGACACCACCTTGGTGTAGATGTCGTCGGAGGCCAAATCCCCCGGAACGTGGCAGTAGTTGCAGCCTTCGTCGGGCGAGACCCATTCGGTCATCGCAGCCATCAGGCGGGTGAAGTCGGCAATTCCCAAATCGCCCAACACCTGGACGTTCGCATACAGGCTCGAAGCGGGCGGCGTGCCGGACGGCACCGGGGGTTGCGGCTCCGGAACCTGAACCGCATTGACTTTGCGCCGCATGGTCCACCGGTTATCGACCTCGACCATGCCAAGCCCTCGATAGCCGGTTTGGTCGGAGTCGGCGGGCGGCACCTCGCAGCCGGAGACGGCCAGCGCCAGCGCCGCCAAGGCCAATGCCCCGGCTTGCCTTGCCTTGTTTTGCGCTTTTGCCCGGATTGCCGACTGAGTGGTCAACACGCTTTGCCTCTCGTTCGCATCACGGCGATGCCGCTGGGTCGGAAAGGGCGGGGAAGACGATCGGATAGGACGGCGCCACGCCGTGCTTCACCGCCCACAGGTACCAATTGTCCACGACCGTGCCGGACAGCAGTATGCCGATGCCGCCCGTCAGCGGGCAAAGCACTGCGAACCACCAGGCCCAGCGATGGATCGACTCCATGGTGGCGTTGAAGCCCATTGTCCAGCGCCAAAACAGGGCCGCCCGCTCCGAAGCCGTGCCCCGGTCCACGATCTGCTCCACCTCCCGATCGCCGCCGAATCGCGTGACGGCGAGAATCGTGGCGCCGTGCATCGCAAACAGCAGGGCGGAGCCGTAAAGAAAGGCGATGGAGAGCATGTGGAACGGGTTGTAGAACAGATTGCCGTAGCGCAACGAAAACGCAGCCGTCCAATCCAAGTGGGGAAAGATGCCGAAGGGCACCGCTTCGCTCCAGCTTCCCATCATCACCGGGCGGATGAACCCGAGGACCAAGTAGAGCCAGATCGCCGAGGCAAAGGCCCAAGTCACGTGCGAGCCCATGCCCAAGGCGCGGGCGCGCCGATAGGTGCGCACGAGCCAAAGGAAAATCGCCGCAGTGAGGAAGAAGCCGGCCAGCAGCCACCAACCCCCGTCCTGGAGCGGCGGCAGGCTCAGCCCATACTGGGGCGGCGGCGGCTCCAGAGCCAGCCAAGGCAGCTGGCGCACGAATTGGACGGGATCCCAGTTGACCGAGGCCCACATGTTGAGGCCGATGATCTCGATCGCGATGATCCCGCACAGCAGCGAGGCGATTCCGGTCCAGCCCAGGTAAATCGGGCCGATCTGCGCATCGCCGATCTTGCCGAGCCAATAGGAGAAGAAGGGGCGCAGGTTGCGAACCCAAGGCCCGGCGGGCAGGGGAACGCCCATCTCGGCCGGGTTGCGGACTTGAACTTGATTGTAGATGGTCTGGTAACTGGCCACGTCCCGCTCCCGCAACCCGCCTTCAGCGCCAGATGGGGAGGTCTAGCCACCAACCCCACCATTCCGGCCATCCGCGGGTCCAAAACGGCCCGCTGATGATGATGCAAACCGCGCTCCAGAAGCCTGAACTCAAGGCCAGGAACAAACCCAGCCGGTGAATCCCCAGCGCGCCTATCGAGTAGCCGATGGTGTCCCGGAAAAACGTGTTCTCCTCGGCGGCGCCCTTCACCGTTTCACCCTTCGGCGGATTGGCGGCCGAGAGGATCACGCCGCCGTGCAACGACAGTGCCAGGCAGGTCGTGAAGAAGAACGTCACGGCGATCATGTGGGCGGGGTTGTAGTGGAAGTGCAGGTACTGATAGCCCACGTTGGAGACCCAGTCCAAGTGGCTCAGGATGCCGTAGGGAAAGCCGTGCCCCCACGCGCCCATCAGCACGGGCCGAATCACCACCAAGCTGAAGTACGCGAAGATCGCCACGCCGAAGGCGATGGGAACGTGGTAGCCGATGCCGAGCTTCCGGCAGATTTCGGCCTCCCGCAACGCCCATGAAATGAAGGCGCCCAGCGCGCACACCGTGATCAGCTGCCACAGCCCGCCTTCGGCCAAGGGCGCCAAGGAGAGGCCGTAGCTTAGGTCCGGGGGCGCGATGTTGATCTGCCAGACGTTCCATGTGGGGCCTTGGGATGCGCCCCACAGGATCAGGCCCGTGCCAATGAACGAGAAGAACAGCGTCGTGACGCCGAAGAAGCCCACATAGAAGGGACCGAACCAGAAGTCGAACAGATCCCCGCCGATCAGCGTGCCTCCGCGCACACGGTACTTTCTCTCAAAGCTGAGCATCGCCATGATCGAGCTCCTTTGCGATCAGCCGCGCATTCATCGAAGCGGCGGCCCGCGCCGCTCCCATTGGACCAAGCCGCCGCTTGCGCCTACTGCAGCTCGGGGCTGGCGATGAGCTGCTCGCTCTCCAAGGAGAGCGCTGCCTGCGCGGCGCCCATGCCGGCGCCGGTCGGCCCTTCCAGCCAGTTGAAGCGGTCCGTGCTCAACAGGATGAAGTGAATCAGCACCGCCAGCGCAAACAAGAACGTGCCGAGGAAGATCAGCAACCGCCGCGGGTCGAAAACTAGCCACAATCTCCACATGTTCCTTTCTCCTTAAGCAATGTAGGACTTGATTTGCGCGGCCACGCCTTGCAGTCCGTCCGTAATCAGTGCATACCCTTCCGGTCCCGGCAGCCACGGACGCCACTGCCACGCCAACACGTGGGCGACGATCGCCACTAGGACGAAGATGATGAAGCTGGAGACGAAGATCTTGTGGAACTCCCGCGCCTCCAGTTCCGTTAGCCCCGATATGGAGCTGCTGGGTGCATCGATATCAGCCATTTAGCTAACCTCCGGTTTTGCAGTTGTCGGTCTTTCCGGGCTTAGCTTGCGCCTTCTGAGCGCCCTTCGCAAGACGTTCCCGGAAACGGGATTCGCGCCGCTCGCCTCGGCAAGCGGGCGAAATCGACGGGTTCGGGTCCAGCCAAGGACGGCTTCGCCCGAGCCCGATGTGAAATTGGCTTGGCGCGGGGGATGGTGGCCGCCCGCCGTGATTCGGTTGTTCATGCCGCCACGCCTCCGGCGAGGGCGCGCTGCGCTGATGAGACGTGATCCGTGCCAACGCGCTCGTCGCCGGCCAGGCGGGCTTGCCGCTCCGCTGCGTCGCGCAGGCGCTTGGTTGCGGAGATGCGCGTGAGCACGGGTTGCGACTCGAGCAGTTCGTCGAGCAGCGCCTTGGCGTCATCGCTCCACGGCAGTTCGCGCAAGCTCCGCGCCGGGGTCGGATCGACCTGGTCCAGTTCCTTGCCCAGCGGGAGTATGTTGAACAGGGCGTCGAACAGCGCGTTGCACACTTCCTGCACCAGATAGGTGGCGCCGGCGTAGCCCATGAAGGGCGTGCCGGTGTGCCGGCGCACGATTGCGCCGGGAAACGACGCCGGAATGTAGATCGAACCGCCACCGGTTTCGGCCAAGTACATGCGTTCATTGTAGCTGCCGAAGAGAATGAGCGGGGCATGGGTTCGGATCGACTCGCGAACCTTTTCGTTGTCCGGCTTGCGGCCGGCGCAGCGGGAATGGGCAAAGGCGCACGGGATGCCCATGTCGTGCTCGAGGAAGTTGCGGATGCCGCGCACGTGGGTCTCGTTCGCGACAATGCCGAAGTTCGCCGTGGCGAAAAAATCCTGGGTCACCGAGCGCCACAGATCCCACAGCGGCTTGATGGTGGTGTGCCGTTCGCGGTCGATGAACGGCTCCGCATCGAGTTCAAGCAGCTCGCCGAGCTTCCTGAGGAACTTCGTGGTGCTGTTAAGCCCGATCGGGGCCTGGAGGTAGGGGCGGTCAAGCGCTTCGCACAGGCTGCGGCCGAACTCCCGGTACATGCAGACGTTCACCTCGGCGTCCGCCAGCCGGCGTACGTCCGCAAGATGGGCGCCCAGCGGAAAGGTCAGGTTGACCTCGGCGCCGATGCCTTCGACCAGCCTGCGCACTTCCGCCAGATCGGACCAAGTGTTGAAGTATCCGTAGATGGGGCCGATGATGTTGACTTTCGGTTTGCCGCCCGGCTTGCGGGCGGCCCGCTTCGCTGCGGAGCCTTTGCGCGGCTTGGCGCCGTATTCGGACCACAGCCAGAACATCGCTCGATCCGCGCTTTGCCATTGGTCCTCGTCAATGGTGCGGGGCAGGAAACGCTGCAGCCCCGTGCCCTCCGGGGCGACGCCGCCGCCGATCATCTCCGCGATCGATCCGGTCACCACAACGCTTGGCAGGCTCGGATCCAGCGTGCCGTGCGCCCGTTTCATCGCTTCCTCGGTTCCGCTTTGGCCGAGCTCCTCCTCCGCCAGCCCGGTGACCACGATGGGCAGTTCGTGCGGCGGAAGGGCGTCCGTGTAGTGCAGCACCGAGGTGACGGGCAGGTTCTCGCATCCCACGGGGCCATCGATCACCACCTGCAGGCCCTTGATCGCCGTGAACACATAGACCGAGCCCCAGTAGCCCCCCGCGCGGTCATGGTCCAGCACCAACATCAGCCCACCCGTGCGGCGCTTCGCTTGGCCGCTTGCCGGGCCAGCTTCTTGGCGTGGCTCGCCCGGAACTCGGGCTTGTCAACCGGCACCTCCTGCCAGATGCCGCTGGCGTGGCCCTCGCCGACGCCAGCGAAGAACGCCTTCATCTCGTCGAAGCGATCCTTGCCGTCCCTGGCGGCGTTGATGACTTGGGCCAAGGAGCCGGCCCCGGCCGCGCCCATCAGCGGCCGAGCGGAAATGAGGTTGGTGAAGTACAGCGCCGGCGTGCCGGCGGACTTGGCCTTCTGCACCACCGGCGTGGTGCCGATCGCCACGTCGGGCCGGTGCTCCTCGAAGGCCGCAATGTCCTGCTCGAGCGAAGCCCGGAACTGCACCTGAACGCCCCTTGACTCCAGCCAGTCCTGATCGCTTGCCGACCATCGGGTGCGGGGGCAGGCGGTGCCGACGTAGCGCACGTCCGCCCCGCTTTCGACGAGCACCCGCGCCACCAGGAGCTCGGATCCCTCGTACCCGGATATCGTCAGCCGGCCCTGCACCGGCGCTTTGCCGAACGCCTCCTCGATGGCGGGCAGCAGCCGGTTCTTGGCCGCCTGCAGCTTGCTCGCCGGCACCGCGCAGGCTTCGGCTACGGCCTCAAGCCAAGCCGCGGTCCCGTCGCGGCCCACGGGCGCTGAACCGATGACGGTTCGGCCCGCAGCCTCAAACTCGCGGATGGCGGCGGCGTAGAACGGATGCACTGCGGCCACGGCCGCGCAATCCAGGGCGGCGTAAAGCTCCCGCCACTCCCGGGTGGGCACGGCGGGCCCAGCCGCGAGCCCGAGCGGGGCGAGCATCATGCCAATGCCCACCGGGTCAGCAGGAAACATCTCGCCGAGCAAGGTCACCGTCGGCAATTCGGCGCGCCCGCCCCTGGGCGCTTGCACCGGACCCACCTCGGCCTCCTGCCGGGCGTAGTGCAGCATCGCGCCGGCGAGCACGTCCTTGGCTTCCGCATGGGTCGGGACGCCGAAGCCCGGCACGTCGATGCCGATGATCCGCACGCCGTTGACTTCCTTGGGCAGCAGCCTGAGCGGCACCCCCGAAGCGGTGGGCACGCACAGGTTGATGATGACCACCGCATCGTAGAGGTCGGGGTCGGCCAGCTCGAACACCGATTCGCGGATGTCCTCGAAGAGCTTTCCGGTAACCAAGGTCTCCGAATTGAAGGGCACGTAGCCCACGGTGCGGCGCGCGCCGTAGAAGTGGGAGGTGAAGGTCAGTCCGTACACGCAGCACGCAGAGCCGGAAAGCACGGTGGCGGTGCGGCGCATTCGCAGGCCCACCCGCAGGGAGCCGAACGCCGGGCACATGCTCTGCGGCTGATCGTGGGGACCCACCGGGTAGTCTTGGGCGTACTGTTGGAGCAGTTCGCCGCTTCCGGCTGACTGCGCGGCGCGGCGCAGCTCCTCAGCGCCGCCGTGGCAGGACACTCCGTCCAGATTCCGCGCTTCGGAATTGGCTTGGTCCGCAACGGAGGATGGCGCCATTCCGACCGCATCGCCGCTGGACTGGGGCGGACCTTCGTAGTGCATCTCCGCGCCTTGCGCGGGTCTCGCGGATGCTTTGCGATTGCCGGTCATGGCACAAGCCTCGATGCCGCGTCACACGGCGTCGTAAACCACCTCCAAGCTCGGTTTCTCGATGGCTGAACTGCCGTGCATGTCCTCAATGGTGGCAGGCTGCAGGACCACGTCGCGGCCGGTCTCATCGCCGTCGAACAGCGCGAGCAGCCCTTCCTGGCTCAGCGGTCGGGGATGAACGGGGGGCGCTTGCACGACGTTCTCGGCAAGCGTTTCGAACAACGGTCCCCAGCGCCCGCCGGGGATGCCGATGATGTGGTAGTTCGCGCTCTTGCGGCGGATGTCCTCATCCGCGGGAATCGCGGCGAGCACCGGGATGCCGACCGCTTCGGCAAACGCCTGCGCCTCGCCGCTGCCGTCGTCCTTGTTCACGACCATGCCGGCAACCCCGACGTTGCCGCCGAGCTTCTTGAAGTACTCCACGGCCGAGCAGACGTTGTTCGCCACGTAGAGCGACTGCAGGTCGTTGGAGGCGACGACGATGACCTTCTGGCACATGTCCCTGGCGATCGGCAGGCCAAAGCCCCCGCAGACGACGTCGCCCAGGAAATCCAGCAGCACGTAGTCGAAGCCCCAGTCGTGGAACCCGAGTTTTTCCAGCGTTTCAAAACCGTGGATGATGCCGCGTCCGCCACATCCCCGGCCCACCTCGGGCCCCCCCAATTCCATGGCGAAGACGCCGTCACGCTTGAAGCAGACGTCGCCGATGGCGATTTCGTCCCCCGCCAGCTTCTTGCGCGAGGAGGTCTCGATGATGGCCGGACAGGCGCGGCCCCCGAACAGCAGCGAGGTCGTGTCGCTCTTGGGGTCGCAGCCGATCAACAGGGTCTTCCTGCCTTGCTGCGCCATCATGTAGGACAGGTTGGCGAGCGTGAAGCTCTTGCCGATGCCGCCCTTCCCGTAGATGGCAACGATCTGGGTCTCCTTGGTCGGGGCGGACGTGGAAACGGGTTCCGGCTCGATGGCGGCCTCCTCGCGGAGCTGATTCCGCATCTCAACCAACGGAATCTTGGCTGGCACGGCTTGCGCTTCAGACATTGCCCCACTCCCGCGTCGAACTTGGCTTTCCTTTCGTGCCAGTCATCGCCTCGTGCCAGTCATCGCCTCGTGCCAGTCATCGCCTCGCCGGTCGCGCCAGCCCTTCCCGCAGCCTGCTCAGCCAGCGCCGCCTGTGCCATGGAAAGCCTTGCGCCGTTCACTGCCCTTGCGCACTCCGCCTTCGCCTTGACGGAGCCGCCCTAGCGGGCATCAACCGCCCAGCGCCACCTGATCCGTCTTGCCAAACGCAGCCCGCCAAGACGCGCCTCTCCCGATTCAAACTCAAAGCTAAGCTAAGACCCGCAGCATCGGCTTGTCAAGGTTTTCTTTTGCTTGCTTTTGCTTTGTTTCCCCTGCTTGCGGCAATGGACGATGCGGACGGGTTGCGCGTTTGCGCGCGGTTTTAAGAAACCCATCGGAACCTGACCTAGGCAACGGCTCATTTGTGTGTGCGGGCTTACGAAACGTCTCGGAATCCGACCCGCGCAACGGCAGCGGAGTTTCGCGGCAAGCGAAACGACCAAGTTGCCGTCGAACTTGCGTATCCGGCACAGCCCGCAACAGGCGCGGGCTCAGAAACATACCGGAATCTGATCTAAGCGACGAGCGCGGAGTTTCGCGGTAAGCGAAACTCCATCCGCGACCGTCAGGTCGCGCGTGTGCGGGCTCACAAACAATTCGGAAGCTGGCCCCCGCAACGGGCGCGGAGTTTCGCGCAGCGAAACTCCAACCGCCTCTCGCCCTCGGGGCGAGAGGCGCGTTGACCTGCCCAAGCGCAGTGCATAAGGTGGCCGCTTGGCCGGTTGGCTGCGCGCAGCCGGAGCCAGCCTCGATCAGGAGACCCTAGCCGGACTTGATGCAAAATGAGAACCGCTGTCGGCAAAGTTCCGCAGGTCGGCTCTTTCCTGGAGCTTCTGAAGCCAATCACTTGGTTTCCGCCGATGTGGGCCTTTGGCTGCGGCATCGTCAGCGCCAATCAAAGCCCGTTCAGCCGCTGGCCGTTCGCCCTTGCGGGCATCCTGCTCGCCGGGCCGCTCGTCTGCGGGGCCAGCCAAGCCATAAACGACTGGTTTGACCGGGAGGTCGATGCGCTCAATGAGCCGGGACGCCCCATACCTTCGGGTCGCGTTCCGGGTTCCGGGGGGCTGTGGTTTGCCATTGGTTGGGTCCTGCTCTCCCTGCTGGTTGCGGCCCTGCTCGGCCCCCTGATCCTGGCGGCCGCCTGCGTGGGCCTGGCCATGGCGTGGGCGTACAGCGCTCCGCCCCTGCGGCTCAAGCGCAACGGTTGGTTCGGAAACGCGGCGGTGGGGATCAGCTATGAAGGGTTGCCTTGGTTTACCGGCGCTGCCGTGATGACATCGGCCATGCCGAGCGTTCCGGTCATGGCCGTTGCCTTCCTTTACAGCGTCGGCGCTCACGGGATCATGACGCTGAACGACTTCAAGGCGCTGCGCGGCGACCGCGTGGCTGGCGTTCGTTCGCTGCCCGTCCAACTCGGCGTGCGGCGGGCGGCGGTCGTGGCCTGCGTCATCATGGCGTTGCCCCAGCTGGCGGTCGTCCTGTTCCTCGCTTGGCTCGGTCAAGGGTTTCACGCGGCGGTCGTCGGCGGCTTGCTGGCCATCCAGTTCGCCCTGATGAGAACCTTCCTGCGCTCCCCCGTGGAGCGTGACCGGTGGTTCAGCGGTCTCGGCGTCAGCCTCTACGTGCTCGGCATGCTGGTCAGCGCCTTGGCCCTGCGCTCCGCCGCCGGCATTGCCAATTGAACGTTTCCCGCCCGGATGTGGCAAACTGTTGCATCCGCTTTGAACCTCAGGGAGGCTTGGCTGGCGTCATGCTGATATGGCTCCAAACGGTCGCGCAGCGCCGCTCACCCCACTTTGCCGAGCGTTTCGCAGCGCGGCCATGACGCAGGCGCCGGACTACTACCGCTGGTCCGAAATTGTCCGCATGGCGTTGGTCCAGACGTCATTGGGTTCAATTGTGGTGCTCACGACGTCCACCTTGAACCGGGTCATGGTGGTCGAGCTGGCCTTGCCCGCCATGCTTCCCGGGGTTTTGGTGGGCCTGCACTACGCCGTTCAGCTCACGCGGCCGCGCATGGGCTACGGTTCCGACATCGGTGGCCGCCGCACGCCTTGGATCGTTGGCGGCATGGGCGTGCTTGCCCTTGGCGGCGTCCTTGCCGCCTTGGCGACGGCGCTCATGCGCACGGCGCAGCTTGAGGGGATTTTGCTTGCCTTGGTCGCCTTCCTGATGATCGGCTTGGGCGTGGGCGCTTGCGGCACCACGCTTTTGGTGCTGATGGCCAAGGGCGTGGCGCCCCAACGCCGGGCGGCGGCGGCGACGATCATGTGGACGATGATGATCTTTGGGTTTGTGCTCACGGCGGCGATCGCAGGTCATTTTCTCGATCCGTTTTCCATGCCGCGATTGGTTTGGGTGACGGCCGCCGTTGCGATGATCGCCACTGCGGTGACGCTGCTCGCCGTTCGCGGGCTTGAGCGCCATCCTTGCGGGCATCCGCTTGAGGATCAGGGGGCGGCGAGCGCCACGTTCCGCGAGGCGCTGCGGCAGGTCTGGGGTGAGCCGGCGTCGCGCCGGTTTTCGTTGTTCGTCTTCATATCCATGCTGGCCTACAGCGCTCAGGATCTCATTCTGGAGCCGTTTGCGGGCTTGGTCTTCGGTTTGACACCGGGGGAATCCACGCAGTTGTCCGGGCTGCAGAACGGCGGCGTGCTGATGGGCATGCTGCTGGTGGGTTTGGCCGCAACCCGGCTGGGCTCCGGGTCGTTCGACACGCTGAGGCGATGGACCTGCGCCGGATGCCTGCTCTCCGCCGGGGCGCTCGTCTGTTTGGCGGTGGGCGGCATGGTCGGTCCCGGCTGGCCCCTGCATGCGAACGTGTTCGCCTTGGGGGCGGCGAACGGGATGTTTGCCGTCGCCGCCATCGGCTCGATGATGGCGCTGGTGGGAGCGGGCGCTGAGCGGCGCGAGGGCGTGCGCATGGGCCTTTGGGGCGCCGCCCAGGCGGTGGCCTTCGGCCTCGGCGGGTTCCTGGGCACGGCCGCCGTTGACCTGACGCGCCACCTCATGCCCTCCACCGAGGTCGCCTACGCCAGCGTCTTCGTCGGTCAAGGCGCGCTGTTCCTGCTCGCCACAACGCTGGCGGTGAGGCATCGCGAGACCTTCTCGGCGGCAACGGCCAGCGTCGGCGGCATGCTCGCCGAACCGGCGGCGGCCAGCGCGCCCTCCACCAGATAGCTGAACGAGGAGCGGCGCCCATGGACAATGCAGTTTGCGCTGCGGACATGTCCGAAGACGCCTTGGATGCGTCCTTTGACGCGGTCATCGTGGGTGGCGGGCCGGCCGGCGCAACGGTCGCCGATGACCTTGCCCGGCGCGGACGAAACGTTCTGCTGCTGGAGCGGGCAGGGCGCATCAAGCCTTGCGGCGGCGCCGTCCCGCCGCGGCTGCTGCGCGACTTCGAGATCCCTGAATCCCTGCTGGTGGCTCGGTCAACCACTGCCCGCGTGATCTCCCCGAGCCTGCGCAAAGTCGATATGGCGATCAACGGCTTCGTCGGAATGGTTGATCGCGAGGACTTCGATGAGTGGCTGCGCGCCCGCGCCGAACGCTCGGGGGCCACGCGGCGAACCGGCACGTTCGAGCGCCTGTCGCGGGATTCCGAGGGCAGGCCCCTGGTGCATTGCGTCGAACGCGATGCCCAAGGGGCGACCAGGCGCAGAGCGTATCGCGCCCAAGCGGTGGTGGGGGCCGATGGCGCCAATTCCCAAGTGGGCAAGCAGTGCGTCAAAGGCGCCGACGAAATCCCTTTCGTCGCCGCCTACCACGAGGTCATCGAGTCGCCGGAGGGCCGCGAGTCCAATTTCGCGCCCGAGCGGTGCGAAGTGTATTTCAAGGGCGAGGTCTCGCCGGATTTCTACGGCTGGGTGTTCCCGCACGGCGGCCAGACCAGCGTTGGCGTCGGCAGCGCCCGCAAGGGCTTTCCGCTGCGCCGCGCAACCACTGAACTCCGGCAACTCACGGGGCTTGCGGAGCAGTCCACCGTTCGTCGCGAGGGTGCGCCGATTCCCTTGCGGGCGCTCAAGCGTTGGGACAACGGCCGCGACGTCATTCTGGCTGGGGACGCTGCCGGCGTGGTTTCGCCGGCCTCGGGCGAAGGCATCTACTACGCCATGATCAGCGGGCGCTACGTCGCCGATGCGGTGGATGAGTTTTGCCGGACGGGCGAGCCGCAGGCGCTGGCCGCCGCCCGCAAGCGGTTCAAGCGGAAAAACGGCAGAACCTTCTGGATTCTCGGCATCATGCAGCGCTTCTGGTACTCCAGCGACGCTCGGCGGGAGCGATTCGTCAGCATCTGCCGCGACCCCAACGTTCAGGAACTGACTTGGACCGCCTACATGAACAAGGAGCTTGTGCGCGCCAAGCCCATGGCGCACGTCAAGATCTTCTTCAAGGACCTCGCCCACTTGTTCGGGCTGTTGCGGCCCTGAGCCGCCCGTCGCGCAACGGCGGCCAACGGCTTTGCCGCCGCCCGCCCGGATTCGTCGGCAGCCAAGGGGGTCCGAATCACCACTCCAGAATCATCTTCAGGCAGGACGGATCCTCAAAAGCCGTTCGGTAGGCGGCTTGGGCGTCACCTGCCGCGAATCGGTGCGTGATCAGGTCGCGCAGTTCGAGCGCGCCGGCCTCGGCCTGCTTGGCCACGGCAGCCAGGTCGTCCGGGCGCCATTGCGCGGCAATCCGCAGGTGCGCCTCCTTCATGAAGGCCGGCGCGAAGTCGAACGCAATTCGCTTGGCGTAGAATCCCGCCAGCACGATCTCGCCGCCCGGCTTAAGTTGCTCGACCAATGCGTCAACGATGGCGGCATCGCCGCTGGCGTCGAACGCCGACCGGTACTGGTTCGCATCCTCTTGGGGGGACGACAGGCTGTAGCCTTGGGCCCCGGACATGCGTTGCGGATGGCGTTCCCAAACCGTGGGACGGCCGCCCCGCAACAGCGCAAGACGGGCGAGAATGCGGCCCAACGCGCCGTGCCCGACGATGAGTTCCGGGGGTGCGTCGGCTATGGCAATGGCATGCTCGGCGGTCGCCGCCAAGGCCAGCAGAATGCCGCCCTCCCCAAGCGCGTCGCTGAGCGGCACCGCCCGGCTGCCGGGCACGACCACGCGGGAGGCCGCGCCCCCGAACAGCCCGCGAACGCCCTTGAAGCAGTTGGCGCCGCCGACGAAAACACGCTGCCCCACCGCCCGCCCGGAGTTCGCGCCTGCCGCCCGAACGCGGCCGACCGACTCGTAGCCCGGCACCAGCGGATACCCCATGCCGGGAAACTGCGGCATTTCCCCGGACCACAGGAGGCGTTCGGTGCCGCCACTGATTCCCGTCCACTCCATATCGACGACGACATCCGCATCACTCGCTTCCATAAGCTCCAGCCCATCAAGCTTGATGGACCCGGGCGCCGTCAGGACCACGGCTTGGGCGCGCATGAGGGCCTTTGTGCTTGGCGCATCGCTAACCGCTCGGCTTGCGCCCGTTTTTCCTGCGCGCGCCGCGGCGCAAGCGAAGACGCCGAAACAGGGACATGCGGTCAACCAGGAGCTTGCCGGCGAAATGATCCATCTCGTGCTGCAGGCAGACCGCCTCCATGCCGCTGAGCGCCCTCTCGAAGGTTGCGCCTGCAGCCGTTCTGGCGCTCACCCGAACCTGCGTGGCGCGGATGACGTTGACGGTCTGGCCCGGCACCGACAGGCAGCTTTCCTGGACGATGCCGGGCGTGGATCTGGACAGGATTTTCGGGTTGACGTAGGTCTGGGGCGCGTCAGCGCTGCCGGACAGGTCCATGACTAGAACCTCCTGCCGAACATTGACTTGCGGCGCGCTCAGCGCCATGCCTCCAGCGCCGCGCAGCGTCTCAAAAAGATCGTCGATCAACCGAACAAGCGTTGCGTCGAACTCACGCACCGGCACGGAAGGCAAGCGCAAGCGCTCGTCCGGGTATTCCAGAACCTGCAGTTCAGCCACGGGGCGCTTGGCAACCGTTCATGTCGATCGGCGGGTGTCCTGTCCCGCCAAGTGGGCGTAGGCGCCTGCTTGGGTTTGCAGCTGGCGGGAGTCTCGAATCAACGGCATGGCTGCGACCACGGCAACGATCAACAAAGCGATTTCAAGTGCGTAAACCGTGACGTAGCCGATCGCCGCACCCGCAAAGATCCAAATTTCCGCGGCCGCGGCCGCGGCGGTGACGGCGTTGACCGCGTCCCTGACGGCGCCGCTCAAAGCCATGCCCACGCCCAATGCCGTGGCCTGCACCGCGCCCCAAGCGCCCAACGCCAGGCCGGCTTGGTTCGGGGGCGCCCGGTTCATGGTGGCGGTCAGCGTGGCGTGCATGAAGACGGCGCCGCCGAAGCCGACCAGCAGATTGCCAACCAGGAACAGCCCGGAGGACTGCAAGGGCGCTGCCAATATGACCAGCGCGAACGCCGGAACGCCGACCAACGCTCCGGTTTGGGCCAAGCGATAGGAGTCGGCGCCTTCGCTGGGGGCATGGGATGCGAACACGAACCCCAGCAAGCCTCCAAGCGCCAGCAACGCCGTCAGCTTGGTCGTGTCGGCCACGCTCATGCGAAGCACTTGTCCGCCGAAGGGTTCGAGCAGTATGTCGGCCATGCCGAAGGCTATGGTGCCAATGCCCACAAGAATCAAACGCTGCACCGTGTGCTCCCCTTGGCGGAAGTTGGCCCAGGATTCGCGAAACGTCGGATCGGGCGCGGCTGCCGGACGCCCCCGCCGGGGTCGCCGAGTCTCCTGCTTCCACATCGAGATGGCGTTCAGGACCATCGTGATCAGTGCCGCGCTCTGAATGACTTGGACCAGACGGCCGTGCGAGAAGTTCTCAAGCGCGACGCCGAAGGCGAGGGCGGCGACCATCATGCCAACCAGCAGCATGACGTACATCAACCCGACGACCTTGGCGTGGGACTCTTTGCGGGTGAGGTCCGTTGCAAGGGCAAGACCGGCCGTTTGAACGGTATGCACGCCGGCGCCGACCATGAGGAAGGCGAGCGCTGCCGAAGCCTGTCCGATCCACAGCGGGGCTGAGCCGGACTGGCCCTTGCCGGCCAGGACCAGCAGCGCGAAGGGCATGATCGCGAATCCGCCGAATTGCCAGAGCGTGCCCTTCCAGATGAAGGGCACCCGGCGCCAGCCCAATTCGCAGCGATGAACGTCCGAATTGAACCCGATCAACGCCCGAAAAGGCGCGAACACGAGCGGCATGGCCAGCATCAGCCCGACCAATGAGGCGGGAACCTGCAGCTCAACGATCATGACCCGGTTCAAGGTGCCGACCAGCAACACCATTGCCATGCCAACGGATACTTGAAACAGGGACAACCGCAGAAGCCGGCCGAGCGGAAGGTCGGGCGTGGCGATGTCAGCGAACGGCAGGTAACGCGGGCCGAGCTCAAGCCACTTGTTCGTAAGGTTGCGCGCAAAGCGGCTCATTCGTCGTTCCACATGGCCGGAGCCTCGCCGATCCGCGAAGGGCGACTCGCCCGCAATGGAAGCGGGGCGGACGACGAGCGGCGATCAACCCGCCGCCCGAACCGCATAGCTGCAATTCCGATCGGCCGAACCGACATGGAAACCGGCGCCGCGATGACGGTCCCTGCTTTCGGATGCGTCGTCCGCAATCCGTCAGCCAGACTTGGAGGCGTTTTCCTTGGTCAGCGGGGCCATGCCCAAAAGCGATGACAAGGGCGTGGGATTGCTTGACAGGAGGGGCAGGCCGAAGCTGGTGGTCCATCGCCCCTTGCTGGCCGATAGCGTCTTCCACATGAGCAGCTTGGAAAGCGGCGCTGGGTCGCTCGACAGCAGCGGCAGCCCGAAGCTGCGGCGCTTGGCCCTTTGGGACGAGGACAGCGCCTTCATGCCGAACCAGAGCCGACCGTTGCGGCTTAGCAACCGCATGCCGAACAGGCGGGATAGGGAAAAGTTGGAGTCCGCCAGCCCCGCACCCGCACGGCTGTGCGAGCTGAGCAGCGGCATGCCAAGGAGGTCGGAGAGCGGCGCGGGTTGGCCGGACTCGTAAACGGGGATGCTGTCGGTTTCGACGGGGCCGTGGGCGTGCAAGGCCCAGGTCGCGCGCTGGCCTTGCCCGAACTGCGCCTTCACCGAGACGACCGACAGGCCTCTCTCCAAGGCGCCAAGGCAGCAATCCTCCAAGCTGCCCGACCGAAGGAATCCGCTGCCAATGGCATCGCTTACGGCCTGCGCGCGATCTTCAATGGCAGCGGATATCACCAGAATGTCGTCAGTTCGGAATCCTGCCGCCACCAAGCCCTCAGAGGCGGCTGCTGCCGCCTCGTCGGTTTCAAACAGCCGAACAATAGATGCCATTTCGACCCCCAAAGTCTTCCTGCGACACCACGCTGATGGGGCGCCGCCTAGCAAAAAAGCGCCGCCTGACTTCGCGCCGATTAAGGGACCAGGCGACTTGGATTGTTCGATGTTATCGCGGTCAGCCGCCGAAAAAGGCGGGGAACCAAGAGCTGTTCGACAGCACCGAGTAATGGACTATCAATGACGTTACCGCCACAGCGCCGAGGAACAGAGGCAAGCCGACGGTCGGCTTCACAACGCACCAAATTCTGCCTTGATTCATGGTTTTCTCCTGTTTCTAGCCCAGCCACGGCGTATAGAGGTACGCCAAGAGGTGTGCAATTGCGGAAATCACGAAAAACACACGGGTGCCATCAATGATGTGCTTGTGCAGTTCTTCGGATTCACCGATCGTCAAGCCAGTCGGCCACACGCGATTCGGATCGTCAAGATCGGCCATGTTCTTTCTCCCAGTAGGACGTTCAGTTCATTCACCCTGCCGCCGAACCTACGGCCAAGCCATTGGTCTAACGACACCCCGACCATATAAGCTGCGATTGCCGCTTGTCAACAGGTTTCTTTGGGTTTGTTCGTGATCTCTTGCGAAGGGCGGTCAATTGCGGGGTCGGGCGACGATCAGCCCGCCTGCCAAGGGCTGCCGCGTCCTGACTTGCCGGATCCGATCAAACCCCGCGCGCCGCAACAGGGCGTTCAACTCCCCGTAGGTTCGGGCGCGGCCCTGCCCCATCGCCAGCAGATAGAATCCAAAGTAGGCGTCGCCGACTCGCGCTGCCTCGGGCGCCCCGGCAAGGGGCTCGGCCAGGAGCAGGCAGCCGCCTTGGGGCAATGCCGCCCTGACCGCCCGAAGAATGGTCAGGGCGGCGTCATCGTCGTGGTCATGCACGATGCGCACCAGCGAGATGAGGTCCGCGCCGACGGGCAGCCGATCGCGCAGGAAGTCCCCCTCAAAAATCCGAGCGCGTCCCGACTCGACCAATTCGCCCAAGTTCTCCCGCGCCAGCCCAGCGACGGCCGGCAGCTCGAAGAGCATGAGTTGCAGACGGGGATTGGCGGCCGCCGCCTGCCTCAGAAAGGTGCCGTCGCCGCCCCCGACGTCGAGCAGGGCACGGTGTCCGCGCAGGCGATATCCGTCAAGCACGTTGAACGCCACCAAACCTTGGCTCGCCGCCATCAGGGCGGTGTAGGAACCGGCGCCGGCCGGCTCGACGGCGCGCGGATTTCCTGACCGCGCATAGGGCCAGTAACGAGCCAGTTCGGTCTCGGGTGATTGCGCGCCCAGCAAAGCGACGGGATCAGCCAGATCCCGATAAACCAGCCCGTGGTGCTCGATCATCCGGCAAAGGCCGGGATTGGCGATCAAGGGCGCGCCCAAGGCGCCGACGTGGTAGCGGCCGAGCCGGTCGCGTTCGACAAGCCGCAAGGCTGCGGCAGCGCGCAGCAGCCGCTCCGCCGCCGGAGCATCCAAGCCCAGCTGCGAACTGAGCGCCTCCGGCGTCGCTGGATGCTCGTAGAGGCGCTCCAGAACCCGCGTTTGCACGCAGGCCAGCAGCACTTGGGAGTACACGAAGCCAGCGCAAAGATCGAACAGGTCCCGCGCCCGGGCGTTGGCGATGCGGTTCACGAACGGCATCCGCAGCGCCCAACGCTGCATTTCGGCGCTGGCCAGCCATCGGGTCAGCCGACGCGCGGAACCGCGCCTCGGCCCGCCGCTTTGGTCGCCGGTATCCAAGGCTGCGCCAGCGCTTTGGCGGATCGCCGGCCGGCTAGGCAGCCAATGCGGAAAGCCGCTTGGACAGCAGGGCCTCCGCCTCCGCCCGCATGAGTTTGCGCAGCGCCTGCTCGCCGGGGCATCGCGGTATCGCGTCCATGGCGGCTGCGATCAGCGCCTCAAGCCTTTGGCCGGCGCCCGCGACGCCGAGCGCGCGGGCGGCGTTGGGCCGATCATGCTTCAAGTCCTGGCCGACGTCCTTGCCCACGGCGGCCGGGTCGGCAACCAAGTCGAGCAGATCGTCCGCAACTTGGTAGGCTTCGCCCACAGCTTGCCCGACCGCTCGCCAAGACGCCGAATCCACGCCTGCCGAAGCGGCGCCGGCCATGGTGGCGGCCGCGAACAGCGCGCCGGTCTTCGCGCTTTGGTAGCATTCCAGCGACACGTTCGGGTCGGCTTCCCAAGCTTGGCCGGCAACGATCCCTGACGGCAGCCCCGTGGATTCACCCAGGATTGCAAGGACGGCCGCCGCCCGTGACGGATTGATTGGAATGGTCCTGATCAGGTTTTGGAAGCCCAGCACGATCAGGGCATCGCCGGCCAGCAACGCCACCTGCTCGCCGAACGCCTTGTGCGCCGACGGCTTGCCCCGACGGGTCTCGGCAGCGTCGAAACAGGGAAGATCGTCATGCACCAAGGACGCGCAATGCATCAGTTCGATGGCAGCGGCCGCGCAATTCGCGATTTCCGGCTCCTGCGCGCCGCAGGCGTCGGCAACGGCCAAGCAGAGCCGTGGTCGCACCCGCGCCCCGCCTGGGAAGACGGCGTACTTGACGGCGTCAGCCAAAGCGGGCGGGGACGATTGCCTCCGGGTCAAGGCCAAGGCGCTCTCAAGAGCCGCTTCGATCCGCTCGTCCGGGCGCATTCCCGTGCTCCTGAGTAAAGAGTAAACTGCGTCACCAGATGACGAATCGACACTAGACGCCCGCTGCAATCATGTCAAGGCGCGACCTGACGGTCGCGGCGGACCAAAGGTCCGTGGGAGTTTCGCTTACCGCGAAACCCCGCGCTCGTCGGGTGGGTCAGGTTCCGAGCTGTTTCTGAGCTTGCGCAGGGGGCTGGGTCCGGTGAGTCCGGGTCAAGTCGAAATGTCCGGGTCGGGCTGGGGCGTGAACGTGGCGCGAGTCACCGTTGTGGGTGCGGGAATCGGCGGCTTGGTCGCCGCCTTGGAGTTGGCGCACCGCGGCCTGGAGGTGCGGGTTCTGGAAAGAGCCGCGCGCCCCGGCGGCAAAGTCCGGGCCGAGCGGGTGGACGGCCTGTCCATCGATGCGGGACCCACCGTGTTCACGATGCGTTGGGTCTTTGAGGAGTTGTTTAATGACCTCGACGACTCCCTGGATGACCGTCTGGCCTTGCGGCGCGTGGAACGCCTGGCCCGGCACGCCTGGCCCGGCAGCCCGAGCTTGGACCTGTTCGCTGACGTCGGCCGCTCCGCAGATGCCGTGGGCGCCGTCTGCGGCGCCCGGGAAGCCCAACGTCTGCGACGCTTCTGCAAGCGGGCCCAGCAGACCTACGCCGCCTTGCAGGAGCCGTTCATCCGTGTCAGCAGGCCGAGCTTGGGCCGGCTGCTGAGGCACCACGCGCGCGGCGGCCTGCGGCAGCTTTGGCGCATCCGGCCCTTCATGCGGATGGCCTCCATCCTGGCGAAGGAATTCAAGGATCCGCGCCTGCGGCAATTGTTCGGTCGCTACGCCACCTATTGCGGCTCGTCCCCGCACTTGGCGCCGGCGACCCTGATGCTGATTGCGCACGTCGAGCAGCAGGGCGTGTGGCTGGTCGAAGGCGGGATGGTGCGGATCGTGGACAGCCTGGTCCAAATGGCGAAGCGGCGCGGCGTTCAATTCGAGTACCGCGCCGAAGTCCGGCGCCTGGTTGCCGAAGGCGGTCGCGTGGCGGCGGTGGACTGTTCCGGGGACCGGCGGCTGGCAACGGATGCCGTGGTGCTCAATGCCGACGTGGCGGCTCTGGGGGAGGGCCTGTTCGGCCCTGCGGCGAGGAACGCCGTACGCCCGGTGCCGCGCAGCAGCCGTTCCCTGTCCGCCGTGACCTGGGCCATGCGGGCCAAGCCGTCCGGCTTTCCGCTGATCCGGCACAATGTGTTCTTTTCCGATCGTCCGGGCAGCGAATTCCACGACGTTTTCGACCGCGGACTGCTGCCGGCAGCGCCGACGGTCTATGTCTGCGCGCAGGATCGGGACGACTGCGGATCGGGCGCCAACGCCCCGGAGCGGCTGTTCTGCCTCGTCAACGCCCCCGCCGCGGGCGACTCTCGTCCGCCGGGCACACCGGAGCTTTCAGGATGCGAACTCTCAAGATGCGAAACGGCGGCGTTCGAGCTGCTCAATCGATGCGGCCTGGCGTTGGCTGGCGCTGCGGACCCGGTGGTCACGACCCCGGCGGACTTCGCCCGGCGCTTTCCGGGCACCGGGGGAGCGCTCTACGGCCGGGCATCCCACGGTTGGCGGGCCAGCTTTCAGCGTCCGGGGTCACGCACGGCCCTGGCGGGCCTCTACCTGGCCGGGGGCAGCGCGCATCCGGGGCCGGGGGTGCCCATGGCGGCGCTCTCGGGGCGCCAAGCCGCAGCGTGCTTGATGGCGGACCTCGATTCGACGTCCGCCTCCCGAACGACGGCTATGCCTGGTGGTACCTCGACGGCCTGAGCGACGATCGGCGGCACGGCCTCACCGTCATTGGATTTCTGGGCAGCGTGTTCTCGCCCTACTACGCCCGGGCGCGCCGCGCCGGGCCGGCCGAGCCCGAAGCGCACTGCGCCTTCAACGCGGTGCTTTACGGGCAGCGAGGCCGGCGCTGGTCCATGACCGAGAGGAGCGGTGAGTCCCTGCAGCGCTCCAGCGGCGGCTTGACGATCGGTCCGAGCGCCATGCGTTGGGACGGCAGCGGGTTGATCGTGAACATCGACGAAGTCACGGTGCCCCGCCCGTCGCGGCTGCGTGGCACGGTGCGCGCGCATCCCGCCTTCCCGGTGACGTTCTCAGCCGCCTTGGACCCGGCCGGGGCCCACCACTGGAGCCCGATCGCCCCGGTCGCGCGAATCGAAGTCGATTTCACGCAACCTCGGCTGCGCTGGCGCGGACAGGGTTACCTGGACACGAATTGGGGCGCGGCACCGCTGGAGGACGCCTTCCTGCAATGGCACTGGTCGAGGGCGCACAATGCGCGCGGCGATGCGCTGATACTTTATGATCGCGAGACAACCAGCGGCGAGCGAAGCCTGTTGGCGTTGGAGTTTGGGCCCGACGGCGCGCCCAGGAGCCTGCCGGCGCCCGCCCGGGCGCCGCTTCCGCGAACGTTGTGGCGAATCTCCCGAACGACCTACGCCGATGACGGACGGGCGCAGGTCCAACGCACGTTGGAGGACACGCCGTTTTACGCCCGCTCGTTGATTGCGGCCGAGTTGCGGGGCGAACCGGTCGTCTCCATGCACGAGAGCTTGAGCTTGCGGCGATTCGGACAAGCCTGGGTGCAGGGGCTGCTGCCTTTCAGAATGCCCCGCTGGGGCTAGTGTCCCGCCCCCTGCCGCAACGGGTCGCCGTACTCGCGCCTCTGGATCTTGTCGAACAACTCCATGGTCCAAACAATTCTGCCGATCGGATCGAAGGTTCGGGATCCGCCGGCGCGGCTCGCGCTGGGCACGGCGGCCTGCTGGACCGCCTCCACGAGGAAACGCACTTCGGCCAAGGGCGGCTCGGCCAGGTCAAGCCAGTGCGATCGGGCCAGCGACCGCAGGACTGCCGAGGCCTTGCGGTACGCGCCAACCGTGGCGCGACTGGACACGGAGTCGCAGCCCCGGCGCTCGACTTCCCGGCCGATCTCCGCGTAAACGAACCGCGCCGTGCCGATGCCGAGCCTGCACGATGGCGGCAACGCGGCAATTCCCGCCTCGGCGCTGCGGTACAGCCGATCGGCGGCGGCGAGGAGACGCTTGACCACGGTGCCGAGCTCGGGGCTGAATTGCGGCTGGGCGAGCCAGGCATCAGGGTCAATGCCGACTTCGCGCAACCAGTCTTCAGGTAGGTACAGCCTTCCGGCGGCCGCATCCTCGCCGACGTCGCGGGCGATGTTGGTCAACTGCATGGCGACGCCGAGCTCGCAAGCGCGCGCCAAGACCTGCGGCGCGCGCGCGCCCATCAGCAGGGCGCACATGGCGCCGACCGAGCCGGCCACCCGCGCCGCATAGGCGCACAGGCTCGACAGGTTCGGGTAGCGTCGGCCTGAGGCGTCCCACTTGAAGCCCTCCACCAGCGCCTCGGGCAGTTCCCTGGGTATGGCGAAGGCCCGCACGACGTTGGCGAAGGCGGCGTCGATGGTGTCCCCGTCCGCCGCGCGGCGATAGGCGGCGTCCAATCGCTCGCCGACTTCCGCGACACCGCTTTCGCAGCAATCGCCGAGGTCGATCAGGTCATCCGCAACGCGGCAGAAGGCGTAAAGGGCGGCTGCGGGCTCCCGCACCCGCGCCGGCAGCAGGCGCGAAGCAACGTGGAACGACTTGGAGCCCGATCGCAGCAATCGGGTGCAGCGATCAAGCTGCCTGGGGGTGATGACGTCAGCGCAGCGCATGGGCATCGGCGTCGGGAATCAATGCATCCAGAACCTTGGCCGAGGACAGCACGCCCGGCATCCCCGCGCCAGGGTGGGTTCCCGCGCCCACCAGATACAGGCCCTGCACGTCTTCGCTCCTGTTGTGGGGCCTGAACCAAGCGCTTTGCAGCAACACGGGCTCAAGGCTGAAGCCGGCCCCGTTGACCGACAGCAACTGCTTGCGGAAGTCCTGCGGCGTGGCGATCCGTGACGTGATCAAGCTGTCCTCCAAGTCCGGCAGCAGGGATTCGCTCAAACGCCTCGATATGGCGCGGCGGTAATCCTCGGCTTGGTCATCCCAGTTTACACCACCCGCCAAGTTGGGCACGGGGGACAGGACATAGAAGGCATCGCAGCCCGGAGGCGCCATCGAGGGATCCGTCGCCGTCGGCCGATGCAGGTAGAGGCTGAAGTCGTCCGGCAGAATCTTGTGCTTGAAGATGTCGCGCAGCAGGTCTTCGTAGCGCTTCGACAGCAGGATCGTGTGATGGCCGACCTCCGGGTACCGGCGGCGCGTCCCGAAGTACCAAACGAACAGGCTCATCGAGTATCTGGCCTTGTCCAAGCGCGAGTTCGTCCACCGGCGGCGGGCGCTGACCGGAACCAGGTGCCGGTAGGTCCAGGCCGCATCCGCGTTGGACACCGTCACGTCGGCATCAAGCTCCTCGCCGGACGCCAGCCGAACGCCGACGGCCCGGCCGTCACGCACCCGTATTTCGGAGACCTCCTCGCCAAAGCGGAGCGATCCGCCCTGCCGCTCAATGAGGCCGACCATGCCCTCGACGATGCGACCGGTGCCGCCCATCGCGTAGTGTACGCCCCAACGCTGCTCCAGCGACGGGATCAGGCCGTAGATCGCCGTCACCTCAAGCGGATTGCCGCCGATGAAAAGCGGATGGAAGCTGCATGCGAAGCGCAGCCGCGGATCCTTCAGGTAGCCGCGCACGACGCTGTGCAGGCTTCGATAGCTGCGCAGGCGCACCAAGTCGGGCAGCACCCGCAGCATGTCGCCCCAGTTGCCGAACGAAACGTGCCCAAGCCGCTCGAACCCGATGCGGCAGCATTCGTCCGCAAAGCGCATGAAGCGACGATAGCCCTCGACGTCGCGCGGCGCCAGCTCGGCAATCTGCGCGGCCATCCGATCGCGGTCATCGAACCACTGCAGGGTGTCGCCGTTGCTGTACTCGATGGCGTAGCCCGGGGACAGCCGCTTGAGCGTCACGTCCTCGGCCAGCCGGCGTCCGCAGAGCGCCCACAACTCCTCAAGCAGGAAGGGTGCGGTGATGATGGTGGGTCCGGCATCGAAGGTGAAGCCGTCCTGCCGGTGGACGCAGGCCCGGCCGCCGGGACCGTCAAGCCGCTCCACGACGGTCACCCGCCAACCCCGCGCGCCGAGGCGGATGGCGGCGGCGAGGCCGCCGAAGCCGCTGCCAACGACCACCGCTGAGGGTTTCCCGCCTGCGGACATCCGGCTCTCAGGCGACCGCAGCGCGCTGCGGGGCGTCGCCTGCGCCCATCCGTCTGGCCACGCGCAGCAAAATCGCCGCCGCCGTCCTGGGCCGCTCCTCGTGGGCGAGGTGGCCGAGCGCCGGAACGCCGACCACCCGGGCCCCAGGGCAGATCGCCCGAACGCGGTCCGCCTGCCGCGCGGGCACGGTGGCATCGCCTTGCGCGGCGACCAGCACCAGCGGCGTGCGCAGCCGCGGCAGGTCGCGGGCCAGCAGGTCAAGGCGCCAGTTGGCCATCATGTTAAGCGCTCCCGCAACATGGCCGGGATTCCGGAACAGCCGCCTGTAGGCCGACAGGGCATGCTCGGGAAGCTTCGAGCCGGTGCCCTCGATCAGCCGATCCGCCAGATCGGAACGGGCGGCGCGCCAGGCGAACACGCGCGACGGGATGCCGCTCGCCGCCAGCAGCCTCGCCGCCGGCGAGAACAGCAGCCCGGGCATGCCGCGCAGCGGCAGCAGGGCGCCGTTGATGCTGACGATCGCCGCCGGATCGATGCGCCCGTCGAGACACATCCGGGCGAGGATCGCCGCGCCGGCTGAATGTCCGACGACAAGCCGCGGCCGGCATCCAAGTTGCGCCAGCAAGCCTGCGACGGCATCCGACATCGCGGGCAGGGTGAGCCGCAAGGCGGTTGGCGACGTGGTCCGCCCGTGTCCCGGAAGATCCAGGGCCAGCAATCGAAAGCGCGGCGCCAGCAACGGAATCAAACCCCGCCAGGAATGGGAGGAGGCGCCAGTCCCGTGAATGAGGAGCAGGTCGGGGCCGCTGCCGGACTGCTCGACGTGCCAGCGGTGGCCGCCGGCGCGGACGAACCGGCCCGCAGCCTCACAACCCGGCTGCGTCGTCGGCGCCTGCCGCTGCCCTTGGGTCGCGCTCACGCCGGCTGATTCCGATGGACGCGAGCATCCCCCAGTTCGCGCACCATCCCCAGCAGGTTTCGGGCATCGGCGTGCGGCAGGGCGACGTGGCGGGCGTTCATGGCTTCGGCAAGCTGCCGCGTTGCGGCGCTTGGGCGCGGCGAGGTGTCCACCAACACGGTGGGGAGCGCCGCCGCCCGCACTCGGCGGGCGGCCAGCAGCGTGTCGGACCAAGCCTGCGCCCGCCCCGGGCTGCCGTCCAAGGCGACGTTGGCACGTCCATCGGTCATGACGACGTTGAGCGGATTCCCGCCCCGGCGCGCCAGCGCCTCGGACAGCGAGACGGCGGCGTCGATGCCGGCCGCCAAGGGCGTGCCGCCGCCGCCCGGCAGGCCGACGAGCAGCCGCCGGGCGCGCGCCAGCGATCGGGTCGGCGGCAGAATGACCTCCGCCTCGGCCTGCCGGAACGCGATCAACGCCACCTGGTCGCGCCGCACGTAGGATTCCGCCAGCAGCAGTTCAATGGCCCCCTTGGCCTCGCCAAGCCGGTTCAGGGCCGAGGAGCCCGAAGCATCGACCGCGAACACGGTGGTATGGACGCGCCTTGGCTTGCGGCGGGTGATGCGCAGGTCGTCGGGGGCGACCTTGATGCGGTCGCCCGATCGCCTTTCCCCGGCGCGCAGGCGCTGGTAGGGGGCTGCGGCGCGCAGCGTTTCAACGAGGTTGATCCGGGCGCCGCGGCCAGGCTTGCCCGGGCGGGCGCCCGCCGGTCGGCCGTGCCCGTTCGAGGCGGGCGCTTGGGCGCTGATCCGCCGCCCGCCGCTCGGCGGCGGATGGCCGGCGGCTCGGTTGCGTTCCGTGGCCTCCCGCGAGATTGGAAGCCGCAGGGCCGTTCGGCAGACGGCGACCACGATGTCGGCGAGCGGCGGTTCGGGCGACGGCGTCTCGTCATTTTCGTTCGGCTGGGACGGATCGCCGGGAGTGGGTTGCGCGGCGGCTTCCTCGGGCGGCGGCCGTCCGTCCGGCTGCTGCTCCGGCTGCATCCCGGCGCGCGGTGCGAGCACCGTTCGCGCCGCAAACTCGACATCGGCCCGTCCGACCGCATCGCGTCCGGCCAGCGCGGCCGAGGCGCGGGCCGTCCGCAGGGCGAACAGCACCGCCCGCAGTGACGGTATGCCCAGCGTCCAGGCCGCTTTGGAGAGCGCGCCCAGGAGCTCCGGCGGGTCGGCCATCCTCGTCAACGCGCAACGGGCCGCGGCGCTTGGCGCGCTGCCGTCGATCGGCCCTTCGGCATCCCGCCAGGAGAGCAGCGAGAGATCCAAGTGCAGGCCGAGCCGGTCGAGCAGGGCGGCGGGCGGGCGCTCGTCCGGGTTGATGCCCTCATCGAGCGCGATCGTGCCGAACGCCGTGGGCGTGGCGAGCGCGAGGCCGTCCCGTTGCAGCCGCGCCTCGCGGGTGTCCATGACCGCCGTCAAGCGCGCCGCGACCAAGGCGTCGATGCGTTCCGCCATGCTCAGGATCAGCGCGCCGCCGTCCGCCTCCGCCAACAGCCCCGCATCAGCGACCGGTCGCCCGGCGCGCAGGCTGGCGGTCAGGTCGAGGCCGCCCAAAAGCCGTTCCTCGCCAACGTTCAAAGGCACCCGCCGCAGCGCCGACGGGTTGGGAAAGCCGGCCCGCAGCGCTGCCAGCCAGCGCTCGCGGATTGGACCCGGACCCGCGCGCACGGCGATGCCGCCCACGCCTTGCGGATCGACGCAGAACACGGCGGCCGCGCGCAGGGCATCGTGCCATGCCGAATTGGGGGCGGCGGCAATCATTCGCCAAGCAGCTGCGCCACCGCCCGGCGCACCCTCTGGGTGGAGCCCACCTCATCGAGCGGGTCGCGGCGCAGCCGGTGCCGCAGGGCGGGTTCCGCGACCTGCCGCAGGTGCCCCGCAGCCACCTTGGAGGCGCCCTCCAAAGCGGCGACGGCCCGGGCGGCCCTGGCCAGCGTCAGCTCCCCGCGCAAACCGTCGGTGCCAAGCTGGATGCAGAGGTTGGCCGTGATTCTGAGCATCTCCTCGGGGACCTCGACGGCGGGCAGGGCCGACCGGGCGAGGGTGACCTGCCTTCTGATCTTGCCGTCGCGGCTTTGCCATCGCCGCACGAATGCGGTTGGATCCCGTTCGAAAGCGTCCCTGCGGCGCACGACCTCGATGCGCACGTCGAGATCGGCGGGCGTGCGCACCTCGACGGACAGGCCAAAACGATCAAGCAGCTGCGGCCTCAGCTCGCCCTCCTCGGGATTGCCGCTGCCGACCAGCACGAAGTCGGCCGGGTGCCGAACGCTCATGCCTTCCCGCTCCACCACGTTCTCGCCGGATGCCGCCACGTCCAGAAGCAGGTCCACCAGGTGGTCCTCAAGCAGGTTGACCTCGTCAATGTAGAGGAATCCGCGGTTGGCGCTGGCCAGCAGCCCCGGCTCAAACCTGCGCGCGCCCTCGGAGAGCGCGGCCTCAAGGTTCAGGGCCCCGACGATGCGGTCCTCCGTGGCGCCGAGCGGCAGATCGACCACCGGCACCGGCACCTTGCGCACCCGCAAGGCGCCGCTGGCCCGGCGCTGCCGACAGTCGGCGCACAGCTCGCCGTCCTTCGTCGCCGGATCGCGTCGGAACGGGCAATCGGCGATTGCCTCCATCATCGGCAGCAGCCCGGCCAGGCCGCGAATGGCCGTGGACTTCCCGGTGCCGCGGTCGCCGAACACCAGCACGCCGCCCACCGCGGGCTCCACCGCGGCGATGAGGAGCGCCAAGCGCATCTCGTCCTGGCCGACCAAGGCTGAAAAGGGATACGCCAGCCCCATGCGCGTGCGCTAGTCGTCGCGGTCTCTGGCGGGGGAGGGGCCGTGATTGGCCCACTGCCACAACCCCGTGTCGCCCAAGGGCACCATCAACAGCACGTGCTCAAGGATGGCAAGGCCGACCAGCGTGGCCAGCAAGGTGCATCCGAGCGGGCCGGCGCCGTCCATGTCCGCGAAGCCGCCAGCTTGTTGAATGAGCATCGCCAGCAACGCCACCGAAGCGGCGATGGAGATCGGGAACAGCGGATTCATGCTGCGCTTGCGGAAGTAGGTCTTCAGATAGCCAAGATTTTCGGGGAGCCAATCCTCGGCCAGGTTGCGCACCCCCAGGAACACGTTCAGCTTGGCGCTGAGCCGCATTCCCCAAAGTGCGGCGAAGGTCCAAAAGCCCACTGGGTTGGGCTGCCCCCAAGTCAGGGCGGCGAGGGCGAGGACCGTTGCCAGCAGGGCCAGCTCGTGATGCAGGACGGCTTGGCTGGCGTGCAGGAAATGCCGCCAACCGCGGCTGCCCGCCTGGCGGCCGCAGGTTCGCGGGCCGGTCACGAAGCCGGTCAGGAAGCTGATTTCGTGCCAACCCCAGATCAGCAGTGCCGAGGTGAAGCCGATGAAGGCGCCCGCGACCGTCGGCTGACGGGCGCTGAACGCCAGGGCGGCGAGCCCCGCGAGCAGCGTCAAGGTGGCTACGGCCAGGCTGAATCGAAACGTCCGGCTGGGCCGTTTGACCAAGGCGAGGACGGCGCCCGTGCCGACCCACCAGAGAAGGACGGCGTAGATTACCGCAGCGATTTGCAAGGTCATGGGATGCCGGGGCTTACCAAACCGGCGCCACTCTCACCGAAGCGGGAATTTCGTTCGATTGCGCCGGCAGGAGGAACAGCCCCAAGAGCGTCACGGCGGCCATCGGCGCCAGCGCCGCCCGCTTGGCCAGGCCTAGGACGCCGCCGCGCGAACG
Organism: Candidatus Azophilus sp.; assembly: GCA_965221755.1. Taxonomy (GTDB): domain Bacteria; phylum Pseudomonadota; class Gammaproteobacteria; order Pseudomonadales; family Azotimanducaceae; genus Azophilus. Next base: position 2,209,567 of record OZ244921.1, read on the forward strand.
GGCGGCGGCGGCGGCTTCGTTGATCCTGCGCAGCCTTTCCAACCCGGCCTTGAATCTCGGCGAGTCGATGTCCAAGGTGATTGGGAACACCTGCCGGGAGATTTCGGTCGTGATGCCGAAAACCGTGAAGTCGAACTCCGTGGGATCCATGCCCAGCGCTTGGTAGAGCGCGGGGCGGGTGTGGTCGCGGACGTACATCGTGGCGAACACGGCGAGCAGGAAGAAGCGAATCCAAAGCCGGTTGTGCCCGCGCAGCAGATGGGGATTGGCGCGCATCATCAGGGCGAAGGCCTCGCCGTGGCGGAACTCGTCGTTGCACCAGTGCTCGAACCAGTCGAAGATCGGATGGAACTTGCGCTCCGGATGGCGCTCCAGATGCCGATAGATGGTGATGTAGCGGGCGTAGCCGATCTTCTCGGAAAGATAGGTGGCGTAGAAGATGAACTTGGGGCGGAAATGGGTGTACTTCTTGGCCTGCATCAGAAAGCCGAGGTTCACGGCGACGCCGAGATCCTTGAGAACCTGGTTGATGAACCCCGCGTGGCGCGACTCGTCCCGGGACATGTACGCCATCAGCGACTTGACGTCCGGGTTCTCCACCGCCTTGCTGATGTCGGCATAGAGCACGCGGCCGGAGAACTCGGCGGTGATGGAACTGACCAGGAAGTCGAGGAATTCCCCCTTCAGGCCCTCCGGCATCTCCTCCAGCCGGTTCGGGAAGTGGGTGACGCCCTTGAAGTGGTCCTGATTGGCGTCGCTCTCGAACTCGGCGATGATTTGGTCCCATTCGCGCCTGACGGGGCTGACGTCGAGGCGGTCCATGGCCTTGAAGTCGGTGGTGTAGAACCTTGGGCTCAGGAGAGTGTCCTGGGCCGCCTGCTGGGTGGCTTCGTTGTGCGCCGTCGCTGGCTTATCCACTTTCATCCTGACGCCCCTGCGGCATCCGCTCCCTATCGATTGCGCTCGCCGCTTGCGCCAACTCAACGAAGACGCCGGCGTTGGTCGGCCCGAACGCCTCCAGATCCACCGTCTGTCCGCTGACCGGATCGCTGAGCGACAGCCTGCCGTCGGCCCAACGCGTGAGCCGGAACGGCACCGCCGCATCCGCTTGATAAGGCTTTCGATAGCGGACGAGCCCGCGCAGCGTGCCCCTCAGGAACCCTTGGGTGCCGGGGGGGAAGACCTTGAGGGGCGTCTTCTCGTCGGCGTGGTAAACCTCGACCGCGCCGTCCGCCCCATCCACGAAGCGCAGGTCCAAGGTCGCCGCGGGGGCCGACTCCGGCATGCGGGTGGCGCCGACCCCGCTGGCTTGGGAGAACGCCACGGCCATCATGGCGAACGCCAGCAGAATGGCGGCGCCGAGCAGCGCGCCCGAAGGCGTGAGTTGATTGGGTGCCGAATTGCCCATCAACCTACCCCGCCGCCCCCGCCGCCATGCCCGGCTCCGCCCTGCCGGCGGCGCTTTCCGGGGCCTGCCGCGAGCCGGCCTTGGCGTAGCCGCGCAACGCCGCGCCCAGCAGGTCCGCGACCCGCTTGCCGTCCGCAACCGCCCGGATCATCGGTTGCGGGGGCGTGAACCGCCAGGGCCGGACGTGCGGCCAAAGCACGAGATAGCCGACGCGCGCCGATGGCAGCAGGGCAAGCGGTATGTCGCCCGACCCGTCGCCGTAGGTCTTGAGCGCCGCCCCTTGGACGACCTCGAACGGCACGTTGGTGGTGATCGGCAAGGCGATGCCGGCCCGGATCACCACCCGCCGGGAGGTGATCGAGTAAACGGTGGTTCGGCTGACGAGCCATCCCAGCAACGCGAAGATCGAACAGGTCGCAGCGGCCGGGACGCCCAGCCACATGACCGAGATCAGGACGTCGCCGACCGGCGCCGAGCCGTCGAGCGCATCAAGGCAGCGCCAGCCCGCGATGGCCAGAAAGTAGATGCCGACAAGCCGCGAGGGAAAGATGGTCCAAGCCGCCCGCCGCCACTCCGGAGCGCCCTGCCAAAGCAGGTCCTCGCCGGGCGGCACCTTTTCCGGCAAGCCGCGAATCGGCTCGGTCGCGAAGTCGTCGTGCATCAGACCAGCGGCTCCTGCCGGGCCTGCGTCGCATAGAGCGAGCCGCCCGCAAAGTACGCCATGATCCTGTCCTCCTCCAGCCGCGTCACCCGCTCCGGCAAACGAAGTTCGGGGATTCCGGCAAACTGCTCGGCGAGCAGCGTGCGAACCTGAACCACGCGCTGGCGGCCGCCGATCCTTGCGAACCCCATCGGCAGCAGCGCCCGCCGGCCAGTGGCCGAGACTTCCATTTCCAGATAGCGGGCCATCGGCTCCTCACGATCGACCCACACATCGACGACCTTGCCGGCCGGCCTCTGCCGCGCATCGATGACGGACATGCCCCGCGGGTCCGGATCCCGCCGTTCGACCCGGAAGTCGGACGCCGCCCTGAGCGGCACGATTTTCGGCTCTCCGTGAAAGGTCAGATCCGGCTCGTCGTCCCGCTCGGCGTAGGCGCCCGGCCCGACCGCGGCCGACATGGCATCCCCAATCGGCTGCAGCGGGGCGCCTGGCCAATCGGCTGCCGGCTGAGCCTGCACCGCCTCCGGCGGCTCCGGCCGGGGCGCCTGCCGGGCGCCGCCGTCCGACAGCCGGAACAGCTTGGGCGTCGGCACGGCCGGGAATCCCTGCACGCGCACGCTTCGTTGCGCATCCGACTCCAGCGGATACCCCTCCCGCTTGTCCTCACGCCTTAAGTAGATGATCAGCGCGGCGAAAAAGAGCCAAAACGCATAGAGCACCAGTTGAGCCACGTCAATGTAGCCAGTGATGAATCCCGATTCCATGGCGGTCTCCTGCTGACGCCCGCAACATTAACCCGGAAATCGCGCCAGTCCAAGCCCGCGCCTCTCGCCCAGAGGGCGAGAGGCGGTTGGAGTTTCGCTGCGCGAAACTCCGCGCCCGTTGTGGGGGCCGGGTTCCGAATTGTTTGTGAGCCCGCACAGCGCGACCTGACGGTCGCGCCGGCCGGATTCCGCTGGGTTTGCGAATCCGCGCGGCCTGTGCGGCGAACTTGGCTGGGCGCGCGCACGGCTGCGCCGGTGCCTGACCAGCGGCCCCAAGACCGCCAAGGTCAGGAACAGCAGGCCGATCTCCAGATGGTAAACCACGCTGTAGGCGACGGCCTCGCCCGTCAGGGCGGGCCCTAGGGCGCCCCGTTCGGCAAGGTCGCCCACAATATCCCGCAAGACGCCGCCGAGGGCGATGCCAACGCCCGACGCGCAGGCCTGCGCCGCCCCCCATGCGCCCAACGCCAAGCCGGCTTGGCCCGCGCCGGTCAGGTTCATGGCGGCCGTGAGCGTGCCGACGCCGAACAGGCCGGCGCCGAAGCCGATCAGCGCCGTGCCCGCCCTGAAGAGCAGGGTTGACTCCAAGGGTGCGGCGAAGATCACGGCAGTGAAGGCGAGGATGCCCACGAGCGCCCCGTGCGCCGCGATCCGTTGTGGGTCGGCGCCCCGACCCAAGCCTTGCGCCGAGACGGCGAATGCGGCCAAGGTGCCTCCCGCAAGCAGTGCCGTCAGCGTGGTGGTGGCGCTGACGCTCAGCGCGAGCACCTCACCGCCGTAAGGCTCCAGCAGGATGTCCTGCAGGGCGAACGCCATCGTGCCCAAGGCCACGGCGATCAGAAAGCGGCGGGCCCGATCGTGACGGAGGAACTCCCGCCAAGCCGTGCGGAACGCGGGGCGGGGCGCCGCTGGGCGGGGTTTTCTCAGCTCCTGCTTCCAAAGCGCGGCGACGTTCAACGCCATCGTCAACGCCGCCGCGCCCTGCACCACCCGGATCAGCTTGACCTGCTCGAAGTCGCTCAGCAGGTAGCCGAAAGCCAAGGCGCTCAGGATCATCCCCACCAACAGCATCACGTAGAGCAGGGCGACGACGCGGGGACGGACGGCCTCGGGCGCCAGGTCGGTGGCCAGCGCCAGTCCGGCGGTTTGGGTGGTGTGCAGGCCGGCGCCGACCAGCAGAAACGCCAGCGCCGCGCCGACGGTGCCGACCCATATGGGACCGTGGGTGTCGCCGGACAGCACGAGCAGCGCAAAGGGCATGAACGCCAGACCGCCGAACTGCAGCATCGTGCCCATCCAGATGTAGGGCACGCGCCGCCAGCCGAGCGCCGAGCGGTGGGTGTCCGACCGGAATCCGATGAGCACCCGCAGCGGGGCGAACAGCACCGGCAGGGACACCATCGCCGCGACCACCGCGGCGCCGATTCCGAGTTCGACGATCATCACCCGGTTCAGGGTGCCGTTAAGCAGCACGATGGCCATGCCGACGCTGACTTGGAACAGCGAAAGCCGGATCAGCCGCCATAGGGGCAGGTCGGCGCTGGCGGCGTCGGCGAAGGGCAGGTAGCGGGCGCTGATCCGCGTCCACCCTTGGGCCAGGCTGCCGGCGGCTTGGCTCATGCCCGGCTCAACTCGACCGCCTCGGAGGCGTAGAACCCGATTTGCACCCGCTCGTGGCGCGCTGGCCGCCATGCCGCCAGCCGCGGCTCGCCGTCCAGCAGGGCGCGCATTCGGCGGCGGGCGACCGGTTCCACGTCCGGCGCCCGGTTGCGGCGCGGAAACAGCCTCCCCAAGGCGTGGGCGACGGCCAAGGGCCCGGTTCGCGGCACAAAGGTGAACAGCACCGAGACGCGCGCGCAGTTGGCCAGGCGCCCGACCATGTCGGCCATGATCGGCGGCGGATAGTGGATGAGCGAGTCCATGGCGACCAGATGGTCGAACTTCTCGCCGACCGCTTCGAGGAGGTCGCCGACGCGAAAGTCAATGGCGCTCGGGTCGATGTCGTCGGGCAACTGCTCTCGGGCGTGGCCGACCAGGGCGGCCGACAGATCCACGGCCGTCACTTGGGCGCCGCGGCGAGCCGCTTCAAAGGCCAGCAAGCCGGTGCCGCAGCCGGCGTCGAGCACCCGACGGCCCGACAGATCCTCGGGCAGCCAGCCGAGCAGCGTGCGGCGCATGCGCGCCCGGCCTTGGCGAACCTTCTCCCGAACCCGGCCGACGGCGGCATCGGAGCTTAAGCGGATCCAGTTCTGGGCGGCGGTCCTGTCGAAATAGGTTTGCAGCTCCGCGCGCCGCTGCTCGTAGGGCGTCGCCGGCATCACTCAAAGCCGAGGAAGTCGAAGATGTCCCGATCCTTCATGGCCGTGGCCGTCTGCGGTTCTTTGTTCTCCAGCAGGCTTGCGGCCAATCTGAGGTATTCGTCGCGAACCGCCGCCAGCTCCTCCGAAGGCGCCGCCTCGACCATCTCGAACAGCGTGCTTTTCTTAAGCCGGCTCTGCCGAATGATGTCCAGGTCGGGGAAGTGGGCCACCCTTTCCAAGCCGATGGCGTCGTTGAACCGGTCGATCTGGTCCGTCCCGGCGCTGCGATTGGCGATGACCCCGCCCAGGCGGACCGCGTAGTTCCTCGACTTGGCGGTGATCGCCGCCACGATCCGGTTCATGGCGAATATGGAATCGAAGTCGTTGGCGGTGACGATCAGCGCCCGCTCGGCGTGCTGCAGGGGCGATGCGAAGCCGCCGCAGACGACATCGCCGAGGACGTCGAATATGACGATGTCCGCGTCCTCGAGCAGGTGGTGGGCCTTGAGCAGCTTGACGGTCTGGCCGACCACGTAGCCGCCGCAGCCGGTGCCCGCCGGCGGCCCGCCCGCCTCGACGCACATCACGCCGTTGTAGCCCTCGTAAACATAGTCGTCCGGCTGCAGCTCCTCCTGGTGGAAGTCCACCGTCTCCAGAATGTCGATGACCGTCGGAACCAGCCGCTTGGTCAGGGTGAACGTCGAGTCGTGCTTGGGGTCGCAGCCGATCTGCAGCACCCGCTTGCCGAGTTTGGAAAAGGCCACGGACAGGTTTGACGCCGTGGTGCTCTTGCCGATCCCGCCCTTGCCGTAAATGGCGAACACCAAGGCCTTGTCGATCGCCACGTTGGGATCAAGATGCACCTGCAGGCTGCCTTCGCCGTCCGCAGGGGGGCCGTCGATGCTGTGCGCCGGTATGCGGCGGGTCGCGTTCACGCTCATGCGGTTTGCTCCTCAAAAATTCCCTCGATCCGGTCCTCCAACTCGTCCGCCGTCCGCCGCAGGTCCTCAAGCGTGGCCTCGTCGGCGGACCAGAAGCTGCGGTCGTGGGCCTCAAGCAGCCGCCCGGCGATCTTGGCCGCCGACCTCGGGTTCAGCTCGGCCAGCCGCTGGCGCATCTCCCGATCAAGCAGGTAGGTGTCCGAGAATCCCCGGTAAACCCAGGGCTCCACGTCGTCGGTGGTGGCCGACCAGCCCATGGTGTTGGTGAGCTGGGCCTCGATGTGGCGCACGCCCTCGAAACCCTGGCCGAGCATGGCCTCGTACCACTTGGGGTTCAGCGCTCGGGTGCGGGTTTCGAGGCTGACCTGCTCGCCCAGCGTGCGAACCGCATTGCGCCCCTGGGTCTGGTCGCTGACGTAAACCGAAACGGCGCTCCCCGTGGCCTGCTCCACGGCGTTGCTGATGCCGCCCAGCATGTCGAAGTACTGATCCACCGTGGTGACGCCGAGTTCCACCGAGTCGAGGTTCTGGTGCGCCAGCGCGACCTCGCCGAGCGCGCTGGACAGCAATTCGCGCTGGCAGCTGACGTCGCCGGTTCGGGAGTAGGCAAACGACTTGCGCGCCAAGTAGGTGTCCGCCAAATCCTCCCGGTTGTCCCAACGGCTGCTGTTGATGAGGTTGTTGACGTTTGCCCCGTAGGCGCCGTCAGCGTTGCTGAACACCCGCAGGGCCGCGGTTTCCAAGTCGCAGCCGTGCTTCTCCCGATAGGCGAGGGCGTTGCGGCGCACGTAGTTGCGGTCGGCGTCCTCGCTGGCCGTGGCGGCAAGGAACGCGGCCTCGGCCAGCATCTGAACCTGGGCGGGCAGCAGATCCCGGAAGATGCCCGACAAGGTGGCGACCACGTCGATGCGCGGGCGCCCGAGCTCCTCAAGGGGCACGAGCTGCGCTCCGACCAGCCGCCCGTAGCTGTCCAATCTGGGCTTGGCGCCAATCAGTGCGAGCATCTGGGCGATGGGCGCGCCCTCCGTCTTGATGTTGTCCGAGCCCCAGAGCACCAAGGCCACCGATTCGGGGAGGCCGTTGCCGTCGTCCCGGTGGCGCTTAAGCAGTTGCGCCGCTTGGGCCGCGCCCTGCTCAAGGGCGAAGGGGCTGGGAATCCGCATGGGGTCGAAGCCGTGCAGGTTCCGTCCCGTCGGCAGCACGTCCGGGTTCTGCAGGAGGTCGGCGCCGGGCACGGGCGCGATGAACCGACCGTCGAGCGCCCGCAGCACGGCGGCAATCTCATCGTTGTCGGCCAGCCGCCCCGCCGTTGACGCCAACTCCTCGACCACCGAGCGGAGCTTGTCGTCCGCGGCGCCGGGGCATTGGCGCAGCGCGTCGGTCGCGGAGCCGCCGCCGACGAGAACCTCGATCGCGCCCCGCTCCAGCGCGCCGTTGCATTCCGAGGCTTGGGCTATGGCCGTCAGCAGCTCCGTTCTTTCGGCGACGGAAGGCGCTTGGCCGAGCACGTGCAGGCCGCAGGGAATCAGGGTCCGCTCAAGCTCATCAAGGGCTGCGCGGACGCCCGCCATCCAGGACTCGTCATCCGCCGCCGGCGCGCCCCTGCAGTTCAGGTCCATCGCCTCGGCTTGGGAACGGGCGAGCTCGACGAGGCCCTGGCGTTCCTGCCCGCAGGCGTCCTCCGGCAGGGCGCGCCAGCGCTGGACCGTCGCCTTGATGTCCTGCAAGCCGCGCGCCAGGCCGGCCTGCGACACGGGCGGCGTCAAGTAGCTGACCAGCGTCGCCGCGGAGCGTCGCTTGGCGATGGTTCCCTCGGACGGATTGTTGGAGGCGTAAAGATAGAAGTTCGGCAGCGCGCCGATCAGGCGGTCCGGCCAGCAGGCCGCCTGCATCCCGCACTGCTTGCCGGGCATGAACTCCAGGGCGCCGTGCGTGCCGAAGTGCAGAACCGCATGGGCCCCGAAGTCCTCGGCAAGGTGGCGGTAGAACGCGGAAAAGGCGTGCGTGGGCGCGAAGCCCCGCTCGAAGAGCAGCCGCATCGGGTCGCCCTCGTAACCGAACGCAGGCTGAATGCCGACGAGGACGTTGCCGAACTGCTTGCCGAGGACGAACAGGGCGCCGCCGTCGGACAGCTGCCGGCCCGGCGCCGGGCCCCACTGCGCCTCGATCTCCTCAAGCCACCGCTCGCGCGCCACGTGGTCGTCCACCGGTATCCGCGCATGGACGTTGGCGTCCGTGCCGAACTGCGCCGAATTGCCTTCCAGCAACTCATCCCGCAAGGCGTCGGCGCTCTCGGGAACCGTCACGCGGTAGCCTTGGGCCGCCAAGGCGAGCAGGGTTTGGTGAATGGACTCGAACACCGACAGATAGGCGGCGGTGCCGGTGTTGCCGCCGTTCGGAGGATAGTCGAACACGACGATCGCGATCCTGCGCTCAGACTCCGGCGCGCGGCGCAGGGCCACGAGCTTCACGACCCGTTCGCCAAGCATGGCGGCGCGCTCCTCCTCGACGCGCATCTCGCCGCCGTCGGCGTCGGCCTTGCCGTTGGCCGACGCGCGCCCGCCAATCACCATGGGGTTGGTGGCGCCGTCGAGCTCCGGCAGCGCGACCATCATGGTCGCTTCGATCGGCAGATGGCCGCGTGGGCTCTCGGCCCACTCGCGCATGGTCTGGAACTCCACCGGGTGCGCGGCGACGTAGGGCACGTCCAGCTTCGTCAGAAGCGCCACCGCCGCCGCCGAGTCGTTGTAGGCCGGTCCGCCGACCAGCGAGAAGCCGGTCAACGAGACCAGGGCGTCGATCCGCGCGCCCGCGAGCTTGCCGTTGCCGCGCCGATGGGCAAGGAAGTAGCGCTCGACGGCCGGACGCGCGTCCAGCCCGGAGGCGAAGGCCGGGACCACCCGCAGCCCGCTCGACTCCAGCGCCCGGATGACGCCATCGTAGTGGCCGGTGTCGCCGGCGAGGATGTAGGAGCGCAGCAGCAGCAGGCCGACGGTGCCCCGGCGCCGTTGCGCGGCCTCCGGCAGGGCGCTGATGTCCTCGGCGATCCGCCCCGGGATGTCCGGGTGGTAGAGCCCGACGTCGCAGTATTGCGTGGGCGGCTTGGCGGCGGGAAAAGCCGCCGGGAGCTTGCCGCGACGCTTCTCTTCGCCGGTCAGGTAGCGGTTGCACAGGAAACGGACCATGTTGACCAGGTTCTCCTGGGAGCCGGAGGTCCAGTACAGCATGGTCAGCAGATAGGCGCGCAGGTCCTGCGACTTGCCGGGAATGAGCCGCAGGATCTTGGGAATGCGCCTGAGCATGGCCATCTGCCGCGCGCCCGGCGCGGACTTTCCCTTGCGCCCCGCCATCCGGCTGAAACGGGGACGCCGCCCGCCCATGCTGAACCGGCCCATCCGCGTGAGGCGCATGACTTCCGGGGCCGACATGCAGGCGATCATGGCCTTGCACCGCTCTCGATGCGCCTGCAGGTCCGGCAGGATCGCCTGGATGTGCTCATCGACGAACAGCATCGTGGCGATGACGATGTGGGCCTCGGCGATGTCCTGGCGGCACCGGGCGAGCGAGTCCGCATCCCTGCGCCAGTTGGTGGCGGCGTGGAGCTTCAGGTCGAAGCCCGGCACCTGGCGGCGCAGCTTGCATTGCGCCAGCCTAGCCGCCCCCGACAGGTGGCCGTCCAAGGTTATGATGACGACGCGCGGCGCCTCGTCACTGGCTGAAGTGGCATTTTGCATCATACAGCGTATCCACGGTTATGGTTTCCACGCCCCGTTCGCGGGCGTAGGCTTCGGTGTTCCGGCGGGCCTTGCCCCGAACAAAGAAGGGTATCTTCCTGAGTTCCCGCTCCGCTTCGAGTGCCCAGAATATAGCTGACGCGCCGGCTTCGCGCACGGCCCCCGCCGCCCGACCGCGGACGGCGTCCCCGGCAGCCCGGCCAGCGCTGCCCAGATGCGAGGGGCCGGCATCCTCGTTGAACTCGAAGTCGTCGCGGAACATCGCCAGAAGATGCTCCTCCAAGCCCATGGTCAGCGGTTGGACCCAGGCGTCGAACAGGTTGTTGGCGCCTTCATGCCCCATCTGCGGGGCATGGCGGGCGGGAAAGTCCTGCACGTGCACGGGCGCTGAAATGACCGCGCAGGGTATGCCCAGCCGCTTGGCGATGTGCCGCTCCATCTGGGTGCCCAGAACCAGCTCCGGCTGCAGCTCCTCGACCCGTCGCTCCACCGCCAGGTAGTCGTCGGTGACCAGCGGCTCGACCCCGTGCTCCGCCGCCGCGGCGCGCACCGCGCGGCCGCTCTCGCGGGTGTAGCTGCCCAGTCCGACCACCTTGAAGCCCAGTTCCCGAGCGGCCACCCTGGCGGCCGCGATGGCGTGCGTGGCATCGCCGAAGATGAAGACCCGCTTGCCGGTTAGGTAGGTGGAGTCCACGGATCGGGAGTACCACGGGAAGCGCAGGTCGGGCGACTCCCCGGCCGGCGCGGCTTCCACCAGGGCGGCGACTTCCCCAAGGAAGTCCTTGGTGGCGCCGACGCCGATCGGCACCGTTCTCGTGAACGGCTGCCCGAACTCGCGCTGCAGCCAGCGCGCCGCCGTGGCGGCGATTTCGGGATAGAGGACCGCATTGAAGTCGGCTTCGCCGATGCGGGTCAGGTCGATGGCGGACGCCCCGAGCGGCGCCACCAGAGCCACGTCCACGCCGATGCCGGCCAGCAGGGAGGTGACCTCACGCACGTCGTCCCGATGCCGGAAGCCCAGCGCGGTCGGGCCGAGCAGGTTGCAGGTGGGGCGGCGGCCGGAGGCGCCCGCTCGATCGACGCTGCCCGCCCGGCCCTTGGCGACGGCGCGGACGAGATGGTAGAAGGTTTCGCTGGCGCCCCAGTTCTCCTTGCGCTGGTAGGCCGGCAGCTCCAGCGGCACCACCGGTATCGGCAGCGCCAGCGCGTCGGCCAGCCCGCCCGGATCGTCCTGGATGAGTTCGGCGGTGCAGGACGCGCCGACCAGCATGGCTTGCGGCTGGAACCGTTCGTAGGCGTCTTGGACGGTTCGCTTGAACAGTTCGGCGGTGTCGGCCCCCAAGTCGCGGGCTTGGAAGGTGGAGTAGGACACCGGCGGCCGCCTTGAGGAGCGCTCGATCATCGTGAACAGGAGGTCCGCATAGGTGTCCCCCTGGGGCGCGTGCAGCACGTAATGGACGCCCTTCATGGCCGCCGCGACGCGCATCGCGCCGACGTGCGGCGGGCCTTCGTAGGTCCAGAGCGTCAGCTGCATTCAGACCTCCAGCCCCGCGTTGCGGACCAGCGGCCGGGAGAACAGGCCCGCCAAGTCCCCGGCCTGCTCGTAGCCGTGGACCGGTGAGAACACCAGTTCGATGGACCACTTGGTGGTGAATCCCTCCGCTTCGAGCGGATTGGCCAGCCCCATGCCGCACACCACCAAGTCGGGCCGGCTGGCGCGGCACCGGTCGAGCTGCCGCTCCACGTCCTGCCCTTCGCTGAGTTGGGTGCCGGCCGGCAGGCGTTCGAGTTCCGCCGCCAGATGCTGCTTGTGAATGTGGGGCGAGCCGACCTCGACGAGCCCCATGGACAGCTCCCGGGCGAGGAATCTCGCCAGCGGCACCTCGAGTTGGGAGTCCGGGAAGAAGAACACGCGCTTGCCGGCCAGCAGTTCCCGGTGCCGGCCCAGGGACTGCTCGGCGCGGCGCCGGGCGGGCGCGGTGGCCTCCATGACCTTGGCCGACGGGCAGTTCCAGACGGATGCGCCGGCGACGAGCCAGTCGGTCGTCCCTTCGCAGCCCAAGGGGAAGGGCGCCGCCAGCCGCCGCGCGCCGCGGTCCTCAAGCGCTTGGGCGGTGTCGGCGAGGAAGGGCTGCGCCAGCAGGAAACGGGTTTGCGCCCCCACCGGCGGCAGGCGGGTGGCCGACCTTGGCGGCAGCATCCTGACCGGGCCGAGTTCGAGCTGGTCAAAGATGCGCTTGAACTGCTCCTCCACGGGCTCGGGCAGGGCGCCGACGATCAGCAGGTTCGGCTGGGCGCCGCGGGGTTCGGGCGGCAGTTCCGGCACCAGCGAAGCCAAGCAGGCGTCCTCGCCTTGGGTGAACGTGGTTTCGATGCCGCTGCCCGAGTAGTTCAGCACCCGGACGCCCGGCGGCAGTTCGCGGGAGAGCCGCTGCGCGCTGCGCGACAGGTCCAGCTTGATGACTTCCGAGGGGCAGGAGCCGACCAGGAACAGCAGTTTGATGTCCGGCCGCCGCTGCAGCAGTTCGCGCACCACGCGGTCCAGCTCGTCGTTCATGTCAGCCGCCCCGGCCAGATCGCGCTCCTCGATGATGGCCGTGGCGAAGCGCGGCTCGGCGAAGATCATCACGCCGGCCGCCGACTGGATGAGATGGGCGCAGGTTCGGGAGCCGACCACCAGGAAAAAGGCGTCTTGAATCTTGCGGTGCAGCCAAACGATGCCGGTCAGCCCGCAGAAAACCTCCCGCTGGCCCCGCTGCTTCAAGATCTCCCCTTGCGGCAACGGGGCATCGTCGCATCCGGCGGCGGGAATCAGAACGGCCTTGGGCGTCGCTTGCGTCATGCGGCGGGCAACCCCCCGCTCGGCCGCGCCGAATCCTCTGCGGCGCCGCGGCCCGAACCCGGATGGCGGCCGCCTTCCTTGCGGGCGGCCCGCAGCTTGAGCAGGAACTGCCCGGCGTTGATCGCATAGGCGACGTAGGCCGCCAGCGCCAGCAGCATCAGTTCCCTGACCGGCAGCAAGTCAAACAGCAGGCCGGCCAGGTACGCGGTGTGCAGGGCGAGCACGACCATGCTCACCACATCCTCCCAGAAGAATGCCGACGCGAAGAGATAGCGTCCAAACACATCCTTTTCCCATATCGATCCGGTCACCATAATCGCGTAAAGCAGGAGCGTCTTCAAGACGATCGACGCGGTCGCCGCATCCTGGCCGGCGCCGGTGAGCAGATAGCGAACGACCAGGCAGGCGCTGACCACGCAGACCAGGAACTGGGCGGGCGCCAGCACGCCTTGGACCACCGTCCAGCGGGACGCATCGCGGCGCGCCCGCTGCTGCGCAGTGTACAGCGGCAACGGACGCCGGGCCGATGCCATGCTGTCCCTGCCGCCCACCGTCCCCCCGACCCCTACAGGCTGTAGCTGACCGTCATGCCCAAGGTCCGCCGGGCGCCCAGCCCGACGATGTAGCGGGTGAACTGGGCCAGCACGATCGTGTTGGCCACGTACTCCTGGTCGAAGACGTTGCGCCCCCAGAACGTGACGTCCCAGTTGTCGCTGCTCAGGTTGACGTTGGCGTTCGACAGCGTCCGGCCGCCGTTGTGCGCCAAGTTCAGCGGCGTTGCGTACATCCTGCTGCGGTAGTTGAAGTCGATGCGGGCGCCGAGCCGCCAGTCGCCGCCGAGGCTGCGGGCGTAGTTCAGGCCCCCGCCGAACTGCCACTTCGAGGTTCGCTCCACCTGATTGCCGTCCACTCGTCCATCGGCCGGGCAAACGCTGTCGTTGCAGCCCCAGGACGAGGCGCGCCCGGCCACCGCGCTTTGATAGACGGCATCGCGGTACTCGGCGTCGCTGTAGGCCATGTGGTAGTCGAGCCAGACGCGCTCGGTGGCGATGAGCGATCCATCGATCTCCAAGCCGACGACCCGGGCATCGCCGATGTTGCCGATCACGTTCGTTGCCCAAGCCTCCGGGCTGGATGCCGCTTCGGTCCCTTGGACGTCCTTCCAGTCGATGAAGTAGGCTGCGGCGTTGAGCGTCAGCCGGCCGTTGAAAAGCCGGTTCTTGCTGCCCAGCTCGTAGGTGACGTTGGTTTCCTCGTCGTATCTGGCCTGCTCCGGATTAACGCTGGGATCCACCGGGTTGTAGCCTCCCCATTTGGCGCCCTTGGCGACCAGGGCGTAGGCCATGCTGCTTTCGGTCAAGGCCCACTCAAGTATGGCGCGCGGCGTGAACAGGGTGAATTGCTCGTCGTAGATCGAATCCACGTTCTCGGGCATCGGCACGCCGAACAGCCCGGTCAACTGCTCGAAGTGCTGCTCCTCCCAAGTGTATCGGCCCTCCAGGGCCAAGGTGAGCCGATCGGAGAGGCGCCATTCCAGGTCGCCAAAAACGGCGGTGACCTTGTCCTCGTACAGAACGTGGTTGCCAAGCGCGCGGTTGCCGGTGTCGAAGGGGCTGGGGATGCCGACGTGCAGGACGCCCGGCACGGCCTCAACCACCGCCACGTAGGTGCCCGCAAACGGATTCTCCGCCTCCGGCGGGGGCCTGCCGCAGCTCTCCTCCCCGTTGCAGGGCGGCAGGAAGTGGAAGACGTTGACGTCCGAGTGGTCGTTGTCGGAGAAGTACGCGCCGGCCCGCAGGGTCAGCCCCTCGGTGCTGCGGGTCAGCCGGATTTCGTGGCTTCCCGCTTCGAGGTCTTCAAGCGGATTGGCGTTGATGAGGGTCGATTGAGCCGTCGCCCCAAAGCTGCCCGGCGGCCCCAACGCCCTGATGAACGGCGGCAACGGCGTTTCCTCAACCGGCAAGTGCGGCACCCTGGAGCCCAGCAGGCTGATGCGCCCCTCCGCCGCGCCGAAATTGACCGCCTCGTGATCGACGTGGCCGAACCGGTAGTCGAGGCCGAGCGAGTCGGTCAGGTCGTAGTGGACGTTGAACCGGGTGATTTTTGACTGGGCGTCCAAGGCCAGCGAACGCGGATCGACCGCAATGCGGCCGGACGTGTCCCCGAACCCGGCCGCTTCCAAGGCGGGGTCGGGCAAGTCGGGCGGCGCGCTCGGCAGCTTGCCGCAATACGAATGCGGCCCCACCGCCGGGAAGGGCGCGTTGTTGTCGAAGGTGGCCGTTTGGTTGCAGTTGGTGGCCAGCGGCGCGAGATAGGGGAAGCCGGGCGGCGGCCCCACCTCCAGGTTGTCGTAAAGGTAGCGGGCGCCGTTGATGTCGTAGAAGGGCTGGGGCTCGCGGATCGACTCGGTCCGGTAGTGGCTCAACTCCATTTCCAGGTCGTCGTTGGGCGACCACCGCAAGGTTGCGGAATGGTGCCGGTCGTCCCAGCCGCCGATCCGGTCGTCGGTGGAGCGGTCGCCCTCGGGGCCGCTGTCGGCAAACGGATGGTGGTTCCTGGTGTGGCCGTCGAACTCCGAGCGGCCGGCGGCGAGGCGCAGATGCAGCGCGCCCGGCGCCAAGGGCACGGAGACGCTGCCGCGCGCGTCGAATCGGCCCCCGTTGCCGTAGTTGGCGCTGACGTCCCCGGACAGCTCCTCGCTGGGACGGCGCGAGACGTAATTGACCACGCCGGCAAAGGCGCTGCGGCCGAACTGGGCATTCTGCGGCCCCTTGACCACTTCCACCCGCTGCAGGTTCATCAGCCCCGGATTGACCATGGATTGCCGCTGCAGGTAGATGCCGTCCAGGAACACCGCCGTGTTCTGGATGCGGGCGGTGGTGAAGGTCTGCCCCATGCCGCGGATGACCGCCGCGGTTGACAGCCCGGCGGTGACGAAGTTCTCGTAGATCAGCCCCGAGGTTTCCTGCGAGATGTCCTGCAAGTCCTGAAAGCTGCGCCGCCGCAACTCCTCGCCAGTGATTGCGCTGACGGACAGCGGCACCGCCTGCAGGGCATCCTCCCGCCTGCGGGCCGTGACGATGACCTCCTCGACAATGCCCGAGTGGGAGATGCCGCTTGGCGCCGCCGCCAACGGCATTGCGCCGCCTGCGGCGAATGCCGCGGCCAAGCCGGTCAACAAGCTCTTTGACTTCAAGTTCATTCCCGCCGATCTCAAGTGGCGTTCTACCTGAATCGACTCAATCTTGCAATTTCCCCTGCGCGCGCCCGTCAACGCAACGGCATGTGCGGGCTCAGGGACATATCGGAATCCGGCCCATGCAACGGACGCGGAGTTTCGCGGTAAGCGAAACTCCAACGCGCCCGCTTCGCGGGCGCGCGGCAACGACCGCGCTGCGATTTCATGTTAGTTTATTCGCCCTTGGGAAACGGGAATGCCCATGCGGAACGTTGGCGACATTTTGCAGGAAAAGTCCGGGGAGGTCGTTTGGATCGGCCCGCTTGAGTCCGTGTTTGACGCGCTCAAGCTGATGAACGAGAAGAACGTCGGGTCCGTGGTGGTGCAGATCGACGGCTACTTGGTCGGCATACTGTCCGAACGGGATTACGTGCGCAAGGTCATTCTGGACATCCACGCCTCGCAGAGAACCAAGGTTTCGGAGGTGATGACCCGCGACGTGGTCACGGTGAAGCGCCAGGACACCGTCTTCCATTGCATCTCCCTCTCCCACAAGCATCACATCCGCCATCTGCCGGTCGTGGAGGAAGGCAAGGTCATTGGGATGATTTCCTTGCGGGATCTGTTCCTTGACATCATCGACCAGAAGGTCGGCGAAGTCCGCGAAGACGCTGGGCCTTAAGGAGCCTGCGGTCCGGGCGGCGCCAGCCACTCAGGGGCCGTGGCAAGCGGCCCGCCCAAGGTGTTCAGGAACGCCTCCAAGCGCTTGAGTTCGTAGGGCAGCAAGCCGAGCGGCTCGGTCTCGTTGTGGCCGACGATGGCGTCCCGCGCCCGGTTGTAGTGGTCCAGCGCCTCGGCCAACGTGCCCATCTGCCCGGCGTGCATGTACGGCGCGGTGCCCTCCAGATTGCGCAGCGACGGCGTCTTCTGCGCTGCGGCCAGATCATCCCCGGCGCGCATGAAGCGCAGTTCCGCGCAATCCTTGTGCGGGTCGTCGCTATGGGCGCTGAAGCAGTTGAACGGATCTTCGAGAATCAGGCGGACGCCTTCGGCGCGGCCCTTGTCCGGCAGGGCGCCAATGGCCGGCAGCACGCCGGTGTTGTGGAACTCGTGGTTGGTCAGCAGCGGCCCGTTGTGGCAGTTGATGCACTGCGCCTTGCCGATGAACAGCCGCAGCCCTTCGGCCTCTTGACGGGTGAACGTGGCGTCCGGGGCCTTTGCCCCATCCTCCCCCAAGCCGGCCGCGTAGCGGTCGAAGCGCGTTTCGCCGGGCATCAGCAAGCGCTCGTAGGCGGCGATCGCCTTGGCGATGTTGACGAACGCCGCAGTGACCGCCTCCTCCTGCGCGATGGCGGGCGTCTCGCCGGGCAACGGCGGCAGCGGCCCGAACAGCGCCTCGTAGGCGGCTCGGTAAATCGGGTCGTCGGCGATCAGGCGGATCGCTTGCGTCCGGCTCACGCCCTGCTCGATCGGGTTTTCCAATGGCGAGGTGGCCTGTCCCCAGAGGCTGTCCTGGCGGCCGTTCCAGAAAAGCCAAGGGCTGTAGGCGGCGCCGACCAGGCTCATCGTGTTGAAGGCGCCGATGGCGAGCCCCGCGCCTCGGGGCAGACCGTCCGTGAAGCGCCGGGCGGGCTGGTGGCAGGTGGCGCAGGAGACGGCGCCGTTGGCGCTCAGCCGCGCATCGAAGAACAGGCGTTGGCCAAGGCGCTGCGCGGCGGGATGGTCGGCGACGGCATTGCTGGGATCCCTCGGCAGGGGCGGCAGGGCGGCAAGGCTCAGGGATTGAACGGCCTTGCGCTCGGCGTCGCTCCAGGGCGCGGGCGGCGGCGCCTGCAGGTGCGTCGCGCCGGCCCCGGCCAAAGCCAGCAGCAGGACGATCAGTCCGGTCAATTGCTTGCCCATGGGCTTTTTGGCGGCGGCCGGCGGCAGTTGGTCGGCGATCAGAGATCCAGCGGGATGGACAGGGCATCGTCCCCGGCGCCGGATTTCACGTTGAGCACCACTTCCCAAGCGCCGCCCATGTGGAACTTCACGCCTTCTATTAGATAGCGCCCCTCGCCCAGATAGGCGGTGGCCCGCGGCGCGGTGGGCAGCCCGTGGTCGTGGGCGGGCATGCCGCCGGTGATGCCGAGGGTGGCGCCTTCCACCGGTTTGCCCTCGGCATCCGTCACCTGGGCGATCCAGGCATGGATGCGGTTGATCTCGATGGGCTGCAAAGTGGGCGCGTAGCTGATCCGGTAGCGGCCGAGCCGCGTCGGTTGGCTGCTGGCCGGATCCGGCATCGGCCAAGCCGCCTCAGCGAAGGCGGCGGCGGAGGGCTGGACGGCGAAAAGAGCAAGCAGAAGAACGGGCAGCAGGGCGTTCATGGCAGCGACAGTCTATCATGGCAGCCATCAGCAACCGGCGGGATTGGAGGCGTTGGCGCCGCCCGGCAATGCCGTGGCTGACCTGGGACGGCGACAACGGGATGAAGGGCCGGGTCGCTGCGGGACATTAGGAATGCGCATCGGCCAGAAAGGTCACGCGGACGAACTGGCCGTTTTCGTCGTTGACCAACGTCGGCTCCGTGCCGTTGAACTCCAGCATGGCGCGCCGCATGACCGGCCAGCCTCGTCCCCTTCGCTCCATCAAGCCGGCAACCACCATGGCATGCGCCATCGACTCGTTTCGGGAACGCGGAAGGCTCCCGGCCCGAACGCTGTCCACCCGCATGTGGTTGGGAAGCGCGCCGGGGCTGGTGATGTCGATTCGATCCTCGAATGCCTCCAGCAGCACCGGCGAGCCGGTGATCGCATAGTCTCGATGAATCACGGCGTTGACGAGGGCCTCACGCAACGCCAGCTCAGGAACGAAGGGAATGTCTCGGCGTTGAATGCCATGGTAGAACTCCTTGCTCCCCAGGCTCTTGACCCAAGCCATTGAGTGTTTGACCTGGTCTTCCAACCGCCCATTGACGCTGGCTACGCCCACCGCCTCAGAGGCGCGGTCCATGCCGGCATAGGCGGCGCACTGGATGAAGAAGTTGGCGGTTTGCGGATGGCCTTGCGGATCCCTCCCAAAGGCCATCAGCCCGTACAGTGTCGGGTGAAGCTTGGCGTCCATTCGGGTCAGTACGCCGGCGTTCTCCATGTCCGCCTCGATCGGCGGTTGCGGCACCGTTTCGACTTCAATGCCTTGGTCGCGCAGGAAGAGCCGGAAGGCGCGAAGATCGATGTCCTGTTCCGTGGCCGCGCGAATCACCTGCTCTTCGGTGAGCACGAAGCCGAAGTCGTTGAGGAGCGTCCGCAGCTCCGCTGGCGAGGGCTGCACGCTGCTTCGCTGGCGGCGAATCCAAAAGCGTCCGCCATAGTGCAGTGGTTCGAAACCGCGGGGCTGGCGAGGCACATCCACCCAGTGGACCCAACCCTTCGGGTCTTCGTGCCTTCCGCAACGGGCGGACACAGGCACGCTGCAGCCGCTTTGCAGGAATTGGGTGAGCCGTTCCTGCACCCTTTCGGGGTCTTCCCGCACCCCGACGATCGATCCGGGATCCTCCACGCCCAGGACGATCAATCCGCCGACGCCGTTCCCCATCGCGCAGATCGCCCTGCCGACCGGGGACAAGTCGCCGAGTCCGCGCTTGAACTCCGTGCTTTCGTCTTCGCCAGCCTCAATTCGCCGCAGCACGTCAAGCCACTCCATGCCCAAGCCTCAAAATCCGTACTTTTGGCGGCGCAGGCGAAACGCCTCCTCCCCGCCGTCAACCGTGTGCAGGATGGCTTTCCGAACCGATGCGTCCTCAATGGCGCCGCAGGACGCCACTTGACCGTGCCTGGAGGTTGCTTCGAGTTGAATCACCAAGTCGGCGTCTCCATTGACAACGACGTTGGCGTTGTGCGTGGCGACGATCACTTGACGTTTCCCCTTTAACTTCTTCAACGCCGGCAGCACCGTGTTGAACAGAAATCGATTGTCGAGTTCGTCCTCGGGCTGATCGATGACAAGCGGCCGGTTGTCCTCGGTTTCCAGCAGCAGTGAGAGCAGCACGCTGACGCGCTGTCCGCCGGACAGTTCCTCCAGTGGCCGGTAACTGTCGTCGTCCAATCGCAGTTCCAGACAATAGCGGTCCGGGCAGCGCAGAGCCTCCAGCTCCCATTTCCTTGCTTGGGTGAGGCTTTCATGGAAGGTGCGTTGCACTGCCTCGCTCATCCCGACCTCCGCCAATGAAGCCGAATGCGCGAAATTTGCCGAGCCTTCAGGCGCGTTGTCGCGGTCGGCCTCGGAATCGGGGTCATTGGCCAGAAGCGTCGATAAGGCGTCTGGTGGCGGTCGCAGATCATCGGCAAGTTCGTTCCACCATCGGGTGATTCCCTTTTGCTTTAGTGAGCGCAGGAAAGCGTCCAGGAGCCGGCTGTCGCCGTTTTCGACGCGGCGGACACGGAACCGGCCCTTGAACTTGAGTTGGATTGCCTGCATGACCCGATCAAACGCCTTGCGCTGATCTTCTACGGCATTCCTCCGCTCTTCGCCCAGCGATTTGAAGTGCTGTTGGGAGTCGGCAAGACGCTGCTCCGTTTCCGAAAGGTTGGCCTTGTAGCTCGGAAGCAGAGCAGCCTGGCGATTAAGGTCTTGAAACTCCCTGAGCTTTGCGGCGTCGAGGCCGTGTGCCGCCAATGCCCTTTCCACATCGACTCGAAGCGTTTCCTGATCTTTGTCCAGTGACGCCAGGATCAAGGCGGCGTCCTCAATCCACTGGGCCATTTCCTGCTCCGTTTCCCGGATCAGTTCCACAACACGGCTCCATCGGCCCTTGGGATCAAGATTCCCGGTATCGGATGATCCGCGCTCCCCAATCCCGTCCATGGCGCTCTCGAACTCCGGAACATCGAACCCGGTGATTGATTGAGACACTTTGTTGACCTCAGCTCCGATGCCCTGCGCGTTGCTCCGCGCCCTAGTCCACTGCTGCTGGTTGCGGTTCGCTTCGTGAAGGTCGTCCACGCCGGCTTGGGAGAAGTCCGCCAGCGCCTGCTTGGCGGCTTCAGCCCGGGTGTGGGCCTGTTCCGCATCCGCAAGGCGCTCACTGAGTTCTGAGAGCGGAGCGGCTAGCTGCTTGAGTTGTCCGTCCAGTATTCTCAATTTCTCCTGCCGCTCCGCGATTCCCTGCGATTCCGCCGGAATCAGTTTGGCTAGGATGGCTTCCATGGCCGAGGCGTCTTGAGACAGGCCTTGAAGCTCGCCTTGCGCGAAAAACTGCGCTGGCCATGACTCGCTTGCGGAAGCCCCCGGACCGCCGGCGGGGCAGTCGAGGCTGATCCGGGGCGAACCTGCTGCGAAGATTTCACGCCCCCTCGCTGCCACTTGATCGCTTATGCGGGGATCGCGCGGCAACGGCGCTTTGACGTGAGTGCGCAGGCCGTCAAGCAGGGTGCTTTTGCCCGTCATGCTGCCGCCAATGATGCAGGTCAGATCGGGGCTGAACTGAAGCTCGGCGCCGTCAAAGAAAGAGGCGGGGCCACGGACTTGCACCGTTTTCAGCCAAGGGCGATCGTTGAGCGCCACGTCGGGTGACTGCTCAAGCGGGCGCAATTCACCGTCTGCATGGCGCTCAAACCCGATGCGCATCCGCGAGTCACTGGCGATGAAGGCTTGGCGCAGCGCCTCGATGCGAGGGCTCGCCAGCTTGACCCAGGTGTGCCTGCGGCCGAGATCGTCAATTGAGTAGGCGTCGCTGGCGTGGAAGAACGCTTGCCGATGGGTCTCCATGAAAGGTAGCAGCCTTTTGCCGAGTCCTGTGTTTGCGTCGTAGTCGCCGCCCAGCTTTCCGTCGGGAAGCTCGTAGCCAGCCAGCAGGTTGCACGGCAGCCTTTCCAAGGCGCCGCTGCGCATTTCCCGGAATACGCCGTGCCTGCTTTCGATATGCGGGGCGAGGGCGATGAAATGCCAAGGCGTATTGGACCCTTGGCTGTCAGATTGCCCGTTCTGAAGCGACTCAAATATCTCGTCCGCGCGGCGGGTTGTGGGTTGCAGGGCGCCGCCTTGCCAAGGCGCTCGACCGTCCATGACGGCGTCATAGAGGGCGAGGAAGCGGTCGCGGCCGATCTCGGGGTCGAAGAGAAAGAGCAGATGCACGCCGGTTGAACCATCGTTGACGTTGGGCTCGAACCCCGGAAAAACGGCGTAGATCTTCTCCCGAAACGGAACGCCGTCATCATCTTCACCGCTGTTCCACTCCTCAACAATCCGCCAAACGGCGCTCGTTTCAGGCGTGCTTCCCGTTCGAACGGAATGCGGGGTCAGACCGGCCACTTGCACGCCCTTCGCCACAAGCTCCTTAAGCAAGAGCCTTGCATAGCTTTTGAGGACTCTAGGATGATGGGGTTGTCCACGCACTGCATCCGGCAACCGAACCCTGCCGCCGAGGTGGTCATCCAAGGTGTGGATCTGCAAGTCAGCCTTGAACCAACGAGCTCCGGGCACCTCTCTCTGCCAGTTTTCCGCAGGCTGCCGATCGAATTCCATGGGTCATCTCCGAGGATTTCAACCCTCGCCGGGCGGTGCCAAGGCCGCGCGCACGGCCGGATGCACGAAGTTGGCGATGTCGCCGCCGAGCGAGGCGATTTCGCGCACGAGGGTGGAGGAAATGAAGGAGCACTCCTTGGAAGTCGGCAGGAAGACGTACTCGATCTCCGGATCCAGGGACTGGTTCATTTCCGCCATCTGGAACTCGTAGTCGAAGTCGGTGACCGTGCGCAGGCCGCGCAGGATGAAGGTGGTGTTGCGGGAGCGCGCGTAGTCAACGAGCAGGGTGTTGAAGCCCTCCACCGAAACCCGGTCGCCGAACTCCGCGAGCACGGTGCGGCACAGCGCGATGCGATCCTTGAGGTAGTCGTCCGGATCCTTCTGCGCCGAAGTGCCGATGGCGAGAATCACATGGTCGAAGAGATTCAGCGCCCGCTTCACCAAGTCGGTGTGCCCGTTGGTGATCGGATTGAAGGAGCCGGGATAAACGACGACGGACATTCCAAGCCTTTCCACTGCAAAGGAAGCTGGGTTTCGCGGTGGCGAAACTGCGGCGAACCGAGGGTTCGCAGGGCCGGATGGTAGCGACGACCCGACGGCGAGGCAACAAGCGCGACCTGACGGTCGCGGATGGAGTTTCGCTGGCGCGAAACTCCGCGCTCGTCGCTTAGATCAGATTCCGGTATGTTTCTGAGCCCGCACACAAGAGGAAGGCCCTAGGCAACTCTCATTCCGGATCAAGTCCGGCCCAGGCTTCCCAATCGAGGGCGCGAACGCGCGCCTTCGGTGCGCGTCGGTTGGCCATGCCCTCGAAATCCGGTGGTCGAGGGCGTTTCCGGCTTCAGGGCAACCGACCGGCGCTGCCGCCAGTCAAAACGGGAATTGCTGAAGGCCCTTGAAGAAAGGCCCCGCCGACGCTACCGGCGCAGCAATCCAAACCGGCAGTCCCCGGCGCGGCCCTCCCGGTCAACTTGCCAGCCCCGAAGGTCCAGCGGCGCGTTGCGGCGGGCCTCGAAATAGACCCGGCTGCCGGGCCTGAGCGCCTGCCCTTCGCCGAGCAGCGCCAGCGCCTGCGCCAGCAGCCCGGACGCGAACGGCGGATCGAGGAAGATGCAGTCCCAACTGCGGACCGGCTCGCCGTCGATGAAGACCCCATCGCCGGCCGCCCCGCGCAGAAACGCCACGGCGCCCTGCTTGCGAACCGCGAGCCGCGCGGCGCCCAATTGCGCGCCGTTGCCGCGCAGCGCCTCGGCGGCGCGGCGGTCGTGGTCCACCGAGGTCAGGCTGCGGGCGCCTCGGGAGAGCGCCTCGAAGCCGAGTGCGCCGCTGCCGGCGAACAGGTCCAGGCAATCCGCGTCCTCGATGCCGTCCCCAAGCCAGTTGAACAGCGTTTCCCGCACCCGGGCGGCGGTGGGGCGCAAGCCGGCGGCGGCGGTGAAGCGGAGCTTTCGCCCTTTCCAAAGACCGCCGATAATGCGAACCTGATTGCTTGTCATGAAACGATGCGGCGCGGGCGTTCGTGGCAACCCACCCTATCGCACCGGAGCGGCAATGAGCAACGCAGCTGAGCGCGAGCCGGACGCCAAGCCGACCCTGTGGCGGCGGCTCAAGGCGGGCTTGGGCAAGACTCGGGGACGGCTCGCCGAAGGCCTTGGCGACCTGCTGCTCGGCAAGCGCGAAGTCGATGCCGAGGTTCTTGAGGAGCTCGAAGCGGCGTTGCTGACGACCGACGTGGGCATGGAGGCCACCCAGCGCCTGATGGCGGCGCTGGCTGCGCGGGTGCGGCGCAATCAGTTGGCCGACACCGCTGCGCTCCGCCAAGCCTTGGCGGAACTGCTGAAGGAGCAGATCCGCCCCTTGCAGGCGCCGTTCACCATCAGCGCCGAACGCCCCTTTGTCATCTTCATGGTCGGCGTCAACGGGGTGGGCAAGACCACCACCATGGGCAAGCTGGCCAAGCGGCTGCAGGATCAGGGCTTGGCCGTCGTCATGGCGGCGGGGGACACCTTCCGCGCCGCCGCCGTGGAGCAGCTGCAGGCGTGGGGCGAGCGCAACGGCGTGGCGGTGGTCGCGCAGGCCCAGGGCTCGGACAGCGCCTCCGTGGTCCATGACGCCGTTGTGGCCGCCAAGGCGCGCGGCTACGACGTGGTGCTGGCCGACACTGCCGGACGCCTCCAGGCCAAGGCCAACCTGATGGCGGAACTGGCCAAGATCCGCCGCGTCGTGCAGCGGTTGCAGCCGGGCGCGCCCCAACAGGTGCTGCTGGTGCTTGATGCGGGGGTCGGCCAGAACGCGCTGAGCCAGGTCCGGGAGTTCGATGCCGCCGCCGGGGTGACCGGGTTCGTCATCACCAAGCTCGACGGCAGCGCCAAGGCCGGGGTGATCTTCGCCATCGCCGAGCGGCTGCGCCGCGCCGGCGCGCCGAAGCCGCTGTACTTCATCGGCATCGGCGAAGGCTTGGACGACCTCAAGCCCTTTGCGGCCGATGCCTTCGTTGACGCCCTGCTGGCGGTGGACTGACGAGGCCCGCCGCCGTGGGCCGGATCGAGTTCCTGAACGTTTACAAGCGCTATCCGAGCGGCCTTGAAGCGTTGCGGGATCTGTCCCTGGTCTTCGAGGAGGGCTCCATGACCTTCCTCACGGGTCATTCCGGCGCTGGCAAGACCACCTGCCTGAAGCTCCTGCTCTGCCTTGACAACCCGACCCACGGCCAGATTCTGGTCAATGGCGTCAACGTCAGCCGCCTCAGCGCCCGGCGCCTGCCGCACTACCGGCAAAACCTGGGCGCGGTGTTCCAGGACCACAAGCTGCTGGCCGCCCGCAGCGTTTTCGACAACGTGGCGCTGCCCTTGCGGGTTTCGCACATGCGGGAGCGGGAGGTGCGGCGGCGGGTGAGCGCCGCCCTCAACCGGGTGGGGCTCCTGGAGCGGGAGTCGCTGCTGCCCATGCAGCTCTCCACTGGCGAGCAGCAGCGGGTGGGCATCGCCCGGGCGGTGGTCAGCCGTCCGAAAATCCTCCTCGCCGACGAACCGACCGGCAATTTGGACCCGGAGCTCTCCCAGGACATCATGGCCCTCTTCCAAGGCTTCAACGAAGTGGGCGCCACGGTCATCGTCGCCAGCCATGACCGGGCCCTCATCGAGAGCTTGGACAACCCGGTGGTGGAACTGTCGCACGGCCTGCGGGTTCGGTGACCCGGCCATGAGCGCTCCCTGCTTGCCCCGAATCGGAACGGCGCCGCGCGCCGCCCGAGGAGGGCGGGACGCCCTCGCTTCAAGCGGGCTCCCTGGAGCGGGCTTGCGCCCTCGATTGGGCTGTTGGGGCGCGCCGTTCCCCAGCAGGCCGGGAAGCCCCATCGAGGGACCGCCCCATGCCGGGTAGCGCCAAACCAGGGCCATGGCCCCGCACCGTCCATCAATGGGCTTGGTGGCGCGGGCATTGGCGGGTGGCGCGCGACGTCGTTGCCTTCGTTTCAAGGCGCACGGGCGCCAGCTTGCTGGTCTGGCTGCTGGTGGGC
Organism: Candidatus Azophilus sp.; assembly: GCA_965221755.1. Taxonomy (GTDB): domain Bacteria; phylum Pseudomonadota; class Gammaproteobacteria; order Pseudomonadales; family Azotimanducaceae; genus Azophilus. The sequence goes on from OZ244921.1 coordinate 2,235,416, forward strand.
ATCGCCTTGGCCCTGCCGGCCAGCCTCATGCTGCTGCAGACCAACCTGTCCCGGCTGACGGCCGATTGGGGCGGGGGCCGTCCCAGCGTGTCCGTTTACATGAAGCTCGGCGCGCCGAACGCCGCCGAACTGGCCGCGCAGCTTGAACGGCGGGCGGACGTGGAGGCCGTGGCGCTCACCACCCAGGACGAGGCCTTGGCGGAGTTCACCGCCTACACCGGCCTCGGCGACGCGCTTGTCGGGCTGGTGCGCAACCCCCTGCCGGCCTCCCTGCGCGTGACCTTTGCGGCCGATGCCCACGCCGACGCCTTGGCCGCGGTGGCGGCAGCGATGCGCGCAGCGCAAGGGGTGGCGGAGGTGGTGGTTGAACGCACTTGGCTGGCGCGCGTCAACGCCATTTCCGGGCTTGCCAGCGCCCTCGGCTGGGTGCTCGGCGCCCTGTTCGGCGTCGGCGCGGTCTTGGTGACGGCCACCACCGTGCGCGTCGCCATCGATTCGCAGCTCGACGAGCTCAAGGTGATGAAGCTGGTCGGCGCCAGCGACGCGCAGCTGCGCCGGCCTTTCCTGTACTTCGGCGCCCTCTACGGCGCGGGCGGCGGCCTCGTGGCCGCCATGCTGGTGAGCTTGGGGCTCATCATCCTGGAGGCGCCGCTGCTCGACCTGCTCGGCAGCTTCGACCAAACTCTGGCTCTTGAAGGCTTTGACGCCGCCTTTGTGGCCATCCTGGTCGGCTTCGGGTCGGTCCTCGGCATGGTTGGCGCCGTTGTGGCCGTGCGCCAACGCTTGGCCGGGCTTGACGTGATGTGACTAAAATTGAAGCGAGCGGTGCGCCGCCTGCAGCAGCTTGAAGCCGCGCAGGTCTCCCATCAGGTTGCCTTCCATGCGGTTCATGACGTAGGAGACGCACAACCGGGCGTCCTGGTCGATCACCGCCGTGGAGCCGCCCCAGCCGCCCCAGTAGGCGATGTTCGGGTTCGGCCCCATGGGCAGCAGTTCGGTGCTGATGCCGTAGCCCATGCCGAACTTGACCCGCACGCCCAGCACCAAGTCCTTGCCGAACGTCTGTTCGTCGAAGATGGCCCGGCAGCCGGCTTCGGACATGAGCCGCTTGCCGAAGGCGGTGCCGAGGTTGGCCGCCAAGGTCTGCACCCGCATCACGGAGCGGGCGTTGCCGTGGCCGTTGGCGGCTGGGATTTCAGCCGCCCGCCAGGCGCGGGTGGACGCTGCCCGGGCGGCAATGAACGGATTGGCGAAGGTTCGAGCGGCGATGCTGTCCTTGCGAGGGGTTGCCCCCTCGCGCTCCCCAAGCTGAGGGCTGTTTCCTCGAGGGGCGGACCCCTCGCGCTCCCCAAGCTGAGGGCTCTCCTCCGCCTCTCCGGCGGGCGCGGCCCGCGGCGGGATCAGTTCGCCGATGCGGTGGTCGTGCTCCGGGCCGGTGCCGATGTGGAAGTCCGCGCCCAACGGCTCGGCCAACTCCCGGCGGAAGAACTGCCCGAGGCTTGAGCCGGTGATCCGGCGCACGACTTCGCCGATGAGATGGCCCTGGGTCAGGGCGTGGTAGCCGCTCGCCGTGCCCGGCTCCCACCAAGGGGCTTGCCGGGCCAAGGCGGCCACCATCCTCTCCCAGTCATAGACGTCTTCGGTGGACATTGGCTCGTCCATTCCGGCAAGCCCAGCCGAATGGCTCAGCAAATGCCGCACCTCCACCTTGTCCTTGCCGTTCTGCGCGAACTCCGGCCAGTAGCGCTTCACCGGCGCGTAGAGGTCAAGCTCGCCCCGGTCGGCCAGCAGCAGGGCGGTCAGCGCAGTCATGGTCTTGGTGGTGGAATAGACGTTGACGATGGTGTCCCGCTCCCAAGGCAGCGTGCCCGCCCGGTCCCGGCAGCCAGCCCATAGATCGACCACCGGCTCGCCTTCGACGCTGACCGCGACGCAGGCGCCCACGTCGCCGCGCTGCTCGAAGTTCTCCTCGAAAACGGCCTTGACGCCCTCAAACTGCGGCTTGCAGGTTCCGTGAATGTCCAACGCAGCGTTCCTCGGTTGCGCAATGGGCGCCGAACTTGCCTTGCAATCGCCCGCTGGTCAGGCGGTTTTTGCCGTCGCGGGCGAAATTTGCCGTCGCGGGCGAAAGAGGGGCCTTGGCCCTTCAGGGCCGGATGCAGCGGATGCCGAACCCCCTCATGGCTGTGGTTGCTGGCAGCGTTCAGTCCCCGAAGCTGTCCTCCCGGCCGAAGGCGGCTTCGATCTCGGCATCCTCCCGCGCGGCCTGCTGGGCGTCGATCACCTCGTGGGAGATCAGCCCTTCGGCGATTTCCCGCAACGCCAGCACCGTGGGCTTGTCGTTCTCCACCTTCACCAGCGGCTCCGCCGCGAACTGGCGCATCTGCCGCGCCCGCCGGGCGGCCAGCATCACCAACTCGAAGCGGTTGTCCACGTTATCCAAGCAATCCTCAACCGTTACGCGCGCCATCGCCGACTCCACCTATGTGCAGGGCGCGGCAGTTTAGTCGTCGCGGCTGCTGTGGGCAAGCGCGCGACCTGACGGTCGCGGATGGAGTTTCGCTAGCGCCAAACTCCGCGCTCGTCGCTTAGATCAGATTCCGGTATGTTTCTTAAGCCCGCACAGCTCGATGGAGTTTGTGTCAATTGGGGTTTGGCCACCGCCAAACTCCGCGCTCGTCGCGTAGGTCAGGTTCCGATGCGTTTCTGAATCCGAACTTGCACATGGCATCAGCAGTTCTCGTTTTGACCGATGGCGGCTTGGCCGGTCGGTCGCCCTGAAGTTGGAATGGCTCCCCCGACTTAAGGGCGGGTGGCTGGATCAGGGGCGGGCTCCTTGGCCAGTGGGGATTGCGGGGTTCGGGATGGGTTGCCGCCATATGGGTAGAATCAAGCCCGTCAACGGAATTGGCTTCACCAACGGAGAGCACTATGGCCCATGAGCAATTGGACCTGACCAACGATGAACTGTTGAGCACCACCAGGGCGGTGCGCAAGCGGTTGGACTTTGACCGCCCCGTGGGCATGGATGTCATTCGGGAATGCTTGGAACTGGCGGTGCAGGCGCCGACCGGCTCCAACGCCCAAGGCTGGCGGTTCATGTTCGTCACCGATGCGGACAAGCGCCGCCGGATTGGCGAGCACTACCGCCAAGCCTTCGCCGTCTATCGGGACATGCCGTTCGCCATCCACAAGCTGCACCAAGGCAGCGGCGATGAGCGACTCGCCGCCAGCCAGGCCCGCTCCGCCGCCTCTGCCGACTATCTGGCCGACAACATGGGCCGGGCGCCGGTGCTGATGATCCCCTGCATCGCCGGCCGAACCGACAACGCGGAGGGGGCGATGGCCTTCGCCCAGACCGCGGTGCTCGGCTCGGTCATTCCGGCGGCTTGGAACTTCATGCTGGCGGCTCGGGCGCGCGGCCTCGGCACGGCTTGGACCACGCTGCACTTGATGCACGAGCAGGAGATCGCTGAACTGCTCGGCATTCCCTACGCGGACTTCATGCAGGTCGCCCTGATCCCCATCGCCTACACCAAGGGCACGAGCTTCAAGCCCGCCTACCGCCCGCCCATCGACGGCGTGATGCATGTCAACGCCTGGTAGCCAAGGCGCCCTCACCAGCGAAGTGATTAAACCCGTCCCGCGCCTGCCTGCCAGAAGGCCGTGCGCCGCGAACGGCGCTCCATGCGGGGGCGCGAACCTTCGATTCGTCATGCCCCCGCCCCTTCGTTCGAGGGCATCCCCCGAGGCGTCGGCGACGGTTGCGGGCGCGAGCGAACATCCCCGTTCCGGAGCAAGCCAAGCGCTTAAAACAAGCTCTGCGGACATTGCCCCGACCAAGCATGCGAGATCGCTTGTGTCCGGCGGACATGCCCTCGGTCGGCTGTGGGACATCAGCTCCTCGCCGCCGCAACGGGGCGTGGCGGCGCCGTCATCCCCAGTCGGCCAGACCCGGAAACGCCAAGGCAGTCATGGGGTTGGGAGATCAGGGACTCGAACCCAACGCCGGCCGCAAATGGAGCCATCGCCTACAGACGGAGGCCGTGCCGCCCGCCATCATGGGGGCATGGAGCACGACGCCCTCAGCAAGTCCCTGTTCGCCCTGCCGCAGGTGGAGGCGGACGTCCTGCGCATCGTCGCTGCGGGCTGGGTCCACCTGCTGGACTTGGACACCCTGGAGCGCCTCAGCGCCGAGCATCCGTCGGCGGACCTCAGGCAGCGGGTCGGCGACCTCGTTTGGCGGGTGCGCTTCCGCGAGGGGCGGCTGGCGGACGGGACGCGGCCGTGGCTGCTGCTGCCGACCGAGTTGCAGTCCACTCGGGACGCGGGCATGGGCGCCCGGTTGCTTGAGTACGCCAGCCGCCACCTTGGGGCGCTAAGCCGCGAGGGGGTGGTGTCGCGCGAGGGCGATGAGCCGCGGGTGCTGCCGGTGGTGGCGTACGGCGGCCGCCGGCGTTGGCGGCGGGTTGTGGAGCCTACGGGCCTGCCCGCCCTCCTGCAGCCGGGCGGCTACGTCGTCCTTGACGCGGGGGGCGGGGCGTTGGAGGATTGGCCTGATGGCAACCGGGTGTCGTCGTGGGCGCGGCTGCTGCGCTCGCGCGACTCGAAGGAGCTGCTCAGGCGCCTCATCGAGGGCCTTTGGGCGTTCCCGGATGCGGCGGACGCGGGCTTCCGAGGCGCGCTTTACGATTGGGCGCAGGCGCTGTGGCGTCGGATGATGCCGGACGCCGGCGGGTTGCCGCCGCGCTCGGAGTTGGAAATCAGGCGAGGAGAGTCGGAGATGACGACGTTGATCGAGGCGAACTTCAGCAAATGGAAGGCGGGGCTGGTCCGGCAGGGCCGTTCGGAAGGCATCGCCCAAGGCCGTTCGGAAGGCATCGCCCAGGGCCGTTCAGAGGAGCGCGAGCGTCTGCGCGAACTGGCGCGGCAGCTTGACCCGGAGACGGCCGCCAAGGTCTCCAGGCTCCTCGACCAAGGGGATTGACGAACCTCAAAGCCATCGCTTGAGGACATCCCGTCCCCGAAACGCTTTACGATTGGGCGCGGGCGCTGTGGCGTCGGATGATGCCGGACGCCGGCGGGTTGCCGCTGCGCTCGGAGTTGGAAATCAGGCGAGGAGAGTCGGAGATGACGACGTTGATCGAGGCGAACTTCAGCAAATGGAAGGCGGGGCTGGTCCGGCAGGGCCGTTCGGAGGGCATCGCCCAGGGCCGTTCGGAGGGCATCGCCCGGGGCCGTTCGGAGGGCATCGCCCGGGGCCGTTCGGAAGGCATCGCCCGGGGCCGTTCGGAAGGCATCGCCCAAGGCCGTTCAGAGGAGCGCGAGCGTCTGCGCGAACTGGCGCGGCAGCTTGACCCGGAGACGGCCGCCAAGGTCTCCAAGCTCCTCGACCAAGGGGATTGATGAACCTCAAAGCCATCGCTTGAGTCCCGCCGTCGAAACGGCCGGCTCAACGCCTGCCGTCCGGCAACCCGTCAACGCCGCAAGAGCTCCTCACCCAGACGCCCACCCCTCCAACCGCTTGCCGTTTCCGCCCATTCGTCGCACTATTGCGCCACCCCGGCAGTCTGGAGGCGTCGTCTGGCCGCGCACCCGCAACTTCGCACTCAAAACACGCTCTCCAAACCCATATGGATGTGAGTAAGTTCCAATGGCCATGCGCACTGTCATGAAACCGGATGCAGCCGCACCACGGCGAGCGAATTGCCGTTCCCAAACGGGACGGATGCCCCGTGGGGAAGCGCTTGTTCCCCGCACGTCCCAATCGAGGGCAGGACGCCCTCGCTCTGGGGAGGCGCTCGAATCGGGCGTCCCGCCCTCGAACGGCGCGAAGCGCCGTTCCCCACCGCCCCGAACCAAGCCAAGCGCCTCAAGCCCCGCCGCCCGCCTGCGGGCCGCCCTTGCCACTGCCGCCTGCCTCGCCTTGGCAGTCACCTTAAGCGGCTGTTCCACTTTCGGCGTCGCCCCCTTCCCGGAACCCATCCGCCCGCCCATCGAGGCCGAGGCCGAGGACACCCCGGCCCCGCAGGCCCAAGCGCAGGAGGCCAGCCGCTACAGCCCCACCCCCGGCGTGCACATCACCCGCACCCAAGCCCGGGGCGTGGCGGACGACCTCGGCGCGGACCTTGAGGGCCCGCCCATCAAGGCCGCCTTCAACGGCGTCCCCATCGTGCCCTTCATTAATGAAGTGTTCGGCACCGAACTCGGCATGTCCTTCGTCATCTCGCCCGGCCTGCAGGAGAAGAGGGACTTGGTCACCCTGCGCCTCACCAGTCCGGTGCCGCCGCGCCAGTTTTTCAGCACGGCCCGCCAAGTGTTGCAGGAGTACGGCGTCACCATCCGCGAGCAGGACGGGGTGCTCACCTTCCTCGCCACCCAGGAGATTGAGTCCGGCGAGGTGCCGCTGCTGATCAGCGGGCGCACGCTGCCGGAGGTGCCGGCCACCCACCGGACGATTTTTCAGTTGGTGCCCCTGCATGTGGTGGCGCCTAGCCAAGTCATTGGCATGCTTCGCGATGCGTTTCCCAGAACCAACTTGGAAGTCTCCAACGAACCTGAGCGCAATGCCGTGCTGCTCAAGGGCACCCTAGATTGGATCGCGCAGGCCCTTGAACTCATCGAGGTGCTCGACCAGCCCCTGCTTCGCGGTCGCCACGGCCTGATTGTCGAACCCCGCTTCATGGCCCCGGAAGATCTTTCCGACGCAGTGAGTCGCGTGTTGGAGGCAGAGGGATACAATGTCGGCAGCAGCATAGGAAACATCATCTTTCTGCCCTTTGACGACATCGGCAAACTGGTGATCTTCGCCCAGACCCCCGCCCTGCTTGACCACGCCGTTGATTGGATCGAAAGCCTCGACGAAGACCACCAAGGCGAAGTTGAGTCCGGTCTCTTTACCTACGAAGTTCGGAACACCCAAGTAGCGGACTTAGTTGAAGTCCTCGCCCAGATCGTCGGTGACGACAGGGCGGCGAGTGGCCGCTCCCAGCGGCGTGCCGAGGGCGACGGCGCGACCGGTGGCATAGGCGGTTCTGAGCGTTTGTCCAGACCCGGTTCCAATTCCTTGGTAGTGGACGAACGGCGCAATTTACTCATCTTTCGCGGTTCGGGCGAGGAATGGGCGGAAATCCGCGAAGTGTTGGAAAAGCTCGACCAACCCGTGCCTTCGGTGCTGATCGAAATGCTCATCGCCGAAGTCACCCTAACCCACCAGGAGGGGTCCGGCTTTGACTTCCTGCTCCGGGAGGGCATCAGCGGCGATTGGAGCCTCACCGGCGGCACCCGGGATGCCTTAGGGATCCAAACTAAGGGCCTTTCCCTAGTGCTCGACAATGCTGGCACGACCCGTGCCGTACTCGACCTGTTCTACGAGGACGGCAACGTGTCAATTCGCTCCCAACCGAAGCTGCTCGTCAAGAGCGGCGAACAGGCTTCCATCAATGTCGGCAACGAGATTCCGGTGATCTCCCAAACCTCTCAGGACAGCATTCAGCTAGATGGTTCCACCAACGTGCTGCAGCAGGTCACATACCGCAGCACGGGCATCAACCTAAGCATCACCCCCCTTGTGCAGGCTGGTGGGCTGGTGGATTTGGAGATCAGCCAAACCCTTAGCGAGGCGCGGCCCACCGCTGCCACCAGCATTGCCGGTAGCCCCACAATCCTGACGCGCAGCCTCAGCACCGGCCTCACGCTGAAGGACGGCAGTTCCCTGCTCATGGGTGGTTTGATCTCCGAAAACGTCAGCTCCGGCGCGGTTGGTGTGCCGGGCTTTAGCCGAATACCGCTATTTGGTCGCCTGTTCCGTGTTGACAGCTATCAAGGCGACCGGACGGAGCTTCTGGTGATGGTCACCCCCTATGTCATCCGCAACCACCTCGAAGGTGCCCGGCTGACCGAGGAGATCAAGGACCAGCTAGAATTGCATCAGCGGTTCGTTAGGGAATAGCAGCCGACCAGCATCGATTTTGGCTGAGAGATCTGTGATTTAAGGTATTTGAAAGCAGTAAGGCGGGAGAACACCCTTCAATGCTTGGAAAACTGCTGTCAGACGAGCCGGAAAGTCGTGTTTCCAAGTGCTTTTCGTGGCCGAAAGTGCATTTTTCGCCTTTACACCGCCATTTGTGCTCTGTACCCTCTTGCGGCTTTCTGCGGAAGGGTTATCATCCGCACTGCGTTGGGAAGCAGCGCGGAGCGTTTTGGGCTTGTCCGCAGTTGGCCGTTCAGTCCGGCTCGATGGTTCAATTTCAACAAGGAAGACTCAACCAGAAATGGAGACTCAAATGATCAGACACGCAGGAAGGGCCGCGGTCCTGTTCGCCGCTGGCGCCCTGTTCGCCGGTAGTGCTTGGGCGCAGGGTGACGACCAGTCCAAGCCGGTCACCCTGACGCAGTCGGTGACCAATCCGTACTTTGTTGCTGCTGAGCTTCTGGGCTCGGCCGATGGCTCGGTGGTCCAGCTCGGCTCGGCGGGCGGCACTGATGACGCGCCGCGGCCGGCGGTGCGGCTCACCCTGAACAATGGCGCTGACAGGGATGGAGGCGCGGTCAACGCCCAGATTCCGGAGAGCAACACGGCGCAGATCAAGTTCGACTTGGTGGGCGCGGTCTTCGGCCAGAACGTTGGCGCAGGCACTTTGGACCTCCGCCAGCCCGCTAGCACAGGCGACAACACGGTAAACGCGCTGTCCGCTGAGGTCGTTGAGGGCGGTAGCACTGGGGACAGCACCGTTACGTTCATGGTAGAGGCTACGGACAACATCACCGCTGGACACCGCATTTCCTTCTGGGTTCCGGACCTCCGGGTGTCGCCGACGGTCATAGGCAGCACGGCCACCGTGCCGCCGAGACCCATTACTGGCGTTGCGATCACGGCGGAGCTGGTTGAGGGGAAGGGGCGCGCCGTGAAAGGCACCGAAGCCGGCCAAGTCCCTTTCCCGAAGGTGACAGGCGGGATTGACACGCCCATGGACGGCGCTGTTGCCGCCATGAACAACGTCGGTAACCGATGGGTGGTTGGATCGGAGCAAGTAGTCCGCATCAGCATGGGCAGCCCGGCCGCCATCGCCCTTAACGTGGCCGAAGTGGCGCTGAACAACCGCAAGGAGTTCGCGACATCCAATGCCAACCACACGCCTAAGGGCTCGACCTCGGCTACCAGGGCGCTTGGGCTGGGCACCCTGACGGTTTCCATCAATCGCCAAGCCGCTGGCAACGTGATCTACACGCTGGATCCCTCGGATCCGGCTGTGGAGGGTACGGGCGAAGATGCCGAGCTTGACCCCGACCTTGCTGGCAACATTGACGTGGTGGTCAAGGGCGCCTTCAAGACGGGTGATATGGTGCTGTACGGCAGTGATCGGACGGCGGCGAAGATCGTCGATGGAATGGCGGCGGTCCAAGTCCCCATCGCTGCGGCGGGCAGTTCGACGCAGTTCATGTATGTGCCCGGCGGTGTTGACGACCTGCGTCCGGGCGACATCTCGGTGGTGGCCATGCGCAACTTCAGCCGTTCGGGCAACAATCCGGGCCGGCCGGTCATGAGCATGGGAACGATCGAGTACGCAGATGTTGACGTTCATGCCTTCGCCCACGGTGTGGTAAGGGGAGAGGGCACGGATAGCTCCTATCTGCGGGTCCGCTGTGCGAACGAGACGGACTGCACTGTGTTCCTGGACTGCCACGACGAAGATGGCATGAACTATTTTCAAGAGGCGGGCGCGGTTGACGCTGGCAAAACCATTGTTTGGAGCAGCGACGACGTGGCCGGTGTGTTTGATGATGGTGGCTGGAGCAGGGGCCGGGGTGCCTGCGACCTGATGTCGAACGGGGATCTTGAGGTCCAGCACATGGTGCGCAGCGGCCACACGCTGGTGAACAACTCCGCCGTGGTTGGCCGGAGCTTGAGCCTGGACGAGGAGCAATTGGACGGCATCGACGCGGTTTTGGCCAATATCTGCAGCTCGCTGCCGGGCCACTTGGGCCGCGACGCCAATGGTGGTATTGACGAAGATCTGAGCACCGTCGCCGACAACGTCAGCATGGTTGCGGCGACGATGTGCAACAACAGATTGGCTGGCGGTCAAGTTGTTGCAGACGACGTTGATGCCAATGGTCCCCTGCCCGGTTTTTAGGGACTGGTCTTCTGGCGGGCGCCGGCAGTAGCCCCGCCCGCCCCGCCTGCGGGCTGATCATCGTTGACTTGGCCCCGGCCGCGCAAGCGTCCGGGGCCTCCTTTTTTCCGGCCCCCGGCCAAGCAAGGCAAGTGCGTGCGCAATGCCCGCTCCAAGAGCGCCGCTGCGGTGATGTCAAAATGGCCAAACCGCCCCCTTCCCCCAAGCCCCGTCCGCCCAGCCCGCCATCCTTGCGGCTGATCCCCCGCAGCTGGCATAACCCGCCATCCGCCAACAAGCCGACCGCGCCATTACCCCAATCCAAAGACCCAATCTCCCACAAGCCTTCCAGCCTCGCCTCCTTATGCGGGCTCGAAATTCTTCGCGGATTTTGGCCGAAGACGTTTTCTTGGCTGTTTTTCGCCTTTACACCGCCATTTGTGCTCTGTACCCTCTTGCGGCTTTCTGCGGAAGGGTTATCATCCGCACTGCGTTGGGAAGCAGCGCGGAGCGTTTTGGGCTTGTCCGCAGTTGGCCGTTCAGTCCGGCTCGATGGTTCAATTTCAACAAGGAAGACTCAACCAGAAATGGAGACTCAAATGATCAGACACGCAGGAAGGGCCGCGGTCCTGTTCGCCGCTGGCGCCCTGTTCGCCGGTAGTGCTTGGGCGCAGGGTGACGACCAGTCCAAGCCGGTCACCCTGACGCAGTCGGTGACCAATCCGTACTTTGTTGCTGCTGAGCTTCTGGGCTCGGCCGATGGCTCGGTGGTCCAGCTCGGCTCGGCGGGCGGCACTGATGACGCGCCGCGGCCGGCGGTGCGGCTCACCCTGAACAATGGCGCTGACAGGGATGGAGGCGCGGTCAACGCCCAGATTCCGGAGAGCAACACGGCGCAGATCAAGTTCGACTTGGTGGGCGCGGTCTTCGGCCAGAACGTTGGCGCAGGCACTTTGGACCTCCGCCAGCCCGCTAGCACAGGCGACAACACGGTAAACGCGCTGTCCGCTGAGGTCGTTGAGGGCGGTAGCACTGGGGACAGCACCGTTACGTTCATGGTAGAGGCTACGGACAACATCACCGCTGGACACCGCATTTCCTTCTGGGTTCCGGACCTCCGGGTGTCGCCGACGGTCATAGGCAGCACGGCCACCGTGCCGCCGAGACCCATTACTGGCGTTGCGATCACGGCGGAGCTGGTTGAGGGGAAGGGGCGCGCCGTGAAAGGCACCGAAGCCGGCCAAGTCCCTTTCCCGAAGGTGACAGGCGGGATTGACACGCCCATGGACGGCGCTGTTGCCGCCATGAACAACGTCGGTAACCGATGGGTGGTTGGATCGGAGCAAGTAGTCCGCATCAGCATGGGCAGCCCGGCCGCCATCGCCCTTAACGTGGCCGAAGTGGCGCTGAACAACCGCAAGGAGTTCGCGACATCCAATGCCAACCACACGCCTAAGGGCTCGACCTCGGCTACCAGGGCGCTTGGGCTGGGCACCCTGACGGTTTCCATCAATCGCCAAGCCGCTGGCAACGTGATCTACACGCTGGATCCCTCGGATCCGGCTGTGGAGGGTACGGGCGAAGATGCCGAGCTTGACCCCGACCTTGCTGGCAACATTGACGTGGTGGTCAAGGGCGCCTTCAAGACGGGTGATATGGTGCTGTACGGCAGTGATCGGACGGCGGCGAAGATCGTCGATGGAATGGCGGCGGTCCAAGTCCCCATCGCTGCGGCGGGCAGTTCGACGCAGTTCATGTATGTGCCCGGCGGTGTTGACGACCTGCGTCCGGGCGACATCTCGGTGGTGGCCATGCGCAACTTCAGCCGTTCGGGCAACAATCCGGGCCGGCCGGTCATGAGCATGGGAACGATCGAGTACGCAGATGTTGACGTTCATGCCTTCGCCCACGGTGTGGTAAGGGGAGAGGGCACGGATAGCTCCTATCTGCGGGTCCGCTGTGCGAACGAGACGGACTGCACTGTGTTCCTGGACTGCCACGACGAAGATGGCATGAACTATTTTCAAGAGGCGGGCGCGGTTGACGCTGGCAAAACCATTGTTTGGAGCAGCGACGACGTGGCCGGTGTGTTTGATGATGGTGGCTGGAGCAGGGGCCGGGGTGCCTGCGACCTGATGTCGAACGGGGATCTTGAGGTCCAGCACATGGTGCGCAGCGGCCACACGCTGGTGAACAACTCCGCCGTGGTTGGCCGGAGCTTGAGCCTGGACGAGGAGCAATTGGACGGCATCGACGCGGTTTTGGCCAATATCTGCAGCTCGCTGCCGGGCCACTTGGGCCGCGACGCCAATGGTGGTATTGACGAAGATCTGAGCACCGTCGCCGACAACGTCAGCATGGTTGCGGCGACGATGTGCAACAACAGATTGGCTGGCGGTCAAGTTGTTGCAGACGACGTTGATGCCAATGGTCCCCTGCCCGGTTTTTAGGGACTGGTCTTCTGGCGGGCGCCGGCAGTAGCCCCGCCCGCCCCGCCTGCGGGCTGATCATCGTTGACTTGGCCCCGGCCGCGCAAGCGTCCGGGGCCTCCTTTTTTCCGGCCCCCGGCCAAGCAAGGCAAGTGCGTGCGCAATGCCCGCTCCAAGAGCGCCGCTGCGGTGATGTCAAAATGGCCAAACCGCCCCCTTCCCCCAAGCCCCGTCCGCCCAGCCCGCCATCCTTGCGGCTGATCCCCCGCAGCTGGCATAACCCGCCATCCGCCAACAAGCCGACCGCGCCATTACCCCAATCCAAAGACCCAATCTCCCACAAGCCTTCCAGCCTTTTCGCACACCCCAATTCCTCCCCCAAGCGCCCCCTTGGGTTAAGATGTTTCCCATAAACCATCCAAACCCCGTCAGCCTACGCGGAGCGGCCCATCATGGATACCCAAGACCCAACCAACGCCAACAACGAGCCAATCTCCGAGCTCAGCGAACGCATCGCCCGTGTTGAGACCAACATGGCCCGCATCGAGACCAAGATGGACTTCATGGCCACCCACAAGGACATCGCGGCAGTGCGCGTGGAGATCGAAGGCACCCGCACGGAGATCGCCAGCATGAAGGGCGAGCTTCTCAACCAGATGGCCCAGATGAACGCGGCGATCGCCGCTGAGATGGCCCGAATGAACACGGCAATCGAGGGTACACGAACCCTGATCGCCAACCGCGAGGCATCCATGCAGCGCTGGCTCCTCGGCCTCACCGCCACGATGGTCGTAGCCCTGGGCGCGGCGCTGTTCCGCACCTTGGCTTGAAGGCGTTGGGCCTCAGCGCCCACGACGGCCCAGGCGACGCCGATCAACGCCGTCGGCGTGCATTGCGGCACCATGGACAGCCGGGGGCATGAGCCGCGACGCCAAAGGTCGCCAGACGCGCCGATGGCCATCCTGGCGGTTCCCGACCATCCCGCCTTGGACCGGCGGCGTCATCAGGTAGGCCAACATCGCTCGGATCACTCAAACGCTCAGGGGGCGTTCTCCATTTCACTTGACGAGCAAAACGACGACTCAGGCAACTCTCATCCCGACATCACCATGTCGCGACACCGCAACGGCCAACCCACGCGCCTCCCCTCCACCCGACCAGCCCGCCTTCCCGTGCGCCTTATCCCGCACGGCCTGCATGACCCGCCACCGCCCAAAAAGCCGACCGCGCCAGTGTCACCCCAGCCCCAAGGCACCAATCCCCCACAAGACTTTCAGCTTTTTCGCACACCCCATTCCCGCCCCCGAGCGCCCCTCTGGGTTAAGATGGGCCCCACAAAGCACCCAACCCCGTCACCCACGCCTCAAGCGGAGCGGCGCATCATGGATACCCAAGACCCAACCAAAACCAACAACGAGCCAATCTCCGAGCTCAGCGAACGCATCGCCCGCATCGAGACCAAGATGGACTTCATGGCCACCTACAAGGACATCGCTGCGGTGCGCACGGAAATCGAGGGCGTTCGCACCGAGGTCGCCAGCATGAAAGGCGAGCTTCTCAACCAGATGGCTCAGATGAACATGGCAATCGAGGGCACACGGACCCTGATCGCCAACCGCGAAGCCTCCATGCAGCGCTGGCTGCTCGGCCTCACCGTCACAATGGTCGTGGCCCTGACGGCGGCGCTGTTCCGAACGGTGGCGTGAAATGCCTTGAGCCTCAGCGCTCTCGGTAGCCAAGGCGACGTCGATCAACGCCGCCAGCGCGCGCTTCGGCACCGTGGACAGCCGGGGTGAGCGGTGACGCCAAGGGCTCGCCAGAAATGCTGACGACCATCCCGCTCCGGACGGCGGCGTCATCGGGTGCGGCAAAATCGCTCTGACCACCTAAACGCTCGGGGGGTGCCCTTCGCTGAGACGGCAAGTGCCGCGAACTCGACCGGCAACAATCCCGGCTCGCCTGCAAGGGCGTACATCAACCGCGGAACACAACCGCGGAATAGAGATCGGCGCGGCGCCGCCGATCCCGGTCGGCGAGACCGCCGTGTGGAGCAGCGACGACATCGCGGGGGTTCTCGGCGGCGGCTGGGACTCCGGCCGGGGCCGTTGCGAGATCCAGTCGAACGGCGAGCTGTCATTGCCTAGTCGATGCGACAGACTTTACGGAAGGGTTCAACGAATTTGTCGATGATCGGGCAGGCTTTCGACCATTCGGCAAGCTGCAGGGATTCAAAGGCCGCGGAGTTGCGCTGTCCAAAGAGATTGCAAGCTGGGTGTTAAAGGGTATGGGAATCGGGTCGAAGACGAACAGATAGCTGTCGCATTGATAAGCGCTGTGCCGGCCTTGGGTGCAGCCATGACTAAAATTGCGCTCATGGTCCGGGAAACACGCAATTCTCATCCCAAGAGCACCATTTCCGCGACATCGCAACGCCTAACCCGCCTTCCCTTGTGACTGATCCGCCCACGACCTGCACAACTTGCCACCCCCAAGCCGACCGCACCAATCACCTCAACACCAAAGCGCCAATACCCCACAAGCCTTTCAGCCATCTCGCACGCTCCGATTACGCCCCCAAGCGCCCCTCTAGGTTAAGATGGGCCCCACAAAGCACCCAACAACCCCGTCACCCACGCCTCGAGCGGAGCGGCCCATCATGGATACCCAGGATCCAACCAAAACCAACAACGAGCCAATCTCCGAGCTCAGCGAACGCATCGCCCGCGTTGAGACCAACATGGCACGCATCGAGACCAAGATGGACTTCATGGCCACCCACAAGGACATCGCCGCAGTGCGCGTGGAGATCGAAGGCACCCGCACGGAGATCGCCAGCATGAAGGGTGAGCTTCTCAACCAGATGGCCCAGATGAACGCGGCGATCGCCGCCGAGATGGCCCGAATGAACACGGCAATCGAGGGTACACGAACCCTGATCGTCAACCGCGAGGCATCCATGCAGCGCTGGCTCCTCGGCCTCACCGCCACGATGGTCGTAGCCCTGGGCGCGGCGCTGTTCCGCACCTTGGCTTGAAGGCGTTGGGCCTCAGCGCCCACGACGGCCCAGGCGACGCCGATCAACGCCGTCGGCGTGCATTGCGGCACCATGGACAGCCGGGGGCATGAGCCGCGACGCCAAGGGCCGCCAGACGCGCCGATGGCCATCCTGGCGGTTTCCGACCATCCCGCCCTGGACCGGCGGCGTCATCAAGTAGGCCAACATCGCTCGGATCACTCAAACGCTCGGGGGGCGCCCGCCACTTCACTTGACGAGCAAAACGACGACTCAGGCAACTCTCATCCCGACATCACCATGTCGCGACACCGCAACGGCCAACCCACGCGCCTCCCCTCCCACCCGACCAGCCCGCCGTCCCGTGCGCCTTATCCCACACGGCCTGCATGACCCGCCACCGCCCAAAAAGCCGACCGCGCCAGTGTCACCCCAGCCCCAAGGCGCCAATCCCCCACAAGACTTTCAGCCGCCTCGCGCGCCCCAATCCCGTCCCCAAGCGCCCCTCTGGGTTAAGATGCTCCCCACAAAGCACCCAAACCCCATCACCCCCAGCCCGCGCGGAGCGACGCATCATGGACGCCGAAGCCCCAACCAACGCCAGCAACGAGCCAATCTCCGAACTCAGCGAACGCATCGCCCGCGTTGAGACCAACATGGCCCGCATCGAGACCAAGATGGACTTCATGGCCACCCATAAGGACATCGCGGCAGTGCGTGTGGAGATCGAAGGCACTCGCACGGAGATCGAAGGCACCCGCACGGAGATCGCCAGCTTGAGGGGTGAGCTTCTCACCGAAATCGCGGGGATACACGCCTTGGTCGCCAACCGCGACGCCTCCATGCAGCGCTGGCTGCTCGGCCTCACCGTCACGATGGTCGCGGCCCTGACCGCGGCGCTGTTCCGCACCTTGGCGTGAAGGCATTGGGCCTCAGCGCCCACGACAGCCCAGCCCGGGCAGCCGCCACTAATTGGCCCTTTAGTGTTCTGGCTGGCATTCGGACGCCGACAAACGGATTATGGGACAAGGCTAGCCAACCAGTGCGTTGATTGGGGAGAATCCGGGCGGGTACACTGGTGATGGAAATGCGAAGGCGGTAGATCAATGACCATCTATCACTGCTGTCCGGCTTAAGTTTGGAGAGTCCTTGGTTTTTTTACGTCCAACAAAAGGTTGCAACGGGTTTCGGGTGTCCCCGACTTGAGCGCGGTTCCGGCAAAATCGCCGTCCTTTGCGCCCTTGGGGCCGAGGGGGCCGCATGTATGCCGGAACGACGCTGTTCACCCAAGTCATGGACTTCCTGCCGTGGAAGGCCTTCCACGGCCTGGTGGCGCGCTACGAAGGGAACCGGGGTGCGCGCGCGCTGTCCCGCGCCGAGCAGTGCCGGGTGCTGGCGTTCGCGCAGCTGACCGGCCGGGAGAGCCTGCGCGACATCGAGGCCAGCCTGTCGGCGCAGTCGGCCAAGCTGTACCACATGGGCATCCGCTCGCCGGTTCGGCGCTCCACCTTGGTGGACGCCAACGAGCGCCGGGACTGGCGCATCCACGCCGAGTTCGCGCAGCGCCTGATCGGGCAGGCCCGCGCCCTGTACGCCGGCGAGGACCTAGGCCTGGAGCTCGACAACACCGTGTGCGCGCTGGACTCCTCCACCATCGACCGTGCAAGCCGTGCTTGCACCTATCCGTCTTTCCCTGGGCCTTGTTCCGCACCACGAAGTCCGGCGTCAAGCTGCACAGGCTCCTGGACCTGCGCGGCAGCATCCCCGCGTTCGTCCACGTCTCCGAGGCCAAGCTGCACGACGTCAACGTGCTGGACCTGCCGGTCCCGGAGCCCGGCGCGTTCCACGTCATGGACCGCGCCTGCATCGACTTCGAGCGCTTGTTCCACCTGCACAGCCTGGGCGCCCTCTTCGTCATCCGGGCAAAGTCCAACACCAAGTTCCGCCGCCGATGCTCCCGACCCGTCGACAAGCCCGCCGGCCTGCTCTGCGACCAGACCGTCGCGCTGACGGGCGTGAGGACGAAGGGCAACCACCCCCAGCCCCTGCGGCGGGTGAAGTGCCGGGACCCGGAAACCGGGAGGACGTTCAACTTCCTAACCAACCACTTCGCGGTCCCGGCGGCGACCGTCGCCGACCTCTGCCGCAACCGCTGGCAGGCGGAGCTGTTCTTCAAGTGGATCATGCAGCACCTGCGCATCAAGTCGTTCCTCGGAACCTCAGAGAACGCGGTGAAGACGCAGATCCGGGTCGCCGTGTCCGTCTGCGTGCTCGTCGCCATCGTCAGGAAGCGCCTCGGCTGGAGGTCTCGCTCCACACTTTTCTGCGGATCCTGTCGGTCGCCCTGTTCGAAAAAACGCAGTTGAATCAAGGGCTTTTCGAAGGCCCGCTCACGACCGAACCTCATGGCCATCCCAACCAACTGAATTTATTTGACTTTTAACCGGACACCAATGATGTGGTATTCTCAGCGCTGCCGAACCCATGATGTATGGCTTGTGCGCTGAGGGGGCCATTCGGCATAATTTTCTTCACTGACTAATCCCGGTGCGCGTTTGAACACGCCGGAATTGGCTTAGGGCGCAATTCCGCGCTTGACCAACTGGAGGCGTTGTATGGAGCATACGATCCTTGCGGAGGAATTGGATTTCTATGAGGCACATAAAGCCGATCTCGCAGAGAACAACCCCAACCTATACTTGTTGGTGAAAGGCAGCAAACTGATTGGAGCATTCACAACGCAGGCTGATGCTATCAGCGAAGGGTCTCGATTGTTTGGCGAAGGGCCGTTTCTTGTTCGTCTGGCGGGTTCCGAGCAGCCGACCTTCACGGTTCCTGCTTTGGCGTTGGGAATACTACAAGGCGGATTGAATGCCAACCCTTAACATCCGAGTCAGCGCAGAAGCAGCAGCTGGCCAACCCATTCCATCGCCCTCAGAAGTTCTGTGCATCAGTGGCCCTTGTCTGCCGATCAATCTGACGCTATTGCCTGATCTCTTACAGGCGAAGGCGGCGAAGCATGAGGAACTTCCCCCAAGTAGTTTCGGGATTGGCGATGATTGACACTGGGGCCAGCCAGACGTGTTTCGACCAAGATGCCGCCCGACAGGCCAAGCTTCCCGTCGTTGGCGTCGCGGGAATGACATCAGCTACGGACCATGCGGTCGAAGTCCCCGTCTTTGCCGGTCAGTTGCTTTTGGCTGGAGGCGGCAGCATCAACGTTGAGCAAGGCATGGGCGCCACGTTGTCAGGGATTCCAAGCGTGGTCGCATTGATTGGGCGAGACTTACTACGAGCTGCCGTCTTGGTTTACAACGGGCCGGACGGCTCCGTTTCCCTTTCCATTTAAGCCACTTCCGGATCCCCTTCCTCCGATCCGCCAACGGGCCGGGGGTAAGCGGTCATTCTAGGCCGTTCTGGACTTCCGCCGGTTATGGGAGGTGGCGGATCCCGGGCGCGGTCGAGGTCGGACCGCAGGGGGCGGTCCGCGAACAGCGTTCTCCAGACCCTTGGCGTCAGTTCAATGACGCGCTTCGCGGGGTGCCGGCCGACGCGCTGGAGGACGTCAACCAGGTAGGCGTGGGCGTCGACGTCCTGCAGCCTGCAAGTGGCAAGCAGGCTCTGGATCACGCCCACCCGCCGGGCACCCAGCTCCGTCTAGGCGAACAGCCAGTTGCGCCGCCCCATTGGAACGGGGCGCAAGCCGCGCTCAAGGTGGTTCGTGTCCACGGACACGGCCGGGTCCTCAAGGAACACCCGCAGGCCGGCCTCCCGCTCCGCCGCGTACTTAAGCGCCTTGGCGAACGGGCTGCTCGGCAGCAGGTCCAGGCGCTGGCGCTGCGCCTTGCACCAGGCGAAGAAGGCATCGGCCGCCGGTGCGCTGCGCTCCCGCCGGAAGGCCAGCTTTGCGGGGCCTTCGAGCTTCTCCCTGCGGATGGCCTTCTCATGGACGTACAGGGCGCCGATCAGCGACAGGGCCTCCGACACGCCCGCCGTCCCGTGCGCCTTATCCCACACGGTCTGCATGACCCGCCACCGCCCAACAAGCCGACCCCGCCAATCACCCCAGCCCCAAAGCGCCAATCCCCCACAAGACTTTCAGCCGCCTCGCACGTCCCAATCCCGTCCCCAAACCCCATCACCCCCAAGCCCGCGCGGAGCGGCCCATCATGGACACTCAGGATCCAACCAAAACCAACAACGAACCAATCTCCGAGCTCAGCGAACGCATCGCCCGCATCGAGACCAAGATGGACTTCATGGCCGCCCACAAGAACATCGCTGCGGTGCGTACGGAGATCGAGGGCGTTCGCACCGAGGTCGCCAGCATGAAAGGTGAGCTTCTCAACCAGATGGCCCAGATGAACACGGCGATAGCTGCCGAGATGGCGCAGATGAACACGGCAATCGAAGGCACACGAACCCTGGTAGCTAACCGCGAGGCCTCCATGCAGCGCTGGCTGCTCGGCCTCACCGTCACGGTGGTCGTGGCCCTGACGGCGGCGCTGTTCCGCGCCGTGGCGTGAAGGCGTTGGGCCACAGCGCTCACGACGGCTTGGGCGGCGAAGCCGCCATTAACGGCCCGTTTGGTTGGCATGCGGACGCCGACAAACGGATTATGGGACAAGGCTAGCCAACCAGTGTGTTGATTGGGGAGAATCCGGGCAGGCACACTGGCGATGGAAATGCGAAGGCGGTAGATCAGTGACCATCCATCTCGTGGCCCTGACAAGCAAAAGCGATGCCGTATGGGAAAAAATTCAGTCAAGGTTGGCCGAACCACAACCACATCATCAATGACACGTTGGCTTTTGTGTCGCCAGAGGGCATATCCACTTCCGACAAGGTCAAGGAGGAGGTCGGCATCGCTGCAGGTGAAGATGGCCAAAGTGGGTTGGTGATTGGAATTGATGATGATGCCTCGGCCGGCGTCTTGCCCAGCACGGCAGTTGCATGGCTCAGGGAGGCCCGAAAGTGAGCGAACTTGAAGATCTGCACGGTAAACGGTCGCCAGAGGAGATGCGACGGGATACAGCGGCCGGTCGGCCCAAACCTCCTTGGCATGAACGCATCAACTGGACGATGCTCAGTGTTCTCGTTGCGCTCGTGAGCGTCATCGCGGTCATCATGTTTGGCGTAGCCAACTTGATTTCAGGGCATGTCAGCGACGTGAACGCCACCGTCAACCAAGGATTCGATCGCGTGGAGTCCGCTATCCGATCGGAAATGGGGGAGATAGGATCCGAAGTCTCGAAGGTGCGAGAGGATGTCAGCGGGCTTGCTGCGGAGGTCGGATACTTGAGATGCTGACATCACGATCCACCACGACGTCCCGCTGCCGCGGGAGTGCGAGGAGCTTCTCCGCCACCTCATTGAAGCCACCCCTTGGCAGTCGCAATGCGTCAAGTTGTGGGGCAAGTCCGTCCCCCAGCCACGCCTGATCGCTTGGCATGGCGACGAGGGCGCCGCCTATTCCTATTCGGGAATCGTGCTCTCGCCTCACCGAGACCATCCAGGAACTCCGAGAGTGCGTCGAACACGTTGCTCAGCACCGATTCAACAGCGTCCTGCTGAACTCCCCTAACAAGCCGACCGCGCCAATCACCTTAGCCCCAAAGCGCCAATCTCCCACAAGCCTTTCAGCTTTTTCGCCCACCCCATTGCTGCCCCCAAGCGCCCCTCTGGGTTAGGATGCTCCCCAAAAAGCACCCAAACCCCATCACCCCCAGCCCACGCGGAGCGATGCATCATGGACGCCGAAGCCCCAACCAACGCCAGCAACGAGCCAATCTCCGAGCTCAGCGAACGCATCGCCCGCGTTGAGACCAACATGGCCCGCATCGAGACCAAGATGGACTTCATGGCCACCCATAAGGACATCGCGGCAGTGCGTGTGGAGATCGAAGGCGCTCGCACGGAGATCGCCAGCTTGAGGGGTGAGCTTCTCACCGAAATCGCGGGGATACACGCCTTGGTCGCCAACCGCGACGCCTCCATGCAGCGCTGGCTGCTCGGCCTCACCGTCACGATGGTCGTGGCCCTGGCGGCAGCGCTGTTCCGAACGGTGGCGTGAAGGCGTTGGGCCTCAGCGTTCTCGGCAGTCGGGGCAACGAAGCCGTCATGAGGAAGCGATCAATTACTGGGGCACCAGCCAAACAGCGCAGGCGGCACCCGATCCCCGCTGACCCAAAACGCGCAACACGAATGTCCAAGCCTGAAGCATTGAAATTGGGACGTGACATGAGCAAAATCGCTTTGTCCATCAGCTTCTGATGGCAGAGAAACTGGCCAGCATGGGAGAATTGATGCGGTGACGGAGCGTCTTGACCCGTTTAACAGCGCCTCGTGGACCAAGGAGGAGCGGGCTTACTTCACCAGCGTTGCCCTCGCTTGCAGGACAGGTGAGGATAAGCTGATCAGCAACGGCAAGCCTGAGCATGCTGCGTATCTCATCAAGCTCTTCATCGCCAATGCGAAGAGCGCGGTTCGCTTGGTCTCCGGCGGGCTGCCTGAAAGGCACGAGGGCGGGGTGCCTGTGTTCGGCAGCCGCTACATTGTGGCTGCCGTCATGGAATTTCTGAGCCGCAGCGGCACAGCCCTGCGCATCCTCGTGCATGGGCCACTGAAGGATGTCGATGAAGCTTCCAAGCACGCGCTCGTCTGGGCTGCGGAAACGCTAAAGGAAAGGGGCCAGCTAAAGGGAACCCTCAGAATTCAGACCCTATCTGACCATTGGGAGAAGGTCATGAAGGATCGTGGCATGCTGTGGCACTGGATGACGATGGATGAGTCTGCCTATCGCTTGGAGTCCGACGTGACCAAACCCGCCGCGATCGCGAACTTTGGGGAGCCGGGATACGCAAGTGCCCTCGCAGGGGCCTTTGACACGATTTCAGAAGACGAGGGTCGTAACGAAGTCCTTGCCTGCGTACAGCCCTAAGCCGCTCTTCAACTGACCATGAGTGACACGGATTGGCTTTGCCTTTGGGATTCCGGGTGCTCATTTGCGCAGTACCTGTCGGCGATGAAAGTCTCCGTCTCGGTCAACTTACTGGCCGGGGCTTGGATATGGCTCCACAAGCAGTCCGGCGAAGTTCGGGAACAGGTCCGCGGTAAGGTGGACAATGTCGTGAATGTCGTTAATGCGATCCGGTCGGAGTGGAACAAGCGCACGTTGATGTGCCAGTGGTTGGAGGAAACGGGGTTAGACGACCACTATGACTACATCATCTTTGACTGTGCGCCGGCAACCAAGATTGTGTCTCAGAATGCCATTGCCGCGAGCCACGGTTACGTTGTGCCGTTGGTACCCGAAGCGGTGATGGAACGGGGGGCACCTCACCTCCGCGATATGATTCGGTCTGGCATTGACCGGAAGCTGCAGGCTCTCGCCGAGATGGGCGAAGTCCGAAGCATATTCGTTCGTGAAACACAGCTCGTGGGCTTGGTGGTGACTCGGATACAAGTTGCCGGAAATGCCTATTCCGGCTATACGAACGATCACACCCAGCATCTACGGTCGTTGAAGAGGCTGTGGAAAGACAGCCTCGTCAAGCCCTACATATATCAAGGAGCTGGAGTCGGAGAAGCAATGACAGATCGTGTCCCAGTCTATGACCGAAGCCGTACTCGGAACGTCGGTTACCGTGGAATTAACAGCCAGTTCAAGGATTTGACACGGGAGCTCAAGGCTCGAATGGACCAGCTATAGAGTGCAGAACCACGATGGATCAAGTATTGGACTCACATGGATCGGAGGAAGGTCTGCTAATCGGGGACCTTGCCAAACATATAGAAAGGCTCGCATCAGTTGCGCAGAACGAACGAACTGGTAATCCCTCTGTCAGCTTAGGATTGAGCCTTCTTGCAAACTGCCTTCGACCCCAAAAGGCTCGACCAGTATGTGATCTTGCCGAATTGCGTTTGGAGCAACGTACCCCGCGCACGCGAGGGGTGCGCAAGCCTTTGGTTGAACTGCCTGATCAACTGGAAACGCTGGAGTGGGATCAGGTGATCGCGATTTTGGAGAATGACCAGTACCAAAAGAAGCAGCTAATCGAACTGGGTAAGGTACGGCTGGGCATCCCGCCTAGCAGGTTGTCCCGTTTGAAGCGTGCCGATGCGATCGTATCGATTCGAGCGGCGCTCGACAACGAGAGGACTCTGGCGGCAATCGGAGATCATGCGCGCCTAACCGGAGAGCGGCGAGCGGGGTGACCAGAGATTGGCTTGGTGTATGACTACCATCGAAACGGAATATCAATTTGTGTGAGCTGGCAGACTAGCCTCACCGCCACAACTGTCGTGGCCCTGACAGCGGCGCTGATCCGCGCCTAGCTTGAGGGCCTTGGACCGTAGCGGTCACGACAGCCCAGGCGATGAAGTCGCTGTGAGGAATCGCCCCGATGTGTGAGTTCACCAGTCCTCAGATTCCAAGGCAGCAATACTCGTGCTTCGGTCATTTCTATCAGCTAGAGCGTTCAGGCGAACCATCGGTTTGCTGTCGATCGACTCTTGAGATTGTTCTAAATGGCTGTGTTGAAGAGCGCGGTCAAGAGCTTCTCGACCGACAACCCGATCATCTGGCGTTTATGATGAATCCGGGCTCATCCTATGCGTGTGACAACCGCCAACACAACGGGAACTGCCTTGCCGCCGCAAGAGTCGGCGCTGATGCTGGCAGTAACCTTGTGCCGGCCTACCCGGACAAGGTTCAGTACCAAATCATGCGGATCATGGCGTGTTGCGGGCTCAAGCATGTCCGTGTGCTGAATCTCTCTGACCAACGAGAACCGCGAAGTGCGGATTTTCTCCGAGGCTTGAGTCCCTATCAGCCCTTCCCGGTACACTCGATCCTGTCCTGCGAAAGGGAGGAGGAACGGAACGAAAGACTCAGGCCCCTTCGCCCGACGGTGGTTGTTGGTTGGGGCCAAGACGGCCGGATCAGGCATCTGGCCACCGTAGCGACGAAGATGCTGGAACAATGTTGTCCAGTCCTTCGTCCAGTTGGGCGGAGGAACGCCGACGATCCGGTACTTTTTGGCTATGTACCGGCTCAGGACCTTTCGGAACTTTTCGCCTGCCGGATCAGGCGGCATCCTCGATCTCGACAAGGTACTCGTTCGGGGTTCGGCAATCCAGCGCCCAGTGAGGCCGCCGGTAGTTGTGGAAGAACTCGTGCCGGGTGAGCCTAGGGGCGACGTCGGCGACGGTGAGGGGTCCGTCGTAGAGGCTCCAGAACTCGATCCGGGCGGACCGGTTGGCGCGCTCGACGCAGCCGTTCCACTGGGGCCTTCGCGGCGGCAGGACGTGCAGGGGAATGCCCATCGCCTTGCAGGCGCGCTCGAAGTCGGCCATGAACTTGGTGACGGGGCAGACGGCCGGACTCGCAGAGTCCGCCGGAACCTCCTTGAGGGCGCGGCCGTCGCGGCTGTAGGTTCGGCGTCGGTCCAGCGCCGGCGGCGGGCGGTTCGGGGGCGGGTACACCTGGGCTTGAGCGCCCGGACGCCGCCGCGCCGGAAGGCCCTGCGCCAGTCGTAGTAGGTGCTCCTGGCCAAGCCGACGGTGCGCAGGGCGTCGCCGCGGCGCATGCCGCCGGCGACCATCCGGTCGACGAGTTCGAGGGCGCGCAGGCGCTCCTCGGCGGCTCCCGCCGTCTGGGCGTCGATCCGCAGGCGCTTGCAGGAAGGCGGGCAGGCGTGCAACAGTTTCATGTTCAGGCTCCTTGTTCAGTGAATGAATCAAGCATGCCTGAGCCGGCGGCGGGGCGCATCGCGCCCCGCCGCCGGGCCATGAACTCCGGTCGCCTACGGCTCCCTCCGTTCATGGCCCGGCGCCACCCTCCCCGTCCAGTCAGTTCATGGGGCCCCAAGCCCCGGGGAGGAAGTTCCGAAAGGTTTCTGAGCCCGCACACGCAAAAATTGGCGGGATCCGCACCTTGGCTTGAATGTCCTGGGCCTCAGCGCTCGCGACGGCTTGGGCCGCGAAGCCGCCATGAGGCCTGCAGCCGTGGGCGGCGCACCGCCCTAAAAGCTCTCCTCTCCGGGGCCAGCCGCCTCGTTGCGGCAGTGGTCGAACGTCTCGATTGGCAAAGCCCGGGAAGGGCCCTCACTCGACCCTCTGGCACTCATCGGGCAAGTTTGCGGGGCGGTATTGGTGGGCCGCGCGCTCCATGCGCTCGAACACGCTGGCATGGATTCTCGCCTGCGGCGGTATCCTGCGCATCTCCCGGCCCCGAAGCTTCCAAAACCCGTCATAGGACTCATGCGCGACATCGTGGGGGTTCGGCGGATGTTCCGCGAGCTTGTCCCGCTGCACGCGGAGGCCGAGCGAACTGGCTTTTTCAAGCATCCAGTGCAATGTGACGTTCGACAGCCCCCGCTCGTCGTACCAGCCGCCGATGTCGGCGTGGACACCGGCGAACCAGACCTGTTCGATGGTTTGCCCATCGATCGCCCTGCCATCCCACAGGCATGGCGCAAAGTCACGCCGCACCTCGTCGATCGCCAAGGCATGATAGCCGTTCGCCACCTCCGGATTCAGGGAGGCGTCGTGGAATCGCTTGCCCGCGTTCATGACGAGCGACTCCACGGTGTCCCAGACGCCGATGAAGTGGACCGGACAGGGCCTGCCGAATGCCGCCCGGAACTCCTGCGCCACCGCGTCAACGTTGGTCGAGTTGTAAATCCTGCCGGCGTATTCAACGAGGTTGTCCGCATCGGCCCAAAGCAGCCCGCACTTGTGCAGCATGCCCGCCAGCGATCGCACCGTGAAGGCGCCGCGACTGAAGCCGAAAAGATAAACGCGGTCGCCCGGCTGGTAGCGCCTCATCAGATGGCGATACGCATCCTCGACGTTCCGCTGCAGTCCGCGGCCTGTCGCTTGGTCGCCCTTTGCCCGCAGCCCCATGCCGTCCTCTTCGTACTCCCAGCCGCCGGTCCCAACCCCAGGGTCGTAGTAAGCCACCTGCCGTTCTTCCTTCTCCACGAGCATGTACGTCAGCACCACGTTGGTGTTGTTGCGGCCAAATTCGTTGCCGGTGCCGTCACAGCA
Source organism: Candidatus Azophilus sp. (assembly GCA_965221755.1). Taxonomy (GTDB): domain Bacteria; phylum Pseudomonadota; class Gammaproteobacteria; order Pseudomonadales; family Azotimanducaceae; genus Azophilus. The sequence continues at coordinate 2,262,025 of OZ244921.1, forward strand.
GATGACGATGTTCTTCATGAGCCGATGTCCTGTCTGGGCCAGCTTCAAGCTAGCAGCGGCACCCACAGGCCGCAAGGGGGAGGGGATGATGAAAAACAAGGCCAGCGCGCCATTGGCTTCCAAAATTCTGAATCCACCGATGGAGAGCGCTTTCCGAACTGCAGCCTGCAATAAGAGGCGATGTCGCACAGCGGGTTGGGACATCGCCCGTAGCGGCGTCCCGTTCGGCTCGATACGCTGGCTCCATGAACTCCGCCGATCAGCTGCCGCCCGCCTTTCCCCGCGATGCCGCCTACAAAGCCATGTGCGGCCACCCGGAAGCCATCCTTGGCCTGCGGCGCCATCTCGCGGCGCCTGACGGCCCATTGGACCGAAGCGCCTTGGATGCCCTCGACTTCGGGCGCATCGAGAAGCTGCCCGCGGAGTGAGAACTTGACGCCGGTGCCGAGGCGTGTTGACTTTACGGCCATTGCGCAGCGCTGACTGATTGCGCGGGAACTGCGCGGGCACTTGCTAAATTGCCAAGGAGCGGATTGCATGGGTGGACGGTTGGACGGCAAGGTGGCCGTGGTCACGGGAGGTGCCAGCGGCATGGGCGCGGCCACGGTGCGCAAGTTCATTGCCGAGGGCGCCCGGGTGGTGATCGCCGACGTGCAGGAGGAGAAGGGTCGCCAGCTCGCGCAGGACATCGGCCCCGAAGCGGTCTTCGCATTTGCCGACGTCTGTCGGGAGGCGGATGTGCGGGGCATGATTGCCGCCGCCGCCGCCGAATTCGGGGGCCTTGACTGCCTGTTCAACAACGCCGGCTTCGGCGGCGTCACCGGCGACATCGAGACCACCGACATGGGCGAACCCTACGAGCGCACCGTGGGCGCCATGCTCACCGGCGTTGTGCTCGGCATCAAGCATGCCGTCCCGCACCTCAAGGCGCGTGGCGGCGGCGCCGTCATCTCCACCGCCAGCGTTGCGGGCATCACCGGCGGCTTGGGCCCCCATGTCTATTCGGCGGTGAAGGCGGCGGTGGTCAACCTGAGCCGTTCGGTGGCCTTGGAGCTGGGTCCATTCAGCATCCGCGTCAATGCCATTTGCCCCGGCGGCATCGCCACGCCCATCTTTGCAGGCCAGCTTGCGCAGTCGGGCGGCAATGAGGACTACGCCGCCGCGGTGCGTCCGCTGCTCAAGGAAATGCAGCCCCTGCCCCGTCCCGGGGAACCCGAGGACATCGCCAATGCGGCCTGCTTCCTGGCCAGCGACGAGGCGTCCTTCATCAGCGGCCACGCCTTGGTGGTGGATGGCGGCTTGACGGCCGGCAACTGGGTGCCGCCCGGCGAACCCTCGGCCATCGATGCCATGACAGCGATTTTTGGCGTCGATGGCGCCGACGGCTTGGATATGGTGGTCCATGACCCTAGGACGTGACCCCCAAGCGGCTCCAGTAATGGACAAATTCGGCAATAGTGAAAGAAGTATGGAATCGAATTCGCTAACTGATTGATGCGGCTAGTTATTTCCAAAATACCCTTCGGAGAGGCCCAATCCACCCCTGTTTTTGGCGGCGGTTTTCGGTAAGCTAGGAACCCTCACTAGTCGGCGCTGTATGCACTAGCTGAATCCAACAGCGCTGGCTGTGCTCTAAAGACAGCGTCATTCTCCTCGGCAGGGCGAACGATTGCATGGAGCGTCGACTAGTTGAGGCCAACCCCGCCCGAGCCCCCCTTGTTAAGTCAGTGTTACTCGAGCTCCCCGACCTCGGAAAGGGTGCCCCGCGCCGTCTGGCGCCGCTTGTTTCAATCGAGGCGGAGCGTCCTCGGTCGGCATCTCGCTGGGTGCCTTGGAGCGCGCGCGTCCCGCCTTTGCTGCGGTGAGCGCCGAAGCCGCCTCCCCCTGCGCCTTCGCAGTCAACCGGCTCTCAGCCCGGTTTCGGCAGCTTCCCATGCCAGGCAAAGCCCGCATCCGCCACCGCGATGAAATCGGGGTTCAGCACATTCGCCTTGTTGTAGGCCAGCGGCTCGCCGTTCAGTTGCCGAACGGCGCCGCCTGCGGCGCTGAGCACCGCATCGGCGGCGGCGATGTCCCATTCGGACGTTGGGCCGAGCCGGGGATAGAGGTCCGCCAATCCCTCCGCCAGCAGGCAGAGCTTCAGCGAACTGCCCATCGGCCGCCGCTCAATTTCCGGGAAGGTCTTGGCCAGCGCCTCCAGATAGCGCTGCAGCCGCTCATTCGCGTGGCTGCGGCTGGCCACCACGGTCAAGCTCCGCCGCCGGGCCATCGGCCGCCCCGACAGGGGCGTGGATTGGCCACCCTCGCGCTTCTCGGCCCAGCCGTTCGCCACGTCGCCCATGAACAATTGGTCCAGGCAGGGTGCGCCGACTGCGCCGAGGCGCGTCCGGCCATCCTCGATCAGGGCGATGTTGACGGTGAACTCGCCGTTGCGGTTGACGAACTCGCGGGTGCCGTCCAACGGATCCACCAGCCAGTAGCGCCGCCAATGGCGCCGCTCGGCGTAGGGCGGCGGCTCGGACTCCTCGGAGAAAACGGGCAGGCGGGGACGCAGCTCGGCGAGCCCCGCCTCGATCACGCGGTGGGCGGCGAGGTCCGCCTGGGTGAGCGGCGACTGGTCGGACTTGTGCCGCACCTCAAAGTCGGAGCCATAGACCTCAAGGATCGCCTGGCCGGCCGCATCGACGATCTCCGCCAGCGCTGGAAGGGAGAGGTTCATGACGTTCATTATAGTGGCGGCGCCGTGCCGTCAGGCTTGAAGGGACGGACGTCTGTGCGTTTGCGAAGCCCGAGGATTAGGGCGGTCCAAATGAGACCTGCGGCCAGCCCCGCGGCGGCCAGCGGCGGCGCCTAGGCAAACTCCAGCGATTCCGGCAGGCAAAGACGCCAAGCGTCGCTCAAGCCAACGGGCTGCTCGCTGGCGGTCAGCGACGCCACTTGTCCCTGCTTCCAGTTGGCTTCGGCGATTCGCTCCAATGGCGCCAGCCGTTCATGGCGCGGCGAACCCATCTTGACTTCGACCGGAAAGACGGAGCCGCCGGTGGACAGCAGGAAGTCGATTTCCTGGCCGTCGCGGGTGCGCCAGAAATGGACGCTGGCCTCAAGTGCGCGGTGGCTGAAGCGCTTGAGCATGTCGGACAGCACTTCGGTTTCGAACAATGCGCCGCCCATGGGTCCAAGACGGGCCGAGTTCGCGGTTCGCCAGCCCGCCAGCCATGCAGCGAGGCCAGCGTCCATGAAGTAGAGCTTAGGGCTTTTGATGAGGCGTTTGGCTTGATTGGAGAACCAAGGCTGCACCAGCTTCAGCAGAAAGCAGTCCTCGAGCAGGCTCAGCCATTCCTTGGCCGTGGCCGGCGCGACGTTGGCATCGCGGGCCAAGCCCTGATGGTTGACCACCTGCCCGGTGCGCAGGGCGCACAGGCGAATGAAGGTCTCAAACTCACGGCGCTTTTCCACCCGCAGCAACTCCCGAATGTCGCGTTCAATGTAAGTTTGAACGTAGGACGACAGATACAGGTCGCGCGCCGCGGCGTCTTGGTTGTCGCGCAAGCGCGGAAAGCCGGTTTCGAGCAAGGTTGCGAAGCGGTCATCCGGCGCCGGGCGGCCGGCTGGCGCTTTCTCTTCGTTGGACAGCCCGTGCAGGTTCAGGATGGCCACCCGACCGGCCAAGGATTCCGAGACCCCAGCCATGACCCTGAAGTTTTGGGAGCCGGTCAGCTGAATCGAGCCAGGCGGCAGGCTGCGGCCGTCAACCTGCTGCTTGATGAAGGGCAGCAACTGGGGCGCGTACTGGATTTCATCGACGACATACGGCGGCTCAAGCTCGCGCATGAACAAAGCCGGGTCGCGATTGACGCGCTCCCGGGTGGTGAAGTCGTCCAGGTTGACGTAGCGGTGGCTGGTGGCGCACCGCTGCAGGAGGGAGCTTTTCCCGACCTGCCTGGCGCCCAGCAACAGCCACACCGGAAACAGCCGAAGCTGCGGCGCGGGTTCCCTGAACGTCGTCTCGAAGGTTCTGTCGATCCACGGGTCTGGCATATCCGCAGTATGGTGCGGATGTGCCGGAAAGAAAAGGAGCGCCTGCGGATCGGGCGCGTTGGAGTTTCGCGCAACGAAACTCCGCGCTCGTCGCTTAGGTCGGGTTCCGATGCGTTGAACCGGCACGGTCTTCGGATTGGTGGTATATGTGCGTCCATGATCGACTGGACGCAAATCGACACCGTCATGCTGGACATGGACGGCTGCCTGCTGGACCTCCACTATGACAACCGCCTGTGGAACGATCTGGTGCCGGCCCGCTACGGCGAAGCCCAAGGGATCAGCGCGGACGAGGCCCGGCAGCGGCTGTACGGGCACCTGCTCGGGCAAGCCCGCGACCTGGAGTTCTACTGCATCGACTTCTGGACCCGCCGCACCGGGCTCGACATCCTCGCCCTGCACGTCGAGCTGGCCCATCTGGTGGACTACCGTCCAGGCGCTGCGGCCTTTCTGGACTGGCTGCGGGGCCGCGCCCGAAGCCTGCTGGTCACCAATGCGCACCGGGCGAGCCTGGCGGTGAAGGACCGCTGCTCGGGTCTTGGCAAGCGGCTGGACGGGGTGTTTTCGAGCCACGACTTTGGCGCGCCCAAGGAATCGCGCGCATTCTGGCGCCGGCTGTCCGGCGTGGAGCGCTTTGAACCCGCCCGCACCCTGTTCATCGACGACACCCAAACGGTGCTTGACGCCGCTGGCCGCTACGGCATCGGCCACTTGCTCACCATCGTCCAGCCGGACTCAGGAAGCCCGCCGCGCGCCAACCTGCAGTATCCGGCCTTCAACGACTTCAACGAACTGATCGACGCCGCAGGCGTTGGGCGGAACCTTCCCGTTCCGCCAACCGAAGGCTCATGACCGAGCCTGGCGGCAGCGTCCGCCTCGACCGCTGGCTGTGGGCGGCCCGCTTCTTCAAGTCCCGCGCCCAGGCGAAGAAGGCCGTGGAGGCGGGCCACGTCGAACTCAACGGCCGACGGGCCAAGCCGGCCAAGGAGATCATGCCCGGCGACGCCTTGCGCATTCGCCGCGGCTTCGCCAAGAGCGTGGTCATGGTGCAAGCGGTCGCCGAGCAGCGCCGCAACGCCGCCTTCGCCCAAACGCTTTACAGGGAAACCGAGGAGAGCATCCGCGCCCGGGAATCGGAGGCCGCCGCCCGCCGCCTGCAGGGTGCGGGCCTCGTCGTGCCGGACCGCAAACCCGACCGCCGCGCCCGCCAAGCCATCAAGAAGCTCAAGCAGTTCGAGAGCGGTTGATGCGTAGCGTGGCAGGCGGGCAAAGGGAGTTGACCTTCGATCTAGGAGTGGCCCATACTACCTCCATACGCCCCTCGGCAGCACGTCTGGCTCCCATCCCTGAAATTTCGGGGATGGTGATCGTGAGCGAGGCCGATCCCGAGGGTTCTACTCAAAACTAAGTTCAACCTTTGAGCGGACGGCGGGCGGTGGCCGACTTAACCGACGAGGACTTCACGCTTGCCGTTCGCCAGAAGGGCGTGGACATGCGCATCGGATTGGACACTGCTTCGCTCGCGCACAGGCGTCAAGTGGATACGATCGTTCTAGTGGCCGGTGATTCGGACTTTGTTCCGGCGGCGAAGTTGGCGCGTCGTGAAGGGGTGCGGTTTGTCCTCGATCCGCTTTGGCAAAGCGTCCCGCCCGATCTCAACGAGCACATCGACGGGCTAACCAGCGGTTTTCCCAGACCGGGCGCGCGCCGGGGCAATGATTCGGACCAGAGATTTCATGGTTGATGCTGCGGGCGCGGTGCCGTACTGTTCGCGCTTGGAAATTGCGCGGGGCTGCCATGGCCGTCGATATCGACCTCACCACAAAAAACCACACCCATTTCGATCTGTCCGCTGCGGCGCTGGCTGAGTTGGCCGTCGTGCGCGGCGAGGGCTGCTTCGCCAGCAACGGGGCCTTGGTCGTCGAGACGGGTGCGCGCACCGGGCGCTCGCCCAAGGACCGCTTCATCGTCGAGGAGGCCTCCACCAAGCACGCCATCGATTGGGGCGAGATCAACCAGCCGATCGACGCCGAGGCCTTCGATGCGCTCTGGGACCGCGTCCAAGTGCATCTTGAGGATCGGCAGCGCTTCGTCTCCAACCTCCATGTCGGCGCCGATCCGGAGCACTACATGGCCATCGAGGTCACCACCGAGACCGCTTGGCACGCCCTGTTCGGCAAGGCCCTGTTCATCTCCCCGGCACACTTCAATCCGCACAACAAGAATGTCTGGCAGGTCGTCAACGCGCCGGGCTTCGTCTGCGACCCCGAGCGCGACCGCACCAACAGCGACGCGACGGTGATGATCAACTTCGCGGCCCGCAAGGTGCTGCTGGCGGGCTTGCGCTATGCGGGCGAGATGAAGAAGTCCATGTTCAGCGTCCTCAACTTCCTGCTGCCGGAAAAGGACGTGCTGCCCATGCACTGCTCCGCCAACATGGGCGCGGATGGCGACGTCTCGCTGTTTTTCGGATTGTCCGGCACCGGCAAGACCACTCTGTCAGCGGATCCGGGCCGCTTTCTGATCGGCGATGACGAGCACGGCTGGGGCAAGGGCACGGTGTTCAACTTCGAGGGCGGCTGCTACGCCAAGTGCATCGATCTAAGCCGCGAGAACGAGCCGGTCATCTACGACGCCATCGGCTTCGGGGCGATCGTCGAGAACGTGGTCATGGACGCCGACAGCCGTGACATCGACTACGCCGACTCGACGCTGACCGAGAACACCCGGGCCTGCTACCCGCGCGCCAACATCGAACTCAAGGTGCCCGAGAACCGGGCGGGCGAACCGGCCAACGTCATCTTCCTGACCTGCGACCTGAGCGGCGTGCTGCCGCCGGTGTCGATCCTGTCGAAGGAGGCGGCCGCCTACCACTTCCTGTCCGGCTACACCGCCGCCGTCGGCTCCACCGTGGTCGGCTCCTCCGAGGCGTTCAAGGCGACCTTCTCCACCTGCTTCGGAGCCGCCTTCTTCCCGCGCCCGGCGGGCGTTTACGCCGACTTGCTCATTCGCCGGGTCGAGGAGTTCGGCTCGCGGGTCTATCTGGTCAACACCGGCTGGACGGGGGGCGGCTACGGGGTCGGCCAACGGTTCCCCATACCGGCCACCCGCGCCATCATCGCCGCCGTGCAGAACGGTGGCCTGGCGGACGCTGAAACCGAGCATCTCGCCGACCTCAACCTAACCATTCCCAAGGCTCTTGAAGGCGTTGACGGCACCCTTTTGAACCCGCGCAACGCTTGGGGCGACAAAGCGGCCTACGATGCGGCGGCGGCGAAGCTGATCGCCCTGTTCGCGGAGAACTTCAGCAAGTTCGACGTGGATCAGGCCATCGTCGATGCCGGGCCGCTGATGGTTCGCCAAGGCGACTGAGCGGGTTGGCCCCGTGGCCGCGAAAGCCAAGCAGGGGTGGGCTTCGGATGACGGCCTGGCCATCCCTAGCGCCGTGCTGGCCGGGCTTCAGGCCCGTGCCGGGGCGCTCGACGGCCTGCGGCGCGGGGTGGAAAAGGAAAGCCTGCGCGTGCGCCCGGACGGGCGGCTGTCGATGCGCCCGCATCCGCTGAGCTTGGGTTCGCCGCTGACCCATCCGCAGATCACCACCGACTTCTGCGAAGCCCAGTTGGAATTGATCACCGGCGTCCACGACACTCCGGAGAGCTGCATCGACGAGCTCACCGCCATCCACCGCTTCGTTTACCACGGCTTGGATGACGAGTTGCTGTGGGCGGCCTCGATGCCCTGCCTGGTTCTGGAGGACGACGAGATTCCGGTGGGGCGCTACGGCGCCTCCAACATCGGCCGGGCCAAGACCGTCTATCGCTTGGGCTTGGGGAATCGGTACGGGCGGCTGATGCAGACCATCTCCGGCATCCACTACAACTTCTCCCTGCCGGACGGCTTCTGGCCGCCGTACGCCGAACTCAAGGGGCGCAAGGCGGACCGTGACTTCGTGACCGAGAGCTACTTCGCCTTGATTCGCAACTTCCGCCGCTACAGTTGGCTGCTGATCCAGCTTTTCGGCGCCGCGCCGGCCATCTGCCGCTCCTTCGCCCATGGCGGCGGCCACGGCTTGGCGGGCTTCGACGAGGGCACCCTGTACCTGCCCGGCGCCACCTCCCTGCGCATGGGCCGCTTGGGCTACCAGAGCGATGCCCAGAGCAGCCTGCACATTTCCTACAACGGCCTTGATTCCTATGCCGCAACCATGCGCGAGGCCCTGACCCACCCCTATCCGCCTTACGAGTCCATCGGCGTCCGGCACGGGGATGAGTACCGCCAGCTCAACACCGCGCTGCTGCAAATCGAAAACGAGTTCTACGGCGCCATTCGCCCCAAGCGGCGCATCGAACCCGGCGAACGGCCCCTGACGGCCCTCAAGCGCCGCGGCGTGGAGTACGTCGAAGTGCGCTGCCTCGACATCAACCCCTTTCTGCCGGTGGGCATCGATGCGGAGCAGATGCGCTTTTTGGATGCCTTTTTGCTCTGGTGCCTGCTCGCTCCGAGCGCTGCGGACAGCCCGGACGAGTCCAAGGCCATGCAAGCTGACCAAACCGCCATTGTGGAGCGGGGGCGCGAACCGGGCTTGAGGCTCAGCGGCGGCGACCGCGACGACTGGGCCGCGGCCATTCTCGAGCAGTGCGAGCTGGCGGCGGAACTGCTCGACCGCGCCCAAGGCGGCCGCCGTTCAGGCGACGCCGTGCGCGAGCGCCGCGCCCTCCTGCAAGACCCCGCCAAAACCCCCTCCGCCAAAGTGCTTGAGGCCATGCGCAGCGGGCGGCGGCCTTTCTTCCGCTTCGGGCTCAACCAATCCGAGCGTCATCGGCGCTGGTTCGGCGAGCGGCCCCTCTCGGCCGCCGAACTGGCCCGCCACGAGCGCCGCGCCGCCCGATCATTCGACGAGCAGCGGCGCATCGAAGCCGGCAGCGACGAGAGCTTCGATGAATTCCTGGCCGCCTACCTCGCGCTGCCCGAGTGAAAGAATGATTGAGCTCTTGGCCGATTGGATTTCAGAGTGCGGGGTTGTTATCCGAGAATACGGAGTAGGGTTTATTGCGGGATTCCCAGCCTTGGATGGCTTGCCCCAAGCCGGTGCTCTTGAGTTCATCCAGTGGTATGGCCAATCGCAACGCGCTCGCAATTTGATTGCTCCCAACGGATGGCCGAATATCGCCCAGCACCTGACTTAAGCCTATCCGCAACACCTCCACTTGAGGTCAATGCAGTGCTCGTACATGCCAAACAGGCCACCGATGCCGATTCGGCGTAGCCTGAGCAAGTCATATTTGGCCATGATTGGTCTCCGGTTGGCCAGTGTGCGCTAACTAAGGTAGTCCTTGGCCAGTTCAAGTCAAGCGCCTTGGCGGGCTGTGGGCATGCCCATTTCGTTGCGTTGCTGGTGCTTCACCTTGTGAGGCGGAAGGGCGCGGCATAGGCATTGCCCCGCTCAAAGTCCAGCGAGCAGAACTTTGGCATTGCGTTGAGGAGAATCCGCATTGGAAGCCGGCAGCGACGAGAGCTTCGATGAATTCCTCGCAGCCTACTTGGCTTTACCAGAGTGAATTCCTGCGGCGCAGGCTCCTAAAGCCCCATAGACCGCTGCGAAGGCTTGAACGCCACGCAACATCCGTGAAGTGAAGCAACGGCGTCCGGCAGGGCGGCGCTCCCTGCATGGCAAGCGGGCCACCGGGCGCCCAATGCCGCAGCCGGGTCAGCCGTCGTGCATCTGCGACTGGATGTAGTTTTCGATGCCGACCTTGCCGATCAGCGCCAGTTGCGTCTCCAGCCAGTCCACATGGCCCTCCTCCGAATCGAGAATGTCCCGGAACAATTGCCTGGACACGTAGTCGCCAATGCCTTCGCAGTAGGCGATGGCTTCGCGCAGCGCGGGCATGGCGTCCATTTCCAAGGCAAGGTCGCACTCCAGCATTTCCCGGGTGGCTTGGCCGATGCGCAGCTTGCCGAGATCCTGCAGGTTGGGCAGCCCCTCCAGAAACAGAATCCGCTCCATCAAGGCATCGGCATGCTTCATCTCGTCAATGGATTCCTCGCGCTCCTTCGCCGCCAAGCGGCGCATGCCCCAGTCCTCATACATCTTGGCGTGCAGAAAGTACTGGTTGATGGCGGTCAGCTCATTCCTGAGCACCCGGTTGAGGTGAACGATGACGTCTTTTTCGATCGGTTGCATAGCGGCTTCTCGGTGGGATTTTCGCCATGATGCGCCATCCAAGACCGAAACACAAGCCTAACCCGTTGTTTTATAAATAAAAATTAATTTCATGCGAAAACATGAATTGCAACGCGACAACTGTTGCAATTGCAAATACCTATCACTTAGACTTGCGGCATGTACGTTTGCATCTGCAAAGCCGTCACCGATGCGGAGATCCGCGAAGCCGCCGAAACCGGCGTGGCGGACATCGAGCGCCTCACCGAGACGCTGGGCATAGGCGGCGGCTGCGGCACTTGTCTGGAGATGGCCGAAGCCATCATCGATTCCTGCCGCGCCGAACAGCTGTCCCACGCCGCCTGAAGCTCGGTCCCTGAAGCTCGGTCATTGGGGCGGCGCGCCCTTGGCCGCAACCGGGCCAACCCATGCGGCATCCACGGGTCCGGGTTGATCGCGGGGCCGCGGGGCAATGCGCCCGCTTGCCGGGCTCAAGCATCGCTCCAGCAGCCCGCTCCACCGACTTGGGTGAACGCCCGGCGGCGTTGCGGGCGGTTCGTTGCCGCACCATCCTCGCCGTTCCCGCCGTTCCCGCCGTTCCCGTGGTTGCCGGCCGCCCGAGCACGCAGACGGGATTGCGTTCTCCCGCACTCAGCAGGCTTGGGCTTCGCGCCAGCGAAGTCCCAATCGAACGCCGGATGCAGGAGCCGAAGCCCGCAGATTCCTGACGCCGAATCGTTTACCATGCTTGGCAATCCAATTCCGAAGCCGTCATGCTGATCTATCCCCTCGCATTCATCGTCACCTTGGGCGTTTTGGTGACCTTCCACGAATTGGGCCACTACGTTGTGGCCCGCTGGTCAGGGGTGCGCATTCTCAAGTTTTCGGTGGGCTTCGGCAGGGTGCTTTGGTCGCGCGCCAACCGGCATGGCACGGAGTTCGCCATCGGCATCTTGCCCTTGGGCGGCTACGTGCGCATGCTCGATGAGCGCGACCCCGAGCAAACCGAACCCGTCGGCCCCAACGAGGTCAGCTTCAATCGGCTCAACGTGTGGTGGCGCCTTGCCATTGCCGTGGCCGGCCCGTTCGCCAACTTCCTGCTGGCCATCCTCATCTACAGCCTGCTGGCGTTGGCCGGGAGCACGAGCTTGGTGCCAATGGTGGGGCAAGTCGATGCCCGCAGCCCGGCGGCTGCGGCGGGGCTTGCGGACCACCAGCAGATCGTTGCCATAGACGGCCAAGCGGTCGACAGCTGGCAGCAGGTCCTGCTGGCGCTCGCGGAGCGCATCGGCGAGACCGGCAGCATCGGCATCACCACGCGCGACCCCGGCGCTTCGGCCGTGCGGCAGGTGGACGTGCCGGTGACCGACTGGCTGCATGACGAGGCCGACCCGGACCTGCTCGACGCCTTGGGCCTGGCGCCGTCCCGCTTGGCTGTGGTCGGCGAGGCGCAGGCCGGCGACGCCGCCGAGCGCGCCGGGCTCAAGCCTTGGGATCGCGTGCTGTCCATCGACGGCAAGGCCATCGACACTTGGGCGCAAATGGTCGAGGCGGTGCGGGCCGCCCCGGACACGCCCATGCGCTGGATCTACCTGCGCAACGGCGAGCAGCGCCAAGCCACCCTCACGCCGGACTCGCGCCTTGACGAGGACGGCAAGGCGTTCGGGTTCGCCGGCATAAGGGCGCCGTTGACCACCGTGCGCCATGGGCCGATGGATGCCCTGCTGCGCGGCGTTGAGGAGACCGGCGCCATGTCGGCGCTGATGCTCGACCATTTGGGCAAGCTGCTCTTCGGGCAGATGTCGCCGCGCAACCTCGGCGGCCCGATCACCATCGCCAAGGTGGCCGGCGACTCGGCCACCGCGGGCTGGCAGGTTTACGTCGGCATGCTGGCGCTGCTGAGCGTCTCCCTGGGCATTCTCAACCTGCTGCCGATTCCCATGCTGGACGGTGGCCACGTCATCTACTGCCTGGCGGAGATCGTCACCCGCCGCCCGGTTTCGAGGCGCGTCCAGGCCTTGGGCGGCCAAGTCGGCGTGGTGCTGATCGGCGGCCTCATGGCGTTGGTCTTCGTCAACGACTTCATGAGGTTCTTCTAGTGCCGATGCCCACCCCGGCGCGCGGGCTGCTGGCCGCATTGGCGTTCGCCATGGCGCTGGGCGCCGCCGCGTCCGCCCGCGCCGACGACGTCTTCACCATCTCCGACATCCGCCTGCAAGGGCTGCAGCGGGTCTCGGCCGGCACCGTGTTCAATGTGCTGCCGGTCAACGTCGGCGACCGGGTTGATGAAGTGGACGTCCGCCGGCTGATCCGCCTGCTGTTCGCGTCCGGCTACTTCGATGACATCCGCATGGCGCGGGACGGCGGGGTGCTGGTGGTGACCGTGGTTGAGCGGCCGGCCATCGAGTCCATCGAGATAGAGGGCAACAAGGCCATCAAGACCGAAGCGCTGCTGGAGGGACTGACCCAGCAGGGCTTGAGCGAAGGCGAGATCTTCCAGCAGGCCACCTTGGAGCGGGTCGGCTTGGAGCTTGAGCGCCAGTACGTCGCCCAAGGCCGCTACGGAGCGGCCATCGACACCGAAGTGGAGGAGCTCGCCCGCAACCGGGTGGCCATCCGCATCAACATCGAGGAGGGCAAGACCTCGGGCATCCGCCACATCAACATCGTCGGCGCCAACGCCTTTTCCGAGGAGGAGCTGCTTGACGTGATGGAGCTTCAGCACCCCTCACTGTTCTCGTTCTTCCGCAACAACGACAAGTACAGCCGGGAGAAGCTCTCCGGCGATCTGGAAAAGCTGGAGTCCCACTACAAGGACCGCGGCTTCGTCGAGTTCGACATCAACTCGACCCAAGTGAGCATCACCCCGGACAAGCGCCAAGTCTATATCTCCATGAACGTGGAGGAAGGCAACAAGTACGTGGTCGATGAGGTCAATCTGCTGGGCCAGCTCAACGACGTGAAGCCTGAGGATTTGAAGCGGCTGTTTCTGGTCGCCCCCGGCCAGGTGTTCTCCCAGCAGTTGCTGACCGCCACCGAGGACCGCTTGGAGGCGGCGCTCGGCAATGCCGGCTACACCTTCGCAACCGCCTCCGGGGTGCCCTTGGTGGACGAGGAGACCGGTGACGTCGATGTGGACTTCATGATCGATGCGGGCAAGCGCGCCTACGTGCGCCGCATCACCTTCGCCGGCAACCGGGTTACTCAGGACGAAGTGATGCGCCGGGAAATGCGCCAGATGGAGGGCGGCTGGGCGTCCACGTCGCAGATCGACCTCTCCAAGCTGCGGCTGGAGCGCTTGGGCTACTTTCGGGCGGTGAACGTTGAGACCCCGCCGGTGCCCGGCACCGACGACCAAGTGGACGTGTCCTTCGACATGGAGGAGCAGCCTTCCGGCAGCATTTCCGCCACCCTCGGCTACAGCCAGGGCTGGGGGCTGGTGCTCGGCGGCAACTACCAGGAGAACAACGTGCTCGGCACCGGCAACAGCCTCGGCATCGGTCTGTCCTTCTCCGACTACCAGAAGTCCGCCAGCTTCAACTACTTCAATCCCTACTACACGCTGGACGGCATCAGCCGCGGCTACAACGCCTATTTCCGGCGCTTGGATTTCGACGAGCGCAACATCGCCCGCTACAGCACTGACGCCATAGGCATGGGCGTCAACTTCGGGTTCCCCATCGGCGAGACCCAGCGGATCAATTTCGGCGCCATCGTCGAGCAGACCCAGCTGACCGAAGGCCGCTTCCCGGCCTTGGAGATCACCGAGTTCCTGGACAGGAACGGCGATGAATTCCTGAACCTGAAGCTCAATCTGGCTTGGCAGGGCTCGACCCTCAACCGAGGCCTGTTCCCCACCCGGGGCCGGTCCCAGACGCTCGGGGTGCAGGCGTCGATCCCAGGCAGCGACCTGCAGTTCTGGAAGCTCAGCTACCGGGGCGAGCAGTACTTCCCCTTCATCGGCGACATGGCGCTGCGCTTGCGCACTGAGTTGGGGTACGGCGGCGGCTACGGAGGCACCACGGGGCTGCCGTTCTACGAACACTTCTTCGCGGGCGGCTTTGGCTCCATCCGCGGCTTCGAGCAGTCAACCTTGGGGCCGAGAACCACCAACCCCAACGCCGACAGCGACGGCAACCCGCTGCCGCCGGGCTACTTCCGCGAACGCGGCGATCCCTTCGGCGGCAATCTGCTCTTGGAGGCTTCAGCGGAAATCATCTTCAACCTGCCGTTCGTGGAAGACAACCGGCAGTTCCGCTCGGTGATGTTCGTCGATGCCGGCAACGTCTTCAACACCAAGTGCCCCGATGCGAGCGTCAACTGCTTCGGCTTGAGCCTGGAGGAGTTCCGCTACTCCGTGGGCTTTGGCATCACGTGGCTGACCGGCATGGGGCCGATGACCTTCGGCATCGCCAAGCCCTTCAACACCAAGGACTTCGACGAGGAGGAGCGCTTTCAGTTCGAGTTGGGCCGCACCTTCTAGCGGGCCGATGACCGAACCCAACGCACTTTCGGTCAGCGACCTGAACCAACGCGCCCGGCGGCTGCTTGAGCAGCGCTTCAACCTCGTCTGGATTCGCGGCGAGATCTCCAGCTTTTCCAGGCCCCGCTCCGGCCATTGGTACTTCACCCTGAAGGACGACGCGGCGCAGGTGCGCTGCGCAATGTTCGCCAACCGCAACCGCCTGTGCCGGATGCAGCCCGGCGACGGCGGCGAAGTGCTGCTGCGCGGGCGGGTGAGCCTCTACGAGAGCCGGGGCGAGTTCCAGGTCATCGTCGAGCGCATGGAGGCGGCCGGGGAAGGCGCCCTGCGCGCCGCCTACGAAGCGCTCAAGGCCCGTCTCGCCGCCGAAGGCCTGTTCGCCGAGGGGCGCAAGCGCCCGCTGCCGGCCTGTCCGCGTCATTTGGCGGTGGTCTCCTCGCCTTCCGGCGCCGCGCTCAGGGACGTGCTGAGCGTTATTGGGCGACGCTTCCCGTTGCTCAAGGTCACCTTGGCGCCGGTGTCCGTCCAAGGCGCGGACGCCGAGCCGCAGATTCTCGATGCCCTGCACCGAATTCCGGCTTGCGCGCCGGACCTTGTGCTGCTGACCCGCGGCGGCGGCGGCCTTGAGGACCTGTTCACCTTCAACTCGGAAGCGGTGGCCCGCGCCATCGCCCGCTGCCCGGTGCCCACGGTATCGGCGGTCGGCCACGAAACCGACTTCACCATCGCCGACTTCGCCGCCGACCTGCGGGCGCCCACGCCCTCGGCGGCGGCGGAATTGATCACGCCGGACGCCGCCGCCTTAAGCCTGGACCTCAGCCGCTGGCGGCAGCGCCTCACCGCCGCCTCGAGCAACCGGCTTGAGTTGCTGCGCCACCGGCATGCGGCCCTGCGGTCGCGGCTGGTCAATCCCCGCGACCGCCTGCTGCAGCTGATGCAGCGGGCCGACCACTTGGAGATGCGCCTGCGCCTGGGCTTGGGGAACAGCCTGGAGCACACCCAAGCCCGCTTCGCGAGCCTGCGGCACGGGCTGCTGCGGCAACGCCCGCAGCCGCGCATCGCCGCCCTGACCGCGAAAGTGGCCGCGTTGCAGAACCACGCCGAGCAGCGCATGGCGGGCCGGCTTGCGCAAAGCGCGGAGCGGCTCAGCGCCTTGACCCGCACCTTGGAGGCGGTCAGCCCGCTGCAGGCCTTGGCCCGCGGATTCGCCATCGTCACCGGCACTGGCTCAGCGAGTGCGATCACCCGTGCCGACCAAGCGGCGCCCGGCGACGGCATCCAAGTCAATTTTGACGATGGGGCGCTGCGCGTCCGCGTCGAGGGGCAAGCGCCGCTGCCCGAGCAATGGCGCGCCTTGAACCGCACCGAGGCGACCCCGGGGCCACCATGACCATTGAGGAGCCCGCCCCCGACATGGCCAGCCGGATCGATCCGCCCGGCAGGAGCTGGATGTTCCGCCTACGATGAGCGCCTGCTGATCGAGGGGTTCGGAGACCGCAACGAGGCGGCCGTCAACGCTCGTTTTGGCCGGTGACGGCTTCGCCGGTCGGTTGCCCTGAAGTTGGAAATGCCTCGATTTATCCGGACGCGCGCATCGCCTGCGCCAGTCACAGGCCCGCCGGGCGCAGCGCTCACAACAACTTGGGAATCAGCGCTGCCCGGCCCTTGGGATAGTCGGCAAAGCTCTCCCGGTATTGGTTGCGGCGCCAGAACGCCCGAGGCGCCAGATTGGCCACCGTCCAGATGGCGAAGGCCAAGGCGGGCAAGCACCAAGTCAGCATCGCAAACCCAAACCACTCAAGCATCTCGCCCGCCAGATTGGGGCAGGCCACGACATCGAACGCTCCGCCCCGGGGCATCACGCGCTGTCCGCCGCCCGCCTTGCGCAGGCGCAGCAGCCGATAGTCCGCCCAGACGTTGAGCGTTGCTCCCGCGAGCATCAGAACGAGCCCCGCCAAGAACCGCGGGTCGGACAGCCAGCCAGTCGTGTAGTCGGCATGGTGGCCCATGAAGACGCCGATCAGGCCACCGGTGATCGCATTGAAGAGGAACGCCATGGCGATCATTGCGATCGACTCCGTCGCATCCTTCTTGGGAACGAACCAAGGCCAGAACAAGGTGCGGTGCCCGTAGTGGGCCAACCAGAGCGCCACCGCGACGTTGCCGACCGGATGGGGATTGCCGCTGAAGAAGTAGATCAGCGGAAACGTGGCAAGCGCGGGCAGTTCCATGATGACCCAAGCGAGCCGGCTTTCCACCTTGGGACCGAGGCCGCGGCCACCGCTGCGCCCAACCGGATCCCAACCGGTCAACATCACGGCGAACGCAACGGGGGCCATTGCCAGCCATATGCAAGCCAAGAGACCCACGGACAGCTCCATGCCGAAAATATACGGAAAACGCACGGAAAATGCGCGGTTTTCGGAATTCGGGCGCGATGGCCAGCGGGCCCTCGCAATCCGGTGGTCGAGGCATTTCCAACCTCAGGGCAACCGACCGGCTCAGCTGCCGCCGGTCAAAACGGGAATTGCTGATCGGGGCCCCGGAAGATGCGGGGGAGCAAGGCCCGGGGCGGCCATGATTGTCAGCCGCCTTTGCCTAGCCCGGATGTTTTGGGCAGCGTTCGCCTCGGCGCATCCCGAGTGCCCGCAAGCCTGACATCGAAATTTGCTTTGAGTTGGCCGATTGGCTCTGTCCGTGAACCCGCAGCCATGGCGCGTTTGGCTGGTGAACGCGGGGTTCACCCGAACCAAGCGGCCTGCCTTGCGCTCCAGGTTTCGCTCCAAGGCTCCCCAAGCGCTTGCCAGGATGGAGCGGTTCAGGCCCGACTTCGCCTTGACGTTGCGCCCCGGAGCCTGGGCCGTGCCTTCGGCGCTTTTTGCATAGCCGTTCGGAATTTGAGGGTATTAACGTCATAAATCCATTTGAATCAATGTGTTGCAGCGCGTCTAAAGTGGCGCTCCGCCCTTGTTTGGACGATCAGGTGAAAGCGCCTCCTGGCGGGAGGCATTGTGCTTGCCCGAGTTACGGTTTGGGCGGGGCGGTTTCGGGCTTCCGGTCGCAGGCGTCAAGAGCTTCGCCCCAAGCTTCAGCTGCGGCGGCGAGCATCTGGGATACGTTGGCGTGGCCTGCGTGAATGGCGTTGAGCGCGGCCCTGTCATCCTGTCGGTCCCTTGGGTGCTTTGGCATCGAACTTGTTTCCTCAAACGCCTGTGCCGCCTTCAGTAGGCTGTTGTGGACGCTGTTCCTAAGTCTGCCGGCTTGGCTCTCGGTGAGGTTGAGGGCCGTTGTTGTTTTTGCTTCCGAGGCAAGTAGCTTAAGCACGGCGGCAATTCGCCGCATGGCTTTGGAGGCGGACTCCGGCGTGATGGGGTTGTCGCCGTAATGGGTCCTGTGGTGTTTTCGGGTTTCTCCGTTCATGGCAGAGATGGCTTGGGCGCATTTCGTGTGGCCTGCTTTGGTTAGGGATCGTGCAATCTCGGAAACGTCATGGGTTTTTCCAACATGCACGGCAAGTCGGGCCGCCGTTGCCTTGGCCAGCAGTTCGGCGGCGTCCGCGCTGTCGCTGACTGCGGACATGATTCCATCCATGCTTAAGTCAAGGGCGTTCTCGGGGTTGTTGCCAAGGTTTCCGATGTGGGATGAGAACGAGGCCACCTTGAAGGTTGCTTGGCAAAGCAATTTGATGTGCTTTTCGGCGTCCATGGTGGGTGCTCTACTGAGTTGAGGGCGCTGCCATTCGCCTTTGAGCCTGATGCCGTGGATGGCGATCTCCCGGGCAAGGGAGCCTGCTAGGTGGATGCGTTCATTGAATTGGGAGGTCTGGAATGTGGCAACGTTTATGGGAGGCTGCAGGCAGGAAAGGGCGTTGAGCCATGCGTCCGCCTGCGCACCTTTTCCGTTGTTCGGGTTGCCGTCCTCGAGAAGGGCAATGTCCCAATCACTGTCGGGTCGGTGTGTGCCCTTGGCCCGCGACCCGAAAAGGATGATGGCCTGCGCGTCGGGTTTGGCCTGGGTGACGGCTTCCGTAACCTGTTCAACGGTTTTTGGCACCTGTTTCATGCCTTGCCCCTTGTTCCTGATGCAGGGTTCAACTGGGATTTCAGCCCGGATGTCGCACGCTCCCGGTTATTTTAGCCAACCTTCGCAGCCGCATGTCGGGGCCGTTCGTGAGTCCACTCCTTATGGCCGCTTGGCGGGCAAGATGCCGGCGTTAACACCGTCAAATTCCGAACGGCTATGGCGGAGAGCCAGCCGTTCGTGATTTTGCGGGATTAACGCTGAAACCTCAATTTAGTCAACGCCCTGCAGCGTGACTAAAGTGGCGCATTCCTTCGCGCAGACGACCGGGCGAAACCCGCCATCAGGTGAGGGCATTGGGGGAGAACTCTCGATGGGTTCAGCCTTCCGACCCTGCACGGATGAAAGCACCAAGACCTTGATGCTTGGCGACAAAACCGGGGCGGTAATTGGCAAATTCCGAATGACCACCAAGACCACAGCCATGCGATTCAGGCTTTCCGTTGGGGCAAAGTTGCGAATGTCCCCTGATTTTGTCACGATGCCCTCATGATAACGCAGCCAAAGAAAAACGCTGCCCCAAATCCAGATGTGATGGCTTTCCCGCCGCCATTCAGGGCAACCAGCCTGTCCGGGCGAGGTAGGCATCTTTCACAGAAGCTCCAAGATGACTGCATAGCCGAAATGGTTGAACGCATCGTAGCCCGCTTGGCCCCAAGGCGGGTGATTCTTTTTGGGTCAAGGGCGAATGGGAGGCACAGTCCGAAAAGCGACGTGGACTTGCTGGTGGAGATGGATGGGCACCTCAGTCCTGAGCAAATGAGGAGGATGCAGGTCGCATCCAGGCTGGCCGTTGCAACCTCCCCACTTCCTAAAGACATTGTTGTTCTTGGCAGCGACCAGGTCCAGGAGGAGGCGCGGGAGTGGTACTACGTTGCGCATCAGGCGGTTAATGAGGGCATTGCTCTGTATGAGCGCGAGTGCTGACTCGATTGCCTGGGTGATGAGGGCCCACGACAACCTGCAAGCTGCATCTGATCTGCTGGGGGCTGGCAACTGGCCTTTGGGAGTTTGCCTTCATGCTCAACAGACAATTGAGATGTCGATAAAGTCAGTCATGGTCGAGAAAGGTGAACGTTTCGAGTTCACCCATGATCTTGAGAAACTTGTCGCGGATCTGCCTGTTGATGCTTTCCCAGCATTTCTGGACGACAGCGCTGACCGAGAGCAAATCTCCTATTTGACCACACTCTGGCTAGAAAGGTATCCGACCAGAAGCGCACCCGCATCACCAACATGGAGCGACGCGACATCCTCACTTGATCTGGCCGAAAAGGCTTTGGGGTGGGCAATGGCTCAGTGCGATGTCACACTTGGTGACTTTCCTGAAAACGCGAACTCCACAAATGGCGGAAAGGGCGTGTCGCCAACCGATTAGCCGCATTGCGTGAGCAATCCCGGCCCCCACGGCGAGCAGAAAGTGGGTTTTCTCTCCAACCCTCGCAGAAGAAATCGGGTGTTTAATGCCTTCTCATCCGCATGAGGTGGACTTCAACCGGCACAATTTTCTCCTGCTCCCGGCCTACCGATCAGTTAATCCCGCAAAATTACGAACGGCTATGGCGGAGAGGGTGGGATTCGAACCCACGGATCCCTTGCGGGATCTCTTGATTTCGAGTCAAGCCCGTTCGGCCAAGCTCCGGCACCTCTCCGCAGAGGGTGTGCAGTTTAACCGCAAATGGGGAATTGCCTAAGTCCGATTGCCGAACCGCCCTGCTTGCAAAACGCTCCGCCCAGCAACGGCTTCAGCCTTTGGATGGCGGACGTTGCGCGGGCTTGTCCGGCAAGGCTCCGCCGAACACGCCGCGCAGCACTTCGAGCAGCTTTGGCTGCAGCGTGACTTCGCTCGATTCGTCGTCCTTGAAGTAGCCGGCGAACACCGCCACCACGTCCCAAGCGGGATTGATGATGAGCCCCTGTCCAGCCCAGCCGCTCTTGAGAAGAGTGCCGTCCGCAAAGGCTGCGTCCCACTGGTAGATGTTGTGCTTGACGCCGGGCATCGCGGCACCGGCGTTGGCCAGCAGCTCGGGGTCGCCTTCCTCGAGCAGGAACGCCACGTGGGCCTCGCTGATGATGCGCTTATCGCTCACCGTCCCGTAGCTCGGGGTGAACAGCAGCCCGAAGCGGGCGAGGTCGCGCAGCCGCGCCATGAAGCCACCGTGGGTGACCGCCACGCCGTAGCGCGGGGCGATGTAGGACGCATTGGATTCCGCGCCGATGTGGAACCATATCTCCCGGCTTAAGGCATCCTGAAACGGCATGCCGGTCAGCTTCTCCACCAGCCAAGCCAGCACGAAGGTGTTCAAGCCCGAGTAGGAGAACCGCTCGCCGGGCGGCGCGTGGCGGCTGGCCTTGAGTGAAGCGACGAAGTCATAGGGGCTGTCCGGCGCATCGGCGGTGCGCCAGCCGTCGCCGATGGCCATGGAGTAGCGGTAGTAGCAGGAGCTGCGATCCTCGTAGTCGTCCGCGCAGTCGAGCCCGGTGGCCATGTCCAGGATGTCGCGCACCGAGGCGCCCGCCAGGCTTGAGTTCCCCACTTCGGGCAGGTACGCCTCGACGGGTCGGCTCACGTCAATCTCGCCGCGCTCCTCCATGATGCGGATGACGGTGGCGGGCAGCACTTTGGCCACCGACCAGACCACTGGCATCTCGTAGGGCTGCATGCGCGGGTAGCGCTCGAAGGCGATCTTGCCGCGGTGCAGGATCACCAGCCCCAAGGCTGTGGATTGATCGCTGGCGATGAAGTCCGCAAAGGACAGCGTTCCTTCAGGCGTGTCGATGGGATGGTCGGCGATTGCGGCCATCGGCGCGTGGGCCAGTTCCGCAACCGGCCCGTTTCGATGGACGTTGACGGTTGGGAAGAGCTGATTCAGGTTCTTGAAGTTCCAGGCCATGTCCGGGCCGTTGACCGTCCACCAGATGTTGTCCGCGGGCAGGCGGCGATGCTGCCGCTGCACTGCGGCCAACGAGGCGGCAGGCTGAAACTCGGCTGACTGTTGCGCGGCCGCCGCCCCGCTCAAGAGCGGTGCGGCCGACAGCAGCAGCAATAAGGTTGCGCGCGTCATGGGCTCGCCAATGTACGGCCAATGGCGCCAAATCCCAATCCCGCGCGACCTGACGGTCGCGGCGGACCAAAGGTCCGCGCTTTTTGCGTGGGCCAGGTTCCGAAATGTTTCTTAAGCCGCACAGCCCGCGCGCCCGCGAGGCGTGCGCGTTGGCGTTTCGCTGGCGCGAAACTCCGCTGCCGTTGCGTGGTTCGGTTTCGATGAGTTCTTGAACCCGCCCGTCCCTGATTTTTGCTAAATTGCACCGCCCGCTCCCGCACCGAATGGATTCGCTCATGGATGCACCCCACTGGTTTCAGCGGGCGCTTGATGCGCCCTCCGAACCCGGCGACGTCGTCGTTGCAGGCGTCAACATCCACTTTGAAACCTGGGGGGAACCCGGCAAGCCGGGGGTGGTGCTGGTGCATGGCAGCAATGCCCACCTTGAATGGTGGCGCTTCGTTGCGCCCTACTTGGCCGACAACTTCCGGGTCGCGGCGCTGGATTCCTCCGGCAACGGCGACAGCGGCTGGCGTCCGCGCTACAGCGGGCATCTGTTGGCCGATGAAGTGTGGGCGGTGTGCCAAGCCGCCGACTTGGGCCCGAAGCCATTCGTCGTCGGCCACAGCTTCGGCGGCTTCGTGGCCTTGGAGACCGGGCACTGGCACGGCGATGCGCTCGGCGGAATCATCTTTCTGGACTTCACGGTCGGCCCGCCGGAGGCTTACCTGGAGTGGGGCCTGCGGGTGGCGCGCGATGGCGTCAAGTCGGGCCGCAAGCCGCGGATTTACCCGGATCGGGAGTCCATGGCGAGCCGCTTCCGCCTGATTCCGGAGCAGCCCAACGTCCATCCCGGCGTGCTTGGGCACGTGCTGAGCCGGGGCATTAGGCAGGTGGAGGGCGGCTGGACCTGGAAGTTCGACCCAACGCTGTTCGACCACTTGGAAATGGGCGCCGGCCAACGCGACAAGTTCCTCGCCCTGCCTTGCCCGGCGGCGGTGGTGCTTGGCGAAAACAGCACCGATGAGGCTGCGCTGCACAGCGACTACACGGCGGGGCTGAAGGGCCGTGACGTGCCGGTGTTCAAAATTCCCGGCGCCCATCACCATCTCATGTTCGATGAGCCCTTGGCGGTGACCGCCGCCATCACCGCCACTTTGCTTGGCTGGCTGAGCGTTTCCGGTTGAGCTGAATCCGCAGCTCGGGACACTCGGGACAGGCAGCGTTGCGGCAGCGCATTCGTTTGGTATTCTCCAATGCCTCTCAACAGGCTGCGGCCGACCAAGTTGGGCAGCGCTTCCGGGAGCGGGCGTCCCACCTTCGAAGGGAACCCGCTGCGGCGGCGGCGCGCCCTCATGCATTCAGGCAGCATGGGCCGAGGCGTGTTGAGAGGCATCTCTCCGAATTGGGCGCCAAGCCGATCGAACGGAGGCCCTTCATGTCCTACGCCGGAACGCGACTGATCAATGATGCCGACAGCCACTTGATGGAGTTGCCGGACTTCCTGACCGCGCACGCCGAACCGGACATTCGCGACGAACTGGCGCCGATGCTCAACGCCTTGTCGGGCATCTTCGATGCGACGGCCTACGCGGGCCGTCGCGGCCACAGCCCAAGCCGGCGGGCGGAGCTGGCCGCCCTTGGCGAAAACCTCACCCGCGGCCCCAAGTGGCACGATGCCTTGGGCGCGTTCAGCGGCGAGGAGCGCAGCCAAGCGCTGAACCTGCTCGGCTTCCAGCGGCAGGTGATCTTCTCCTCGTTTTGCGCCCGCCCCGTCTTCACCGCGCCCACCGCCCGCCTGCGCTACGGCGCGGCCCGGGCCCACAACCGCGCCATGGCCGAATTCTGCGACGCCGACGCCCGGCTCATCGGCGTCGCCATGGTGCCTCTGGACGACCCGGACCAAGCCCTTGCGGAAATCGACCGCGCGATCGACCTCGGCCTCGGCGCGGTCTGGATTGCAGCGGAAGCCCCCGGCGGTCGATCCCCCGGCCATCCGCTCCATGAACCCATCTGGTCCGCCTTGGCGGAACGCCGCGTTCCCTTCATCCTGCACGTCGGCAGCGCCGAGCTCTCGATCCCCGACCCTTGGATGAACGACGGGCGCCCGGACCGCCGCAGCGCCCGGGGCGGGGCGGAAGTGATCGGCTCCAAGGACCTGACGGTCATCCACCACAGCGCCCACCGATTCATCTCCGTGCTGGTTCTGGACGGCGTGCTGGAGCGCCACCCGCTGCTGCGCGGCGGCGTCATCGAACTCGGCGCCGGCTGGGTGCCGGACATGATCCGCCGCCTCGACCACGCCGCAGCGATCTGGGCGAAGTCCGAACCCCACCTTCGGAAAATGACGCGCGCCCCAAGCGAGCAAATCCGCGCCCAACTTAGGTTCACGCCCTATCCCTTCGAGGACGTGGCGCAAATGGTCAGCGAATCGTTTCCGGAACTGTACCTGTTCTCCTCCGACTACCCCCATGCGGAAGGCGGACGCGACCCCATCGGACGCTTCGAGCGCGCTACCGCCGCACTGTCGGACAGCGAGCGGGAGCTGTTTTTTCAGAAAAACTTCCAAGACTTGCACCCAAACTCCTGTTAGCCAAAATTCGCGTAAAATTGGCACCCATGTATGCCAGATTACTGAAAAAGCCCGTCCGTTCGGCCTTCCTGTTCGGTCCTCGCGGCACCGGAAAATCGACTTGGATTCGGCAGCAGTTTCCCCAAGCGCCGCTCTACGATCTGCTCGACACGAGGGAGGCCTTGCGCCTGAGCGCCGCTCCCGATGCCCTCTATCGGGAACTCGCTTGGCATCCAGCTGGCAGCTGGGCCGTGATTGACGAAGTGCAAAAGGCGCCGGCACTGCTCAACGAGGCGCATCGTCTGATCGAGGGGAAGGGGCTGCGCTTCATTCTTTCCGGGTCAAGCGCCCGCAAGCTGCGGCGGGGCGGCGTGAACCTGCTGGCCGGGCGGGCCATCACGACCAGCCTGTTTCCGCTGACCTCGGCCGAGCTGTCCTCGGACTTCAATCTGGAGCATTCCCTGCAGTTCGGCACCTTGCCTTTGGCCATCGACGCCGATGCGGCGCAGGACTATCTGCGCAGCTACGTCGAAACCTATCTGGTGCAGGAAGTCCAGGCTGAAGCACTGACCCGCGACGTCGGCTCTTTCGCCCGCTTTCTGGAAGTGGCCACCCGCCAAAACGCCCAAACGACCAACGCCACCGCCATTGGCCGCGACACCGGCGTTCACCGGCGCACTGTGGAGAGCCACTTCCAAATTCTGGTGGACACCCTGCTCGGCCACTGGCTGCCGGCATGGCGATTGAAGTCGTCCAATCGACAGCTCCAGCGCAGCAAGTTCTACTTCTTCGACTGCGGCGTGGCGCGAACCCTGATGGGACGGCTGCCCTATCCGCCAACGACCGAGGAGCTGGGTGCGCAAATGGAGACCCTCGTGCTCAACGAGTTGCGCGCCTACCTTGCCTACTCCAAGCTCGGCTACGTTCCCCACTACTGGCGTTCCTACGACGGCGCCGAGGTGGATGTTGTGATCGAGACCGCGCGGGGTTTCGTGGCCATTGAAGTGAAGGCGGCCGCACGCTGGGAAAAGCGCTTCAATCGGGGTCTAAGGCGCGTCGCCGGTGAGTTGGGGCGAGCCAAAACCAACTGCTACGGCATCTACTCCGGGGAGCGCGCCGCCCTGTGGGATGACGTGAGGGTGATGCCTGCAGGGGACTTTCTGCGGAGCCTCTGGGACGGCGAGGTCATGGCCTGAGAACAACGGATACCGATCTCAGTCCGGCGATTTCAATTGCTGCGCCAATGATACTCTCCTTCTGGGGATTATTTAGGTTTATCCCCACCCACCAACCACCGGGGAGCGGCTTATTGAAGTCCTGTTGCAAGTCAGGGCGACCGGGATAGAGCTCTTCACGTTCCCGGCTAATGTAGCGGCGCTTGCGTCCCCTGAATTTCGGGTGTTCATAGCAGTCGCCTAGGAAGGCTGAATCAATGTTGGCGAGTTCGCGCAACACGGCAATCAATTTTTCCTGAGCGTTGTCGTAGGAAAACTCCTTGCCTCCAACGCTAACCACCCCTCTACGGCGTGACTTGGAAGCACGCTCCGTAATCCGACTAGACTGAGATTGTGCCGCCGTTGCTCGGATAATCGCTCTTTCAGGATCGTCAAGTGACACTGGCGAGCGATTACGCGACGGACTGAACGCTTGGCCCCCAAGGCCGATGAGAAACTTCAGAACATCAGCAGTTTCGGGCCGCACTCCTTCCTTTGATTCAACCGCGTCGACGACCAATTCAATGAGCAGTTCATCACGCTGCCCGACAAGCCGCCTCCAAGCTTCGGGAATGGCTCGACGGGCATCGGCGCGCCGAGCTCGACTTCGGAGTTCACTTCGAGCTCTTTCCAAGGCTTTTCCGGATGCCACGCCTTGCCAGTGGAGATAGCCCTCAAGCACGGCCGCGGAACGTTCGGTCGAATGTTCGTGGAGGTCGAGCTTGAAGACCCGCCGGTCTTCGTAGTCGCCGGGTTCCGCTGGCATATAGAAGCTCCAAGTCCCGCCGTCGGTGAGCACCACAAAGGGCACGCCGGTGTGGAAGGCGTATTCGAGCGACTGCCTGACGCCGCCTTCGGCCCTGCCCGGCTGCTTCACTTCAATGAGCACCTTGGGCTTTGAGCGTGGCTCACACAGGGCGAAGTCGGCCCGCCCACCGTCTGCCGTGGCGTATTCCGGCCACACGACGCTGGGTTCAAACACGTCCCAGTGCAGGTCGCTCAAAACGCGCAGCACGATGCCTTGGGATACCGACTGCTCATTGGGAAACGCGCCTTCACGCAGTTTCCGCACAACATCGGCAATCGTGTCCTCAAGCGCCATCAACCACTCCTGATCCGGCGAAAGGCGAAAAAGCAATCAAAAACCGAGAAAGACAAACCGAGATAGTACCAAAGTGTGGCGAATAGGAGTAAAGTTCCTTAACGCTTTTGCGTGACCGTTTGCCTTGCCGAAAAAAATGAGCCTTCTGGTAGTCGAAACTGATCCAGGAGCGGCGCCTTCGCTAGCGGATCAGTTCAATGAACTGGGGTATCCGCTGCTGTCCGCATCGAACCTCAGCGCCGCCGTTCGCATCTGCGACCATGCGCATCCCGAGCTCATCATTTGCGACCGCTTCGAGTGGTCCGAGGAGTTGGCCAGCCAGTTCCGCTACATTCCCGTTGCCTTGGCGTCCAGCGAGCTGTCCCCTGAACTGCTGTTCAAGGCGCTGCAGGCGGGGCTCGCCGATGTCTGGCAACTGCCGGGCAGGGCGGCGGACTTTGCGGAGCGGGTGGCCATCGTCCTCGGCCGCTTCAAGGCCGTCGCGGGGCAGCTGGAGACCCGGCTCGACCATTTCGTGCGCGACCTCAAGCGCGACCAGCGCGCCGGGCGTCACGTCCAGCTGGGCATGCTGCCGCCCAACCCGATGGCCATAGACAGCTACCGGCTGCGCCACCGCATCGTGCCGTCGCTCATCCTGAGCGGCGACTTCGTGGATTACTTCCGCATCGGCGAACGCTACTTCGCCTTCTACGTCGCCGACGTCTCCGGCCATGGCGCGTCGTCGGCCTTCGTCACCGTGCTGCTGAAGAATTTCTCCCGACGGCTCAGGCGCGAGTACCGACGCGCCATGATGAGGAATCCGGGGCAAATCCTGGAGTGGCTGAACAGCGAGCTGCTCGACCAGCACATGGACAAGCACGTAGCCCTCCTGATCGCCGTCTGCGATCTGAAGGATGGCAGCATCCGCATCGCCAATGCGGGCCACTACCCGCCCATGGCTTTCGTCAGCGGTGGCCAAGCCCGCTTTCTGGAGCTGACGGGCAAGCCGATCGGCCTGTTCGATGCGGTAAGCTACGACACCCTCACCCTCAAGCCCGCCGCCGGCGACCGGCTGGTGACGTTCACCGACGGCGTGCTCGACCTGCTGCCCGCCGGCGACTTGGTGGCCAGGGAGCAACTGCTGCTGAAGGCGGTGGCGGAGAACGACACCCTGAGCGGCCTGTGGCAGGCGCTGGAGCTGGCCGACGGCGACGACGCCCACGGCCCCGACGACGTGACCTGCCTGATGGTGTCCAAGGAGTCCTAGACCATGTCCGGCAAGATACTGGCCGCCGCCTACGACGGCGTCTATGAACTGAAGTTCACCGGCGATGTCCGGCTCACCGTCAGCGGTGCCATCGACGGCTTTCTGGAGCGCATGTTCAGCGACGCCGAGTTCAAGTCCGTGTTGGTGGACCTCTCCGAAATCGACGCCATTGACAGCACCTCGCTAGGCCTGCTGGCCAAGCTCTCGATCGAGGCTGGCCGCTGCTTCAACTACGTGCCCACCTTGGTCTCCACTCGGCCGGACGTGACCCGAATCCTGCTCACCATGGGCTTTGAGGACGTCTTCCACATCATCGATTCGCCGCTCAGCGAAACCGCCCAGCTCACCGAGCTGCCGCGCTTGGCCAACACTCGGGAGGACGTGCTGCGCAGCCAAGTCATTGACGCCCACCGCACCCTGATGTCGCTGAACGCCCGCAACGAGGATACCTTCAAGGATCTGATGGCCGCCTTGGAGGAGGATGCGGAGGACTCCGGCTCGCCGCCGCAAGCCGCTTCGCTTTGAGCTTGGCGGCGATGAACCTGGGGTGGTCCACGTAGAGCAGGTCGGCGATCTTGCGGATCGCCGCCTCCTCGTACTTGTCGAGGCCGGCGTCGCAGTAGGCCAAGCGCCATAGCTGCACCAACAGATCGAATCGCTGCTCCGCGTTCCACGCATCCACGATGGCCCTCGTGAATCGATGCAGGCCCACGCTTTCCCGCTGCGCCCTGCGGGACTCGTCCATCAAGGCGCGCAGGTCTTCGCCGCTGACCTGAAGCACCGCCCCCAGGGACCGCTCAATCGCCTGCAGTTCCGCATCCGCAACGTGATGGTCGGCCCAAGCCACCTCAATCAACAGCACCGCCGCCGCCAACTCAACGGTGGTCTCCGGGCTGTCATCGGCGCAAGGTGCTTGAATGCGCTCCAGCAAGCGAGCCAGCATCAGGCCGCCCTCGGCTTCTCAACGGCGCATGACGCCGGCTCTTGGGGCGCCTGCGGGCCGAACGCCAACTGGTCGATGGCATCCAGCACCACGGCAAGGCGGTTGCTGCGCAAGGCCTTGGCGCAGGACAGCCGTTGCCGATAGCGCCGCGCGCCGGGCTGTCCCTTGAACAGGCCCAGAATGGGCCGCACCAAGTCAGCGAGCCGCTCCCCTTGCGATAGCTGACTGCGCATGTGGCCGAGGTAGGCGTTCAGCGCAGCGCGCTCCGATACCATTGGCGTGCCGTGCATCATGCGGTCCAAGCGGCTCAGAAAGCGGGGCTCCCGCCAAGCCGCGCGGCCAATCATGACGCCATCGACATGCGCCAAATGCGCAGCGGCGCCCGCCAGCGTGTCGATGCCGCCATTGGCGATGACGCGCAGCTCGGGGAAGCGGCCCTTGAGGGCATGCACACGCTCCGGCTGCAAGGGTGGGATGCTGCGGTTCTGGGCCGGATTCAATCCATCGAGCACCGCTATTCGGGCATGGACGTAAACGGTTCGGCAACCCGCTTCGGAAACGGCGGCGATGAATTCATCGAGAAAGGCATCGCCATCCCGCCCATCCAGCCCTAGGCGGCATTTGACCGTAACCGGCACCTCAACCTCAGCGGCCATGGCCGCCACGCAATCCGCCACGCGCCGAGGCTCGGCCATCAGCGCCGCGCCGAAGGCGCCTTGGCGCACCCGCGGCGAAGGGCAGCCCACGTTGAGATTGATCTCCGCAAAGCCGGCGCCCGCCGCGATTTGCGCCGCCTCAGCCAGCAGGTCCGGTTCGCTGCCGCCCAACTGGCAGGCCACCGGCGCCTCGGCGGGCTGGGAGCGCAGCAGGCGCTCCCGAGGGCCGTGAACCACGGCCCCGGCGGTGACCATTTCAGTGAACAGCAGGGCTTGGGGGCTGAACAAGCGATGCAAGGTGCGGCAATGGGTGTCGGTGCAAGCCATCATCGGCGCTACCGCGAGCCGCTTCGCCGCCATCGCAAGGTCCGACCGCAGTTGCGTTCCTTGTTGCGCGTCATTCATGGTGCGCGGTATTGTACTTGACTCAAATGGCAGCCGGAGACGGTCCGCTCGGGCCGGTGCCGAACAGGTGCCTCGGACGGCAAAATTTGTATCAATGTGTATCAGCGGCGCGCCCCTTAGACCGCTTATATTGAATAACTAATTGAAAAAATAGTGATTTGTTCACTCTGCGGCAAATCGCCAAGCACTTGCGCCTTTCTTTTCTTCTTCACTTTTTCTTCACTTTATCGTTTGGTTAGGGTATAGTCGCTTCCGGCCTCGCCCATGGGTTTTGGGAGAAACCGCATGATTCCACAGCGCACGATCAAGCGACCCGTGCATGCCATCGGCATCGGCGTGCATTCGGGACAGAAGGTTCGCATGACCTTACGCCCTGCCGGGGAGAACACAGGCGTCCTTTTTGTCCGCACCGACCTGCCGGGGCGCAGCAGCGTTCGCGCTTGCGCCCAGAATGTCTCTGACACGACGCTGGCCACGAGCATAGCGGACGGCGGCGTTCAGGTTTCGACGGTGGAGCATCTGCTGTCGGCGCTCTGGGGCCTTGGCATTGACAACCTGATCGTCGAGCTCAATGCCGAGGAAGTGCCGATCATGGACGGCAGCGCGGCGCCGTTCGTCGATTTGATCGACTCGGTGGGCTTCGTGCGTCAGGGTGCGCCGAAGGAATTCATCCGCATCAAGCGGGAGGTCCGCGTCACTCAAGGGGAAGCCTTCGCCATGCTCAGCCCCCACCCGGGCTTCAAGGCGTCCTACACCTTCGTGGCCGACCACCCGGTGTACAACCGCTTCCCCAAGCACGCCTGTTTTGACTTCTCCCGGGTGTCCTACCCGTTGGAGGTCAGCCGCGCCCGCTCGTTTGGCCTGCTCAGCGAACTCAGTCAAGCGCAGGCCATCAACAAGTGCTTGGGCTCCAGCTTGGAGAACGCGGTGGGCATAGACGACTTCCGGGTGCTCAACGAGAAGGGGCTGCGCTATCGCGACGAGTTCGTCAAGCACAAGGTGCTCGACGCCATCGGCGACCTCTACCTGCTTGGGCGGCCGATCTTGGGCGCGTTCAGCGGCCACATGTCCGGCCACGCGCTGAACAACAAGCTGGCCCGGGCGCTGCTGCGTTGCGACGACGCTTGGGACATCCACACGCTCGGGGGCGGCAGCCGCCGGGAGCGGCCCGTCATGCCGCCGGCGACCATCTAAGCCTAGCGGACCGCCAAGCCGCCAGCGTTCGGGCCGGTGCCGGTGAACATACGCACCCGCATCGCCCCTTCGCCGACGGGCGACCCCCACGTCGGCACCGCTTACATGGCGCTGTTCAACTGGGCCTTCGCCAAGAGCCAAGGCGGCGAGTTCGTGCTGCGCATCGAGGACACCGACCAGGCCCGCAGCAGCGAAGCCTCCGCAGCGCGCATTCTGGCGGCGTTGAATTGGCTGCAACTGCCGTGGGACGAGGGCCCCGACATCGGCGGTCCCCACGGCCCCTACCGGCAGAGCGAACGCACGGCAATCTACCAGCGGCACGCCCAGCAACTGATCGACCAAGGCCACGCCTTCCGCTGCTTCTGCACCGCCGAGCGCTTGGCCGCCATGCGCGCCGAACAGCGGGCGGCAGGCGCGCCGGTGGGTTATGACGGCCGCTGCCTGAACCTCTCCGCAGCCGAGGTCTCCGCCAAGCAAGCCGCCGGGGAGCCTTCGGTGGTGCGAATGCGGGTGCCGGACAGCGGAGAGTGCCGCTTTCGCGATGAGCTGCGGGGCGACATCGCCATTGCATGCAGCCAGATCGACATGCAGGTGCTGCTGAAGGCGGACGGCTTCCCCACCTACCACCTTGCGGTGGTGGTTGATGACCATCTGATGGGCATCACCCACATCCTGCGCGGGGAGGAGTGGATCAACTCCACCCCCAAGCACAAGCTGCTGTTTGACTGCTTCGGCTGGCCGATGCCAACCCTCGTCCATCTGCCCCTGCTGCGCAATCCCGACCAAAGCAAGCTGTCCAAGCGCCGCAATCCGACCAGCATCGATTATTTTCGCGATGTGGGCTACCTGCCCGAAGCGCTCACCAACTACTTGGCCCTGATGGGCTTTTCGATGCCGGACGAGCGGGAGATCTTCCCCAAGACGGAGTTCCTGGAGGCTTTCTCGCTGGACCGCGTCTCCCTCGGCGGGCCGGTCTTCGACTTCGAGAAGCTGAACTGGCTCAATGGACAGCACATCCGCAGGCTCGACGCGGATGCCTTCATGGACCGGCTTGGGGAGTGGGCGCTCAACCGTCGGCGCTTGGCGCCGCTTGCGCCCCTGATTCAGACGCGCACCGAACGCTTCGCCGACATCGCCGCCCAAGTGGACTACCTGATCGGCGATCGGCGGCCCTTGAGCGAGCCCGACTTCACGCACAAGAAGCTCAGCCGGGATCAGGTCGTGGAGGCGCTCTTCCGCACCGCTCGAGCCTGCGATGCCCTGACCGAGTGGCGTCAGGACGAACTGCTTGCCCTTTGCAAGGCCAATGCTGAGCGCATGGGCTTGAGCTTGCGGGATTTTCTGACGCCCCTGTTCATCGCCATCAGCGGGCGGACGGTGGCCTTGCCGCTGTTCGATTCCATGGCCTTCCTCGGTGCCGACGTCACCCGAGTGCGTCTGCGTGAGGCGCTCGAGGCGCTCGGCCTGTCCAACAAGCAGCGCAAACGGCTGGAAAAGCTGACCGGATAGTCGGCAACTTCAAGGCACCTCGCCGGCCAGCACTGCTCGGAACACCTGCGCATCCACATTGCCGCCGGACAGAATCACTCCAACCCGCTTGCCAGCCTGCCGCGCCCGCTCCTGGTTGAGTGCGGCCAAGGCGGCGGCGCCGGCGCCTTCGGCGATGTTGTGGGTCATGCGGAACGCAATGCGCATGGCCTCGGCGATCTCCGCCTCGCTGACCTCGACGATGCGGGCGGCGCCCTTGCGGACGATGGCCAAGGGCTCCGCCATCGGCACCCGGCAGGCCACGCCATCGGCAAAGGTGTCGGCGGACTCGGTGGCCACCACCTGACCCGCCGCCACGCTGCGCGCCATGGCCGGGGCGTTGGCGGCGACCACGCCGACGATGTCCGTCTTCAGTCCCAGAAGATCGCGCGTCCGAATCAGGCCGCAGATGCCCGAACCCATGCCGATGGGCACATAGACCGCATCGAGCGCCGCCGCGCTGAACAGCTCCAAGGCATAGGTTGCCACCCCGCGCACCAAGGCCGGATGAAAGGCCGGCACCATCAACGCCCCTTCCGCTTCCGCGCGGCGCGCCGCCTCCAAGCGGGAATCCTCGAAGTCGTTGCCGAACTCAACCAGCTGCGCGCCCCATCCCTTGATCGCCTGGTTCTTCTCCACGCTGTTGCCCTTGGGCGCAAGCACCGTCACCGGCACCCCCAGACGGCAGGCGGCAAAGGGGATGCTCTGCCCGTGATTGCCCCGGGTGGCGGTGACGATCCGGTCCGGCAACTGCCCGGCGCGCTTGAGCTCATCGAGCAAAACCAAGCCGCCGCGCACCTTGAACGCGCCGATCGGGGTGTGGTTTTCGTGCTTCACCCAAACTTCGCTGCCGAGGTGCCGGCACAGCCCCGGCCAGCAATACTGCGGCGTCGGCGGCATGGCGGCGGCGACCACCGCCTGCGCCTGCTCAAGGCCAGCCAAATCAAACATCAGGTCTTGGTTCCGTGTCGGCAAACGTAGCGGGGCACACTATAGAATCGAACGGTCGATGCGTCTAATGTGTGTGTCCTGCTCTGGCGTGCCTCTCAAGGAGCGCTCATGGAAGTTCAAGACAAGACCATCGTCGTCACTGGCGGCGCCAGCGGCATCGGCCGAGCGATGTGCGAGCGCTTCGCCGCTGAAGGGGCGCGTCAGGTCGTGGTGGCGGACTTGGACGGCGACGGCGCCGAAGCCGTGGCCGAGCGCGTTCGCGGCGTCGGCAAAGCCAGAGCCGCCGCCCGCCAAGTCGATGTGGGCATCGAGGCCGAGTTGATCGACCTGATCGACGAAACCGAGAGCCGCTTCGGCCCCATCGATCTGTTTTGCTCCAACGCCGGCATCGGCATCGGCAACGGCCTCGATGAGCCGGACGCGGTGTGGGATGCCATCTGGCGGGTCAACGCCCAATCGCACATCTGGACGGCTCGCCATTTGGTGCCCAAGATGATCGCCCGAGGCGGCGGCTACCTGCTGAACACCGCCTCCGCGGCCGGCCTGCTCACCCAGATCGGCTCGGTCACCTATGCCGTCACCAAGCATGCG
Source organism: Candidatus Azophilus sp. (assembly GCA_965221755.1). GTDB lineage: Bacteria > Pseudomonadota > Gammaproteobacteria > Pseudomonadales > Azotimanducaceae > Azophilus. The sequence continues at coordinate 2,296,234 of OZ244921.1, forward strand.
GCGGTTGCCTTGGCCGAGTGGATTGCAATCACCCACGGCCGGGACGGCATCAAGGTGTCCGTGCTTTGCCCCCAAGCGGTGCGCACGGCGATGACCGCGGACGGCCCCGGAGTGGCGGGGGTTGACGGCATGATCGAACCGGAGCAAGCGGCCGATGCGGTGATCGAAGCGCTGCGGGAGGAGCGCTTCCTCGTGCTGCCGCACCCGGAGGTGGCCGAGTACATCCGCCGCAAGGCCACCGACTACGATCGCTGGCTGCACGGCATGCGACGGCTGCAGGAGCGCTACCTCAGTTCGTGATCGGTCGTTGCCAGCATGTGCAGGACGATGCAAGGCAAACTAAACTCATCAGAGTTAGTTTATCCAGTCAGCCATGCAAACCATTAACATTCATCGAGCAAAGACCCATCTCTCGCGGTTGGTTGAGCGAGCCGCGCTCGGCGAGGCCTTCATCATCGCCAAGGCGGGAAAGCCGATGGTCAAGGTCGTGCCTTGGACCTTGCCGATGCGTCCCGACAAAGGCGTTTGGGGTTCATGGCGGGCGAGGTCGAGGTTCCTGACGACTTTGACAGCATGGGGGGCGCGTGTGCGGACGGGCGCCAGCCCGTTAGAATGCCCGCTCCATCAAAGCACTGAGGAACCCAAATGCGCGAAGCTTGGATCATCGACCACGCCCGCTCGCCCCGCGGCCGCGGCAAGCCCGACGTCGGCTCCCTGAGCCATCTGCATCCCCAACGCTGCTTGGCCCAAGTGCTGAACGGCCTTCAGCAACGGGTGGGCTTCGACCCCGCGGACATTGAGGACGTGGTGGCGGGCTGCGGCGCCGGCAGCGGCGACCATGCCCACGACATCGCCCGCATGTCGGTGCTGGACGCCGGCTGGCCGCTGTCGGTAACCGGGGTCACCCTGCACCGGTTCTGCGGCAGCGGCCAGCAGGCGGTGTCGTTCGCCGCCATGGGCGTCATGTCCGGCCAGCAGGAGGCGGTGATCGGCGGCGGCGTCGAGTTCATGTCCCGCTACGCGCCGGTGCACGCAGCGGGCTTCCACGCCAACAACGAGCATCTGCGCCGGCGGCATCCGCAGGTGCCCCAAGGCATCTCCGCCGATCTGATCTCCACCTTGGAAGGCTTCACCCGCGACGACGTGGACGCCTACGCCGTGGAGAGCCAGGCCCGCGCCGCCCGTTCCATTGAGGAAGGGCGCTTCAAGCCCGCACTGGTGCCCATCCACAACGAGGACGGCAGCCTGGCGCTCGACCGGGATGAGCATCCCCGGCCCGGCACCACCTTGGAGAGCCTCAAGGACTTGAAGCCCAGCTTCGCCGCCATGGCGGACGCCCAGTTCGACGGCTTCGACCGGCCCTTCAAGGAGATGGTTCGGGAGGTGTATCCGGAGGTGGCGCAAATCGACCACATGCACCACGCCGGCAACTCATCCGGGGTGGTCGATGGCGCCAGCGCCGTGCTGGTCACAAGCCCCGACTACGCCAAGGCCCACGGCCTCAAGCCCAAGGCCCGCATCCGCATGACCGCCACGGCGGGCACGGAGCCGCTCATCATGCTCACCGCCCCGGCGCCCGCGGCGCAGCGGTGCTTGGACAAGGCCGGCATGACCGCCAAGGACATGGACCTGTTCGAGATCAACGAAGCCTTCGCCTCAGTGGTGCTCAAGTTCATGAAGGAGATGGAGGTCGATCACGACGCGGTCAACGTCGATGGCGGCGCCATCGCCTTGGGCCACCCCATCGGCGCCACCGGCGGCATGCTGATCGGCACCGCCGTGGAGCAGTTGCGCCGGCTGGACAAGGAGACCGCCTTGGTGGCCATGTGTACCGGCGGCGGCATGGGCACGGCAACGATCCTGGAGCGGATGTAGGCGGACACTACGGCGCGATCCCAACCAGCACTAGCGGAACCGCCGGCACACCTCGGCCTTGACGTATCAGATTCAACAAATCGCGCTCAAAGTAGGGGACGCCGGAAGACATGTCCTTCTCTAATTCCTTCATGGGAAGAATCTCGATGCCCACGTCGATAATGTCCGAAACATAGAAGCTTAAGTGCTTGACGAAGAGATCATGGGCGACGAAGGCGTACTTTCCGAACTGGACTTCCACGGCAATGCGATCCTTCACGAAGTCCGTTTGGTTGTATGAGCCGATGGGTTCGTGACCAGCGGCTTCAACAGCCCTCTTCTGCTCGTCAGGCGGCAGTCCGTAGATTTCACGAAGAAGCTTCTCATCCGCGGTAACCCAAAACGAGTTGCGCCGCTCCGACCACCCTAAGGACTCAAGCCCGGACTTGAACGCTTTGTTCATGTCTCCCGGAGAAAACAGCATTTTCCCCGGCATGGTCTTTTCCTTCGACACTTTGGTTCTGCACGCCATAGCATCGACTTGATCGATTACGACCTGAACTTCCTCCCACAAGTCCTTGTGGTGAACCAGCAGGTACTCCTCGCCGTTGAGGTGCGAGTACTTCGCCTTGACCTGCATCAATGGCCGCCGTTAGGCAGGCTGGGGTCGTAAACGGGTTTGTTCATCGGGCGGGTGCGCAAGGTGCCGGCGCGCAGTTGGCGCACCCGGTCTCGGGCGGTTTCCACGTATTCCGGCATCAGGTCGCAGCCCCAAGCGGCTCGGCCGTGCTTGAGCGCGGCGATGATCGATGAGCCGACTCCCATGTAGGGATCGAACACGGCGTCGCTTTCCTCCGTCATGGCGAGCACCAAGCGCTCGACCAACTCCACCGGGAACTGGCAGGGGTGGGCGGTCTTCTCCGGGTGGTTGTTCTTGACGTTGGGGAAGGTCCAGACATCGCTGGGGTTCTTGCCCTTCGGGTTGCCCGAGAGCTTGCCGATGTTGGGGCCCTTGAAGTGCCGCTTGCCGGGGTACTTGGAAGGCACGCGGATGGCGTCCAGATTCCAAGTGTAGTCATCGCCGAGAGTCCACCAGTTGATGGTCTCATAGCGCCCGGAGAGGCGCTTGGCGCAGTGCAGACCGTGGCCGAAGTGCCAGACGATTCGGTTGCGCAGCTTGAGTCCAAGCTCAGCGAAAACCGGATGGAGCACGACATCCAAGGGAATGATCTCGCCCTTGCTGACGTAGTTGCCCACTTGCCAGCAGATGGAGCCTCGGGGATGCAGCAGGCGGACGCATTCGGCAATCACCCGCTTCTGGCCTTGAAGCCAAGCCGGCAGGGAGGTCTTGGACTCGTAGTTCTTGCCGATGTTGTAGGGCGGCGAAGTGACGATCAGCTTGAACTGGCCATCAGGCAGGCCCTCCATGAAGGCGAGGTTGTCCTGACAGGCGAGAATCGGCGTTCCAAGCGGCGCGCTGACGCCAGCCGACGGACAGGGTGCCTGCGGTTCCGGGGCGGCGAAGAGGGGTGCCTGCATGGGTCTTCCGTCAATCCCAACTAAGCGAAGCGGCGCCTTGGTAATCGACCACCCGGGTCTCGAAGAAGTTCTTCTCCTTCTTTAGGTCCATCATCTCGCTCATCCAAGGAAACGGGTTCTTGACGCCGGCGAAGGGTTCGCCCAAGCCGAGCTGCGCCAAGCGCCGGTTGGCAATGAACTGCAGGTACTCCGCCATCATGGCGGCGTTCATGCCCAGAACGCCGCGGGGCATGGTGTCGCGGGCGTAGTCGATTTCCAGTTGGGTGCCCTCCAGAATCATGTCGCAGGCCAGCTCCTGCATGGACTGATCCCACAGGTGCGCGTTCTCCAGCTTGATCTGGTTGATGACGTCGATGCCAAAGTTGACGTGCATGGACTCGTCGCGAAGGATGTACTGGAACTGCTCGGCGGTGGCGGTCATCTTGTTGCGGCGCCCCATGGAGAGGATCTGGGTGAAGCCGCAGTAGAAGAAGATGCCTTCCAGAACGCAGTAGTAGGCGATGAGGTTCTTCAGCAGCGCCTGGTCGGTCTCCGGGGTGCCGGTGGCAAAGGCCGGATCGGCGATCTCCCGGGTGTACTTCAAGGCCCACTCGGCCTTGCGCGCCACCGACGGCACCTCGTGGTACATATTGAAGATCTCGCCTTCGTCCATGCCCAAGGACTCAATGCAGTACTGGTAGGCGTGGGTGTGGATCGCCTCCTCAAAGGCTTGGCGGAGCAGGTACTGCCGGCACTCGGGATTGGTGATCAGCCGATAGATGGCCAGCACCAAGTTGTTGGCCACCAAGGAGTCGGCGGTGGAGAAGAAGCCCAAGCTGCGCTTGACGATGATGCGCTCATCCTCGCTCAAGCCCTGCGGGTTCTTCCACAGCGCGATGTCCGCAGTCATGTTGATCTCCTGCGGCATCCAGTGGTTGGCGCAGCCGTTGAGGTACTTTTGCCATGCCCAGTCGTACTTGAACGGCACCAACTGGTTGAGGTCCGCCCGGCAGTTGATCATGGCCTTCTGATCCACGGTGACCCGCTCATGGCTTTCCGTGGCGGGTTTGATGGGCCGGTGCGCATCCAGTTCCGCAACGACCGCTGTGGCGGCGGGCGCGTCAATCGTTGCCGTGGGCGCAGCCTGCGGAGCGGGCTGCGGCATCGCCATGACGGGCGCCTCCGGCTCCTTGGTCGGCTCGGTTTGGCTTGCGCCAGGCGCCTTGGCCACGGCCGGTTCGAGGGCGGGGGCGCCTCGCTGCAACGCGCTACGCCCGGCCTTGGCGTCATCCATCCGGGGCGAGCGCGTCCCGTCCCCGGCTGGAGCCGGATGGCTGGATGAATCCAACTGAGCCGCCGTCGCTCCCTTGGCGGGGGTTGGCGCGGATCGTTCAAGCCCGTCGTCGTAGTCGTCCCAACTGAGCATGTGCTTATCTCCTTATGTCGCGCGATGCGCCCGTCCCGACGGCTACTGGCAGGCCTCGCAATCCGGATCGTCAATCGAGCAGGCCGCTCCCGTTTGCGCTTCGATGGTCGGTGCGACTGCGTTCATCGTGCCTTGGGCAAGGGTGGACTTCTCGGTGCCCGTGGCGCTCAGGGTGCGCAGGTAGTAGGTGGTCTTCAGCCCCCGCAGCCACGCCATGCGATAGGTCACGTCCAGCTTCTTGCCTGAGGCCTCGGCGATGTAGAGGTTGAGGGACTGGGATTGGTCGATCCACTTCTGGCGGCGGCTGGCGGCATCGACCAGCCAGCGCGGCTCCACTTCAAAGGCGGTGGCGTACAGCGCCTTGAGGTCTTCGGGTATGCGGTCCATTGCCCGGAGCGAGCCGTCGTAGTACTTCAGGTCGGCGACCATGACGTTGTCCCAGAGGCCGAGCCGCTTGAGGTCGCGCACCATGTAGGGGTTGACCACCGTGAACTCGCCGGAGAGGTTCGATTTCACGTGCAGGTTCTGGTAGGTCGGCTCGATGGACTGGGAAACGCCGGTGATGTTGGCGATGGTGGCCGTGGGCGCTATGGCCAGCACGTTGGAGTTGCGCATGCCGTTGATCTGCACTTGGGCGCGCAGGGCGTCCCAGTCCATTGTGGCGCTCAGGTCGGCATCCAGATAGGCCTTGCCCCGCTCGTTGCGCAGCAGCTTGAGCGAGTCGATGGGCAGGATGCCCCGGCTCCAAAGGGAGCCCGAGAAGGTAGCGTAGGCGCCGCGCTTGACGGCCAGCTTCGATGAGGCCTCGATGGCGAAGTAGCTGACCGCCTCCATGGACCGGTCGGCGAATTCGACCGCCGCATCGGAGCCGTACGGCAGACGCAGTTTGTAGAGCGCGTCCTGAAAGCCCATGATGCCCAGCCCGACCGGCCGATGGCGCATGTTCGAGGTGTGCGCCTGGGGCACCGAGTAGTAGTTGATGTCGATGACGTTGTCGAGCATGCGCACCGCGGTGCGGACGGTCTTCTTCAGCTTCTTCAAATCAAGCTCGCCATCGACGACGTGCTGCGCCAGATTGACGCTGCCGAGGTTGCACACGGCGATCTCCTCGGCGCCGGTGTTCAGCGTGATCTCGGTGCACAGGTTCGAGGAATGCACCACGCCCACATGCTGCTGCGGCGAGCGCAGGTTGCAGCTGTCCTTGAACGTCATCCACGGATGGCCGGTCTCGAACAGCATGGAGAGCATCTTGCGCCAGAGGCCGCGGGCCTTGAGGGTCTTGAAGAGGGTCCGCTCGCCGGTGCGGGTCTGCTCCTCGTAGGCCTCGTAGCGCATCTCGAAGGCCTTGCCGTAGAGGTCGTGCAGGTCGGGAACCTCGTTCGGCGAAAACAGCGTCCAGTCGCCGTCGTCGGCCACCCGCTTCATGAACAGGTCCGGTATCCAGTTGGCGGTGTTCATGTCGTGGGTGCGCCGCCGGTCGTCGCCGGTGTTCTTGCGCAGCTCCAGGAACTCCTCGATGTCCAGATGCCAAGTCTCGAGGTAGGAGCAGACCGCCCCCTTGCGCTTGCCGCCCTGGTTGACCGCCACGGCGGTGTCGTTGACTACCTTGAGGAACGGCACCACGCCTTGGGACTTGCCGTTGGTGCCCTTGATGTAGGAGCCGAGCGCCCGCACCGGCGTCCAGTCGTTGCCGAGGCCGCCAGCCCACTTGGAGAGCAGGGCGTTGTCGCGAATGGCGCTGTAGATGCCGTCGAGATCGTCCGGCACGCTGGTCAGGAAGCAGGAGGACAGCTGCGAGCGCGGGGTGCCGGAGTTGAACAGGGTCGGCGTGGAGCTCATGTAGTCGAAGCTCGACAGCAGGTTGTAGAACTCCATCGCCCGCTTGTTGCGGTCGCTCTCCTGCACCGACAGGCCCATCGCCACCCGCATGAAGAACGCTTGGGGCAGTTCGAAGCGCACCTCTTCGCTGTGCAGGAAATAGCGGTCGTAGAGGGTCTGCAGGCCAAGGTAGGTGAACTGCAGATCCCGCTCCGGCCGCAGCGCTGCGCCCAAGGCATCGAGATCGAAGCCGAGCAGTTCAGGGGCCAGCAACTCCAGTTCGACCCCGCGCTTGATGAAGCGCCGGAAAGCGCGGGGGTAGGCCTCGGCCATTTGCGACTGGGTGGCCGAAAAGTCGCCGGCCTCGGCGCCCTGGGCCTGAACATCGAGAAAGCCCAAGGCCTCGGCGCGCAACTGGTCGAGCAGCAGCCGGGCGGTGACGTAGGAGTAGTTGGGCTCCTCCTCAACCAAGGTGCGCGCGGTCATCACCAATGCGGTGGCCACGCCGTCGGCGCTGATGCCGTCATAGAGGTTGGGCAGGCTTTCCTCGATGATGCGATTGGCGCCCACGTCAAGCAGGCCGGCGCAGGCCTCGGCGGTCAGGGTGCGGATGCGTTCGATGTCCAGCGGCGCCCGGTGGCCGTCCGGCCAGACCACTTCGATGTCGCGACGCTGCTCGCCAGGCGTTCCGGCTTGGCGCTCGCTGCGCTCCCGGGCCCGCGCTTCGCGGTAGATGATGTAGGAGCGCGCCACCTGGTGCTCCCCGGAGCGCATCAGCGCCAGTTCCACCTGGTCCTGGATGTCCTCGATGTGCAGCGTCGCCCCGGAGGGGAAGCGGCGCTGAAAAATGCCGCTGACCTGGGCCGTCAGCGCGGCCACCAGTTCGCGGATGCGCGGCGACGCCGCGCCGCTGCCGCCCTCGACGGCGAGGAACGCCTTGGTCATGGCGATGGCGATCTTGTCGTCCGTGTAGGGCACGACTTCGCCGGTGCGCTTGATGACCTTGAGCGTGCCCGGGGCGGTGGCGGCGACGCTCGGCGGCGGCTGCGGAAACGGATCCCGGGTGAATTCTGTGATTCTGTTTTCCATGGCGTTGGCTTTCTCGCTGGTTTTCCTTAATTGCGGGATGAGGTTGTCAAGCGCGTTGCGTTTGCGACCGGCGACCGCCGGGTTGCGGAGCGACTCGAACATGCGCTTGCGCGCGCCGCCGCCAAGGCGGCGCGCGCACTTGCCGGTCCGAGGCATCGCCTCGTTGGAACTTTGGTTTGGCGGGCGGTTGACGGCAATGGCGTTGCGCGGATTGGGTCGGCGAGCCCGGCGGAGAGTTCAGCCCGCTGGCCGACGGCAATTGGCCAATGCAGGAAAGGCGACGTTGCGTTACGCTGCCCGCTGGCGCTATGAAGCTGAATCAGCACTGAAATCGGAACTGCGACATGGACCCCCCAACATCCCTGAAGCGGCTCGTTCCCGCACCAAAATGGCCGCTGGACTGGCCGAACGGCATGCTTGGCCACAACCCAATGAAACCCAACATGTTGGGTTCAGGTCGTCACCGGACACAACATCATGGGTCGAATGGCAGCGTAGCGGAGCAAAAGGCGGAATGCAAGATCACTCGGTGAAAAAATTGCCCCGGCGACGGATCTCAGCAAGCAAGGAGGTTGCATGGGCCTGATTCTGGCCATTGACCAAGGCACTTCGAGTTCGCGCGGCATCGTCTTCGACATGGCCGATGGCCGCATCGTCGGCGTTGGCCAACAGGCCTTCGACATGAGTTTTCCGCGCGACGGCTGGGTCGAGCAGGATCCCGAAACGCTCTGGCGGACCGCCGTTGAGTCCGCCCGCGCCGCCATCGCCTCAGCCGGCGTGACGGCCCATGCAATCGGCGCCATCGGCATCACCAACCAGCGGGAGACCACCTTGGTCTGGGACCGCAGCAGCGGCGAGTGCGTTCACAACGCCATCGTCTGGCAGGACCGGCGCACGGCCGAGCGCTGTCGGCGCATGGCGGCGGACGGCTTGGCCGAGCCCGTGCGGGCCAGGACCGGGCTGGTGCTTGACCCCTACTTTTCCGGCACCAAGCTCGCTTGGCTGCTTGACCAAGTGCCGGGCCTGCGCCGCCGGGCGGCAGCGGGCGAACTGTGCTTCGGCACGGTGGACAGCTTCCTGCTGTGGCGGCTGACCGGCGGCCGCGCCCACCGAACCGACGCCACCAACGCCTCAAGAACCCAACTGTTCGACCTCAACCGCCAGCGCTGGGATCCGGAACTGCTGGACTACTTCGACATTCCCCAAGCCCTGCTGCCCGCAGTCTGCGACAGCGCCCACGCCTTCGGCACAGCCGATGCCGAGTGGTTCGGCGCCCCCATTCCGATCGCCGGCATGGCGGGCGACCAACAGGCGGCGCTGATTGGCCAAGGCTGCTTGACCGAGGGCGCCTGCAAGAGCACTTACGGCACGGGCTGTTTCGTCATGACCAACACCGGAGCCGAGCCGAGGCCCAGCGGCAACGGATTGCTGACCACCCTTGCGTATCGCCTGCAAGGTCGGCCGACCTACGCCCTGGAGGGCAGCATCTTCGTGGCCGGGGTGGCCGTGAAATGGCTGCGTGACCAACTTGGGCTGATCGATGACGCCGCGCAGACCGAACGTCTGGCGCGGTCGGTGGACGGCGATGCCCAAGGCGTTCACTTCGTGCCGGCCTTCACGGGCCTTGGCGCTCCGCACTGGAGCCCCAACGCCCGCGGCACCCTCACCGGACTGACGTCCGACACGCAGCCGGCCCACATCGTCACTGCCGCCCTGCAGAGCGTCGGCTTTCAGACCGCCGAACTGCTCGACGCCATGGCGGCTGACGGCGCCGCCGTGACGCGGCTCGGCGTCGATGGCGGCATGGTGGCCAACGATTGGCTTTGCCAGTTCCTGGCCGACGTGCTGGACCGCCCCGTAAATCGTCCCCAGACCATAGAAACCACCGCGCTCGGGGCCGCGATGCTGGCCGCCGCAGGCGCCGGCGGCGACCTCGGCGGCATCCGCCAAGCCTGGGGCCAAGGCCGCGCCTTCACCCCAAGCCTGGCCGCAGCCAAGCGCGCCGCGCTCCTGGAAGGCTGGCGCCGCGCCGTTCGCCAGACCTTGGCCGGCGCCTAACCCAAGGCGCGCTCAGGACAGCAGCGCGCCGCCGTCCACGTCCAGCGTGGTGCCGGTCACGAAGTCGTTCTCGATGACGAACAGGATGCCGGCGGCCACTTCATCGGCGGCGCCAATGCGGGGAATGAGGTGCTTGGCCGTGGCTTCGGCAAAAAACCGCTCACGGGCTTCGCCCGCAACCGGAAACAGGGGGGTGTCGATCAAGCCCGGCGAGACGACGTTGATGCGGCGCGGCGCCAGTTCCGGAGCCACGGCGCGGACGAAGCCCTCCACGGCGTTGCCCACCGTGGACAGGGCCAGCGCGCCCGGCCGGGGATTGCGGGCCGGATAACCGCTCACCAGCACCACGGCGGCGTCATCGCTCAAGTGCTCGGCAGCCAAGCGAACCGTGTTGGCGTAGCCCCAGAGCTTGCGGAACGAGCCCTGAAAGGCGTCCAGATCCATCCGCAGGAAAGGGCCGGAAGCCCGTTCGCCGCCGGTGGCGGCGTTGACCAGCACGTCGATCGGCGCATGGCGGGCGAAGGCCTCCGCAAGCGCCTCCCGGTCAAGCACGTCAACGCTCTCCAGCGCCACGCCAGCCGACAATTCGCCGGCCGCCCGCTGGGGATTGCGGCTGAGCGCCACCACTTGGGCGCCGCCTTGCGCCAAGCGGCGAACGGCCGCCAAGCCGATGCCCGAGGCGCCGCCAAAAACCAGCGCCTTCCTGTCCCGCAGTTCCATCATTCGGCCTCGTTGGTCAGTTGAATTCCGATGGGCGGCGCGCCCCGTCCGTCAGTCGGCGCCCTGCACATGGGGGGTCTCGCCCGCCTCGACGATCAGGGCGCACACTTCGGCCAGCATCTGCTCAAGCCGTGCCGCATCCGGCCCGCGCATCACCAAGGAGGCGCCGTAGCGGCTGTCGCGGAAAAACGGGTAGCTGCCGAGATCAACATCGGGGTAGCGCGCCTGAACGTCCCCCAGTCCAGCGGCAATCCGGCTTTCGCCCAGATAGGCCATCACGGTGCGCGACTGAATGACCGGCCCGCGATCCAGCTTGCCTTCCAAAGTGGACAGCATGGCGCGCATGACCGCCGGTATGCCGGCCATGACGATCACGTTTTCCACCCGAAACCCCGGTGGGCCGCCGGTGGCGTTATCGACCAGCACCGCCCCTTCCGGAACCCGCGCCATGAGCATGCGAGACGCCATGACATCGGCCGGAGCGGGGCGCCGCCGGATGAGGGCGGCGATCTCAGGATGGGTCTTCAGGGGCACGCCAAACGCCTTGGCGATGCTCTCGGCGGTGATGTCGTCGTGGGTGGGGCCGATGCCGCCGGTGGTGAACACATAGTTGAAGCGCCGCCGCGCCTCGTTCACCGCCGTGACGATCTCCGCCTCGACATCCGGTATCACGCGGGCCTCGCGCAGTTGAATGCCCCAGCCGCCCAGCGTCACTGCCAGATGGTTCAGGTTGGCGTCCGGCGTGCGCCCGGAGAGGATTTCATTGCCGATGATCAGCGCGCAAGCGGTCACGGCGTCGGAAAGCTGCATGGTGTTCTATCCGCGTTGGTTTGAGGAAAGTGCCGCGCTCAGCGAGAGGGGCCTGTAAGAGTAAAATGCTAACACCACACACGCTGAAATAGAGATGTGGAAAGCCACACACAACCGTGGTTCCATTGCCCACGATTCAACCATGATCCTCACTGCTGTCCGGTTTAAGTTTGGAGAGTCCCTGGTTTTTTTACGTCCAACATTTACGTCCAACAAAAGGTTGCAACGGGTTTCGGGTGTCCCCGACTTGAGCGCGGTTCCGGCAAAATCGCCGTCCTTTGCGCCCTTGGGGCCGAGGGGGCCGCATGTATGCCGGAACGATGCTGTTCACCCAAGTCATGGACTTCCTGCCGTGGAAGGCCTTCCACCGCTTGGTGGCGCGCTGCGAAGGGAACCGGGGTGCGCGCGCGCTGTCCCGCGCCGAGCAGTGCCGGGTGCTGGCGTTCGCGCAGCTGACCGGCCGGGAGAGCCTGCGCGACATCGAGGCCAGCCTGTCGGCGCAGTCGGCCAATCTGTACCACATGGGCATCCGCTCGCCGGTTCGGCGCTCCGCCTTGGCGGACGCCAACGAGCGCCGGGACTGGCGCATCCACGCCGAGTTCGCGCAGCGCCTGATCGGGCAGGCCCGCGCCCTGTACGCCGGCGAGGACCTGGGCCTGGAGCTCGACAACACCGTGTGCGCGCTGGACTCCTCCACCATCGACCGTGCAAGCCGTGCTTGCACCTATCCGTCTTTCCCTGGGCCTTGTTCCGCACCACGAAGTCCGGCGTCAAGCTGCACAGGCTCCTGGACCTGCGCGGCAGCATCCCCGCGTTCGTCCACGTCTCCGAGGCCAAGCTGCACGACGTCAACGTGCTGGACCTGCCGGTCCCGGAGCCCGGCGCGTTCCACGTCATGGACCGCGCCTGCATCGACTTCGAGCGCTTGTTCCACCTGCACAGCCTGGGCGCCCTCTTCGTCATCCGGGCAAAGTCCAACACCAAGTTCCGCCGCCGATGCTCCCGACCCGTCGACAAGCCCGCCGGCCTGCTCTGCGACCAGACCGTCGCGCTGACGGGCGTGAGGACGAAGGGCAACCACCCCCAGCCCCTGCGGCGGGTGAAGTGTCGGGACCCGGAAACCGGGAGGACGTTCAACTTCCTAACCAACCACTTCGCGGTCCCGGCGGCGACCGTCGCCGACCTCTGCCGCAACCGCTGGCAGGCGGAGCTGTTCTTCAAGTGGATCAAGCAGCACCTGCGCATCAAGTCGTTCCTCGGAACCTCAGAGAACGCGGTGAAGACGCAGATCTGGGTCGCCGTGTCCGTCTACGTGCTCGTCGCCATCGTCAGGAAGCGCCTCGGCCTGGAGGTCTCGCTCCACACTTTTCTGCGGATCCTGTCGGTCGCCCTGTTCGAAAAAACGCAGTTGAATCAAGACCTTTTCGACACCCCCACGGAACCGAGCCCCACGCCGACCCCAAGCAACTGAATTTATTCGACTTTTAGCCGGACACTAGTGCATGATCCTGTAGCGTCCATTGCCTAGGAAGCGAAGGACCCCTCCATCGCGCAGCAATTGCAACTGTTGCCGCACCTTCGGCTTGATGTTCTCAAGGACGTTTTGCTGCCTTTAAGCTGATAGTGCTCTCCACAAGTTGAGCAGGAATAATCCCGGACAGGGGTGTTGGGGGTTTCCGTAACGAGATGATTGGCTTCGCAAGACAAACAGAAGAGATTACGGCTCGCCCAGTCCTCGGTCACGCGTCGTGCGATCTGGCTGTGACTGCGCAATCCCTTCGCGACGTTCACGTCCAAGCGTAGGTCCATCCAACTTGCCCCAATTTACTGTCCCCGAAACGCCGGCTTGCGCTTCTCCGCAAACGCCCGGCGTCCCTCCTTGTAGTCGTCGCTGTCGAAGCAGGCGTCCACTAGGGCGTTAGCCGCCGCCACCTCATCCGGCCGGCCGCCCCGCTCCCAGGCGTCCAGCGCCGCCTTGGCGGCCTTGACGGAGAGCGGCGCGTTGCCGGCGATCTTGCGGGCGTAGGCGATGGCTTCCGCCTCGATGCGGTCGCGTTCGTGGATGAAGTTGACCAAGCCCGTCGCCGCCGCTTCATTGGCGGTCAGGAAGCGGGCGGAGAGCAGAATGTCACGGGCTTGGGCGGGGCCCGCCACGCGGGCGAGCTTGGCGAGGCCGTCATAGGCGTAGCCGAGGCCCAAGCGGGCGGCGGGGATGCCGAACTTGGAGTCCGGGGTGGCGAAGCGCACGTCAGCGGCCAAGGCGGTCGCCAAGCCGCCGCCGATGCAGTAGCCCTCGATGAGCCCCACCAAGGGCTTGGGGAAGTTGGCCAGAGCGTGATTGGCGCGGCCCGCCACCTGATCGTAGGCAGCCTTCTGGGCGGCGTTGGCCCGCTGGCCGTCGAACTCGGAGATGTCCGCGCCGGACACGAACGCCTTGCCGCCGGCGCCGCGCATGATGGCCACCCGCACGTCATCGTCTTGGGCAAAGGCGCTTAAGGTATCGGCGATGCCCTGCCACATCTCCAGCGACAGCGCGTTGTGACGGGCCGGATTGTTGAAAATCATCCAGCCGATGCCCTCATCGCTGCGGGCGAGCATCCGTTCGGTGTTCAATGGCAAGGTTTTCAATGGTTGGCCCCGTGCTGATCAATGCGATGGCGAAACAGTAGCCATCCGGTGTCCGCTTGCCAAGTCGGGTAAACTTCGCCGCCTGCAAAGGCTGGAGCGGGCGATGGAGTTTTCGGGCACCGAGGAGCACCAGTTGATCCGCGACAGCGTCCGCAAGCTCTGCGCGGACTTTCCCGACGAGTACTGGTCCGAGAAGGACGAAGCCCACGAGTTTCCTTGGGACTTCCACAACGCCATGGCGGATGCCGGCTTCGTCGGCATCGCCATCCCGGAGGCCTACGGCGGCAGCGGCCGCGGGATCACTGAAGCCGGCATCGTGCTTGAGGAGGTCGCCGCCTCCGGGGCCGCCATGAACGGCTGCAGCAGCCTGCACCTCTCCATATTCGGCATGCACCCGGTGGTGAAGCACGGCAGCGAGGCGATGAAGCGGCGCTACCTGCCCCGCGTGGCGAGCGGCGACCTGCACGTCGCCTTTGGCGTCACTGAGCCGGATGCGGGCACCGACACCGCCTCGTTGAAAACCGCGGCGCGACGGGACGGCGACCACTACTTGGTCAAGGGCCGCAAGGTGTGGACCACCAAGGCGCTCGATTCCGAACGCGTGCTGCTGCTCGTGCGCACCGAGCCCGAGGCGCAGGCCGCGCGCCGCACCGACGGGCTGACGCTGCTGCTCGCCGAACTGCAGCGCCCCGAAGTGACCATCTCGCCGATTGCCAAGACCGGCCGCAACGCGGTGGCCTCCTGCGAAGTGGTCTATGACGATCTGCCCGTGGCGGCGACCGACCGAGTGGGCGAGGAGGGCAAGGGCTTCCGCTACCTGCTCGACGGCCTGAACGCGGAACGGATCCTGGTGGCGTCGGAAGCTCTGGGCATCGGCCGGGCGGCGCTGCGGCGGGCCGTGGACTACGCCAACGAGCGCATCGTCTTCAACCGGCCCATTGGCCAAAACCAAGGCGTGTCATTCCCGCTCGGCGAGGCCCGCATTCGGCTGGACGCCGCTGAACTGATGATCCGCAAGGCCAGCTGGCTGCTCGACAACGGCCAACACTGCGGCGCCGAGGCCAACATGGCCAAGTGGCTGGCAGCGGACGCCGCCTTCCAAGCCGCGGACCAGGCCATGCAGACCCACGGCGGCTTCGGCTACGCCAAGGAGTACCAAGTGGAGCGCTACTGGCGCGAGGCCCGGCTGATGCGCATCGCGCCGATTTCCCAGGAGATGATCCTGAACTACGTCACCGAGCACGTGCTGGGGCTGCCGCGGTCGTATTAAGGCCAATTCAGCTGCCGGACGCCTTGGCGCGGGCAGCGCGCACCTCCGCCAGCGCTGCTTCGGCCATGTGGGCGTAGTTCTTGGCGATGGCCGCCACCTTGGCGTCGGCCGCGGCGCCGGCGCCCAAGGCGGCGGCGCGGGTCTCCTCGAAGCTGTGCCGGATGCAGGCCATGAAGAAATCCGGATCCGGGATCATGCTCCGGCACGAGGTGAAGCTGATGATGAACTCACCGCAGTAGCTGAGGATGGGCATGATGAGCCCCATGTTGTGCGTCACCGGGCCGTAGCCGATGGTGGTCACGGTTCGGCAGCCCATGGTGTAGAGCGGCACTTGGGGGCCGGGCACATTGGTGATGGAGCAGTTGAAGGCCGGCGCCGCCTGATTGGCGCGGGCGAACTCAGTGGTTAGGCGTTGGGCGAGGTTGGACACCGTCGCCGGCATGAACTCGTTGTAGCGCAGCAGGGCGTCGGCACCGACCGCATTGGCCATCTGCTTGGCCGCCGAGGTGGCGTCGCGCACATGGGCAAGGCGCTCCGCCGGGTCTTCGATGTGGGTGCCGATGGTGACGAACATGGCCGACACGGCATTGCCCTGCCCGTACTCCGCGGCGGGCTTGCGCACGCTGATGGGCGCCATGGCCAGCAGCGAATCGTCCGGCAGTTCGATCTTCTCCTGCAAATACCGCCGCAGAGCGCCGCCGCAGAGGGTCAGCGCCACGTCGTTCACCGTGGCGCCGGCGACTTCATTCTTCACCGCCCGCACGTCGTCCAAAGGAAAGCGCTCAAAGCCGACCACGCGATGGGCGCTGACCGGGGCGTTGAAGCGGGTCTTGGGAACCGGCGTGGCTTGCGGCAGCTGCTGGCGCATGGCATTCGGCAGCGGCGGCGCCGCGGAAGCCGCCTTGGCCATGAATTCCGCCAACTGCAGCGGCCGCAGCAGCGCGTTGCCCCAAGTGCGGAACAGCAGTTCCCCGTCATTCGGCGCCGGGTCGGCCCGCCACGGCTCGGACGGTGCGGACACCGGCGCCATCTCCGGGGCCAAGTCGGCCAATGCCAAGGTCATCTCCATGCCCGAGGCGCCGTCAATGGCGCAATGATGGGTCTTGAACAGCAAACCGACGCAGCCCTGCGGCACGCCCTCAAGCGCGTCCAAGCCGTGGATGAGGCAAACCTCCCAAGGCGGACGGCTCATGTCCAACGGGCGGCTGAGAATGCGCGCCGCCAGCGTGTAAAGCGCCGGCCAATCCTGGGGGGCGGGCAGGCCGACCTCGCGGATGTGGTATTCCAGATCGAAGCCCGCATCCTCGATCCAATAGGGATGGTCCAAGCCGAAGGGCACGTTGACCAGCCGCCGGCGAGCGGCCGGCATCAGGTGCAGGCGCTCGTCAAAGAAGCCAATCACCGCCTCCAGGGTCAGTGGCCCGTAAGGGGACGTTGACGGATCCAGGATGGCGACCGAGGCCATGTGCATCGGCGTGGCCGGCGTCTCCTGATAGATGAAGGAGGCGTCCTGGGCGCTGAGCTGCTGCAGCATCGCGGACTCCTATGCGGTTGCCGATTCAAGGGCGTGAAACGACTCGTCGAGCGCCGCCGCCAGCCGCTCAGGCTCCGGCAGCATCTCCCGGCATGAGGTGAACGAGAGGGTGATGCCGCCATCGTGGCTGAACACCGGAAAGATCAGGCCCATGCCGTCGAACAGCGGGCCCAGGCCATGGGTGCGCAGCAGCTTGGCGCCCGACATGTAGAGCGGCTTCTGCGGGCCCGGCACATTGGTGACCACGCAGTTGAATGCCGGCAGGGCGCGCTCCGCCATGCCGTAGCTGATGTACAGGCGCGCCGCCAAGGACGCCAACTGGGCGGGGATGAAGCGCGAGTAGTCGGTCATCAGGCGGGCGCCGATGGCATCCGTCAACGCCTTGCTTTGGCGGGTGCCGTCACGCACCGCCGCCAAGCGTTCCAACGGATCGTCAATCTCGGTGCCTAGGCTCGCGGTCATGGCCGCCACCCGATTGCCCTGCGCCGCGGATTCATCGGCGCTGCGCACGTTAACGGGCGCCATGGCCGACAGGCTCCTGTCCGGCAGTTCGTCCCGGGCCTGCAGATAGCGGCGCAGGGCCCCGCCAATCACGGTGAGCACGGCATCGTTGATGGTGGCGCCGTCCACCGCCCGCTTGATGCGGCGCATCGCATCCAGTTCATAGCAGCGGCCATCCATGACCCGATGGGCGGTCACCGAGGCGTTGAAGCGGGTGCGCGGCACGTTCATTCGGCTGGCCGCATGGCCCAACAGATCGGCATTGCGGAGCGATGCGGACACCCGCTGCATGGCCGGAACGGTTCGCGACAGCACCTCCGCAAAGCGGAACGGCTGCAGCACGTTGTTGCCGAAGGTCCGCGCCATCAGCTCCGGCGCCGAGGGCTCCGGCTGCCCGACCCAAATGCTGCCCGGCAACGGCACTTGGGACGGCTTGGGCGACTCGTCATGAATCACCTCGGTCAAGGCGGCGCCGGAGGCGCCGTCAATGGCGGCGTGGTGGACTTTCAGCAGCAGCGCAAAGGCCGTGTCGGGCACTCCCTCGACGTTCTTGAGGCCGCTGATGACGGTCATCTCCCACAGCGGATGGGAGCGATCCAGGGGATAGGCGTGCAGACGAGCCGCCTGTCGGCAAAGCTGGCGCCAGTCCCCCGGCGGCGGCAGGGCGATGTGGCGCACATGGTATTCGAGGTCGAAGTGCCGATCCTCCAGCCAATAGGGGTGGTCGAGCTGCAGGGGCACTTCCACCACCCGGCGGCGGAAGCACCTAGCCAAGTGCAGGCGCTTGCGCACGTTGTCAACGAGGTCGCGAAAACGCACCTGTCCGCTGGGTGCGCTGGACTGATCGTAGAGCGCCACCGACCCGATGTGCATCGGCGCTGCCGGGGTCTCGAAGTACAGGAAGGCGGCGTCCTGGCCGCTGAGCTGCTCCATGGACGGGCTTAGTCGTCGGCCTTGCCGCCGTCCTGCGGATTGAGCAGGTTCGCCAAGTTCGCCTCCATGCGCTCGCGAATGATCTCCGCCGCCTGGGCTTGTGACTGGGCCGCAATCTCAGCCAACTCGCGCATGTTGCCGAGCGCCGCCTCGAAGCCCTCCTGCGGCGAGGCCACGCGGCCTTCGGCAGCGGCGTCGCGCCAGGCCTCCAAGGTGCGTTGGAAGATCTCGCCCTGCTTCTGGGCGAGCGCCGCGAAGCCGTCCACCATCGCTTGGTTGGCTTGTCGCAGGGCCTCGATGTCCTTAGCCCCCCGTTCCATGACGGCGCCCAGATCGATGCCGGGCGGCTGCAGCCGCTGCATCATCTCGCCAAGGTCAAACCCCGGCAGGCCAAACGGATTGGTCGGTGATTGATCCGCCATCTCGGTTTTCCTCCTCGTGTTGTCGTGCTGTCCAAACGGTAGTGTGCCGACAATGGCCGTGGCTGTCGATAGGGCGCACAGACATGCAAGTCCTGTTCAACCCGCAAGGCTGCGGTCCGCGTCGCGAAACGCCTCGCCCTCGGAAGATCAGGCTCAGGAACTACCCCAACGAGTCCGCTTGGGCCTCCAACACCTGCAGCCGAGCTTCGGCATCGCTGGCCTTGAGGCGTTCCTTCTCGACCACCTGCGGCGGCGCGTTGGCGATGAATTTCGCATTGGCGAGCTTGGTCCGCAGGCGTTTGAGCTCGCCTCGCTTGCGGTCGATGGACTTTTGCAGACGGGCGCGTTCGGCATCCAGGTCAATCAAGCCGGCCAGGGGCACCAGGATGCGCAGTTCGCCCACGAGCGCCAAGGCACTGCCGGGCGCCGCGTCGGCTGCGACCAGCCAGTCGATGGCTTCGACCTTGGCCAGGCGCTGCACCAACGGACCGGACAGCGCCGCCAGTTTCCGGTCCCGGTCGCCGCCGCCCGCAAGCAGCACCCGCACGGTTTGGCTGGGCTTGATGCCGGCCTCGCCGCGGATGTTGCGCAAGGCCGCAACCACCGCCTTGAGCCAATCGATGGCGGCGTCGGCCTCCGGGTCGGCGGCCAGGTCGTCGGCTTGGGGGAACGGGCGCAGCATGATGGTGTCGCCATCGAGGTCCAGCAACGGGGCCACCTCGCGCCAAATCGCCTCGGTGATGAACGGCATCACCGGATGGGCGGCGCGCAGCAGCAGTTCCAGCACTTCCAGCAAGGTGCGTCGCGCGCTCGCCTGGCGGGCGGGGTCCGCGCCCTCGTCCCAGAGCAGGGGCTTGGCCAGTTCCAGATGCCAGTCGCAGTATTCGCGCCAAGCGAACTCGTGGATCGCGCTGGCGTAAAGATCGAATCGATAGGCATCCAGCGCCTCGGTGGCGCGGGCGACCATGCGCCGGGCGCGGGAGCGTATCCAGCGGTCCGGCAAGCCCGGCTCCCCGGTTGCCGAAAGCTCCTTGCCTTGGGTGTTCATCAACACGAACCGCGCCGCGTTCCAGAGCTTGTTGCAGAAATTGCGGTAGCCCTCGGTGCGGGCGAGGTCGAAGCGCACGTCGCGGCCGGTGGAGGCCAGGGCGCAAAAGGTGAAGCGCAGCGCATCGGTGCCGTAGGACGGGATGCCGTTGGGGTAGTCCCGCCGCGTGGCCTGCTCGATGCCCGGCGCCAAGTGCGGCTGGGTGAGGTTGCCGGTGCGCTTGGCCACCAGCTCCTCCAAGCCGATGCCGTCGATGAGGTCCAAGGGATCCAAGCCGTTGCCCTTGGTCTTGGACATCTTGCGGCCCTCCGCATCGCGCACCAAGCCGTGTATGTAAACCTGCCGGAACGGCACTTCGCCGGTGAACTTGAGCGCCATCATGATCATGCGGGCCACCCAGAAGAAGATGATGTCGTGGCCGGTCACCAGCACGTCGGTCGGGTGGAAGCGCGCCAGCGCTTGGGTGCGCTCCGGCCAGCCCAAGGTGGCGAAGCTCCACAGCGCGGAGGAGAACCAGGTTTCCAGCACGTCCTCCTCCTGCCGAAGCGGCACGTCCGCCGCCAGGCCTGCGCGGCGGCGGGCATCGGCCTCGTCCTGGCCCACGTGGATGGCGCCGTCCGGGCCGTACCAAGCCGGGATGCGATGGCCCCACCATTGCTGGCGGCTGATGCACCAGTCCTTGATGTCGCGCATCCAGGCGAAGTAGGTGTTCTCGTACTGCTTGGGGACGAATTCAACCCGGCCCTCCCGCACGGCCTTGATGGCCGGCTCCGCCAGCGGGGCAATGCGCACGAACCACTGATCGGTGAGCCGGGGTTCGATGATCGCCTCCGAGCGATCGCCCCGAGGCGCCATGAGACTGTGCGCCTGCACCCGCTTAAGCAGGCCTTGGGCATCCATATCGGCGACGATGCGCTGCCGCGCCGCAAAGCGGTCCAAGCCCCGGTAGGCGGCGGGGGCGTTGTCGTTGATGGCCGCCTCGGCAGTGAGCACGTTGATCATCGCCAAGCCGTGCCGCAGCCCCGTTTCGTAGTCGTTGAAGTCGTGGGCGGGGGTGATCTTGACGCAGCCGGAGCCAAAGGCCGGATCCACCGCGTCGTCGGCGATGATCGGCAACTCCCGGCCCACCAAGGGCAGGCGCGCCCGTTGGCCGATCAGGGCGCGGAAGCGCTCGTCCTGCGGATGCACCGCCACCGCGGTGTCGCCGAGCATGGTTTCCGGGCGGGTGGTCGCCACCACCAAGTGGTCCTTGCCGTCGGCGCTGCGGGCGCCCCCGCAAAGCGGATAGCGAAAATGCCAAAGGCTGCCCTGCTCCTCCACGTTGATCACCTCCAGATCGGAGATGGCGGTGCCCAGAGCGGGATCCCAGTTCACCAGCCGCTGGCCGCGATAGACGAGGCCCTCCTCATGCAGCCGGACAAAGACCTCGATGACGGCCCGGGAGAACCCAGCGTCCAACGTGAAGCGCTCCCGCGACCAGTCGAGGGAGGAGCCCATGCGCCGCAACTGCTGGGAAATGTTGCCGCCGGACTCCCGCTTCCACTGCCACACCCGCTCGATGAAACGCTCGCGGCCGATTTCACGGCGGGTCCGACCTTCGGCGTTCAGTTGCCGCTCCACCAGCATCTGGGTGGAGATGCCGGCATGGTCGGTGCCCATCTGCCAAAGGGCGGCGCGGCCCCGCATTCGTTGACAGCGGATCAGCGCGTCCATCAGGGTGTGCTGGAACGCATGCCCCATGTGCAGGCTGCCGGTGACGTTGGGCGGCGGAATGACGATGCAATAACCCTGCCCCGACGCTTTCGGCGCGAACTGGCCCGCCGCCTCCCATGCTTGGTAGATGGCCGTCTCGATGGCGTGGGGATTGAAGCTCGCCTCCACTCAAACCCTCCGCCCGGGGCTTTTGCGGCGCCAGCGGGGACGGTCGGGCGGCGGGCCGGCGGTTCCTGCGCCGCCGCGCCGCCTCGGGGCAAGCTGAGGGCTCATGTCCCCTCCCAGTCGTCGAGCTCGTGGGTGGACAGGTCGTAGCCGCGGTCGCGGTAGAGACGGTAGCGAGCCCGTCCGGGCGCTCGGTTCTCCTCAACAATGATCTCCGCAGCCCGCCCGAAACGGTCGATGAAAGCCGGCGCCGCGGCGCCGAGGTTGATCAGCAGCCCTTGGGCGGACCAATCCACGTCCTTCGCCGGTTCCGGCGCGCTGCCCACCACCACCGGCGCGCCTTCGGCAGCTGGCTGGCCAGCCAAGCCGTGGGGAATCATTCGGTTGGGCGGGTAGCACCAGAGCAGCTCGTCGAACTCCTCGGCTTCAGCGCCGCTTTGCGCATGGACGTAGATCGACTTGCCAGCGCCTGCGGCCTTGGCGGCCAACCGGCAGGCGAAGCGCAGCATGGCTTCGCGCCCCACATCCTGCAGGATATAGAAGTCCAAGCGCATCAACAGGCTATGCCAGCACTTGCGCGGTTAAGAGGCGCTGAGGCGGGTGATTGTGGCAGACGCTTCGCCAATGCCCGGCGCCTCGGGCAGGGCGTCAAACGCGGCGCGCACGTTCGCCGCCCAGGACCGCCTCAACTCGACCAGGTACTCATCGTCCTCAGCCAGGCTGTTGTGCAGCCCTCGACCGAAACCGCCGACGGGCTGGATGAGGTACTCGATCGGCGGGCCGACCGCGGCGCTGCTGCGCATGGTCGAGTCCATGGAGACCAGGGCGCACATCAGGGCGGCGTTCAACGGGGTGGACCGTTCGATGATGCGGTCGAGAATGGGGCGTCCGTACTTCACCTCGCCGATCTGCAGGTAGGGCGTGGCCGTGCTGGCGCGGACAAAGTTGCCCTCCGGGTAGATGTGGACGATGCCGGGGGCGTCCCCGCCGATCTGGCCACCGAGGATGAAGGAGGCCTCCGGCACGAAGTCCTTGTCCTGACGGATCTGCTGGTGCTTGTTCTGCTCGGCCACGGACAGGGCGCCGATGTACTCCGCCGCCCGGTTCAGGTTCTCCGCTTGGTTCAGGCCCCGGCGCGCCGACTCCTCGATGTCCCGCTCGATTTCCGCCATCACCCCTTGGGTGGTGGCCAAGTTGCCGGCGCTCAGAATGACGAAAAAGCGCTCCCGGCCCAGATGAAACCGGTGCATCTTGCCGTAGGTGCTGATTTGGTCCACGCCGGCGTTGGTGCGCGAGTCCGATGCGAACACCAAGCCCGCGTCAACGGCGACAGCCACGCAGTAAGTCATGGCGTTGTTGTACGCGCTCACTGCAATCAAGTCAACGCGCGACCTGACGGTCGCGGATGGAGTTTCGCTGGCGCCGAACTCCGCAGCGACTCTCGGCCCGTCAACTGATGCTGCGAAACTCGGCCATAATCCACCCATGGTCGCTGCGAGGCACATCAACCGCGAGTTGCTCGCCGTTTTCGTGGCCACCCTGCTGGTGCTGTTTGCGGTGGCGGTCGGCGGGCGCTTCATTGGCTACTTGCAGGAGGCGGCCGCGGGCAAGTTCGTCGCCGCCGACCTGATGACCATCATGGCTTTGCGCTTGCCGGGTTTCGTGCAGCTCATCGCCCCGTTCGCCTGCCACATCGCCGTGCTGCTGACCGTCGGCAGGCTGCACGCCGAGCAGGAGATGGCGGTTCTGCGCAGCAGCGGAGCGGGAACCGGGCGGCTGCTGGCTTGGTTCCTTCCGTCCGCAACGCTGCTGGCCGCCGGCGTCGGCGCCCTTTCGCTTTGGATAACGCCGGATCGCAACGCCGCCTTGGACCGCTTTCTCATCAAGCAGCGCGCCGAAGCGAGTTTCGACCGCTTGAGCGCGGGCGCATTCAACGCCTTCGGCCGGGGCCAGCGCGCGCTCTACGCCGAAACCGTCAGCGGCGACGGCCAAACCTTGGGCGGCGTGTTCATCTTCGAACGCGGCAAGGGCGAGCCGCTGGTCACGATCTGGGCCGAGCAAGCCTCACGTCACGTGGATGAGCGCACGGGCAGCCAATTCCTGGTGCTCGGGGACGGCATCAGGCACAGTCATCGGCCGGCCGACGATCCAAGCCGGCGCCCGGAGGGCCTGCGCCGCCAAGTGATCGAGTTCTCCACGTTGAGCCAGAGGATCGACACCGACGTGGCGGCTTCGAGGCGCGTGAAGCCCGAAGCCCTGTCCTCGGCCGCCTTGCGGCATCGATCCGACGCCGCCGCTGCGGCGGAACTGCACTGGCGCATGGCCCTGCCCACGTTCACGCTCATCAGCGCGCTCATCGCCTTGGGACTGGCGCCGGTCAAACCCCGCCAGGGCCGATTCGGCCGGGTGCTGCCCAGCATGACGATGCTGGTGGCCTACTACTTGGCGTTGCTGGCCAACCAGAACGCCGTTCTGTCCGGCCACCTGCCCGCCGTTGCCGGCCTATGGCCCGCCCATGCCCTGTTCGCCGCCATTGCCGCTGCGGCCTTGGCGCGCAGCGCCAAGCCAGCCCGCCAATGATCCCCCTGTCTCGGATCGACCGCTACCTGTGTCGGGCCGTGCTGAGCGCCGCTGCGGCGGTCCTGCTGGCGCTCACCGCCTTGGTCGCGGTCTTCGCCCTCATCGAGGAGCTCGGCGAGGGGGACAGCGCCTACGGACCGCTTGACGCGGCTTGGTACGTCATCCTTACCCTGCCGCGGCGGGCTTGGGAAATGCTGCCCTACGTCCTGTTTCTCGGCAGCCTGATCGGCTTGGGCAAGCTGGCCAGCCAATCGGAATTGACGGCTCTGCGGGCCGCCGGGGTGTCGGTGCGCCGCTTGGCCGGCGCCACGGCCTGGGCGGTCGCCTTGGCTTGGGCGCTCGGCTTGGCCACGGGTGAATGGATCGCGCCGGCCACCGAGGCCGCGGCCCAAGCCCACAAGGCGCGCATCCTGCGGGGCAGTGCGGGCATTGAGTTCAAAGGCGGGCACTGGTACCGCGAGGGCTTGCTCTACATGCATGTCGAAGCCTTGGATGACAATGGCGACTTGCTGGGCGTGCGCCAGTATTGGCTCAACGACCGCGGGCGCCTGTCACTGATCCGGGAGGCCGCGCGCGCCGAGCATCTGGGCGCAGCCGATGCGGGCGAGGACTGGATTCTGCGCGACGGCCTGGAAACCCGGCTGGGCGACGATGAGATTCTGGCGCAGCCGTTCCCGGAACTGGTTTGGCGCAGCCAGATCGAACCCGGCCTGATCAGCGAGCGGCTGCGCCTCGATGCCCGCAAGCTGCCCCTGCTCGACCTGCGCCGCCAGATCAGCTATTTGCAGCGCGAGGGCTTGGACGCCACTTCCCAGCTCATCGCCTTCTGGAGCAAGTGCCTGCAGCCGGCCTCCCTGTTCGGTCTGGTCCTGCTGGCCTTGGCCTCGGTGCTCGGCCCGTTGCGGGACGTCGGCATCGGGGTGCGGATCAGCGCCGGGATCGTGGCTGGCCTGTCGTTCAAGTACCTGCAGGACCTGTTTGCGCCGATGGCCGCAGTCTATGAGCTGGCGCCGTCCTTGGCGGTTGGCATCCCCATCGCCCTATGCTGGACGCTCGGCATCCTGGGGCTGCGCCGCCTCGGCTAATCGGCGCAACGCTCCACCCGGGAATGGCTGGCGAGGTCCGGCCAGGTTCGGCCTTGGCGGTCAATCAACGCCCAGAGGTAGCCGAGGCCGAGGCCCCCGAAAGCGGCCAACGCCACCGCAAAGCGCAACGTCGCCTGGTGCAGGCTGATCCGCCCGCCGGCGTTGGACACTAGGCGCAGCCGCCACGCGCGCATGCCGGCCGTTTGGCCGGCCGCGGTCCAAAAGTAGGCGAAGAAAGCAAAGGCCTCCAGAAAGAGCAGGGTTTGCACGGGCGCGCCAAGCACGGGCTCGCCGCCGTTGGCGACCACCATGGCCAGCAGCGTGATCATCCAGATCGCCAGAATCAGCAGAGCGTCATAGAACATCGCCGCCAGACGGCGCGGCAGGCCCGCCGCGCGCGGTTCAGAAGCGGGCTGCGCCGGCATTCAGGCTCATCGAACGGCCGCAGAACTCCTGTTGGGTCATGGCGCCCAGGGTGTCGGCGTCCCGGCAGTTGGCCCAGGTTCGCTCGCCGCCGTCGAGGCGCCCTGCGATGTGGGCGACTTCCGGGCCTTCGGCGCCGTACATCACCGAGTACCCCTCGACGGTGGCCCGGCCCTTGTGGTCGGCGACGATGCCGCGGGCCGGCAGGGCATCCACCTCCGCTTGGGGCGCCTCGTGCCGAAACGGGCGCGGGGGCGGCTGCGCGCAGTACAGGCCAATGGCGTGCTTGGTGAGGTAGCCGCCGTTGGCGGACACCAAGCCCTTTCCGCCCGGGGCGCCGCGCAGCACTTCCGCCATGCGGGCGATGGCGTGCATCACGTAGTTGTTGAGGGGGCCGCCGGCAAAGGTCAAGCCGCCGGTCACGGTCAGCGGCAGCTTAGCATCCGAGCCGCCAGCGCCGTCCAAGCCGATTTCGGCCGCCGCCACCTGAACCGCGATGGGAAAGCAGCTGTAGAGGTCCACGTGATCCAGCTGCGCAGGCTGCCAGCCGGCCCATTCCAAGGCCCGGCGGGCAGCGAGCCGGATGGCTGGGGAACTGTGCAGGTTGTCCCGGTTGGAGACGAGATGGTGGTCGTGGGCGTCCGCTCCCGCCCAAGGATAGATCCACTTCCGGCGCGGAACGCCCAAGGCTTTCGCCTTGCGCTCGGAACACAGCATCAGCGCGGCGCCTTGATCGACATTGCTGTTCGAGTTCATGAATTTGGGATACGGGAATGAAACCGGCCGGTTGGCCGCTGAGGGGCTGCGGATCTCCTCGGCGGTCTTGGCCTGCCGCAGCCAGGCATGGGGGTTCTCCGCAGCCACTGCGGAGAAGCTCGCCCAGAGCTCGGAGATGCGCGCCATGTGGGCGTCCACTCCTTCGCCAAGATGGTGGCGGCGGGCGGTCTCCATGATGGGATACATGCGGATGGGCCGATCGATGCCCAAAGCCAACTCCGCCGGATGCCCCATGGCCACGTCCGTGCCGATGCGCAGATCCGGCGTGCCGTCGATGCTGCGCCAATCCGGCTTGGCGCCTGCCCGGCGCAGCCTCGCTCGGGTGTGGCCGCATTCCGCGCCGGTGATGAGGATGACCTCATGGGAACCGGCTTGGATGTCGAGGACGGAGCGGTTCACCACCGTTTGCACGAAGTTGCCGCCGAAGGACGTCAGGGCCGTCTCGGCCGTCGAGTTGCCCAGCGCTTCGCCGACGGCCCGAGCTGGATTTTGGTAGGGCCAGTAGCCCCGAATGACGCGAATCGAGCTCGCTTGCGCCGCCAGCCCCGGGCAGTCGGCGTCTTCGGCCGCCGCCCGGCTCGCATCGATCATCAGATCAACGGGTTCCTTGCGTTCGTCGAGCGCCTCGGCGCGCTGGCTGATCTGCGCCACGCCTACGAGCACCGGTGTTTCCATCGCCATCTCCAGCTTGCGGGAAAAAGTGGACGCCAATGATAACTGTGCGGGCTCAGAAACGTACCGGAATCTGATCTAAGCGACGAGCGCGGAGTTTCGCGCCAGCGAAACTCCATCCGCGACCGTCAGGTCGCGCCTGCGCCGCGATTCGTTGGCGCCGCTCAATCGCGGCTGGCGTAGTGCGCCTCAGCCACCCGGAATCGAAGCCCGCCGCCTTGCATCAGACGCAGCAAGGCGGTCGCGTCACCCCGCAGCGGGAGGTGGCTGGCATCGGCGCGAAGCTGGTTCCACGTGGGATCAACCGCGTGCCAGAAGCCGCCCAAGGCCACTTCATTCCAGGCATGGAAGGCCAAGGCCGGCTCCTTGCCCCCTGAGTACGCCAATCCGACCACCGTTCGGGCTGGCCAGCCCAGGGAACGGGCCAGGGTGGTGAGCAGGTCCGCATGCTCGGTGCAGTCGCCGGCTCGGCGGTCGATG
This sequence comes from Candidatus Azophilus sp., assembly GCA_965221755.1. Taxonomy (GTDB): domain Bacteria; phylum Pseudomonadota; class Gammaproteobacteria; order Pseudomonadales; family Azotimanducaceae; genus Azophilus. Next base: position 2,323,758 of record OZ244921.1, read on the forward strand.
GTCTCAAGGACGCTGGTTGGCGGCGCATCCGGCCGATAGTCGATGTAGGCATGGACGAAGGCCACCAAGGCCGCCAACCGACCCCCTTCGGTTTCGGCGGCTCCCACGCCCCGGTTGGCCAAGCGGGCGACCTGTTGATGATGGACGGGGAAGCGCAGCGTCTCGCCGAGGAATGCGGCCGGGTCGGCCGCTGCCACGCGCTCGGCTTCAAGTTCAAGGCGCCAGCCGCCAAGGCCCCGGCGCGCCTGCGGCCAGATCGCGTCGAGCCCTTCCGCGTCCTCCGCGACCAGCACCAGGCGTTCAATCTCGCCATGGTTGGGCAGGCGCCGATCCAAGGCGATCCGATGGTCGGTCAGGTGCAGCGGCGGACGCGCCCTGAGCGCCTCCGCCTCGGTTGTGCGGGTTAACGAGAACAGGCCCGACATGGAAAACGCCACTGGCGCGTATTGGCTGTCGAGCTGGATTTCCGTGGCGCGCAAGGGCGCGGGGCTGGCGAAGCGATAGCCGACCGCATTCCTTTCCAGAACCTTGAAGGGCTTGTTGACCAGCTTGGCTGCGTTGAAGTCCAAGCTCCTGACCCGGAAGCGGGCGCCGCTTTGCGGCTGTTCGTCGGCCAGCCAGGATTCAAGCGCCAAGTAGTCGCCCAACGAATAGGACCAATCGATGGAGCGCTCCCGGACTGAATCGCCGCGCCTGAACTGCGCCCGTCCGCCGTCGTCCGACCATTGCAGGACGACGCCCTCCGTGGCCGACCCGGCCCCGTCGCTCCAATGATCGGCGCGGGTCAGGCGATGGGGCGGCAGCGGATCGAAGGTCAAGGATTCACTGATGCCCACCGGTGCCCCGCCGTCAACGGAAAAGAGCATGAACGAGCGAAACCGCCACGCGCCGCGCAAATCGCGCCCAGCCTCCGTTTTGAGGTGGCCGACCGGGACGGAGTCCATGCTGAGCCGGTACCAATGGGTGCCGGAGAGGGCGTCAGCCCGCTTTGCTTCGGCGGGACGGGCCTCGGCAAGCCACTCGGCAAAGGCCAGCATCAGCGACAGCGCCAAGACTCCGGCTGAGAGCCGCAACAGCATGGGAAGCCCCTGTCCCGGAAAGGCGCTTCGCGCTGCCTAGGGTTCCCGCCCGGACGCTGAAATGGCCGATTGGACTTGGTCCCGCCTGCGTCGCTCGGACGCCAATGCCCGCCCGGCGTTGCGGTGGCTTCCACTCAAGGCCAAGCGCACAGCGTCAAACGGAATGCCGGCGGACAGGGCGTGGCGGTCGGGAAGACCCTGAACAGTTCCCCTACGTTGGGATGGACCCTCACGTCACGGACAGGGCGACTTCCAATCGATCATGACCTCATTCGGTTCGCCAGCGTACAATGTATATGTGAGGGGGTCGTCATCCCTCGCCGTCACGGTGAAATCTCTTGTGGCCATGGGGCTTGAAGTTACGACGTTGTTGATGGCAGCAGAGAGCTGCATCCGCGCGGAAGCGCCGGTATCGTGACAGTTGTTGTCCACGCTCGTGCCGAATAGCCGCACCGATGCGGTGAAGTCCCCTGCAGGGTCGCTGCCGCCGAATAAGGTGGGGCCCACCCCGTCCTCATTCCAGACGTGCCCGCTGAATCTTGTGTTGACGTCGTCTGTCCACCCATTACTGCCATCACGGGTTAGGCCGCCGATGAGTATCTCCGGATCATGGGTGGACGGGTCTGTTATGCCCGCGCACTTGAAGGTCAGCCTGAGGAACCAGTTCCCGCCCTCGTCCACAGTCAGGACGCTATTTCCCAAGCTTGAGGAGGAGCCGTCATCCGTTCCATGCTCCGTTGATATGAGGCACTGCGGCTGCGCCACGGCCACACCTGCGGTGGTCAGCAGCAGCATGGCGGCCAAGGGCGCAAGCCTTCTTAAATTAAATGCAGGGGTGAAGCGCGTCATGCGGATTCCTCAAACTGGGTTGACGCCATCACGTTACGCCTTTTGGTGTCCGAAAGACAGGATTAATTTCAAATTGAGCCATTACCGCCGCGCGGCGGCTTGTGCGGCTACAATGCGCGTTTCGCCGCGCAACGCGCCCAACCCGCAATGAACCGACCCCCAACCGACTTCATTCGCCGGCAGATCGACCGGGACATCGCCAAGCCCGACGGCTCCAAGGAGGTCATCACCCGTTTTCCGCCCGAGCCGAACGGCTACCTGCACATCGGCCACGCCAAGAGCATCTGCGTGAACTTCGGCATCGCCGAAGAGTACGGCGGCCATGCCTACCTGCGTTTTGACGACACCAATCCGCTGGCGGAGAGCCACGAGTACGTCAAGGCGATTGAACGGGACGTGGCTTGGTTGGGATTCGACGTTGCCGGCCGGGTGACCTTCGCCTCGGACTACTTCGAGGCGCTCCACGACAGCGCCTTGGAGTTGATTCGCAAGGGCAAGGCATTCGTCTGCAGCCTCTCCCAAGAGGAGATCCGCGCCACCCGCGGCACGCTGACCGAGCCCGGCGCCGACAGCCCGCACCGCAATCGCCCGGTCGATGAGAGCCTCGACCTGTTCGCCCGCATGCGGGCCGGCGAGTTCCCCGACGGCGCCCATGTGCTGCGCGCCCGAATCGACATGGCCTCGCCGAACCTGAACATGCGCGACCCGGTGCTGTACCGCATTCGCCATGCCGTCCACCACAACGTCGGCGAGGCTTGGGTGATCTACCCGACCTACGACTTCACGCATTGCATCTGCGACGCCCTGGAGGGCATCACCCATTCCCTGTGCACCCTGGAATTCGAGGATCACCGGCCACTCTACGACTGGGTGCTGGACAACCTGAGCCTGAACGCCCGACCGCGGCAGATCGAGTTTTCCCGCTTGGAGCTGGAGCACACCCTGACCAGCAAGCGGCTGCTGCAGCGGCTGGTGGGCGACGGCGTGGTCGAAGGCTGGGACGACCCGCGGCTGCCCACCTTGGCCGGCCTGCGCCGCCGGGGCGTGACCCCAGGCGCGATCCGCGACTTCTGCCGGCGCGCCGGCGTCACCAAGCACAAAAACCAACAGGAGATCGAACTGCTGGAGTTCTGCATTCGCCGCGACTTGGAGGACTCAGCGCCCCGCGCCCTCGGGGTGGTCAGGCCATTGAGGGTGCGACTGACCAACTACCCCAAGTCCGAGGAGACGCTGGAGGCGCCTTGGCATCAGCGTCGGCCCGAAATGGGCGTTCGCCGCCTGCCCTTCGGCCCGGAAATCCGCATCGACCGCGACGACTTCGCGCTGTCGCCCCCGCCGAAGTGGAAACGGCTTTCGCCGGGCGCCCACGTGCGCCTGCGCTACGCCTACGTCATCCGTTGCGACGAGGTGGTCACCGGCGCCGATGGGGAGGTTTCGGAGTTGCGCTGCACCTACCTCCCCGACTCCAGGAGCGGCAGCGACAGCAGCGGGGTGAAGCCCGCCGGCGTGATCCACTGGGTGGCCGCCCATGCCGCCGAACCGGTGCAAATGCGGCTCTACGACCGCCTGTTCCGGGTGCGCAACCCGAAGGGCGGCTCGTTGATGGATGACCTCAATCCGGCCTCCCTTGTGACCGCTTCCGGGTTGCTGGAGCCGGCCGCCGCCACGGGCCGGCAATCCCACTTTCAGTTCGAGCGCGTCGGCTACTTCCACCGGGATCCGGCTGCGCCCCGCACCTTCAACCGGATCGTCTCACTGCGGGACTCCTGGCGGCCGCGGCAGGCCTAGACTTGATCGAGCTTGGACCGGTGACGCTCGATTCGGGAGACGTAGCGCAGGCCCGACTGGCGCTGCCGCGCATTGAAGCCCACGTTGTAGCTGGCCAACGCGCAGGCCAAGGCGCCGCAACGCTCTTGAAGATGGGCCAGCACTTGGGCGCCGCAATAGACGTTCTGCTCCGGATCCCACAGGTCGCGCGCTCCGCAGAAGTCAGCCCAGTAAACGGGCTTGATCTGGGCCGGGCCGATGGCCCCGGCGTGGGAGCGAACCTGCTTGCGGAAGGAACTCTCCGTAAACACGAGGCTGGCGATCAGCTCCGGCGCCAGTTGCTGACGGTCGGCGGCCTCAAGTATCCAGTCGGCGAACTCGATGGCGCGATCCAGGGAAATGCCGAAGGCTTCATGCACTCGCCAGCCGAACGCCTCCTGCCGCTGCTTCCAAGACCGGCTGGCATGGTAAGGCTTGGCCACCGGAAAGGTCTTGAGGCCGGTGGCGGCAAATCCGTCGGCCGCGCCGTCCACCGAATCAGGGGCCGTCGGCGCAGCTTCCCTGCCGCCACCGACAAGCAGGGCGACGGCCGCTGACGCCCACAGGCAACCGGCGAAGACGGCGCTGCGATGCCTTGAACCCACCAACATGCAATTGACCTTCCCGAAAAACGGGCGCGAAGCTTATAGGAGAAGGTCAAAAAAATGAAGGCAATAGCCTTGACGGTTCCTGCGCGACAAGCGCTTGTTGGCGTGCTACCATCCGCGGTAATTGGGGGCATGTGGCCGCAGTGTTTGTGTGGGTGAAAGGCAAACCGGCAAGATATTCACTGGCCGTCGTCGCGGCAGCCTTTCTCGCTGGCTGCGCGCTCCCGGGTTCGCAGCCTCCCTTCGCCCCGCAAGCCGGCCCGGATTCCGCCGCTGGCGCCACTCCGGCATTGCTGCCGGAGCGGTTCGCCGCGAGCGGGGCCGACGGACCCCCGCAACCCTTGGCCTGGTGGGAATCCTTCGCCGACCCGGTGCTCAACCAAGTGGTCGAAGCCGCGCTCGACAGCAATCTGGACCTCGCCCAGGCAGTGGCGCGGGTCGATCAGGCCCGGACCCGGGCCCGCATCGCCAGCGCCCTTGCCTACCCGCTGGTGAAGCCCGTCGCGGGCGCCAACGACCTCGACATCCCTACGGACGCCGGAATCGGCGCGCAGCTTGATGAGCTTGGGCTCGGTTCCGATTTGACCGAAGCCTTCGGCGTGACGCTGCCCGACCGCCTCGGTTTGACCACCTACACGCTCGGTGCGGAATTCTCCTACGAAGTGGATTTCTGGGGCCGCAACCGCAACACCAGGCTTGCCGCCGGGGCGCGGCGGCTCGCTTCGGAGGCGGATTACGTCGCCGCCAGCATCTCGGTGCTCGCGGAAACCATCGGCACCTATCTGGAGCTGGTGGATCTGCGGCGCCAACGCGAGCTGGGGATTGAGAACATAGCGCTCCTGGAAGAGCGCGAGGCCCTGGCGCAATCGCGTTATGAGAGCGGATTGATCGAAGCCCAAGCGTTGTACGCCACTCGCCGGGCCCTGCGCGATGCGCGCGCGGGCTTGCCGCAGCTTGAAGCCGGGCTGGCCGAAGCCGGCGCGCGGCTGTGGATTCTGCTCGGCGGATTCCGCGAGGACATCGCCGACTCGCTGCCCGCCGCATTGTCCATCGCCGGCGGCGGCGAGCCGGTGCCTGCGGGGATACCCGCCGATTTGCTGATTCAGCGTCCCGATGTGGCCGCCGCCAGGCAGCGCATGGAGGCGGCCCGTTTCGCCCTTGGCGCCAGACGCGCCGAATTGCTGCCGTCGCTGTCGCTTGCGGGGTCGATCGGCCTGCAGGCCACCGATGCCGGCGATTGGTTCGATCCAGACCAGTGGTTCCGCAACATCAGCGCCAATCTGCTCGGACCGGCGATCCGGGGTTCGCGCCTGCGTGACAACGTCAAACTGGCCGAGGCGCAACTGAACGAGGCCGCGGCCGCTTACGGCAGTTCCGTCGTCACCGCCGTCAACGAGGTCGAGGCCGCCCTGTCGGGTCTTGAGGCCGGCCGCCGCCGCCACGAAGTGCTGGTTTCCTTCCTCGAGGAGGCCCGGGCCGAAGCGGCATTGCGGGACGAAAGGTATTCGGCCGGCATCGGCAGTTACGGGGATGCGCTGCGCGCGGCGCAGGTCCGCGTCGGCGGCGAAGCCGCGCTGGCCGCGGCGGAGCGTGATCTCGGCCTGGCCCGGCTGGCCCTGCATCGGGCCCTGGGCGGCGCCTGGATCGCCGAAGATGCGCAGCAACATTTGTCGAACGAGTGAACGCCATGGGCAAAATTAGCGAATTTCTCGCTGCCAAGGGCAAAGTTGGCGGTTTTTTTGTTGCCATGGGCATCCTCGCCGGGTCCGTGGCCCTGGCGATTTTGCTGGTGTCGCTGGCGCCGGAGCCGGAAAGCCGGGAATTGCCTCCCCAAGTGCCTTTTGTGCTGACCGGCGCGGCGACCGCCTCGCCGGGGGCGATTGGCGTATTCGGTTCTGGCACCGTGCGGCCCGCCCGGGAGGTCGATATCTCTCCGCAGGTGGGCGGCAGGATCGAAAGCGTGGACCCCGCCTTGGTGAGCGGCGGGCGGGTGGCAGCGGGGCAGACGCTGTTCCAAATCGAACAAGCCGATTACCGCTATCGGGTCGAGGTCGCCATCGCCGATGTGGCGGCGCGGCGGGTCGCCTTGCTCGAAGCCCGGGAGCAGGCTGAAATCGCGGCGGAGGAATACGGCAGCTTTTCCCGGCGGCAATCCGGCGCCGCGCCCGCGCAACCGAGTCCGCTGACCTTGCGGCAGCCGCAGTTGCAGGCCGCCGAAGCCGCGTTTGCCCGGGCCGAGGCCGAGCTCGCCCGGGCCCGGCTGGATTTGGCGCGAACCGCGGTTGCCGCCCCCTTCGACGGGTATGTGCGCAGGGAGTCGGTCGCCGTCGGCCAGATCGTGGCGCCGGGGCAAATCCTCGGCAGCCTGTTCGCGGCGGATGCGGCGGAAGTCCCGGTGGCGCTGCCCGATGGCGACGCCGCCCTGATCCCCGCGCTTTGGAGCCTTGGCGCGGGCGGCGGGCAACCGGCGGCGGCGCGTGTCATCGCCGAGTACGGCGGGCGGCGCTTCGTCTGGAGCGGCCATGTTGACCGGGCCGAGGCCTCGGTCGATGCGCAAACGAGAACCGTTGATGTCGTTGTCCGCGTGCCGGACCCCTTCGTTCCGGGATCGCCGCTCGACGGCCCGGCGGCCGGCGGCAATCCGCCCCTGCTCATCGGCGGCTTCGTCGATGTCGAGATTGAGGGCATCGCGATGGCGGACGTGTACCGGATTCCGCGCGCGGCGCTGCAGGCCGGCAACGAAGTCTGGGTGGTGGACGACGGCGCGGTGGGTATCGTCCCGGTTCGCGTTTTGCAGCGCGCCGACGATGCGGCCTATGTTTCCGGCGCGCTTGCCGATGGCCAGGCCGTGATAACCGGCGGCCTGCAGTTCGCCGTTTCCGGCATGCGTGTGCTGGCTGGAGCCGGGCCGTTGCAATGAGCGCCGGCGAGCCTTACCAGGGCGATCCATACCAAGGAGAGCCGCCGGGCCCCATCGGCTACATGGCCAGCAACGGCGTGGCCGCCAATCTGCTGATGCTGGGCATCGTCATCGCCGGCCTCGTCTCGCTGACCGGGCTCGTCCGGGAAGCCTGGCCGGTGCTGTCGTTCAAGACCGTGGAAGTCGCCGTGGCTTGGCGCGGCGCGAATCCCCGGGAGATTGAAGAGTCGATCATCGACAAAATCGAAGATCAGGTGCGCGGCCTGAAGGATGTCCACAAGGTGCGTTCCGTGGCCGCGCCCGGCGCCGCCTCGGTGCTGATCGAGATGAAGACCGGCGCCGACATGAGCGAGGCGCTGGACAACATCGAATCCGCGGTCAGCCGCATAGACAGCTTCCCGGAGGGCGCCGAACGCCCCGTGATCGCCGAGACGGACAATTCCCGCAGCGCCGTGCGGGTGTTGATCCACGGCGATGTCGGCGAGCGCGCGCTGAAAGGTTTCGCGCTTCAGGTTGAAAGCGGGCTCGCCGCCCTGCCCGAGGTGACCCGGGTCGAAATCTCCGGCGCGCGGGATTACGAGATCTCGATTGAAGTGCCGGCGCGGCGGCTGCGCGCGCTTGGCCTCACCCTGGGGGACATCGCCGGCGCCATCCGCGACGATTCGCTGAACCTGCCCGCCGGCAGCATCGAAACCACGGAATCCGAGGTGCGGCTGCGCACTTTGGGCCAGCGCTATGTGCAGCGGGAATTCGAGGATATCGTCATCCTGGCGCGCGACGACGGCACCGCGCTGCGGCTCGGCGACATTGGCATCGTGCGCGACGGATTCCGCGACGGCAATCTGATTCTGCGCCACCAGGGCGAGCCGGCGGTTTTCGTCGAGGTGTTCAGCGCGCCGAACGAACAAATCAATGACATCGCCAACGCCGCGCTCGCGCACATCGCCGAGTCGGTCGAACCCGCGGCGCCGGAGGGCATCGGCATCACGGTGTGGAACGACGAATCCCGGCAATACAGCGATCGCGCCGGAATCCTGCTGAGGAACGGCGCCCTGGGTTTGCTGCTCGTGCTTGTCGCGCTGGCCCTGTTCCTGGAAATCCGGCTGGCGTTCTGGGTCAGCGCCGGCCTCGCCGTGACTTTCATCGGCGCCTTGGCGGTAATGCTGCTGTTCGGCATCTCGATCAGCACTGTTTCGCTGTTTGTGTTTGTGCTCGCCATCGGCATCGTGGTCGATGACGCGATCATCGTCGCCGAGAGCATCGACAGCGAGCGCGGCCGGGGGACGCCGGCGCTCGCCGCGGCCATCCGCGGCACGCGCCGCGTCATGCTGCCGCTGACATTCGCCGTGCTCACCTCCATCGCCGCCTTCATGCCGCTGCTGTTCATTCCCGGCGGCATCGGCGAGATGTGGCGCGCGGTGCCGGTGATCGTCATCGGCATGTTGGTGATTTCCTTGGTCGAGTCGCTGTTCGTTCTGCCCCACCACCTGTCGGGTCAGCGCGGCGAGGATCAGCGCAGGTGGCCGGGGGAGCGCCATCTGGCGCGAATCCAGCAAGCGGTGCGGACGCAACTGCTGCGCTTCAGCGATGGCCCGCTGCACAGGATGCTGGTGTTCACCACGGCGCAACCGCTGGTGGTCATCGCCGGCGCGGTCGGCGCGCTGGTGCTCAGCATTTCGTTGATTCCGGCGGGAATCGTGAAGACGACCTTCGCCGACGTGGTGCAAAGCGATTTCGTCACCGCAACGCTGGAAATGCCCGATGGCACCGTCGCCACCCGAACCGCGGCGGTGGCCGAGGAACTGCGCGAGGCTGGCTTGGCCGTTATCGGCGCCGCCGCCGAGGAACGGGGGTTGCCCCTGGCGGAATTGCTCACGGGCGATCTGCTGATGGTGGGACAGGGCCCGAGATTCGAGGGGGGCAGCGTCATCATCGAGCCATCGCTGAATCCCCGGGCCGATTTGGCTTTTGTCCAATTCAGGCTCGTCAGCGCCCAAGACCGCGACGTCACCGCGATTGAGCTGGCCCAGCGCTGGCGCGAAGCGGTGGGTGTGCTGCCCCATGTCCGCAATCTCTCCATCACCGGCGAAGCCTTGAGCTTGGGCAACGCGGTGGAGGCCAAGTTGTCGCACCCGGATCCGGTCCGGCTTGCCGCGATCGCCGACGAAACCATCGCCCGCCTGCGCGATGTTGGCGGCGTCTTCAATGCGCGTTCGGACTATGCGCCGAGCATCCGCGAGATTCAGCTGCGGCTGTTGCCCGAAGCGCGGTCGCTGGGGCTCACGGCGGACTCGCTGGCGAATCAGGCGCGGGACGCCTTTGTCGGCGCCGAAGCGCAGCGAATCCAGCGCGGCGGCGAGGAATTGCGGGTTATGGTGCGGCTGCCCGAGGCCGAGCGGAACTCGATCAGCGATATCGAGCGCTATCCGATCCGGGTGGCTGGCGGCGATGTGCCGCTGAGCCAAGTGGCGGTGGTGGAACTCGCCGCCTCGGCGACTTCGATCCGCCGCGAAGGCGGCCAGCGGGTGATTACCGTCGCCGCCGATGTCGATTTGACGGAAATCACCGGCAACGAAGCGAACGCGATTCTCGCCGGGGAGATTCTCGCCGAACTCGCCGGGGAAAATCCCGGTTTGCGGTATGAATATGGCGGGGTGCAGGCGCAGCAGATGGAATCCCTCGGTTCGCTCTACCGGGGTTTCGCCATCGCCATGTTGTTGATTTACTCGCTGCTCGCGATTCCCCTGCGCTCCTATGGCATGCCGCTGATCATCATGTCGGTCATTCCATTTGGCCTGATCGGCGTGATTGTCGGGCACGGGGTGCTGGGGATTGCCATCGGCGCATCCACCGTGATGGGCGTGCTTGGACTGAGCGGGGTGCTGGTCAACGATTCGCTGGTGATGGTCGATTTGATCAATCAGCGCATCCGCGAGGGCATGGCGCCGCGGCAGGCGGTGATCGAAGGCGCCAAGGGGCGGTTCCGGCCGATATTGCTGACTTCGGTCACCACGTTTCTCGGATTCACGCCGCTGATACTCGATTCTTCCATCCAGGCGCAGTTTTTTCTGCCGTTCGCGGCTTCGCTTGGAATCGGCATCCTCGTCGCCACCGGCATTCTGATGCTGCTGGTGCCGGCGATCTCGATTTTGCAGCTTGAACTGATCGCGCCCCGGTTGAAGGCACTCAGGACGGCCTGAGAAACCGTCAGGCCTTACGGAACCGCCAGCCGTACATCATGCGGCCGTAGAAGTTGAACCACTTCCTCGTTTCCTCATCGGTGAAGGGATAGTCGGCGCCGAGTTGCCGTGCGGTCGCCAAGCCGGTGACGAAACAGGTTTCCTGGCTGTTGATCAGGGTATGGGCACCGCAGTGCCAGCTCTTTCGCCGCCCCCCTTGGATGAAGCGGAACAAATGCACCAAGAGAGCGATGTGGCGCCAGTCGTGGACGACGTGCTGGAACCACCAGCGCATAACGATTTTTTTCTCGTCAATTCGATTGATGGGGTTGTAGGTCACTAGGCAGGGTTTGTCGGAAGGCTTCGCCCAGGGTTGCTGGTTGTGCATGATGTAGGTGATTTCGTAGTTGTCGGGCCGGGCGCCGTACTGTTCGATGTAGTTGCTGCGGGTGTCGAGGGCTTGGGTCTCGTTTTCCGGCAGCACTGAGGCGTCCGAATGCACGATGGCGTGGTTGTGCAGTTCGCTTTCGTAGCGGATCGACGACAGCAGCCAGCGCTCGAAAAAACTCGGCCGGTCGAGTGCCATCAGGGTTTGGTTGGCGTTGCAGGCGAAGATTGCCTCGTCAAAGGTTTCGCGCTCTCCCGCCTCGTCCTCGACGATGACTTCATCCTTGCCACGGAACACCTTGCGCACGGGCCGATCGAGGAAAATCTTGTCGCGGAAGTCCTCGGTCAATTTCTCATAGATGTTGCGCGTGCCGCCTTCCCAAGTCTGCATCGGCGTTGCGTTGACAATGTCGAAGAACTCGAGGTAGCGGCAAAAAAGCGACGCCGGCATGTCAAACACATTCGTCGCCATGAGGAAATTGACGAACATGGGCTTGAGCACCTTGAAGCGGAAGTCGCCGGAAAATCCGCCGAAATTGAGCACGTCACCCATGCTCAGGTAATTGAATGGATTGAGCGCGTTGAGGAACTTCGACCGGGTGCGGTTGAGCGCGCCGAACCATTTGAGCCGCCGCAGCAGTTTCTGGAAGCGGTCGATTTCCTCCCGCAGGTCATCGCCGATTTCGGTGTCGAGATCGTGGGCGTAGATTCTGCCGCGGTACTTCAGGCTATAGCTGAAGCGGGTGTCGACGAGTTTGATGCCGAGTTGCCGGGTCAGCAACTGGATATGGTGGTACACCGAGGGAATGCACGCGGTTACCGATATGTCGAAGGGAATGCTGGTGCCGTCCGCCTGTGGCATGTCGGCGGTGACCGCATTGCCGCCGAGCCGCGAGTTGGCTTCAAACAGCCGGAAATCGAAGCGGTCCGGATTCTGGTGCAAGGCCCAGGCGGCGCCAAGACCGGAAACGCCGCCGCCGATGATTGCTATTCTTTTTTTTGGCATGGTTGCCCCCTATGTTTCCAGCGCCCCGGCCGGAGCGGCCCAAGCGAACAACTTGAATGAACAGGGACGCGACTTCCCTGTTCATCCATTTCAACCGTCTGAGTGCTCGGGCTTTCGGGCCAGGAAGAAAAACATCGGGGTGAAAATACCGGATTTGCCGCCATCGACCAGCGCGTCCGCTGCTGCATTCAACAGCGTGCTCGCTTTCCTTGAGCCCGCAGGCACTATACGCAAACCTTCTCCGATCCTCAATCCCAGATTGGTCAGCGCTCTGCCGATGGGTGAGCGTGGCAGGCTTGAGAGCGTGAAGTCGCGGCCTTGGAAGGCCCTGTACCAAGGCGTCTCCGGGTCCGATTCGGGCGATCGGTCAAAGGCTTCGAGAAGCTCGAACCCGGCCGCTTGCAAGGCGTCGCAAATTTCCGTTGTGGAAGCGATGTCCGGCAATGCGTCCCCCACCTCGATGTCTTTCTTGATGCGCAAATGCTCTGCATTATCGGGATCGAACTGCTCGGTGAGGCACCATTCGTAACCTGCGAAACAGGCCCCTGGACGCAGAACGCGAAGGACTTCCCGGAACGCCCCCGCCTTGTCGGGCGCATGTGGCATGGATTCGATCGCGAACGCGGCATCGTAGCTGTTGGCTTCTTCTGGAATCTGCATGTAATTGGCGTTGATGAAGCGGCACAAGGACTCGACGTCGCGGGTGTGCAGCTTCGCGCGCTCGATCTGGTAGGCACTGATGTTGATGCCGGTGAAGCTCGCGCCGGAATGGCGGGCCAGATTGCCCATTGGCCCCCCGACCCCACACCCCACATCGATCACTTGCATGCCCGGTTGAAGGGACAGGCGATCGGCAAGGAAATACTGATGTCTGAGAATTGACTCCTTGAAGCTCTCGCTCCGGTGCCGGGGCGCGAAATGAAAGGATTGTCCCCAGCCCCATTCGTAGAAATCCGTCACCAGATTGTAGTAGCTGATGACGAACGACTTGTAATTCTCCTTTCTGCTCTCCACGCCAGCACCATAGGTGGCGGTGTACTCGTCGGCCGTGGCGTTCACGTTGTCGGGAGCGAGCGCCCCGAGAGTGCGTGCGTTGGAACGTTTGGATAGGGCGCTCATTTTAGGAATCCTCCTGATCAAGATCTCTGCGAAGGCGGAACGCTTGCAGATGTTATCGATGCGGTCGGTTCGGAATTATGGCTTGGAGAGGTCATGCAGATCCGGCAACGGGACACTTGGCAGCAGCGGCCTCGAAAGAGGGGGAGTTGACGGCGGCGCGGGGCGGGCGGATGGACGATGGATTCAGCTCGTGCCTCTTCTCCGCAATCCGGAGCTTCATCTTGCGGGTCGGCGACATCGTCGGGAAGGGATTGATCCGAAGCTCGTAGTCAGCGGGCGCCATCTCGAAGCGGAAGTAGTGAAGGAGCATCAGCAGACTGGCAGCCAGATGGAGTTCCACCCACCGAAAGCCCAGGCACCTGTGCGTCCCCAAGCCGAAGGGAGCATAGCTCGTGCTCCGATGGGTCTTGTCGGTATCCTCCTTGTGACGTTCGATATCGAATGAGAAAGGATCGGGGAAGACGTCTTCCATGTAGTGCGTGGCCGAATAGACAAGGTGGATTTTTGCGCCCACCGGGAGTTCGTAGCCCTCGACTACGCAGCCGTTCATCACCGTTCTGATAAGCATGGGGATAATCGGGTAGAGTCGTTGGGACTCCATGAAGAAGCGGTAGGTGAGATCGATTTCCGATTTGCTCAGCATCTCCGCTTCAGGGTCGCCCGCCGCGAAGATCCTGTCAGCCTCATCTTGGACCTGCTTGTACAACTCGGGCTGACGCAGCAGGTTGTACAGCGCGAAACTCATTGCATTGCCTAGGTAGAGGCTGACGATCAGGGGGGAAATCAGGGAGAAGGGAAGATCGGTCTCGGGCAGAAACTGCGGATCGGCAGCGTGCAAGCTCAGCACATCGTCCACAATATCGCGGGGGCACCCGACGCGCTGGGCCGGCGTATGCACAGCCATGATGCGGCTCACCAACTCGTCGATCCGCTTCTTGCGCCGACTCATGCCCGGAGTTTTCAGCGTGAACTTCGGGAGTACGTGCTGAACATGCGTCATCAATGACAGCTCCTTGAACGTGAGCAGTTCCCGGAATTCCTCTTGGGTGTTGATGCCGACCGAGAGCTGCGAAAATGTTTCGTTCATGAAGTTTTGGCACGCCTCAACGGCGGGCAACACATCGCCGACCTTCCATTGCGCTATATGTTCGCGGGAGTAGTGGTACAACTCGTCGAGACGACCGCTCAGTGCGCTGCGCGAATAGGTTGCCTGAATGGCTTTGCGCATGCGGAAATGATCGGCGCCATCCATCGAGGGCAGAATGCGAGATGCGCCATACACCTGCTCGAATCCCGAAAGGTAGTCCTTCGACCGCAAGTTGCTGCGGCCCTCCCGCTGCATCCAGTGGTTGGCCTCGGGGCCTGCAAGAACAAGCATCCCCTCCTTCTGGAAGGGTGCATTGATCCTGAAGACAGGTCCGTTCTTGCGGGCAATGTCGGCAAAGAAAGCGGGAAGATTGCCGGTCCGCAACATCGGACTGCAGAGCAGGTCGCGCAGCGGAGCCGAGGGAATCGGCTTGATGTTCAGGACCCGTTGAAACTGCGGTTGCGCGATGCTCTTGGCGGTTGCCTCGCCGATTGAACGGCCGATGATATCAAATTTGCAAACTAGGTCGATGCGTTCGGCGGCCTCTTCGTCCAGAGGGAAAATGAGATGCAGGACTTGGCACGAATTGGCGAGTGCGACCAGAATTGCGTCCGTGGGATGGGGGATTTCACCCGCCAGCAGAACCTTGGCAATCCGCTCCTTGACGAATTCGCTCGGTATGTGGTCGGGTGTGGCGTAGGCGTCCGTCTGCCAAGTGCCCTGGGTGAGAGACCAGAATCCGCCGTTATGATAGCTCAGGATTCCATCTTCCTCGAGGCTATCCAAGGTGGCTGCCGTGATCGCTTCGGAGCGCCGCGAGAGGTATTCGATCCAGTATCGGGTGCCCCGCTTCTGCGGCTCGTCGCCGATCTCCTTCAGGATGGAATTCAAATGGGGGTCTCCGGTAGTAGCCGGGTCGATGACGAAGAGGCGGTCCTGATCCATGTCAATGCGACCCAGGAGCGCCAGTTCGGCAAGGCCAGCACCTATGACGGCACAGTTCAGGTTCCAGCCGGGAACCTGATGAAAGTAGCCGCTATCCTCATTAAGGAGCAGCAGAACCAACTCATGCACTAAGTTCAAGGACTGCCTCCTTCTTCTTTGGAACAGGACTTAAACACAATTAGGGAAGCTCTGATCCAAGCCCCGGTTTGGCGGTTCACCGGCTTTTCGCGCCTGCCCTCGGATAAAGCGGCTCGATCCGCGCCTCCAGCCGCGACCAAGGAGTCAGACCGTCCGTCTTCTCCAGAAACAACTCGCGCCGCGTCCTGCGCTCCCTCCCTTCGTGCTCCAGTTCCTCGAACGTCAACTGCTCCATCCCCAACTTATCGTCAAAACCGGTGGAAGGCATTATCTTTCATTGGCGACGCTCATTTCAAGATCGGGCCGACAGAGACGATCAGAGCTTTTCCAAGGTGCGCATTCCAATCGAATTCACCTAGATTGTCAAGAGTTTGCACGGGTTTGCACGGGTTTGTCAACGCAAAGCAGAGATGTCCCCTTTGGCCAGCCTTCGGGTTCCGCCGTTCCGGCGCGGCCTCAGCCGGGAGGCGCCCCCGCATCGAACTGGAAGCCCCGGCGCCAGGGGTGGTCCGGAGCCGGCTTCCAGTCGCGTCGGGACCGCTGCGCCGCCTTCGCCAGTTCCACGCGCGAACGCACCGTCCTGCCGCCCTCCACCGGCGGCGGCTCCCCGCCCTCGCCGAGCAGCATGACCGGCAGCTCGCGCCCGTCGCGAAGCACCGTCGCCGCGCCGTCGTGGCCCTTGCAGACCGTCACCGCCGCGCCGCGCAGCCGGCAGCCCCCGCCATGTCCCGTGACTTGGCAGGCGCGCCCCTCGAAGCTGACCGTCAGGCCCTTGGCCAGCTTGCGCGCATGCTGCTCGCAGAGGATCAGGTCCAGCTCACGGGCGTCGCGCAGCACCGACCGGTGCGCGTGCGCCGGGTTGCGCGGCGCCACCGCGAAGCGCCGGTTGAAGTCCGCCATGAACTCCGGCAGGTAGGCGTTGCCCGCCGCCATGCCGTCGATCCCGCGCAGCCGCATCTCCTTGACCAGCCGATCTTGGAACGTCCGGCTGGCCCGCTCCACGCGCCCCTTCGCCTGCGGGCCGCCCGCATGGATCCCCGCGATGTCCAGCGTCAGCAGGGCCCGCGGGAACTGCCGCGGCCGGCCCTCGGCGCCCTTGCGGTTGACCCGGAAGACGCTGTGGCGGTCCGAGTGGCAGGCCACCGGCCGGCGAGTGGCTCGCGCTGCTCGGCTGGTGCGCCGGGGCGTTCAAGGTCTGTGAAACATCAACCTCCCCTTGATATGCTATATGCTGTGGTTGTCATGAGGCTGCGCTCCTGTTGTGCGGTAACTGTCTGATCTGATGACATTTACCATGCACGATTACCATGCACGATGCAGCCTCCCTCAAACCCCGTGGCAAGAAACCCGGGCCAAGGAACGACAACGAGGAAGAGGAGTAATCGCATATGAAGCCCATCAAGATCAGCCGGACCGTCGCCGCAACAGCGCAGGCCGTGTTCGATGTCGTCGCCAATGGCCGCAACTACGGCAGGGCGATTCCGGAGATTGATACGGTGCATTTCCTCACTGACAATGAAACTGGAGTCGGTGCCCGATTTCAAGAAACCCGTCGCTTCAGCGGCGTGCAGGCGTTGTTTGCGAAGGTCTTTGGCCTGTCGGCGACTGAAAGCGAGGTGACCGGCTTCGAGGATGGCAGGATGGTCCGGTTGGCGACCGAGGAGGCAGGGGCCCTCTGGGACACGACCTTTACCGTGACGCCCAATGAAAGCGACGATCAAGCCCAACTCGACATGCTGGTCCGGATAGAGCCGATCAGCTTCATGGGCAAGCTGGTCACACCCTTTCTCCGGCCAGCGGCCATGAAGGGCATTACCGCCGATGTGGAGGCCGTGAAGGCCTATGTGGAGTCGGGGTCGTCTTCGGATGGGGGGGAGAACGGGGGGGTGCCCGGTTGAACTGCAGGGCGCTGGCGTGGGGACGGAGCCGGACTTAGGGCGGCCCCGGATTGTGGCTCGGTGCCGCCATCTAAACGGTACCCGCTGAACGACGCGAACTTCGACTTGGAGACGAACTTCCTCGAATGCCGGGGCGCTGGCGCATCGGCAACGAGACATTCAACACCCCGAAGAACCAAGGATGCGGCTGCAAGCGCAGCTTCGGCCGCAGCAACAAGCCTCTGGCGACGGCGTTCGCCAACCTGACGAACCTCGCCTTTCCGATCGACTGGGTGCGGAGTGGAAGCTGCCGGCTTGTTCCGGGCGGCTCAGGCCAAGGCGGAACGGCCCTCGTGTTTTCGGGAGAATCAGGCCGCCGTCAATGCAGCGATCAGCCGCCGCTGCTCATCGACCGGGATGCCCCCGTATGCCGCCGCCGTGCGATCAACCAAATCACCGTAGCGGGCTTTGATCAGCCCCGGGATGGCGGCGGGTTCGCCGCTCACCGCAAAGGCGTCCAGCATCTCATCGCTGATCAGCGAGCCCATTTCCACCCAACGGCCCTGCTTGGACATGCGGTTCAGTTCCGGCTGCAGTTCGCCGGCACCGATGCTGTCGAGCACCGGCTTGTAGGCCGGGGTCGAACCGTAGAAGGCAATCTGCTGCCGGGTGGCCGCCTCGGCCTTGGCGGTTTCCTCTTCATTCTGGCCGGTCACCACGAACAACGGATAGCTGATCTCGAAGTCGCTGCGCTGCTTGCCGGCCTTGGCGAAGCCCCGCTCCAGGGCTGGCAGCGTGGTTTCCCGGAGGTAGCGTTCGGTGGTGAAGGCATGGACGATCACCCCATCGGCCACTTCGCCGGCCACCTCCGTCATCCGCGGCCCCACTGCGGCGAGAAACACCTTCGGCGGGCCGTACTCGTTGTTGGTTGGAGTGAAGAAGGGCGTCATCAGCGTATGCTGGTAGAACCGCCCGGCGAACTGCAGCGGCTCGCCCTGGTGCCAGTTGGCCCAAATGGCCCGCATGGCCAGGATGAACTCCCGCATCCGCGGCGCGGGATTCGACCACGGCATGCTGAAGCGCTTGGTGATGTGGGCGCGAATCTGCGAACCGATGCCCAGCACGAAACGCCCCTTGGAGACGGCGTTCAAATCGTGGCCAATGTTGGCCAAGGTCATCGGCGAACGGCCAAAGGCCACCGCGATCGAGGTCATCAGCTCCACGCGCTCAGTATGCTGCGCGGCAACCACCAGAGGGAAAAACGGATCGTGGGCGGTTTCCGCCGTCATCAGGCCGGAATAGCCAAGCTCCTCCAGCCCCTGTGCCTGCTCGCCCACCTTGTGCAAGTCCCAATCGATTCCACCATCTACTTTCACTTGAACCTCCGAACAGGGTTGTCAGCCAAATCGTCATGCAGCCGTCGCTGCGGCAGCGAATTGTTCCAGCTTGGAACACGGGACGCAATCTTCGGCTGGCGCCAAACTCCACGTGTGGCCCGGCACCTTCTTGGCGCCTTCTGCCTGCGCGCGCGGGCTCAGAAACATCTCAGAACCCGACCCACGCAAAAGGCGCGGAGCTTCGCGGCAGCGAAACTCCATCCGCGACCGTCAGGTCGCGCGTGTGTGTGCGGGCTCAAAGACATATCGGAGTCTGACCCACGCAACGGTAGCGGCTATTTTCCCGGCAGTACAATAGAATGGAGTTATCAAGGTAGGGAATCCGCCTTAATGGCAAAGGTTTTCATCGACGGCCAAGCCGGCACCACCGGCATTGAGATTTCCGAGCGCCTGCGCCAGCGGCCCGACGTCGAACTCCTGTCGGTGGCCGAAGCGAAGCGCAAGGATCCAGCGGCGCGGGCGCGCCTGTTCGACCAAGCGGACGTCGCCATTCTTTGCTTGCCGGACGATGCCGCCCGCGAAGCAGCGGCGCTGGCTGAAGGGCGCTGCCGCCTGCTCGACGCCAGCACGGCCCACCGCACGGCGGACGGCTGGACCTACGGCTTGCCGGAGCTGACGCCCGGCCAGGCCGATGCCATCGCCGCCGCCGATCGGGTCAGCAATCCGGGCTGCTATCCGCAGGGCTTCGTTTTGTGCGTCCGCCCGCTGATTGACGCCGGCCTGCTTTCGCCGGAGGCGAACTTGACCCTGCATGCCATTTCCGGCTACTCAGGCGGTGGTCGGAAGATGATCGAGGCCTACGAGGCGGCGGACGCCGGGCAGCGGGACCGATGGGGCACCCGACCCTACGCCTTGAACCTGCGCCACAAGCACCTGCCGGAGATGCAGCGCTACTCGGGATTGGCCGCTCCCCCGCTGTTCTCGCCGACCGTGGGCGCTTTTCGCAAGGGCATGGTCACCTTGGTGCCGCTGTTCAGGGAGCAGCTGGATGGCGGCGCCCGAGCTGCGGACGTGGTCGATGCCTTGGCGCGTGCCTACCGGGACAGCCCCTTTGTGGTTGTGTCTTCCTACGGCGGCGATTGCCGTGGCTTGGAAGGCGGCTTCCTGAGTCCCGGCGGCTGCAACGGAACCAACCGCATGGAAATCAGCCTGTTTGGCAACGCCGGGCAACTCCTGCTCGCGGCCCGCTACGACAATCTGGGCAAGGGCGCCGCCGGCGCCGCCGTGCAAAACCTCAACCTGATGCTCGGCTGCGAGCAGACGCAGGGACTGACATGAAAACCCTTAACGAAATGACCGCATCCGAACTAGACCAAATCCGCCAGCGGATCGAGCGGGAGCTGGCCCTGCAGCGCGCCAACAAGCTCGCGTTGGACTTAAGCCGCGGCAAGCCCAGTCCGCAACAGCTTGACCTAAGCGCTGAACTCAACGCGCCGTTGCCCAGCTTGATCGCCGAGGACGGCACCGACGCGCGCAACTACGGCGCCCTGCGCGGCATCCCGGAAGCGCGGGCCTTGGGCGGCGAACTCATGAACGTGGCCACCGACCGGGTGTTGGCGGCGGGCAACTCCAGCCTGTTCCTGATGTACCAGGTGGCCGTCACCGCCCTGCAGCGCGGCCTTTGGGGAGACGAGCGCCGCTGGTCGCGCGCCCCGCAACCGGCCAACTCGAACGCAACTGCGCGCATGCTGACGCCAGTGCCCGGTTATGACCGGCACTTCACGATCTGCGAATCGCTCGGCATCGAAATGATCAACGTGGCCATGCTCGACGACGGGCCGGACATGGACCAAGCGCGGCGGCTCGTTGCCGCAGACGCCTCGATCAAGGGCATCTGGTGCGTGCCCAAGTACGCCAACCCCACCGGCTGCATCTACGCCGACGGGACGGTGGCGGCCATGGCTGAACTGCCGCGGATTGCGGCGGCCGATGACTTCGTCGTTTTTTGGGACAACGCCTACGCCGTGCATGACTTCGAGTTTCCCGCCGCACCCTTGGCCAACCTCTACGAGTTGGCCGTGGCGGCGGGCACCGCTGAGCACGTGGCCTTGTTCTCGTCCACCTCGAAAATGACCTACGCCAGCGGCGGGCTCGGCTTCTGCGGCGGCTCCGACGCACTGCTCAACGCTTTGGAGGGAACCTTGAGCCTGATGTGCATCGGCCCGGACAAGGTGACCCAACTGCGCCACGCCCGCTTCCTGTCCGGCCGCATCGAAGAGCACATGGCCCGCCATGCGGCGCTGCTCAAGCCAAAGTTCGCCATCGTTGACCAAGTGCTGGAGGAGGAGCTTGGCGGTTTGGGGCTGGCCCGATGGACGCGGCCCAAGGGCGGCTACTTCGTCTCCCTGACCACGCCGCCCGGAACCGCCGCCGACATCGTCAAGCAGGCGGCCGACGTGGGGCTCAAGCTGACGCCCGCCGGCGCCACCTTCCCTTATGGGCGCGACCCCAACGACGACAACATCCGCATCGCCCCCAGCTTCGCGCCGCAGGACGAACTGGAGGCCGCCATGCGAGTGCTGGCCGGCTGCGTGAAGCTGACCGCCATTGCCCATCGCCATCGAGAGCGCCCCAACGGAGGCTGAATGACGCCCATGGCCAAACCGCACAGTGAGGAGGCCCCGAATGCCGGCGGCGAGGAATCGCACCGCTTCTCCGAGTACGCCCTGCCCGAGCCCCTGATGCGGGCCATCAACGACTTGGGCTATCGGCGCTGCACCCCGATACAAAGCCAAGTGCTGCCGCTCAGCTTGGCCGACTACGACATCACCGGCCAAGCGCAGACCGGCACCGGCAAGACGGCCGCCTTCCTGATCACCATCCTGACCCACCTCTGGGAGCAGCCGCGAAAGCACGAACCCAGCCGCCAATTGCCCACCCCGAGGTCGCTGGTGCTGGCGCCGACCCGTGAGCTGGCGATGCAGATCGAGGCGGACGGGCGGGACCTGGCCCGGCACATGGACCAGGACGCCCTGTGCGTGGTGGGCGGCGTGGACATCCAAAAGCAGGTCAACCGGCTCAACGCGGAGCGGCCCAACATCCTCATCGCCACCCCCGGCCGACTGATCGACCTGCTGCAGCGGGGCTGGGTGGACATCAGCGGGGTGGAGGTCCTGGTCATCGACGAGGCCGATCGGATGCTGGACATGGGCTTCATTCCCGACGTGCGGCGCATCGTCTATCGGACGCCGCACAAGCATCGGCGGCAAACGCTGTTCTTCAGCGCCACCTTCAATGACGATGTGATGCGCTTGGCGCAATCCTGGACCTTGGAGCCGGAGCACATCGCCATCGCCCCGGAGCAGGTGGCGGTGGAGACGGTGGAGCAACTGTTCTGGCTGACCAGCCGGGCGGGCAAGCGGCAACTGCTGCGCGACTTGCTGAGGACCGAGCGGCCGGAGCGCGCCCTGATCTTCACCAATCGGCGCGACCAGACCCATCGCCTGAACCAGTGGCTGAACAGCAAAGGCATCGACAGCGAAGCCTTGGCGGGCGACGTGCCCCAGAACAAGCGCACCCGAACCCTCAACCGATTCAAGGAGGGGGAGGTTCGCTATGTGGTGGCCACCGACGTGGCGGGGCGCGGCATTCACGTCGATGGCGTCAGCCACGTCATCAACTACGACCTGCCGGAGGACGCGGAGGACTACGTGCATCGCATCGGGCGCACCGGCCGGGCGGGAGCCTCCGGGGTGAGCATCAGCTTCGTCTCCGAGGACGACGCCTTCAACCTGCCCGCCATCGAGGAGTTTCTGGGCGCTGCGGTGAAATGCGTCCAACCGAGCCTGGACAGCAGCCAGCAGGCTTGAACATGGCGACCGGCGACGTTCGGGCCGTTCAGGTGGCAGCCATTCAGCATTGCGCGACCGCCGATGTGGCGGGCAACCTCGGCGCGGTGGAGCGGCTGGCCTTGGCGGCGAGGGAGGCGGGCGCCGAGGCCGTGATGACCGCCGAGGCGTTTGCCTACATCGGCCCGGACCGAGGCAAGCGCGACCTGCTTGAGCCGCTCCCCGCCGGCGGCCCCATATTGGACCGCTGCCAACAGCTGGCCGTGCGCCTCGGCTGCGATCTCGTGCTCGGCGGCTTTCACGAGGCCGCCCCCGACGCTGGCAAGGCCTTCAACACCTGCGTGCATCTCGACGCCCGCGGCGAAGTGGCGGCGCTGTACCGCAAGATCCACTTGTTCGACATCGAGTTGGCCGACGGGACCAAACTGCGCGAATCGCGGCACACGGCGCCGGGCGACGCGCTGACCACCACCCGGCTGCCGTTCGGCCTGCTGGGCTTGACCATCTGCTACGACCTGCGCTTCCCTTACCTCCACCAAGCGCTGGCCGACTTGGGCGCAGTGGCTCTGAGCGTGCCTTCCGCCTTCACCGCCACCACTGGCGCCGCCCACTGGCACACCCTGCTGCGGGCCCGCGCCATTGAGTGTCAGTGCTACGTCATCGCGCCCGCCCAGCATGGCCGGCACAACGCCCGGCGGCGCTCCTTCGGTCACTCGCTCATCGTCGATCCCTGGGGCGAGGTGATCGCCGAATGCGAGGACGGCGACGGCTTCGCGCTGGCCGGCATCGACCCGGCGCGGGTGGCCCAAGTCCGCAAGCAGTTGCCGTGCCTGGGGCATCGGGTGGCCATGACGTCGCTGCGGCTCCCTGGAGACGGCTGCAAGGCATCCCCATGACAACTGGCATGGGCGCAGGCAAGGGCATCGTCATCGTCGCGGCATTGATCGTCATCACCGCCGGACTTAAGGCGGCGGCGGACCTCGCCGTGCCCTTTCTGCTCGCCGCCTTCATCGCCACCATCGCCGCCACCCCCATGTACTGGCTGGAGCGGCGCGGCGCCCCCGGCTGGCTGGCCATCACGCTGGTGATGGCGGCCATTCTGGTGGCGCTGCTCGGGGTGGGCGCCTTGGTGGTTCAGTCAGCCAACGCCTTCACCGCCAAGCTGCCGTTCTACCAGGAACGGCTCACGTTGATGTTCAGCGCCGCCTTGGCTTGGCTGGAGCCCTTGGGCGTTGTCCTGTCGCGGGACCTGCTGATCGAGAACTTCAATCCCGGCACCGCCTTCACCTTGGCGGGGAACGCCTTGGCGGGACTCGGCGCGGCGCTGTCGAACAGCTTTTTGATCCTGCTCACGGTGATCTTCATGCTGGCCGAGGCGAACAGCTTCCCGCGCAAGCTCAAGGACGTGCTGAGCCGGCCTGAGCAATCCATGCCGCACTTCGTCCGCTTCGCCGAGAACGTCAACCGCTACATGGCCATCAAGACCACGGTCAGCATGGCCACCGGACTCGTCGTCACCCTGATGCTGGCTGCGCTTGGCGTCGACTTTCCCCTGCTCTGGGGCATTCTCGCCTTCATGCTCAACTTCGTGCCCACCATCGGCTCCATCATCGCCGCGGTGCCGGCGGTGCTGCTGGCGCTGGTGGAGCTCGGCCCGCTGCCCGCGCTGCTGGCCGCTTCGGGCTACGTGGCGCTCAACATCCTCTTCGGCAACTTCATCGAGCCGCGCTTCATGGGGCGCGGACTGGGGCTGTCCACGCTGGTCGTCTTCCTGTCGCTGGTGCTCTGGGGCTGGGTCTTCGGGCCGGTCGGCATGCTGCTGTCGGTGCCATTGACCATGACCGCCAAGATCGCCCTGGAGGCCAACCCCGCCACCGAGTGGCTGGCCCGGCTGCTCGGCCCGGCGACAGGCTTGGCGAAGGCGGATGCCGAGCGGCCAGACCCTGCGGCGCAAACCTGATCCGCACCGGCGCCGTGGCCTACGAACGCAGCAACATTCGCCGCATGGCGGGCTACGCTTGGGGGGAGCAGCCGGACGATCCCGGCGCCTGCAAGCTGAACACCAACGAAAACCCTTACCCGCCCGCCCCCGGCGTCGCGGCGGCGCTTGAGGGAATCGACGTGGCCGACTTGCGGACCTATCCGCAACCGACCGCTGCGCCCTTGCGAGCGAAAATCGCCGAGCGCCACGGTTTGGCCAAGGACAACGCGCTCGTCACCCACGGCGGCGACGAGGCGCTGCGCTTGGCCATCACCACCTTCGTCGAGCCCGGCTCGCCGCTCGGCTGCGCCAATCCGAGCTATTCGCTCTACCCGGTGCTGGCGGCCATTCAAAACGCCCCCGTGCTGGAGGCCGAGTACGGCGAGGACTGGACCCTGCCGGTCGATTTCGCCCAGCGGGCCAACGCTGCGGGAGCACGGCTGACCTGCGTGGTCAACCCCCACGCGCCCTCCGGGCGACTGATGGGCGCCGACGACTGCGCGCGGCTGGCCGCCGAATTGGACGGGGTGCTGCTGCTCGACGAGGCCTACGCGGATTTCATCGATCCCGCGCTCGGCTACGACAGCGCACCGCTGCTCCTTGCGCATGACAACCTGCTCATCCTGCGCTCCTTTTCCAAGGGATACAGCTTGGCCGGGCTGCGCCTTGGCTACCTGATCGGCCAGGAGGGCCTGATTGGGCCCATGCTCACCAAGACTCGGGACAGCTACAACATCGACGCCATCAGCCAAAGGCTCGGCCTTGCCGCGCTGGACGACCAAAGCCATGCCAGGGACACTTGGCGGCGGGTGCGCGCCCAACGGTCGCAGCTCAACGATGAACTGGCTCGACGCGGTCTGGCCTGTCCGCCGTCGCAGGCCAACTTCCTGCTCGCCCAAGTGCCCCCGAACGCCAGGCTGTCGGCCAAGGCCCTCCACGAAGCGCTTAGGGCGCAGGGCATTCTGGTGCGTCACTTCGACACGCCCCGCCTCAGCGACGCCTTGAGAATCAGCATCGGGACCCCGGCGCAAAACCGGCGGCTGCTGGCCGCGATCGACGACTTGCTCGGCGATGTTTCCGCTGCGCGATGAAAACCCGACGGCCCGCAAGCCGGTCGCCGTAATCGCGATCATCGCCCTGAATGCCTTGGCTTGGGGGTTCGTCCAAGGCTTCGGAGGGGACTACCCGCTGGCGGAATCGCTGTGCCTGCATGGCCTCATCCCCGGCGAGCTGCTGGGCCTGATCGACATGGGCCAGCAACTGCCGATGGGCCGAAACCTTGTCTGCACCCTGGACGGCCAATCCAACCCCGCCACTCTGCTCACCTCCATGTTCCTGCACGGCGGCTGGTTCCACATTCTCGGCAACCTATGGTTCCTCTGGGTGTTCGGCGACAACATCGAGGACGTGATGGGGCCGCTCCGGTTCATCGTCTTCTACTTGCTTTGCGGGCTGGCGGCGGCGTTCGCGCAGATCTTCTCAGACCCTGGCAGCGCCATTCCCATGGTCGGCGCCTCCGGCGCCATCGGCGGCGTGATGGGCGCCTATGCGCTGCTCTTTCCCCGTGCCCGGGTGCAGACCCTGCTGATCCTCGGCTTCTACGTCACCACCATCGGCGTGCCCGCCTTCGTCATGCTCGGCTACTGGTTCCTGCTGCAGGTTCTCGGCGGCCTGCCGGCCTTGGGCTCCAGCGAAGGGGGCGTCGCCTTCTGGGCCCACATCGGCGGCTTCGTCGCCGGCCTCGCCCTTATCCACCTGTTCAGGCGCCCCGACTGCGCGACCGCCCGAAGGCAACGCCAACCACGCCGATCACCTCCCGACAAGCGTTGGTTCTAGTGTTCCGTCACGTTTCTGTTTTCGGGTACGGGCGCCTGAGCTGACGCGGACGTACTCGTGGTCCGCCGCCGCCCGGCCCGGCCTGGCTGGCAGCGGCGCCCGCGTCTCCGACAGCAGCTGGTGCGGCTGCTCGTCCATGCGCACCACCGGGCGCCGGGCATCGCAGGGCCGGGCGCAGAGGTCCAGCACGCGCTCCATCCGGGCCACGAACGCCGCGTCCTGCCCCGGCGGGATGCACCACATCAGCCTCCGCCAGAGCTTCAGGCCGTTTTTTTTCAGCGTCCGCCGCACCGTCTCGTGCGACAGTGAGCCCACCAGCTCCAGCTCGACCGCCCGGTCCGCCAGCAGCCGCAGCGTCCCGCGGCTGCGGTCCCCGGCGGCTCCGAGCACGTCAGCTTCGTCAGGTGCGCCTCAAGCCGGCCGTCCACCTTGCGCGGCGGCATCGCCCGCGGCGTCCGCTCCAAGGCCGCCTCCGGAACCGCCTTCCGGCGCCAGTTCCGCAGACTCCGATCCGTGCGGCTGCTGGCGGGCCGTGCCGTGGAGCTGGGCCACATCGACGGCGTGTCGCACGAGACGGTGCGTCGGGTTCTAAAAAACGGAATCAAGCCCTGGCGCCGGGTCGGATGGGTGATCCCGCCCCAAGGCAACGCGGACTTCGCGGCGGCCATGGAGCGGGTGCTCGACGTTTGCCGCCGCCCCTGCGACAAGGCCTTTCCCGTGGTGCGCATGGACGAGGCGCCGCGCCAGCTGATCCGCGAGACGCGCGCGCCGGCCGCTGCCAAGCCGGGGCGCCCGGCACGGCACGACCATGGGCACCGGCGATGCGGAACCTGCAACGTGTTCATGGCCAACGAGCCCTTGGCCGGCAGGCGCATGACCTAGGAGCTAGCGCTGCCCATTCGTGCCATCCTCGCCATCAGCCAGCCGGCGACGGCTATGCCGATGCCGACGATGGCGACGATCACCGCAGCCAAGGCATTGACGTCCGGGGTAATGCCCAGCCGAACCTTTGAGTAGATGACCATGGGCAGGGTGCTTGACTCGGGGCCGGAGACGAAGCTGGCGATGACCAGATCGTCCAACGACAGGGTGAAGGCCAGCAGCCAGCCGGACAGCATGGCGGGGGCGATCAGCGGCAGGATGATGTCGAAGGTCACGCCCATGGGGCGGCAGCCCAAGTCCATGGCGGCTTCCTCCAAAGCGCGGTCCACGGCCATCAGGCGGGCCTGCACCACAACTGCCACATAGGCCATGGAGAAGGTGACGTGGGCGATGGTGATGGTGTCCGCACCCCTTCCGGACGGCCAGCCTATCGCCCCCTCCAGGATCACGAACAGCATCAACAGGGACAGGCCGGTGATCACTTCCGGCATCACCAGCGGCGCCGCCAGCATGCCGGAGAACAGCGTCCGGCCCCGAAAGCGGCCCATGCGGGTGATGGCCAACGCCGCCAGCGTGCCCAAGGCAGTGGCTAGGGTGGCGCTGACGAAGGCAATGCGCAGGCTCAAAAGGGCGGCATCGATGATCCGCTCGTTCTCCCAAAGCGCGCCGTACCAGCGCAACGAAAAGCCGGTCCACACCGACATCAGCCGCGAGTCGTTGAAGGAGTAGGCGATCATCACTAGGATGGGGACGTGGAGGAAGGCGAAGCCAAAGCACAGGCAGCTGAACAGGAACGTCGGGGAGCGGCCGTCCCGCCTCATCGCGCCGCCTCCCGGCCGAGTTGCGAGACGCGCTGAAAGGCGACGATGGGCAGCACCAGGATCAGCACCAGAACGCTGGCCACGGCGCTCGCCAAGGGCCAGTCGCGATTGACGAAGAACTCATCGTAAAGCGTGCGGCCAATCATCAGGGTGTCGAGGCCGCCGAGCAATGACGGGATCACGAATTCCCCCAGCGCGGGAATGAAAACCAGCATCGAGCCCGCCACTACCCCTGGCGCCGACAGCGGCAGCGTGATGTCGAGGAACGCCTGCCGAGGCCCGCTGCCCAAGTCCGCCGCCGCATCGAGCAGGTCGTCGTCGAGACGCTCCAGCACGGCGTAGAGCGGCAGGATCATGAACGGCAGGTAGGCATGGACAATGCCGAGACAGACAGCGAAATCGGTGTGGAGAATCTGCACTGGCTGGTCAACCAGCCCCAGTGCCAGCAGCGCCTTGTTGACGACGCCTTGGCCGGACAGCATGCCCATCCAAGCATAGACGCGCAGCAGGAAGGAGGTCCAGAACGGCAGCATGACCAGTAGCAGCAGCACGTTGCGCCAAACGGGCCGCGCCCGGGCGATGCCGTAGGCCATGGGGTAGCCGATCAGCAGGCACAGCAGGGTGGCGACCAAGGCAATGCGCATGGACTTCAGGCAGCTCACCCAATACAGGTCGTCCTCGGTGAGGAAGCGGTAGTTGTCGGCGGTGAGTAGAAGGCCCCGCGCCTCGTCGTGGAGCGGCGTGAAGGGCGGCTGCCCGATCAGGGGGTCGGCGAAGCTGATCCGCAGCACGATTGCGAATGGCGCCAAAAAGAAGACCAGCAGCCAAAGACAGGGCACGCCCGCCACCGTGCGCCGCCACTGCCGTTCCGGCCGCTGCCACTCCACTGAACCGCCGCGCCCCACTATAGCCATCCCTCCCGGAGTCTACGCGCCCCATCAAATCGACCCTGCCCGGGCGTACGCACGAGTTTCGCCCCTAGCGAAACTCGAACGCGCCTCCGGCGCGCAGTCACCAAACCAACACCCACGCCGCCGGCCCCCGCGCCCCATCAAATCGACCCTGCCCGGGCGTACGCACGAGTTTCGCCCCTAGCGAAACTCGAACGCGCCTCCGGCGCGCAGTCACTGGGTCAACACCACGCTGCATTCCCGGGGCCAGGACAGATGGACGGGCTCGTTCCCGGCCAATGCCAACTCGGCGGACCGGCGGGCGTTTGGGCTCGACACCTGCACCAGCTTGCCTTGGTCGGTGCGCACCCGATACACGGAATGATTGCCGCAGTAGGCCATGTCCTCGACGGTTCCGCGCAGAACCGTCATCCCTTGGTCGGCGGGCGCCTCGCGGCTGATGCGGATCTTCTCCGGGCGCACGGCCACGAACAGCACGTCCGGCAACGGCTGCTCGGCGGTGGGCTCAACGTGAATCAGGGCGCCGGTCTCGGCACAGATGATCCGGCTGGGAGCACCGGCCTCGGCCCGGCCCTCAAAGAGGTTGATGGCGCCGAAGAAGTTCGCCACGAAGCGGCTGTTGGGATACTCGTAGATCTCGGCCGGCGTGCCGACCTGCACGAACCGGCCCGCATCCATCACGGCGATGCGGGTGGCCAGGGTCATCGCCTCCTCCTGGTCATGGGTGACGACGATGAAGGTGATGCCAAGCCGCTCCTGGATGCCCATCAACTCGAACTGGGTGCGCTCGCGCAGATTCCGGTCGAGCGCGGCCAGGGGCTCGTCAAGCAGCAGCACCTTAGGCCGCTTGGCCAAGGCGCGGGCCAGCGCCACGCGCTGCTGCTGGCCGCCGGACAGCTGGCGGGGCTTGCGCTGGCCGAACTCCTGCAACTGGACCAGCTCCAGCAACTCCGCCACGCGCTCCTTGATCTTTGCCTTGCCCAACCCCTCCTTGCGCAGTCCGTAGGCCACGTTGTCCGCCACCGTGTAGTGCGGAAACAGGGCGTAGGACTGGAACATCATGTTGGTCGGGCGCTCAAAGGGCGGCCGACCCGCCATGTCCGCCCCGTCGATGCGCACCTCCCCGGAGGTGGGGGCTTCAAAGCCCGCCAGCAGGCGCAGCAACGTGGACTTGCCGCAGCCGGAGCCGCCGAGAATGGCGAACAGCTCGCCGCGATGAATGTCGAGGCTCACCCCGTCAACCGCCGCAAGGCCGTCGAAGGTCTTGCGCAGAGCCTTGATGCGGATGAAGGGCTCGGCAGCGGGATCCTGCCGCGGGTTCATCGGCGCCTTCGAGCCCGTCCCGCCCACGGCGCTAGAGTCCTGACTTCGCCCGAGTCCAGGCCCGCGTGCGGCGGCGCTCGGCCTTCGGCCCGGCAAGGAAGGTCGCCTGCAAGCGCCTCATGGTGTCATCGTCCGGGTAAATGGCGGGATCCGAGGCGTATTCCGGCGAGACGAGGGCAAAAGCGCTGCGGTTGGGGTTGGCGTAGCCGGTTGCATTGGTGATGGCGGCAATCACCTCCGGCCGCAGCAGGTAGTTGAGAAACAAATGGGCGTTGCCGGGATGGGGCGCATCGGCGGGAACGTAGGCTGCGTCAAACCAAATGATGCCGCCCTCGCTCGGCACCGAGTACTTCAAGGTCAAATCCAGGCCTGCCTCCCGAGCGCGGGCGATGGCCACCGCATAGTCACCGGACCAACTGCCCGCCAAGCACAGCTCGCCCGCCGGCAGGTCGAGCAGAAACTTGGTGGCGCTGTAGTACTTGATGTGTGGCCGCACCGCCTGCAGAACCCGTTCGGCCGCCTTCAGGTCGTCCGGCGCCAGGGAGTTGGGGTCACGGCCTAAGTACATCAGCGCCAAGGGGATGACTTCGGCAGGCGCCTCCAGGATGGAGATGCCGCAGTCGGCGAAGCGGCTGGCCACCTCCGGATCGAGCAGCATCCGAGCGCTGCCAACGGGGGCATCCGGCATGCGCTCAAGTATCATCGCTTCGTTGTAGGCAAAGCCCGTAGTGCCCCACATGTAGGGCACGCCATAGCGGTTGCCGGGGTCAAACACAGCGAATTGGCGCAGCAGGTCCGGATCCAAGTGGCGCCAATTGGTGAGCTGGCTGCGGTCGAGCGCCTGGTAGATGCCGGCCTCCTGCAAGCGGGTGGAATAGCCCGCTGAATGCACCACGACATCATACCCGGAGCGCCCGGCCATGAGCTTGGCATCGACCGTCGGCGAAGCGTCATAGACGTCGTAGTTGACCTTGATGCCGTGTTCGCGCTCGAAGTCGGCCAAGGTGGTCCTGCCGATGTAGTCCGCCCAGTTGTAAACGTTGAGAACGGGCTCCTCCGCGCCCGACGTGGCCGGCGCGGCAAGGCAGGCGGCTGTTGCCGCCAAGCTGCGGCCAACCCAGCCCAAACGGCGCAGCTTGGGCCACGCCTCGGCAATCAGGGCCACATTCCGCGAGCCAAGGCGCCCGCCAAGGTACCCACCAAGGCCACCAGCAAGGTCACCACCCAGCCGGTGATGCGGCCCAGCTTGGCATCGATGCCGTTGAATCGCTCGTCATGATGATCGAGCCGCTCATTAACTCGATTGACTTCCTGATGGACCAAAGCGAACTTCTCGGTCATCAGCTCGACGACCTGATTGAAACGCTCATCGGAGCGCTTGTCGCGCTGCTCAAACCGCTCGTCGGAGAGTTTGTGCAGATGCCCAAGCCGCTCGCCCAAGTGCTTTTCAAGGTCGCCAATCTGTTCGCCAGTGCGCTTCTGCAGGTTGCCGAAACCCTCAACAGTGCGCTTTTCCAGATCAACGAACCGCTCGCCAACCCGCATTTCAAACGCCTCGTAGCGTTGGTCCGCCCGCCGTTCGAACTGATCCAGCCGCTTGTCGCGCTCATCAAACATCCGCTGAATGCGGCTGTCCTGCGCTTCAAAGCGCTTTCGCTCGCGTTCGTCGGCTCTTTCGAAGGCTTGGTCGAGGGTTTTGCCCAGCACCTCGGGCGTGACCGCGAACTTCTCGATCGAGTTGGCGATGGCCTGAATCACCGCATCGCTCTGTTCGCGCTTCAATCCGGATTTCTCAAGGCGCTCGGTCATCTCAGTGATTTCCGTGACCGCTTGCCGCATGATTATAGATTCCAAACTCCGCTTTGCCGGGGTTGAGTACAACACCGCAAAAACACCTATGGAAGTCGATGTCTCCGCACAAGCCGTAGGACATTGGCGCTGGGTGGTCCTTAAGGCAGCATCTCAACCGGATGGGGCGCCAGCGGGACGGCTGGCCTGAGCGCGCTCATCCGCGCGCCCAAGGCGGCCAGTGCCGCAGCTCGATTGCCGGGGCTGGGATGGGTGCTGAGGAACTCCGGCAAGCGTCCGCCGCCTTGGGCGGTCATCTTGCGCCAGAGGGTGACCGCGGCATGGGGCTCATAGCCGGCCCGCGTCGCCAGTTCAAGGCCCATCCGGTCCGCCTCGGCCTCGCTCACCCGGCTGTTGGGAAGATTGATGGCCAAGCTCGCCGCCAAGGCGGCGCCCCTCAGGGACTGCGGATGGTCGGTGGTCGCCGCAATCGCGGCCAGGCCCAGCCCGGATGCGATGGCCATCGACATCCGCTCCGCCGTGTGGTTGGCCACCGCGTGGGAAATCTCGTGTCCCATGATTTGCGCCAGTTCGTCATCGGTCAGGTCCAGCTTGTGGACGAGACCGCTGTACACCGCCATGCGCCCGCCCGCCATGCACCAAGCGTTGACCGTCTCCGGGCCGTCGATGAGAGCGACGCTCCAATCCCAACCCGCCGTGCGCGGATGGCGCGCCACCGTCGCGGCCACCACTCGGCCGGTGACTTGCGCCACCCGCTCGGCCAGCTGCGGGTCGTTGAGCAGCTTGTCCTCCCGCTCCAATTGACGCACCGCAGCCAGATAGGCCACCCGCGACTCCGCAATGGCCGCCTGCGGAGACACCAGCAGGAACTGACTGCGCCCCGTAGGGCTGGTCTCGCAGCCGCTGAGCGCAACGGCAACGGCCAGCCAAAAGCCAACCTGGATGTTCATGGGGTCTCCTTCGCAACGCCAACGCGATTTGATCGAATGGCGGCGGGAATTTCAATTCATCAAGCATGATGGCAGGTCCGTCGATGCGGCTGAGGTAGGCTGCAAGCGCGCCTTCCACTGAGCCTCCGCCGACATTCGGCGCCGGTAGGTTTTCAAAGGTTCGCACACCAACTTGAGGCTCGGCCTGTCCGATGCGCCGCTCGCGGAAATTCCTGCAAAGTCGGTCGGTGCTCGCCAAGCACGCCTGCCGTGGTGCAGCACGATTGGCTGCACCATCGGCAGGCGCCTGTCCGGGTCCAGTTCGCCCTGCCGGGCAAGATCTTCAAGAAGTAGGCTCACGTAGGTACTCACGCGCAGCGGCGTGAGGCGGTCGGGCCGGCGCTGGTACTCGACCGGCAGGATGAGGCTGCCGCCGCCGTGCCGCCGCACTCGCCAGAGCCCATCGCCGACGCGCCGCTCCAGCCTGGGGCCGAACCACTCGGCGGGCAGGCGCTCCAGGGTGCCGAAGTCGAGCGTCTCGAACAGCGCTTGGGACAGGACGATTTCCATGAGGTCTCCCGCCATCAGCCTGAAGGCGTAGATGTTCTTGAAAGCCGCGTCGTGGCGCCGCCTGCCCTTTTTGGTCCGCTTGGCCATGCGGGAATGGTGACTGGCGGTCCGGCCGAAATTTGTAGGTTACTGCCCTACGCGTTGTGTGAGATTGCAGCGGCGCGGCTGGATGGCTGGAGCTAGGCGGACAATCGCCCAGCACCCTGCGCGACATAGCTGATCCGGCTTCAGCCGGGCGCATCCTCCGATCCGAAAAACTAAGGCATTCAAGGAATTGAACCCCTTAGACTGCTCCAATCCGGTCCCCGAATTCGCCCATGCCCCAACAACAGCACCCTGCCTACCGGCATCATGGGCGTCATGGAACACGACGCCCTCAACAAGCTCGTCTTCGCTCTCCCCCCAGTGGGGGCTGACGCGCTGCGCATCGTCGCTCGGGACTGGGTCAATCTCCTCGACCTCGAAACGCTGGAGCGGGTCAGCACTGAGCACCCGTCAACGGATCTGACCCAGCGGATTGGCGATTGCCGTGACCCGAGTGCCGGGGCGATGGAGGATTGGCCGGCGGACAACCGGGTGACGGCTTGGGTTCGGCTGTTGCGCTGCACCTCGGCGGCAGCGCTTCATGTGGCGCTTGGCCAATGTCTTTCCGAGTCTCCGGATCCGGGCGACGCAGGGTTCCGCGAGGTGTTGCGCCTGTGGTCGCTGGCGCTGCGAAGGGCGAACAAGGCTTGGAGCGGCGAGGAACTGGCGGAGTTTGAGGACAGTCAGGGAGAGAATGAGATGGCTAGCCCGACTTCAACAACTCAACCCCCGATATGGTTGATTTGAGTGGTTTTTAGCCGGTTGGGGCGATGTAACCCGCTGTTTTTGTTGATCCCGGTTTCGCCGGACGCGCTGTAGTGCTGACCTTGCCCCTTGATTTGGCCGTTGGTTGGGGCGCCCTGTCCGTCCATGTTCGTGCGGGCCAAGAAGCGATTCAAGGACGGCAAGGAGCACCGCTACTGGAGCGTGGTGGAGAACGTGCGCAACCCGAACGGGCGGGTTGTCCAGCGTCAGGCGCTCTACCTTGGGGAGATCAACGACAGCCAGCGGGCGGCGTGGTGCCGCTCGATCGAGGTGCTGTGCGGCGGGCCGGACCCGAAGCCGGTGGCGCTGTTCCCGGCGGACCGGGAGGCGCCGGAGCTGGGCTGCGAGGTGGTTCGGGTTGAGCTCAAGTCGCTGCGGCTGCGCCGCCCTCGGCAGTGGGGCGCGTGCTGGCTGGCGCTGACGC
Source organism: Candidatus Azophilus sp. (assembly GCA_965221755.1). Classification (GTDB taxonomy): domain Bacteria; phylum Pseudomonadota; class Gammaproteobacteria; order Pseudomonadales; family Azotimanducaceae; genus Azophilus. The sequence goes on from OZ244921.1 coordinate 2,358,278, forward strand.
TGTGGGACCGGCTGGAGCTGGACCGGTTCTGGGGCCCCCGGCTGCCGCCGAGCCGCCAGGGCACGCGCTGGCTGGACGTCCTGAAGGCGCTGGCCTGCCACCAGCTCATCGATCCGGGCAGCGAGTGGCGCCTGCACCGGCACTGGTACGGGCAAAGCGCCCTAGGGGACCTGCTGGGCCGTCCGGCGGAGGTGGTGGGCGCCCACGCGCTGTGCCGCTGCCTGGACAGGCTGGCCGGGCACAAGCGGGAGTTCTTCTCGTTCCTGCGGGGGCGTTGGGAGACGCTGTTCGACGCACGGTTCGACGTCCTGCTCCACGACCTGACCTCGACCTGCTTCGAGAGCGACCCGCCGTTCGGGGACAAGCGGCAGTTCGGGTACAGCCGGGACAAGCGGTCCGACTGCGTGCGGGTGGTGATCGCGCTGGTGGTGACCCCGCAGGGGTTCCCCTTGGCCTACGAGGTGATGCCGGGCAACACCAGCGACAGGACCACGCTGGCCGATTTCCTCAAGAGGATCGAGGCGCAGTACGGGCGCTCGGAGCGGACCTGGATCATGGACCGGGGCATTCCCACGGAGGAGACGCTGGCCTCGATGCGGGCCAGCGACCCGCCGGCGCAGTACCTGGTGGGCACGCCCAAGGGGCGGCTGACCAAGCTGGAGAGGTCGTTCGCGGGCAAGCCCTGGCGGGAGGTCCGCGACTCGGTGGAGGTGAAGCTGCTCGACGAGGACGGGGAGCTTTACGTCCTCGCGAAGAGCCGGCCGCGGATGCTCAAGGAGCGCGGCATGCGGCGGCGAAGGCTGAAGGCGCTGTGGCGCCGCCTGCACGAGCTGCGCGGCCAGTCGCTCAAGCGCGACGACCTGCTGCTCAAGCTCGGCGCGGCCAAAAAGGACGCCGGGCGGGCTTGGCGCCTGGTGGACATCGACCTGCCCGAGGAGAACGAGGCCGTCACCCCGGAGACGTTCACGTTCTCGCTGCGGCGCGACCGGCTGCGCAGGGCCCGCCGCCGCGAGGGCCGCTACCTGCTGCGCTCCAACCTGACCGGGGAGGATCCGGCAAGGCTTTGGCATTACCACCTTCGGCTGACCGAAATCGAGCAGGCGTTCAAGGAGCTCAAGCACGACCTCGCCGTCCGGCCCGTCTTCCACCAGCGCGGGGACCGGATCGAGGCGCACATCCTCGTCGCCTTCATCGCCTGCTGCCTGCACGTGACGCTCAAGCACATGGCCCGGCCGCGGGCGCCGGGGCTCACCTGTCCAGCAGCCCTATCCAGTATTCCCCGGTTGTCTCCAAGCACATGGCCCGGCCGCGGGCGCCGGGGCTCACCCCAAGGGCCATCCTGGAGAAGCTCTCGACCATGCGGATGGTCGACGTGCACCTGCCGACCACGGACGGCCGGCACCTCGTGCTGCCCCGGCGCACCGACCCAACCCGCGACCAGCAACTGCTGCTGCACCAACTCGACCTGAGGCTGCCGGACCAGCCGCCGCCCCGAATATCGCCCTGAAAGCCGGCCCCGACGCCGCCCCGCCAATCGGCTGTAGTGCCGACCTTTTGCCTTCGTCAACCAAAAATCAATGGATTGCGTGCCAAAAAACGCTGAGTTGTCGAAGTCGGGCTAGCTTGGTTGAGGTGAACGGAAGGAAGATCCAGAAGGAGTGGTTTGAGGAGGGCAGGACTGAGGGCATCGCCCAAGGCATCCAGCGTGGCCGTTCGGAGAAGCGGGAGCGGTTGCGGTGGGAGTTGTCCGCTCTAAAGCTCGACTCGGCGGCGGCGGAGAGGGTCTCGAAGCTGCTGGAACAGGGAGCATGACGGTGCCCTCGGGCGGGAGGCCCGTTGACTTCGACGGACTTCCATTTGGCCCTGCTGCTTGAAAGGCCAAGTTCCCCATTAGAGTGCAGGAATCCGACCGCTCGTCCTGACCACTTCCGCTATCGCATATCGAGCCAATCGAGGTTCCCCGACGTTCTCTCTCGCGAACGCAATCTACCCGTCCTCGGCAGGTTGCCGAAGGTGAACGGAAGGTGCCGCAGCCAGCGAAACCGTAACATTTGGGCCACGACGAACAGTCCTCCGGGAACCGAGGCGCTCAGGCAGAGCATTCGGCTTGGAAGGCCGGGCGGGTAGTTGTCGAACTCTTCGCAGGAGACAAGCACCAAGCGACTGACCCGGTCGGAACGCCCGGGATCGAAAACGAGCTGGGCGCCGCCCCAATCGTTGCACACGAGCGTGACGTCGTGGAGGTCGAGTTCCACCAAGAATTCGGCGATCAGGCGGCAATGCATGGGAGCGTCAGGTCCGCGTGATCAGGCATCAGCCTTCCGTGCCCGCCGAACGGCAATTCTGGGACGACGCAGCGGTAGCGATTGCGCAGGCCATCGACGATCTCGGCCCAGACATCGCCGTTCATGAGCACACTGTGGAGCAGAACGACGACGGGTCCGTCGCCACCGGTGTCGTAGTACCTCAAGCCGGCGTTGGTCGGTCCTTGGAGTTCCACTGGATTGCCGATCGGGGTTAGCTGGTGTCTTCGGCTCGAAGCGGAACCCCTGTCAAATCCTCGACAGCCCGTTGAAAGCGGGCCGCGTTCTCCTCCCCGAGCAGCCGCCACCATCGATGTCCGCCCTGTTGCTCAAACCCGTATTGCTGCAGAATCCCCCGGTAGTTGGGGACGCTCGAGGCAAAGGGATTCAGGATGAACCAGTGGCGGCGTCGGCACTCCCAGCCACCCACGCGCTTTGGGCCGAGCCTGAGCTGGAACCCAGTTTTCTGGCGACGCGCGACGTAGCGCCCGCTCAAGTTGGCGACCTCGAATACGGCTTCTGCTGTCATCGTATCCAGATTGTATCAAACATGCGGTTCCCACCCCACCCTAACCCGACGCGCTTGTCCATCCCGTGTGGATTTCGCGGACATAGGAACCGAGCCGTTTCTTGGCGTCATCGCCGACGGCGAAGCCTAGCCCGGCCGGTCTTGCACCCGGTCCACGGGCGTCAGCACTGAACCAATTCGGGAAGCTCCGGCCAAATTCTTGGCCAGCCTCATCCCGGAGCAGCGTGACCGCGCGTTGTTCCCTGTCGATGACTTTAAGTAGCGGCGCTGCAGGGCTCCCTCCGCTTCTCCGTGCCTTAAGGCAGCGGAGTGTTTGATGACCGCGGTTGTCGACAGGCGGAGTGGAGAAGCATAATCTGCACCGCTTTGGGCGGCTATCGCGTGTACCGGCTCAGGACATTTCGGAACTTTTCGCCTGCCGGATCAGGCAGCATCCTCGATCCCGACAAGGTACTCGTTCGGGGTTCGGCAATCCATCGCGAAGCAACGCTTAACTCCCCTGATAGGCAAGTACAACTAGGAGTGCAAGAAATGTTGAGTGAAGACCTTTATGGCGAGCTAAAGGAGCAGCTATGAACTATTGCCAAGAACGCCAGCACTGAACTAGGGCCTGTTCACACTATCTCAGGGCCTCGACGATGAGCGCGAAGACTATGAAGCCGAGGAACATGACGTCGAGCTTCTCAAACCGGGTGAAGACGCGCCGGAAGCTCTTGAGGCGCCGGAAGAGCCGTTCGACCTCGTTGCGCCGTTTGTGGAGCGCCTTGTCGTACTTCCAAGGATCGATGCGGCTGTCCTTCGGCGGCACCACGGGGTCGAAGCCGGGGCTGAGGGCCGGCCGGCGGGTGGCGTTGTCCTCGTAGGCCTTGTCCATGACGAGCGCTGCGGCGTTGGCGGGCCGCTCCAGCAGGCTCATGAGCCTGCGGCCTTCCGGGTCGTCGTGCGCGTTGCCGGGGGAGAGCGTGAAGGTGAGCGCCGTTCGGGCATCCGCGGCAACCATATGAATTTTGGCGTTCCATCCGCCGCGGGACTTTCCGATGGACTGCGGGCCGTTTTTTTTCGGGCTCCCGTGCCGTCCGGATGCACCTTGACGCTAGTGCTGTCCAAGCCCAGGGCCTCGACCCTGATGCGGATCAGCCGGTCCCGCTGGAGCTGCTCGAACACCCGGTCGAGCACGCCGTTCCCGGTCCAGCGGCTCATCCGCACGTGGATCGTGTTCCAGTTGCCGAAACGCTTCGGCAGGCCGCGCCACTTGCAGCCGTGCTCGGCCACGTGGAGGATGATCGGGTTGAGCACCTGCAGGTTGGGCAGGATGACGTTCCCCCGCTGCTGGGGAAGCAGCGGGGCGATCCGCTTGAACTGCGCCTCGGTGATTTCCATGCTTGATGACCCTCCGCTTTTGTGGGAAAAAGACAACATGAAGGAGGATGGCATGGAATCCCCAAATAGTGTGAACAGGCCCTAGTCAGATTCCGAGGTCGGCCTGTTTAACAAGGCTGTAAGGATGCCAGCGACCACTGGAACGAGCGATGACACGGCCACAACTGGCTGTCCAAGATATGCGCAGACCATGCCCATTGCAGCTATACCGAAACCCAGCCATTGCCCGCGGCGGCTTTCAACGCGTTGCGCGTCCAAGGCCGACGTCTCCCAGCTATGGCGATGCTTCTGCATTGAGGCGTCACCGCAGCAGCTCCTCGGCGATGATCATCTTGCGCACCTCGGTGGTGCCGGCGCCGATCTCCAGCAGCTTGGTGGCGCGGAACAGGCGGTTGACCTCGGACTCCCAGATGTAGCCGCTGCCGCCGTGAATCTGCACCGCGTTGTCCAGCACCCGGTTGCAGCCGTCGGCGCAGTAGAGCACCGAGGCGGCCGTGCGGGCATGGATTTCGCCGCGCCCGGCCTGGGTTTCGTCGGTGCGGTCGAGTTCGGCGAGCACCTGCCAGAAGAAGGTGCGCATGGTCTGCACTGCGACGTACATGTCGGCCAGGCGCGACTGCACCATCTGGAATTGGCTGATGGGCCGCCCGAACTGCTCACGGCTGGCGGCGTACTCCAGCGAAAGGTCGAGCGCCCGCTCGGCGACGCCGACGCTGATGCCGGCGATGACCGCGCGCTCCACGTCGAGGCCGCTCATCACCACTTGGTGGCCTTGGTGCTCGGCGCCGACGATTTGGGTCAGGGGCACGGGCAGGTCGTCGAACACCAACTCCCCGGTCGGGCTGCCGCGAAAGCCCATCTTGACCAGCTTCTGCGCCACGTCGAAGCCGGGGGAAGCGGTTTCCACGGCAAAGGCGGTGATGCCCTTCGAGCCCTTGCCGCGCTCGGTCTTGGCGTACAGCAGGCAGAGGTCCGCCACCGGTCCATTGGTGATGTAGAGCTTGGTGCCGTTGACGACGTAGTGGTCGCCGTCGCGCTCGGCGCGGCAGCGCATGGAGCCCAGCGCGTCGGAGCCGGCGCCGGGTTCGGTGAGGCCCAGGCAGCCGACCCACTCCCCGGAGCATAGCTTTGGCAGGTACTTCTCCCGCAGGGACTCGGAGCCGTTGTTGTGCAGGTTGTTGGCGCACAGGTTGTCATGGGCCACCCAGGACAGGGCCAGGGCGTGGTTCCAGCGGCCGAAGGCCTGCGCCACCAAGCCGGCCTCCACGAGGCCTAAGCCCACCCCGCCGTAGCGCTCCGGGATGGTGATGCCCAAGAGGCCGAGTTGGCCGAGTTCCGGGAACAGGTCGTCCGGCCACCACTCCTCGGCGTCCATGCGCGGGGCGAGCGGCGCCAGACGCTCCCGGCCGTAGCGGTCGGCGTGCTCAAGCAGGGCCTGCTGGTCGGGGGTCAGTGCGAATTGGTCGGCCATTGGCGTTTCCATGTGGTCGTTAGAGCCTCAGCACCCCGTAGCGGGGTTCGCCGAAGGGCGCGTTCAAGGCGGCTTCGATGCCGATGCCCAGCGCGTTGCGGGTGTCCACCGGATCCAGCACGCCGTCGTCCCAGAGTTCGGAGGTGGCGTAGTAGGCGCTGGTGGTGTTGGCGTAGTTGGCCAGCACGTCGGCGCGGATCCGTTCAAGTTCCGCGGCGTCCGGCTCCAGGCCTTCGCGCTTGAGCTGGGCGACCTTGATGGTCACCAGAGTGTTGGCCGCCTGCTCCTCGCCCATCACCGAGATGCGGCTGTGCGGCCAGCTGAACAGCAGCCGGGCGTCGAAGGCGCGCCCGCACATGCCGTAGTTGCCGGCGCCGTAGGAGCCGTTGGTCATCACCGTGAACTTGGGCACCTCCGAGCAGGCCTGCACCATGATCATCTTGGCGCCGTCCTTGGTGATGCCGCGCCGCTCGTACTCCCGGCCGACCATGTAGCCGGTGATGTTTTGCAGGAAGATCATCGGCACCCGGTTCTGGTTGCACAGCTCCATGAAGTGGGCGGCCTTCAGCGAGCTGTCGTTGAACAGCACGCCATTGTTGCCGAGCAGGCCCACCTTGTAGCCCCACAGGTTGGCGAAGCCGCACACCAAGGTGTCGCCGTAGTCCGGCTGGTACTCGGCCAAGCGGCTGCCATCGACGATGCGGGCGATCACTTCGCGCATGTCGAACTGCTTGCGCGCGTCGTCGGGAACGATGCCGTAGAGCTCCTCCGGGTCGTACCAGGGCGCCTCGGGCGCCTCCCGCTGCAAGGGGAACTTCTCCCGCCGCTCCCACTGCATCACCAGCTCGCGGCCGATGGCGATGGCTTCGGCTTCGTTGGCGGCATGGAAGTCGCAGGCGCCGGAAACGCTGGTGTGCATGCGGGCGCCGCCCAGCTCCTCGACCGTCACCTCCTCGCCGGTGGCGGCCTTCACCAAGGGCGGTCCGCCGAGGAACACCGCGCCGGTGCCCTCGACGATCACCGCGTAGTCGGACAGGGTCGGGATGTAGGCGCCGCCGGCGGTGCAATGGCCGAACACCAGCGCCAGCTGCTTGCAGCCGAGCTTCGACAGCACGCATTGGTTGCGGAAGATGCGTCCGGCCATGGTCTTGTCGGCGAAGAGATCCGACTGCAGGGGCAGGAAGGCGCCGGCGCTGTCGCATAGATGCACCACCGGCAGCCGGTTCTCGATGGCGATGTCCAGGGCGCGAATGATCTTCCTGACCGTCAGCGGATACCAAGCGCCGCCCTTGACGGAGGGGTCGCTGCAGTTGATGACCGCTTCGCGGCCGCCGACCACGCCGATGCCGGTGATGCAGCTCGCCGAGGGGGCGCCGCCATCGTAGGCCATGTTGGCGGCCAGCGACGAAAACTCAAGGAAGGGCGTGCCGGGATCCAGCAACTGCTCGAGCCGCTGCCGGGGCATTTGCTTGCCTTGGCGGGCGAGGCGCTGCCGGTCCCGGTCCGGACGGTCGCAGCGGGCGGCCGCTTGGCGGGCGCGAAACGCCTCCACCACCTTGAGGTTGTGTGCCCGGTAGGCGCGGTAGGCGGCGCTGCCGGGGCTGATTCGGGTCGCAATCCGGCGCATCAGGCGCTGCGCTCCAGTTCGATGAGCGCAGCCCCCCGCTCGAAGCTGGCGCCCGGCGCCATGTGCACCGCGGTCACGGTGCCGGCCAGGGGCGCGGTGATCTCGGTCTGCATCTTCATGCTTTCGATCAGTGCCAGTCGCTGGTTCTCGGCCACCTCATCGCCGGCTTGGACGTGGACTTCGATCGCCACCCCGGGCATCGGCGCGCGCACTTGGCCGTCGGCGCCGCCGCCGGCGGAGCGGTCCGCGAACCCGTTGACGGCTTCGATGCGCCAGGTGTGGCCGTCCAGATGCACGAACAGCGTTGTGCCGTCCTGGGCGGCATGAACGAGCTGTTCCGAACCATCGACAGTCAATACGGCTTCATGGTCGCCGGTCCAACGCAGGCTGGCTTCAAGCTGGACGCCGTCGATGTCCAGCAACTGGCTCGGGCCGCGCCGCAGGGGTCGTACGCAGTGCTCATGGCCGTCGATGCGGTGGGTGGGCCGCATCAGTTTCTCCATGCGCCCAAGACGGCATGCACCGCGGGCAGGGCTTGGTCGATCAATTGGTTTTCGCGATCGGCCAGATGGGCCGCCGCCAAGGCCCGGCGCAGCGAGTCGGCGGCCGGCGCTTGAGCCAGCAGCGCATCGCCGTGGCGGTCGAGAAACGCCGTGTCCGTGGCGCCATCGACAAAGGCCGGGTGGGCGAGAACGGCCCCAAGATAGGCGGCGTTGGTGCGCACGCCGAGCACCACCAGATCGCGCAGCGCCGCGCTGGCCTTGGCGATGGCCTGCGCACGGCTGGCGCCCCGCGTCACCAGCTTGGCCAACAGCGGATCGAAGGCGGCCGTGACCTCTTGGCCGGGGTAGAGGCCGCTGTCCATTCGGATGCCCTCGCCTGCGGGTTCCCGGAGGTGCAGAACGCGACCGGTTTCCGGGAGGAAGCCGTTGGCGGGGTCCTCCGCGCAAATTCGGCACTCGATGGCGTGGCCAGTGGGCTTAAGGTCGTCCTGGCGCAACCGCAAGGGAGCGCCCGCGGCGATGCGCAGCTGCTCGGCCACCAGATCGACGCCATAGACCAGCTCCGTCACCGGGTGCTCCACTTGAATGCGGGTGTTCATCTCCAGGAAGTGGAACTCGCCGGCCGGGGTCACCAGAAACTCCACGGTGCCGGCCCCTTGGTAGGATGCGGCTTCGGCGATGCCCACCGCCGCCTCGCCGAGGCGCGCCCGCAGGCCGGCGTCAATGGCGGGGGAGGGCGCCTCCTCGATGACCTTTTGGAAGCGCCGCTGCACCGAGCACTCCCGCTCCCCCAAGTAAACCGCCCGCTCGCCGTCGCCGAGCACCTGAACTTCGATGTGCCGGATTTGGGTGAAGTAGCGTTCCACATAGACCCGCCCGTCGCCGAAGTAGCGCGCCGCTTCGGAGGCCGCAAGGCGCAGGGCCCCCTCCAGCTCACCGGCGTCGCGGACGATGTTCATGCCCTTGCCGCCGCCGCCGGCGGAGGCCTTGACCACCAAGGGAAAGCCGAGGCTGGCCGCGGCCTCGCCGAAGCCCGCATCGCTTGGGTCCAGGTCAACCGATGGCGGCACCGGCAGGCCTTGGGCGGCGACGAACGCGCGGGCGGCGATCTTGTCGCCCATCAGTTCCATGACCTCCGCGCTCGGGCCGATGAAGGTGATGCCTTGGGCCGCCAAGCGCCGGGCGAAGGCGGGATTCTCGGCCAGGAAGCCGTAGCCCGGATGCACTGCCCGGGCGCCAAGGCGGTTGCAGACGCCCAGGATTTGCTCGATGTCCAAGTAGGCGGCAGTGGGACTTGCGCCCTCGATCGCCACCGCTTCGTCGGCTTGCGCGACCGCCGGGGAGCGCCGGTCGGCCTCGTGGTAAACCAACGCCGAGGGGATGCTCAAGGCCTCCAGGCCACGCAGGATGCGCCGGGCGATCTCCCCCCGGTTGGCAACCAGGACCTTGCTGAACAGCGGTTGCGGCACGTCGCTCAGTCGGTGTCGAGGGCCGTTCCCAGAATCACCGCCGTGGAGCAGTGGTAGGTCGTTGACGTCATGCCCATGCACCAATTGATGTCGTTGTTGGCGGGTGGGCGATAGACGGGCTTGTCGTCCTCGTTGCGGTTGCACAGGCAGCGCCCGCAGCTGCTCTTGCCGCAGCAGTCGTTGTAGGAGATGACGTAATTGCTGCCGTCCGCCGGGTTGCGGCAGGTGCCGATCCAGGTCAAGGGCGCCATTTCCGTGCCCGGCGGGCAGGCGTTCTGGCTGCCGCCGCAGCAGGCGCACAGGAACCCGTCGATGCCGCAGTAGCGCCAGTAGCCGCAATCGGTCGGATCGCCGGGGTCTTGCGGGTTGCCGGTGCTTTGGGGGGGCACGTCGGCAACGGATGCGCCGGCGTCCGCAGCCGTCCCGGCGCTGCCCCGGGCCACCGGCAGCAGCGGCAGCGAGCCCGCGCCGGCCACAACCGCGCCGAGGGTGGCGATGAAGCTGCGCCTGGAGCTCCGCTGGGCGATGCCGCGGACGTTGCGCTCGGTGAGTTTGTCCAACCACTTCATCGGCCTTCTCCGTTGGCTTGGTTTACTTGGTCCAGTCGCTTTCCGCCGTTCTCGCCGCTAGCGGATGGCATGCACCATGTAGGGGGTCTCGCCCAAGGCGCCGATGGTGCGCAGGTAGGCTCCGCTCCCGCCGTCGTAGATGTCCAGTTGGCCCTCGACGTTCACCACCAGCAGGCGCGGCTCATCGTGCCCGGAGGCGTCGATGCTGAGCGCCGGCGCCCGCAGGGCGAAGCGGTCGAGCCGGGACTGCGCCTTGGCGTCGAACAGCCAGACCTCCGGCGCCGGGTCCTTGTGGCTGCCTGGGTAGCCGTCCGGGGTCATGCCCACCCAGAGCAGGCCGCTGCCGTGGCCGGCGGTGCCGTGCCAGCCGGCCGGGCGCCAGCTTTGCGCCCGCTCCTCCGCATCCGTGAGCCACCAACGGCTGCCGACAACCGGCGTCTCGGCCGATGTGTCCACCGGCTGAACTTCGCCCCGGTAGCTGACGAAATACCAAACCCCATTGATTTTGCTAGCTTTTTCTGAGAGCGGATCGGCGTCTATGTCGTTGAAGGGAGCGCTGGGCTCGATGCTGGCCGGCTGCCCGGCCTCGTCGAGCTTGACGCTGAGCAGGGCGCCGTTGCCGCACAGCATGATGAAGCCGCGCGCCTCGTCGGGATAGGCCAAGGCGCAGCCGGGCGTCGGCACTTCGCTGACGATGGCGCGGCTGTCGAGGTCGATGACCGACACCGAGGTGCCCGGGTTCTGGTTCCAGATCAGCAGGAAGCGCTCATCGGCGGTCACTGCGGAGTTGGCCTTGTTGACCACGGTGTTGGCGCGCTGCGGCGGCAGGTCGATTTCGGCCACCAAGGCGAGGTTGGCGAAGTCGTAAACCGCCACCACGTCCTGGCGCTCGCCCCGGGTGCCGCGGCTGTGGACGGTCTCGCCGACGTAGAACTCCTGACGGCCCAAGGCGAAGGTGGCGGTGGCGAACTGGCCGGCGCTCATCATGCCGACGAAACGGCGGCTCTCGGTGTCCACCAAGCTGAAGCTGGAGTCGATGAGGCTGCCGAAGGCGAAGTCGTGGACCAAGGCGTAGCTGGCCGGGTAGGGCGTGGCGATGCGTTTGACGTTGGGGATGGCCTCCGGCGGCAGCTGGGCTTGCGCTGAGGCCGCGAATGCCAGACCGGTTGCCAACATCGCCAGCCAGCGGGCGTGGGTTCCGCGAGCGCTCGCTCGTTTCGTCAGGCCATTCAAAACGTTCTCCTGAGTCAATTGAGGTTGACATTTGGCCTTTGGCTGAGTACGAATATAGTACGAGAGTACTAATTCGGATTCAACGGCCATTTTACCGCCTCCCCCCGCACCTTATGCAAACCCAACGCGTCAGCATGCGCCGCACCGGAACGGCCACCTACGCCACTGGCCAGGAGACGGCGCAGCGCATTCTCCACGAGGCCCGGCGCCTGCTCATGGAGGAGGGCCACGGCAGGCTGACCATGCGCCGCATCGCCAAGGCGGCGGAGATGTCGCCGGGCAACCTGAGCTACTACTACCCGACGCGGGCCGATTTGCTGGCCGACCTGCTGCAGCACGTCATCGACGGCTACATCGAGCAGCTCCAATCCGTGCGCGACCGGGTGAGCGATGACGCCGAGGCGCAGTTCCGGTCGGTTCTGGCCTTTGTGTTCGATGACTTGGCGACGCGGGAGACGACCCTGTTCTTCCCCGAGCTTTGGGCGCTGGCCAACCGTGACGACTGGATCGCCCAGCAAATGGAAAAGATGTACGCCCAGTACCGGGCCGTGCTGGTGGAGGTCATCGAACTGATCAATCCGTCCTTGGACGCGGCCCGCAAGGCCGATCTGGCGTTGACGATCTGCGCCTCGATCGAAGGACACACCGTTTTCGTCGGCCACGGCCGGCCGCATCGGGCCCGAGGGGCCCAGTTGCGCGACTTGTTGATCGACCACTTCCTTAAGCTCGTCAAGCAATTCGGCGAGCCATGCGAGGTGCGGCGCAGCACGGTCCAATAGGCTTGCGGGCCAACGGGACACCCACGGGTCAACAGGACAAAGGAGAGGAGAATTCCATGCAGGCAAGAGCACTTATGCTGGCGCTGGCCGGCGCGGTCGCGGCGGCGCCGGTTCAGGCGGCGGTCATTGAGGAGGTCGTGGTCACGGCCCAGAAGCGCGAGCAGAACGTCCAGGACGTCGGCATCGCCATCAGCGCCCTGACCGGCGAGCAGATGCGCCAGCTCGGCTACGGCAGCGCCCAGCAGGTGACCGCCATGGCGCCGGGGGTGCAGACCGTGCAGCCCAACGGCGAGGCCAACTACGCCATCGCCATGCGCGGCGTGGCCAGCAGCGACTTCACCACCAACGTGGAAAGCCCGGTGGCGGTGTATCTCGATGAGGTTTACATCAGCCAGATGTCGGGCACCGGCTTCATGCTCTTCGACATGGAGCGGGTGGAGCTGCTGCGCGGCCCCCAAGGCACCCTGTACGGCCGCAACGCCACCGGCGGATTGGCGCATTTCGTCACCGTCAAGCCCTCCCGGGAGGCTTCCGGCTACGGCCAGTTCACGGTGGGCCGCTACGACCAGATCAAGTTCGAGGGCGCCGTCGGCGGGCCGTTGTCGGACACCCTGTCCGCCCGGCTGTCGCTGTCCACCCACAACAACGACGGCTACGTCAAGAACCGGCTGCTCGACAAGCGGCTGAACAACGCGGACGACTCGGCGGTGCGCGGGCAACTGCTGTTCGAGCCGACCGACAGCCTCTCGCTGCTGCTCAACGCCCGCCGCTCGGAACAGGACATCGACACCGGCTTCTTCGAGCACGTCTCCGCCAACGTCGAAGGCATGCTCACGCCCGGCGAAGTCAACCAAGTGCTCGGCTACATCGACAACGACGGCGACGCGTACGCCGGGGACTACGACCTCGACGGCCACAACCGGCTGGACACCAGAGGCTACACCGCCACGCTCAAGTGGGATGCGGAGCGCTTCACGCTCACCTCCATCACCGACTACTCCACGGTCAAGCGCGACTACATCGAGGACTCCGACGCATCGCCGGTGCCGCTGTTCAACTTTTTCCTCACCACGGATGCCGAGCAGTTTTCCCAGGAAGTGCGCTTGAACGGCCAGACCGACAGCATGGATTGGGTGGCGGGCGTTTATTACCTCGATCTCAAGGTGGACGACTCCAATGGCTCGGAGACGGAGCCCTTCATCGATCCGCAAGGCGCCACGCCCGCGGTGTCCGGATTGGACAATCCCTACCAGACCAACACGGAGTCCTGGTCCCTCTTCGGACAGGTGGAGCGGCGCTTGAGCGAGCGCGTGACCGGCATTCTCGGCCTGCGTTGGATTCGCGACGAGAAGGACCACGAACTGTTCGTCAACGCGGTGGACTTCATTCCCGGCACCGTGCGGCGCAACGGCAATCCCAACATTCTTGAGCAGCTCGCGACCTACGCGGGCGATCGCAAGGACGACGAGTTTTCGGTGCGGGCGGCGGTCAACCATGACCTGAGCGACGACCTGATGCTCTACGGCAGCTGGAACCGGGGCGTGAAGGGCGGCGGCTACAACTCGCCGGTGTTCCCGTTGAACCCGCCGCTGGCCTACGACGACGACACCATGAGCTACGACCCGGAGCAGCTTGACGCCTTTGAAGTGGGCTTCAAGTCCCGCCTCATGGACGGCCTGATGATCTTCAACGGCGCCTTCTACTTCTACGACTACAAGGACTACCAAGCCTTCCAGATCATCGGCATCGACACCATCACCACCAACGCGGACGCCGAGTCCCACGGCGGCGAGCTGGAACTGCAGGTCACCCCGGCCCCCGGCTTGGACATCATCCTGGGCGCGGCCTACAACGACATTGAGGTGGACTTGGGCGGCGGGGCGCCGAAAACCACTTCGGTGCAGTCGCCGAAGTGGAACCTGAACGGCTTGGTGCGCTACGAATGGCCAGTGCCCGGCGGCGCCATGGCGGCGCAGTTCGACCTCCTGCACCGCTCCAAGCACTACTTCTCCCTGACCGGCGCGCCGACCGTGGAGGAGAACGGCTACACGCTGATGAACGCCTCGCTCATGTACCTCAGCGGCAACGAGCGCTGGTCGGTCAACGCCTTCGTGCGGAACCTCGGCGACGAGGAGCACTTGGTGCAGACCTTCGACCTGTCCGGCCCGGCAGTGTTCGGCATGGTGGAGCAGTACTACAACCGGCCCCGCTGGTGGGGCATCAGCGCCGCGGTTTACTTCTAGGCCGGGTTCAAGGGGGCGGTTGGCCGTTGCGGTTGCCTCTCGCATCCGTTTTGCCGTTGTGTCGGAAACGCCCCACGCCAGTCGGGAATTCGGCTTCCACACCCGGGCCGTCCACGCCGGGGCGCGTCCGGAGCCGGGCACTGGCGCCCGGGCCGTGCCCATCTACCAGACCTCAAGCTACGTCTTCGAGGATCCGGAGTCGGCGGCCGCCTACTTCAACCTGCAGGAGTACGGCAACACCTACTCGCGGATCATGAACCCGACCGTGGCCGCCCTTGAGGAGCGGCTGGCCAATCTGGAAGGCGGAATCGGCGCGGTGGCCTTCGCCAGCGGCTTGGCGGCGCAGTCCTCGGCGCTGTTCACGATGCTGGCGCCCGGCGACCATGTGCTGGCTTCGGCGGCGCTCTACGGCGGCACGGTGACGCAGCTGAAGCACTTGGCCCGCAAGCTGTCCTTGGGCCTGACCTTCATCGACCCGGACAAGCCGGCGAACTGGCGCGCCGCGCTGCGCGAGGAGACCCGCGTCCTGTTCGCCGAGACCATCGGCAACCCTGGCGGCAACGTGCTGGACATTGAGGCGGTGGCGGCGATCGCTGGGCGGGCGGGGGTTCCGCTCATGGTGGACAACACCTTTGCCACCCCCTACCTCTGCCGCCCCATCGAATGGGGTGCGGACATCGTGGTGCATTCGGCGACCAAGTTCATCGGCGGCCACGGCACCAGCATCGGCGGCGCAGTGGTGGATTCCGGGACTTTCGATTGGTCGAACGGCAAGTTCGGCATCGTCGCCGACCCGTCCCCGGCCTACCACGGCCTTGCCTTTCACGAGACCTTCGGCAGCTACGGCTACCTCATGAAGCTGCGCTCGGAAACCCTGCGCGACCTCGGCGGGGCCATGGCCCCCTTGAACGCCTTTCTGTTCATGCAGGGCCTGGAGACCCTGCCGCTGCGCATGGAGCGGCATGTGGCCAACGCCCGCCTCCTGGCCGAGTGGCTGTCGGGGCGCGACGGCGTGGCGGGCGTGCGCCACCCCGGCCTGGCCGGCAGCCCTTACGCCGGGCTGGCCGCAAAGTACCTGCCCAAAGGAGCGGGCGCAGTGTTCTGCTTCGACCTTGACGGGGGGCGGGAGGCCGGCCAAGCGTTCATCGGCGCCCTGCGGCTGTTCTCCCACCTCGCCAACGTCGGCGATGCCAAGAGCCTCGTCATTCATCCGGCCAGCACCACCCATCGGCAACTGGCCGACGATGAGCTGGCCGCCGCCGGCATTGGCCCCGGCACCATTCGCCTGTCCATCGGCATCGAGGATCCGGAGGATCTGATCTGGGATCTCGAACAGGGGTTCGCCGGGATGCGTCGTGGCTGAACCCGCCGCCTACCAAGAGCCTGCCGTTGTGCAGCGGGTGCTGCGCCGGACCAAGACGGTGGCGATCGTTGGACTGTCCGCCAACCCGTTGCGGGCCAGCCACTTCGTGGGCTTCTACGCGATGCGCCACGGCTACCGGGTGATCCCGGTGAATCCCAAGGAGGAGGCGGTGCTGGGCATGCGCTCCCATCCGTCCTTGGCCGACATCCCGGAGCCGGTGGACCTAGTGGATGTGTTCCGCGCCCCGGCAGCGGTGCCGGCCATCGCTGAGGATGCTGTGGCCATCGGCGCCGCCGCCCTCTGGCTGCAGTTCGAGGTGATCAGCCCGGCCGGCGCCGCCCTGGCTGCGGCGGCGGGCCTCGATGTGGTCATGGACCGTTGCTTCAAGATCGAGCACGCTCGCTACCTTGGGCGCATGCACGTCCTCGGCTTCAACACCGGCGTGGTCTCCGCCCGCCGGGAGGCGCGCTAGGCGGGCGGCATTCCTGCGAACCCCCACCTCATCTTCGAATCGGGCGTCGGAGCCGTCGAGTCCCACTTCCGCTCAACATCGTACGCCCAAGACCTGCGCAAGCGCGACCTGACGGTCGCGGATGGAGTTTCGCTGGCGCGAAACTCCGCGCTCGTCGCTTAGATCAGATTCCGGTATGTTTCTGAGCCCGCACAGCGGTCGATGAGAGTGTTGCAATGCGGGGACGCCGGGAAAAAAGCGTGTACTGGAAACAAAGCGGGCGCTTGGGAAAAAGCGGGTAGAATGCGGCGCTTTCCAGCTTCAATTTCCGGCTTTGCGAGTTTTTGATGGAAGTCGTCCAGCTGCTCATCAGCGGCGTTTCACAGGGCTGCGTCTACGGGCTGATCGCGCTTGGGTTCGTGCTCATCTACAAGGCCACCGAGATGGTCAACTTCGCCCAAGGCGACATCATGATGATCGGCGCCTTCATCGCCTTCACCTTCATCAACCTGCTCGGCTGGCCGTTCGTTTGGGGCTTCCTGGCCGCCTTGGCGGTCATGGCGCTGCTGGGCGCCCTGACCGAGCGGCTGCTGCTGCGGCCGATGATCGGCGAGCCGCACTTTGCGGTGCTGATGCTGACCATCGGCCTCGGCTTCGTCCTGCGCACCATCGCCGGGGAGCGTTGGGGCAGTGAACCCAAGGCCTTGGACCTGCCGTGGGGTTCGGCGGTTTGGCGCTTTGGCGAGGTCACCGTGGGCGGTGACGACCTGGCGGTCGTGGGCGGCACGCTGGCGCTGTGCGGGCTGCTTTACCTGTTCTTCCGCTTCACCCGCCTCGGCATCGCCATGCAGGCGGCTTCCCAGAACCAGCTGGCCGCCTTCTATGTGGGCATTCCGGTCAAGCGGGTCTTCGGCCTGGTCTGGGCGCTGGCCGCCGTGCTCGCTGCCTGCGCGGGGGTGCTGGCGCCCGGCGGGGTGATCGACCCGAACATTGGCTTCATCGGCATCAAGGCCTTCGCCGCCGCCATCGTCGGCGGCTTGGGCAGCCTGCCGGGCGCCATTCTCGGCGGGCTGCTGGTGGGCCTTTCGGAGCAGTTCGCCGGCCGCTACCTGTGGCCCGGGTTCTCGGACGTCAGCGCCTACGTGCTGCTGCTGGCCATGCTGATGATTCGCCCGGAAGGGCTGTTTGCCGCCATGCAGCAGAAGAAGGTCTAGTGCCCTGTCCGGTTAATTCGCGGGCTTTAGGCGCTAGGCCGTTTCGCGCCTTGGCAAGGCGCGACAACGCCGTGTGGCAGGCCCCACGCCAATTCATGCGAAGGGCACGCCCCTCGCGCTCCTTGGCTGAAGGCTCCTCGGAGCAACGCGGCCAAGGAGTGAAAGGGCCACGAACAATCACACGAGTTAACCGGACAGGGCACCAGTAGGGCGGGGCGATGCGCTTCATTCGCAAGACGTCCTACGCGCAGGACATCGATCTGTTCAAGCACAACGGCCAGCGCTTCTGGTACGGCTTGCTGGCGTTGGCGGTGCTGCTGGCGCCGCTGGCGCTGGATCGCTTCCTGCTGGGCGAAATGGCGTTGGTTTACATCTATGCCATCGCCGGCGTCGGGCTGATGCTGCTGGTGGGCTACACCGGCCAAGTCAGCCTCGGCCATGCCGCCTTTCTGGCCATCGGCGCGTACTGCCACGCCTGGCTGTTGAATCAGGGCTGGCCCTTTCCGCTGGCCTTGGCGGCGGCGACCGGCTTCTCCGGGGCGGTCGGCATCGCGGTGGGGATTCCGGCGCTGCGCATGACCGGCATCTACTTGGCCGTGGCCACGCTGGCCTTCTTGGTGATCGTGGAGCAGGTGCTGTCCCACTGGGTGTCGGTCACCGGCGGCTTTCGGGGCATGCCGGTGCCCAACGCGGCACTGGGCATCGACCTCTCGACGCCGGTCGCCTTCTATTATCTGTGCCTGCTGGCGCTGTTTGCGTCGATGCTGGCGGCGCTCAACTGGCTGCGCAGCCCGACGGGCCGGGCCATGGCGGCGGTGCGGGATTCGGAGACCTCAGCGCAGAGCATGGGCATCCACGTCGCTCGCACCAAGACCTTGGCCTTCGGGCTCTCCGCCGCCTTCACCGGACTGGCGGGCGGCCTGTTTGCCCATAAGATCGGCTATCTGGCGCCCGACGCCTTCACCTTGGCCACCTCCATCCAACTGCTGTTGATGGTGGTGGTGGGCGGCCTCGGCTCCATGCACGGGGTCATCTACGGGGCCGTCTTCATCGGCCTCTTGCCGCAGGGCATCGCCTTGCTTCGTGACGCGGCCCCGCCTGCCGTGAGCCAGATACCCGGCCTTGAGGCAGGCGTCTTCGGCCTCATCCTGGTGCTGTTCCTGATCTACGAACCCGACGGCCTGTACGGGCGCTGGCGCAAGATCCGGCTGTTCTTCGAGGAGTTTCCACTCTATCGCCGGGCCACCTACAAACGTCAGAGAACCTATTTGCGCACGGAGCGCCTGCGATGAGCCTGCTGGTTGCCGACAGCCTGTCGGTGGGCTTCGGCGGCGTCAAGGCGGTGCGGGAGCTGTCGTTCGCGGTGGAGCCGGGCGAGGTGTTCAGCATCGTCGGACCGAACGGGGCGGGCAAGACCACGGTGTTCAATCTCATCAGCCGCATCTATGACCTGGACCAGGGGGCCATCGCCTTCGATGGCCGGGACATCACCCGGCTGCCGGCCCATGCCATTGCCGAGCTGGGCATCGCCCGGACCTTCCAGAACACGGAGCTGTTCGAGCGGGAGACGGTGCTGAAGAACCTGCTCATCGGCTGCCACATCCACCGGCGCAGCAACCTGCTTTCGGAGCTGCTCTTCCTGCCGTCGGTGCGGCGCGGCGAACTGGCGCTGCGCGAATCAGTGGAGGACGTCATCGACCTGCTGGACTTGCAGAGCCACCGTGACAAGCCGATCAGCGAACTGCCCTTCGGCGCCCGCAAGATGGTCGAGATCGCCCGCGCGCTGTGCCTGCGGCCGAGGCTGCTGCTGCTCGACGAGCCCTCCTCAGGCCTGAACCCCGAAGAGACCGAGGACTTGTCCTTCTGGCTGGAGGACATCAACGAGGCGCTTGGCGTGACGGTCATGATGGTGGAGCACGACATGAATCTGGTGAGCCGGGCGTCCAGCCGCGTGCTGGCGATGGCGGACGGAGCGCTGATCACCATCGGCACCCCGTCCGAGGTGCAGAGCCATCCGCAGGTGCGGCGCGCCTACTTGGGGGACTGACCGTGGCATCCGCCTTGCTCGCGCTGCGCAACATCGAGACCTATTACGGCCCGATCATGGCCATTCGCGGGGTCAGCATGGCCGTTCGGGAAGGGCAGATCGTCAGCCTGCTCGGCGCCAACGGCGCGGGCAAGACCACGGTGCTCAAGACCATCAGCGGCGCGATGGAACCGCAGAAGGGCGTTGTCGAATACCAAGGCGAGGCCATCGAGGGGCGGGATCCGGATTGGGTGGCGCGGCGCGGCATAGGCCATGTGCCCGAGGGACGGGAGGTGTTCCCCTTCCTGACCGTGGAGGAGAACCTGCGCATGGGCGCCTATTCGCGCCGGGACGGCGAAATCGACGCGGACATCGAGCAGGTTTACGGCTACTTCCCGGCGCTCAAGGGATTCGGCAGGCAGCCGGCCCAAGTGCTCTCCGGGGGACAGCAGCAGATGCTGGCCATTGGCCGCGCCCTGATGTTGCGCCCGAACCTCATGCTGCT
Organism: Candidatus Azophilus sp.; assembly: GCA_965221755.1. Classification (GTDB taxonomy): domain Bacteria; phylum Pseudomonadota; class Gammaproteobacteria; order Pseudomonadales; family Azotimanducaceae; genus Azophilus. Next base: position 2,377,943 of record OZ244921.1, read on the forward strand.
CGATGAGCCCTCCCTGGGCCTGTCGCCCCGCTTGGTGCGCGAGATCGCGGAGATCATCGTGCGGCTGAACAAGGAGCGCGACGTCACCATGCTGCTGGTGGAGCAGAACGCCAGGATGGCCCTGGACATCGGCGACTACGGCTATGTCATGGAGAACGGCCGCATCGTCATGGAGGATGCCTGCGAGCGTCTGAGGAGCGCCCCGGACATCCAGGAGTTCTACTTGGGCATGAAGGATGAGGGGGTGCGCGGGCGCCGCCGCTGGAAGCAGAGGAAGACTTGGCGATGAGCGCGGACGATGCGATTGACGGCTGCGCCACGGTGCCGCAGCTGTTTTGGAAGCGGGTGGCCGACTGGGGCCCCAAAGTGGCGCTCCGGGAGAAGGACTTCGGCATCTGGAACGAATACACCTGGGCCGACTACGGCGAGCAGGCCCGGTTGGTGGGCCTGGGGCTGAAGTCCTTGGGCCTTGAGCGCGGCGACGTCTGCTCCATCGCCGGCGAGGTCTGCAAGGAATGGCTGTTCGCCGACCTTGGCGTCAACTGCATCGGCGGCGTCTCCAACGGCGTCTATCCCACCGACTCCCCGGAGCAGGTGGCCTACCTGATCAACGACAGCGGCACCCGCTTCTACTTCGCCGAGGACGAGGAGCAGCTCGACAAGGTGCTCGAGGTCCGGGAGCGCGCGCCGACCCTTGAGAAGATCGTCATCTTCGACATGGAGGGCCTGCGCAACTTCAGCGATCCGCAGTGCATGAGCTATGCGGAGCTGATTGCCCTCGGCGCCGCCTACGGCGAGGACCGCGGGGCGGATTGGCAGGCGGCCATCGACGCGGCCAAGCCTGAGGACCTGATGATCCTCACCTACACCTCCGGCACCACCGGCCCGCCCAAGGGCGCCATGATCAGCCAGGGGAACATGATCTTCATGATGCGCAACCTGCAGCGCATCTACGGCGTTTACGACACCGACGAGCAGATCGGCTTTCTGCCCTTGGCCCATGTGGCGGGGCGCATGTTCTACACCTTCTGCGGCATCGAGTCCGGCTGCGTCGTCAATCTGGTGGAGGAGCCGGAAACCTTCGTCCGGGACCAGCAGGAGGTGGCTCCGACGGTGGCCTTCGCGGTGCCTCGGGTGTGGGAGAAGCAGCACTCCACCATCACCATCAAGCTGAAGGACGGCACTGCCTTGGGTCGCTTCGCTTACGGCCTTGCGTTGCAGGCCGGGCGCAAGCGCGCAGGCTTCGCCAAGTCCGGCCGTCCGGTGCCTTGGCCGTTGCGGATGGCCTGCGCGGCGGCCGACTTGCTGGTGTTCAAGAACATTCTGGCGTTCCTGGGGCTGCATCGCTGCCGCTGGCTTTCAACTGGCGCAGCACCCATCGCGCCTGAGCTCATCGACTGGTTCTGGGCCATGAACAAGCCGATGTTCGAGGTCTATGGGCAGACCGAGTGCTCAGGCCTCGCCACGGCCAACGTGCCCGGCGAGACCCGCATCGGCAGCGTCGGCAAGGCCAATGCGGAGGTGGACGTTACGCTTTCCGAGGAGGGGGAGATCCTCATCCGCAGCGCCGGCGTCATACGCGGCTACTGGAACAAGCCGGAGAAGACCGCCGAGACCTTCCGCCAAGGCTGGCTGCGCACCGGCGACGTGGGGCGCATTGACGACGACGGCTACGTTTACGTCGTTGATCGGATGAAGGACATCATCATCACCGCCGGCGGCAAGAACATCACGCCGAGCGAAATCGAGAACCAGCTCAAGTTCTCTCCCTACGTCACCGATGCGGTGGTGGTGGGCGACCGCCGCCCCTACCTGACCTGCTTGGTGATGATCGACCAGGAGAACGTCACCAAATTCGCCCAAGACCATGACGTCCCCTTCACCAACTACGCCAGCCTGTGCCACGCCCAAGCCGTGCAGGATCTGATCGGCGGGGAGATCGAGGCGGTCAACGCCAAGTTCGCCCGGGTGGAGACCATCAAGAAGTTCAAGCTGATCGATCAGCTGCTCGATCCCGAGGACGATGAGTTGACGCCCACCCAGAAGCTCAAGCGCAAGGTGGTGCATGAGAAGTACGCGGACTTGATTGAGGCGATGTATTAGCGTCTGATGGTGAAGGCGAGTCAGCGATCATTTCGGCGGCGAATCCCGCTCCAACGTCTGCGCGAAAAGGAAACATGCGCCTGCGGGATTTCGACAACGATTAGCTTGTTATGCGCCGGAACTGGATGCTCCACCCCGATTCTCCCGCTCCGGGAGCGGCTCACCGGGAATCGGCAAGCAACCGAAACCCTTCGCGCCGCGCGGCTTCGTTGAGCTGGGTGTCGAGGCAGATGAAACCGACTTGAGCGGCGGGTTCTTCCGCGATGCTCAACGCGGCTGCAAGCTGCAGCGCGTCCGCGGCTCTGAGAGGGTGTACGCGGAGCATGCGCCGGGCGCTTGATTTCAGTCGGCGCGACGGCAGCACTTCATGATAGGTTTCCGTTGCGAAACGATTGAACTCATTCACGAGGGCCGCGGCTTGTTCGGGGCTCAGGCCGACTTCGCGCTCCCGACGCGAAACGGCGGAAGCAAATTCCACTTCGGCGCCCCACCAGATCGCAACTTCCGAATCGATTTCAAGCACTGTTTTCAGCGCCGCAGCCGGAGGCTCTCCCAGATGAAATGCCACCAAGGCGGAAGTGTCCCAGAAATTCATCGATAACCCGTCTCGCAATCCTCCTCCCGCTCTTCAAGCACTGCTTCGACCAAGCGGACATCTTTCCCGATGGGCTTCCGCGAACGGGCGATTTCCATTGGAGAGGGGCCACCCCGCCGCCGGGCAATGATTCCCTTGCGTTCAAGCTTGTCCAGCAGGGCTTCGTTTTCGAGCTTTTTCTTTTCCGCTTCGGAGGCGGAACCGGCTTGACCGGCGCGCGCGGGCGAGGACTCAAGCGGGACGAGACGGGCTACGGGCGTGGCGCGGTCGAGGACCAGAACGGACTCCCCCGACTTGACCAGTCGAAGATAAGCGCTCAGGCCGTTTTTCAGCTCGGAAATTTTGGCTCGCATCACCGCAGGCGTTTTTCTGGACGACCAGAAGACCGTCTCCGATGGCCAGTTCCAATATCCGGGCGCGGTGGATGCCGGCTTCAACGCGGCGTCGGCGCCGGGCACCGTCACCGACCCCGCCAACTCGCCGCCGGGGCTGAACAACATCGTCAGCACGGTGGCTGGGGTGTCCAACCCCTACGGACGCGGCCCGCAGACGATTTTCGTCAACAACTTCACCCGCGAGGAGGAGCAGGTCGCCTTCTTTGGCGAGTTCAGCCTCGACCTCACCGACCGGCTTTCCGCCAGCTTCGGGGCGCGCGACTACGGCCTCGACCTTGAATTCACCGGCTCCACCGGCTCCTCGTTCGGCTGCAAGGGCGCCGCCACGCCCTGCGACGGCCAAGGGTTCGACAACCGGGTGTCGAGGCGTCTGGAAGCCTTGGGAGCCTGCAACGAGTCCGGCAACCTGAGCGACTTGACCCCCTTCTTCAGCGAGACCAATGCCCAAGCGATTGCCGATGGGGTGGCCAAAGGCGCCTTCTACATCGGCAGCCTGAACGATGACGGCGTGATCAAGGAGAGCGACACCATCTTTCGGGCCACGGTGGACTTCGACCTCACCGACGACGCCATGGTGTTCGCGGCTTGGTCGGAGGGGTTCCGGCCGCAGACCGCCAACCGCAACGCCGGCACGCAGGCGAACCGGCAAGCGGGGGTGTATCAAGGCTACCTGGTGCCCGCCATTGCCCGAACGGACCAACTGGAGAATTTCGAGATCGGCCTGAAGGGCACCTTCCTGGAGCGCACCCTGCAGATCAACGCCACCGCCTACGCCACCAAGATCGACGACTTGCAAACCTCCCGATTCGACCCGGCGAACGTGGCTTTCCTGGTGTTCATCGAAAACGCCGGCGACGCCGACGTGGACGGCCTGGATGTGGACTTCACTTGGTTGGCGACGCCGAACCTGACCTTGAACGGCGGCTTAAGCTACGTCGATAACAAGCTGACGCGCATCAATCCGCAGTTGCGGGACGTGGTCGTGCCGGTGGGCAGCCGCCTGCCGTGGACGCCGAAGCTGCGCGCCAACCTGCGCGCCCGGTACGACTTCCGCGACCTGAACGTCATGAACGCGCGGGCGGACGCCTATGTTCGCGGGGCGATCACCTACACCGGCGACAGCCGCGCCGAGATCAGTGCCGATGCCTACTTGGTGGAGGATGTGGCCACCCGGTGTTCGGCAACGGCACCGGCCTCAAGATCGCGGAGGAGGGCGGCTTCTTCGGCCTGCCGTTGACGGGCGACGACCTTGCCTCGGTGACCAACCCCGACTTCGTGGGCGTGGACGCCAACGGCGACGCCCGCTTCAAGGCGGCCCGCTACGTGCAGAAGGGCCATGCGTTCGTCAACTTGGCGGCCGGCCTGCAGGCCGGCTCCTAGGGCGCGGAGTTGTTCGTGGACAACGTGTTCGACAAGAACGCCCGGGTCAACGTCAACGCCATCGACTACACGCCCTCGGTGACCACCAACCGGCCGCGCACCGTTGGGCTGCGGTTCAGCTACGATCTGGAGTAGGGCGCCCAACAACCCTTCACGTCGGCATCCTTGGCCGTTGTGACGGGCGGCGCGGCTGACCAAGCCCGCGTGCTGATCCGGCGGGCGGACTTTGCGGGGGCGCAGCGCGTTGCCGCCCAGGCCTTGGCCGACGGCTCCGCAGAGGCTTCAACGACCGTCCAAGCCGAATTGCTCTACGTCCTGGCCGTTGCGCAAAGGTACGCCGGGAAGACGCCCGCCGCCCTGGCTGCGCTCGACCGGCTGCTGGCCATCGAACCTGGGCATGCCCGCGCCCACCAGGAGCGGGGCCATGCGCTGCTGACGGACACCCGGCCCGATGCGGCGCGGCGAGCCTACGAGAATGCGGTGCGTCTCAACCCGGCGTTGCCGGCTGCTTGGAAGGCGCTGGCCGACCTGCGCCGGTTGGCGGGTCTCGGCGAACTTGCCCAAGCGGCCCAAGCCGAAGCGGATGCTCTGGCGGCCCTGCCCAAGGAACTGCAAAGCGTCGCCGCCTTCATTCACGATGGCCGCCTGGAGCAGGCGGACCGGCTTTGCCGCCACTACTTGCAGTCCCACAAGCAGGACGTGGAGGGCATCCGCCTGCTGGCCGGCATCGCCGAGCGGCTTGAGCTGCTGGCGGATGCGGAGTTCCTGCTGGAAACGGCCCTGGCGCTGGCGCCGGGCCATGGACGATGCCGCAGCGACTACGCCAACCTGCTGCTCAGGATGCAGAAGTTTGAGCGCGCCCACGAGCAAACCCAGCGCTTGGTGGATGAGCGCCCCGGGGACTTGGCCTGCTTGGCGCTGCACGCCAACGCCAAGGCCGGCTGCTGTTCGTCCACGGACGGGCTGGGTCTGGGAAGTCAACTCTTCTTAGATATTTTCAACATAAGGCGAAAGGCAACGTCGTATTTCTTGCACCCACTGGCATTGCAGCCCTGAATATCAACGGCCAAACGATACATCGTTTTTTTCGTTTTGGCATTGGCGCGACGCCCGAAAGTGTGCAGGCAGGTAGAGCGCGGCCTCAAAATCCAAAGACCTTCCAAAAGCTCGACACGATTGTGATTGATGAGGTTTCAATGCTTCGCGCTGACCTGCTCGATTGCATCGATGAATTCTTGCGCAAGCATGGGCCTCGCCCCAACCAGCTGTTTGGGGGTGTTCAGATGATATTTATCGGCGATCTGTACCAACTCCCGCCGGTTGTCACAGGTGACTTGGACGAGCACTTCCAACAGCACTATCGATCGCCTCATTTCTTCAGTTCCCGCGCACTGGCTAGACAGCCGAAACTCATGGAGCTGAAGAGGGTTTATCGACAGCGGGACTCGGAATTCATTGGCTTGCTAAGCCGCATCCGCGACGGCACGGTCAAGAGCGACATGGACCTCGTCAATCAACGAGTCAAACCGAACTTGCGGCCGAACGAAGAGGGCTCCTGTGTTACGTTGACCACGACCAACAGCGCCGCAGACCGAATCAATGCGGAAAGTCTCTCAAGACTACCCGGGAGCACTCTAGTGGTGGATGCGGAACAGCAAGGAGAGGTCGATAGCGCCTACTTGCCAACGGAAGTCCAGCTCGCTTTCAAACCCGGCGCGCAAGTCATGATGGTAAACAACGATCACGCAGGTCGCTGGGTCAACGGAAGCATTGGTACGATCAAGGCGTTCAACTACCGTAACGGCGAGGTGGACTTTGTGCGGGTTCAAATGCTTGACCAACCGAAGCCCGTAGATGTCAGCAGGTATGCTTGGGAACTCATGGACTTCACCTGCGAGAAGGGGAAAGGTCATGATTTGGGGCGACTTTAGCAATCGCAGGAATATCGACAAAGTACTTGGCGCTGGCTTTCCCTGTATCATTGAGGCGGACTGGCAGTTGGCTACACCATTCCAAAAAAAGAAGTATGGCGCCACCCATAGGGTGGCTCAGCATGCCCGCTTGGAAATTCTCCCGGACCAATGAAAGGTCGAGTGCGGGAAGTTGAATTGATTCACGATGCGATGACTTGGTTGGGGCGTGGATGGTGACCGGACGCAAGCTTGGGTTTCGGCTTGTGCCTTCGTTCTGATGCAAATCGCTTTTTGGAGTATGGCGCTCCAGTCGGTGCCTGACATGCGTGCCCTGGTTCGTGCGGGAGTTGGAAGCCGCTAGAGCTTTCGGGCTTCGGGCATCACTTCCTCCAAGTAGGCGTCCAAGGCGTCGCTGCGCCAGGGCGCGCGCAGGGCGACGTTGATTTCCTGGGCGCCGGCCGCCTTGTACTGCGCGAGCCGCTCCACGGCTTGGTCGGGGGTGCAGAGCAGGGAGCCGCCGGCAATGCGGTCGGCCAAGTCGCCCCAGTCGGCGGCGATTTGCCTGCGCTGCTGGTCAACGTCCTCCTCGTCCACGCCGAGGTTGAAGGTCAGGTTGACGGAGCGCCGGATGGCCGCTGGATCCCGGTTCTCCGCCTCGCACCATTGGTTGAGGACGCCGTTCAGGCGGGCGAACTCCTCGGCCGACAGGTAGGCGGCGTTCCAGCCGTCAGCGTGGCCGGCAACGATCTTCAGGGTGCGTTTCTCCCCCAGTCCGCCGATCCAGATGGGCAGGCGCGGCTGCACGGGCGGCGGCAGGCAACTGGCATCCACCACCTGGAAGTGCTTGCCGTTGAAGTTGGTGCGCTCGCTGGTGAGCATGCCGCGGATGACTTGGATGGCCTCTTCAAGCATGTCCAGCCGGGTGCCGATGTCGGGGAAGGCGTAGCCGTAGGCGGTGGCCTCCCAGATGTGCCAGCCTGCGCCCAAGCCGATCTCAAAACGGCCGCCGGTGATGTGGTCCAGGGTGGTTGCCGCCTTGGCCAGCAGGCTGGGGCTGCGGTAGCCCACGTAGAACACCAGGCAGCCGATGCGGGCTTGGCGGGTTTCCGCCGCCAGCGCGCCCAAGGTGGCAAGCGCCTCGAAGTGCGGTTCCGTGCCGTTCTTCGGCGGCGCCTCGTAGAAGTGGTCCCAAGCCGAGATCCAATCGACGCCGCCCTGGTCGAGCTTGCGCCAAAGCTGGCGCAGCTCGTCCATGGTCAGGTTCTGTTGGCCAACGTGTACGCCTAGGGAAAGAGCCATGATGGGGAATCCTTGTGGAGTTGCGTTATTGGCCAGCAGTTGGACGGAACACTAGGAGCCTGCGCCATAGGAAGTCGCGAAAGCGAAAACTTGATGCCGCCGCCCCTTTGGATGGGCGATTGACGAGAATGTCGAGTCATACTTGACGAAATAGAACGCCCAAAGGGGCGAACGGAAGCGGATTTTCGGCCGTGAATTCCTGCGGCGCAGGCTCTCAGGCGGCTTAGGCGTTTTGTGCATCGGTTAGCCGTTGCACTGCGGCGGAGTAGAACTCGGGAACCACCTCCGCGCTGTGGCACACTCGGTCAAGGCGAAGCGAGCACACCGCTGCCGGGCACAAGCCGCCGAAAGGTTCCCAAACCGCGTCGCCGGGGTCAGTCGTCGCACTGATGGACGTTTCCACGAACTCCAGCGGCTTTTGGCTGCCGTGCAGGCTCTTGTACTTCCAGCGCATCTGCTGACGCTCGCCATTGATCCGTTCCTTGCCGGCGACCTGCGGCTTGCGCCAGACATTGGTCACGCCAGCCGAACAGCGGAACTTCGCGCGCATGCGGCACCATTGCTTAGCGGTTATTGGATGTTCGCCATCTTGGCTGAAATAGGGTTTGCCGACGGAGTCTCCATGCTTGTTCGCGTAATCAACGAGCCGAGCGAATGCCTCCGGCGGTGGATAGTACCAAAGGTGATCGGCGGTTAGATATTTGCGCGTAGCCGCATTGGCGACTCCGCAGGCTTCGTTCGCCAAGCGCAGGGGCAGCCCAGTGCGGCGCCATTCGTGGCGGAGCCACTCCTGCATGGTCAGCGTTTCGCCGGTTTCGGACTTGAAGCTGGCGACCTTGACATAGTGGGCGCAAACCTCCGTCACCACGGGGAACTTCCGCAGTGTGCGGGTGTTGACGTTGCCGGCGATGTGGCCCAAACCCTTGTCCCAGATGTGGCAGCTTCGATATTCCCAACCATGCTCGACCAGCAGGGGGTGAACAGTGGCCCAGCCGAGTTCGGAGTTCCAGAACCACAGCGTCGTCTCCGGCGTCGAGTTGGCCGCCCATGCCTCGACGTGAGGACGGTACCAGTCAACGAGGCCGCTGGCGGAATGCAGGTCGCCCGGAAACCCGCTTAGGCCGTAAGGCCCGTCGGCAATGATGCACACCGGTGTCGGCCACTGGTGGTAGAGGGACTCCGCAGGACCGAAGTGGATCGTTGAGCCGGCGCGTTGAAAGAGGCCGGAGGCATCGCAAGCGATGGTCGCAACGCCCCTCATATCGGTTGGGACGCATTGAGCTTGTGGTTCCAGATCCAGAAGCAGCAACCCTTGGCAGGCTGTGTCACGCATCATGTCCGTTGATCCGATGTTCCATTGTACGCAGCTCCAACCTCAAGCGTTAACTTGCTGAGCCGGATCTGATCGCCTTGCCATGCGCCACTCGCATGAGAAACTGTATATCAATACAATCTCGGAATGCAATCCCTTGGCTTGGCAATTACGGCTTGTATGGAACCTGCTTGGAGACGCCATCCCAACGATGCGAAGCGCCGTCCTTTCGCATGATGGGCGTTCCGTGGGTAGGACCTGCTTGTTCCTCGCACGGCCGCGTCCCGGTGTGTCGGGATGGAAGACCGCATGAACGCAGCCGGAGTTTTTTGCGAAGTCAGCAACGCGCTTCAGCGAGGGCTTGGTTGCGTTGGCGCCTGCGTCAGCGTCGTCAGGAACTCCACCAGCAGGTGCACTGGCCGGCCGGTGGCGCCCTTGGCGGCGCCTTCGGAGAGCCATGCGCTGCCCGCGATGTCCAAGTGCGCCCACTTGAACTCCTCTGCGAACTTTGAAAGAAAGCACCCTGCCGTGATGGCGCCTGCCTGCTTGCCGCCGATGTTGGCAACGTCCGCAAAGTTGGACTTGAGATTCTCGTGGTACTCTGGCCAAAGCGGCAGCTGCCACGCCGGGTCAAGGCAGTCTTGGCCGCACTGCAGCAGTCGGTCGATCAAGGCTTGGTCGTTGCCCATGACCACGTTAGCCTCGTTGCCAAAGGTGGCTAGTGCCGAGCCTGTGAGGGTCGCGATGTCAATGACGTGCGTTGGCTGGAAGCGCTCCGCGTAGGTCAGCGCGTCGCAAAGCAGCAGCCGGCCCTCGGCATCGGTATTCAGGATCTCGACGGTCTTGCCGGACATGCTGGTCACCACGTCGCCCGGCTTCGTCGCGCGGCTGCTGGGCATGTTCTCCGCAGCGGCCACCAAGCCGACTACGTTGAGCGGCAACTTCAGATCGGCAATGGTGCCCATAACGCCAAGCACGGCAGCAGCGCCGGCCATGTCAAATTTCATCTCGTCCATAGCCGCACTGGGCTTGATGCTGATGCCGCCGCTGTCGAAGGTGACTCCCTTGCCCACTAGGCAGACAGGCCTGTCGTCCTCCTCCGCCCCGCGGTGCTTCAGCACGATCAGGTGCGCTGGTTCGGCCGACCCGGCGGTCACGGAGAGGAAGCAGCCCATGTCGAGTTCCTTCATGGCCTCTTCGTCGATCACCTCGACGTCAATGGTCTCGTGGTCGTTGGCCAATTCCCGGGCGCAATTGGCCAGATGCAGCGGCGTACAGATGTTGCCGGGCAGGTTGCCCAGTTCGCGGGCGCGATTCATGCCCTGTCCTACGGCTTTGCCTCGGCGCATCATGTCCAATGCGTTTGCCGACGTTGCGCCGATGGACAGGCGTTCGAGCACGGCTTTGCGTTTGGTGTCGTTCTTGCTGGCGACGTATCGGTAGGCGGCCGTCTCCGCTGTCTGCGCCAGCCGGGCCGCGAGCCAGTCGATGCCGAGGTCGTTGACGGCCAGGTCCGCGACGCTGAAGTGGACATGCGGCATGTTGCCAGCCAGCACTTTCTTGAGCGCAGCGGCGAAGAACTTGGCGGCTTGCTTACGGTCGAACTTGCCACGTTTGCCGGCACCCACCAACAGGACACGCCCTGCCGCGGACTCCGCGGGGCAGTGCAGCAGATGCTGATCGTCGTCGGCGTCTTCCCACTCGTAGTCCTCGCTGGCGACAACCGCGCTCAGCGCCCCGTCCAGCTCGGCGTCCAACGCCTTTGCGTGATCGCCGAGGCCGTCGTCTTCCCAGACGCTCACCACCACGCAGTCGGCATCGATTTCGTTAACGGATCCATCTCTGATCTGGTGCTGCATCGTTGTTTCCTCATTTTTCATCAAGAATTGCGGACACTGTCCGCTATATTTGCCAATATTAGTCTACAGAACTTTCCTGTTCAAGCAGAAATGGTAGCTGAATCGAAGACAATTTGAAATTCAATCTTTCGCACTGTATCCGATCGATCTGTCCTGCGATAACGACACTGCTGCACAGGCACCGCCCTGTCCATGTTCGTCAATTCCTCCACCTAGGGAAGGTCTGAACAAGACGGCATTCTTCGCCGGGCTTGCGGATGACTTCGTTTTTGAAGCCAACCGGCATGGAAGGAGGCGAAATCATGCCTTCGGGGCATGGGACGTGCTTGGGCATGGCCGTCCCGGACGCCTTTTCGCGGCCCTTCGCGGATCGCGGACGGACTGCGCCCGCGGCGTCAGGCGGGCGCATGCCGGCCGGCGATGAGCAGGTTGGAGAAGCCGAGCGGCAGCGCGATGCGCTGCGTGTTCCTCGCCAAGCCCCGGCAGCGCACCTTGGCGTAGCCGAAGTGCCGCTTCACGTACGGGAAGGGGTGCTCCACCTTGGCCCGCACCGAACCCTTGCGCCGCTCCGCCGCCTCCGGCCCGTCCCTGTCAAGCAGCTTCCGCTTGCCGCGCCTCATCGCCACCTGCCAGTCCACGTCCATGCCCCGGTTCTCCTCGCGCTTGCCCACGCCCTCGTAGCCCGCGTCGCCCCACACCCGCTCCTCCCCGCCGTGCAGCACCGCGTGCGCCGTCGCCACGTCCGACTCGCTCGCCGCCGTCGTCCCCGGGCTGTGCGTCAGGCCCGTCTCCGAGTCCACGCCGATGTGCGCCTTCATCCCGAAGTGCCACTGGTTGCCCTTCTTCACCTGGCGCATCTCCGGATCCCGCTCCCCAGCCTTGTTCCTGGTCGAGCTCGGCGCGTCGATGATGCTCGCGTCCACGATCGTCCCGCGCTTCAGGCGGTGGCCCAGCGAAGCCAGGTGCGCGTTGATCTCCGCGAACAACGCCTCGCCCAGGCCGTGCCTCTCCAGCAGGTGCCGGAAGTTCAGGATCGTCGTCTCGTCCGGCAGCGGACCCGTCAGCCGCAGCCCCGCAAACCGGCGCACCGACTCCACTTCGTACAGCAGGTCCTCCATCCCCGGATCGCTCAGGTTGTGGAACAACTGGACGCAGTGAACCCGAAGCATCGCTCCCAACGGGTAAGGCTTCCGGCCCCGGCCGCCCTTCGGGTGGAACGGCTCGATCCGCCGCTCCAGCCGGTCCCACGGGACCAGCCCCTCCATCCGCTCAGGAAACAACTCCCGGCGCGTCCGCCGCTTCTTCGAATCTGCTCCAGCTCCACGAACTTCGCCTGCTCCATGATCGCTCCAAGGGGTGCTGCCAAGACAGTCTATCCCCGGTTCCGGGGAATTAATCAGAGGTTCCCTAGATACCCCCCGGCGGCGCTAGGTAGCGCAACTCCAGATGCTTTAGAAATGCGCTGGTTCCGAGCGGACTGCCGGTGGCTTCCTCGAGCAACTGCATGCTGGGCTTCAAGCGACCTAGGCCATGCACCTTGAGTTCGAGCCACTTGGCTAGCTCACTGAATTCGCCTTTGCTGACCAGATCATCCAGGCCGTCGATTTCGCGATCCGCAGCCGCATGGAATTGGGCGGCCATGACAGCTCCCACGGTGTACGTCGGAAAGTAGCCGAAATGTCCCCCGAACCAATGCACATCTTGGAGTGGTCCGTCAGCGTAGTTGCCTGCTGTGGATAGACCGAGATGCTCGATAGATCTTGAATCCCACGCCTCGGGAATCTCATTGACGGACAGCCCGCCGTCCATGAGCGCTTTTTCCAGCTCGTAGCGCAAGATGATGTGCAGCGGGTAGGTCAGCTCGTCGGCCTCCACGCGAATGGAGCCGCGTTTGACATGCCTCACCCACCTACGCAGGTTTGCGGCACTCCAATCCGCCTTAACGCCGACCGCATGTCGCTCGAGGATGGGGCCGAGGAACTTTAGGAAGCCATCTCCCCGACCGACTTGCCTTTCAAGGAGAAGGGATTGACTCTCGTGGAGGGCAAAGCCGCCCGCGTCTCCGACCGGCTGACCCTTGTGCCCCTCGGGCAGAGACTGTTGGTACAGGGCATGGCCCGTTTCGTGGATCACAGCCATGATGCACTTGACCGGGTCGTTGAGATCGATGCGCGTGGTGATGCGGGTGTCGTCTCGAATGCCTGAAGTGAAGGGATGGGCACTCACGTCGAGCCGCCCGCGCTCGAAGTCGAATCCGATGGCGGTCATCAGCTCACGGGCGATCGCCTGCTGATCCATCGCGGAGAATGCCCCACTTGGCGCCGCCGGTTGCTCTTGGTGACCAGTGACTTTGTCGATCATGGCTGGCAGCGCCCCCGCAAGCTCGACGAAGATGAGGTCCACCGTGCTGCGCCTGAGGCTTGGCTCGTGCTCGTCGAGGAGGGCGTCGTAGGCGTCGCACTCGAGCACTTCGGCAAGGGCCTGCGCTCTTTGCCTGGCCAAAGAGACCACTTCCCTGAGCTTGGGCTCAACGCTGTGCCAGTCATTTCGAGGCCGTGCCTGCTGCCAGACTTGCTCGCAGACTGACGTCGCCCTTGCTAATGCAGCGATCAGATCGGCGGGAACAGCCGCTGCGCGCGTGCGCTGCTCGCGCATGAGCACGAGATTCGCCTCTTGCCAAACGCCATCGGGCACGGCTGACTGAAGCAGCTCGCCTAGGTCAGGCTCGGTGATCTTTGCGTGGACGATGCTCTCGAGCGCCGCAATTGCGTCTGATCGAGCAGCACCTCCTCCTCTGGGTAGGTTGACTGCGGAGTCCCAGTGAAGCAAGCTGAGACTCTGCCTCAGGTCGCTTACCTCCTTGAACCTCGCGCATGCTTTGCTGTAGCTCACGGGAACCTCCATTGACTGCTTTGGTACGTATTGACCTCGATCCGATTTCATCGTAGCCCTAATCCTGTCCCCTGTCAATCTCGTTCTAACTGAGGACACAAAAGGCACCGCGCAGCCGAATCTCCCTGACCAGCCGGTCCTGGAGCGTCCGGTTGGCACGCTCCACGCGGCCCTTCGCCTGCGGCTGTCCGCGTGGATCCCAGGTCAGCAGAGCCCGCAAGAACTGCGTTGGCCAGCCCTAAGCGCCCTTGCGGTTGACCCGCAAGACCCTTTGGCGGTCCGAGCAGCAGGTCACCGGGTGGCTACGCGCATCTAGCGCGCGTCGTGCGCGGGTACGCCTCGGTCGTCTCCTGCACGAAGAACCCCGCCGCCAGCAGCCGCGCCGTCGCGTCGTCCAGGTGGACGATCAGTGCGCAGCCCGGCGCCCGGCCCTCGAACCAGTCGTGCGGCGAGCCATCGATCTGCACCAAGTCCCCAACGCGCTCCCGCTGCGGCCGGCTCGGGTGCCCGCGAGTATCGCGGCGCGACTTGGCTTCCCAAAGGTCCTCCTCGGTCATCCACGCTCAAAGGGGACATTACGGCCTTATGCACATACTGCTGTGCAAGCACTGCCCTCCTGTTCGTCTATTCCTCCACTGCTTCCCGCAACTTTCTGCGCCAGCCCTCGTAGCTTTCTGGTAGGATCTGCTCACGAACATGGGTGGTCGGCTCTGACCGACTTGAATGAGCAGCGTCCCTTGGTAGCGGAGGATACGATGACGCAGAAACTAAATCTCGCACTTTTGCTGGCGGAGTATCCAAATCGTGGACGGCAGTACTTGGATGATGCCAGTCAGACCTCATCCAGTCTGGCGCTGATCTCTTCGGTATCGGGGTTGGGAAACACCAGTGAATTCGGAATCCCCAAGAGTTTGAAGCGACGTCAGAGAAAGGGGCCCAATAAGTCAAATTTTTCAGAAACTTGGGCTGAAGCAGTGTCCTGTTTGAAAGATCTGGATTCATTGGAGCAGGGATGGCCAGTCGTGGCTCTTCGCGAGAGGAGTAACTTAATCGAGCGCTCGTTCCTGTTGATGTCGTCTGAAGCAAAGAGCGCTTTGCAGGATAAGGGCTTGGCGTTTCATCGCAAATCATACGAAGCGAGTTGGGCTTTGTCGCACTGCAACAGCAGCTATGAGGAATTCGAGGAAGACATCAGCAGGGAGAAGTCGGAACGGATCTCGACAATATTAAAGGAGTTCGACCGCGCTTTGGTCGGCTACGTCACCGAGCCCGAACCGAGAACCAACGACTGGAACGGGGACGACGTTATCAGGCGTTTTCTCGACGCCGAAGCGGAGATGAAGAAAGCGATTGGTCCGAGGGGCAGCCCCTATCAACTGGATTTCCGCTACGAGGCGCGCTACGAAACGTACTTGAAGGCGATGTCTCAAGCTGATAGGGCGAGTCGAGCGGATAAGGAGCACGAATCAACCCCATGCGCCGGCGGGCCGGCGCCAGCGGCATGTTGACGCAGGAAATGGCGCTGTGGCTAGAGAAGGCTGGGATCTCGACCCTCGTGTGGATGCGAATTTCTTCGAGCAATGGAGCAAGCGGTTCCAACAGTACTCCAAGGGCATCGAGAAAGGCGTATATGACTTCGATCCAAAGCAATTGCTGGGGGATATCAAGAACAAACTGGAAGAGCTGAAGCCACTTGCATTGGTCGATCAAGTGGCGGAGTTGTGCGCACAGCTTCCGCCGCTCGAAGTCGACAAGAAAGGCAAGCCTGTGGAGCAGATCCAAAAGAGCGAGGTTGTCGCCTTTTGGCAGCTTGTCCATTTTCAAGGCATAATCGACGTCGAAAAACTACAGAAGAATGTGGATGAAGTTACTTGGGAAGGGCTCATTCAGGCATTCGCATCATATCAGGCGGCGAAGGAGGCGTTGGACAACGCTCAATCGAAAGCTGCCAGCATTACTGCCAAGGACGCCGAGCGCCAAAATGCCCTTGAAGACGAGATCCGGAAGACTGACGAGTTCCAAGCAGCCCGGACGGAGCTGCTCAACTTGGTTGGCGGTCGCGAAGAGCTGGTTCGGGCCAACGGAGAGAGAGAAATATTTGAACTCCAAAGCGGCAAGTATGAGCAAGAGTGGCAAGACGCTTTGCGCAGCCGCTACGAGTCCCTAGGCGGTAAGCATGATAAGCGTGGTCGTGGTCGTGGCTTGGCTCCCGACGCCAAGCGTGTCCAAGCGGAGCGGAGCAAGCGCAAATGGAGCCAAGGCGACTTGGTGGATCGCATCAAGAAGGTCACGGGGATTCAAATCAATGTCCGTACCATTCGGCGCTTGGAAGCGGGACAGCGCGTCGATCCGGCCACGCTTCGAGTCGTCGCCCAAGCGTTTGGGTTGGAACTGGAGGACCTCATCAAGCAGTGAGCTCGAATGGGCCGGGCTACGCTTTGGCGGCGGCAGGCTGCCCTCTGCGCCACTTGCGCTGCCGCATCGAATTGGCCAAGGCGTTGAGCTGATGGGGCAGGGCCAGCATGGCGGGGGTGGCCACCAAGGTGAGCAGGGTGGCGAAGGTCAGGCCGGAGACGATGGCTTGGGCGAGGGGCACCCAGAATGACGACAGCATGCCGCCGTAGAGAACGGTGCGGTTGATCAGGTCCACGCTCAGGTTGCTGGCCAGCGGCAGCAGGCCGAAGACGGTGGTGACCGTGGTCAGCATCACCGGGCGCAGGCGCTGGGCGCCGGTGCGCACGATCAGGGCGATGGGATCCAGTTCCGGGTGCTCCCGGCGCAGATGGTTGTAGGTGTCGATCAGCACGATGTTGTTGTTCACCACAATGCCCGCCAAGGCGACGACGCCGACGCCGGTGAGGACGGCGCTGAACGGACTGTCGGTGATCAGCAGGCCGAGCAGCACGCCGGCGGTGGAGAGCACCACGGCGAACAGAATCAGGCTCGCTTGGTAGAAGCTGTTGAATTGGGTCACCAGCAGAATGAACATCAGCATCAACGACAGGGAGAAGGCCACGCCGACGAAGGCGGTGGCCTCGTTCTGCTCCTCATTGGTGCCCCGGAAGCGGATCTCCAGGCCGGGGTCGAAGGTTTGCCCGTCCAGCCAGGCTTGGATTTCCTTCACTTTGTCATCCGCCAGCACGCCGGGCGCCACGTCGGCGAGGATGTACTTGACCGGAACGCCGTTGAATCGTTCGATGGTATCGACTTGCGGCGCCGCCTCGCGGCGCACGAAGTTCGAGATGGGCACCAACCCGTTGGCGGTGTTGATCCTCAACTCGTCCAGCATGCCCAAGCGCCGCGATTCGGACGGATAGCGCACCCGGATGTCCACCGCGTCATCGGACTTGTCCGGCCGGAACTCGGCCACCTTGATGCCGTTGGTCACCAGCTGCACGGCGATGCCCACTTGCAGCACGTCGGCGCCGTACAATGCCGCCTGCGCCCGGTCCACCGCCAGATTCCACTCGATGCCCGGCAGGGAGCGGGTGTCCTCCACGTCCCGAAGGCCGACCACTTGCCGGTCGATGTATTCGCGCACCCGGGCCACCGCCGGTTCGAGCAGCGCCTTGTCGTAGGCGGCGAACTCGATTTCCAAAGGCTTGCCGGTCGGAGGTCCCTGCTCCATCGAGCGCGCCTCGACGCTGATGCCCGACAGTGACCGGCTGCGTTCGCGAACCTCCTCAAGGACGTCCAGCGGGCTGCGATCCACGTCGTTCCTGTCGTGCATTTCGATGAACATCGTGCCGATGACGTCCTGGTCGCGCCCGCCGGCCGGGGAGGCGTAGGTGTTCATGTCCTTGACCGCGTCGATCTGCATCACTTGGTCCTCGACCTCCCGAACCAGCCGATCCGCCTCCAAGGCCGAAAGGTTGCCCCGGGCCCGGACCTTGACCACGGCCCAAGGGGTGTGGGAGTCGGAGAAGAACACCATGCCCCTGCCGTGCTGGCTGTAGGCGGCGAGAGTGCCGAGGACGGCGGCGAGCGTGATGGCAACGGTCGCCCAGGAGTGGCGCGCCGCCACTTTCAGCAAGCGCGCGTACCAGCCGGTGATGGACTTGAGTTGGGTGGGATCGCCGTCCTCAAGCTGCTTGAGCGTCTCCACGGCGGCGGCATCCCGGGAACCGACCCGGCCGAACAATGAGCCGAGCACCGGCCCGAACACCAAGGCGTAGAGCAGGGAGCCGCTCAGCACCAGAAAGACCGTCACCGGCAGGTAGCTCATGAACTTGCCGGACACGCCGGGCCAGAAAATCAGCGGCAGGAAGGCCGCCAGCGTCGTGGCCACGGAGGCGACCACTGGCCACAGCATGCGCTTGGCCGCCAACGCATAGGCGCTGCGTCGGTCGAAGCCCTCGGTCATCTTGCGGTCGGCGTACTCGGTGACCACGATGGCGCCGTCGATGAGCATGCCCAAGCCAAGCAGCATCCCGAACATGACCATGAAGTTGAAGGTGTAGCCGAGCGCGTAGATGAAGATCAGCGAGAACAGCAGCGAGACCGGAATGCCCAGGCCGACGATCAGTCCGCTGCGGATGCCCATGGCGGCCACCACCAGCACCATCACCAAGGCGAGCGCGGTGAAGATGTTGCCTTGCATTTCGGTGACCTGCTGCAGCGCCATGGGCGCTTGGTTCTGGGAGTAGAACACGTTGACGCTGGGCGGCAGGTCCGGCCGCACCCGCTCCACCGTGGCCTTCACTTGCTCGACCACTTCCACCACGTTGGCGTTGGCCCGCTTGATGATGTTCAGCGAGATGCCTTGGGCGCCGTTGACGCGGGCGTGGCTGACCCGGTCCTTGAAGGTCATGCGCAGAGTGGCGACGTCGCCCAAGGTCACCACGGTGTCGCCGTTCACCTTCACGGGCAGGTCGAAGACGTCCCGGGCCTCCTCGATGAGGCTCGGCACCTTGACCGAAAAGCGGCCCTCGCCGGTGTCGAGGCTGCCGGCGGCGATCAGCCGGTTGTTGCGCGTCAACGTGGAGAGCATCTGGTCAGTGGATATCTGGTAGGCCTCCAGCGCCTCCGGGTCGATGACGGCTTCCAGCAGCTCCTCGCGATGCCCTTGGATTTCCGCATCGAGGACTTCGGGAATGATCTCGATGCGGTCGCGCAGATCCAGCGCCAGATTGTACAGCGTCCGCTCCGGCACCCCGTCGCCGGCCAGGTTGACCTGCAGGATGGGGAAGTCCTCCGTGGTCGCCTCCTGGATGACGGGCTCCTCGATGGTGTCCGGCATTTCCGGGCGGGCGCGGTCAACCGCCTCGCGGATCTCCAGCAGGGCGACGTCGAGGTCGAGGTCGGCCTCGAACTCGGTCATGATCGTGGCCGAGCCCTCGGAGGCGTAGGCCTTGAACTTCTTGATCCCCTCCAACGAGCGCAGCTCGATTTCCAAGGGCATCACCAGCAGGCGCTCCGCATCCTCCGGCGAGATGCCCTCGTGGACGATGGTGACGATGAAGAAGGGCACCTGAATGTTCGGCTCGCTGGCCACGGGAATGGCGGCGCGGGCCGCAAGGCCGGCCAGCACCACCATCAGCAGCACCAGCACCGTGGTCTTGGCCCGGCTGATGGCGGCGTCGATGATGGCGCTCATGCCCGCTTGACCGTCTCGGCAGGGGCTGCGGTTTGCGGCGGCGCCGAGGCCGGCATCTCCTCGACCGGTTCGAAATCGACTTCGACGGCTTGGCCCGGCACCACGAGCTCCTGTCCGACGGTGATCACCGTGGCCACCTCGGGCAGGCCGGTCACCCAAACGCCGTCGGCATCGTCGCGGACGATTTCAATCGGGTTGAACGCCACCCGCCCGTCGGCGTCCACCGTGCGCACGCCGATGACGCCATCGTCGTTGAGGGCGAACAGCGCCGGGCTGACGCGCTGCGCCATGACCTCGGCCACGGGGATGAGGATGTCGGCCGTCACGCCGCTGCGCAGCTGGCGGTTGGGGTTGGGAATCTGCGCTTCCAAGGCGTAGGAGCGGGTTTCGGGGTCGCTTTGCTGGCCGACGAACTGAATCCGGCCGGACACTCGGGTGCCGTCGCTCAGCAGTCCGGCGGCGGGCTGGCCGGGCAGCACCCGCAGGACGTCGCGCTCTGACACGCGGCCCACCAGCAGCATCGGGTCGAGGTCCACCAAGGTGGCGCACTGCGCTCCGGGGGTCACGTAGTCGCCGACCTCCAAGTGGACGTCCTCGACGATGCCGTCGAACGGCGCCTTGACCACCGTGCGGGCCAGGCTCAGTTGGCTGCGCTTGAGTTCGGCTTGGGCCTCCGCCAGCCGTGCCCCGGCTTGGGCCACCAAGGTGTCCGACTGGAAGCCGTCCGCCTGCAGCTTGAGCCTGCCTTGGTACTCAAGCTGCGCCCGCTTGAGCTCGGCCTCGGACTCCCGCAGCCCGGCGCGGCGGTCGTCCACGGAGATTCGGCACAGCGCCTCCCCGGTCGCCACCCGGCTGCCGCGCTCCACCGGCCGGGCGGTGACGGTGCCGGTGATCTGCGCGCGCACCGCCACCGTGCGCTTGTTCTCGGTCTTGCCGCGAATGCGCAGGTGCCGCACCTGCGGCGAGGCATGGGTGACGCGCGCCCGGACCCGGGCGGGGATGGCATCGGCCTGCTGGGCGCCGCGCAGGTCAGCCTGCTCGGCCAAGGTCAGCGGCGGCGGCGCCTCCTCCACCCCTAGCTGCCCGCTGAACAGCCAGATGCCGATCAGCACGGCGATGACGATGGCGGTGAGGTAGGTCGAGCGCATAGCGGGTTCCTGTGGCGCAGCCTCAAGCCAATGCTCGTTGCGGCCGGTTGCGAAGCGCCCAACCGATTAAGCAGTCAGTATGCGGCTGTGGCCATTGCTACGAAAAGTAACATATTGACCTTGGCATGGCTAGTTCGCGTGCCGAAAAGGTTCAGGGCGTCCTGGATCCCGCCGTTGTTCCCTCGCAGGAAACGCAGCGCCCAGATGATGCCGAGAACGTGGGGCGAGTGGGTGGAGACGCAAATTGCAGGAGGTCATGGAGCTTTTCGCCGAAGTCCCGCAGCACGAATGGATCCCCGGCCCGATTTGAGGAGCTGGAGAAAAATGCCCTTTCCGCTTGCCTGCGGCCCAACGAACACCGTCAGGTCGCCGAATCTGACGTCGGCTTCACTGATCGGACCGATGCGGCTGGCTCTTATGCGATTTATCATCCGATTCGCCTCCATCGGATTGCGTTCCGTTTCGCCGATTTAGTCGTCGGCAACGTAAAGGCGCAACGGGGCCGAGCTGCGCGTTGGCGGAATCGAGCGGCGACGGTCCCAATCCGCCTCAATACCCCTCCGCCAAGTGCGGGAACGCGCTCAGGACGTGGGGTTCGACCATTGGCGTCACCCGCTCCAGCAGGCCAGGGTTGAGGTCTTTGAGGTCGCGCGCGCCCAGCAGCGCCATGGTGATCTGAATCTCGTTCTCCATCAGTTCGAGCATCCGCAGCACCCCCGCGGCGCCGTCCGCCGCGAGCGCCAAGGCCTCCAGGCGTCCCAGGCCGACCGCAGCGGCGCCTAGGCAAAGGGCCTTCACCACGTCGGCGCCGCGCATGAAGCCGCCATCGACCAGCACCGGGAGCGCGCCCTCGACGGCGGCAACCACCTCGGCCAAGGCGTCGATGCAGGCTCGGGTGTGGTCGAGCTGGCGGCCGCCGTGGTTGGAGACGTAAACGCAGTCCACGCCCAATTCAGCGCAGCGGGCGGCGTCCTCGGCCACCGCCACGCCCTTGATGGTCAGGGGAATGTCGAACTTGTCCTTGACGTGCGCCACGGTGTCCCAAGTCATGCTCGCTTGATGGCTGAATCCGGAGACGCCGACCTGCCGCCCGGAGCTGGGCACGTGGCGCTTGAGAATGTCCCGTTCGCGCCGCGAATAGACTTGGGTGTCGGCGGTCAGGCATAAGCCGGTGTAGCCCGCTTCGACGGCGCGGGCGATGATGTCGTCCATCCAGCCGAAGTCGCCCATCAGATAGAGCTGGTAGATGCGCGGCCCCGGCACTTGGGCGGCCAGATCCTCGAAGTTCGGCAGGCACGTCGAACTCAAGATCTGCAATGTGCCGAAGTCCCGCGCCGCAGCTGCGACGGCGGCGGCGCCCTCCGGGTTGAACTCCTGGATGGAGCCGATCGGCGCCAGCAGCACGGGAACGCGCAGCCGGGAGCCGAGCAGCTCGGTCTGCGCGCGAACCTCGGAGACGTCGTTGAGAATGCGCGGTCGGAACGCCCAGCAGTCAAGCCCGTAGCGGTTGCGCTTCAGGGCGGACTCGGTGTCCGAACCGCCGATCAGATAGTCCCAAGTGTTCCGGTCGAGCTTTCGCTCGGCTTCAGCAACGAGTTCGTGCAAGGTCAGAAATGCCATGATCCTGTTCCGCGACGCATTCAAAGCGCCGAAGTTTACCCGCACTTCGCTACAATGGCGCTTTTGGCTTGGAGGCTCAAATTGTCGGACATCATCATCGTCGGCGCCGGCCATGCCGCCGGACAGGCCGCCGCCAGCCTGCGCCAGGAAGGCTTTGCCGACGCCATCACCATCCTTGGCGATGAGCCGCACATCCCCTATCAGCGGCCGCCGCTGTCCAAGCAGTACCTGGCCGGGGAGCAGGGGCTGGACCGGGTTTACCTGCGCCCGGACAAGTTCTATGCCGACAAGGGCATCGCCGTCCGGGCCGGCGTTCGCGCCGAGCGCATCGATCCGGCGGCGCGCAAGCTGACGACGTCGTTCGGCGAAACCCTGGCCTACGGACAGCTCCTGCTGGCCACGGGCAGCCGCCCGCGGCGGCTTGAGCTGCCGGGCAGCGAACTTGAAGGCGTCCACTACCTGCGCACCATCGCCGACGTGGACGCCATCAAGGCGGACATGGCCCCCGGCAAGCGCGCGGTAGTGGTCGGCGGCGGCTACATCGGCCTCGAAGTGGCGGCGGTGTGCGTCGAGGCTGGCTTGGAGGTGCATGTGTTGGAGATGGAGCGGCGCATCCTGGCGCGGGTGACCACCCCGGCCATGTCCGACTTCTACCAGCGCCTGCACGAAAGGCGCGGCGCGCGCATTCACACGCAGGCGCGGGTCACCGGCTTCAGCGGCAACGGCCGCATCTCGGCGGTGCAGTGCGGCGATTCCTCCTTTGCCGCCGACTTCGCCGTGGTGGGCATCGGCATCGTGCCCAATGTCGAGCTTGCGGAAGCGGCCGGGCTTGAATGCGATGACGGCATCCTGGTGGACGAGCGCTGCCGCACCTCGGATCCCAACATTTACGCGGCGGGAGACTGCACCAACCATCCCAATCCCCTGCTGGGGCGGCGCCTGCGTCTTGAATCGGTGCCCAACGCCATGGAGCAGGCCCGGGTCGCTGCGGCCAACCTCTGCGGCAAGGATCGGGAATACGCCGCCGTGCCTTGGTTCTGGTCGGACCAATACGAATTGAAGCTGCAGATGGTCGGCTTCTCCGGCGATGGCGATGCCGCAGTGGTGCGCGGCGAGATGGCCGCCAATCAATTCGCCGTGTTTTACTTGAACGACGGCAAGGTTGTGGCGGCTGATGCGGTCAACAGCCCCAAGGAGTTCATGCTTTGCCGCCGCTTGGTGGGCCAGCAGGCCGACCCGGCGACATTGGCCGACCCGGACACGGATTTGAAATCCCTGTTGCCGGGCTGACCGTGTTCCCGTGCGTCTTGAAAGCAAGGCGTCATCAAGCCAAGTGGACGATTGCGGTCGCGGGCTTCGCCTCGTGGCGCTGCAACGCTCGCCTTAAGACCCTAGAACCAGCGTTCCTCAATGGTTTTGTGCAGGCCGTTTTCGCTTAGCTGCAGGAGCGCTTGGTTGATGGGCTCGCGCCAAGGCGACCCTTGGGGAAGGGCGAATCCGAGATGGTGGAAGTTGAAGGCCGGCCCGGCTTGGATGAGGTCGGATTTGCGCTGCACCAAGTAGCGAATGGCCGCTGCGTCGTGAACCACGACGTCGGCTTCACCGCTGCGCATTGCGGCGACGGCTTCGGGCAGGGTGGCAAACCCTCGGGCCTGCACGCCGCGGGCTTGGAGGAAGCTGGCGCTGGCGGTGCCGGCCTTGGTGGCGACCCGGTAGCCCCGCAAGTCGTGCATCGACGAGACTGGATGGGCGGCGGCGGTGCGGCCGGCATCGGCCGCGAACTGGCCGAAGATGACGCCGAAGGCAGTGACGCCCAGCAGGATGACCAGCGCCGCGGCGATGCGGCCGAGCCACCTGATGGGCGTGACGTCGCCATAGCCCACGGTGGACATGGTGACCACGCAGAACCAGAGCGATTGGAAGATGCCCGGCATGTAGCGGTCGTTGATCGCATCCCGTCCGCGCTCGGACCACCACATCAGGTGGGCGAAGAACACCAGCAGGCCAAGCAGAATCCACAGCATGGCTTCGCTCCGGGCGCTGAAGCGGGGAATGACGCCTTGGTCGGTTAGGCTCGCGGCCAGCAGGCCGCCGTCGGCGATGGGATGGGTGAAGTCCAGTTCGGCTTCACGTTCGTTGATGATGCTGATGCAGCCGATCGCCACGTCCGCCTTTCGGCTGCCCACCAGCGACAGCAGGTCGGCGAAGGGCACAAGCGAAATCCGGTGATCCAAGCCCGCCTTTTCGGCCACCGCCCGCCACAGCTCAACCGAAAAGCCGCTGAGCTGTCCTTCGGACTCAATGACGCAGGGTTCGAGCGCGCTGGCCACCACGTTCAGGGATGGGTTTGCCGCCGCAGTCCCCGGCACCGGCCACAGCCAAGCCAGGAGCAGCATCCAACCGATGTGGCCGCTCGTTCGCACGGCGAGGGGACTAGCGTCCCACCCGGTTGATTCGTGTGATTGTTCGTGGCCCACTCGCCCCTTGGCCGCGTTGCTCCGGGGAGCGCGAGGGGTTTGCCCCTCGCATGAATTGGCGTGGGGCCTGCCGCACGGCGTCTTCGCGCCTTGCCAAGGGACGAGGTGGCCTAGCGCCTAAAGCCCACGAATCAACCCAACAGGACACTAGCGCCGCTTGCCGAAGAGGAAGTAGCCGATGACGACGGCCAGCAGCAGGATCACCGCCGCCGCAATGATCCAGGACACAAGCCAGTAGGCGACGAACGCCAGCGCGATGGCCAGTGCCGCATAGATCAGCAAGCGCCTGAGGCTGTCCAATGCTCCCTTGAATTCACTTGAGTTCACAGCTTGTCGGGCAACGTTGGCGGCGCCGGCTGGTCCGCTTCGTCCACGCTTTGCAGGACGGACGCCACGTCCGCATCCGCATAGACCTCGTCCTTCTGGTCCTTGGCGTCGCTGAGCAGCTCGGAGCGGCGGTTGGCGGCATTGGCGGCGCGCCGGGACTTATCGGCCTGCTCCAGCATCGCCTTGGAGGCGACGCCGACCCCGCCTGAGCCGCTGCGGATGCCCGCTAGCCGCTCCTGGTGCCGGGCGCGCTTGTTGGCCCGGTCCTCTGCCCGCTTGGCCCGCTCCATCTCCGCTTGGGCCTTCTGCAGGGTGGATTCAAGCACTTTGATGGTCTGTGCCATTTCCGCTTGAATGGCCTCCACTTCATCAAGGTCCTGCTTGGCGATTTCCGCCTCCTCGATTTCGGTGCGGGCCACGTCGAGCAGCTCGGCGGCCTCCGTCTTCAGCTTGTTGGCAGCGGCCTGCAGCTTTCCGGCCTTGTCCGGGTTGCCGGCCGCGGCGGCTTCCAAGGCGCGGATCTGGTCCATCTTCCTGTTGTAGGCATTGCGCGCCGCTTCCGCCTCGGCGGCCTCCCGCTTGTGGGCGGCGCGATAGTCCTCAACCTCCAGGCTGAACTTCTCAAACTTCTCCCGTTCGGCGGCGATCTCCGCCTTGGACATGCCCTCCGGGTCGATCTTGACCATGCCGGCGAGGATGCTGTCGCCCGCCTGGGCCAGCTTGCCTTCGCCGTAGTTCCTCCAGAACGTCAGTTTGCTCAACATGTGGTTCTCCAAATTGTCAATGCAATCTAATGTGGCCGTTTGTGCGGGTTTCGCTGGCGCGAAACTCCGCACCTGTTGCGTAGGTCGAGTTCCGGCATGTTTTTGAACCCGCGCGCCGCCAACGTCTCCACAGTCGTCGGAGCCGTCACAGGGCATCCGGGAACGACAGGTCGGCTGGCGTCAGCGCCATGCCTGCCCGCACCCGCACCCGAAAGCCCGCATCGTCCCGTTCGACCGCTGGCAGCAGGTATTCGTCGATCCCTCCGCCGGCGCCCGGCGCCGTCCGGGCGTAGAGCATCTCGCCGAGATGCTCCACCGTCGAGCGCCGCTCGCCGTAGGCGTCCCAGTGAATCTCCTCGCGAAAGGCCACCGGCGGGATGCGGGCGTCGTTGTCGGCCTCCCATAAGCGGTGGTAGGTCAACTCATCCGGCGTGTGGAACAGGGGCATGCCAATGATGCCGTGGGGCTTGCCGATCCAGAAGTCCACGGCGTGAACCTCATCGCCGTCCTCGGCCACCTCATCCAAGCCGACGTGGCGCAGGGGGACTTGGGTTTGCTCAGTGAACAGGTACAGCTCCTCCGCGCCCGCGTCCCCCATCACGAACAGCAGCAGGCACTGGCCACCCGTGGCGCGGTCCTTCGCGTGAATGCGGAAGGTGGCCAGCCCCGCCCAGTCGGCTTGGCTGTAGCCCGCGACCAAGGATTCAGCGCCCGGATGGGCAACGCCGAACTCGTCGCCCGCCAGCAGAAAGGGCGCTTCGGAGAATTGGATGCGGGAGCCCGCCCGCAGGTTGAACGGCAGGCCGGCGTCGATGCGCACCCGCTCCTGGCGACCGCCCTTGAGCCTCGCCTTGAGCGCGTTGGCCTTCATGCCGAGATAGGTCTTCATGGAAGTTGTCCGCGCTTATCGCGCATGGGTGGAATCGTCGATGCGGATTTGGGACTCCAGCACGGCCCCAATGAGCGCATCGTAGGCGGAACCGTTGCGCTCGCTCCAGCTTAGGCTTGCCACCATGTCCACGGGCACGGTCAGGGTTTCCACGGCCGACGAGAACAGGCCGTCCTGGATGTTGCCGTACTGGCCGCTGGGCAGGTCGCGGAACACATAGACCGGCTCGCCGGATTGATCGATGTGGCCCTTGAAAAGCTTGCCGCCGCCATGCCGGCGGTCGTTGAAGTCCCAGTCGTTGACCGGCACCATGACCAGCTGGTCGCCCAGCGCGTTGGCTCGCTGCATGATGTCGGTGTTCAGGGAGGCGACGTAGAGCAGGCAGTCGGCCTCGCCCATGGCCACCTCGTTCAGCGCCGCCAGTCCGCCGAGATTGCGCGTGTTCACCGCCGCGTAGTTGTCGTCCGAACTCACGAAATCCGCCCAAGTGACCTCGGTGCCGGAACCCGCTTCGTCGATCAGCAGGGTTTTGCCGATCAGGTCGCCCACGTCATCGACGCCGCTGGATCGGTTGCAGACCATGTGCGCGTACTCCAAGGCGGGCGAGGCGATGCGCTCAAAGCCGTAGCTGCCGGCCGGATTGCGTTCCGCGTAGGCGGTGAAGGCGTTGCGCTGCACGTAGGCGCCGTCGCAGCGGTCATGCTCAAGGTAGGCCAGGTTTTCCATGGACCCTGCGGTGTTGATGAGTTCGACATTGATCGAACTGGTCGCGGCGCTGCGCACGAACTCGCCGAACCGATGGTAGTTGCCGTTTTGGTCGGCGGTGCACAGGCGAAAGCTGGGCCTTAGGTTCGCCACCACCGCCGGCGCCATGACCAGATCGGCATCGACGCCCTCGGGCAGGTAGGCGGGATCCACAGGCTCGCCGCTCAGGTTTGCCATGCCTGCCTTCAAGGCATCGAGTTGCCGGCGAACCTCGGCGTTCTCCGCCGCCAACTCCTCCATCTGCTCCATCCACTCCTGCATGCCGGGATCGTTCCGGTGATGATGGGCCATGCGTTGGTAGGAGGGCGAGAAGGCGTTGCTCAGCATGTAGCCGAGAAACAGGCCGTCCCACATGCCGTAGCTGGATGCGCCCCGGTAAACGTAGCCCGGCGCCTGCCAGCCGCCGTAGAAGCGGTCGCGCCGGTCCCAATAGCTGCCGGAACGGGCGCCGATGCCGTTGGATGCCTTCCGGTGGAGGGGGGTCGATCGCGTTTGGGCGCTGCCGGCGGCTGTTGAACCGGCTTTGCCCCTGAACTTGGACTGCTCCCGGCTCCGGTAGCGTTGATAGGCGCTTTGCTGCTTGGCGCTGGAGAAGTGGTTGGTGGGCGTTCTGGCCAGCCGCCGCTGCCTCGCCTCGGCGCTGGGCGCTGCCGCCCGCCGAGCGGTCGCCGGGCTGGCTGCCGGCCTTGATGGCTGGGCGCTGCGTTGTTGGGCCGGACGGGCCGCGGGCCGAGTTCGGGAACCGCCCCAGCTAGGCTTCTTGTAGCTTTTGGCGGAACTGAACTTGAACGAGCCGCCGAATCGCTTGGCGGGCGAGTCCGGAACGTAGGCGAGAATCAGCGCCATGGCGAGCGCAGTACAGGGCAGGATCTTTGTCGGCTTGATCATGGTTCGCGCTCCGGTTGGCTGAGCGGGCGCCGTGTCCGCTTTGGGTTCATGCGTTGCGGGTGATGCCGTCGCCATCCGCCGCTTGCGCGTGTCAGTCTCAACATGCCGTTCCTCTTTGTTCTGGCTGGGGTGCTTCGGTGAGGTCGCGGGCGGATTCGAGGCGCGCAGTGGTGGCCAGGGGCAGAATCGAACTGCCGACACGAGGATTTTCAGTCCACTGCTCTACCGACTGAGCTACCTGGCCAAGCGTGTGCCCTTGAGCGGCAAGGAAGCTATTAAAGCGGCCTGCCGGGATGGGGTCAAGGCGAACCTTGGCCCTTGGCCAAGGTTCGTGGGAGTTTCACTTACGCGAAACTCCGCGCCTGTTGCGCGGGTCGGGTTCGATGTGTTCCCGAGCCCGCACGGTTAGGGCCTCAAGGTGCGGCAGTGCTCATTTTGGATCAAGTCCGGCTCGGGTTTCCCCATCCAAGGCAGCTCCAGCTTCGGGGTGGCCGACCGGCCAAGCCGTCGCCAGTCAAAACCGGAATTGCCGGTCGAGGCGAGGTTCGCTGGTGCCGATTGGCGGTGCCGGACAAGCGTCGGTCGGTCCTCATGCCTAGGGTTCGGGGGGACGGTAGCCCTCGATTTTGTCGATCGGCTCGTTGTCGAGGAACCTCTCCATCTGGGCGGCCAGGTACTGGCGCGCCTCGGGGTCGATCAGGCGCAGGTTACGTTCGTTGATGAGCATGGTTTGCACGGCCTGCCACTCCTCCCAAGCCCTGCGTGACACCGTCTCGAAGATCGTTTCGCCCTTGGCGCCGGGCAGCGGCGGCTGGGCGAGCCCTTCAAGCTCCGTTCGGTATTTGCGGCAGAGGACGGTGCGGGTCATGGGCTTAGTTTAACCGTTTGGCGGCGCGTCTTCGAAAACCTCCTTCAACCCGGCCAGCAGCCGGGCGGCGGGGGCGGACAGGCCGATCGGCGCGGACCCGTCCGGGGCGTGCCACATCAGGCCGCTGCCGTCCCTCACTTGCGCCGGCTGCCGCTTGAGGCGCAGGTAGTGGGGTTCGATGTCGAGGTGGAAGTGGGTGAAGCTGTGCCGGAATATCGGCGCGACTCGGTGCATGACGATGGTTGAATGGGGGATGCCGAACTCCGCGCAGACGGACTCAACTGAGCATTCGGGCTGGCGTTGCGGCGGCGACCAGAGGCCGCCCCAGATGCCGCGGTCGGGACGCCGCTCCAGCAGGCAGGCGCGGTTCGGCGCGGTGATGACGTACAGGCGCGCCCGGCGCGCGGGCTTCGCCTTCGACCGCTTGCCTTGGGGCAATTCGTCCACCCGCTGAGCGGCCAAGGCGACGCATCGCTCGGCGAGGGGGCAGCTTGGGCACTGCGGCGCGCGGCGGGTGCAGACCAGGGCGCCGAGATCCATGATCGCTTGGGTGTAGGGCGCCGTTCGCTGCGCCGGGGTGTGCGCCTCGGCGTGGCTCCAGAGTTCGCGCCGGGTCGCGGTGTCGGCCAACGGGCCGGACACGCCGTGGAAGCGGGCCAGCACCCGCTTGACGTTGCCGTCCAGGATGGCGGCGCGCTGGCCCATCGCCAAGGCGCTGATGGCGCCGGCGGTGGAGCGGCCGATGCCGGGCAGGGCTTCGAGCGAGGCGGCCGATCTTGGGAACTCGCCACCGGACTTCGCCACCGTGATGGCCGTCCTGTGCAGATTGCGGGCCCTCGCGTAGTAGCCAAGGCCCGACCAAAGATGCAGCACCTCATCGAGTTCCGCCGCCGCCAGGGCCTGCACGTCCGGAAAGCGCGCCACGAAGCGCTCGAAGTAGGGGATGACGGTGCGCACCTGGGTCTGCTGCAGCATGATCTCGGAGACCCACACCCGGTAGGGGGTGGCGTCCCGCTGCCAAGGCAGCGCCTTCCTGCCGCACTCGTCAAACCAAGCAAGCAGCCTTGCGGCGAGCCAATCCATTCGCCTAAGGCCGCTCTTCCTTGATGCTGCCGCTGAGCAGCCGGAGCACTGCCCGAGCGGCCTGCCGCTGATTGGGGGGCAGCTTCTCCTCGATGATGGCGTCCAGCTTGCGCTGCATCTCGGAACCGTCCTGGGCGGCTTCCGCCAAGAGTTGGCGCACCGCCCGGTCGTCCAGTTCGCAGCCGGGTTCAGCCAGCGTTCCCGCGCAGCGCAGCGGGATGGGCATGCCGGTCAGCAGCGGGTTGGCGTCGAAGGCCGCATCTTCCGCTCCCTCCTCGATGGCAACCTTGGCGGTGATGTCGAGGCGGTCCTCGGCAATGCGGTATTCACCGGCGGCCTCAACAGCCAAGTTGTCGAGCGCGAATTCCAAGCGCTGCGTTGCGCCCTCGATTGACCAGGTTGCGGTGACGCTTTGGTACTGCACCGCTCCGGGCGCCGCCCTTCCGGAGCCGCGGGCAAAGGGCGAGACGGCCTGCTTGATCCGGTCCAGAAACGGGGCGCCGATCCGCCCGGGGCCGCCGTTCAGCCGGGATTGCCCAACGATGCTTGCAGCCAGCTCCGAGGCGCTGTTGCCCTGCGCCCGCCACTCGCCGGCATATTCGACCTCCGCCTCCCACTGCGCCGTTTCGCCCAGCCAAGGCCGAAAGCGTTGGGTCTGCAGGCTGTCGGCGTTGAAGCGGACCGTCCAATCGAGCGGCTCGGCGCTGGCGTCCAATTCAATTCGCGCCGCGGCCGTGCCGCCAAGGAAGCCGGGCGCTTGCAGGTCAATGTCGGCGATGCCGTGCGCCACCTCGAACTCGGCGGCGAGATGCTCGAGGTTCCGCTTGGCGAAGTGGAGACGGACCCCTTGGCAGCGGCCGCTGCCGTTGACTTGGCGCAGCGCGTGGATTGGAACGATCCACTGCGCGCCGGCTTGGGGCGAGGCTGATGCGCTGTGCCGCGGCCTGAATTCAAGATCGCAGCGACCCTGCGCGCCTTGGGTTTTGAATTGCAAGCCGCGCGCTGAATGACGGTCCAGAATGGGATTGTAGGCCCAGTCATCGACCTGCCAAGTGCCGTCATCCGCCTGCACGAGCGCCGCGGTGACGGCCGGCGCCGGCAGCAGCCGCCAGCCAAGATCGCCGCCGAGTTCGATGCCGAGCCCCGTCCGCTCGGCGATCAGGGCTTCGACTTGGGGCCGGAAGCGGTT
Organism: Candidatus Azophilus sp.; assembly: GCA_965221755.1. GTDB lineage: Bacteria > Pseudomonadota > Gammaproteobacteria > Pseudomonadales > Azotimanducaceae > Azophilus. The sequence goes on from OZ244921.1 coordinate 2,409,305, forward strand.
CAGATCCGTCAGCAGCCAAGCGCCCGCGGCCAAGGCGAGCAACGCGATGCAGCCGATGCCGAGCGCAGCCTTGCGCATGGATGGAGGCGCCTTTCGTTTGGATTGAATCGATTATAGGAGCCCTCAGCTAGGGAGCGCGAGGGGTTCGCCCCTCGCAGGAAAGAGCCCTCAGCTAGGGAGCGCGAGGGGTTCGCCCCTCGCAGGAAAGAGCCCTCAGCTGGGGAGCGCGAGGGGTCGCCCCGCGCAGGAAACAGCCTTAAGCCGGGTGGCGCAAGGCGGGCGCCCCCGCCCTTGATCCATCGGCACCTGACCCACGAACCTGCAATGCGCCTGCTCCGCAAGCGCGCGGGTTCAGAAACGTCTCGGAACCCGACCCCCGCAACGGCAGCGGAGTTTCGCGTCGGCGAACCTGCAACGCGCCCGCTTGAGCGGGCGCGCGGGCTGTGCGGGCTTAACATCTCGGCACCTGACCCACGCAAAAGGCGCGGAGTTTCGCGCCAGCGAAACTCCATCCGCGACCGTCAGGTCGCGCGCTGTGCGGGCTTAAGAAACATACCGGAATCTGATCCAAGCGACGAGCGCGGAGTTTCGCGCCAGCGAAACTCCATCCGCGACCGTCAGGTCGCGCGCTTGCAGGGATTGGAAGGCGCTGGTATAAGATTTGCGTTTTTCCCGGTTCGTCGCAATGAGGCGCAATGCGGCTCAAGCTGGCGCTTAAGCGATGGATGCGGCCGTGCGGCTGCGCCAAAAAAACTCTACTCACAGGGGAGCACAAGCAAAGTGAACAAATCCGAACTCATTGAACAGGTTGCCAACGCTGCGGATCTGTCCAAGGCCGACGCCGGGCGTGCGGTTGACGCAGCGCTTGACTCCATTACCGGGGCGCTCAAGCAATCTGAACCGGTGTCCTTGGTTGGCTTCGGCACGTTCCTGGTGCGGGAGCGGGCGGCCCGCAAGGGGCGCAATCCCCAAACTGGCGAGAACATCGACATCGCCGCCTCCCGGGCCGCCGCCTTCAAGCCCGGCAAGGCGCTGAAAGATGCCCTGAACTGAAGCCGGATGCATCGGGCGTTCGCGGGGCGCCGCTCTAAGTCCCGCTAAGGCGCGTTTCGCGCATCGCCCGGCTCGTCATGCTGCAGAAACTTCGCGACCAAACCCAAAGCACCGGCTTCAAGATCATTGTCGCCGTGCTGGTCTTCACGCTGGCCTTCTTTGGCTTTGGCGCCTTCAACGTCTTCGCGCCCGGCGACCCGGCAGTGGCCAGCGTCAATGGGGACGACATCACCCAAGGGGCGCTGCTCCAGGAGACGGAACGGGAAAAGCGAATGTTGCTGATGGAGGGCGGCGAATCGGCCGACCTCGATCCGCTGGCGATGCAGTCAAGGGCCTTGGAGCGGCTGGTCACCCGCACTTTGCTGGAGCAGATCGTCGAGGATCTGGATTTGGCGGCCACCCCCTCCCGAGTCAATGCGGCTGTGGTTGCCGATCCCGGCTTTCAGATCGATGGGCAGTTCAACAGCGACCTCTATCGCCGCGGCCTTTCGGCCATGGGCTTCACCCCAACCGACTACATGGCAGCGCTCGCCAAGCAGATGAGCAGCGAACAGCTGCAGCGCGCCATCGCCGATTCGGCGTTCGCGACGGACTGGGAAACCAGCTCGTTCGCGCGCCTGCTGGACCAAAAGCGGGATATCGCCTGGCTGCCGTTCACCGTCGCCCACTTCAGCGAGGGCCTGACGGCGGATGCCGCGGAGGTCGAGACCTACTATCAGGAGCACCAGACGGAGCTGATGACCGAGGAGACCGTGGACGCCGCTTATGTCGAGTTGGCTTGGGACCAGATGCTGGACGATCCCTCCATCGAAGTCACCGAGGCCGATCTTGAGCGTGAGTACGCGGCGGACAAAGCGGCGGCGCAAGCCGATGAGCAGCGCCGCAGCGCCCACATTCTGCTGCGCACCGGCGATGAGCGCACCGAGGCGCAGGCCATTGCGCAGCTCCAGGACTTCAGCGCGCGCATCGCCGCCGGGGAGTCCTTCGCCGAGTTGGCGGAAACCCATTCCGAAGATCCCGGCTCCGCCCAACTCGGGGGCGACCTCGGCGCCGTCGGCCGGGGCATATTCGATCCCGATTTTGAAGCGGCCCTGTGGGCCTTGGAAGTCGGCGAGCTCTCAGCGCCCGTCAAGTCGGCCTTCGGCTATCACCTGATCCGGCTGGACGGCATTGAAACCGTCGAGCTCCCGGCGTTTGCGGAGCAAAGGGCGACGCTTGAGGAACGCCTGCGCCGGGCCGCGGCGGAGGAGTTGTTCACCGAGCGGCTGCGCGAGCTGGACAGCCTCGCCTTCGAGAACAACGATTCCCTGGCGGCCGCAGCCGAGGCCCTCGGCCTTGAAGTTCAGCGGGTGGAGGGCGTCAGCCGCGCCGCCGGCGATGCGGTTTTCGCCGATGCGGACATCCGCGCGGCGCTCTTTGCGCCCGACGTGCTGCTGGACGGCAACAACACCGCCGCCCTTGAGCACGGCGCCAACCGCGCCGTCGTCGCCCGAGTGGATGAGCGCCATGCGTCCGTGCTCAAGGCCTTGGACGAGGTGCGCCCGCAAATCGAGGCGTTGCTCATCGAACGCGCAGCCCAGGCTCGGCTGGCCGCAGCCTTTGATGCCGCGTTGGCCAAGGTGCGGGCGGGTGAGGGCGTGGCCGCGGTGGCTGATGAGCAGGGCTTGGCGTGGGAGACCGTTGAGGCGGCCGGCCGAACCGACCCGCGCGCGCCCTCCGAGGTGGCCGAGTCCGCCTTTGCCTTGAGCCGACCCGAGGCCGGCGGCAAAAGCGTTGGCTCAGCCGTCTTGGCTGGCGGCGGCAAGGCCATCGTCACCGTCACTCGAGTGATCGAGGGCGATGCCTCCACCTTGGCGGAATCGGAATTGGACGGCTTGCGCGAGCTGTTCGTCACCCGCAGCAAAACCATGGACTATGAGGCCCTCTACCAAGGCTACTTGGCCGATGCCGACATTTCGCGGCGCGTTTTGCAGTCGGACTGATTGCAAGCCGGTGGCTTGAACCGCTGCCCGTGGATTGGTCCCGCACCAGGTTTGGCGAGCGTCTGCTGGCGGAGGAGCAGCCGCGCCTTGATGAAATGGTGCGGCGGCTGCATGGCGACGTGCTGGTTTGGTCCGGCCCTTTTTCAGAATCGGCGGGCGGCGTCAAGCGCTGCATGGCGCGCCGCTGCCTCTACCTCTCCAACGGCCGATCAAAAGCCTGCGATGAGCTGGGCATGGCGACTTTCGCCGGTCGCTTGGCAGCGCTGCCGTTGCCGAACAACAGCGTGGACGGGTTCGTTTTGCACCACAGTCTGGAGCTTGAGGGCGACCCGCGCCGGGCGCTGCGCGAAGTCGGCCGGGTCGTCGCGCCGGGTGGCCGCATCGGCATTTGCGCGTTCAACAGCTTCAGCGCCTGGGGCCTGCGCCGCCTCTACGGCCGCTTCCGCGCCGACGTGTTTTCGGATGTCAAGTTCGTCAATCCGCTGCGGCTTTTTGACTGGCTGGCGCTGCTCGGCCTGCAGCTTGACCAGCCTGCGGAGTACCTAGGTTTCGGCGCGCCCGTGAACGTCGCCCGAACTCATCGGGCCGGCGGCGGGCAACGGTTCGCCGGTTGGATTGGCGATGCCCGGCCCCCGCTGGGCGCGGTCCTGTTGGCCTCGGCGGTGAAGCAGACGCAGGGGGCCAGCTTCGCGGGGCCGCCGCAGCCGTTGCGTGGCCGCAAGCTCGCCGCCGCCAGCTATCCGCGCGCCGGGGCGCCCGGCCTTCGCTGCCGTGGTTGAGATCTACACGGACGGCTCCTGCTTGGGCAACCCGGGGCCGGGTGGCTGGGCGGCTCTGCTGCGCCGCCAAGGCACGGAGGAGTTGCTGTCGGGAGCCGAGCCCGACACCACCAACAACCGCATGGAGCTGATGGCCGCCATCGCCGGGCTTGAGCAGCTCAAGGGCGCCAGCCAGGTGCGGCTGACCACGGATTCGGAATACGTGCGCAAGGGCATCACCGCCTGGATTGCGGGCTGGCGGGCCAACGGTTGGCGCACGGCGAGCCGCAAGCCGGTCAAGAACCAGGATCTATGGCGCCGCCTCGACGCTGCCGTCGCCCGGCATGACGTGCAGTGGCGTTGGGTCAAGGGCCACAGCGGCGATCCGGACAACGAACGGGTCGATGCGGCCGCCCGGGCGGCCATTGGCGCCTTGGATTCGACATCCTGAACCACAGGACGTCCCGAACCAAAAGGGGAAACGCATGCGTCAGATTGTGCTGGACACCGAAACCACCGGGCTGGAGCCGGAGCGGGGCCACCGGATCATCGAGATCGGCGCCGTGGAGCTCATTGACCGGGAGCTGACCGGCGAAACGTTCCACGCCTATCTCAATCCGCAACGCGAAATCGACGAGGGCGCCCTGCAGGTGCATGGCATCGATGCGGACTTCCTGGCTGGCAAGCCCCTGTTCGGGGACGTCAGCGAGGCCTTGGTCGCCTTCATCCGGGATGCGGAGCTGGTCATTCACAATGCGCCCTTCGATGTCGCCTTTCTTGATCGCGAGCTGTCCCTGCTGCCCGGTTCGACGCTGCGAATCGGCGAACTTTGCAAGGTGATCGACTCCCTGGCGCTGGCCAGGCGCAAGTACCCGGGCGGGAAAAACAGCTTGGACGCCTTGTGCCGCCGCTTCAACGTGGACAACAGCGCCCGGGAACGCCACGGCGCCCTGCTCGACGCGGAGATCCTGGCGGAAGTGTATTTGGCCATGACCGGTGGCCAGACGGCCCTGTTCGCAAGCCCCCAAGAGCAGGGCATCGAAGCGGGAGCGGGGCTTGGGTTCGAACCCTTGCCGGCCAGCCGCCCGCGGTTGAAGGTGGTTCAAGCCAGCGCCCGGGAACTCGCTGAGCACGAGCGCATGATGGCGGTGGTTGCGGCGGCCTCGGGCTAGCGTCCCGTCCGGCTCATTCGTGATTGTTCGTGGCCCCTCCGCCGCGTTGCCCTGCGGCTCAAAGGCCCAAGCCGAGCGGGCTCGATCGGTGGTCGTGGAACGACTGGACTTGCGAATGCGCCGCGTCCCGAGTCAGGCGATGTCGGCAATTGACGCCGCGCTCCGCCCGCAGCTGAATCTCCGAACCAGGTTCATCGCCCTGCCGGCCCCTGCCGGCTCGCAAACATATCGGAACCTGACCTGCCCGACGAGCGCGGGCTCAGAAACATCTCGGAACCTGACCCACGCAAAAGGCGCGGGCTCAGAAATACCGGAATCTGATCTAAGCGACGAGCGCGGAGTTTCGCGGTAAGCGAAACTCCCACGGACCTTTGGTCCGCCGCGACCGTCAGGTCGCGCCTTGAGCGCCTCCGGCCTTTTGTCCATACTGGCGGGACGATTGGATGAGGAGGCGCCCGTGAAAATCGAAATCGACGTTGAGCCGGAAGAGGTTCGGGAGCTGTTTGGCCTGCCGGACACCAAGGCCGTGCAGCAGCTGTTTCTCGAGCGGGTGACGCATTGGGCGAACCAACAGCAAAATGACGCCGAAGCCACCCAGCAGTGGCTGAACGCCATGATCCAAGGTGGCCGGCAGTCCTTTGATGCCTATCAGGCGTTCCTCAGGAGCTTCACTGGCGAGAGGAGGGCCAAGGCCTCAAGCGGGAATTAGCCATGGCGGCAGGAGGGTCGGTTCAGTGGTCCACGCGCTTTGGCTTCCTGATGGCCTCGGTCGGCTTCGCGGTCGGCCTCGGCAACATTTGGCGCTTTCCTTACGTCACCGGTGAGAACGGCGGCGGCGCCTTCGTTGCCGTGTACCTGATCTGCGTGGCGACCATCGCCCTGCCCATTCTGATGGCGGAGTTGTTGATCGGTCGTCGGGGCCGGCTGAATCCGGCCGACGCCATGGCCGCAGTCGCCGCCGGCGAGGGCCGCAGCCGGCGTTGGGGTTGGGTCGGAGGGCTGAACTTGGCGGCGGCCTTCTTGGTCGAGGTGGTTTACTGCGTGGTGGCGGGCTGGGTGCTGCACTACCTCTGGCTGGCCTTGGGCACGGGCTTCAGCGGCCTCGGCCCCGCCGCGGCCGAGGCCCAGTTCAGCGGCCTCTTGGCCCATCTTCCCAGCTTGCTGCTGTGGACGGCGCTCGCCTTGGGCGCGACCACCTTGATCCTCTGCGGCGGCGTTCGCAAAGGCATTGAGCGGGCGGTGAACGCGCTCATGCCCTTCCTGTTCGGCCTGTTGCTGTTGCTGGCGACGCACAATGCGTTGGCCGGCGGATTTGTCGAGGCTCTAGGCTACCTCTTTGCGCCCGACTTCACCAAGGTCAACGGCCCGATGCTCCTTGCCGCCGTGGGGCAGGCGTTCTTCTCCATCGGCGTCGCCATGGCGGGCATGATGGCGTTTGCCGCCTACTTGCCAAGCGAGGCGTCCATTGGCCGAAGCGCGGTGGCGATCGTCGGCGTTGATACCTTGGTGGCGTTGGTTGCGGGCTTGGTCATCTTTCCGGTGGTTTTTCGGTTCGGCATGGACCCCGCTGCGGGCACCGGCCTGATTTTCGAGACCCTGCCGGTGGCCTTTGCGCAAATGGCCGGGGGGCGTTGGGTGGCGGTGCTGTTCTTTCTGCTGCTGTCCGTGGCGGCAGTCACGTCCATGGTGGGCTTCCAGGAGCCGCTCACGGCTTGGGTTGAGCAGCGCTTCGGCGTTTCCCGCCGCCGCAGCGCCTTGCTGGTCACCTTGGCGGTGGGCGCGTTGAGCGTCATCTCGATGCTGTCGCACAGCCATTGGGCGCAGGTGAGGCTGTTTGGCGCCAGTCTGGCCACCGCCTTGGACTACCTGCCCAACCAGATCATGCTGCCGTTGGGCGGCTTGCTGATCGCGGTCTTCGCCGCTTGGTTCATCCGAGCCGATTCCGCTCGGGCCGAGCTGGCCTTGGCCAAGCCTTGGCGGTTCCGCGCTTGGCTGGCGCTCACGCGCTTTGTCGTGCCGCCGGCGGTGCTGCTGATCCTGGTGTTTGGATTGGGGGGCTAGGAACGCATCGGAACCTACGCAAAGGCAGCGGCATTGTAGCGTCGGTGAAATAATCCCGCCCGTCCCGAAAACCCGCCGACCCGCAGCCGCTCGCGACGCCGGGGTTCCACGCGCTGCGGGTGCGCTCGTTGGACGCGGACGGCCGGGTCGGCCCTTGGAGCCCGCCTACCGAGGCGGCGGTCATCGACTCAGGCCCGCACTGCGGCCGGGTCGCCGGTCAGTGAGCTAAGGAGCCTCTGATCAAGTCCCGTTCGTTCAGCGCTTCACTGCTTGGGGATGGAAATGAGCCCGCAATGAGGCGCGCAACATCCGCAGGCGGAGCGGAACTCGGGCCGAAGCACCGTGAAGCGCCCTTCGGGAGCGCCTGTGGGGCGCGCTGGCGGCGTTGCGGCTCATTGTGTGGGGGCCTGCCACACGGCTTCGCCGCGCCTTGCCGGCGCGCCCCACAGGCCGCTCTGAACTTCCAGGACTTAATCAGAGGCTTCCTAAGGGGTTGCGCCGCCGGCGCCCTCCATCGCCGGGACGTGCGGGGCCGGGATGCCCGGAGCGGGCGGTCCCGCCCTCGACTGCACCGCTGCAACGCATCCCCGAATTCACGGCCACAGCTCAAGACCGAAAACCGATTCAGGAAATTCGGTAACATTCAGCCCTCGAACCACCCGCTGGGCGCGATATGGGAACCCTCAGCTTGCCCCGTCGCGGCGCCGTGCGGATGCCGCAGGGAAACTCGATGAGCCGCTGGGCCGCCGCCGTTTCCTCCATGGTCAAGACGAACCGTGCATTTGGGTTTGTTGGCGCTTTGCTGCTGTGCAGTGCGGCCCATGCTGATCCCTTGGCTGCGGCCCATGCGGCCTACGTCGAGGGACGGTTCCTGGAGGCGGCGCAACTCGCGGAAGCGGCGAACACGTCCGAAGGCTACGTTCTGGCGTCGGAGTGCTTGGAAAGATACGGCGCCCACCGCGCCGACAAGGCGGATCGGAAGGCGCAGTACGAACGGGCCGTGCGGCTGGGCGAGGAGGCCGTTCGCCTGGATGCCGCCAACGCTTGGGCGCACCTGCAAGCGGCCCAAGCCCTTGGCCGACATGCCGAAGCCTTGGGCCGCATCAAGGCGGCAGGCCGCATCGGGCGGGTGCGTGAGGGGTTCGAGCGGGCTCTGGCGTTGGATCCGAACATGGCCGAGGCCGCGCAGAGCTTGGGCTCCTGGCATGCCGGCGTCGTCGAGGGCGCGGGCGGGATGGTCGCCCGCCTCGTCTATGGCGCGACCGGAAGGAAGGCCATTGCCTACTTCGATCAGGCCATTGCCTTGGCGCCGGAACTGAAGGAGGCGCACTACGAATACGCCAAGGGGTTGTTGGCCGTCAATCCCAGGCGCTACCGGGAGCGGGCGCGTGAAGCGCTCAATCAAGCGATTGCGCTGCCGTCCCGGAACGCCGTTGACCGCTTTGTGCATGACCAGGCGGTCAAGCGACTCGCCAAACTCGATGGATAACCGGCCGATTGGGAGCGCGACATGCCTTGGACCGAAGACAGCGAACTCATCATCGAGCAGATCGAGATCGGCCCGATGCAAAACTTCACCTACTTGGTGGGCTGCCGCTCGACCCGCAAGGTGGTCATCGTCGATCCGGCTTGGGACATCGACCGCCTGCTGGCGCGCGTTGAGGAAAAGGATTGCCAGCTCACCGGCGCCTTGGTCACCCACTACCATCCCGACCACATCGGCGGTTCGTTCGCCCGCAACCAGATCGAGGGCTTGGCCGAGCTGATGGCCAAAAGCCCCGTCAAGGCCTACGCGCACCGCGCGGAAGCGGACGGCGTGAAGAAGGTCACGGGGCTTTCGGGCAGCGACGTCGCGGCAGTGGATTCCGGCGACGTGCTCAAGGTCGGCGAGGTGGAGGTGGAGTTTCTGCACACGCCGGGCCACACCCCGGGTTCGCAGTGCTTCCGCATCCGCAACACGCTCGTCTCCGGCGACACCCTGTTCATCAACGGCTGCGGGCGGGTGGACCTGCCCGGCTCCAATGCCGAGGACATGTACCGCAGCCTGCGGAAGCTCAAGGCCCTGCCGGACGACACGCTGCTGCTGCCGGGCCACAACTACGGCCACGTCCCCAGTGCCACCATGGGCGAAACCCGGCGCCAGAACGCCTACCTTGCGGTCAAGGACATGGCGACCTGGCGGATGTTCATGGGCTAGCCTTGGATTGTCGTCATGGAAGCGAAACGCACGTTGCCGATCGGCATCCAAACCTTTCGCGAGATTCGGGAGCAGGGATGCTACTACGCCGATAAATCCGCCCACGCCCTGCGCTTGGTGGACGACGCCAAGCATTTCCTCCTCTCCCGCCCGCGGCGGTTCGGCAAGAGCCTGTTCCTGGACATGCTCAAGGAGCTCTTTCGTTCCTGACCGGGGTGAGCAAGTTCTCCAAGGTGAGCTTGTTCTCGGGCCTGAACAATCTGCTGGACATCAGCCTTGATCCGCGCTACTCGACCATTTGCGGCTACACCCAGGAGGATTTGGAAACCGTGTTTGCGCCGGAGCTCGTCGGATTGGATGCGGCTGCGATTCGGGAATGGTACAACGGCTACTCCTGGTCAGGCGCGGACAAGGTTTACAACCCGTTCGACGTTCTGCTGCTCTTCAAGCGGCGCACGTTTGACGCCCATTGGTTCGAGACCGGCACGCCCTCGTTTTTGGTCAAGACGCTGCTCGAACAGGGTGTGGGCGCCGCAAACCTCGAAGGCCTGCGCGGCACCAATGCGTTGCTGTCGTCGTTTGACGTGGATGACATCGCGTTGGAGGCGCTGCTTTTTCAAACCGGCTGCCTCACCATAGCCGAGGTGGAGGACCGCGATGGCCAGCCCCTCTTCCGGCTGGGCTACCCGAACCGGGAAGTGCGGCAGAGCCTCAACGACAGTTTGCTCAAAGCCATGCTGCCCGCTGCCGCGCATCGGCTGGTCGCCGCCGCCCCCCTGCGCCGCCTGTTGCAGGCCGAGGACTTCAACGGCTTGGAGGCCCTGCTGCGGACGCTGCTGTCAGGCATTCCCTACAATTGGCACGTCAACAACAACATGGCTCATTTCGAGGGCTACTACGCCAGCGTGTTCTATGCCAGCTTTGCTGCGGCCGGCTTGGATGTCCGCGCCGAGGATGCCACCAGCCACGGGCGCTTGGACATGGCGGTGCGGCTCGGCGAGCGTGTTTTCCTGTTCGAGTTCAAGGTCAGCGAGGCCGTGCCCCAAGGTTCGGCGCTCGCCCAACTGAAGGCGCGCGTGTGCGGGCTCAGAAACAGTTCGGAATCTGGCCTGAGCTGCGAGCGCGGAGTTTCGCGTAGCGAAACTCCATCCGCCTCTCGCTCTCTGGGCGAGAGGCGCGGGTATGCTGACAAGTACCGGCGGGACGGCAAGCGGATCCTCTTGGTTGGCGTGGAGTTCAGCCGTGAGCGGCGCAACCTCACCGCCTTTGATGTGGAGTTGGCATGAGTGAGGAAGCCGCACGGATAGTCGCCTGTCCGAACTGCGGAAAGGCCGCCAAGTGGACCACCCGCAACCCGTTTCGCCCGTTTTGCTCCGAACGCTGCAAGCTGATCGACCTCGGTGAATGGGCCAGCGAGCGGCATGTCATTCCCGGCAGCGAGGTCGATGAGTTCATGGGCAGCGACTTGGAGGGGACCAAGCCGGGTTTGGCGGAGTAGGGGAGCGCCGGACATGGAAATCCGGACCACGGCCACGCCAAACGGCAGGACGGAAGCTCGGGAAGTTGCAAGGGAGGGAACATGAACATTGAAGGCTCTTGCGACCCCCGCTTCGAGCGGGTGCGCGATGCGTTTGAACGAAACTTCACCGAACGCGGGGATGTGGGCGCCAGCTTCGCGGCCACCCTGGAGGGCGAGTGCGTGGTGGACATCTGGGGCGGCCACCAGGACGCCGAGCGCACCCGGCCCTGGGCCGAGGACACCATTGTCAACGTGTTCTCCACAACCAAGACCATGACCTTCATCGCGGCGCTGATGCTGGCCGACCGGGGGCAGTTGAACCTCGATGCGCCGGTGGCCGACTACTGGCCGGAGTTCGCCGCCAACGGCAAGGCGGGCGTGCTGGTGAAGCACTTGCTGGCGCATTCCGCCGCGGTGCCCGGCTTCAGCCGCCACTTCTCCGCCGAGGAGCACTACGACTGGTCCCTGGCCTGTGCCGACCTGGCGGGCCAGGCGCCTTGGTGGCCGCCGGGCAGCCGGAGCGGCTACCACGCCATCACCCAAGGCTACCTCATCGGCGAAGTGGTGCGGCGCATCACCGGCGCATCCTTCGGCGCCTTCTTCAAGGCCGAAGTCGCGGACGTGGTGGGCGCGGATTTCCACATCGGCACCGGCACCGGCCACTTCGACCGGATTGCGGAAATGATCCCGTTCGCGGAGCCCGCCCCGCTCCTGGAAGCGGACCCGGACACCATACCGGGCCGGGTGTTCTCCAACATCGACGTCATTGATGCGGTCAACACCCCCGGTTGGCGCCAAGCGGAGATTCCGGCCGCCAACGGCCACGGCAACGCCCGCTCGGTGGTGCGCGCGCAAACCGCCATGGCCAACGGCGGCCGCGCCTTCGGCAAGGAGCTGCTGTCGGCCGAGGGCTGCCGAACGGCCTTCGTCGAGCAGACCGACGGCATCGATGCGGTGCTCGGCTTCCACGTCCGCTACGGCATGGGCTACTCGACGGGCAGCGATGCGATCACCATGAGCCCGAATCCAGGCATCCTGTGGTGGTGCGGGGCAGGCGGCTCCACCATCGTCATCGACGCTGACGCCCGCCTGTGCTTCTCCTACGTCATGAATCGAATGGACAACCACATATTGGGCGACCCGCGCGGCCTAAGCCTCGGCAAAGCCCTTTACGAGTGCCTTTAGGAGACACTCTGCCCTGAGCGGCGCTACGCCGCTGGAGAACCTCTGCCCCGTTCGTTCAGCGCTTCCCTGCGCCCTCAGGGGGCGCGAAATGCTGCTCCTGCGCACGAGCCTTGGCCTTTGGGGAAGGCGCTTGCGCCCCGTGCGCCGGCGGGCCGGACAGCAAGCTCGCAACAAGCTCTGACCAGCCGATGGCTGCGTTTGGCGGTGCCTGCCCAAAGACCCTTGAGCACAGGCTGAAACAGCGGGAAGTTCCTAATTTCGATGGTGCTGCGCGGCCCCCAAGGGACGCTGTTCGGGCGCAACACCATGGGCGGCGCAATCAACGTAACCGCGCGCAAGCCCGGCGATGAACTGAGCGGATCAGTCGCCCTCACGGCGGGAAACTTCGACCGCCGGGACATTCGGGCATCGCTCGACATTCCCATAAGCGAACGCCTGCGCGGCGCCTTGGCCGTGTCCGAGAAGAACCGCAACGGATTTGTGGATCGGGTTCTGGTCGGGGATGCGCTTGGCGACGACGACGAGTTTGCGCTGCGGGGCGTTTTGGTGTTCGAGCCGAGTGATTTGCTGGACTTCCAGCTCACCTTGGACCGAACCGAAATTGATGAGCGCAGTGCCGGATCCACCCTGCGCGGCTTCACGCCGGGAGCTGGCACCCTCGGCTATGCGCTGGCCACTTTTGGGGACATCGAGGCGGGCTTGGCGGATCTCGCGCAGTACGCCACGGATGGGGAGGACGACATCTCCTCCGCCACGGGCGTGTCGGGAACCCGGCTCGATTTGGACGGGATTTCGTTTACGGGTCGCTACAGCGCCAACCATTTCGATCTGAAGTACACATTCGCGCGTCGGGAAACCACGGGCAGCTTCCATCGCGATGCGGACAACTCACCCCACGCCATAACGGAAACGCTGAATCCGGATTACGACCACGAGCAGGTCACCCACGAACTCCAGCTCACGGGCAGCGCCCTCGGCGAGCGCCTGAGCTATGTGGCGGGGTTTTACGCCTTTGACGAGGAGGGCACTGACAACGTCTATGTGCGGGTGTTTCTGCCGTCCCCGGACTTGGCGGTGGGCTTTCCCGCGGTCATCCACAACCTTGCCGATGTGGAAAACGACAGCCGGGCGGCGTACCTGCAAATGACTTGGTCGCCCGCCGAGGATGGCATGTTCTCGTTCACGGGGGGTGTTCGCCACACCGAGGACGACAAGGCGTATGAGTACAGCCAGTACATCGCGGCTGATCTGCAGGGCAATCCCCTGCCGTTCTTTCCGGGGGCAGTGACGGAAAGCGGCAGCTTCACGCCGGGTCTGCTGCCCTTGGTCGGAAATGGCAGCGGCGCCGCGAATGACAGCTTCAAGGAGACCACGTTCAAGGTGGGGGTGGATGCGAATCTGCCCGACGGCACTCTGTTCTATTACCATTTTTCCCAAGGCTTCAAGAGCGGCGGGTTCGTGCTTCGCTACGTCGATGCGGTGCCGCAGCCGCGAACGTTCGAGCCTGAACTGCTCGACTCCCATGAAGTGGGCGTGAAGTGGCAGGGTCTGGGTGACCGGGTGCGTTTGAACGCCGCCGCTTTCCTGGCCGATTACCAAGATGTGCAGGTGACCTTCTTCGACAGCTTGGGCGGTCCGGTTACGGCGAATTCGGGGTCGGTGGACATCGGCGGGTTGGAGATCGAGCTGACGGCGTTGCTGACCGCCAACCTGAGGCTGGACATCGGCTACGGATATCTGGATGCCGACTACGATGAGATCAACCCCATTGCCGGTTTGTCGCTGACCATTGATGAATCGGCCCAAGGAGTACGGCGTCACCATTCGCTACAGGTTCTAGTATGCTGAACGATGGATTGGGGTGACATGAGCATGAATTCAAACGACAAGAACGATGGCAAGCGCAAGGTTGCGGTTGTGCAGGCGGCTCCTGAATTCATGGATCTTGACGGCTGCGTGGCTAAAGCCGGGCGGTTGATCCAAGAGGCGGCTGCGGAAGGGGCGCAGCTGGTGGCATTCTCGGAGTGCTGGTTTCCGGGGTACCCGTGGTGGATTTGGCTTTCCCCCGTCGCCGACAACCTCAGATACTTTCAACGGTATCACGAAAACAGCCTGTCGGTGGATAGCGACGCGTTCCGTCGGTTGAGCGGCTTTGCCCGTGACTACGGAATTCACGTCTCGGTTGGCGCCAGCGAACGCGATCACGGCTCGCTGTACATCGCGCAGTTCCTGTTTGGCCAAGCGGGTGAGCTGCTCCAGGCGCGCCGCAAGCTGAAGCCCACGCACGTCGAGCGGACGGTGTTCGGCGAGGGCGATGGCAGCCACCTTCAGGTTGTCGAAACCCGTCTCGGCAACATCGGCCAATTGTGCTGTTGGGAGCATCTGCAGCCGCTGACCAAATATGCCATGTACAGCCTGCACGAACAGGTGCACGTTGCCGCTTGGCCCTCGTTCAGCTGCTATCCCCAAGCCTATTCGCTTGGCCCGCAGGCCAACAGCGCCGCATCGCAGGTGTACGCCCTTGAGGGTCAGTGCTTCGTGCTCGCGCCCTGCGGAGTGATTTCCCCGGACATGCATGAACTGCTCGTTGAGACGGAGCATCAAGCCTCGCTCATCAAGGTGGGCGGGGGATTTGCCCAAATTTACGCACCCGACGGCAGCCCAATGTGCAACCCGCTGCCGGAGCACCAGGAGGGCGTGCTGTTCGCTGAAATCGATCTTGGAGCCATTGCGGTGGCTAAGTCCTTCGCAGACCCGGTAGGCCATTATTCGAGGCCGGATGTGGCGCGATTGCTGTTGAACCGCTCGCCGCAGCCGTGCGTCGAGGAGTTTTCCCCGGAATCAACGGAATTCATCGATGCCGGTGGGGAAGCGGCGCGAACGAACTCAGCCGATGCCCCTGCGGCATGATGGCGTACGCTAAGCGAGAATAGCCCGATGCCCCGCAACAACATGCCCGACGGTTGGCAACCTCCCGCACCTGCATGGCAGTCATTCTGGCGCAACCGGGCCGATCCGCTGATCGCCGGCTGCTACGGCGTTCAAGCGTCAAGCCCTGGCCCGCTCGATGCTTGGGCGGCGTCGGCGCTGGCGGGCTCCCGCCCGTTGGCGGTGGAACGAGGCAGCTTCATCGACGGTTCGGGCGTGCTGAACCACCTCTACGTCGCCTATTGGCGAAAGTCGCATTACGATGAATGGTGGTCGCTGGAGGCCAACTCCCGATGGTGGGCCAGCGCTGAGCGGCTGAGCGACGGCGTTGGCTATTGGCGCGAAGTGATCACCATGCCGTTTGAGCGCTTCGAGACCTTGCACTCGACGCAGTGCCCGCACGGCGTTGGCGTTTGCGCGGATGGGATGGAGGGACCGATCCTTGAACACGGCTATCCGGGCGGCATGCGGGACCGGATTCCGCTGTCGGACGATGACGACTTGCGCAATGGCGCCACCGTTGATGCCCGGCTCCCCGCCCGCATCAGTGACGGCGGACTGCGAATTGTCGTTACGCCGCCGGAGAGGATGTGCGTGATTCGATCAGGGCAGGACTGGAGCGATTGCACGCCTGAACAGAAAAAGTGGTATCTGGACAAACTGCATCCCGTGCTCTTGGACGGAATGCGCTATCTTCGTGACAACCCGCGGGAAGCCGGATGCTATTCATTGCGGTTCGTTGACCGGAGCGACGAGTCATGGGAAGCGATGGAGCAGTCTTTCGGGCTGGGGTACGCCACTGATGTGCATGCCTTTGAGGAGTGGGCGAAAAGCCACCCCACGCATCAGGCGATATTCGACGGCTTCATGGACATGGTTGACACCTATGGTGATGGCCTGCGGCTCCGTCTCTGGCACGAAGTGACGGCATTGCCGGATCATGGATGCGAGTTCGAGTACATCGGCTGTCATTCGCAGACCGGCCTTTTGGGCTACAGGCGAGCGAACGGAAAGTGACGGCGCATCTTCTCAATGGCGGCTACGTAAAGGACGCCAGTGACTTTCAGGAACGCGACCGCCGGGAGTATTGGCGGGACATCATCTGTGACGAGTTTGTCAGGCTTGACTGTGACCGGTTGTCCAAAGACTTCCGAGGTCGGTTGTGTGGCGGAAACGCCGTTGGCGAGCTGCGATTCGCGGAAGTGCTGGCAGATCCACAACATGTTGAGCGATCGAGGCGCCAAATCGCCAAGTGTTCGGAAGCTGACTTTCTAATCAGCTTCCAGCTTGAGCGGAATGGCGTGGTCCGGCAGAACGGCCGCGAGGCGTTGCTGACGCCGGGCACGTTCGCGCTCTATGACAGCACCCAGCCGTACTCGCTTACGTTTGAGCAGCGTTTCCGCCAGCTAGTGATCCAGATGCCGAAAAACGTGCTGTCGCGGCACCTCATGAATCCTGAGAAATACACTGCCATCCCCATATCCGGGCATTCCGGCATCGGCGCGGTGCTCTCGGACTTCATCTTTTCGCTGGCGAGGGAAATGAATGAAATGTGCGCCGTGCCTGACGAGCTGTCGGAAAACCTTGTGAACATGATTGCGATTGCCTTCAGTTCCTCGGTCATGCTCAGTCAGGTGGGCGGCCACAGGGTCGTGCGTGAGTCGCGCAAACGACGCATCCGCCAATATATCGAAAGCAACTTGTATGACCCGAATCTGTCCAACCAACAGATTGCGGATGCGCTGCACATCTCGGTCCGCTACCTGCACAAGCTGTTTGATGACGAAGCTGAGACAGTGCATGCAATGATCTTGAACAAGCGTCTTGAGCGCGCCCGTCAATTGCTGAACGACAGCGCGTTCGGATGGCAAAGCATCGGTCGAGTCGCAATGAGCACTGGATTTGCAAGCGCAGCGCATTTTTCCAGCGCCTTCAAGAAGCGCTATGGCGTCTGTCCGAGCGACCTTCGTTGCATAGCTGCGGCGGAATCCTGAGAAAGTGACGTAAGCGAAGGCCTCGACGAGGATCCAATTGATTGTGGAGTGAATGCAAATGGCTATGGACAAAGCGGCTTATCTCAGGATCATTGAGGAGCGCGCAGGAGAAGATGCGCTTCTTTACAAGAAGTTGTTTGAGCTGGGGCGGACTGGCGAAGGCAGGATGGCAAACGGAGGGCGGCAGTACGCAGAGGCGGTGGCTTCAATTTCAGCATTCAATCCCTCCTCTTTTTTGATAACGAGGCTGAAATAGACGCGTCCAAGTTCACGGACCCGCGGCTTGAGGTGGAACTTGCTTTCAAACTGAAGGCAAGTATCGTTGGCCCGACCACGCTCAACAATGTGCTCGACGCTACGGACTATGTTCAGCCAGCGTTGGAGATCATTGCCGCTCGAAGTTTTCGAGTTGATCCGCAAACCGGGCGAAAACGGACCGCGGTGGACACTATAGCCGACAATGCGGCCAGTGCCGGCGTCGTTCTCGGGGGGCGTCGAATCAAGCCGGACGACTTGGATTTACGTTGGGTGAGCGCCTTGCTCATTAGGAACGGCACAATCGAGGACAGTGGCGTGGCGGCTGCGGTCCTCGACCATCCGGGCAACGGGATCGTATGGCTCGCAAACCGGTTTGCGCGGCATGGGGTGGCGCTTGAGACAGGACAGACCTTTCTGGCGGGGTCATTCACGCGCCCGGCTTTCGTGGAGCCGGGTGACCGGTTTCAGGTGGACTACGGGGAACTCGGCACGGTTTCCTGCAGATTTGGATGAAGCGGTCGAAAAAAGCGTTTAGCATAAAGTGTTGAAAAAGAAGATTGAATCGTCCAAGCCCGGCGGCCCAATGGCTGGCGCAGCCATAGCTGGCCTGCCGACCAAGACATGGAAGCACTTGGAGCGATTCCAAGGCTGTACGCTGAAGCATTTCGTCAATGGCGCTGATTTCGGTGGCCTTTCCGGGGCCACCTTTGAAAACTCAACGCCGATCGACAACGCCCCCTTCAACCTGGTGGCCGCCGGAAACGCCGAGGACATCGATCGCGCGGCGCGCGCGGCGCGCGATGCCTTTCCCGGCTGGCGCGCCGTATCGGGGCCGCGGCGGCGTGAACTGCTGCACGGCATAGCCGACGCCATCGAGGCGCGGGCCGAGGAGATCGCCGTGGTCGAATCCTTCGACACCGGCCAGCCGCTGCGCTTCATGGGCAAGGCGGCCATTCGCGGCGCGGAGAACTTCCGGTTTTTCGCCGACAAGGCCCCCGAGGCCGCCAATGGCGCCGCGCTGCCCGCCGCGGATCACCTGAACTACACGCTGCGCCAACCCATCGGGCCGGTGGGGGTCATCACGCCTTGGAACACGCCGTTCATGTTGTCAACCTGGAAGATTGCGCCCGCCCTGGCCGCTGGCTGCACGGTGGTCCACAAGCCGGCTGAGTGGAGCCCGCTGTCGGCCCGGCTGCTGGTGGAGATCTGCCACCAGGCGGGCCTGCCCGACGGGGTCTTCAACTCGGTGCAGGGCATTGGCGAGATCGCCGGCAAGGCGTTGACCGAGCATCCGGACATCAAGGCGGTCGCCTTTGTCGGCGAATCCCGCACCGGCAGCCTGATCATGCAGCAGGGCGCCATGACGCTCAAGCGGGTGCATTTCGAGTTGGGCGGCAAGAACCCGGTGCTGGTCTTCGACGATGCCAACCTCGACCGGGCGCTCGACGCGGTGACCTTCATGATCTACAGCCTGAACGGCGAACGCTGCACGTCCTCGAGCCGCCTGCTGGTGCAGGACTCGATTTTCGATGCGTTCACCGCCCGCGTGGCGGAGCGAGCCGGCCGGATCAAGGTGGGCCACCCGCTTGACCCGGATACCGAGGTCGGGCCGCTCATTCATCCCCGGCACCTGGACAAGGTGTTGGGCTATTTCGAGATCGCCCGGCAGGAGGGCGCCATCGTGGCCGCAGGCGGTCGCCGGGCGGGCGATCCCGCAGGCGGCAACTACGTGCTGCCGACGCTCCTCACCGGCGCCAACGGCGGCATGCGCATTGCGCGGGAGGAGATTTTCGGGCCGGTGCTGACCGCCATTCCCTTCCGGGATGAGGCGGAGGCGGTGGAAATCGCCAACGACGTGGCCTACGGCTTGGCCGCCTACGCCTGGACCGCGGACCTAGGCCGCGCCCATCGGTTGGGGCGCGACTTGGAAGCCGGCATGATCTGGGTGAACTCGGAGAACAACCGTCACCTGCCGACGCCGTTTGGCGGCATGAAGGCGAGCGGCATCGGCCGTGACGGCGGCGACTACAGCTTTGACTTCTACATGGAAACCAAGAACGTGTGCATCGCCTACGACACGCACCAGGTTCCGAGCCTCGGCAAGTGAGCCTCTACTACGTTCAGAAGCTGCTCTACCAGCTGAACCGGGATGCGCATGCCCGGGCGCGCTTTGATGAGAACTTCGAGGGGCTCCTGGACGACTTCGACCTTACGGAGGAGGAGAGAGCGGCATTGCGCGCTCCGGACATCGGCCTGCTCTACGTCATGGGCGTCAACGGCCAGATCCTGATGCACTACGCAGCGCTTCGGGGCTTCGAGTGGGACCGCTACATCCAAGCCATGCGCGACGGCCTGAAGCGGCACGGACCGGTGCGCGCGGGCCTGTACCTCACCACCGACGGCAGGGGAGCGGTGTGATTTCCCCGTTGCCGGCATGCCCCGACCGGGACGCCGCGTTGCCGGAGCATGGCGTGTCGGCAATTCTCTTTTAGGCGGCTCACGTGCCACTGGTTTACGCGGGAATCTGCAGCCACGCTCCGGGCATCACCGGCCGCGCCGAGCGGGCGGATCCGGCGCTGCGCGATCCCTTCTGCCAGCACCTGCGCGACATGGGCGACGAGATCCGGGCCGAGCGCCCGGATGCGCTGTTGGTGGTGGCCGCCGAGCACTTCGCCAATTTCTTCATGGACAACATGCCGGCCTACTGCATGGGCATGGCGGACTACTACGACGGGCCGATCGAGGATCCGCAATGGCTGGGCATAGAGCCGCAGCGCGTGCCCGGGGCGGCATCGCTCGCCAAGCGCCTCATCGGCCGCATGATGGCGCGCATCGACCTCGCCTACGCCCAGGAGTGGAAGTTCGACCACGGCATCATGGTTCCCCTGCACTTCCTGACCCCGGCCTACGACCTGCCGGTGATCCCGGCCAACATCAACTGCCAAGGCCCGCCCCTCACGCCGCCGGCTCGGGCTTACGAGTTCGGGCGCGCGCTGCGCGAAGCCTGTGATGCCGTCGAGGAGCGCATTGCCCTAGTCGGCACCGGCGGGATTTCCCACTGGCCCGCAACCCCGGACTCAGGGAAGATCAACGAGTCTTGGGACCGGGAATTCCTGAGCCGCTGGGCGGCCAACGACCGGGCTGCGCTGACCGGCTACTCGGACGCGGAGACTTGGCGGGACGGCGGCCAGGGCGGGTTCGAGATCCGAACCCTCATCGCCGTGGCCGGGGCGGCCGAGGGCGCCACCGGCGAAGTGCGCTACTATGCGCCCATTCCGATCTTCGCCGTGGGCTGCACGGTCGGCCGGATGCGCATCTGACCGACCACTCCGCTTGGTGCGCCGCGGCCGCCGCCCGTTGGGCGCAATCGCGCCTCAGTCCGGGCAAACCTCGTCTTCGACGCCGTTCCTCAAAACCCCGATGCCGGGCACCTCCACCTCGACCACGTCCCCGGGCCGGAGATATTTCGGCGGATCGAATCGCGCGCCCGCGCCGATGGGCGTGCCCGTGGAGATCAGGTCGCCGGGCTTAAGCGGCATGAACGTCGATAGGTAGCTGACGAGGCGCTCGAACGGGAAGCGCAGGTTCTCGGTCGAGTCGCTTTGCCGCATTTCGCCGTTGACCCGGGTGGTGAGCTGCAGACGGTCGAAGCGGTCGAACTCGTCGGCGGAGACCATCCAGGGGCCGATGGATCCGGAGCGCTCGAAGTTCTTGCCTTGGGTCACGTTGAACCGTCCGTGGCGGGTCCAGTCGCGCAAAGTGCCCTCGTTCATCAGCGTCAGGCCGGCGATGTGCGCGCGGGCCTGGGATTCGGGAATGCGGCGACCCGCCTTGCCGATGACCAGGACGATCTCGCCCTCGTAGTCGAGCTGCTCCGATTCCGGCGGGCGCAGCAGCGGCTGCAAGTGGCCGGTCACCGATTCGGGGGTGCGCAGGAACACGCTCGGGTAGTCGGGCGCCGGCTTGCCGTCCCCGTACTCCTCGTTGCGATTGGCGTAGTTGACGCCGATGCAGACGATCTTGCCCGGTTCGGGAATCGGCGGCAAAAACGTCACGCAGGCCGGATCGCAGTCTGCAGGGAGGGAATCGGCGAGTTTCCGGGCGCGGTCGAGGGCGCCGGCGGCGAGCGTTGCACCTAGGCTTGGATGTTCGGGCAGGCGCCAGCTTAAGTCGATGATGTCCCTGTCCAGGATCGCGCCGAAACGAGGCGCGCCATCGAACGCAAAGCTAAGAAATTTCATGTGTGCGGAAAATCCGCAGCAGCCGGGCAGTGACTAACCATCAGACGCTCTCCAACAACCCGCTGATCCGGTCCATCATCTCGTCCTTGTCGTAGAGGTCGTAGTAGATGGAGGCCATGACGTTCTGCGGACCGAAAAAGAACCGCTCGTAGAGGACCTGCCGGTTGCCGAACCCGGACACCGCGACGTCATGGGCGAGACGGAACAGGGCCACCCGATCGCGGCTTTCCAAGTTGACCTGCTGGAAGTAGCGGTCCACGTCGCCGGCAATGTCGTTGCCGAAATCCGCTTCGCAAGGCGTGGCGACCAGCGAGCTCGACCCCAGCATGTGAACCGTCTCGATGAGCTTTGGATACAGGCGGGGAAACAGGTTGCGGGACGTGTCCAGCGGCCGCCGTTGCGGGACGTAGAGCCCCCATTTGTCCCGCTCCGGCTGCTGCTCGGCGCTGAACAGCAGCGCGCGCACGGTCTCCGCAATCCACATGGCCTGGGCGATCTGGCCCTTGACGTTCATGTCCTTGTCCTTGCCCGAGGCCTTGGCCATGGCGCACAGCAGCCCGACGATGAACTCCGCCTTGGCCAGCTTGCCGCAAGCCACTTGGTGCATCATGTGGACGACGGCGTTGGTCTCGGCGAACGCCCGGTTGCAGAGCAGCGGATCCCGATACATGAACACGCGCTCCCAAGGAACCAGCACGTTGTCGAAGATCACCACCGCATCCATTTCCTCGAAGCGGGAGGCCAGGGGCGCGTCGAACTCGGACTTGCCCGTATCGTAGGTGTCGCGGCAGATCAGGCGCAGCCCCGGCGCGTTGATCGGCAGGGTGAACGCGAAGGCGAAGGGAACGTTCTCCTCAGAGGCATTGAGCAGCGTGGAGGGAAACACCTCGATCTCGTTGGCAAGGGGCCCTAGGGTCGCCAGCAGCCGCGCCCCTTTGACGACGATGCCGGCATCGGTTTGCTTGACGGCCTTGAGCGCCACCTCCGGGCTCGATCGGCCCTGCCGGGCCAGCTCGGCGTTGAACTGGGGGTTGACCAGCGTGTGCGTCAGCACGTGGTCGCGGCTGCGCGCCTCTTCGTAGTACGCGCGCATGTTGGCGGCGAAGTCCACCGGCCCGCCGTTTTGGTTGAGGAAATCGGCGGCGCCGGCGAAGGCGGCCACCGAGACGTTCTTGTAGTCGGGGGTGCGGCCGAACATGCCGTTGGACCACTTTGCCCACTCATAGAAGGCGGCGCCCCGTCGGCGCACGTCCTGCGCCGTGCGTGGCAGCAGGAAGGACATCGGGTAGCGTTCGCCGTTCTCGGCGAACGTCAGCTTGTCGAGCCGTTCCGGTTGCCGTTGCCGGTCAATGAAGTCCGCCAGCGTCCTCGCCCCGCGTTCCAGTCCGGGCTCCTGGGTGACGTCGGCCACCTGCCGCCCGTGCATCCACACATCGCGTCCGTCGCGCAATGAGTCGAGGTATTCCGCGCCTGTCTTGATGCCCATCCATCCGCTCCTTGAGTTGGTTCCTAATTGTTGGCCGCACGCCGCGGCCCGCCTTGCGGTTCCCCAAAGCCGGCCTTGGCTCGTTCGGCCACATTGGCCAGCGTGGCGATCAGCGCGTTCCATTCGTCTTGGCTCACCAAGCCCTCAAGATCGGAATACGCCGCATCGACCAAGGGAGTCACCTGCGCTTCGAGCGCTCGCCCGGCGGCGGTCAAGCACACTCGGACGACGCGCCGGTCCAGGTCGGAGCGCCGGCGCTCGACCAATCCGTTCCTTTGCAGCCGATCGATAATGCCCACCAAGCTCGGGGCTTGGATCAGGGTGGCCTGCGCCAACGCAACCAAGGGTCTAGCGTCCCGCTCCCAAAGCGCGCGAAGCACCCGCCACTGCTGCTCGGTCAGATCGAACTGGGCGAAGATGGCGCGAAAGGCCGGCATGACCGCATCGAGCGTGCGGTAGAGCATCATCGGGAGGGAGGAATCGAAGGGTTTCATGGCCCCGGCATTTAGTTAATATATTAAACATAATTGTATTGCATTAAGGAAGGTCTGAACAAGGCATTTTTCGCCGGGCTTGCGGATGACTTCGTTTTTTTGAAGCCAATCGGCATGGAAGGAGGCGAAATCATGCCTTCGGGGCATGGGGCGCGCTTGGGCATGGCCGTCCCGGACGCCTTTTCGCGGCCCTTCGCGGATCGCGGACGGACTGCGCCGGCGGCGTCAGGCGGGCGCATGCCGGCCGGCGATGGGCAGGTTGGAGAAGCCGAGCGGCAGCGCGATGCGCTGCGTGTTCCTCGTCAAGCCCCGGCAGCGTACCTTGGCGCCGCCGAAGCGCCGCTTCACGCGCGGGAAGGGATGCTCCGCCTTGGCCCGCGCCGAACCCTTGCGCCGCTCCGCCGCCTTCGGCCCGTCCCTGTCCAGCAGCTTCCGCTTGCCGCCCTTCGGGTGGAACGGCTCGATTCGCCGCGCCAGACGGTCCCGCGGAACCAAGGCGTCCATCCGCTCAGGAAACAACTCCCGGCGCGTCCGCCGCTTCCTCGAATCGTGCTCCAGCTCCGCGAACGCCGCCTGCTCCATGACCGCCCCAAGGGGTGCTGCCAAGACAGCCGCATCATCCCGGTTCCGGGAAATTGATCAGAGGTTCCCGAAAGTTCGCCCCTGCGGAAAAACGCATGGGTTGTGTGTTGCGAGGCCCAAACACGGCCAGATTCGTGTACAATCGCCGGACACACGACCACCGAGGGCTGGAAATGAGCAAGCCAATGACCCCCCCCCCCCCCCCGGATTCCGGACTTCGCGGGGGTCGGCGCCATGAAACGGTCGCTGACATTCGCCTTGGCCGCGCTGGCGCTGGCCTGCGTGGCGCCACTCAAGGTGCAGGCGCAAACGCCGCCTGACTGCAACAACAGCATCTGCACCGCCCGGGTTTCATCGGATTCGCCAGTTGTGGACGGCTGCGGCGATTCCGCCACGCCTGGCCGCTTCAAGGTGATCCTTTCGAGCACCAACCCCAACGTGGAACGGTCGAGCTTTAAGACCCTTATCTTCATGAATGTGGGAAAAGATGGCTCGCAAGGGACTGCCGCCCCGTTCCGCAACTTTGAGTGGCGCGGCGGGAGTAGAAACAGTTGGAATGATTTGGTGCCCGGCAATTTCGGACACATCCAATTTGCCGGCGGGATAATTGGCGAGAACATCATTGAAGTGCGCCCCAAGGCAGGCGCCCACATCTGGAGCAACCGCGATGCCAGCAATCCCAACCAAGGGCCCGGCGAGCTGGTGATTCCGGTCATCACTGTGCAGCGCAGCACCGGCAACCGGAACTACGCGAACCAAGGCGAGGCCTACTTCCTGTTCATGGGCGGCAAGGGCTGCGCGAGGGTCGGCCCTGGCGGCGATTTGCTCGGCGGCAACCAGTAACCGGACGGAAGCCCGCCGCCGCGCCCTTGCGAAGAACGAGGGCGCCGGCCGGGCGTGCTTTTCCGGATCGGGAGCTCGGTCTGGGGGAATCCGACCCTGCAGGCCTTGTCGGGCATTGCGCTCCGTGCTCCGCAACCAAGGCAACGGACAGCGCTGGAAGGGGAAATCGACATGCCGGAGATGGACGGCGGGGAAATCCGGCGCCCGTTCCTCCGGCCGATGCGCCTTGCAAGGAGGGATGGAGATGCGCAACAAGATCGCCTTGGTGACGGGCGCCGCTTCCGGCATTGGCGCCGAAGTGGCGCGGCAGCTCAGCGCGGCGGGCGCTCGGGTGGCGCTGTGCGATGTGAATGAGGTGGCTGGCGCGGCGTTGGCCAGCGAGCTTGGCGGCGAGTTCATTGCCTGCGACGTCAGCCGTTTTGAGGCAGTGAAGCAGGCGGCTGACGACTGCGTCGAGCGCCTTGGCGCACCCGACTACGCCCATCTCAACGCCGGCATCATGACCGTGCCGACCGACGATCCGTTCCTGGCGATTGAGGACGTGTCCCTAGAGCGGTACCGGCGCATCCTCGGCGTCAATCTCGACGGCGTGTTTCACGGCGTCAAGGCGCTGTTGCCGTTGATGCGCGAGCAGGGCGGCGCCATCACCCTCACCGCCTCAATCGCGGGCTTTGGGGCGTTGCCGGTCGATCCGCTTTACTCGGCCACCAAGCACGCCGTCATCGGATTTGGGCGCAGCGTGGCCGCCGCCAATGCGGGCGGCACCGTGCGCATCAACGTGATTTGCCCCGGAGTGGTGGACACCGCCATCGTGCCGGAGGCCTTCCGCGCCCCGGAGTTCGGCGTCATGCCGCCGTCAATGATGGCCGCGGAGGTGGTCGATCTGCTGCAAAACGGCGCCAACGGCGAAGTCCGGGCCAAACTCAAGGACAGGCCCGGATTCGCGGTTCAGCCCGCCGATTTGGGGACGTAGCCTCGGTTTGCCAACCTTCCTTGACGGCCGCCCCGTCCGGGAAAGCGGTTCCGCATGGCGGCGTTTAAAGAGATCAGGGCGTGGCCGGAGCGGACTGCTGCGCCTCCCAACAGTTCCCGGGCGTCCCGTCCTTGATTGGAACGGCGCCACGTCCAAGCGCAAATTCCGAAACGAATTTCCGCCCCTGATCGCAAAACGGGCGTTGCGCTTGAACGAGCGCGGCCGTCGCGGCGGTTCCGCTATCCCCGCAGCGGATTGATCGGCGGCCAGCTCTCCTTGCTGGCCAGTATGCGCTTGCCGATCTCGGCCACGTCCCACGGACCCTCGCTGAGGTCGCGGTCGGCGATGGGTGTCAGTTGCCAGGACAGCAGGGAGACGCTGTTGCCCGCCACCAGCCACTGCCGGCCAGTGACTTCCTTGGCCTCGTCGGTACAAAGCCAAACCACGGCGGGCGACACGGTCTCCGGCGGGAACTGGTCCTGCACCGCCTCCGGCAGGATGTCCTCGGTGAGCCGCGACGTCGCGGTGGGCGCCAACACGTTGACGGTCACGCCGTACTTCAGCCCCTCAAGCCACAGGCAGCGCATGAACCCGGCGATGGCCGCCTTGGCGGCGCCGTAGTTGGTTTGCCCGAAATTGCCGAGCAGGCCGGAGGTGGAGCTGGTCATGACGATGCGGCCGCCGTTGCCGAGCGCCAGCATCCTGTCGTAGGCGGCCTTGGTGACCAGGTAGGTGCCGCGCAGGTGGACGTCCAGGACCACGTCCCACATGTCATCGGTCATGTTCTTGAACGACTTGTCGCGCAGGATGCCGGCGTTGCAGATGCAGATGTCGATCTTGCCGAACTCGTTGACCGCCGCATCGATCATGCCGATGGCGTCGTCCTTGGCCGAGACCGAGCCGTAGTGGGCGATGGCCTGGCCGCCGGAGGTCCGGATCTCCTCAACCACGCCGTCGGCCATCGAGGTGCTTGACCCGGTGCCGTCCCGAGCGCCGCCGAGATCGTTCACCACCACTGCCGCGCCCTCCTTGGCGAGCAGCAGCGCGTGGGTGCGGCCCAAACCGCCGCCTGCCCCCGTGACAACGGCAACCTTGCCTTCCAACATGCCCATATTTCCAACTCCTTTGGTGATTTGTGACGAATTTGCCGCCGGCTCGACGGCGATCCGGCCCTGTTGGCCTTGGAACGCCCGTCCCCCTGACTATACTGACCGCCCAACGGCCTAGTCGGGCGTTGTCTGCGATCCGGCGGACAAGCGCCAAAGTCTAGCTTGCGGACGGGAGAAGAACAATTGGACGAACTGCTTGATTTCAAAGGGAAGGTCGCATTGGTCACCGGCGGCAGCCGGGGTTTGGGCCGGGCCATGACGTTGGCCTTGGCCCAACGCGGCGCCGACGTCGTGATCGCCAGCCGCAAGGCGCAGGCCTGCGAGGCGGTGGCTGGGGAGGCCCGCGCCCTGGGCGTCGAGGCGCTGCCCCACGCCTGCCACGTCGGCCACTGGGATCAACTCGCAGAGCTGGCCGACGCGGCTTATGAACGTTTCGGCAAGGTGGACATCCTCATCAACAACGCCGGCATGTCGCCGCTCTACCCGTCCTTGGGCGCCGTCAGCGAGGCGCTCTTCGACAAGGTGCTGAGCGTCAACTTCAAGGGGCCGTTCCGGCTGTCGGCGCTGGTCGGGGAGCGCATGGCGGCAGGCGACGGCGGCTCCATCATCAACATCAGCAGCACCGCCTCCCTCAACCCCAGCCCGACCTCGGAGCCCTACGGGGCGGCAAAGGCGGGCCTGAACGCCATCACCCGCTCCTTCGCCTTCGCCTATGGCCCCAAGGTGCGCGTGAACGGCATCGTCGCCGGCCCCTACCTCACCGACATCTCCAAGGCTTGGGACATGCAAGCCTTTGAGCAGCGCGCCAAGACCTCGCTGGCCTTGGGCCGCGGCGGGCAGCCCGACGAGATTGTCGGCGCCGCCCTCTATCTCGCCAGCGACGCCTCCAGCTTCACCACCGCCACCTTGATCCGGGTGGATGGGGGCACGCCTTGAGGCGGAGGCGGATGGCAACCGAACGTTCCGGCCGCATCCTCAAATGACAGGCAGGCAATGGGCGAAAAGCAAGCAAGCCGACATCGCCCCGATGGCTGGAGCCGCCATGCGGCAGTCATTCAAGCCAAGTTCCCCAGCCTGATGCGCTGCCTGGAAATGTCCCCTTTTCGTTGGGCGATGTTCGTTGGGCGTGGACATGCCATGATTGCTGGCCAAGTCGGTGATTCAACGGCTCGATGAAGCGGTGGACTGGCGGGTCGCCGTCTGCTGCCGCTGTTTGATGATCGCTTTGGCGACGCGCGGCGCGAGGTTCCCTTCGCCCAGCGCCTCGATGGTGCCCAGCCCGCCCGGGTTGGCGATGTTGGTTTCGATGAGGTGGGGATGGGCGATGTCCAAGGCAGCGAAGCCGATGCCGGCGGCGTTTAGCTGCGTGGCGACGGTTTGCGCCAGCGCGCGTTCCCCGGCGCTGAGGACGCAAGGCGCGGCGGTGGCGCCCGTGGCCAAGTTCGCTCTGTGCTCACCCGCCTTCGGTCGGCTTCGGTAGCAGCCGATGACTTCGCCGCTGGCCACTAGGCAGCGGATCTCGCGGTCGGCAGCGGCTTCAACGTAGCGCTGCACGATGGCGAAGCCCTGCTCACGCAGGGTGCGGCGAACCGCAGCGTGGCCGTCGGCGTCATTGCGGATTTTGGCTACGCCTTGGCCGAAACTGGCGCCGCTTGGCTTCACAATCCAGTCGCTGCGGTCGTCGAGCCGGTTGATGAGACGCTCGGCATCGCTGCCGGCGTGGGTTTCCGGCAGGTGTTCAAGGAACGCCAGCTTGCCGTGCAGGTAGGTGTAGGCATCGATGGCGTTGACGAAGCGTCCTTGGTCGATGCGGCGCAGCAACTGCATCCGGTCAAGGAAGGAGCGCCGCTCGCCAAAGCCGAGCAGCCAGATCAGGCCGCAGCGGCCAAGATCCGTGTCGGCGGCCTTAACGGCGCCCCGGTCCAGATGCAGGCTGGCGTGATCCGCCACCGCCACTCGCCAGCCTTCGTCGGCGAAAGCCCGGGGCAGACGCCGGTGATTGTCGTTGTGATGCGGCTCGGCGCCGATCAGGAAAAGGATTTCAGGCATGCGCGACCTGACGGCCGCGGCGGACCTTCGGTTCGTTGCGGTTTCGCTGGCGAGAGACCCTGCGCCCGTTGCGTGGGTCAGGTTGCGATGTGTTTGTGAAGGCGCACATAACCTTGGCTGCGATTTGAACGCTGAGCCGTGACCACTTGCTGCGGCTCTCGGCTCATCCGTCAGCGAACGGGGTCGTTCGGTGCCGCAGCGTTCGCGCCGTTCGCCTTGCCGCGGCGCCGGGTCACTCGCCAGCCCCGGCAAGCCGCCGCTCGAGTTCCGCAATTCGGGCCTCGGCGGCTCGCCGCGCGGCTGCCTCGGCATCGCGCTCCGCATTGGCCGCCTCGCGCTCCATCCTCATCGCCTTGATGGCGTCGGCCTGATCCCCGATGATCCGGGCCTGCTCCCGGTGGGTGGGCAGGAACTCCCCAAGCGCCGGGTCGAACAGGCGCAGCGCATGGCCCTGCGGGCGCAGCTCCAAGCCGAGCGCCGCCGACCAGCCCGACAGCCCGCCGTCCCGCTCCTCAAGGGAGATGGGCTCATAGGCGCCGTCCGGCCCCAGCCGCCGGCCCTTCAGGCCCGGGCGCAGGTAGTCCCGCGTGGGGTCGAACTGCCAGTACTCGCCAACCTCCAACCGCTGGTACAGCGCCGCCTTGAACCCCTCGTCCCGGCGCCGCGTGCTCCTTGACGTCACCTCCAGCACGAAGTCCGCCGCCTTGCCCTCCGCCCAGACCAGCCAGACGCGGCGCTCCGGCTCCCGGCCCGGCCCGAAGGCGACGAAGACGTCCGGCGATGCCCGCTTGCCGAGTTCGCCCTCCTCCCAGTACATCAGCATGTCGCTGCCGACGTAGGCGTCCGGGCGGTCGGCGTAGCGCTGCATGAGCGGATGGGCGACATCGACCGTGGCGCGCCAGTGGATGGGAGTCTCGGCCATGGGCTTGCCGTCCGACTCAGGATAGTCGTCGGGCGCGGGCGGGCGCTGGGCGGTCCGGCGGGCCGGCGCGGGTTGGGCTGTGGGCATGGGTGGCTCCTTTGCGGGTGCGTTGGGCTGCCGGGCGCACCATAGCACAGCGGTGCTGCCGCCACGGGGGCGGGACGGGGCCTGGGCTGGTCCGGGGGTTGGTCGGCACAGCTGTCGCTGGCTTGTGCGGAAAGGCCACCGTGCCATGAAAGCAAGGAAAAATCAGTAAGATAAAGACGCTTTGATTTGTGCGGGATTGCCGTGCATGGCCGACAACGGCTTACGCAGGATTGCGCCTTCCCGCACCGACGCTGCCGTTCAAGGCGCACAAGAAATCCAACTGCTCCAAGCCGGCTTGCGCAGGGCTGCCTAAGGCCGCGCCGCCTTCAGCCAAGTCAGATCCTCGATCAACTTCCCTTGTACGGGGGGCTCCTTGAACTTGCCCATGCTGTAGATGATGAGCCTTTGGCTGCGCGCCCTTTGCCGCAGGGCGTCCATGAAATCCGCCATCGCGGCTTGGCTCAATGCCGCGACCGCCTCGGCAAGCTGTTGGTTGGCGTCGAAGTTGACGTAGCCGAGATCGAGGTCGCGCCACAGGCGTTGGCTGCGCTGGCTGAGGTTCTTGTCCCGCTCGGTCAGGTCGCTGATGAGGCCCGCCTTGAATTGGCCGAAGGCCTCGTCGGACAGGTTTCGCACGGCGTTCGGGCGCGCGTCCAGGAAGCTCAGGATGGCCCGTTCCAAGGCCGCGGGGGAGGCCACGGGGCTTTGCACGACGAAGGTCAGCCCGCCTTGGTCGCGCAAGGGCGTGGCTCGCGCAAGAACTGCGTAGCCGAGCTGCCGCTCGGTGCGCAGCTCGGTGAAGAACGCCTGCTTCACCAATTGAGCGGCCAGCGCGCTTTGCGCCCGCGCGTTGACGCCGGGCCGCTCATCCTGAACGTAGAGCGCCACGGCGGCATCCGCGTGGTCGATGGCCAATGGCACGCGGTAGCTGTCCGTCACCTTGGCGATTTCGGCTCTGAAGGGAGGCACCGCTGCCACTGGCAACCGTTCCCGCACGGATTCGACGATGGCAATGGCGCGCTCCTCATCCAGGTTGCCGTGCAGCAGGGCCACAAGGCCGAACCGGGTCAGCCGCTCGCTGCGCCAGGCCCGCAGCGCTTCGACGCTCAGGCGCTCGGCCGCGCGGGCCAGCATCCCGGCCGGCCAAGCGCTGTTGCGCAGCGCCTTGCCGATTGCGCCGTAGGTCTGGGAATAGGGCCGCTCCAATGCCTCGTTGCGCCAATCGCGCACCCGTTCGTCGCGGCAGCGCGCAAAGGCCCTTGGTTCGATTTCGGCGTCGGACAGAGCCTCGAGAACCCGCGGCAGCAAGACGTCCTGCTTGTCGGCGTAGCCGCCGATCTCGACCAGGAATCCCCTGGCCGACAAGCCGATGCCGAAGGGGAGCCCGGCCAGCCGAGCCGGATAGGCGTAGGCGTTGAGCTGGTCCGCCGCCAAGTCGCGGTAGATGCTGGCGGCCACCTCGTCCTCGACGGACGCCAAGCCGTCGGGCACCGTCAGCAGCAGCCGCAGATTGGCTCGGGGGGCGCCGAACTCGAGGTCGCGGTCCAGCCAGGCCTCGATCCCCTCGGCGGCCTTGAGGCGCCTTGGCGGGGCGGGGTCATCCGGCAACGTCGTCAGATCCTCCGCAATGAAGGGGTTTTCGGCGGGCAGACGGAACTCGAATTGGGTTTTGCCGACCGTCGGGTCCATGGCGATGGGACCGCGCTCCAAGGCGTAGGGCACCTTGAACCAAGGCTCAATCCGGTCGGTGGCCGCGTCGGGCCGGATGACGGTCAGGCGGACGTTGCGCGGCCTCAGGCGCGCAAGGTAGCGCTCAATGAGTTCCGGATCGAATTCGTCCATCAGGTAAGGCGCCCGCAGCAGGTCCGCGGGCGGCAGATGGGCCAGCGTTGGCCCGACTCGGTAAACAAACCCCAAGGCGCTTGAGGGCTCCTGAAACCGGAAGTGCGTTTCCGCAATCCGCGCCTGCTCCCGATGGCGCCATCCGGAGGGCGCCTTGCTGCGCAGCAGGTCAATGTAGGCGAACAGCGCCGCGCTGATGGCTTCAATCCGCTCGCTGCCGGCAGGAGTCAGGCCGATGGCCACGTCAATTACGCTTGTCGCGTCGTCGATGTGGGCGCTTGAGGCGTTCAGCGACTCGATCCAGCCCCGCTCCTTCAGGGCCGCGTACAGGCCGCCCTCCCCCTCGTGGCCGAGCAGGTTGGTGATGTAGCGCTCGGGCTTGGTCCGGTAGTGGGGGCGCGTGGACGGCACCGGAAACTCGTAGGATGCCGAGCGGATCTCCTTTTGCGGCTGAATGCGCAGCGTGGCCGGCAGACCAGCCGCCGGGTAGGGTGGCGTCGTGACCGGCGCCGCGCCCCGCTGCCGATCGGCAATGCCCTCGAACAGCGGCGCGACCCAAGCCTGCAGGTCGTCCAGGCTTTCGTTGCTGAGCGCCGCCAAGGCCATCTGGTCCGCGGAGTAGTGGGCCTCGAAAAAGGCCTTGAGCGCCTCAAGGGAGCCATCGCCCAGCGTCTCCAGGCTGCCGATGTTGAAGCGGGCCAGAGGGTGCTCCGGGTTCAGCGCCATCTTGCTGGCGGCGAAGGCGCGCCAGCCGTCGTCCTTGAGCTGCAGTTGGTACTCCGAATGCACGGCGTTTCGCTCCCGCTCCACGTAGGCGGGATCGAGCAGCGGGGCGATGAAGAACTGCGCGAAGCGGTCCATGCCCGCCTTGAAGTGGGCGGGATCGATGTCGAAGAAGTAGTTGGTGTGGTCGCCGGCCGTGTAGGCGTTGGAACTGCCGCCGTGAGCGGAGACGAAGGCTTGGTAGCCATCCACCTCCGGGTACTTTTCAGTGCCGATGAACAGCATGTGCTCCAGGAAGTGGGCGAGGCCGGGGCGCTCCGCCGGCTCGTGGAAGGAACCCCTGAAAACCGTGAGCGAAGCCGCCGCCTTGTCGGCGTTGGGGTCCGACGCAAGCAGCGCCTTGAGGCCGTTGGCCAATTCGAGGTAGCGGTACGCCCGCTCGTCATTGGGGCTCTTGACCACCGCCGGCTCCGCCGCCGGCGCGGCCACCGGAGGGACGGCGCAGCCCCACAGGCCGATCCAGGCGCAGGCGGCGGCCAGCACCAGGCGCGGCGCTGCCGCCGAATTCGGATTGGGCATCGGAAACGACTCCTTGGGCTTCATCGCCGGCCGGCCGGCGTCAGGGCGCCTGTCCGCGCAGCGCGAATTTCAGGTAGTGGTCGAGGCTGAAGTAGCGACCGCCGCCGATGATGACCAAGGCGATCAGCATCGCCATGTAGATGGCGGCAAACTCAATGCCGTTGTTCAGCTTGACCAGCGAACCGCTGCCGTTGAGGTAGCGGTAGTCGCCGTGCTCGCGCAGGATGGCCTTGGCCTCGGCCAGCCGCTTGGAGGCTTCGATGGTCCGGTCGTTGACCTTTTGGCACTTGATGGCGCGTTCGAGGAAGCCGGCGTCGGCGCCTTCGAGACAGGCCGCCGCCGGCCTTGATGGCGCGATCGCCGCCCAGCCGTTGTCCAGATGCACCGCGTAG
The DNA here is from genome assembly GCA_965221755.1 of Candidatus Azophilus sp. Lineage (GTDB taxonomy): Bacteria > Pseudomonadota > Gammaproteobacteria > Pseudomonadales > Azotimanducaceae > Azophilus. The sequence continues at coordinate 2,442,734 of OZ244921.1, forward strand.
GCGGCGACGAACATGGTCACCGCCAGCGGAATGGCCACGATGCGCGTGCCCAAGCCCAGCAGCAGCGCGATGCCGCCGCCGAATTCGGTCACCGCCGCCAGCCACCAGGACAGATCCGGCGGCAGCACGTTGAAGGGAAAGGGGAAGTCGTCCAATCGGGAAGCGAACCAATTGGTGCCGTTGATCTTCGTCCAACCCGCTGCGATCATCACCGGAGCCAGAATCAGGCGCAGCAGCAGCGACGCCACGCCATCGAGATGCTGGATGCGGGAGAACGCCTGATGGTAAAGCCATTGGGCGGATTGCAGAATTTGGGCCATCTTCGTCTGGGCTCCTTGATCGGTTGGCTCATGCGCAGGGTTCGGCAAAGCGCCGACGCCCAGGCCATTGTACAAATGCTTGTTCAGCGACGCTCCTGGGCGAAGGGCATCAGCCAATCTCCCGGCACATCCTCCTCAAGGCCTTGATGAACGCCAGCGGCTGGTCGAGGAACAGATGGTGCTGCGCGTCCGGGATGGCGACTGCGGGCACGTCGCCGGGGATCAGCGACTGCATGTGCCGGCGGGTTCGTTCGCTGAACAGCTTGCTGTCGGCTCCATGGATCAGGCCCACCGGCAGGCGCAGGCTGGCGTAGTCCTCCGGGTGGCTTTCGGCGTCCTTGAGGGCGTTGGGCAGGTCCGCATCGAACTTCCAGGCCCAGCCGCCATCGACCGGCATCAGCGAGTGGCGGGCGATGTGCTCCAGGATGTAGGCGTTGGCGCAAGGCTGCGGGGGCTGCAGGCGAAAGCGGGCCAAGGCCGTGCGCTTGTCGGGGTAGGCCTTGGCGCGGCCGCCCATCCTGGGCATGTCCGGCAGGGGCTCATCGGGATGGCGCAGGCCCGAGTCGGCCAGGATCAACGCGCCGAAGCGCCCCGGATGCAGGTTGGCCGCCTTGGTGGCCATGTTGCCGCCGAAGCTGTGGCCGACGACGATGACGTCCCTGCCCAAGCCCGCCGCATCGCAAACGGCCACGATCTCCTTGGCGTAGGTGGCCGAGCTGTATTCGTAACGATAGTCGGAATCGCCCATGCCGGTGAGGTCCATCGCGACCACCCGATAGTCTTCCGCCAAAGCCGGGGCGATGAAGTCCCACCAGCGGGAATGGGCGTTCATGCCATGGATCAGCAGCAGTCCGCGCGCCCGCGCAGCGGGCGCGTTGGAGTTTCGCTGGCGCGAAACTCCGCGCTCGTCGCGCAGATCGGATTCCGACGTGTCTCCGGCTCCGCGCTTGTTGGCAGGCGCGTCCCAGGCCCGCCTCTGCGTGGGCGCGTCCCAAGCGCGCCAAACCACGTCGCACCCCTCGACCTCAACGGCTGCGGACTCGCTCGGCGTCTCCACCGCCTCGAAAAACCACTCCGGGATGGCGGCCGGTTGGCTGCGGTCCCAGCGGGCCATGCTCAGAGCGACCCGAAGCGCTTCAAGTGGTGATCGACATTGCCGAACAGGGCGTCGATCATGGTCAGTCGCTTGAAGTAGTGGCCGATGTTGAGCTCGTCGGTCATGCCCATGCCGCCATGCAGCTGCACGGCGTTCTGGCCGACGAAGCGGCCGGACTTGCCCACCTGCACCTTAAAGGCCGAAACCGCCTTTTGCGCCTCGGGTCCGTAGCCTTCCGCCATGCGCATGGCGGCCATGTACATCAGGGACTTCGCCTGCTCGTGCTCCATGAACATATCGACCATGCGATGCTGCAGCACTTGGAACTTGCCGATCGGCTGGCCGAACTGCTTGCGGGTCTTGCAGTACTCCACGGTGTCCTTGTAAAGCACCTCCATGCAGCCCACCGCCTCGGCGCCCACGGCCAGGATGCCTTCATCGATCACCTGCTCGAGAATGGGCAGGCCGCCGCCCTCTTCGCCGAGCAGCGCGCCGGCGTCAAGATCCACGTTCTCCAACGTCACTTCCGAGGCGGCGAAGCCGTCCACGGTGGGGTAGTCGCGTCGGCTTAGGCCGTCGGCGTCGGCGGGCACCAGAAAAAGGGAGACGCCCGCGGCATCGCGCTGCGCCCCTCGGCTTCGCGCCGACACCGCCAGCCAGTCCGCCGACGGGCCGTTGAGCGTCACCGCCTTGTAGCCGTTCAGGCGCCAGCCGCCATCGCGGCGCTCGGCCTTGGTGGTGAGGTCGGCCAAGTTGTAGCGCCCCTGGGGCTCGGCAAAGGCGAGCGCCGCCTGGCTTTCCCCGTTGATGATGCCGGGAAGCCGAGCCTGCCTCTGCGCCTGGGTTCCCGCCCGCCTCAGCGCGCCGCCCGCCAGCACCACGGTGGCCAGCAGCGGTTCGATGAGCAGCCCCTTGCCGAACTGCTCCCACATGGCGATGCTCTCGATGGGACCGCCGCCAAAGCCGCCGTCCTCCTCGGCAAAAGGCACCGCCAGCCAGCCGAGTTCGGCAAAGGTCCGCCAGTGGTCGGCATTGAAGTCCGCCCCCGACTTGACGGTCCGCTGCCGTTCGTTGAAGCCGTAGTCGTTTTGAATGAAGCGCTCAATGCTCTCCTTGAGAAGCGTCTGCTCCTCCGAAAACGAAAAATCCATCAAAACCTCTTGCGTTGCTGCTGGAAGCCTTTGGCTCGTTCCATTGCGGCGCAAATGACGCCGAAGGAACAGCCTGTCCGCTACGGAGCCGTCCCCAAGGGGCCCTCAACCCGTCAAGCGAGCGGCCAAACGCCGTCGATGGGCATCAAGCGCCCAAAGGGGCGTTAGCATACCTGCTAAGGGCGGCGAGGCGTAGCCCGGACCGATGGGGCCTTCGTTGTCCGTCAAGGTGGGATCCGGCTGCGGCAGCGCGTAGTAGCCCGCCGCGGCAATCCTCAGTTCGCCAAGCTCACGCTCCAAGTCCGACGCACCCAATGCCAGCAGGCTCGCCTTGGCGCCGGGACGCCCCTTGCCCGCCGAGCGGTCGGCGAGGCTTCTCGCTTCAAGCGCCCGCAGGGACGCAAGCCGCACTTCAAGGCGCGCCAGCCGGCGCCTGAAGCCCGCATCGCCGTCCAGAGAGCCTCCGCAGCCGTCGGCAATTGCCGGCAGGTCGGTCTTCAGCCGGGCAAGCCGCGCCTCGGCGCCGGCGGTGACGGCCACGGGTGCTTGTTCGCCGCAAAGCGCGGCGTCCAACGCAGCCAAGCCGCCGCCGGGCGGGCTCAGCAAGTCCGCCGGGGCATCGGCAAAGGCCAGGGTTTGGGCATCGACGCAGCCAACGCCGGCGGCTTCCATGGAAACGGCGAAGAGGCCTGAACCGCCGCCGTCCATGGCAGCCAGGCAAAGCGCGTGGGTGGCCCGGCCAAGGCCGCCGATTGCGGTCAGCGTTCCGCGCAGCACATGGCCCGCGCCGCTTGGCCGGGCGCGCAGTCCCGCCTCGTCCATCGACAGCCCGCTCAAACCGGCCGCCCAGCGGCTGCGGGCGGCCCGGATGTCCTCCAAGCAACGCTCGCCAAGCGCCCCGCCGCCGTGCGCTTGGACCAATGGCCCCACCAAGCCGACGCCAACGGGGTCCATGACCGGCGCTTGGGCCAAGGCCAGCGCCCGCTCCCAAATGAAGCGCTGCTCAAGGGACCAGCCCGTTCCGCCGTAGGCTTGCGGCCATGCCGGCACCGACCAGCCGCGGCGACGCAGCGCCGCAAACCAGCGCTCCACGGTCGCCTGGCGAACTGGGCGGAACGGCGGCAGCGGCCATTGATCCCGCAGAAACCGGCGCACCTCGACGGCGAACGCCGAATCCTTCGCCCGCATCATCGCGTCCCCGCATTCCATGAAGCAAACCTCGAATCAAGACGCGGACGCAGGCTGCCAGGACGGCGCCAGGCGCGGTTCCGCCACGCGATGGACCGCCGACTGGGAAACGCGCGGGGCAAGCCGAGAGCTTGCGGGACGGCGCCCGGTCCCAAGCCATCGCAGCCCTTGGTGAAACCATCCCGGTGGTGCAACATGGCGCTCCCCTCAACACAAGCCCAATCCCATGCCATACAAAACCATTTTGACCGACTTGGAGGACGGCGTCCTAACCTTGACGCTCAACCGTCCGGAAAGGCTCAACGCCTTCAACCGGGAAATGCAGACGGAGATGATCGACGCCTTCGACGCCGCCGATGCGGACGACCGGGTGCGGGCCGTCATCGTCACCGGCGCCGGCCGCGGCTTCTGTGCCGGGGCCGATCTCTCCTCCGGCGGCAACACCTTTGACGCAGACGCCCGCCCGGACCGGGAAAGCGGCCTCCAGGCCGATGGCGGCGGGGTGTTGACGCTGCGCATCTACGAGTGCCGCAAGCCGGTGATTGCCGCCATCAACGGCCCCGCGGTGGGGGTCGGCGTCACCATGACCCTGCCGATGGACATTCGCATCGCCGCAACCCAAGCCCGCATCGGCTTCGTGTTCGCCCGCCGGGGCATCGTGCCCGAAGCCTGCTCAAGCTACTTTCTGCCCCGGGTGGCGGGCATCAGCCAGGCGTTGGAATGGTGCTACAGCGGGCGCGTGTTCGCCGCCGAGGAGGCGCTTCGGGGCGGCTTGGTGCGCAGCCTGCATGACAAGGCCGACCTGCTGCCCGCCGCGCGGGAGATCGCCCGCGAGTTCAGCGAGCACAGCTCGCCGCTGTCGGTGACCCTGATTCGGCACATGATGTGGCGCATGTTGGGCGCCGACCATCCCGTGGAGGCGCACAACCTCGATTCAAGAGCCCTCTACCATCTCGGCCGGGGGGGCGACGCCAAGGAGGGGGTCGAGGCCTTCCTTGAGAAACGCCCGGCGCAGTTCAAGGGCCGGGTGAGCGAGGACCTGCCGGAGTTCTTTCCCTGGTGGGAGAAGCGAAGCTTTTCCTGACCGTTCGACGCAGTGGGAGAGGCGATGCGTCTCCCAACCACTCGAAGGGCGGCGCTTGCCGCAGCCCTGGGGAGATGGCGGGGAGTCATCCCGTTCGGCAGGCAAGGGACGGAACACATGGGAAGCGAGCGATTTGGTACCCTATTCAACACCAAAGCAGCTTGCCAACACTGGGAAAGCTTGAGGAGACGACCATGACCGAACCGGAAATCGCCCAAAAGGCGCCCTATCCCGTCGCAGTGACCCAAGGGGAGAAGTACTTCTGGTGCGCCTGCGGACGAAGCGCCAACCAGCCGTTCTGCGACGGGTCGCACAAGGACACCGGCCTGACGCCGCTGCCGTGGTCAGCGACGGAAGACAAGACGCTGTACTTCTGCGGCTGCAAGCGCACCAGCGGCGCTCCGCTGTGCGACGGCGCCCACAACCGGCTATAGCAACCCCAGTGGTCTTCAGGCAACCGTCATGTCCTCACGGGGTTTTCTGTCGCGGCTGTTCAAAGGCAAGGATTCCTTGGGGTCCGACGTTGCCGAGGAGCGCCGGGGCGCCCTTGCAGCGCTGACGGCGGCAGCGGCGGCAACCGAACAGGGGCGGCTCGCCAAGCTCGCCGCCAACGACCCGAACGCGGCCGTGCGCCGCGCGGCCATCGACCGCCTTGAGGACGAATCCGCCCTGACCGTCCTGCTGGACGACCCGGCGGTCGCCGACGCGGCCGCGCGGCGCCTGGGCGGCAAGGACAGCGAAGTCGATCATCCCGCCGTTCGCGCAGTTCGGGTGCAGGGCGCGGCAAGCCCGGAGGCCGCGCTGGGGATCGCTCGCCAAGCCGCCGGCCCCCGGGAGCTGGCCGATCTCTACCTGCGCTGTCCGGAAGCGCTGCGGCCGACGTTGATGCCAGTCCTGCGGCAGTTCGGGGAAGCTGGCCTTGCGGCCTTGGAGAAACGCGCCCGCAACCGCGACAAGGCGTCCAACCGCTGCGCCCGCGCCGAGCTCGGGCGGCTGCGCAACATGGTCAAGTCGGTGGGCGACGTTCGCGCGCGGGCCGAGGAGCTGGCTGCGGTCCTGAGCAAGGCTGAGGCTGGGGAGCTGACGCCGCGCATCATCCATCTCAAGAAGGAATTGCGGGGCTGCTGCCGTTCAATCCAAGCCAAGGCGGATTCGCTGGCTGAGTACGGCGTGGGGACGCCGGACTTGTCCGCCTGGCTCGCTGCCGCCCATTATGAGGAAACGCCGAACGCCATCCCCGCGCCGCCAGCGGCGGCCGCCGACGCATCCTTCCAATCGCTGGTTCAAGCCCTCAGGGAACTGTCTGGGCAAATGGCCGCCGGCGCCGCCTTCGAGGCCGTCAGGGAACGGCGCGAGGCGCTCACTGCCGAGTGGCTGACCCTCGCCGACCATGCGCGGCCCGACGACGCCCAGCATCGTCTCTTCGAATCGGTCAGCCACCAGTATCAAGCGCTCGCAGCGGCAGTGGAGCGATGCCGCAGCCTCGCCATGCCCGGCGGAGCTCCCCCGCCGATCACCGAATGGCCAAGGGAGCCGGACGCCCTGCGGACCCTTTGGACGCGGCAGCGGGCGGCGGGGCGCCAGCGCAAGGCGCTTGAGCGCGAGCTGGCCCGCGTCAGTTGGCCGGAATGGGCGCAGCCTCCGCAACCGCTGCGGCAGGCCACAGCCCGAATCGCCGACCTGCGGCGCTTTGAGGATGCGGTCGAGGCGCACCAGGAGCGGCTCGCCGCGCAACTTGAAGCCGCTGTCCGGGAGATCGCCGCCGCCCTTGAGGCCGGCCGCCTGCAGGGCGCCGTCTCGGCCTTGGGCTTGGCCCGCCGCCTTGAGAGGTCGCTGCCGGACCGCTTGGCAACGGCGCACCGCAAAGCCATCTCCCGGTGCGCCGCCCGGGTGGATGAGTTGCGCGATTGGCAAACCTTCGCCACGGCGCCCAAGCGGGAACGGTTGGTTGCGGCCATGAGCGCCTTGGCCGAACGCCCCGAGCCGCCGCCGGAGCAGGCCGCCCGGATCAAGGCGCTGCGCAGCGAGTGGGGCGCGCTGGGCAACCCCTCCGGCAGCAGGGAGCGCGGCCTGCAAGGCCAGTTCAACCGCGCCGCCGAACGCGCCTTCGAGCCCTGCCGCGCCCACTACGTGGAGCAAGCGGAGCTGCGCAGCCGCAACCTGGCCGAGCGCGAGCGCATCTGCGCGCAGCTTGAGGCCTATCTGGCCAAGGTCGATTGGACCGCCGCCGACATGCGGGCAGCCGAGCAAATCATGCGCGCGGCGCGCGAGGAATGGCGTTCCCTGCACCCGGTTGACCGGCAGGGGAGCAAGGCCGTCGAAGACCGCTTTGAGCGGTGCCAAGCACGGATTCACGCCGAAGTGAAGCGGGCTTGGGAGCGCAACCTCGCCAGCAAGCGCGACATCGTGGCGGCCGCCGAGGCGCTGGCGGCGGGCGATGCCGACGTGGCGGCCAAGGTGGCCGAGGTCAAGCGCCTGCAGCAGCGCTGGCGAGCCGTGGGCGTCACCCCGCGCAGCGCCGACCAAAAGCTCTGGCGGCAGTTTCGCGGGCACTGCGACCGCGTCTTCGGCGCTCGGGACGCCCATCGCCAGCAGGCCGAACGGCGGGTGGACGCCGCCGTCGCTGCCGCCGAGGACATCTGCCGCACCCTGCAGGAGGCGCTGGAGGCATCCGCCTGCGAGCCGCCCGACCCGGCGCTGGCGCATCGGCTGCGGGCCGAACTCGAAGGCTTGGGATTGCCCGAGCGCCACCGCCGGCCGGCATGCGCCGCTTTGAGGAGCTGGCCCGGGACTACGGCCAAGTGCTGCGCATCGCCAGGCAAAGGGCCGCGCTCGCCGATCTGGAGCGGCTTCAGGCTTGGGATCTGGAGGTCAGCCAAGCCGAGGCTGCGGGTCGATCCGTGGCTGCGCCCGCCCCCCAGTTCGCGGGCCGCGGCCAAGGCTCAAGCTGCGTCGAGCAGTCCCTGCGGGAACTCACGGTGGCTGCGGAGCTCCAAGCCGGCATCGAATCCCCTCCGGAGGATGCCGAACTGCGCCTGCAAGTGCAGGTGCGGTCCCTCAACGAGAGCATGAATCGCGGCACGGGGCGCAGGGCGCCGCCGGAGCTGGCCGCGCAGTGGTGCCGAACCGGGCCCAAGTCGCCAGCCTGCGACCCGCTTCGGAAGCGTTTCTTCGCCGCCTTGCGCGTGCTCAGCGAGGCGGCCTGAACCCGAAGCCGGCGCCGCCCAAGCGGCTGGCGCCAATGGTTCTGGCGCCAATGGTTAAGGCGCCGCCGTGGAGTTGGATCGGCTCCGACGCCACAAAACGGCAAGGCCATCCCCGCCCGCCTGAACGCTGCTTGAATGGATCAAGCGGCGATGAGGCGGTGGTCACGGCCCAAGCGCAGCCGCCAATCGGCGCGGCTGGCGAAGTTCGACCGCTGCCATCGGGTTAGGCGCTCGTAGTGGGCAATGAAGCGGTCGAGCTGCGCCCGGGACATGCGCCGGTGCGGCGCAAGGCTGCGTTCCTGCGCGGCTCGCCAACGCCGAACTGCGTCCATGCCGGGCACTTCGATGTAGATCCACCAATCCACCCGCTGCCAGAGCCGCGCGTAGTCGGCGCAGGCGGCGTTGACATAGGCGCGCCAGCTTCCATTACGGTCCTCCTCCGCCTCCAGTCGATTCACGGGCGAGCGCAGCATGGCCTCCGGCTGCGGCTCAACGCCTAGGCACCAACCCTCGAAGATCAGCGTGTCGACCGATTCCGCCAGCGGCCACTGGGCTGTTGGGCTGGGCTCGTCGCGGCCCTTGTCAAATCGCGGCAAGCGGACGTTGCGGCCCGCCAGCACGTCGTCGAGCACGGCCAGCGCCAACGTCAGGTCATGGGTGCCGGGCGGGCCGCGGGTGGCCAGCAGCGGATGGACCGTCCGCGCCAGCTGCAAGCGCGCGTCCTTGGCGAGATAGAAGTCGTCTAGGGAGCAGACGGCGGCGGCGCGCCCGGCCAAAGCGGCGGCTTGGGCGATGAGGGCGGCCAACGTGGATTTGCCGGCGCCCTGCCCGCCGCTGAGGCCGACGCAGCGCTTGTTCCGCAGCGCTAGGGCAGAGATGGCGGCAACGGCGCGCCAATCGACCGGCGCATCCGCTGGCAGGCGCTCGTGCAAGTCCGCCAGCCGGCGCCGGTCCACCTCCGGGGCAAGGCGGTCGGCAATGGCGCGGAGGGTCGGGGTTCCAGATGCCATGTGCTTTGCCCTTTCGGCGAACCGCTCACATTGAGGTGGTTGATGATGATCGAATCCAGCAGATGTGCGGGCTCACAAACATATCGGAACCTGACCCACGCAACGGCCCGGGACGAGCCAATCCCAATGCTGGTAAGCTATCCGCATCAAGCCTCTGCCGACGCCAACCATGCGGTTCAACACGGAACTTGCGCACCAAATCGCCCACGTCGATTCACCCCGAGACGAAGCCAGGTATTTTGCGGACCGCGAAGAGGAAATCACGCTGTTCAAAAATGGCCTGCAGTCCTCCATGGCCCGTGAACAGGCTATTTTCCGCATCTATCAAGGCGCTCCCGGCTGCGGCAAAACCGCACTGGCCGCTCATTTGGCCGAAACCAACGAAAATGCCGTTTTCATTAAGGTGAGACACCACCATATGGTTGACTTTCCCTCCCTGATGGCTCGGGTTGAGGATGCGGCATCCAAACAGGAAGGTCAGCTGGCGGCCACTGCGGTCAAATGGGCGGGGCTGATGGGCGCCCGACTGACCGGACGAATGTTGGGGGAGGAAATGCGCAGAGCATCCAAAGAGCTTTCCACTGAGGACCTGCGCTTCGTCCTGCACGTCGATGAGGCCCACAGCCTGCCGGACAGCGCCTTGGACGTGCTCAAGGATCTGCACATTGGCGGACTGGGCGAAACCGATCAAATCCCCTGCGCCGTGCTTCTGACCGGCTTGGCCCATACCAAAGGACACGTCAATGATCATTCGGGCCTGACCAGAGCGGGCGATGCGGGCACTTATGGCATGTCGGCCCTGACGTCCGACGAATGCGCCGCATCCACCAACAGAATGCTGGAGGAGCTGCGCTGCGACAGGGCGCCGCCGGAGTTGAGGCAACTGCTCGCCGATGAGACCGCCCGCTGGTCATTCGGATGGCCCCGCCACCTGTGGAGCGCGCACAAAGCCATTTGCGAGGCGCTGCTTGATGCCAAAGGAAGCCTGCAGGCCGTCAGCTTCAAGCGGATCGAGAATCGGTGCGCCGAGCTTCGATCCGAATGCTACGGGGATCGCCTGAAGGACGTAAGGGCACCATGCGATCCCGACCTCACCAAACGCATTGTCGCTCAAATCGGCAAGGCGCCGCCGCATTACAGCCACCGGGCCTTGAAAGCCCTGTGCGTCGATGAGGCCAAAAAACTCTGGCAGTCCGATGAGGACTTCGACGCACAGGGAACGACCAACGAACTCATGGAAAACGGCATTGTTGAGCCGAAGGACGGCGTTTGGTCGCTGTCCATCCCATCAATGGGCGCCTGGGCCGAGCAGCAGCTTCAGCGAAGCGCTCGCACAATGGCATGACTTCGACGGATCGAAGTTGAGAGGTTGCGTCCGAGCCTTGCTGTGCCTGGGCTGGTTCAATGAGACTGGCCAAATGGCGGTTCTTGGCACCTCCGTTGCGCTGGCGGCATTGCTGATTGGGCTGTTTGGATGGCTGAGAGCGGATATCCGCGATCTACGCCAAGATGTGCGTGCCGTCGAAATCCGCATTGCTGGAGTCGAAAATCGCATGGCTCGCGTCGAAGGCTTGGTCGAGGGGCTGCGGCCCGCCCTTGCGGCGTCAGAGTCCGCGTTCTGAATTCGAGAGGTCGGCACACCCAAGGTCGGCCCGGGATGCCGATCCAGTTTCGCCTCGCTCGATCAATTCACCACGAACGACTTCAACTGCTTGGCGAGGCTTGAGCAGGCCGAGGAGCGGACTCGGGCGATGATCGGGATCGGGACGATGACGGCGGGCACGTAGCTCATGCCGGTGGCCTCGGAGCTGATCTTGCCGGCGGCCTGGCCGGTGGCCACGTCCCAGACGGAAGCCTCGTAGGTGGAGTCGTTCTCCCAGGACAGGAACCCGAAGCAGCCGCCGCCGCCGGGGCCGACCACGCAGCTGAGCGACCCGCCGGAGTCGATGCGCTGAGTGGAGCCCTCGATCCAGACCAGGTACTTCAGCCCCATCTCCGCCAAGCGCTCGGCCAAGGGCGCTTGCTTGATGATGGCGGGCAGCTCAGTGTGGTTGAGCGGCGCGATGCGCGGCTCGAACCAAGGGAAGGTGGCGTCCAGGAACTGCTGCTCCTCCAAGACGTTAAGGGCGTTTTGGCCGCGGCTCATGCTGTTCGCCACGCAGGAGATGAAGTCGAGCTCGGTCTCGTCGGTGGTGGGCTGGCTGCGTCGCCCGAGCACCACGATGGAGTCGCCCGCGGTCATGGCCGTGGCCGTCTCCCGAACCTCCTGGACGGTCGCCGTCACGCAGCCGGTCAGGCCCGTCCAAGCCAGCAGCAGGGCAATGCCGCGCGCCGGCCTCATGCGGCATCCCCCAGTTCCCGGCCCAGCCAGGACTGAACCACGGGCTCCTTGCGAAACTGCTGGGTGAAGAACGCCATCGCGTCCCGGCAGGCGACCAAGGCCGCGCTTTGCAGCGCCGCCGAAGCGCCGGCGTGGTTCTGCTGATGGGCCTTGCCGTAGGCGGTGAGGTTCCACTGGCCGAGCTTTTCGCCGTCGTTGGCGTGCAGTTCGAAGCGGTAGCGAATCCAGACCTCGTAATACTCCGAGCGGGTCTGCTCCGGAATGGAGAACTGCAGTTCCTCAATGGCCGGCGCCAGCACGCCGGCGATGTCGTCATGGCTCGTCCCCGGGCGCTCCACCGGGCGGTGGCCGATGAACAGGCCGCTCAGGAGGCTGTCGAACATCTGCCGCTGGGCGGAGCCGAGCTCGATCTCCCAGTCGCCTTGGCCCTCCAGGGATTCCCGGTGGACGAAGGACAGCAGCGAATCGTCCAGATAGAGGCCGACCGGCAGCGACACTTTCGACACCTGCGGCACCGGAAATCCGGTGGGCACCGCCACCTTGGCGCCCGCGCAGCCCACCGCCGAAGCGGCCAAGGCCGACGCAATGGCGCACTTTGCGCAGCGTTTCAGGGTCAGGGCAATCATGGTTGACCTGCCAAGCCTACTGGAATTCCGACAAGCCGACAAAGGTTCCGTCGTTGCGGTAGGCCAGCTCCCGCATCAGCGCGGCGAAGCGGTAGATGCGGGCGTTGGGCCGCTGCAGATGCACCGGAAAGCCAACCGCGTTGATGCGCACCCGGCGGCGCCCCGACTCGTCAGCGACGTTGATGCGGTCCACCGCGTCCACCACCTCCTCCACCGAGTCGCCGCTGTAGTCGTCGCCGAACACGTAGATGCCGATGCGCTTGTCGGGCGCGTAGTAGGTGTCGATGGCCGCCTGGATGCCCTCCACGGGGCTTGAGTTGCTGAACGGGTTCCAGCTGCGCAGGGTGTTGATGATGGATTGGCGGCGCCCCGGCGTGTCGGGAATCCACTGGCCGCGGAAGCTGGAGAACATGTACTCGCCCATGTCGTTCATCACTTGGATGCCCTTGACGGTCGGATAGACGTCCAAGGTCTCGCTCACCTTGCGCAGCACTTGCGGCCACGCGCCGTTGAACATGCTGCCCGAGGTGTCGATGACGAAGATGATGTATTCGCTGTCAACGGCGATGCCGCCGACCAGATCGCTCTGGCGGCGGAAGTCGAGGCCGAGCAGGCGCTCCATCTCATCGGTCAACGACTGACGCGCCGCCGCCAGCTTCAGGGTTTGCTGGCGCAGCTGCTCCTGGTCCTCGGTGGTGGCGGTGAACTGGCCGAGGATGCGGGTCAGCTCCAGCTCCATGCGGGCCAGGGCGAGCAGGTTGTCGTCGAGCTGTCCGCTGGCATCGGCCAACTGCCGACGCAGCTCCCGAATCTGCCCTTGGATGTCGTGGAGCGACTGCTCCCGGCTCGCCACCTGGCCTTCCAGGTTGACGACCGATCGCTCCAGCAGGATCGGCTCCACGGTCTTGGTGATCATCAGCAGCAGGATGATGGCCCCGAAGCCGCAGCAGATCACGTCCAGGAAGGAGACGCTGAACTCCTCGATCAATCTCCGGTTGCGCGTGCTCATGGGCGCCCCAATCCTACGGCCAATCCCTGGCCGGGGCCATGTAGGCGCCGCCGCTGGTGCGCGCCAGGTTCCAATAGGCGGCCGAGGCCAGGGGATCGCCCTCCATCGGCAACAGGATGACGTTGATCGGCACCTGCAGGGGCATTTGCCGCAGCGCATCGCGGAACAGGTCCAGGCGGTCGGCGCCGGAAACGGTGGCCCGCCGGGGGGCGCGGGCGCCTTGGGTGGGCAGGGAGTCGGTCACCAAGTAAACGTTGTCCGGCAACGGGTCCAAGGCGCGCAGCTTGGCCACCAGCCGCTGCAGGCTGGTGCCGCCGCTGGGCACCATGCCGTCCAGGCCGTCGATGGCCGCGGCCAAGGCGCTGCCGTCACCGAGCGGCGTCCACTGGTCCCCGCTGCCGGGCACCAGCGAGCGGGTCCGTTCGTTGAAGGCGAACAGCTGAAAGTCCGCATCCAAGGGCAGCTGGGCGGCCAGCCATTCCACGGTGCGCACCGCCCGCCGCCATTTGGGCGCTTGCCGGCGGCGCTCCTCGGGCATGTTGCGGCGCCGCAGCACGTTGACGATGGTGCGGTCGAGCATGCTGGCGGAGGCATCGACGGCGATGAGAATGTTGCTGCCGCCCACCTTGAGGCCGGTCAGGTACTGGCGGTCGCCCTCGCCGGCGAACGCCAGCGCCCGGTCGCCGTCATTGGCCTCCTCGATCTGCCGCAGGCGCGCCACCTCCTCCTCACGGGCCTCAAGATCGCTCATCAGCCGCTCGACGGAGGCCCGCTCCGCCGACGACTCGGCATCGAGCTCATCAAAGTCGCGGCGCGCCTGCTGCAGATCGGCCTCGGTGCTGACCAGCTTTTGCCGGGATTCGCCCAGCCGCTGCAGGACGCCATCCAGCCGCTCCCGCAACTCGAACAGATCCCGCTCGCCGTTTTGCACTTGGTAGTCGAGCAGGCGAATCTCCGCCAATCGATCCTTGTTGACGATCTTGACGTCCTCTTCGGTGGCGTGGTTGATGATCAGGAAAATCAGCACCACCGCGCCGAAGCCGCAGGACATCACATCCAGGAAGGAGAGCGAGAACACGCTTAACGAACGCCGCTTGGCCATGCCCTGCGCCCGCCTAGCCTGCGTCCTCCACGGCAATCAGCTCAAAGCGCCGACCGCCGCGCTCAATGACCTCCCCAATGCGGCCTCGCTGCGGCAGGCCGAAAGCGTTGCCGGCCAAGGGCCAGGCGCGGTGGCCGCAGAGGGCGTGGCTGGCCGCCCCGTCCGCCGGCGGGCCGGCCAAGACGGCGGCCGCTTGGTTTGCCGCCGTCGGTTCCGGCGCCGCAGCCGGCAGCGCGGTGACCCACTTCAGGCCGTCCACGGCGCCAAGCCGCCGCGCCATCGCCCGCGCCATGATGTCCGGCGGCAGGCGGCGCGCCTCGACGCCGAGCGCCTCCAAGCCTTCCACCAGGCCCGGCAGGGCGGCGCCGTGCGGCGCGACCAGCAGGCGGGCGCCGTCGGCAACCTTCTCCACCACCGGCGCCAGCCGTTGCATCAGCTTGTCCCGCAGAGCGATGGCGCCGATCCGCACCTGCCGGGCGGCGTCGCCTTGGCGGACCGCCACCGCCAGTTCGCCGAGCGTTTGGCGCCCGGCCCAAGCGTGCAGCTGGTCGTAGAGCTGCTGTTCGGAGTCGGCGGCGTGCAGCGGGTCGAAGCGCGTGTCCTGCACGAAGCGATCGGCGACCAGGTTCGCCCAGCCGTCCAGGCAGGCGTTGCGCCCGAAGCCGGCGATGTCCTCAACCGCCCCCCGGCTGACCGCTTGGCCGTCCGCATCGCTGGCGCGCAGCTCCGTCAAGCAGCAGCGGGTGGCGTGCAGGTCCAGCAGCCAAGTGCTGGGGCGCAGCTCCGCCACGCTGCCCATGAGCACGGCGCTGTCCACGAAGCCGCGAATGCGGATGCCGGCCTCCTCGGCAATGCCGAGCAGCACTCCGAGTTGATCCTTGGTCAGGAAGCCGGGGACCGCGACGGCCAGGGGTTCGTCGGCCAAGGCCCCGATCTCCAGCAAGTGCCGGTAAACCAGGTCGGCATGGTTGGCGATTCCCTGGCCGGGCCGCGGCAGCGGGTCGGCGTTCAGCCGGGCGAGGTACTGCTGGTTGACCTGCTGCGGCTGCAGGCGCGCGCGTTTCAGCGCTTCGGCGCCAAAGGCCGCGCCTTCGGGCCCAACCAAGGCGACGGCGGGCTGCTGATAGATGGGGTCGCCGTCTCGGTACAGGCTCAGGGCCGCATCATTGAGTTCCAGCAGCAGGGACACTAACGCACCTGCAGATGGGCGAGCAGCCGCTGGTCGCAGTAGGTCTGCGCATCAAGCACCAAGCGTTCCTGAAGCAGCTGCAGCTGATGCATCAGGAACATGATGATGATGCTGATGACCAAGGCGATGAAGGTGGAGTTGAAGGCCACGCCCAAGCTGGCCGTCACCCCGGCGATGTCCCCCTCAACGGCCTTGTAGGCTTGGCCCAAGGCTTGGCTGATGCCGCGCACGGTGCCGATGAAGCCGATGCTGGGAATCGCCCAGGCAATGTAGCGAACCATCGCCAGTTCGCTGTCGAGCCGGTCGGATTCGGTGTCGCAGATGGCCTTGACCGCCACCGAGACGTCTTGGACGTTGCGGGTGGAGGCGAAGCGCTGCAGCGCGGAGAGCAGCGCCCGGGGCAGCAGGCAGCCTTGGGCGTTCGCCGGCAGCGCCTGGATCGGGCGCGCGTATTCCCGGGTGTCCTCCGGCAGGATGCTCATGCCCTCGTGCAGCCTGATCAAGTCCTCGTCGAGCAGCTTGCGCTCGCGCCAGGCGGCGCGGCCCTTGTAGCCCATGATGGCCACGGCCCAGAGCATCAGCACGAAGCAGGCCTCCTGCTCGAAATCCTTGAGCATGACGTAGATCGACGGCTCATCGGCCACCGGCTCGCCGGCCGCCGACTGTTCGGCGCGGACCTCAAGAATGGCCTCGGCGTTGGGGCGCACCACGGTGATGTAGGCCAGATGCACGATGATGAGCGACACCACCAAGGCGCCGATTTGGTAGATCAGTTCAACAGGCAGTTGGCGCTTCATTCATGTGTCCAACGGTCATGTGTCCAACGGGTTGCGGATGTCCGCCGGGTTTCAGATGTCCACCGGAAAAGGCACGGCGAAGTCCTCGGAGATCTCCTCGGTCGGCAGAAAGACGTCATGGGATTCGGGCGGGCCGTCGTCGGCCGCCGCAGCTTCCTCAGCCGCCCCGTCGGCCTCCGCCTGCGCGCCGTCTTGCGGCTCGGTTTCAGCCGCCGCGGCCAAGCCGCCGCCGCTGGCCAGCAACGCGCCGATCAAAAGCCCGCGCGCCAGTTTATCCTTTAACGCGACGCTCACCGTTCAGTCTCCGCAAATCGCGCCAAGCGGAATCCGAGGTCGCGGCGACCATCGATGCCGTAGTCGCGAAACGACAGCCGCAAGTCCGTGATTGTGCCATGCATCCAGCTCGATCCGCGAATGACATGATACTCCCCGGCGGGCGGGCCGAGGGGCGGGGCGGGGTCGGGCGTCGGGTGCTGGTAGAAGTCGTTGACCCACTCCGCGACGTTGCCGCCGAGATCGAAGATGCCCTTGGCGTTGGCCGCAAAGGAACCCACCGGCGCCGCCACCGCGTGGTTGTCGTTGTAGCCGAAGATGATGCGTCCCACCAAGTGGCCGGCGGCGCGGTCGGCGTAGTTGCCGTGCCGATTCGGAGGCGGCAGCGCCTCGCCCCAAGGAAAGCGCAGCAACTCGCCGTCCTCCTGGTGGCGGGCGACCCAGGCCCATTCCGCCTCGGAGGGCAGCCGGTAGCCGGTGGCGGCGGCGTTGAAGCCGGTCACCTTGCCGAACTCCTCCGCATAGAATGCCGGCAGACTCTCTTGGCTTGAGAGCCAGTTGCAGTAGCGGGCGGCGTCATGCCAGCTGACCATGGCCACCGGCTGGTCGTCCTTGTTCAGCGGCTGGTCCTCGTAGGCGCCGGAATCGTGGCCGCTGGCGAAGGCCCTGAACTCGGCGTTGGTCACCTCCTTCAGCCCCAAGTAGAAGAAGCGCTCCAAAGCCACGTCGCGCAGCGTCTCGTTGGCTCGTCGGCCGGGTTCGCGGCGTGAGGCGCCCAGTCGAATGGGGCTCGGCTTGAACAGCTTCAGGGTTTGTCCCTGGGCCGTGGCGACTTGCGGACGCAACGCCGCCAACCGGGCTTCCGCCAGCGTCAGCAGCTTGACCCGCACCTCTTGGGTGAGGCCTTGGCGGGGACGGATTTCCGTGCGGTAGCCGGCGTAGCCATCGGCTCGAATCTCCAGCCGGTGCGGGCGGGTGGGCAGTTCCAGCACTTGGTTGGCTGGGCCTCGGGCCTTGCCGTCCACCAGCAGCTGCGCCTGCGCCGGCTTGGCCTGCACCGACACCAGGCCGGTCAGGGGTTCGAGCTCGAACGACAGGCGGCGGCTTTCGCCGGCCTTCAGGGTGACCGTAGCGCTGCGCGCGGCGTAGCCCGCCTTGAAAATCCGCACCCGGTAGGGCTGTGCCGACCGCAACGCCGCGCTGACCGGCGATTCGCCCCGGTACTGGCCGTCGATGGTCACGCCCGCCCGGCCCGGCCGGGTGCTTACCTGAAGCTGCGCATCGGACTGGCGCAGCTGGATCGGCGGCGCCTCGCGCCGCTCCAGGGGCGCGATCAGGATGCGCTCGCGATGGCTTTGGTGGCCCGGCAAAACCAGCGCCACCTCATGCTCGCCGGCGAGCATCTCCGCCGTCGCCGGCGTCATCAGGCCGGTGTCCTCGCCATCGATCAGGATGCGCGCCCCCGGCGGTTCGGTGACGTAGTGCACCTCTCCCCAATTGGGCGGGAGTTCGGCGTCAATGCGCTGCCGTTGGCTGCGCCCGGCAACCTCCACGGTCATTTCCAGGGCCTGATGGCGGGGGTGGGTGAAGCGCAGCTCGCGCCTGCCCGCCGCGACGGGCACGTCGGTGAGCGGCGTTGCGCCAAGGGGACGTCCATCCACCGTCAGCTGCGCCCCGGCGGGAATGGCCTCCACGGTGAGCAGGCCGGGCAGCGGCGCAAACTTGAACTCGAAGGCTTGGTTGCGCTCGTCGCCGACGGTCAACGGCGCCGCTATGGGATGGTGGCCATCGAGTTCCGCCTTGACCTGGTAGGTTCCGCTCAGCAGCAGATGGACGCCGCCGAACTCGACGGCAACGCCCCCCTGAATGCTGATGCGGCTGGCGGGCGGCGTGAACTCAAGGGCCACGGAGCGGGCCATGAACAGGAACGCAAGCACGGCGGCGGCGGCCAGCGCTGCGGCCAGCAGCGCCGCCCGCGCGGCGGAGAGGCGCGGCCGCCGGGCGCGCTCCTCGCCGGGCGGCTGGTAGCGAACCGGCTTGATGACCGGGTCGGCGCTCATCGCTGCAGGAGTTCCTCACAGCGTATCTCGATCGGCTCCATGCCGGGTTGGACGCTGATCTCGGCGCGCGCGTCCCGGCAGCCGTCGCGGCTGCCGATCAGCGTGTAGGCGCCGGGGCGCAGCTCAAGGCGTTTTTCGGCAAAGCGGCCTAGGGGACCGACGTTGGAGAGCAGCACCTCGGTGGCGTTGTCGGAGCGCAGCAGCACCGGCACCGGAGTGCCGTGGCGGCGGAGCAGGGCATCCACCTCCACGATGGCGGCGGCCAGAACGGGGCCCCTCGGCGATAGCGTCCTGGCCTCGGCGAGCATGGCCTGCGCCTCCTCGAAGAGCGCATCCGACGACAGCCGTTCGGCGCCGTCGGCGATCCGCTTCAGGGTGCTCAAGGCCCGGCTCTGCGCTTCGGCCTGCTCCAGTCCCAACCGGGCGAATTGGATGTTCGCGTCCAAGGCCAAAATGCGCCGGTTGGCCTCGGCGGTCTCGGCCCACCGCTCGGCTGCCGCGTGCCGCTCGGCTTGACGCTTGAGTTCGGCAATCCTCACCAGTTCCGACTGCTCAGCGATCTGCTGCAGCCCGCCTTCGGCGGAGGCGTTGCCGGGGTCGATCCCCAAGGCCTGCCGGAAGGCGTTTTCCGCCTGTTCGAAGCTGCCCTGCTCCAAGGCTTTGAACCCGGCGGACAGCCTTTCGTTCAGAAGCTGCTCGGAGCGGCCCCGGCGGGCGGCGGCGATGGCGCCGTCGAGGCCGGGCGTGTCGGCGTCCAGGGCGCGGATGGCTTGGTAGGCGTCCACCGCTTGGTCCCAGCGCCCCGCCAATTCGTGGTTGCGCGCGGTGCGAAACTGGGCGATGACTTCGGGCAGGTGGCCCGCCCGCTGCAGGGCGGCGCGCAGGGCGGGGCTGTCCGGCTTGACGTCCGCGGCCTGGCTGAGCCAAGCCTCGGCGGCGGCAGGGTCGCGTTCGTCAATCGCCGCCAGCCCTTGGTTCAGGGCGTCCTCGAACTGGGCGTGGCCTTGGTCGATCAGCGCCGCCAGCGCGTCGGCGGCTTGGCGGTACTGGCCGATGGCGGCATCGAACCGCTCGGCGACGAACGCCTCGTCGCCGGCTTGGGCCAAGGCGCGGGCGGCGTCGTACCCGGCCTCGGACCAGGCGCCGGCATTGAGTTCCTCACGCAGCTTCAACTCCAGCTCCACGAAGCGGGCCAGTTCGTCGCCGGCTTCGGTGCGCGCCTGCTCCCTTCTGAGCGCTTGGAAGGGCGGCGGTTGAGCGTCCGGGGCGACCCCGGACGCAGTGCCCGTCGGCGGCGCGGCGTCGGGCGCAGCCCTTGGCGAGACCGTTTCCAAGGGTTCGACCCAATGCGGCGCCAAGGTGAACAGGACAGCGATTGCCGCCACGGCGCCGATCGCCGCCAGCAGCAGCGGCCAGCGGCGGCTCGCGGCGCCTTTGGGGCTGGCAGCCCGCCCTTCGGCGTGGCTCAAGGGAACCGCGCGCGGCCTGATGACGCCGGATTCGTCGGGCACTGGCTATCCCTGATCGCGGAGCAGGGCGGTCGCACCTATCAACATTTGCGCCCGGCGGCCGTCCTCTTGTCGATCCGCGGCTTCGTCCCTTCAGGACGAGGCTTCCGGCGCCTCGGGCGCCGGCGGCGCTGGCAGGCCGAGGTCCTCAAAGTACAGCCGGCGCAGAATCCGGCGCAGCTCCCGGTACTGCTCATCGACCGTGCCCCGCAGTCGGACGGTTTCGTTCTCGAGTTCCATCGTGTTCGGCATTATTTCCGCTTCCGCCGCCACGCCCAGCTCCTGCAGCGCCTCCGCCTTCATGGCGGCTTCGTTGCGCTTGGCGACGGCGTTCTTGACCAGCGCGGCGCCGGCGCCGATGGCGACCAGCCCGGTGGCGTCGATGTAGGGGTTGTCGCTGTCGTAGATCGCGCCGATGCCGGCGCCGATGGCGGCGATGCCGGCCCAAGTCCGATTGCGCGCCTGGGCCTTGAGTTCGCGCAGCGAGGACGCTTCCGAGTAGGTGGCTTCACGCCAGTTTTGGTAGGCCCCGTGCATTTGCCGATGGTAGTTGGCGTAGTGCTCGTCCAGGGTGTCGATGAACGCGTACTCCCGCTCGCGCACTTGGCGCACCCTCGCCAGCATCGGGTCGTCCTCCGCCGGCAGCCGCAGCAGTTCGAAGCCGCCATCGGGGCGCGGCCGCACATGGGCGTCGAAGGCGTCGGGGGCGAAGTCCTGGGCGAACCTCATCTCGGCGGTGGCGCGGATGGCCCGCACCGCGGCCTCATCCAAGGACTCGCGATGGGCCAGCATGTCGTCCGCCAAGCGCTTGTAGTTGGCCTGGAAGGGGTCGATGTCCGGCGGCACGGTGGGCGAGTAGGCGTACTTGCTGGCTGTGGCGCGGTAGGTGTTGGTGAACCAGACGTCGCCCCGCGCATCGGTGACGGTGAACTCCTGGACCAGCCGCTCGCCGTCGGATTGCAGAATCCTGCCGGTCACCGTCACATCGACGGCGTGCGTGGCCCGCGGCACCACCCGCACCGCGCCCCAGTTGCCGGTGCTTTGCAGCAGGTTCTTGGCGAAGTAGGGCATGAACTGGGCCTCGGCCCGGCGGATGTCCGGGTTGACCAGCCGCTCGATCTGCTCATCGAAGGTCTCGGGGATGTTCGGATCCAGCACCGCGACGCCCACGTCGAGCAGCAGCGCCTCGTCCTGAACGCCGCTGAACTGCTTGGGCGGCGTCATGTCCACGGTGCGCAGCGATTCCGATACGCAGCCGGCGAGAGCCAAGGCCGATGCGAGCGTGAATGCGGAGGTGATGGTGCGCATGGTCAGCTTCCCTTGTAGCGTCGGTATTCCTCCCAGAGCCTCTCGCGCAGCTCCGGGTCCGGCTCCGCCATCGCCGCTTCGCGCAGCTGGCGGGCGATGATGTCGTCATCCTTGGCGTCGGGCAGGTGGCCTTGGCCGCCGCCGCTGCGGCCCCCGGGTCCGCCGCCGGGCATGGCGGGCGCCGGCCGTGGCCCGCTTCGGCTGGTCGTTCCGGGCATGGACGCGCTGCCGCTGCCGACCGTGCCGGCGTCCAGCGTCCCGCCACCCGGAGGCTGCGCCGTTGCGCCGCCGCCCGTCCCGGCTGGCCGTTGATTGGTGCGTTGGGCGAGCACTTCCCGCTCGGCGAGAATTTCGCCATCGAAGGACTCCAGCGCTTGGTCCAGGGCGCCTTGGCTGGAGCTCGTTCGGGAGCCCGTTCGGGAATCCGCTTGGGAACCCGATCGGGATTCCGCCCCCGCGTTGGTTCCGCCGGGAACCCCCGGCGGGGCGCCGCTCGTGCTTGGCAACTGGTTGCTGGCCTCCCAGCCGTCCGTGCCGCTGCCGGGCGCGCCGCTTTGCCAAGTCTCCTCGCCGGCGGCACTGCCGGGACGACCACCCGCATCGGTTCCGCCGGGTTGGCTGCCGTCCGTGCCGGGCAGCCCAACCGTGCCGCCGCTCCCGCCTTGAGCGCCGCCGGGCAAGTTGCCGCGGCTCGCTCCGCCCGGTCCATTGCCGCTGGGGAGGCTGGCGCCGCCCGAGGCGGTGGCGCCACCGCTTGGCAGGCCGGGCACCGGGCCGGGAAGCTGGCTGCCGCCTGACCCTGCGCTGCCGGGCGGCGGCGGCAGGCGGGCGCTGCCGTCCCGGCCCGTCGCGCCGCCGCTGGCGCCGCCGGCACCCCCGCTGCCAGGCATGGCGCTGCCGCCGCCGGGGCTGCCGCCGGGCATTGGAACGCCGCTGGGCAGCGGATTGCCGCCCGGGCCGCCGCTGGCGCCACCGCCCCCAGCGCTGCCGCCGCCGCTTTGCCCCCCTGATGAACCGGATGAACCGGACGCGCCGCCGCTGGCGCCGGATTGCGACGGGGATTGCGGCTGCGGATACAGCGGCGTGATGGGCGCGCAGGCCCAGAGCAGGGCCAGCGCCGCGAGCAGCGTCAGTTTCAGCAAGGCGACCATCTCAACACCCTGGAATCCAAGCGACATTGAGGGAATTCAGGATGTCCAAGCATCCTGAACCGAAGCCGCAGGAACCGCCGCCCAGCCTTGCGCCGTCCTTAAGCATCGGCTTCCCCGCGCTTTTTCCGGTCCTCGACCCGCTCCTTTCCCATGTCCTCCTCGGTCTGTTCGGAGCGCGGGAAGTAGTTGAACGCATGGCGGTAGGTCTCCCCTGCGTAGGGCGCCGCCTTGCCATCGACCATGGCCGGGCGGTAGCGGGCGCTGCGCAGGCTGCGGCGCACCGGGAAGTCCATCAGGCCCTCCGGCTCGGAGGCAACCACCTTCATGTCCCGAACGCTGCCGTTGGCCGAGACCTCGAATTGCACTTCGACGAAACCCAGGGCCTGCTCCTCCCGCTCCCCGGCGGGCGGCGGGCGGGGGGCCTTGGGCGCCGCGAAATGCAACAGCACCGGTTCGGCGAAGTAGGCGGCGGCATCGACGCTGCCGACCTTCTCGAAGCGTTCGTAAACATGCTCATAGAGGGTGTGCGCCTTGCGGAAGCGCTCCCACATCAGATGCCAGTCGGCGAGGTCCAGAATGGCCTCGGACACGGGCGTCGGCCCGGTGTCGGCGTCCTCCTGACGGATGCGGATCACTTCCTGCAAGGCCTGCTCAGCAACCGGAAAGCTGTTGATCTGCAAGGGCATCTCGTAGTTGGTGAAGCGCCCGCCCGAGCGGGCGGCAATGAGGGCGCCCGCCTCCCGGTCGTCCACGTAGAAGGGCGGAAAGCGCTCCATCCGGTAGGTTTCGGCGAGGCCTTGGAGGGCCGGTATCGCCTGCGGCGTGCCCGCTTTGCCGTTGGCTTCGTGGATCTTGAGCGCTTGTTGGTAGAGGGCGCGGGCGGCAAAGACGTTGTAGGCGTCCTTGTGCCAACGGGCGAGGCGGAAGACGCCGGGCAGCATGGCTTCGTCCTGCGTCCCGTAGGCCCGCGCGAGCACCTCGTAGGCGTACTCCTCGCGGCGCGTGGCGGCCTTGCCGTCGCCGAGCCGCTGCAGGGCCTCGGACTGCCCGTACACCGCCTCGACTTGATCGGGGGTGAACAGCCCGTCGCTGACCCGGCTGACCTGCACGGCTTGGCTGTAGCTCTCCAAGGCGCCCGGATAGTCGCCTTGGCCGAGGCGGGCGTCGCCGAGCAGCAGCAGCGGCCGCACCAGATCGGGATGATAGCGGTGGCGGGCCGCCTCCACCGCTCTCAGGTAGGGTGCCAGGAACGCCTCCGCCTTTGCGTATTCGGCGTTCTCGATGTCCACAGCCACCGCATCCAATGGCGAAACCGCATCGCCGAGCGCTTCCTCAATGGGTTGCGGCGAGGGGCGGGCTGCGGCGACGCCCAAGTCTTCGGGGGATGCCTCCGGCACCGGCGGCCCGCCATCGCTCCAGCCGGGCGCAGCGAAGGCCAGGATCATGGCCGCCAAAACGACCGCCAGCGTCGGTCGGCGCCGCGCCAGGAATCCCGCTGCATTTAAGCGCATGGTGCCTTGGAAATCTCCTTGGTGGTTCGCTGCCGTCCGCGTTCGAGTGTGGAACCGGCGTTCGGGCAAGTCAAGGCGTCCCTCGCCCAAAGGGCGAGGGACGGTTGGAGTTTCGCTAGGCGAAACTCCGCGCTCGTTGTGGGGTCGGATTCCGAAATGTTTGTGAGCCCGCACACGCGCGCCGATGGCGCACGTGCGAGTCGCTGCGCAACTCGGCGCCCGAACTTGGCGGCGGAACTCGTTGGCAAGGGGATCGCCGGCTCTTGGGGCCAAGGTTCGTGGGCGGGTTGCTGCGCGGCTCGGCGCAAGGCGTTGACGGCATGGCGGATCTGCCGCCGCAGCAGGGGGGCGAAGTCCTTGGCCGTCTCCGACGGTCGGCATGGATGCTGGTTCCCCTCCTGCCGCCGCCGGCCAGGACGGCGATTTCCGGCCTGCGGGGCGCCTGATTGGGAAGCGGCTTGCGCCGGGACTGTCTCACGGACCGGTTCCGGTCAGACGCAGTGGATGCTGCCATCTAAGCCCCGCAAACCGGGCGAAGTCGGAGTCTGTTGTGACCATGGTGCAGCCATGCTCCACCGCAATCGCGGCGTGCTGAGCATCGGCAACCAGTTTGCCCGTTGCGTTTGCCTCACGGCACAGCTTCTCAAAAATGGGCCAGTGATCGGGTCCCGGGCCGACGATCCGAGCCGTCGGTCGTTCCGCAAGCGACGAGACGAAGTCAAGAGCCGTTGCGAGGCTTGCCGGGGGATCGAAGATTCGGGCGTTCGTGGCGATGCGGATGAAGCCCGACAGCACGAGCACGGAAAGGGCGAACGGCTCGGGGCCGGTCGCCAAATGCTTAAGCCAGCGCACGTAATCGGGATGCTCCATGACCACATCCTCGAAGTGTGCGTAGATCAGGACGTTGACGTCCGGGAGCAGCATGGCTCCCGCTACCGCCTCAGACCGAACCGCGTTTCGTCATCTTCGGCATCCGCAGCCCTTGGCCGGTCCAGATCGACATCGGGGCGGACGCGGGCGCCGGATGTGGTGATCAACCTGAATGCCGGAGGTTCTGACGGCGCGCGCTGCTTCAGCGCGTCGTCCAGGACTTTGGCGATGAACGCGCTCACACTCAGCTTCTGGGCGGTCGCGGCGCGGCGCACCTGATTCGAGAGATGCTCATTGAGCGAAATTGTCGTCCTCATGATGCAAAGCATAACTTGGCAACATCAATGCATCAACGCCAAGTGCGCCTGAATCTCCGACAGGATTGGGGTGCCGTGCGCGTTGCGGACGGCCGCCGCGTCCGCGGGCGTTCCGGCGGCGTGCATGAAGGAGCCGCCTGGAGCAAAGCGGCAGGGGCGGTGCTGTGCTATGCTGCGAAACTCAAGGCGATGGCTTTCGGGGCATCCCGAACCTGGGCGGGCAATGCTGTCTGATAAGGGGGCACAGGCGTCCCCCGCCCCGGTGATCGAGACATGGCGGCTGGGCATGGCAGCTCGTTGGAAGGCGTCACAGGTCATTGGATTAGTCGAGCTGCAACCACCATGGAGGATGAACGAACCATGTCGGCCACCAAGCGACTCAGCCGTTCCGTTTCCGCCTGCCTCGGCCTGCTCGCCGCCGTGCCGCTGGCCGTTTGGTCGCCGGGCGCGGCCCAAGCCCAGGGGACGGATTCCGCCGCCAACTACAGGGTCACGTTCACGGGCACTTGGACCGCGGACAAAATAACGCAAAGCAGTTTGCCGGGGGGCGCCCACTTCACCACGCTGATCGGCGCCACGCACAACAGCCAGGTGACCTTTTGGCAGGCGGGCGGCATGGCCACTGCCGGGGTTGAACTCGTGGCGGAGCTTGGCGGAACCAGCACTTTCACAAGTGAGATCAATGCCAGCAGCCAGGTCGGCAGGCGCTTGGAATTTGGCAGTAGCGTCATCGGAGCCACGTCGCAAGTGAGCACAAATTTCCAAGCCACCAAGTCCCACCCGTTGGTCACGCTCCTCTCGATGGTCGCGCCCAGTCCGGATTGGTTCGTTGGCGTCTCGGGCCTCTCCCTACTCGATGGCTCAAACCAATGGCGGACCAGCTTCTCGGTGGACTTGCATCCCTACGATGCGGGCACGGAGGACGGCAGCGGCTTCTCGCTGAGCAACGATCCCACCTCGCCGCAGGGAACCATCACCAGCATTCGCAACACCGCCCCGTTCAACGGCCAGCCCTTGGCCAGGCTCACCTTCACCCGAGTGGTGCCGACGGCGAGCTTCGCCAGCGCGTCGTCCAGCGCCGGCGAGGGCGCGGGCACGCGCAATGTGGCGGTGAGCCTCTCCTCGGCGCCGCCATCCACCATCACGCTGAACTACGCGGTGAGCGGCTCGGCAACGCCGGGCGCGGACTACGCCGCGCTCCCGGGCGCCGTATCGGTTTCGAGCGGCGCAACGAGCGTGAACATTCCCGTGCGCATCACCGACGACGCCGCGGATGAAGCCGCCGAGACCCTGGTGCTGACGCTGACCGGCGGCTCGGGCTACACGGTGGGTTCGCGGAGCGCGCATACGCTGACCATCACCGACAATGACGATCCGCTGCCGACGGCGAGCTTCGCCAGCGCGTCGTCCAGCGCCGGCGAGGGCGCGGGCACGCGCAACGTGGCGGTGAGCCTCTCCCCGGCGCCGTCGTCCGGCATCACGCTGCGCTACTCGGTGAGCGGCATGGCGAGGGCGGGCGCGGAC
The DNA here is from genome assembly GCA_965221755.1 of Candidatus Azophilus sp. Classification (GTDB taxonomy): domain Bacteria; phylum Pseudomonadota; class Gammaproteobacteria; order Pseudomonadales; family Azotimanducaceae; genus Azophilus. Next base: position 2,469,375 of record OZ244921.1, read on the forward strand.
TACGCCGCGCTTTCCGGCACGGTTTCGGTTTCGGGCGGCGCGACGAGCGTGAACATTCCCGTGGCGATCATCGATGACGGCGACGATGAAGGCGCCGAGGCCGTGGTGCTGACCCTGACCGGCGGCTCGGGCTACGCGGTGGGTTCGCCGAGCGTCCACATGCTGACCATCACGGACAATGACGATCCGCCGCCGAACACGCCGGTGGTGAGCGTTTCCAGGGCGGGCGCGGCGGTGACCGAGGGCCAAGCCGCGAGCTTTGCCCTGACCGCCAGCCCGGCGCCCTCGGCCAGCATCACGGTGAACGTCAACGTCGCCCAAACCGGCAGCTTCGCGGCTCCCGGCCAGACCGGAGCCCGCACGGTGGCGATGGGCGCCGGCGGCACCGCGACCTTCATGGTGCGCACGATGGACGACGGCAGGGATGAGCGCAACGGCGCCATCATGGTGACCGTCCTTGGCGGCAGCGGCTATTCGCCCCACGACGCCAACGCCGTCGCGTCCGTGACGGTCAGGGACGACGATGAGCCGCCGCCAATGCCGCGGCCGCCGCCTTCGCAACCCCCATCGACGCCGCCGGTCGGCACCGGGGGTGGCGGAAGCGGCGGCTCCGCCAGCCAGCGGCCGGAGGTCGCGCGGCAGCTGGAGGCCCGCGCGCTGGCCTCGGGCGCGGCGCTGTCGCTGGACCTGTCGGACGCCTTCCGCAGCCCGGGCGGGAGCAGCTTGGCGCTCACGGCGACCTCGTCAGACCCGACGGTGGCTGCGGTGTCGGTGGAGGGCATGGCCCTGACCGTTCGCGGGCTGCTGCCGGGCGAAGCGGAGATCCGGGTCACCGCCACCGATGGCGGCGGCCGCTCCATCTCCCAGCGTTTCGCGGTGACGGTGACGGCGCCGGAGGCGGTCTGGCGCCTGCCGCCGGCCTCCGACCCCTTCCTGCAGGGCTTCGTGCGGGTGATCAACCATTCGGGCCGGGCCGGCGAGGTCACGGTGACGGCCACCGACGCCGCCGGGCGCGAATACCAGCCGCTGATGCTGCGGCTTGAGGGCCATGCGGTCGTTCACTTCAACTCAGCGGATATCGAGAACGGCAATGTGGCCAAGGGCCTGTCCGGCGGCACCGGCCCCGGCATGGGCGCCTGGCGGCTGCAGTTCGGCGGCGGGACGCTGGACTTGGAGACGCTGGGCTACCTGCGCTCGGCGGACGGCTTCGTGACGGCGATGGATGCGACGGCGGCACGGGATGCGGACGGCGCGCTGCAGCTGCTGACCTTCAATCCGGCCAGCAACACCAACCAGGTGAGCCGCCTGCGGCTGGTGAACCCGACGGATGCGCCGGCGCGGGCGACGGTCACCGGGACGGACGACGCCGGCGCGTCGCCGGGCTCGCCGGTGGTCCTGACGCTGCCGGCGGGCGCTGCGTGCGAAGTGGACGCGGCGGAGCTCGAGTCCGGCCGTGGCTTGGCCTGCGGGGAGCCGCAGGCGGGGCTTGGCGACGGGTCGGGCCGGTGGCGGCTGGCGGTCGCCTCCGAGGCGCCGCTGGTGGCCATGGGGCTGCTGTCGAGCCCGGGCGGGCACCTGACCAATCTGTCGCGGACGCTGCCCGCTGACGCGGACGGCGTTCGGCACGTGGCGTTCTTCCCGCCGGCCTCGGACCCCCACGGGCGCCAGGGCTTCGTGCGGGTGGTGAACCGCTCGGGCCGCGCCGGCATGGTGACCATCCGGGCCTTTGACGATGGCGACGTCCGCTACCCCCCCCTAAGGCTGCGCTTGGAGGCGCGGGAGGCGAAGCACCTCAATTCGGACGATCTGGAGCTTGGCAATCCGCGCAAGGGGCTGTCCGGCAGCACCGGCATCGGCACCGGCGCCTGGCGGCTGGAGCTGTCGAGCCTCGACATCGACTTTGAGGCGGGGGCCTACGTGCGCCACGCCGACGGCTTCCTGACGGCGATGCAGGCCGCCGCGCCGTCGAATGACGGCGCCCACCGCGTCGCGACCCTCAATCCGGGCAGCAACGCCCGCCAAGCCAGCATCCTGCGCTTGGTGAATCTCGGCGCGGCGGCGGTTGCCTCGGTCACCGGCGCGGACGACCGCGGGGTCCGCCCTGGGGACGCGGTGGAGGTTCGGGTTCCGGCTGGGGCGGCGGTGGAATTGACTGCGGCGGAGCTGGAGTCCGGGGAGGCGGATGCCATCGCCGCCGGCGCGCTCGGCGACGGCACGGGCAAGTGGCGGCTGCGGGTTGAGTCGGACGGCGACCTTGCGGTCATGAACCTGCTGTCGAGCCCCATGGGCCGCTTGGCGAACCTGTCGGGCGCGGACGCCTCGCGCGGCGTCCCGCCCCTGCCGTCGTTGCCGCCGCCGCCCGCGTCGGTGGCGGTCGAGGACGCGGGCGGCCGCCGGGTGCGCGGCGCATGGAGCGCGGTGGCGGGCGCGCGCTACGCCGTCGAGCTGCTGCTCGACGGCGCTCCCGTGGAGGGCCGCTCGCTGGCGCGCACGACGCGCACGTCGTTCCGCTGGTCGGGCCTGGCGCCGGGAACCTACGCGCTTCGCGTGCGGTCGGTGGACGCCGACGGCAACGCCGGCCCCTGGAGCGGGGCGTCCAATGAGGTTGTCATCAAGTGAGTTGGGCCGGCCTTGGGCGCCCCTCGGCCGGGCCTTGGCCTCAGCCACGCTTTCAAGCCGCAAACCCGCAATGCGCTCAAAACGCGCCTGAAGGAGACCCGCAATGCAACCCCTTGACGCAGTGAAAGTCCTGGAGTTCTCCACCATGATCACCGCCTCGCTCGCCGCCATGATGATGGGCGAGCAAGGCGCCTCGGTCATCAAGGTGGAACCCGTGGAAGTCGGCGACCCCATGCGCCATCTCGGCAGCAGCAAGGGCGGCATCTCGGCGCTGTTTGCGAACTGCAACCGCGGCAAGCAGTCCTTGGGCATCGACCTGAAGTCCGCCGAGGCTCGCACGGTGGTTGAGCGTCTCGCGGCCGAGGCCGACGTGCTGCTGTGCAACTACCGGCCGGGCGTCATGGACAAGCTCGGCTTCGGCAGCGGGCATCTGCGCGCCCAAAATCCGCGGCTCATCTACTGCGCGATATCCGGGTTCGGCACCCAGGGGCCGGATCGCGGCCTGCCGGCCTACGACCCCATCGTCCAAGCCCAGTCGGGCTTCGCGGCGGTGCAGGGCGCCGGCAAGGCGGGCCCGGAGTTCGTGCGCAACCTCACCTGCGACAAGATCACCGCCTACACCGCCTTTCAGGCCGTGACCGCCGCGCTGCTCGTGCGGGAGAGGACCGGCGAGGGCCAGCACATCGATCTTTCGATGATGGACGCGGGCCTGTTCTTCCTGTTTCCCGACGGCTTCATGCACAAGACCCTGCTCGACGAGGATGCGCAGCAGGCCCCGCCGTTGAGCGAGCTGCTCTACGATCTCACGCTCACCAAGGACGGCGCGATCACTGTGTCGGCCGCCAATCCGGCGCAGCAGCTTGGCCTGCTGAAGGCCATTGACCAACTGCATCTGATGGCGGACGAACGGTTCAACAGCCAAGAGAAGCTGCTCGCCAACCTGGACGAGTTCAGGGAGGTGCTGAGCCGCGAACTGCTCAAGCACAAAACCGATGAGCTGCTGCGCAAGCTCAAGGAGAACGACGTTCCGGCGGCCAAGTGCCTGGATTGCGACGAGGTGCTGGCGCACCCGCAATACGAAGCCAACGCCAGCATCGACCGGTTTGCGCATCCGCGCATGGGCAACATGATCCGCATCAAGCCGCCGGCCCGGTTCGGCGGCGAACGGGCTGAGCCCGGCGGCGCCAGCCCCGCCCACGGCGAGCACACCGCCGAGATCCTGCGGCGCCTCGGCTGGAGCGATGCGGAAATCGAGCGGCTGGTCGCCGAAGGTCTGGCATGCGGCGCCGATGTCCAAGCGGCGAAGGCCCCGTCCTGAACCGAGGCTGCCTTGGGGTGCCGAAGGCACACCTGAGCCCGCTCATGCGTCACCCAGCCCTGCTGATGGGTTGGTGGATTGGTTGCCGCCCATCCCCGCGGAGTTGATCGCGGCGATGATGCTGATGCGCCCGTTCAAATGCCGCTCGGGCCAGCTTTTGCCGTGCGGTGGCAAGGGGACTAGAATTTAGTCCGTTGCGCAACTCCAAGTTGGTTCTGCGGTGAAGCGGCCCCAAACCATTCCTGACCTGAATCGGGACCAGCCGGATTTGGACCTCGCGGCAAATTCGGCGACCTATGTCGGCAGCAAGGAGCACAAGGATAAGCGCTGGTGGGGAGGCTTGCCCGGTGCGCGCAAGCGTAAGGACGGCCGGATTCAGCGTCCCAAGAAGCAGCATACGACGGTGTGTCATTTGGTCACGGAAGAGGACCAAAACAAGGCTACTCTCTGGGTCAGGGAGGCGATCCGCAAAGGGAACTGCCGATTTGTGGACGGAGACGGCCGTTTCCCTAAGCAAGTCTGGCATACCGACGGTGACGGTGACGGTGGGCATTGGCGCGGGATTTGCGTGAACCCCGAAATAAGGTGAGTACAAGGGGTGGCCTGTGCAGGCCGAGGAAATGCCATGAGAATTTCCGTCGAATGGCAAGACGACGCCCCCAACGCGTCGGCGGAGGAACGGGCAACCATTGCCGACGTTCAGGTGTTCGTGGATGAAGTGAATGTCTGTGAGCACCTCGTCGGGCAAGCGTCGGGTGCGCCCCAGCCGTCAGGAGAAGCAACCGTGTCCGCCTATCCCATTGCGGAAGCCTTGGCTTTTGAATGGTGGCGTCTGTTTGGTCGCCGCGACGACGAGTTCCGGCTGTTCAACCATCGTTGTGCCTATGCCCTTCCCGACTTGCGCATCAGCCATGATGGCGAGCGGTTCACTGTGGCGAGCAAAGCGCGGGAGTACGCCAACCCCCCGGTTGCTCGGTCAGTGGTCAACGACCTCCACGATGCCTCACGTCAAGCATTGGGTAGGGCCTTTGCCGCTGAATTCCTCGCTCCTGTTGAGGAAATTCTCTCCATGCGCGAAGACGGCAAGGACACAGCCTCCATCGCTGCGGAGTTCGGCGTTTCGGAGGAGGTCGTGGAGCGGCAGCTGCGGAACCGCCGCCGCATTGAGACGGCGTGCGCGGCGTGACGCGGCGGACCGCACGCGCCGTGCGGGTTTAACAACATGTCGGAACCTGACCCACCCAACGGCAGCGCCCAGAAACATACCGGAATCTGATCTAAGCGACGAGCGCGGAGTTTCGCGGTAAGCGAAACTCCATCCGCGACCGTCAGGTCGCGCCTTGACTGCTCAACTTGCCCCTCCTATGCTCGCCAACTCAACTTTGGGAATTGGGTTTGGGGGCCAAGACATGACCGTCTATCGAAAAATTGAGCGCTTTGCGGATCCGCAGACCTCCAAGACGCCGGCGCACAAGGAGCCGGATCCGGCCCTTGGCTACGATTTCATTCCCAAGGAGCGCTACACCTCGCCGGAGTTCATGCGCCGGGAATGGGACCGGCTGTGGACCAAGGTCTGGCTGCTGGGCGCTTGGGAGGGCGACCTGCGCAACCCGGGCGACTACGTCACCACCAGGATCGGCAAGGAGAGCATCGTCATCACCAAGGACGAGAACCACCGGTACAACGCCTTCTACAACGTCTGTTCGCACCGGGGCAACCAAGTCGCCTACGGCGCTGCGGGCAACACCGAAACCTTCCGCTGCTCCTACCACCTGTGGGAGTACAACCTGCGCGGCGAGCTGATCCACGTGCCGGACGCCGAGACCTTTCCCCAAGGCGCGCCCTGCGACAAGCTCTCCATCGCGCGCCTGCCCTGCGACAGCTGGGGCGGCTGGGTCTGGTTCAGCATGAACCCCAAGGCGGAGCCCCTGCGCGACTTCCTGGGCATGATCCCGCAGCATCTCGACCCCTACCACTTCGACCGCATGACCCTCGTGAACGACGTGACGGTCGAGTGGGACTGCAACTGGAAGACCTCGGTGGACGCCTTCAACGAGACCTACCACGTGTTCGGCACCCACCCCCAGCTGACGACCATGCTGGAGGACATGGACGTGCAGATCGACTGCTACGAGCGGCACAACCGCTATCTCATCCCCTTCGGCTGCGTCAGCACCCACATCAAGGACGGCACCATCATCACCGAGGAGCTCAAGGACTACATGCGCGCGAACCTGCTCGACCCGGACAGCTACCAGGGCGACGGCCTGGGCGTGCGCCGGGCGGTGCAGCGGAACTGGCGCAAGATCGCCGGCGGCATGGGCTACGACTTTGACGACCTGAACGACGATCAGCTTTCGGACGACTACCACTACCTGATCTTCCCCAACATCACCATGAACATCCACTGCAACAGCGTGATGATCTTCCGCCAGCGGCCGCACGAGACCGATCCCAACAAGATGTACTACGACCTGCAGAACTACAGCCTGTTTCCGGCCGGCCAGGAGCCGCCGCCACGTCCGGCTCACGAGCAGTTCAAGCACGGCGAGCAGTCCATCGGCGAGGTGCTGGACCAGGACGCCTCCAACTTGGCCATGGTGCAGGCGGGGATGAATTCAAGCGGCTACCGGGGCCTTTGGCTCTCCACCCAAGAGCTGCGCATCCGCCACTTCCACAAGACCCTTGACGACTACCTGCACCGCGAGCCCATCAAGTGGATGTAGGCTCAAGGAACCTTGAGATCAAGTGACGCCCGTTTGCAGCATCGCCGCGGTCGGCGAGGGGGAGATGGCCGCTTGGGAGGTGGACGGCGTCAAGGTGCTCGTCTGCCAAGTGGATGGCCAGTTTCATGCCCTTCAGAACCAATGCAGCCACGCCCGCCAGGCGCTGCACGTTGGCACCCTGAGCGGCCACAAGCTGCGCTGCCCATTGCACGGCGGCCTGTTCGACGTGCGCAGCGGCGCCTGCTTGGGCCCGCCCGCCACCCGGCCGGTGGCCGCCTTCCCGGTCCTGCTGGAGGCCGGCAAGGTGCATGTGGACGTAGGCGGCGCGAAGGAGCGGCCGAAGCCTCGATTCGGACCGCTCAATTGAAAGCGGCTGCGGGGCCGCGGTGCGGATTCAGAAACATTTTCCCATCACATTGATTCATACCACTGAGGAGGACACCCCATGGATTTGCAACTGAAAGGCGGCAAGGCGCTGATCACCGGCGGCAGCCGCGGCATCGGCCGGGCCATTGCCGAGGCGCTCTCCGACGAGGGCTGCAACGTGGCCATCTGCGCCCGCAACGAGGACCAAGTGAACGAGGCCGTGGCGGCGCTGTCCGCCAAGGGCGTGACGGCCTTTGGCCAAGCGGTGGACGTGGGCGACGGCGACGCGCTGAAAGCCTGGGTCGAGGCTGCCGCCGAGGCGCTCGGCGGCATCGACAACATCGTCTCCAACGTCTCCGGCGGCAACGGCAGAACGGAGGCCGACTGGCGCGCCAACTTCGAGCACGACATGCTCGGCACGGTGCGCATGGTGGAAGCGGCCATGCCCCACTTGGAGAACTCCGACAACGGCAGCATCCTGGTCATCTCGACCACGGCGGCTCTCGAGGCCTTCATCGGGCCGCACTCCTACAACGCCATCAAGGCGGCGCTGCTGAACTACTCGGGCGCCCTGGCCCAGGAGGCCGGCGCCAAGGGCATCCGCGTCAACGCCATCTCGCCGGGTCCGATCATGATCGAGGGCGGCGCCTGGGACAACATCAAGCAGCACATGACGCCGTTCTATGAGTCCACCCTCGCCGGCATTCCGGTGGGACGCATGGGCCGCGCCGAGGAGGTGGCCGCCCAAGCCGCGCTGCTGGCAAGCCCGCTGGGCGCCTACACCAACGGCGCCAACATCGTCATCGACGGAGGCTTCACCAAGCGCATCCAGTTTTAGATCAAGCTGGTGATGTTGCTGGAGGCTGGAGTGTTGCCGATATGCTCAAACCGGCACTCAGCGCCCACATCTTGAGCGCCTTGCAGCCGTTGCTGGAGGCTGGAGTGTTGCCGATATGCTCAAAGGCAAGCCGCGCCAAAGGAGGGAACGCGTGACCAGACTGATCGGGACTGCAGCGTCATTTTGCCTGCTATTCGTTCTATTTGAGGCACGCGCTCAGGACGTTAGTGAAACCGTTGCTACGAATTGGCGGTGCTTCAAGCCCTTTGACCTTGAACAATCTGCTGAGCCCGTAATGACTTTGTCAGGGGTGATGTCAGTCGGTACAGATCAGGGCTATGGCGTTGTGTCCGTTCGGGGCATGAAGGAGCAGGAGGCGCTTTTCGTCATTGAGGGCATCAATCGGCGATGGTACTTCGGGAGTGACTCGATTATTCATTTATCGTTAAACCTGACGGAATTGGCCTCTATTATGACTTTTCCACGGTCGAAGACGGCGGGACAACCACTCCGAAGGACCGATTCATATGCAGGTCCGGATAGCATTGGCGGCGAGCGAGATAAGCAAACCATGTCGTTGGATTGCCTCATAGCCTGAGGTGCTCGGGGAGGCTAAGCGGAATTAAGCGGAATAAACAAGAGGAAGCTAATGTCAGAGAATCGTACTGTCAACGTCTATATGGTGGCGGCGGGCAAGTACCACGACATCGACTACGCTCGCCTGGAGCTGCTGAAGCTGCTGGCGGAGGACGATCGGGTGCGGGTGCGGGTGGCCCCGGACTACCACGACGTGGACGGCATCCAAGCCTCCGACTTCCTGATCACCTACACCTGCGACCTGGTGCCGGAGGAGGACGAGCAACTCGCCCTGCGCGACTTCATCGCCTCCGGCAAGCGCTGGTTTGCGCTGCACGGCACCAATTCGATCCTGAAGTTCCTCGAGGACGGCCGGGTGGATGCGCCGGAGACGGCGCCGGTGCTGATGCGGACCTTGGGCACCCAGTTCCTCGCCCATCCGCCCATCCAGCCGTTCAAGGTGACGTTGTCCGACCCCGAGCACGAGCTGGTCAAGGGCATCGGCGAGTTTGAAACGGACGATGAACTCTATCTGTGCCGGGTTCACGGCGACCTGCATCGGCTGCTGGAAACCCGTTTCCACGGCGAATGCCAAGGCTGGGTCCACGACCAATGGCCGGTCGATGAGCCGCGTCCGGTTTACTACATCAACCGGGTGGGCGAGGGCGAGGTGCTCTACCTCAATCTCGGCCACTGCCGAGGCCACTACGACATGCAGCCCATGGTGGACTACTACCCGGAGGTCGAGCGTGGCAGTTGGCAGCGCGCCGAGTACTACGAACTGCTCCGCCGCGGCATCCGCTACTGCGCGGACCGCGCGGCGGCTTGATCTGGGGTTCGGCCCATGCCTGTTAAGCCGTTCCGCTTCGGCGTTCAGTCCTTCAACGCCGAGACCGGCGCCGACTGGGCCCAGCAGGCGCGCAGCGCTGAGCGCTTGGGCTACTCCGCCTTCCATTTGGCGGACCACCTGCTCGGCCCGGGGCCGGCCTTGGAGAAGACCAACCACCCGGTGCAGAACCTCGCCGCCATTCCCGCGATGGCTTATGCGGCGGCAGTGACCGAACGCATCCACATCGGCTGCCGGGTGTTCTGCATCGACTACCACAACCCGGTGGTGCTGGTGAAGTCCGCCATGACCATCGACCTGCTGTCCTCGGGCCGCTTGGAGTTCGGGCTGGGCGCCGGCTGGCTGCAGGAGGAGTACGCGGCGGTGGGCTTGGCCTTCGACCCCGCCAAGCAGCGCATTGATCGATTGGCCGACGTCATTGAGGGCGTCAAGGCGTTCCGCAGCGAAGGCCAGGCCAACGTCGCCAACGGCACCCTCGCCTGGCGCGACTTCGACGGCCTGCCCAAGCCGGTCTCCAAGTCGCCGATCATGGTCGGCGGCGGCAGCCCCCGGGTGCTGCGCCTGGCGGGCCGGGAGGCGGACATCGTCAGCCTCAACTTCAACAACCGGGCGGGCGTCATCGGCCCGGACGGGGTGCGGACCTCCACCGAGGAGGAAACCCGCCGCAAGCTCGGCTGGATCAAGGAGGGTGCGGGCGAGCGCTTCGATGAACTTGAAATCGAGATCGGCGCCTACTTCACCATGGTGATGGACGACCCATCGCCGGTCCTGGCCGAGTTCGCGCGCATGTTCGGCTTGCCCGAGGCGGCAATGGCCCGCCACCCCCATGCGCTGTTTGGCGGCGTGGACGCCATCTGCGACGAACTCGAACGGCGGCGGGAGCGGTTCGGCATCTCCTACGTCACCATCGGCGCCGACGTCATGGAGGCGTTCGCACCCGTCGTGGACCGCTTGGCGGGCAGGTAGGGCGCGCCCGTGCCCACCATTCCGGGCAGCGTCTCAGCACGATTCAGGCCAGGCTTCCGGTTGAGTCGGCGTGAATCGAACTGAGACGCCATGCACCGTCGCCGCAGCGCGGGCGGAGCTGCTGGCCAAGACCCCCGCCTCCCAGCGCATCGCCGAGCAGCGGGCCGAGATTCTCAACTCCGGCTTGGCCGCCAATCTGGAAATGCCGCATCCCATTCTCATCGAGCGGGGGGAGGGCGCCTACGTCTTCGATGCGGACGGCAACCGCTACATCGACACCTCCGTCGGCTTCGGATTGCACATGCTCGGCCACCGGCACCCGGCGATCGAGGCGGCCATCAAGCAGCGCGCCGAACTCGGCTGGATGTTCGGCATCCACACCACCAGCCAGATGCGGTTGGCTGAACTGCTCCATGACGCCAGCCCCTGCGCGCAGCGGGTGGTGTTCTGCAACACCGGCACCGAAGCCACGATGTACGCCATCAGGGCGGCGCGGGGCTTTTCCGGCAAGGAGCGCATCGCCCTGTTCGACGGCTGCTACCACGGCGCCCACGACTACGGCATGTGGGTGACCGATCCGGCCAGCCCGGTGGATGCGCCCAACCACCTGCCCATGGGCCACGGCATCCCCAGGGCGCTCAAGGGCCTGAACCTGATGCTGCCCTACCGGCGCCGCGCCGCCTTCGACCTCGTGCGCAAGCACCGCGACGAGCTGGCCTTGGTGATGGTCGAGGGCGTGCAAAGCTCCAACCCGCAACCGGAGGCCGGCGAATTCCTGCGCGAACTGGCGGACGTTTGCCGCGCCAACGGCGTGCTGCTGTGCATCGACGAGGTCATCACCGGCTTCCGGGTCGCCTACGGCGGCGCTCAGGAGCGGTTCGGGGTCACCCCGGACCTGGCCACTTACGGCAAGGTGCTCGGCGGTGGCTTGGCCGTCGGCGCCATCGCCGGGCGGGCTGACCTGATGAACGTCTTCACCGGCTTGGCGGCGCAGCGCGGGGTCTTCTCCGGGGGCACGTTTTCCGGCAATCCCCTCACCATGGAGGCGGGCGCCGCGGCGGTGGGCTGGCTGCGCGACCATCCGCAGATCTACGATGACTTGGAAGCGGCGGGCAGCCGGCTGGCCGAGGCGGTCAACGCCTTCGCCGAGGCTCGTCAGCTTCCGGCGCAGGTCAAGCATGTGGACAGCATGTTCCACCTGTTCTTCCAGCGCGAGCCTTTGGCATCGATGCGTGACGTGAAATCCATCGGCAGCGCCGCGGAGAAGGCCTTCTACCTGCACGCCCTGAATCGCGGCGTGCTGGTGCCCGGCACCCAGCGCGCCTTCCTGTCCAGCGCCCACGGCGAGGCGGAGATCGACCGACTGATCGAGGTGTTCCAGCAGTCGCTGGCCGACGTCCAGGCGGAGGGTCTGTTCGATGTGGCCTGACGAGGCTTTTGCCTGCCGGGATCGCCAACCAAGGCACGTCCATGCAGCGTTGGCCGCCGGGCATCGCCGGCGCCGCCTTGGCCAGCGTGGTCATCGCGCTGCCGCGCGTTCGCTTGGGCGTCCACCGTTTCATTTGGCGTGCCTTGCGGACTTTGGCAAGATAGCGGCTCCCAACGGATTCAATAGGTCAAATCCATGACAGGACGTGTAGCAGGCAAGGTTGCGCTGGTCACTGGCGGCGCCAAGGGCTTGGGCGAGGCGGATGCGCGGGCGCTCGCCGCGCAAGGGGCCAAGGTGGTGCTCACCGATGTGGACGACAACGCCGGCCAAGCGGTGGCCGAAGACATCGGCGGCGTCTTCAAGCGCCAGGACGTCACCGACGAGGCGCGCTGGCAGCAGCTCATCGCGGAGATCCGGGCGGAATTCGGCGCCTTGCACGTCCTCGTCAACAATGCGGGCATCGTGCTGCCGGGCTCGATCGAGAGCCAGACCTACGCGGACTACCGGGCGCAGGTTGCGGTGAGCGCGGACGCCACCTTCCTCGGTTGCCAATGCGCCCTCCCGCTGATGGCGGAGAGCGGCGGCGGCTCGATCATCAACATGGCCTCGGTGGCCTCCAAGCTGGCCTACAGCGCCATCGTCGGCTATGCGGCGGCCAAGGGCGCGGTGGAGGGCATCACCCGCTCAATCGCCGCCCATTGCCTGGAGTCGGGCTACCGGATTCGCTGCAATTCAATTCATCCAGGCAGCATCGACACGCCCATGGTGCGCAACTTCGGCCGCCAAGCCCAGGCGGCGGGCGTGGGCGGGCCGGGGGATGTTCAAGCGCCGGATCCGGCCGCTGCTGCGGTGCTCGGCGCTCCCGGCAACATTGCCGACTTGGTGGTGTTTCTGGCCTCCGACGAATCCGCCTTCATCACCGCCCAGGAGTTCGTCGTGGACGGCGGCATGTCCATGCTGCCCGCGCCCTTGCTGCACGAGATTCAGTAGCGATGGGGCAGTTCATTGCAACTGGCCATCGACGTCCATGTTTTCATGCAGCACCCGGACAATGTTGATGCCATCGTCTTGGGCTAGGTAAACAATCAGATGATGGACATGATGGTGGATTCCTGCGGGAGGGGTAAACTCCAACCGCTCCCGACAGATCATTGGCTGCTCGGCCAACAATGCCATAGCTTCGGATGGATCATCCAGGCGTCAGCTTGTTGCGTGCCCCGCTCATTGAAAGTGTGCAGCCAGATGTCAAGCATTCGATCTTGCGCTGATGAGCTAAGTTTGCATGTGCTTCCAAGGCCAGCAGCAAGCCCTTCAGCCGCGGGTCTCCAGCCCAGCTTCCCGGTCCTGTGCAACAGCGTCGGGATCCCGTTCGCCCGCATCCCCCATGCCGCCGCCGCCCGGGGTTTCCAGCACTAGGACGGCGCCTGCGGGCACCAAGTCCTTGCCCTTGCCGGGCAGCTCCGGGCCGTCCTTCAGATAGACCCGTCCGGGCTGGCCCGGCTCGCCGCCGGCCCGGCCCCGGGCCGGGAAGCGGATGCGGTCGAACATCTTGGAGATGTGGAAGGGTGCGCCTTCGCGGTGGGCGATCTCGATGACCTGGCCGTGGCCGCCGCGGAACCTGCCCCGGCCGCCGGAGCCGGGGCGGTACTCCTTGCGCCAGATCACCAAGGGGGAGGTCGCCTCGTTGACCTCGGTGGGGGTGGTGCGCACGCCGCTGGGGAAGGCGGTGGTCGATAGGCCGTCCTTGGCGGGGCGGGCGCCGGCGCCGCCGTTGAAGATGGGATTGATGACGAAGTCCTCGCTGGGGGCGTTGGCGCCTTGCGCGCCTTGGCCGGCGCCGAGGAAAACCGGGTTCCAGATGCACGAGGCCCCCTCCGCCGGGGTCTGGCCGGGCAGCGCCTGCGCGAGGCAGCCGAGCACCACGTCGGGCAGCATCTGGCCGACGGCATGGCGGGCGGAGACCGCCGCCGGCGGCAGGGCGTTGAGGATGCAGCCCGGCGGCGCGCTCACGTCGATGCAGCCCAAGGAGCCTGCGTTGTTGGGAATGTCGTTGCCGACGATGCAGCGGGCGCCGAAGGAGGCGTAGGCCTGGGTGTAGGGCAGGGGCACGTTGATGCCGAACGGCGACGGGCCGGAAGTGTCCGCGAAGTCGATGCGCATGGCCTCCCCGGCGATGGTCAGGCAGGCGCGCAGATCGACCGGCGCATCGTAGCCGTCCACCCGCATCTCGTAGCGGTGGCAGCCGTCGGGGAGGGCGGCGATCTCGCGGCGCATGGCGCGTTCGGAGGTCTCAAGGATGGCGCGGCCCGCGCCGTCGAGATCGGCGAGGCCGAAGTCATCGAGAGTCTTGAGCAGGGCGCGCGCGCCCGCATCGTTGCAAGCGGCCAGGGAGTACAGATCGCCTTGGGCGACCGCCGGGTCGCGGACGTTGGCGGCGAGGATCGACAGCAGGGTTCGGTTGGGCTCCCCGGCCCGAAACAGGAAGCCGATGGGGATGTTCAGGCCCTCCTCGAAAACTTGCGCGGCGTCCGGCCCAAAGCCCCGTCCGCCGACGTCGGCGATGTGGCTGGTGCTGGCAAAGAGCGCCACCGGCTGGCCGGAGCGGAACACCGGCGTCACCGCGGTGAAGTCGTTCAGGTGGCCGGTGCCGTCCCAGGGGTCGTTGGTCAGCAGCACGTCGCCCGGCTCCAGGGTGGCCAAGGGATGCCGGTCCAGGAACTTGCCCACCGAGGCCGCCATGGCGTTGACGTGCCCAGGCGTTCCGGTCACCGCTTGGGCGAGCATCTCGCCCCGGGTGTTGAACACCCCGGCGGATAGGTCCCCGGCCTCGCGCACGACGGTGGAGAAGGCCGTGCGCATCAAGGTTTGGGCCTGCTCCTCGACGATGGCGAGAAGCCGGTTCCAGACCAGCTGGGCGCGAATCCCGTCCGGCGCTTCAGTCATGGGCGGCCCGCTCCAGAATCAGGTGGCCTTGGGCGCTGACCAAGCCGCGGAAGCCGGCGCCGACCACGGTGGTGGTCTGCTCCTCCACGATCAGCGCGGGTCCGTCGAAGCGGTCGCCGGGACGCAAGCGCCGGCGTTGGTGGAGCGCCGCCTGCGCCATGCCGCCCAAGGCCGCATCGAAAAGCTCGATGCTGCCATCCGGCGTCGCTTGGCGCCGGCGCTGCGGCGCGGTCGCGGGCGCTTGATCCGGCGGCGCGGTGCCCAAGGCCAGCGTCCAGCTTAGGATTTCGATCTCCTGGTCCGGAATGGTCCGCCCGTAGAGCGCCCGGTAGGCTGCGGCGAAGGCGTCGCCGAGTTGTTCCGCGAAGTCATCGGCGTCCGGGGGCGGGGCGTTGACGGCAATCTCAAAGCCTTGGCCGGCATAGCGCATGTAGGCTCGAACGGTCTCGTTCAGCGGTTGGTCGGTCGCCGCTGCAACGACGGCCGCGGCTTGGGCGCGCAGCTCGTCGATCAGGCGGCGGATCTCCGCCGGGCGAAGGCCGGACAGGGTCATGAAGCGGCTGCGCACCACCTCAAAGCTGACCGGCGCCAGCAGAAAGCCCAAGGCGGAGCCGACCCCCGCGCCCTGCGGGACCAGGATGCGGTCAATGCGGAGCTTGTCAGCCACCCGGCAGGCGTGCAGCGGCGCCGCGCCGCCGTAGGCGATCAGGGTGCGGCCGCCGGTGTCCTTGCCCCATTCGACCGCGTGGGCGCGGGCCGCCGCGGCCATGTTCTCGTCAATGACCTCGCTGATGCCCGCCGCCGCGGCCACGGCATCGAGCTTAAGCGGGACGGCCACCTCGCCGTCGATGGCGCGCCGGCTGGCGTCGGCGTCGAGCCGCATGGCGCCGCCGGCGAATAGCTCGGGCCGCAGGCGGCCGAGCAGGGTGTCGGCATCCGTCACCGTGGGCAGCGCTCCGCCCCGTCCGTAGGCGGCGGGGCCCGGTTCGGAACCGGCGCTGACCGGCCCTACGGCAATGCGGCCGAGGTTATCGACCGCGGCGATGGAGCCGCCGCCGGCGCCGATTTCCACCATCTCGATCACCGGAATGCGCAGCGGCAGCCCGGAGCCCTTCTTGAATCGATAGGCGCGGTCCACCTCGAAGGCGCGGGAGAGCAGCGGCTTGGCATCGTCAATCAGGCAGATCTTGGCGGTGGTGCCGCCCATGTCGAACGACAGGGCGCGCTCGTAGCCGCATTGCCGGGCGATGCTTTGGGCGAGCAGGGCGCCGCCGGCCGGGCCGGACTCCACGAGCCGGATGGGGAAGCGGCTGGCGGTGGCGATGTCGGTCAGGCCGCCGCCGGAGGTCATCAGCAGCAGCGGGCAGTGGATGCCCGCTGCCCGAAGCTGCCTTTCCAAACTGTCCAAGTAGGTCGCCATCAGCGGCTGCACGTAGGCGTTGGCGCAGGTGGTGGACAGCCGCTCGTACTCCCGAATTTCCGGGCAGACTTCGCTGGACAGGGTGATGGCGGCGCCGGGCAGGCGCTCGCGCACCGCCGCCGCCGTCCGCCGCTCGTGTTCGGGGTTGCGGTAGGCGTGCAGGAAGCCGATGGCCACGCTCTCGACCTGCCGCTCCTCCAGCGCATCCAAGGCGCGGTTCAGCGAGTCGGCGTCCAAGGCTCTCAGCACGCCGCCGTCGGCGGCGATGCGCTCGCGCACCGGAATGCGCAACCGGCGCGGCACCAACGGCGCCGGGCGGTCGATGTTGATGTCGTACTGCTCGAAGCGGTTCTCGAAGGCCATCTCCACGGCGTCCCGATGGCCCTCGGTGGTGAGCAGGGCGGTCACCGCGCCGCGCCGCTCGATCAGGGCGTTGGTGGCCAGGGTGGTGCCGTGCAGGAACAGGTTCAATGCCTCGGGTTCGCAGCCCGCTGCGGCCATGACTTGCCGAAGGCCTTGGAGCAGGGCGTCAGCCGGGTCGGAATGGCTGGTCAGCACCTTGGCGGTGTGCCGACGCTTGCCGTCATCGAGCACCAGATCGGTGAAGGTGCCGCCGATGTCGGCGCCGAATCGAAGCCCCGGATTGACAAGACCGTCTCTCAACATGCTTC
The DNA here is from genome assembly GCA_965221755.1 of Candidatus Azophilus sp. GTDB lineage: Bacteria > Pseudomonadota > Gammaproteobacteria > Pseudomonadales > Azotimanducaceae > Azophilus. Next base: position 2,486,094 of record OZ244921.1, read on the forward strand.
AGTCCATGCCGCCTGATTGCGCGAACGCATGTTGTTGTCCTTGCGGATTTCCTTCAAGGGCGGGACGTCCTCCGACGAGCTGCGTCCAACGTCGTTGGCTGAAGCCTATTGGGACGCGCCCGTGTCGGCAACCCGCGTCTCTTGCCCAAGAGGGCAAGAGACGGTTGTAGTTTCGCTGGCGCGAAACTCCGCGCCCGTCGCTTAGATCAGATTCCGGTATGTTTCTGAGCCCGCACACCCGCGCACCCGCTGTGCGGGTGCGTTGTGGTTTCACTGACGCGAAACTCCGCGCCGTGGAAGCCTCAACGACGGCGGCTGCGTCCGGGGCGAGGAGCGTTGTGGTTTCACTGACGCGAAACTCCGCGCCTGTTGCGTGGGTCGGGTTCCGGTGCGCTTCCGATCCCGCACGGCGTCCGTCCGCTGGAGCCCGGAATCAGCCGGTCGCTTGAATCAGCGTCGGCGACCGCGTTGCGGGCCTGGGCCACCGTCGCAACGTCCCGTTGGGACGCGGAGCCTACCACTGGGCGCGGACTTCAATGGTGATCCCGTGATCGGGCGACCCCTGTTCGCTCTCGCGCCGCGTCGCCTGCAGGCCAAGCGTCAGGTCAGGGCCGCTCTCCGCCGGCGCGAGCCGCCAGCCGAAGCCGTACTCCCGGTCCGAGGCCGAGAGTCCGTAGCTCAACTGGGGGACTGCCGTGAAGCGCTTGCCGTAGGCGGGCAGCCCGTAGCCCACCTCCGCCTTCCAACGCCCGCCGGCGCTCGTTGGCGATCCGCTCGGCAGGAGCGCGGTCGGCGAGAGCATGGCCTGCATCCCGCCGCCCGCTTGTCCCCCCAGCTCCTGCGTCAGGGACAGCGACGGCCCGAGTTCGGTGTCCGGGCGCGGATCGAGCTTGAACGAGGCGGAGAAGCCCCAGTCCCGGAGGGCGTCGTCGGCATGGGCGACCAGCGTCTGGCCCTCAAGGTCCAGCGAGAGGCCGCGCCGGGGAAGGGCCCATGCCAGCCCGGCACCGACGTACGACCCGCTGCCCGTCTCCGCATCCCCGCCGTCGCGGCGCGCGCCCAACTCGAGCCTCGGCGTCAGGCTGCCGCTGTCGCCGAGCCGCACCGTCCAGCGACCCTCCAGGCCAAGGCGCAGGCGGGTGACCGCAGCCTGCGCGGAGACCAGCCCCTTGGCGCGCGCCGATGCGGTCTCGGTCCACAGGGCGTCGCCGGTCACCGCCAGTCCGAGGCCGCTCTCGCGGGCTGCGCCCAGCAGCTCGCCGCGCCCGCCAATTGAGGCCATGCGCCAGCCCAGGTCGGTCTCGATCCGCTCTTGCGGGCTTTCGTCGTCCCCCAGTTCGAGGGACAGCGTTCCCCAGCCGTGGCCGACGGTGCCCCAAAGCTCCAAGCGCTCGCTTGGGAGCCAGGCCGCATAGGGCGTGACCGACGTGAGCGAAGCCGACGCCTCCCCGGCCGTCTCGCCCGACCAATCGCCGCGGCCCAGCGACTGCAGCAGCCCGACGCCGGCCAGCCAGCGGTCGCGTCCGTAGTCCGCACCCAAGGTCAAGGTCAGAACCTCCCCGTCGAGACTTAAGCCTTGGGTTCGGCCGGAGAACTGCGACAGCGCCCCCGTGCCCCACCAAGCCAAGCTGCCACCCCTCGGGCCGGCCTCCAGAGTGTGCGTGAAGGACCCTGTGGCCAATTGCCGCAGCATCGTCATGCCGGTGGAAAGGTCGTCCTCGAGCCTGCCGCCGCCGTTCGGGGGCAGGCCGGGCATTGCGGCCAGCCCGCCCCCGCCGGAAACCGTCGATCCGCGCTGCGGCGCCATTGGCGACGTTCCCTGCGGCCCGGCCATCGGCGCCGTTCCCGGTCTCTGCCCGGTGCTGTCCGGATTCGCGCCCATCCGGCCGGGAGCGCCCGTGGAGGGATCGCCGTAACGCCCGGCTTCGGCAGACCCGCTGCGGGTGGGCGTCGGCAGGGTTCCCTTGAAGCCGGGCTCCCGAGATGCCCGCACCCGGTCGGCAACGCTGCTCAAGGCTTGGTCGGCGACCGTGCGCCCGAAGCGCGCCAGCCATGCCGCTGGCATTGGGTCCGAGTTCTCGATGGTGCCGGTCGCGCGGTCCCGGGCGAACGCGACCCCGGCGGGCTGGAGATTGGACAGCACCACGGTCATCGTCTCGTGGCCCTCGTCGATGTCGTCGTCATGCACCCACACCGGCAGCCGCTGCATCCGCTCGCCCTCCTTAAAGCGGATTTCCCTCCTGTTCAAGTACTGGTAGTCGTTGGGCGAGCGCGCGGTGCCCGATTCGGATTCCGCATGGAACGTCACCGGACCCGGCGCCGGCCGGTTCAGCGTGATCTCGAACCAAAGATCCTCCGCGCCTTCCTGCGCGCTGGCGTCGGCGATCGACACGGTCAGCCCGTCATAGGGACTGCCGCCGCCAGCCTCAATCCCTTGGAGCGCAGCAGCCACGGGAACCCAACGGCTCCATCCCTTGTCCGCATGGCTCTGCGCCTCAAAGGCGGTCATGGGCGGAGCGACGCCCTCGTTCCCGCCGGTCAGCGCGTACAGCGCGCGCCGCCAACGCTCCATGTGCTCGGCCCCGTTGAAGGTCTCTTCGGCGTAGGACCGCACGTCCGCGATCAGTGCCGGATCAACGTTCGGTGGCGGCTCGGCGGCCGGCGCTTCCGGCGCGTCGTCGTCGAGCACGGTTAGTTCGACCGAGGCGGCGGCGCCGCGGACGAATGTGGCATTCGTGCCAGCAGCGTCGGTGGTCAACGGTTCGCCGATGGCGATCGTGAAGGTCTCGTCGTCGGTGTCGTCGTCCTGGCGGATCTCGAAGCCCGCTTGCCCGTAGTGGTCTCCGTGATGGATGGTCAGTCCCGTGGGGCAGACGAAGTCGTCCGCCTCGGCGCTGCCGCCGCCGCACGTCAGCGGAATGCGGATGGAACGGCGCGCGCCGTAGGGCGCGGTGGCCGTCACCCGGATGATCGTGTAGTCGTCGCCCTCGGTGACTACGTCATTGTTGACACTGATCGACACCTCGAGCGGGTCGGGCATTTCGCCGGTGATGGTGCCGATGGCCCTGCTCATGCGGCTGCTCGCCCAGACCAATTTCCCGTCCGCCGAGTTGATGCCCACCCGGCCCATGACCTCCGGCGCGAGCGGCAGCGGATATTCGTTGTTGGGATTGGCGAGCGTCGCGCCCACGGGGTCGTGGATGTCCAGGAAGAAGGTCTCGCCCGGGTCGTAATGCCCGTCGTCGGCGCGCGCCCACACGCGCACGATCTTCTCCTGCTCGCCCGCATCGAAACGCAGGACGCCGTCGACGGTGTCGTAGTCCCTTTCGTCCCAGTTCACCCCGTCGTCCCGAGGCACCCTCAAGCCCCAGGCCTCCCCGGAAGTGGTGCGGTACTTCACCTCCACGCCGCCCGGCGACGGCTGCGACAGATGCACCCGGAACTCCAGCCAGTCGCCTTCGGGGCCTTCGGCGTCGTCCACCGAGATGGTGAGGGCGCCGGGCATGACAGACTCGGTCCTCAGCACCTGCACGCGCATGTCGGCTTTCACACCTTCATATTCATGGCCGCTGGCGGTGTGTGGGACCACCATCAAGTCCATGCTGTCGCCGTCGTCCTGGAGTTGCGCTCCACTGGCATACGCTTCTCTATCCGCGGACATCACGACGGTTTGTGGCTAGTCCCAGTTCGAGGGTGTGAATTCAAGTTCCATCGGCTGGCAATTCAGGTAGCTGTCATCCAGCTCGACGATGTTGACCTTCACTTTTGCGCTCGGCTCGCTCGAGAGCCTCACTTGGTACGACTGCTGTCCGCCAAGCTGCATTCGAATCGAGTTCGGCATGAGCACAACGGCCGGCGCGTCGTCGTCCGCGACGGTCACGCCCAATGCCGCCGACACGTCGTCGTAGCCGCCGCCCGAGGCGGTATGGGTGAGCGTCACGAGATCGGCCACCGCGTCGTCGTCTTGCCCTGCCTCCACCGTCACCGTTTGCGCCTCCTTCCAGTTCGAGACCGTGAACTCGATCCGCGTGGGATCAGGGGTCAAGTCCGTGCCCTCGTGGCCGGTCAGGGCGACGGTCACGGCGGCATCCGGCTCGCTGGCAAGCGCAACGGTGTAGTCGGCGCTGCCGCCTTCCTGCACTTCCAGGGCAGTCCGCGAAATCAGGATGCGGGGCCGTGCGCCATCGTCGTTGTTGTCATCGTCGTCGGCCACCGTCACTGCCACGGCGGCGGCGGTGACGCTGCCGTAGTCGTTGCCCTGGCCGGTGGCGGTGAGGCTGTGGGTGATGCTGGCCGCGCGCTCGTCGCCCGCATTGTCGATATCGTCGTCTACGGCGGTGACGGTGACGGCCTGCGGCGTATTCCAAGTTGAAGCGGCGAAGTTCAAGGAGCTTGGCGAGACCGTGGCGACCGTCGTGTCGCCGCTCTCGACGGCGACCGTCACCGTGCCGGCGGCCGGCTCGGAGTCGAGTGCGACGGTGTAGGTGCGGACGTTCTCCTTGGTGCTTTCAGTCGCGGGGTCGTCGGCCTCGGCCAGCGACAGGCTGGTTGGGGAGACGCTCACCCCGCGCTCGTCGTCGTCGGTGATGGTGAGGGTCGCGCTAGCCGCCTCGATGTCGCCCAGACCGCCCTCGATGCTGATGGCCTTGTCGGCCGCGTCGACGTCATTGTCGGCGGGGGTGAGCGTGAAGGCCGCCGTTCCGCTGGCCTGCCCCGCGGCGATGGTGATGGTGAGGTCGGCGACCGTCGCGTAGTCCGTGCCCTCGACCGCCGAGTCGGCGGCCGCGCCCACGGCCACGGTCACCTTGATGGGTTCGGCGAAGCGCATCGTCCCGCCCAGAGTCGCCGTCACCCGCGCGGTCTTCGCCCCGCCGCCCTCGGCGACGCTGTCCTGGACGCCGCTCGTCCCGGTGTCGGCGTCCACCGCCAGGGTGATGCTGGCGGGCGCGGGAGCGGCATCGTCGTCGGTCACCGTCACGGCCACCGGCGCCACGGTCACCGAAGCGTAGTCGCCGCTGCCCGCGGTGATTGTGTGCGCGATGCTGGCGGTGCGCTTGTCGTCCGCGTTGTCGATGGCATCGTCCACCGCCGTCACGGTCACTGTCTGCGCCTTGCTCCAGTCCGCCGGAGCGAAGGTGAGGCGGGTCTTGTCGAGCGTCACCGGCGGGCTGTCCCCCGCCGAGAGGTCGATGACCACGCTGGCCGTCGGACGGCTGGTGAGCACGACGGTGTAGGCGCCCTCGTGCTCCTTGACGCTGCCGGTCTGCGGGTCGTCGGACTCGCGCATGGTGAGGGCGGTCGGATTGACCGTCACCCCGCGGGTGTCGTCGTCGGTGATGGTCAGCGTCTGGCTGGCCGGGTTGCCGATGCCGTTGCCGCCGCTGGCCGCCGCCGAGACCGCCACTTCGAGGTCGGCGGCGTCCACGTCGTTGTCAATGGCGGTGAGGGTGACCGTGCCCGTGCTCTTGGTTTCACCGGCGGCGATGGTGAGCGTCTTGTTGCCGCTCGGCGTGACCCCCGCGCCCGCCGACACCGTCAGCGTCAGCGCCTCGCTGGTCGCGCCGCTCAGCGTCGCGGTCACCTTGCTGGCGTTGCCCTGGCCGCTCTCGTCGATGGTGGCGGGGTCGAGCACCAGCGTCGCCGTCGGCGTGCCGTCGTCGTCGGTGATGGCGCCGGTGCCGTCCGCCGCCGCGACGGTCGCGTTGGACGGGTTCGACAGGCGCAGGACCACCGTCTCGTTGGCCTCGTCCGTCGTGTCGCCGTTGACGGTGACGTCAATGGTCTTGCTCGTCTCGCCGGCGGCGAAGGTGAGCGTGCCGGCGGTAACGGCGGCGTAGTCGTCGCCCGAAGTCGCCGTGCCGGTGCCGGCATCGGCGTAGTCCACCGTGACCGTCCGGCCGCTCGCCGCGCCCAAGGTCACCGTGAACGTGAGCGCCGCCGTGCCGCTGTTTCCTTCGGCGACGCTCGGGCTGTCGATGGACAGCGACGGCGCTTCGTCGTCGTCGGTGATGGTCAGGGTGGCGTCGGCCGGGGCGGCGACGCCGTTGCCGCCGCTGGCGGTGGCGGAGACGGTGACCTGCTTGCCAGCATCGTCCACCGCGTCGTCGGTGGCGGTAATGGTGACCGTGCCCGTGGAGGCGGTGTCGCCGGCGGCGATGGTCAAGGTGGTGCCGGCGAGGGTGAAGTCGGTCGCCGCAGTGCCGGTGCCGGGCGCGGCGGCAACAGTGAGCGTCACCGCCGCGCTCGATGCCCCCGAAAGCATGGCGGTCACGGTGGCGCGGGCACCCTCGGCGATGGTGGGCGGGGTGAGAACAAGGCTCGCCGCGGGCACAGTTTCGTCGTCGGTGAGCGCGATGGCGGCGCCGGTCACGGTGAGGCCCGCCGCCGCACCCTCCAAACTGATGCTCTCGGCGCCCTCCCATGTGGTGTCCTGGGTGGGTGTCAGCGTGAAAGTGGCGGTGCCGCTTGACTGTCCGGCAGCAATGGTGATGGTCTGGTCGGCGACGGCGGCATAGTCCGCACCCTCCCGGGCGCTGTCGGCGGCGGCGCCCACCGCCACTGTCACCGTTGTCGCCTTGGTGAAGGTCGCGGTGTCCGTCAGGGTCGCCGTCACCCGCACCGTTTTCGCCCCGCCATCCTCGGCGAGGGACGTCTGCACGCCCTCGGTGCCGGTGTCGGCATCCACCGTCAGCGTCAGCGCGGTCGGGGCCGCGTCGTCGTCGGCGAGGGTGACCTCGGCGTCGGTCACGTCGAGGGTGCCGGCGGCGCCGGCGACGGTGAGCGTCTCGGCGCCCTCGGCGAGGCTGTCGTCGGTCGGGTCGAGGCTGAAGGTGCCGGTGGCGCTCGCCGCGCCCGCCGGGATGGTGATGGTGAAGTTCGAGACTGCGGCGTAGTCGGTGCCGGAGACGGCGCTGTCGGCGCTGTCCCCGACCGAGACGGTGACCGTGGTCGCATCGGCATAGGTGGTGCCGCCCGTCACCGTCGCGGTGACGGTGACGGTGGCCGCCGCGGCCGCGTCCTCCGCCACCGAGGCGGGATTGACCGACAGCGTGATGCCAGTCGGCGCGTCATCGTCGTCGGTAATCGTGCCCACGGCCTCATCATCGGTGACGGTGGCGCCAGTGGCGCCAGTGAGCTTGACCAGGAAGGTCTCGTTCGGCTCATCGACCGTGTCCTCGGCGGTCGCCACCGCGAAGGTCTTGGTGGTCTCGCCCGCCGCAAAGGACAGCGTCCGCGCCGTCGCCGCCGCCGTGTAGTCGGTCCCGGCGGTGGCCGGCTTCGCCCCCTCGCGGGCATCGGCGGCGGTGTTCCACCGCACCCTCGCCGCCGCCCCCGTCGCCCCGGCGCGGGTCACCGTGAAGGTGACGGCCTCGCCCTCCGCCGCGCTGGCGTCGGCGATGGCGAGGGTGGGGGCGCCGTCGTCGTCGGTGATCGACACCTCGGCCTTGGTCACCGTGAGGCCGGTGGCGGCGCCGCTGACATCGATGGTCTCGTCGCCCTCGTGCAGCGCGTCCTGGGTCGGCGTGAGGTCGAACGTCCCCTCCGCGCTCGCCGCCCCAGCGGCGATGGTCACGTCGAAGGCCGCCACCGCCGCGTAGTCGGCGCCGGCGGTGGCGGTGCCGCCGCCGACCGTCACCCGCACCGTCTTCGCCTCCGGGTAGCGGGTGGCGCCGTTCACCGCCGCGGTCACCGTGACCTCGGTCTCGCCCGCGCCCTCGCCGACGGCGGCGGGCGAGACCGAGAGCGTGATGCCCGTGGGGGCGGCGTCGTCGTCGGTGATGGTCAGCGTCGCGCCGGTCACCGTCAGCCCCGCCGCCGAGCCGTCCAAGCTGATGGCCTCCGCGCCCTCGGCGAGCGCGTCCTGGACCGGGGTCAGCGTGAAGTCCGCCTGGCCGCTCCGCTCCCCGGCGGCGATGGTGAGGGTCTGGTCGGCGACGGCGGCGTAGTCGGCGCCCTCGGTGGCGCTGTCGGCGGGCGCGCCCACCGACACCGTCACGGTCGTGGCCGTGGCGAAGGTCGTGGCGCCGCCCAGGGTCGCGGTCACCCGCGCGGTCTTCGCCCCGCCGTCCTCGGCGACGGACGTCTGCACCCCCTCGGCCCCGGTGTCCGCGTCCACCGTCAGCGTCAGCGCCGTCGGCGCCGCGTCGTCGTCGGTCACCGTGACGGTCACCGGGTCGGCGGTCACCGCGCCGTAATCATTGCCCTCGCCGGTGGCACTCACAGTGTGGGTGAGGCGTACAGTGCGCTTGTCGCCCGCGTTGTCGGTATCGTCATTGACCCCGGTAACCGTCACCGTCTTCGGCGTGTTCCAGTCGGTGGTGGTGAACGCCAAGCTAGCCGGCGAGACAGTGGCTATCTTGCTGTCGTCGCTCGCCACCGCCACCGTCACCGTGCCAGCAGCAGGCTCGCTGTCGAGCACCACCGTGTAAGTGCCCTCGTTCTCCTTCGTGGTGCTGGTTTCTGTATCGTCCGCCTCAAGCACGGTTAATGTCGTCGGGTTGACTGTCACGCCCCGGGTGTCGTCGTCGGTGATGGTGAGCTCGGCATCGGTCACATCGAGGGTGCCCGAGGCGCCGGACACCGTCAGCGTCTCGGCGCCCTCGGCGAGGCTGTCGTCGGTCGGGTCGAGGCTGAACGTGCCCTCCGCGCTCGCCGCGCCCGCCGGAATGGTGATGGTGAAGTTCGGGACTGCGGCGTAGTCGGTGCCGGAGACGGCGCTGTCGGCGCTGTCCCCGACCGAGACGGTGACCGTGGTCGCATCGGCATAGGTGGTGCCGCCCGTCACCGCCGCGGTGACGGTGACGGTGGCCGCCGCGGCCGCGTCCTCCGCCACCGAGGTCGGATCCACCGACAGCGTGATGCCCGTCGGCGCGTCGTCGTCGTCGGTGATGGTGCCCGTGGCGGTGTCGTCGCTGACAGTGGCACCATTGGCCCCGGTGAGCTTCACCACGAAGGTCTCATTCGGCTCGTCAATCGTGTCCTCAGTGGTGGCGACGGTGAAAGTCTTCGTGGTGTCGCCAGCGGCAAAGGACAGCGTCGCGGCAGTGGCCTGCGCCGTGTAGTCGGTGCCGGCGGTCGCCTGCTTCGCACCCTCGGCGGGATCATCAGCTGTCGCCCACTGCACCGTCGCCGCCGCCCCAGTCGCCCCAGAGCGCGTCACCGTGAAGGTGATAGCGTCGCCCTCGGCGGCGCTCGCGTCAGCAATGGCGAGGGTGGGGGCCACATCGTCGTCGGTAATCGACACCTCGGCCTTGGTCACCGTGAGGCCGGAGGAGGCGCCGCTGACATCGATGGTCTCGGCACCCTCGGCCACCGTGTCCTGGGTCGGCGTGAGGTCGAAATCCGCCTCCCCGCTGGCCGCCCCGGCCGCGATGGTGATGTCGAAGGCCGACACCGCGGCGTAGTCGGTGCCGGCGGTGGCGGTGCCGCCGCCGACCGTCACCCGCACCGTCTTCGCCTCCGGGTAGCGGGTGGCGCCGTTCACCGCCGCGGTCACCGTGACCTCGGTCTCGCCCGCGCCCTCGCCGACGGCGGCGGGCGAGACCGAGAGCGTGATGCCCGTGGGGGCGGCGTCGTCGTCGGTGAGCGAAATCGACGCATCGGTCACGGTGAGGCCCGCCGCCGTGCCGTCCAGGCTGATGGCCTCGGCGCCCTCGGCGAGCACGTCCTGGGTCGGCGTCAGCGTGAACTCCGCCTGGCCGCTCCGCTCCCCGGCGGCGATGGTGAGGGTCTGGTCGGCGACGGCGGCGTAGTCGGTGCCTTCGGTGGCGCTGTCGGCGGCGGCGCCCACCGCCACCGTCACCGTCGTCGCCGTGGCGAAGGTGGTGGCGCCGGCCAGGGTCGCGGTGACGCGCGCGGTCTTCGCCCCGCCGCCCTCGGCGACCGAGGTCTGGACGCCGTTCGTTCCCGTGTCGGCGTCCACCGTCAGCGTCAGCGCCGTCGGCGCCGCGTCGTCGTCGGTGACCGTGACCGCCACCTCGAAATCCTCCGTCGCCCCGTAGCCGCCGCCGCTGACGTCGTGGGCGAGCGTCGCGGTGCGCCGGTCGCCCGCGTTGTCGATGCTGTCGTCGGTGGCCGTCACCGTCACCGTCTGCGGCTCGTCCCAGGTGGCGGCGGTGAAGGTGAGCGAGGTCTTGTCGAGCGTCACCGGCGAGCCGTCGGGGTTGGTGATGGCCACCGTCACGGTGCCCGTGGGCTCGCTGTCGAGCACCACCGTGTAGCTGCCCTCGTTCTCGGTCACGCTGTCGGTGGTGCCGTCGTCGGCCTCCGCCAGGGTGAGCGGGGCGCCGGCCACCGTCACGCCGCGGGCGTCGTCGTCGGTGATGGTGAGGGTCGCGTCGGCGGGGTTGGCCACGCCGTTGCCGCCCGCGGCGGTGGCCGAGACCGTCACCTCGAGGTCGGCCGCGTCCACGTCGTTGTCGATGGCGGTCAGCGTCACCGCGCCGGTGCTCGCGGTCTGGCCGGCGGCGATGGTCAGGACCTTGTTCGTGCTCGCCGTCACCCCCGCCCCCGCCGACACGGTGAGCGTCACCGCCGCGCTGCTCGCCGCGCTCAGGGTCGCCGTCACCGCGCTCGCGTTGGTGGCGCCGCTCTCGTCGATGGTGGCGGGGTCGAGCGCCAGGGTCGCGGTCGGCGTGCCCTCGTCGTCGGCGAGGGTGACCTCGGCGTCGGTCACGGCGAGGGTGCCGGCGGCGCCGGACACCGTCAGCGTCTCGGCGCCCTCGGCGAGGCTGTCGTCGGTCGGGTCGAGGCTGAACGTGCCCTCCGCGCTCGCCGCGCCCGCCGGAATGGTGATGGTGAAGTTCGGGACTGCGGCGTAGTCGGTGCCGGAGACGGCGCTGTCGGCGCTGTCCCCGACCGAGACGGTGACCGTGGTCGCATCGGCATAGGTGGTGCCGCCCGTCACCGCCGCGGTGACGGTGACGGTGGCCGCCGCGGCCGCGTCCTCCGCCACCGAGGTCGGATCCACCGACAGCGTGATGCCCGTCGGCGCGTCGTCGTCGTCGGTGATGGTGCCCGTGGCGGTGTCGTCGCTGACAGTGGCACCATTGGCCCCGGTGAGCTTCACCACGAAGGTCTCATTCGGCTCGTCAATCGTGTCCTCAGTGGTGGCGACGGTGAAAGTCTTCGTGGTGTCGCCAGCGGCAAAGGACAGCGTCGCGGCAGTGGCCTGCGCCGTGTAGTCGGTGCCGGCGGTCGCCTGCTTCGCACCCTCGGCGGGATCATCAGCTGTCGCCCACTGCACCGTCGCCGCCGCCCCAGTCGCCCCAGAGCGCGTCACCGTGAAGGTGATAGCGTCGCCCTCGGCGGCGCTCGCGTCAGCAATGGCGAGGGTGGGGGCCACATCGTCGTCGGTAATCGACACCTCGGCCTTGGTCACCGTGAGGCCGGAGGAGGCGCCGCTGACATCGATGGTCTCGGCACCCTCGGCCACCGTGTCCTGGGTCGGCGTGAGGTCGAAATCCGCCTCCCCGCTGGCCGCCCCGGCCGCGATGGTGATGTCGAAGGCCGACACCGCGGCGTAGTCGGCGCCGGCGGTGGCGGTGCCGCCGCCGACCGTCACCCGCACCGTCTTCGCCTCCGGGTAGCGGGTGGCGCCGTTCACCGCCGCGGTCACCGTGACCTCGGTCTCGCCCGCGCCCTCGCCGACGGCGGCGGGCGAGACCGAGAGCGTGATGCCCGTGGGGGCGGCGTCGTCGTCGGTGAGCGAAATCGACGCATCGGTCACGGTGAGCCCCGCCGCCGTGCCGTCCAAGCTGATGGTCTCCGCGCCCTCGGCGAGCACGTCCTGGGTCGGCGTCAGCGTGAACTCCGCCTGGCCGCTCCGCTCCCCTGCGGCGATGGTGAGGGTCTGGTCGGCGACGGCGGCGTAGTCGGTGCCTTCGGTGGCGCTGTCGGCGGCCGCGCCCACCGCCACCGTCACCGTCGTCGCCGTGGCGAAGGTGGTGGCGCCGGCCAGGGTCGCGGTGACGCGCACGGTCTTCGCCCCGCCGCCCTCGGTGACGGATGTCTGCACCCCCTCGGCCCCGGTGTCCGCGTCCACCGTCAGCGTCAGCGCGGTGGGCGCCGCGTCGTCGTCGGTGACCGTCACATCCACATCGAAGTTCTCCGCCGCCCCGTAGCCGCCGCCGCTGACGGCGTGGGCCAGCGTCGCGGCGCGCTTGTCATCCGTGTTGTCGATGGCGTCGTCGACCGCCGTGACGGTCACCGTCTGGGGGTCGTCCCAGGTGGCGGCGGTGAAGGTCAGCGAGGTCTTGTCGAGCGCCACCGGCGAGTTCCGCGGGTTGGTGATGGCCACCGTCACGCTGCCAGTGGGCTCGCTCATCAGCGCCACCGTGTAGCTGGCCTCGTTCTCCTTGGCGTTCTCGGTGGCGCTGTTGTCGGTCTCCGCCAGGGTGAGCGCCTTGGATGTCGGATCTACCGTCACGCCCCGGGTGTCGTCGTCGGTGATGGTGCCGGTGGCGGTGCCCGCGCCCTCGGTGCTGGCAATGGTGGCGTTGGTCGGTGTGCCGAGGGTGACGATGACCGTCTCGTTCGCTTCGTCGGTCTCGTCGCCCTTGACCGGGATGACGATGTCGGCGGTCGTCTGGCCGGTGGCGATGGTCACCGACTTGGCGGCGGGGTCGTCGTAGTCGTCGTCAGCCGTCGCGCTGCCCGAGATCGTGTAGGGCACTGTCACTGCCTTGCCGCTCGCCGCGGAGAGCGTCACGGTGAAGGTCATGTCGGTGGTCTTCTCGGGGTCGTCGCCCTCGGTGACATCGGCGGCGTTGGCCACCGAGACCGTCGGCGCGCCGTCGTCGTCGGTGATCGTGCCCGTGGCCTCGCCGTCGGCGATGGCGGTGCCCGCGCTGGGGCTCGCGAGCGTCACGGCGAAGGTCTCGTCGGGCTCGTCGACGGCGTCCTCGGTCGTCGCCACGGTGAAGGTCGCGGTGGCGTCGCCGGCCTTGAAGGAGAGCGTCTGCGCCGTCGTCTGCGCGGTGTAGTCGGCGCCGGCGGTGGCCTTGTCCGCGCCTTGCGTCGTGTCGTCGCCGGTGGTCCATTGCACCGAGGCGGCCTTGGCGGTGTCGCCGGTGCGGGTGACGGTGAAGGTGATGGCCTCGCCCTCGGCGGCGCTGGCGTCGGCGACGGCGAGCAGCGCGTCGGCGCCGGTGATGGTGCCGGTGGCGGTGGCGTCGGCGATGGTGGCGCCGGTGGCGCCCGAGAGCGTCACGGTGAAGGTCTCGTCGAGCTCGGCGAGCGTGTCGCGCTTGATCGCGACCGTGAAGTCCTTGCTCGTCTCCCCGGCGGCGAAGGTGAGCGCCTCGGTCTTGTGGGTGTAGTCCTCCGGGTCGGTGGCGGTGCCCTCCGATGTCGTCGCGGCGACGGTGACCGGTGACGCGCTCGGCGTCGAGAGCGTCACGGTGAAGGTCGCCGTCGCGCCCTCGGCGGCGGTGGCGTCGGCGATGGAGAGGGCCGCGGCGTCGTCGTCGGTGATGGTGCCGGTGGCGGTTCCGGCGCCGGCGGTGGTGGAGACGGTGGCGTTGGTCGGATTGCCCAAGGTCACGATAACCGTTTCGTTGAGCTCGTCGGTCTCGTCGCCCTTGACAGGGATGGTGATGGTGCCGGTCGTCTGCCCGGCGGCGATGGTCACCGACTTGGCGGCGGGGTCGTCGTAGTCGTCGTCCGCCGTAGCGCTGCCCGAGAGCGCGTAGGGCACCGTCACGGTCTTGCCGCTCGCCGCCGAGAGGGTCACGGTGAAGGTCATGTCGGCGGTGGTGTCGGGATCGTCGCCCTCGGCGACCGCCGCCGCGTCGCCCACCGAAACCATCGGCGCCCCGTCGTCGTCGGCCACCGTGACGGACACGGCGAAGTTCTCCGCCGCCCCGTAGCCGCCGCCGCTGACGGCGTGGGCCAGCGTCGCGGTGCGTTGGTCGCCGGCGTTGTCGAGGTCGTCGTCGAGCGCCGTGACGGTGACCGTCTGGGCAGTGTCCCAAGTGCCGGTTGTGAAGGTGAGGGTCGTCTTGTCCAGCGTCACCGGCGAGTTCCGCGGGTTGGTGATGGCCACCGTCACGCTGCCGGTGGGTTCGCTCATCAGCGCCACCGTGTAGCTGCCCGCGTTCTCGGCCACGCTGTCGGTGGTGCCGTCGTCAACCTCATCCAGCGTCAGCGGCGCGCCCGCCACCGTCACGCCCCGGGTGTCGTCGTCGGCCACCGTCAGCGTCACCGACGCCGGGGCCGCCACGCCGTTGCCGCCGCTCGCCGCCGCCGACACCGCCACCTCGAGGTCGGCGGCGTCCACGTCGTTGTCGATGGCGGTCAGCGTCACCGCGCCCGTGCTCGTGGTGGCCCCGGCGGCGATGGTCAGGGTCTTGTTGTCGCTCGGCGTTACCCCCGCGCCCGCCGACACGGTGAGCGTCAGCGCCTCGCCGCTCGCCGCGCTCAGCGTCGCCGTCACCGCGCTGGCGTTGTCCGCCCCGCTCTCGTTGATGGTCGCGGGGGTGAGCACCAGCGTCGCGGTGGGGGTGCCCTCGTCGTCGGTGAGGGTGACCGTGGCATCGGTCACGGCGATGTCGCCGGCGGCGCCGGACACGGTGAGCGTCTCGGCGCCCTCGGCGATGGCGTCGTCGGTCGGGTCGAGGTCGAATGTGCCCGTGGCGCTCGCCGCGCCAGCCGGTATGCTGATGTTGAAGCCGTTCACCGCCGCATAGTCGGTGCCCGAGACGGCGCTGTCGGCGCTGTCGCCCACCGTGATGGCGAGAGCGGTCGCATCGGCGTAGGTGGTGCCGCCCGTCACCGTCGCCGTCACGGTGACGGTGGCCGCCGCGGCCGCGTTCTCCGCCACCGAGGCGGGATTCACCGACAGCGCGATGCCGTCCGGCGCGCCGTCGTCGTCGGCAACGGTGATGGCAACATCGAAGTCCTGCGCCTGCCCGTAGCCGCCGCCGCTGACGTCGTGGGCGAGCGTCGCGGCGCGCTCATCGCCCGCGTTGTCGATGTCGTCGTCCGCCGCCGTCACAGTGACCGTCCGGGCCGTGTTCCAGTCCTCGGTGGTGAAGGTGAGCGAGGTCTTGTCCAGCGTCACCGGCGAGTTCCGCGGATTGGTGATGGCCACCGTCACGTCGGCGGTCGGCTGGCTGTCGAGCACGACGGTGTACGTGGCCTCGTTCTCCTTGGCGTCGGTGTCGCCGTTGTCGGCCTCGGCGAGGGTGAGCGCCTTGGACGCCGGGGTCACCGTCACCCCGAGCGTGTCATCGTCGGTGAGGCTGAGGGTGGCCTTGGTCACGGTCACCCCGGTGGCGGCGCCGGTGACATCGATGGTCTCGTTGGCCTCGTCCACGTCGTCGTCGGTCGGGGTGAGGTCGAACGTCCCCTGCGCGCTCGCCGCCCCGGCGGCGATAGTGATGTCGAAGGCCGCCACCGCGGCGTAGTCGGTGCCGGCGGTCGCGGTGCCGCCGCCGACGGTGACCCGCACCGTCTTCGCGTCCGGGTAGCGGGTGGCGCCGTTCACCGTCGCCGTCACCGTGACCTCGGTCTCGCCCGCGCCCTCGCCGACGGCGGCGGGCGAGACCGAGAGCGTGACGCCGGTCGGGGCGTCGTCGTCGTCGGTGAGGGTCAGCGTCGCGCCGGTCACGGTGAGCCCCGCCGCCGTGCCGCCAAGGCTGATGGCCTCCGTTCCCTCGGCGAGCGCGTCCTGGGTCGGCGTCAGCGTGAAGTCCGCCTGGCCGCTCGACTGCCCGGCGGCGATGGTGATGGTCAGGTCGGCGACAGCGGCGTAGTCGGTGCCCTCGGTGGCGCTGTCGGTGGCGGCGCCCACCGCCACCGTCACGGTCGTGGCCGTGGCGAAGGTCGTGGCGCTGGCCAGGGTCGCGGTGACGCGCGCGGTCTTCGCCCCGCCGTTCTCGGCGACCGAGGTCTGGACGCCGTTGGCACCCGTGTCCGCGTCCACCGTCAGCGTCAGTGCCGTCGGCGTGGCGTCATCATCGGTGATGGTGCCGATGGCGGCGGCGTCGGCGATGGCGAGGCCGGCGCTGGGGCTTGCGAGCGTCACGGCGAAGGTCTCGTTCGGCTCGTCGACGGCGTCCTCGGTCGTCGCCACGGTGAAGGTCGCGGTGGACTCCCCGGCCTTGAAGCTGAGCGTCGCGGCGGTGGCCTGCGCCGTGTAGTCGGCGCCGGCGGCGGCCTTGTCCGCGCCTTGCGTCGTGTCGTCGCCGGTGGTCCATTGCACCGAGGCGGCCTTGGCGGTGTCGCCGGTGCGGGTGACGGTGAAGGTGATGGCCTCGCCCTCGGCGGCGCTGGCGTCGGCGACGGCGAGCAGCGCGTCGGCGCCGGTGATGGTGCCGGTGGCGGTGGCGTCGGCGATGGTGGCGCCGGTGGCGCCCGAGAGCGTCACGGTGAAGGTCTCGTCGATCTCGGCGAGCGTGTCGCTCGCGATGGCGACCGTGAAGTCCTTGCTCGTCTCCCCGGCGGCGAAGGTGAGCGCCTCGGTCTTGTGGGTGTAGTCCTCCGGGTCGGTGGCGGTGCCCTCCGATGTCGTCGCGGCGACGGTGACCGGTGACGCGCTCGGCGTCGAGAGCGTCACGGTGAAGGTCGCCGTCGCGCCCTCGGCGGCCGCGGCGTCGGCGATGGAGAGCGTAGCCGTGTCGTCGTCGGTGATCACGCCCGTCGCGGCGCCCGCGCCCTCGGCGGTGGAGACGGTGGCGTTGGTGGGGGCGCCCAGCGTCACGATGACCGTCTCGTTCGGCTCGTCCACCTCGTCGCCCCTGACGGCGATGGTGATGTCGGCTTCCGTGTCGCCGGCGGTGATGGTGACCGACTTGGTGGCGGGGTCCGCGTAGTCGTCGTCCGCCTCGGCGGTGCCGGTGAGCGCGTAGGGCACCGTGACGGTCCTGCCGCTCGCCGCGGACAAGGTGACGGTGAAGGTCATGTTGGCGGTGGCCTCGGGGTCGTCCCCCTCGGTGACGGCGGCGGCGTCGCCGACGGAGACCGTCGGGGCGCCGTCGTCGTCGGTGACGGTGAGCGTGACCGCGTCCGGGGCCGCCACCGCGTTGCCGCCGCTCTTCGTGGCCGACACCGCCACCTCAAGGTCGGCGTTGTCGCGGGCGTTGTCCACCGCCGTCAGCGTCACCGTGCCGGTGCTCGCCGTCGCCCCGGCGGCGATGGTCAGGAGCTTGTTCGCGCTCACCGTCACCCCCGCCCCTGCCGACACGGTGAGCGTCAGCGCCTCGCTCGTCGCCGCGCTCAGGGTCGCCGTCACCGCGCTGGCGTTGGTGGCGCCGCTCTCGTCGATGGTCGCGGGGGTGAGCACCAGGGTCGCGGTCGGCGTCGCGTCGTCGTCGGTGATGGTGCCGGTGGCGGTGCCTGCTCCGGCGGTGGTGGAGACGGTGGCGTTGGTGGGGGCGCCGAGGGTGACGATGACCGTCTCGTTCGACTCGTCGGTCTCGTCGCCCTTGACGGCGATGGCGATGGTGCCGGTCGTCTGTCCGGCGGCGATGGTCACCGACTTGGTGGCCGGGTCGTCGTAGTCGTCGTCCGCCTCGGCGGTGCCCGAGAGCGCGTAGGGCACCGTCACGGTCTTGCCGCTCGCCGCGGACAGGGTCACGGTGAAGGTCATGTCCGTGGTCGTCTCGGGGTCGTCGCCCTCGGTGACGGCGGTGGCGTCGCCGACGGAGACCGTCGGGGCGCTGTCATCGTCGTTGACCGTGACGGTCACGGGGTCGGCGGTCACCGAGCCGTAGTCGTTGCCGGCGCCGGCGGCCGTGACCGTATGGGTGATGCGCACGGTGCGCTTGTCGTTCGCGTTGTCCGTGTCGTCGTCGCCGGCGGTGACGGTGACGGTCTTGGGCGTGCTCCAGTCGGTGGTGGTGAAGGTCACACTCGACGGCGAAACGGTGGCCGTCTTTGTGTCGGCGCTGTTCACCGCGACCGTCACGGTGCCAGCGGCGGGCTTGGAGTCAAGGACCACGGTGTAGGTGGCTTCGTTCTCCTTCGTGTTCTCGGTCGCGGCATTGTCCGCCTCGGCCAGCGTCAGCGCCGAGCCGCTCACACTCACCCCGCGGATGTCGTCGTCGGCCACTGTCAGGGTCTGGTTCGCCGGGTTGGCCACACCGTTGCCGCCGCTCGCCGTCGCCGAGACCGTCACGCTCAGGTCGGCGGCATCCACAGCGTTGTCGTCTGCGGTGAGTGTCACCGTGCCCGTGCTCGTGGTGGCCCCGGCGGCGATGGTGAGCGTGTTGTTGTCGCTCGACGTGACGCCCGCGCCCGCCGACACCGTCAGCGTCAGCGCCTCGCTGCTCGCCGCGCTCAGGCTCGCCGTCACCGTGCTGGCGTTGGTGGCGCCGCTCTCGTTGATGGTCGCGGGGGTGAGCAGCAGCGTCGCGGTGGGGGTGTCGTCGTCGTCGGTGATGGTGCCGATGGCGGCGGCGTCGGCGAGGGCGGTGCCCGCGCTGGGGCTTGCGAGCGTCACGGCGAAGGTCTCGTTCGGCTCGTCGACGGCGTCCTCGGTCGTCGCCACGGTGAAGGTCGCGGTGGACTCCCCGGCCTTGAAGGCAAGCGTCTGCGCCGTCGTGCGCGCGGTGTAGTCGGCGCCGGCGGTGGCCCTGACCGCGCCTTCGGTGGTGTCGTCGCCGGTGGTCCATTGGACGGTGGCGGCCTTGGCGATGTCGCCGGCGCGGGTGACGGTGAAGGTGACGGCCTCGCCCTCGGCGGCGCTGGCGTCGGCGACGGCGAGCAGCGCGTCGGCGCCGGTGATGGTGCCGGTGGCGGTGGCGTCGGCGATGGTGGCGCCGGTGGCGCCCGAGAGCGTCACGGTGAAGGTCTCGTCGAGCTCGGCGAGCGTGTCGCTCGCGATGGCGACCGTGAAGTCCTTGCTCGTCTGTCCGGCGGCGAAGGTGAGCGCCCCGGCCTTGTGGGTGTAGTCCTCGGGGTCGGTGGCGGTGCCCTCGGATGTCGTCGCGGTGACGGTGACCGACGACGCGCTCGGCGTGGAGAGCGTGACGGTGAAGGTCGCCGTCGCGCCCTCGGCGGCGGCGGCGTCGGCGATGGAGAGCGTGGCCGTGTCGTCGTCGGTGATGGTGCCGGTGCCGGCGCCAGCGCCCTCGGCGCTGGAGACGGTGGCGTTGGTCGGGCTGCCGAGCGTCACGACGACCGTCTCGTTGGGCTCGTCCACCTCGTCGCCGGTGACCGCGATGGTGATGTCGGCGGTGGTGGCGCCGGCGGCGATGGTCATCGACTTGGTGGCGGGATCGTCGTAGTCGTCATCCGCCGTCGCGGTGCCGGTGAGCGTATAGGGCACGGTCACGTCCCGACCGCTCGCCGCGGAGAGCGTCACGGTGAAGGTCATGTCCGTGGTCGTCTCGGGGTCGTCGCCCTCGGTGACGGCGGTGGCGTCGCCCACCGACACCGTCGGGGCGCCGTCGTCGTCGGTGATGGTGTGGGTGACCGCGGCGATGTCGATGCCGCTGTCGTCAGCCTCGGGGGTGAAGGTGA
Source organism: Candidatus Azophilus sp. (assembly GCA_965221755.1). Lineage (GTDB taxonomy): Bacteria > Pseudomonadota > Gammaproteobacteria > Pseudomonadales > Azotimanducaceae > Azophilus. Next base: position 2,505,558 of record OZ244921.1, read on the forward strand.
TGGCTTCGTCGGCCTCGTCGAGGGTATCGTCCGTGATCGACAGGCTGATCGCGGCGGACGCCGACGCCTCGCCTTCGTCGATGGTGATCTCGATGGGATCGATGGCCGTGTAATCCGCTCCCGCCACCGCGCCGTCGCCGTCCGCGCCGACGGTGACCGTGACGGTCTTGTCCTCGCCGTAGGTGGTGTCGCCGAGCACCGCCGCCCGCGCAGTCAGCGACCGCGTGCCCCGGTCCTCGCGGGTGCTGGCGGCGGTGTCGCCGAGACTGTCTTTGGTCTCGGAGGGCGTCAGGGTGAACGCGATGCCGTCGGGCGCATCGTCATCGTCGGCGATCTCGCCGGTCACGAGCGCATAGGCATAGCCCGTCTGGGGGTTTTGGGGTGCGGGATGCCTGATGCCGGGCGCGAACGGGGAGCCGTCGCCAGCATACTGGACGGTCACCTGGAGCTTGATGGTCTCGTCGTCCTCATGCCGGACATCGCCGATGACCTTCGTGCCGAACGTCTTGCGGGAGTCGCCGACATTGAAGTTGACGGCCTTGGCACCAAAGCCAAACCTGTGATCGAGCTTGCTCCCACTGGAATGCCATATCGTGGTGCCCCGATCCCCACTATTCGGGCCGGCGAACAATACGATGTTTTCGCGCGCTGGCCGCTGCAGCGTCACGGTCCAGGTGATGTCCGTGTCGCCGCTGTCGCCTTCGGTGACCGAGGGCGAGTCGATGCTGATGACGTTCGGCGCGTCGTCGTCGTACACGCTCACGGCCACGCTGCCGGCCGCCACGTCGAGGCCGCCGGCGCCCGTGACGCTGTGGCCGATCGTGATTTCCTGCACTGGCGGATCGTTCTCGATGCTGTCGTCCACCGCGCTGACCTTGACCGTCTGCCACGCGCTCCAGTTGGCCGAGGTGAAGGTGAGCGAGGATTTGTCGAGGGCGATGCGCGTCGTCTCCGGCGGCAAGCTCATCGCCACTGTCGCATCGGTCACCGGCGCGAAATTGAGCTTCACCCGGTAGGTCTGCTCGTGCTCCCTGGCGCGCGTTGATGTAATGTCGCTCTCTTGGACGCTCAGGGATTGGCGATTGATCACGAGGGCCGGGGCAAAGCCGTCCCTGATGCCGAAGTCCAGGTTCAGGCTGGGCGTGGTGGTGGAGGCACCGGAGACCGCATCGTGGAAGACCACATCGTCGTTGTCGGCGCTCAGCTCGACGCGGAAGGTCTCGACCGCCGGCTCGTCGATGGCGTCGGCGAGCGTCCGCGCGAGCTCCACGAGCGAGGCGGCGCCTGCCTTGTATTGCAGGCTCGCGGGGCCGCCCGCGCCGGAGAGGGCGAGGTCGCCCGCGCTCGCCGCGCCCGCGCCGCCGAGCCCGCCGAGGCGCCAGCGCAGCGCCACCGAGCCGGGCCGCCCGGCCACATCCCCTTGGGTGCCGTAGGGCTTGTAGGCGAAGCTCGCGCGCACCGGCGCGCCTTCGCCGGCAATGGCGCGCCCGGTCCAGGGAACGCCGGCGTTCACGTCGATCTGACCGTACACCACGTCGGTCACCGTCACCGACAGCGCGACTGTGGCCGTGTTGCCGTCCTCGTCGGTGACGCGCACGGCGATGTCGTACACGTTGTCGCCATCTCGGTCGGCGGGCGCCTCGAAGTTCTGCGCGGGCAGCGTCAGCTCGCCGGTGTCCGGATCGATGGTGAAGCGCGCGGCGTCGTCGCCTTCGACGGTCCAGGCCACGCCGCCGTCGGGGGTGCCGGTCCAGACCGGGGCGGGCGAGGTCCACGCGCTGTTCTCCGGCGCGCTGGCGTCGGCAAGGCCCGAAATCGCCACCTGCCGGGCGTCGTCGTCGCGGATCTTCACAACGGCGGCGCGCCGGTCGATGATGATGTCGGCGAAATCGACTTCGGCGATGACGACTCTGAACTGTTCGGTTTCCTCGGGGACGGCGTCTTCGGTGGTGGGCACGCGCAACTGCGCCTCGGTCTCGCCCGCCGGGATCACGAGGGCGCAGCGCTCGTCCCCGGCGGCGCAGGCGGTGAAATCCCCGGGCGCCCCGGCGGTGCCTTCCCTGGTGCGGAAGCGGATCGTGATGTCCCGCTCGACGGGCTTCGACAAGGTGACTTTGACGCCCGCGGCGTCGCCCTCGTCGCCCACCGCGTCGAGAACGGACAAGTGATACGCCTCGTCGTCGCGGATGGTGGCGGTGGCGCTGCCGCCGCCGGGGGCGGGCCGGAAGGGCAGAACCGTGGAAACGCCGGCAAACAGCTCGGCAATGGAGAGCGTCAGGGTCTTGTCGCCGTCAAGCACATCGTCGGCGAAGGTGGGGACGCTGATTCGGCCCACCGGCTCGGACTTGCTGGTCGCCGCCGACGGGTTGAAGAAGCGTTGGTTGCTGCCCGGCGTGTAGTGAGTGTTGCTCTTCGCGGTGTCCGAGTCGGCGCCGAACTTGACTTCGGCGAACGGGCCGGAGGCTTTTTTCAGCGCCGCCAGGCCCTCGTCGCTGTCCACGTAAATGTCGAAGTGCGCGTCCTCCCCTTCCCAGGGCGAGTTGGCGCTGACCACCCGGAAGCGGTGGATGTCGTCGTCGTCCAGAATCGTGAAGACCGTTTGGGCCTCGACCTGGTCCGTCTGCCGCGCCAGGGTTGCGATCGTTTTGGAGTTTTCGTCGCCCGCTTTGGCCGAGGTGGAGTCGAACCAGACGATGAAGGTCTCGTCCGGCTCCTTGCGGCGGTCATCGACGGTGCTGACCCAGAAGCTCGCCTCGTCCTCGCCGACCTCGAATGAGAAGAAGGCCGGTGTCGCCCCATCCGTGGCTTGGCCGCAGGCACTCACCGGGTTGTTCTTGCGTTCGATGAAGACGTCGATTTGTCCGCTGGGAGCGGGAGCCGCCCTGCTCAGCATTCCGGCGTGGCCGCGCTCATCATGGCGCCCCGTCGGCAGGAGACAGCCGAACAGGCCCGACGCCCTGAACTCGGTGCGGTCGCGCTTGACCCGGATGCGCACCGACCGCCCTTCGCGAATGGTGGTGTCCTTGTTCGCGATCCAGTAGCGCGTGCTGTCGTTGTCGCGGATCTTGGCGAGGCCGACGCCCTTGGCGATGGTCGCCCCGGGGTCGGCGCCGCCGGACTTGAAGGCGATGACGCCCTGAAAATATTCCGAATTCTCTTCTGCATCATCATCCACCACCCGGATCGACGGCAGCTTCACTTGCGTCGTTCCCGGCTCGAAACGCACCGTGCGCGGCGTGGCGAGGCCTTCGTAATCCTGTGCCGGGCCTGCGCCCAGGGCGGTGTTCGGAACGAATCTGCCGGTTTGCGTCGGTATCTTGGGCCCGCCGCCATCCTTGGTGCTGAACTCCACCTCCACCGGATAGGTGCGCGGGCTGGAAAGCCGCACCGTGAACGCCACCGGCTTGCCGCCCTCCCTGACCTGTGCATCGTCGATGCTGAGGGTCGGCGTGTCGTTGTCGAGAATGGTGGCGGTGGCGGTGAGCGGGGCGAGAATGTCGGCCTTCTCGCTGTCCCGCTGGCTCGTGAAGAACAGCGGCTCCTCGTCGCGCAGGACGACCAGCGCCACCTCGAAGGTCTCGGTGGGCTCGTCGATGCTGTCGTCGATGGTGGGAAATTCGAGGTTCTTGCTCGACTCGCCCGCGTTGAAGGTGAGCTGGCCGCTCTCCGCGCCGGTGTAGTCCATGCCGCGGGTAGCGCCGTGCATATCCGGCGCGCGCACCCGCCACTCGAGGCGCACCGGCACGGCGGGCGCCGGGTTCAAGGTGATCGGCAGGATCAGGGCCTCGCCTTCGTTGGCGGTGGCGTCGCCGACGGCGATGGCGGGGCGCTTGTCGTTGTCGCGGACGATGCCAACCGCCCGCAGCGGCCCCAGGTCGAGGCCGGCGACCTCGGGGTCGGTCAGCACCACCGAGAAGTCCTCGGCGGGCTCGTCGATGCTGTCCTCCAGGGTGGCCACGCGGATGACCTTGTCGATCTCCCCGGCCTTGAAGCGCAGCGTGCCCGAGGCGGCGGTGTAGTCCTTGCCGGCCTCGGCGGAGTGGGCGGCGAGCGACTCGGTCTTCCAGGCGACGCTGATGTCGGTGGCCGCGGCCACGCCGAGGGTGACGGGGAACTTGAGCCGATTGCCCTCGGTGGCCGGCCCCTTGGGCGCGGCGATGCGCAGGGTGGGGCCGTCGTAGATGATGCCTGCGGCATGGCGGTTGGCCGGATGGTGGATCAAGCCTGAGTTGTCTGCATAGGCTTGGAACAGATAGACCCGGAAATTCTCGCTCGATTCCTCGCTTGAGTCGGCCAAGGTGGGCACTTCGAGCTGGATCCCGCTTTGACCGGCGGAGATGGTGACGGACTGGTCCCGGTCGCCATTGAAACGGCTGAAACCGGCGGGGAAGTCGCCCCTGTTGACAGCCCCGTCGCTGCCTTGATCGTCCCGAACCCACCAACGCATCAGGACATCCTCGTCAAGGGCGCCGATTTGCCACTTGCCGTCCTCGTGGATCCAGATGTCGGCGTGGAAGACCGCGGTTGCGCCCTCCTGCACCACCACCGGCCCGGCTCCCGGAGCCGCTTCGCGCAGCCGCACCTGCGGCTTGTGGGCGTCGTTGTCGGTGATGGCGCCCCTGGCCGTGACGCCGCTGGCGCCGTCCTTGAGGTCGGCGTTCCGCGCCTCGGTGAAACGCAGCGCCACGTACTCGTCGTCCTCGACCTCGTTGTCGTCGATGAGCGTGACCGAGACGGTGCCTTTCTGCGGCCCATCGCCCTGGTCGGCGAGGAAGGTGAGCACCCCCTTGGCCTGCGCCGTCGGCAGAGCCTCATAGTCCGCCTCGGAAGTCGCGCTGCCCTTGCGGGTGTCGTGGTGCTTGACCGTCACGGCCTTGCCTTGCGGCGGATTGGTCAGCGTGACCGTGAAGTCGAGGGTGCCATCGCTTTCGGCGGCGCTCGGCGCATCCACCTCGATGACGGGAGCCGGATCATCGTCCGTGATGGTGATGGTGGCGAAGTACTCATCGACACCGCCGGGGAGCCGAAGGAACTTGGGTTGGTCGAACCGCACGCAGAGGGTCTCGTTGCCCTCGTGGTACTGGTCGTCCATCAGGTTTCCTCTGAAACTCCCGCTTCTGAACTCGGGCCGCTCCTTGTCCCAAGAGAACACCACTGGCCCAGGGAAGCTTGTCCGCGTCACGCGCCCGCCATCCCCGTCCGCTTGCGACAGATCCTGCGCATTGGCGGTGGCCGTGCAGCCGCCGCCTTCGGCGAAGGAGATTCTGACGCTTGGGTCTTGCGCACTCGTGGCGATGTTGCCGCCAAGTCGTATTGGCAACCTGAAACCGTTGATGAAAGTCCCCAAAGCGGAATCGGGATAGAGGTGGTCTTCCGCCACCGTGATGTCCTGAATTCGAAGCACGCGCGTGGCGTGTCCCGGATCGTCCTTCACGGGCACCGTTATCGTGGTCTTTCCGGTCAGCTTGTAATGGTCGCTCGGCTGCAAGGTCACCTTGACCGATCCACTGCCGGATCCCGGATCGATCCGGGTCCGTATTCGGATGTTTTTCGTTTGCCGGGCTCTGACCTTGGAAGCGTCAAAGCGATGGGACTTCTCGCCTTGGGCAGCGCTCGCCAGGAAGTCGAACGTGGAGTCGTCCTCGACCTGCCACTTTGCGGTCACCGCGCCCCCGTCAAGTGCCTCTCCACTGTTGATCTGCCGAGCCAACTTGAAGCCGAATGCGCCGCCCTCGATCACGCCATCCCGCTCCAGTGCCGCGGCCACCGTCGGATCCAGTGAAATGGTCGGGCAACGTCTGGGGTCGTCGTTCACGGGGATTCGTATCGTCCTGATGCCCACATTGGGATCCGGCGCGACGTCGAACGGATGGCCAGCGTAGTTCCCGAGCAGGGTGACGGTGACGTACCCGTCCGTGCATCTCGCGTCCGGTTTGGTTGGGACAGCTCGGAGCGTGGCAGTCGGTCCACCATTTTTTTCGAGGGTATTGCTATTGAATTGCAATCGCTTTTTACCCTCGTGTCTGGCATCGATCAGGTCGAGGGTGGGGTGGTCATCAACCCGATACTCCAAGTTGAACGTTTGTGATCGTCCTGATGCGTATCTGTACCCGCGGACCTTGATGTTGATGGTGCCGCCTTCGGTGATGGAGCCGTTGATTTCAGCCGTTGGCGGAAGGATGTGGACGGCGCCCATTTTTTGCTGTGCATTCGCGTCGGCGGCGGGCAGCAGCAGGCACAGCAGGGCGAACAGCAATAGGCGGCAGCATGGCAGCAGACTGCGCACTAGATTTCGCGGGGGGGGGGGGGGGGGGCATTAAAGGCTAACTTGTTTGGTCAACGCTTGTGAGGAACCCGTCGATCTGCGCAAACCTGTCTCGGAACTCTGTCTCGGAACTATAGAAGGTAGCTGCGCTTCCTTGCGATTCAGCAGCCCATCCAAAATCAAGAATCGTGCCATACCACATCTTCAACCAAGCGTTGACTGGCTTTTTGGACAAGCCGATGCCCACCAGCCAATCGGTGGGTTCAGTCGATCACGACCTCGTCGGTGGGCGGGCTCCAGGGGCCGGCCTTGCCGTCGGCGTCCACCGAGCGCGCGCGCAGCGCGTAGGCGCCGGGGGCCAGCCCCGACCAGCGGAACGACGTGCGTGCCGTGCGCGCCAGCGAACGGCCCTCCAGGGGGGCGCCGTCCAGCAGCAGCTCCACCCCGTAGCGCATCCCCGGCACCGCGTCCCATTCGCCCCGGACCCGGCGCCCGCCGGCGTCCTCCAGCCGCACCCAAGCGGGCGGCGCGGGCAGCGACGGCAGCGGCGGCGCGCCCCGCGATTCGTCCGCCCCCGACCAGTTCGCCAGCCGCCCCATGGGGCTCGACACCAGGCTCATCACCGACAGGTCGGCGTCCGACGCCACCCGCAGCCGCCACTTGCCGGCGCCGTCGCCCAGCGCCCCCGAGGCGATCGCCGCCGCCTCCCCGGACTCCAGCTGCGCCGCCGTCAGCTCCACCGCCGAGCCCGCCGGGACCGAAACCTCCACCGCCCCGCCGGGCCGCGCGCCGCGGTCGTCCGCGCCCGTCACCGTCGCCGACGCCGCCCGCGAACCCCAGTTCACCAGCCGCAGGCGGCTCGCCTGGTTGGCGTTGCTCCCCGGGTTGAACGTCGCCACCCGGTGCGCGCCGTCCCTTGAGGGCGCCGCGGCCTGCATCGCCGTCAGGAAGCCGTCGGCGTGGCGCGCGTAGGCGCCGGCCTCGAAGTCGATGTCCGCGCTCGACAGCTCCAGCCGCCAGGCGCCGGTCCCGGACCCCGTGCGGCCGGACAGGCCCTTGGCCGGGGCGCCCAGCTCCAGGTCGTCGGAGTTGAACTGCCGCGCCTGGCGCGCCCCCAGCCGCAGCGACAGCCGCTCCCGCACCCGGCCGCCGTCGTCGAACGCCCGCACGGCCACCGTGCCGGCGCGGCCCGAGCGGTTCGCCACCCGGACGAAGCCCTGCCGCCCGTAGGGGTCCGAGGCGGACGGGAACAGCGGAACGCGCCGAACGCCGCCCGCGCCTTCGGGCAGCGCCGCCGACAGGTTGGTCAGGTGCCCGCCCGGGCTCGACAGCAGCCCCATCGCGACCAGAGGGGCCTCGGAGGCGATCGACAGCCGCCACTTGCCGGCGCCGTCGCCGAGCCCCGCCTGCGGCGCCCCGCAGGCCAGGCCGCGCCCGGACTCCAGCGCCGCCGCGCCAACCTCGCAGGCGGAGCCGGCCGGCAGCGTCAGCGCCACCGGCGAGCCCGGCGAGGCGCCCGAGTCGTCGGTCCCCGTCACCGTCGCCCGCGCCTCGGCGTCCGTCGGGTTGACCAGCCGCAGGCGGCTGGCCTGGTTCGTGTTGCCGGCCGGGTTGAACGTCAGCAGCCGCAGCGCGCCGTCCGCGCCCCTGGGCGCCGTCGCGGCCATCGCCGTCACGAACCCGTCGGCGGTCCGCAGCAGGCCGATCGCCTCCGCGTCCAGGCCCCCGCCGCCGAACGCCAGCCGCCAGCCGCCGGCGCCGGGGCCGGCGCCGCCGGACAGGCCCTTGGCGGCGTTGCCGGCCTCCAGGTCGTCCGAGTTGAAGTGGGCGACCGCATGGGGCCCCAGGCGCAGGGTCAGCGGGGCGTACTCCTGCCCGGCGTCGTCGACGGCCGTCACCGCCACCTCGCCGGCGGCGGCGGAGTGGTTGACCACCCGCACGAACCCCTGCAGGAACGGGTCCGCGGCCGGCGGCAGGTGCCAGGCCGCCTCGGGCGCCGTCACCGTCAGCGCGAAGCGCTGGCTGATCGAGCGCCCGGCCCCGTCCGTGGCGGTGACGGCGATCTCCGCCACGCCCGGCAGCAGCCCGCGCACGGTGAGGGCCGCGCCCTCGACGGAGACGGACGCCACCGCCGGCTCCGACGAGGACGCCGTGAAGGACAGCGCGCCGCCGCCCGGGCTGCGGAAGGCCGCCGACAGGTCCAGCGCCAGCGCCCCGCCCGAGGGCACCGAGCGCGCCTCCAGCGCCTCGGCCACCTCCGGCCGCCGGCCGCCGCCGGAGCCGCCGCCTCCGCCTCCCCCGGACGGCGGGGCCGCAGGGGGCGGGTTGGCGGGCGGCGGATCCACGGGCCGCGGATCGTTCGCATCCCCCGTGACGGTCACTTTCACGTCCGCGCCGTCGCCGCTGCCCTCCTGGCGGCCGCCGTTCACCAAATGGCTCAGCGTCGCGATGTCGACGAGGTTGTCATCGTCCCGGGCGGCCTTGACGGTGACGGTCTGGGCCGTGTTCCAATTGCCGCGGGTGAAGTCGAGGCTGCCGGGGGAGGTGGTCACGTCGGGATTGTCAGAGCTGATGTACACGTGCGCCGAGCCCCTGCCCGAAGGGGGCTGGGAGCCCAGCCGCACCGTGTAGCTGGCCTCCCCGCCCTCCGCCACCGTCAGGGCCCGCGCGGACACCGCCAGCAGTGGGATCCTGATGGTCCCCGTGGCGGCGCGCCTGAGCGGCAGCACCTTCTGGTCATCCCAGGACACCTCATCGGCGGACGTCCTCAAGGTCACGGTCATGGTTTCAGGGCGGGGAACGGCGTCGACGAACGTGTCCACAGTGATGCTCGCGCTGCTGCTCGTGGCGCTGGGGTCGGTGTTGGCCGCAATGGTGAGGGTGCCTGCGTCCGTGCCGGTGTAGTCATCGCCGGCTATGGCCGTGTCGCCGTCGGCGCCGGTTCGGTAGCGCAGCGACAGGCTGGCGGGGCTGGGCGTTCCGCTCGATCCCCGAACCGGATAGGCGTCGTGCGTCACGGTGAAGCTGAGCGGCGAGCCTTCGATCGCGGTGGCGTCCTCGATGCGCAGGCACGAGTACACGGCCAACTCACCGCCCATCCGGCGCGTCTCCAACCCACTGGGCAGGGTGGCGTCAGCATTCAGATCGGTGCCGCAAAGGGAGATCTCCGAGAGCGCCGACAGGCTGTCCAGTCCGCTGGGAATGCCGCCGGTGAGGGGGTTGCCGGCCAATTGGAGCCGTGTGATTGCGGTCGGGAAGCGGCTGGCGACGAGGGGGCCGCTGAGTTGGTTCTGATGGAGCCAGAGATTTCCAAGGGCGGTGAGCGCGCTCAGGTCGGGAATCGATCCGGATAAACGGTTGCCTTGCAGAAAGAGTCCTTCAAGGAGGGTGAGGGCGTTCAGCGTCGAGGGGATGGAGCCGGTCAACTGGTTGTCTTGGAGATAGAGCTGTTCAAGTTGGGTCAGGGCGTTCAGCGTCGAGGGGATGGGCCCAGTCAACCGGTTGTTGGAGAGGCCGAGGGATTCGAGGTCGGTGAGCGCGCTCAAGTCGGGAATCGTCCCGGTCAGCCGGTTGTTGGAGAGGCCGAGGAATTCGAGGCCGGTGAGCGCGCTCAGGTCGGGAATCGTCCCGGTCAGCCGGTTGTTGTTGAGCACTAGGTGGACGAGGCTGGCCGGGAAGTGGCTGGCGGTGAGGGGGCCGCTGAGTTGGTTGTCGTTAAGCCAGAGGTTGTTGAGGGCGGTGGCCGCGCTCAGGTCGGGAATGGTCCCGGTCAGCTCGTTGTTGTTGAGCCAGAGGGATTGGAGAGCGGTGAGCGCGCTCAGGTCGGGAATTGTTCCGGTCAGCCCGTTGTTGCCGAGCAACAGGCTGAAGAGACCGGCCGGGAAGCGGCTGGCAGCGAGGGTGAGGGTGCCGAAGAGTTGGTTCTCATGAAGCCAGAGATTCCGCAGGGCGGTGAGCGCGCTCAGGTCGGGAATGGTCCCGGTCAGCCGGTTGTCGTTGAGCACTAGGTTGACGAGGCTGGCCGGAAAGTGGCTGGCGGCGAGGGAACCGTTGAGTCGGTTCTGACCAATACTGAGGGTTCGGAGGGCGGTGAGCGCGCTCAGGTCGGGAACTGTCCCGGTCAGCTGGTTGTTGCTGAGCCAGAGGGTTTGGAGGGCGGTGGCCGCGCTCAGGTCGGGAACTGTCCCGGTCAGCTTGTTGTTGTAGAGCCTTAGGCCGATGAGGCTGGTTGGGAAGTGGCTGGCGGTGAGGGTGCCGCTGAGTTCATTCTGATGGAGCCAGAGATACTCGAGAGCGGTGAGCGCGCTCAGGTCGGGAATGGTCCCGGTCAGCTGGTTGTTGTTGAGCCTTAGCCTGATGAGGCTGGTCGGGAAGTGGCTGGCGGTGAGGGTGCCGCTGAGTTCATTCTGATCGAGCCAGATATCTCTAAGGGCGGTGAGCGCGCTCAGGTCGGGAATGGTGCCGCTGAGTTCGTTCTCGTGAAGCCAGAGATACTGGAGGGCGGTGAGCGCGCTCAGGTCGGGAACTGTCCCGGTCAGCTGGTTGTTGCTGAGCGTTAGGTCGATGAGGCTGGTCGGGAAGTGGCTGGCGGTGAGGGTGCCGCTGAGTTCGTTGTTTTCGATTTGGATGTGGGTGAGGGCGGTGAGCGCGCTCAAGTCGGGAATTGTTCCGGTGAGTTGGCTGTTTTTGGGGAAAAGGTGGATGACCCGGCCCCCAGATACGTTGACCCCTCTCCAGCGGGCCATGCTGAGCGTGGTCGCCCAGTTCAAGCTGGCCGTGCCCTCAAGAGTGGCCTTGATTCCGAGCAGGGTGGCGCAGTCGCCAGCCAGCGCCATCCGGCCGGCGGTGTCGGTGGCGTCGGTGATGACCTCGGTCACCGCAGCGTCGCTCGCCGAACAGGTGGCTTGGGCGGCCAGCGGCGGGGCCTGCAGGCCACCGCCCAGCGCCGCGCTCAGCACAAGGGCATGCAGCCAAGCCGGTCGGGGAGGCGAGGACGCACCACCGACCCTTCTGGAATTACTGGACATTGCTCTCGTCACGGGGGCAACAACCATGAATCACTCTTATTTTTAGACGCATGCTGATCAATTGGGATGCGGGAATAACGTGATTGCCTGAATACTACAGCTTGGAGGGTTCATGGAGCAACATGCGCGACCTGACGGTCGCGGATGGAGTTTCGCTGGCGCGAAACTCCGCGCTCGTCGCTTAGATCAGGTTCCGGTATGTTTCTGAGCCCGCACACATTCATTGATCCATTGACCCGAACCAAAGCCGTGCGCCAAACTTGGCCCTTTGCCGCGCGGCTTCCCGCGCAGTCGGAACAACACAAACTCAACACGGAGGACACAACATGGCTATCAAGGAAGGCGACAAGCTCCCCGATGCGACGATGCACGTCATGAGCGACAGTGGCCCGAAGGCGGTGACGACGGACGACCTGTTCGCTGGCAAGAAGGTGGTGGCGTTTGCGGTGCCGGGCGCCTTCACCCCGGTCTGCTCCCAGTCTCACCTGCCCGGCTACGTGGTGAACTCGGACAAGCTCAAGGCCAAGGGCGTGGACAGCATCGTCTGCATCTCGGTCAATGACGCGTTCGTGATGCACAGTTGGGGGAAGGCCCAAAATGCCGATGAACTGGTGATGGCCGGGGATGGCAACGGCGAGTTCACTCGGGCGCTTGGCTTGGAGACGGATTGCCGGGGCTTCGGCGGGGGCACCCGCTCCCAGCGCTACGCCATGGTCGTCGATGACGGCACGGTCACCGCCTTGGCGGTGGAGGCGCCGGGCAAAATGGAGGTCAGCACTGCTGAAGCCATGCTGGAGAGCCTCTGAAGCTAACGCGGCTCGTCTGCGAGCGCATCGCCCGCCCGCACGGCGTTCTGCAGGGAGCCGACCGACCGAATCCAAAGGTTCATGCCCTTGAGGCGCTGCGGAAGGTTCGCCACGGCCGCCTCGGCGGCGCGCCGGGAGTCGTGAACCTGCAGAATCAGCACATGGAAAAGGCGGTTGTCGCTGGCTAAGCGCACCCGGTAGGCGGGATTGATGCCGTATTGGTTGATGTGCCCGTCCAGATCTTCGGAGTTGGGAAAGGCTCCGGCCTGTATGGCGAAATGCCCGGGCGGCAGAGCCATCAGCGGACTCCTTTCGTCAGCGCGCTCAGCGACCGCGACAGGTTGCGGCGTTGCTGCCGAAGACGCCTGCCGGGCTGGCGCGGAGGCCTGATTGGCCGATTCGAGGGGTTCATCAGCCGCCGCAACGGATGTGTCCGGGCCCTCGTCGGGGGCCGGTTCGGCAAGTGGCGAAGGGGGAGCGGGCCGGGCCGGCGCCGTCGCTGGGCCAGTGGCTGGATCGGGCGGGCGCGTCTTGGCGGGCGCGGGCTTGCGAGCCTGCTCTGACGGGGCGGCGGACGCAGCGGGCTCCCCTCCCTCCCGCTGACACTGCCAGCGGTCCTTGTTGTGGGACAGCCCGCAAACCCAAGGTGGATAGCTGCTCGGCTCGTTTGCCGCCTGCGGCCCGTTGGCGGCGCATCCAATCAACGCCAAGCAGCACATCACCGGCCAATAGGCAAGCCAAGCCAAGCCCCGCGCAGGGCCAATCTTGCGCAAGCTCTCATGCATAAGTGGAAATCGTCACGGAATCATCAAATCACGGCGTTGAACCTGACCGCGGCTTTGTTCATTATACGCGCCCATCGCCGACGAGATGGGCCTTGCCTCCGGTTCCGCCTGAAAATTCAGGAAACTGCCATGATCGCGACCATCGACGCCTATGATCGAATTCCGCACATCCTGCGGCTCGACATCAGCGGTCGTCCGGTGGATTGGGTCCGCTGGCAGGAAGCGGTTTGCCTCTACGCCCGGAACATCGTCGTCTGGACCTTGGGCGATCCGATCCTGCGTTTGCGCGGCGGCCATTCCCGGCTTGACGGCAGCCAAAGCATCATCGACGTCAACAGCATCATCGCCTGCAATGGCCAAGTCGCCCCGCCCCGGGCGGGCGTTCCGCCGCTCACCAATGCGGCGCTGTTCAGCCGCGACCGCCACACCTGCCTTTACTGCGGCGGCGAGTTTCCAGATGGCTTGCTCAGCCGGGACCATGTGGTGCCCACCTCCCGAGGCGGCAAGGACGTTTGGGACAACTGCGTGGCGGCCTGCAAGCGCTGCAACCACGCCAAGGGCGACCGGCTGATGCATGAATGGGGACGGGAGTTGCTGGCGCTGCCCTACGCGCCCAACTTCGCGGAGTATCTGGCGCTGATCAACAGCGGCCGGATTCTCGGCGACCAGATGAGCTTCCTGCGCCGCAGCTTCGGCGCCGGCAGCCGGTTGTTGCGGCACTAAGTCGAGACGTATGTTCGCCCCGCATTGCTTGGTTTCACTGAAAAACTTCAAGGCTGAACGACCACTGGCAGAGCGCGAAGGTTGGTTTCGATGTAGGCTTTTGGACATTGCTGAACAGCCGCGTCCGCTAAGCTCATTTCCTGCGAGGGCTCCCCCTCGCGCCCCCCGGCTGAAAGCTCCGCTTCCTGCAACAGTGACACGGCTTTCAGTGCGCCCATCCCTAGGGCGTCACGCATGTCAGTAGCCGCGAATCCGATTCATGGCCATCGATCTGGCTTATATTGGCCGCAACACCTTCTGGCGAGCAACTGTCATGCAGACTTCCGGCGCCGTTGAAGTCTGGGACCTCCCCTTAAGAATCTGGCATTGGGCCTTTGCCGCCTGCATGGCGGCCTTGCTCTACACCGGCCTGTCCGGCGACCTGTCGCTGCTGAAGTGGCACATGCGCCTAGGCGCGGTGATGGCGGGGCTGCTGCTGTTTCGGCTGCTATGGGGGCTGTGGGGAGGGATTCATGCCCGCTGGCGGGGCTACGTGCCCAGCTTGCGGCAATTCGTGGCCCACTTTCGCGGTGGGCGCGTGGACGACCCGCACACCGCCCCAGGCCGGCTGCTGGCCATTGGGTTCGTCGCCTTGGCGGCGGTTCAGGCCGCAACCGGCCTGTTTGCCAACGACGACATCTTCACCGAAGGGCCGCTGGCCCGCACCGTCAGCGATGCGCTGTCCGACCGCATGACTTGGATGCACAACCGCGTCTTCATGGCCCTCATCGCCCTTGTGGCCGTCCATTTGGCCGCCCACGCGGTTTATGCCGCGAAGCGTGACCCAACCCCCTTGGCGATGTTCACCGGCCGCAAGCTTGCGGCGGTGCCGCCAACGGCAAACCACTGGCTGCGGGCGGCGCTCACCGCGGCCGTGGCGGCGACCGCCGTTGTGGCGGGCGGATTGATGCCTTAAGGAGTCACTCGTCCTTGAAGTCGTCGTGGCAGCCCTTGCAGCTTTGGCCCAGCGCTTGGAAGGCGGAGCCGATGTCGCCGCCGCCCGCCACCGCATCCCGAAACGCGGGGGCGGCTTCCTGAAAGGCCAGCATGCGTTCGGCGAAGTCCTCCGGCCGCTCCCAGATGGCGGCCTTGGCGTTGCCGCCAATGGAGCCTTCGGGAAACAGGGTGTCCGAGATGGCCGCCATCTCCGCGATGGCATTGGCGTGGGCGGCCATATGGGCTTGGTGCGCCACGTTGCCTTGGAGGATTTCAACCGCCGCCGAGAGGTGGCCGCCGATGGCCACCATGGTGTGGTGGCGGTAGTCCGCCGCCCCTTCGTCGGCCAAGGCGGCGGACGAAGCCAGAATGAACGACAGCCCGATCAGCGCTCTCCTGCCCGTGGGCGCCTTCAGCTTGCCCCAAAATGATGTGTCGCTGATGCCGAACGAGCGGCCCATTGGTTCCGAGGTCGTCTGTGCTTGTTCCATGGCAGGGTTTCCAGTTGGTGAGCTTGGCGCTCATTAAAGCCGTCCGGCATTGCTCTCGCAAGCTCGTGTGCCGGCTCAGGACCTTTCGGAACTTTTCGCCTGCCGGATCAGGCGGCGTCCTCGATCCCGGCAAGGCATTCGTTCGGCGTTCGGCAATCCAGTGTGTGGCGGCGCCTGCATGGCGCCCCGGGACGTCAACGCCTGCCGCCATTGGCGGAGCGCCTCGTTCAGCGCCTCCCGCTCCAGGCACTCGACGGCCGCGACCACGGGCCGCCAGCGGTCCCCGGTGGATTTCTCCATGTGCGCCCGCGTCGCGGGGCGCGCCGCCGCGCGTCCGCTTTGCGTTGACAGTCCCGGAGTCGTCCTGTTTTGGGATAAACGCTGATGCGGCGCAGCACGCTGGGAAGCTCTGAAAACCTCCAGTCCGGCCACCGGGCGCAGCCCAGCGGCACGCCCCTGTGCCGCAGGGAAGCTCTGGCTCCATCAGGGCTTCCCTAGAAGCGCAGGCGCGCTTCCAGCGAGGCGCCGTGGTCGTTCCCGCCGAGGACGCCGGCGCGGCGCGTCAGCTTGAAGGCCATGCTGGCGTCGATGGCCGCGCGGCCCGTGTCCAGAGGCTGCATGCGCCAGCCCAGCGTCTGCAGGCCGCCGCCGCCCCGCGCCCCGTGCAGCAGGAAGGGCCTGCCCAGGAAGCGCCCGCCGAACAGGGGCAGGCCCCAGCCGAACTCGGCATCGAGCCCGCCGGCGGCCGACTCCGTCCCGAACCGGCCCATGTGGCGCATGGCGAACAGCTGGTCCAGCCCGCTGGCCGTGGCGATTCCCCAGTGCCGGCGCACCGACACGGACGGGCCGAGGCCGCCCTTGCCCCGCACATCCCAGGCGAGGTGCGCGGAAGCGCCCGTCTGGCTGAAGCCGTCGTCCTCGTGCGTGACCAGGCGGCGGCCTTCGAGTTCGAAGGCGAGGCCGCCCCGCATCCAGGAGACGCCGGCGGACACCTCGCCGCCCAGGCCCTCCTCGGCGTCGCCGCCGTCCCATCGCGCGCCGCCCTCGAGCCGCGCCGAGAGTTGCCCGCCGTCCGCCGTCCGGCGGCTCCAGGACGCCTCGACCGCCGCCCGGATGCGGCTCGCCTCGGCTTCCGCCCTCGGCATTCCGGCCGAGGCCTCGGCGGTCGACCGCATCGCCATGGCGTCGGAAAGCAGCGACACGCTGAAGCCGTCGCCGAAGTCCGCCAGTTCGCCGCGCAGGCCGGCGGCGCCCATTTCCATTTCAACGTCGGCCTCGACGCGCGCCCCCCGCTCCGGCGCGAGCGTCGTGCCGCCCCGGCCCACGCTGAGCGCGCCCCAAGCGGAGAAGCGGTCGGTGGCCGTGCTGAGATAGGGCGTCAGCGCGGTCATGGTGGATTCCATCGCGCCCCGGCCGACGGCGCCGACGTAGTCGCCCTCGCCGCGGCTGTGGGACACGCTGAGGCCGAGCAGCGAGCGGCGTCCCACCGACAGGTCCGCCCCGAACTGGCCGGTCACCACGTCGCCGTCGACCGCGACGCCGCCGGCGCGGCCGTCAAGGCTGGTCACGGAACCCCGGCCCCACAGCCCCCAGGCCGACCCGCGCTGCGTCGTGCCGCCGGCGTTGAAGGAGGAGTTCGCCAAGGCGTTGCGCAGCAGGTGGCCGAGCGAGTTGCCTGAGCGGGCCGTTGGCCCGGCCGTCGGCGCGGGCCATGCGCCTGCCGCCGGGCCGGCGACGTCGGGAATCGGCAGGGGCCGGCCTTCGCGGCCACCGCCGGCGAGGTCGCCGAAGGCCGCATCGGCTGGCGCGGATTCGCCGGCGAAGGCATCGCCGGCGCCCAGGCCTTGACCGGCGAACATGACCTTCAAGCCCGTGCCGCCGCCCTCACTCGACCGCATCCCGGCCTGAGCGCGCCGCGCCGCCACGCGGTCGCCGATGCCCTCGAGTATCTGCTCGGACACGACGCGGCCGAAGCGCGGCAGCCATGCGCTGGCGGCGTCGGACGCGGACGGACGGTCGTCGTCGGCCACCGCCACCGCGACCTCGACCGAGACGCCGTCGTAGCCGCCGCCCGACGCCGCGTGCGTCAGCGCCCCCGACGCATCGGCGATGTCGTCGTCCTCCAGGGCCGTCACCGTCACCTCCTGCGCCACGCTCCAGTCGTCGGCGGTGAACGTCAGGCTCGCCGGCGACGCCAGAACCCCCGCGCCGGCCGACGCCGCGATGGCCACCGTCACCGCGCCCGTGGGCGCGGCGCCCAGCGACACCGCGTACGAGCCGCTGCCGCCCTCGTCCAGCGACAGCGAGGACGGCGACGCCGCCAGCGAGGGCTCGTCGTCGTCGGCCACCGCCACCGCGACCTCGACCGAGACGCCGTCGTAGCCGCCGCCCGACGCCGCGTGCGTCAGCGCCCCCGACGCATCGGCGATGTCGTCGTCCTCCAGGGCCGTCACCGTCACCTCCTGCGCCACGCTCCAGTCGTCGGCGGTGAACGTCAGGCTCGCCGGCGACGCCTCCACCCCCGCGCCGGCCGACGCCGCGATGGCCACCGTCACCGCGCCCGCGGGCGCGGCGCCCAGCGACACCGCGTACGAGCCGCTGCCGCCCTCGTCCAGCGACAGCGAGGACGGCGACGCGACCAGCGAAGGCTCGTCGTTGTCGGCCACGGCAAGCGACGCGGAGGCGCCGGTTTGCGAGAGGGCGTAGCCGACGCCGCCCTGCAGGGCGACCGACACCGTCCCGTCGGCCTCGACCGCATCGTCGTCGACGGTGGCCACGGTGAGGCTCATCGAAGGCCGCGAGGCGGACAGCTTGACGGAACGCCCGCCCAGGTCCGCCGCCGCCACGAAATCGCCGGCCGCGGACACCCGCGCGGCCACCGTGACCTCGCCGCTCGGCGCCGGGCTTGCCGTGATCGTGAACAGCGCCCCGCCGCCCTCGACGACCGCCGGCCCCGCAACCACCGAAACGACCGGCCGGGTGACGACCACGAGGTTGAAGACGGTGGACGCGCTGCCGCCGTTGCCGTCGCTCGCCGTCACCTTCACCGCCAAGGCGCCCGCATCGGCTGGCTGCGGCGTGCCGGAAAAGGCGCGGGCATCGGCGTTGAACCCCAGCCAGGCGGGCAGCGCGCCGTCGTCGCCCTGCGTCGCCGCGTAGGCGAGCGGGTCGCCGTCCGCATCGCTGAAGGTGCTCTCCGGGAAGGCGTAGTTGAAGGCCACGCCCGCCGTGGCGACCTGGTCCGGGATGGCGGCAACCACGGTCGGCGCCACCCCGCCGCCGCCTCCGCCTCCGCCGCCGCCACTGGAAGGCGGTTGCCGCGGGGGCGGGGTGGCGCCATCATCGTCGTTCACCGTCACGGCGGCGGTGGACGCGCCGCCCAGCGTGTAGCCCGTGCCCGCGGCCAGGGTCACGCGGACCGGGCCGTTCGGCTCGGCCACGCCGTCCGCCTCGGTCTCGATGGTGAAGGTCCGGGAGGTCTGGCCGCCAGGGAAGGTCCAAGTGCCGCTCCCCTCGACCCCGTCCGCCAGGAAATCGGCGCCCGGCGCGTCCGCGACGGTCCTGTTGACCGTCAGGTTCGAGTTGGGCGCGGAATCGGCCGTCACCGTGAAGCTGGCCGCGGCCCCCTCCGCCACCGCCGGACCGCCGCGGATGGTCAGCACCGGGTCGGCGTTGGCGGCGCTTATCGCGATGGCGAAGGTGTCGGAGACCGAGCCGCCGTTGCCGTCGCTCGCGGTCACCGTCACCTCCGGCGCGCCCACCGCCTCGGGTGTGCCGCTGAAGGTGCGGGTGCCGGGGTCGAAGCCGAGCCAGTCGGGCAGCCCCGTGGCGGAGTAGGTCAGCGGATCGCCGTCGGCGTCGTTGAAAGTGTCGGCCGGGAAGGTGTGGCTGAAAGGCGCGCCCACCCGGGCGTTCCGGTCCGGGATGGGGGTGGCGACCGTGGGCGCCGTGTTCGTTTGGACCGCCGGCGGTGGCGGCGGGGCGCCGCTTTCGTCATCGTTGACGACCAGGTTCAGGTCGGGGCCGCTGCCCGCCGTGTAGCCGCCGCCCTGGACGCTGTGGCTCAGCGTCGCCCGGTCATGGACGGCATCGTTGTCCTGGGAGGCCGAAACCGTGACGGTCCGGGGTTCATTCCAGTTGCCGGTGGTGAAGTCCAGCCCCGCGGGGGAGACGGTGACGTCGCTGTTGCTGGAACTTATGCCCACGATTACGTTGGGGTTTGGCGTGCCTCCGGGTTCGGCGCTCAACCGCACCGTGTAGGTGGCGGAGCCGCCCTCGGCCACCGTCAGGGATGCCGGGGACAGCACCGCCACGCCGAACAGGGGTCTCGCGCCCACCGGCGCCGACGGCCGGCCGTTCACGTCGCCGGCCACCGCCCGCACGCGGATGTTGTAGGTCGAGCCGTTGACGAGGCCGGCGACCGTGTGGCTCCGGGTTGTCGCATCGCTTTCGGGGATGTCTATCCAGCGGGTGCTATCGAGAAGCTGGTACTGCCACTTGGTGATTTCGTCGGAGGCGGGGGCGTTCCAACTCAGGACCACCCGCCCGTCCCCCGCCGCGGCGGCGAGGCCCGTGGGCGCCGCCGGCGCCGCGGCGGCCGGCGCGTCGTTGTCGTCCACCGTCACTGCCACGCTGCCGGTCACCGAGCCGTAGCCGCCCCCGCTCGCGCTGTGCGTCAGCGTCGCGGTGTCGTTCTCGGTGTCGTTGTCGGCCGCCGCCAGCACCGTCACCGTCTGCGCCATGCTCCAGTTGGTGGTCGTGAAGGTCAGGGCGGTGGTCTGGGTGCCGGGCGTGGCGGAGTCGGTGTCGAACGTCACCTCGCCGCTCGCCCCCCCGACCGTCACCGTCACGTTCCCGTCGGGCTGGCTCGAGAGCGCCACCGTGTAGGTCGCGCTCGACTCCTCGACCACCGTCACCG
Source organism: Candidatus Azophilus sp. (assembly GCA_965221755.1). Classification (GTDB taxonomy): domain Bacteria; phylum Pseudomonadota; class Gammaproteobacteria; order Pseudomonadales; family Azotimanducaceae; genus Azophilus. The sequence goes on from OZ244921.1 coordinate 2,525,548, forward strand.
TGGCCGAACTGAACACCAGGGCGGTCCACACCGCGGTCGCCGTCTCCGCGCTCGCCGGGCCGGTGTTCGTGCCGTCGGTCGCGCTGTCCTCCGCCACCGTCACCACCACGTTCGCGCCGCCGTCGGGAGTGACCACCAGCGTATAGACGGTCGCGCTCGTCGCCGTGAACGTGCCCTTCGTGCCGCCGGTGACCGTCACGTCGTCGGTCGCGAAACCCGTGACATCCTCCGAGAAGGTGAACGTCGCGGTGATGTCGCCCGTGCCGCTGATCCTGTCCGGCACCCCGGTGATCTCCACCGTCGGCGCCGTGGTGTCCGGGTCGTTGATGCTGAAGTCCGCCAGGCTGTCGGTGCCGGACGCGCCGCCGCCGAGGCCGGTGCCCGAATTCGCGTTCAGCGTGCCGAGGCCGATGATGACCGTCTCGCCGCCCGACTCCGTGGTGCCGTCCGTCGCCGCCGTCAGGGTCAGCGTCACCTGCGTCGCCGTCGTCCCCGTGCTCGGGCCGGTGAAGGTCACGGCCGGGGTGGCGGCGGTGTTGAGGTCGTTGCACGTCACGCCGGTGGGCAGCGGCGTGGGGCAAGCGACCGTGTAGTCCGTGCCCCGCGTGGCGGCGCCGCTGCCGGTGCCGAAGGTCAGCGGCACCGGCAGCGTCTCGCCGTTCACCAGCCCGCGGTTCAGGGTGATGGTGAAGTCCTTCGTCCCGCCCTCCACGACATCCCCGGCACTCCCCGCGAGGGTCACCGTGGTCGGGTCGTTGTCCACCACCGTGACCGTGGCCGCCGTGCCGTTCAGGCCGCTGTAGTCGGTGTCCGACGAGGCCGCGGCATAGGTGACCGTCAGTTCCCGGCCGATGGGGCTGTCGGTGCTGTCTTCGGTGGCGCGCACCGTCACCGTCTGCGGCGTGCTCCAGTTCGAGGTGGTGAAGGCGAGGGGCTCGCTCGAAGCGAACGTGGCGCCCGCGTCCGGGCCGTCCAGCGTCAGCCCGGCGGGGGCGGTCACCGTCACCGTGACATTGCTCGACGGCACGGTGTTCAGCGCCACCGTGAAGGTCGCCGTGTCCGTGGTGCTGCCCTCGGTGGCCTCCCCGTCGGTCGTCGCCGTGGCCACGCCGGCGGCCGTCGGCGTGGCCGTCGCCTCGGACGAGGCCGCGCCGGCCACCCCCCCGGACACCGCGCGCACCTCAAAGCCGTAGGCGGTGCCGTTGGTCAGGCCCGTCACCGTGTGGGTGGTGGTGGCGGCGGTGCTGCTGGCGATCGCCGTCCAGCTGCCCCAGGCGCCGGTGTCCGGCGGGGTGCGCTGGCGGAACTCGTAGCCGCCGATCGCGGCGTTGGAGGGGTCGGTCCAACTCAGGACGGCCTCGCCGTCGCCCGCCGCGGCGGCGAAGCCCGCGGGCGCGGCCGGGGCAGGCGGGTCGTTCACCGTCACCTCGAAGCGATTGGCGGTCGGCGATGGATCGGCCCCGCCGCCCACGTTGGTCGCGAGCCCGTCCCGGTCGAAGCCGTTCGCCGTCGCATCGTCCGGCCCGAGCGCGACCACCAGCGTCTCCGCGCCGGCGTCGTCGTCGAGCAGGGCCGTCAGCGTCAGCGTCGCGGTCCGCGCCTCCGCCCCCGAAAAGGCCAGCTGCGGCGTCGCCGTGGTCTCGCGGCTCAGCGCCACGCCCGTGTTCAGCCCCGCCCCGGTCTTCAGCGCCAGGCTCCAGTCGTCCGTGTCCACATCCGTCCCGCCGATCGACAACGGCACATCGATCGCCTCGCCCGCCACGAGGTCGCGGCCCAGCGTCACCGTGAACTCGACCGTTCCGCCCTCGCGCACCGCGCCCGCGCCCGCGCGGGCGAGTTCGACCAGGGTCGGATCGTCGTCGCGGATGGTGACGAAGGCGCTGTTGGCGTCGGGGTCGATGCCGAACCCGGCCGGGAGCGGGTTGTCGGGATCCGCGCTGATCGTCAGCGTCACCAACTCGTCGGGCTCGTCGGTGGTGTCCGCTGTTCCATAGACGGAGAAGCTGAACTGGGTTGTGCTGCTTCCGTCGCCCGTCAGATCGATGCAGCCGCTGCCGTCGAGCGTCAGGTTGGTGCGTCCCCGGTCCACCACGAAGCTGGGGGTCGACAGGGAGCTGGTGAAGCAGTTCCTGAGCGACACGCTCGCCGCCAACGGCGTCACCGTCACAAATAGAGCGGCGGGGGTGGCGACTTCGGATTCCTGATTGACGTCACTGCCTTCCACGGCGCCGGCGGACAAGGTCGTGGTCTGCGCCTGCGCGGACGGCGCGAGGACGGCCAGCAGCGGCAGGGCGAGCAGGGCGGCGGCGAGGGTCGGGCGGAGGCCGCGGCGCAGGTGGCGGGCGACCGGCCCCGGCGGCTCCTCAGGCCGCGCATTTCGGGGGGGGGGGGGGCATAAGCGCTAACTTGTTCGTCATGTTCGTGCTCCGCATGATTCGGCCGTCACTGCCGAGGGGAGATCGGGCGCATGGACGAGGACTGGGACGTGGTTCGGTCGTTCCTGCCGGAGGGATGGCGGGAGCTGGCGGGCGAGGCCGGGGCGCTGAAGGGCCTGCGCAAGGACCGTTGCCCGGACGCACTGCCGCGCGCCCTGCTGCCGCACCTGGCCTGCGGCCACTCGCTTCGGGAGACCGTGGCCCGGTCCCGGATGTCGGGGCTGGCCGACCTCTCGGACGTCGCCCTGCTGAAGCGGCTGCGCAAGTCGGGCGGCTGGCTGCGGGCGCTGTGCGTGGCGCTGTTCCGCGAGCGGGGCGTCGCGCTGGCGTCCGCGGGCGGCCTCCAGGCCAGGGCGTTCGACGCCGCGACGGTCAAGGAGCCGGGGCGCACCGGCTCCCAGCGGCGCCTGCACCACAGCGTCCGGCTGCCCTCGCTGTCGTGCGACTTCTTCAAGCTGACGGCGGCCGAGGGGGCGGGCAGCGGCGAGACGCTGCGCAACTTCCCGATCGCCGAGGGCGACCTCGTGCTGGCCGACCGGGGCTGTTCGACGGCGGCGGGCCTGGGCCACGTGGCGGCCTGCGGGTGCCACGCCACCGTTCGGGTGAACGCCGGGTCGCTGCCGTTGCGGTCGGAGGGCGGGGAGCCGTTCGGCCTGCTGGCGCGCGTCAGGACGCTCAAGCGCGCGGGCGCCGTGGCCTGCTGGCCGGCGGTGGCGGTCGGCGACGGGGTCGCGGCGCCGGGGCGCATGTGCGCGTTGCGCAAGTCCCGGCAGGCCATCCGGGCGGCGCGCCGCAGGCTGCGCGGGGAGGCCGCCCGCCGGGGCAGGCGCCCGCGCCCCGAGACCCTCGGGTTCGCCCGCCACGTCATCGTGTTCACCACCTTCCCGGAGGCGGGCTTCCCCGCCGCCGACGTGCTCGAATGGCACCGTGCCCGCTGGCAGGTCGAGTTGGTCTTCAAGCGCTTCAAGTCGCTGGCGCAGCTCGGGCACCTGCCCAAGCACGACGACGGCAGCGCCAAGGCCTGGCTCCACGGGAAGCTGCTCGTGGCGCTGCTGGCGGAGGGGATCATCCGCCACACCAGCGCCGTTTCCCCCTAGGGGTGCCGAATGGAGGCGGCGCCGGACCCACAGCCCATGGCGTGACTTCGGCTTCATGCTCAACCAGCTCAAGCTGGCCGTCGAACCGCACCTGCCCCTCGCGCGGGTCATCGGCGAATGGAGCCAGATCTCCAGGCCGCTCGCCGAGCCGCCCCGCCGCCGAATCCCGCAGATCGACAGGTTCTTCACGAGCGCTGACCAAACAAGTTAGCGCTTATGGGGGGGGGGGGGGGTTAAACGCACTCATACCGCTCCATCCCTAAAGGCCGATTCGTCATGGTAGCAGAAACCGGGCGTAGCAGAAACCGGGCGGCTTCAACCTGACGGTCGCGGATGGAGTTTCGCTGACGCGAAACTCCGCTGCCGTTGCCTAGGTAAGGTTGCGATGCGTTTCTGAGCCTGCACGGCCTGTTGTTTGTCATGGACCGCTTGTCATAGACTCCGACCACCTCAACTCAAGGAGCGTGTGATGGCGGAGGATCAGGACATCGGCACCGACTTGGGCGCTGGCGATGCCGCGGAGCCGGCGCTGGGCGGTCAGTTGATCCGGGACGCCGCTCTCATTCTGGCTGGCCTTGCGCTGTTCGGCGGCGCGGAGGCTTGGGCCGCTGTCAGCGGCCTGCTGCTGGCCCAGGCGGTTGCCGTGGGCAATGCTTTGGTGGCGGGCTGGACCATCGCCAACGTGTTGCATGAGTGGGGCCACTACGCCGGGGCCAAGCTGGCCCGCGCGGCGGCGCCTAGGGTCAAGCCGCGGGGCTTTTCGTTCTTCCGCTACCGCTTCGATCTGGAGGGCAATTCCCTAGGGCAGTTCACCGCCATGAGCCTCGGCGGCAACCTCGCCCATTGGGGGGTCTTCGCCGCCGCCTTGCTGCTGCTGCCGATGGCCACGCCGGCGCAATCCGCGTTCGTCGCCGCCACCTTCGCCTTCGCGGTGTTTGCCAGCGTCATCGAGTGGCCCATCATCATCCGCACCAACTGGGGCGGCCTGCAGCCGTCAAAGGCGTTCGCCCACATCAATCGGTCCTTCATCCGGGGGCGCTATGTGGTTGGCGGCATCGGCGGGCTCGTCCTGCTGGCGTTTGCGTAACAGCCTGCGCCTGCGGAATTCACGGCTGCAAATCCGCATCCTCGTCAACACCAGCCCGATCTTCCCTAGGCGCAACTGATGGAATCAGAAAACCGCTGAGATGCCGGTTCGACGGACGAATCCAGCCGGATAGCTGTTCAGAGGAGAGTTCGTGGCCGGCGCCGTTGGGCTCAAATACGCGGCCAAGCTGCGCCGTTGCAACTGTGCTGCTGTTTGCTGCTGAGCCCAAAGCGTCACGCAATCCTCTGCGGAGCGGTAGAGTGCCGATCGATCCACGAAGCCGTACCCGGTCACGTTGCGGATGGCTTCATCGTCAGGAAGCAGGTCGCTGCATGCCGGTGGCGTTCGTGCATGCGCCACCAACAACGCGCGGCATAGGTCAACGCCCGCCTCGGGGATTTCGCCAAGTATTCGGGCAGCGGCATGGGCGACCTTGGGTGCTGAGAAGCTCGTTCCAGAATCCTCACGGAATGGATTTTGCGTGGCAAAAGAACCGTTCGTTGACAGTTCGCCGACGCCTTGCCGTCCAGCAGCCAAGCCTCCGCCAGTGCGGGCGTCGATCATCCAATTCCCGCCGTAGTCCACCAAGTCGGGCTTGATGGCCCCGTTGACCGATGGTCCATGCCGCGTGAACGGCGACGGCTGATCGGTCCTCGCCACGGGCTGATGGGCAGGGTCGTCCGGCCAACGGGGATTCTGCTCGTTTCGAGCCAAGCTGCCCACTGTGAGGGCGTTCAGGGCCGGTGCGGGATCGATGAGCGCGGCGCCGGGCGCCGTTAAGCAACCCGGGTACTCCCCTCGCCAGTCGCTTGGGCCTGCTTCGTCGCCATCGAAGTTTCCGGTGGGCACCACGAACAGCACGTCGAGTTCGCGGCTCAGGGCGTCCAGCGTGACGGCCAGTCCGGAAACATGCCGGCCTTGGTAGGGCTTGTTCAAGTCGCCGTAGGACAGGTTGAAAACCCGGCAGTCGCACTCTTCCCTGAAGTGGCGAACCGCCTGCTCCACCCGATTTTCGATCAACTGGGGATCAGCCGCGTTTTGGTCGTCCAGAACTCGACCGCTGAAGAGCCTCAGCCTGGGCTCGAAACGCCGGTTTTGAAGGTGCGCCGCAACGTCATCGTAGAGCGCAATGCCGGCAACGAACGTGCCGTGGCCGTGTCGATCAGCAGGCGACGCGCCAGCCACAAAGCTTTGGGAATCGCCCACCGCTGGGCCCAGAACAGGGTGGCCAGCGGCTAGACCCGAATCCAGAACCACGATGCCCGGAGCCTGATCGGGAGGGCTTGGGACATCGTCCAACTCCTGAATTGGGGTGAAGACAAGCGATGTTTCCATGCCCAATCTCGGCGGCAGGTCCAGGGTTCGAACGTCCCGGTGACTGGTTCTTCCCGCAGCAGTTGCAAGTGTGGGTGACTATCCTCGAGCTCAGCCATCTACATGCCTTAGCGCCGTGCGGCACGACGCTTTCTGGCGCCTTCCCGGCGCATTGCCGTTTCCAAGTGCTTCAGGCCCAGACGCATTTCGTTCCCTTGAAGCACCATTTCCTTCACCGCGCGGCGCAACACCCGCTCGACGTCGGCATGACTGTCACCTTTGAACCAGCCGCGGCCGACAACCTCCTTGAGGTCGAATTCGTAGCGGACGCCGCGAAGCTTCACGCCGAGAAGCCGACACAGTTGGGCATCGGTTGGCGGCTTCAGGAAAAGGACCTCCTCGAAACGACGCCAGATTGCCGAGTCCAGCATCCCTTCGTGATTGGTGGCCGCAATGATGAGGCTGCGCCCCTGATAGGCGTCCAGCATCTGCAGCACCGCGTTCACCACCCGGCGCAGCTCGCCGTGCTCGGAGGCGTCGTCGCGCTCCTTGCCCAAGGCGTCGAACTCGTCGAGCAAAACCACCATGGGGTGCGCGGCGGAGAAGTCGAACACCTTGCGCAGGTTGGCGGCGGTCTCGCCCAGGAAGGATGAAACGACGCTGTCCGTCCGAACGATGGCGAGCGGCAAGTTCCGCAGCGCTTTCAACCCAGCCATTCGACTGGAATGTTGTCCTCGACCAGTTGCCGAATGCTGAAGTAGTTGATGTCATGCTCCGCGCCCACCTGAAGCGCGAGTTGGGAGCTGTCCGTGGTTCGGGAGAACACCAAGGCGTTGGGGTGCCTGCCCTTGATCCAGAGCGCCGCCCGCAGGTTCTCCTCGATGTTGCCCGTTCCGAGAATGACCGTCGGCGAACCGACGGAGAGGTCCATCACCTTGTCAAGCTGGCGCCAGACTTCGGGGTGGGAAATGTTGCCCTCCAGTATCTCCCGGCGGTAGCTGCCGCCGATTCGGCGCTGCTCCTCGGCAACCAGCAGCCGCCGGGCCGCGTCGGAGTCGATCAGCGCGACCGAGGAGATTTCCCGCTCAGCGTGGGCTTGCAGCTCCTCCAGGGCGGTCTGGCCGAAGCGCCCAAACCCCGCAATGACCACGGCATCGCGCTCGCTCGTCTGACGGAAGTGGTCGATGAGGCGATCCCGGACCAACCCGGCAGCGGCCAGTTGGTAGGAATTGAACGTTAGGCACTGCCGGGCGACGGCCGTTTCCTGGAGCGCGCGCATGAAGCGCAGGTTGTGGCAGCGCAGCACGATGCGCCCGGCGAGCCGGGGAAACAGGGTGAGCATGCGGCTGGCCGCCTCGTAGGATTGGAAGTCGCTTTCACCGAGCAGCACCACCTTGCTGGCGCGATGCAGCCGCAGGGCCGTGATCAGGAACTCATGGGTGATGTCGCCCGTGACCACGGTGGCGTTGAATGTCTGCTGCAGTTCCTGCCGCCGTATCGCATCGATGCGCTCATCGACCACAACCACCCGGCGCCGCGGCTCGCGCCGGCGCAGCACCCGTAGATAGCTGTCGGTCATGGCGCCGGTCCCGAAGATCACGACATGGCGGCGGATGCGCCGCAATTGCCAAGGTCGGGGCGACAGGATTCTGGCCACGGCTTCGATCACGGCGGAGGCGGCCAGAATCGGGGCGCCGAAGTAGGCGATCCAGAGCAGGCAGCGCGCCGCCAGCGGCCCTCCGATCGGCGTGCCGATGTCCAGGCCGCCGACCACGAACAACCCCAGGCTGTAGTACGCCTTGGTCAACCAGCCGGACTGCGCGACCTCGGGCCGCTCGGTCAGGCTGACGCCGGACAGGAAGCCGCCGAACGCGCACAGAAACAGCGCCAGCGCCGCGCCCCAGCGCCAATCGGTGCGGGGGGACCTGCCGAGTTGTTCGCGCGTCAAGCCCGCAAGGGGACGGTGATTGTCGCTGCCCGGGTTGCTCATCCTGAACCGCTGAGGGCGATGGGGCGATGGGGCCAGTATGCCAAGTCGCATTGCCGTTTCAACGCGCGACCTGACGGTCGCGGCGGACCTTCGGTCCTTGGGACTTTCGCCGGCGCGAAGCTCCGCGCCTTGCGCGGGCCGGCTTCCGATGTGTTCTGAGCTCGCGCGCATTGCCGGGCGCTCATGGGACTGTGACCGGCGCCGCTGCGCAAGCCAGCAGCGCGTCGATGTCGAGTGCCTCCTCCACCCCGTCGGCGAGCGCCTCAAGGGCCGCTTCGACGGCGGCGCCGAACTCCAGCGTCGAACTGCCGTCGGCGCCGGCCTGCCGCAGCCAGGCGCGGCGAAAGTCGTCTTGAGTGAACATCCCGTGCAGGTAGCTGCCCTCAACCAAGCCATCGGCGGAGCGGGCGCCTTCCCGTCGGCCCTGCAGATCGAACAACGGGCGGGCGCAGTCGGGGCCGGCGGTGCGGCCGACGTGGATCTCATAGCCCGACACCGGCAGGCCGGTGCGCCGGCAATGTCCCTGCGCCGTCCGCACCGTCTTGGCGAGCGACAGTTCCGTGTACACGTCAAGCAGGCCAAGGCCCTGCGCCCGGCCCGCCGGCCCGTCGGCGCCCGCATCGTCGGCGATGCCGTGGCCGAGCATCTGGAAGCCGCCGCACAGTCCCAGCACCCGCCCCCCCGTTCGGGCGTGGGCGAGGATGTCGTGGTCCCAGCCTTGAGCGCGAAGAAAGGCCAGTTCGCCCAGCGTCGATTTGGTGCCGAACAGGATCACCGCATCGGCGTCCCGGGGCAGGGCGCGCCCGGGCGGCACCCAGCGGAAATCGACGCCGGGCTCCATCCGCAGCGGGTCCGCATCGTCGAAATTGGCCATGCGGGAGAGCATTGGCGCGACGACCTTGAGCCCCGTCCCGGTTTCCGGCCCGCTGCGGTCGAGCGCCACGGCATCCTCGGCCGGCAGGTCCGCGGCGCAGCGCAGCCAAGGGACCACGCCAAAGCTCCGCCAGCCCGTGCGGGACTCGATGGCGGCGAGACCGTCATCGAACAGCTTGGGGTCGCCGCGGAACTTGTTGATGAGGAATCCGCAGACCAGCGCCGCATCCTCCCGGTCCAGCACCGCCTGCGTGCCGGCCAAGCTGGCAATGACGCCGCCCTTGTCGATGTCGCCCACCAAGCAGACCGGCAGGCCGACCTGACGGGCGAAGCCCATGTTGGCGATGTCGCCCGCCCGCAGGTTGACCTCCGCCGCGCTCCCCGCGCCCTCCACGACGACGAGCTCGTAGGCGTTGGCGAGCCGACGGAAGCTGTCGAGCACGGCGCTCATGCGGCGCTCGCGCCGGGCCATGTAGTCGGCGGCGTTCATGCTCTCGGCGACCCGGCCCTGCACCACCACCTGCGCCCGGCGGTCCGACTCGGGCTTGAGCAGCACCGGGTTGAAGTCCACCTCGGGCTCGAGGCCCGCGGCTTGCGCCTGCAGGGCTTGGGCGCGTCCGATCTCGCCGCCTGCGGGACAGGCCGCCGCGTTGTTCGACATGTTCTGCGGCTTGAAGGGCGCCACGGCGATTCCCCGGCGGCGGGCGATGCGGCACAGGGCGGCGGCGATCAGCGACTTGCCGACGTCCGAGCCGGTGCCCTGGATCATCAAGCCGCGGGCTTTCATGGCGCCTGGGCCTCCGCTGCGCAGCAACCCAACTGCGGGGCCGCACGGCCCCCGCGCCGAGTTGCGCAGCAACTCGAACGCGCCGCCGCCGGTCGGCGCGCAGGTGCGCAGCAACCCAACTGCGGGGCCGCGCGATCCCCGCGCCGAGTTGCGCAGCAACTCGAACGCGCCGCCGCCAGGCGGCGCGCATTCACAGCGGCCCCTCGATTTCGACGCGGCTGCCGTCAATGCGGCCGCGAACGCCGTAGATGTCCGCAAGCCGCGCTGCGGTCAGCGTTGCCCCAGGGGGGCCGTCGGCGAGAATGCGCCCATCCTTCATCCAGATCAGTCGGCTGGCGTAGCGGCTGGCCAATGCCACGTCATGCAGCACCACCAAGGCGCCGCCGCCCGCGGCCACGAAGGCGTGAATCAACGCCATGACTCGAAACTGATGGTAGGGGTCCAGTTCGGCCACCGGCTCGTCGGCGATCAGCAGCGGCGCCTCGGCGGCAAAGGCGCGCGCGCAATGCACCCGAGCCAGTTCGCCGCCGGACAGCGTGGCCGTCGATCGCCCGGCCAGCTGCTGCAGATCACAGGCCGCCAGCGCCCGCTCGACGGCCGCCCGGTCGGCGCCGCGCAGTCGCCCGACCGCGGCGCCGTGGGCGAAGCGCCCGAGCGCCACCACGTCGCGAACCGGGCTCGGCCAGGCCAGCGGTCGATTCTGGGGCAAATAGGCCAGTTGGCGGGCGCGCCGCCTTGGGGTCATCGCCGCAGTGTCCTCGCCTGCCAGGCTGGCCCGCCCGGCCGCCGGCCGGGCCAGCCCGACGGCGCCGCGCAGCAGCGTGGTCTTGCCGGCGCCGTTGGGGCCGAGCAGGGCGATCAGTTCGCCGGCGCGCAGGCGCAAGGAGGCGCCCTCGACCAGGGTTTTGCCGTTGGCCATGAGCCGCAGGCCGGACACGGCCAGCCCGCTGGCGTCGCGGTCGGCCATGCTGGTCGATTTGCCTGCCGACATCGTTGGCGGCCCCTCAGTCGTGGACGCTGCGGCGCTGCATGGCAATCCAGACGAAGGCCGGCGCCCCGATCAACGCGGCGACCACGCCGAGCTTGAGTTCGTTGACCGTGGGCACGAGCCTTGCGCCGATGTCCGCAAGCACCAGGATCAGGCCGCCCAACAGGGCGGACGGCAGCAGCGAGCGCGCCGGATCGTGATCGACCATGGGCCGCACGATGTGGGGGGCGACGATGCCGACGAATCCGATCACGCCGGCCAAGGCGACCGCGGCGCCGGTGGCGAGCCCCGTGCCCAGCACCACCAGCAGGCGTTGCCGCCTCAGGTTGAGGCCGACTCCGCTCGCCGCCTCCTCGCCCAGCGTCAGCGCCGAGAGGCCGCGCCGGGCGGCGATCAGCAGGCTCAAGCCCGCGATCAGGAAGGGCGCGGCAAAGGCCAGGTCAAGGAAGCTTCGATTGGCCACCGAGCCCAGCATCCAGTTGATCATTTCGGCCAAGGAGAATGGGTTGGGGGCGAGGTTCATCAGCAAGTTCATCGCGGCGCCGGCGAAGCTCGAAAGGCCCACGCCGACCAGGATCAGGGTCACCGCCGAGGCGGTGCGCAACGCCGCCAAAGCGATCAGGGCCGTCGCCGCGAGGGCGCCGGCGATCGCCGCCGTGGGCACGGCCCAAGCGCTGGCGGCGGCATAGCCGCGGCAGAGCGCGGCAGTCGCCGCCAGCGATGCCGTCGCCGACACGCCAAGCACGCCGGGCTCGGCCAAGGGGTTGCGGAGCAGGCCCTGCAGCGCAGCGCCGCTCGCGCCCAGCGCGGCGCCAACCGCGAAGGCGGCCAGCGCCCGGGGCAGGCGGATGTGCAGCACGACCAGTTGATCGCCGGTCGGGCCCCGTCCGAGCAGCGCCGCCAACACCCGTTCGGCCTCCATCGGGGTGGAGCCCAGCAGGCAGGCCGCAAACAGCGCGGCCAGGCAGGCCAGCGCCAGCGTCGCCGATCCCGCCAACGGCCGCGCGGCGCCCGCCTTCATTCGGCGCTGCCGGGGTTGGCCGCGCTCGCGGCCCGTGCCAGCGCTTCCACCGCGTCCATCAGGAACCAAGCGCCGCAGGCGGTCCAGGCGCCTTGGATGGGAACCAGGGCGCGTTCGGCGAGTTGGGTCTGGGCCACCGGGTGCCGGGTGGCGCTCCAGCCGTTCGGGGGCTGGGTCAGGCGCTCGAAGAAGGCCGCCGCGATCAGGTCGGGCTGCTCAAAGGCGAGGCGTTCCAAGGGCAGCGTTCGCCAGCCGGGATGGGTCTGGAAGTTGTCGAGTCCGGCGGCGGTGAGCATTGCATGGATCAGCGAGCCGGGCCCTGAGGTCACTCCGCCGGGCGTCATGTACAGCGCCGTGCGGCGCGGGGCCTGGCCTTGCGTCAGGCGGCTGCGGCGGGCGCGCGTTCGGGCCGCCTCCGCATGGCCTTCGTCAGCCGCGCCGAGGGCCTTGGCCGTGTCCTTGGTGGTCCGCAGAATCGCCGGGAAGTCCCCGGCCCAGCCGATCGTATGCACCGCAATGCCGGCGCGCGCGAACATTGCCGACGCTTGCGGCCCGCCCCCGTAGGAGCGCACCACCAAGTCGGGCCGCAGCGCGATCACGTCCTCCGCCACCGGCCGGACGGTGGGCAGGTTCGCCGCCCGTTCGCGCATGTGGGAGAAGTCGCGTTCCGCGTCCGGCGACACCGCCAGGATGCGTTCCCGGTCCGCGAACCTCAACACGTATTGATCGGCGCAGAAATCGAGGCTGACGATGCGCTGCGGCGGCTGCTCGCCGCGGTTGGGGACATTGGCCGCCTGGCCGCATCCGCCAAGCGCCGCCGCGGCGAGCGCCAGCGCGGCGACCTTGGCGAGCCTTGGCGGGGTTGGCGCCATGGCATCAGCGACGCCACCGCAAGCCGATCGAGCCGGAAAGCCCCGGCGTGCCGTAACCGAGGATCTGCTGATAGTGGGCGTCGAACAGGTTTTCGATGCGGCCGAACAGCGTCAGCCGGTCGGAGAGGGCGTAGCGCGCGTTGACGTCGATGCGGGTCCAGTCCGCCAGACGGCTGCCGTCGCCGTTCGTCTCGCGGCCATTGAAGCGCAGCAGAACCGTGCCGGAGAAGGGGCCGGACGGGTCGAAGCCGAGCGTCAGATCGCCTGAGTGCTTGGGCAGGCGCAACAGCGCCGTGCCGTCGCCCTGCCGGGCCTTGATGTAGGCGTAGTCCGCCGACAGGGTGAGCGAATCCGTCAGGCTCCAGCCGGTGGTCACTTCAACGCCCTCCGACTTCACCTCATCGATGTTCTCGTAGCCGCCGACGGCGAATGAGAAGTCGATGAGATCGTCGGTTTCCTGCTGGAACAGGGTCAGGCCGACATGCCCTAAGCCGCCGTTCGGGCGCCATTCGGCGCCGAGGTCGAAGCCTTGGGAGCGTTCCGGCTTGAGGCTGTCGTTGGGCGCGCGGGCGCCGCAGCAGAAGTACGTGCTGTGGAACAAGGTCGGCGCCTTGAATCCTTGACCCCAGCTGGCGCGGAGCCTGAGATTGGGAACCGGCAGGAATGCGGCGGCGAGGCGGGCCGTGGTTTCCGACCCGAAGCGCTTGGGGTCGTCGGAGCGCAGGCCGCCGGTGAGCGTCAGCCTGTCGATGGGCCGCCATTCGTGGAGCGCGAACAGGCCGTTGCTCCAAGTGTCGTCGCCCCTGGCGGATGACCGCTCCCGCTCGGCGCCCAGCGCCAGGGTGTGGCGGGCATCGATGGCCAAGGTGCCCTGATAGCGCAACAGGGTGCGTTCGCCCTCGGCCCCGAAGCTCGGCTCGCCGTCGCTGAAGCCTTGGCGGTCGATCCGGGCGCGGCCGACGAGCAGCAGGTTGTCCAGGCGACCGTCAAGCAGGGGCGCCTTCAAGGCCAGGCGCCCGGACAGCTCCTCGGTCTTGCTGACCTCATCGCCGTCGCCGACGTTGCCTTGGGCGCCGGCGCGGAAGCTGTCGAATTCGGTGTCGGATTCGTTCCACAGCAGGCTGCCTTCGAGCCGTGCGTCCCGGGGCAGGTTCAGGCCGCCCCGGGCGGACAGGCTGAGCGATTCAAAGCCGTCGTCCTCGACGTTGCCGTTTCGCTCATCGGCACGGGAGATGCCGTCGATGTCCAGCCGCGTGGCGGCCAGCCGGAAGTCGCCGGCGGCGCCGCCGTTGCTGACCGATGCGCCGCCGCGAAAGGCGCCGAACGAGCCTGCCTGCGCGAACAGGCCGCCGCCGAGCCCTTGCGCCGGTTGGCGTGTGGTGATGGAGACCACGCCGCCGATGGCGTCGCTGCCCCAGAGCGTCGATTGGGAGCCGCTCAGAATCTCGATGCGCTCAACGTTCTCAGCGTCCAGCCGGGCGAAGTTGAAGACGCCGCCGGGCGAGGACGAGTCGTTGACGGCCACGCCGTCGATCAACACCAGCGTCTGGCCGCTGGAGGCGCCGCGAATGCGCACGGTGGCGGAACCGCCGAAGGCGCCGTTCTGGTTGACGGTGACGCCCGGCGCCTTGGCGACGGCATCCAAGGCATGGGCGAAGCCGAGCGCTTCGATCCGTTCCGAGTCGATGACGCGCACCGTGGAACCGACCTCGGCGACGGTCTGTTCGATGCGCGTTGCGGTGACCACGATGGTGTCGAGGCGCGCCGGGCGTTCGCCGCTTGCCGGTGATTCGGCGGCGGCGGATGCGGCCGCCGAAGCGGCCAGCAGCAGTGGCAGGACGCTGCGGGTCATCGGATTCCTCCCCATCCCTGGCGGGATGCGTTGCAGTGGCAAAAACACCGCCAGCCGACCAGGGCGCGCGGTTCAGGTGTCGTTGCGAGGAATCCTTCAGCCCGCTGGGGCGAAGACGCGCCGAAACGCGGTTTCCCGTTCCAAGGCAATGTCCCGGCCCTGAACGAACGACGCGGCGGCAGGTCTCCTGGCTCGCCGATCCCTGCTTGCGGCCGCCTTCCCGGAGATGCCTCCAGTGGCTTCGTGGCCGCCAGCTCCCGGCTTACAGTTGCGGGCACAGCCCCGGATTTGCACCGGGTTCCCTTTTGGCCGCCCGTCGGGCGGCACCGCCTGCGGGCATTGTGGAAATTGCGGCCGTTGTTGTCAACGCGCCTCTCGCCCTCCGGGCGAGAGGCGGTTGGAGTTTCGCTGCGCGAAACTCCGCGCCCGTTGCGGGGGCCGGCTTCCGAATTGTTTGTGAGCCCGCGCTCGTCGGGTGGGCCAGGTTCCGATATGTTTCCGTGCCGGCGGGCGCGCTTCGCGGGCGCGAAGCTCCGCAGCCGTTGCGCGGGCCGGGTTCGATGGGTTTCCGAGCCCGCGCGCTCATTGGGGACTTTGCCCAATGCCGCAGTTGGCTTGGTCCCGGATTTGCTATGCTGTGTCCATGCTGCAATGTTTGGATGCCGCCGACCTTCCCTTGGGCATCGACGCCTTCGAGTTGGCTGCGCAGGATCAGGCCGGCGCTGTGGGCTGCGCCGCCGCGGGCGCAGCGGCGCCCATGCCGCCGGCGCGCCCGAGCGGTTGTTCCTGATCGTGGCCCAAGCCTCCAATCGGGGCGGCGACGCCGCATTCAACCGCTCGGCGGCCCGGCAGTTGGGGCTGTTCGGCTTGGCCACACTGATTGGGCTGGCGGCCTTGATGTGGGGCCTCAATCTGCTGGCGAGCCTCACCGCCACCGTCGGCGGGGCGCCGCCGGCGGTGGACGCCGCCAACAACGCCATCACCGTGATGCTGGTCGAGGAGCCGCCGCAGCTGGACAGCACCCGAGCCACCGACCAAGTCAGCGGCCTGGTGCTCGGCCACGTCATGGAGGGCCTGCTGCGCTACGACCAACGCGGCGAGCTGGCGCCGGGGCTGGCGGAGCATTGGCGGATCGACGAGACCGGCGCCGCCTTCCGGCTGCGCGCCGATGCGCGCTGGAGCGACGGGCGGCCGGTCACGGCCCATGATTTCGTGTTCGCTTGGCGCTTGGGCCTCGATCCCGCCAACGCCTCCGAGTACGCTTTCATTCTCTACCCCATCAAGAACGGCGAGGCGATCAACCAAGGGCGGCTGCCCCTCACCGATCTCGGCGCCCGGGCGGTCGATGCGCGGACGCTGGAAGTGGAGTTCGAGCGTCCCATCGCCTTCTTCGACAAGCTCACCGCCTTCGCCACCTACCTGCCCGTGCGCGAGGACTTCCACCGGGCCGCCCAAGGCCGCTACGGCGCGGGCGCCGACCAGCTGCTCTACAGCGGCCCCTTCGCCATCACGAGTTGGGTGCATGGCCAATCCCTGCAGCTGGACAGGAACCCGCACTATTGGGACCAGGCGCGGGTTCGCCTTGACCGCATCAACGTCGGCTACATCACCTCCGACCCCAACACCCGCCTTAACCTCTTCAAGGACGGGAAGATCGTGATGACGGGGTTGACCGCGGAGAACCTGACCAGCGCCCTTGAGCAGCGCTGGCGCATCCAGCGGTTCATGGACGGCTCGGTCTTCTACTTGGAATTCAACCACCGCGAGGGCCGGCTGACGCGCAACCTCAATCTGCGCAAGGCGCTGGCGCTGGCCCAGGACCCCGGCGAACTGGTGTACAAGGTGACCAAGGCGCCCGGCTACCTGCCGGGCGAGTCCCTGTTCCCGCGCTTTCTCGACGGCGTGAGCGGCAAGTTCCGCGACGAGCATCCGGCCCCCGTCCGCCAAATGGACCTGCCCGCCGCCCGCGCCCACTTGCGGCAGGCCCGCCGGGAACTCGGCTTGGACGCATTCCCGCCCTTGGTGCTGCTGGCCGGCGACAACCCGGTCTCCAATGTGCAAACCGAGTACTTCCAAGCGGTTTTCAAGCGGCACTTGGGGCTGGACGTCAAGATCGACAGGCAGATCTTCAAGCAGCGCTTGGCGAAGATGACCGCTGGGGACTTCGACCTGGTCTTGGCTGGCTGGGGCCCGGACTACAACGACCCGCTGACCTTTGGCGACCTCTTCGCGTCCTGGAACCTGAACAACAGGGGCCGCTACGCCAGCGCGGCGTACGACCGTCAGGTGCGCATCGCCCAAGGCGCCATGGACGCGCCCACCCGCATGGCCGCGTTTGCCGAAATGCAGCGCATCATCCATGACGACGTGGTGATCATTCCCAACTACGAGCGCGGCGTCGCCTACGTCACCCACCCTCGGGTCAAGGGCATCGTGCGGCGCGTGGTCGGAGCGGACACCGACTACACCTACGCTTGGATTGAGCCCTAAGTGCTGCGCTACGGCCTCAAGCGGCTGCTGCAGGGGCTGGTCACGGTCTTCCTCATCGCTACGGCGACCTTTTTCGCCATGCACAGCGTGCCCGGCGACCCCTTGGCCGGCGACAAGGCGCTGACCGAGCGGATTCGGGCCAATCTGGAGGCCAAGTACGGCCTCGACCAGCCCTTGATGACCCAGTACGGCATTTTCCTCGGCAACCTGCTCCAAGGCGACTTCGGCATCTCCTACACCCAGGAGAACCGCCGGGTGAACGACATCATTCGCGAGCACTTTCCGGTTTCCGCCACCCTCGGCATTCTGGCCGTGGCCTTCGCCGGCCTGGGCGGGGTGCTGTGGGGGGCGCTGACGGCGCTGTACCGCAACCGCTGGCCGGACATGGCCATCATGCTGGCGGTGATCCTCGGCATCTCGGTGCCGAGCTTCGTGTTCGCGGCGCTGGGCCAGTTGCTGCTGGTTCAAGTCAACGGCTGGCTCGGCTTCTCCCTGCTGCCGGTGGCGGGCTGGGGCACGGTGGCGCACATGCTCATTCCCTCGCTGGTCCTGGGATTGGGCACCATGGCCTACCTGACCCGCCTGATGCGCTCCTCCATGCTCGAAATCGTCGGCTCCGACTTCGTGCGCACCGCCAAGTCCAAGGGTTTGCCGGCGAGCCGCATCTTCACCCACCATCAACTGCGCAACGCCATCCTGCCGGTGGTCACCGTTCTGGGGCCGGCGATTGCCGCCATCGCCACTGGCGGCTTCGTGGTGGAGATGGTGTTCGCCATTCCCGGCCTGGGGCGCTACTTCGTGCAGGCGGTGCAGCAGCTGGACTACACGGTCATCATGGGCACCACCGTCTTCTACGGCGCCTTTCTGGTGTTCATGGTGATCGTGGTGGACCTGCTTTACGGCTGGATCGACCCTAGGGTGCGGCTGGAATAGATGCGGTTGGAACAGCCATGACCGAGGCCGCCTTCACCGCCGCCGACTTCCAGCCCGCCGCCGCAAGGGATTGCGCGCCAGCGGCTGCGCGCCCGTCGCTTTCCTACTGGCAGGACGCTTGGATTCGCCTGAAGGCCAACCGGCGGGCGCTGTTCTCCCTCCACTTGGTGATCGGCCTGCTGCTGTTCACCCTGATCGGCCCCCTGATCTGGACCGTCGATCCCTCGCTGCAGGACTTGGAGCAGATCAGCCAGCCGCCGGGCGCTGACCGCAATGCGGTGGTGGTGGCGCCGCACAGCCCTTGGGATGGCGTGGCCCGCCAGCCAACGGGCGGCGGCCTGGGCCTCGCCGAACCCGCCACGACCCAGTCCGTGCGCCTGGCTTGGGAGCCGCTGCCGGATGCGGCGGGCTACCGCCTGTACCGCAACCTGTTTGCTGTCGAGCCCGGCCAGCCGCTGGGCCTGCCGCTGTTCGCAACCTTCAACGCCGAGCGGCGGCACTTCGAGGACCGCTTGGACCTCAAGCCCCGCACCTACCACTACAGCGTGGCGGGGTTGGACGCCCAAGGACGGGTGACCGGCGCCGTGCGCAGCCTGGAGGTGGCGGTGGCCAGAGTGGTCACTGCCCAGGATGCGGCGGACATCGGCCTTGTGGAGGACGCCGGCCAGCTCAGCCCCGGCGACCGCATCAAGCTGCGGGCGCATCCGCTGGGCACGGACTACTTGGGGCGCGACCTGCTGGCCCGGTTGATGGCCGGCGCCAGAGTGTCGCTCTTCATCGGCCTCGCCGCGCCCTTGCTGTTCATTGCCTTCGGGGTGATCTACGGGGCCGCGGCCGGTTTTCTGGGCGGCCTTGCGGATCAGGCGCTCATGCGCTTTTCGGACTTTGTCGTGGCGCTGCCCTTTCTGCTGTTCATGATCCTGCTGCGGGTCGCCTCCGGCGTGCAGCCCGGCGAGTCGGGCATCACGCCCATGGTGCTGGCCATGGTGCTGCTCAGTTGGCCGGCCGCGGCGCGGCTGGTGCGCGGGCAGATCCTGCAGATCCGCGAGGAGGGCTACATCAGCGCGGCGCGCCTGCTCGGCGGCAGCGCCCCCTATCTGGTGCTGCGGCACATGATTCCCAATACCTTGGGCGTCATTCTGGTCACCATGACCTTTGCCGTGCCCACGGCCATCTTCACCGAAGCCTTCCTGTCCTTCATCGGCATGGGGGTGGCGCCGCCGACGCCGTCCTGGGGCAGCATGTGCAACGAGGGCATCAAGACCATGCTCACCACGCCCCATGAGCTGATCTTCCCGGCACTGTTCATCAGCGTCACGGTGCTGGCCTTCAACCTGCTCGGCGACGGGCTGCGCGACGCCTTGGACGCCCGGATGCGGAGCGCCGAGTGAGCGCCGTTCTGGAGGTCCGCGACCTGGCGGTGGAGTTCGACACCTACGGAGGCGTCGTCCGGGCCGTGCGCGGGGTGGATTTCGCCGTGGAGGCCGGCCGAACCTTGGCTGTGGTGGGCGAATCGGGCTGCGGCAAGTCGGTCATGGCGCAGAGCGTGATGGGGCTGATTCCCATGCCGCCGGGACGCATCACCTCGGGCAGCGCCCGGCTGCGCGGCGCGGAAATCCTCGGCCGCCCCGAAGTCAACGGCCGGGACGTGCGCGGCGATGCCGTGGGCATGATTTTCCAGGACCCGATGACCTCGCTCAACCCGACCATGGCCATCGGCGACCAGATCGCCGAAACCCTGATGGCCCATCGGCGGCAATCCCGTCGCCGGGCCTTGGCGCGGGCCATCGAGCTGCTGGAGATGACGCGCATTCCGGAGGCGGCTCGCCGCGCCGGCCAGTATCCCTTCGAGTTTTCCGGGGGAATGCTGCAGCGGGCGATGATCGCCATGGCCATCGCCTGCGAACCGGCCCTGCTGATCGCCGATGAGCCGACCACCGCCTTGGACGTGACCATTCAGGCGCAGATCCTGGATTTGCTCGGCGATTTGCAGCGCCAGACCGGCATGGCCATCATCCTCATCACCCATGACCTTGGCGTCGTGGCGCGGCTGGCTGACGACGTGGCGGTGATGTACGCCGGACGGATCGTTGAGCGGGGGCCGAGCGAGGCGATCTTCCATCGATCCGGCCACCCCTACACCTTGGGCCTCAAGGCCGCCATGCCCACCCGCAACGCCACCCGCGAGGCGCCCTTGAGGCCGATCGACGGCAGCCCGCCGGACCTGTTCAACCCGCCGCAGGCTTGCGCCTACGCGCCGCGCTGCCCGCACGCCATGAGGCTTTGCCAACGCCAGGACCCGCCGCCGTTTGAGTTGGGAGAAGCACACGCCGCCAACTGCTGGCTGCAGCACCCCGAGGCGCCGGGCCTGCCGCTCGCCGGACCGGATCAGGAGCCCTCAGCCGGGGAGCGCGAGGGGACGCCCCTCGCATGAAAAGAGCCCTCAGCCGGGGAGCGCGAGGGGACGCCCCTCGCATGAAAAGAGCCCTCAGCCGGGGAGCGCGAGGGGACGCCCCTCGCATGAAGAGACCCTCAGCCGGGGAGCGCGAGGGGGCGCCCCGCTCGTGAAGCGCCCCGTGGTTGCAGCCAGCAACCTGACCAAGCACTTCGATTTGGGCAGGGGCCGGCGCGTGCATGCCGTGGACGATGTGAGCCTGGCCATCAATGAACGGGAGATCGTCGGTTTGGTGGGGGAGTCCGGCTCCGGCAAATCGACCTTCGGCAAGGCCTTGGTGGGCCTGCACGACAAGACCGGCGGCAGCGTCTCGTTCAAGGGGCAGACGCTGCCGCGCCGCTACCGCCAGCGGGATTTCGAGCGCTACGCGCCGCACATGCAGATGATCTTCCAGGACCCCTATTCCTCGCTGAACCCACGCATGACCGTGGGTGAGATCATCGGTGAGGGCCTAAGGCTGCACTCATCGCTCTCCGCGGCCGAGGTTCGCGAACGGGTCGCTGCCTGGCTTGAGCGGGTGGGGCTTGCCGCCGACCACCGATCGCGCTATCCCCACGAGTTCTCCGGTGGCCAGCGGCAGCGCATCGGCATCGCCCGGGCGCTGATCCTGGAGCCGGATTTCGTGGTCTGCGACGAGCCGATATCGGCGCTGGACGTCTCCGTCCAGGCCCAGGTGATCAACCTGCTCGACGACCTCAAGGCGTCGCTGGGCCTGACCCTGCTGTTCATCGCCCACGACCTCTCCATGGTGCGCTACGTCAGCGACCGCATGGCGGTGATGTACCTCGGCTCCCTCGTGGAGGTGGGCGGGGCGGACGAGGTGTTCTTCGAGCCGCGCCACCCCTACACCAAGGTGCTGGTGGGCTCCAACCCGGAGCCGGACCCCCAATCCGAGCGAGAGCGCCCCTCAACGGCCATCCGCGGCGAAATCCCCTCGCCGGTCAACCTGCCCCCCGGCTGCCGGTTCGCCGACCGCTGCCCCGAAGCGATGGCGCAGTGCCGGGCGCAAAGGCCCCAACTGAAGCCCTTGGCAGCGGAGAGCGGGCGCTTGGTGGCCTGCCACCTCTACGATTGAAGGCAGGCGTTGAGTTTCTTCTCCGCCATGCCGCGAGCCTTGGCGCTTTCAGAAGTCCCAAAAACTTCCATGACGGTTTCGACTCAAAGCAGCCCGGCGGGGATGGCGACAATGTCTTTGGCGAGCCTTGCATCAGTCTCCCTGAGGCAGACCACGGCACCCGGCCCGAGCGGCTGGCCGAGCCTGGCCAAGGCGGAGAAGCTTGCCGCGGCGGACTGGCTTGGGGAGGCGGTCTTCTTGAACTCAACGGGGTGGATTTGGTTGTCCCGCTCGATCAGCAGGTCCACCTCCCGCCGGTCCTTGTCCCGGTAGAAGTGGAACCGGGCTTCCAAGCCATTGTGCCAATAGCTCTTCAAAATCTCGGCGAACATCCAGGTTTCCAGAATGGCGCCGGATAGGGCGCCTGCCTCGAGCGTCTCCGGCGACGACCATCCCGTCAGGTAGGCGCAAAGTCCGGTGTCGAGGAAGTGGAGCTTCGGCGTCTTGACCAGCCGCTTGGTGAGATTGCTGTGATAGGGACGCAGCAGGTGGATGAGGCCGGCGGTCTCCAATATGGACAGCCACGCCTTGATCGTCTTTTGATCGACTTCCACGTCCCGGGCCAGATCAGCGAAGTTGACCAGTTGGCCGGTGCGGGCGGCCGCGGCGCGCAAAAGCCGGTGAAAGGCGAGTTCATCGCCCACGCGGGACAGAGCGCGCACGTCCCTTTGGATGTAGGTCTGGATGTACGAGCTGTAGAAAACGTCGCGCACCGCTTCGCCCCCGAGCACCGGGCCGGGAAATGCGCCGAGCCAAATCCGCTGATAGATGTCCATCAACCGCTTCGGCGCGCCTGCCGAGGCCTTAGCGCCGGCCAGCCAATCATCGGTGGGCGCGAACGGCTCGCTGGACTCGGCGCGGCCTTCGATTTCAGCCTGCGAGAAGCCGAGCAGGTCGATGATCGCCACCCGGCCCGCCAAGGTTTCGGTGATGCCCTGCATGAGGTGGAATTTCTGCGATCCGGTCAGCCAATACATGCCGGGCTGCCTCGCTCGGTCCACGGCGAGCTTGAGTTGGCCGAAGAGTTGCGGCGCGTACTGCACTTCATCGATGGTGGCCGGCGCGGGGTGCATTTGCAGAAACAGCGCCGGATCGTTGCGGGCGATCTCGCGCTGCTCCAAGTCATCAAGCGTCACGTAGCCTCGGTCGCCGCCGCAATGCTCAAGCAGGGTGGTTTTGCCCACTTGGCGGGGGCCAGTCAGGAAGAGGATGGGAAAGGCGCCGGAAACGCGGTGGATGGTGTGCGAGAGAGTTCGCGGCTTGTACATGGTTGTCGGCCAATTTGGTAGCTGGCTCCATATTAGCCGAAAATGGATTTTTCGAGCGCAGCCGGAAATTCAGGCGGGGCGGGCCTCCATGACGACGGCGTGGCTGACGGCGCGGTTCATGTCCTGCTCGGACAGCTCGCCATTCCTCGACACTGCCACGTCGTGGTAGGCCGCATCCCCGGGATGTTGGCGCAGGTAGGCGGTCAGCAATTCACGGACTCGGTCGGGCTCATCGACGATGACTGATGCTTGGTAGGGAGCGCGGACGCCTTGCAGGGTGAGCCAGACCTTTGCGCCCTGCCGCAGATTGCGCCACCACCGGGTCTCCTTGTTGGTGAAGCAGCGGATGGTCTCGCCGTCGCGGACGTAGCGCAGCGGGGTGCTGCGGGAGCGTCCTGACCGGACCCCGGTGAAGGTGATCAGCAGCAGGCTGCCGCTCATCAGGAAGTGCGCCGGCGAGCGCAGCAGCAGACCGATGGCTGGGTTGATGATCTTGAACAGAGGCTCAGGAATCCTCACGGCGTCCTCCTTTTGCACATGGCGAAATCCCATCGCCTCGACAGAGGCTCAGGAATCTTCACGGACATTCGGCGAAATCCCATCGCCTCCCCCCGAGTTGCACAGCAACTCGAACGCGCCGCCGCAAGGCGAATGCCCAACGCCCCCGCCCCGCCGGCGCCGAGTTGCGCAGCAACTCGAACGCGAGCTTGCTCGCGCAGCAACTCGATCACGTCGCCGCAGGCGACGCGGACGCGGACGCGGACGCGGGCAGCAGGTGCGCCACCGCGTCGCGCTCCGCCGCCAGTTCGTTCTCCGTTGCCTGCATCCGCTCGCGGCTGAAGTCGTTGACCTCAATGCCATCGACGATGCGCCAGTCGCCGCCTTGGCAGCGCACCGGGAAGGAGTAGATCAAGCCTTCGGCGATGCCGTAGGCGCCATCCGAACGCACCCCCATGCTCAGCACGCCGTCCGCGCCCAAAGCCCAGTCGCGCATGTGCTCGATGGCGGCGTTGGCGGCGGAGGCGGCGCTCGATGCGCCCCGGGCCTCAATGATGGCCGCGCCCCGCTGCTGGACCTTGGGGATGAACGTCTCGACGTACCAAGCCGCCTCGATCAGGCCCATGGCGGCCTGGCCGGCGACCTTGGCTTGGTGCAGGTCCGGGTACTGGGTGGATGAGTGGTTGCCCCAGATGCACAGGCCCTCGACGTCGGTGGGGTGGGCGCCGGTCCGCTGCGCCAACTGGGCGACGGCCCGGTTGTGGTCCAGGCGGGTCATCGCAGTGAAGTGGCGCGGATTGAGGTCCGGGGCGTTGCGTTGGGCGATCAGGCAGTTGGTGTTGGCGGGGTTGCCGACCACCAGCACCCGCACGTCGCGGGCTGCGTTGTCGTTCAGGGCCTTGCCCTGCACCGAGAAGATGGCGGCGTTGGCCTCCAGCAGGTCCTTGCGCTCCATGCCCTTGGTGCGCGGGCGCGAACCCACCAGCAGGGCGTAGTCCGCATCGCCGAAAGCCACCTCCGCATCGTCGGTCTGCACCAGGCCGCGCAGCAGCGGGAAGGCGCAGTCGTCGAGCTCCATGGCGACGCCGCGCAGGGCGCCGAGCGCCGGGGTGATTTCCAGGAGGTGGAGAATCACGGGCTGGTCCCTGCCCAGCATCTCGCCGGCGGCGATGCGGAACAACAAGGCGTAGCCGATCTGGCCGGCGGCGCCGGTCACGGTCACTCGAACGGGTTCTTTCATGGTGGCATCCAAAACGTGGTGGGTTCCAAATGTTGGCCTCTAAGGAGAGACGAATTCCGAAAAGGGCATTCTAGCGATTCCAATGGAACTCGTGGTACCACCGTCCCGAGGGCATCGCCAAGGCGTCAATGAGCCACGGCGTCACCCGCTCCGGCAGGGCGTGGCAAGGCCGCCAGCAGCAGGCGTCAAACAGGTCGGGCTCGGCCACCGCAGGCTCGCCGGCGAAGGCGTCCGCCGCGAAGACGAAGTTGAGTCCCTGATGGGGGCCGGAGCGGTAGGGCATAGCGAAGCGGGGCCGTAGCTCGCCCGTCTCCACGCCCGTCTCCTCCAGGCACTCCCGCCGCGCCGCCTCGCTGACGCTCTCGCCGGCCTGCTGGTGCCCCCCCGGCAGGCAGAGGTAGCCGTCCATGAAGCCAGTGGCGGCGCGGCGCAGCAGGAAAACGTCCTCGCCGCGCAGCAGCATCACGTGCACCACCACCGGGAAGCCTTGTCTTTTGGGGCGCTTCCCCATCAGGCCAAGTCCTCCAGCATACGCCCTGCGGCGACCGCGCGGATTCCCGGGGCGAGGGGGAAAGTCTCCCCGCCGGCATGGATTACGTCGAGGCTTTCGATCTTGAGGTCCGCAACGGCGGCGCGCATGGATCGGGTGACGGTGGGCGAACTGGTGCGCTTGACCTCCAGCGCGCGCAGGCGGCCCGCTTGACGCACGAGCAGGTCGATCTCGGCACCGGAGTGCGCGCCCCAAAAGCAGCATTGCCGGTCTTCCGCCCCGAGTGCGCGAATCGCGTTTTCGATGATGTAGCCCTCCCAGGAAGCGCCGACCTTGGGGTGCCGCTCAAGCTGCTCCCGATCGGCTATGTCCAGCAGCCGGTGAAGCAGGCCTGAATCTCGCAGATAGATTTTGGGGGACCGTACTTGGCGCTTGCCGAGGTTGGCGCTCCAGGGCTTTAGAACGCGTACCATGAACGTGGCCTCCAGAGCCTCGAGATAGCGCCGCACGGCGTGGTGGGACACACCGAACGCTCGACCCAACTCCGAGCCGTTCCAGACTTGCGCATGGTAGTGGGCGAGCATGTTCCAGAAGCGTTCGAGCGTGGTTGGGGGGATGTTGATGCCCAGTTGCGCAATGTCCCGCTCCAGGAAGGTTCGCACGAAATCCCGCCGCCAGCGATAGCTCGCCGCATCGGTGCGCGCGGTGAAGGACGCCGGAAAGCCGCCTCGCAGCCACAGGTCATGCAATTGCGCTGCCCCGATCTCCGCCAGCGACAGCGGTGGCAGTTCGTAGTGCGCGATGCGGCCCGCAAGCGACTCCGCACTTTGCTGCAACAAGTCTGGAGATGCGCTGCCCAGCACCAGAAAACGGGCTGGAGACGGGTGCCGATCGGCCAGAACGCGCAATGTCGGGAACAGCTCGGGGCGTCGCTGCACCTCGTCGAGCACGACCAGTCCCTCAAGGTGCGAAAGCGCCAGCAAGGGATCGCCAAGGCGCGCGACATCGGCTGAGGACTCGAGATCGAACAGGTGCGCGCGCAAGTGCCGTTGCGCGATTTCCCTCGCCAGCGTCGTCTTGCCCACTTGACGGGCCCCGATCAGCGCGACGACGGGACTGTCTTCCAACAGCGCCTCGACGCTTCGTCGATGTTCGATGCGTGGCAGCATGGCCGTCACAATACCATGAAATCTGGACGCGATGCGTCCAGATTTCAAACTTATACGAGAGCGTGTTACGTTTTATTTCTGAAAATTGGACGCGCTTCTTCCAATTTTCAAGGTTTTTTGGATAGCGTGCTCGCCGTGTGCCGTACCCGTTGATCCCCGATGCGGCAAGGGCGGTTCTCCACTATGCCCGAGCCTGCGCAGCCTGCTAAGGTGAAGGGACGGTGGCTGCAGGGTGAAAGCAAGCGGTGGGCAATGGTTGAGCGCGACGCGCCGCTGAATCGGCGCATTGAAGAGGCGTCGCTGAACGCTTGGCCCGCGCTGCACCAGATGCTGCTCGATGGCTGGGTGCTGCGCTTCGCCCGCGGATTCACGAAGCGGGCCAATTCGGTGACGCCGCTGTACCCAGGCGGCCAGCCCATCGAGGATAAGGTGCGATTCTGCGAGAACCTCTACGCGCGGGAGCGGCTGCAAAGCGTCTTCCGCATCGCCGACGACGCGGCGTTGGGGCCCCTCGACCGCTGCCTGGCCGGTCGCGGCTATCGGCGCGCCGACCCCACCCAAGTGCTCAGCGCGCCGGTTGCCGCGGGGAGCCGCTCACCGCGCTGGTCCCTGCTGACGCGCAGGGAGTGGCTGGATGCCTACGCGGCGCTGACCGGATTGCCCGCCAAGCTCCTGCCCCTGCACGGCGCGATCCTCAACGCCATTCGCACCGAATGCGCCCACGCGGCGCTTGGCGATGGCAACGACCCGCTCGCCTGCGGGCTCGGGGTCGTGGAGCGCGGCCTGATCGGCCTGTTCGACATCGCCACCCACCCGGCGCATCGGCGCCAAGGCCTCGGCGCCGAACTGGTCGGCGGCCTGTTGGCCTGGGGCCGGAACAGGGGAGCGGCCACCGCCTACCTTCAGGTTGGCGAGAGCAACGCGCCCGCCCGGTCGCTTTACGCCAAGCTTGGCTTTGCGGAGCGCTACCGTTACTGGTACCGGATTGGCGACTGAGGGCGCGGATGCGGCTTCAGCGCTTGAAGGCCGACTTGCCCATGATGAAGGCTTCCCGGATGACGCGATCATCGCCCAAGGTCATCAACGCAAAAAGACGTTCCTCAATGCGCTCGGCGCGCGCCATGCGATGGCTGATCAACGGCGTGGCGTGGCAGTCCAGCACTAGGAAGTCCGCCTCCTTGCCGATCTCGAAGTTGCCGATGCGGTCCTGCAGGCGCAAGGCCCTGGCGCCGCCGAGGGTGGCGAGGTACAGGGACTTCAGCGGGCTTAGGCTGCGCTGCCGCAGCTGCTGGACCTTGTAGGCCTCATTGAGGGTCCGCAGCAGGGAGAAGCTGGTGCCGGCGCCGACGTCCGTGCCCAACCCCACGTTGATTCCGTGGGTCTCCATCTTGGCGAGGTCAAACAGGCCGCTGCCCAGAAACAGGTTGGAGCTCGGGCAGAAGGCCAGCGCCGACCCGGTTTCCGCCAGCCGCTCGCAATCCGCGTCCTGCAAATGGACGCCGTGCGCGAACACGGAGCGTTCGCCCAGCAAGTTGAAATGGTCATAGACGTCGAGGTAGCTGCGTCGGTCCGGGAACAATCGCAGCACTTGGGCGATTTCCTCGTCGCTTTCCGCCAGGTGGGTGTGCAGGTGCAGCCCCGGGCGCTCGGCCAGCAGTTCGCCTGAGCGCGCCAACTGCTCGGCGCTGCTGGTCAGCGCAAAGCGCGGCGTCACCGCATAGCTCAGGCGGCCGTTGCGGTGCCATCGCTCAATCAGCGCCCGGCTGTCGTCGCTGCCGGACTGCGGCGTGTCCCTGAGGTAGGCTGGGGCATTGCGGTCCATGAGCACCTTGCCGGCGATCATGCGCAGGCGCCGCGCTTGGGCTGCGGCAAAAAAGGCGTCCACTGATTGCGGATGGACCGTGCAGAACACCAGCGCGGTGGTCGTGCCGTTGCTTAAGAGCTCGGTGAGAAACCGCTCGGCCACCGCCCGCGCGTGCGCGGGGTCGGCAAATTCACGCTCGGCGGGGAAGGTGTGCTCGGTCAGCCAATCCAGCAGCCGGGCTCCGTAGGAGGCGATCACGTCGGTTTGCGGATAGTGGACGTGCGCGTCGATGAAGCCGGGACAAATCAGGCTGTCCCGGTGCTCAAGGAGCGCGGTTTCCGGGGGCAGGGTCGGCAGCAGGTCCGCCGCCCTGCCCAGCGCGGCGACGTGGCCCTTTTCATCGACCACCAACAGGCCGTCCTCGAAGTGCTCGAAGGATGCATCGGCGCCGACGCGCCACGGGTCGTCGAGGCTGTGGATCAGCGCGCAGCGATGCGCCTCAAAGCGGCGGGTTTGGGCGAAAGTCTCCATGCGTCAAACGCTGAAGCCAAAGGGCTTCAAACCCAACATGCCGCCCGTGCCATCATTCGCGCCGCCACGCGGACAGTGTAGGGGACTTGGGTGGCGGCTTCCACGGGGAATGTTCGGCTGAATTTAGTGTTTTGCCAAACGTCTGCGAGCCGGCCAGCGGGCGAACTACAACAAGACGAACTTCAAGCCGAACACTACGGCCACCGCCAGCACTGCGGCTGGGCATTCGCGGATCCTGCCGGCCAGCAGCTTGATCGCCGCGTAACAGATGAAGCCTAGGCCGATGCCGTCGGCGATGGAGTAGGTCAGCGGCATGGCGATGGCGGTGACCAGCGCCGGCGTCGTTTCGGTGCTGTCGTCCCAGTCCATGTCCGCCAGCGAGCGCGCCATCAGGCAGGCGACGAACAGCAGCGCGGCGCCCGCCGCGTAGGCCGGTATGCTCTGCGCCAGCGGCGCGCCGAACAGGCACAGCAGGAACAGGGCCGCGGTGACCGTGGCGGCCAAGCCAGTGCGCCCGCCGGCCTCGACCCCAGCCGCGCTCTCGATGTAGCTGGTGGTCGAGGAAGTGCCCAGTGCGGCGCCGACGGCGGTGGCGCTCGAATCGGCCAGCAGGGCCTTGCCGAGACGGGGCAGCCTGCCTCGATCGTCGAGCATTTGGGCGCGGGTGGCGACGCCGACCAAGGTGCCCGCAGTGTCGAACACGTCCACCAGCAGCAGCGTCACGACCACCGTCACCATGGACCACTCCAGCAGTTGCTTGAAGTCCATTTGCAGGAACACCGGCGCCATCGAAGGGGGGGACGAGGCCAAGCCGTGGAATTCCGCAATGCCCGTCACCCAACCCACCGCGGTCACCGACAGCAGCCCGATCATCACCGCGCCGACGACGTTGCGGTAGCTCAGCGCCGCGATTATCGCAAAGCCCGCCAGCAGCAGCGCCGCCTGCGGCTCGCGCAGGCTGCCCAGGCCAACCAGCGTGGCGGGGTCGTCAACCACGATGCCGCCCTTGCTGAGGGCGATGATGCCGAGGAAGAACCCTACGCCGGCGGAGATGCCGAGCTTCAGCGAACGGGGAATGGCGTTGATCAGCCACTCCCGCACCGGCAGCAGGCTGAGCGCCACGAAGATCAGGCCGGAGACGAACACCGCGCCCAAGGCGCTCTGCCAACTGACGCCCATGCCAAGCACGACGCCGTAGGTGAAGAAGGCGTTCTGACCCATGCCGGGCGCCATGCCGATGGGATAGTTGGCGTGCAGGCCGACGATCAGGGTGCCCACCGCAGCGGCCAGGCAGGTGGCCACGAACACGGCGCCAAAGTCCATGCCGGTCTCGGACAGCATGGCCGGGTTCACCACGGTGATGTAGGCCATGGCCAGAAAGGTGGTGACGCCGGCGACAAGCTCCCGGCGCAGCGAACTGCCTTGGGCGGTGATCGAGAAGAATCGGTCCAAGCGTTGCATCATGGGGCGTTGGCCTGTTGGTAGGGGGTTCGCAGCCGGGCGCCAAGCTAGCGTGGCGCGACCAGGCCCCGAAGCCGGGCCAGCTCACGCGCCGCGTCGCGGCGCAGGTCGTCTTGGCGCAGCCCGAGGACGGCTCCGTCACGCAGCCGCCACCGTCCGTTGACCATCACGCCGGTGGCGGCAAGCGGCTCGCCGCACAGCACCGGCGCCAGTTCCGGCTGCCACAGGCCGTGAAAACGTGGCTGGTCGAGGTCATAGAGCGCCAGATCCGCCAGCATGCCCGCCTCAAGCTGCCCCAAATCGTCGAAGCCGAGCATCTTGGCGCCGCTTTGGGTGGCCCAATCCACCACCGTCTCCGCCTTGGTGGCCGCGGAGCCGGTCAGCGCGCGGTGCAGCAGCCAGGTCAAGCTCATCTCGGCCACCAGGCTTCCCGACTCCGCGCAGGCCGAGCCGTCCACGCCCAAGGAGATTGGCACTCCGGCGGCCGCCATGGCCGGCACCGGCGCGATGCCGGACCCCAAGCGGCAGTTTGACGTGGGACAATGCGCCATGCCGGTGCCGGTCTTGGCCAGCCGGCGGGCTTCCGGCTCGGTCAGGTGCACCAAGTGCGCATACCAGACGTCCTCGCCCAACCACCCCACTGAATCCGCATAGTCCAGCGCCCGCAGGCCGTGGGCCGCCTGGGCCGCTTCGTCGTCGTGCGCGACCTCCAGCAGGTGGCTGTGCCGCCGCAGGCCGCGCTCGGCGGCGAAGGCGGCCAGTTGGCGCAAGTGGTCGGCGGTGTGGGTATGCACCAGCGAAGTGGGGGCCACCGCAACCCGGGTCATGGCATCGGCGGCCGGATCGTGCCGACGGTCGGCGGTGTCCTGCAGTCCGCGCAGGCATTGGTCCAGGGATTCCGGCGCCAACCCGGCATGGGCGAAGCCCCGGTGGGAGCCGACCACCGTGTGTCCGCCGCGGCAGAGCACCAGGCGAATGCCGACTTCGCCTGCGGCTTGGAACACGGCATCCTCCAGCTCCCGCGAACTGCCGGCGTGATACAGGTAGTGATGGTCGGCGCAGGTGGTGCAGCCCGCCCGCAGCAGTTCCGCAAAGCCAATGCGGGCCGCGGCGTACAGACTGTCGGGCGTCAGCGACGGCCAGATCCGGTAGGGCACCGCCGCCAGCCACTCGCCCAACGGCAGGTCGATGCCGCCGGGCAGGCCCTTGCTCAATGACTGGGCGACGTGGTGGTGGGCGTTGACCAGCCCGGGATAGAGCAGTTGGCCCCGCGCCTCCACGACCTCGGCGCCGGGCGGCGCGCTCAAAGCCGGTCCGATTTCGGCGATCCGGTTGCCGGCCACCCGCAGGTCGGCGGGGCCATGCCGCCAGACGTGGGCGCCGCGGATCAGCGTTTCGGACACTAGCCGGGCCGGCGGCCGCCGCCGACCACCAGCGATTCGGGCAGCACCGACAGCGCAATGATCTCCTCCGCGGTCACCGGTCGGTCCAACAGGCCGATGTCATCCAGTTGCTGGACCAGCCTGCGAACCCGCATCAGGTTGACCTGCCCCAGCGCCTCGCCGGCCTCGACATCGCCCTGCGTCAGGCTGTGCCGCTTCATTTGCGCCAGCGTGTCCTCCATGAGCGCCACGGACTGCTGCGGATTGTTTTGCATGATCAGGCCGAAGGCCGGGGTCGGATCCCCGTTCATGAAGTCCTGCCAGCCGCGAATGGAGGCGCGGATGAAGCCCGCCGCCATTTCGGGCCGGGACGCAACGAGCTCATCGTTGGCGTAAACGTGGCGGTAGGGATCGAACCCCGACTCCGACATCGGGATGACGCCGGGATCGAGGCCCTGCCGGCGCAGCACGACAGGCTCGCTGGTGAGAAAGCACTGTTGGACGAACGACTTGTCGTTGATGAAGCGCGCCAGGCTCCAGTCCATCGGCAGCAGCTTGAGGTCCAGCCCCATGGCGCGCTGCAGGAAGTCGGTGTGGATCATGCCGGGCTGGAACATGACCTCCCGGCCGTCGAGGTCCTGCAAGCGCTCGATGCCCGATTCCGGATGGAAGAGGACGCATTGCGGGTCGTGCTGAAAGTAGGGAAACAGGCTCACCAAGGGAATGCCCCTAGCCCTCTGGATCACCAAGCTGTCCATGGCGCCAATGGCAAAGTCCACCCGCCCCAGCGCCACCATCTGCGGGATGGCGTTCATGTTGGCGCCGGGGCGAATCTCGACGTCGAGGCCCTCCGCAGCGTAGAAGCCCTTGGCGAGCGCTTGGTAGAAGCCGCCGTGCTCCGGCTGGGCGTACCAGTCGGTCTGCAGCACCGCCTTGGCGGGGCCGTTGGCCGCCGGCTCGGTCGCCGGGCCGCTGCCGCAGCCCGCGGCCAGCCCGGCCAGCAGCGCCAGGCCGAACAGCCGCCGGCGCATCAGGCCTCCTCCCGGAGATAGGATTCGTGCCAGCGGCGCAGCGCCCACCAGCTCAGCAGATTGACCAGGCCGACGAACAAAAAGCCGATGGCGCAGGCGGTGAAGGCCGCCGCATACAGCGCCGGCACCTTGAGTTGGGCGCTGAAGATGACGACCACGAACCCCAGGCCCGCTTGGCTGCCGGAACCCATGCCGGCGACGGTGTCGCCGTAGAGCGCGCCGATCGGCGTCAGGGCTGCGGCCACCTTCAGGCCGGTGAAGAAGTACGGCAGCGCCGCCGGGATGCGCAGGTGCAGCAGGCTTTGCGCGGACGTGGCGGCATAGACCTGAAACAGCGCCGCGAGGTCGCGGTCGATGGAGCGCAGGCCCATGGTCGTGTTGGCCACAATGGGGAAGAAGCAAATCAGGAAGGTGATCACCGTGATGCTGGCGATGCCTTGGCCAAACCAGATGATGATGATCGGCGCCAGCACGATGATGGGCATCATCTTCAGCATCAGCACGTAGGGGTAGATGCCTTGGTAGGCCCAGTTGCTCGAAGCCAGCAGGACGGCCAGCAGCAGGCCGCCCGCCACCGACGCCGTGAATCCCAGGACGCAGGCGTACAGCGTCCGCAGCAGCCCTGACCAAAGCGTTGGCGCTTCGTTCAGCCCCTCCGCGACGATTCGGTGGGGCGCCGGCAGCTGGTACTCGGGCAGGCCGCCCCACAGCACCGCGGCGTACCAAAGCGCCAGCATGGCAATGCCGAAAGCGGTCGGCCAGGCGAAGGCCCGCCAGGGCAGGGACTGGGCATTCGGCTTGTTCAAGGCGCCCTCACGCGGTTTGGCCGGGAACATTGTGCAGCGATCGCGTCACCTCCGCCACCAGCGCGTGGAAGGCCGGCAGCTCCCGGGTGCGGGCGGTGCGCGGGAACGGCAGGTCGATGCGCTTCGTCTCGTGGATGCGCCCCGGGTTGGCGGCGAGCACCGCGATCCGCGACGACAGGAACACCGCTTCCGCAACCGAGTGGGTCACGAACACGGCGGTCCAGCGCTGCCGTTCCCGCAGCCGCAGCAGCTCCTCGTTGAGGCTGTTGCGGGTCATCTCATCGAGCGCGCCGAAGGGTTCGTCGAGCAGCAGGATCTCCGGCCCCGTCGCCAGCGCCCGGGCGATGGACACCCGCATGCGCATGCCGCCGGAAAGCTCTCGCGGGTAGCGGTCGGGAACTCTTGACAGGCCCACCATGTCCAACATTTCCTTGGCGGCTTGCCGACGCTCCCGCTTCGGCGCGCCCATCAGCTTCAACGGCAGCGCCACGTTGTCCAAGGCGTTCAGCCAAGGCAGCAGGTTGGCGTCCTGGAAGACGAAGCCCAGCTTGCCTTCGGCTTCGGCGGGCGCGCCGCCGCCCACGACGATGCGGCCGGCGGATGCGCGAACCAGTCCGGCAATCAGCTTCAGCAGGGTTGACTTGCCGCAACCGCTCGGGCCGATGAGCGCCAGAAGCTCGCCGCGGGGCAGCGCCAGGTCGATGCCGTCGAGCGCCTTGGTCCGGCCGTCGAAGGTCTTTTCGACGCCGGCCAGTTCGATGAGCGCGGGCTGGCGCCGGTCAAGGCGCGCGACGGCCGCTGGCGAAGCCCCGGCGTCAGCCCGCGTGGGGCGCTCGGGCGGGCCTCTGCGTCCCACGCGGGCCGCGCCTTCGCTGCCGGCTGGTTGATTGCATTTGGCTAGAATTTGTAGGCGACCTCCGCAGACCAGTTGCGCGGCAGTTCCGGCAGCACGGCGTTGTTGCCGTAGAGGCTGGGGAAGTTGCCCCGGAAGTAGGTTTCGTCCGTGATGTTGTTGGCGTGCAGCCCGACCTTGAACTTGTCGTTGTCATAGACCAGCGAGGCGTTCACCAGCGTGTAGTCCGGCAGGACGATGCCGCCGAGCACTGAGGATGCCACCTCATCCACGTAGGTCAGGTTGAGCGACGCCGTGATCGCCTCGGTGAACCGGTAGCTGGCCGAGACGCTGGCGGTCACTTCGGGGATGCCGCCGCGCAAGGTCTTTTTGCCGACGGCATGGTTGGCGCCGATCATGCCGCCGAACAGCGTGGCCGGATCGACTTGGGGCATGTTCGCTGCGCCCAGGTAGCTGAACACGATGCCGGAGGGATTGAGCACCTCGGTCTTCTGGTCGGAGTAGGTGCCCACCAAGGCCAGCCGGTCGATGGGCGCGTAGCGCACCTCGATTTCCACGCCCTCGGACAGCACGGCCTGGTTGCTGACCGGGCTTTGGGCGTCAAAGGCGATGCGCTCCTGCTCGTAGTAGGCGATGGCGGCGAACAGCCGCCCCTCCAGCAGGCTGGCTTTGACGCCCGCCTCGGTCAGCTCCGACTTGCCGAGGAAGGTCTTGTTGAAGATGTTCTCGGTGTCGAGGTCGCCGGCCGAGCCGGAGACGATGGTCTTCTGCTCGGCAACGGTGACGTAGGGCGAGACTCCGCCGGGCAGGCTGTAGGAGGCGCTGACCGTGTAGGTGAAGCCGTCATCGCTGTTGGACGCCTTGTGCTCCCCGTTGGCATCGAAAGTGCGCAGCCGAATGGGGCCGTCGCCGTCGCCGTTCTCGCCCTCGGCGTCAACGTAGTCGTAGCGCGCGCCGACCAGCAGGCTCAGGTTCTCGCCGATCTTCAGGTCGGCGAGGACGGCGAGGCCGAGCTGCACGTACTCGGAGTTCCAATAGTCGCTGTAGGCCTCCTGGCCCGGCGGCGCGCGGTTTGCCGACTGCTGGGCGGACAGGGCGTCAAAGCCTTGGGTCAGGTCCACCCGGTCGAAGATCTCATCCGAGAAGTCGAGGGCGTAGAACGCATCGGTGAAGCGCACCGAGGGCGACGCCTGAAAGGCGCCGCTCAAGGCGTTCGACTCGAATTCCTTGGCGAAGATCAGCTGGTCCTCCACCACCCAGGCGTCGGCCATCTTGTGGAAGCCGTAGGCATCGACGTTGACGTATTCCTGGGAGTCGAAGAACAGCTTGTTGGTCAGCGTCCAGCCGTTGTCGAAGCTGTGGATGACGTCGAAATAGAAGGTGATGGCCTCGGTGTCGTACTGGTCGGTGTCGGTGATCAGCACTTGGCTGCGCTTGAGCTTGGCCGTGCCCACGGTGCTGGGATCCAGGCCGAGGCCGAGCTGGTCCACCAGCGCTTGGGTAACGTTGGCGCCGTCCAACGTCCCGTCGTCCTCTGTGCAGAAGGGCACCAATTGGGTGAAGCAGGTCACGGTTCCGGCAGCAACCACGCCCGGCAAGGTCGCATCCCAAGCATCGATCTCGGCCTCTTCGATCAGGCCGTCGCCGTCGCCGAAATCCCGGTCGATGTTGACGCTCGGGCGGCCGGTGATGTAGGTGCCGTGGTCGATGAGATCCTGGGTCACCCGGTTCCAGCCGCCGTTTTCATGGCCCTCCCAGTTTTGGAACATGCCGCCGAACTCCACCCGGGTGCGCTCGCTCAAGTCGATGTTGAACGAGCCTTGCAGCAGCGTCTGCTTGTTGAAGTCGTTGTTGTAGTAGCTGCCGGAGTCGGTCAGCTCGCCGTAGAGGTAGTAGCCGGCGCTGCGGCCGGCAACGTCCGCCGGGCCGCCGACCTCCCCGGTCAGGACGCTGCGGCTCCAGCTGCCGGTCATGTAGCTCATCTGCCCGGAGGGCGCATCAAGGTATTGGCCCGTGGCGGCGCGGGCGGACTTGGGAATGAAGTTCAGGGCGCCGCCCACCTTGCTCGGCCCGGAGATGGGCGACATCGGGCCGCGCACCACGTCCACCCGGTCGGAGGCGCCGATGGGCGTGGGGTAGTTGCCTTCGTTGTTCAGGCGCTTGACCCCGCGAAAGTAGTTTTCCGCCGAGGTGCCGCGGATGTCCAGCGAGCCGGCCACGCCGAAGAACGAGGTGGTGAAGGTGCCGGGCACGAAGTTGACGATGTCGTTGATGCCGGTGGCGTTGAACTGCTCCAGGAATTCCGCGCTGATGGAGGATACCGAACGCGGCGTCTCCAGCACGGTCTTGCCGAACCCGAACACGGAATCGACCGGATCCGTCTGCAGGATGCCGAACTCATCCTCCACCTCCTCCTCAGCGACGAAGGTTTCCAATTCAACCACGCCCTCGCCGGACTCCTCCTCGGCGGCGGAGTCCTGGGCGGCGGCTGTCGCCGCTTGGGCGGCCAAGGCGCAGGCCAGCAGCGCTGCCGCCGTTCGCCGCATCGATTTTTCCTTTTTCTTGTCTGCCTTTTTTTGCATGGGAGCTGTTCTCGTGTTGTGTCTTAAGCGACGGAATGCTGTTGGGCGGCTTCCGCCCGCTCCGGCCCAAGTCCGCTTGGCCGAGTGGGCATGTCCTTGCCAACATGTCCTTGTCAACAAATGCAATCGTTGTGCCAAAAATGCCGACCGGACGGCCCGCTTGGGGATGCCGCCGCCGAGCCGGCTTTGCGAAGCGCTGACAAACGATTGTTTCGCAACGGATCGGAGCGCGCGGCAAGCCCTGCCCTCGCCGCACCGGCCCGATCGGACGGAAATCACGGGATGCGCCCCTTGCAGGTGCAGCGCTGCACTGTCGGCGGGCACGCTCCTCAGGTCCGGCGAGCTGCCGTGGCCTCAATCTCGACCAGAAACTCCTCCCGCGTGAAGCCGCTGACCACCAGCAACGTCGAGGCGACCCACCGGCCGCCGAGGCGCCGGTCGCGCACCGCCATGTAGCTCGCAAAGGCGGCGCGCTCGGTCACGTAGGCGCGCAGGTGAACGACGTCGGCCAAGCCCATGCCCGCTGCCTTGAGGATCGCCTCGATGGCGTCAAAGCACAGTTCCGCCTGGGCCTCCGCGCCGTTCGGTATGGCACGGTCCTTGCTGATCCCCAACTGGCCGGAAGTCAGGACGAGACGCGCGCCGGCCGGCACTTCAAACCCGTGGGCGTAGTTGCCGAACGGCGGATGGATGTTGGCTGGGTTGGCTATGGCGGGCATGGCGGACCTCCTGGACGGTTTGTTGGGTCGAAGCTGGCGTTGGCCGCGCAGCTTAAGCCATTGGCCGCGCCCTTGGCGCGCCGGCCGCCGTTTTCAGCGGCGCCGACTTGCATGGCGGCCTGACTTGCGGAGCCGACGATTTAAAGGATTGAAGGATTGGGTGAATCGGCATGCGCCACTGGCAGGACCTCAGCACGGATGAATTCACCGCACTGGACCCGGAGCGCACCGTGGCGCTGCTGCCGCTCGGCGCGATCGAGCAGCACGGGCCGCATCTGCCGGTCAGCACCGATGCGACCATTGCGGAGTCCATTTGCCTGGGCGCGGCGCGCTTGGTTGCCGATGCGGCGCCGCTGCTGCTGCTGCCGACCCAAGACATCGGCAAGTCCACCGAGCATGTGCAGTTCGAGGGCACGCTGACCCACAGCCCGCAGACGCTGTTGAGCAGCTGGATGGAAATTGGCGAGAGCGTGGCTCGGGCCGGCCTGCGCAAGCTGATGTTCTTCAACGCCCACGGCGGTCAGCCCCAAGTGATGGAGATTTGCTGCCGGGAGCTGCGCGTCAAGCGCAGGATGCTGGCCGTGGGCTGCAGCGGCTGGAGCTTCGGCGCCCCGGCCGCCGACGTGCCGGCCGATGAGGTGCGGCACGGCATTCACGCCGGGCAGGTGGAGACCTCCATGATGCTGCATCTGCGCCCCGACTTGGTGAAGATGGACAAGGCGCGGGACTTCAAGGGCCTGCTGGCCGACGTCGAGGCCGAGAACCGCCTTCTGCGGGTGCTGGGCAGCACTTACATGGGCTGGCTGGCCAACGACCTGCACCCCGCAGGCTGCTCCGGCAACGCCGCTGCGGCCACGGCCGAACTGGGCGCCCTGTACTGCAACCACTACATGCAGGGCTTGGCGACGCTGATCGAGGAGGTCTCCGCCTACCCGTTGAGCCGTCTGCGCGACCGCAGCGACTGGCAGCCGCGGTGACGGCGCCCGCGACTTCAGGCCGCTGGCGGGGGTTGCGCGCAACGGGCGACGCCAAGCGCCTCAAGGGCGGCCGCTGCCCGCAAGCACAGGTCCTCCCGCCAAGGCGGCGCGACCAGC
This sequence comes from Candidatus Azophilus sp., assembly GCA_965221755.1. Lineage (GTDB taxonomy): Bacteria > Pseudomonadota > Gammaproteobacteria > Pseudomonadales > Azotimanducaceae > Azophilus. The sequence goes on from OZ244921.1 coordinate 2,563,784, forward strand.
TGCACGCCGATGGGCAGGCCGGTTGCGGCCGATGTGAGCGGCACGCTGCAAACGGGCAGGCCAATCGCCGAGAAGGGCTGGGTGAACAGTCCCAAGTTGGGTCGCAGAAGCTGGTCCTCGCCGTCAATGCGCAGCGTTTTGGCGCCGAGCAAAGGCGCTGAGCAAGGCGTGCAGGGCGCTGCGATGACGTCAACCGTCGCAAACGCCTCCAGCATTCTGGCTTGCCACCAACGCCGCACGGCTTGGGCCCGCAGCAGCCAGGCGGCGGGGATCAGGCAGCCCGCCAGAAAGCGGTCCCGCGTGTCGATGTCAAAATCCTGGGGCCGGGACAGCAGCCGCTGGCGGTGCAGCGCGGCGCCCTCGCCATTGGTGATCAGGTAGGCCGCGGCGCGGCCCTCGGCGGCGCCGTCGAGGGCCAGGGAGCGTCGCGCGCCCAGCGCCTCGGCCACGGCGGCGACGGCGGCGGCAGCCTCCGGCAAGGCGTCGCAGTTGAAGTAGCCTTTGGCGACGGCGAACCGAAGTCCGTCGATCCCGTCGTCGAGCAGCGGCTCAACCGGCTCCGCGGGCCTGTTGACGCAGGCGTGGTCGCCGTCGTCGAACCCCTGCAGCACGTCGTACACGCGGGCCAGGTCCCGGCTGCTGCGGGCCAGGGGGCCGAGATGGTCCAAGCTGTCGCAGAACGGGTAGGTGCCGGTTCTCGGCAGGCGTCCGTAGGTGGGCTTCAACCCGAACAGGCCGCATAGCGAGGCCGGCACCCGAATCGAGCCGTTGGTGTCGGAGCCCAAGGCGAAGGAGGCCAGCCCGGCGGCGGTGGCGCCGCCGCTGCCGGACGAGGAGCCGCCGGTCATGCGCCGCGGATCCCAAGGATTCCGGCAGGGGCCGTAGTGTTGGTTTTCGCCGGTGAAGTCGTAGGCGTACTCGCCCATGCCCAGAGCGCCGACGAGGATGGCGCCAGCGCCTTCCAGACGGCGAATCAGCAGCGCATCGCTCCCCGCCGGCGCCCGTTCGGCGTTGATCTTGCTGCCCGCAAGCGTGGCCAGTCCCTTGATGTCGAACAGGTTCTTGACCGCGAAGGGGACGCCGGCCAGGGCGCCGCCGGGCTCGCCGGCCGCGATGCGGGCATCCACCGCCTCGGCGCGGCGCCGCGCCCGCGCCGTCAAAACGGCGGTGAAGCAGTTCAGCTTGGGGTTTGCGGTGCGGATTTGGCGCAGCGCCATCGCCACTTGGTCGCGCGCCCTGGACTCGCCCGAGTTCACGGCTTGGGCGATGTCAGTCGCTGCGGCGAACGGTTCAGTCATTGTTCGGGCCCTGCGCGGGCCCGTCGGCGGGCGTGAACGCCGCAGCCAAGTCGAGGGCGTGGTCGGGCAGCGGCGCCGCGTAGAGCAGTTGCGCCATGCGGGCGGCGGTCAGGAGGTGGCCGCGCACCGCCTCGGCGCTCGCCTCGGGAATCCGCACGCCGGCCAGCGCCGCCAGCGCCTGCACGAGTTCGGGCTGCTCGGCGAGCAGTGCCGCCGGCCCCAAGCCGCTCCCGTCAGGCTGTTGGGCCATGGGCCGTCTCCGGAGCAGGGCGCCCGGCGGGCGTCCGCGCGCGGTCATCGATCGGCCGCAGCGCAACCAGCATCAGGGCCGTTGCGGCGTACGACGCGGCAATGGCGGGCGACACCGCCCAGCCGACCGCCTCGCCATGCATGAAGCCGAAATAGGATAGCGCGGCGCCCGCCGCCGCAAATGCGGCCGCGCCTTTGAAGCGGCGCTCGATGATGAGGGTCGCCATCGCGCCGAGCAGGAGGCCGCTGAGAATGGCGCCGTCGCCCAGCGCTTCCAGGCCCTCGTACAACACGCCTGCCGCGGCCAGTTCGGCGGCGTCCAGGGCATGCGCGTCGGCGCCCGCCACGGAAAGCGCGCCATCGACCAGGTTGCGCGCCCATGCGGCGAAGTGCGGCACCATCGCCAGCACGATGGCCGGCGCATGCCGGGCGGGGGACTCCTGAAACGCTTGGGCGCCGATCTGCATGCCGATGTACAGCAGGATCGGCAGGATGGCCGCCACCGGAACCAAGGCCAGCAGCAGGGGCAGCAGGCCAAACCAGGCCAGCAGCAGGACGGCGATGCCGGTCACGGCGGAATAGCCAATGCCGCCGCCCATGGACTTCCAGCCCGGATGGCCGATGTAAACGGCGTTGATGAACGGGTTGCCGGCCAAGCAGCCGATCATGCTGACGGCGCCGTCGGCGAACACCACCCGCTGGGTGGGGTATCGGTCTCCCGCGGCTTGCGCGCTTTCGACGTTGTCCATCGCCTCCACGAGGTCGTAGATGCCGAACGGAATGGCGGTCACCAGCAGCACGCCCAGGAACTGAAAGCCCGAAAAGGCGTGGCCGATCGCCGGCAGCGGCAGATTGAACCCGAAGTTCCTGAAGCCGTCGGCGACGCCCGCCAGGCTCAGCCCGCCGAGTTCGAAGCCCAGCAGGGTCGATGTCCAGGCGATGGAGGCGCCGACCGAGACCGCAACCAGGCCGGCGGGCAGCCCCCAAGGCCAGCGCGCCTTGCCCAGCCATCCCAGCAGGATGACGAACAGGCAGATCAGGCCGATGCCGGGCTGCATGAAGATTTCCAGCGCCGGCCGCATGGATATGAAGGTCACCGACACGCCGGCCAGCGTGCCCAGCAGCGCCGCCCGAGGCGTGATGCGCCGAATCACCGGGGCGATGTGGCCGCCCAGCATCAGAATGACGCTTTGGATGAAGACCCAGGCAAGGCCCGCCTCCCAAGCGGCCACCGCATCGCCGGTGGCGGCTTGGATGGGCAGCATGATGACGAACGTCACGATGAACATGTGCGCGACCCCGACGCCGGAGGGCAGCGCGCACACGTCATGGCGCCGCTCCTGGGCGGAGAGCCGCCAAGCCAGCCAAGCGTAGTAGCCGGTGCTGAGCGCCAGCATCAGCCCGGCCGCCGGCAGAATGCGGCCGAACACCAACTCGTCCGGCATCCGCAAGGCGTAGCGCAGCAGGCCGGTCAGGACCAGCAGGTTGACCAGGATGTTGGTGCCGAAGCCGAACAGCGCGTTCCAGTCGCCGGCCGACCAGAAGCGAGGTCTGAACGTCGTCATCGAACGCCCCGGGCTAGATGGCCCCGGTGCTGGCCAGCAGGCTGGCGGAGTCGGTGACGAAGCCGAAGATGCCGCCTTGGGCGGCAATCATCTCAAGGCCGGCCTTGTGGAACTCGGGGAAGTAGGAGGCGCAGCAGTCGCCGGGCACCAGCACCCGAAAGCCCCGGTCATTGGCCTCGCGAACGGTGCTGTGAACGCAGACCTCCGTCGTCACGCCGCAAACGATCAGGCAGCGCGTCCCGGCGCGGCGCAGCACCAAGTCCAGGTCAGTGGCGTGGAAGGCGCCTTTGCCGGGCTTGTCGATCACGGCTTCCCCCGCGATGGGCCGCAGTTCCGGGACGATGCCATGGCCCGGCTCGCCGCGCACCAGGATGCGGCCCATGGGTCCGCGCTCGCCAATGGCGGCCCCGGCGGGGCAACGGGCCAGCTTTTCGGGATGCAGGTCCGTCAGGTCGGCGCGATGGCCCTCGCGGGTGTGAACCACCGGCAATCCCAAGCGCCGGGCCTCCGCCAGCAGCTTGGCGCAGGGCGCCACGCAGGCCCGCAGCCTGGAGACGTCATTGCCGAGCGCCGCTCCGAAGCCGCCCGGCTCCAGGAAGTCCCGCTGCATGTCGATCAGCAGCAGCGCCGTTTCGTCGAGCGCCAAGCGCTGCGCGCGCGGCAGCGCTGGGACCGTCAGGCTAGCGCCCATCGCCGACCAACCAGCTTTGCCGCAGGCTTTGCCGCAGGATCGCCCGTCCGCGAAAGAACACCCAGGACCGCAGCGGGCGCTCGGTCAGGGCGGTGAGCGGGCCGTTGCAACGGTACAGGCTGAAGTTGGCCAAGGCGCCCGCCTTGATGCCGTAGCCGTCGCCCAGGCCGAGCGCCTGGGCGGCGTTGTCGGTCGCCAATCGCAGCGCCCGCCCAACGTCCCGGCCGCCGAAGTGGGCGGCGTTGAACAGCAGGGCCGCGTTGGCGAGCGGGTCGTAGTCGCCCAAGGCGTGAAACGGGTCCTGCACGTTGTCCGTGCCCACGCAGACGTTGACGCCGGCCTCCTGCAGCGCGTTGACCGGCGCTATGCCGCGCGGGGCGGGCTGCTGGCCTCTGCCCATCAGAAACAGGTTGCAGGCGGGCAGGGCCACGACGTCGATGCCGGCCGCGGCCGCTTTGCCGATGATGCGGTCGCGGTCCGGCTGGCGCGCGAAGCCCAGGGCGCAGCAATGGCTGGCGCACAGGTCGCCCTGCCAGCGGCGCCGGCGCGCCTCGTCGGCCAGCTGCTCAAGGCAGCGGCTGCGCGGGTCTTCGTTTTCGTCGATGTGCAGGTCGATCGCGCAGCCGCTGGCCTCGGCCAGGTCAAAGCAGGCGCTGATGCTCCGCTCGGGGCTCTCCGTCAGCGCCGGCGCGCCGCCGATGGCGTCCGCGCCGAGCGACAGCGCCTGGCGCGACAGGGCGAAGCCGTCGCGGCTGCCCGCATCGCTGAGCACGGTCAACCGCAGCGCGATGCGGCGCCGATGCGTTCGCCGCAGGTCCAGCAGGGCCCTCAGGTTGTCGAGGTCGGCGGGCGCGCCGACATCGACGTGGCTGCGCAGGGCGCTGACGCCGCAGGCGGCCGCTCGCTTCAAGGCGGCGTCGGCGCGTTCGAGCAGGTCGTCAACGCTGCGCTCCGCCTTGTGCCGCGCCATGGCGTCGATCGCATCGCGAAGCGCCCCCTGAGCGGACGCCGGACCCGCCGGCAGGGCGGCGCCGCTGTAGGTTTTGTCGAGGTGGGCATGGGGCTCAACCAAGCCGGGCAGCAGCAGGCAGCCTTCCGCATCGATGACCCGGCCGGCGTTCACGCCCTTGCCGTTGCCCAGATGAGCGATGCGCTCGCCGACGATGCCGAGCGCCAGCGGCTGCTTGCCGTTCGGCGCCCGGGCCCCGGTGATCAGCACCTCCACGTCCACCGGACCCTGCCTACTCCAACGCCCGCAGGTGCCCGGGGTTCAGCAAGTGGTTTGGATCCCAGCGGTCCTTGGCGGCGAGAAAGTTGTCGCCGTACCAGCGCGTGTCATCGTCTAGATAGTGGGTGTGCGGGTTGGCGATTTGGATGCCGCGCCGCTCGCAGTAGTCGATCAGGCGCCACAAGTCCCGCTTGCCGCGGAACTTGACGATGCTGAGGCCGCCGGGACGGACGGCGCCGGCGCTGGGGTCGTAGATGAATTCGATGTGCGACTGCACTTGGTCGCCGAAGCGTTGCTTGCGCTCGCGCAACTGCGCAGCCACCCGGTCCGGATCGAAGCTCTCCTGCAGGTAGGTGAGCTTGGGATCCGATTTCATGGCCCACTGGGTGGTGTGGTTCCAAGTGAAGTCGTAGATCTGGAATCCCTTGCGCGCGCAGGGCTTTGCGTCCGGCTCAAGATGGAACGTGCATTGCCCGCCGTCGGCTCCGAGGCGCGACAGGCGGTCCGCCATCTGCCGGGGCGGCAGCGGCGTCATCAGGAACGCCAGCGCCTTGCCCTTAGGGCAGGCGCCGCGCCGCGCCAATGGCACGAAGTAGCTGGGCACCGGCCACTCGAACACGGTGGCCAAGCGCTTTCTCAGCGCGCGATCGGCGGCCACCTTTTGGGCGCAGGCCAAGGCGTCCTGGAAGTCGTCGAAGGCGAGGACGTACTGATGCCATTGGGTTTTCGGCGCCAGCGCGAAGACCACTTCGGTGGCGAAGGCGGTGAGGCCGCAGTTGTGCAGCACGTCGGCCAACTCGTCGGCGCCGCGCAGTTCGATGCGGCGCGGGTTGGCTTCGCAGGTCAGGATGGTCACTTGGCGGATGTTGTCGAGGTCGCGCAGCATGCCCCATTGCACGGAGCCGATGCCGCCGCTGCCGCCGGTGATGAATCCCGCCGCGCTGGAGGTGACGACCGTGCTCGGGAACATGCGCAGCTCAGCGTCCTGCCGCGCCGCCGCCTGCTCGATGGTCCACAGCCGCGCGCCGGCCTCCACATGGGCCTCGGCGCCGTCCAGGCGCAGGATGCCATCCATGCGGCGGGTGTTGATCATCAGCCCGCCCTGCAGCGGCACGCCTTGGCCGTAGTTGCCGGTGCCGCCGCCCCTCGGCGTGACGGCAACCCCCTGCCGAACCGAGAGCGCGATCAGTTCGCGCAGCTGCTCCTGGGTCTTGGGGAAGGCGATGGCCTCGGCGGTGCGTCCCTCAAGCTGCGGGATCAGCACCGGCGAGAAGTGGAAGCAGTCCTTGGATCCGGACGCGAGGCTGGGCGGGTCGAGGGTGAGGTTCTCCTCCCCGACGACCGCGCTGATGCGGGAGAGGAATTCGCTGCTGCAAGCCGTCATGGGATTCTTCGCCGTTCGAGGTGTGATGGCTGCAGCCTCGGGGTGTTTCACGGGGCTGCGGCCTTGGGTTAGGCAAGTTGCGTGCCGTTTCGGGGGATGCCGCCGGGCGGCTGGAGGCGCCTGGATTGGCTCGATCGCGCACTGATTCGGTGCGGCGAACGGGACTCCGGGCTGGTTCGCCAACGTTTCAGATGCGTCAATCGGATGGGAAACCGGCATCTTGGGCGTTTTGCGCCGCTGCTCTGGCCGCTGGATCGGTTTCCCGGCGCCCATTGGCCAGCCGGGATGCGTGGGCATTGAACTTGCTTGGCAATAGGCGTTGCAGTTGCGCCGGAAGGACGCCGTGCTCCTATCCCTGCCCGTGGGCCTGCGCGCCATGAAGGCCGCGCTGGCGGCGCTTGTCGCCTTGTTCGCCTTTCTTGCGGGGCTGAACAACGTCACCGACTACGGCTCCAATTTCCAGTTCGTGCAGCACGTGCTCACCATGGACACCGTCTTTGAGGGCAATCAGCTCGAATGGCGCCGCATTGAGTCCCCTTGGGCGCACCATCTGGCCTATGCGGCCATCATCCTCGCCGAGTTGGCGACGGCGCTGCTGTGTGCTGGGGGCGCTTGGCGAATGCTCAAGGCCCGCACCGCGCCGGGCGCCGACTTCGCCCAAGCCGCGCTGCTCGCCAGCTGGGGCTTGATGCTGGGCATACTGCTCTGGTTCGGCGGCTTCGTCACCATCGGCGCCGAGTGGTTCCTGATGTGGCAGTCGCCCACTTGGGACGGGCGGCAGGCGGCCTTCCGCTTCGTCGTCTGCCTGCTCGGCTGCCTAATCTTCATCAACCTGCCGGAGCCCCAGGGCCGTGCCCAATCCTGAGACCGATCGGCCTGCGCACGAGGCGCTGGCGGAGGTGCGGCGGGAGCGCCGCATGGGCGGTGCGGGCATCGAGTCGAAGGCCCGGGCCATACCCGTCATCGACATGGGGACCGCGGATCAGGGGGTGCTGGACGACGCTCTTTGGCAGGCCGCGGCGGAATGCGGATTCTTTCAGTTGGCGCGCCACGGCTTCAGCTTGGGCGAAATGGATGCCGCTTTCGCTGCCGCCCAAAGCTTCTTCGCGCTGCCGGATGCCGTCAAGGCGCGTCATCCCCTGCTGCCCAACGCCAATGCCGGCTGGGAGTCGAAGTCCCAGGTTCGGCCCTCCACCGGGACGCCGGACCAGAAGGAGTCCTACCAGATCACGCGGCCGCGCATGCAGGGCCTGTGGCCGAGCCGCGAGCGGTTGCCCGGCTTTGCCGACACCCTGCTCGGCTTTGAACGCAAAGCCTGGCGGCTGGCCATGCGCGTGCTCGCCAGCTTTGCCCGCAAGCTGGGCTTCGCCGACGACTTCTTTGCCAAGGCCCACGACCACGGCCAGGACGACTACCAATGCACCCTGCGCCTGCTGCACTATTTTCCGGTTGCCGAGTCATCCGGCTCGGCCGGGCCCGCCGGCGGCGACGGGCTGTGGCGCGCGGGCGCGCACACCGACTTCGATTGCCTGACGCTGCTGTTTCAGCGCGACGGCGAGGGCGGGCTGCAGGTGTGTCCCGGCAAGGAGGCCGACAGCGGGGCATGGACGCCGGTGCCGCCGCGGGCGGACCTGATCACCTGCAACATCGGCGACATGCTGATGCGCTGGAGCGACGACGCCTTGCGCTCCACGCTGCACCGAGTGCGCCAGCCGCGCCGCGGCGGCCGCCGCCTCAGCATCGCGTTTTTCGCCCAAGCCAACGGCGGTCAGTGGATTCGGGGCCCCAAGGGCAAGCACGCCCCAATCACCGCCCAAGACTACCTGCGGCAACGGATCGCCGCCAACTTCAGCGCCTTGCCCGGAACGGCCTTTGAGCGCTGACCGGTCGGCTCAGCCCGGCGGCGGACAGCGCCGGGCCTTTCTGGCGGGCGGCTTGGCGGCCGGCCTCGCCGCAGCTGGATTCAGTGGGTGGCCGTCCCGGTTGCGGGCGGCGCCCTTGGCCAAGCAGGAGGATGCGATGAACGCGACGGCGGCCCAGCCCCCTGGCACCGACCCCAGCCCTGAACAGATGCTGCGCAACCTACGGCTGGCGAACGCGGTTGCCAAGCAGGCGATGCAGGCCGGCCGCCACCCCTTCGGCGCCGTTCTGGTGGGCCCCGACCACCGCACGGTCATGATGGAGCAGGGCAACATGGACAGCGTGAACCACGCGGAGTCCACGTTGGCGCGCCGTGCCGCAGCGGCCTTTGACGAGCAGGCGCTTTGGGGCATGACGCTGTACAGCACGGCGGAGCCCTGCGCCATGTGCGCAGGCACCCAGTACTGGGCCAACATCGGCCGGTTGGTGTACGGCATGTCCGAGCGTCAGTTGCTGGACATGACGGGCAACCACCATGAAAACCCGACTTTGGACCTCCCCAGCCGCACGGTGTTCGCCCGCGGCCAGAAGGGCATTCGAGTTTGGGGCCCCGTTGCCGCGGCCGTGGATGAAATCGCCGCTCTGCACGTGGACTTTTGGCGCGCCACCGATTAGGCCGTCCGGCGCCTTGCGACATGGCGACTGAAGCTGGCCGCGATCGCTGGGCGCCCCTGTTCGGCCTTGAGGAGCGGCCGCCGCCGGGCACCGCGCTGCTGGCCGCCGCCCAGCACCTGCTCGCCGTGTTCGGCGGCATCGTCGCCGCGCCGCTCATCATCGCCGGCGGCATGGGGCTTGGCGGCAGCGCCGTCAATGCGGTCGTGACCTCGGCCCTGTTCGTTTCCGGCGTCGCGACCTTGATTCAAATCGCAAGGCTGGGGCCGTTGGGGTCGGGCGTGCTGGCCATCCAAGGCACCAGCTTCACGTTCATCGGAGCCATCCTCTTCGCCTACCATGCGCTGCCGGCCGAGTTGGGCCCCCAGGCGCGGCTGGCGACCATCTTCGGCACCGCGGCGGTGGCCTCGATCTGCATGCTGCCGCTCGCCTTCGGCCTGCGCCGGCTCAAGCGGCTGTTTTCCCCGGCGGTGACGGGGGCCACCGTCGTGCTGCTCGGCATCAGTTTGGTGGCGACCACCCTGGGCAACCTGCACGAGGCTTGGGCCGCTGCCGCTGCCGAGGGCGGCGGTTGGCCAGTGGCCTTGACGGCGGGCTGCGTGTTCCTGTGTGCGGCGGCGATGGCTCGATCCTTGAACCCTTGGGTTCGGATGTGCAGCATTTTGGCCGGGTTCACGGTGGGCTTCGCGATCGAGCTGCTGCTCGGTTCAATCGATTTCGACCGCCTGTCCAACTTGGATCGGTTTGCCTTGCCCACCCCCCTTCGCCACGGGCTGGGCTTTGACTGGCAAGCGTTTGCGGTGCTGATGCCGATCTTCGTGGTCAGCGCCACCGAAACCGTCGGCGACCTGACCGCCACCCAGACGCTGAGCCGGTTGCCCACGCGCGGGCCGGGCTACTGGGCGCGCTTGCGCGGCGGCCTGGTCGGCGATGCCTGCAACTCGTTGCTGGCGTCGGCATTCGCCACGTTTCCCAACACGACGTTCAGCCAGAACAACGGCGTGATCCGCCTGACCGGCATCGCCAGCCGCCATGTGGGCCGGCTGGCGGCCTGCATGCTGATCCTGCTGGGCTGCCTGCCTTGGGTCAGCGGGCTGTTTCAGTTGCTGCCGCCGGCGGTCATTCATGGCGCCACCCTGCTGATGTTCGGCTTGGTGGCTGCGGCGGGCGTCAACATCCTGCGCGACGGCTGCGTGGACCGGCGCGATTGGCTGGTTGCCGCTTGCGCCCTGCTGGGCGGCGGCGTCCTGAGCCAGACGGCGGACGGCCTCCCCGGCCTGCCGCAGCAGGTGCGGATGATCCTGCAGTTCCCGGTTTCCACGGGCGCGTTCATCGCCATGGCGATGGAGTTGCTGCTGCCGCGGCGACCTTAAGCAGCCGGCCGGTAGTGGCGGTGCCAGTGGTTGGCGAGGTCGATCCGGCGGCACACCCAGACGCGGTCATGGGCGGCGACGTGGTCCAGGAAGCGCTGCAGGGCGCGGAACCGCCCAGGGCGGCCGATGATGCGGCAGTGCAGGCCGACGTTCAGCAGCCGCGGCTGCTGCGCCCCTTCGGCGTAGAGAACGTCGAAGGCGTCGCGCAGGTAGCTGAAGAACTGATCCCCGCAATTGAAGCCTTGGGCGGCGCAGAAGCGCATGTCGTTGCTGTCGAGGGTGTAGGGGATCACCAGATGCGGATCTTCCGGGCCGGGCAGCCAGTAAGGCAGGTCATCGGCATAGGAGTCGGAGTCGTACAGGAATCCCCCGTGCTCCAGCAGCAGTTGGCGCGTGTTGGGGCTGTCGCGGCCCGTGTACCATCCCAAGGGCCGGCTGCCGGTCAGCGCCTCATGCATTTGGATCGCCTGCGCCATGTGCTGCCGCTCGACTTGCCGGGGCACCGACTGGTAGCTGATCCAGCGCAGGCCGTGGCAGGCGATCTCCCAAGCCGCGTCCCGCATCGCCGCCACCGCCTCCGGGTTTCTCGCCAGCGCCATCGCCACCCCGAACACGGTCACCGGCCATTGGCGCGCGGTGAACTCGCGATGCAGGCGCCAGAACCCGGCGCGGCTGCCGTATTCGTAGAGCGACTCCATGCTTAGGTGCCGATCGGCAAAGGCGGCGGCGCCCATGATCTCCGAAAGAAAGGTCTCGGAACCGGCGTCGCCGTGCAGCACGCAGTTCTCGCCGCCCTCCTCGTAGTTGACGACGAACTGCACGGCGATGCGGGCGCGGTTGGGAAACCGGAACTCCGGCGGCCTCGCGCCGTAGCCCGCCATGTCCCGGGGATAGTCGGGTTCGAAAGTGCGTTCGGTCTCGGCCATCGGTATTTGTTCCGCCTCCGGCGCGTTCGGTCAGCGTCCTCCGATTTGGGCGTCGCGGCCGCTGCCCCGCGCGCCGGCGCCCTCACTCAGAGGCCATGCACCCATTTGGGGCGCAGTTTCGTGCCCATGCTCCAGATTGGCTCGCGCATCTGAGCGATCGGGCGGCATTCTACTGCGGTTTGCGTCGCTGCGAACCTTTGGCTCGGAAACATCTCGGAACCTGACCCGCGCAAGGCGCGGGCTCAGAAACATACCGGAATCTGATCCAAGCGACGAGCCCGCACAGCGCGGAGTTTCGCGCCAGCGAAACTCCATCCGCGACCGTCAGGTCGCGCGTTGACAGTGGCATGAATGTTGATTTAAGTGGGCCTCGGAGCGAAGGCCGCGCCGCGCTTTGCTCAAAGCGCGGCGCGGCCTTCGGCTGGTTGCACGAATTTCGAGGAAACACGCAAGATGCACCGGATCGCCAAACGAACCGCGTCGGCCGGCGTTGCGCTCGGCTCAGCGCTTGCCGTGCTCCTCGCCGGCGCGCTGTCGATCGTCCACGCTCAGGAGGCGTCAATCCGGACGCAAGTGGAGACGGACGCCGCCGCCGCCGCCAGCCAGGCGCGCATTGACGGCTACGACAGCGCGGCCACCGACGCCCTGCAGGCGTATCGGCTCGCCACCCAGCGCGGCGAAAGCCTGACGGTTTACAACCAGCAGCTGCGCAGGCTGATTGATTCCCAAGCTGAGGAGATCGCCTCCATCAAGCGGCAGACCGGTGAAATCGAGGACATAGAAACGGGCGCCCTCCCTTTCATGATTGAGATGACCAACACGCTGGTGCGCATCGTTGAGGCGGACGTGCCCTTTCTGCGCAACGAGCGGCTGGCGCGCATCGACGCCTTGAAGGCCATGATCGACCGCGCCGACGTCACGGCCGGGGAGAAGTACCGGCGCATCATGGAGGCGTACGGCATCGAGGCCGACTACGGCAACACGATCGAGGCCTACCGCGGCGAGCTGGAGCAGGACGGCAGCGTGCGCGCCGTTGACTTCCTGCGCATTGGCCGGGTGGGCCTGTACTACCAAACCCTGGACGGAGCCGAGACCGGCCGCTGGAGCGAAAGGTCGGGCGGCTGGCAGCCGCTGGCCGACAGCTATCGCCGGTCGGTGCGCGATGGCTTAAGCATCGCCCGCAAGCAGGCGCCGCCGAGCATGCTGCGCCTGCCGTTGACCGCGCCGGAGGGCGCATCGTGAGCGCCGCTGCCATCCGCAGCCTTCTGGGCGGCATCCTGGGCATCGCTTGGCTGGCGGCATCGAGCGCTGCGTCGGCGCAGGGCGGCAGCGGCCTGCTGGACCTGCTGGAGGAGGTGCGGACCAACAAGACCCTTGAGTCGCGCATCAACGATGAGCGTGAGCGGCGGTTCCGTGAACGCGCCGATGAGCAAAGGGCCTTGCAGCGGGAAGCCGAAGCGGAAGTGGCGCGCCAGGAAGCCCTGCGCGTCACGCTCAAGCAAACCTTCGACGACAACGAAACCCAGCTTGCGCAACTGCAGGACACCCTTGACCAGCGCATCGGCGACCTCGGCGAGCTGTTCGGGGTGTTCCGGCAAAGCGCGGACGACGCCCAAACCGCCCTCTACAACTCGCTGATCACCGTTGAGCATCCCGAGCGCAAGGCGGTCGTGGCGTCGTTGGCCGAAAGCGATGAGGTGCCGACCATTCCCCAAATGCGCGCCCTCTGGCAGCTGTTGATGCAGGAGATAGCCCACTCCGGCGAGATCAGCCGCTTTGCCGCCGACATCATCCAGCCGAGCGGCGACCAGTACCAAGGCACGGTCACTCGGGTGGGCGCCTTCAACCTCATCAGCGGCGACAAGTACCTGAACTACCTGCCCGACGCCGACCAGCTTGTGGAACTCCCCCGGCAGCCCCAAAGCCATGTGCGCGCCAGCGCCGGCAAGCTCTCGGCGGCGGCGCCGGGCGCCGAGATCGGCTTCTACATCGACCCTTCCCGCGGCGCGCTGCTCGGCCTGCTGGTGCAGGCCCCGAGCCTGCTCGAGCGCGTGGAGCAGGGCAAGGCCGTGGGCTATGCGATCATCGTCGTCGGCGTCGTCGGCCTGCTGATCGTGCTTGAGCGGTTCTTCTCCGTGGCTCGGGTGCGGCGGCGCATCAAAGTCCAATTGGCCGATCTCGACCATCCCAACCTCGACAACCCGCTGGGCCGGGTGCTCAACGTTTACTACGAAAACAAGCACTTGGATCTCGAAGCAGTGAAGCGCAAGCTCGATGAGGTGGTGTTCAAGGACGTCTCGGACATCCGCAGAGGCTTGCCGCTCATCAAGGTGCTGGCGGCCGTGGCGCCGTTGATGGGCCTGCTCGGCACGGTCACCGGCATGATCGGCACCTTCCAGGCGATCACCCTGTTCGGCACCGGCGACCCCAAGCTGATGGCCGGCGGCATCTCCCAAGCCCTGATCACGACGGTGCTGGGCCTCGTGACGGCCATCCCCCTGCTGCTGACCCACAGCCTGCTGGCCAATCAGGTCACGGCCACCAGCAAGGTGATCGCTGAGCAATCCGCCGGCATGCTGGCCAAGAAGGCCGAAGCCGACGCCGAGCTCAGGGCTTGAGGCCGACATGGAGGCGTTCAGCGCGTTGCGGGATTTCCTCGACAAGGGCGGGAACGTCCTCTACGCCATTCTGTTCGTGTCGATCTGGCTCTGGTGGCTGATGCTGGAGCGCTTCTGGTACTACTTGCGGGAACATCAGCCGTTGGTCAACAATGCCGTCGGCGCATGGGACCGGCGCCGGGACCGGACGTCCTGGCTGGCGCAGGCGCAGCGCACGGAGCTGATCTCGCAAGTGGAGGTGGCGATGCTGCGCAACGTCAAGATCATTCCGGCGCTCATTGCGCTGCTGCCCATGTTCGGCCTGCTGGGCACCGTCACCGGCATGATTCAGGTGTTTGACGTCATGGCCTTCATGGGTTCAGGCAATCCCAGGGCGATGGCGGACGGCGTGAGCAAGGCCACGATACCGACGATGGCCGGCATGGTGGTCGCCCTGCTCGCGATTCCGTTTGCCTCCAGGCTGGACCGCCGCTTCAAGGTCGAGCGGCAAAAACTGAGCGAGTCGTTGAAGATCGAGAATCAGGACATCCCATGAGCGATCCCGTTCAAGCATTGGTCGAGGAGCAGGACGAAAGCCAGATCGATCTGACGCCCATGTTGGACGTGGTGTTCATCATGCTGATCTTCTTCATCGTCACCTCAACCTTCGTCAAGGAGTCCGGGGTGGACGTCAGCCGGCCCAATGCGGACACCGCGGTGGTCACGGAATCCAACAGCATCCAGATCGGCATCACCGCAGCCAACCAGATTTACATGGACAAGCGCCTGATCGACAAGCGCGCGGTGCGCGCCAACGTGGAGCGGGGCATCGCCGAAAATCCGGGAGCGGCGGTCATCATCGTTGCGGACTCGGATTCAAAGACCGAGACGCTGATTGAAGTGATGGACCAAGCGCGGCTGGCCGGGGCGGAAAGCGTCTCCGTCGCCGCGGACGAGGGCTACTGACGAGGGACGCCAGTGCAGGCAGCCGGGAAAAACCTGACCATGCTGGCGCTGGCCTGTTGCGCCGGCCTGTCGATGTTCATGCTCATGCAGTTCATGATCCGCGCCGAGGCCATCCTGGACAAGCCCGACCGCAGCAAGACCTACCTCAACTTCGTGCGCGTTGACCAGAACGAGCAAACCCGCACCAAGGAGCGCAAGCTGCGCGAGCCGCCGCCCCCGCAGCCGCCGCCGGACACGCCCGATCTGGCCAACCAGCTGGCCAACGTGAACCCGGACCTGATGAACATGAACATGCCCACCATCGGCATTCCGATCAATTCGGGCGACGGTCCCTACCTGGGCGCAATTCAGCAGGGCGATGGCATGGCCGGGTTTGACACCGACGTCATTCCCGTGGTGCGGACGTCGCCCGCCTATCCGCGCAACGCCAAGCAGGCCAAGATCGAGGGCCACGTCACGCTGGCCGTGACCATCAAGCCGGACGGCACCGTGTCCGGCGTGTCGGTGCTGGAGTCCGACCCGCCCCGCCTGTTCGACAAGGCGGCCATGGACGCCATGAAACGCTGGAAGTTCCGGCCCAAGATCGTCGATGGCGTGCCGCAATCCCAGCGCGCCCGCCAGACCATTGAATTCAAGCTGGGGAGAGGCTGATGCGTTCCTGCCCGCGAGCGCTCGCGGCCTTGGCCTTGGCTTGGCTTTTGGCCGGCGGCGCCTGGGCCGCGCCGACCTCGGTGAGCACCAAGACCTACAAGGCGCTCACCGAAATACAGGAACTGATGGCCGCCGATGGCTTGGATGAGGCCCATGCACGGCTGACCGCGCTGCTGGCCGAGGTCCAGGAAGGCAGCCTCGATGAGGCGCTCACCTTGCAGACCCTGGGGTACGTCGAGATGTCGCGGGAGGACTTCCCCGCCGCCATAGGCCATTTGAAGCGCAGCCTCGCCACGCAGAGGCTGCCGGAGAACGTCGCCTACAACGTCGGCTACATGGTGGCGCAGCTGCATGCGGCCTTGGATGAGTTCGATGAGGCCTTGGTGTTCGCCGAGGCTTGGTTTGCGCGCTTGGAGGCGCCCAAGCCCGCGCAGACGATGTTCATGGCCAACATCTACGCCCAGGTGAAGCGCTACGCGGAATCCGTGCCCTACGCCGAACGGGCCATCGCCGCCAGCGACGAACCGCGCGAAAGCTGGTTCCAGTTGCTGACCGCCGCCTACTTCGAGCTCAAGCAGTACCCCAATGCCGCCGCAACCCTGCTGCGCATGATCGGCCGCTGGCCTGAGACGGGCTCCTATTGGGAGCAGCTGGCCAGCGTTTACATGTTGCAGGACAAGTCCTCCGAGGCCTTGGCGACGCTCAAGGTCGCCTTTGACGCCGGCCAGCTGGACAAGGCCTCCACCATTCGCTCGATGATCCAGCTCTGCGTCCTTCAGGGCGTGCCGGAGCACGGCGGGCGCCTGCTGCGGCAGGCCATTGCCGATGGGCTGGTGCCGGCCGAGGAGACCTATCTGGAAATGCTGGCCCAGGCTTGGGTTGACGCCAAGGAGCACGACCGGGCGGTGGCCGCCTATGCGGACTTGGCGGAGCGGTTCGCCTCCGGCGATGCCTGGATGAGGATTGCCAACATCCACGTTGATGCCGCCGACTGGGAGCAGGCCGAGGCGGCGGCGGCCAAGGCGTTGGACCTGGACCTTGAAGCCCCCGGCAAGGCGTGGCTGATTCTGGGCATTGCCCGGGTCGAGCAGGCCAAGTTCGAGGCGGGCCGCGAAGCGCTGCGCAAGGCGCGCGCGTTCAGCAGGACCGAGCGCTCCGCCGCCAGTTGGCTGAATTACGCCGAGGACATGAAACGCCAAGCCAACTGGCTGGCCGCCAACAGCTGATCGGTTGGCGGAGCCGGGCGATGCCCCAGAGTTTTGGCGCGGCGCAGGCGCGACCTGACGGTCGCGGATGGCGTTTCGCTGGCGCGAAACCCCGCGCTCGTCGCTCAGGTCGGATTCCGATATGTTTCTGAGCCCGCACACGGATCTTAAGTTCAGATGACTGCCGTCGCCTTCACCGCTCCCCGAGCCGAGGTTGCGCGCATGGGCTTGGAATTGCTGGCCGACGGCGCCACCGCGATCGATGCGATGGTGGCGGCGTCGGCCGCCATCGCCGTGGCCTATCCGCACATGAACAGCCTCGGCGGCGACGGCTTCTGGCTGATTCAGGCAGCGGGCCAAGCGCCCGTGGGCATCGACGCCTGCGGGTTCGCCGCCCAAGGCGCGAGCATTGCCGGCTACCGGGAGGCCGGGTTCGACGCCATGCCGTCCCGGGGGCCGTGGGCGACCCTCTGCCAAGCCGGCGCCTTGGACGGCTGGCGGCTGGCGCGCGGCTGGTGCCGGGACAACGGCTTCCCGCAACGCCCCTTGCCCGAGTTGCTGGCGCCTGCGACGGCGCTGGCCGAAAACGGCATCGCCGTGACCGGGAGCCTGCAAGCCGCCAGCGAAAAGCTGGATCGGGAGAACTGCGCCCCGCAAGCCTATCTTGACGTGTTCCAGCCCGACGGGCGCACCCTGCGGGCCGGGGACCGGCTGCGCAACCCGGCGCTGGCCGGCTTCATGCGCCGCTTGGCGGAGCGCGGCACGGAGGACTTCTACCGGGGGGCGCTCGGCGCCGCGGTCGCCGAGCACTTGGCCGGCATCGGCAGCCCCTTGCGCTTGGCGGACTTCCGGGACTATCGGGCTTGGCCCGCAACGCCGCTGTCCACCCGCATCGCCGGGGCCGAGGTCTTCAATCTCCCGCCGCCGACCCAAGGCATCGCCTCGCTGATCCTGCTGGCGGTTTACGACCGGCTGCGCGAGCGCCTGGCGCCCGCCACGGAGGCGGCGCGCGTGCATTGCTTGGTGGAGGCCACCAAGCTGGCCTTCCGGATTCGCGACCGGGAGGTCGGCGACCCCGCAAGGCTTTCGGCAAACTTCGGCCAACTGCTGTCGGCCGCCGCCTTGGATCGGTTGGCCGCCCAAGTTCGCGCCGATGCGGCGCTGCCGTGGCCCCAGGCCGCGACCCCCGGCGACACCGTCTGGATGGGCGCGCTGGACCGGCACGGCACCTTGGTCAGCTTCATTCAGAGCCTGTACTGGGAGTTTGGCTCCGGCGTGGTGGTGCCGGAGTTCGGCTTGGTTTGGAACAACCGGGGGATGAGCTTTCAAATGGACGCAGCGCATCGCAACGCCCTCGCGCCCAGGCACCGGCCCCTGCACACCCTCAACCCGGCCTTGGCGCTGCTGGCGGACGGCCGGCGGCTCGCCTTCGGCGCGATGGGCGGAGACGGCCAGCCGCAAACCCAAGCGGCGCTGTTCACCCGGTTTTTCCATGCGGGAGCATCCTTGAGCGAGGCGATCGCCCGGCCGCGCTGGCTGCTCGGCAGGACTTGGGGCAGCGCCGATGCGGACCTCAAGCTGGAGCGCGGCTTGGCTGCCGAAATCGGCGCCGAGCTGGCGGCCAAGGGGCACGTCGTGTCGGAATTGCCCGACCGTTCCGAGACCATGGGCCATGCCGGCGCGATTTGCGTTGACCGGCAGGGCCGTGTCGAGGCGGCGACCGATCCGCGCAGCGACGGCGCCGCCTTGGTGGCCCAGTCATGACCTCGGGCTTGCGGGAGACGTTCGTGCCGCCCGCCCGGCTGCTGATGGGGCCGGGGCCGATCAACTGCGATCCAAGGGTGCTGCGGGCCATGTCCCACCAGCTCATAGGCCAGTTCGATCCCGAGATGACCCGCTGCATGAACGACGCCATGGACCTTTACCGCGGCGTCCTGCGCACCCGCAACCCTTGGACGTTCCTGGTGGACAGCACCTCGCGCGGCGGCATCGAGGCTTGCCTGGCGTCGCTCCTGGCGCCGGGGGACCGGATCCTGGTGCCGGTCATTGGCCGTTTTGGCCATCTGCTTGTGGAGATTGCGGAGCGCTGCGCCGCCGAGGTGAGCGTCATCGAGATTCCTTGGGGCGAGGTGGCGCGTCCGGAGCAGGTGGCGGCGGCGATCGATCGGGTCGGCCCCAAGCTGGTGGCCTGCGTCCAGGGCGACACCTCCACCACCATGTGCCAACCGCTTGCCGACCTCGGGCAGGTCTGCGCCGACAAGGGCGTGCTGCTCTACTGCGACGCCACCGCATCCGTGGGCGGCAACGCGCTGGAAACCGATGCGTGGCAGCTGAGCGCCGTTTCGGTGGGCTTGCAGAAGTGCCTGGCCGGACCCTCGGGCAGCGCTCCGGTGAGCTTGAACGAGGAGGCGGTGGCGGTGATCCGCGCCCGGCATCACGTCGAGGCGGGCCTGCGCGGCGCGGATGAGGCGACCGGCTCCGGTCCCCGCATTCAGTCCAACTACTTCGACTTGGCCATGATCATGGACTATTGGGGCGAGCGGCGGCTCAACCACCACACCGAGGCGGCCAGCATGCTGTTCTGCGCCAGGGAGTGCGCCCGCATTCTGCTGCGGGAAGGCGTGGACGCCGCGGTCGAGCGCCACCGCATCAACGGCGGCGCCATGGCCGCCGGGCTGGCGGCGCTCAACTTGAGGCTGTACGGCGACCCGGCCCATCGAATGAACAACGTGGTGGGGGCTTACATCCCGGACGGCGTGGACGGGGAGGCCTTGCGGCGCACCCTGCTGGCCGACTTCGGCATCGAGATCGGCACCTCGTTCGGGCCCTTGGACGGCGTCATCTGGCGCGTGGGCGTCATGGGCTACAACGCCCGCAGGGATGCGGTGCTGGTGACGCTGGCGAGCCTTGAGCAGTGCCTGCTGCGCGCCGGCCACCAGCTCAGCCCGGGCGCCGCGGTGGCCGCGGCGCTGGCGCACTATGACTCGGCAGCCTGAATCCCACATGGACTGGGCGGCGCAGATCATGCGGCGCTGCGCTGCGCTGGGCGCATTGTCCTGCCTGCCGGACCGCATCTGCCGCACCTATCTGACCGCCGAGCACGCGCAGTGCAATCGCCGGGTTGGCGCCTGGCTTGAGGCGGCGGGGCTGGAGTGCCGGCAGGATGCGGTTGGCAACCTCTGGGGCCGGCTGCCCGCCGCCCGGCAAGCCGGCCCCGCCGACGCGACGCCGTCGCTCATCGTCGGCTCCCACTTGGACACGGTTCCCAACGCCGGCAAGTACGACGGCATCCTGGGCGTCCTGCTCGGCTTGGCGGTGGCGGCGAAGCTGCGCCGCAGCGCCGTCGAGCTGCCGTTCCACTTGGATGTGGTCGGCTTCGGCGACGAGGAGGGCGTTCGCTTCGGCGCCACCCTGCTGGGCAGCCGAGCGGCGGCGGGCACTTGGGAACCCCGCTGGCTGGCGCTCAAGGACCGGGACGGCATCAGCCTCGAGCAAGCGCTGCTCGCGTTTGGCGGCGATCCCTCGGCCGTGGCCGCCTGCAGCCGGGCCGGGGAGCCGCTGCTGGGCTATTTGGAAGTCCACATTGAGCAGGGGCCGGTCCTGGATCGGACGGCGCAGCCGCTGGGCGTGGTGACGCACATCGCCGGGACCAAGCGCTTTCGCCTCGAAGTGCTCGGGCAGGCCGGCCATGCCGGCACCGTTCCCATGGCCATGCGCCGGGACGCCTTGGCGGCGGCCGCCGAAATCGTCCTGCTGGTTGAGCGGGTGGCGCAGCGCCGCCAGGTGGTTGCCACCGTGGGCGATCTGGCCTGCCAGCCGGGCGCCGCCAACGTGATTCCGGGCCGTTGCGCGCTGACCATCGACCTGCGCGCCGGCGACGATGCGGGACGCGACCGGGCCGTGGCCGAACTGCAGGCTGAGGCTGCCCGCATGCTGGGCGCGCGCAACCTGCGGGGCAATTGGGTCGAAATCCATGCGGCGGGCGCGGTGGCCTGCGCGGACGGCATGCAGGCGCTGCTCGGCCAGGCGCTGGAGGCCATGGCGCTGCCGGCGCCGAAGCTCATGAGCGGCGCCGGCCACGATGCCATGGCGATGGCCGCCGTCACCGACGTGGGGATGCTGTTCGTGCGCTGCGCCGACGGGATCAGCCACCATCCGGATGAGCGCGTCTCGGTGGACGACGTGGCCTTGGCGATGCAGGCGCTTGAACGCGCGATCCTCGCACTGGGCCAGCAAGCCCGACCGGCCCAGGGAGACTCTGACAAGTGACCAACGCGCCTGCGCCGGCATCGTCCGCTCCTTGGCCGGCCGATGCGTGGCGGCTTGAGCTGGCTCGCGCGGTGACGGATGTCGGGGAGTTGCTGGAGCTCGTGGCGCTGTCCGCGCAGCAGGTCGATGCCGCCCAAGGGACGGGGTTTGCGCTGCGGGCGCCGCGGCCCTACATCGCCCGCATGCGGCGCGGCGACCCTTGCGATCCACTGCTGCGGCAAGTGCTGCCCACCGCCCGGGAGTCGCAAAGCGTGTCGGGTTACGGGGTGGATCCGTTGCGCGAATCCTCGGCGGTCGTCGATTCGGGGCTGCTGCGCAAGTACGCGGGCCGGGCGCTGCTGATCGCCGCCGGCGCCTGCGCCGTGAACTGCCGCTACTGCTTCCGCCGCCACTTTCCATATGCGGAACATCGCCAGGACTCGGACTTTCCCGCCTTGCAGGCCGTTCGCCGCGATGCCGCCATCAAGGAGATCATTCTTTCCGGCGGCGACCCGTTGATGCTCAGGGATGGACACTTCGCCACTTTGATTCGGCGCATCGCCGGCATCGATCACCTGCGCCGCATCCGCATCCACACCCGTCTGCCGGTGGTCATTCCGCAGCGGGTGACGGCGGCGCTTGTCGAAGCCCTGGCCGACATTCCCCAGCAGGTGGTCATTGTCCTGCACTTCAACCACGGCAACGAGATCGACGGCGACTGCGTTCGGGCGCTCGCCGCGCTCGGCCGCTTCACGCTGCTCAACCAAAGCGTGCTGCTGCGGGGCGTCAATGACGATGCCGATGCGCTGGCGGAACTGTCGGAGCGCCTCTTTGCTGCGGGCGTGCTGCCCTACTACCTGCACTTGGCCGACCCCGTGGCGGGCACCGCGCACTTCGACGTGAGCGAAATTCGGGCCAAGTCCCTGCATCGCGCGATGGGGGCTCGCCTGCCCGGTTACCTGAACCCCAGGCTGGTTCGCGAGACGCCGGGCTTGGCGGCCAAGGAGCTGCTGTCCGCAAGCGGGCCTTAGAGGTCACTCCGGGGTCAACCGGAGCCGATGGCCCGCATCGGTGGGCTCGAAGCCGCACCGAGCCAACAGCCGAGAGCCTGCGGGCGGTGCGCTGATTTCCCGCGCCCCCTTGGATTCGCAGATGCCGATGGCATGGCCGAGCAGCCAACGGCCCAGCCCTTGGCGGCGATGGCGCTCGGCCACCGCCAGAGCCGTGATGCGGTAGTGCAGGGCGCTCACTTTCTCCACCGCGTAAACGCCGATGACCTCGCCGTCGAACTTGGCGACCCGCATCAGGTCGAGGTCCGCAGCGGCGCAGCCATCGGCAAGCAGCGACCAAGGCACCTCGTCGGGATAGGGCCGGTGGATGGGAACCTGGCGTGGATTCATTGCCTGCGACGGTCAAGCCGGCCTCATTGCGGGCGTTCGCCGGCAAGGGTCACCCGGTGGTGCTTGCGGCGTTGGGGGAAATAGTCGTTGATCGGGCGGTGCAGCGTTGACCGATTGTCCCACATGACCAGCGTGAACGGCGCCCAGCGCAGGCGCACCGTGAACTCATCGGTGGCCAGATGGCTGTGCAGAAGGTCCAGCATCTGCCGGCTTTCGGCGGCGGTCAGTTCCGCAATGCGGGTGGTGAACAGCGAGTTGACGTAGATGGCCTTGCGGCCCGTTTCCGGGTGCGTGCGGACCACCGGATGGCGCACCGGCGGATTGGCGGCGATGGCCGCCGCGAGCCGCTGCGCGCCGCCGGGCTCGGCCAGGCTTTCGCGGAAGCCGTGGCGGAAGTCGTGTTCGGCGCTTAACCCCTCAAGCAGCGCCTTGAACGGTGCGGACAGGGCGTCATAGGCGGCGGTGGCGCTTGCCCACAGCGTGTCGCCGCCGCATTCGGGAATGATCTGGCCATGCAGCAGGGTGAACGAGGGCGGCGTGGCGCTGAAGGTCATGTCGGAGTGCCACTTCTCAATCTTCGATGGGGTCTCGGGCGTGCTTTCCAGCACATGGACGTCATCCGTGCCGGGCGCGGACGGATAGGCCGGATGGTGCAGGGCCGTGCCGAAGCGGCGCGCCAGGGCTTGGAATTGAGGAGCGCTCAGCTGTTGGCCGCGCAGGAAGAGCACTTCGTGCTCAAGCAGCAGCTCGCGCAGTTCGCGGCCTAGATCCTCGTCCCGGGCGAGCGCTTCCGGCGACGGTCCGCTAACGTAGGCGCCGATGGCCGCTGCGGCCTTTCTCACTGTAACCACGGCGTTAGAATGGGTGGTTGCTGACTTGGGGAATGTTAACGCATGGCGCAGTCCGAAGGGGTCATTCAGTTCAGCTTTTGCCTGGCGCCGCCGAGCGCCGAGCCGCTTGTCGATTTGGCGCAGCCGCTGCTCGCTTGGCGCACGGTGCTGCGCCGCCTTCAGTTGATTGGGCAAGCCGGGGCGCGCTACGGCGGCTTGGGCTACGGCAACGTCAGCCGCCGCCTGCCCGGCGCTGCGGGGGGCTTCCTCATTACCGCCAGCCAAACCGCCGGCATCGCCGATGCCGGCGTCGAACACCTGGTTTGGGTGCGGCGCTGGGACTTGGGCCGCTTCCATGCGGAGGCTGAAGGCGCGTTGCCGCCGTCCTCGGAGTCGCTGACCCACGCCATGCTCTACGCGAGCGATGCGCAGGTGAACTGGGTGTTCCACGGCCATTGCCCGGACATCTGGCAAAGCGCCGCCGCGGCGGGCTTGCCCGCAATCGACGCGGACGTGGGCTACGGCTCACCGCGGATGGCCGCCGCGGTGTCCGCCCTCTTGCGCGCCCACAGCGTCAACGCCGGGGATGCCGGCGATGGGTTGCCGAGCGAATCGGCTTGTGCAACCGTCGATTCCTCCCCGTTCGGGTCGCGGCATCCTCCCCTTGGGCCCTTGGTGTTCGTGACCTTGGGCCACGAGGACGGGGTGTTCGCCTGCGGCGGCAGCGCCGAGGCAACGGGCGGCGCCCTGGCTGCGGCCCTGGCCAAGGCCTTGGCGCGCGGGCGGCCATGAGCAGCCCGCCGGCCATCCGGTGGGAGGACGGTGAGCTGCGCCTGCTCGACCAGCGCCAACTGCCGCATCGAGTCGAGTACCTGCGCATCGACGGCATTGCGGACGCCGTGGACGCCATTGCCGCCTTGGCGGTGCGCGGCGCGCCCGCCATCGGCATCGCGGCGGCCTACGCGCTGGCGGTGGCGGCGCGGCGCTCCGGTGATGTGGCCGGCGTTCTCAAGGACGGCGGCGATGCGCTGATCGCCGCCCGGCCCACCGCGGTCAATCTCCGTTGGGCGGTGGAGCGTTTGCGCCGGCGCGGGGCCGAGGAGCCTTTGGCGGCCGCCTTGGCGGATGAGGCCGGTGCCATTCATCGGGAGGACGCCGCTGCCTGCCGGGGCATCGGCGAGCACGGGCGCAGCCTCATCAAGCCGGGCGGCAACCTGCTCACCCATTGCAACGCCGGCGCCCTGGCCGTGTCCGAGTTGGGCACCGCCACGGCGCCGATGTACTTGAGCCATCAAGCCGGCGTGAGCTTTCACGTCTATGTCGATGAAACCCGGCCCCTGTTCCAAGGCGCCCGCCTCACCGCTTGGGAGCTCGGCGCGGCGGGCATCGACCTCACCCTCATCTGCGACAATGCGGCCGCCAGCCTGATGGCGGCGGGCAGGATCGACCTCATCATCGTCGGCACCGACCGCGTGGCCAGGAACGGCGACGTGGTCAACAAGATCGGCACGCTCAACTTGGCCGTGCTGGCCAACCACTTCGGAGTGCCCTTCTACGTGGCCTGCCCGTCGTCCACGTTCGACCCCGACACCGCAAGCGGACAGGAGGTCGCCATCGAGGAGCGCGCCGGCGACGAGGTGCGTCAGCAGCACGCCGCCGAGGCGGCCGTCTTCAACCCGGCTTTCGACGTGACGCCGGCCGCCTTGGTCACCGGGGTCATCACCGAGCGCGGCATCGCCCGCCCGCCTTTGGCGGAATCGCTTTTCGATCTGCTGGTCGCAGGATAAGGCTGCCCCATGCGTTCGACTTGCCGTGATGCGGCCGGGGGCTGGACGCTCGGTTCGGGAAGCCGCCCGACCCAACGCGGGCCGGGGCGCGGGCGCATCCCGCCCTCGGCCGAATCGCGGCGACACGGCAACCGGCGGCGTCGCAACCACGGACTGAAAGGATGTCAATCATGAACGCGGACACTGGCATGAAGATCGTTATTGGGCGGGCCTCGAAGAGCCTGATGGCCGGGGGGCTCCTGGCGGGCCTTGCGGCGTTGGCGGGTTGCGCGCCGCCGTCCCCGCCGCTGCAGGCCGACCGGCTCTGGGTGGGCGAGCACATCATCACCTTTGACGACGCCCATCCCGACGCCACCGCAGTGGCCATTGCAGGTGAGCGGATTGTCTGGGTGGGGCGCATGGAGGATTGGCGCGGCGAGGCGGGGGAGACCGTCGAACTCGGCGGACGGGCGCTGCTGCCCGGCTTGATTGATGCCCACGGCCATCTCTCCTTCTCGGCCCGCACCGCCAACTTGGCCAACGTGGCCTCGCCGCCGGTGGGCGCGGTGGGGGACATCGCCTCGCTGCAGGCGGCGCTGCGCAGCTACATCGAGGAGCGCGGCTTTGCGCCCGGCGAGTGGGTGGTGGGCGTGGGCTACGACGACTCCTTGATCGAGGAGCAGCGCCATCCGGACCGTGACGACCTCGATGCGGTTTCCGACGCGCATCCCATCGCCTTGATCCATGTGTCCGGCCACTTGGCCACCGCCAACAGCTTGGCCTTGGAGCGGGCCGGCATCGGCAAGGACACGCCCGACCCGCTTGGCGGCGTCATCCGGCGCCGGGCGGACGGCGAGCCCAACGGCGTGCTTGAGGAAACGGCCACCGCCCCGGTGCGCTTCAGCGTGATGGGCGGCGGTGATCTGTCGGCGGCGGACATCCATGCGGCGCTCGACATCTACGCCAGCCACGGCATCACCACCGTTCAGGACGGGGCGGCGTCGGTGGCGGAGCTTGTTCGCTTCGCCCAGGTTGCGGAAACCGATGGCTTGGCGCTCGACGTGGAGGTCTATCTGGCGGCCATGGAGCCGGGGTTTCGCATGCCCCAAGGCCAAGCGCTGGGCGAATACCGAAACCGGGTCAAGCTCGCCGGCGTCAAGATGTTCCTGGACGGCTCCCCCCAAGGCAAGACCGCCTACCTCAGCGAGCCGTACTTCGTTCCGCCGCCGGGCTTGCCGGCGGACTACCGAGGCTATCCCACGGTGCCGCAGGACTTTGTGGACGCGAAGGTTGCCGGCTTCGCCGCCGCCGGGGTGCCGATGCTGGTGCATTGCAACGGCGACGCCGCCGCCGAGATGCTGATCGATGCCTTGGACAAGGCCGCGCAAGGCGCTCCTTTGGGCGACCATCGCACGGTCATGATTCATGCCCAAACGGTGCGCGAGGACCAGCTTGACCGCATGGCGGCGCTGGGCGTGGTGCCGTCGTACTTCTCCGCGCACACGTTCTATTGGGGTGACTGGCATCGGGATTCGGTGCTCGGGCCGGAGCGGGCGCGGCGCATCAGCCCCACCGCCTCGACCTTGGCGCGCCAGATGCCGTTCACGGTCCACAACGATTCCCCCATCGTGCCCCCGGACATGATCCGCTTGGTGTGGGCGACCGCCAACCGCCTGACCCGCAGCGGACAGGTGCTCGGCGAGGCGCAGCGCCTGGATGCCCTTGAGGCGCTGCGGGCGGTCACCGCCAACGCCGCCTACCAGTCGTTCGAGGAGTGCTGCAAGGGCACCCTGACGCCGGGCAAGCAGGCGGACCTAGTGGTGCTGTCGCGCGATCCCCTGTCCATGCCCGCTGCGGACCTCCTTGACCTTGAAGTGGTGGA
Source organism: Candidatus Azophilus sp. (assembly GCA_965221755.1). GTDB lineage: Bacteria > Pseudomonadota > Gammaproteobacteria > Pseudomonadales > Azotimanducaceae > Azophilus. The sequence continues at coordinate 2,590,575 of OZ244921.1, forward strand.
GACCGTCTCGCGGGGCAAGACGGTGTTCGTTGCGCTGAACTGAGGCTTAGTGTGAGTATGGCTCGGACATGTCCGCGAGACTTGTGGGAAATTGACCCTTTGCGCTTCGGGGCGGCGCTTCCGTGTCGCCGTTCCCCGCATTGCCCCCCGGGAGCTTCGCCTTGAGCCGCCATCGACCCCCGACCCTCAAGTCTTCGCCCTACATCACCCGGGCGGGCTACGACGCCTTGCGGACGGAACTTGCCCAGCTTTGGAAGCTTACGCGGCCGGCGCTGGCGCAAAAGGTGGCCGAGGCGGCGGCGTTCGGCGACCGCTCTGAGAATGCGGAATACATGTACGGCAAGAAGCAACTTCATGAGGCTGACCGCCGCATCCGCTACCTGTCGCGCCGACTTGATGAACTGACCGTCGTGGAGCGCCTGCCCGAAGATCGAACGCGGGTGCGTTTTGGCGCTTGGGTCACAGTCGAGGATGCCGCCGGGGAGAGGAGCCGCTATCGGCTCGTCGGCGCTGACGAAGCGGATGCGTCCGCAGGCTGCGTCAGCGTTGACTCGCCCCTCGGCCAGGCCCTGCTGAACCAGCGGGCCGGCGCTTCGGTCACCGCCGCCAAACGGGCATGGCGGCTGGTCGCGGTATCCTATGCGACGGATTAGCCGCCGGGGAGCGCGGAGTTTCGCGGTAAGCGAAACTTTCCTCGATCACCCCGGGGCATCACGATCCGGCCGCCGCGCGCAAAGGGCGCGGAGTTTCGCGCAGCGAAACTCCAACCGCCTCTCGCCCTGCGGGCGAGAGGCGCATTGACAACTCCACCGGCTCGCCGGGATAGTGCGCGGATGGACGCGCTGACCCTGGGCCCGATCAAGTCGCTGTCGGGCGAAGTCCGACTGCCCGGCTCAAAAAGCATATCCAACCGGGCCTTGCTGCTTGCCGCCCTGGCCCAAGGCCGCACCCGGATCCTCAACCTGCTCGATGGCGAGGACACGGAGCTGATGCGCCGCGCCCTAAACCAGCTCGGCATTGCGGTGACGCTGGATGGCGATGCCTGGACGGTGGCGGGCGGCGGTGGTCCCTTGGTCACCGATGGCCGCCGCACCGAGTTGAACCTTGGTTTGGCCGGCACCGCGATGCGCCCCTTGGCGGCGGCGCTCACGCTGGGCACCGGCGAGTTCGTTCTCGACGGCTCGCCGCGCATGCGGGAGCGGCCCATCGGGCACTTGGTGGACGCGCTGCGCGCCTTGGGCGCGGACATCGACTACGCCGCAACGTCCGGCTATCCGCCCGTGCGCATTCGGGCGGGCGGATTGGCGGGGGGCAAGGCCGAAATCGACGGCAGCCTGTCCAGCCAGTTCCTGACCTCAGTGCTGCTTGCCGCGCCTTTGGCGCAACGCCCGGTGACCCTTCGCGTTCTTGGCGATCCGGTCTCCAAACCCTACATCGACCTCACCTTGGACCTCATGGCGCGTTTTGGCGCCGAGGTTCGCCACCGCGGCCACCAACGCTTCGAGGTGGCCAACGACGGCTACCGCTCGCCCGGCGAATGCCTCGTGGAGGGCGATGCGTCGTCGGCCACCTACTTCTTGGCCGCCGGCGCCATTGCCGGCCAGGGCATCCGCGTCGAAGGCGTCGGCGCGGCCAGCATTCAAGGCGATGCCGCCTTTGCCGACGTGCTCGAAGCCATGGGCGCCGAAGTGGAGCGCAGCGCGACGCGCCTCGCCGTCAGGCCGGCCCCGCTGTCGGGGATTGACGCCGACTTCAACCACATCCCGGACGCCGCCATGACCGTCGCCGTGCTGGCGCTGTTCGCCAAGGGCGCGACCCGCATCGGCAACATCGCCAACTGGCGGGTCAAGGAAACCGACCGGCTCACAGCCATGGCGCGGGAACTGCGCAAACTCGGCGCCGAGGTTGCGGAGGGGCCGGACAGCCTGGCCATCGAGCCGCCGGCGGCTCTTAAGCCCGCCGCCATCGAAACCTACGGCGACCACCGCATGGCCATGTGCTTTTCCTTGGCGGCCTTGGGCGGCGTTCCCGTCACCATCAAGGATCCTGGCTGCGTGGCCAAGACCTTCCCCGGCTACTTCGAGCGGTTCACGGCGTTGATCGACGGTTGAGCGGTAGGGTTTGCCCGGCTCCGTGGCGTTTTCCGCCTTTTGGCCGTCCAGCGTCCCATTGCCTTGAGCGCTTCGAAGATGTCGCATGCTTTGGGTGACTCGAATGGGTCGGCCATAAAGTGCTATGGGAATTTTGGCGCCTGGTGCAAACTGCCGCTCCCACTGGGAGGGGCAAGGCGATGACCACCATTCTCGACGGCGGCATGGGATCGGAGCTCATCCGCCGGGGCGTCGGCGACGCGCGCGGCCTGTGGTCGGCGCGGGCGCTGCTTGAGGCGCCCGAAGCGGTGGTGGAAGTGCATCGCGACTACATGGCCGCAGGCGCTGAGATCATCATCACCAACACCTACTCCGCCATCCCCAGCTATCTGGGCAAGCTGGGCATGGCAGGGCGCTGGCTGGAGTTGACCGAGTTGGCGGGGAAACTGGCGCGTTCAGCGGTCGATGGGGTTGGCGGCAAGGCGCTGGTGGCCGGTTCGTTGCCGCCGCTCAGCGAAAGCTACCGGGCGGACCTGGTGCCGCCGGACGCCGAGGCGCGGCCGCTTTACCGGCAAATGGTCGAAGCGCTGGAGCCTTGCGTGGATCTCTTCATTTGCGAAACCATGTCATCGGCCCGGGAGGCCCGCAACGCCGCCGGCATGGCCCGGCGCCATTCGACCAAGCCGGTGCATGTCTCCTGGACGCTGGACGAAGCGGCTGGCGCGGGCTTGCGCAGCGGCGAAACCCTCAAGACGGCGCTTGATGGCGTTGCGGACTTGTCCCCTGACGCCCTGCTGTTCAATTGCACGTCCCCGCAGGCCATCGCCAGCGGGTTGGCGCAGTTGGCCGATTTGACGGACTCGCCGCTGGGCGCCTGCCCCAATCGGTTCAACGTGCCGGACGGCTGGACCTTGGACGGCGAGGCGCAAACCGTGCGCCGGGAGCTGTCCGTCGAGGAGTTCGTCAACCATGCCCTGCACTGGCGGGAATTGGGCGCCTCCCTGATCGGCGGCTGCTGCGGCATCGGCCCGGAGCACATCCGCGCGGCGGCGGATCGATTGCGGTCAGCCTGACGCCGACCATCAACCTTGGCCCGGCGCATCCTCGATGAGCCCCTTGACCAAGGAGGCGGCGAGCAGCCCGAACACCAGCAGCAGGGGCACTGAGGTCACCACCACCGCCGATTGCAGGGACAGCAGCCCGCCCACGTGGATCAGCGAGATCGGCAGGCCACCGATGGCGAAGGCCCAGAACACCCGGTGCAGGCGGGCCGGGTGCTCGTGGACGGGGAGCGACCGGGAGGCGCACGAGGCCAAGGTGTAGGCGGCGCTGTCGTAGCTGGTGGCGGCGAAGATCATGCAGATCAGCACGAACAAGGGCAGCACCAGGTCGCCCAGCGGCAGGGCGGCAAGCACCTGAACCATCGCTTCGTTGGCCCGGTCGGCGTTGACCAGCGCCAGCACCTCGGTCTGGCCGTTGAACTCCTGGTAGTGCGCGGCGTTGCCGAGCACCACGAAGAACAAGGCGCAGCCCAAGGTGCCCCAGCCCAGGGTGCCCAGCACCACTTGGCGTATGGTGCGGCCCCCCGATATCTTGGTGATGAACATGCCCATGAAGGGGCCCAAGGCCAGCCACCACGCCCAGTAGAAGACCGTCCAGGCCTCGTCGAAGCCGGAGGAGTTCGACAGGTCGAGCCAAGTGCCCATGGTGATGAAGTTCGCCAGGAAGTGGCCCACGGAGGCGCTGCCCCGCTCGACGATGTGGCCGGTGGGGCCGAACGCCAGCACCAGCGCCAGCAGCAGGAAGGCCAGGCCGACGTTGAGGTTGCTCAGCCGCTTTATGCCGGCCTCCAAGCCGACGTACACGCTGACCGCGAAGGTCGCCGTGATGGTTGCGATGACCGCCAGATCCAATCCAAAGCCGGGTGCTATGCCGGTCATTCGCGTCAGCCCCGCGCCGATCATGGCGATTGCCAGCCCCATGCCGGTGCTGACGGCGCCCAACAGGCCGATCATGAACAGCAGGTCAACGATCCGTCCCAGCCAACCGTCGGCGCTGCGGCCGAGAACGGCCTTGCAGGCGGCGCTCAGCCGCAGGACGGGCATTTTTCGCACGTGGTAGGCGTAGGCGATGGCGACGCCGGGCAGGCAGTAGAGCGCCCAGCCGATGAAGCCCCAGTGGAAGATGGGGTAGCTGGCCGCCCAGCGCATCGCCTCATCCGTGCCCGGGGCAACGTTGAAGGGCGGCGCGTTGTAGTAGTAGGCCCACTCCACGGTTCCCCAATAGAGCACGCTGGTGCCGATGCCGCCGCAGAACAGCATGGAGGTCCAACTGAAGTTGCTGTGGTCCGGCCCCGAGCCGTCGCCCAGCACCACCTTGCCGAAGCGGCCGAAGGCCAAGTAGAGCAGGAAAACCAGCACTGCGCCGGCCACGACGATGTACAGGGCGCCCAAGCCTTGGGTGACGGCCTCGAAGGCTGAGGTCAGGGCCGACCTGCCCCACTCGGGGAACAGGATCAAGGGCAGGCAGACAGCCAGTATGCCCAGCGCTCCGGCGCTGAAGATGAACCAGTCAACGTTGGCGCGGTAGGGGGCCGGCTCCGCTTGGCTCATGGCGCGGGCCGGGCGTTGCCTTCGAGGGCCAGCAGCGCGCGCTTGGCCGCCAAGCCGCCGCCGAAGCCGGTGAGCGAGCCGTCGCTGCCGATCACCCGGTGGCAGGGAATGATGATGGGGATGGGGTTGCGGCCATTGGCGGCGCCAACGGCCCGCACGGCGCGCGGCTTGCCGATGGCGGTGGCCACCTCCTTGTAGCTGCGCGTCTCGCCGTAGGGAATGGCCTGCAGCGCCTTGAGCACTTGGCGTTGGAAGGCGGTCCCGCTCGGCGCCAAGGGCAGGTCGAACCGCTGCCGGCGGCCCGCAAAGTAGCCGTCGAGCTGGCTGCGCGCGTCGTCGAACGAGGCATCCGCCAGCTTCCAGCCGGGTTCCGGTGCTGGCCGTTCGCCGTCCAGCGGCAAGCGGATGGCGGACAGGCTGCCGTTGCGCCCGGCCAGCAGCAGCGGGCCGATGGGGCTGTCGTGATGGGCGTATTCCATGGGGTCTCCTCAGTGTTTGGTTCTTCAGGCGCTCAGGGCGTCCCGCGGCCGGTCCGGGCGGCAATGCTCCGTTCGGTTTTTCCGTTCATGTCGAGCGCAACCCCCGGCGAATTCAGCATTGCCGGCGCTGGGCGCCGCTTTGCGTTCGTCGGGCTGGGCGGCGCGATGCCACAGGTGCATCAGCGCGTAGGCCCGCCAGGGCGACCAGGCCGCGGCGCGTTTGGCGGCTTCGGCCGCGGTTGCCTTGAGAACCTTGCGCATAGGTGGCGATCAATGGGAACGGAGTCGGCGTCGAGGTCGAACAGGCGCCGCACCCGTGCAATCCATCCGCTTGGCGCCCCGGCGGCGGGCGCTGGCAGGTGCAGGCGCAAGGCGTCGTTGCGCCAGCACGCCTTGAGCCAAACCGCGCCGCCGTCCTGTGCGGACAGGCGGCGCCGATACTCAAGCCCCTGCACGGTCTCCAAGCCGGGCAGGGCGCGTGCCCCAAGGAAGCCGAAGACGTGCGGCGCGTGGTAGGGCCGGGGCGTTGGCAAATCGAGAATCAAGCGGTTACGGTCTTGTTCGGTTCTTCAACTATAACCGCTCAAGCGGCCGCTGCGGCAGGAATTGAGCCTTGGCCCCCAGTTTGCCAACAGCCGGCACATTGTGCGGGCTCAGAAACATACCGGAATCTGATCTAAGGAGCCTCTGATCAAGTCCCGTTCGTTCAGCGCTTCACTGCTTGAAGATGGAAATGATCCCGCAAGCAGGAGCGCAGCATCCGCAGGCGGAGCGGAATTTGGGCCGCAGGTGCCGTGAAGCGCCCTTCGGGAGCGCCTGTGGGGCGCGCTGGCGGCGTTGCGGCTCATTGTGTGGGACCTGCCACACGGCTTCGCCGCGCCTTGCCAGCGCGCCCCACAGGCCACTCTGAACTTCCGGGACTTGATCAGAGGCTCCCTAAGCGACGAGCGCGGAGTTTCGCGCCAGCGAAACTCCATCCGCGACCGTCAGGTCGCGCTTTGACAACGTTGGGCTTTTGGGGATTAATTTGCGGCGGATGGCTGCCCAAGAGGATACCCGGGTTAGGGACTTAAGTCTGTAACTTCCTGACTTTTAAGCCTTTGAATTCAGTTAGTAGAAGTCAAACCGAGCCACCGAGGGCGTCAGCCGGCATCAACATCGACCCCGGCGCCCCGGTCAAGCTTGAGCCGGTGACCGTCGCCAAGCCTTGGGGCCGCGAAATCTGGCACTCGGCGATTGAGGCCCGGGGGGAGAGCGCGGTATGCACCGAGGCGGGTTCCGTGCCGTTGTCGCGCTATCTTGCAGCGGCGGGCATCGAGGCGCCGGTGATCCTGCTGAAGGTGCTGGACCCCCATCCGACGCCGGTTCTGGGCGATCTCTATTTCGAGGTTCACGAGCGCAAGCGCGAGCTGTACGTCGTCACGGCCATCGACCGCAAGGCCTGGCCGGACGGGCGCGGCCGCATCCGCCTGGGCATGGATCAGGCGCGGCGGCAGTCCTATGGGAACGACGACGCCTTCCGGGCTGCCTACCTGGAGGCGGTGCTGGCCTATGAGCGGGAGCGCCGCGCCATCGATGCCGGCGAGCGCCCATCGGGGGCCGTGGAGCGGCAGCGGCGCGCCGCCATGGAGGCCTTCACCGCCAGCGCCCCCTTGCAGGTCGGCGATGTCGTGACCGTGCCGCCGTGGATGCCGCACGCCCTGCAGCACGGGGTGCGGGTGGTGGAGTTCCAGACGCCGACCTATGAGCGCCGCATCATCTCCTTCGCCCAAAAAGTGCTCACCCAAGGGCATTGGGACAGCGAGCGCGCCATTGCCCGCATGAGCCTCGATCCGCCGCCGCCGCCCTCGTTCGAGCAGGTCGCCCCCGGAGTGAAGCGCATCGCCGCCTTCGACGACTTTGGCGTCTGGCGCGCCGCGCTGGACCCCCGTCGTTCCGTGGCGCTGCCAGCCGGCGCGCCCTACGCGCTGTGCATGGCCGTCGGCGGCGGGGCGCAGGTCGCAGGGTTGCGCCTAGCCGCTGAGGAAGCCTGCTTGGCCCCCGGCGCGAGCCTGCGGCGCAACGGCTTGCTGGGAGAGGAGGGTGCGGCCTGCGTGTTGGCGGCGCCCGGTCTGTAGCTCCCCCGCAAGGCGTTGCCGATGCGGCGTCGGGGACTTCGCGGCGCGGTTCCGCCTCGCGCCGGCGCAACGCAAGCCGTCCGCTAGCCCGCCTGCTCGGCCAGTTGCCGCTCGCCGCTGCGGATCGCCAGCTCGCCAATGGCCAAGGTAAACAAGGCGCCCCACAGGACGGGATGCTGCACGCCCTCATCGGGCACGTAAACGAACAGCGCGACCGAGGCGCCCAACATCAGGAAGCAGAGCGCGGCGCTGCCTTTCGCCACCGCGTCGCCGCCGGGCAGCTTGAACGGCCGCGGGCGCTCCCGGTCGCGCTCCCGGCTGCGGGCGAAGGCGGGCATGAGCGCGAGGTAGGGCAGCAGGAAGATCACGGCGCTGAAGGCGAACAACGACCAGAACAACTCCTCGCCGGAACCCGCCATGAATCCGTACAGCATCAGCGTCAGGGTGCTGACCGCGCCCATGGCCAAGGCGGCCCCCAGCGGCATGCCCTTGCGGCTCTCCATGCCCAGCCAACGCGGCAGCTCGCCTTCCCGCGCGGCCTCGGCGGCGGCCCGGTTGCAGCCGATGGCCCAGGTCACGCCGTTGGCGAAGAAGGTGTAGAGGGCGCCGATGCCGAGCGCCGCCACCAGGGCCCGCCCGTACGGCCCGTCGCCGAACAAGCGCTCAAGGGTGGCGACCAAGCCCTCCACCAAATCGATTTCCGCCGCCGGGATGGTGGCCAGCACGGCGGCGGTGGCGAGGGTGTACAGCAGCAGAATCAGCAAGGCGCTCATCACCACCCCGCGCGGCACGTCGCGGCCGGGGTCGATCATCTCCTCGCTGCTGGCGCTGACCAGCTCGAAGCCCAGCATGCCGTAGATGATGGCTGGAATGAAGGCCAGGCTGCCGTCCCAGTCCGGCATGAGCGTCTCAAGGTTGATTGGGTTGGCGAACCCCTCCGACTGCACATGCGCCGCGGCGGCGGCGATGATCACCGCAAAGATCGCAACCTTGACCGCCGCGCCCAGGTTCGGCACCCACTTGCCGACGTCCAGCGTCGCCAGGTTCAACGCCATGCTGACCCAAGTGAGCCCGATGCCGATGCCGATCTGCCAGGCGAGCGACAGCCCCGGCAGGAAAAGCTGGGCCAGAATGCCGGCGAACAGGATGTGGATCGCCGGCAGCCAAACGGCGGTGTTGATCCAGTAGCACCAACTTGCCCGCGCCCCCCAGCGGCCCCCGAAGGCATCCCGTATCCAAGCGTAGATGCCGCCCTGCTGCGGGTAGGTGCAGCCCATCTCAGCGCAGATCAGGGCGAACGGAATCAGGAACGCAACCCCGAGGAACAGCCACCAGAAAATGGCGGCGGCGCCGATGGCGGCGGCGGCCGACAGGGTTTCGAGCAGCAGTATCGCCGAAACGGTGAACAGGACGATGTCGCGCTGGCCCAAGGATGGACGCCGTTCAGTCATCGGCCATGCGGTCCAGGTTCAAAACCATGTCCGGCTCCCTGCCAGTCTGCGTTCGCGCAGCGTCGCGCCGACGAAACTCGAACGCCCCGAGCAAAAACCACGCTGTCCAAGCACAAAGGCGCGTCGAACTCTCCGCCAGTCCCCACGCGGAGTTTCGCGCAGCGAAACTCCAACCGTGCCCGCGTGCCCGCATGTGCGGGCTCAGAAACATGCCGGAATCTGATCTAAGCGACGAGCGCGGAGTTTCGCGCCAGCGAAACTCCATCCGCGACCGTCAGGTCGCGCCTTTTCGTCAAGCCAAGCGAAGGCTAACATCAAATGGAGTCATCTCCGCGCGTCGGGAGTCTTTAATGGCGGATCGCGAGCAGCTGCAGGCTCTGCTGAGGGAGGGCTTCGCCGCCCTGCAGGCGGGCCGGACGCAGCGCGCGGGCCAGCTGTGCAAGCGCATTTTGGACCTCGCTCCCAAATTGGTTCAGGGCCACTTTCTGCTCGGCCTGGTCGCCTTGGAGGCTGGGGACCGCAGGACCGCCCTGCAGGCGTTCGGTTCGGTGACGGCGCTCGATCCCAAGCACAGCGCCGGCTGGGCCCAGCTCGCCAAGCTGTTCGTTGGCGAGGGCCAAGTCAATCGCGCCGATGCGGCACTGGCCCGAGCGGTGCGGGGCGACCCCCCGGATCCCTTGGTGCAGGACTTGATCGGCACCGTCCTTTCCCTGCTTGGCGAGCACGCCTTGGCGCAGGAGTGGTTCGGCAAGGCTTGCGCCAAACGGCCGCGCCATGTCGGCTTGCTGCTGAATTTGGCCAACAACCACGTTTACTTCGGCGATACCGGCCAAGCGCTCGCGCTGTACGAGCGGATTCTCCAAATCGAGCCGAACTCCCCGCAAGCGCATTGGTCGCTGGCGGGCGCCCGCAAGGCGACCGACGATGCGCACGTCAACGCCTGCCGAACGCTGTTGGCGCAGCGTCCCGGCCTGCACCCCCGCCTGCAAGCCTTCTACCATTACGCGATCGGCAAGGAGTGCGAGGACCTTGAGCGCTGGGAAGAGGCGTTTGCGGCCTTTGCCCAAGGGGCGGCGGCCCGCCGCAAGACGGTGGAATACGACGAGGCCGCGGAAATCGAGATGTTCGCCTTGCTGGAGGCGAGCTTCGACGAAGGCTGGCTGGCCGCGCGCGGGACGGGCAACCCAAGCCGCGCCCCGATCTTCGTGCTCGGACAGCCCCGCACCGGCACCACCCTGATCGAGCGCATCATCTCCAGCCATTCCGCCGTGACCTCGGCCGGGGAGCTGCAGCAGTTCAGCCTCGCGATCCGCCGTCTTTCGGACCACCGGGACCCGAAGCGGTTTTCCGCCGCCCTGTTCGAGGCGGCGCTGGGCATCCCTCCTGCCGCGCTCGGCGCCACCTACCTTGAGACCACGCGCCGGATGCAAGGCGGCACCCCGCATTTCGTGGACAAGCTGCCGCAAAACTACCTGTGCGTGCCGTTGATCCTGGCGGCGCTGCCGAACGCCAAGATCGTCCATTTGGCGCGCGACCCCATGGACGCCTGTTTCGCCGGCTTCAAGCAGCTGTTCGCGGACGCCTACCTGCACTCCTACGACCAGCGGGAGATGGCTCGGCACCACGCCCGCTACCGCCAGCTCATGGCGACTTGGCGGCGGCGGTTCCGAAACCGCTTCCATGACGTGTCCTACGAAGCGACCACCAGCGACCTTGAAGCCCAGGTCCGCGGCCTGCTCGACTTCCTGGAACTGCCCTTCGAGGAGGCCTGCGTCAATTTCCATGCCCAAGCGGGGGCTGTCTCCACGGCCAGCGCAGCGCAAGTCCGGGAGCCCGCCCACTCCCGCTCCGTGGGACGCTGGCGGCGCTACCGGGCGCAACTTGAACCCATGCGCCGGGAACTCGCGAAAGCGGGCGTTGCAACTGCGCCTGCCCAAGCAGCGGTTCCGCAAGCACGAACCCCGCCACTTTGATAGCATGTCGCCGCCGCAATGATGAAGTGAATCCGGCTTAACCGAACAGGCGAGGCACAAGACATGCGCAACCCCAGCAAATCAGCACCCTCCTTCCAACTCAAGCCCTTGGCCGCCGCCGTGGCCTTGGCCAGCGCGACGCCCTTGGCCCAGGCCCAAGTCATTGAGGAGGTCCTCGTCACCGCCACCAAGCGCGATGAGTCGCAGCAGGACGTGCCGTTGGCCATCACCGTGCTCACGGGCGAGTTCACGCGCTCCGCCAACCTGAACGACGTGAAGGATCTGGTCTCCTTCACCCCCGGCGTTTCCGGCAACAGCCAGGACAGCTTCATCGACGCCATCAGCATCCGCGGGGTGCGCACCCAGGACTTCGGCGTCGGCGGCGACCCCTCGGCGGCCTTCTTCAAGAACGACCTCTACGAAGGCCGCAACGGCTCAGCGGTGACCAGCCTTTACGACATGGAGCGCGCCGAGATACTGCGCGGGCCCCAAGGCTTTCTGTTCGGGCGCAACTCCATTGGCGGCGCCTTCAGCGTACACACCGCCAAGGCGGAAACCGGCGGCGAGACGTCCGGCTACATCGACTTGGACGTGGGGGAGCGCAACCATCTCGTGCTGGAAGGGGCGGTCAACGTTCCGGTCAGCGACCGCTTCGCCATGCGCGTTGCGGGCTACAGCTCCCAGGAGGACGGCTTCGTCAGGAACCGTTTCGGCGGCGACCGGCTCATCGAACACGACAAGCAGGCGCTGCGCTGGTCCACGACGCTCGACGGCGGTTCGTTCAGGGTGCGGACCATGGTCGAATACGAGGAGCGGGATCAGTCCGGCAGCGTTTACCGCGCCATTCAGGAGGGCGGCATCTGGGAGACCCTGGAGGCGGCGATCGGCGAGATTGAGGTGCGCGGCGATGCGGACGATGCGGATTCCGACCAAAGCGGCGGCGACGCCGACGATGCCGAAATCCTCACCTTGGGCCTGAATCTGGAGTACGACCTCGACTTCGCCACCTTGACCTCCAACACCGGCTACAAGGACCACGACTACTACTACGCCGAGGACTACGACGGCACCCCGATCAACATCAACAACTACAACCAGGACCAGGAGGGCGACTACTTTCAGCAGGAGTTGCGGCTGACCTCGAACGACGACGGCCCCTTCTCCTGGTATGCCGGGGCCTCCTACTACCAGGAGGACATCGATGCGCTGTTCCTCTTCTCCGGCGCCGAGGACGTCTTCTGCCAGTACTACGGATACGCCTACAACGACGGCATGACCTTCAGCGGCTGCGCGGACCTCTACGCCTACTACGGCTCCCCGTTCTCGCCGAGCGCCGATGGGCAGCTGGCGGAGACCGGCCGCATCATCGGCGACTACTCCGGCTGGGCGGCCTACGTCGATTTGACCTATGACTTCAACGAGCGCTGGGATGCCAGCTTCGGCGCGCGCCACAGCGACGACAAAAAGAAGTTCGCCATCAACGTGCCGACCCCGGACAGCGCGCTCGGCCCCTATTGGGCCTACACCTTCTCCACGGACGGGCCGATCAGCGGCACCGAGAGTTGGGCGGACACCCAGATCCGGGTGGTGACGCGCTACCGGATCAACGACGCATCGATGGTGTTCGCCAGCTACACCGAAGGCTTCAAGTCCGGCGGCTTCGGCAGCTTCGCCCTGCTCGACGCCGCCGGCGCCGGCGTCGGCGGCGCGGTCACGGACGTCTCCCAAGCGGACGGGTATCGGCCCAACACCTTCGACCCCGAGATCGCCGACTCCTACGAGGTCGGCTACAAGGGCAGCTTGGCGGAAGGCCGCGCAAAACTCAGCCTGACGGGCTTCCACTACGAATACCAAGACCTTCAGGTCGTGGTGTTCGACGGCGGCGCGTCGGCGGTGGAGAACGTCGGCGAGGTGGAAAGCTGGGGCCTCGAAGGCACCTTGCAGTTCGCGCTCGGCTCACATGTGGATGCCTATTTGGGACTGTCCTACCTCGACTCCGAAGCCAATGGCCTGCAGGGCATTTGCGGCCTGGAGAACGTCGAAGGCTGCGAGGGCTCATCGCTGTTCTGGGCGCCGAAGTGGACCGGCGCCTTCGTGGTGAACGGCTACCTGCCGGTAGGCGGCGCGGGCGGCGAGTTGAACGCGAGCCTGGAGCTGTTCTGGGAATCCAAGCGCGGCGGCGGCTTCGAGGGGCTCGAATCCACCGAAATCGACGCCTTCGCCAACCTGACCGCCCGCGTCGGCTACGAGGCGGCGGACAACTGGGAGGTCGATCTCTACGTCGAGAACCTCACCAACGAGGACACCTTCGACGGACTGAACAACAACGGCGGCGTGCTGCCCTCGCACTTCTTCGGCCCCATGCGCCCGCGCACCTTCGGCGTTCGGTTCAGCTACAGCTGGGAGTAGGCGTTGGCGGGCGGCCCGGGCTTGAGGCCGCCTCACATGCCCCACACGCGAACGGCCCTGCCGTCGGTGGCTGCCTGACGTTGAAACACTGTGCGGGTTCAGAAACATACCGGAATCCGATCTAAGCGACGAGCACGGAGTTTCGCGCCAGCGAAACTCCATCCGCGACCGTCAGGTCGCGCCTTGTCTTCCCAGCCGGGCGTTATGTTGAATCCATCAAGGTCGTTGCGGCGCAAATTGCGCTTCGGCGATTTCCATGCCGTTGTTGATTCATTCCGGCAAATCCGTTCCGGTGCTCGCAAGCCAGGCCCGCCGCGGTCGAATGACGCCGACCGTCGATGTTTCCACGGAGGCGACGAAGCGCTCGACTTCCGGGCGGTCGGCGTGCTCGCTGCGCAGCCGCTGGCAGGCCTCGTCCGCCCTGAGGCCGGAGCGGTACAGGGTCTTGAAGGCGCCGCGCAGGATGCCGATGAGTTCCGGGCCATAGCCCCGCCGCCGCATCCCCTCGACGTTCATGCCCACCGCCGCGGCCGGATTGCCCGCCGCGGTGACATAGGCCGGCACGTCCTTGAGCACCAAGCTCATGCCGGCGATGTGGGCGTGGGCGCCGATGGCGCGGAACTGCGGCACCCCGGCGTAGCCGCCGAAGTTGGCGTGGTCGCCCACCGTGCAATGGCCGGACACTGAAGCGTTGTTGGCCATGATGACGTGGTCGCCCACCGTGCAGTCGTGGCCGATGTGGACATAGGCCATGAACAGCCCGTGGCTGCCGACGATGGTCGCGCCCTGGCCCTGTTGCATGCCCCGATGCACGGTGACGCCCTCCCGGAAGACGTTGCCGTCGCCGATTTCCAGACGGGTGGGCTCGCCGTGGTAAGCCACCGCCGGCGTGTCCTCGCCGATGCTGGCGAACTGAAAGATGCGGTTGCCCGCGCCCATGCGCGTCGGGCCCTTGATGATGGCGTGCGGCCCGATGACGCAGCCGTCGCCGATCTCGACGTCCGGCCCGATGAGGGTCCAAGGCCCCACTTCGACGCCGTCGCCGAGTTGGGCGGAGGGGTCGATGATGGCGCGGGCGTCAATCACCGGGCAGTCATGGCTTGCGGCCTGCGCAAAGAATGTCCGAAGTGCAGGCCAGTTCGCCGTCCACGTAGGCCCGGCAGGCGAACTTCATCAGCGCGCGGCGCTCGACGACGATCCCGCTTTCCATGTCGAGGCGGTCGCCGGGCACCACCGGGCGCTTGAAGCGGGTGTTGTCGGTTCCCGCCAAGTAGAAGATGAGATCCTTCGCCGCCTGATCCTTGGTCGCCATCGCCAGCACCCCGGACACCTGCGCCATGGCCTCAATGATGAGCACCCCGGGCATGATGGGGTGGTCCGGGAAGTGGCCGCTGAAGAAGGGTTCGTTGATGGTGACGTTCTTGTAGCCCTTGACGCTTTCTCCCGGCGTCAGTGCCGTGATCCGGTCAACGAGCAGAAACGGGTAGCGGTGCGGCAGATAGCGGAACAGGTCGCCCATGCTCACGGTCGGGTCGCTCATCGGTTGGATTCCCTTTTGGAACGCTCGGGGACGGCATTGCGGCGAGCGGTTTGTTGCCGCGGCATCGGCGGGTCGGCGCATTGGGACGGGCTTAAGGCTTCCAGTTCGGCGACCCGCCGGTCCAGCGCGGCGGCCAGGCGGGCCAGCCCATCGAGGTTTTGGAAGCGCAGGGCGTTGCGCTTCCAAGCGGTCGCGGCGTTGTGCAGGACGCCTCCGGAATAGGTGCCGGGTTCGGTGATCGACCGCGACACATGGGTGCAGCCGTTGATGGTCACGCCATCGCAGATGCGGATCGGCTGATCTCCGCCGACGCCGACCATGCCGGCCAAAACGCAGCCGCGGCCGATTTCGGTGCTGCCGACGATGCCCACGCAGCCGCAGATCACGCTGTCGGCGCCGATGCGGCAGTTGTGCCCGATTTGCACTTGATTGTCGATCTTGACGCCGTCCTCGATCAGGGTGTCCTCAATGGCGCCCCGATCGATCGTGGTGGCCGCCCCGATGCTGACGTCGCGACCGATCGTGACGCCGCCAAGCTGGGCGATGGGCGCCAATGCGCCGTCGCTGCCGCGGGCGAACCCGAAGCCGTCGGCGCCGAGCACCGCGTTGGCGTGAACCACCGAGCGCGCCCCGACTTTGACGTCGTCATAGAGGGTGGCGTTGGCCATGATGCGCGCGCCCTCGTCGAGTCGGCAGCGGGCGCCGACGACGGCGTTGGCGTGAATCGCCACGTCGCCGGCCACGGCGGTGCGCGCGCCGATGCTCACCCCGGGGCCGATGCGGGCCGCAGCGTCGATGACGGCGCTGGCGTCCACTCGGGCGCTGGCGTGGATGCCGGCGTCGAGCTGCGGCACACGCTCCCAAAGGCGCGAGGCCAAGGCGAACGCGAAGTAGGGATCAGCCACCACGATGGCGTTGGTGGGGCAAAGCGCCAAGTCGCGGCGGCGGAGAATGACCGCCGACGCCTGGGTGTGGGGCAGGTCCTGTCGATAGGCCGCCTTGGACAGGTGGGTGAGCTGGCCCGGCCTTGCCGAAGGCAGCGCGCCCAAGCCGGAAATCGCAACGTCCGCATCGCCGACGACCTGGCCGCTCAAGCGCTCGGCCAAGTCGCCGAGACGGTAGCTGTCGGTCACGAACTCGGCGCGTCGCTCTTCTCGCGCTTCTCGTTCAGCCTTTCCGTCACCCGGCGGGTGATGTCGTGCTTGGGATTGACGTAGCGGAGGTTGGCGCGCTCCATGATGAGGTCGTAGCCTTCCAGCTCAATGAGGTCCTTGAGCACCGCATCCACCTTGGGCACCATCACCTGCAGCACTTCCTGGCGGCTGTCCTGCAGGGCCTTTTGCAGCTTGTTGACCAGGAACTCATACTCGATCCGCTTGTCCTCGATGTCCTTCTGCGCCCGGCGCTGCTCGGTTGGGCCCATCACCTCGCCATCGGTTTGCAGCTTTTCCTGCAAGGCCTCAATCTCGTCGCGCAGCGCGGTGGCCTTCGCCTCCTCCTGCTTGAGCTTGGCCTGCGCCTGCTCCAGCAGGGCCTTGGCCTCCTCGCTGGACGCCAGCGCCCGCTGGGTGTCCAAGACGGCGATCTTCAGTTCCCCGGCGGCCATGGCGGCCGCGCCCAAGCCCAAGGCCAACAGGGACAACTGGGCGATCCTTTTCATCCTGAAAAAGCTGGTCACGAAACGGCTCCTTGCTGGTGTTGCCCACGGCGACCTAGGCGGCATGGCCAAGCCGCAATGCCAAACTAAAACCCGCGCATTCTACATCAGACGGCGGATGGCTTGAAATCAACGGGCCTTGCCAGCAAAGTTAGGCCATGGGCAACGACGCAAGGGCTTTGTTTTGGCAACAGGCGGATGGCGAAGGGTGGCTGGATGAGGGAGGTGACGGTCGCGGCCACGCAGATGGCCTGCTCTTGGGATCGGGAACGCACCTTGGAGGATGCCGAGCGGCTGGTTCGAGACGCAGCGGCCCGCGGCGCCCAAGTCATTCTGCTGCAGGAGTTGTTCGCGGCGCCGTATTTTTGCAAGGATCAGGATCCAAGCCACTTCGCGCTGGCCGAGGAGCTGCAGGGCAATGCGCTGATCAAGCGCTTCAGCGCCTTGGCCCGGGAGCTTGGGGCGGTGCTGCCGATCAGTTTTTTCGAGCGGGCGGGCCGGGCTTTCTTCAACTCGCTGGCCATGGTCGATGCGGACGGCGCCGTGCTGGGCGTTTACCGCAAATCCCACATCCCGAATTCCGTTGGCTACCAGGAAAAGTTCTTCTTCTCGCCCGGCGACTCCGGCTTCAAGGTTTGGCGCACTGCCCACGCCACGCTTGGCGCCGCGATCTGCTGGGATCAATGGTTCCCGGAGGCGGCGCGCTGCCTGGCGCTGCAGGGCGCGGAGCTGCTGCTCTACCCAACCGCCATCGGCTCCGAACCGGCGTTCCCGGAGATCGACTCCAAGGACCATTGGCAGCGGGTGATGCAGGGCCACGCCGCGGCGAACCTCATGCCGGTGGTCGCGTCAAACCGCATCGGCGCGGAGGCGGGATCGTCCTGCGCGCTCAACTTCTACGGCTCATCGTTCATCAGCGACCATACGGGGGCCATCGTCGCCGAAGCGAGCCGCACCGAGCGCGAGGTTGTCGTGGCGACCTTCGACCTTGACGCCGTTGAGCGCGAGCGGGTCAATTGGGGCGTCTTTCGCGACCGTCGCCCGGACCTCTACGGCGCGCTCCTGAATTTGGATGGCGGTCCCGCCAGCGTCGGCTGCGGCCAGCCGGCAGGCCGCCCCAAAGGCATCGAACGTTGAGCCGCGTCACCGGCCACGCCACTGCCAAGGCCGCCGGCTTCCGCATGCCTGCGGAGTGGGAAGCCCATGCGCGCTGCTGGATGCAGTGGCCCCATCGAGACGACTTGATCTGGCCTGACCTTGGCAGGACGCAGGTCGCCTACGCCAATGTCGCCAAGGCGATTCGCCGTTTCGAGCCGGTGACCATGGTGGTTTGCGAACCGGCCCTGGCGGATGCCCAAGCGCTTTGCGGCAGCGGCATCGACTACTTCGTGGCGCCGCTCGATGATTCCTGGGCGCGCGACAGCGGCCCTACGTTCCTGAAATCCGGCGCCGAGCTGGCGGCGTCCGTTTTCCAGTTCAATGCCTGGGGCGGCAAGTACGAGCGTTGCCGGCACGATGCGGCATTGGGGCATCGAATCGCCGAGGGCTTGGGCATTCGCACGTTTTCCGCCGACCTTTACTTGGAGGGCGGCGCCATTGCCGTTGACGGCGAGGGCACCATCCTCACCAGCGAGCAGTGCATCCTCAACGCCAACCGCAATCCGGGCCTCACCAAGCCGGAGGCCGAACGGATACTTTGCGAGGCCTTGGGCGGCGAGCGAGTGCTTTGGATTCCGGGCGATCCCGAGGACGGCGAAACCGACGGACACGTTGACGCGCTGGCCTGCTTTGCCAAACCGGGCGTGGCGCTGTGCGCGCTGGGGCCGCAAGCCTTGCCGGAGCGCCGCAGATGCCTGGCCGAGAATTGGCGGGCCTTGGCGGCGGCCACCGATGCCAAGGGCCGAAGCCTGGAGCTGGTGCCGATCGAGGAGGCCCATGAAGCGGAATCCACCTCGGACATCCACTGCCGCTCCTACGTCAACTTCTACATCGCCAACGGCGGCATCGTCTTTCCCAGCTTCGGCACGGACACGGACCGAGGCGCGCAGGAGGTTGTCCGCAAACTGTTCCCGAACCATGTCCTGGCGCCGGTGGACGTCACCGACATCGCGCCCGGCGGCGGCGGCGTTCACTGCATCACGCAGCAGCAGCCCGCGTGACGCCGGAATCCGGCTTGCTCGGCAGTCCCGTCAGGCCGCACTGCCGCCCTTGGCGTTGCCGGGCGCCGTGACCGGACCGGGCACTGAATGGCCGGAGCGCCATGAGCCCGATTGACTGGCTGGTGGTGGCGGCCTACTTGGCGGGCATGATGGGCTTGGCGGCCCTGGTGGGCCGCCGCCAACGCTCGCGCCGGGATTACTATCTGGGCGGCAACCGCATGTCGCCGTGGAGTTTGGCCACCTCCACCATCGCCACCCAATGCTCCACCAACAGCCTGCTTGGCGCACCGGCCTTCGTCGGCTTCGTCGCCGGTGGCGGCATGATCTGGCTGCAGTACGAGCTGGCGGTGCCGCTGGCCATGCTGGCGCTGCTGCTGCTGCTGCCGACGCTGCGCCGGGCGGGCCACGTCTCCGCCTACGCCTTCCTTGAAGAGCGCTTGGGTCCGGGCTGCCGACGGCTGGCGAGCGCCTGCTTCCAAGTCTTTCGGGGCATCGCCACGGGCGTGACGGTCTATGGCGTGGCCTTGGTGGTCACCCTGCTGGTCGATGTCTCCTACACCCAAGCGGTGCTGCTCCTGATGGGCATCACCATCCTCTACGACGTGCTCGGCGGCATGCGGGCCGTAGTGATCAGCGACGTCCTCCAGCTGGCGCTGATCGCCGGGGCGGTGGTCCTGAGCCTGGCCATGCTCGGCGATGCCGCCGCCGCCCCGCTGCCCGAACGCCTGGACGCCCTGCGCTTCTCCTGGGGCTTCCAGGACGGCGGCGACTATGGATTCTGGCCCATGCTCATCGGCGGCTTCTTCCTGTATGCGGCCTACTACGGCTGCGATCAGAGCCAGGCGCAGCGGGTCTTGGCGGCTCGTTCGGAGCGGGCCGCAGGGCAGGTGCTGCTGCTTAACGGCCTGCTGCGCTTTCCGCTGGTTCTGCTCTACTGCCTGCTCGGCCTGGCGTTGGCGGCCTACGCTGAGCACCAACCCCGGTTCGTTGCCGAACTGCCGACCTCAAGCGACGGGGAGCCGAACTACAATCTGGTCTTTCCCCACTTCGTGCTATCGACCTTTCCTCCGGGTGCGGTGGGGCTGGTTATGGTCGGCATCTTCGCCGCAGCCATGTCATCGATCGACTCGGCCTTGAATTCGCTGTCCGCCGCCACCGTCGAGGACGGCATCAGCAGCCGCTGGCCGCTTTCGGAGGGCCAGCTGTTCCTGGCCTCAAAGCTGGCCACCTTGGGTTGGGGGGCTTTCGCCGTGGCCTTCAGCTACCAAGTGGAACGCATCGCGCCCACCGTGCTCGAAGCGATCAACAAGATCGGCTCGATGGTCAACGGGCCGCTCCTCGCCCTGTTCGCCATCGCTTTGCTGGCGCCGAGGATCGGCCAGCGCCGGGCCATGCTCGGCTTTTTCGCCGGCGCGCTGTGCAACCTCATCCTCTGGGTCGGCTTTCCGGGCGTTTCCTGGCTGTGGTGGAACGTCTTCGGCTTTGCGGCCGGCTTTGCGGTGGCCTTCATCGCCCGCCCCGTGCCCTTGGCGCGGCCTTCGGCTTGGCCGACCAAGGCGTTTGCGCTGCCCCTGCTGGCCATGGCCGTTTTCATTTTTCTGGTTTGCCTCGGATTCTCCTGGGCGAGCTTGGGGGATTGATCCGCGCATCGATTCAGGACATCCGAGGCCGTCATTCAAGCCGTGCGGGCTCAGAAACGCATCGGAACCTGACCCACGCATGGAGGCGCGGAGCTTCGCGGCAGTGAAACTCCAACGCACCCGCAAAGCGGGTGCGCGGGGTGCGCGGGTTCTGTGCGGGCTCAGAAACATTTCGGAACCTGACCCATGCAAAAAGCGCGGAGTTTCGCGCCAGCGAAACTCCAACCGCGACCGTCAGGTCGCGCGGGTTCTTGATTCATCCAACTTTTTTTGCGAAGGTTCGTCGCTCGCCTTGGCGCTGGCCACCGATGCCTGTGCTGCCCAACGACGGTGCGAGGCAAACGGCTTGCCCGGGCTTGGACAAAGGCGTTGGCGGGTTTTCCCTTGGCAACGCCCCGAACGAAGGACCCGATGAATCAATGACCGAACTCCGCAACGGCCAGAACAGGAAAGCATCCTTGGGCGGACTGCCGCCCAAGCAGGGCTTGTACGACCCGGCATGGGAGAAGGACAGCTGCGGCGTCGGGTTCATTTGCGACATCAAGGGCCGGCCGAGCCGGGAGATCATCGAGTCCGCCCTGTCGATGAACGGCTGCATGGAGCACCGGGGCGGCCTCGGCTACGAAAAGAACACCGGCGACGGCGCCGGCATCCTGCTGGGCATGCCGCATCGCTTCATGGAATGGGCGGTCGGCCAGGACTTGGGCGCTGAACTGCCGCCCTTGGGCGGCTACGGGGCGGGCATCGTCTTTCTGCCCACGGATGCCGCGCAGCGCGAACGCTGCAAGGCGCTGATGAGTTGGGTGATCGAGGATGCGGGCCAGACCTGCCTCGGCTGGCGGCGGCTGCCGGTGAGCCCGGATGACGCCGTGATCGGCAAGGCGGCGCGGGCGGCCATGCCGCGCATGGAGCAGCTGTTCATCGCCGCCAAGGGCGAGGCGGCCGAGGATCGGGAGGCCTTTGAGCGCAAGCTCTACCTGATCCGCAAGCACGCCACCCACCGGCTGCGCGGCGCCGCCAATCCAAGCCAGCGCAAGATGTTCTACGTCTGCTCCCTGTCCTCGAAGGTGATCGTCTATAAAGGCATGCTGACGCCCAAGCAGCTCGGCCCCTTCTTCGACGATTTGGCCGATGAGGAGTTCGAGTCCCATCTGGCCATGGTCCACTCGCGGTTCAGCACCAACACCTTCCCCTCCTGGGACCGGGCGCAGCCGAACCGCTTCATGAGCCACAACGGCGAGATCAACACCCTGCTCGGCAACGCCAACGCCATGAACTCGCGCGAAGGCGTGGTGCGTTCGGAGCGCTTCGGGGATGACCTGCCCAAACTGTTCCCCATTGTCGAAGCGGACTGCTCGGATTCGGGCACCTTCGACAACGTGCTGGAGTTCTTGCTGATGAGCGGGCGCACGCTGCAGGAAGCGGTGCTGATGATGATTCCGGAAGCCTGGCAGCAGCACGCCGGCATGGACCCCGCCCGGCGCGACTTCTACGAATACCACTCCTGCTTGATGGAGCCTTGGGACGGCCCCGCCTCCATCGCCTTCACCGACGGCACGACCATCGGCGCCGTGCTCGACCGCAATGGCCTGCGGCCGAGCCGCTACCTCATCACCGATGACGGCAAGTGCATCATGGCTTCGGAGACCGGCGTGGTGCCGGTGGACCCCGCCAAGGTGGTGGAGAAGGGCCGCCTGCAGCCGGGCCGCATCTTCCTCATCGACTTCGAGCAGGGCCGCATGATCCCCGACGAGGAGATCAAGTCGGAGTGGGCCAAGGCGCGGCCCTACGGCGAGTGGCTGAGGCGGCAGCGCATCGACCTGGACGAGCTGCCCGCCGCCCAAGCGCCCGCCGGGGATCCTGCGACCCTGACCGCCCGCATGAACGCCTTTGGCTACACCGTCGAGACCTTGCAGATCATGCTGCTGCCGCTGGTCAAGGAACTGCGCGACCCGCTCGGCTCCATGGGCAACGACGCCGCCTTGGCGGTGATGTCCGACAAGCCGCGCCTGCTTTACGACTACTTCAAGCAGCGCTTCGCGCAAGTGACCAACCCGGCCATCGACTCCATCCGCGAGGAGGTCATCATGGCCTTGGAATGCCACTGCGGGCCGGAGCGGAACCTGCTGGAGGCCACGGAGGCGCATGCGGGCCGCCTGCGCATCGCCCACCCCATCCTGTCCGATGGGCAACTGGCCGCCATCAAGCACTTGAACCACCGGGGATGGCGCAGCGCCGTCATCGACATCACTTTCCCGGTCGGCAGCGGCAAGGCGGGCCTTGAGGCGGCGCTGGATCGAATCTGCGCCGAGGCGAGCCAAGCCATCGCCCGCGGCGACAGCCTCGTGGTGCTGTCGGATCGCGCCATGGGCGCTGAGCGCGTGGCCGTCAGCGCCCTGCTGGCGGTGGGCGCCGTGCATCACCACTTGGTGGCCGAGCACGAGCGCACCCGCATCGGCGTCATCGTCGAGACCGGCGAGGCGCGCGAGGTTCACCACCACTGCCTGCTGGTCGGCTACGGCGCTGACGCCATCAACCCCTACGTCGCCTTCGAGGCCCTTCGGGACGCCCGTGAGCAGGGCTACCTCAAGGACGCGGCCCACATCGGCAGCGACGAGGACGTGGTCGCCGCCTACCGCAAGGGCGTCGGCAAGGGCATGCTGAAGGTGATGGCCAAGATGGGCATCTCCACGCTGCAGTCCTACAAGGGGGCGCAGATCTTCGAGGCCGTCGGCCTCGCCGAGGACGTGATCGAGCGCGCCTTCCGCGGCACCGCCAGCCGCGTGCGGGGCGTCGGGATGGAGGTGCTGGCCGAGGAGATGGAGCGCCGCCACCGCCTGGGCTATCCGAGCCGCGGCGACAACGTCGCGGTGCTCCCCAATCCCGGCGACTTTCACTGGCGCCGCCACGGCGACGCCCACATGTGGGATCCGCAAGCCATCGCCGACCTGCAGGTGGCGGCCAGGGCCAACGACGAAGCCGCCTATTGGCGCTTTGCCGAGCGCGCCAACAGCCAAGGCACGGCCCAAGCGTGCCTGCGCGGCCTGCTGCGCTTCAAGCCGGTCGGCCCGGCCCTCGACCTTGGCCAGGTGGAGCCGGAGCGCGAAATCGTCAAGCGCTTCGCCACCGGCGCCATGAGCTTCGGCTCCATCAGCGCCGAGTCCCACGAGGCGCTGGCCATCGCCATGAACCGAATCGGCGGCAAGTCCAACACCGGCGAGGGCGGCGAGGACCCGCGCCGCTTCGAGCCGCTGCCGGGCGGCGACTCCAAGCGCAGCGCCATCAAGCAGGTGGCCAGCGGGCGCTTCGGCGTCACCATCAACTACCTGGCCAACGCCGACGAGCTGCAGATCAAGATCGTGCAGGGCGCCAAGCCCGGCGAAGGCGGGGAACTGCCCGGCCACAAGGTGGATGAGGTGATTGCCGGCATCCGCCATTCGACCCCGGGAGTGGGCCTGATCAGCCCGCCGCCGCACCACGACATCTACTCCATCGAGGACATCGCCCAACTCATCCATGACCTCAAGAACGGCAATCCGAATGCCCGCATCAGCGTCAAGCTCGGGGCCGAGATCGGCGTCGGCGCGGTGGCCGCCGGGGTCACCAAGGCGCGGGCCGACCACTTGGTCATCGCCGGCGATTCCGGCGGCACCGGCGCATCGCCCCTGACCTCCATCAAGCATGCCGGGCTGCCTTGGGAGCTGGGCATTGCGGAGACCCATCAGACGCTGGTGGTCAACAACCTGCGCTCCCGGGTGGTGCTGCAGACCGACGGCCAGCTCAAGACCGGACGGGACGTCGCCATCGCCTGCCTGCTGGGCGCGGAGGAGTTCGGCTTCGCCACGGCGCCCTTGGTGACGCTGGGCTGCATCATGATGCGCAAATGCCATCTGAACACCTGCCCGGTGGGCATCGCCACCCAGGATCCGGCGCTGCGGCGGAAGTTCCAAGGCCAGCCGGAACACGCCATCAACTACTTCTTCATGGTGGCCAAGGAGCTGCGCCGGATCATGGCCGGCCTGGGCTTTCGCACCGTCAACGAGATGGTCGGCAGGGTGGATGCGCTCGATGCCGAGGCGGCGGTCAGCCACTGGAAAAGCAAGGGCGTGAGCTTAAGCGAACTGCTCACGCCGGCCCAGGAGCCGGATGGGTTTCTCGGCGCCTACGCCCGCCACAGCCAAGACCATGAGCTGGACCGGGCGCTGGACAACCGGCTGATCGAGCTGGCGGGGCCGGCTTTGGCCGATGGCGGCCGCAGCGGCCGGCGGGTGCGCCGCGAGCTGCCCATCGTCAACACCAACCGGGTGGTGGGCGCGATGCTCTCCCACCACATCATCCGCACCGTCGGCCCGAAGATGCTCCAGGACGGCGCCGTCCATTTCAAGCTCAAGGGCAGCGCCGGTCAGAGCTTGGGCTGTTGGCTGGCCAAGGGCGTGACCCTGGAGGTGGAAGGGGACGCCAACGACTACGTGGGCAAGGGCCTGTCGGGAGGGCGGATCGTCATCTACCCGCCCAAGGCCTCCAAGTTCGCCGCCGAGGACAACATCCTGATCGGCAACGTGGCGCTGTACGGCGCCACCAGCGGCGAGTGCTATTTCCGCGGCGTGGCGGCGGAGCGGTTCTGCGTGCGCAACAGCGGCGCCGTGGCGGTGGTGGAAGGGGTCGGCGACCACGGCTGCGAGTACATGACCGGCGGACGGGTGGCCGTGCTCGGCCCCACCGGACGCAACTTCGCCGCCGGCATGAGCGGCGGCATTGCCTACGTTTGGAACCCCAAGGGCGCCTTCAGCGCGCTGTGCAACCCGGAAATGGTCGAACTCGAGCCGCTTGCCGACGCCGAGGACGTCAGCGAATTGCGGCGCATGGTCGAAGCCCACCGGCGGCATACGGACTCCGCCGTGGCCGGGCGCCTGCTGGCCCGCTGGAAGCGCGCCTTGAGCGAGTTCGTGAAGGTGATGCCCGTGGACTACAAGCGGGTGCTCATGCAGCGCAAATCGATGATCGCGGCTGGCTGAGGAGCAGTGGGCAAGCCAACGGGATTCATGGAGTTCGAGCGCCATGCGGCTCCCTACCGGGACGCCGTCGCGCGGCTGCTCGACTTCAAGGAGATCTACACGGGCCACGATGCGGGCCGCCTGGCGAAGCAGGGCGCCCGCTGCATGGACTGCGGCGTCCCGTTCTGCCAATCCAATGACGGCTGCCCGATCCACAACCTGATCCCCGAATGGAACGATCTCGTCTATCGGGGCCATTGGCGCGAGGCGTTGGATCGGCTGCACAAGACCAACAACTTCCCGGAGTTCACCGGCCGGGTCTGTCCGGCGCCCTGCGAGGGCGCCTGCGTGCTGGGCATCACCGATCCGGCGGTCACCATCAAGAACATCGAGATGGCGATCATCGACCGGGGCTTCGCGGAAGGCTGGGTGCGGCCCCAGCCACCGGCCTTGCGCACCGGCAAGCGCGTCGCCATTGTCGGTTCCGGCCCTGCCGGCCTTGCCGCCGCCCAGCAGTTGAATCGCGCCGGGCACCGGGTGACGGTCTATGAGCGGGCCGACCGGATCGGCGGCTTGCTGATGTACGGCATCCCCAACATGAAGCTCGACAAGGCGGCAGTGGTCGAGCGGCGGCTGGCCCTGATGCGCGCGGAAGGCATTGCCTTGCGCGCCAACGCAACGGTCGCCGACGGCCAAGGCGGCAGCATCGACAGCCGCGCCTTGGCCGAGGAGAGCGATGCGGTGCTGCTCGCCACCGGCGCCACCGTGCCGAGGGACCTGCCGATTCCCGGTCGGGAACTGGACGGCATTCAGTTCGCCATGGCCTTCCTCACCGAGAACACCAGGAGCCTACTCGATTCCGGCTTCGAGGACGGCGCCTTCACGTCGGCCAAGGACCGGCATGTGGTCGTCATCGGCGGCGGCGACACCGGGGCGGACTGCATCGGCACCGCCTTGCGCCACGGCTGCCGCAGCCTGGTCAACTTCGAGCTCTTTCCGCAACCGCCTGCGGAGCGCGCCGCAGACAACCCCTGGCCCACTTGGCCGCTGGTTTTCCGCACCGACTACGCCCATCAGGAGTCGGCCGCCCGCTTTGGCTCGGATCCTCGGGTGTATCTGGTTTCGTCGGTGGAGTTCCTGGGCGACGGCGGCCGGGTCAAGGCCATTCGCACGGTGGACGTCTCCTTCGAGAACGGCCAGTTCAAGAACGTCGAGGGCACGATGCGGGAGTGGCCGGCCGACTTGGTGCTGCTGGCGATGGGCTTCCTGGGGCCGGAGCGCGAGGCGTCCGACCCGCTCGCCATCGACTACGACGAACGCAGCAACTACCGGGCTGAATACGGCGCCTACCGGACCAACGTGGCGAACGTGTTCGCCGCCGGCGACTGCCGCCGGGGCCAGTCCTTGGTGGTGCGGGCGATCAACGAGGGTCGGGAGGCCGCTCGGGAAATTGACCGCTACCTGATGGGCGCTACGGAACTGCCTTGACGTGCGCACCGAAGCGCGCCTTCGGTGCGCTTCGGTGCGCATTGAAGTTTGGCTGGCGCCAAACTCCGTGCGTTGCGGGTGCGGGGCTGCGGAGGTGAGTGGATGGGTGGAAGCTGTGCGGTAGGTTGCCCGGATGCTGGGCGAACGCGCGCCTTCGGTGTGCGTCGGTTCGCGTTGGGGTTTGGCTGTTGCCAAACTCCGCGCGTTATGGCGCATGTCGGGTTGGCGGTGGCTGGCGCCAAATTCGGCGCGTTGGAGGGATGCAGGCATGGAAGCGAATCCATGGGTGGCAAGCGCCGCATTGGAGGGCATTGGAGGGCTTGAAACGATGGGAGTGAACCGATGAGCGAAAACCGTGCTCACAGCCAACCGGATGCGGCCGCCGACCCGTTGGCCGCCAAGGCGGCCGCCGCCCTGCTCGGCGGCGGCGAGCGCCGCATTGAGCAGCAGCACGCCAAGGGCAAGCTGACCGCTCGGGAGCGCCTGGGCCTGCTGCTTGACGAAGGCAGCTTCGAGGAGTGGGACAAGTTCGTTGAGCACCGCAACAGCGACTTCGGCATGGCCGACCGGAAAATCCCCGGCGATGGGGTCGTCACCGGCTACGGCAGCATCAACGGCCGCTTGGCGTTCGTGTTCAGCCAGGACTTCACGGTGTTCGGGGGCGCCCTGTCGGAGGCCCATGCGGAGAAGATCTGCAAGGTGATGGACCAAGCCATCAAGGTGGGCGCGCCGGTGATCGGCCTGAACGACTCTGGCGGCGCCCGCATCCAGGAGGGCGTTGCCTCGCTGGGCGGCTACGCCGAGATCTTTCAGCGCAACGTCCTCGCTTCGGGGGTGGTGCCGCAGTTGTCCCTGATCATGGGGCCCTGCGCGGGCGGTGCGGTTTACTCGCCCGCCATCACCGACTTCATCTTCATGGTGGAGGACTCCTCCTACATGTTCGTCACCGGGCCGGACGTGGTGAGAACGGTCACCCACGAGGTGGTCACGCCGGAGGAGCTCGGCGGCGCCAGCGTCCACAGCCGCAAGTCCGGCGTGGCCGATCTCGCCATCGCCAATGACGTGGAGGCGCTGCTGCTGACGCGCCGCTTCTTCGACTACCTGCCGCCCAACAATCGCGAGCAGCCGCCCCGCTGGCCGACCAGCGACCCGGCCAACCGCCATGCGCCGTCGCTCGCCAGCCTGGTGCCGGCGGACCCCGCCAAGCCTTACGACATCAAGGAGGCCATCGTCAAGGTGGCCGACGAAGGGGAGTTCTTCGAGCTGCAGCCGGGCTATGCGCAGAACATCGTCATTGGCTTCATCCGCCTGCAGGGGGCGACCGTCGGCGTGGTCGCCAATCAGCCCATGGTGCTGGCCGGCTGCCTGGACATCGACTCGTCCAAGAAGGGCGCTCGTTTCGTGCGCTTCTGCGACGCCTTCAACATCCCCATCTTCACGCTGGTGGACGTGCCCGGCTTCATGCCCGGCACCGTCCAGGAGTATGGCGGCATCATCAAGAACGGCGCCAAGCTGCTCTACGCCTATGCGGAATGCACAGTGCCCAAGGTGACGTTGATCACCCGCAAGGCCTACGGCGGCGCCTACGACGTGATGGCGTCCAAGCATCTGCGCGGCGACGTCAACTTTGCCTGGCCGAGCGCGGAGATCGCCGTGATGGGCGCCAAGGGAGCGGTTGAGATCATCTTCCGCCAGGACAAGGGCGATGCGGCCCTGATCCAGGCGCGCACCGACGAATACCAAGCCAAGTTCGCCAATCCCTTCATCGCCGCCAGCCGCGGCTTTGTGGATGACGTCATTCGGCCCCACGAGACCCGGGAGCGAGTCTGCAAGTCGTTTGCCATGCTGCGCGACAAGCGGCTTGAGAACCCTTGGCGCAAGCACGGCAACATCCCCCTGTAGCTCACGTTCGCAGCCCGCCTTCGCAGCCAATCCCCGGTTTCCTCCACTTGGTGATCGCCATGTCCGATTCAATGTTCAAGAAGATCCTCATCGCCAACCGCGGGGAAATTGCCTGCCGGGTCATCAGGACCGCCCGCCGGATGGGCATCGCCACGGTTGCGGTGCATTCGGATGCGGATGCCGGCGCCCTCCACGCGCGCATGGCCGATGAATGCGTGCCGATCGGCGGCGCGGCCTCAGCCGACAGCTATCTGCGCATCGATCGGCTGCTCGACGCCGTGGCGGCGACCGGCGCCGAAGCGGTGCATCCGGGCTACGGCTTTCTTTCCGAAAACACCGAGTTCGCCGAGGCCTTGGCCGAGCGCGGCATCGTCTTCATCGGCCCCGGCGCCCACGCCATCACCAGCATGGGCGACAAGATCACCTCCAAGCGCATCGCGGCGGCGGCGGGCGTCAACACCATTCCCGGCTACGAGGACGTCATCGAGGGGCCGGACCACGCGGTGGCGATCGCTCGCAAGATCGGCTATCCGGTCATGCTCAAGGCCAGCGCCGGGGGCGGCGGCAAGGGCATGCGCGTCGTGGGCGACGACGACGAGTGCCGCGCGGGCTTCGAGCGGGCGGCCAATGAAGCCCGATCGAGCTTTGGCGACGACCGGGTGTTCGCCGAGAAGTTCATTGAGCAGCCGCGCCACATTGAAATTCAGATCATCGCCGACCGCCACGGCAGCGTCGTCCACCTCGGCGAGCGGGAATGCTCCATCCAGCGCCGCCACCAGAAGGTCATCGAGGAGTCGCCGTCGCCCTTCATGGATGCCGCAACCCGCCAGGCCATGGGCGAGCAGGCCATCGCCTTGGCCCGGGCCGTGGACTACGCTTCGGCGGGCACGGTTGAGTTCATCGTTGACGGCAACAGGAACTTCTACTTCCTGGAAATGAACACCCGTCTGCAGGTGGAGCATCCGATCACCGAGATGGTCA
Source organism: Candidatus Azophilus sp. (assembly GCA_965221755.1). Classification (GTDB taxonomy): domain Bacteria; phylum Pseudomonadota; class Gammaproteobacteria; order Pseudomonadales; family Azotimanducaceae; genus Azophilus. The sequence continues at coordinate 2,620,067 of OZ244921.1, forward strand.
CCGGGCAGGACTTGGTGGAGCTGATGATTCGGGTGGCCGTTGGCGAGCCGCTGCCGTTGACCCAGGACGACGTTCGGCAGAACGGGTGGGCGGTGGAGTCCCGGGTCTATGCCGAGGATCCGTCGCGCAACTTCCTGCCCGCCATCGGGCGGCTGGTTCGCTGCCGGCCACCGGTCGAGAGCGCGCGGGTGAGGGTGGACACAGGCATCGAGGAGGGCAGCGAGGTTTCCATGTTCTACGATCCCATGATCGCCAAGCTGGCGACTTGGGGTGAGAGCCGGGAAGCGGCCATCGAGACGATGGGCGAGGCGCTGGATGCGTACTACATCCGCGGCGTCAATCACAACATCAGCTTTCTGGGCGCCGTCATCGCCCACGAACGATTCCGTGCCGGGCGCTTGACCACCCATTTCATCGACGAGGAGTTCCCGGACGGATTCCAAGCGGATTCGCTGCCGGCGGGATCAGCGGACGTTCCGGTGCTTGCCGCGGCGGTGGTTCACCAGACGCGAACCGCCCGTGCTGCCGAAATCAGCGGCCAAACGCGGCGCTTCGCGCGGTCCGCCAACCCCGATTGGGTGGTGGTCATCAACAAGGCGCCGCACCCCGTTCGGGTGAGGGCCATCGACAATGGCTTCACCGTTCGCGTTGGCGATGCCGACCATCAAGTGGCTACGCAGTGGCGACCGGGCGAGCCTCTGTTCCGGGCGCGGATTGACGGCGTGCCGGTGCTGGCGCAGGTGGACGTTGAAGGCACGGGCTACAAGCTGTTTCACCGGGGGGCGGAGGTCTCGGCCTTGGTCCTGAGGGCGCGGGGAGCCGAACTCATCGAGCACATGATTGAAAAGGCGCCGCCGGACCTCAGCCGTTTTCTGCTCTCGCCGATGTCGGGGCTGCTGGTGCGGCTGCGCGTGCAGGCCGGGGATGAGGTTGGGGCTGACGAGGAGCTGGCCGTCGTGGAAGCCATGAAAATGGAGAACAGCCTACGCGCCGTCAACGATGGCGTCGTCAAGGCGGTGCTCGCGTCGGTCGGCGACAGCTTGGAAGTGGATCAGCCGATCCTGGAGTTCGAATGACCGGAGCGCCCCGGCAAGCAGGCCCGCCCGGCCGTTGCGGCGCGGGCGGGTCGGCGCGCTGAGCTACTTGCCGGTCTCGCTCAATGCATTGAAGCTGCCGCGCAGCGCATCGGCGGTCAACTTCGCGTAGTTGGGAATGTAGTCCCCGCGCCCCTTCTTGCGGATGGCCTTGCTGGTCAGCAGCCAATCCAAAACCAAGTACACCTGATGGACGGGCAGCCGTTTGCCGTCCGGGGTGGTCAGTTCGGCCAGAATGCTCTTGCGAAACATCGGGCTGCCGTCGCTGACGATGGTGGCGGCGATTTGCTTGACCGTCGCATAGGGCACGGCGTTGGTCTGTTCGACGTTTTTGGTGTTCGACCACAGCGTTCTGACCAGGCTGTCGCCGCGTCTTGAGTATTTCGGATAGCCCCGCTTGGGCGGCGACCGGCGGCGCTTCCCGGGCGCTTCGGGTTCGGCCTTGGAGGCGGCGCGCTTCGGTGCGGCAGGCGCCGTTGGTTCGATGCGTTCGATTTCGGCAATTACGGCGCGCACCTTTTCCGACACCGCTGCCAAGTCGCCGAGATGCGAGTATTCGCGCTTGGTCACCGCCTCGGTCATTTGCGCTGCCAAGTTCTCGTCCGCCTTGATGAGCGATGGCAGAACCCTATTGAAAACACCCATGTAAAACACTCCTGATCAAGTGGTTTATTGAAAAACAAAAACGCCGCGTTGGTCTTGCCGGCGAAGCGGCATCATATCGCTTATTTGAGAAGTGTTAAAGCGCGACCTGACGGTCGCGAATGGAGTTTCGCTAGCGCGAAACTCCGCGCTCGTCGCTTAGATCGGATTCCGGTATGTTTCTGAATCCGCACAGTGCGCCACCTGACGGTCGCGGATGGAGTTTCGCTGACGCGAAACTCCGCGCCTTTTGCGTGGGTCAGGTTCCGAAACGTTTCCGAGCCCGCTCGTCGCGGGGGTCAGGCTCCGATGTGTTTCCGAATCCGCACAGCGCGATCATAAGTTCGCGCGCTTATCGCACATGTGTTTTGTCCAGCGCGAAACTTTGCCGCCGCGGCGCCGGTTGGGTTCAGATGTCTTTGCCAGCCCGCGTTGCGCCAACCTTTGGTTCGCGTTGCGTTTTGGCTGACGCGAAGCCAAGCGCGCGTTGCTGCATGCGGCTGGCGACGGGCTTCTGAATTCGGGCGCCCCGGATGGGCTGTTGGCACCGCTGTTCAATCAAGCCGTTTGCGGGGTGTGATCGTTGCGCCGCACTTCCTCCAATTCGATCAAGGTGCCGCAGAAGTCCTTGGGATGCAGGAACACCACCGGCAGGTTGTGCGCCCCGATTTTGGGTTTGCCGTCGCCGAGCACACGGGCGCCCTGGTTGCTGAGACGTTCCGTGGCGGCTTGGATGTCCTCCACTTCGTAACAGATGTGGTGCATGCCGCCGGCTGGATTGTTGGCAAGGAAATTCGCCACTGGAGAGGCCTCCCCCAATGGATGCAGCAGCTCGATCTTGCTGTTGGGCAGCTCCACGAACACCGTGGTGACGCCATGCTCCGGCAGGGGCACCGGTTCGGAGACCTCGGCCCCCAGTTGGTTCTTGTACAAGGTGGCGGCCGCCGCCAGATCCGGCACCACAATGGCAACGTGATTCAATCGTCCAATCACAATAGGCTCCTTTTGATCGAGTTGATGTTGAATGCGTGACCGCTGTTGGGCCTGCGCCCTTCGTGTGACGGCCGCAGCCGGCGCACCGGCCGTTCGCGGCATCGCTCCGTCAGCGGTTGCGTCCGGGAATGAGCTTAAGAATGTCGCTGGCCGCCTTTGGAATGTTGGCGCCGGGGCCAAAGATCGCGGCCACCCCGGCATCGAGCAGGAAAGCGTAGTCCTGTTGCGGAATGACCCCGCCGCAAACGACGATGACGTTCTCGTTGCCAAGCGCCTTGAGCGCCTCGATCAACTGCGGCGCCAAGGTCTTGTGGCCACCCGCCAAGGTGGAGAAGCCGACCACGTGGACGCCCAGGCCGTTGGCGTCGGCGGCGGCTTCAGCGGGCGTTTGAAAGAGCTCGCCGGCATGGACCTCAAAGCCCAGGTCGCTGAAGGCGTTGCAAATGACCTTGGCGCCCCGGTCGTGGCCGTCCTGGCCGAGCTTGACCACGAGAATGCTCGGCTCGCGGCCTTCAAACTCCGTGAACGCCTTGACTTCCTCCACCACTCGCTGGTAGTGCCCGCCACCGGCATGCACGCTGCCGTAAACGCCCTTGGTGATCCGGGTCAGGGCGCGGTGCCGGCCCCAAGTCCGTTCCAGCGCGCTGGACACTTCGCCGACGGTGGCCCGCCGCCGCGCGGCCTCGATGCTCAGTTGAAGCAGGTTGCCCGTGCCGTCCTCAGCGGCTTGGGTCAGGGCCTCCAAGGCGGCTTGGGTGGTGGCCTCGTCGCGCTTGGCGCGCACCTCGGCCAGCCGCCGAACCTGCGCCTCGCGCACCTTGGCGTTGTCGATCTCCAAGACGTCAACCTTTGAGTCGTCCGTCTCAAGCTGGTACTTGTTGACGCCGACGATGACCTCCTCGCCCCGTTCGATGCGGGCTTGGCGGCGGGCGGCGGTCTCCTCGATGCGCTGCTTCGGCATGCCTTCGGCAACGGCCTTGGTCATGCCGCCCATCGCCTCGACCTCCGCAATGAGCCGGCGCGCCGCCGTGACGATGGAGTCGGTGAGGCTCTCCACGTAGTAGCTGCCGCCCAAGGGGTCCACGGTGCGCGTCACGCCGGACTCCTCGGCGATGATGATCTGCGTGTTGCGGGCGATGCGCGCCGAGAAGGGCGTCGGCAGGGCGATGGCTTCATCGAAGGCGTTGGTGTGCAGGCTCTGGGTGCCGCCAAGCACCGCGGCCAGCGCCTCGATGGTGGTGCGCACCACGTTGTTGTAGGGATCTTGCTCCTGCAGCGAGACGCCGGAGGTCTGGCAGTGGGTGCGCAGCATCGAGGACGCCGGGTTGGCGGGCTTGAACTGCGCCATCAGTTCGGCCCAGAGGATGCGCGCCGCGCGCAGCTTCGCCACCTCCATGAAGAAGTTCATGCCGATGCAGAAGAAGAACGACAGTCGCGGCGCGAACTGGTCGATCTCGATGCCGGTGGCCAGCGCCGCCCGGACGTACTCCACGCCATCCGCCAAGGTGAAGGCCACTTCCTGAACCAGGTTGGCGCCGGCCTCCTGCATGTGGTAGCCGGATATGGAGATGGAGTTGAATCGCGGCATGTGCGCCGCGGCGTGGCCGATGATGTCGGCGACGATGCGCATGCTCTCCTTGGGCGGGTAGATGTAGGTGTTGCGCACCATGAATTCCTTCAGAATGTCGTTCTGAATGGTGCCGGACAGCGCCGCCGGCGCGACCCCCTGCTCCTCGGCGGCGACGATGTAGCCGGCCATCACCGGCAGCACGGCACCGTTCATGGTCATGGACACGGACATCCGGTCCAGCGGAATGCCGTCGAAGAGAATCTTCATGTCCTCGACCGAATCAATGGCCACCCCGGCCTTGCCGACGTCGCCGGCCACCCGCGGATGGTCGGAGTCGTAGCCCCGGTGGGTCGCCAAGTCGAAGGCCACCGACAATCCCTTTTGCCCGGCGGCCAGGTTGTCCCGATAGAAGCGGTTGGACTCCTCGGCGGTGGAGAAGCCGGCGTACTGGCGAATGGTCCAGGGCCGGTTGGCGTACATGGTGGCCCGCGGGCCGCGCATGAAGGGGGCCAGGCCCGGCAGGACGTCCACCTGCTCCAAGCGCTCCAAGTCGGCGCTGGTGTAGAGCGGCTTGATGTCGATGCCTTCCGGGCTGCGCCACGTCAGCTCCTCGACGGGCTTGCCGCGCAGCTCCTTTGCCGCCAGGGCTTGCCAGCGGCTGTCCTGATGTTCCGCCATCAAATGCATTTCCTTGAACTACCGGATTCGCCTATGATAAGCGCAGTGAGGCGTGAGGGCTTTATCTCCCTCCAACGGAAATCCTGGTCCGAACGGCTTTTTGCGGGTTTGTCAGGCCCGCCGCCGGGGGTTTCCCGCCATGTCCGCCACATGCGCCTCATCATGACGCCGCCAAGGGCTTCCTTGGCGGCGTTTCATTTTACGGCCCGTGCCGCCGGTGACCAAGTGGTGGCGCGACCTGACGGTCGCGGATGGAGTTTCGCTGGCGCGAAACTCCGCGCGCTGTCGCTTAGATCAGATTCCGGTATGTTTCTGAGCCCGCACAGTGGTGACCATGATGGGATCATCCAATTCACGTTTCCCTCCGCCGTAGGGGCGCCCGCCGTGCAGCCAGCGGCAGGGCCGGAGATCGTGCAGCTTGCCTACTTCGTGCCCGACATCAAGCAAGCCGCGCTGCGCTGGGCCAAGCGCCTGGGCGCCGGGCCGTTCTTCATCGCCGAGCGCATTCCCCTCGACGCAGTGCGGCTGGACGGCGCCCCGGCGGCCCTGGATCACAGTTCCGCCTACGGCTGGTGGGGGCGCCTCATGGTCGAGCTGGTGCAGCAAAACGGCGACGATCCATCGGTGTTCTCCGATCGCCCCTGGGGCCTGCACCACGCCGCCTACTTCGCGCCCCAGCTCCCCGCCGAGCTCGCCCGCCTCGAGGCTCGGGGCTTCCCCGTCCGCATGACGGCGCGGGCGGGTCAGGTGAGGTTCGCCTTCGCCGATGCCAACCCAAGCCTTGGCCACTACTTGGAGATCTACGAGGATGAACCCGGCCTGCGCCGCTTCTACGCCATGGTCGAGGCGGCGTCCCAAGATTGGGACGGCAGCGAGCCGCTGCGCTCTTTGGGGTAGCGCTCGGCCAGCCCCTGCGCGTGGCTGGCGCGACCGCCTCGGGCGCCAATTGGCCAGCAGGATCCGGCTGCTGCCGGTCGGGTTGAGGAGCCTGCGATTTGAGGGATCGTTTCGATTGCGGGATCTTTCCGATGCTCAGGCAGCGAAGCGCTGAACGAACGGGACCGGCTCAGAGGCTGCCCAGCCTGGCGGCGATTCCGCGCAGCGTGTCCGCCAATCCGGTTCGCCGCTTCGCCGCAATGCCCCTGTCGGCATCGGCCTCAACCGATGCCGCCAGCGCCTGGAGACGGCCGGCCAGCGCCGAATCGCTGACGCCGCCAGGCAGCGCTGCCGCGGCAAGGTCCAGCGCCGCCTCGAGGTCCGCCCGGGTTGCCTCATCGAGGCCATTGCCGCGAACCAGTTGGTCGATGTAGGCCCGCGCCACGACCGGTTCGGCCGGCCAGTTGAAGCTTCTTTGCTGCTGGGGATTGAACGCCCGGCCTTGGTCGGCGAGCGCGGCCGCGGCGATTTCGCTCTCGGTGAGGAAACCGCTCGGCAGCAGCGACAGCACGTCGATGCCGCGCAGGATCTCGGTGCCGTAAATCCTGCCGTCGTACCAGTACGCGGACCAGTAGCCGCCGAGGGTCAGGTGCTCCGCGTCAACCGGGCCGCGGTCGAAGTAGGCGATCTCCATCGGCTTGGCCGAGTCCGTGAAGTCGATCACCGAGATGCCGCCTTGGTACCAAGCTTGGACCAGGATGTCGCGCCCCGGCACCGGCACCACGGACCCGTTGTGCGCCACGCAGTTCTCCTGCTCGCTCTGCGGCGCCGGCATCTTGAAGTGGCTCCTGAACTCAAGCTTGCCGTCGACGATGTCGTAGATCGCGTTGGCGCCCCAATCGAGCGGGTCGTAGGCGCGGCATCGCGGCATCATGCCGCCGCCCCATTCGTCGGTGTACAGCACCTTGGCGCCGTCGTTGCTGAAGGTTGCGGAGTGCCAGTAGGCAAAGCCCTTATCGACCACCGCATCGATGCGGGCCGGGTTCAGCGGATCGGAAATGTCGAACAGGATTCCGTTGCCCGCGCAGGCCCCGGCGGCGATGCCGCGGTCTGCGAACACGGTGATGTCGTGGCATTGGTCGGTGGATGAGCTCTCTTGGGTATGGTCGCCGTGATCGCCGCCGCGCCAAAGGCCGGCCAGCCTGCCGTCCTCAGGGTCCGCGAAAACGGCGGGGCTGTGAACGATGCGCGCCTCGGAGGGGGCTTTGACCGGAATCTCGATGACATCGATTCGGAACAGCGCCGTCCGGTAATCGCCGGGGGTGGCGTCGATGCAGCCCGCCAGCTCATCCTCCTTGCGGATCATGGACGTGCCGGAGTTGTAAACGATGATCCGCTCGGCGTCGGCGGCGACCACCGAGTGGGTGTGCGAGCCGCGGCAGGTCTGGACGGCGCCCACTTGCGCGGGCCGGCTGAGGTCGCTGATGTCGAAGATGCGAAGTCCCCGGAACCGATCGCCGCTCACGTCCTCCGTGATGCCCTGCAAGCCGCAGTCGAGCCGTCCCCGCGTCTCCTCAACCGACATGATGAGCAGGTCGCCGACCACCGAGACATCGCCCTGGCCGCCGGGGCAGACCACGGAACCGACGTGCCGGAGAGAGCCGTGCCGCCCGATGCGGTAGATGTTGAACCCGTGGTAGCTGCCGACGAACATGAGGTCGTCACGGAAGGCCAAGTCGGTATTGGAGAAGCTCAGCAGCGGCCTGCGCTCCCAGTCCTGCTCGTCTTTTTCCTTCTCTTTGCCGTCCTTCTCTTTGCCGTCCTTCTCTTTGTCGTCCTTCTCTTTGTCCTGCCGCTCTTCGTCGTCTTTCCGCCCGTCGCCGGCGTCCGCGGCGTGCTTGGCAACCGCCGCGCTCCCGTCCGCGCCTTCGCGGGCGCTGGAGCCGTCCTCAAGCTCACTCTTCGCGGGCTTCTCTGGCGGCAGGCTGGCGGGATTCTCCGGATCGAAGAACCCCGGGGGCCTTGGCAGCGAAGTCAGCAGCGCCATGTTCAGCAGCGCCTGCCCGGCGTTTTCGAACCCGGCCTTGAGGCCGGCGCGCGGGTCGTCCGAAAGCGTGATGAGCAGCGCGTGCATGCGCTCGATCTCGGCAGTCTGATCGTTGGTGACGTCCGTGGTGAACTCGAACAGCACCGGGTCGTAGGCCGCGCCCGGCCGTTCGAGCAGCTCCTCCACCATCGTTACCGCGCCTTCGTGGTGCGTGATCATCAACCGCAGGAAGAGCCGGTCGAATTGCGTGCCCTGCGCGGCGGCGAGATCGGCCATCTGCTGGGGCGTGGCCATGCCGGCCATGCGATGGTCGGTGTGCATGGCGGCGTGATCCGACGGATCCGGGGCTGGCTCGCCGCGCTCGCTGAGCCACTTCTCCATGAACTCGATCTCGTCCCGCTGGGAGAGATTGATGCGGCCCGCCGCATCGATCAGCTCCGGCCGGTTGGTGCGCTCCGCCGCCAAGGCGGCCATCTGCACGGCCTGCTGGTGGTGCGGAATCATGTCCTGCATGAAACGGACATCGTCGGGAGAGTAACGGGTGACGGCGACCTCAATCGCCTGCTCGGCCGTCAGCGCTCTCGTCGGTTCCCCCGGCTTGCCCGGCTGAACGATGGGCGCATCGGCCACGGCGAGCGTTGCCGCCAACAGCAGCGCGGCTGCCGGCACCGAGCGGCGCGGGCGCCGTGCCGGCTTATGCCTGAATCCTGTCAATGAGTCCTCCAACATGATTCGCATCCTAATCGTCGCGCCCACGTCATCGCCCGGCCGCGCAAGTTCAGGTCCGCGGGCGGCTCCGGCGGCCTGTGCCGCCGGGTCGGGCCGCAAGCGCCCGGATTGCCCATGCGCAACGTACCACAACAAGGCCGGGAGCTCGATTGGCTGTACCGGCTCAGGACATTTCGGAACTTTTCGCCTGCCGGATCAGGCAGCATCCTCGATCCCGACTGTGCGGGTTCAGGAACATACCGGAATCTGATCTAAGCGACGAGCGCGGAGTTTCGCGTCAGCGAAACTCCATCCGCGACCGTCAGGTCGCGCACGCATTGGCGTTCCTGTCCAAATTGCAGTAACGTCAAGTTCCGCCCATCACGGAACAAGGTTTTCACATGAATCAAGCGCTGCGTCCGGCGGCCGTTCCGCCGGCGGTCTGAGGCGTCGCCCCGTTGGCCAGGTCCGCGTTGCCCCCATTCCTGCTCAAGGACCAAGCGGGCGGGAAGCACAGCTTTCCCGGCGCCCGCCCGGCGTTGATTTGCTTCGTCAAGGAGGACTGCCCCACCTGCAATGACGTCATGCCGCTCATCGAGGCGCTGCATCGCCAGTTGGGCGCCGCGGCGGATTTCCTCGTCGTCGGCCAGACCGCGCAAGGCAATCGCGCGCTCGCCGAGCGGCATGGCCTGACCGTGCCGCTGCTTGATGACGACTCCCTCAAGGTCTCCTTCGCCTACGATGTGGAGATCGTGCCCACCCTGCACTTGGCGGACGCCAAGGGGCGGTCAACCGCCAAGCTGGCGGGCTTCGCGCGCGCTGAGTGGCGCGCCGCCGCCGAGGGCTTCGCGCAAGCCTTGCAGCTTGCGCCCCTGGGCTTGGATTGGGGGGACTATCCCGAGTGGCGGCCCGGCTGCGGCTCCCGCTCCGCCGACCCGCTGATTGCCGACCGGCTGCGGGCGGAGTCCGAGAACAGCCCCCTGCGCGCCCGCCGCATCGAGGTGGGGGCGGGCGAAGACGAGGTTGAGCTGATGTTCGATCTCGGCTTCAGCGACGGCCTGCCCTTGGTGCCGCCCACCCCCGAACGGGTGCTGCGCATGCTGCGGCGCACCGGGCGCGACGCCCAGGAGACGGTGGCCACGGTGCCGCCCAACATGGGCGAGGCGACGGTGGAGAAAATCGCCATCAACGCGGTCATGGCCGGCTGCCGACCGGAGTGCCTGCCGGTGGTCATCGCCTGCCTGGAGGCGGTTTGCACCGACGAATTCAACGTCCACGGCGTCATGACCACCACCATGGGGGCCAGTCCGGTGATCGTCGTCAACGGCCCGGTGCGCGAGCGCTTGGGCATGAACATGAAACTCGGGGCGCTCGGCCAAGGCTGCCGCGCCAACGCCACCATCGGCCGGGCGCTGCGCCTGGCCATCCGCAACATCGGCGGCGCGCGGCCCGGCGGCACGGAGCGCTCCACCTTGGGCAATCCGATGAAGTTCACGATGTGCTTTGCGGAGTGGGAGGAGCGCAATCCTTGGACGCCGCTGCACGTGGAGCGGGGCTTCGCCGCCGGGGACTCCGTGGCCACCGCCTTCGCCATGAGCAGCGGCCCCACCCTGATGGTCGATCAGGATGCCCGAACCGGCGATCATCTGGCGGGCAGCTTCGGGCTGTGCTTGGACGGCATCTTCCACCCGCGCGCCCACTTCGCCACCGAAGCGCTGCTGGTCATCGTCCCGGAGCACGTGGACACCTTCGCCCGCGACGGCTACGGCAAGGCGGACATTCGGGCCCGCATTCAGGCCGTGACGGCGCGCTCCATTGAGGAGCTGGCCGCGGATGCGGTCTCCGCAGTGGGCTTCAAGCCCGCTGCGGTCGAAGCGATGGATGGGCAGGCGCGGGCCCGCAAGCTGCCCAAGTTCCGCCGCGATGAGGACATTCACATCGTCGTGGCGGGCGCTGCGGCCGGCAAGTTCTCCGGCGCCTTCCACGGCTGGGTGACCGGCGAGACCGGTTCGATGCCGGTCTCGAAGATCATTGAGGAACCCTGAGCGGCCTCAACGGAATCAACGCAAAGCCAACGACGGGAGGCAACAGCCATGACAACCATTCTTGATCCAACCGACGAACGGGTGCCGGTGGAGCGGCGGGTGACGCCGCGCAGCGGCCGAATTGCCGGCAACGTCGCCTTTCTCGACATCTCCAAGCCCAAGGGCAACGTGCTGCTCGACCGGCTCGAGGCGCTGCTCAAGGCCGAGGCGCCCGGCATCCGCGTCAATCGCTATGCGAAGCCGACCTTCGCCAAGCCGGCGCCGGCGGACCTGCGCGCCCAAATCGTCCGCGACAACGACTTCGTGGTCGAGGCGCTGGCCGACTGAGGCTCCTGTACCACGTGCAGTTTGCATGACACGGTATGGTTCGAGATCCAAGGCAAGCCCTCGGTGTCCATTGCCTCGACGGAGTTTGTCGATGCCGCCGCCGCCCAAGCTGCGGCGCTGGGCATGAAGGACGCCCGCTGCGTGTTCGTGGCGCATCCCATCCAGGACGCCACCGATGCGGAGGTGCGCGCCAAGGCGGAAGCCGTCATTGACCAACTGGTGGAGGCCCTGACATGAGCAGGGCCCCGCGAGGGGCTTAAGATGCCGGACTTCGCCGGCTTTGGGGACGACGCCATCGGCTTTCTCGCCGAACTGGAGGCGAACAACAACCGCGATTGGTTCAAGGAGAACAAGCTCCGCTACGAGGCGTGCGTGCTGGAGCCGGCGTTGGACTTCATCGCCGCCATGGGGTCTCGCATGGAGGAGCTGTCGCCGCACTTCACCGCCATCCCCAAGCGGCAGGGCGGCTCCCTGATGCGCGTGCACCGCGACACCCGCTTTCATCGCGGCGCGCCCTACAAGACCAACATCGGCATCCAGTTCCGCCACGAGCTGGGCAAGGACGTCCACGCGCCGGGCTACTACCTGCACATTGAAACATCCGGCTGCTTCCTCGCCGCCGGCATGTGGCGCCCGGAGCCCGGCGCGCTGAAGCGCATCCGCGAGCGCATCTGCGACCACCCGGACGCCTGGCGGCGGGTCAAGGCGTCGCGGACGTTCAACCGCGCCTTTGAGTTCGGCGGCGCCCGCCTCAAGCGTCCGCCCAGAGGCTACTCACAGGACGCGCCCCACATTGAGGACATCAAGCGCAAGGACTTCATCGCCGCCTGCAACTTCCCCGCCGCCAATGCGGCGTCCGCAGGCTTCGTTGATGAAGCGGCCGAGGCCTTCGCCAAGGCCCGGCCGCTGATGGCCTTTCTGTGCGCGGCGGTGGAGGCGCCGTTTTGATCCGAATGGGCACGGACTCAGAAACATATCGGAATCCGGCCCAAGCGACGAGCACGGAGTTTCGCGCAGCGAAACTCGTCGAGTAGGCGGCGGGGCCGAGCCGGTCCTGGGCGGCAAGCGACGAGCACGGAGTTTCGCGCAGCGAAACTCCAACGCGCCCGCCTCGCGGGCGCGCCGGCTTATGTTGGCGCAACGCATTTGCTATCTTGCAGGCTCGAAGCGGCCCGACGCGAAGTCCCCGCATCCACCCCAACACTGTTCGGAAACGCACATGAACCAACCAGTCAACGACCTGCGCGAGGAAGGCGCGGAGCTTTTCTCGTTCCTGGACAGCTTAAGCGACGACCAGTGGTCGCTGGAAACGCCGTTCAAGGGCCGCACGGTCAACTGGGTGGTGCAGCACCTGCACGACGCCGACCGCTGGGCGGTGCATTCGGTGACCGATCCGGACGGCTTCCGGGAATGGCGGGACGGCCTGGGCGCCGGGATTCCGGCCAACCCGGAGCCGCTGGAGGGCCGGCCGCTGCTGGCTCGCTGGCGCGCCTACTTCAACCAACTCTGCGACGCCCTTGATGCCGCCGACCCAGCGCTGCGCGCGCCTTGGTTCGGGCCGGACATGGGCATCGCCATGATGGCCACCGCGCGGCAAATGGAGACTTGGGCGCACGGCCAGGACATCTACGACCTGCTGCGCGCGCCGCGCCGCAGCAGCGACCGCATCCGCAACGTCTGCCACATCGGCGTGCGCACCTTCGGCTGGACCTTCGTCAACCGCGGCCTCGAGGCCCCGTCGCCGACGCCCTACGTGCGCCTCGAATCACCCTCCGGCGCGGTCTGGGAGTGGAACGAACCCTCCGACGCCGACTGCGTGCGCGGCTCCGCCGTCGAGTTCGCGCATGTGGTCACCCAAGGACGCAACATCGCCGAGACCAGCCTCACCGTCGTCGGCGACGCCGCCACGGCCTGGATGGCCATTGCCCAGTGCTTCGCCGGTCCGCCGGAGGATCCGCCGCCGCCGGGGCATCGGGGCTGGTAGGGGCATCGCCTACCTCAGGTGGAAATTTGCCCTTTCTTCTTCGAGCGGAACCGGCTCGTACTCGCCAACGTAGTCGAAAAAGTCCACTCTCAGCCGGGGTAGGTCCACTTTGATTCGCTCAACGAGTTTGGGCGTTTGCTCGCCTTCAAAGTCGTCGTACACCAAAAAAGTGACCTTGCCCGACTCAAGATGCACCTTGATCAAATCTACCGAATTGGCATCGCCAAACAGTTGCAGCGCACAGCCCACATAGATTCTGATCAAGGGTAGGCATTCGCCTAGAAGTGACTGGTGGAAGGTCAGGTCGTGGCGTTGGTGGAGCAGGCCAATACCGAGTTCCTCGTGGCAGAAAAGAGCTGCCTCTGCTAGGCGTTGCTTGTCACCAACTGCAAACAGAGCGCGTTTTCCCGCTTCTCGCGCCTTGGTGATGCTGCCGAAAAAGGTGCGGACGTCCCGCTGAAGGCGTTGGGGCAACTCTGAGTAGGGCTTCCGCTTGCCGAAGTGGCCCAGCGCGAAGTAAACGAGAAGGTCTTCCTGCCGTCCGATGGCGGCGGCTTCCATCTCCTGCGGGTCGAAGAAACGTTCAACCCACTCGTGGACCCGGCGCTTGGAGCCCACCAGACGGATGAGCGATGGCATCTCAGGACACTCTGCGGATGTTGCTGGCCGTCCTAGTTCAAGGGCCTTTAGCCAATAGGCGTCCACCTGTGCTCGATGCTCATCCACTAGGGCCGCGATGGTTTCGCTGTTAGGCTCCCGACGCATAAGCCGCCATTCACGGCGCACTTCCTGCTTGGCCAGCAGAAACAACTGCTCATCCACTGGATTGCGGAAGACCAAACAAATGCCCGGTGCAATGGGCACCGCGTTGGTTTCGAGAGTCTCCTCGACGTAGGTCCGAAACTCGTCTTGGGCGAAGTACTTCTGGAAGGTGTTCCGCTGGGTTCTCACCCCGTCTTGGTAGGCTTGGAACTGCTCTCGCTTGCTCTGGTAGCCCAACATGACGCTCACGATCAGCGCCTTTCGGGCCAGCGCATAGGCAGACTTGAGCGTTTCCCGACGTTCACTCGCGTCCTCAATGACATTCAGCACGAAACCCAGATTGACGATGTCGGCGGGGCGCCGCTTGCCCTTCGGATGGAAAACAGGATCCCAGCCAGCGGCTCGAATTTGCAGATCTCGGAGCAGTCTGAGGTCGTCGCCTCGCCCGCATCCGTAGTCGAACAGCGAATGGCTACCGTCGAGGAACCCGAAGTTAATCAGGTGCTGCATGGGGGAGGACAGCTCGGATCGGCTGAGAGCCGTTCGGCTGCGCTCTATCGGGCCCGACACGCGATACCCGCCAGCTTGCCGTCGTTGAGGGTTGGCCCGAGGGCGTTCAGCACGGCAATCCAGCCGTTGCGAGTACCGATTTTCTGGGCATCGGTGAATGCGCCGCGTTTTTCCAATCTCTGAGTCAACCGCACTGCTTCAGGGACGAGCGGATCATCTGCGGGCAGGAGCAGCTCCTTGCGGTGCAGAATCGGCGGGTTAGCGCGTTGCCTGTAGTCGGAAAGACGGGTTGTGACCTGTGCTACATCGCAGGAAAGAGCTTTCAGTAGCGCCGGAAAGGGCGCGGTGAAGTCCTCGTAGAGCAGGAAACTGATTCGGAAGTGCCGGTCCAGTTTGACGACATTGAAGTCAAAGGGCGCTCGGTGGAGCCGAATTTTGGTGGCTTCCAGATAGGCTTGCACACTGGACAGGCGGCTAGTCAGGTGGATGTGGTAGTAGCTGAAGCTCCCAACGTGTTTGCCCCTACCCGTCAGCCGTAACTGGCGGTATGCCCAGCCTAAAGTTGGCGTTCCGCCGCCTTCCGTGGTCCGAGTTTCACTTGAGATCGACGATATCCTCCAAGCTGCGGACATGACCCATCTTGTGAAGGCCGTTCTCGATGTGATTGGCGATGATGGCTGCGGCATCCCTGCCATCGCCGGTTGCGTCCACGTACCTCACTAGAATGAGGTCATAGAGTTCCTGCTGCTCGCCGAAGAGGGTAGGGGCATTGAACTCCTGCCCGTGCAGGTCAGGGGAGCTTCGCGTCACGCGGCGCATGTCGCGAGCGGACAAAGCAAATGCGAATCGGCTCAGTATGTTCGGTGTTAGCCCGGTCTTGGACTTGAGGAACTTCAACCGAGCGCTGGCCTGCTCGGAAACTCGAACGCGATGCGGAATCACTGCGCCGCCCTCAGTTTGTTGCGCCAGAAATAGCCTTCGCGCAGGTTGGCGGCTCGTTCCCCATCGTTGTAGATGATCTCAAATGCGTGGCTGATTTGCGGCGACAGTTGGCGGTAGAAGGACTCGTCCACTTCGGTGTCCGTGGATAGCAGAATGACTTGATGGCTTGCCTTGGGAAAGTAGTGGCTGACCAGATTGGCCCTATGGTGGGAATCAAGCCTTCCGAGCGGTGTGTCTATGACCACAGGCAAGTGCCGCCCCGAAGTTCGCGCCAAGGCTTCGAGCATGGCGATGGCGTAAATCTGCTTCTCACCAGCGGATAGCTGCGACTTCCGCATCTCATCGTTGTCGCCATTGATCAGTTTCACTGTGAACCTTCTTGGGTCGATGCGAGCCTTGACGACGATGTCGTCCTTTCGGGCCAAGCGGCGGAATGCAGCGGCAAATTCGTTCTCAAGCCATCCGATTTTTCGTTCCGCGTTGATTTGCCGAAAGTCGCTGAGCAGTTGCCTAGCCCCGTCAGCGTATTCCAAGGGCTGCTCCCGCTGCTGTGCTTCGGCAAGGACCGTGTGCTTGTCCCTAAGCGAACGGGCAACTTCAATTGCTCTGGCGTACGCTGCCTTCACTTCACGACTCCGCACAGCTATTTCGGCGCCTGCTTCGCTGATCTGTTCGTTGAGTGCAGATAATTCGGCAAAGTCCTTGGCCAGTACTGCTTCGTCAGGAGCTTGCTCAATCCGCAGCGTTACCGTATCCAACTCGCCCTTGAGTAGCGCAATCTCTTTGGCAACGCGCTCGACGCGCGCCTCAGTGTCAGGAACGGCAGAGTGTATGGTGTGCTCCATGCGACCAATCGCTCGGTGGCTGAGGTCGAGGGATGGCTCCCGATCCGCGGTCGTCTGCGGGTGCAGCGCTTGGCTCAACAAATGATCCACCTTCGCTTGGCCATCACCATCAAGCTGTTCCTTCAATATCGAGGCAAACCGGGTCAGCAGTTGGTTTGCTTCTTTCCTGGCGAGGGATTCCAACTCTGCGGCGGCAAATTCCAAGGCGTCAACGAGAGCTTCTTTCGCCAGAAACAGGGGGTAGGGGCCAGCCAACTCCTCGCGCAACTCGCGTTCGGCTCGCCTTAACGCCTCGACTAGTTCCTTCGCCTTGGCTCGTTGCGCCTCCCGTGAGGTTCCCCAGTCTCCACCCCGCTCGGTCAGGCGCACTTCGAGGCGGTCGCGTTGGACAATCAACTCGCTGAGCTCGTTCTCCACGCGGTCCAGTTCTGCTCGACATTCCTCAAGCTCCGCCCTGATGTCTTCGTAGTCTCGCTGGAGGCCGTCAATCTCTTTAGCGGCATCCTTTCCCGCCGCCTTGCGTTCACTGCGCAACATGTAGATGCGTAGGTCGCTGCGCAGTCGTTCCACCAAATCGAGGCCCAAGAGGCGATGAATCGCATCGCCCAGGGCGGTTCCGGAGTCGTCCTCCGCCAACTCAGCGATCTTCTCGCCATCGAAGAAGAAAAGTTCGGAGACGCCTATCGGCACCAACTCGTTCAGGAATCCTTGGCAAGACTCTTCCGATAACGAGGCTTTTCGAGTGCCGTTCTCCCACAGTGAAAGCAGTTCACGGACGTTGCGGCCGTCGTCGAGCCAACTTCGCCGTGCCCGGTAGTGGGTCTTGCGCCCGAGCTTCCCGTAGGTGAAGTCAAGCTCAAGGTAGGTACTGTTCGGCCTAACCAGTGCCTTGGGCGACGAATGGATGCAGCCGCGAATGAGCTTGGTGTAGTTGGCCTTTGATATGCCCATGCCCAACGCATGGCGTCCGTAGAGCGCCAATCGGATGGCCATCAACAGCGTTGTCTTGCCAGCTCCGTTGAGGCCACCGAACAGGATGATGGGGCGTTGGCTGCCGTATTTGACCCGTGGGGCGAGTTCGATTTGATGAAACCCGCGGTAGGCTCGGAAGTCGCACAGCGAAAGGCGGTCGAGGATCATTGTTCCGCCGCGCCGTTGAAGGTGGCCAGTTCAGCTTGGAGTCGGTTGATCTCCTCTTGATAACCACCATCGCGCATCCGTTCCCCGTTGGCCATGATGGTTTCCAAGGGTTCCCAATCCTCACTCAGGATGGAGTGGATGCGATCAGTCATGCCGCGCCTTTTGGCGAGCCCGTCCATGGAAACCTCCAGGTCAAGGAGCTTTTGGATGAGCGCACTCGGTATGCCGTACTTGTCTTCCAAGTCGCTGAGCAATTCGGCGTCCGGCTTGGTGAAGGCCCCGGCGTCGTTTTGTATCCAGTCCAAGTCCGCGCCAAACACCTTTCGATAGATCGCTGGCAGGTGATCTTCCCAATCCGGTTCATTGGGATCACTCAGCCACTCGCGACGAATTTCGTGAAGCTCATCGACTGTGATCAACTCCAAGTCATGCCCGCCCTTCTGGAGATCGCGCTGCAACTCGAGCAGATGCTCAAGCCACTTCCTCCGATAGTGCATCCAGTAGGGGCCGGGGACGTGCTTGCGAACGCGGTTGCCCTCGCCGTCGTCTTGAATGTCACCGCGAGCAAATGACACCTTGCCCGTGCGGCGGCGAGAGTTGCGGAACTCCGTCTTGCGCTCTGGCTTGGTGGTTTCGGCGAGCATGTTGCGGAATTCCAGCAGAGGGCGCATCCAGGACTCGCCTTGCTCAACGAGGCTCTCCATGGCTTTGTCGGCGGTGACCACGGTACAGGTCCAGCAGCCGAACCGTGAATTGCCGCAGGATGGGGTGCTGGTATCGATGACGACTGGGCACTCACCGGCGTTGGAGCCCTTGTAGAGTTCCAGCAGCGCCCGATTGTCGCCACCCCAAGGCCGCGGAGCCGACATCAAGTATTCCCAAACTTCATCGGCGGTCCAGTCTTCGATGGGCGTATAGACGTAGGCATTGGGCAGCGATGTGTGCTTGCCTAGGTTGCTCCCATCGATTCGGTGCTTGGCGATGACTTGGGCTCTTGATGCGCTCTCAGCGCTCCGTGCCCCCAGAATGACAATGGCCTCGCCGAATTCCGCCACCTTGTCTAGGATGAAGGCGTTGATGGGGTTGATCTTCATGCGCTCCGTGCACCAGCGGAACGTCTGGGTTGGAGCGGGATAGCCCTTGCCCAGCAGATTCACCCAAAAGGTCTGGTCCCGCTTGGGGTTCACTTGGTGGGCTTCGATGGGCATGCCTTGTGCCGCCGCCGTGTCGTTCAGTTCAGCGAGGGTGGTTTCGAGCAGATCGATGACGACGGGGGTTTCGACCAAGGTGTCGGAGGACACGACGAAAATGCGCTTCTCTCGCTGTTCGGGGGGCAGCGATTGGACAGCGGTGTAAATGAGCTGCAACACGGTTGTCGAGTCTTTGCCCCCGCTGAACCCCACTACCCAAGGCCGATTGTCCTCCAAGTAGAGGTCGCAGACCTCGCTGATGAGGTCACCCAGTGGGCGGCCCGCAACGGTCGACGAGTTGGCTTGCTCTTGGGCGGTTTCGTATGGAAAGGCCTCACTCACGGCTCCCCTCCAAGCTCTTCTCCAATTTCTCTTCCTCCGCGTTCAGGCTAAGCCCGATATGGGTCTTGATCAAGTTGGCGGTCAGTCGCACGTTGTTCCGCGCCTTGCTGATTTTGCCGAGCACCATGGCCCGACCCTCCCAAAGGGCCTCATTGGACCGCGACCAGTCGATGGTGCGCAGCTTCTTGAGCTTGGGCTGCCAACCTTCGGGATAGGTTGCCAACAGGTCTGCACCTGCGGTCCCAATCGCCGACAAGGCTACCCCATGCGCATGCACAAAGTTCTGCCGCAAATCGCTTGATGCCACTTTTCTTTGCTTCGCTTGACCCCAATCGGGCACATTGGACACCACTGCGGACCAGAATTCTGTAGCCAATGTCTTCTCGTCCTGTGAGATATTGTCCCGCCGTCCCTTGCGGAGCAGTGCGCGGCAGGCGTACTTGATCCCACTCAGGGTGAACAGCTTGGTGCTTCGATTGGAAATGCTGGATTTCTCCATCTCAGTCATCCCCTTGAAGCCCTCAACGGTCATCGCGACGTATCGAGCAAGCTCCGAACTAGGGTCGCGCTGGTCGTACAGGGTGCTCAGGGAGTCGCTGGGCCGGATGGCGTGCTTGTTCAGATCCGCAAACATCTGCTGGCTGCGCTCCAAGCCCTTGTCCACAAAGAAAAGGACGGGTACGTGGTCATCGCGGAGCTCGGGGCAGTCTTTCATCGCCTCCTCTACGGCCGCCCGCCGATGTTGGCCGTCGTTGATGAGAAGCCGGGCGTCCATGGGAATTCGCAGTGTGCCCATGCTCTTGGTCCCTTGCCCGTTGCCGTATGGCTCGAAGCGTACTGAAGTATCGACGGAGGCAGTTAGGGCGGAGACAATGTAGTTGTCCCGGTTTTCGACTAGGTACCGAGCGATTTCGGGGATGCGATTGCGGTTTAGGGTCCGCTGAGCGCGGAGGTCGGGGGGCACTTCCTCGTCGTCGAAGACGAATATCTTGGGGATTAGGCGCATGGGGCACATGGCGATGTAGAAGTCTGCGCCTGCTTGGGTGCCTCTAAGGGCGGGAAATGACTGGTGGTAGCCTTCCAACAGTGAGACATAGGAAGTTAAGTTGAGCATAATTTTAACTTCCGATTTTTCGCCGTCAATCATTAACGAACGCTAATGTCGGCATCAAGATACTACCCAGTGACGGCTTGGTGGATGCCCGGGCGATGTGGAGCCTGATCCTCGCAACGATGAGCCTCAAATCCGGGTTGAGCGCTTGCGAGTTGACGCTTTGGGCCAGGAAAATGCACACTTGACTGCGACCGTGGCCACTTTGGTGGAGGCTGGCCGAGCCCACGGGGCAGTTTTAGTCAGCTTTTCACCCAAGCAATCGGCTGCAACGGTAACTCAACTGGCTCAAGCCGTAGTTGTGGGGTACTCGACTTACGTTGCGAGTCACCGCGCTCATGAGCTGCGCAAGTAGGAAACGACCCTGTTCACTCGGTTACGCAGCCCTTGGTCTGCGGCCCCACCCTACGAAAACCCTATCCTTGCGGGAAAATGGCCAGTAGAGGTGACGCCAGCGATACTAGCCAAAGTGCCCTCAGTAGGCGATGTGCGGGTTCAGAAACCTTTCGGAACTTCCTCCCCGGGGCCTGGCCCCATGAACTGACTGGACGGGGAGGGTGGCGCCGGGCCATGAACGGAGGGAGCCGTAAGCGACCGGAGTTCATGGCCCGGCGGCGCGGCGCGATGCGCCCCGCCGCCGGCTCAGATGCTTGATTCATTCACTGAACAAGGAGCCTGAGCATGAAACTGTTGCACGCCTGCCCACCTTCCTGCAAGCGCCTGCGCGAAGCGTAGCTTCGTGATGACGAACCTTCGGTTCGCCTGCGCGCCCTCGAACTCATCGACCGGATGGTCGCCGGCGGCATGCGCCGCGGCGACGCCCTGCGGACCGCCGGCCTGGCCAGGAGCACCTACTACGACTGGCGCAGGGCCTTCCGGCGCGGCGGCGCCCGGGCGCTCAAGCCCAGGTGTACCCGCCCCCGAACCGCCCGCCGCCGGCGCTGGACCGACGCCGACGACCGCGCCGTACCCAGCTGCGCCGGGAGCACCCCTACATGGGCAAGGCCAAGCTGCGCGCGATGCTGGCCAGGGACGGGCTGGCCCTGTCCGTCTCCACCGTCGGGCGCATACTCTCCAAGGCCATCGCCGACGGGCGCATCAACCCCGCGTCCTTCTGCGAGGGGCGCGCCAAGCCCAAGCGCCGCCGAAGCTTCGGCGGCGCTTGGGCGAACCGGTGGAGGTACGGCGACCGGGCCAAGGGCCCCGGCGAGATGCTCCAGATCGACCACATGACCTACAGCCGCGACGGCCGCGCCCTCAAGGAGGTTCCGGCGGACTCTGCGAGTCCGGCCGTCCGCACCGTCACCAGGTTCATGGCCGCCCGCGTCCTCTCCCGCGCCACCGCCGGCAGAACGCCGGGGCTTTCGCCCGAGCGCTTCCTCGAAGCCGTGCTCGAGGCCATGCCCTTCCCCGTCCGGTCCATCCAGGTGGACGGCGGCAGCGAGTTCATGGCCGACTTCGAGCGCGCCTGCCAGGCGATGGGCATTCCCCTGCACGTCCTGTCGCCGAGAAGGCCCCAGTGGAGACGTCGGCCCGCCCAAGGGCGGGGCGTCGAGCGCGCCAACCGGTCCGCCCGGATCGAGTTCCGGAACCTCTACGACGGACCCCCCACCGTCGCCGACGTCGCCCCAAGGCTCGCCCGGCACGAGTTCTTCCACAACTACCGGCGGCCGCACTGGGCGCTGGATTGCCGAACGCCGAACGAGTACCTTGTCGGGATCGAGGATGCTGCCTGATCCGGCAGGCAAAAAGTTCTGAAAGGTCCTGAGCCGGCACAGGCGATTGAGGCTGTTACCAGATGTGTGATAGGCTACTTCCGCGCACAAGACACTTCGCGCAGATACCGATAGAAACCGAATAAAGCCAAACTCCAAGAACAAGGCTACTCGACTTCACGGGAATAGGCTGAATTCCTAGACCATGCTCGACTATTCGACTAACCTCAGCGATCAAGGGATTGTTCGATTTCTCCGGCGGGCAGCGCACTACGTTCCGCGCAAGCCAGGCGTATATCGGATTTTGGCGGTGCCGTATTCATACGCTGCCGACGACTTGCTAGGTACGGCCAAAACCTATGTAAGCGCTTTTGACGCCTTCAGGCTCGACGTTCGCGACAAGGTCAACGCAAAACTCGAGTCCGATGGTAAGCAACCGCGATTGCGTCTCGAGAAGGTAAGCAGGTGGGGTAGTCTGTCGGCAACGGGCTCCCCCTCACACATGATCTTGAGATTCGCACCGATGTTTCCACCCATCTACGTCGGCAAGGCCACAGTTCTTCGGGACCGCTTCCTGGATCATGACCGTGGAACGAATTCGAACGTAAGAAGTGACATGACGAAGTTTGGACTTTCGGAACATGTTGCCTTTTTTCACTGGCAACTTTGCCGGCTGGCCGACTTGGATGTAGTTGAATCGCTACTCATTCGCGCTCATTATCCAATCCTCAACAGACAGCTAAGGTAAGTCAAGCATGCCAAGAGTCAAACAGATAGCGAAACCCATGATCGAAATGTTCGCCCTCGAGGGCCGTTTCGGGGGAGTTACCTACTATATGGCCTCGCTAACTTTGTCAGAATGTGCCGACCAGCTTCACTTTGCACGAACCAATGAAGCCAGTACTTTTGCTGACCGCGTACAAAGGCGAGTCAACGAAAAAAGAGCGTACGCGATGTTCGAAGACTACTTGCGAAAGCCCGGCACTCGATTTTTCAATAGTCTTGTGGTGGTCCTGATGCCCAAAAAAGGAACCGAAACTGGCTACTATCGCTTCGAACCTTTTGAGGACCCTTCTGGAGCGGCTATCGGAAAGGTGGGAGTACTACACGTGCTGTCTGATATTGATCGAATCGTTGTAGACGGGCAGCATCGTCTCTATGCGCTCCGACAAGCTAACGAGTACACCCGACATACAGACTATGAGGAAGATCTGGGATTGGCAGAAATTGAAGTCCCTGTGGTCTTTATTACGTTTGACGATGTGGACGGTGTATATGACCCAGGAGCTCGGGTTCCGAATATTCGGAGAGATGTCTCGGACAGATCGAGGAAGGTTTTCATCGACCTAAACAAGACGGCAAAGCCTGTGGACAAGAACAGTTTGCTTATACTCGATGACAACGACTTTTCAGCTATAGCTGCACGATACCTGATTGAGACCAATCCGACCCTTGAACTTTACACGAAGTGGAGTGATGCTGGTTCAACTTTGGCGGACGCTGACCTATATTTCACGAACATTTACCTGTTAGATCAGTATGTTGACTTGCTCTTTCCAACCGAGGAATTGGATCGTATTGCTGAGGACTACTCGCTTTCGCTAACGGACGAGCGGGATCGTGCGATTAACGACTGTTTCCTTGCGAGCTCAGCCAACCACGATGGTATGGTTCCCAGAGATATGATTACTGAGTTTTTTGAGCGAATCAGATTCTTTGATGAGTGGCGTGGTTCTGTTCGATCTATTCTTAATGAGGATCCGCTAAAGCAACCGGAAGCTCGAAAGCTTAAAACCAGCCAACGAAAGGAGATACGAACGCTCCATCAAAAGCACCTGATGGCTACCGTAGCTGGCCAAAGAGCGGCCTTTAAAGCAGTGCTTCAGGCATACCAGCACATTGAAGAGGAGGAACCTTTGCAAGCTTGGCGTACAGCGCTGGATCGTATGTCCGAGATACAAAAAAAGGAGCTCTATGGCCGATCTAGCGATCTTTGGCTTGAATTGCTGGTCCGACCGGGTAATCGGATGAAGGTCAACGCAGTAGAGGCTGCAGCTGATGTCCTGGAGCATCTTATTCGAGGCGTTTCCACTGACCAAACGGCAGGGCTCATTCGTCCTGAAGATGGCTTTGGTACCAGCAATACAATGGACCACTACGAAGCTGCATTGAAGGCACTTGGATTCGTGAAGTGATCGTCAGGATTGCACTCGGAGGGATTAAGTCATTCATTCAATCAGCAGAAGTACCATGTCGCCAACTAACAATCATCAGCGGTGCGAATAGCGCTGGCAAGAGCACTATTCTCCAAACTCTGCTATTGCTGAAGCAAACGTCGGAAGCCGTTCCTGTCGATAGTTCTATACGGCTCAGCGGCGCGCTGGCGAATTTAGGAACTGCCGCTATTGCCACAACTGATGCGCCGTTCATTTCCGTCGGGTCTAGCGATCATGTAGTGAAGCTAGAGTTGGAGCGTGATAATGATCACGATAGCGAGAAACTCTTCATCAAGGCGCTCTCGATTGACTCTCGTCGTGCGTCATTGTCCAACTCTCCCGAAAGTGCTCTCATCAACTTTCATAACGAAAAACGCTTACTCGGCGACATATATGACTTCGAGGACCACTGGATCGTGCTGCGCGGCATCACGCCTGTTGTAGCAATCCGTCGCGTGGACGGCTTCTCGACTGAGCAACGAATTCGGATCGACAAATATGTCGTTCGCTATCTTATGTACGTTCTGACAGAGCTCCTAGAAAGTGGAGTCATCGATGTGAACGGCTTTGAAGAACGTCAGTTCCGAGCAGACGCGCTGAGTTACTTGGATCAAATGGAACTAGCGCACGGCATACGCGTGATGCGTCAAATCAAGAGCGTTGCGGACGAAATGTCTGAGAAGGTCGCGCTACCAGACGATCTCACCAAAATGCTCTCTAAAAAAGATATCGATCTGGTTTCTGAAATCGGCCAGTTGCTCGACTTAGAAAACTTCTCCGAAGTATTGAGCACGCTTGTCAAAAGTGAAGGCGTTTCGACCTTCGAGCTAGTCGACGACACGTCGGAACTTGACCAGTTCAGTTTGCAGTGGCTTACCGACAATGTGCTCTATCTTGGCCCTTTGCGCGAAGATCCCCGATTGATTCATGACGATACGGTAGTCACAGATATTGCTGATATCGGGCCCAAGGGAAAGCACATGGTCGCATATCTGTACTACTGCGGGCAGAATCTCATCGAATCTAGATTACCTAGCTATTTTCTGCAGGTAGAAAAGAACTTGGAGAAGATTCGTCTCATCGAAGCGATCAATGCTTGGTTGAGATACTTGAAAATCGGGTATGAATTGGTGATTGAACAGAAGCAGCCATATGGTTTGATAGTTTCACTGAAGTCTCATGTAGATGATTCCTCTCAACTTTTGACAAATGTGGGGGTTGGTGTATCCCAAGTGTTGCCGATACTGACCGTTGGCTTGGCCGCAAAAGAGGGACAGACACTGATCTATGAACAACCAGAATTGCACTTGCATCCGGCGGTGCAGTCCAAGTTGGCAGATTTTTTCTTGATTCTCGCGGTATCGGGAATACAGGTAATCGTCGAAACACATTCCGAGCATCTAATCAACCGATCACGTTTGTGTGTTGCACAAGGGCAGTTGGATCCTTCAGACCTTTGCATTGCTTTCGTGAAGCGGGACGAAGAAGGATCGTCTGTTGAAACCATTGATGTTGATGACAATGGCTACTTGGCATTCTGGCCAGATGGTTTCTTTGATGAGACTGAAAAGACGCTTCTTGAGCTCTTGAGGTAGAGGAGATTGGCTTCGAAATATACGCACATAGACCCGGCCACCATCCTTGCCCTGCCTTACATTGGCATTCCTTTAGACAAACATAAGTTCACTGAGCAGCTAAGCCGACTAGCTGCTTGTTTGTGGCAAACTCGAAACTCGGTTTCTCTGGTATTTGCTGAGGACCATTATGTTGAGCTAATTCAGCAGTTTACGGGACCCGAATATGCGAACGGCCGCGCCAGAGAAACGAAGCTGCTGCTCATGCGCTATTTGGGCGTGCGTCCATTCAATCGCCATACATACGGAGATTCAGGATTGGAATCCCGTATCACCAGTCCATTGAACGAATCTCTCGGTCTTTTGGGTAGCGACGCAATTCTCGTATGGGCCGACTTGCTATCCTCCAAGTTGTTGATTAATGAGTGCGGTGGAGTGCCAGGTTACTCGCACCCGAGCTTCGCACTGCTTACTACTCAACGCCTAGATGTGTTGGTTGGTGATCAGATCAGGAGCTTCCCGTTTTTCTCGGACTGGGACGCTCTAACCGACCAACTTGAGGTCGTTGCTTCTGAGACATTATCCGCGATCTTGGTTCATCGTGAGACAGAGTTTGTATGGGAGAAAAGCGGGCATGGTGCTACAGAGTATCAAAAACGAGTTGTTGAGCGCACAGCCAGACTCAGTCAAGTGGTGACACGGTCTGGCACAACCTACCAGAACCCTCAAGGAAGTGTTAAGAAGTCATCTATTACATATACGGATGAAGCATCGGAGTTTATGTATACTATAGTCGACAAATCTAGTGTGTTGCGGGGAATCTTCAAAACTAGGGCCGCTACTGCACGGCAGTCGAAGTTGGCTCTACGCAAGTTGGAGATAGCCTTGGAGCAAGCAATGGCCAAGGGATAGTGCGTGTTTAGGCACTCTCTCTAAAGTCAGTTTTCGTCTGATTTTTCGGCTAGCGCCTTTTTGTGGTGCGTATGAAACACTGACATTCCGTTCGTCTGATTCGCAGTTGGTGTGGCTTTTGGGGTTAAGGACTATCTGTCCGAGGTGGATGCTGATTATATCGACCATCTGGTAGATTGAAGCAGATTCAGTCGATACTCCTTATGCTATTCCCTGCGCAAGCCTTATAGTACACCGAAATTCGGAGCGGTTGTCGTAGTATCGGAAGTCGGAGAGCGGAAAACCCAGTATTCGTTAGAGACTTACATGCATTATGAAACTACGACTTGCTTCCGCGCTTGCTGCTTTTAGCTTGGTCCTTTGCCGGGTGAACCTTGAACATCTCCTCAACCACTCTTGACTGCGTGATCGTAGCGAGACAAATCAGGTTCACTAACTTGAATAGCGAGTCAACCGTATCCGGCTTGTCATCCAAGGACAGCACTTCTGGGTGTACTGCGTTGTTGCCGTACACCCTGACCACGTCCAGCGCTTGGCGGGTTTCATCCGTTATCTTTCCCTGCTTCACCAGCAAATCGATGCTGTTGTTCAGCGACTTGCCGTTGACGGTTTCAAGGCACAGCTTCTCCGCAGCCAACCGAAGCAGCGCCGCAGCCGCATGCGGCGACTGGTCTGCGATTGCTGACGCCTCCATGTAGTCCTTTAGCCCGGATATTGCACGAGTTGTCCAACTTTCGAGCGCCTGAGCCACTTCGTCACGTTTCCTGACGCTCTCGAACGATGGAGGCTTTCCGAGCATCGGTTTTGGCCGTTTCCCGCAGGCATCGGGCGCAACTCCCCCAACCGCCATGCTTGTCTCAACGCGCCGGGGACAGCGCTCCGGGGGTTTCAGGGCGGCTGCGGGGCGAGGGACGCGGCGACCCGGCGGAACAGGCCCTGGCCGGGGTGGGAGCGGCTCATCAGCAGGCGCACCCGGCGGGTGTTGGACATGACCACGGCCCCGATCCTGAGCAGCGTGAGCCGGATGGTCCGCGGCGAGGCCTTGGCTTGGTCGGTCGCTGACAGGGCCATGCGCCGCATCCCCTCAAGGAGGACGAAGGCCAGGGCGCCGGGCAGCAGGCGGAACTGGTTGGCGTGGAAGTCGCCCGACGAGGCGCGGTCGGCGAACAGGCCGAGCTGCTGGTCCTTGATGCGGTTCTCCATCTCGCCGCGCTCGCAGTACATTTCGTCGTACAGCCCCTGCGGGTCGTCGGCCATGTCGAGGTTGGTGACGACGAAGCGCGTGTTCGCCCCTAGGTCCGTGTGTTCGGCTTTCACCATCACCCGCCGCTCGCGCGGCCAGGTGCCCGCCGCGTAGGTGAAGTCGTGGAACAGCCGCTGCTTGTCCCCGTCCAGCCGGTGCAGGGCCTCCGCCGCGCCCGCGACCGGCGCGGCCAGCGCCGCAAGGCGCTTGTTGGACGGCAGGCCGACCACGTAGCCCACGCCCGCCTTCCCGCACCAGCGCAGGATGCGCGGTCGGCAGAAGCCGCAGTCGGTCGGCCCGGAGGATGACCTCCACGCCCGGCCACTCGCGGCGCAGCGCGTCCACCAGCAGCTTGAGCACCGCGCCCGCCCGGCAGACCGCGTCCCGGTCGTTCGGCTGCAGCACCGCCGCAAGCAGGTGCCGCCCGTAGAACACGTACAGCGGCAGGTGGCAGTAGGACCGGTAGTGCCCGTGCCAGTGGCGCCCCTCTTGCATCCCGTGCAGGGCGATGTCGGTGGCGTCGAAGTCCAGCACGATGCGTTCCGGCGGCACGGGATGGGCGGCCACGAACTGATCGAACAGCACTCCGTGCAGCGCCAGCGCCTCTGAAGGCGTGGACTTGCGCTCGAACCGGCACAGCGTCGACGGGCTCGCCATCGTACCGTCCCGCATGGCGGCCGCCTGCAGCGCCGGGTCAAGCCGCAGGCGGCCGTGGTCGTTGAGGTCCTCGTGGCCCAGAATCAGGCCGTAGATGCGCTGCCGCAGGATGTCCCAGGTGGCGTGGACGACGCTTTTGAGGCGCCGGTCGTCGCCGATGGCGTCGGCCGCCGCCTGGGTCAGCCCCATCCGCCGGTCCGCCTCCGCCAGCAGTATCGCGCCGCCGTTCGAGGTCACCTCGGCGCCCGTGAACTCGGCCTCGACGCGGCGCCTTTTCGAGCGTGAAAAACGGATCCGATCATGGTAGCGTTTCGTCACGGCGGGTGTCCTCTTAAGATGGAACTCAACACCCTGATTATCAAGGGCATTCCGCCGTCCCTCAACTACACTCGTGCAATATCCGGGCTAGGCATCTCGGTGCCCGTTCCATTCGTCTGTTGGATATCACGGACTTCTTTCCGAGCTGCACTGAAAACAAGGTGATCTGGTTTTTCCTCTGGCGGATGGAGTGCTCGCCAGATATATCTGCGATTATCAAGGGTTTTGTTTGTCGAATAGGATCGTTGCCTCAAGGTAGCCCATGTAGCCCAATCCTTGCGTACCTCTGCTATGTCGATATGTGGGAAGAGATTTCACAGATAGTCGGCAATGCGGGCTGTACCCTCAGCGTTTATGCCGATGATCTAACGAATTCTTGGGAAACCGTCCCGGAAGCAGCGATTTGGGAGGTCAAGAAAAGCCTTCGGAAGCACGGCCACAGCCACAATGTGAGTAAAGAGCGGAGTAAGCGCCTGAAGCCGGCGGAGGTGACAGGCGTCATCGTGCGACCCGACGGTCTCCGAAACCCCAATCGACAATATCAAAAGCTTCACGAGCTCCGCAGCCAGATCGACGAACTGGGATCCTCTGACGACGAAGCCCGTCTGCTGGCGGAGTTACGAAGCCGGGAAGCGCAAATTAATCAGATAGAGTCTGGATGTTCCGGATCAAGGGCCGTAGCCGCTAAATCAGGTGGGTAGCCCCCCATCCACCACTAAATCCCCGGCTGTGAGGCTATGCGCGCCACCGTTCCCGCGAAGCCTAGATACAACTCAGCCTCAAGCAATCCCCAGCTCCCGATTCGCCCTCCGCAGGAAGAGCGGGCCGATGGCCGCGTTGAATCTGAAGGGAACCCTCATGCTCCTGAGAGGCTCTCCTTACGCGTCCGTTCCGGCCCTTCCGGTAATCGGGGCATCCAAGGCAGCCCGTCCCTGGTCGGTCAGGCCATACTTCTGAAGTCGGCTGCGGGGCTTCTCTGGAATGGTGAAGCTAATGTGACCTTCCGCCTTGAGCGCGCGGATCACTTTGTTGAGTTGGCCGGAAACTCGTTTCTGACCCAAGAGGAGGGATAGTTCCGATTTCGCCTTCGGCCCATTCGCAAGTTCCCGGAGCACTTTGGCTGCCAGCGACTCTGGCTGCGACTCTGGCCGTGACTCTGGCTGCGACTCTGGCTGCGACTCTGGCTGGGGTGATCTTTCATATCCCCGGTTTGGGTCATCTGAGGAAGGTTCGTCCACCGTTTGGGTGAACACGAAGTCCAGCCGTAGCCCGTCGGGCTCCGCCTCCCAGACCGGAGCGGCTGTCCCAGCGGCCCGACAGGTCACAACGATGTTCTCAATGCCCCGTCCCCAAGCCTCGATCATGCCGGCGCGGAAAAACGCGTTGGCGATCCCCGGGTTGTGTGGTGCCGAGGCATGCGTCCCCAAAAGCTTGTCCAGAGTCCAGTTGGGAGGCAACGTACCCGGATTCCACAACGAGATGCGATCGTCGTACACGCGGATCTGAATGGGTGCCGGATTGCTGTAGTCACGGTGCGCAATCGCGTTCAGGACTGCTTCACGCAGGGCATCAAGCGGGGCTTCTGGGGTCTCTGTGCGGAAGACTCCCTCGTAGGCAACTTGAGCCTTGGAGTACTTAGTGCGCAGTAAGTCCAAGGTTCGGTTTGCCTGATCGAACAAATTTCCCTCGATAATGTCTTGGTAGGCTAGATCGGTCGCCGTTCGGAAGTAACCAATCTTCACGAACGCACCTGCAAAAAACCGCCCGGGATCGGGATGAAAAAGCAGCACTGCTGCGCGCCGAAGGTGCTCGCCCTCGCGCAAATGCAGCAGCTCGATCAGGTCTCCGTCTGACTCGCCAGTCGCGCCTGCCGGCAGGCGGTCGCTGGCGACACCGCGCCGCCGAAACTCATCCAGTGCTCTCCCATCCAAGTCCCTTAGCTGAACGCCCGGAAGAGGTACGTCGTCCCAGTTGCGGCCATGCTTGCCGAGCAAAAACCGAGTGAGCGCCGCACCCCGCAGAACCTGCTTCGTACTGCCGCTTCGGTAGTGGTATTCGCCCTTGTAGCTAATCGGATTGGGATGCGGATCGACCCTGATTTCCAAGTGCTCCCGCTCACCCTCCGATTTGAGATTCACATCTACCACGATACCCAACTGGGACTGCACCTTGCTGGGAATGTCCTCCAACAGCCGCAACGGGTTCTTCACGCCTACTACCTCGCCATCGTCGTTCTTGCCGATCACCAACAGGCCGCCTTGCGCATTTGCAAATCCGCAAATCCACTTGAGGTATTCGTCGCGCCAAGTTGACTTCCATTCGAGATTCTGGTCTTCGCTCATCAGGCCAACCCCAACTCCCGATTCGCCCGCCGCAGGAACAGCAGGCCGATGGCCGCGTTGAAGAAAATGAAGAAGTTGTGCATCACCAGCCCGAAGGCCGAGAGCTGGGCTTCGTTGTCGGGGAACAGCACCACCCAGATGGTGATGGCGGCGGCGCGCATGGGGGTGGGGATGGCGGCGGCGAAGAAGATCACCGGCAGCACGCCCAGCATGTCCAGGAACGAGGCTTCCACGCCGAACAGGCGCAGCGCCAGGGTGTAAACCACCACCGCGCCGAGCAGGGCCGGGGAGCGGATGGCGCCGATGACGAGGTAGCGCAGCGGCGAGGCCTCGCGGAACGCCTTGAGGATGGCCCGTTGGCGCAGCGCTCCGCCCACGGGGATGAGGCCCCGGAAGAAGGCTGTCCAGAGCAGGAAGAGCGCGAGCACCCCCACTCCGAGCCAAGGCACCAAGGCGAACTGGGCGGGCAGGGTGTCGGCGGCCATCGCGTAGCCGACGTTGGCCCAGAAGGTGAGGTAGAGCAGCTCGCAGAACATGATGAAGAGCATCGATGAGCCCACCTCCCAGCCGGGCACCCCGTCCCGGCGGTTCAGGTAGAGCGCCATCGCGCCCTTGCCCACCTGCTCGTTGACGATGGAGATGATGTAGGCGCTGGCGCGGATGGGCAGGATGCCGGTCCAGGGCACCCGGGCGTTGAACCAGGACACCGCCCGCCACACCACGGTGGAGTCGATGAGGAAGAAGAAGGCGGAGTAGGGGATCATCAGCGCCAGCCAGCTTCCCCAGGAAACGCTGGCGAAGACCTCGAGCAGGTAGCTCGCCGCCGTCAGGCCTTGGCGGGCCGCAGCGCCCTCGATGCGGGTGTATAGCCATGCGAAGCAGGCCAGCGTGACCAGCCAGGGCAGCGCCCGCTGCCAAAGGGGCGGTGCGGGCCGGTCGTTGGGGGCGGTGGCGGTCATGGGGCGGGTTCCGTGTTGAAGGCGGCGCGCAGAGCGCGGTCCAGCGGGGTGAGCTCGATGCCAAGCGCCCGCCTTGCCGGTTGCGGATCGACCGCGTCGTCCTGCTCCAGCACCTCAAGCATGTCACGGGTGAGCGGCGGATCGGCGGACAGCGTCTCGGCCAGCCAGGCGAAGGCGCGCGCGGCGAACATCGGGGTGCTGGCGAAGGCCACCTCGCGGCCGAGAACGCGGGCGGTGCGCTCGACCAGCGCCCGGTGGCTCAGGGACTCCGGGCCGGCCAGCTCCAGCACGACATCGGCGGGAGCGCCGGGACGGCACGCGGCCAGCAGCGCCGCCACCACGTCGGCGGCGGCGATCGGCTGCTGCAGGGCCGCGCCGCCGCGCACCAGCCTTGCGCGGCCGGACGTGGCTTGGCGCCGCAGCGCTTCGGCGGCGAGGTCGCCCGGCCCCAGCACCATCGGCACGCGCAGGATCACCGCCGGCACGGGCGCGGCCAGCAGCATTTCGTCGGTGCGTCCGCGCGACGCCAGGCAGCCGTTGCCGGAGGCGGGGTCGGCGCCGTGGATGCTGGTGTGGACGATGCGCGCCACCCCGGCCGCCGAGCAGGCCGCCGAGAGCGCCTCGGCCGGCTGCTCGTGGGCGTTCTCGTAGCGGTTGGCCCGCGTTGCCTTAAGGATGCCCACGAGGTGGATGGCGGCGTCGCAGCCTTGGGCTGCCGCCTCCAGGCCGGCGCGGTCCCGGTAGTCGATGACGTGGACCTCGCGCCGTTCCGGCGACGGCAGGTCGTCAAGGCTTCGGGCGGCGCGCTCGGAGCGGACGACGGCCCGCACCGGCAGGGCGTCGGCATCATTGGCCAAGGCGCGGATCACCAATCGCCCGAGGTGTCCGTTGGCGCCGG
The DNA here is from genome assembly GCA_965221755.1 of Candidatus Azophilus sp. Lineage (GTDB taxonomy): Bacteria > Pseudomonadota > Gammaproteobacteria > Pseudomonadales > Azotimanducaceae > Azophilus. Next base: position 2,652,707 of record OZ244921.1, read on the forward strand.
TGAGCAGGATGCGGTTGGTCATGGAATGCGCCGCTTCGCGCGGCCGGCCCCCGGCGGCTATTCGAGGCCCCGGCGCTTGAGTTCCGCTGGCATGCGCACCGAATCGGCTTCCAGCGGCGGCCCCCGCTCCTCGTCCGTGAGCAGCCCGGCGGTGTCCTTGGCCATCTTGTCGCTGTCCAAGGTGATCCACTTTTCCGGCACGATTTCAATGATCACGCGCAGCGGTGAGTCCAGGCGCCTCTCAAAGGCTTGGGCCTGCGCCTCCTCCTCGGCGCTCAGCGCGCCGCCGAGGCGTCCGTAGGGGCCGCGGGCCAGTGCCGGGTAGAACCAGCGCTTGGTCTCCTCGTCGTCGTGAATGATGGCCCGTCCCTTGAGGGTGATGGCCCCGTTGGGGCCGTCCGGGGCGGCGATGCCGCTGACCACCACGGAGCAGCGCGGGTCGCGGCGGATGGCGGCGACCCGGTGGCGGTGGACGCCGCAGGTGATCCAAGCCCGACCCTCGTGCCAAACGAAGGCATGCACCACGCCGACGGCCCAGCCGTCCTTGGTGGTCCAGTTGAAGACGCACTCCCTCGCCTTGCTGAGCAGCTCCTCGCGCTGCGCTTCGGAGAACGGATAGATGGACACCTGTTCGTGGTCTTGGCTTGACACTGCGCCTCCCGTTGCGAAAGCCGTTGACGATGCGGCCTAATCTACCATGCTTGGGGGTCGCCGGCGGTTCTCTGGTGCGGCCTGCCAAGCATCATCCCCGCAAGGCGATGCGAGCCACGCTGACCATCCAATCCGTCGACGGCAACCGCTGTGCAGCCCAAGGCTCGGGACCGGCCCTTTTGATGGGTAGGCCCGGTCCTCCCGTTTGCGGCCCGAGGCATCCATACCGCCTCACCCTTCCAAATCCATGCAAAATCCTCAACATTTGGTCATCGTTACTGGTTCATCGATGAGATCACGGGCATCACTGACGGCTGGCCGGAACGGGTTAAATGGCTGCGCGACAACGATGCCCGCTTCCGTACCGACACCGTGGTGCTGACCGGATCGTCCGCCGCCGGCCTCACTCAAGCCACCAAGGCCCTCGCCGGGGCGGCGCGCGGTCGCCGGATCGCGTGCTTTTGCCCATGGGGTTTCGGTCCTTCGCGCGCCTGGTGTCCGGCGCGGCGCCGCTTGAGCAGTCAGCGCTCAAGCCTTGTCGCGTTGCGGAGTTCACGCGCGGCGAACTTAAGGCAAGTCCTGCCGAAACCTGGTGCGCAAACGAAGCTCCACTGCACGGATCCCATCTACGCCAATCTGACCCTGGACTCCGAAAGCGTTGCGCCGCCGCGCCTCGATTTCCCGCGGCTTTCGCAACAGCAGCTTGGCTTGGCGCTGCTCCGTGCGATCGAGCGCGAGGCGCCGGGGACGCTGGTGGGATATGACCAGGTGCCGCATCACCGCACCGCATCGCGCAAGGAGATCGACTTCGTCGGCCCGCAGTTCGGCGGTGCCGCCTTCGAATCCAAGTACGTCGATGGCGGCTGGCGCCGCAAGGCCCTGACCCTGAAGGCATCCCGCTGGCAGGGCCCGGTGGCCACCCGCTCCGAGTCCGACCTGTCCGACCCTGAAGTCGCTGCGGTGCCGGCCGCCCCGCTCGCTTGGCTGCTCGACTCGTAGCCGCCAGCCGGCGCCTGTGCGGGCTTAAGAACATTTCGGAATTTGACCCACGCAACAGGCGCGTCAGCGAAACTGCAAACTGAACCAAAGGTTCGTGCGTCTGTGCGGGCTCAGAAACATACCGGAATCTGATCCAAGCGACGAGCGCGGAGTTTCGCGCCAGCGAAACTCCATCCGCGACCGTCAGGTCGCGCGTCAAGCGGGCCGTCCGAATCGGTGCTAATCTTAGGGTCATGGCCCACTCGATTCCCGAATCATTCATCAACGAACTGCATCAGCGGGCTGACATCGTGGCTGTGATCGGCAGCCGGGTGGCTCTCAGGAAGAGTGGCAAGAACCTGCTGGGGCTGTGTCCTTTCCACGAGGAGAAGACCCCTTCTTTCAGCGTAAGCGCCGACAAGAATCTATACCACTGCTTCGGCTGCGGGGTGGGAGGCGGCGTTATCAAGTTTCTTCAGGAATTCGAAGGACTGTCGTTCTTGGAAGCAGTGGAATTGCTGGCGGCGTCCATGGGCTTGGAGGTGCCCCGCCAGGACTCGAAGACTCCTGGGCGCGACCTCCAGCCGCTTTTCGACGTCATGGTTACTGCGGAGACCTATTTCAAGGCGCAGCTCAGAGCGTCATCGCTGGCTACGGACTACCTACGGGGGCGGGGCTTGACGGGCGTGATTGCCCGAGATTTCAACTTAGGCTTCGCCTCGGATTCCTGGAATGGCTTGAGGGCGGCTTTGGCTGGGGAAAACAATCCGGCGAAATCCAAGGCACTGCTCGAGGCCGGGCTGATTGGCCGCAGCGAAAATGGTCGCGAGTACGACCGCTTTCGGGGGCGCATCATGTTCCCGGTGCGCGATGGCCGGGGTCGAATCGTCGCCTTCGGCGGTCGCCTGATTGGTGATGGCGACGGACCCAAATACCTCAACTCGCCGGAAACGCCCATTTTCCGCAAGAGTCGGGAACTCTATGGTCTCTTTGAGGCCCGGAAAGCCGAGCGCGCATTGAGGTCGCTGATCGTGGTCGAAGGCTACATGGATGTCATTGCCTTGGCTCAAGCGGGCATTCGCAATGTGGTCGCGGCATTAGGCACAGCTACAGGAGACGAGCACTACCGTAAGCTGTACGGCCTTGTTGACGAAGTGATTTGTTGCTTCGACGGTGACGCTGCGGGGCGCCGCGCTGCCTGGAAGGCGCTGGACAGCGCACTTGCCCATTTGGATGGGGGCCGGCGGCTGAAGTTCATGTTCCTGCCCGATGGCGAAGATCCAGACACCTTGGTGCGCCGTCAGGGCGCTGACGGTTTTCGTAACCGTATTGGTCAGGCCAAGCCCGCCACGAAGTATTTGTTTGATGAATTGGCTCGAGAACTCGACTTGGAAGTCGGGGAAGATCGCGTTCGCTTCGGCTATCAGGCTGCGCCCTATGTGCAACGGGTGCCTTTAGGTAGCCCAATTTGGCGGGAGATGCGCAGCGAATTCGAGAAACGGACAGGCTCTCGATTGCAGGATTTCACCAGCGTTGGTGAGGCGCGCGCCCGGTTCGATCAAGGATCGGAGTCGCTAGGACGAGCGAGGCCGGCTCGGGATGGACTGCTGGAGCGGCTGCTGTCGCTGCTGCTGAAGTCACCCAGTCTTGCTGCTTGTCTGGATCCAGCCGACGTAAACTTGGTTGCCGACAGGCAAGATAGCCCGCTGCTCGCTGAAGTGATCCGCTATGCCGCTGCTCACGCCGACGCGGATCCGGCCCAACTCTTGGGCCGCTGGTCCGGACAGGATGGCCACGCTGAACTGCTTCGGCTCTACCAGCGCCCGTCGATGCTCGACGCCGACGGCTTGGCGGTTGAGTTCCGCGAGGTGTTGAGACGTTTGCGGGCATCTGCCGACCGTCGGCAAGGCGCTCGGCTATTGGAGGGGATGCGCAGCGATCCAGTGGGCGAGATCGAGAAGCTCGCTGAGTTCATTGCCTTGCGGCGGAGTGCGGACTCACATGATGGCATAGCTACTTAGTTCATCCCGTCCGCAACCTGTCGGCTGAGCTCAGCCACCCGCAGTTCGCCCTCCCGGGTCTGTCCGCCGACTTCCAGGAACCGGCGCATGGCCCTTCGCGCGCTGTCGGTGCGCAGCAGCCGTTGGAACAAGTAGGCTTCGTCGAGCAGGCCCTCGGCCAACGGCTGCTCCGCGCCGTTGACGGCCTCCTTGGCGAGGCGCACGGCTGCGATCGGGAAGGAGGCGATTCGCGCCGCCAGCTCATCGACGAAGGGGCCAATGTCGTCGGCGGTGAAGATGCGGTTGAGATAGCCCCAGCGTTCGGCCGTTTCCGCATCGAGGTCGCCGCCGCCAAGGATGATCTCCAAGGCCCGTCCGCGGCCCACCAGACGCGGCAGGCGTTGGGTGCCGGTGCCGCCCGGCAGGATGCCGATGGGCACTTCCATCTGGTTGATGACGGTCCTGCCGCGCACGCCGTAGCGCAGGTCGCAACTGGCCGCCAACTCGCTGCCGCCGCCGCCCACCCGGCCTTCAATTTGGGCAATGACCACCTTGTCCATGGTCCTGAAGCGCTCGCACATCCGGTGGAAGGGGTTGAGCTCCGAATCCCGCTGCGCCGCGCCCTCGACCGGGAAGCCGAGAATGGCCTCGACGTCGAAGTGGGCGATGAAGAAGTCGGGGTCGGCGCTCTTGAGCACCACCACCGACAGGGCTGGATCCGCCTTCAGTTCCGAGGACAGCCCCATCAGCTCAACGTACAGGGCTTGGCTCATCAGGTTGATGGGCGGATTGTTGATGGTGACGGTGGCGATTCGCCCCGAAACCTCAACGGCCAATCGATCGTAGGCGTAGGTCACGGCGGTTCTCCTATGGTTGCGCGGCTTGCCGCCACTGCAGCGGGCATGGGCGCGCGCCGCATGGCGCGCGGGCTTCAGAAACGTTTCGGAACCTGAACCAGGCAGCGAAACGCCAACGAACCTCGGCCCCTTGGCCAACAGGCCACTTGGCCAAGGTTCGCCTTCCGCCCGCTGACATAGTAACCTTGAAAATTGCGGGTTCACCCAAAGTTTGGGGATTTTGAGAATTCGCCTTATCCGCGAACCCGCGTAGGAGCAAACCATGACGAAAATGATCTCAGTGCAGGATCCCTACCTAAACGCTCTGCGCAGGGAGCGCGTTCCGGTGTCGATCTACTTGGTCAACGGGATAAAGCTGCAGGGCAAAATTGAGTCATTCGACCAATTCGTGGTTCTGCTGCGCAATTCCGTCAGCCAGATGATCTACAAGCACGCCATATCCACCGTTGTGCCGTCCCGCAACATTCATCTGCCCCTCAGCGAGGATGCCGCCGACCAAGATCGGAACTAGCGTTGGTTCCAGACCGCCCCAGCACGGAAAGGGCTTGTTCCGGGAGAGCCATGGAAGAGCTTCGGCTTGGGGAGCGCGAGCCCGCCCCTCCCGGCAACAACCTGTTCGTTGACCGTCTGGCCGCCGGCAGGCGGGTCGTTTTGCTGCAGGTCGAGGTGCCGGCGCGCTTTAATTCGCACGGTGCGGTCTCTTCGCGCTCCCTGGCCGAGGGTTCCTTCCTTCGTGGGGAGTCTCCCTCGCGCTCCTTGGCTGAGGGTTCTTTCGTACCGGGGGCGGGGCCCTCGCGCTCCCTGGCTGAGGGCTCTTTCCTGCCGGGGCCAGGCCCCTCGCGCTCCCTGGCTGAGGGCTCTTTCCTGCGAGGGGCAGGCCCCTCGCGCTCCCTGGCTGAGGGCTCTTTCCTGCGAGGGGCAGGCCCCTCGCGCTCCCTGGCTGAGGGCTCTTTCCTGCGAGGGGCAGGCCCCTCGCGCTCCCTGGCTGAGGGCTCTCCCGACATCGCTGAGACTGCGGAGTTGGTTGCTTCCGCCGGCTTGGCCTTGGCGGGCCAAGTGACCGCGCGGCGTCGGCGGGAGCACCCGCGCTGGCTGGTCGGTTCCGGCAAGGTGGAGGAGATTCGCCAACTCATCCGGGCCCGGGACGCTGACATGCTGGTGGTCAACAACGACCTCTCGGCGCGCCAGCAGCGCAACTTGGAGAAGGCGCTCGGCTGTCGGGTGATGGGCCGCTCGGAACTGATCATCCACATCTTCGCCCAGCGGGCCCGCACCTTCGAGGGGCAGTTGCAGGTGCAGCTCGCGCAGCTGACCCACGCCCAGACCCAGCTGGTGGGCGGCTGGAGCCACTTGGAGCGGCAGAAGGGGGGCATCGGCCTGCGCGGCGGGGCCGGCGAGACGCAGCTTGAACTCGACCAGAGAATGCTGGCGACGCGCATCAAGTCCGTGCAGTCGCGGCTGGCGGGGGTGCGCAAGCGCCGCCGCCAGGGCCAGCGTCAGCGGCGCCGTTCGGGCGCGCAAACCGTTGCCTTGGTCGGTTATGCCAACGTCGGCAAATCGACCCTGTTCAACGCGCTGGCCGCAGCTGGGGTGGCCGCTGAGGACAAGCTGTTCGCCACCTTGGATCCAACCCTGCGGCGCATCGACGTTCCGGGCGCGGCGCAAGTGGTCCTGGCCGACACGGTCGGCTTCATAAGCCGCCTGCCGCACACCCTGATCGACGCCTTCAAGGCCACCCTTGAGGAGGTCAGTCAAGCGGATTTGCTGATTCACGTCATGGATGGCGCCGCCCCGCGCCTTGAGCAACGCATCGCCGACGTGGAGGCGGTGCTGGAGGAGATCGGCGCCGCCGCCTGCGCGCGCGTCAACGTGCTCAACAAATGCGACTTGCCGCAGGCCGGGCCGGCGCCGCCCGATGCCCTGCCGGTGAGCGCCGCCACCGGTGCGGGGCTCGACGCGCTGCGCTCCCGAATCGGCTCGGCACTGGGCGTTCAGGCCCCCGTCGAGGTCGATTTGCCCGCCTGTGCCGGCAGCGTTCGCGCTTGGCTGCACGCTGCCGGCGCGGTGCTTGACGAGACCCACGGCAGCGACGGCGGGATGCGCCTCAAGGTGTGCGGCGACGAGCGCCTGATGGCGCGCCTGCGCCGCGACCTTGCCGCCTGCGGCCACCGGAAATTGAAAGTGACCCGATGCGCTTGAGGCAGTACACTTGGGCGATTGGGAACCCATCCACTGACGGAGCACCGCATGGCGTGGAATGAACCGGGCGGCGGCCGCGACCCTTGGGGCAATCAAGGCGACAAGGGGCCGCCGGACCTTGACGAAGCCTTCAGGAAGCTGAAGTCGCAATTGACCGGCATTTTCGGCGGCCGCGGCGGCGGTCGCAGCGGCGACGGCGGCGGCGGCAAGTTGAGCGCCGGCCTGCTGGGCGCCGGCTTGGTGGCATTGGTCGCCATTTACGGGTTTTTCGGCCTGTACCAGATCGACCAGGGCGAGCGCGGCGTGGTGTTTCGCTTTGGCGCCGTCCAGCAGAACATCGTCATGCCCGGCCTGCATTGGAACCCGCCGCTGGTTGACCGGGTGCACAAGGTCAACGTCACCCAAGTGCGCTCCAAGGAGCATCAGGCGCTGATGCTGACCGAGGATGAGAACATCGTTGACGTCACCATGACGGTTCAGTACGTGGTCGATGATCCCATTGCCTTTTTGGTCAACGTGCGCAATCCCGAAGTGAGCTTGGACCAAGCTCAGGAGAGCGCCCTGCGCCATGTGGTGGGCGGCTCCATCATGGATCGGGTCATCACCGATGGCCGCGCCGCCATTGCCATTGAGGTGCAGGAGCGCCTGCAGTCCTACCTCAACCGCTACGAGACGGGCATCTTGGTGAGCAAGGTCAACATTGATGAGAGCGCCCCGCCGTCCCAGGTTCGCGACGCCTTCAACGACGTGCAAAAGGCCCAGGAGGATGAGCAGCGGTTCATCAACGAGGCCAACGCCTATGCCGAGAGCGTCATTCCCACGGCGCGCGGCGAGGCGCAGAAGCTCATCGAGCAGGCCAACGCCTACCGGGATCAGGTGGTGGCCCGCGCGGAAGGCGAGGCGCAACGATTCGAGAAGCTTTTGGCCGAGTACTCCCTAGCCAAGGACGTCACCAGGGACCGGCTCTACTTGGACTCCATCGAGGCCGTGCTTTCGAACAGCTCCAAGATCATGGTCGATGTGGAGGGCGGCAACAACCTGATGGTCCTGCCGCTTGACCGCTTCGTGCAGTCCGGCGCCGCCGGGGCGGGCGGCGCGGCCACTCAGGATACGGTCCGCAGCTTGGCCGATGCGGTGATCCGCGAAATCAACAATCGAGTCGCCGATGGCCGCGGCCGCGACGCTCGCTAGGGAGCCTGCCGATGAACCTGCGCAATTTGATCGTCGTTGTCATCGCCTTGGTGGCGTTGATGCTGCTGACGCAGAGCCTTTACATCGTCGAGCAGACCGAGCGGGCGGTGCTGTTGCGGTTTGGCGCGGTCGCCAAGGCCGACGTGCCGCCGGGCCTGCACTTCAAGCTGCCGATCGCCGAAGAGATCAAGAAGTTCGATGCCCGGGTGCTGACCTTGGACTCAAGGCCGGAAACCTACTACACCCTGGAGAAGAAGCCCTTGATCGTCGATTCCTTCGCCAAATGGCGGATCGTCGATGTGCCGAACTACTACACGGCCAGTTCCGGCGATGAGAACCGCGCCAATCGAGTGCTGCAGGAGCGGGTCAACGAGGGGCTGCGCAACGCCATCAGCCGCCGCGACATGCACGAGGTCATTTCCGGCGAGCGGGACCAGCTCATGCAGGAGCTCACCGCCGACCTCAACCGGGTGATGCAGGAGGCGGTGGGCATTGAGGTCATCGACGTGCGGGTCAAGCGCATCGATCTGCCCACCGAGGTCTCCACCTCGGTCTATGACCGCATGAATTCCGAACGGGAGATCGAGGCGCGGCAGTACCGCGCCCAAGGCCAGGAGCTGGCGCTCGGCATTCGCGCCGATGCCGATCGGCAAACCGTCGTCATCGAAGCCGAGGCCTACCGGGAGGCGGAGCTGATTCGCGGCGACGGCGACGCCAATGCGGCGTCGATCTACGCGGCCGCCTTCAACAAGGATCCGGAATTCTACGAATTCACGCGCAGCCTCAACGCCTACGCCAAGGTTTTCGCCGACAAGGGCGACATGCTGGTGCTTGATCCCAACAGCGAGTTCTTCAAGTACCTCAAGAGCGACCAAGGCTGACCGGCGGCGCCGTTCGCTGGGCAGACCGCCGAAACAAGAGCGAGCCTGCGGTATGGGACGCAACGTCGTCGTCATCGGCACCCAATGGGGCGATGAGGGCAAGGGCAAGATCGTTGATTTGCTGACCGACCAAGCCGCCGCCGTCGTTCGCTGCCAAGGCGGGCACAATGCTGGCCACACGCTGGTCATTGACAGCCAAAAGACGGTGCTGCACCTGATCCCGTCGGGCATTCTGCACCCCGACGCGCTGTGCGTCATCGGCAACGGCGTGGTTCTGGATCCCGTGGCTCTGCTCGACGAAATCGGCCGCCTTGAGGCGCACGGCCTGTCGGTGCGCGACCGGCTGCGCCTCAGCCCGGCCTGCCAATTGATCCTGCCGCACCACGTCCGTCTCGACCATGCCCGGGAGTCCGCCCGCGGGGCGGGCAGGATCGGCACCACCGGGCGCGGCATCGGCCCGGCCTACGAAGACAAGGCGGCGCGCCGGGGGCTGCGGATCGGCGACCTGTTCTACTGGACGCAGTTCGCGGACAAGCTGCGCGAGGTCATGGCGTACCACAACTTCGTGCTGGAGAACTACCATCAAGCGCCCGCCGAGGACTACCAGCGCACCTTGGACCAATGCGCCGAGGTCAGCGCCCAAATTCGCCCGCTGGTCGCCGATACGGTGTCCCTGATCCATCAGCTGCGCGAGCAGGGCGGCAACCTGCTTTTTGAAGGCGCCCAAGGCGCGCTGCTTGACGTGGATCTCGGCACCTATCCCTTCGTCACCTCGTCCAACACCACGGCGGCCGGCGCTGCGGCCGGCAGCGGCTTCGGCCCGGCTTGGCTCGACTGCGTGCTCGGCATCACCAAGGCCTACGCCACCCGGGTCGGCTCCGGGCCCTTCCCCACTGAACTCGACGACGATGTGGGCAATGGTTTGGCCGAACGGGGGGCGGAGTTCGGCTCGACCACGGGCCGCCCGCGCCGCTGCGGCTGGTTCGATGCCGCGGCGCTCAGGCAGACGGTGCGCATCAACAGCATTTCCGGGCTGTGCCTGACCAAGCTCGACGTGCTCGACGGCATGCCCGTCATCAACATCTGCACCGCATACGACGCCCCCGCCGGCGACTGCGGCGCGGCGCGCTTCGGCAGCGAGTACTATTCCGATCTCAAGCCCCGGTTCGAGCAGTTGCCGGGCTGGCGGGAATCCACGTTCGGCGCCCGCCGCCTGGAGGATCTGCCAGCCAACGCGCGGCGCTACGTCGAGCGCATCGAAGAGGCGGTCGGCGCCCCGGTCAGCATCATCTCCACCGGCCCGGATCGCTCCCAGACCATCGTGCTCGACGATCCCTTCAAGCCGTGATGGACGCCGGGCTGCTGGAAATTCTCGTCTGCCCGGTCAGCAAGGCCGCGCTGACCTATCGCCGCGACCGCGAGGAGCTCTGGTGCCGCGCCAGCAGGCTGGCCTACCCGGTTCGGGACGGCATCCCGTTTCTGGTGGAGGAGGAGGCGCGCCCGCTGACGCCGGAGGAGGCACAGGCGCTTGGATAGGCGGGATGCGAGCCGTCCGTGACTGTGCGGGTTCAGAAACATACCGGAATCTGATCTAAGCGACGAGCGCGGAGTTTCGCGCCAGCGAAACTCCATCCGCGACCGTCAGGTCGCGCGGTGACTTCTTCATTACCTCGATCATCAAGTACAATCGCGGGCATCGACACTGACAGGAACTGATTGAATGACCAAGCCGGAACTGGTTGCCAGCAACGACATGCCGGACATTGCCAGCCGCGAGCTGCACCAGCCGCAGGTGGCGCTCGATTGGGTGGGCATGAGCGAGATTCACCAGCCGTTGCTGGTGACCGATGGCGGCGCCACCCGGCAGGTCCACACCAAGGTGCAGGTTTACGTGGACTTGGCGGACACCAAGGCCAAGGGCATCCACATGTCGCGCCTCTACCTCATTCTGGATGAGCACGCCGACACCCGACCGCTGACCGCAGCCGGGCTGAAGCTGCTGCTCGCCTCGGTGCTGGAGTCGCATCGCGGACTGTCCACGCGGGCCTTCGTGCAGTTCGAGTTCGACTACTACCTGCGCCGCAACGCGCTGGTCAGCGACCACTCCGGCTGGAACAACTACCCGGTCACCATCAAAGGCACCCTCAATGGGGGGGAGATTCACTTGGAGCTGGGCATTGGCGTCTATTACTCGTCCACCTGCCCGTGCTCGGCGGCGCTGGCGCGGCAGCTGATCCAAAACCAGTTCGAGGCGGACTTCGGTCGCCGCGGCTCCGTCAAGGCCAGCGAAGTCAAGGCTTGGTTGGGCACCGAGAACGGCATCGTGGCCACGCCGCACAGCCAGCGCAGCATCGCCCGGCTGCTGGTCAAGCTGCGCGACGGCTTGGTGGACTTTCCGATCACCGACCTGATCGATGACGTGGAGGCCACCCTCAAGACGCCGGTGCAAACCGCGGTCAAGCGCGAGGATGAGCAGGAGTTCGCTCGGCTGAACGGCCAGAACCTGATGTTCATCGAGGACTCCGGGCGCAAGCTCAAGGCTTTGCTGCAGGAGGATGGCCGGCTCAACGACTTCTGGGTGCGCATCGAGCACCACGAAAGCCTGCACGCCCACGATGCCGTCGGCGTGTTCACCAAGGGCGTTGACAACGGCTACTTGCCCATTCCTTGAAGCTGCCGGGTTCAGTTCATGCGCCTTCCATCGGACGATCCATGCTGAGCGGCAGCATCGTTGCGCTGGTGACGCCGATGACCGCTTCCGGAGCGCTCGATTGGGACGCCCTCGAGCGGCTGGTCGCCTGGCATCTCGAAAGCGGCACCAGCGGCATCGTGCCCATGGGCACGACCGGTGAATCCGCCACCTTGACGACCGCGGAGCACCTTGAGGTCATTCGCCGCGTCATCGCGCTGGTTGATGGCCAAGTGCCGGTGATTGCCGGCACCGGCAGCAATTCGACGGATGAGGCCATCCACCAAACCCAGGAGGCGGAGCGTGAGGGCGCGGACGCCTGCCTGGTCGTCACGCCCTACTACAACAAGCCCACCCAGGAGGGCCTTTACCATCACTACAAGGCCATCGCCGGCGCCAGCGGCGTGCCCTTGGTGCTGTACAACGTGCCGCCGCGCACCGCCTGCGACATGCTGCCCGACACGGTGGCCCGTTTGGCCGCGATCGACGGCATCGTCGGCATCAAGGAGGCTTCCGGGGACGCCAGCCGCATCGGGGAGTTGCGCCGCCTGTGCGGCGGCGACTTCGTCCTGCTGTCCGGCGAGGACGCGCAGACTTACGAAATGCTGCAGCTTGGCGCGGTCGGCGCGATATCGGTCACCGCCAACGTGCTGCCGCGGCGGATGGCGGCGTTCTGCGGCGCTTGGCTGGCGGGCGAGCGCGAGCGGGCTGGAGCCTTGGACGCCGAACTGCAGCCCGTGCATGATGCGCTGTTTGTCGAGACCAGCCCGTCGCCGGTCAAGTGGGCGCTGCATGCCTTGGGCCGGATCGACTCGGGCATTCGCCTGCCGTTGCTGCCGCTGTCGGAAGGTCGGCGCGCCGAGGTCATGGCCGCCGTCACCGCGGTTCAGGGCTGATTCGTGGCCAAAGCCGCCGCCGCATTGCTGCTGCTCACCCTCGGCGGCTGCGGCTGGTTCGCCGACGACCGGGGCTTCTTCGTCAATCGAGCCGATGACTACATTGACGCCCGTCAGGCGCCTCGACTGGTCATTCCGGAGGACTTGGGCAAAACCCTTGAGGATCCGTTTCCCATCCCGCCGGTGCCCGCCCAGGAAAACCCCCGTTTCTTTCCGGGCCGCGCGCCCCTGCCGGACGCCATCTACGCCAACGACAACCGCGATGCGATCCGCATTCAGCGGCTTGGCGAGCGCATTTGGCTGGTGGTGCCGGAGGCGCCCTCCACCGTGTGGCCGAAAATCAAGCAGTTCCTGGCGGAAAACGGCGTTGGCGTGGCCTCTGAGCGGCCCGGCCGCGGGCGCATCACCACCGACTGGCTGAGCATTGCGGACGAGTCCTACCGGGATGTGGTCCGCACCCTGATCCAGGACGTGAAATCGAAGGGTGGCGGAGCCGAACGCGACCGCTTGCTGCTGCAGGTCGAGCAGGGCCTGAGGGAGTTGACCTCGGAAGTTCACCTGCGCCACCAAACGGACTCGGGATCTGGCTCGGCGGATGCAGCGCCTGCCGATTTGGGCCAACTGACCTCCGGGCTGGTTGCGGTGGAGCGGCGCCTGCTCAACGAGCTCGGCGCCTACATCGCCGCCCGGGTGGCCGAGCAGACCGTGTCCATGGTGGCCCAGGAAATCGCCGGCCAGGCCAAGTCGGAACTCGCCAGGGACGAAGCGGGCCAGCCCGTGCTGAGGCTGTTCCTCGACGAGGAGCGGGCTTGGGCGACGCTGGCGCAGGCGCTCGACAACGCCGGCGTCGAAGTCCTCGAAACCGATCGCCAATCAAGGGTGCATCACGTTCGCATTCCGGACGAGGTGCTGCTCGGCGAGGGGAAGCCGGGTTTTTTCCGGCGTCTTCTTGCCTCGCGCGGCGGCGGCGCGCCGGAGGTGCAGCTGCGCCTGAACGAAGCGGAGGACGGCCACTACGCGCTGAGCGTGCGGGATCGGGCCGGCCAATCGGTGCCGGTGGAATTCGCGCAGCAGGTGTTGGTGCTGGTGCGCGAGTTCTCCGCCTGAGCGGCTTGGTTCGCTCCGCAGACGCGCCCCCGCACGACGACAACCCGATTAAATCTTGAGGGACGGCAGAACAGTGGAGCACGCATTCAACGTTACCCCCAACTCCTTTCAGACCGATGTGTTGGAACGGTCCGCCACCGTGCCGGTGGTGCTGCTGTTCTGGGCCGACCAAGCGGCGCCCGCGGCCGACGCCAAGCGGCAACTGGAGCAATTGGTCGGCCAGTACGGCGGCAAGGTGTTGCTGGGCTTGGTGGATGTGGCCGCTGATCCCACCCTGGCCCAACATCTGCGGGTGCAGGCGCTGCCGAGCCTGCGAGTGATCGACAAGGGGCAGATCGTGCATCAGCTCGAAGGCCCGCAGCCGGAACAGGCGCTGCGGTCGCTGTTCGACCAGCTCACGATGTCCGCGGCCGACGTGATCAAGGCCCAGCTGGGCCAGTACTTGGAGCACAGGGACTTCAAAAGCGCCTTGGAGTTTCTTCAGCGGGCCATTGCCGAGGAGCCCAACAACGCCTCCTTTCGCGTCGAACTGGCCGATGTGCTGGTTCGCCAAGGCGAGCTGAACGAGGCCCGCAAGGCCTTGGCGGCCGTGGCGGCGGACGCGCCCGAGCGAGACCGGCCGGAAACCCGGCTGGCGTTGGCCGATGAAGCCGCCGCCCTGCCGCCGAGAGAGCAGTTGCTGGCCAAGCTGGCGGCTGAGCCGAACGATGTCGAAGCGCTTCATCAGTTGGCGGTCGTCGAGGCCGCCGCCGAGCGGTTCGAAGCGGCTTTGGAGAGCGCCCTCAAGGTGCTGCAAACGGATCGTGCCTACGGCGACGACATCGGGCGCCGCACCATGATTCGCATCTTCAAGATGCTCGGCAAGGGAAGCGAACTGTCCAACGCCTATCGGCGGCGGATGTTCAACTTCATGCACTGACACGGCAGGGCTTGGAATGGATCGGCAGGCGTGGAGCGAATTGCTCGCCACGAAACAGCGGGAATTGGGCCTGGCCGATGACGATAAGTTCGTTTACGGGCCTTGGGACACGCTCAGCGGGGCTGAAGCGGCGTTTTTGTCGCTTAATCCGGGCAAGGCGCCCGATAAGTCGGACAAACGAACCGTCTTGGACGAGCGCGGCAACTCCTGCGAGGTTGAGCGTTGCACGAGGGCGCCAACGCCTGCCGTGACGCGGGCGGCCCAGGATGGCATGTCGTCCTTGCCGCGAGCGGCGGCGGCTGGCTTGGAGCGCCATCTTGGCGACAGCCTTGCGCTGCTTGCGCCCACCGTTTGCGAGTCATCTGGGCGCCGTTGACCGACCGCAAGCCATCATGCGCATAGGCATCCTGCAAACCGACGCCGTGCTGCCCCGCTTGCAGCCGGACCACGGCGACTATCCGGGCATGTTCATGGCGCTGTTCGACGCCGTGGGCGAGGGCATGGACTTGGCGTGCCAAGTGATTGACGCCCAAGCCAGCGCCTACCCGCCGCCGAACCAATGCGACGGCTACGTCATCACCGGCAGCCGCCACAGCGTCTATGACGAACTGCCTTGGATCGCCGCGCTGGCCGCCTTCGTCCAGTCCGCCCTTGATGCCGGAAAGCCGGTGGTCGGCATCTGCTTCGGCCACCAATTGATGGCCCACTTCTTCGGCGGACGCACCGCCAAGGCTGCGGGCTGGGCGGTGGGCGTCCATGCCAGCGAACTGCTGGTGAACGAACCTTGGCTCTCGCCGCCGGCGGATGAGTTCAGCCTGCTTTCCAGCCATCAGGATCAGGTCACCGACCTGCCGCCGGGCGCTCGGCTGATCGCCGCCAACGACTTCTGCCCCGTGGCGGGGTTCGCTTGCGGCGACCAGGTGCTGACCTTCCAAGGCCACCCGGAATTTCGCAAGGCCTACTCCAGAGACCTGATGAACATGCGTCGCGAGCAGCTTGGCGAGGACGTTTGGCGCGCCGGCATGGCCTCACTTGAGGCGGAGACCCACGAGCGCTGGGTGGGGCGCTGGATTCTCAACTTTTTCCTGGCGCATCGTGGATCGACCGCCGCGTCTCTTTGACCGCTTTCGCCGTCGAGCGGCCGAGATCACCCGCTCTCCCGACGAGCTGCAGCGCCTGTCCGGCGCGGCTTTCGCCAAGGCGGCCAGGGCGGGGCGGTTTTCCGACCGATTTGCGGCGGTCCGCAGTGAACTCAACGCCTTCATCAGCCTGCTGGGCGCATGGGGGCGGGGCGACTACCGGGACGTCTCCACCAGCGCGCTGGTCATGGTGGCGGCGGCCGTGCTCTACTTCCTTGCGCCTTTGGACTGGGTGCCGGACTTCATCATCGGCATGGGCCTGATCGACGACGTGGCCGTCATAGGATATGTCCTAGGCGCCGTTCGGGAGGAAATCGCCGCTTTCGAGCGCTGGCGGGGGAAGCCGGCGGATGTCGATCAGGCGCCGACCGGCGGCGATGGGGCGGACTCGCCGCCGCAACCCGAGGACTAGCGTGGGCCATCCACCTGCATCGGCGCCGTTCAGGAATTGCGGGCGGTGGGCGGCTGTCGTCGCTCTGGCCATGGTCAACGCGGGCTGCGGCATCGGCCTCCTCTACAACAATCTCGACCGCTTGGTTCGCTGGGAGCTCGACGGCATCTTGGCCATGACCCCGGATCAGCAAGCCTTCCTCGAAACCGAGTTCGCTGCCCTCTGGCGTTGGCACCGGACTGAGGAGCTGCCGCGCTACGCTGATGACCTGGATCGCTGGGCGGCGCTTTTTGACGGCGTAGCCGCGCCGGCCCCGGTTCCGCCCGAGTGCGGTGCGCCGCTCCCGCCAAGGGACTTGCCCGACCACCGCCGTGGGGACTCCGCTGCCGCCGCCGGTGGCCAGGATGCCCGCGCTCCGCCGGGCTACCCGGAGCGAGGGCCTTCCATCCTCGATTGGAACCCAAGCTGTCTCCCCATGCGGGCCGACATCGATGCCCTGTTCGTCAGCGTGGAGGGCTGGTGGCTGCGCATGGAGGCCAAGGGTGCGCCGGTGGCGGCCGAGTTTCTGCGCCGTCTTGACGATAGGCAGGTGAGCGCCTTGGCGGCAGCGTTGGAGGAGTCCAATGTCGATTGGGAGAAACAGGAGAAGGGCAAGACCCTCGACGTGGTTCGCAGAGCTTGGCGCAAGGACTTCGAGTCCATCCTCAAGCGCTTCACCGGACCGCTGACCCCGGAGCAGCGCGCGCTCATCGCCGATGCGGCCGAACGCTACCAGCCGGAGCGGCAGCTCTGGGCCGACTATCGCCGCCGTTGGCAACGCGACCTGTTCAGCCTGCTTGAACGGCGCGGCCAAGCCGAGGACTTCGCCGCTGGATTCGAAAGGTTGGCAAAGACGCGGAAGACCTACTATGGAGAGCCGTTCGCCCGCCTCGAAGCGGCTAACGAAGCGCTGGTGAAAGCGGCCTTGGCGGCGGTGCTTGGCCAAGCGCCGCCCAAGCAGAGGGAGCGGCTGCGCGACACCCTGAACAACCGTGCGGAGGAGCTTCGCGCGCTGGCGGCTGATGGGGAGGCCACGACGCCATAGGCCCCGGCCCAACTCCCGTTGGGCCGGGCAGCTGTGCGTGCTTAAGAAACATTTCGGAATCCGACCTGCGCAACAAGCGCGGAGTTTCGCGCCGGCGAAACCCCAACGCGACCGCGGAGCAGACGTTGGCCAATGTGCCTGAAACCATGGCAGACTTGTCGCTGGATGATGTTTAAGGAGGGTGGCGCACTTGAGCAAACCGACTGACCGAACCGTCTTTCAGAACGCTTGGGTGGTGGACGACGTGGAGGCGGCCTGCATGAAGTGGGTCAACGAAATGGGCGTTGGTCCCTTCTTCGTGACCGAGTACGCCGACCAATTCAGCGACATGACCTACCGGGGCGAGCCGGCCCGGCTGTCGATGCTCGTCGCCATCGCCCAAGCGGGGCCGGTGCAGATCGAGCTGATCCAGCCGACAGTGGAGCGCTGCGCCTACCGGGACAGCGTGCCGGTGGGCGCCATGGGCTTTCACCACATGTGCGTGTGGACCCACGACATCCAGGCCGACACCGCCCATTTCGCAGGCCTCGGGTATGAAGCGGCCAATCTTGGCCGGGTCGGCGACATCGAGTTCGCCTACTACGACACTCGGCCGCTGATGGGCTGCATGCTCGAGGTGGTCACCCAAAGCCCGGGCATCGTTGAGCGGTTCGCCGCCATCGCCGCCGCCGCCCGGGACTGGGACGGCAGGGACCCCATTAGAAGTTAGGGTTCGTTTGCGTACAATGGGCCTCCCGCCCCCCCGGAGCCCTTTGCCATGGAACAGGATCAGGACGCCCAACTGCGTGACGATGGCCGCTGCGAATCCGCCTTGCAGGCCATCAAGGACGTGCTGTGGCGATTCGAGGAGATGGGCGAGGGCACCTACAGCATCTACGACCTGCTCGGCTACCTGTTCGAGGACTTGGTTGAAGGCGGCTGCTGCGCCGCCTGCATCCACCAGACCCTGGTGGCCGTCTGCAAGGAGCAGGGCGCCGATCTGGAGGAGCATCGGCCCGATGGCGAAGTCGTCTATCACTGAGCGACAAACGGGGCGATGCCCTGGACCGATGCCGCAGCGTTCGCCGGGCGCGGACGTTGAACCGTCCGACGGCCTTGCCCCGCCACCGACGACCCCTGCCGAGCCGGTCGCCGAACGGCCAGTTGCCGGCACCCTCTGCGAATTGCTGCTTGGCGCCGCCGAGCGTTTTCCCGGCCGGGATGCCTTGGTTTTTCCCGACTCCGCGTTGACCTATGCCGACCTCCTGGAGCGGGCCTTCGAGCGGGCGCGCAGCCTGATCGCCTTGGGCATCGAGCCGGGCGACCACGTCGGCATCCTCATGCCCAACTGCCCGGAGCACATCGAACTGCTGTTTGGCACGGTGCTGGCCGGTGCCGTTGCCGTGCCCGTCAACGCCCGCTACAAGGCGGCTGAACTGGCCTATGTGGTGGAGAATGCGGACCTTGCGGGGCTCATCACCTCGGACCTTGCGTCCGAGTACGTGGACTTTGCGGGGTTGCTCTCAGAGGCCTTTCCCGAACTCGCCGCTGCGGCCAATCCCCGTGCCCTGCGCATCGAGCGGGTGCCGAGGCTGCGCTTCGTCACCTCAATCAGCGCCGAGGCGCCGCCGGGCTTCGTGGCCTACGGCGCATTCCGCGCCGCTGCCGACGGGGCCGCGGACGCCTCGGTGAGCGCCAGGATTGAGGGGGTGAGCGGCGCACAGGCCGCGATCATGATGTACACCTCCGGCACCACGGCCAATCCCAAGGGCTGCCCCTTGGGCCACGCCGCCTTGGCGCAAAACGGTGCGGCCATGAATCGACAGCGCTACTTTCTCGGCCCCCAGGACCGGCTGTGGGCGCCGCTGCCCATGTTTCACATGGCCTCCATTCTGCCCCTGCTGTGCTGCTTCGACGCCGGCGCCGCGCTGCTCTCCATGAATCGGGTGGAAGCCGGGGCCGCCCTCGAAATGATGGAGCGCGAACGCGCCACCGTCGCCTTTCCGGCGTTCCCGACGATCACCAACGCGCTGATAACCCATCCGCGCTTTCCGGGCACGGACCTGGGCCGCCTGCGCCGCCTCAACAACGTGGCGCCCCCGGAGATGCTGCGCCGCTTTCAGGACGCCTTCCCGCAGGCGGTGCAGACGGGCGCCTACGGCCTCACGGAGACTTGCGGGGTGGTCTCATACAACCATCCGGATGAGGACTTGGAGTCCCGGCTGACCACCTGCGGCGCGCCCTTTGAAGGGATTGAGGTGCGCATCGCCGACCCGGACAGCGGCGCGGAACTGTCCACCGGCGAGCGCGGCGAAATCTGGGTGCGGGGGTTCACCGTGTTCGAGGGCTACCACAAGGCACCGGAGAAGAACGCGGAGAGCTTCTTGGACGGTTGGTTCCGCACCGGCGACCTCGGCTCGTTGGATGAGGCCAACCGCATCCGCTACCACGGGCGCATCAAGGACATGCTCAAGGTCGGCGGCGAGAACGTGGCGGCGCTGGAGATCGAGTCCTTTCTGGCCACCCACCCGGCGGTGAAGCTCGCCGTGGTGGTCGGCGTGCCGGACGAACGGCTGCTGGAGGTTGCCGCCGCCTACATTGAACTCAATCCCGGCGCTGCGGCCACGGAGTCCGAAATCATCGATTTCTGCCGCGGCCGCATCGCCGGCTTCAAGGTGCCTCGGCACGTGCGCTTCGTCACCGAATGGCCAATGTCCTCGACCAAGATTCAAAAGTTCAAGCTGCAGGAGTGGTTCAATGCCGAGCGCGGGTCTTGAGCGGGTCAGCTTTTGGTTTGACAGCCTCGATGCGGCGCCGGAACCGGAGCAGGCGGCGGAGTTGCCGTCCCAAGTCGATGTCGCCATCGTCGGCGGCGGCTTCACCGGCCTTTGGACCGCCTACTACCTGAAGTGCCTTGAGCCGTCCCTCGACATCGCCGTGCTGGAGGCGGTCACCTTGGGGTTCGGCGCGAGCGGGCGCAACGGCGGCTGGTGCATGGGCATGGCTGCCGGGGTGGACGGCCTGCTGGAAGATCCGGTCAAGCGCACCGCCGCTGGCCGGTTGGCCTTCGGGGGCCGCGAAGGCTATCTGTTCGGCTCCAGGCGCAAGCCGTTCGTCACTGTGGAAGAGACCCGCTTCAACAGCTTGGAGGCAACCCTTCGGCAGATGTTTCCGGTGCTTGAAGGCCATGCCATCACCCATCGCTGGGGCGGACTGATGGGGGTGCCGACCTCTTGGCGTCCCAGCGTGTCCTTCGACCGCGCTTCCGGCTTCGGCGCCGCCGGCGGCTATGTGGGCGAAGGCGTGGGGGCCTCCAACCTCGCGGGCCGCATCATGGCCGACTTGGTGCTTGGCCGGGACAGCGACATCACCCATCCGCCTTGGGTGAATGATGCCAGCGAGCGCTGGCCCCGTGAGCCGCTGCGCTGGCTGGGCGCCAGCGCGATGGCCTTCCTCGGCGACCGGGCCGACCGGGTGGAGTTGGCCCAAGACCGGCCGTCGAGGTTCTGGGGGGCTTGTTCGCCGGGTTGACGCGCCACATCCTCTAAGGTTGCAGGGAAAAGGCGGAGGTGGCCGGATGACCAAGGATGAACTGCTCCAGCTCATCGCGGCTGGCGAGAATTCCGGCGTGGAGTTCAAGCGGGACCATCTGCGCCCGGAGCAGCTGGCCAAGGAAGTGGCCGCCCTCGCCAACTTCCGAGGCGGCCGCGTGTTGATTGGCGTGGCGGACGACGGCACCGTGACCGGCGTCCAAAGGGAAGGCTTGGAGAAATGGGTGATGGACGCCGTGTTCGGGCAGGCCGTGCATCCCATGCTGCTCCCCTTCTACGAGGAGGTTCAGGTGGAGGACGGCCTGCGGGTGGCGGTCGTCACCGTGACCCAAGGCGTTGCCAAGCCCTACGCGGTCCGGCATCGGGGGCGGGAGGACATCTACGTTCGAGTGGGCAGCACCTCGCAACGGGCTTCAAGGGAGCAGCAGGCGAGGCTTTTCGCGGCTGGGGGGTTGATTCACACCGAGATGCTGCCCGTTTCCGGCAGCGGGATCGATGATCTCAGCACAGAGCGGTTGGCGGACTACCTCACTGCCTTCGTTGGCGACCGGGAGTCGCCGGATTCGCAGGGGGCCTGGCATGAACGGCTTTGCGCCCTCGGTTTCATGGCCGAGCGGGAGCATGGTCCGCCCGCCTGCACCTTGGCCGGGCTGGTGTTGTTCGGCTATCGGCCCCGTCGGCTGCTGCGCCATGCCGGCGTTCGGTGGATGTGCTTCAAGAGCGATCAAAAAACCTACGAGGCGCTGGATGACCAAGTGATTGAAGGGCCGCTGGTTGATCTATGGCGGCGGCTGTCCGGCGGTCGTGAACTGGCGGAGAAGGGTTTGATCGAACGCCTCACGGACGCCATGAGGCCCTTTGTTTCCGAGGAGACCGGCTTGGTGGAAGGCTCCATGCGCCGCGAGCGGCGATGGCACTATCCGTTGGAAGCCCTGCGCGAGGGCATCGTCAATGCACTCACCCATCGGGATTGGACGCGCTATGAGGACATTGAGGTGGTTCGTTATTCGGACAGAGTGGAGGTTTTGAGCCCGGGCGCAATGCAAAACGGCATGACCGTCGAGAAGATGATTGCCGGACAGCGCGTTCCCCGCAATCTACTCATTTCCGAGGTGTTGCGGGACTACAACTACGCTGACGCGCGGGGCATGGGCGTGCGCAACAAGATCATTCCCCTGATGCGAGCGCACAACGGGCTTGATCCCGAGTTTGAGGCGACTGAGGACTATCTGCGGCTGACGTTGCGAGGAAACGCGCTTTACAATCGCCAACCATGAGCTGGCGCGGAGTTTTCAACCGGATGGCCTTGTGGCTGGCGCTGGCCGTCGGCGCGCCCGCAGCGGTGGCTGGCGATTGGTTCGAGCGCTTCAAGAAAGAGGCCACCGACGCGACGCTGCATCGCTTTCTCTACGCCATGCCGAAGGGCGGCGACCTGCACCTGCACCTGACCGGCTCGGCGTTTCCCGAATGGCTGCATGAAATCGCCTTGGCTGAGGCGGCGCAGGGGATTGCGTACTACGTCAAGACCCGGATCGACAACTGCGCCGTGGACGTGAGCCAAGCCGACGCCTACCTGATGCTCCACCGCACCTTGGACCAGCGCCGCTACGAGGCCTTGAGCGAGTGCGAACGGGGCGAATACCAAGCCGTGGGCGCGTTGGACGCCCAGGCGCGGGCGGCGTGGATGAACAGCGTTCGCCTGGAGGCCCCCCACGAGGGGCGCGATGAGTTCTTCGAGCGTCATTGGCAGCGCTTGGGCGACCTGTTGCGCAACCCGCACGCGGTGGCCGAGATGCTCTACCGCAACATGCGGGCGTTTGCCGATGAGGGCGTGGCCTACATCGAGCCGCAGGTGCCGGTGTTCGGCTTCCTTGACCGAGCGGGGGCGCCGCTCACTCCGGAGGCGGTGCTGGCGATCTATCGGCAGCGCATGGCGCAGGCCGACGCCCAGGCGACGGGCATGGCGGTGCGCATGCAGCTTTCCGCGCTGCGCTTTCACCCGGACGCCGAGCAGGTTGTGCGGCGAATCTACCGCTTGGCTGCCGAGCACGCCGACGTCGTGGCCGTGAATCTGGTGGGGCGGGAGGACCATGACCGCGGCCATCCGCTGCGCTTCCTGGACACCTTCCGCGACCTGCGGCGAACCCATCCCGGCGTACGCCTGTCCATCCACGCCGGCGAGTCGGCGCGGCCCGACAGCCATGTGCGCGACACGCTGCTGCTCGGAGCGGAGCGGATTGGCCACGGCCTCAACCTCATCCAGGATTCGCAGACCCTGCTGGACTTCCGCCACGGCCCCCACCTGGTGGAGGTCAACCTGATCTCCAACCTGCTGCTGGGCTACGTGGACGGCTTCGATGCGCATCCGTTCCCGGAATACCTGCGCATCGGCGTGCCGGTGGCCCTGTCCACCGATGACCGGGGCATGTGGGACTCCACCTTAACCGATGAGTTCTTCGTGGCGGTGCGCGAATACAACCTGACTTGGGCGGAGTTGCGCACCTTGGGCCGCAACTCCTTGGCGTTCAGCTTTCTTGACGACGCCACGAAATCGCGGTTGCTTGCGGACTACGAACGGCGCATGGACCGCTTTGCGGCGGACTTTCAGCGCCGGGGAACGGCATCCCTGGACCAAGTGCAGCCGTTGCGGCGAGGGTTCGTTTGTCGGCATTATGGCCTGTGCGACGAAGAGGACGGCAAGGAGGGCACTCCCCATGGCAACGGCTGACCGGGTGATATGGCGCGATGGCGAGTTCGTGGCTTGGGAGGACGCCACCGTCCACATTCTGGCCCAGAGCCTGCAGCGGGGCACCTTGGCCTTCGACTATCTCAGCGTCCACGAAACGCCCGGCGGCCCGGCCATCCTGAAGCTGCCGGAGCACGTTGCCCGGCTGTTTGAAACCTGCCGCATCATGGGCCTGCCCATTGGCCGCGGCAAGGCGGACCTGATGCGCGCCTGCATCGAGGCGGTGCGGCGCAATCCGGGCGCCACTTCGCTCAAGATCAGCGCCCTGATCGCTTCGGTGGAGGCTGAGCTGGTGCCCCAGGATTCCCACGTGGCCGTGTTCATTGCCGCCTACGACAACCAGGCGGACATCATCGCCCACCACCCCGGCGAGGTGCCTGCGCCGCCTGCGCTAAAGCTCAAGATCGAGCGCCGCATTCGCAACCGGCGCAAGGACATCGTGCCGCCGCAAGCCAAGATGGCGGCCAACTACGCCGGCCCGGCGTTTGCCAAGTGGCGGGCCCGGCGCGAGGGCTTTGACGAAATCCTGCTGCTCGACGAGTCGGACGCCGTGGCGGAGGGGCCGACCGCCAACCTCTTCGCCGTTTTGGACGGGGCCTTGGTGACCCCCGGTGATGAACGGGTGCTGCTTGGCATCACCCGAGCCAGCATCCTGGAGCTGGCCGAGGCCATGAACGTGCCTTGGGAAAAGCGGGAACTGAGCGTTGCCGAGCTGCTGGCCGCCGATGAGGCGTTCCTGTGCTCCTCCTCCAGGGCGGTCGCGCCGGTGGCGCAGATCGACGAAACCCGCATTGGCGACGGCCGGCCCGGTCCCTTGACCGTTCGCCTTCGGGATCGATTCGCCGCCATCGCGTCCGGGCAAGACCCGGAGTTCGCCCATTGGCTCACCCCATGCGCGCCTGTCGGATGAAGCGGGAGTCCAAGGCATGATCTCAACAAACCCGGCATGGGATGAGTTTCTGCGCAGCCACCGCTGGGCGGTGCTGACCACATTGCGGATCAGCGGCTCGCCGGTAAGCGCCGTGGTGGCCTATGCGCTGGATGGCGACCAGTTGGTTGTCAGCACCCCGCAAGCCACCTTCAGGCGCGCCTCCATCGCCCGTGACGAGCGCGTCAACCTCTGTGCGTTCAGCAATCAGGAACCTTTCAACTTCGTCGCCGTCGAAGGCCGCTGCGGCATTGAGCGCACGGACTTGGTGCGCCCCACCCGCTTGGTTTTCAAGGCCATCGAAGGGAGTGGCTACGAGGAGCCGGAAGACCTGCCCGGCTGGCTTGCCAAGCAGCGGCGCGTCATCCTGCGCATCACGCCGATGCGCGTGTACGGCGTCATTCGCTAAGCATCCCGCCCAGCCGCTCTGCGGCTTGGGCGAAGTCGGCCATGAAGTCGAAGACCACGTTGCGCACCGAGGTGGGGTTGTTCATCAGCCCCACGCCCTGTCCCACCCAGTAGGTGGCGAGCCGCTTGGCCGCGGGGTCGCCGCCTTCGGCGAGTTTGTCGATTTTTTTGAGCGCCGGCTCGCTGACCAGGCTTTGCAGCGGCATCGGCAGGGGATCGGGGGCGTTTTCGTCCTGCCAGGCGTCGGTCCAGGCCGAGCGCAACTGGCGCGTGTACTTGCCGGTGCGGCTGCGCGAGCGCACGGTCTGCCGGGAGTTGGCGGCCAGCATCTTCGCCTTCACCGAGGGCGTGGTCTCGGCCTCGGCGGTGGTCAGCCACACCGAGCCGGTCCAGGCGCCCGCCGCGCCCATCGCCATGCAGGCCGCCATCTGCCGGCCGGTGACGATGCCGCCGGCGGCCAGCACCGGAACCTCGCCGTAGGGCTTGACCGCTTCCACCACCTCCGGCACCAGCACCAAGGTGGAGACTTCGCCGCAGTGCCCGCCCGCCTCGGTGCCGGCCACCACTAGGATGTCCACCCCCGCTTCGGCGTGCTTGATGGCGTGTTCCCGGGCGCCGGTCAAGGCGCCCACCGGCACGCCTGCGGCCCGCGCCCGTTCCATCATGGCGGGCGGCGGCACCCCCAAGGCGTTGACGATGAGCTTGATGGGATGCTCGAAGGCGGCGTCCATGACCAGCGCCGCGCCCCGTTCGCGCATGCCGTCGCCGAAGGAGTCGCTGGGGCGGCGCTGCCAAAGGTCGCGGGAGTCGATGCCGTTGCTGGCCAGGATGCCCTCGACGTAGGCCTTGTGCTCCGGCGGAATGCGGGCCTCCACCTCCTCGGGCGTCAGGCCGCCCTCCTTGGCGTCCATGCTGGTGGGCACGATGACATCGACCCCGTAGGGCGCCCCGTTGACCTGCTCGTCGATCCAGTTGAGTTCGATGTCCAGGCTCTCCGGCGTGTGCCCGGCGCCGCCGAGCACGCCGAAGCCGCCGGCCTTGCTGACTTCCGCCACCACGTCGCGGCAATGGCTGAAGGCGAGCAGCGGGAATTCGATGCCGAGCATCTCGCAGACTTTTGAGTTGATCATGGCGGGTTCCTTGGGTTGACCTTGAATGGGGGTGTTGGGGAAGTCGGATGCGGGAATCAGTGGTTGATCACGGCCGGTTGAACCGTCGTTTCAGGGTGGCCTGAAGCGCTTTGCAAGTCCGCTCGCCCAAGCCGTGAACGGGCGCGCGCCCGCAAGACGGCGCACGTGGGAGACGGCCCTCCGGCGAAGCCTGGCGGTGGGTCGGCAAGAGCGGGGTTCCCGGCTGCCATCAGGCTTCGCGGATGCGCACCGGCAGCTGGTTGATGGCCCGGAACAGCACCGAGTTGGCCCGCTCCGGCGGCCCGGCGGCCTCGATGCTCGGGCAGCGCCGCAGGATCTCCTCCCAAAGCACCCGCAACTGCATTTCGGCCAGCCGGTTGCCGAGGCAGCGGTGGATGCCGAAGCCGAACGACAGGTGCTCCCGAGGCCGCGGCCGGTCGATGATGAACTCACCGGCCCGGTCGATGGCCTCCTCGTCACGGTTGCCGGAAATGTACCAGAGGATGACCGTGTCCCCGGCGCGGATGGCCTGTCCGCCGAACGCCAGGTCCCGGATTGCCGTGCGCCGCATGTTGGTCAGGGGCGTCTGCCAGCGGATGATCTCCGGCACCAGCTTCGGGATGAGGCCGGGGTCGCGGCGCAGCTTGGCGTACTCGGCGGGGTTTTCGTTCAGCGCCAGCACCCCGCCGCTGATGGAGTTGCGCGTGGTGTCGTTGCCGCCGACCAGCAGCAGCACCACGTTGCCGAGCAGTTCCTTGGATCCCATGTCGGCAGTCCGGCTGCCGTGGGCCAGCATGGAGATCAGGTCGCCGCCGGGCGGCCGTTGCCGGCGGTCCGTCCAAACCGCTTGGAAGTAGTCGCCGCACTCGGCAAGCGCCTCGTAGTAGTCGCCGGTGGAGGCCACCAGTTCGGGATTGTCGGCGTTGCTGAAGATGTTGGACCAGCGGATCAAGCGATGGCGCTCCTCCTGGGGCAGGCCGAACAGGCTTGCGAGCATGCGTCCGGTCAACTCGATCGAGACCCGGCCCACCCAATCGAAGGTCTCGTTGCGGGGCAGGCCGTCGAGGATGTCCGCGGCCCGTTTGCGGATCACCGCCTCCAGTTCCATGAGGCTGCGCTGCGTGAAGCGCGGCGCCACGGCCTTGCGCTGGACGTCGTGCTTGGGCGGGTCCATCTCGATGAACATCGGGGTTTCCGACGCCGCTTGGGGGGTGCCTTGGATGGTCACGCCGCCGAAGCCGTAGCTCGAGGAGAAGATGTCGTGGGCCTTTTCGATGGCGACGATGTCCCGGTAGCGGGTGATCGACCAGTAGGGGCCGTACTGGCTGTCCCGGCAGTAGTGCACCGGCGCCTCGGCGCGCAGGCGGGCGAAGTAGGGCGCGAAGGCGTCGTGCTTGAACAGCTCCGGGTTGGCGACGTTGAGTTCGTCGAGCGCAATGTCCTTGGGATCGATGTCCGGATCGACGGGGAAGCGTTGGCGGCGGCGGCTCTGTCGCCGGGAGGCGCGGATGCCTTGGGCTTTTTCGCGAAGGCTTTCGTAGGCGCTGCTCATGGGTTCACCTCTGCTTGGCCGGTGGATGGAACTTCGCAATGCTGCCCCGTCTCCACGGCGACGGTGACGGCTCGGTTGCGGTGCGGGCCGCCGCACCAGGTGGGCACGGCCATGGAATAGAGGCCGCCGCCGCCGGCCACCGCAATCAGGATGTCCTGCGGGTCGGCGAAGCAGCTTATCGGGCGGTCGGCGGACTGCTTCCTGCGGCCGTCGGCCTGCGTCCGTCGGGGCGCGAAGGCGGCGGCGTAGCGAGCCAGCTCGGCCGGCGAATGTTTGCACAGGCCGTGCAGGCGCTCGGCGATGCCGTGCCGGTCGAGGCCGGCATCCGCCAGCACGGCGGCATGTTCCGGGTTCAGCAGCACCAGCGCCGCGCCCCCGGTCAGGGTCGCGTTGTTGGTGGCGATGTTGGCCAGCCCGACGGCCAGGCACTCCAGCAGCCGCTCGGCGCTTTCGGGGTCGTCGCCGTCGCCGCTGAACAGCACCGAGTGGGGCGCTTCCGCGCCGATCACGGTCACCGTGCTGTCCTCCGGGGCAAAGCCGAGATCGGCGTGCAAGGGCGGCAGCGGGCTGGCCTCCTCGTCCTCTCCCAAGCAGTAGGTGAACTTGCCGGGATGGCCCAGCAGCGCCATGTCGGATTCACCGGGGCGGCCGCCGCCGATGTTGATCATCGCCAAGCGCAGGGCGCGCCCGATGCCGGCGTTGGCGCGGTGGCCGGGGCCCAAGGCGCCGAAGCCGCAGGCGATGGGGCCGATGTCGCGCCGGGCCGGGCCGTTGACCAGGATCAGGGGCGCCGTGCAGTGGGTGGTCGCCTGCATCTCGGTGAGATCGAAGCGCGGATCGAGCACCGCCTTGACCGCGGCGACGACCAGCGGCATGTAGTCCGGCAGGCAGCCCGCCATGACCGCCGCCACGGCGACCTTCTCCACCGTTGCGATGCCCTTGCCCGGCCCCATCTCGCCGAGCGCCAAGTCCCGGTCCAGGCCGCTGGCCAAGGCCATGCGCGCCACCCGCGCCTCGGTGGGCACCACCACGGGCAGGCCGTCGGTGCAGTTGAGCGCGTGCAGCCGCTCAAGGGCCGCCGCCTCGTTGGCGGCTGACAGCATGCCGGTCAATGGACCAATGCCTTGACGATGGCCGGTGCGATTGCGTCGGCGATGCGTTCGAGATTGGCCGCGCCTGTGCCCGCCACCGGGTGCGGCAGCCGCACCCGGGGGGCGTCCGGCATGCCTAAGGAGTTGGCCACGAAGTCGCCTTGGGGCCAGAACTTCTCGGTCACCAAGGCCACCGCCGGGATGCCCAGCCGGGCGATTGCAATGCCGTCACGCACGGTGCCGGTGGTGCAGCTGCCTCAGTGTCCGTAGGCGGCGACCGCGGCGTGGCAGCCGTTGCGGATGTCATCCAGCATGGCGGTCGGCGCCGGCGACGATGCATCGCCCTTGTTGAACAGGCGCGCGTTGAGTTGGGGCAGCAACCGCGTCATGGCGTCGGCGACCTTCTCCAGAAAGCGCTCCGAATCCGGGAAGCCGTTGGCCAGAAAGGCCACGCAGGGGTCGTTCATGCGCGCAAGGTCAACGGCCAGCCCATAGGGCTCCCGCTTGACGCCCACCTCGGCGCGGGGATCGTGGAAGTCAACCATCGTAAGCTCCTCCTTGCTTTGCCAAACCTGTTGCCGCCCCCAAAAGCCGCGCCGGAAATGATACCACCGGGATTTCGCAATTCGACTTTGGCCTGACCCGCTGGTCAGGGGGCGCCGGACCAAGTTCGGGCGTCGAGGGCTTGGCCGTTGATGCCATGGGCGGCGTCGCTCAACAAATGGATGTAGAGGTCCAGGCGCGTCTCCGGCGGCGGTGCGTCGGCCGGGTTTTCCGCAGGGTAGGCTTGGCGGCGCATGGCGGTGCGGATGCCGCCGGGGTTGAGGCTGTTGACGCGCAGCGCGCCCTCGGCGGCGCATTCGTCGGCCAGCACCTGCATCAGGCCTTCGACGGCGAATTTGGAGACGGCGTAGGCGCCCCAGTAGGCGCGTCCCTTGCGGCCCACGGATGAGGAGGTGAACAGGATCGACCCCTGCCTTGCGCGCGCGGCGGCGGTTTCCAGCATCAGCGGCAGCAGCGCTTGGGTGAGCGTTGCGGCGGCGGACAGGTTGACGCGCATCACCTCCTCCCACTCGCGCATGGGATAGTGCTCCAATGGGGCCTTGGGGCCGAGCAGGGCGGCGTTGTGGACCAAGCCGTCCAGGCGGCCGTACTCAGCGCGCGCTTGGGACTGCAACGACTCGGCGCCGCTCGGCCCCAAATGGCTGAGGTCGCAGGGCACGATCACCGGCCGGGTGCGGGTGCGTTCGCCGATCCAATCGAACACCGCCTCCAGCTTGGCCCTGGTTCTGCCGAGCAGGATCAGGTCGGCGCCGTGCAGGGCCGCCGCCTTCGCCAAAGCCCGGCCGATGCCGTCGCCGGCGCCGGTGATCATTATGGTTTTGCCGGAGAGGCATTGAGGCGCCGGCTGGCGCCGCCAACCGGCCTTTGCGGCCTCCAGTTCGGGATGGGCGGTCAAGGCTTGACTGCCCGCAGCAAGTAGTTCACGTCAACGTCGCAGGACAGCTTGGCAATGCGCGAGAAGGGGTTGTAGCGCAGGCCGATGATCTCCGCCACGCGCAGCCCGGCCCCGCGCGCGGCCCGTGCCAGCTCCGAGGGGCGAATGAACCTTTGGTAGTCGTGGGTGCCCCTGGGCAGGATGTTGAGCAGGTACTCGGCGCCGAGAACGGCCAGCAGGTAAGCCTTGGGGTGCCGGTTTATGGTGGACAGGAACAGGGTGCCGCCGGGCGCCGCCAAATCCGCGCAGGCTTGGATGGTGCTGGCGTAGTCCGGGACGTGCTCCAGCATTTCGAGGCAGGTGATGGTGGTGAATGCGCCGGGCCGCTCAGTGGCCAGCGCCTCGGCGGTGGCGGCGGCGTAGCGCACCCCTGAGCCGCTCTCCAAGGCATGCAGGCGGGCCACCGCCAACGGCTTCTCGGCCATGTCAATGCCGGTCACGTCGGCGCCGGCGGCGGCCAGCGCCTCGGCGAGGATGCCGCCGCCGCAGCCCACGTCCAGCACTGGCCCGGCTTGGAGGTCCGCATGCTCGGCGATGTAGTCCAAGCGCGCGGGATTGATGTCGTGCAGCGCCTTGAAGTCGCCCTCCGGATCCCACCAGCGATTGGCCAAGGCCTCGAACTTGCGAATTTCCGCGGGGTCGATGTTCTCCATGGTCAGAAGCGCTCAACGGCCAGCGCGGCGCGGCGCTGGACCTCCGCCAGGTCCAAGGTCTGGTGGCCGCCTTCCGCATAGAGGCACCGGCCGGCCACCCAAACGTGGCTCACCGCCTGGCCTGCCGGGCCATGCACCAGCGCTGCGGCGGGGTGACGCACCGGTGAGAGGGACGGCCCACTCAGATCGACGGCGATCAGGTCGGCCTGCTTGCCGGGCTCCAAGGAGCCGATTTCGTCGGCGAGGCCAAGGGCGGCGGCGCCGTTGAGGGTGGCCATGCGCAGGGCGTCCTCCACCTTGCCCGCCGTCGCGCCGCCGAGATGCTTGGCGAGCAGCGCCGCCAGACGAGCTTCGGCGAACACGTCCAAGGCGTTGTTGGAGGCGGCCCCGTCCGTGCCCAGCGCGACGTTGATCCCCGCCGCGGCCAGCCGTGCCGTCGGGCAGATGCCGCTGGCGAGCTTGAGGTTGGAGGTGGGGCAATGCACGACCTGAACGCCGTGCTCGGCCGCCCGTTCGACGTCGTCGTCGCTCAATTGCGTCATGTGGACCGCTTGCAGGGACGGGTTCAGCAGTCCGATGTCGGCCAGATGGGCCACCCAGGAGCGGCCGGTTCGGTCCACTGCAGCCGCCACCTCGGCGGCGGTTTCGTGCAGATGCATCTGAATCGGGCGGCCGATCTCCTCGGAGAACATCAGCGTCCTCTCCAGATTGGCCGCCTCGACGCTGTAGGCCGAGTGCGGGCCGAAGGCGATGCCGATTCGGGGGTCGTCCCGGTAGGCGTCGTGCAGTTCGAGGCCCTTGTGGAAGCCTTCCGCCGAGCCGCTGCTCCAAGGGTTGGGAAAGTCGATGATCGGGAACGCGATCTGGGCGCGCAGTCCGGCGGCCGAGACCCGTTGGGCGGCCTCCTCCGGGAAGAAGTACATGTCCGCGAAGCAGGTGATGCCTCGGGCGAGCATCTCGGCGATGGCGAGATCCGTGCCGGCGCGCACGAACTCCGGCGCAACCGCCCGCCCTTCCAGCGGCCAGATGGCGTCGTTCAGCCAAGCCTCCAGCGCCAGGTCCTCGGCGGCGCCGCGCAGCAGGCTCATGGCGGCGTGGCAGTGGGCGTTGACCAGCCCCGGCAGCACCGCGTGGTTGCCCAGATCAATGGTGGTTCGCGGTTGGTGGCCGGCATCCAGCTCAGCCGCCGAACCGATGGCTAGTATGCGTCCGCCTTCGATGGCCACCGCGCCCCGTTCAATGGGCTTGGGATCGGGGGCGATGGGCAGGCACCAGCGGCTGCGGATCATCAGGTCGCAGGGGATCATTGGCCGATTATACCCATGCGACCGGCAATGCGATGGCGCGACCTGGCGGTCGCGGATGGAGTTTCGCTGGCGCGAAACTCCGCGCTCGTCGCTTAGATCAGATTCCGGTATGTTTCTGAGCCCGCACAGCGCCC
Organism: Candidatus Azophilus sp.; assembly: GCA_965221755.1. GTDB lineage: Bacteria > Pseudomonadota > Gammaproteobacteria > Pseudomonadales > Azotimanducaceae > Azophilus. Next base: position 2,684,666 of record OZ244921.1, read on the forward strand.
TAACGCATCAGGGCACCAAGACCGCTTCAGTCCAGCCGCCGTCAAGGACGTCATCGGCGGACTGCGCCGTCGCCGTTGCTGGTTGGCCGGCCCCGGGCGGGCTGGGCGACCGGCGGCGCCAGCGGCGGCGGTCGTGTATGCCGTCGGGTTGGTTGAGGTCCAGCCGTTCGATCACCAACGCAGCCAAGTACAGCCCGCGCGCCGATGGCGGGGCGACCAACGGATCGGGCAGGCTGAGGCCGCCCACTTCCTCAATGAGCCGGCTGCGGCTGGCGACGGGCGAGCTTTGCGGATGCTTGGCGTAGTACCAGTCCATTCTCTTCGGCGCCTCGGGCCGCTCCTGCCAGCGCCCGTGGACCAACGCCTCCGGCACCGGCGCGGTGGCGCAGGACAGGCGGTACTGGATCTTCAGGACCGGGAAGTAGGCGAGCGCCGACACCCGCGCCATGGCGGGCCATTTGGGGCTGCTGTCGTTGATGAAGACGGCCAGGCGGGAGCCTTGCGCTGGGTTGGCCGGATCCTCGAGGTCGCGCAGCACCAAGGTGCGGATCTCCGGCGCGCCCTCAGCGTTGACCGTGGCCAGGGCGCAGAGTTCGGCGCAGGGGTCGCGCTCGGCTCTCGCCCGCATCCGGTCTTCGTGGAACCTCGCGATGGGGTTCAATGGCCCCGTTCCCCGATGTCCCGGGCGAGGATGCGAATCCAGGCCTCCTCGTTGATGAAGCTGCTGCCCCATTCGGCCAACTCGTCGCCTAAGCCCGCTTTGACGATCGCATCGGTCTCGGCGCCGTCGGCAATTGCCTGAGCCACTGCGGCGCGGGTTGCGCGAACGACGGCGAGGGCTTCACGAACGTCATCCAGCGTGCTCAGCGGTCCATGGCCTGGAATCACCTGCACGTCGCTGGGCGCACTGTCCAGAACCGCCTCCAAGTTGGCGATGTAGCCTTGGACGGTGCCGCCTGCGTCAAGGTCGATGTAAGGGAAGCGGCCGCTGAACAGCTGGTCGCCCAAGTGCAGCACGTTGGCGGATTTGAACCAGACCGCGCTGTCCCCGTCGGTGTGGCCGGCGGGCAGGTGGAAGAGCGCGATTTCATCGCCGTTGAAATGCACGCTCATCGCGTCGTCGAAAGTCACCACGGGCAGGGCGGCCACCGGCAGCGCTCCATCGGCGGCAAGGCGGACGCGCACGTTGCGGTGGGCAATGATCGTCGCGGCTTGGCCGAAGTGCGGATTGCCGCCGACGTGGTCACCGTGGTGGTGGGTGTTGAGCACGAACTTGGGACGGTCGCCGCCGAGTTCGTTGATGGCGGCTTGGATGCGCTCGGCCAGGGGCAGGAACTGATCATCGACGATCAGCACGCCGTCCCCGCCAACGGTCGCTGCGATGTTGCCGCCGGCTCCCGTCAGCATGTGCACGGGGCCCGAAACCGGGATGGCCACAACCTCGACGTCGCGGAGCGGGTCGGGCGCTGCGCCGGCGGTCACGCTGCACGCAAGCGCTGCCGCCATCAGCGTCAAGCGAGTTCGGATGTTCATGCCGTTGCTTCCTTGGTTTGGGTTTGCGCAGGTGGGGCCGGGCTTGATGCTGCGGCAACAGGTTGGCCGGCCGGTCAAAAGTCGATGTGGGTGCCGGTCACCCGCATGTCGGCGAACTCCCGGGGCGCGTTGGCCTGATGCAGCTTCATTACGCGGTAAACGAAACCGTGGCCGCTGGCCATCAGGGCGTCGCGCAGGATGTTGTCGCTGTCCACTTCCTTGGCGCGCTCAAACAGCCGCTCACAGGTGTGGATGAAGTTGTTGGTGTGCCGAGCTCGGACTTTCGTGCCGTAGAACAGGGCAAGTTGCTTGCCCGGGTCGCTTTCCCGCAAGTGCAGCTCAAGCAGGCGCCGAGAGAAGACTTCCGCATCCTGGGCCGAGGCGGTTGCGAACAGCTTGCTCATTTCCTCGTCGCTGACCGAGCCGTCGGCGTTTGCGCCTTGGCTTGAAACGAACAGCAATCCGGCGATGGCGCCCAGCTGATTGCCCACCGTATCGGCCAGGCGCAGAAACGCCTCCTGGTGCGCGTGCCGTTCGCTGGCCACCATGCGTTCCGACTGGATGATGGCTTGGTCGGCGGTGCGCTGGATTTCCAGCGATTGGGCGCGCAAGGCCTCGGTGTTCTGCTCAAGTTCCTTGCGCTGCAGGAAGTAGCCGATCACCAGCCACAGGAACGCCAAGGGGGCGAAGGCGCCTTCGAGAAAATTGCCGAGCGTCGCGGCGTCCAACGCCCCGAACCGTCCCCAGCCGATGCTTGCCGAAACATAGGCGCCGCCGAGGGCCAGCCATGCCAGGGTGAGGGCGAGGCCCAGCCAGATGCGCCAGTCAAACCGCTCCGATGCGGACGGCTTGGTCATGGCGGGTCAGTCTTTGGAATCGGCCGCGTCTTCGGCGTCGTTTGCCTTGGCCTTGGATAGGCGCAGGAGTTCGGCGGCGTCCCGTTGAATCTCGCTCAAGCGAAATATGATGTCGGGAACTTGGTCGGTGAGCCGCCACAGCAGGTAGGCGATGCCGAGCAGCGCCAGGAAAGACAAGAATTCCATTGCAAAGCACTCCGGGGTTTTCTCTTCCGATGCATAGATATACGCGCTGGAGGGCGGTTAGTCCAGTGCCCGCGCCTCTCGCCCAGAGGGCGAGAGGCGGTTGGAGTTTCGCTGCGCGAAACTCCGCGCCCGTTGCGGGGGCCAGCTTCCGAATTGTTTGTGAGCCCGCGCGCCCGGGCGACCTGACGGTCTCGGCGGACCAAAGGTCCGCGCTTTGCGTGGGTCAGGTTCGATGTGTTTCCGAGCCCGTGCGCCCGCGAAGCGGGCGCGAAACTCCGCTGCCGTCGCGTGGGGTCAGGTTCCGATGGTTCTGAACCCGCGCGGTTATGGGTTGCCGGGCAGGCGCTTGGGACTCATCAGGACCTCCAATCGGGCAGCGCCGGCCTGCAGCGCGTCGGGGCCGCCCGGCCACCACAGCAACGCGGCGCCGAAGGTGGGCATGCCATCGATCGCCTTCGTCCCGGTGAGCAGGTTGACGCTGTCGGTGATGCCGGGGTTGTGGGCGACAATGGCGGCGGTTGCAATGGTCGGCGGCGTTTCCCTGAGCACCCCGACCAGCGTGGCCGGGGGCGCGCCGTAAAGGCGATGATCCGTCTTGAGCGCCGCGCTGGGAAATGCCTCGGCCACGAACGCCGCGGTGGCCGCCGCTCTCGCGGCGTCGCTGGTCCAGATCCACTGGGCCGGATGCGGCTGGCTGGCAAGCCAGTCGCGCATGTTCGGGCCGTCCCGCTCGCCGCGTTGATTCAGGGGGCGGTCAAAATCGCTCCGGACATTGCTGGTCCAGGAGGATTTGGCGTGCCGGATCAACCATAGGCGCATGTTCCGTCACCAGATGGCGAAGAGTTCCTCCAAGGCCTGAATCTGCCCGCCGGAGGCCGATGAGGGGACGATGATGGGCGTCTTGATGCCGGCGTCGAACCAGGCCTCGATGCCCTCCCGCACCTTGGCGGCGCTGCCGAACAGGGTGGTGTCGGCCAGCCAGCGGTCCGACAGGCAGGCCGCTGCCTGGGCGGTGTCGCCGGCCTTCATGGCCGCCTCCACGCCCTCCATCTCCTCGACGTACCCCGCCTCCTTCCAGTAGTTGCGGTAGTTCGGCAGGAAGGCGTAGCTGGTCAGGGTGCGCCGGTTCACGGCCTTGGCGGCGTCCTCGTCGTCGCTGATGCAGGTGGGGATCATGTTGCCGATGAAGAAGCGCTCGCCTTGCCGCGCCGCCGCGCTGAGGTTGGCGAGCGATGCCGCCATGTGGCTGCGGGCGCCGTTGGCGAACACCATGCCGTCGCCGATTTCCTCCGCCAACCGGATCATCCGGCCGCGCAGGGCGGCGAGCACGATGGGCGGCAGCTCCCCGGCCCGAGGCACGGCGCGCAGGTCGGCCACGAACTCGCGGATGTCGCTCAACGGCTTGCCGCCGCTTAGGCCCAAGCGCTTGAGGGCGGGCTCATGGCTGACGCCGATGCCGAAGCGGAAGCGGCCCCCGGATGCCTCGTGGATGAAGGACGCGGTGGCCGCATGCTCGTTGACGTGGCGGCCGTAGATGGGCGTGATGCTGGTGCCGAATTCAATCCGGTTGGTGCGCAGGGCGATGGCCAGGCACAGCGAAAGGTTGTCGCCGAGGCTCGGGCCATAGATGCCGGGGAAGCCCCGGCGCTCGATTTCCTCAGCGATGGCAAGGGTTTTCAGGCGGCGTCCGGGCACTGCGGCGAGGCTGACGGCAGGCAGGCGGTCGGGCATGGGGCGTCTCAGCGTTGGTTGCGAACGGCCATGTTAGCTGAATGCCTGCTTGGTTTCCGAGATTCGCGACTTGCCAAGGCGCGGTTTGGCAGGGCGTCGATCATTCGACCTGCGGGTCGAGCCGAAGGAAGTGCCGGGGCGGGAAGCCGGTGAGAATTGCGAACACGAGGCCGGTGGGGTGGTCCGCCTCAACCCGGCTTCGCTCTTCGCCCGAAATCGGGACCGCCAAGTAGTCCGCGGCTTTGCCGCTGCGGGCAATGCGCACGTTGGGGTTGTCCAGCGCACGGTGGTACCAAGCCCGGGGCCAGTGGTTCACGGCAACATAGGACTGGCCGCCGCTGCTCAGTTCGGTGAGCACCCGGTCACGGGGTTCGCCGTTGAAGGTGGTGATGGTCAGGGTCCGCTCGGATTGCGGCTGGAAGTACCCAAGCAGCGATTCGAACGCCACGACCACCAATGCGTAGGCCACCAGCGCGATGGCAAGGACTTTGATCACTCTCACGGCCAAGCTCCCCCGTCCGGTTTCCGATCGCAGGGCAGGGCCGTCCCATGAACCAACGGCCTTACGGCCTGTTGCGCCCGCCGCCCGCCGACTGGCCCAGCCCCGTTCGTCGTCATTTCATTCGCGCATCATATCACTTCGCGCAGCCGGCACAGGGTGTTGCCACTTCACCGTCTTTGGCTTAAGGTTGGCCCACATCCAAGAGTGGCTTGGCAGGAGACATAATGATGCCCCCCCCCCCCCCCCCCGAACCCCGCGGCCTTGGGCGCGCCCCAACCCGGCAACCATGACCGCTCGACTTGCGCGCGCGCTCCTGCTCGCCGCCTGCCCGGCGCTCGCGCAAGGCGCTGACGCCACAAGAACCTACGACATCTCAAACCCGGACCCGTCCTACGAGATCAAGACCGGGCAGGTCCTGCGCATCGACTACGCCAACTACGGGACGAGGCCCGCCCCGGCCACCTACGCCTACGACTCCGCGTACGCGAACGGCTGCACCATCCACAGCATCGACCCCAACCGCATCTTCCTGGGCGTGAAGGCGGAGTACGCCGGATTCAAGGGCGCGGTGAGGACGAGCGGCCATTCGACGACGGTGGACACGTCCGGGCTGCCCGACCACGACGCCGCCCGCGCGCTCAAGTTCGAACTGCTTTACCAGCATTCGGGCAGCGAACCCTCGATCAGCCGATGCGTCACCGTGAGCCTGCTGCCGGCCACCGCCCAGGACAAGGCTGAGCGGGAGCAGGAGCGGGCGGCGGAAGCCGAGCGGGTCGGAGGCGACGTCGATGAGGTGATCCGCCGAGTGCGCGGGTACGCCAAGGAGACCTTCAACGGAGACGCCCACGTCGGGCGCTGGCTGAGCGTGCTCAAGGCGCTCGGCGACGCCGGCAGCGGCTTCGACCTGTCGGGCGTTGCGCCCATGACCCTGACGCAGGCCAAGGGCTTCGCCAAGCGCTTCTCGGCCGACCGGTGGGACCCGGTGGTGGTCGCTCTTGAGAGGGTTGAGGACGCCAAGGAGCCAGTGGCGTCAATAAACGACGTGAGCGTCGCCGAGGGGGAGCGGGCCGTCTTCACGGTGAGCCTGAGCAAGCCCGCCAGCCGAGCGGTGACCATCGGCTGGCGGACGCGGGACGGCACCGCAGTGGCCGACGTGAATCCGGTCTTCCGCCCCCAAGCCCATAACCGCGATTACGTGCGGGCGTCGGGAACCCTGACGATCAAGGCGGGCGGAGCCAGCGGCGAGATCGCCGTGCGGACCTTGGCCGACACGGTCATCGAGTCGCTCTACCCCGACCGCTTCACCGTGCAGCTCAGGAATCCGGTGGGCGCGAGCCTTGCGGCAGGCGCAGCCACAGGCACGGCCACGATAACGGACGCCACGCAGCCGGGGCGGGCGCCTGCGTCCATCACGACCGAGAGCGTTTCGGTCTCTTCGCTCATCGACCCGCAAATCCCGTACAACTCAATCCGCCTGACGCTGCCGCCGACCTTCGAGGTCTATACGAATTACTCGGCATCGAACACGAATGTCCTGGTCAACCGGGCCAGCCACAAGGTGCGGTTCGTCAAGGGGTGGGGAAGCGCCGGCCTGGGCCAGGTGTGCGGCAGCTTCGTCGATGTTGTGGGACTCGACAGGAGCTCATCCGCGAACAACTTCCCCCGCGTCCTGCTTCCGTTTGACGACAAGCCGTTGCGGCTGACCTACACGGAGCCGACCGAAGTGGCCTTCGCCATTCAGCCGTGCGGGCGCAAGGCGGCGGGAAAGACGTTCAAGCTGCAAATCGACGGCCCCACCACCTCCGGGGTCTTCAGAGGCGTGCTCGGCCATGTCAACGTCAGGTTCCGAACGCTGGCCGAGGAGTTCGAGGCAGTGCTGGCCCGGTTCGATTTCGAGGAATTCCCCGCATGCATAGCGGCGCAGCGCGACTTCATTGAGGCTTTGGAAAAGGGGACGACTTCCCCGTTCGGGCGCGCCTTCACCCCTGAAGCGCTGGAGCAGGCGTGCAGCTACCAGCCGTTTCCCGGCTCAAGCTTCCGCGAAAGCTTGATTTTCGGAGGCAACACGGGGCCGGAGCTCCGGGACTGGTCGGAGTCGGAATGGGAGGCCCTCGTCGCCAAGGCCAGCGCGCCGCCGCCTGAGCCCCCGCCGACGGCGGAGGAGTCCTTCGTCTCCGCCCACCGGGACAGGATCAGGATCGGGAACAGGAACAATGCGTTCTACGAAGCCGAACCCGCCTCGAACCTCTCGCAGGGCGCGCTCTGGGCCGGGCGCCGCAACGCCATCCGCGTTTTCCACGACCTGAACTTTGCGGCGCAGGACGCTCCCTTGCTGGTCTCGCTCAAAGGCTCCGTCGGCACCCGGTGGCCAGGCAACTTCCATTTCTCCAACTCAGGCCATCCGATTCGCCCCGAAGCGCATCCCTACGGGACCTCGCTTGCCATTGAGTTCAATGCGCGCCAAAACGCCCTTGGCGCGGGCCAATTAATAGTGGACAGCGAGGGGCGGCGCCCGGCCGGCTGCTACGTCAGTTCGCCGCCGTCGCGCTGCTACGACCAGGGCGGGCGGCCGCTGGCCAAGCAAATCGGGTTCCACATCAGCCTGATCCCTCCCGCCACAGGCGAGCGGATGACGGTGGAGGTGTGGGCCGACCGGGAAGGCGATGGCATCGGCCCCTCGCTGCTCAAGACCTACACATGGAGCCTTTACGGGGCGGTTGGCCGCGCCGAGGTGATCCGCCGGGTTCGGGAGTACGCCAATGAGTCGTTCCATGGACAGGCGCACGTCGGCCGATGGCTGAGCGTGCTCAAGGCCCTGGGCGACACCGGCAGCGGCCATGACCTGTCGGGCGTCACCGCCATGACGCTGGCCCAGGCGAAGGGGTACGCTGCGATCTTCAAGCCGGATCGGTGGGACCCGGTCGTTCAGTTGATGGGGGAGCAGGCGGGCGCCTCCATCTGCGCAAGCGACCAACTCAAGGCTGACGTGGCCGGGTACGCGCTCGAGACGGGGAACGGAGACGCCCACGTCGCCAAATGGAAGCGGGTGGGGCACACCTTTGCCGGCACGTCCGGCAACCCCTTCACCGTTGCCGAGGCCGAGAGGGAGTCGCAGACCAACGCCGCCCACCGATGGAATCCCGTGGTCGCCGCCCTGCGGTGCCTGCAAGGGCGCTAAAGGTCCCGCTGCGCCCGAAACGTCCGGCAAAGGCATGAGCCTGGTCGTGGATGCGCGGTTGGGCAAACGCCCCGACGCAAGGGTCCAAGCTTGGCCAGGCGAAGCTGGACTGGAAAACGGCCAAAATGGCCCGGAAGCGCTTCGCCGCCTCCGCCAGCGCCGACGTCTTCCCCGAACCCGGCGGGCCGGAGATGACCAAGTGGGAGGGGATGCTCTCCGTCTCATCCAATGCCTCCTCCACCTGTTCGCCAATGGCCTTGAGGACGTCGGAGCGTCCCGCAAAGGCGGGTGGGGGAAGCCGCTCCCCGCGCCGGCTGAAGGCGCGCAGCGCCTTTGCCGCCTGCGGGGCAATGCCCTTTCTCAGGGGAATGTCGGGATGCCTCATCGCCTTCGCCCCGTTCAGGCCACCATAAGCCGATTATAGAGTGGGCCAAGCGCTCACGCACAATGCGCAGGGCGGTCAGGTCGAGGGCCGGACTTCGCCCTCAGCCCACGACCCCCGCCAAGGACCGGGCAGTCCAAGGCCAGGAGCGAACCCGCAAGGTCCGGCCCCTTTCTCCTATGCGCAGCAAGGGGGCAACGCTTGATCGAACCGATACGCGTGGGCTGGCGCAATTGTGATCCACTTTGCGGAGCGTGCCGCACCGAACGCTGTTGTCCGAAATCGCCCCCAAAGTGCCACAATGCGCTGTGTGTCACTTGATGGGAGCGCATGGCGTTCGCGCTTTCCGACATCAGCCCAAAGGGACTGCCCGATCTCCTGCCCCTGTGGAAAGGCACTCCGTTCGGCGACACCGTGGAGCGCCACACACGGAATGGACACAGCCTCCACGCCGCCGTGACCTGGGCGATGAACGAGCACGGCATGCAGGGCTGGCCCACTGCCACAGAGCCGCATCCGGCCCCGTAGCCTATGGCCCATCCACAGCCCGTTGCGCCAGGGCCGACGCGGCCAGCATCCTCAAAGCCTGCCAGCAGGCCGGACAAGCCGAGGCGCCAGCCGCCCCTGAATGTGCGGGCTCAGAAACATACCGGAATCTGATCTAAGCGACGAGCGCGGAGTTTCGCGCCAGCGAAACTCCATCCGCGACCGTCAGGTCGCGCATGTGCGGGCTCAGAAACCTTTCGGAACTTCCTCCCCGGGGCCTGGCCCCATGAACTGACTGGACGGGGAGGGTGGCGCCGGGCCATGAACGGAGGGAGCCGTAGGCGACCGGAGTTCATGGCCCGGCGGCGCGGCGCGATGCGCCCCGCCGCCGGCTCAGGCATGCTTGATTCATTCACTGAACAAGGAGCCTGAGCATGAAACTGTTGCACGCCTGCCCACCTTCCTGCAAGCGCCTGCGCATCGACGCCGACACGGCGGGGGCCGCCGAGGAGCGCCTGCGCGCCCTCGAACTCATCGACCGGATGGTCGCCGGCGGCATGCGCCGCGGCGACGCCCTGCGCACCGTCGGCTTGGCCAGGAGCACCTACTACGACTGGCGCAGGGCCTTCCGGCGCGGCGGCGTCCGGGCGCTCAAGCCCAAGTGTACCCGCCCCCGAACCGTCCGCCGCCGGCGCTGGACCGACGCCGACGACCGCGCCGTGCTCAAGCTGCGCGCGGAGCACCCCTACATGGGCAAGGCCAAGCTGCGCGCGATGCTGGCCAGGGACGGCCTGGCCCTGTCCGTCTCCACCGTCGGGCGCATCCTCTCCAGGGCCATCGCCGACGGGCGCATCAAGCCCGCGTCCTTCTGCGAGGGGCGCGCCAAGCCCAAGCGCCGCCGCCGCTTCGACGACGCCTGGGCGAACCGATGGAAGTTCGGCGACCGGGCCAGGGGCCCCGGCGAGATGCTCCAGATCGACCACATGACCTACAGCCGCGACGGCCGCGCCCTCAAGGAGTTCCGCGCCGTCTGCCCCGTCACCAAGTTCATGGCCGCCCGCGTCTTCTCCCGCGCCACCGCCGGCAACGCCAAGCGCTTCCTCGAAGCGGTGCTCGAGGCCATGCCGTTCCCCGTCCGATCCATCCAGGTGGACGGCGGCAGCGAGTTCATGGCCGACTTCGAGCGCGCCTGCGAGGCGATGGGCATCCCACTGCACGTCCTGCCGCCGAGAAGGCCCCAGTGGAACGGCTGCGTCGAGCGCGCCAACCGATCCGCCCGCATCGAGTTCTGGAACCTCTACGACGGACCCCTCACCGTCGCCGACGTCGCCCCAAGGCTCGCCCGGCACGAGTTCTTCCACAACTACCGGCGGCCGCACTGGGCGCTGGATTGCCGAACCCCGAACGAGTACCTTGTCGGGATCGAGGATGCTGCCTGATCCGGCAGGCGAAAAGTTCCGAAATGTCCTGAGCCGGCACACTGAATTGACCTTCCTGCCCCACCCCCGTAACATTTGTTGAGGCGTCGAGGAGAAAGCGCATGGCCCTTTGGAGGAAAGCTGGCCCCCTTGGCCCTGACCAGCTGCGCAAAAGGCTCTCCGATCTCGCCGATAGTGGAGAGCGGGGCCGGCCTTTGGTCTTTGCAGGACGCAGGGCAGAACTGCAGATGCTCCTGAAGGCCACCCAGGCGGGCCGTCTCCCGCCCAACGGGCACCCCGGGGGCAGCGTCTTCATCCACGGCGCACCTGGCGCAGGCAAAACCTCCCTGGTCCATGCGTTCAAGGACGCCCTGGCAAAAAACCAGCCCAAAGCGGCCTTTGTTTTCTGCGCCAAAGTCCCTTCAGAGGCATCCCTTCAGCTAATCCACCACCGCCTCCTTGCCCATTTTCTTGGCGGCAAGGTTGCTCAGCCAGGCGAGACCACAACCAAGACCAAAGCGGGCGTCATTGGCGTGCCCGGTCTAGGTCAAGCAGGAGTCGAAACCGGAGTCCACACGAATCTGCCCGGATCGCTGGACATCGCATCAGTCGCGGCGAAAGCGGACAGGAGAAGGATGAGGGGGCGCTTCCCGCCTTTGGTAATCGCCATCGACGAGATGCAGAACCTCGCCCCCAGCACGCCTGCAGCCTCATTCGTGGAGGACCTCCACACGCAAAGCGAACTGCCGATACTGCTGTTTGGTTCAGGTCTGTCAACCTCCCGCCAGGCGATCACCGCAGCGGGAATATCCAGGACGCGAGCGGACAGGAGCGTCACGCTAGGCGGCCTGCACCCGGATGAGGCCCTTGCCTGTGCCAGGCAATCCCTCGCTCTTCTCCGCTCCTGGGGAGTGTTCTGCGCGCAGGAGGAGTTGGATGCCTGGGCTGAATGCCTTGCGCAAGCAAGCGACAACTGGCCCAGACACCTGCATTGCTACTTATCCCCGCTCTACTCAAGCCTGTCCAAGCAGGATGTCCCCTCGCTCCCTGCAACCGACCTTGCCGAGATTGTCGAGCGAGGCGATGCGCTTAGGTCCGCGCGCTACAGGGAGGCCATCGAGCCGACCTTGGCGTTTCTCCCGATCATAGGGGCCATCCACGCCGCAATCAGCGACGCCCCGTCCACCATCCCGGAAGCCCTTGAGATCATTTCGGACGCACGAGACCACCTTCTCACCGACGGAAGGGCCAGGTCGTTCAACAAAATATACCCAACCGACGAGGACTTCATGCTGAAGTTGCTCCGTTCCGGCGTCATCGAGTCCCTTCCTGACGGAACCATATGCTCCCCCGTTCCGTCCATGACGGATTTCGTCAGGGCTGAATGCGAGAGGGCCAACATCCCGTTCCCAGGAACGCAGTGAGGCGTTCGCCCTGACTGCTTTGACGCATCGTGCAAAGCGCTTGCTCAGCCCCTTTCTCCCATGCGCGGCAAGGGGTCAACGAATGCCTTTTCGAGATCGAGGATGCTGCCTGACCCGGCAGGCGAACCGAAGGTTCGTCATCGCGAAGCGCGGCTTCGCGCAGGCGAAAAGTTCCGAAATGTCCTGATCCGCCACATTTCATTGAAGATTGTGCGTTTTGGCCGTATTGAGCAGTGGATGTGCCGGGGCTAGCGCTCGCCGGCGACGGCGACGCTGCGGGCCAGGCGCGCCGGCGCCCGGCGTCGGGAAGGACGCCGGACAGCCCGAACAGCGGGCTTGCCCAGAGCGAGCCGCACCTGCTGCGAAACCACCTCCAGCAGGTCCGAGCGCCCAGCGAAGCAGGACGGCGGCTCCCGTTCGTTCACGGACAATGTACAGGCCGGTCAGGGCGAGGGTCCGGCCTTCGCCTTCAGCGCCCGGTCGCACTCCCGCGCCATCTCCGCCAGGGCGTCGTCGTCGCTCTCCGCGCAGAGGTAGGTCCGCAGAGAGGGAATGGGCACCCGGAGCATGCCCCGCGCCGAAGGGGACGGCTCCAGCAGCCCGCAGTGGACGATCCACTCCACGGACTCTTCGGCCAGCGCCGCGCTGCGTCCCGTGCGGTCGACGATCTCATCGACCAGCCCCGCATGCGAGACGGCGCCGTTCCTGCCGGCGGCGTCCAGGCGGCGGCTGAGGATGGGCCTGACCCGGCTGTCCAGCCTCGCGTTGCCCACCACCTGCCTGCTGTAGGAAAGCCGCCGCCGGTGCCCGCCCTCAAGCATCCGCCCGACGTCGACCGACGCCGGGCGCTCCGCCAGCTGCCCGGCCAGTTCGGCCAGGTAGCAGTGGACGTGCCGGGGGTAGCGCTCGCCGGCGACGGCGACGCTGCGGGCCAGGCGTCGGCGCCCGGCGTCGGGGACGACGCCGGACAGGCCGAACGGCGGGTGGTCGAGGAAGCCCGTGACCGCCGCCTCGGCCTCGGCCTCCGAGAAGGCGCCAAGGACGAAGGCGTCGCGCGCCAGCCGCGGCGAGGCCCCGGCGCGGGCGAGCCGGGCCGGCGTGTCCGAAAGCCCGGCGAAGACGGTCGTGGCGCGGATGCCCGGCGTGCTGCCCTGCGCAAGGCTCGAAGTCAAGTGAAAGGCGCGCGACGCATCGAAGGGCGGCGCGTTCTGCGCCTCGTCAACCAGGAACAGGAGCAGCGGGTCGCGTTCGACCAAGGCTCCAATGACGCGCCAGGCGCTCTTCTCCCCCGCCATCAGGTCGGCGCTGACGGCGTCGGTTGTTGTCTTGACGTCCCGCTTGATCCGAGCGAGCCGAAGGTCCGTCCCGCCGCTGACGGACTTGGCGCGCTGCTCCGCCAGTTGCGGGACGGACCCCTCCCGCCCCGCCGCCGTCAGCGCGGCGGCGACGACCTCAACCGGGTTGGATAGGTCCTCGCCGGCAAGCATGACGGGGATGACGTCCTTGGCCCGGAAGCGCTTCGCCGCCTCCGCCAGCGCCGACGTCTTCCCCGAACCCGGCGGGCCGGAGATGACCAAGTGGGAGGGGCGGCTGTCGGGCTTGCCCAGAGCGAGCTGCACCTGCTGCGAAACCGCATCCAGCAGGTCCGAGCGTCCCGCAAAGCAGGGCGGCGGCTCCCGTTCGCCGCCAACGCTGAAATCGGCCAAGGCCTCGGCCGCCGGGCGAGGCACGGCCCCGGCCAAGGGCAGGAGGGAATGGCGCATGTCTTTCCCCGTTCAGGTCTCGTCCGGGCGATTATTATAGAATGCGCGGGCCGGTCAGGGCGAGGGTCCGGCCTTCGCCTTCAGCGCCCGGTCGCACTCCCGCGCCATCTCCGCCAGGGCGTCGTCGTCGCTCTCCGCGCAGAGGTAGGTCCGCAGAGAGGGAATGGGCACCCGGAGCATGCCCCGCGCCGAAGGGGACGGCTCCAGCAGCCCGCAGTGGACGATCCACTCCACGGACTCTTCGGCCAGCGCCGCGCTGCGTCCCGTGCGGTCGACGATCTCATCGACCAGCCCCGCATGCGAGACGGCGCCGTTCCTGCCGGCGGCGTCCAGGCGGCGGCTGAGGATGGGCCTGACCCGGCTGTCCAGCCTCGCGTTGCCCACCACCTGCCTGCTGTAGGAAAGCCGCCGCCGGTGCCCGCCCTCAAGCATCCGCCCGACGTCGACCGACGCCGGGCGCTCCGCCAGCTGCCCGGCCAGTTCGGCCAGGTAGCAGTGGACGTGCCGGGGGTAGCGCTCGCCGGCGACGGCGACGCTGCGGGCCAGGCGTCGGCGCCCGGCGTCGGGGACGACGCCGGACAGGCCGAACGGCGGGTGGTCGAGGAAGCCCGTGACCGCCGCCTCGGCCTCGGCCTCCGAGAAGGCGCCAAGGACGAAGGCGTCGCGCGCCAGCCGCGGCGAGGCCCCGGCGCGGGCGAGCCGGGCCGGCGTGTCCGAAAGCCCGGCGAAGACGGTCGTGGCGCGGATGCCCGGCGTGCTGCCCTGCGCAAGGCTCGAAGTCAAGTGAAAGGCGCGCGACGCATCGAAGGGCGGCGCGTTCTGCGCCTCGTCAACCAGGAACAGGAGCAGCGGGTCGCGTTCGACCAAGGCTCCAATGACGCGCCAGGCGCTCTTCTCCCCCGCCATCAGGTCGGCGCTGACGGCGTCGGTTGTTGTCTTGACGTCCCGCTTGATCCGAGCGAGCCGAAGGTCCGTCCCGCCGCTGACGGACTTGGCGCGCTGCTCCGCCAGTTGCGGGACGGACCCCTCCCGCCCCGCCGCCGTCAGCGCGGCGGCGACGACCTCAACCGGGTTGGATAGGTCCTCGCCGGCAAGCATGACGGGGATGACGTCCTTGGCCCGGAAGCGCTTCGCCGCCTCCGCCAGCGCCGACGTCTTCCCCGAACCCGGCGGGCCGGAGATGACCAAGTGGGAGGGGATGCTCTCCGTCTCATCCAATGCCTCCTCCACCTGTTCGCCAATGGCCTTGAGGACGTCGGAGCGTCCCGCAAAGGCGGGTGGGGGAAGCCGCTCCCCGCGCCGGCTGAAGGCGCGCAGCGCCTTTGCCGCCTGCGGGGCAATGCCCTTTCTCAGGGGAATGTCGGGATGCCTCATCGCCTTCGCCCCGTTCAGGCCACCATAAGCCGATTATAGAGTGGGCCAAGCGCTCACGCACAATGCGCAGGGCGGTCAGGTCGAGGGCCGGACTTCGCCCTCAGCCCACGACCCCCGCCAAGGACCGGGCAGTCCAAGGCCAGGAGCGAACCCGCAAGGTCCGGCCCCTTTCTCCTATGCGCAGCAAGGGGGCAACTTGTCGGGCTTGCCCTCGATGACCTTGCGCCTGATGCCGACGCATTCAGGCGGGCTGTGGCGCCGCTCGCTGCCCTCGCCATCCGCCTTCAATCCATGAGGGCACCAGCTTGGTGTCCGCGCAAACCGCCGTCCAAGTCCACACGTCTCGCCCCAAGACCCATTCAAGTGCTCCGCAACCGTTGCTGAGCGCTCCTTTGCCCTGTCGCCCGAGCTCGGATTCCCATGAACCCCGCCACTAGCGTTTCATGTACCATTTGAAACCGCGTGACGCAGTTGCATGCCCCAACGACGCCGCGCAGCGGTTTTCCCACACGCGAGGCTCTTCATGCACTGCTTGACTGACTTCAAGAACTTCGCTAAGGCAGTCAAGACACTAGCCTCCGACTCTCAACTCGAATCGTATCCCGACCGACTTGCCCAATGTCCGCCGCCAACAAAGTCCTCGTCGCCGGCTCCGTGAACATGGACCTGGTGGCCACCGTGTCCCGGCTGCCGCAGCCCGGCGAGACCTTGCCGGGCGAGGGCTTTGCCCTGCACCCGGGAGGCAAGGGCGCCAACCAGGCGGTGGCGGCGGCCAAGCTGGGCGCGGCCACGACCTTGGTGGGCTGCGTGGGCGAGGACGCCTTTGGCCGGCATCTGAGGGCTCACCTGCTGCAAAACGGCGTCGCCTGTTCGCTCAAGGTGGCCCAGGCGCCGACCGGCACGGCGATGATTCTGGTCGATCAGGCGGGTGAGAACTCGATCGTCGTGATTCCCGGCGCCAACGGCTCGCTCGACGCCGCCGCGATGGCCGAGGCGCCCATTCGGGCGGGCGACGTGCTGGTCAGCCAATTGGAAATTCCGGCGCCGACGGTCGCCGCCCTTTTCGAGCGGGGCCGGGCCGCCCAAGCCCTGAACCTGCTCAATGCCGCGCCGGCGATGGCTTGCGCGGCCGAGCTTTGGCCATTGGCGGACATCGTGGTGGTGAACGAAGTCGAGCTGGCGTGTTTTGCCAAGGCGCCGGTGGAGGACCGGCGGGGCGCCGTCAAGGCCGCCGTTGCGGCGCGCCGCTTTGCGCGGCAGATCGTCGTCGTGACCCTAGGCCGGGAAGGCGTGGTCGCAATCGATGGGGATCGGGTGATTGAGCACCGCGGACATACCGTGCGGACCTTGGACGCCACCGGCGCCGGCGACTGCTTCGTGGGTGCGCTGGCCGCCCGCCTGTGCGCCGGACACCGCTTGGCGGACGGCTTGGCCTATGCCAACAAGGCAGCGGCCATCTGCGTGCAGCGGCCTGGCGCCGGGTCGTCGATGCCCACGCTTGCGGAAGTTGCGGCGGCGTAGCGCCGATGGACCGCGCGGCCTTCATTCAAGGGTTGCCCAAGGCCGAACTGCACCTGCACGTCGAGGGTTCGCTGGAGCCCGCCATGATGCTCGAACTGGCGGGCCGCAATGACGTTGAACTGCCCTATGCGGACATCGCCGAGGCGCGGGCCGCCTATGAGTTCGCCAACCTGCAGGACTTTCTGGATCTCTACTATGCCGGAACGCGCGCGCTGCGCGCGGCGGCCGACTTCTTCGCCTTGGCGGACGCCTGCTTTCGGCGGGTGGGCGCCGACAACGTCACCCATCTTGAGTGCTTTGTCGATCCGCAAGCGCACCTGAGCCGCGGCGTGCGGTTCGAGGACCTCATGCGGGGATTGAACGAGGCGGTTTGCCAAGCGGCGGACCGCGGCCTTGAGGTGTCGCTGATCCTGTGCTTCCTGCGGCACTTGAGCGAACGGGACGCCTTCAGGGCGCTTGAGGAGGCGGCGCCCCACCACGGCGACTTCATTGGCGTGGGGCTCGATTCCAGCGAACTTGGCCATCCGCCGAGAAAGTTCAGGAACGTCTTTGCGGCAGCCCGGGAGCTCGGTTTCAGGCTCACCGCCCATGCCGGGGAGGAAGGTCCGGCGCAATACGTTTGGGAGGCGCTTGACGTGTTGGGCGTGGAGCGCATCGACCACGGCAACCGCGCCTTGGAGGATGACGCCCTGGTCGCCCGCCTGCGCCGCGACCAAGTGCCGCTGACCCTGTGTCCGCTGTCCAACCTCAAGCTTCGCGTGGTGCCTCATCTGCGGGCGCATCCGCTCAGGCGGATGCTTGACCTTGGTTTGCTGGCCACGGTGAATTCCGACGATCCGGCCTACTTCGGAGGCTACGTCAACGACAACTTCGTCCGGGTGGCTCAGGCCTTGGACCTCGGCGAAGCGGAACTTGCAGCGATTGCCGAGAACAGCTTCAAGGCGGCGTTTAAAGCAAAGGCGCTGCCGCCATGAGCGGGGCGCTGGTCGCCGACATCGGCGCCACCAGCGTCCGCTTCGGCCTAGGTGGCCGGGACGGGTTGGCGCGGCATGTGGAATTCGCCACCGGAGACTTCTCCGGCGCCGCCGATCTGCTGGCTGCGGCGACCGAGGCCTTGGGGGCCGGCGCCGTGGATTGCGCTTGCCTTGCCGTGGCTGGTCCGGCGATGCAGGGCCGGGCGACGGTGGCCAAGCACCCCGAGCTGCGGTTCGATGCGGCCCAGCTGCGGGCTGTGCTCGGCTGTCCCGTGCAGGTTGTGAACGACTTCCACGCCTTGGCCATGATGGTGCCGGCGGCGGAGCCTTTGCGGCAGGTGGGCGGCGGCGCTGGGGACGATGGCGTGCGGGCGGTCATCGGCCCGGGCTCAGGCCTCGGCATGGCGGGCCTGATTCCCGGCGACGGCGGCTGGCGGCCCGTGGCTTCGGAAGGCGGCCATGCGGATTTGGCGCCCGGTTCGCCCTTGGAGCAGGAGTTGCTGGGCGTTCTGCAACGCCGACACGGCCACGTCTGTTGGGAAACGGTGGTCAGCGGCCCCGGCTTGGCGCGTCTGCACCAAGCGGTCGCCGAACTTTGGGGCACCCCGGCCGAGGCGCTTTCCCCGACGCGGATCAGCGCCTTGGGAGCGAGCGTGGAGGATCCCCTCTGCCATCAAACGCTGGAGATCTTCTTCGCGCTGCTGGGCAGCGCCGCCGGCAACTTGGCCTTGACCTTCTGTGCCACCGGCGGCCTCTACATCGGCGGCGGCATCATCCCCCAATTGGCGGACTTCGCGCCCGCCAGCCCCATGCGCCGCCGCTTTGAGGAGCGCGGCGAATTGAGCGGCTACGTTGAACCCATCCCCATCCACCTCATGCTCGACCCCCTTTCCGGCCTCAAAGGCGCTCTGCGGTGCGCTTTGGCCATGAAGCCATAGTATCCTGTCCGGCTGATTCGTCGGCGTCAACGAGCGGCGGCGGGCGAGGGGCCGTCACTGGTCGAGCAGCAGGAACTCAAGCAGCGCCTTCTGGCTGTGCAGCCGATTGCCCGCCGCCGTCCAAGCGCCGCTGCGGGGATCGTCGAGCACGGTGGCGTTGACTTCCTCGCCCCGGTGCGCGGGCAGGCAGTGCAGGAACAGGGTGTCGGCGGCGGCCCGATCGAGCAGGGCCTCGGTCACTTGGTAGGGCGCGAAGGCCTGCCGCCGCCGGGCCTGCTCCTCTTCATGGCCGATGGAGGACCAGACGTCCGTGACCACCAGATGCGCCCCCTCGACGGCCTCCTCGGGCGTCTCGAACAAGCAGGCGTTGCCGGCGGCCAGCGCCGAGGCGGCCGGTTGGTGGCCGGGCGGGCAGGCCAGGCGCAGTTCAAACCCCCACTGCCGCGCCGCGTTGATGTAGGAGCTGCACATGTTGTAGCCGTCGCCGATGAAGGCGACGCGGCGCCCGCCGATGGGGCCGCGCAACTCCTCGAAGGTCTGCATGTCCGCCAGCAGTTGGCAGGGATGGAAGCGGGCGGTCATGGCGTTGATCACCGGGATGTCGGCGGCGGCGGCGAAGGTTTCGAGGTCGTCGTGGCTTAGGGTCCGAATCATGGCGACGTCCACCATCTGCGAGAGCACCCGAGCGGTGTCGCTGATGGGCTCCCCGCGCCCGAGTTGGGTGGCGGCGGGGCTTAGGAATATGGTCTGACCGCCGAGTTGAGCCATTCCGGCCTCGAAGGCGACCCGAGTGCGGGTGCTGCTCAACTGCAGGATCAGCGCCCCGGTGCGTCCGGTCAGGGAACGATGGCCCGCACCGGCCAGATGCGCGCGCTTGAGTTCGGCGGCGCGCTTGGTGAGCGCCTTGAGCTCCTCGGGGCAACAGTCGAGCAGCGTCAGGAAGTGGCGCTTCGCCATGCTTGCGCTTGCTAGCGGCCAATGACCGCGGCGGCCTTGGCAACCAACTCGTCGGCTTCGGCGTCGGTCAGGATCAGGGGCGGCAGCAGGCGCATGGTGCGGTCGGCAATGGCATTGATGAGAATGCCGCCGTCGAGGCCGGCCTGCGCCATGCCGGGCTGGGGCTCGTTCAACTCCACGGCGATCATCAGCCCCTTGCCGCGAACCTCCTTGACGTTGTTGTTGCCCCTGAGCGCGTCCCGCAGCCCGTTCTGGATGCGTTCGCCGAGTTCGGCGGCGCGGGGGATCAGCTGCTCGCCCTCCAGCGTGTCGAGCACCGCGCAGGCGGCGGCGCAGGCCAGCAGGTTGCCGCCAAAGGTGGAGCCGTGGTGGCCGGGCTGGAACAGCTGCGCGGCTTCGCCCCGCGCCAGGCAGACGCCGATGGGCATGCCGTTGCCCAGGCCCTTGGCCGTGGTCGCCACGTCCGGCCGGCAGTCCGTGTGCTGGTAGGCGAAGAAGGCGCCGGTGCGGCCGTTGCCGGTTTGCACCTCATCAAGCATCAGCAGCCAGTTCTTGGCATCGCAGATGCGTCTCAGGGCATCGAGGTAGCCGGCCTCCGGCACGATGACGCCGGCTTCGCCCTGCACCGGCTCGACGAACACGCCCACCACGTCGGCGTTGTTGGCGGCGATCTGCTCGACCGCCTCGACATCGTTGTAGGGCGCCCGCACGAAGCCGTTCAGCAAGGGTTCGAACCCCGCATGGACCTTGCGGTTGCCGGTGGCCGTCAGCGTCGCCATGGTGCGTCCGTGAAAGCTGGACTCGGCCACCACCAAGGCCGGGCGCTCAACGCCCATTTTGCGCCCATGCAGGCGGGCGATCTTGATGGCGGCCTCATTGGCCTCGGCGCCGGAGTTGGCGAAGAACGCTCGGTCCATCCCGGCCAGCGCGGCCAGCCGCTCGGCCAGTTCCGCCTGACGGGGAATCTCGTAGAGGTTGGAGGTGTGCAGCAACGTGGCCGCCTGCTCGCTGATGGCTTGGGTGACGGCGGGGTGGGCGTGCCCCAGCCCGCATACGGCCAGCCCGGTTAGGGCGTCCAGGTAGCGCTTGCCCTCGGCGTCCTCAAGGTAGGCGCCTTCGCCCTTGGCGAAAGCCACGGGAAGGCGGGCGTAGGTGTTCATCAGATGGCTCATCGTCCGAACTCCGCAATCAGCTAATCAGCGGGAAACCCGCAACGCTAGCAGAGTTGGATGCGCATTGACAGGGCTTTTTCCTTTGTTTCTCCTTTGTTGTCAACGCAAAGCAGAGATGTCCCTTTTTTCCTTTGGCTTTTTCGTTTGGGGGAATCCAACGCACAAGGGCGCACGGCCCTCGCATTCTCGGATGATCGAGGATGGTTGCGGATTCAGTGCGGCCCACTGATCGGGCTGCCGAGCGCCAAAATGGGAATCGCCGTCCTTTGCGCGTCTTGGCGACTTAGAGCGCTAGCTGCATCCAAGCCCAGAACTTGGTTGTGTCCCGGGCAGTGGCGCCGATGTTGAGCGGGTTGCCGTCGGCATGGTAGTCGGCGACCTTGAACCCTACCGAGAGCCGCTCGGTGGGCTTGGCGGTGGCCTGAAAGTTCCATTCCCAGCCATAGTCGAAGCCGCCCATCTCAGCCTTGAAGCCGCGCCAGGCGAACAGCAGGCCGACCGGCCCGGCCCGGCCTTGGAGCGTGACGTAGGTGTCGCGCAGGCCGGCTGCCGGAGTGACCAGGAACTTGTCCGCCCAGCCTTGATGGGCGTGCAGGGTGGCCAAGGGGAATTGAAAGGCCATGGTGCCGTCGCCCTCCATGCGTTCGTGGCTGAGCTTGGCGGTGATGCCGTTCCACTGCTTGAGGGTGAGGCCGACGCTGCCTGCCCAGAAGGCCAGCGATAGGTCGTGGGGGTTGTGGCCGGTGTCTTTTTGCTGGCTCCGCTCGGCGGCGTAATGCGCCACCCAGCTTTCGCCCACGGGGATGTCGCCCCAAATCTTGGCCCCGAAGGTTTGCGCGGACAGGGTTCGGGCATTGGTGAAGTCGAGGTCGTAGAAGTAGCCCTCGATGGTCATGCCCTCGATGCCGGTGTATTCGAGGCGCGCCAGCAGGCCGTCCAGGTCATGGTCGCTGCGGTTGGGCAGGTCGTTGTCTTCGCCGAAGATGCGGTTGACGTTGTGGATGTGGCCGCCGTCGAAGGCGAGGTCTTCGGTCAGGTTGCTCTGCAACCGGAAGCCGTCCATGGACTGATGGTTCTGCCGGAAGAGCACCGTGCCGATGAAGCGGTGAAAGGGGGTTTTGCGGTGGAAGACCTCCTGGCGGCCGTAGCGCAGGGTGGTGCGGGGCAGACCGGTGAATTGAACGTAGGCTTGGTTGATTTCGGTGCCTTCCGGGTCGGCGACCACGGCGTACTCGGTCTTGCCGTTGGTGCCGCCGTCGTTATAGGTCTCGCCGCCGATCGTGGAGACGTGCTCGACCTCCGCAAGGGCGCTGAAGCCGCTGACCTCCGCGCTGCGGTAGATCAAGCCGGCCCGCAACGTGGACGCCCGGGCTTTGCGGTTGAGCTTGTCGTCGGCGTGCTCGAACCGATAGCGCAGGTTCAGGTCCCAATCGCCCTGGGTCCAACTGGGGGCGTCCGCCGCTTGCACGGGGCTGGTTAAGGCGCCAACCAAGCCGATCAGGCTGATTGCGCAATACGAAGGATATTTGCGTGAGCGTTGCACGTTGACTCCCTGCCTTGTGCCGTCGGCGTTGCGGACAAAGCCTTCGGCGGTGGCTGCGGCGTTCGCCTTGGCCACGGGTTGCGTTGATTAAATGCAATCAATTGTACAACTTCCGCCATTGATGTGTTGAGCGCGCCGCACCAGCGCCAAGTTTGCGGCAATTCGGCGCTCTCGGCGGAATGCGGCACAATGCCGCGCTCCAGACCGGCTCAGGATGGACGCACCCCGCAACGACCCCGCCCATCATCTGCGGTTGGTTCATCGCATCCCTGCCGCTGCCGCTCAACAAGGCCCAATCTGCGCCTTGCTTGGGCTGGTGTCAAGGCGAACCTTGGCCCTGGCCAAGGTTCGTTGGAGTTTCGCCGCGCGAAACTCCGCTGCCGTTGATTGGGCCGGGCTCCGAAAGTTCATGAGCCCGCACGGGCGCATCCGCTTGGCGGGTGCGTTGGAGTTTGGCCGGCGCACAACCCTGCGCCTGTTGCGCGGGACTGGTTCCGATGCGTTTCTTGAGCTTGCGCAGGCGCGCGAACCCATTCCTAGGCGACGCGCCGAGGCTTCGCGTCAAACAGCGCTGCGAGCTGCTCGGTCATCGCGCCGCCGAGCTGCTCGGCGTCGGTGATGGTGACCGCCCGGCGGTAGTGGTGGGTGACGTCGTGGCCGATGCCGATGGCGATGAGCTGCACCGGGGACTTGGACTCGATCATGTCGATGGCGTACTTCAGGTGCTGCTCAAGGTAGTTGCTGGGGTTCACCAGCAGGGTGGAGTTGTCCACCGGCAGGCCATCGGAGATGACCATCAGCACCTTGCGCTCCTCAGGGCGCACGACCAGGCGGTTGTGCGCCCAGATGAGCGCCTCGCCGTCGATGTTCTCCTTGAGCAGCTCCTCGCGCATCATCAGGCCGAGGTTGCGGCGCGAGCGGCGCCAGGTGTCGTCAGCGGCCTTGTAGATGATGTGGCGCAGGTCGTTGAGCCGTCCAGGGCTCGACGGCTTGTCGGCGGCAATCCACTTCTCCCGGGACTGGCCGCCGCGCCAGGCGCGGGTGGTGAAGCCGAGAATCTCCACCCGCACCGAGCAGCGCTCCAAGGTGCGGCCCAGAATGTCGGCGCACATCGCAGCGATGGTGATCGAGCGTCCGCGCATGGAGCCGGAGCTGTCGATCAGCAGCGTCACCACGGTGTCGCGGAAGTCCATCTCCTTCTCCTGCTTGTAGGCCAGGGGGTTCATCGGATCCACCACCACCTGCGCCAGGCGGGAGGCGTCGAGGATGCCTTCCTCGAGATCGAACTCCCAAGTGCGGTTCTGGCGGGCGAGCAGGCGCCGCTGCAGGCGGTTGGCGAGCTTGGCGGTGGCGTGCTGCAGGCTCACCAACTGTTGGTCGAGCACGGCCCGCAAGCGGATCAGCTCCTCGTCGGGGCACAGTTCCTCGGCGGCGGCGACCTCGTCGAACTCGTCGGTGAAGGCTTGGTAATCGACATCGACGCGGATGCGCCCGGCTTCGTCGGGGGCCGGGGCTTCGTCGGGGTCGGCTTGGGCGCCGAGTTCATCCATGTCGAGGTCGGCGTCCATCTCCATCAGGGCGGCCTCGCCCTCGGCGGACTCGTCGGTCAGGCCTTCATCGTCGAGAACCACGTCCTCGGGGCTTAGCTCCGAATCGCTTTCGGTCTCTTCGTCGATCGTCTCGGCATCTTCCTGATTGCGGTTTTCGTCCGGCGGATCGTCGAATTCGGCGACCAGCCCCAAGTCGGCGATGATGTCGCGGCAGGCCGAGGCGAAGTCCCGCTGGTTGAGCAGGCAGCCGCGCAGCGCCTCGATGTCGGCCCCGGCTTGCTCCCGGACGTGGTCACGCCAAAAGCGGACCACGTTTTCGGCGGCGGGCGGCAGGTCGCGGCCGGTGAGCGCCTGGCGCACCAGCAGCCCGACCGCTACCGGCAGTGGCGCTTCGGACACATCGACAATGGCGTCGAACGCCGCTTGTTGGCACTGCGCCTCCAGCGAGGCGTCCAGGTTGGCGGCCACCCCCGCCATGCGCAGGGCGCCGATGGAGGCGATGCGGGCGTCCTCGATCCACCGAAACATCTCTTGGGCGGGACCGCCCTTGGGCGCGTAGCGGGCGTGAACGGCGTCGTCATGGTGCCTGAGCCGCAGCGCCAACTCATCGCCCATGCCGCGCACCGCATTGATTTCGCCTTCATCGCAGCCGAGCGTGGGCAAGGGCACCCGCAGCCGATTGCCGCGGGCGGTGGGGGTGCCTTGGCCGAAGGAGACTTCGAGCTCATCGTCCTCGGCCAGCGCCCGCATGGTGGCGGTGGTGGCGCGCTTGAACGGCTCTAGCGGTTGGCTTTCCTCGGCAGGCTGAACCCTTGCGCTTCCCGGCCGGGGCTTTTCCCCTGTGGGGGGCAGGCCCCCCGCGCTCCCCGGCTGAGGCTTTTTTCCCGCGAGGGGCAGGCCCCCCGCGCTCCCCGGCTGAGGCTTTTTTCCCGCGAGGGGCAGGCCCCCCGCGCTCCCCGGCCGGGGCTTTTTTCCTGCGAGGGGCAGGCCCCTCGCGCTCCCCGGCTGAGGGCTCTCCCCGCTGCTCATGTGCCGTGCAGCCTGATCCCGGCGGTGGCGTCGCCGAGGTCCGTGCCGAGGCAGCGCTGGTAGTACTCGGCGACGATGGGCCGCTCCAGCTCATCGCACTTGTTCAGGAAGGTGACCCGGAAGGCGAAGCCCATGTCGCCGAAGATCTCCGCGTTCTGCGCCCATGTCAGCACCGTGCGCGGCGACATCACCACCGACACGTCGCCGTTGACGAAGCCGCGCCGGGTCAGGTCCGCCACCGCCACCATGTTGGAGACGGTGCGGCGTCCGGCGTCCGTGGCGGCGTAGGACTTGGCCTTGCCGAGGATGATTTGCGTTTCCGCCTCGTGCTCCAAGTAGTTCAGCGTGGTGACGATGCTCCAGCGGTCCATCTGCCCTTGGTTGATCTGTTGGGTGCCGTGGTAGAGGCCCGTGGCGTCGCCGAGGCCGACGGTGTTGGTGGTGGAGAACAGCCGAAAGCAGGGGTGCGGGGCGAGCACCTTGTTCTGGTCGAGCAGGGTCAGCTTGCCCTCGACCTCCAGCACCCGCTGAATGACGAACATCACGTCCGGCCTTCCGGCATCGTACTCGTCGAAGCAAAGCGCCACCGGATGCTGCAGCGCCCAAGGCAGGATGCCCTCCTTGAACTGCGTGACCTGTTGGCCGTTCTCGACGACGATGGCGTCCTTGCCCACCAAGTCGATGCGGCTGATGTGGCTGTCCAGATTGACGCGGATGCAGGGCCAGTTCAGGCGCGCCGCCACTTGCTCCACATGGGTGGACTTGCCGGTGCCGTGGTAGCCTTGGATCATCACCCGCCGGTTGTGGGTGAAGCCGGCCAGTATGGCCAGCGTGGTGTCGCCATCGAACAGGTAGTCGTCATCAACGGCGGGCACGTAGTCCGTGCGCCGGGAGAACGCCGGAACGTCCAAGTCCTGATCGATGCCGAACGCCTCGCGAGCGTTGACGGTGGTGTCCGGTGCGAGGTCCGGGGGCAGGCCTGACTCCATATCCTTGGTTTCCGCGCTTGAGCAAAACGCGCTATTGTACGGGAGCATTTGTACGGGAGCATTCGCTGCGCGGCAGCAAGCCCGGGATTGCCTTCCTGATTCCCTGATAAGCCTCCGCGGACCACCATCTGGCCTCGGCTGTCGGCGATTCCGTCGTTGAGGGGCGGCTTGGCACTCCGGGAACCCGGATCGGTCGGGTTCCGGCCCGCCGCCACGGGCGGCCGATTGCCGGAGACCGGGATTTTCGGGCGAGCGGGCGAACGCCTTCCCGCCGCGGGCGCGGCGTTCGGAAAGCGCGGCGGAAAATGCCTTTCAGGCGGCTGGCGGGGCGCGCGCCTCCAGCGAGACCATCGCCCCGTAGAGCTAGTCCAGGCAGAAGTTCGTCTTCGCGAAGCCCAAACCCAGCCGGCGAGCCGAACGCACCATCAGCGCCGCCGTGCGCATCACGTGGCGGATCACCGCCGAGATGCCGTGCCGCCTCGCGCCCTTCGGCAAGGCCGTGCATTGCACCGCCCGCAACAGCACCTGGGCGATCTAGCCCAGGGCGTGGAAGGCCTGCTTGATTCCTATTTCTGCTTAGCGGCTGTCTGGAGGTGTGAAAACGACTATTGATATTCTTGAAGGAGCTGCAAGTGGTGTGCAAAAGATATCCACAATTCAAATCGGCGTGGGTGTGACGAAGTTTCGGAACTTGCCTTGTGTGATTCGCTGGCTGCGAAATACTTCAACGACTCCCAAAGCAGATAACTTGATTCGGCCTGGCTGCTCTTTTTGAAGTTGCGAATGCGCAAGCAGTGAGCGGACTTCCGGTAAACGGATGGGTGGAGACCAAATCGGCCAAGTTAGCGACGTCATGCGATTTCGTTTGCAAAATCCAGTTGTTTTGAGTTCGTGCGAACTAGGCTGTGTTGGAAATAAGGGCAGTGCTTCAATAGCAAGAAGATTTCCACCCCAAATACTTCCCGAGCTGTTTTTGGTCGGATCTTTAGCTGGATTACCCAAGCGCAGCGCATACCGATTATCATCTATCGGATCCTACCGCATACTGTGGCTCTTCACGGCATCGTCATACACCCACGTTTCAAATATAGCTTTATCGAGATGATTAAACCGCGTATCCTTCATCAAGGTTCGAATTGTTGCCAGAAAGTGTTGATGTCCCGCACCGCTCATCGTGCGAAAATCCGTATCGGCGATCTTTCCGGTGGGTTTGCCGTTTGATCTCGATTCGATTGCTTCACTGCCGAAAGCTGCTAAAAAATCAATGTTAGCGCGATCCTGCGGTGAGGCTGTATTCAAGCTGTTTATTAATAATTTGCGAAAGTCGCCGATTTTGATTGTAAGATCATCACCGAGTCCAAAAGCCGCCAGATCAGCGCTAGCTTTTAATTGTTTTTCAAGTATATCAATCAGCATGACGCGATCTATTTCCGTAGTGGAAAACAGCTGCGGTCGCCAGTGGTCATTCACGGTTTGCCAACTCATTTCCCATTGATTTTCCGGCGCAGCAAGCGTCGCGGTTCTCAGAACGCCGAGAGCGGCGAGATAGCCAAGAGGGTTGTCGGCGGACAGGCCACGAAGCAATAGACTATTCATTCGCCTGCGCTCCAGTCATCGTTCAACTCTTCCCATTCGCTGCGCCGATGGTCTGCCAGTCGAAGGATCGCTTCCAGCCAAGCCAGGCCCCACCATCCGTAAGCTTCGACCAGCAGCCAGAATCGACGCGCTGTTCCGGCCTTCAAGTGCTCCAGCCGAGTCGGGCCGGACCACTTCATTTCCTTTCCATTAATCCGATAGCTGACTTCGGGTGCACTGTCGTCAATGACAACAGGCGCGAAGGGGCGGCAGTGCCCATGATGGCTGGAAACCAGAAACAATGTCAGTTCGCGCAATAGAGGATCATCGGGTAGCAATTCTGGAGCGCTTTCCGCGAGTCGCACGGATAGCAATTCGTGTCGACCACCGGCGGGATAGCCCGCTTGGATACATGCCGTCGATCTCGCAGCACCGGTCTTTGGGAGTGAGGCGGACTTTGCCAAAGGCTCCGTCGCCGCCGACAAGCGACGACCTTCATTGAGCCATGACTGGAAGCGCGAATCGGCTTTGCCCGTATCGTGCAGCAATCCCGCACGAGCCACAGCATCAATAAGATCATCTGGCAGACCACAACCGAGGGCAAAGCGGCGAGCCCAAGCCTCCACTCCCGGTAGGTGCGTCTGTAAAAGGACAGGTTGGCCCTCCCTGTTGACAGTACCAGAGGAATTCAGGTCATCCTCATCGTTAAAGGTTTCCGCTTGTCTTGTGTAATCGCGCATTAGATGTTGTCCGACCAATACGACATCATCTTCCCCGATGCGATGCAAATTTCGCACGAACCCGCGCCGCTTCGCTTCATTCCGGAGTTGTTTCGCAGTGGCGCGGAGCCATTCAAATTGGCGCTGCTCCCCACAATCCCTCACCAAGGCTTCAAGCTCTCACCAAGGCTTCAAGCAGGCGGCGCACCAAGTCCAATTGTATATTGGGATCGGAATCTTCAAGCTCCATCTCGACCAGCAATTCCTTCCCAAGTTCACGGCACTTCCCCGATGGCCACAGGTCGATCAATTGATCATGCAACCGCAACATTGCCTTGGCGCGGCTTTCCAGATAAGCCTGCTGGCTTATATCCAAATGAGCGGGAAGCATCACAGGAGCATGACGGGCAGGACTATTGAGATACTGAAGTTCGGGTTTGATGGGCGGTTTCAAGTGGGCAATCGCCCAGTCAATAGCGTAACGCTGCCTCTGTGGTTGAGTATAAGGTAATCGCGTACCGCTCAGGCGGTGGCAACTCGGTTGGCGAACACAACGATTGCCGGGTTCTTCCCGCTATTTCCGGCCTTTGATTCTTCGGCAAGATTTTCAGCCTTTTCGGCAAGCGCCTTGGCAAAATTGCGTATCGCATTTCTGCCTTTCGCTACATCCACTTGCTCCACCGAAGCCGGTTTCCGCGCCAACTGACGGCGGCCCAGCAGATGTTCCGGATCCTTGGATTGTGCCGAATCATCCTTGAAAACGGAATCCAAGCCCGCAGGCGGTGTCGCTGAGAGAACCACCGGATGAAAACTGCGGCGCAGTGGAATTCTGCTCCAATTGTGACAGCGTTGAATTGCTTGGAGCGTCTCAAGAAATGGCTGGGCGCAGTGGGCTTCATCGAGCAAAATCAAACTGTCATTGGCTGTCAGTCCGGCAAAAACAGGCCACATGCCCGGCCCGCGCCCATAGGTGCGAAACAACAGGCGGGAGCCGATTTGATCAACCGTGGAGGCGATTACGGCGGGTTGAAGCGGACTGCGCGCCCAAGAATCGGAACGGTAGCTTGCGCCCCGTAAAGTATGGACGGTAAGCGGCTGCTCATCTTGCCAAGATCCGTCCGAATCACCATACGCAATCAAACGCAAAGCGTCGGCCACATCCTTGAGAATGCCGGTTTTGGCATTCGCCAATTTCCTAGCCAGCCGCTTGGCGCGAGCATAGGCTTCATCAACGATGATGCGCCGATCCACAACAAAGAAGATGCGGCGAGGTGCTGTTATGGCACACCCATCCGACAGTCTCATGGCTTGAGCCGCCAGCGCGAAAACAGCTACGTCGATACAGGCTGTTTTTCCAGCGGCGGTAGGCAGCGCTATCGCCTCCGGCCATGGCTGACCTATATTTTCCATAACCCGCTCGGCCAATGCTTGCTGCCATGCGAACGGTCGGAAACTCCAAAGGGCTTGGAAATAATCGCCGAACCGGACTGCCGCAAGCTCAGCCATTGGTTTGCTCGCCCTGGTCCATCGGCAAAAAAAGGCCGTAGCCACGGAATCGTCCGGCACCAATCATGACCGGGCCAGTCACAGGCTGGTCGAAAACCAGCACAGCGTGGCTATGGTTGCGGATGCCGCCATCGAACTTTCGGGTCATGCGCGGAAACTCACGCGCATGCGGGACACCCTCCACAAGCGAAACAGGATGCAGCACAACCTCATTCGGCGCTGGCAGTCCAATGCGTTCGCACGCTTTTTTGATATCTTCGGCGGCGCGTTGCCAGCGGTCGTTGCCGTCGTAATGGCGATCAAGGACGACGGGTGTCACGCTTGCCCAGGTTTTTGACGGGCGCGTCCAGCGTCCCGGACGCAAGGCCAGGGATGGTCGCTCGCGTGTTTCCTGCTCAACTTCGCATTCCAACCATTCGCCATCGAACAATCGATGCGTCGCCGTGAGGCTGGCCTCGCCATACAGGAACCGGGACAGGCAATCGGCGGCTGCCTGTTCACTCGTCTCGCGGGGCAATGCCAGCGCGATACCAAGGATTCGCCCGTCGGCGTGCTGCGAACCGATTCCGGCCCGCGTTAGCCCACATTAATCTCGATCCCGGCACGATCTTGGTACGCCCGGAAGGGCTCGAACCTTCAACCCTCTGCTTAGAAGGCAGATGCTCTATCCCGTTGAGCTACGGGCGCCGTGACGACCAATCAAAGCAATAACAGACAAAGGGCTGCAAACCAACCCTGGGCGCAGGCCTCCGGCCCACCGCCAACCGGCCCGGCTTGGGAGGCCGGCCCACCGCATCTGGTCGGGGTAGAGAGATTCGAACTCCCGACACCCTGCTCCCAAAGCAGGTGCGCTACCAGACTGCGCCATACCCCGGCTCAAACACCACCCCGCCGATGGCGCGCGGATGATACTGAGGGCTATCTAGAGCGTCAAATCCAAGTCTTGTCGGGTAGTGGCTCAGTTTCAATTTTCGCTGCCGCAGAGACCGCGCCCGCGTTGGGCTGCGGTAATGAAGCGTTGCCAAATTGAGCCACTACCCACTATTGCAAAATCTTATCGGATACAGGATAGTCGGGTTATCGCACCCGAATCGTATGCGGGTTCTACCTTGGCGACCATGGTGCGAAGCAGACGCACCACGGAGGGAGCACGAGACATGATTAGGTATTCAGCCAACGGAAGCGCCAGTTCAGCCTCCCGGTTCCTGCGGGGCGGGGCGCTGGCATGCCTCGCTACCCTGATGCTGGCGGCGCTGGCCCAGCCAGCGGCGGCGAATAGGATGGTGGAGGGTGTGACGGCGGAGCTTAGGGTGGCGGATGTTCAATGCAGGGAAGGCGAAGATGCCCCCTTTGTGCTCATCCTCTCACGCCCTCTCCCCTTCGACATCTTCTATAGGTACCGTACCGAAGAC
This sequence comes from Candidatus Azophilus sp., assembly GCA_965221755.1. Classification (GTDB taxonomy): domain Bacteria; phylum Pseudomonadota; class Gammaproteobacteria; order Pseudomonadales; family Azotimanducaceae; genus Azophilus. The sequence continues at coordinate 2,715,385 of OZ244921.1, forward strand.
CTCTCCGCCAAGGCGGGAAAAGACTATGTGGCGGAAAACGGAGATATTGTGATTCCCGCAGGAACGCAGTATATGCCGCTTGGCATCAAGACTCTCAAAGATGATGTCATCGACCGAAACAGGTTCATGTTAGTGCTGAGTGACCCTCATACAAAGGGCTACGGAATGGTCTGGGGCGAGTACGTGTGGACCGATTGGTGGCGCGTCGAGGGCCTCCCCCTGTCGCTGACGGCGACCGCCGACATCGCCAACGCTCTGGACGGGTCTATGCAGCGGAACAATCCTCAACACAACAAATACACGCGAGACAGTTCGAGGAGAGGCGGCGGGCGCGACCAGCGCGGCGGTCGCCAAAATCGCGGCGGATGAGAGCGGATTTGCAGCCGCGAATTCCTGCGGCGCAGGCTCCTAAGACCATTTTATTGTCGGGCTCGGGGGTCTGGTGTGGCGACGGGCATGGCGGAGGCTGAGGCAGCCCAAGCCACCCTTGCGCCGGTTTAGACTGCCACGCAGAATCGCTCGGAACTGACGGACCACGGCCGCCGGGTGGGGTGCGCGGGCTTGATGATGCCGTCGCGCCCTGTGATGGCACGTCTCGTAGTCGCCAAACCATCTACCCCCTCGACGGGCGAGACGATCATCGCGCGCCAAGCGATTGGCGCACGCTGCCTCCAATACTCCCGGAAAAGGGGGGCGGGAAATGGCTTCAGCTGCGAGCGAGAGCGGAGGCGGGCCTACGGGGTTTGCCTTATGAGCATAGGTCACTTTGCGGGCGGATATCGCAATTTAACTCACCTGATATGCTGGCTTACTTCCCTCAGAATAGTTCGCACCCTCATACTCGGCAGTAAATTTAGCACTTTCTGTGGTTCCGATGTGCATTAGACGGATAGAGGGCTTGCGCCAAGCCCGTTTCTCAGGAGGGTTATCTACCCCCCCCCCCCCCCGATTTCGGGCTCGGTCGGATTTGCCAAGCCCTCCGGCGGGGAATTAAGCTTCACTTTGGCCATTAGGTTGCTCCTTTTTCTAGCAGCAGAACGGTTCGCTTGCCGCAGCAAACTATTATAAAACCACACTATTGTCCCAAAGAAAAGCCGAACTGACAACTGGCTCAGTTCCTGTATAACGATCTCTCTGGGAAAGCCGCCGCCGGACGCGCCTGCCAAGCGCAGGCTGAGGGTGGACGAGCTGAAAGGAGTGCCCTCTGATTTCTGGTCACACTTGCGGAATAAGAGCGAATAAGCTCGGAATAAGAGCGAATAAGCTCGGAATAAGACGGGCGACCGTCGTTTACGTGGCCTTCCAGCGCGCTCCCCGGCCATGTCCGGTCGCTCGCGCCAGACCGGTGGCCCTCAGGGCAGCCAAACACCGGCGAAGCTGAGAATCGCTTAGCTGCCCATCCAGCAGCGATCGAATTTCGCGCAATGCCAACCCACCACCGGAGTGACGCAGCAACGCCAAAACCTCATCTTGCCGCTCTGAGAGTCCGGCACCAGCTTGCCGAACGAACGACGCATCCTTGCGTCGAAACCGGACCGTTACGCAGTCGCCACGCTCCTCGATTTCAGGGCGCGGCAAACCCATTGAGGTTGCCACGTTAGCCATCCTGATCGTGCCCCTGCCCCATTCCTCGATGATGCCCCGCCGGTAGAAGGTGCGGGCGATCAGAGGATTCCATGGCCTTGATTCGTGCGGCCCGAACAGGTCATCCGGAGTCAACCCGAAGTGCAGCGGGCCGGTGGAGGTCACTTCCAGGCGGTCGTCGTAGATGGCGAGACCGATGGAGCCGCCGCCCAGGGCGTAGTCGCGGTGGCACAGCGCATTCGCGAGCGCCTCGCGTGTCGCCAGTGGCGGGTATAGCGGCTCGTCTATGCGCTGCATGCGGCCCGACTCGAAGCGGCTCGCAATCGGCAACGTATCGCGGAGAAAACGCTCGGCGCTCGCAAGGAGCACGAAAGCGTTGCCATTGAATTGCCGGTTGTCCAGGAATTCGGATCGGTCAAGCCCACGAAAGCGCGCCACGCGAAGCAGGCATTGAGGCATATCGGATTCGAGACGCTCGCGCTTGCCGAACAATGCTGCCGCAGCCCTGAACAGGACTCCGCCGCGCATCAGCCCCAAGCCACGCAGCAAATCCTCCGGTTCCCGGGTTCCTGGCTCGTCGAGGCGGCCGATGCGAACGGCCTCCGCGATGGTGTTGCGAATCTCGGCAAGATCGAGATCGTCCACGGTCCATCCGACGGCCGGCTGGTTTTCCCAGCGCTGCTCGGCGTGCATGCGCTCGAAGAGCATGCGGTTGTGCTCAGCGGACGACATGCTCCGGGTCGTGTTGCCGACACGCCGATAGGCGACATTTCGGTACTGGTAAGGCGGCGAAGACCCGGGGGCTATGCGAACCGCGATCACCTCGCGATTCGCGGACACTTGAATGCGTTCGATCTCCGGAAACGCGGGTGGGTCGATGCGTTGGAACTCGGCGCTGACATCCTCGATCGTGCGATCGCCGATACTTTGGCCGACAACGGCTCCTTGAGGAGTAACGCCGAACAGCACATGGCCGCCGCGCTGGTTGAGCATCGCGCACACGGTCGCCGCGGCTTCACGTCGAGTTCCGGTAGTGGCCTTGAACTCCAGCGTTTCGGACTCGCCCAATGCGACAAGCGCCTTGATTTGATCGAGCGTCATTCGTGCGACTCTGCCGTGAGATCCGGGGCGACTCCCTGCTCCAGCGTGTCGAACGCCCGAAGCACGAGGCGCTTAGTGCGGTACTCGCCGAAATTTTTCAATTCGTATTGCTTCAGCGATGGGAACGACGAGCCTGGCGGAGTCGCGTCCAGAATCCATTCCAAGTCAGGGCGGCTGAGCCCGTACATGTGGGCAAAGATCGCGTCGAGTTCCGATTGCAGGCAATGGCGGCGTTGCTCGTTCCATGGGAAAGGCGGTCCCTCGTAACCGATGTCTCGGGCAAATCCGGTTAACTCCTCCGATGCGTAGGATAATTGTAACGTCCGGGGAACGATCAACTCGACGTAGGGCCTGCCGCAGGCGCTGTTTTTCAGATACTCGTCCGGCGGCAATACGGGCATCTGTTTGAGAATGAAGACACTCATGTGGACGCCGCCGACGGAGAACCGAGCCGCCCAATCGAGCGGGAGGCTGTTCATGTTTGTCGAAACGAGTGCAGATGCGATAGTGCGACCGTGCTCGTAGTCGATTATCGGAGCGGTATGCCCGATGCCGCTCCGGGGCAGGTTGCCCGTGACAAGAGTTCGTTCGTTCGTGGCATTGGTAATGTCGCGAAACGCTTGAATCCATGTCGGGGAATCGCTTCGCGCGAGTGGTCGGCTGGCGATCATAATGAGAGCCCCGGTGACCGGGTCAGGCGGAGTGGGTATGCATTGCCGGTCATGCCGGCAGCCATCATCTCGTCGTATATCTCCAGGATCTCGCGTTTGGTACGAAATTCGCCGTAGTCACGCTCGTCATCCCGTTTCACGATGGGAAAGGTCTCCAGGATGTAGTCCACATCGTCGCGGTCCATGCCATAGAGGCGGAACAACGCTGCGTCGATCTCGCACCTCAACCGAAACCGGCGGTCCTCGCTCCACGGAAACGGTTGCTCCTCGTACCCGAGATGCTCCGCGAAGTCCTGCAACTCCGACGAAGTGTAGGTAAGCTCAAGCACGCGCGGCACAATGAAATCCGCATACATGCAACCCCATCCCATGTCGTCCTGGAACCGTGCCGGGTGAAGAATGGGAAGCTGCTTGATGATGAAATAGCTGAGATCGGTGCCGCCAACGGCGGAGCGGGCCGCGAAATCGACCACGAACGAGTTGAGGAGCGCGACGATGAGGGGTGCCGCTTCATCGGCCGCAACGCGGAGAAGTGGCGCGCGGTCGCTCATTCCAGACCTCGGGACGGGCGCGGTGATGAGTGTTCTTTCATCCGTAGCTCTTGCTGTTTTCCGGAACGGTACAATCGCCCGGCGAGCGACACGACCGCACCTTTGCTGCCGAGCCCTGTGGCTGGCATGAGGGAGGAAATCAGGGTTCTCCGGTCGGTTGATCTCGTAATCAGCCTCAACGCGATCTCCCATCCTCGAGCCCGCAGAGCGCGTTGCGGGCCAGTTTGGCGAGCCGATCGAGTATAATTGCTCGGCTCGGCTCGGCTCGGCTCGGCTCGGCTCGGCTCGGCTCGGCTCGGCTCGGCTCGGCTCGGCTATCAATTGTATGGTCGTTCCGGACTTGTCAAGTCTTTCCGCCACTTTTTCTTCCGGAACCCAGTATCGCGGGATGGCGACCGACTCTGGATCCGCCTTCTCTTCCTTGGTCATCGGTCGGGCCTTGCCGTTTCGGATGTCGTGCTCGGATACGCCGTCGAACGTGGCGAAGCGGTGGTCGTACTGATGAAACAGCTTGGCTTCGTAGAGCGGCAGATAGCGTTCCTGTCCTCGCACAAATACGTTGCCGTCCAATTTCCACCCGCTGTCGGCAAGTTCCTGGCGGGTTTTGAATAGCCCCGAATCGTTGGACATATCGAACATTCTGGAGAACTTCACGCCCCATGGATTCTCTTCCGCCTGCGACCCGCTGCCATCCCTCCAGAACACGCCGGCACGCTCGTACATCTTGCGGGCGATATCCATGTCGCGCCGGGTGCGGAAGATCGGGCAAGTGCGCGTGTTGGGCTTGAACAGCGAGAAATCATCCACCGACAGCGTGAATCGCCGCTCCGCCTCCTTCAATTGCTCCGCCTGGTGCAGGAAGAAGGCGAACTCGGCCTGCGGCGCCGGACGGTCCTTGCCGCTCAGCGTGAGCAGGCAGAATTTGATACGACTATCGATGCCCGGAAAAACCTTCTCCCGGTTCTCGAAATCGAACAGGCTGACGAGCCGCTGGCCGCTGACGATATGGTCGAAGTACGCCTTGGTGGAATGGTCGGTCGCGATTCCGGTCGGCACGATCAGTCCGGCGCGGCCTCTTGGATTGAGTAGCTGAAGAAAAGTCTCCGCGAAGACGGCGTAGGTGTTCAGATCGCCCACGCCGGTGAGCGGAAACCGCCCTCCGGTGCGCGCGAACTGGCTGGCCGCCTCGGCTTCGCGCTTTGCGGTCTGGAACTCCTGGAAGAGCGCCATTTCGGCGGGCGATGCGCCATCGCGGTCAAGGTGCCGAATCAGACGGTCCCGCGCGGCCTTGTTGGGCGCGGCCGCAATCTCGGGAGACCGCGAGGCGAAAAACTCCTGTTCCTGTAGCTTGATGCGCTCCCACGGCGGATTGCCGAGCACGGCATCGAAACCACCGTCCTGCATGATTTCGGCGAAGGCGAGATGCCAGTGGTGGAATCGGTGGCGGTCCTGCAGGTCCCGCGCAAGCTCATGGACGCCGCGGCGCGGGGGCAGTTCGTCCGCCAGCCGATCCAGATCCTGGGTTTGGGACACGATCTCCAGCGTTTCCCGCCTCTTCGGCGCGAACCATGCGCCCACGAACAGATCGGCGCGTAGCGTCTCCCGGGCGTGCGTCGCATCGTGCAGGCCCGCCGTCCAGGCTGCGCGCTTGCGTTCCACGTCGTCGAGCGTGTCTTCGGGCATGGCATCCAGATCCAGACCCGCGACTGCAACTTCCAGCACGGCGTCCTGATCGAACAGGCCGTGCTGATCCGGTTGGCGGTTGCGTTTCTTGAGATCCAGGCACGCCGCCTTGTCGTCGCCGGTCAGAGGTTTGTAGGCGTCCGCGGGAATGCCGTTCACCATGATCTCGGGATCGAGCACGCCGACCAGGCTGTCGCCCTGAAGAATGTGGGAATCGAGGAAAGTGAGCGGTTTGCCGGGCTCCACCGTTTCCATCCAGAGCGCGGTCTTGCAGAGCTCGACGGCAAGCGGATTGCGGTCCACCCCGTAGATGCAGTGCTGCGCCACCTCGCGCAGGGCATGCTGGCGCGCAGTCTCGTCGGCGGTGTCGGCGCCGGATTCGATGCGGGCGATTTCGGCGGCGAGACGGCGCGCCGCCGCCAACAGGAAATGTCCCGATCCGCAGGCCGGATCAACGATCCTCAAGCCCAGAATGGCGCCGCGCGGATCCTTCGGGTTGGCGGCCAGCACTTGGTCGATAACCGGATCGAGCGTGGACCGGACGAGTTCACCGACCAAGGCGGGCGGCGTGTAGTAGGAGCCGGTCAGCTTGCGCTCCGATCCCCTGACCCTCTCCTCGTTATCGTCACCGACAAAGGCGAAAACCCAGGGCGAAGCATCCACGTCGATGACAGGGTGAAGTTCCAGAAGGCTCTCGTAAACAGACCCCAGTTCCTCGGTGCCCATGTCCCGGTAGTTGACGCGGGCGAGCGCGTTCCCGGAGCGGAAGAATGTCAGAGTGCGGATCGCTTCGAGCAAGTGTTCGTTGGCGATGGCCGCCGCATCGAGGTCGGGGCATTGGTCGCTGCGGAACAGACCGTCGAGAGCGGGAAGGCCGAGGCCCGGAGCGCCGCCGGCGAGTGCGCCGAAGGTGATCTCAAGACCCTGCCAGAGATCGCCGTTGCGGTCGTAGTGACGCCGCCGAAGTGCCCGCTCACGCAGACGGGAAAGGGCGTAGCCTTGCGAGTAGATGGTGCGCTGCTCGATGGTCGCCTCAGCCGTGTGCAGCAGATCGCGTTCCTCGGCGGTGAACAGGAAGAGCAGGCGGTAAACGAGCCGAAGAAGCTGCTGGAAGTAACGCTCGGGTGGGAGTGAACCGTTTTCGAGGGCTTCCCGAAGTTGAACGTTGGCCGGATGCCGCAGGAACCCGTTGCCGAGCCGTCGCAAGGTGTGGGTGACGCCGTCGCGGAGATTTTCCCGGACACGCTCGCCGGTCTCGTGCGCCTTGGCCCGCCAGGATTCGATGATGCAGCTCGCCGGCCTGCCATCGGACGGTTTCAGGCGGCTCGCATGAGCGGTGAGCCAGAGCGCGGCGAAGTCCGGGTAGAGCTGCTCCGCGAACATCAGGCCGAGATCGGCTTCGATGTAGGAGGGCCGCGTGAGGCTGGCGTTGTCGCGCAGCAGCCGGAGTTTCGTGCCGTTGGAAACCATGCCCCAGAGTGCAGTGTCCTCGGCGTTGAGATACTCCTGCATCGTGCCGTGCGCGGCCTGCCGACGGCCGTCCTGGCCGAGTCGGAGGTCGGCCTTGTCGAGATCGAAATCGTGCGTCACCAGCAGCAAGGGCACGGCGCCGTTGCATGCGCTGTGGGTCAGTTTGAAAACTCGCTCGTCCAGCGTCGCGCTTCCGGCAGGGGCAAGATCGTCGTACCCGAGCAGCAAACGCAGGAACAGCACGAGCCATTCGTCGACGCCAACCGTGGACGCGAGAAGATCGGTTCGCGGGCGACGCTCGGCATAGCGGCCGTAAAGATCGTTGCCGATGCGCCAGTACCGCGCCAGCTCCTCCTTGATCGCGAGCGATTGGGACAACCCGTAGTCGGCGCCGGTCTGGCGCGGCGCCTTCAAGGCAACCACGGTCTGAAGAAACTCGGGCGGCAGGATGCCGCCTTCGATCTTCAGCGAGGTGAACCCACAGCTCTTTCGGGTGCCCGCCATGCTCAGAGATTCGCCATGGGCATGAACACGTAGACGCCGATCTTGTCGATCGGCAGCGCCGGGACGACGTTGTAGCGCAATCCCCGCGCATCGCTGGCCTCGCGGATGCGGCGATGGTCGGAGAGCAGGCGCGCGGCCCGCTCATGGACAACACGGTCGAAAGTATCTTCCAGGGCAGGCAACGAGTCGAGCGCCTGGCGAATGAGGTGGGATTTTTGACCATCCGGCATGTTGCGGCCCGGTTCCAGCGCCAGCAGAGACAGGGCGTCCTCATCGGCCAGGAGCTCGGTCGCATCGGCGCCCCGGACGGCGAGGGCAAGGCATTCCTCGGCGAGAAGCGACCGCAAGGGGGCGTAGCGGCCGTCGCTCGCGCGGCGTTCGATCTCGATCTGGCTGCGCAGCCGCAACAGGTAGAGCACCGTGCGGGTATCGACGCCCCGCGTGAAGATGGCGCTGCATCGGGCGCCGATTTCCGGCGAGCCGGCGTCGAGCGCCTGCTCGACCACATGATCCGCAAGCGTAGCGACCAGCGGATGGGCGCGGTGGATGTAAGCCGCTCCGGCTGGCGCCGGCTGCTTGAAGGCGACGTTGGCTGCCGCTGTGAATCGGATCGCTTCGAGGCGGTCCTGAAGCGGCTTGGGCAGGTAGGCCGTCGGCAGCCGGAAGTAGCCGTCTCGCGTATCAAGCGGTGCGCCGAGACGCGCGGCGGACAGGCGCACGAAACGGGCGACATCGTCCGGTCCGCCCAGCACGGAGACGGCCTTGCGCCATTCGGGTAGCACGTCGTCCGGTGTCAGGCGCCGCTGCGCGAAGACCGTGCGCGTCATCCGGTTGGTCGCCGTTTGCCAGGCATCGTCCACCTCGGCCTCGGTGTCGCCGAAATCGAACACGGTCTGCGCGGCCTGGGAGTGGGAGCCGCCGTGAAGCAGGACGGCCTTCATGATGGCATCCACCACCTTGTTGTTGTCGGCCGGTAGCGGAACGGAAACGCCCAGTTCCTTGCGGATCTTCTCGGCCTTGCGGAGGATCACGCGCAGCACCGCGCCGTCCACCGGATTGTTCTCGCCGTAGAGCATCAGCGCCCGAACCGTGCGGGAGGCTTGCCCGAAACGGTCGGCCCGGCCCTCGCGCTGCTCGTGGCGGGTGGGGTTCCAGGTCAGGTCGTAATGGACCACCGCGTTGAAGTGGTTCTGCAGGTTGACGCCTTCCGAGAGGCAGTCGGTAGCAACGAGTACGGGTGCGATTTCTTTCTCGAGATCCGAAAACGCCCCGACCCGTTCCTCACGCTGGTCGGGCGTGAGTTCTCCGGTCACCACGGCGACATGGGCCTGACCGGGACTCAAGGCCCCTTTGAGTTGCTCGCCGACGTAATGCGCGGTGGCGATGTAGCGGCAGAACACGACCGGGCGGAACCCGTCGCGCACCAACTGCGCAACCTCGTCGATGAGCGTCTTGAGCTTGGGATCGTTGCGCGGGCCGCGTAGCGCGCCCGCGCGGTTGATGAGTGCGCGCAAGGCTTCGGCGTCTTCTGCCCCCTCGACAGTGCCAGCGGGCACGCTCTCCGCCAGCGAGAGCGAATCATCCTCCGTTTCATCCATGACCGTTTCGGCCGCCGTCCGGTCCAGGCTGTCGAGTTGCGCCTGTTCGGTCTCGCCCTCGGCGGCCTGCAAGCGCGTGCGCAGCGCCAGTGACGCGGCGGCGGGGCTGGAGGACGCACAGCGCAGCAACGCGAGCGCGGCCCACCAGGACATCCGCTGCTGAAGCCGGGTGCCGCCCTCTGCGCGTCGGACCATGGTCCGGGCGTAGGCAAGCACATCGTCGAACAGGCGGCCCCATGCGCCGGTCAGCCGGTAGGTCGCCTCGCGGCTTTCGCGAACCGGGAAACCGGCATCGTCCTTCCACTCGGCGATGTCGCCGCGGCGGCGCTGCACGAAATGCAGCGCGAGCCGGTCGCGAAGGCGGCGGCGCAGTTCGCCCTCGGGCATTTCCGCCAGCTCCACGAACTTCGGGTCCAGCAGGGCCAGCAGGTTGTGAAACGCCGTATCGTCGCCCGAATGCGGCGTGGCCGTGAGGAAGACCATCCCGCGAAGCGGCTCGCTTTCGGCCAAACCCTTGAGAAGCTGGTAGCGCTGGTGGCGGGTGCTCGTGTTCGCCTGCATGCAGGCGTGGGCCTCGTCCACGATGACGAACTCCGGGCAGGCCCGCAGGAAGTCGCCGCGCCTGCGGTCGGACTTGATGTAGTCGAGTGACACGACCGTGAAGGGATGAACCTCGAACAGCGACTCGTCCGGGCGCAGACCCCGCTCCAGGCGGGTGGCCGTTCCAGTGCGCACGACCTCGGCGTCGATGCCGAACTTCTCCGAGAGTTCCTGCTGCCATTGCTCGCACAGGTGGGGCGGGCATATGATTGCGAGCCGCTCGATCTCTCCGCGATCGAGGAGTTCCCGGGCGATCAGCCCGGCCTCGATGGTCTTGCCGATGCCGACATCGTCGGCGACGAGCAGCCGCACCGTGTCGAGCTTCAGCGCCATGAGCAGCGGCACGAGTTGATAGGCGCGCGGTTCGACATTGAGGTTGCCGAAGCTCCGGAACGGCCCGGCGCCGGCGCGTAGCTTGAGGCGCAGCGCGTCCCGCAGGAGAAGCGCGGCGTCGTGCGGACCCGGTTTTTCGGGATCCGGCAGATCGAACGTGGCGGGCGCGGGCGCTTCGGGTTCGAGTGGAAGATAGATGAGGGCGGCGTCATCCTCGGCGCCGCCGAGCGGCCGGAGCTTCAGGAGGTTTTCGCGCGTCTCCGGCAGCACGACCCATTCCCGGTCGCGCGCCCTGACCAAATCCCCGGGTTTGAACGCGACAGCAGTTTCCGTTGCCATGTCCGGCATCAGCCGTTTCCGTTCATCGATGGGGTACCCGATCCGAACACCCAGGCATACCGGTCGACGATGCCCGGCCAGGATGAGCGGTCGGCCGGGAAGCGCACCACGGTGTAGCCGGCGTCGACGAGGCGGCGGTCGATAGCTTCGTCGGCGCTGTCCCGGACCGCCCCTTGATGTTGTGGACCGTCAACGTAAACCAGGATCTGCGAGTCGGTGTAGGCGAAATCGGGGCGGGTCGCGTAGATTTCGAGCAACGGCTGAGCCTTGTCCGGCAAGCGATAGCCATTCGACTCGATGAAACGCAGCCACGCCTTCTCCAGGGAGGACGATGAAACGTTCAACAGTTCGTTGTAGCTGTCGCCGGCGGCAACTTCGTGCTCCAGACTCTTGCGCGAACTGCGCGTGAACCGGCAAAGCAGTTCGAGCATCTCGCCGTCTTGCCGGTCGATAAGGGGATGCTCCGGCTGGTTGTAGTAGCTCAACAGGCAGCGGTAGCAGCCGGCTTCGCAATCGGTGTCGAGATTCTCAAGATCGTCCGCTCCGGACCACTCGCCCGACTTCGAGGAGTAATGGCAAACTTCCAGAGCGCGGCGGGCAATGCGCGCCAAGGCCTCGGGGTCGGTGGCCAGACGCGTCAGGACGCCCGCGCCTCCCTCGGCGGCTTCGTAAAGCAGGACCGTCGCACGGTTGTCCCTGTCGGGCAGGGGCTCGGCGGCCAGTTCGGCCTCCTCCAGTTGAAACTCCTGCTCGATGCCCCGCTTGAGAGCGTACTGCAGAGAGACCATGGCGGTTTCGGACAAATTGACCGCTGGACGCACGACGAGGACGTTCCGTGTGTCCTCGACGAAGGGTGTGATGCGCTCGACCGTCTTGCCCTCGCGCACGGCGTCGTCTTCGGCATCGGTCGGCGCCTGGGCGTCCTTGCTCCATTCGCCGGTGTTGGTGTCCACGCTGAAGCCGTAAACGGTTTTCTCCCTGCGCCGCCGCCATCCCAGGTTGATGCGCCACAGCATGGCCGCCGGGCCATAGCGGAGTTCCATCAGCGTCTCGCCGCCCTCCTCGATGGCGATGCCCTCGGCCCGCGCCCGGCCATTTTCCTCGCTGAACCGGAGGGTTGTAATCATTTCGTAGCCTTGTCGCTGGCGTTCCTCCTCGTCCGAGGTGATGCGGTTCGCGCGCTGGGTCGAGACCTGCTCGATACGATACAGATTCGGAACGATGCGCCCGCCGTCGAGACGGGCGCCGCAACTGACGCAGCGCTCGTAGTCCTTCTGATCCCCGAAATGCCCGTAACCGCAAGCGGGACAGAGGCGGGCCGCCTGTACGGGGAGCTTGGCGGATGCCCTCACTCCGCCCTCGTCGCGCACCGAGAGAATGGCGCGCCGCACCCGATAGGTGCTGCCTTCGTGATAGATGATGGACTGGGGCCCGAACTCGGTGAGTCCGAGGAACCGCGGACGGCTCAGGAAGGCGTCGCGAGCCACCTTCTCGCGGCGGCCGGGAACGAAGGCCATCAGCGGCAGGCGCGGGAAGTTGTATCCCGGCAGAAACCCCTCGGCGGCCAAATAGCGGTAGGTGTAGAAGTCCGAGTTCATGGTCGGCCTGCTGTCGAGGAGCAGGTTCTGCTGCGTGTACGCCTCGTCGTAACGCGCCTTGGCCTCCCTGCGTTCCCGTTCGGTGGCGGCGGCGTTGTTGACGACATCGTTTGCGAACTTCATCTGGTTCGAGGTCGCGCGGTAGAGGGAACGCCATCGGTCGAACGATTTGTGGAAGCGGCGTTCGGCGGAGTTCATCGTGCCATCGAGCCACGTTTCCGTGTGCCAGGGCGCGGCCTGCCCGGAGAGGTCGGATGTGAGAGTGGACAGAATGCGCTTCCCTCGCCGCCCGGCCGCGGCCACGGCCCGGTCGGCGCCCACTTGCAGTGCGACCTCCTCATGCACGGGAAGGTTGTCGAGCCTGTCCATGTCGAGCACTTCGCGCACGGAATAACCGAGCTTTACGCCCGTCTCCGCGAGCCAGACGGCCTGTAGGTGGCTGCGGATCAGGTCCTCGTTGGCGAGATCGATGTTGGGCGGATTGACCGCGCCGGCCACCATGCGTGTCGGATCGGAGAAGAAGTACTGGTCGTGCGGCGACCTCGCCGCGCAATAGGTGACCACCAGCGCCGGCTGGCCGCTGCGGCCCGCCCGTCCGCTGCGTTGGGCGTAGTTCGCCGGAGTCGGCGGCACGTTGCGCATGTACACCGTGTTGAGCGTGGAGATGTCGACGCCGAGTTCCATGGTCGGCGAACAGAAAAGTATAGGCAGCCCGGCGGGCTCGACCTGGCCGTCGACGACGCGCTCGCCCTCCAGTCCCTTGCGGAAACGCGCTTCCCGCACCTCGCGCACGTCGGAGTCGACCTGGGCGGTGTGTTCGCGCGCCTCAAGCTGGTGCAGCAGGCGGTCGTCGCTGACCAGGAGACCCGCGACGTTGCGGTAGAGGCTGCGGAAAAACGCATTGGTCGGCGTGCTGTCTTCGGAAGCCTCGTCGGCCAGACGCCATTCGAGCACCGAGCCGTCGATGCGGTAGCCGGTGCGTTCGGCGTCGAGGCCCGCGGGTTCGACGTAGCCGTGGGTCGTCAGCACGGCAAGTACATCGTCGATGAGATCGTTGTACACGCCCTCGTCGAACCTGGACGGATAGCACGGATTTTCCGCTCCCCAGAACGCCTGGGACTTGATCTTGCGGCCGAATGCGGAGCGGTGGGAGACATGGAGGGTGCGGAACTCGTCCCGGCGGCCGCCGCGGCTCGGTCTGGGGACCATGAAGGCATGCGTGAAAAGGCGTTCGTCCTCCGACAGGCCCCAGGGTTCCCTCAACTCGTTGAAGCTTCGATTGCGGATCCGCTCCTGAAAGTTCGGATCGAGATAGATCGTCTTGATGCAGAGCGCCCGGCGCATGCGCTCCAAAAGATCGTTAACGAGAGCGAAGCGGCGTTCGGGCGAAATGGAGCCGAGCAAGGGGTGGCGTTTTCGCCATTCCTCCTCGTCCCGGCAGCAGTCCATGAGATCCCGGTATTCGATCTTCAGCAGCCGCAACTGCTCGAGATTCGGGTTGGTGATGCGCCAGCCGCGTTGCAGATCGAAATACAGCCGATACCCGAGCACGTCGCGCAGCGCCTTCAGCGTGTTCTGGGCCTTGACCCCCTTGGCCTGGGGGTTGGATGCGTAGTCCGCCGGATCCAGACGCAGGCAATCGAGGACGCGTTGCGTGAGCATGTCGTCGGTCAGGCGCGCTCCGTCGGCGGTCGGGATGGACGCGAGCAGGGCGCCACGCAAGAGCAGAATCTGTATGAAGTCATTGAAATGCCCGGCCTGGAGGCTGGCGTCCTGCCGGTTGTCGGTGAACGCAAGGAGCTTTTTCGTCCGCTCGTCGAGGTCGGCTCCGATGAGATGCTTCAGCGAGGACAGCGCCAATACGGTGGTTGCCGAACTCCGGCCCTCGCTGGACAGGCCGGAGAGCTTGGTGAGCTCGCTGCGAACGCTGCCGTCGAAATAGGCGTCGCAGTCCGGATTCAGGCAAAAGCGGAACGGTCCAGGAATGAACCGCGCCGGCAAACCGTCCGCGGCCACGCCGCCCGTGGTGTCGACGTGGACGGAGAGCGGGCTGTACTTGCGGAAATGGGGCTTGATCCGGGCCTGGTCGTCGCGAAACTCCAGCCACTCCTCCGGATATCGGGAATCAGATTCGGTCGAATCGAACACGCCGGAAGGGTCGGGCATCAGGTAGCCGTACTGGATTTCGTCGTCGTCGTTGGAGCGTTCCGACAGGTCGCGCGGTTTAAATTCCTGCGGTTGCTTACCGGCCAGTTTCGCCCAAACGGGCAGGTATTCCTGGCCGCACCCCCTGCAAAAGCTAAGCGAGTACAGCGGGCGCTGGCGGTCGCCGGGCTTGAATTGCTGGCCGTGCAACGTGATGTACCGTTCGCCTGGCGCTTCGAGAGTCGAATACGCGTTCCAGGCGCCGCTGATGAACTGATGCAGGCGGAACGCGAAGAAACTCGCGCCGCGCTCGTTACGGCTGCGGTGCGCGGCCAGCAGGAAGCTCGCGAGGTAGTTTCGGCACAGCCCGTCATCAAGGCCGCTCTCGTTCGCCAAACGGCTCGAAGCGTCCAGCAGGGTCAGGGGCCGCGAAATCCGCACAATCCTGCCGTCGCGTTCCTCGAGGCCGAGATTGCGCTCCACCCAAGCGGCTGCGGCGTGTTCCGCAAGATGCTCATGGGTGGGATCGTCCGGGACACCTTGTTCGATGGCGGTGCGCAGCTCGGACCCGGTCGGAGATGGACTGGAGCTGGTCACCGGGCTCAGCGTCTCGGTAACAACGTTCCCGGGATCGACGGAAACGCCGAACAAGCGGCTCGCCACGCACGCGATGGTCGTGTTCCGCTCTTCAAGAGAGCCTTCGGTGGCCATGGTTGCGGAGGTGCCTATGCACAGCAGACGGTCGTTGAAACGCTCGCGCACCCGCCGCACCAGCATGGCGACATCGGCGCCCTGGCGCCCGCGATACGTATGCAGCTCGTCCAGAACCAGGAAGCGAAGCCCCGCCGCGTGTTCGCGAACCGCCTTGTCGGTTTCGTGGAAGCGCGTCATGAGCAATTCCAGCATGACGTAGTTGGTCAGCAGGATGTCGGGCGGGTTCTTGGCGATGCGCTCGCGCTCCTCGTTCGATTCCTGTCCGGTATAGCGCGCAAAAGTAACCGGCTCCCCGCCTTCGCCGTAGCCGAGGCGCAAATATCGCTCCAGCTCTTCGCGCTGGCTGTTGCACAGGGCGTTCATCGGATAGACGACGATGGCGGTGATGCCCTTGCGGGCGTCTCCCGCCCGCTTGGCGCGCAGCACGTCATCGACGATGGGAATGAAATAGGCGAGCGACTTGCCGGAACCGGTGCCGGTGGTGAGCACGTAGCTTTCGCCGCGTTGGGCGATCTCTATCGCGTCGGTCTGGTGGCGATGCAAGCGAAGCCGTTTGCCAAACGTGTCGGCGGGATGCTTGAGCCGGAAGATTTTCGCGCACTCCTCATCGAGCACGCCGTCGGCGACGAGGTCGTCGATGTATCCGCCCGGCTTGAAATTGGGATTCAACTGGATGAGTGGAGCCGGCCAGAAACGACCGGCGTCGTATTCCGAGTCCACTGTCCGGGAGATGTCCTCGGAGCGGATTCGGGTAAAGCTTCGGGAGAATCGTGCGTACTCGGCGATGAGTTCCTCGCGAAACGCGAATACGTCCATCACTTTTCCTTCATCGGCACGGCCTCAAAGCATACGTCATACTGGAAGCTCCCGAAATACGAGGAAATCCCATTGTCAACCTGAGCGTTCCGGGCAGCGCGATGCGCTTGCCGGACAACCTTGGAATGACTAGATTCGGATCAAAGTGATTCGGAGACGATTCCGCGACATTAAGGGTGTCGGCTGCACCGTAACCCTGCCATCGTCCAACTGTCGGTCGCTGGCTTCCCGGAGGGCCGTTGGGGAAACGATCCGCTAATTCGCCTTGCAGTTGCTTCAGGCGCCGTCTTTGCGCCTTAGTACCTCGATAGTGACCTTCGAAATCTCGTGGGCGCTTCGCCGCAATAACTCGTTCTCGTATTTGGTCAGCATTCGGGGAGCGGGCGAGATACCGAGCTTCCGATTGAGTAAGTCGATCGAAGGGGTGGCCGAAGTAATCCCTCCACCATTGTTCAAGGGCTTTTCCATGGTTCTCCCTCAACTCTTTGAGTTGTTCATCACGAAGTGCAAGTCTAGCGGAATAGGGCTTCCCTGTTAACACCACCGCCGCTGCCACGAATCCTCCTTGATTGACAATGTGCCCGCGCAAATTAGCAAGAGTGCCACCCTGTCCAACGAAGTCATCAATTAGGACATAGGTTTTGCCCCGCTCCACCACCCCTGTGAACAATGCTTGACGGGCAAGTCGGCCATATCCGTCTGCTCCGGTATGCGAGACGATATTGCTTTGCCAAATGTCAACCGCATAGTCGCTACCTGACTGCTCGCTAATGATCCGAGCCAAGGCCGAAGGGAGCATTCAAATTCGATTCATGGGCATGCACGGCGGCGAGTGTGGGGCTCCCTGCACTGGCATGCGCTTGAAAGAACCGCAATACTCGCGTGATGTCAGCGGGAACCAACATGCTTTTCAGCATTGTTGCCGCAGCATCGGCATCACCAGCTTTTGATACGGAGTATAGCGGGTCATGCTTTCGATGGAGCGCATGTGCTCGAACATGCGCGTGCGGGAGCCGAGCCGTTCCCTGGCCCGCCGCCACCAGGGTGACGGCGAGCACTTGGCGGAAGTGCTCGGTTCCGCCGTCGTTGCGCTGGCGCGTGGAGCGGTTCGGGCAGTGGATCTTGCGGGAGCGGAAGCATTCGGTGCCGTCGAGGGCGCCGGCGGCGTCGAGTTCCGTCACGAGGCCGGTGAACAGCGCGTTGAAGTGCGTCGGCGGAGCCCCGTCGAGCGTCCGCCGGACAGGGTCGCCGCTGGGGATGCGGCGTAGGCCGAACAGGGTTTGGGCGTTCGAGTTGCCCTGCCGGACGGCGAGCGCGCGCTGATGGGACGGGAAGGACGGCGACCGCATGGGGAACACCGACAGCGCCGCCAGACCGATGTGCGCCATGGCGTGCTGCCGGTTGCGGCCGCAGCGGGGTTCCGGCAGTTCGGCCAGATGGCCGCGCAGCCGGTCGGGATGGCGCTCTAGCCGGCGCATCCGTCCCCGGCGGCTGCGCGTCGACGGCCAGCAGCGCGGCGAGCACCGCCAGCCGCTCCGGGGCGGGCATGTCCCGGCAGCGGCGCGCCCAGCGCCGAGGGATAGCCCGGGACCATGACCGCGCAGAGCAGCCCGCGCAATGGCGCCAGCAGCGCCTCGTGGTCGGCGTCGGCGTAGTCGTGCCGGCGGCGGGCGGACTTGCGGGCGCTTTGCAGGTACGGGGGATCGCTGTGGATCAGCTCGGAACCGTCAAAGGGAAACCGGGACAGGAAGCGGTGCGCGCAACCGCGCATCCGCTCCACCGGATAATCGCAGGCGAAACGCGCCAGTGCCGCACCGTCCCGATAGATGCCGATGCTGCGCAGCGCGGCGGGCTTGCGCCGCATGATCGCGCCGCCGCCGAGATGCGTCTCGATGTGGACCGAATGCGGCGGCATCAGCGCAATCAGCGCCTGGCACAGCCCGGAGGCCACCTTGCAGCCGAAATGCCGATTGCCCATGCCCGCGGCCGTTTTGCCTCGACCGCCCCAACATGGACAAACCGCGCTATGATGTTAAGCCGTTCGGGACGGACGCCGCGGCGGAAACGCCGAAAAAGTCAAAATGAGAATTGTTGCCCGCGGAGCGGGTGCGCTGGGGTTTCGCTGGCACCAAACTCCGCTGCCGTTGCGCGGGCCAAGTTCCTAAATGTTTCTGAGCTCGCACACAAAACACGGGTCAACAGGAGGGCAAGTGGCGACAATTTACATGGTGCGGCATGGCCGTGCGCAAGCCAATGCCCCGGATCCACGTGACCCGGGGCTGGACGACCTGGGCCGCCGGCAAGCCCGCGAGACGGCCGCCGCCCTGGCCCCCAAGGGGCCGTTGCCCATCCATTCCAGCCCCTTCGTCCGCGCCCGGGAGACCGCCGCCGCCCTGGCGGACCTTTGGGAGGCGGAGGTGGCCATTGAACCCCGGGTCGCCGAAATCCCGTTTCCCACGACGGACTTGGCCGAGCGGCGCGCATGGCTGCGTCGGGCCATGGCCGGCGGCTGGTCCAGCTTGGATGACCACTTGCAGTCGTGGCGGCGCGACTTGGTGGATTGCGTGGTGCGCCTCGACCGCGACTGCGTGGTGTTCTGCCATTTCATCGCCATCAACGTGGTGGCCGGCGCTACCCAAGGCGATGACCGGCTGGTGGTCTTCCAACCCGACAACGCTTCGGTCACCGTCTTCAACAACGATGGCGGCAGGCTGCGCCTGCTTGAGTTCGGCCGGGAGGCGGCGACCAAGGTGAATTGAGGAACCGGGCGGAGCTTGCAATCGAATGCGCGCGGGCTTCAGAGACGCAGCGGAATCCGACCTACGCGACGAGCGCGCGGTTTCGCGGCAGCGAAACTCAAACGCACCCGCGCATCCTTGACTTTTTGAGGAATGCGTCGCGAAACTTGGGCTTTGCGCTGGTTTGAAGGCCAGTGCTCCGTCCTTTGAATAAGCGGGTTTTGCGTTTCGGTTCTCGGCAAGAGGGCGCTGCGGCCCCGTGTGGCAGGCTGCGCGCGATTTCGGCCAAAGGGCCGCAGAACATGACAGGCTGCTGAGGCAATCCCGCTGCCAAGGGCGAGCGGTTGCGCGGGCCATGCGGGCTGCCTGGATGACGGTTGCTGATCGTCAAGTCCCGGAATGCCCAGGTCGGGCATTCCAATCCCGCGCTACCGGCGGGGTCAATGGCTCACCGATTCCTCCAGCACCACGAAGCGCCCGTCCTGAACCTGCGACAGAACGCTCGCCTCCACTCCGTGGTGCCTTTCAGGCGAGAAGGAGACGCTGTAGCCGAAAATGTCCGTGTAATCCCGAATGGCCTGAATCCCCTTGACCAGCGCTTCGACCGTCAGGTCGCGTCCGGCGTTCTCCAAGGCCAGCATGGTCAGGTCGGCTGCGCGGTAGCCCTCCATCGCCGCCAGTCCGGGATCCTGGCGGTACTTGTCCCTGTAACTGTTCCACCACGCCTGCACTGCGGGCGGCTTCGGATCATCCGGGTAGATCTTGGCCATGTGCGAGAACACGTAGTACCCCTCGCCGCTTTCGTGGTCGGCAATGGCCTGGGCGTAGGTTGCGTTGGTGCCCACCCAGGCGACGTCCTCCCATCCCAGTCTGCGGGCGGCGTCGAGAATGAGGATCGTGTCCTGATGCACGGTGCCCATGGCCACCATGTCGCACCCGGCCTCCCGCAGCTGCAGGACGGCATCCGTGAAATCCTCCGCCGCCGGCTCGTGGGAGGAGCGGGCGGTCAGGCGCAGGCCCATGCCCGCCAATTGGCTTTCGGCGGCGTCAAGCGTCTCACGCCCGTACTCGGACTCGTGGTGGATGACGCAGACGGACTGCTTGCCCTTGTTCTCGACGAAGTGCCGCACCGCGGCGCGGACCTCGTTGTAGTAGATGCCGCGCTGGGTGAACTTCAGGGGATGGAACGGCTCCACCATCTGGCGCCCGCCGCTGCCGGCGAAGAGGTTCGGAACCCCGGCCATGAACAGCCTCGGCATGATGGCGTTGTTCATCGGCGTCCCCAACCCCATCAGCATGGCGAAGATGCCGTCCCGGTCGAGGAGCTTGTTGGTGGCCTGAATCGCCTTGGGCAGCTCGTAGGCCGTGTCCTCCACCACTAGGCGGATCAGCCGCCCATGCACGCCCCCCGCCGCGTTGGCCTCGTCGAAGCGCATGCGCGCGCCATTGGTGGCGCCGACGCCCCAGATGGCCGCCGGACCGGACAGGTCCGTATGGCTGCCGATGATGATCTCGGTCTCGGTGACGCCACGCACTGAGGGGGTGCCGGAGCCGCCTTCCTCCGTCATTTCCGCGCCGTCCGCGCCGTCCGCGCCATCTCCGCCGCAGCCCGCCAAAGCCAGTGCGCCAGCCAACAGGAATTTCAACCCTCTCATCAACGACGGCCTCCTCAACCCCAACGTGGGCGAGGGGGCATTGTACTCAAGCGCGGCGCTTGACGGAATGATGGCCGTTCGGAATTTGAGGGCATTAACTGCCACTGCCGGCGTCTTGGGGAGCAAGTTCAGCGAACAGGCGCTTTCCCGCCGCCTGTCGGTCTTCCGTGAGTTGCGATGAGGTTGCGCGGAACTGCCGAAGGCCCGGAACGCAACCCATCCCGCCCGGCCCACTGGCCGGGGGCGGCATTTCCATTGGCCATGCGCTGAAATGCGCGATCCGTGCCGGAGCTTGGGCTGGAGTTCGCCCCAGCGAAAAACCGAAGGCGCCGGCCAAAACACGGTCAACTTCCTGTATGATCGCGGGGCGGACAACCACTAAGGAGCCAGATATGACCCCCCCCCCCCCCGACCCTCACTAGTAGATTAGCCACCGCCTCGCTTGCGTTGGTGATGGCGGCGCTGGCCATGCCAGCGGCGGCGCAGGTGCCAACACTCGGCATTGGCTGGGGAAGTGCATTAAGGGACGCAGGAACCCATGGTGAAAACCTTAATGCCGGATGCTTCTCAAACCTGTTCCTCAGGGCAAGCAGCGGCGGCGGGAACGTAACAGTTCACTTGATGGCCATTCCCGTGTCTGGCCCGAATCGGCTGCACGACCTTGGCGTGCCAGCCTATGTGGCGACCGGCAGTGCCGAGATCAGGACACAGAGCCGGTTCACGCACAGCCTCTCCACAACTGCGACGCGGGTTCCCTCGGGTAACACGATCTGCATCGGAAACAACAAGATACAGCAGGACGTGAGCGTGATCCGAGTCCTGTTGATGCGGGGTTCCGGGTACACGGTCGACCCGGAAAATCGGTCGATAGACGTGAGAGTCTATGACCTTGATACATGCGCTAGTCCAGATGATCTTCCCGAAAACGGGGGCGTCGTTTACAAGTTCAACGGAAGCGGCGGCGCGTGGGGCACCTGCAGATGCAGGGAAGAGAGCGCGCACCCGGAAGTCCGGCGGTTGGCAACCTACGATTCGAGACAGTCCCGAGCGGCTTGGCAGGCTGGATTAAAGCTACTCGGCCAGAAGTTCCACGACCCTGAATACCTCTACTGCGATGAATCGCCTTGGAAGGGCCTCCCGCAATGAACTGATCCGCACGATCGGAACTCGCGCTTGAGGGCGGCTTCCAGGCCGCCCTTTTGCCATGAGGAACCCTGCTCGCTCCGGCGCGCCTAACGAGCCGCTTATGTTGACAGGGGGCTCGTCGATCACCAACCCGAAGCGAGGGGTGCTGAAGTGAAGGACACATGGCCCAAGCGATAAAGTCGGGGCGTTAATCCCGCAAAATTCCGAACGGCTATCAAATTCCGAACGGCTATGGGACGGAATGCCGTGAGCTTTCGGCCCGATCAGGCCGAAAGCTCGATTGGAGTCTGGCAGCCGCCAGACTCCGCGAGCATCGCCTGTTGCCGATTGCGCCGATTGGTCCCCACCCGTTGCCGCTTCGTTCCCGCGATTGCCGTTTCGTCGCATGGCCGTTGTCAAACCGGCGCCGGCAACGTTAGTTTGGACGGCGGATCAGCAAGTTTCCCTTGGGAGCGCAGATGAAAACCAGCAGGCGCGACCTGACGGTCGCGGATGGAGTTTCGCTTACCGCGAAACTCCGCGCTCGTCGCTTAGATCAGATTCCGGTATGTTTCATCAACTCGTGCCTGCTCGCCGCGGCGCTTGGCGTCCCTGCCCAAGCCGCGTCCGAGACCTTGACCATCGTGATCGAAGACATCCGCGACGCCAGCGGCACCGTGCAGGTGCAGGTGCTGGCCGGACAGGCGCAGTTTGAAGGAGGTGGCGCGGCGGCGCAGTTCATTGAGGTGGCCGTGGAAGGTTCGCTGACCCTCGCGGCAGATGGCCTTGCGCCCGGAGAGTACGCCATCCGGGTCATGCACGACCTGAACGGCAATGATGAGCTTGACGCCAATTTCGTCGGCCTGCCCACCGAACCCTACGGTTTCTCCAACAACGCCAAGGGCCGGTTTGGCCCGGCCCAGTGGAAAGACGCGCGCTTTGAGCTTGACGGCGACGTCGCCCAAGTGATCCGTCTGGTCCACTAGCTAGATGGGAGCGGAGCGCCAATCGCGCAAAGGCGGGAACATGAAAAGGCGGGAATTTACGAAGCTGCTGGCGTTGCTGGCCTGCCCTTGGCCGGCCCGCGCCCTTGCCCCAAGCGAGGATGCGGACTTCTCGGAGCGCTTTGCGAAGGCCCTGCGCAAGCGGCCTTGGCTGGCGGCTTGGGGCAATGTCGAACGTGAACGCCGCCAAGGCGATGCGGCCGTTTCCGGCCGCTGGCCGGAGGAGCTGCGCGGCACCCTGTACCGCACCGGCCCGGCCCAGCACGAGGTCCACGGCTACCGCAACCACCACTGGTTCGACGGCGACGGCATGGTGCAGGCTTGGCGGATCGACGGCAATGGCGTGCATCATCAGGCGCGGCTGGTGGAAACCGCCAAGGTGCGAGCGGAACGCGCCGCGGGCCGGGCCTTGTACCCCGGCCTGATGGCAGCGCCGCCCTGCGCTTCCGGGCTGACCCGCCCCGATGACGTGAACTTGGCGAACACCAGCGTTCTGCACCATCACGGTCGCCTGCTGGCGCTCTGGGAGGCCGGCAGTCCCTATGCGATCGACCCGGACGACTTGACCACGGTTGGCCCCTACTCGTTTGCCGAGGCCAGCGGCGGCTCGAACCTGCGCGGCGCGCCGTTTTCCGCCCATCCGCGAGTGGACGTGGACGGCAGCGTCTGGAACTTCGGCTACGCCTCGGCGGCGGGCCTGCTGGTGCTCTGGCACATCGGCGCCGACGGCGGGCTGCTCAGTGCCGGGCGCGTGGCGCTGAACCCGATGACCATGCCGCACGACTTCGTCGTGACCGAGCGGCACCTGGTGCTGCTGCTGCCGCCCTTTCATTACCGGCCCGAGGCGGAGGCTGAAGGGTTCCTGAACCGGCACGAATGGCGCCCGGAGGATCCGTGCCGCGCGCTGGTGGTGGACAAGAACGACTTCTCCAGCCACTACTTCCTGGAATTGCCCGCGCAATGGGTCTTTCATTTCGGCAACGCCTGGGAGGACGGTGCCGGGGTCATCCGCTTCGATGCCGCCCGGGCGCCGGATCCGGGCGTCATGACGAGCACGTTCACGGCAATCATGCGCGGCGAGCCGATTTTCCGGGACAGCAGCCTTGCACGGCACCACAGCTATCGAATCGACACTCGGTCCCGGACGATTGCCGAGGCGGCCATGCTTGAGCCGGGGCTGCATTCCGAGTTTCCCGGCGTTGATCCGCGGGTGGGCTGCCGCCGTTACCGCAAGCTCGTGTTCCTGTCCCAGCGGGAGGGGACGCCGGCGGCGCACGGCACGTTGAACGAGGTCAGCCTGCTCGACATGGAAACCGGCCGCCGCGACTTTTTCCGCTATCCGGATGGGCGGATTCCCGAGGAGCACCTGTACGTGCCTCGGCCGGGCAGCGCCCCTGAAACCGGCGGCTGGATTCTCGGCGCCGCTTTCGACTGGCGGCGTCGGGCGCACGTGCTCAATCTGTTCGACGCCGAAGGGGTTGCCGATGGCCCGGTGGCCGCGGCGGAGCTGCCCTACGCCATTCCGCTGGGGCTGCATGGCCAGTTCGTGGCGGGGTGATCCGCTTGCGCCTGACGTCATTCGCCCTCGTCGGCCTGTTCTCGCTGGCCATCGCTGTCCTGGTCTGGTGGCTGACCGAGGACTTCGGCAGCTTTCCGCAGATTTTGCTCGTGTCGCTGTGCATCGGCTGGTCGGTGAATCTTGCCTTTGCGCTGGCGCACGAACCGCTGAGCCGGTGGCTCGGCCCTTGGCTGGCGCCGGCACCCGTGGTGGCCATCGGCCTTGCCTTCGGCCTGCTGCTGGCCGGCGCGCTCGTCGTGGGCCGGCCGCTGCACTTCTTCTCGCAGGATTTCGGCACCCCGGCGCTGGGGTTGTTCTTCGGGATCACCGGTTTCCTGATCTTCGGCGCCCGCGAGCGCCTGCGCGAAACGCGCAACTTGCTGGCCGCCGCCGAATTGAAGCAGTCGCAGCAGGAAAAGCTGCTGGCCGAAACCGAACTCCGGTTGATGCAGGCGCAGATTGAACCGCACTTCCTGTTCAACACCCTGTCCAACGTCACGCAACTGATTCGCTCGAATCCGGATCTGGCCGAGAGCACATTGGCGAACCTCACCACCTTGCTGCGCGGCTCGTTGGCCCGCACCCGGTCCAGCGACAGCACGCTCGGTCAGGAAGCCGATTTCGCCGAAGCCTACCTGGCGATCCAGGCCACCCGCATGCAGGGCCGATTGCGTTACGAGCTCGACGTGCCGGAGGCGCTGCGCGAGATTCCGCTGCCGCCGCTGCTGATTCAGCCACTGCTTGAGAACGCCGTGATCCATGGCGTTGAAGCGCAGCCGGAAGGCGGCGAAATCCTGTTCACCGCCCGGCAAATGGACGGTGAGCTGATGCTCGACGTCAGCGACACCGGCGCCGGCGTCAGCGAGGGCGAGAACTTGAGCGGCACGGGATTGCGCAATGTGCGCGACCGGCTGCGCCTGCGCTACGGACCGGCTGCGTCGCTGTCGTTGGCCTCGGCCTTTCCGGATGGGTTCCATGCCTCGATCGGCATTCCGCTCGCCGAGCCGTGACCCGCGCCCTGATCCTCGAGGACGAACCGCTGCTGGCCACCCAGTTGCGCGGCAAGCTGGCGCTGCTGTGGCCCGAATTGGAGATCGTCGGCATGCCCGTTGAAGGCCGGGAGGCGCTTCGTTTGGCCCGGGACGCGCAGCCGGACGTCGCTTTTCTCGACATTCGGCTGCCGGGCATGTCCGGGCTGGAGGTGGCCGCCGCCCTGCCCGGCCACACCAAGGTGGTGTTCGTCACCGCCCACGATGAGTTCGCCGTGGAGGCCTTCCGTGCCGCCGCGGTGGACTACCTGCTCAAGCCGGTCAGCAACAAGCGCTTGGCGGCCACCATCAAGCGATTGCGCCGCGACGAGACCCAGAACCGAGCGGAACTGCTGGCGCTGCTGCAGCGGATTGGCGCGGGCGCCGCGCCCACCCACCTGCATTGGATTCGCGCCGGCATCGGCGAGGCCACGGCGCTTGTGTCCGTGGACGAAGTGATCTACTTCCGCGCCGACGCCAAGTACACCAGCGTCATGACCCGCGAGCGCGAATACCTTGTGCGGCGCGCCATCAGCCAGTTGGAACCGCAACTCGACCCGGATCAATTCTGGCGCATCCATCGCAGCCTCATCGTGCGCGTCGATCAGATCGCCTCCGCCAGGCGCGACCTGCGCGGCCGCTACGTGCTCACCCTGCGGGACCGCCCCGAAAAACTGCGCTCCAGCCGCGCCTACGGCCACCTGTTCAAGCCAAGCTAAAGATCGCTGCGCCGCAGCAGCCCCCACTCATTCTCCAAGGGCGTGACGGGCATCTTCGTCCTCGTTCGGCAGTGGCGCAGCAGCAGGCGCTCCAGGGACAGCCAAGGGTCGCCGAGCACAGTGCCCTTGACCTGCTGGTCGATGACGGCGAGTTCCGCCAGCACGGATTCGACGCCGCCGGCCCGGCGCTTGAAGTCAGCCGCCGCGCCGCGCCGGTGGGCGGGCATCCAAGCGCCGGATTCAAGGCGGCGCAGTTGGCTGGCGAAGGCGCCGAGCAGGGCCATGATGGCGACGCCCTCCTCGCGCAAGGTGCGCTGCATCCGCCGCACCCGCTTGGCGTCGCCGGCCAAGGCGGCGTCGATCAATTCGTAGGCGTCGTAGTGGGCGGTGTCCTCCACGGCGGCGGCGATGCTGCGGGCGTCAATGGGCTGGCGCAGGTCGAGCAGCTTGAGCTTCTCAATTTCCTGCACCGCCGCCAGCAGGTTGCCCTCCACCCGCTCGGCAAGATGGGCGAAGGCCTCGCGGCTGAGTTCAAGCCCCGCGTCGCGGAGGCGCGCCGCCAGCCAACCGGGCAGTTCGCGGATGCCGACGGGCCAGACCAGGACGATGACGCCGGCCTTGTCCAGGGCCTTGAACCAGGCGCTCGACCGCTGCCGTCCTTCGAGGCGCCCGGTGCGGATCAGCAGCAGCACGTCCTCGTGTTGGGCGCCAGCGTACTCACGCAGGATGTCGGATGCCTTGCGGTCGATCTTGTTGGCGGGCGGGCGCAGGTCGATCACCTTGCGCTCCGCGAACAGCGATTGGCTGGCGGCTTCGGCGACGAGCTCGCTCCAGTTGAAGCCGCTCTCGAAGTGCATGATCCGGCGTTCGGAATAGCCTTGGCGGCGGGCAGCGGCGAGGATGGCGTCGCAAGCCTCCTCGACCAGCAGGGTTTCATCGCCCGACACGAGGTATAGCGGCGAAAGCCCTTTCTCCAGTCGCGCCCTTAAGGCTTCAGGCTTGATTTGCATCAGCGTCCCGCCTTCGACTGGACCGCTGGCATGCGCGCCCCGAACTCACGGCGGCGATCGATCCCCGGCGTTTTCGGGCGCCGGGTTGCGCAGCAACTCGAACGCTTCGCCGCCGGCGCTGCGCCATTCGTCAGCTCGCGCTCCGAAGCGTCCCGCCTTCGACTGGACCGCTGGCATGCGCGCCCCGAACTCACGGCGGCGATCGATCCCCGGCGTTTTCGGGCGCCGAGTTGCGCAGCAACTCGAACGCTTCGCCGCCGGCGCTGCGCCATTCGTCAGCTCGCGCTCCGAAGCGTCCCGCCTTCGACTGGACCGCTGGCATGCGCGCCCCGAACTCACGGCGGCGATCGATCCCCGGCGTTTTCGGGCGCCGAGTTGCGCAGCAACTCGAACGCTTCGCCGTAGGCGAAGCGCAGGCTGCGCAGCATCTGCTGCACTAGGGCGGTCGTCAGCTCCTGTTCAATCAGGGCCTCCTCCTCGCTGCTGCCGGCGAGGCTGCCGCGGTCGATGTTGAAGACTCTTGAGGCCCTGATCCAGGCCGGATCGATCAAGCTCTCCGCGTCGGCCCGGATGCCGAACTGCACCCCCAGGGTGAGTTCAAACTCCGCCGCCCGCGACCCGGCGGTCAATGAGGCCACGCGGCGGCTGCGGCTTTCGTTGACGATCTGGACCACCAGGTCGGCATCGTCGGCGCTGGCGCTCGACGCGGCGCCGGCTTGGCGCAAGGCGTCGCGCAGCGGCGCGGCCATGCGGCTTAAGGCGTCGGCCTGGACGTGGACGCTGAGCGCCGCATCCGAGAAGTCCCAGGAGCGCAGCTGGAAGCCGCAACCCGCGGCCGCAAGCGTCGTCCCGATGAGCCCCAAGGTCGCCAACAGTCGCTTGCCCACCCTTTGAGGGCGGGACGCCCTCGCTGCTGGGGAGCCTCTGATCAAGCCCCGTTCGTTCAGCGCTTGACTGCTTGGGGATCGAAACGATCGCGTAGAGCGGAGCGCCGGACCCGCAGGCGCGGCATGGGCGGCTGCGACGGTCACGCGGCGACCAGGTTGATGAGCTTGTTGGGCACGTAGATCACTTTGCGCACCTGCTTGCCGGCCAAGTGGCGGGCCACGTTGCCGTCCAGTTCGGCCGCCTCGCGGACCCTGTCCTCGCTCGCTTCGGGCGAGACCGTCACCTCACCGCGCAGCTTGCCGTTGACCTGCACGGCGATGTTCAGGGTCGCATCGACCAGCTTGGCCGGGTCGTGGGCGGGCCAACGGGCGCTGGCGAACAGGCCGCCCTCGAACCCCAGCCGCTCGTAAAGCTCCTCGCAGACATGGGGGGCGAAGGGCGCCGCCATCACCACCAGGGGCGCAAGCTCCGCAACGCGCGGGGTGCGGCCGCCGGCGCGCACCACGTTCATGTACTCCATCATGGCGGCGATGGCGGTGTTGAACTGCAGCTCGGGCAGTTGCTCGGTGACCTGGCGGATGGTGCGGTGCAGCGCCCGCTCGACCTGGGGCTGCGGCGGCAGGTCCGCATCGCCGTCGGCTTCGGCGACGCTCTGCCAGAGCCGGTTCAGGAAGCTGAACGGGCCTTGGATGCCGCTGCCCCGGTAGTCGCCGCCCTGTTCGTAGGCGCCCAGGAACATGAGGTAGAGGCGCAGGGTGTCGGCGCCGTACTGGTTGATGATGGCGTCCGGCGAGATCACGTTGCCCTTGCTCTTGGACATCTTGCGCCCCTCGCGAATCAGCAGGCCGTGGGCGCGAAACCGCTTGAACGGCTCGCTGAAGCCGATGATGCCAAGCTCATGCAGGGCCATGGTGAGGAAGCGGGCGTACATCAGGTGCAGCACGGCGTGCTCGTTGCCGCCGATGTAGGAGTCCACCGGCAGCCATTTGGCCGTCAACTGCGGCTCGATGGCGAGGTCGTCGCGGCCGGTGGAGGGATAGCGGAGGAAGTACCAGCCGCTGCACAGGAAGTTGTCGGTGACGTCGGTGTCGCGATGGGCGTCCCGGCCGCAGGCCGGGCAGGGCGCGTTGAACCAGTTCGTGGCCCGCGCCAAGGGGCTTTGGCCGCTGTCGTCGGGTCGAAAGTCCTCAAGCTGGGGCAGTTCCACCGGCAACTCGTCCTCCGGCACCGGCACCGCGCCGCAGGCCGTGCAGTGGATGATGGGAATGGGCGGTCCCCAGTAGCGTTGCCGGGACACGCACCAGTCGCGCAGCCGGTAGTTGGTCCGGGCCCGGGCGCTGCCCTCGGCCTCGAGCCGCTCGACGATGGCCCGCTTGGCGCGCGCCGCAGTCAAGCCGTCGAAGTCGCCGGAGTTCACGAGGGTGCCCTCGCCTGAATAGGCCTCGGCCAAGGGCGTTTCGGCATCCTCTCCGGGTGCGGCGACCACCCGCACGATGGGCAGGCCGAAGGCTTGGGCGAACTCGAAGTCGCGGGCGTCGTGGCCGGGCACCGCCATGATCGCCCCGGTGCCGTAGCCCATGAGCACGTAGTCCGCGATCCAGACGGGAATCCGCGCGCCGTTCACCGGATTGATGGCGTGGCCGCCGGTGAACACGCCGCTCTTGCCCTTGTCGGCCTTCTGCCGTTCCACGAGATCCCGGCGCGCGACCTCGGCCCGGTAGGCGTCCACCGCCGGCTGCGCGTCGGCGGCGGTGACGGCATCCACCAAGGGATGCTCCGGGGCCAGCACCATGTAGGTGGCTCCGAACAGGGTGTCGGGCCGGGTGGTGAACACGCGGATGCGGGCGCTGCCGCCCTCGTCGGCATCGACGGGGCTTGCCGCGCCGCCGCTTTCAGCGATCGCGAAGCTGACCTCGGCGCCTTGGCTGCGGCCGATCCAAGCGGCTTGCGCCTTCTTGGTGACGTCCGACCAGTCCATGTCGGCCAAGTTGTCGAGCAGTTGGCCGGCGTAGTCGGTGATGCGGAGGAACCACTGCGGCAGCCGGCGCTGCTCCACCATTGATTCGCAGCGTTCGCACAAGCCGCCCAAGACCTGTTCGTTGGCCAGCACCGTCATGCAGGACGGGCACCAGTTGACCGGCGCCTCCCGCCGCTCCACGAGGCCGGCTTCATGGAGCTTGAGAAACACCCACTGGGTCCAGCGGTAGTAGCTGACGTCGGTGGTGTTCACGGTGTGGTTCCAGTCGAACATGCCGCCGAAGCGCTGCAGGGTGCGGGTGAAGCTCTCGATGTTCCTGGGGATCAGGTCCTGCGGGTTGGCGCCCACCTTCAGGGCATGGTTTTCGGAGTGGATGCCGAAGGCGTCAAAGCCGATGGGCTGGAAGACGTCCTTGCCGTTGAGCCGCTGGAAGCGGCCGTTCACGTCGGCGCCGGTGTAGGCGTAGAGGTTGCCGATGTGCAGCCCCTCCGCAGACGGGTAGGGGAACATCATCAGGTTGTAGTAGGGGTTCTCGGCGCTCGCCAATTGCGCATCGGTCAGGCGGTTGACGCCGTCGCGCTCCCACCGCTTACGCCACTTGCGCTCCACGGCTTCCGGCGAGTAGCGGTCGTGTTCGTTGGTCATGTTTTGGTTTTTCGCTCAATGCGCCCCGTTTGGTCCAAATCCCGCAGAACCCACTTCCGTGCGTTTGCGGCCACGCTTGCACGGTCAGTCGTCGGGCACGGGTTGTCGAGGGACGTTACCACCCGTAACGATCCCGGATGTAATCGCTCCATTGGGAGGCCGCATCCCCGCAACGCCGTCTTACGGCGGCCGCCATGACGCTGGGGGAGACGACGGCGAATGCCTCATCCGGTGGTTGCGCAATTGCAGCTCGCACTGCTTCCTCAACGGTTCGCGCGGACTTGAATGCCGCCTTTAGGTCCGGAGACGTGATTCGCTCCCGGTATGCACGGTTTCCTTCGGGGACGACGATTGCCACCTTGGCCATGCTAACGCCAAGTTCGCTGTTCCTGACCATTCGTTCAGCAAGCAGCCTCTGCCGCATGATCTGATAGAAGGGCTCGTAAAGCCAGGCCGTGACGGGAACTCGCCCCGTGAAAAAGCTCGATTTGGCATACATCCCACCGTACCGCTCTCGCCGCGTCTCACCCCTAGGGCCATCGCCCAGGTACTCACCTGCGTACTTCTCGGCATACTTCCACTCAAGCAGGTATGCGCGCCGTCCGACGCTCGTCTCAGCAATGACGAAAGCATCGATGCTCGTGTTGTTCGCGCCCCTCGTCCTTTGCCCCGGGCCCTCCAAGGCGTGTTCCAGTCCGATCCACTCGATCTCGACCGGCGAGCTCGTTCCAAGTAGGGGATCCTCAATAGGCGCGATCCCCTCTATGTCTTCGTCGATCCCTGACAGCGCGGCTGCCAGTGCGGTTGGTGAATCCGCCAGCGGCAGCATGAAGTTGACGCAGGCCAACTGGGAACTCAAGAGATTCCGGGTCGGCCCCGAACCTCCTGATGGGTCTCCGCTTTGCGGGGATCTCCACCATTTGATCCGCCGGTCTTGAAAGAACCGCCGCGCTCCCTGTTTGCCGCGAAGTGGCGGATACAGATTCTCCTCTTCGCAGCCCAGCGCCAGCAGGTGACCGTGCTTGCGTCCCGCATCGTCGGTTGGGGATCGCCCTTCGGCACTGACTGTCGGCGACTCACGGCGAAATGTTGCCTGCCGATGCCTCTCTCGTGTTGCGAAGTCCGCCATCGAATTACGTCCTGAACCGATGGCTGCAAATTCTACTTGACCTTTTCCTGTCTTGTCGCCAAACGAGCCAAAGCGACGTTCTGAAGCGCTCGTTTGATACGTTGACGTTTAAGGAGCCTCTGATCAAGTCCCCGTTCGTTCAGCGCTTCACTGCTTGGGGATGGAAATGAGCCCGCAATGAGGCGCGCAACATCCGCAGGCGGAGCGGAACTCGGGCCCAAGCACCGTGAAGCGCCCTTCGGGAGCGCCTGTGGGGCGCGCTGGCGGCGTTGCGGCTCATTGTGTGGGGGCCTGCCACACGGCTTCGCCGCGCCTTGCCGGCGCGCCCCACAGGCCGCTCTGAACTTCCAGGACTTAATCAGAGGCTCCTTAACGTTTCATATGGACATTCCAAGCGAAGGCCAGCAGGCTGCCCAAGCAGATCGCCACCAGCCAGCCGTCGCCGAAGCGGCCGTAGGGCGTGCGCCCGGCCATGATCCGGAAGTCGCCGAGCAGCACCCCGCGCTCGAATTGCGGCAGCCGCGCCCGCACCTGTCCGCGATGGTCGATCACGGCCGTGATGCCGTTGTTGGCGGCCCGCAGCAGCCAGCGGCCGTTCTCCAGCGCCCGCGCTTGGGCGATTTGCAGGTGCTGCAGGGGGCCGATGCTGCGACCGAACCAGGTGTCATTGGTGATGGCCAGGATCAGGTCGGCTTGGTTGGCGGCGTTCCGCGTCAGGTTGGCGTAGGCGATTTCGTAGCAGATGGCCATCGCCGCGCGATCCTCGCCCAAGGCGAGGGGTGGCTGGCGCCAAGGCCCGGGCGCGGCTCGGGACATGGGCAGGTCAAAGAACTCGATCAGGCCGCGCAGCGCGTTCTCCAGGGGTACGTAGTCGCCGAACGGCACCAAGCGCCGCTTGACGTAGCGGCCATCGCCCCGGCCGATGGCCATGGCGGCGTTTTGGAACCGGTGGTCCCCATCCGCTGTCCTTTCCGTGCTGGGAATGCCCAGCACCAAGCTGGTGCCGGACGCTTGGCCGCGCTCGTCCCAACGTTGCAGCCAAGGCGCCGCCTCATGTTCGAGCAATGTAATGGCGGCCTCCGGCCAGAGGATCAAATCCCGGCCCCAGTGCGGTTCGGTCAGTTCCCGGTAGCGGTTGATGACGGGCATTCGGTTGTCGCGATCCCACTTCACCGCCTGATCGACGTTGCCCTGCACCAGCGCCGCGGATCGCGTCGCCCGCGGTTCCACCCACTGCGTTCCGGACAGGGCCAGGCCGATCAGCCAAGGCGTGGCGGCGACGGCCCCGGACATGGCGCGAATGGCGGCGGATTGCCTGTCGAACAGGGCCGAGACGAGGCAGCTTGCCGTCACGACGATGCCAAGGCTCGCGAGGCTGACGCCGCCGACCGGCAGCAGGTTCGCCAAGGGCGTGCGCAAGTGGCCATAGCCGGGGTAGAGCCAAGGAAAGCCGGTGAGAAACCAAGTCAGCACCCACTCGAACGCCACCCAGACGGCGGCGAACAGCCAAGCGTTGGACAACGCCGCAGCCCCGTTCGGGAAACGGCTCCCATTCGCGACGGGAGCGCTACCGCCCGAACCCGTGGTTCGCATTGGCATTTCACTGGCGCGAAACGCCTTGCCGGTCGAACGGGCTTCCCGGCTCAAGGGCGTCCCGCCCTCGGATGGCGGGCAGCGCCGCTGCGCCTCGCGCTGGGCGTCCCACGGGTGAACGGCCCGTTCCCCAAGCGCCGACGGCCCGCTGCCTGCGTCCGAATGGCGTTCAATCCGAAGCCAGGCGTACAGTCGGGCCTGCGCCAAGCTGAACAAGGACAGCCCGGCCACGAACATCAGCACCAGCAGGGCGGCTAGGGGCGGCGATGCGTTGCCGTAGTCGTGAATGCTCACATAGACCCAGCTCACGCCGACGCCGAACTTGCCGAAGCCGTAGGCGAATCCCAAGGCCCAAGCCGACGCTGCCCGGCGGTTGAGCAGCCAGAACCAGCCGCCGATCGAAACCAAGCCCAGCGGCCACCAGTTGAAGGGCGCCAAGGCCAAGGGCAGCAGCGCTCCGCAGGCCAAGGCGGCAAGCAGCCCGGAAAATCCGCCAAGGGGCTTGGGCAAGCGCAGCGCTCTCGCTCAGCGCCGCCAGGGCGGCACGCCGTCCCAATCGAAGGGCTCTATGCCATGGTCGCAGAGCTGCCAGACACTGGCGGAGGCGGAGCCGTCCTTAAGCTCCAGAAAGCCGATGGTGCCGAATTGGGTGTCGTAGTTGTGCGGATAGGTGGCCGAGCCGGGATTGACGCAGAGCACCCCGTCGATGGTGGCGATGCGCTCCACGTGGGTGTCGCCGGAAACGATGACGTCGGGTCTGCGTTCCGGGAAGAAGCGCTCGATCCAGCGTGCCAATGTGAAGTTCGGGGGGCGCTCCGGCACCGGCACGTAGTGGGTCAGGCCCACCCACAAGCCTTCCAATTGCAGCAGCCAGGCCGGCTTCACCCGTGCGTCCTCGGGCTGCACCGGGCGACCGCCGCTGCCGTCCTCGCCATTCCCGCGCGCGGCATGGACCGGGGCGATGCGCTCCAGCTCGTCGAGCACCCAGAACTCGTGGATGTCGCCGCCGTGGAAGATGGCGTCAACGCCGGCGAAGGCGTCGAGCACCTGCGGCCAGAGGAAGTTGGCGGCTTCCGGCAAGTGGGTGTCGGATATCAGGCCGATCTTGATGGGCTTGCTCCTTTAAGGAAAGCGCGTGTCGGAAATCAGGCCAGCCTTGATGGGCTTGCTCCTTAAGCCAAGCGCATGTTCCAGGTCAGCCCGGCTCTCAATGCGCATGCGCCCTGAGGAATGCGGTCACCTGCCGCCGGGCGCTTTCCACGGCGTCGCCCTCCTTCCAGTCCTCGATGAGCGTCGCGTTGGTGGCCAGCGCGGCGACCTCGCGGGATATGGCTTCGGGATGGTAGAGGTCGTTGCCCTTCAGGACCAGCAGCGGAGTGGTCACTGAGGCGGTGAATTCCCGGGAGACGTTGAACAGAAAGTCGCCGCCGTACATGCTCTCGCCGAGTGCGGCCCAAGCGGCCTCGTCCACGTCGGGGCGCTGCGGCGCAAGCTCGGCCGCCCAGCCGTCGTACATCCGGCGGAACGCATCGCGATTGTCCTCAAGGCCGATGGGCTGAAACAGCACTGCGGCGGCGATGCGCTCCGGCGCCGCCTCGATCAGGCCCATGGCGTAGGCGCCGCCGATGCACATGCCGGCCACCAGGAAGCGCTGCGCGCCCAAATGCGCCATCAGCCCGAGTTGGTCCGCCGCGTAGCTCGCCCAGGAGTCCTGGGCGGTCACCGGGGCGGTGGACTGACCGGCATTGCGCTGGTCCATGGCGATGACCCGGAATTCCCCGGAGAGATGCTCAATCGGGTTCCAGGGCGCGTTGGCCCAGAAGGCAATGGCGGACTTCATGCCGCCCGGGGCGATGAGCAGAATGGGGAAGCCGTCGGCGGGACCGGACTCCTCGTAGTGGATGTTGACGGCTCCGCAGCGAAAGTTGGGCATGCGCAGGCTCCCTGTTGGCTGGCGTTGCTTGCGGCGAGTTCATTTCAGCCGCTTTTTCGGGTAAGTTGGCATCAGTTTAACGCCGCAGAGGAAGCGATTCGACCATGCTGGATTGGGAAAGGCTCAAGGACAGCGCCAATGCCGATGGCGAGTTCCGGCTGCACGCGCGCTTTTGGACGTGTGCGCTGAAGATCGCGAACGGGCCGCACAGCACCCGCATCGACGTGCGGGACGGCGCGATCAGCGCCATCGAGCCTTGGTTCGCCAACTTGGCGGGCGATCTGTCCATCAGCGCATCGGCCGCGGAATGGGAAGCCCTGCTGGCCCCGATCCCGCAGCCCTTTTACCAGGACCTCTACGCGGCGACGGTCCATCACGGCTTCACCGCCACGGGCAATCGAACGCACTTCTGCGCCTACTATCCGGCGTTGCGGCGCTTGGTGGAGTTGATGCGGGACGTGAAAGGCAAGGGAGCTTAAGCCATGCGGGCAAGACTTGAATCGATCGTCGGCCGCTACCTGAACGCGCCGATCAACGGGCATGAATACCGCATCTACTTCGAGGAGGCGGGCAGCGGCATTCCTCTGCTGCTGCAGCACACGGCCGGGGCCGACGGTCGGCAATGGCGCTTCGTGCTGGAGGATGAGGAGCTTCAGGCCCGCTTCCGCATGATCGCCTACGACCTGCCCTTTCATGGCAAGTCCGTGCCTCCCGTCGGCAAGGCTTGGTGGCGCGAGGAGTACCGCCTGACCAAGGACTTCCTGATGGGCGTTCCGGTCACGCTGGCCGATGCCCTGGGCTGTGACAGCCCGGCCTACATGGGCAGCTCCATCGGCGGCCACTTGGCGGTGGACCTGGCCCTGCACCACGGCGAGCGCTTCCGCGCCGTGGTCGGCCTTGAAGCCTCGGCCTACACGCCGGGCGGCTTCATTGATGAATTTTACCATCCGGAGATTTCAAACGACTTCAAGGCCAGCCTGATGTACGGCCTGATGGCGCCGACCAGCCCGGAGGCGCTGCGCCACGAGACCCGCTGGGTTTACAGCCAAGGCGCCCCGGCGGTCTTCAAGGGCGATCTCTACTACTACTCCATCGACCATGACCTGCGCGAGGATGCGGCCCGCATCGACACCAACCAATGCTCGGTGGACATCCTGAACGGCGAGTACGACTGGAGCGGCACCCCGGAGCTCGGCGCCGAACTGGCCGCCCTGATCCCCGGCGCCCGCTACCGCACCATGCAGGGTCTCGGCCATTTCCCGATGAGCGAGAACCCCGAGGCCTTCCTGCGCGAGATCAAGCCGGTGCTGGAGCGCATCGCGGGCGGACTTTAGCGCCCTTGCCAGTGCCATAAGGTCATCGAGCCGGCATCCACTCGACGGGAGGCTGTGTCAGAACCCATAGCTCGGATCGATCCGTCTCAAGTCAGGCTGCGCACCGCCCTTGACGCACACAGCAGCGCCGCCACCGCCAGCGCGAAGACCCCGCCGGCCACTTGCAGGGCCACCGCCACATTGGCCTGCTCGGCGATGAGGCTGATGGGGATGACGCCCAATGGCATGAGTCCGTGGGACATCATGTCGATGCTTAAGATGCGCCCGCGCATGGCGGGGGTGATGCTGGTTTGCAGAAGGCCGCGGTTGAGGGACAGGTTCCAGGAGCCGAGCCAGCCGACCAGGGCGACCGCCGCCACCGCCCAGAGCTGGCTGTCAGCGGTTCCCACCAAGGCGGTGGCGCCGGCCCAGGCGATGCTGGTGCCGATCAGCCATCGGCCCTTGCCGCGCAGTTCGCCCATGGCCGCCATCATCAGCGAGCCGACGATGGCGCCGATGCCCATTGCTGACATCAACAGGCCAAGGTCGTCCGCGCCGCCGCTCAGGATGTCTTCGTTGTAGGCGGGCAGCAGCGTGTTGATCGGCATGCCGAACAGGAAAGGCACGATGGATAGCAGGATGAGGCCGAGCACCGGCGGATTGGCCCACAGGTAGCGCAGGCCGTCGGCGATGTCGCGCAACGGGTGCTGGTCATCCGCCCGTGCGCCCAGGCGCTGCGGCGCCACCCGCCACATGGCCAGGGACGAGGCGAGGTACAGGGCTGCAATCATGAAGTAAACGATGCTGACGCCGAAGTGGGAGGCGGTGTCGCCGCCCGCCAACCAAGCGATGAGAAACCCGGCCATCGCCGGGCCGAGTATGCGGGACAGGTTCCAACTCGTGGTCGTCAGGCCCATCGCCGTGAAGATCAGCCGCTCCGGCACCAGCTCCGGCACCATGGCTTGGCGGGCGGGCATCGATAGCGCCAGCACGGTACCGTTGAAGAAGCCGAACCAGATGAAGTCCCAGAAGTCCACTTCGCCAACTAGGATGATGACGCCAAGCAGGACCGTCGCTGCGCCGTTCAAGCCTTGCGCCGCCATGATGATGCCGCGCTTGGGCACCCGGTCCGCCATCACCCCGCCCACGAGGGCGAAAGCGACCATTGGAATCATGAACGACAGCGTCACCCAAGCCAGGTCCAAGGCGGAGGACGTCAGCGCATAGACCAGCCACCCGCGGGCGACGATCTGCATGTTCATGGCGAACGACGAGGCGAGGCTGCCTATCCAGAGCCAGCGAAAGTCCGCCAGCGCCAGCGCCGCGCCCAGGTCACGGGTGGCCAAAACAAAAAGCTAGGCGTTGCGGATGGTCAGTCCCCCATCCACGGGCAAAGCCACGCCGGTGATGAAGCTTGCCGCCGGCAGCACGAGGCTGAGCGTGCCGTGGGCCACCTCTTCGGGCTCGGCATAGCGCTTCAAGGCCACCCGACGGCGGGCGAACTCGCGCTTGTCGGCTTCGGCAATGGCTTGGGTCATGCCAGTGCGAATGGGACCGGGGCAGATGCAGTTGACGGTGATGCCCTCGGCGCCGAGTTCCACCGCCAAGGATCGCGTCAAGCCGATGACCCCGGTCTTGGCCGCCGTGTAGGGACTGCCGTACTTGGTGGCGCCCAAGCCTTCGGTGGAGGCGATGTTGACGATGCGCGGGTGCTCGGCTTGCCGCAAGTGCGGCAGGGCGGCGCGGATGGTGCGGGTGTGGGCGGTCAGCAGCACCGTGAGGGTCTTGCTCCAAGCGGCCTCGTAGTCCTCGCCGTCGATGGGCGAGAAGATGGAGATGCCGGCGTTGTTCACCAGAATGTCGATGCCGCCGAAGTGGCCGGCGATCTCAGCGAAGACCGCCTCAATGGCATCCGCATCCGCCAGATCAAGCACCCAACCGCGCGCCGACTTGCCGTCGGCCTTGATCTCGCCCACCACCCTGGCCAGCGGCTCGCCGTTCAGGTCTATGGCCGCCACGCGGGCGCCCTCGTCGGCGAAGAGCTTCGCCGTCGCCTCGCCCATGCCGCTGGCGGCGCCGGTGACGACCGCGACCTTGCCGCTGATCGATCGGCTGAGCTTGATCAGTGCCATGCTGGTCTCTTGAGCAAAACGACTAACTTAGGCAGCCTTGGGCAGGATTGCAATTGCGCGACCTGACGGTCGCGGATGGAGTTTCGCTTACCGCGAAACTCCGCGCTCTCCGCGCAGGCAGGATTCCGACATGTTTCCGAACCCCCACATTGCCTCCAGATGGGCAGCCTCGATGCCCAATGTGTGGTAGCCGTCAGCGACTGTTTGATGGAAGCCCGCCGGTATGTCCAGCTTGCCTATGGCGGACTTGATCGCGCATTCCCACAGCGTGGCCACGCTCACGTGCCAGTCGTGGTCGGCCGATTTCAGAATGGCCAGCATGTGATCCGACAATCTGTCGGGAGCCGACCGGGCCCAGAGCAGTGTATGGGTGTCGAGAAGGCATCTCGCTTGAGCGCCGCAATGCCCATCGCCGCCGCGATGTCGGGGGGCCAGGAGTCGAAATCGTCAGCGATGCGTATCCGGCCCTTCAGGTCGCCGAGCGGAGGAACGCGGCCGCGCGGCTCGTAACGGGTGATCCTGACAGCGGGCGCACCCATGCGCGTGATCACGAACTCCTCGCCATCGACCGTCTTTTTGACGATCTCGGAAAGACGCGCCTTGGCATCGCTGAGCGTAACGACGGACTCCACAGTACGGCCCCTATGGTCTGACCGAGTCCGACTACAGCATGAGCGGCGATTTTCCTCCACGCCTTGGCGTTCAGGGATTCCCGTTGGATTGCCCATCGGCTGTGCCGGCTCCCCTGCGCCCATC
Organism: Candidatus Azophilus sp.; assembly: GCA_965221755.1. Taxonomy (GTDB): domain Bacteria; phylum Pseudomonadota; class Gammaproteobacteria; order Pseudomonadales; family Azotimanducaceae; genus Azophilus. The sequence goes on from OZ244921.1 coordinate 2,754,296, forward strand.
GTCAAGCATCACCATCGGCGGCGCCGCAAAGACGGCCGTGGAGGAGCCGGGGCCCAAATCGACCACGGCGCCGCTGGGGGCCATCATCAAGGGCATTGGCATGAAGCTCCCGGGGCGGCTCGCTGGCGAGCTGGCGCGCGCTTCCAGCACCGCCTTGCGGTCCAGGCCGTGCTCGCGACCGAGGCGGAGCGCTTCGTTCTCGTCTTCCAAGTGACCCAACAGCGCCTGCAGAGGCGCATTGCGGATTTCGGGATCCTCGATCTGGCCGATGGCTTCAATGGCCCGTTGCGAATCCAAGTGCGCCAGCCCCAAGGCAATCGATCCGAGCGCTTGATCCCGAGTTGGCCCGGGCGCGAGGTCGAGCGTCTGATTGATCGCCCGGTCCGGATCGATCTGCGCCCATATGGGCGCGACCATGGCGATGAGTTGCTCGCGTTGGGATGGATCCCGGATGGTCTCAATGGCGGCCATTGCGGCGTCGGGATCCCGCATGGCCATCATCGGCAGGAGGTTTGCGTAGCCGTTCATCCGTGCCGCCGGCGGCATCGACTCGATCAAGGACAAAGCGGCGCCGAGATCATCCTGGACGATGCCTTGGGCAACGATCAGCGCCAGGCCTGAGTGGTCTGGCCTGCCCTCGAAGTCCGCGACCCACGCCAACCTATCCGGGTTCGGCAAGTGCTGGACCGCGCTGGCGAGCCCTTCCAAAAATCCCCGCCGCTGAGTGCCTGACAAGGTGGCGGCAAAAGCGTTGGCGCTGTGGAAATCGGCCATCCCCCAGAGTTGGGCCAAATGGGCGAACCGATGCCGGGCGGCCAGAGCGCCTTGGTTGCCGAGCCAATGCGCCGTGGCAAGCGGGTCGGATTGCGCCCATTGGGCGATCAGCGCGTCGATTGCGGGCTCCCGTTCAGATGTCGGCAGGCCGTCCACCAGCGCTGCGGCGCCGACGGGATCGCTTGCCGCCATTCGGGACACCAGCCTGAGCAAGCGCGGCATGCGCCGCATCGGGCTTGGTTCGGCGAGGATGGACTCGACTTCCGCGTAGGCGTCCGCTGCGGTGATTGGCTGGTCGAACCTGCTGATTGGATGCGCCCCAAGCACCCCTGCGCCTGATTGCAGGTCAAGCAAGGCGGCCTGCGTCAAATTCCGGCTTAGGGCGGCGATGGCGTCGGCGTCCGTCCGGGCTGGCCCATAAGCTTCCGCAACGCCTGCCAGCAGCGAAGGGTCTTGGCTGAAGATGTCGGGATCGACCACGAGCGCGACCCGCGTCATCGCGTCAACCACCTCGGCCAGCTTGGGATCGTCCCGCGCTTCGCGCAGGGCCGCCGCCCCCTCCTCGGCCAGCCAGGCGTGCATCGCCCGTTGCGTGGCCCGATGCCGCTCCCCGTCGGGCAATTGCAGCGCCCGCAGCAGGTCTGTGCGCGGATCTCGGCGCCTGGCGGCGCCTGACCGTTCCGGCCGGGGCACCGAAGCGCTCGGCAGGCTCGGCTGCGCAGGCGTTGGGCCGGTGAGTTGGTGGCTTGGGGCACTGACCCGGCCAGCAAGGAAAGCCATTGCCGCAACAGCCATCGTCAAGCCGCAAACCGCCAAGTTGCGCATCATGGCCAAGGCTCCGATTATTGGTGGGCAGGGGCGCTCCTTCCTGGCCGATGATAGCGCATCGGCCAGAAGGAAGGGCGTAGGCATTGCGGCCATCAACGGTGGCCTGCTGCGCCGATGCCCGATTCGGCGCATGGCCGCCATGAGATCCCGCCAGGAATGCATCTCCTCAACCGCGTTCAGTGGTTGCGGACTTGGGTGCGGTCTCTCCCGCCGTCCCACCACTGAGCAGGTGGCGCAGACGCTAGGCCAAGGCGAGCGTCAAAGCCTCATTTCGTCTTGGGGGCTGCTGGACTTCCCGAACGTGGAGGCCGCGTCGAGTGTTTCCGGCACTGGGAAAACCGATCCGCGTTCGAGCAGGGCTGAGCCGCATCCTTCACCTCCAAGTCACCAGCGCTGCGGCCATGAGCTGCTGAAAGTTCCGCATCCTCCGTTCGCTCAACGGCTCCATGACGATCGGCCCGGCCGGCAACGCTTGTTCTCCCTGAGACTCCTTGCAGCGCCATTAGTTCCGTCATTGTCAGTTGCTGCATGGGGGGCCTCCCAGTCCGTGGTTGGCATGGGTGCGTTGGGAGGCCGAAACCCTACCCCCTGTCAAGGCGCCTGTCGTCGCTTGTCGTTGGAGCGTCGGCAAAGCCATGCTCGGTTCCGTGCCGCCAACACCCCAAAAGCCATCGGGGCATGGCGCGTGCCGCCGGTTCTGGAAGTGGTGCAGGTAGGGGGACGCAAGCGGGAGAGTTGGCCAGAAAGCCAGCAACGGCAAGGATTTTCAGGGAAACGGAAAGCTGCGGATTTCTGAGCCTGCGCCCCCGCTTTGCGGGTGCGGTTGGAGTTTCCCTGGCGCGAAACTCCGCGCTCGTTGGTTGGGCCAAGTTCCGATGTTTTCTGAGCCTGCGGGATGGTCTCAGCGCAATCCGGCCTCGGTTTCCGCTGCAACTAGGCGCCGCTCCATCTTTGCCACCGAAATCACGCCTTTTTTTGCCAGCGCCTCGGCGAACAGCGCCACCCGCAGCTCCTCCAGGCCGAAGTGCAGTTCGCGCCACTTCCCCTCGGGGTGGCGTTTTGATTCGCCAAGCCGGGAAAGGCGCGCCGCGAAGGCCTTGACTTGGGCCATGCGCGCCGCGTCGCGTTGCGCATGGCCCTGGAGTTTGGCCAGGCGATGGTCGGCGGCCCGAAGGAACCGGGCCAGATCGGGCAGCCGCTGGGTGGGGGTGCGCTGCAGCAGGTCGGGGGGCGTCAGCGCCTGCACTTGGCCGATCACATCGTCGCGGGCGGCGCTGAAGGCGGCGGAGGTCAAGCCTTGCGCGCGGGCGACGACTTGGGCCCGGGCTTGCAGAATGTCCCCAAGGTGGCTGACGGTCTCGGTGAAGGCATCGGCGAGCCTTGGCCGCTCGGCCTTGAGCAGCGCGTCGTAGGTAGCCTTCGTGGCGGGCAGGGGTCGGTTCTCAAAATAGCAGCGCCAAGCCGCCGCCAGCATGACGGAGTTGACCAGCTGTCGGGTTCCGCCGATCGCCGAGGCATGCATCACGAGGGCCGGCGCCTTGAGGATCTCGCGCTCGAAGAAACGCCGCGGCTTGCCCAGGACGAGCCAAGCCAGACGAGGATAGCCGGCTCGGTTGGCCTCGGCTTGCTCCGCGCGGGTGGCTTCGATTCGCAAGTCCACCGCGTCGCCCCGGTCAACGAGCGCTGGATAGCCCGCCAAGGCGTCGGCGCCGGCGCCCAGCGCCGCCTCAGCCGGCACGCCCTGATCGGGGAAGGCGGTGAGGCCGTCGCGTTCGAGCGGGCGGGCGAACCCTCCGGCAACTTGCGCCTGGGCCTGCTTGACGAACCGCCGCTGCAGGGTTGCCAGTTCCCGGCCTTGGGCGAGCAGCCCGCCGCGCCCGTCGATGACGCGGACGTTCATCAGCAAATGCGTCGGAACCTGCGCCCGGCTCCAAGCCGAAGGCGCGATGCGCACGCCAAGCTGGCGCGCCACGATGTCGGCCAACGCCGCTCGAAAGGGGCTTTGTCGGTAGCGGTCCGGAGCGGCCAGAGCGGGCGTGATTCGCTGCGCGGCTTGGGCGATGGGGGCGAGCTGCCGGCGCATCGCCTTGGGCAGGCTGCGCAGCCAAGCTTCCACCAGCCTCGGCAGGCAACCGGGCACCGTCCATTCCAGGGCCTCCCCGTCGATGGCTTGCAGGATGCCCAAGGGCACGTCCACGTTGACGCCGTCGTCGGCCTCGCCCGGTGCGAAGCGGTAGTGCAGGCGCAGTTCGGTTCCGGCCAGCTGGAGCCGTGCCGGATAGTCGTCGGGCGCGGCGCTGGCATTGCCGCTCAGCAGATCGTCGCGGGCCATTCTTAAGCTGCCGTCGGCGCGCTCGCCGCCTTGATCGAGCCAGTTTCGCAGCGCCCGCAGGCCGGTCACGCGCGCCGGCAGCCGTTGGTCGTAGAAGGCGCATTGATCGGCCTCGGATGCCAGCAGGTCCCGCCGCCTTTCCCGCTCCTCCCAATCGAGAATTTCGGCGGCCAAGAGCCGGTTGTGCTTCAGGAACGGGAGGGAGGCGTCCTCGTCCAAGCCGCCGCCGACCAAGCCGTCGCGAATGAGCATTTGCCGGGCCGCCGCCCCGTCAATGGGGGCGTAGCGCACCGGGCGTCGCTCAACGATCCTCAGGCCGTAGAGCAGCACCGTCTCAAATGCCATCGCCTCGCCGCGCTTGACGCTCCACTGCGGGTCGCTGTAGGTGCGGCGCAGCAGGTGGCTGGCGGCCGTCTCCAGCCAGCGCGCTTCGATGGCGGCGGCGTGGCGCGCATAGACCCTTTGGGTTTCGCTCACTGCCGCCGCCATGATCCACGGCGGCGTGCGGCCGGCCAAGCAGGAACCCGGAAAAATCCGCAGCTTCAGATGGCGCGCGCCGAGGTAGGCGCCCCGCTCCTCATGCCGGGCCACGAGGCTCAAGGCCCCCTGCAGCAGGGCCCGGTGGATGTCGGCGTAGTCGGCGGCCCTTGGGTTGAGCCGCAGCCCAAGCTCCTGCTGCACCGTCAGCAGTTGGCGATGCACCTCGCGCCACTCCCTAACCCGCGCCGGGCTGAGGAAGGCCGATTTCAGCGCTGCCGTGAAGGCGCGGCGGGTGGCGCCTTGGCGGGTCTTCTCCAGCCAAGCCCACAAGTTGAGGATGGCCATGAAATCGGAGCGCTGGTCGGCGAAGGCGGCGTGGGCTTGATCCGCTTGGGCGCTGGCGTTCAATGGCCGTTCCCGCGGGTCGGGGACGGCCAGTGCCGCGACGATGATGCCGACCTCGCGCAGCGCTCCGAACTTGGCGGCGGCGATGAGCATGCGGCCGAGGCGGGGGTCCAACGGCAAGCGGGCCATGGCCCGGCCCTGCGCGGTGAGCTTGCCGTCGATCAGGGCGCCGAGTTCGTGCAGCAGCGTCAGGGCATCCTTGACCGCCTTGGGTTCGGGAGGATCGAGAAACGGGAAGCGCTCGATGTCGCCGAGGCCGAACGCCCGCATTTGCAGCACTGCCGAGGCGAGGTTCACCCGCTTGATTTCCGGGTCGGCGTAGGCCGGGCGCCCTGCGTGGTCCGCCTCGGTGTAGAGGCGAATGCAGAGCCCCGGGCCGATGCGTCCGCAACGGCCCCGGCGCTGGTCGGCGCTGGCTTGGGAGATGGGTTCGATGGGCAGCTGCTGCAGCTTGGAGCGGTAGCTGTAGCGGTTGACGCGGGCCTTGCCGGGGTCCACGACGAAGCCGATGTTGGGCACGGTGATCGAGGTCTCCGCGACGTTGGTGGCGAGCACGATGCGCCGCGCGGCACCTGGTTGAAACGCCCGCTGCTGGTCGTTCGCGGAAAGGCGGGCGTAGAGCGGCAGAATGTCAAAGCGGCCGGCCAGCGCCTTGCGCAGAAACTTTGCCGACTCGAATATCTCCCGCTCGCCGGTCTGGAAGACGAGCAGGTCCTGGGCGGCGCGCCGGGGCGCCGCCTCAATCACCTTGATGGCCCGGAGCAGGTCGGCCTGCTCGTCCTCGCCTGGTTCCAAGTGGCGGGTCTCGACCGGATGGCCGCGGCCGCTCACCTGAATGACCGGGGCATCGCCAAAGTGCTGCGCGAAGCGGTCCACATCAATGGTTGCGCTGGTGATGATGAGCTTCAGGTCCCGGCGCCTGGGGAGCAGTTGCTTCAGGTAGCCGAGCAGGAAGTCGATGTTCAGGCTGCGCTCGTGGGCCTCGTCCACGATGATGGCTTCGTACCGGGAAAGCCTGCGGTCACGACGGATCTCGCTGAGCAGCAAGCCGTCGGTCATTACCTTGATGGCGGTCGATTCCGCCACCCGGTCGGTGAAGCGCACCGCAAAGCCGACCTCTTGGCCGAGCTCGACCTTGAGCTCCTCGGCGATGCGCTGCGCAGTGGTCCGGGCGGCAATGCGCCGCGGTTGGGTGTGGCCGATCAGGGCCTTGCGGCCCAAACCTGCCCGCAGGCAGACTTTTGGCAGTTGGGTGGTCTTGCCGGAGCCGGTTTCGCCGGCCACGACCACCACTTGGCGAAGCGTCAGGGCGTCCGCGATTTCCGCCGCGTGCCGGCTGATCGGCAGCTCTTCGGGAAAGTCAACGGCCGGCGTCCAAGCCCGCCTCGTGGGTGGCGCTGCGGGTGCGTTGGGCATCGGTCCGACCGCTTCGGCCGCTACTTGGACAGGGTGTTCATGCCCTCTTCGAGCCCGCGGATGGTCAACGGATACATGGCGCCGTTGACCAGCTTCTGGGTCATGCCCACCGAGGTGGAGTACTCCCAAGTCTCCTGGGGGGTGGGATTGATCCACACCAGCTTGTCGTACAGCGCCGTGAAGCGGGCCATCCAGTGGGCGCCAGGCTCCTCGTTCCAGTGCTCGACGCTGCCGCCGGCGTGGGTGATCTCGTAGGGCGCCATGGTGGCGTCGCCGACGAAGACCACCTTGTAGTCCTGGGCGTACTTGTTCAGCACCTCCCAAGTGGGAATGCGCTCGGTCATGCGGCGGCGGTTGTCCCTCCACACCGATTCGTAAATGAAGTTGTGGAAGTAGAAGCTCTCCATGTGCTTGAACTCGGTGCGGGTGGCGGAGAACAGCTCCTCGCAAATCTTGACGTGGGCGTCCATGGAGCCGCCGATGTCCAGGAACAGCAGCACCTTGACCGTGTTTCTGCGCTCCGGCTGCATCTTGATGTCCAGCATGCCGCCGTTGTGCGCGGTGGAGCGAATGGTGTTGTCCATGTCCAGCTCCTCCGCCTTGCCGGTGCGGGCGAACTTGCGCAGCCGCCGCAGGGCCATCTTGATGTTGCGGGTGCCGAGTTCCACGGAATCGTCAAGGTTCCTGTACTGGCGCTCGTCCCAGACCTTCCTGGCCTTCCTCTTCTTGCCCTTGCCCATGCCGCCGGGGCCTTTGCGCCCGGTTTGGTTGGGATCGTCGCCCTCCTGGCCCTCCTTGGCTTGCTTCGCCTGCTCCGCTTCGGCCTGCTCCTTGGCTTCGCGGAAGGCCTCGATCAGCTTCTCCAGGCCACCGAGGGATTCGATCCTCTTGAGATCCTCAGCGGTCAGCGACTTCTCGAACTCCCGGCGCAGCCATTCGTCGGGGATCAGCGACTCCAGCATGCCGTGCAGGTCCTCAAGGCCCCGGAAGTAGGCGCTGAAGGCGCGGTCGAACTTGTCATAGTTCTTCTCGTCCTTCACCAGGCAGGTGCGGGTGAGCAGGTGGAAGTCGTCGAGATCGGCATAGACCAGGCGGCGCTTGAGGGCGGCGAGCAGGTCCATGAGCTCGCGGATGGTGACCGGCACCTGGTACTTGCGCAGGGTGAGGAAGAGGTTGATCAGCATGGGGGTTGCCGGCGTGGGCGCCGCTCAGCCGCGGGCGTCGCGGCGGTTCATGAAGGCGAGCCGCTCGAGCAGGTGGACGTCCTGCTCGTTCTTGACCAGCGCGCCGTACAGGGGCGGGATGGCCTTGCTGGCGTCCCGGTTGGCGAGGATCTCGTCGGGGATGTCATCCGCCATCAACAGCTTGAGCCAGTCGATCAGTTCCGAGGTGGAGGGCTTCTTCTTCAGGCCGGGCACCTTGCGCACGTCGAAGAAGATCTCCATCGCCTCCTTGACCAGCTCGTTCCTGATGGACGGGAAGTGGACCTCGATGATGTCGCGCATCGTCTCCCGGTCGGGGAAGTTGATGTAGTGGAAGAAGCAGCGTCGCAGGAAGGCGTCAGGCAGCTCCTTCTCGTTGTTGGAGGTGATCACCACGATCGGCCGATGCCTGGCCGTTACGGTCTCGGACAGTTCGTAAACGAAGAACTCCATGCGGTCGAGTTCCTGCAGCAGGTCGTTGGGAAACTCGATGTCGGCCTTGTCGATCTCGTCGATCAGCAGCACCACCCGCTCTTCGGACTCGAAGGCCTCCCACAGCTTGCCCTTCTTGATGTAGTTGCGGATGTCCCCGACCCGCTCGTCGCCGAGTTGGGAATCGCGCAGCCTGGAGACGGCGTCGTATTCGTAGAGGCCGTTGATGGCCTTGGTGCTCGACTTGACGTGCCACTGGATGAGCCGCAGCCCAAGGGTCTTGGCGACCTCCTCCGCCAGCATGGTCTTGCCGGTGCCGGGCTCGCCCTTGACCAGCAGGGGGCGTTCGAGCTTGACCGCGGCGTCCACGGCCATGCTCAACTCGTCGGTGGAAATGTAGGTGTCGGTGCTGTCAAAGATCATGGGGCTTGCCTTGGGCTTGCTCGCGGTGGAGGCGGCGCGAAACGCCCGACGGCGCCGCGGCGCCGTCGGCACCAGCGTTGCAAAGCCGCCACTTTAATGGAGCCTGCCGGGGTCAATCAAGGTTTTGTGCGGGCTCACAAACAATTCGGAAGCTGGCCCCCGCAACGGTGTGCGGGCTCAGAAACATACCGGAATCTGATCCAAGCGACGAGCGCGGAGTTTCGCGCCAGCGAAACTCCATCCGCGACCGTCAGGTCGCGCAAGTCCTTGCCATGTGCTAGGCTGTGCCCTCGAAGCAATGTCATGCACGGCGGCGCCAGTACGAGTGCCCGTGCGGTGATGCCACCCGAAAAGATGATCGCTGTTGTTGCCAGTGCAATAGGAAGTTGTTGAGCTATGCGGGCGAGAAGTTCGGAGCGGCGGGCGCAGGCGGCATCGACGCATGGCCAGGTGCATCCGCTGGGATTGGCGCTGGCGGTGACGGCCTTCCTCGGCGTCCTAGTCCCAACCACGCTTTGCGCGCTCACCGCCGACGACGGGCAGGAGGCCGTTATCGACCTGACCGTGCGCGATGTCATCGTTCTGGCGCTGCGCAACAGCCGGGTCCTCGAGAACCAGCGTCTCAACCGCTCGATAGATCGGTTGGCCCTGGGCTTGGCCGAGGCCGAGTTCCGCCCTAGAGTCACGGTCGATGCCTATTCGCAGCGCAACCAAACCAACGTTGTCAACGAGACCGCCGGCGTCGGCTCCGCGATCCGGCTGCGCATTCCGACTGGCGGCGAGTTCTCCGTCTCCTCCCGCTTTGCGGATCTCGGCGGCGGGTCGGGATTCGCATCGCACAGCGGCGTCCTGGAATTGACCTTTGTTCAGCCGCTGTTGCGCGGGGCGGGGTTCGGCGTCGCGCGGGCGGCGCTGCGGACGGCGCGGATCGGCGAGGAGATCAACGTCCTATCGTTCGAAGCGTCGGTGGTCTCCCTGATGTCGAGCGCGCTGAGGGCGTTTCGTGCCTACGTGCAGGCGGGGCGCCGCGATGAAATCGCCGCCCGCTCGCTGCAGCGGGCGCAGGAGCTGCTGCAAGTGAACCAGTTGCTGGTGCAGGCCGGACGCATGGCGGAGCGCGACGTGATCCAGACCGAGGCCGACATCGCTCGCCGGGAGCTTGACGTCATTTCCGCCGCCGGCGGCCTCGACAATGCCCGTCTGAGCCTTATTGACGTGCTGGACATCGATGCCGGGACGCGGTTTCGGGTGGCCGACGGGCTCGGCGCCGATCAGCCTGAGCCGCTGTCTCTCGAGGTTGAGGCGGCGATGGAGATGGCGCTCGCCAATCGGCCCGACCACCAGATCAGTTTGCTCGGCATCCGCAACGCCGAAACAGGGCTAATCGTGGCGCGCAATGCGCGTCTGTGGAATCTCTCCCTCTCCCTTGGCAGGACGTTCAGGGCATCCGGCAACGACTTTGCGGGTGCTTTCAGCGGCTTTGATCGCACCGGCAACCGCGCCGGCCTGAACCTCAACGTGCCGATCGGCCGGGCGGCGGCAGGGCCGGCGCGGCTTGCGCAGCGTCGCGCCGAGGCCAGCCTGCAAATCGCCCGCAATGGCCTTGACGATCTGCGTCAGCGCATCGCGGTCGAAGTGCGCAACGCCGTTCGCGAGGTGGAACTGGCCGCACAGCGCTTGGAACTGGCGCGCAGGGCGAGGTCGCTGGCGGAGCAGAAAATGGAGATCGAGCGCGAGAAGCTGAATCTGGGGGTGACCACGAACTTTCAGCTGGTCGCCTTCGAGAACGATCTCGTGTTTGCGGAGAACGCCGAACTGGATGCGCTCGTCAGCCACCTGAATGCCGCGACCGAGTTGGACCGCAGCTTGGGAATAACGCTGGAGCGCTGGGGCATCGACCTCGACCGCGTCGAGCACGGCGCTGAAGAAGCCGAGCGCTTCGGAATCGATGCCGCGGGTGCGCGGTAGTGTCCACTCTGAACCCATCTGCCGCAACGGCGCCCGAGCAGACTGCGGACAGGCTGCACGAGGCGGTTCTCCGCACCTTGGCGAACGCCGTGATCTCGGTGCGGCCGGATGGCGTGATCACCACGTTCAACGCCGCCGCCGCCGCCATTACCGGGATTGCCGCCCAGGAGATCGTCGGCCGGACGTTTGCCGAGGTCTTTCTCGTCATCAAGGATGCCGAGGACTTCACGCAGGCCGTGCTCGACTCGGTGTACGGAGAACCCCTCGTCAGCCAGCGCGTCATCGAGGCCGATTTCGGCAACGGGCCGCGCGCGCTGTCGATGAGCGTTTCCCGCATTGCCGGCGGAGATGACGCCGGCGTTGCGGTGGTGTTCGATGACATTTCCGAACTTCGGGAGTTGCAGGCGAGGGAAATAGCCCTAGCGCAGGAAGTCGATGCCCAGCATAAGGAACTGCGCCAAGCCTACCTGAACCTTGAGGAGCAGAACCGCACCTTGGCGGAAGCGAGCCGGCGGACCCGGCTTGCCCGCCTTGGCGGGCTCGGGGCGGCGGTTGTGCTGTTGACCTTGGCCGGCCTGTACGCGCTCAGCCTGCGTCCGGACGAGCCGAGCCGCGAAGCCCGGGCGACGGCGACGGCCTCAGCCGAGGATGCCGTGCTGACCGTCGAGCCGCAGCAGCTCACGGAAACGGTCACAATGACCGGCCAGCTCGCGCCCCTTCGTGAAGTTGACATCATCAGCCCGGTCACTGGCAAGGTCTCGGTCGTCCATGTGCCGTTCGGCGCGCGCGTGGAAAAGGATGGGATGCTCCTTGAGCTTGACGTCACGGAGGCGCGCGTTGAGCACCGCGATGCCCAGGCGCGTCACATCAAGGCGCAGGAGCGTTTCGCCGAGGTTGAGAACTGGGACGAGAGCGTCGAGGTCTCGCGCGCGCGGCGCTCGCTGGCCACGGCCAAGCTTGCCCTTGAGGACAGCCGCAGGCGGCTTGAGAACACAGCCTTCCTGTTCGAGCGCGGCGTCATTCCCGAGTCCGAGCACACGGCCGCACAACGCGACTTCACCAGCCGCAAGCTCGACCTCGATGCTTCCGAGCAGGATTTTGCCAGCGTCCTGCAGCGGGGTGAATCCGAAGTGCGCATTGCCAAGCTCGAACTCGAAAATGCCCGCGTGCAGCTCCATGAGCTCAGCGAATCGCTGCGCTTGTCCGTATTCAGGGCGCCGGTGGCCGGGGTGGTCATGCGTCCGAGGGCCGGCGGTGGCGGCGGGGCGATGGGGCGGTCCGGGGGAGGCGGGCGCATCGCGGCAGGGCAAGCCGTTTCCCAAGGCGACCGCTTGATGACGATTGGCGACCTTGACGGAATTTCCATAGTCGGACGCGTCGATGAGACCGACGTGGTCCGGATCAGCGCCGGCAAGGTGGCGTTGATCACTGGCGACGCCTTTGCCGGCACGGTGCTTGAGGGGGTGGTGGAGCAGGTCTCCACTGAGGCAACGGTGTCGCAGCGCATGTTGCCGTACTTCGATGTGAAGGCGATTGTCCCCAACCTGACGCCGGAAGAGACGGCGGCCATTCGCCTCGGCATGTCCGCGGTGCTCGATGTGGTCGTGCGCACGGAGCCGGAAGCCATCCTCATACCCCTTGCCGCGGTCTCGATGGTTAACCGAAAGCCCTTTGTTCGCGTCCTTCGCGGCGAAGAGCCGGTCTCCGTGCCGGTCGTTGCCGGCGAAGCCACGATCAGCGGCGTGGAAATTCTTGAAGGCATCGATCCCGGTGACCGAATTCTGCTGCCGGGAGGCTAGCATGGCTGCGCTCGATGCGGTTCGACGAGGGTGGATGCGGATTGCGGGCTCTTTGCAAAAAGACCCCGGATCATCCCCATCTTCCGCAAGGCTTGACGATGCCCGCGCATCGGCGGAAGCCGGCACGCCCCTGCTGAGCCTCTCCGGCGTGCGCAAGCGCTACATCGTCGGGCCGGTCGAGACGGAGGTGCTCAAGGGCGTGGATCTGGAGGTGCATGCCGGCGACCTGCTTTCGATCATGGGCACATCAGGCTCCGGCAAATCGACGCTGCTCAACGTCATGGGGCTGCTTGATCGCCCAACGAGCGGTTCCATCAAGGTTGCCGACCGCGACCTGTCGGCCTTGGACGACGATGAAATTTCCGAGGCCCGCAACCTCAGCATCGGCTTCGTTTTCCAGTCCTTCCGGCTGCTGCCGCTCATGACGGCTTGGCAGAACGTTGCCCTGCCGCTCGCCTACCGCGGCCTTGACGGCGCATCGGCGCGTGAGCGCGCCGAAGAGATGCTCAAGAGAGTGTCGATGGATGACAAGGCCGAACATCGTCCCGACCAGCTGTCCGGCGGGCAGCAGCAGCGGGTTGCCATCGCGCGGGCGCTGGTGACCTCGCCCGCCATGCTGCTCGCGGACGAACCCACCGGGGCGCTTGATCCGGACACCGGCGACGAGATCATGCGCCTGTTCACTGAACTCAATGCCGCGCGCGGCATTGCGGTGACGATCATCACCCATGACCTCGCCGTCGCGCGCCGGTGCGCCCTCAACATGCGTCTCGTGGACGGGCGGCTCATGCCGGCGGGCAATTCTGCCGCCGGCGCGCTCCCGTCACCCTCGCCGCAAGTCGTTGCGCCGGACGCGGAGACCGCGCCATGACCATGTCCACGTCCACGCAGTTGCATGAGGCCGCACGCAACCTGCGCGCCGCCAAGCAGCGAACGCTGCTCGCCCTGATCGGCATCGTCATCGGCATCGGCGCGGTCATCGCACTGCTGACGACGGGTTCGATTGCGAGATCCGAGGCCCTGAGACAGTTTCGTTCGTTGGGCACGGACATGGTTTCCGTCGTTGACATGAGCCCGCACGGGTTGGATGAACGACGGCGGGTGCTGCAAGCATCCGATGCAATCGGACTTGTCGGCTTGCCGACGGTGGTCTCCGCGGCGCCCCACACACTGGATTTCGCGACTGTTCCGCTGCCCAACGAAGGCTCCATGTACCTGTCCAAGGTCGGCGTCACCGCTGATTTTGCCGACATGCACGACGTGGTGCTGGCCGAGGGGCGCTTCATCTCGCCATTCGATGGCCTTAACTCATTCGCCGTGCTCGGCTCGGGCATTGCGCGGCAGATGCGCGACGGCGGCCTTATGCCCGAGGTCGGCAAGCACATCCGCATCGAAAGGAACATCTACCTCGTGGTGGGGTTGCTCGCCCCCTCCAACGCCGACGGCCCGCCGGGCGTGCGCATTGACGACAGCATGATGCTGCCGGTCGAACTTGCCGCCCGCGAGCGGGCGAACGACGAAGTGCAGAGCATTACCCTGCGCATGGGTCCCGATGTCCACTACTTGGACGCGACCGATGAGATTGTGGGGCACTTCGCGCTGGTCGCGCCCGAAATGCAGATCCGCGTTGACAGCCCGGTGCCGCTCATCGAGCAGATGGAGGCGCAAATGGGCCTGTTCGCCCTGCTGCTCGGCGCGGTCGGCGGCATCTCGCTTGTGCTTGGCGGCGTCGGGGTGATGAACGCCATGCTGTCGTCGGTCAGGGAGCGGCGGCTTGAGATCGGCATCCGCCGCGCCCTTGGCGCAACGCGCGGCGATGTGCAGCGGCAGTTCCTTGCCGAGGCCGTGCTCCTGTGCCTAGTCGGCGGCGCGCTCGGCGCATTGCTCGGCATTGGCGCCTCTGTCGGCATTAGTCTGTATTCGGGGTGGACTTGGCAATGGTCGGCATCGGCCGTGGCCTTGGGCTTGGGAACCGCCTGCGCGGCCGGCATTTTTTTTGGCTACCACCCCGCAAGGCAGGCGGCGCGTCTCGATCCGGTTGTGGCCATGCGCGACAATTAAGGGAACATCCTCTCAACCGCTTCATGTCTTCGCTTGATGTCGGCCCGGCCCAAGCCATGACCATAGGGCCGCCGCGACGGTAGCCAGCAGGCAAGTGGCAAGCAGCAGCTTCAGGGCTTGGGTCGGCTCGCCCCGGGCTTGGAAGACGGCTTCAAAAAGCGCAACGATGGCGGCGGGGGCGTAGTGGCCCGCAAAGTTCGGCACCGGCGCCGGAGTGAGCATCAGGGCGAGGCTCAAGGCACGCAGCCAAGTGCGCAGGAAGCGGCTGCGCAAGTGGCGCGTCAATGCGCGGATGCCGACGAAGGCGAGCAGGGCGGCGGCCAGCGCGACGGTCCATGCGATTTGCTCGCTCATTGGCGGCTGCATTCGGGGCTCAGGGCGCTTGAGCGTCGAGTATGGCGGCGAATTCGCTGCCAACCAAGGCGCCACGCCAGCCCCGGTGGGTGGCAGGCAGCTCGCCGGTCGATGCGTGGTGGCGCAGGCAGGCTTCCAAGTCCCGCCGCCTCGACAGCAGTTCGGGCGCCAGCCCCAGGCTCGCCGCCCGCTTGACGCCGACGGCGCGCAGTTGCTTGACCAGTGCGTTCTGGCCGCCGCTTAGCGGCCGGGGGACGGTGGCCTCGGTCGGCGCGGCCCGGCCTTCGCGGTGGGCGGCGATCAACGCATCGCCGTAGCGCTGGGTCAGCCGGCGCGGCAGGTGCGCCTCAACCAGTGCCGCAGCCAAGTCCGCATGGCGGGCGAACTGCAGCAGGTGCTCGTCCCAGACCACCCGATTGCGGGGCTTGTCCTCCGCCATGGCCTGGCGCTCGCGCCAAGCGCAAAGGGCCTTGAGCGCTCCGAGTTGGGCGCCGTTCAGGCGCCAAGCGCCCTTGACGCCCAAGTAGTAGCGCTCCGGCTCGATGCCTTTGGCGGCTTCGCGCAGCGCCATGTCCTCCCGAAACCAATGCCAGCGGCCCTTGGCTTCAAGTTCGTCGCTGAGCAGCCGATGCAGCGTGGGCAGGGAGGCCACGTCCTCACAGGCGTAGCTGACTTGCGCATCCGAAAGCGGCCTGCGCAGCCAGTTGGAGCGCACTTGCTGCTTCGGCAGCTGCAAGCCGAGCAGGGCTTTGACCAGATTGGCGTAGCTGATGCTGAAATGCTCGGAGACGAAGGCGTAGGCCATTTGGGTGTCGAACAGGTTGGCGGGCCGTGCGCCTAGGTGATGGGCGATCAACTCAAGGTCCTCGGAACATGAATGCATGATCTTGACCGTTGCCGGGTCTTCCAGCGCCTGCGTCAGCGGACGCCAGTCGTCGATGGCCAAGGGATCGATCAGCCAGATTTCCGTGCCCGCCGCCAGTTGGTACAGCCCGGCAATGGGGTGGAAGGTGTCGGTGCGCTGAAACTCCGTGTCCAGGCCGATGACGCCGTGCCACCGCCCGGCGGCATCTGCCAGCCGCGCATTGGAGTCGATCCATTGGTGCCTGGGCATTTCGGCCTGGACTAAGTGAGGCTGCGGCGGCCTTGCAGGGCGTGCATGATCGTGCCGCCATCGACGTACTCCAACTCGCCGCCGATGGGCACGCCGTGGGCGATGCGGGTGATGCGCCCCACGTCGTCCTTGATGAGGTCGGAGATGTAGAACGCGGTGGCTTCCCCTTCGACCGTGGGGTTGGTGGCCAGAATCACCTCCTCCGGCCGCCTTGCGCGCACCTTGGCGGCGAGCTGGCCCAAGCCGAGCTCCTCGGGCCCCACCCCGTCGATGGGCGACAGGCGCCCGTGCAGCACGAAGTAGCGTCCGCTGTAGCCGCCGGCCTGCTCGATGGCGACGATGTCGGCTGGGGACTCGACCACGCACAGCAGCGCGTCATCCCGCTTGGCGTTGGCGCAGATGCGGCAGCGGCCGGTCTCGGTGAGGGTGCGGCAATCCACGCACCAGCCAACCTCCGAGACCGCCTTGGCGAGGGTTTCGGCGAGCCGCTGCCCGCCCTCCCGGTTCTTTTGCAGGAGATGGAAGGCCATGCGCTGGGCGCTCTTGGGTCCCACCCCGGGCAGCGCCTGCAACGAGCCGATGAGTCGTTCAAGCAGCGGACTGAACATGCGCGCGCAAGCACGCGATCAAGTTGCTGCGCAACTTGGCGTTCGGTTGGGAAGCTTGCTTCACGGGTCCGCTTGGTCGAGGTTGGGAATGCTAGCCGGACAGCTTGCGGGCCATGCCGCCCAAGCCGCCGGCCACCTCCGACATCTTCCGTCGCTGCGCCTCCTCCACCCGGCGCGCGGCGTCGTTGGCGGCGGCGGCGATGAGCTCCTCCAGAATCTCGCCCTCCTCCGGCTTCATCAGACTGGGATCGATGCTGACCTTGAGCACCTCGTGGGCGCCGTTCATGGTCAAGCGGACCAGTCCGGCGCCGCTTTCGCCGACGATTTCCGTTTTGGCGATTTCCGATTGCAGTTGCTGCATGTGCGTCTGCATCTGCTGCGCTTGGCCCAAGAGGTCGCCGAGACCGCTGATTTTCTTCATGCGCTGTCCTTCTATGATGCTTATGGTGCTGGTCGTCAGGGGTTTGCCAAATGCCTTGCGTCCACCAGGTGGCCGTCGAACTCGGTAATCAACGACTGCACCACTTGGTCCTGTTCGAGCTGCCGTCTGGCCGCCGCCTGCCGCTCCGCCTTCAGCCGTGCCCGGTGCCTGGCCGGGGACTCGACGGCCAGCGCGCCGGTTTCGATGTACACCTCGACCGGGCGCCCCAGCGCCTTGGCGAGCGCCTGCTCGATTTCCGGGTTGCTTGCCCCGCAGAACAGCGCCTGCTGGGCTTCGTCAAGGCGCAGGCGATAACGGTTTCCATCCCTGCCCAGGAGCACCGAATGCTCGGCGATGGCGCGGCTTGGTCCGGACAGATCCAGCCGCTCAAACCAATCCAGCCACTGGACCGCCAGCGCTTGCGAGCCATTATCGGCCTGGCCTGGCTTCGGCGCTGGACTGGCGGGCGGCGGTTCGGCTGGCGCTGCCGGCACGGCGGCACGATCAATGGCCGGGCTTGGCGGCTCAGGCCCGCCGGGCGCCGGGCCGGGCTGGGCGCCAGGCGTCGGCTCGGCGCGGGGCGCTGCGGGCGGCACCGATCGGGCGCTTGAAGCATCCGGCGCAAAGGCCAGCATGCGCAGCAGGGTCATCTCAAAGACCGTCTTGGGATCTGGCCCCACCCGCAGGTCCCGGTAGCCGGTCAATGCGATTTGGTAGTAAAGCTGCACCGCCTCGGCGCTGAGCGCGGGCCGAGCGTCGGCTTGGCCGAGGGCCTTGGCCACGGCGATGTCGTGCAGCGCCTGCAGCACTTCGGCCAAGGTGGCCTCGAAATCCGCAGCCCGTTCGGCCAGCTCGGCGCTGATGCGCACCACGGCTTGGGGGGCGCCGCTCTCGATGGCGTCGAGCGCTGCCGACACCTCGTCGCTGCCGACCGCGCCAAGCAGTTCCGCAACGTCCCGCCCGCTCAAGCGGCCTTGGCCGAAGGCGATGGCCTGATCGGTGACCGAGAGGGCGTCGCGCATGCTGCCGCCGGCGGCCTTGGCAATGATTGCAAGGGCCTCGGCATCGAATTCAACGCCTTCATCCGTCATGGCTTCGGCCAAGTAGGCGGCAATCCGCTCCCGGGATATGTTCTTCAACTGGAACTGCAGGCAGCGGGAAAGGACCGTGATCGGGACTTTCCTCGGATCGGTGGTGGCGAGCAGGAACTTGACGTGCTCCGGGGGCTCCTCCAAGGTCTTGAGCAGGGCGTTGAAGCTTGCGGCGGAGAGCATGTGCACTTCGTCGATCAGGTAGATCTTGTAGCGTCCGCGGGTCGGCAGGTACTGCGCGTTGTCGAGCAGTTCGCGCGTGTCGTCCACCCCGGTGCGCGAGGCGGCGTCCACCTCGATCAGGTCAACGAAGCGATTCTCCTGCACTTCCCGGCAAACCGAGCATTCCCCGCACGGCGATGCGCTGACGCCCGCCTCGCAGTTGAGGCATTTGGCGAGGATGCGGGCGATGGTGGTCTTGCCGACGCCCCGCGTGCCGGTGAACAGGTACGCGTGGTGCAAGCGCCCTGAATCGAGGCCGTGCCGCAGCGCCCGGACGATGTGATCCTGGCCCACGAGGCTGGCGAAGTCCGCCGGGCGCAGCTTCCGGGCTAGTACCTGGTAGCTCATTGCGCCTATTCTAGCCGGAATGTCCTTGCGTGAGGGCGAGCCTTGGGCTTTGGCGGAACGAATCTGGTCATCGGCCACCGGGGCGCCGCCGGACTCGCCCCGGAGAACACGCTGGCCGGCTTCTGCCGGGCCGCCGCGCTCGGGGTGGACGCCGTGGAACTGGACGTCCATGCCTTGGACGGCGCCCTGGTCGTGATCCATGACGACGTCTTGGACCGCACCACTTCCGGCCGGGGGGCGCTGCAGGCGCAAAGCCTGGCCGCCCTGCGCCGCCTCGACGCCGGCGGCGGTCAGCGCGTGCCGCTGCTTGAGGAGGTCTTTGCGGCCTTGCCGGTCAACGTGGGCGTCAACGTCGAGCTCAAGGCGCGCGGCACTGCGGCACTGGCCGTGCCCTTGGCAGCGGCTGAACTGGCCTTGGGGCGCGACCTGCTGATCTCATCCTTCGATCTTGACGAGCTCGGCCGCGCCGCGGCCTTGGGCGGCACCGGCCTCAAGATCGCCCCGCTCTTCCGGCGCTGGCCGCGGAAAGGCTGGCAGGTGGCCCGGCAGCTTCGGGCCTGGTCGGTGAATCTGTCCTTGAGGACCGCATCGAGGCGGCTGATTGAGGAAGCGGGCGAGCGGGGGCTGAAGACGCTGATCCACACCGTCAACGATCGGCCGACCGCCGACCGCCTAGCCGCTTGGGGAGCAACCGGCGTCTTCACCGACCGTCCCGATCGTTTGATCGCCGGCTAGGCGCTGCGTCTGCGCTCCTCGCGGCCGTCGAGGCGGTTGATCTCCTTGGCCAGATCGTACTTGTCGTCCGTGACGATCTCCTCCAGCACCTCCACCCGCTTGCGCAGTTCCCCCACCTCTTGCCGCAGCGCTGGATCCTGCTTGCCGGTCGCCTTGGCGCGGCTTTTGAAGTACTCGGTGGCCACGCCGGTCGCGCAGCCGACGATCACGATGATGGTCACCATGGTGAACACGTCCATTGACTTTCCTGGTTTCCTTGTTGCTCTTTGGTTTCGTGCCGAATCAGCGGGCCGGCGACCGGGTTGCGCTTGACGGTTCGATCCGATTGAACTCCCGATGCAGCTCGTACTGCCCCGAGGTGACGTGGTGCTCCATGCGCCGCAGGCGCAGTTCCGCTTGGGCGAGATGGGCTCGGACGGCGCGCAGGCTGCGCTTAGGCGACAGGCCGGCGCCGAGCGCGGGCGTCTCTCCGCCGTGGCCGGGAGGCGGTTGCTCCGCCTCGCCGGACGGCGGCTCCTCCATGAGGAAGTAGAGGATCCAGTAGCCCATGAAGGCAACGCTGGTCATGAAGATCAGCCCCGTCAGCGCGATGCAGCGCACGACCCAAGGCTCGGCGCCGTAGTGCTGGGCAATGCCGCTGCACACGCCCGCAATCTTGGCGTTGCCGCCGCGGCGCAAGCCGCGCAGCCGGGGCCGCCTGAACGTCCTGTCGGGCTGCACCCGCCCGGCCGCCGCATCGCCGCTCACCGTGCCGCCTCGTCGGCGCGCCGCCGCCAGCCCGGCGTCTCGGCGTCGAGAATGGCCTCCAGGGTCTCGACGCGCGCGGTCATTCCCTCAAGTCGCTCGATGAGGCTTTCCAGCTCCTCGCGCTCGTCTTCCGAAAGCGCCGCCTGGGCCTTCTGCTTGCTGCGGTAGTGCATGATTATCCAGATCGGCGCAACGACCGTCAGGAAGACGACCGCTGGCACGAAGAAGGCGACGGCCATGCCGCTCATGGGAACTCCTTAGCCCTCGGCTTTCTTGGGGCTTGCGCGGCGCGCCGCCAGCCCGGCCTTCAGTTCGTCGAGCTGGCTGTCGAGCTGCTCGCCCTTCTCCAGATCGGCGATTTCATCCGCCAAGGTCCTCTGGCCCATGTCGTAGGCCTCAGCCTGCCCTTCGAGATCGTCCATCTTACGCTCATAAGCCTCGAAGCGGCGCATGGCCTCATCGACGTTGCGGTCGTTGAGCTGCCGGCGCACGCCCAGCCGGGTCTTGGCCGCCTTGCTGCGCATGATGATGGCGTTTTGGTGGGCCTTGGCATCCTTGATCTTGGCCTGCAGGGCGCCGAGGTCGGCGTTCAGCTTGTCAAGGGTTTCGCCGAGCAGGCCCAGTTCGGCGGTCAGGGACTCGACGGCCTCCCGGGCCTTGTTGCGCTCGGCCAGGGCGCGCCGGGCAAGGTCGTCGCGGTCCTTGCCCACCGCGACCTCCGCCTTGCGCTGCCACTCGTCGGCCTCGCTGGCCAGCCAGTCCCGGCGCCGCATCAGCTCCTTGCGGTCGGCGATGGCCCGGGCGGCGGCGGAGCGCACCTCCACCAAGGTGTCCTCCATTTCCTTGATGATCAGCCGCACCATCTTCTCCGGGTTCTCGGCCTTGTCGAGCAGTGCGTTGAGGTTGGAGTTGATGATGTCGGTCATCCGCGAAAAGATGGTCATGAGCGATTAGCCTCCGTTTGCATGCCCGGTTGGGCTGTTGCTTCCGTTTACTCAGATTCCATGCCAGATTCGCGAAAAGTATTTTTTCCCTTTAGTTTGAAAGAGTTGCTGAATGGTCGGCTGATGACTGCTCCTTCGTCTCGACAAAATGTTGGTGGATATGACCAACATTTGGTTAAATTGCGCGGCGTGATAACCAATCCCAAAACGCCAATCGGCGAATCGCCTGCCTTCCTCGAAGTGCTTGAGGCCACCTCCCGGATCGCTCCGCTGGAGAAGCCCGCGCTGATCGTCGGCGAGCGCGGCACCGGCAAGGAGTTGATCGCTGACCGGCTGCACCTGCTGTCCGACCGCTCCGCCCAAGCCGTGCTGAAGATGAACTGCGCCGCAATATCCGACGCCCTGCTTGAGAGCGAACTGTTCGGCCACGAAGCGGGGGCCTTCACTGGCGCTTCGCGGACCCATCACGGACGGTTTGAACGCGCTGACGGCGGCACGCTGTTTCTCGACGAACTGGCCACCACTTCGCCGCTGGTTCAGGAAAAACTGTTGCGCGTCATCGAGTACGGCGAGTTTGAACGGGTCGGCGGCAGCAAGACCTTGGCGTGCGACGTGCGCTTGATTGCCGCCACCAACGAAGACCTGCCGCGGTTGGCGGCTGCGGGCAGGTTCCGCAGCGACCTGCTTGACCGGTTGGCCTTCGATGTCATCACCCTGCCGCCCCTGCGCGAACGGCGCGACGACATCCTGCTGCTGGCCGAACGCTTCGCCATCGACATGTGCCGGGAATTGGGTCGTGAGGTGTTTCCCGGCTTCTCCGGCGATGCCGTCCGCCGCCTGCTCGCGCACCGCTGGCCGGGCAACATTCGCGAACTGAAGAACGTGGTCGAGCGCTGCGTCTATCGAACGGGAGCGGGCCAGCCGGTTGCCGAGATCGTCCTGGATCCATTCGAGTCGCCGTACCGGCCCGGCGGCGCCTCCAAAACGCCGGGCGCCGGGCGCCAGCCCACCTTCCCCCTCGACCTCAAGAGCGCCGTGCGGGACTTTGAGGTCGCCACCATCCGGCGCGCCCTTGACGCCTCCCGACACAACCAGCGCAAAGCGGCCGAGCAGCTCTCGCTCACCTACCACCAGTTGCGCGGCTACCTGAAGAAGTACGACATCCTTAAGGATGGCGGCTAGCGCCGGTTCGAGGGGTGAAGATAGTCCCTGGTAATCGGCGCCGCCTGGTTTTCCTTGGCCAACTGCCATTGCAGCACGACCAGATCGCCGACCTCGAAGGCCGTTTGGGAAACCGCCAGGTAAAACTCCCACATGCGGCAGAACCGTTCGCCCTTGCTGTCAACGAATTGCTGGCGGCGTTGCTGAAAGCGCCGGCTCCAAGCCTTGAGGGTGAGCGCGTAGTGAATGCGCAGCACCTCGATGTCGGCGCTCATCAGCCCGGCCCGCTCCACGAAGGGCGCGATGTCCGATAGGGAGGGGATGTAGCCGCCGGGAAAGACGTGGCGTCGAATCCACGGATTGAGCGACTCCGGCCGCGCCTTGCTGGCGATGGTGTGCAGCAGGGCCACGCCGTCGGTGGCCAGGCTGGCGGCAACTTTGTTGAAGAATGCGGCGTAGCGGGGCTTGCCGACGTGCTCGAACATGCCCACGGAGACGATGCGGTCATAGGCGCCCGCATGCTCCCGGTAGTCCTCCAGGCGAAACTCCACGCTGCTTTCAAGCCAGCGCCGCCGGGCGGTTTCCCGGGCCACCCGCAATTGTTCTGCGGATAGGGTGAGGCCGGTCACGGCCACGCCGTGGCGCTCCGCCAAGTGCATGGCCAGGCTCCCCCAGCCGCAGCCGATGTCGAGCACCTTCTGCCCGGGTTCGAGGTTCAGCTTGGCGGCGATGTGGCGGCACTTGGCCGCTTGGGCTTCCTCCAGGCTCGCCAGGGGGTCGGTGAAGTAGGCGCAGGAGTAGTGCATGTCGGCGTCGAGGCAGGCGCGGAACAGGGGTTCGTCGAGGTCGTAGTGGTGGCTGACGTTGCGGCGGCTGGCCGCCAGGCCGTTCCAGGAACGCAGCGCCGCCCGCAGCGGCTTCAGCCAGCCGCGCCCCGGAATCCGCGGCTCCAGATTGATGCGCAGGATGGTCAGCAGGTCGTGCAGGGTGCCTTCCCCCACGTCCCATTCGCCGTCCATGTAGGTCTCGCCCAAGTTGAGCGGCGGATTGCGCAGGATGCGCGGGAAGGTCGAAGGCCGGTTCAGGTGCCAGGACGCCCTCGGCTCGCCCTCGCCGAAGGTCCGCTCCCGTCCGTTAGGGCCGATCACCGTCAACCGGCCCTGGTGAATGAACTTTTCCAGTAAGCGCAGATTCACTGCCCAGAGTTCTTCGGCTTGATGGGCGGGAATTTAGCAGATGTTTGCCGAGTCGTAGAAGCACCTGCGCGACCTGACGGTCGCGGATGGAGTTTCGCTGACGCGAAACTCCGCGTTCGTCGCGTAGGTCGGATTCCGACATGTTTCTGAGCCCGCACACACCTGCGCGCCCGCTAAGCGGGCGCGTTGGGGTTTCGCTGCGCGAAACTCCGTGCCTGTTGCGTGGGTCAGGTTCGATATATTTATGAATTCAAGCAGTTGCGGGCGGGGATTGGGGTCGGCAGCGCCTCACGCACCGCGCAGGCGCCGCTCCAATTCCGCCAGCCGCACCTCCGCCAAGCGCCGGGCCTCGCGCTCCTCCGCGTGGGTCAGCAGGTACTCGCCGCGCATGGGGTCGTGCAGTCGCAGCCGCCCGTCCTCCAGCCGAAGGGTCGCCCCCAGCAGGCTGTCGTGACAGAGCGCGCCGCCACGCTCCTCAAGATCGACCTGCCGGTACTTCCCGTCCGCGCCGAGAACGTAGCCCCTCAGCCGCGGGTTCAGGCACTCCCCCAACGGGTCGAACTGCCAGTACTCCCGAACCTCCAGGCGCGCATAGAGCGCCTTCTTGCCCACCTCGTCCTCCCGGCAGGTCGAGCGGGAGGTCACCTCCAGAACGAAGTCCGCCGCCTTGCGCTCCTCCCAGACCAGCCACACCCGCCGCTCCGGCAGCTTCGGCACCCCGAAGGCCACGAACACGTCCGGCGACACGCTGCGCCGATTGTCGCCCTCCTCGTGGTACATCAGCATGTTGCTGCCCACGTAGGCGTCTGGCCGATCCTTGAAAAAGCCGTGCAGGGGGCTAGCGAAGTCCACCATGGCGTGCCAGTGGACGGGGGTCTCGGCCATGGGCCTACCGTCCGACTCCGGGTAGTGGACGGCGGCTTCCGCCCGCAGCGCTTTGGGCGCTGGCCTTGTCGGGGCGGGGCTGCTGGACCGTTGGGCTGGGCGCATGGCGGGCTCCTTGGAAATGCTGCGGATCCGTGCCCGGCACCCTAGCACAGGCCCGCCGCAACGGTAAGGGGCGGCGGCGGGCCAGCCGGTGGGTTGTCGGGGCCAATTTCGGGACCGCTTGCGTTGGACTGGCTCACGATGCCACGACAGCCGCTCGAAATATGCAGGCCAAATCCGCAGGACTTGTGGGACATTGGCCCTTTGTGGCCGCCATTCGACGCGGATGCCGAAGTTGCCGCTCCGCTCCCATCGAGGCAGGGGCCTGGTCAGAGGTTCCCTTGCTCCCGCCCTCGGGCTTGCACGGCGGCGCGGCGCTGGGCGACTTTTTCCGGGCGCGCTTCCGCCCTGGCGTGGGCGCGGCTGGCGGCGTCCTCGATCGCCAGCCCCTCGGCGAGCGTGGCCTGCCAGCCGGAGTCCATGATGCGCTTGATCTCATCTCGGGTTGGGCGGTGGGTGCTGGCGATGTCCTTGGCCAGTCTTATGCAAACGGGCAGCAGTTCCGCCGCTGGAACCACCCGGTTCACCAGACCCCAAGCGCAGGCGGTCTCGGCGTCGAGATAGTTGCCGGTCAGCGAAAGCTCCTTAGCCCGGTTGATGCCGATCAGCCGCGGTAGCCGTTGCGACAGGCCCCAGCCGGGCACCACGCCCACCCGGGCATGGGTATCCGCGAATCGGGCTTCGGGCGCGGCGATGATGAAGTCGCACATCAGCGCCAGCTCGAAGCCGCCGGTGATGGCGTAGCCGTTGACTGCGGCGATGATCGGCTGCGGCGTCGCTGCCAATGCGTCGCTGAGGTCGGCGCCGCCCAAGTGCGGATTGGCTTCTTCCCTGCGGGGGGGATTCCCCGTGCGCACCCCGGTTGGCGGGACCTTCGCCGCCGAGTTCCTTGAGGTCCAGGCCGACCGTGAAGGCGCGGCCAGCGCCGGTCAGGATGATGACCTCGGTGCTGCGGTCCCCGGACAGTTCGGCAAACGTCCCGCTGAGGCGCCTGCGCAGGGCGCTCGACAAGGCGTTCAGGGCTTCGGGCCGGTTGAGCTTCACCACGGCAATGGCGCCGTGGCGTTCGATCAAAACCAGGGAATCGGTCATTGGCAGGTTCCCGTGGACGGCTTTCCGCAGCTATCGCATGCTCGGCGCGGCATCGACGTGGTCGATGATGGCGGCGGCGATGGCGGCCAGCAGCGGCTCCGGCAGGTCGTGGCCCATCTTGTCGAAGACCTTGAGCTGGCCGTTCGGCAACGCCTTGGCCGTATCCTCACCGGCGGCCAGCGGCACCAGCGGGTCGGCGCCGCCGTGGATGACGAGGCCGGGCGCCGCCACCTTGGCCAATGCCTGGCGGCGGTCCGGCTGGTGGAAGATGGCCAGCAATTGGCGGGCGAAGCCCGGCGCCGAAAAGCCCCGGTCCACGGCTTGTTCGGAAAACCGCGCCAAGCCCTCGGTGAGTGAGTTGAAGTGCGGCCCCGCCACTGTGTCCCACCCCCTTTGGTACTGGGCGATGGCCGCATCCCGGTCCTCGGGCCGGTCGATTATGAAGGCGGCCAGCGCCTCCGGCTCGCCCGGCGGCAGATCGGGATTGCCGGTGTTGGACATGATCGAAGTCAGGCTGAAGGTCCGCTCGGGATGCTCGATGGCCAACGTCTGGGCGATCATGCCGCCCATCGACAGGCCGATGACGTGGGCGCCGGCTTGGCCGAGGTGGTCGAGCAGGGCCACGGCGTCGTCGGCCATGTCGCTCAAGGTGTAGGGGGGCGGATGGCGGGAGAGGTCGTCCATGGCGGCCAGGATGTCGGCGACCTTCGGCGCCGGCGCGGACACCCCGGAGGACAGCCCCATGTCTCGATTGTCCATCGCGATGACGCGGTAGCCCGCCCCCGTGAGGCGGTCGATGAGCCTCTGCGGCCAGTGAATGATTTGGCACGACAGGCCGTGCAGCAGCAGCAGCGGAGGGTCGGCCCGCGCACCCCACTGCTCGTAGTGGATGTCCAAGTCGGCGTAGCGGAATCTGGGCATGTCGAATATGCGGCGGCCAGTCGGCAAGCGGTGAATGTTAGCAGCTTCCCTCAAAGCCGCTCCACAAGCGCTGGCTGCGCATTTGCCGAGGTTTGTGCCGTCGAACCAACGTCATGGACCAAGGGCCTCCTCGTCAACGTCATCCAGCAAGGCGGCGGTCTCGGCGTCCACGGCTTCATGGCGCCGGTGAATCTTGAATGACTCCTCACCCAAGTCCACTGTGATTTCGTTGTGGTCCATGCGAACAGTCAGGGGTGCAAGCGACTGCCTTGCGTCGCCCATGACGGCCGCGATTGGTCTGTGAACATAGAGGTCAAGAAATTTCCCCATCGTCCGGCCAGCCATGCTGTTTAGATGATCCCATGCCTCGACCCCAACGTACGACTCGCCTGCTTGGGACTCGAACGCTTGGATCAATTCCCGGAGTTTAGGGTTTGGCGTCGAGTCGAGCACAACCAAAACTGGGGTAATGTCAAACAGCCACTTCCGCCAAAACAAATACGCCCCCAAGGCGGACGGGTTCATTCTTCCGTACTCCAGAAGAACCCTTGGACCGACATGCTCTGGACCGGGAATGGCTTGAGTTTGCAGGATTTGTTCACATTTCAGACGCGACTTGTGGAGTTTGGCCAAGCTGGCGAAGTAGGAATCCGCATCGGGGGCCAAATCGACAAGACGCTCCAGAAGCGGCAAAAACGAAACGCCTGAGACCTCCAGCGAACCAAGCGCAAGGTCGCTGAAAAAAGGTGGCAAATCCTCGGGAATCTCAGGGAAACTGGCCTTCAGTCCAAGGTCCGCTGCGACGGTTCCGACGATGTACGAACAGGCGCCCTCCGATAGAGCCACCCCTTGGCCACCGGCACCGATTGAGCGAGCCTTCTGGACCATTGCCCGCTGGGCTTGATTGAGCGGCACGTCAGAACAGCCGACCCTGCGCGGAGTCGGGCTTGAACCTCTCTTCCACCATTGCCGAGGCTTGCTGGAGCGCTGGACTCACGCCACTTGACAGTGCGGGAATGAAGCTGAGCAATGCGCCCGGTTTGCGTGCTTGCGGTTGCTGCCTGAGATCCATGGCCAATCTCCGAGCGACAGCCTCAGCGAACAGCGGGGGCACGGCGTTGCCGATCAGCAGCGCTCGCTCGGCCTTGGTTCCGCAGAACGTGAAGTGGTCAGGAAAAGTCTGCAGCCGGGCGCACTCCCTGAGTGTCAGGAACCTATCCTCCGAGGGGTGGACGAACTCGTTGGCAGCCCGGCCCGTAATGGCTTTTGAAGGTTCATTGCCCTTGAGGCGGCGCATCCCGAATGGGGGACCGCCGCGGCGCTCGCTTGGCGTGCCGTCCTTGACTCGCCGATAAGCGCGCCGCCGGAAGCTCGGGTGCCAGTATTCCTCAGGAAGATCCCTCATGGTTTGTCCTGGCTTCAATGCGGCGATTCGCGTTTGACGAACCTCGTCCATGCGGCTTGAGTGGTGGTCTTGCGGACACCTCGGCGCGACTTCCCCCGGCCGTGGCAGATTGCTGAGCGCCTCCGCCACGGTTGCGGTCGCGGGAAGTCTCGTTGTGGCCAAGGTCGCACCAGGCGCTCCGAATGCGCTGCGTGTGGGATCCGGGAACATTGGGTCAAAGCCCAGCCCGCCGATAGCTAGCACTCGCTTCCTAATGCTGAGGCACTCCGAAGTTCGCCGCGTTGACCTTGCGCAAGTGGACCCGGTAGCCGTGCGCAATCACGGGATCGAGAAGTTCCGAAAGTCGCCCACCCCCGTCCGAGGTCAGGATGCCCTCGACATTCTCGAAAACGAATGCTTCCGGTCGAATTCGAGCGACCACTTGGGCAAACACGGAAACCAGCGTATTCCTTACGTCTCCCGACTCGCGCATTCCTGCTGAGGAGAACCCTTGGCATGGGGGGCCTCCGACAATGACGGTTGGGCGAGGAAACTCCGTGGTGGCTTCGATTTCCACGCATTCCACTAAATGGTGGATGTTGCGTTTGAACGTCTCGGTCGCTGCGGGTTGATTGTCCGCAGCCCACAAGTTTCGGAATCCCGCCCGCTGGAAGCCCAGCGACAGTCCCCCGGCGCCAGCGAACAAGTCCACAACCGTTAAGTCATCCATGGCGATCGCCGTCTCCTCTTGAAGGGAGCCGCGCTTGCTCTTGCAGCGGATCCATCTACTCGGGCCATGCCATAAGTCTATCCGGGGCTTGGCAAGATCGTGCCGACGGGATTCGTTGTAAATCGTAGCACGCAGGAAAAGTCAAGCAGCCTGTGCGGGCTCAGAAACACATCGGAATCAGGCCTACGCGACTGGCGCGGAGTTTCGCGCAGCGAAACTCCAACGCGCCCGCTTTGCGGGCGCGCAGCCTTGACAAGCGCACCCCATGCCTCCGACGATGCGCACCCTTGATGAGTCGATTGATCGGAGTGATCGCATGAAACGACTGATGTGTGCCCTTGCGGCCATCGTCATGGCCGGGTGGACCCCGGCGGCGCTGGCTGATGAGTACGCCGATGGCTGGAGCTTGCCCGTGGGCGCCTTGGCGCCGGCCATTGCCGCCCAGGACCAAAGCGGCGCGCAGCGCAGCTTGGAATCCTTGGCGGGCGAGCGGGGCTTGCTGCTGTTCCTGGTCCGCTCGGCCGACTGGTGACCCTTTTGCAAGCACCAGTTGGTTCAACTGGAGGAATGGCGTCCTCAATTCGAGGCGGTCGGCCTCAAGGTGGCGGGCATGACCTATGACGCCCCTGACGTGCTGGCCGCCTTTCATGCCCAAGAGCAATTGGGCTATCCGCTGCTCGCCGACGAGAACGCCAAGCACGCCATCGCCTTCGACGTTCTCAACGAGAACCACAAGCCCGGCGACTTCGCCTACGGCGTCGCCCGCCCGGGCGTGCTGCACATTGCCCCGGATGGCCTCATTGCCGCCAAGCTGGCGGTGCCCGGCTATCGTCGGCGGCCACCCATGGAGGCGGTCCTTGAGGCGGTGGGCGCCGGCGCCGAGGGTTGACCGGCGGGCGATGGGCGGCAGGTTGATTGCGCGGGCGGCGTTGTGGCTGGCGCTGCCCGCTTCGTTGGCCGGCTGCGCATCGCTCATGTCCTCGGCGGTGGAGGGCTTGGCCAGCGACCTGTCGGCGGCAATCCTTGAGAACCCGGATGTGGACATGGTTCGTGACGGCGCGCCGGCCTTTCTGCTGTTGATTGACGGATTGCTCAAGAGCAGCCCCGACAACCCGGTTCTGCTCTCCCAGGCGGCGCTGCTGAACTCCGCCTACGCAGGGGCCTTCGTGACCGACGGCGAGCGGGCGCGGCTGATGGCGGCCAAGGGCCGAGCGCTGGCCGAACGGGCGCTTTGCGTGGAGCGGCGGGGCAGTTGCGGCGTGGTTGCAAGGCCCTTTGAGGAGTTTGAGCAATGGACCGCCACGCTCACCAAGGCGGACGTGCCGCTGGCCTACGGCTTGGCGACCGCTTGGTCGGCCTGGATGCAGGCCAACAGCGACGACTTCAACGCCATAGCCGACTTGGGAAAAGTGAAGCTCCTGATGAGCCGCATCGCCGAACTGCACGAGAGCCATGACCACGGCGGGCCGCACCTGTACCTGGGCGTCTTCGAGACCTTGGTGCCTCCCGCCTTGGGGGGGCGGCCGGAAGTGGGCCGCTTTCACTTCGAGCGCGCCCTGGCGCTCGCCGAGGGCCGGCACTTGCTTACCCAGGTCATGTTTGCCGAGCAGTACGCCCGGCTGGTCTTCGACCGCCCCCTGCACGACGAGCTGCTCAACGAAGCGCTGGCCGCCGAGGTCGATGCGCCTGAATTGATCCTCCTCAACGCCGTCGCCAAGCGGCGCGCCCAAAGCCTGCTGGACACTGCCGATGCGTACTTTTAGTTTTGGAGCAACTGGTTTGCAAGCGGCTTTTGCGCTGCTGCTTGGATTGTGGAGCGCCACCTCCGGCGCGCAGGCGCTCAAGATCGGGGCGCTGTCCCCGCAGGGCTCGGTTTGGATGGACATGCTGCGCGAGGGCGGCGCCCGGGTGGCGGCGCAAACCGAGGGCCGCGTGTCCTTCAAGTTCTACCCGGGCGGGGTGATGGGCGACGACAAGGCGGTGCTGCGCAAGATTCGCATTGGCCAGCTGCACGGTGCGGTAGTGACCGCCGGCGCCTTGGTGCAGACCTATCCTGACATCGCCCTGTACAACCTGCCCATGGCGTTTCGCTCCGGCGAAGAGGTGGACTACGTGCGCGAGCGCTTGGACGCCGAGTTGCTGGCCGGCTTGGAAGCCAAGGGCTTCGTGGCCTTGGGGCTGGCCGAGGTTGGCTTCGCCTACGCCATGACCCAGCAGCCGGTGAGCAGCGTTGCCGACGTCAGAATGCGCAAGGTCTGGGTGCCGGACAACGACCCGGGCTCGGCCCGGGCATTGCAGGCGTTCGGCGTCACGCCCATTCCGCTGCCCATCGTCGATGTGCTTGGGGGCCTGCAGACCGGCCTGATCGACTGCGTCACCGCCCCGCCGGTCGGTGCGGTGGCCCTGCAGTGGCACACTCGGGTGTCGCACGTCCTGGATTTGCCCCTGATCTACGTCTATGGCCTGTTCGCCTTGGACAAACGGCGTTTTGACCGGCTTTCCGAACCGGACCAAGCGGTGGTGCGGCGGGTCATGGGCGAGGTGGTCGGACAGGTCAACGCGCGCAGCCGCCGCGACCACGAACAGGCCTCGGCGGCGCTCGCCAACCAAGGCCTCGAATGGCGCAGCGCCTCGGCTGGGGAACTGGCGCAGTGGCGCCTGTTGGCCGACCAGGCCACCTTGCGCCTAGTTGAGGAGGATTACATTTCCAAAGGCCTGTACCAAGCGCTGCAAGGGCATTTGCGCGACTTCAGAACCATCCAGCCGAGCGCTTCCGGGGAGTAGATTTGCCGTCCGTCAAGTTGTTCCTCAAGGCGCTCAGTCGCTTTGAGGATGGGTTGCTGGCGCTGATTCTGGCGGCGATGATCGCTCTTGCCGCCTATCAAGTGATCGCCCGCAACCTGTTCGACACCGGCCTGCTGTGGGGCGATGCCTTGGTGCGGGTGCTGGTGATTTGGGTGGCCCTGATCGGCGCCATGGTGGCTTCCCGCAACGACGACCACATCCGCATCGACCTTTTGGCCCGGTTTGCGCCGCCCCGCTGGCAGCGGCCGCTGAAGCGTTTCGCCAACGCCTTCACCTGCGCGGTGATGGTCGTTTTCGCTTGGCACAGCGCTCGATTCGTCCGCTTTGAGTACGAGGACGGAACCATCGCCTTCGCCTCAGTGCCGGCCTGGGCCTGCGAAGCCGTGCTGCCCGTGGGCGCCGCGGTGATCGGCCTGCGCTACCTTTTGCACGCCTTCGACCCGCCATGACCGTACTGGGCGTCGCTTTGCTGTTGGCGGCCGCCTTGGCGGGGGCGCCGCTGGTCGCCGTGCTCATGGGCGCCGCCATGCTCGGCTTTCTGGCTTCGGGCATTGACTTGGCGGCGGTGCCGATCGAGGTTTACCGCATTGTCGATACCCCGCTGCTGGTGGCTTTGCCGCTGTTCACCTACGCGGGCTACGTGCTGGCGGAGGCCAATACCTCGCAACGGCTGCTGGCTTTGGTCGAGAGCTTCTTCGGCTGGCTGCCGAGCGGCTTGGCCATCGTCAGCTTAACCGCCTGCGCCCTGTTCACCGCCTTGACGGGCGCCTCCGGCGTCACCATCGTGGCGCTTGGGGCGTTGCTGCTGCCGGCGCTGCTGCAGGCCGGCTACGGCGAACGGTTCAGCTTGGGCCTGGTCACCAGCTCCGGCAGCCTGGGGCTGCTGCTGGCCCCGTCGGTGCCGCTGATCCTCTACGGGGTGATCGCCCAGCAGATCGACGCGGGGCCTTCGTTCACCATCGTCGATCTGTTCAAGGCGGGCCTCATGCCCCTGCTGCTCATGTTGGGTTGCCTGCTGGGCTGGACGCTTTGGGCCCAGCGCGGCGCTGCTGCGCCGCGCTCCAGCCTTCCCGGTTGCGGGCCCATGCCATCGGGCGGTCAAGCCTGCGCCCCCGAAGGCCGCCGAGTTGCGCAGCAACTCGATTGCGCCGCCAACGCGGCGCGCCCGCTCGCCGGTCCGGGCCAACGCCGCGCCGCAGGTCTTGACGGCGCCCGCATCCGGGCGGCGCTGGTGGCCGCTCGTTGGGAACTGCCGCTGCCGGTGGTGGTGCTCGGCGGCATCTACTCCGGCTACTTTGCCATCTCCGAGGCGGCGGCGGTGACCGCGGCCTACGTCACCATCGCCCAGACGCTGCTGTACCGCGACCTAAGACCGCGCGACCTGCCCGGGGTGGCGGTCAAGGCCATGGTGATGGTGGGGGGCATTCTGCTGATTCTCGGCGTCGCCCTGGCGTTCACCAACTTCCTGGTTGACGCCGAAGTGCCGCAGCGCCTGTTCGACTTCATGCAGGCGCGCATCGAAAGCCCGATCGCCTTTCTGGCGCTGTTGAACGTCCTGCTGCTGGCCTTGGGCGCCCTATTGGACATATTCGCCGCATTGGTCATCATGGTGCCCCTGATTCTGCCGGTGGCGGTGGGCTACGGCATCGATCCGGTTCACTTGGGGATCGTGTTTTTGGCGAACATGCAGATTGGCTACTTCACGCCCCCGGTGGGGATGAACCTTTTCATTGCCAGCTACCGATTCAAGCAGCCGGTGCTCAAGCTCTATGCCGCCTGCTGGCCGTTCATGGTCGTGTTGCTGCTGGCGCTGCTGATCATCACCTACGTGCCTTGGCTCAGCTTGGCGCTGGTGCGATGAAGCGACTGCCAACCAGCTTGTTGCGCGGGGCGCCCCTCTTTTTGCGCAATGCCGCTTCGCGCCGCTCTCGACGCAACGGCTGGCTTGCGCTTTGCATCCGCAACTTGGCACGGTCGCATCGTTCGAGGCATCGCCTCGCGCGCTGCCTGACCAGCAGCCTGATCGGTTTGGCGGCGCCGTCGGCTTGGGCCGAGGCGGCGGTTGACGAGACCCTGGCCGCTGCGGTGGACCGCTTTCACGCCGTTCTGGTGGACGCCATGCAGACCGAGGGCTTCTCGCAACGGGTGGCCTTGCTGGAGCCCGCGGTGGTGGACTTTTTCGATCTCGGCACCGTTGCCCGCATCAGCTTGGGGCCCACATGGCGGTCGTTGACCGAGGAGCGCCGCTCGGCGTTCGCGGCCCTGATGCGCCGGCTCATCACCGTCACCTACGCCGACCGCTTCGACAGCTACAGCGGCCAGAGCTTCGCGCAAGTGGAGACCGTGGCGGCCAGCACCGGGCCGGTGGTCAAGACCGTGCTGAACCGCACCAACGACGAACCGGTGAATCTCGACTACTACTTCCGCAACGGCAGGGCGTTCAATGTGGTCGCCGACGGGGTCAGCGACCTGTCCCTGCGCCGTGCGGACTATGCGGGCATCATCCGGGCGACGGGCTATGACGGGCTGGTGGCCGACATCGAGGCCGGCATCGCCGAACTGGAATTGGCGCAGCGCTAGGGAGAGCATCCATGCACGCTTCATCAACGGCCCGGCCCAAGGCGTTCGGCGTCCTGGCCACTGCCGGCATCCTGGCGCTGCAGACGGCCTGCGCCAGCTTGGAGGGGCCGGACCGGCGCGCCCATGACTGGGCGCCGGGCTTCAACCGGGCCTCCTTCGAGCTGTCCGAAACGCTGGACAACAAGGTGCTTGAGCCGGCGGCGCGCGGGTACCTGAACCTCGTGCCGGGGCCGGCGCAGGCCGGGGCGGTCAATTTCTTCGCCAACCTGCGCACCGCGGACAGCGCCCTGAACGGCTTTCTGCAAGGCAAGCCGAAGCGCGGCGGCACCGACCTGATGCGCTTGCTGCTCAACAGCACCTTAGGCGTCGCCGGGCTGTTCGACGTGGCCACGCCAGCCGGATTCGCCGCCCAGAACGAGGACTTCGGCCAAACGCTGGCGGTCTGGGGCTGGCGCAACAGCCGCTACGTCTATGTGCCCTTGGCGGGGCCATCGACGCTGCGGGACCTGCCGAGCATGGCCATCCGCGCCCTTGCGCCCCGGCTGCTGATCGGCAGCGGCTATCCGCTGTGGGCATCCGGCATCGATGTGGTGGCCGCGCGGGCGGAGGCGCTGGCGCTGACGGATGCCCGCGATGCCGCCGCCTTGGATCCCTACGCCTTCACCCGCGAGGCCTACTACCAGCGTCGTGAGTTCCAGATCTTCGACGGCAATCCGCCGCTGGACGACTTCGACGACTTCTTTGACGAGACCGACGGCCCTCCATGAGCCATCGAAAGCAGTTCGAGGGCGGACATGCTGTTTCCTGAACGTCAGCGGCGCGCCGTTCCGGGGCAGGCCGAAGGCCCCGAATGATCGAGCGCTGGCTGATCCTGGCCCTGTCCAAGTGGGTGGACTGGGTTGCCCGCTACGCTTGGCCGGTGCTGGCGCTCCTGGCCCTGCTCGCCGGCGTCTCGGCTTGGGTGGCCGTGGACCGCCATCGAATGAACGCCGACCTCGGCGGCCTGATCCGCCAGGAGTCGTCTTGGCGGGATGACTTCGACCGTTTTGAGGCGGCTTTCCCCGATCACGTGAAAACCGCCGTGGTCGTGGTCTCCGGCAGCGGCTTCAAGCAGGTGGAGGATGCGGCGCGCCGGATCGAGGCCGAGCTGCGCCGCCGCCCGGATCGCTTTCGGGCGGTTTACGCCGGCGCCAACCATCCGTTCTTCCGCGACCATGCGCTGCTCTACGCCGATGCGGAGGACGTTGACGAAGTTGCCGCCAATTTGGCCGAAGCGCAGCCCTGGCTGACCGCAGTCGCCGAGGATCCCAGCCTGCGCGGCTTGCTCGGCCTGCTGGAGGAGGGCATCGGCAACGACCCGCCGAGCGGGTTCGACAGCGTGGCGGCGCTGTTCGAGGAGTCGGCGGCGGCGCTGCTGGCGGGCGCTGACCCCACCGTGCATTGGGCCAACGAGTTCTTCAGGGCCGACGGGGCCTGGCACCGCCTCATTTCGGTGAAGAGCAATCTCGATGTGGGCGAGACGCTCGCCAATGCCGAAATGGTGGAGGAGTTGCGCGCCATCGTCGCCGAAGTCGGCGCGCCGCCGGAGGTTCGCGTGGGCATCACCGGGGAGGCGGCGCTGGCCTTTGAGGAGATCGAGGCGGCGGTCGGCGGCGTGCGGCTGGCCGGTTGGCTGGCCGTGGCCCTGCTGGCGGTCGTGCTGGTGGTCGGCGTGCGCTCGCTGAAGATCATCATCGCCACCTTCGCCATGCTGGTGGTCGGCATCAGCATGACCGCCGCCTACGCCATGCTGACCGTCGGTGAGTACAACACGCTGTCGGTGGTGTTCGTGGTGATGTTCTTCGGCTTGGGCGTGGATTTCGCGATCCACTTCTCGCTGCGTTACCAAGAGGCGGTCAACGTCGGCGCCGGCGATGCGGTCCGGGCCTTGGATTCAACCATCCGCAGCATCGGCGGCGCGATTTTCATCTGCACCCTGACCACCGGCTTGGGCTTCCTGGGCTTCTGGCCGACGGACTACCGCGGCTTGGCCGACCTCGGCGTCATCTCCGCCGGCGGCATGGCCATCGCCGGCCTGCTGGCCGTCACCCTGCTGCCGGCGTTCTTCGCCGTGGCCGGCCCGATCAAGCGCCGGGTGCTGCCGCTGCCCTCGGGCCAGCGCTTGGTTGAGGCTCTCATCGCCAATCGCCGTTCGGTGCTGGGCCTCATCCTCCTCACCGCCCTGATGGCTCTGGCGGTCGCCAGCCAGTCGCGGTTCGACTACAGCGTGCTGGCGCTCAAGGATCCGGCGACCGACTCCATGCGCACCCTGCGTCGCCTGCAGCGCGACGGGGAGGCGACGGACTACGCGCTTTTGCTGCTGGGGAAGGACGCCCGGACGCTTGAGCGCTTGGCTGCCCTGCCGGAGGTCGACTCGGTCATCGCCTTGGCGGACTTCGTGCCGGACGACCAGCCTGACAAGCTGCATGTGCTGGAGGACCTGCAGTGGCTGCTGGCCAGCGCCTTGGCGCCGCTGCGGCAGCTCGACCCGCCGACCGACAGGGAACTGCTGGCCAGCGTTCGCAGCCTGCTTGGGGCCATTGAAGCCAGTGACGACCGCGGCCGCTTCGCCGGCTTGGAGGCGGCTCTGCGGGAATTGGCCAACGGCCCGCTGCCGCAATTGCTGGTCTGGCAGCAGGGCGTGGTCGCCAGCCTGGTCGAGGAGCTGGATTGGCTGCGCCGGGCGCTGCATGTTGGCCCGGTGACGGCGGCGTCGGTGCCTGCCGAGGTCCGCAACCGGCTCACCAGCGAATCGGGGGAGCGACTGAGCATCGTCCTGCCGGCTGAGGACGTTGCCGACTTGGGGACGATGAATCGCTTCATTGACGCCGTGCAGGCCATCGCGCCGAGCGCCACCGGTCGCCCGGTCATCGAACGGGGCGTCGGCGGCGTGGTGGTGGCCAGCTTCCAGCAGGCCATGGCCTTCGCCTTGGCGGCCATCGTCGTCGTGCTGCTCGTCATGCTGGGAAGCCTGCGCCATGCCATGCTGGTGCTGGTGCCCTTGGGCTTGGCAGTGCTGTTCACCCTTGCCCTCGGGGTGCTGCTTGACGCGCCCCTCAACATGGCCAACATTTTGGTCATGCCGCTGATTTTCGGCTTGGGCGTCGATGGCGGGATCCATGTGGTGGAGCGCTATCGAGGCGAAGGCGGCGTCGCCCACCTGATGCACTCGAGCACGCCCCGGGCGGTGGTGCTCAGCGCGCTGACCACGGTGGGCGCGTTTGCCGCGCTGGCTCTGTCGCCCCATGCCGGCACCGCCTCCATCGGCTTCCTGCTGGCCGTGGCGGTGTCGCTGCTGCTGGCCTTTACCGTCTTTCTGCTGCCGGTGCTGCTGTCCTGGATGCCGGAACCGGCGCCTGCGGTGCGCGGTCGGGTGGCCCAGTGATCGGCTTTTGGCTGCGTTTCGGCGCGCTCTGGATGGCCTTGGGGTTGGCCCTGCGGCTGACCATGGCCGCTTTGAGCCCGGAGGAGTCGTTCCTTGATCCCTCAATGGGCGCTTGGCTGCAAACCTTCCTCTTTGGCGCCCTGAGCGATGCCCAGGCGGGGGCGCTGGTCGGCGGCTGGCTGGGCGCGGGCTTTTTGCTGGGTCGCCGTTTCGCCGTTTGGTGGATTGGGCCGACGATGGCGGCGGTCGCCTTGATCCTGCTCGGCGAGGTTCTCCATTGGACGACGTTTTTCGCGCGCGCCGGGGTTACCCTCGCCCGCTACGGCCCGCATCCGCTGGAGGTTCTGGCCTTTCTGCAGGAACAAGTTGGCTTTGCCTTGTACATTCCGCCAGTGGCGGCGGCGGGCTGGGCGGCGGCGCGCTGGATGGGGGGTTGGCTTCCGCGCGCTTTCGGCGCCAAGGATCGATGGAGCTTCGTGGCTGCGCTGGCCGTCGCTGCCGGTCTGGTGGCCAGCGATGGCGGGTATCGAGGCCCGGTCGGCCCGGAACGCTCGCTCAACCATTTGGCCAGCAACGGCTGGCTCGACATGCTGCACGCCGTGCGCGTTGACCTAAGCGAGTGGGAGGGCGCCTACTGGCAGCCCAAGCGGCCGGTGCCGCCGCCTGCGGCTGCGGCTCCCGGCGCACCGCCACCAACGGGATTCAAGCATCTGTTGCTGATCATCGAGGAGTCCTTCGGCGGCGAGACCTGGTGGGATTTGCGGCAGCGCGCCCAGTTCGCGCCGCAGTTGGCGGCCATCGCCCGGCAGGGCATCTACTTCGACCGGGTTTACGCAACCGGCAACCATACCGTTCGGGGCATGGAGGCCATCCTGCATGGCCATCCGCCGCTGCCCGGCTTGGCGATGCCCCAGCGCGACGGCATCGAACGGCTGCCCTCCCTGCCCAAGGTGTTGGCTGCGGCTGGTTTCCACACCGCGTTCGTGTACGGAGGCTGGCCCAACTTCACCAACTTCTTCGACTACTGGCGCCGCATCGGCTTCGACGCCATGCTGAGCCGCTACGACTTTCCCGACCGGTGGTTCGAGACCAGCTGGGGAGTGGCCGACGAGATTCTGCTTGACCGGGTGCTGGTCGAAATGGATCGCCGCACGGCGCGCCACGAGCGAGTGATGCTGAGCACCCTGACGGTGACCAATCACCACCCCTTTGACTTTCCGGCGGGCCGGGTGCGCTTTCCCCATGACGAGCGGCGCCGGGAATATGCCGTGGCCTACGCCGACTGGGCGCTCGGCGAGTTCGTTCGCAAAGCGCGGCGCCGGCCTTGGTTTGAGGATACGCTGCTGGTCATCGCCTCCGACCAGGGGCCGGTGCAGCCCGCTTCGGCGCTCGTGCCGGCCGACAACTTCCGGGTTCCCGTGGTGCTCTACAACCCGGCCCGATTGGCGCCGCGGACCATTGCCGCCATGGGCTCCACCATGAGCCTTCCCGTGACGGCGCTCAGCCTGCTGGGCGTGCCGGCCACGGAACCCTTCTACGGACGCAGCCTGCTGTCGGGAGAGGACCAAATGGCGCCGGCGGAGGATGACTACCACCTCGGCGTGCTGGGACGCAGCCACCTGACCGTGCTGGCTCGCGGCGGCGGGCTTTTCGGCTGGCGCTACGATGGCGAATCGCTCCAGCTGGCTGAGCCGGACATGGCGCAGGCCCGGCAGGCGGCAGCGC
This sequence comes from Candidatus Azophilus sp., assembly GCA_965221755.1. Lineage (GTDB taxonomy): Bacteria > Pseudomonadota > Gammaproteobacteria > Pseudomonadales > Azotimanducaceae > Azophilus. Next base: position 2,793,005 of record OZ244921.1, read on the forward strand.
TGTTCGGCGACGCCCACCGCCGCTTCTACGGTGGCCGGCGCAAGCCTTGAGCCGAGGCGCGCGGGGCGGGCGGCCGCCGCGGGCGCCGGGTAGCCCGAAACGGGGTCAAGGGCCTTGCGTGACGCCCTCGCGCACTCGGTCCATCCACTTTCGGTGGCCCTCGGGGTCGAGGATCATGGAGCAGAAGTAGAGCAGCAGCTCCCGGTGCGTCTTGGACAGTCTCGCTTCCTTCATGGCCGCTTCGCCTTGCTTGCTGTTGAGGAAGGCAAAGCAGGCGGTCAGGTCCGCATCGGCGCCGAGCACGGCTTGCGCCTCGGCGCTCAGGATGTCGTGGACCGCCTCGAGGTCGGCCTCCTCAAGGCCGGCCTCCTCGGGCTTGAGCACCAGATTGGCCCACAGGGTGGCGAGGGTGATGCGGTAGGCGTCCCGATGCACGAAGCGCCCGGCCACGGCGGACCGATTCACCATCTCCTCGAGCACGGGCTCAAGTCGGGCGCGCAGGCCGTTCGGGTCAGCCATGCACGGCGAGCCCGTGCGCCTCGAATCTCGAAAGGTCTCGAGAGCGGGTTGATCGAACCGTTGCCATGGCCATGTTGCAAGTATGGATTTGCTTGTCGGCAAGTCAAGGCGAACCCGCTGCGCGGGTGCGTTTGAGTTTTGCGCAGCGAAACTCCACCGGCGACCGCCAGGTCGCGCGGCCCATGCGGGTTTAAGACCCATCGCAACCCGGCCTAAGCGAAGAGCGCGGAGTTTTGCGCAGCGAAACTCCACCCGCGACCGCCAGGTCGCGCGGGCTTGTGCCACGATGCCCGCAAAGGCATATTGATGCGTCAGGAAATGGCAAGTTCAATTTGAGGTCGTCCAACACATGCCGATGCTGCAATTCGATCCCGTGCAATTGCCCGAAGGCGCGCAGGCCCTGCGCCACGAAGTGCGGGACTTCCTGGCCGTCAATGCGGATCGGATCACCGCTCCGAACTCCGACTTCAGTTCGGGCCACGACCCCGAGTTCTCCGCCCGCCTCGGCGAGCGGGGCTGGATCGGCATGACTTGGCCCAAGGCCTACGGCGGCGGTGAGCGCAGCTTCTTCGACCGCTACGTGGTGACCGAGGAGCTGCTGGCGGCCGGCGCCCCGGTCAGCGCCCATTGGATCGCCGACCGGCAGAGCGGCCCGCTGCTGCTCAGCAGCGGCAGCGAGGAGCAGCGCTCACGCTACCTGCCTTCCATTGTTCAAGGACGCAGCTTCTTCTCCATCGGCATGAGCGAGCCGGGCTCCGGCTCGGACCTCGCCTCGGTGCGCACGGCGGCCAAGCCGGTTGCGGGCGGCTGGCGGGTCAGCGGCACCAAGCTGTGGACCACGGACGCCCACCGCAACCACCACATGATCGCCTTGGTGCGCACCGCGCCGGCCGACGGCAACCGGCATGCGGGGCTGTCGCAGCTGATCATCGACTTGGCGGCGCCCGGCGTGACCATACGCCCGATTCGCAACATGGCCGGCGGCGAGGACTTCAACGAGGTGGTGTTTGACGACGTGTTCGTAGCCGCTGCGGACCTGGTCGGCGAGCCGGGCAACGGCTGGTCGCAGGTGACCTCGGAGCTGGGCTACGAGCGCAGCGGGCCGGAGCGGTTCCTGTCCGCATTTCGCGTCTATGTCGAGTTCGTGCGCCTGGTGGGCGCCGCTCCCGAGCGCTTTGAAGCGGCGGCCGTGGGGCGCATCGCCGCGCACTTGATGACGCTGCGCCGCATGTCGATGTCGGTGGCCGGAATGCTGGAGAACGGCAAGGCGCCCAATGTGGAGGCGGCCCTGGTCAAGGAGCTGGGCAACAACTTCGAGAAGCTGCTGCCGGAAATCGCCCGAGCGGCGGCGCCTGCGGGCGGCAATCATGGCGATCAGGCGCGGTTTCGGCAAACCTATGCCGAAACGCTGCTGCTGTCGCCTGCATTCACCCTGCGCGGCGGCACGCGGGAAATTCTGCGTGGCGTCATCGCCCGCGGCTTGGGGTTGCGCTGATGGAGCGGATGCTGGCGGACGCCGCGGAACGGATCTTTCGCGACCAATGCACCAAAACGGCCCTGGATGCGGCCGAGAGCGGGCAATTCCCGGCGCGTCTGTGGCAACTCCTGTGCGAAAACGGCTTTCAACTCATGGCCATGCCGGACAGCGGCGCGGAGCTGGCTGACGTTTTCGCCGTGCTGCGGGTGGCCGGCCGGTTCGCGGCGCCGTTGCCGCTGGCCGAGGCTTTGCTGGCCAATCGCTGGCTGGGCGCAGGCGGCGAGGCCGATGCGCTGAGCACGGTTGGGTTAGTGGCGCAGAGCGACAAACCCAGCTGGCTGGACGCGCCTTGGGGGCGGGCGGCGCGGCGCATCGTTGGCGTTGCCGACGATGGCGGCGTCTTCGCGGCGACGCCTGCGGCCGTGCATGAAGCGGTCAATCTGGCCGGGGAGCCCCGCGATCAGGTCGAGGTCCGGGATGTTCGATCCCTGCCTTGCGCGGAGCCCGCGCCGGCGCTGCTGGCGTTGGCGCGGGTGGCGCAGTCGGCCGGCGCCTTGGAGCGGGTGCTGGAGCTCGGCGTCGGCTACGCCCAGGAGCGCGAGCAGTTCGGGCGTCCCGTCGCCCGCTTCCAAGCCGTCCAGCACATGCTCGCCATGGCGGCGGCGGAAGTGGCCGCCGCCGGCCGGGCCAGCGACGCGGCGGTGGCCGCCATCGGCTGCGACCGCTTCGCGCTGGAGGTGGCGGCGGCCAAGTCCCGGGTCGGCGAGGCGGTCGGCCTGGTCGCCGAAGCCGTGCATCAGGTGCATGGCGCCATGGGCTTCACCTACGAACACCAGCTGCACCATTTCACCCGCCGGCTCTGGGCGTGGCGCGACGAGTGCGGCAGCGAGGCCCATTGGCAGGCGCTGCTCGGCCGTCGCCTGTGCGCCTTGGGCGCCGATCAGGTTTGGGATTTCCTGGCGACCTCCTCTTGACGCCGGACTTTCCGCCGCGTCCCGAGCCGCCGGTCCCCGTTGCCGTCAGCGCCTGCCTGATGGGCCAAGCGGTGCGCTACGACGGCAGCGACGCCGCGAGCGCCCTGCCGCAGCGGCAACTGGCCGAGGTCTTCGACTACGTGGCCGTTTGCCCGGAGGTGGGCATCGGCATGGGCGTTCCCCGCCCGCCGATTCGATTGGTTGGCGACGGCGGCGAGGTTCGCGCCGTCGGCGTTGACGATCCCGAGCTCGACGTCACCGATGCGCTCAGCGCCTTCGGCGGCGTCCAGGCCGCCGCGCTTGCCGATGTCTGCGGCTACATCTTCATGGCCCGCTCACCGAGCTGCGGGCTGGACAGCGTCAAGGTGCGCGCCGAGGTCCGCGGCGAGCCTTGGCGCACCGACGGGCGGGGCGTGTACGCAGCCAGCGTGCTTGCGCATCGCCCCGGCCTGCCGGCGGAGGAGAGCGAGCGGTTGTTCGACCCGGCGCGGCGCGGCGCCTTCATCAACCGCACGTTGGCCTACGCCCATTGGCGCCGCCTTGAGCGTGGCGGATTGACGGCGCAGCGCCTGATCGAGTTCCACACCTGCCACAAGTACCTGTTGATGGCCCACAGCGCGCGCCACTATCGTGCGGCCGGCCGTTTGCTCAGCGACCTGCGCCAAGGCGCTGCGGCCCTCGCCCCGGACTATCTGGCCTGCCTCATGGACGGCTTGGCCCATCCCGCCACTGTCGCCGGCCACGCCAACGCCCTGTCCCACATGCAGGGCCATCTGAAACGACGGCTGGACCGGTCCGAGACCGCCCGCCTGACCCAAGCCATCGACCAGTGCCGAACCGGCGCGATGCCGGTGGCGGAGGCCTGCGCGCTGCTGCGTTGCGCCCTCGACCGCCATCCTGACCCCTACCTAATCAAACAGACGTACTTCGGGGCGGGGCGCTGGCTTTAGCGGCTAGCGGCGCCAACTTTGGATCGGTGAAGCGGGTTCAACGCATCGGGGAGAGTTGCCAATGAGACGCGGCGCCGCACACCCCCGGTTGGCCTTGGGGGTGTGCGGGCCGGCGCTGCTGCGTTGCGCCGGGACTGACGCCCGGGGCGCGAGCTAAAGGGGAATCAGGTAGAGGTTGTCGCATTCCGGCGCAGCCTCCTCCATCGGCCCGTAGATGGGATCGTTGGCGGTCGGCAGGGGATCGTACTGATCGCAGAGGGCGCTGCTGTCCATCGCCACGGCCAGTGCGCCTTCGATGTGGTTCGTCAATTCGTGGTTCATGGTCCTAGTCTCCTTGGTTGAATGGTTGCTGTACGCCCCTGCTTCGGGCCCAATGCTTAGTGGGGGCGGCGTTCAGAAAAACAACTATGCAAACACTGTGCCAACGTTGGCGTGCCGGTCAACCGGCCTGCGCTGGGCCGAATCGACGCCGGTCGCGATCGGCGTTGGGCTCAGGCCGCAGCGGAACGCCGCCGCAGCCATTGCACGGTGAACAGCGCCAGCACGGCGAAGACGATCAGGAAGACGGCCACGGCCGGGATGCTGGAAAGCGCTGCGGCCAGCCCCCGGTTGAGGGAGGTTCGCACACGGTAGGCAATCATGGCGCGCCCGCAACCGCCGTGCGGTCGCGAACCGCATGGGGCACAATGGAAACGAACCGGGAGCGTCGGCCCTTGCGTCGAGGTGGCGCAAACCTTGCGTCGACCTGTCGATGCAGGGCCGCGCCCGTTGAGGCGCCGCGAGGCCACTGGGCAGTCAAGGACGGGCACCCCATGCATTGGCTGATTGCAACAGACTTGGACGGCACGTTGCTTGATGACGACTATCCCGTTGCCGCCGCGGCCGCCGCCATCGACGGCCTTTTTGGGCTTCCGGCGGTGGCGCGCGGCGCCGTCACGCTGCAAGTGGCGCTGGCGACGAGCAAGTCCCTGGCGGAATGCGTCCGGTTAGCGCAGCGGTGTGCGCGGCGCCCGATCATCGCCTTCGAGAACGGCGCCGGCCTCGCTTGGCCAACCGCAACCGGCAAGGGCGGCAGCGCCCCGGGCGAGGGTGCGTACGAATGCGCCCTTGCCGGCATGGACTACGCCCGCATCCGCAGGCATTTGCGCAGGCTGCGCTCAATTCCGGACTACCGGTTCCGTGGTTTTGGGGACATGTCCGCCGCCGAAGTGGCCGAACGAACCGGACTTGACGCGCAGTCGGCGGCGGACGCGATGCGGCGCAAGGCCTCGGAGCCGTTGGTCTGGGAAGGATCCCCGGCGGCGCTGCGGTCGTTTGCCGGCGAACTCGACGGCCTGGGCCTGGGCTTGCAACTCGGCGGCAGGTTCCATCACGTCACCGGGCGCAGCAGCAAGGCTGACGCCTTGGCGGCCATCAGGTGCCGAGTCGCCGGTCGCCGGCGGGGCGCGATCACCGCCTTGGCCTGCGGGGATGCGCCCAATGACGTGGACATGATGCGCGCGGCCGACCGCGCCTTGGTGTTTCCCGGCAGCAACGGAGGCTACGTCCTGCCGGAAGGTCCGAAGGTCACGCACGCTCCCGGAGCGGGGCCGGACGTCTGGTCGCGCTGCGTGGCGTCCTTGATCCAATCCAATTCGCCGGAGGTGAACTCGGCATGAGCGACTTCTTCCAAAACGGCATCATCACCACGCTGCACAACCTGTGCGACCAGCCCGTCGAGGCGCTTGAAGCGCAGCTTTGCGAATTCGCCGCGCACCGCCCGATGGCGCTGGTGCTGCCGTGCCTGTATTCGGAGCTTGCGCAACCGGCGCTGGCGAACATCGTCGGCGAACTGGCGCGGGTTCCCTACCTCGCCGAAATCGTAATCGGGCTCGATGCGGCAAGCGAGGCGGAGTTCCGCCACGCGCTCGACTACTTCGCCGCGCTTCCCCAGCCGCACCACGTGCTCTGGAACGACGGGCCGAGGCTCAAGGCGGTTCACGGCAAGCTCGCCGCTGAGGGGCTGGCGCCCGAGCAGCGGGGCAAGGGCGCCAACGTCTGGCGCTGCATCGGCTTCGTGCAGGCGCTCGCCCACGTCGGGGCCATCGCCCTGCACGACTGCGACATCACCACTTACGACCGGGCCATGCTGGCGCGCCTGATCTACCCCGTGGCGAACCCGGACTTCGGCTACCAGTTCTGCAAGGGCTACTACGCCCGCGTCGCCGACGGAAGGCTCAACGGGCGCGTTTGCCGGCTGCTGGTCTCGCCGCTGATACGCACCATGAAGCAGTTGACCGGCGGGCATCCCTACCTCGATTACCTGGACAGCTTCCGCTATCCGCTGGCCGGGGAGTTCGCCATGCAGTCCGGGGTGCTGGAGGGCCTGCGCATCCCCTCCGACTGGAGCCTGGAGGTGGGCCTGCTTTCGGAGATGCACCGCAACTACGCCACCAACCGCATCTGCCAGGTCGAGGTCGCTGACAGCTACGACCACAAGCACCAGGACCTTTCGCCGAACGACGCCCGCCGCGGGCTGTCGCGCATGAGCCTGGACATCGCCAAGGCGGTGTTCAAGAAGCTGGCGACCTACGGAGCGGTGTTTGATTCGGGAACGATCAGGACCGCCAAGGCCTGCTACTACCGCATCGCCCTGGACCTCATCGAGTCCTACGCGAATGACGCCGCCATGAACGGCTTGGTCCTCGACCGCCACGCCGAGGAGCAGGCTGTGGAGCTCTTCGCCACGAACATTCTCAAAGCGGGATCGTCGTACCTTGAGGGAGGAGAGGAAAGCCCCTTCCTGCCCTCCTGGCACCGCGTCGCCAGCGTTTATCCGGCCGTCCACCGGGAGCTGCTGGCCGCCGTAAGGAACGACCGCGCGGAGTTCGGCGTCGTCGCGTCGGCCTGAACGGCCTGCGGGGGGTCTGCGGAAGCGTCGATCAGCCGCTGACGTCGAGCCACAGCACCTGATGGGGGCTGAGCGGGATGCCGTCGGCCACGGGCACCTCCGAGCCGCTCAGCAGATCGATGTAGGTGGCCGGATCGATCCCCAATCCGGCGCGGGGCAAGCGCTGCGGGCCGTCCAGAACCGAGGCGATCACGAGCACCGCCTGCCTGCTTCCCTCCCGGCGCATGACGAACGCGCCGGGAGGGCTCGCCAGGATGCGCTGCCGCGCGGTCGTGCTGAAGGCCTCCTGGGCGCTGCGCAGGGCGAGGATGCGCTTGAAGTGGCCGAGCGCCTTGGATTGGTCCGAACTCGGGTCGGCCAGGCGCTGCTCGAGGTCGCTCAACTGCCATTGTCCGCGATTGATCGACCGGGTCCGGCCCGTCGCCTCCACCAGGTCAAGGTCGTTCGGCGTCGCCAGCAGGCTGTGGATGTAGATGGCGGGAACGCCTTGAAAGCTCATCAGCAGGGTATGCGCCGCCAAGTAGGCGCGCAAGTTCTCGCTGCGCCCTCCGAATGCGGAAAACGGCGCAATGTTGATCTCGTAGGGCTTAAGCCCGTCCCCCGACTCTCGGCGGGAGGCTTGGCGCAGGGTGGCGAAGCCGCCCCGCTCGTGCATTCGCTGCACGAGCCGCGCGACCTCGCGTTCCGGCACCAGCCCCTCCAAGGGCCTGAGCCCGATGCCGTCGTGGGAGGCGAACATGTTGGCGTAGGTGCAGCCTTCCGGGGGCGGCGCCAGCCTTGCCGCCCAAGCCGTCAGGTAGCTCGCGTTGCCGAACGCGTAGCTGTAAAGAAGCAGGGGGGAGAGGCTGAACTGATAGACCATGTGCGCTTCGTCCCCGTCGCCGAAGTAGCTGACGTTCTCCTCGTGCGGGACGTTGGTTTCCGTGAGCAGCCGCACGTCGGCGCGGGCGTAGTCGAGCAGCAGGCGCATGATCTTCACCACCGCATGGGTCTCCGGCAGGCTCATGCAACTGGTGCCTAAGCGCTTCCACAGGAACGCCACCGCATCCAGCCGGATGAGGCGGGCGCCTTGGGCGACGTAGAAGAAGAGGATGTCCGTGAATTCGCGCAGCACGGCCGGGTTGGTGAAGTCCAGGTCCACCTGATCGTCGCTGAAGGTGTTCCAGACGTGGCGGATGCCGGCGTAGGTGTGTACGGCGGAGACCAGCGGGCTGGTCCTCGGCCGCACCACGGCGCTGGTGTCCGACTCCTCGGGCAGCGTGATGAAGTAGTGCCGCCCCGGGTCGCGGCCGCCGATGAAATCCGCGAACCACAGGCTTTCCCGCGAGCAGTGATTGATCACCAGGTCGAACATGGTGTCGTAGCGTTGCGTCAAGGCGCGCACGTTCTCCCAATCGCCCAGGCGATGGTCCACGCGCCGGTAGTCGATGACGGCAAAGCCGTCGTCCGAGGACGACGGGAAGAACGGCAGCACGTGCAGGTGCCCGAATGCGCCGCCGATGTGGCGCTTGGCGAACTCCGCCAAGGTCTCTAGGGGCGGCTGGCCGCGCGCGACCACGGAGTCGGCATAGACGATCAGCATGGCGTCGTCGCGCCCGCCAACGGCGGCAGCGGCCGGGGGCCGCGCCAGATCGAGCAGTTCGGTCGCCAAGCGGCGCGCGACATCCGCGCGGTACAGCAGCGCAAGCTGGGCGGTGAGCCGGCGTTCGTAGCGAAGCCGGCGATTGCGGCGCGATGGGTCCGCGCCTTCCGGGCGCAAGCTGGTCAATGGCTATTGCCCCCAATTGCCTGAACGCTTAACCAAGACGCATTGTGCGCCATTTGCGCGGAATGAGGAAACATCTCGGAATCCGACCCACGCAACGGGCGCGGAGTTTCGCGCCGGCGAAACTCCATCCGCGACCGTCAGGTCGCGCATGTGCGGGCCCCGAAGCCCATCGGAACCCGACCCACGCAACGGGTGCGGGCTCACAAACATTTCGGAATCCGACCCCACAACGAGCGCGGAGTTTCGCCTAGCGAAACTCCAACCGTCTCTCGCCCTCTGGGCGAGAGACGCATTGACAGGCTGTCCCCCCAACGCGATATTGGGCCGATGGATTGGGGCGATGACGGCGGCGCAGCCGATGGCGAACCGAGGCCGGACGGCACCTCGCCGTTTGATGGCTACGAGCTCGACCCGGGCTTTTACGACGAGATGGTTGACGCTGCGGGCTCGCCGCGCCCGCATTGCCGAACGCTTGCCCAGGCCATTGCGGCGTGGTCGCCCGAGGAGCCAGGGCGGCTGCACCAGCGCGTTGCCCGCTCCCTGCTGCATGAAGGCATCACCTTCACGGTTTACGGCGATGATGAGTCCATCGAACGGGTGTTTCCGGTGGACTGCGTGCCGCGCCTGCTGCCCGCCGGCGAGTGGGCGCTGATCGAGCGGGGCCTGATCCAGCGCGTCCAGGCGCTCAACTTGTTTCTGGCGGATGTGTACGGTCCCGGGCACATCCTGCGCGATGGCGTTGTGCCGACCGAGTTGGTGCGCGGCTGCCCGAACTACCGCCCGGAGATGGAGGGCGTCAAGGTGCCGCTTGACGCCTACGTGTCGGTGTGCGGCAGCGACTTGGTGCGCGTCGGCGACGCCTTCCTGGTGCTTGAGGACAATCTGCGGGTGCCCTCGGGCGTGTCCTACATGCTGGCCTGCCGGCAGGCCATCCGCCGCGCCTACCCCCGGACCTTCCGCGGCTGCCGCGTCCGTCCCGTGGAGCGTTACGGGCGCGAACTGCGCCGGGTGCTGGAATCGCTCGCGCCGTCCGCCGACCCGCCGGGCATCGCCTTGCTGACGCCGGGGGTTTACAACTCCGCCTACTACGAACATGCGTTCCTTGCCGCCGAGACGGACATCGAGCTGGTCCGGGGCGCCGACCTGCTGGTGGAGCGGGGACGCCTGCTCATGCGCACCATCCGCGGGCTGCGGCCGGTGGATGTGCTCTATCGTCGCGTTGACGACGATTTCATCGACCCGCAGGCCTTTCGAGCCGATTCCCTGTTGGGCGTGCCGGGGCTGTTCGAGGTGTACCGCAGGGGCAATCTCGCCATGGCGAATGCGCCGGGCACCGGCGTGGCCGACGACAAGGCCGTTTACGCCTACGTGCCGGCCATGATCCGCTACTATCTCGACGAGGAGCCGGTCATCGACAATGTGCGCACGCATCTCTGCCGCGAGCCGGACGGACTGCGCCACACGCTGGAGCACCTCGATGAGCTGGTGGTCAAGGCGGTGGGGGGGTCGGGCGGGTACGGCATGCTGGTGGGGCCCCACGCGAGCGCCTCGGAACGGGCCGAGTTCGCCGCCAGGATTCGCGCTGAGCCGCAAAACTACATTGCCCAGCCGACCTTGGCCCTGTCGCGCGCGCCCTGCCTGATCGATGGCCGGCTCGAGCCGCGGCATGTGGACCTGCGGCCCTTCGTGCTGCACGGCGCTGAAACCAAGGTGGTGCCGGGCGGCCTTTGCCGGGTCGCCCTGCGCGAGGGCAGCTTGGTGGTGAACTCCAGCCAAGGCGGCGGCGCCAAGGACATTTGGGTGGTCGATGCGGGCCCGGAGACGGCTGCCTGAATGCTGGCCCGAGTCGCCGATTCGCTCTATTGGATGAGCCGCTACCTAGAGCGGGTGGAGTTCAGCGCCCGCTTGGTGGGCCTGCAGCTGCAGCGCCTGCCGGTGAACTCGGCGCGCGAGGTTGCCGAAGGCTGGAGCCTGGCGTTTCGCAGCTTGGGCGTCCGGCCGCCGGGCGCTGAGTCGTTCGGCGAGGCCGAGGACGACGACTACCTCTTTGCCGACGGCTATGCCTTGACGGACTTCCTGACCTTCGAGTTGGGTCATCCGTCGTCAATCGTCGCTTCGTTGCGGGCGGCGCGGGAAAACGCCCGCCAAGTGCGGGACGCCCTGAGCGCCCCGCTTTGGACTTGCCTGAACCGGACCTACCTCGGCCTGCGCGGCACGGCGCTGGTGACGGAGTGGGCCCGGGAGCCCGAGCGCCTGTACGTCGGCATCGTTGAGGCCGCGCAGCAGTTTGACGGCATCTGCCAAGGCACCTTGCGGCGCGGCGACCAGTGGCTCTTCATGCAGCTCGGCAAGTATGTCGAGCGCGCCCAATTGGTGGCGACCACGCTGCTGGCCCACTGCGGCGCCCCGTCCCCGTCCGAGGCTGGCGGCGATGAGGAGCGCTGGACCAACGCATTGCGGGCCTGCAACGCCCTTGAGGTCTATGGTCGAACCCACGGCAGCGACGTCAACGGATCAGGCGTGCTGGCGCTGCTGGTATCGGATCCGGCCCAGCCGCATTCGCTGGGCTTTGCGGCCGAACGGCTGCGGGAAGCCTTGGAAGCGCTCGATCCGCCGTTGTCGGGCCGGCCGCGGGTGGCGCCGTTTGCCGCTCTCGACCGCATCAACGGCCTGCTCTGTGAACCCATGGACGTCCCAATCCCGGCCTACCAGGAGCGCGTCGCGGAAATTCTGAAGTCGTGCCGAAACTTCCATGGTTTACTTGAACGGGAGTATGTGTATTATCCTGTGCATGGTTGATTCCTCTGCTTTCCTTATGCAACATGTGGAGCTGGTCCTGCGGCCTGAAGGGCGCCGTTTCGGCGTCTTTGGCCCGGTGCGCTGCGGCGAGCCAAGGGCGTCCATTGAGCAACCGGGAAGGTCGCCTGGCGGGCGGGTTCCCTCCCGTCAGCGGCTTTGGTCGTTCCCAGGAGCGGAGGGCGCCACGAGCAACACGAGCAATAAGGTATGGGGGCGATGGGGGAACAGCATTGGATGGTCGTTCATCCGCCTCCCGAATTGTCAGAGGCGCTGAACGCTCTGGCGGAGGCAGTGGAACGGTTCGCTGCGGCCGAATCCTTAAGCGCCGGGGTGTCGGGAAAGCTGAACTTGGTGTTGGATGAGCTCATTACGAACAGCATCAGCCACGGGCTTCAGGACGTGGCCGAGCCGCACTTGGAGTTGCGCTTGGCCGTTGCTGGCGGGTGTGATGCGCTGGAGGCGGTTTTGGAGGATAATGGCTTGGCTTTCGACCCGTTCAGCGATGCGCCGGTTCCTGACACGACCCTTGCGCTCGATGAGCGGCCCATAGGCGGGTTGGGCGTCATGCTCGTGAGGGAAATGACGGAAAGCGCCGCCTACGAACGAATTGATGGCCTCAATCGAATTACTCTGCGAATCAAAGTGGGAGATTGACCAAAGTGGCGAGTGAGACGCAACTAGCAATACGGACGGAACAGGACGAAAAAGCAGTCATCCTGTGCTTGTCCGGGCGTGTGGACGGCACCAACGCCAGCATTCTTGATGAAGCCGTTCGGGACAGGATTGATGCTGGCCAACCAGCATTGCTGTTTGATTTCGATGAGCTTGAGTACATCAGCAGCGCCGGGCTTCGGGTGTTGCTGCTGGCCGCCCGGCGCATGCAGGCCAGCAAGGGCAAGACGCTGTTCTGCGGCCTCTCGGAGCAAATCGCCGAGGTGTTCAGGGTCAGCGGCTTTGATCACATCCTGCCGGTTTTCGGCACCCGCAGCGAGGCTCTGGCAACGATCTAGCGCCGTCCCTTAAACCCAACCGCACTGTTCTGACTTGGAAGCCGCTATGGGCGCAGCTCGAATACTGATGGTTGATGACGAGGAGGATCTTGAGCTGCTCGTTCGTCAACGCTTTCGCCGTCGCATCCGCAAGGGTGAATATGAGTTCCTGTTCGCCCAAAACGGCAAGCAGGCGCTCGAAGCGCTTGAGGAGAATCCGGACGTCCACCTGGTCCTGTCCGACATCAACATGCCGGTCATGGACGGGCTGACCCTGCTCGGCCAGCTGGAGGACAGCAAGCCCGACGTGAAGGCGGTCATCATTTCCGCCTATGGCGACATGGAGAACATCCGCACGGCCATGAACCGGGGCGCGTTCGACTTCGTCACCAAGCCGGTGGACTTCAACGATCTGCAGATCACCATCGAAAAGACGCTCAAGCACATCAACGACTTGGAGCAGGCGCTCAAGAACCGCGACCGTTTGGTCGCCATCCGCCGGGAGCTCGATGTCGCCAAGCAGGTGCAGCTGTCCGGGGTGCCTGCCAAATTGCCGACCGGGGATGCCTTTGGGGTTCACGCCGCCATGAATCCCGCCAAGGAGATTGGCGGCGACTTCTACGACTTCTTCAAACTCGACGAGCACCGCTTGGGGCTCGTCATCGCCGACGTCTCCGACAAGGGCGTGCCCGCGGCGCTGTTCACGATGATCACCCGGGCGCTGTTGAAATCCTCGTCCCGGCGCTGCGAATCACCGAGCACCTGCCTGCATGAGGTCAATGAATTTCTCTGCCAGGACAACGATGCCTGCATGTTCGTAACCACGTTCTACGGCGTGCTTGATCTTCGGGACGGCAGTTTCCGCTACGCCAACGGCGGCCACAATCCGCCGCGGCACTTGACCCAGGAAGGGGAGGTGAGAGCGCTTCCGCTGACCCAGGACTGTGCCTTGGGAATCGCGCTCGGACACCAATTCAGCGAAAACACCGTCATCGTGAAGCCGGGCGATGCGCTTTTTCTCTACACCGACGGCATCACGGAAGCCAGCAACCACGAGTTGGAGGAGTACGGCGAGCAGCGCCTTGACAGGATGCTTGCGGATGGCGCGTCCTCGGACGCCAAGGCGTTGATTGATTCGGTATTGGACGATGTCGAGCGTTTTGCGGACGGCGCGAAGCAGTTTGACGACATCACCTGCCTCTCCCTGCGCCTGGAATCGCTCTCGGGCGGCGGCGCTAGCGGCTCGCCGTAACGCATGCGCCTTTTGCGTGGCGTGTTCTGGCTTGGCTTGGCGCTGGCTGGCGTCAGCCAAGCAGCGGACCAAGCAGCGCACATGGCCGCTGAATCGGGCGATTCGCTGCTGTTCGGACAGACCGCAGCGCTGAGCGGCCCGGCCAGCGAATTGGGTTCGGGCATGCGATTGGGCCTGCTCGCCGCTTTTGACGAGGTCAACCGCAACGGCGGCGTGCATGGGCGTACTACGCTGTCCCTGATTTCGCTGGACGATGCCTACGAGCCGGAAGCGGCCATCGCCAACACCCGCACGCTCATCCGGGAACATGACGTGTTCGCCTTGGTCGGCGCGGTCGGCACGCCCACCTCTCGGGCGATTCAGCCGGTGGCCAGCGAAGCCGGCGTTCCCTACATTGCGCCGTTCACTGGCGCGGAATTCCTGCGCGCGGCCGGCAAGATGACCAACGTCGTCAACCTGCGCGCCTCCTACTTTCAGGAAACCGCCGAAATCGTTGCCCGCCTGATCGTTGATGCCGGCTTGAAGCGCATCGGGGTTTTCTACCAAAACGACTCCTATGGCGGCGCGGGGCTTGAAGGGGTGCGCCTAGCGCTTGAGCGCCATGAAATGCCGCTGGTGGTCCAGGCGGACTATCCGCGCAACACCGAAAGCGTCAAGGTGCCGCTGCTCGACCTGCGCCGGGAAGCGCCCGATGCGGTGATCATCATTGGCGCCTACCAGCCGGCGGCGGCGATGATTCGTTGGGCGCGCAAGCTCGACTTCGACCCGCTGTTCGTGACCATCTCCTTTGTCGGCAGCACCGCCTTGGCCCGCGCCTTGGGCGATGCCGGCGCAGGCGTTTACATCACGCAGGTGGTGCCCTTCCCCAATGACGTCGAGATGGAAGTCGTGGCCCGCTACCAGCGGGCGCTGGCTGCGGTGGCGCCGGACGCCGTGCCGGACTTCGTGTCGCTGGAAGGGTATCTGGCCGGCCGGCTGGTGGCGGAAGGCGTCCAACGAGCGGACGCCCCGCTGACGCGGCCCGGCTTCATCAGTGCGTTGCGGCAGGCCTCGGACATCCGCTTCGAGGGCTTCAACCTGAGCTACGGCCCCTCCGACAACCAAGGTTCCGATCAGGTGTACCTGACGGTGATTGACCGCCGCGGCCAAGTGGTTCCCGCCAGCCGATTGGTCAAGCGATGAGCGACGGCGGCGCCAGCGGTGACGCGACGGCGGCAGCCCCCCCGTCGCCGATGGGCTCCCGCCCGCCGCCCGGCGAGCAACCCGCCGGTCCCCCCAAGCGCCGTTTTGGCATCGGATTGCAAATCTACAGCGTGCTGCTGGGCAGCGCCCTGCTGCTCATCACCGCCAGTTTCGTCGCCTACTACTTCCTGACCGAAATCGTGGGCTACCAGTCCCGGCTGGCCTCGCGGAGCATTCCCGACCTGATCCAGTCGGTCGAAATCGCGCGTCGGGGCGCGGTCTTGGTCAACGGCGCCGCGCGCATGGTTTCGGTATCGACCGTGGAGGAGCACCGCATGATCTCGGAGACGATCATGGCGGAGCGCGACACCCTCATGGCCTTGGTGGGGAAGGTCGAGGGCGACTCGATAATCAGCGAGGAGGCCGAGGTCCTGGAGCTCGGCCTGGCCCGTTTCGGAACCCTGCTATGGCAGGTTTACGACTCCTCCGCACGGCGGCTGGCCATTAGCAGCGCCTTGGACGCCTTGGTCGAGGAGCTGGGCACGCTCAACAGGCGCATTGAGAGCAAGATCGGTTCAGCGATCGACGATCAAGGCTTCTTTCTCGTGGCCGGACTGCGGAGTCTGGATGACCGCCCGCTGGATCCCGCCAAGCGCGCCTCCGAGGCCGAGCTGTCCTACTATCGGGATTTGATCGACATCAACCACCAAGCCACCTTGGCCGGACTGCTGCTGGGCGAGATTTTGGTGCTGTCCGAGCGGGATTTGATCGAGCCGCTGGCCGAACGTTTTCGCAGCGCAGGCCAAAACCTGATGTTGGCGATGGAACGGGTGGATCAGCGCGTATCGGACATCGATCTGATGAGCGACATTGAGCGTTTGGTGGAGATCGGCGAGTCCGAGTCGGGCATCTTCGCGCTGAAGCGCGAGTTCCTGTGGCAGCTTGCGCAGGAGCGCGAGGCGCTGTTGGCTGGCCGGGAGTCGTCAACGGAGTTGCTCGTGAGCATGCAGCGTTTGTCCGAGGAGGTCAGCCGCGAAGCCCGGGCCATCAACGCCAACTCCCAGTCCGCCGCCGCCAGCGGCATTCTCTGGCTGGTGCTGCTCAACGTGCTGAGCATCTTGGGTTCCTTTCTGATTGGCTGGCTGTTCGTGGGCCGTCACTTGTTGCGCCGCCTTGTCGGGCTGGCCGAGTCGATGCAGGAAATGGCCGGTGGCGACCTGGAGGTTTCGGTGGTCTCTTCCGGCAATGACGAGATCACCGACATGGCCAAAACGCTGGAGGTCTTCCGCCGCCATGCGTTGGAAGTGCAGCGGCTCAATCTCGTTGAGAAGCTGGCCGGGGAGCTTGATTCGAAGAACCACGCCCTGGAGGAGACCTTGACGAAGCTGCAGCGCGCGCAGGACAGAATCGTCGCGGAGGAGAAGCTATCGTCCTTGGGCCAACTCGCCGCTGGCGTCGCCCACGAAATCAAGAATCCACTGAACTTCGTCAAGAACTTCACGGAGGTCTCCGAGGAGTTGATAGACGACATTCAAGAAATCATCGAAGAGTCGAAGGACGATCTGGATCTTGAGCTGTCTGAGGAGATCAAGGCGATTCTCGACGACCTCAAGATCAATCTGAACAAGGTGCGGGAGCACGGCGGCCGAGCCGACAGCATCGTGCGCAGCATGCTGGACCACTCCCGCTCCGGGCCGGGGAACTGGCGGGACGCCGATCTCAACGCGCTGCTCAAGCAGTACATGGAGCTGGCCTACCATGCCATGCGGGCTGAGCACCCCGACTTCAACGCGGCCCTCGAAGTGGATCTCGACGACACCATCGGCTCCGTCGAGGTGGTGCCGCAGGACATCAGCCGCGCTTTCCTCAACGTGCTCACCAATTCCTTTCAGGCTTTGGATGAGAAGCGCCTTGAGCTCAAGGACGATTTCGCGCCGAAGCTGCAAATCAGCAGCCGACGCATGGAGGATGGCTTCGAGTTCCGCATTCGCGACAACGGCCCCGGCATCTCCGATGACCTGCGCCAACGGATGTTCGAACCCTTCGTCACCACCAAGGACGCCGGCAAGGGCACGGGCCTCGGCCTGTCGCTGACGGTGGACATTCTCACGCGGCATGGCGGCACCATAGAGGTGGACTCCGAGCTGGGCGAGTACACCGAGATGCGCCTGCGCCTGCCCTTGCAGCCGCCGGCGCAGGAAGAATCGGAATCGGCTGCGCAGGAGAGCTAAACCGCTTTCAGGCCCATTCGGGTGTTGTCCCCCGGCCGGAATGCCGCGCAGTCCAGCACATGCGAGAGGCTCCCTAGAAGTAAATTCTGCCCAAAGCCCAAGTCAGGGTGAGCAGCATGATCACCGTGAGCGGCCCGCCTGCCCTGACGAAGTCCGAGAAGCGGTAGTTGCCTGTCGCCATCACCAGCAGGTTGGTTTGGTAGGCCATGGGCGTGGCGAAGCTCATGTTGGCGCCGAACAGCACCGCCAGCACAAAGGGTTCCGGGGGCAGGCCGAGGTTGTTGGCGATGCCGATGGCGATGGGCGTGCCGATGACGGCGGCGGCGTTGTTGGACA
Source organism: Candidatus Azophilus sp. (assembly GCA_965221755.1). GTDB lineage: Bacteria > Pseudomonadota > Gammaproteobacteria > Pseudomonadales > Azotimanducaceae > Azophilus. Next base: position 2,810,372 of record OZ244921.1, read on the forward strand.
CCACGTTGGTGAGCACCGCCAGCAGCGCCATCAAGGCGCCGAGCACGACGACAGGCGCAGCACCCAGCGTGGCGGCGAGGAAGACCTCGGTGAGATAGTCGGTCGCGCCGGTCTCGATCAGCGCTTTGCCCAAGGCCAGGCTGGCCACGATGATGAAGAACACCGATGAGTTGATGGCGCGGATGGCAGGGCCGAAGCTCAGGCAGCGGGTCAAAAGCAGCAGGCAGGCGCCGGCGGTGGCGCTCACCGAAATGGGCATCAGGCCGCTGGCGGCGCTGGCGATGACGCCCACAAAGATGGCCAGCGCCCGCGTCGCCTTGTGCGGCTCGGGCAGGTCGGCGGTGGCATCGAGCACCAGAAAGTCGGTGCTGCGCTTGAGGCGGGCAATCTGCGCTTCAGCGCCTTGGACCAGCAGAATGTCCCCAGGCTGCAGCACCACCCGAGCGATGTTGTCCTCAAAGCTCATCATTTCCTTGCCGGCGCGATGCACCGCCAGCACCACCAGCTGAAACTGGTCCAGGAAGCGCGCCGCGCGCAGGTTGGCGCCGTCGAGTCGCGAACCGGCCACCACGGCGATCTCCGCCAAGCTCTGTCCCTGCTCGGCGAGCGGGCCATTGCCGTTGTCGCCGGAATCGACGCTGTGCAGGCTGGCCTTGAGCGTGTCCTCAAAGAGCTTGAGATTCTCCCGGGTGTCGCGCACGCGCAACTGGTCGCCGGCCTTCAGCAAGGCGCTGGGCAACGGCATGATGAGCATTTCGCCGCGGCGGATGCGGGCGACGCGCAGCTTGTCGTCGCACAGCCCGATGGCTTCGGACAGGGGCTTGCCGACCGCTGGCGACTGCTCGGTCAGCCGCAGCCGAGCCTCGAACAGGCGCGGCGCGGCGCTAGCCAGTTGAATGTCGCGATCGGGCAGCAGCCGCGGGGCGATCAGCCACAGATAGACAAAGGCCACCGCCCCGGCGATGGCCGCCGGTTGCACGAAGTCGAACATGCCGAATTCGGCAAGGCCCAGGTCGGAGGCCACGCTCACCACCAGCAGGTTGGTGGAGGTGCCTATGGTGGTGGCCATGCCGCCCACTAGGGTGGCGAAGCCCATGGGCATGAGGATCTTGGCGGGCGAGTTGTTGGTGCGCAGGCACACGCTCACCAGGATGGGCAGCAGCAGAATCACGATGGGCGTGTTGTTCACAAAGGCTGAAAGCACGGCCCCCACCACTAGGGTTGCCATGAAGGAAAGAAAGGGCAGCCGATTCCAGAAGCGCGCCAGCACCCGCCCCACCGGCTCCAAAGCCGCGGTCTGCACCAGCCCTTGGCCCATCACCATGAGGGCGCTGACCGCAATCAGCGCCTCGTGGCCGAAGCCGGTGAAAAACTCGGTCGGGTTGAATTCCCCATAAGGGAAGAGCGAAAAGCCGATGGCCAGCAGGCTGATCAGCCCGATGCTTGAAATCTCCAGCCGCAGCCGCTCGCGGCTGAACAGGTAGAGGGCGACCACCGTCAGCAGCATGGACGCCAGCGCGTGGGGATTTGGAATCTCGGGCATGGCGGTCAGCAGCCAGGAACGGAATTTGCCGCGATCAGGACAATCATGAAGGCGGAGCATCGGCTAGGCGCATGGCGAATTCAAGGCGATTGCGCGGGCCTCCATAAAATTCCCAACCTCGTGAGAGAAAGCACATGCCAGCAGCTCATGTTCAAGCAGCTTAGAGGGCGGGACGGCGCCATCGGTTCGCATTGGTTTCGCCGGCGCGAAATGCCTTGTCGCCGGCGCCGGATTCCCCGAAGGGCGTCCCGAATTGAGTGATCGCGTCCTCGCGCGGTGCGAGGCATCGTTCGCTCGACCGTGTGCCAAGCGAACCGGCAGGGCCGTTTCACGCTGGCAAAACCGCCTTGCCGGGTTGGCGTCAGGCTGGAACTAGCCGCTTGCAGGGAGTCCGCAGAGGTTTGGCGGCGGCATTGGGGCTGGCGTCAAATGGTCCGGGGCGAACGGGCGCAGGGTTTCGCGGCAAGCGAAACTCCAACAAACCTTGGCCCCGGGCCAAGGTTCGCAGGGTTGTGTGGGCTCAGAAACATTTCGGAACCTGACCCACGCAAAAAGCGCGGAGTTTCGCGGCCGCGAAACTCCATCCGCGACCGCCAGGTCGCGCGGGTCTTGCGCTGTTGGCTGGCTCCATGCAGTCTTGCGCCCAAGTTTCCATGATCGGGCGGTGCCGACATGCAGGTGACCAGACTCTACACGGGCGATGATGGCCGGTCCCGCTTTGCGGACATCGAGCTGGAGTTGAAGGACTTTGGCGGCAGCGGCTGCATGTCCGAGCCTTGGCCCGCCCGTGCGGTGGTGTTTCGGAAGGTCTCCGGAGACTACGACTTGGATTTCCACAACGCGCCCCGGCGGCAGTTCATCGTCAACTTGGCCGGCAGCGTTGAAATTGAGCTCGGTGACGGCACCAAGCGGGTGTTCGGTCCCGGCTCAATCCTGCTGGCGGAGGACCAAACCGGTCAGGGCCACATTTCCCGTGCGGTGGACGGGCAACCGCGCACCTGTCTGGTCATTCCCCTTGAGGAGGATTGAAATCCGTGCTCCGACGCCATCCGGCCATCTCCCAGCGCGAGTTCGGAAACCTACGGATGCACGCGGAGGTTCGCGCCAGCGAGACTCCAACGAACCGAGGGTTTGCCGCGGCCGTCAGTTCGCGCGCGCAGGGCCCGGCCGGTTGCCTCTACGCTTTTGGAGCGCGCATTTTGCAATGCGCTTGCGGTTTCATGGCGCGCAAACTCACCGCGCTGGCCTTCGGGACCGTGGCGCTTATCGCTTGGGCGGCGCCTGCGTCGGCCCTGGAGGCCGGGCAGCCGGCGCTTGGCTTCACTCTGCCTTCGGTGGACGCCGAGGCCGCTCCCATCACCTTGGACGACTATCGCGGCAAGGTGCTCTACTTGGAGTTCTGGTCGAGCTGGTGCGCGCCCTGTCGGCGGTCGATGCCGGCCCTCGACGCCTTGCGGGCGAATTGGCCGCAAGAAAAGTTTGAAGTCGTGGGCCTAAATCTGGATACTCACCGCCCTGATGCGGTTCGCTTCCTTGAACAGGCTTCCATCGGTTACCCTAACGCTTTGGACCTTGGTGGCGGCACGGCCCGCCGTTACGGCGTGTCCGCATTGCCGGCGGCTTTCATCATCAACGCCGAAGGCGTGGTGGAACTGGTCCTGAAAGGCGCGCAGACCGAGGACGTCGCGCTCATCAGCGGCGTGGTGGAAAGCTTGGTGAACAGGTAGCGCGGCCGTGGCGAGGCGATGCCTCCGAATGGCCGCCGGGCGCAAAGCTGGCTTATGCCGGCGGCCTTGCCCCCGATTAAGACAGACAGTTGAGGAAATTGCGTAGATGGTGCTTGCGGTAGCTCTGATCGTTTTGATCGTTGGCTCAGTCCTTTTTCACATCCTAAGTCCTTGGTACCTCACCCCCTTGGCGTCGAACTGGAGCATGATCGACTTCACGATCGACGTCACTTTCTGGGTGACGGGCTTCGTCTTCGTTGCCGTGAACGCCTTTATGGCTTACTGCGTCATCAAGTTCCGCTACAACAAGGAGAGGCGTTCGGAGTACCAGCCGGAAAACCACAAGCTGGAGTTCTGGCTGACCGGCATCACCGCGGTGGGCGTTGCCGCCATGCTGGCGCCGGGCCTGTGGGTGTGGGCGGAATTCGTCACCGTGCCGGAGGATGCCGACGAGATTGAAGCCCTCGGCCAGCAATGGCACTGGAGTTACCGGCTGCCGGGCGACGACGGCAAGTTCGGCAACGTGGACGCCAAGCTCATTAGCGACGACAACCCCTTCGGCATGGATCCGGACGATCCCCACGGCCAGGACGACCGGCTGATCGAGAGCAACGTGGTGCATCTGCCGATCGATCGCAACGTCAAGATCAACCTGCGCGCCAAGGACGTGCTGCACAACTTCACGGTGCCCCAGTTCCGCGTCAAGATGGACATGGTGCCCGGATTGGTCTCCTACCTGTGGCTGCAGCCCACCGAAGTCGGGGAGTACGAAGTGCTCTGCGAGGAGCTGTGCGGCATTGGCCACTTCGCCATGCGCGGCAAGGTGGTGGTCGATGAGGCGGCGGATTACGACGCTTGGTATGCGGCCCAGCCCACCTACGCCGACATCCTGGCGCGGCCGCAGGGCGATCCGGTGGCCGGGCAGGCGCAGTACGCCGTCTGCGTCGCCTGCCACGGTCCGCAAGGGGAGGGCATGCAGGTCATGAACGCGCCCAAGATCTCCGGCCAGGAGGACTGGTACCTGCGCCGTCAGCTCAACTACTACAAGATCGGCGCGCGCGGCGCCCACCCGCAGGACGTCTATGGTCAGCAGATGGCGCCCATGGTCATGACGCTGGCGACCGATCAGGCGATGGAGGACGTCATCGCCTACATCGGCACCTTGGCCGATGAGCCTGCCGCAGCCACCGTCACCGGGGACGTGGCGCGCGGCGAGGACATCTGGGTCACCTGCGGCGCCTGCCACGGCCACGAAGCCCAAGGCCTCAAGGCGCTGAACGCGCCGCGCATGGCCGGCATGACCGATTGGTACCTGGCCCGGCAGCTGGAGAACTTCAAGGCCAACATTCGCGGGCGCCACGAGGACGACCTGTATGGTTGGCAGATGGCGGAAATGGCCCGCGTGCTCAAGGATGAGGATGCCGTCAATGACGTCGTCGCCTACGTCAACACCTTAGGTAAAACCCAAGTCGCCGCCGCTTCGCTCCAAGCTGGCGCGGCCTATGCAGGAGCGGAGGAATAGCATGGCTCAAGTCGCCCACGATGCGGTCACCGATGCGGACCTGCGGCCTTTCGAGGTCGTCGAGGAGCCGCTCTACCATCCCAAGACCTTCATCGGCAAGTACATCTGGAGCCAGGATGCCAAGGTCATTGCCATTCAGTACGGCGTCACCGCCATCGGCATCGGCTTGGTGGCGCTGGTGCTCTCGATTCTCATGCGCCTGCAGCTGGGCTTCCCGGAGTCGTTCTCCCTGATCGATCCCGCCAACTACCTGCAGTTCGTGACCATGCACGGCATGATCATGGTCATCTACCTGCTGACGGCGCTCTTCCTGGGCGGTTTCGGCAATTACCTCATCCCGCTGCAAATCGGCGCCCGGGACATGGTGTTCCCCTACGCCAACATGCTCAGCTATTGGTTCTACCTGGCGGCGGTGCTGATTCTGGTGGCCAGCTTCTTCGTGCCCGGCGGCCCCACCGGGGCGGGTTGGACTCTTTACCCGCCGCAGGCGGTGATCGGCGGCACCCCGGGCACGGGAGCGGGCATCATCCTGATGCTCATCTCGTTGTGCGTGTTCATCATCGGCTTCACGATGGGCGGCTTGAACTACGCGGTGACGGTGCTGCAGGCGCGCACCAGAGGCATGACCCTGATGCGCATGCCATTGACGGTCTGGGGCATCTTCATGGCCACGGTGCTGGCGCTGCTGGCCTTTCCCGCCCTCTTCGTCAGCTGCATCATGATGATTCTGGATCGGCTCATCGGCACCAGTTTCTTCATGCCGGCCATGATGTCGATGGGTGAGCAGACCGCCTATGACGGCGGCAGCCCGATCCTCTTCCAGCACCTGTTCTGGTTCTTTGGCCATCCGGAGGTTTACATCGTCGCCCTGCCGGCCTTCGGCATCGTCTCCGACGTGCTTGCCACCCATGCCCGCAAGAACATCTTCGGCTACCGCATGATGGTTTGGGCCATCGTCGCCATCGGGGCGCTGAGCTTCATCGTCTGGGCGCACCACATGTACGTCAGCGGCATGAATCCCTACTTCGGCTTCTTCTTCGCCACCACCACGCTGATCATCGCCGTGCCGACGGCCATCAAGGTGTACAACTGGGTGCTGACCCTGTGGCGGGGCAACATTCAGCTGACCGTGCCCATGCTGTTCTCCATTGGCTTCATCTTCACCTTCATCAACGGCGGGCTGACCGGTCTGTTCCTGGGCAACGTCACCGTCGATCTGCCGCTGTCGGACACCTACTTCGTCGTGGCCCACTTCCATATGGTCATGGCGGTCTCACCGGTGCTGGTGGTGTTTGGCGCCATCTACCACTGGTATCCGAAGATGACCGGCAGGATGTTCGACGAGACCTTGGGCAAGATCCACTTCTGGATCACCTTCCTCGGCAGCTACGCCATCTACTACCCGATGCACTACTTGGGCTTTGAAGGCGTGCCGCGGCGCTACTACGCCTACGGCGAAACCGCCTTCATGTCGGATTCCGCCCAGGACTTGAACATGGCGATCTCCATCGCCGCCATCGTCGTTGCCTTGGCGCAGCTGATTTTCATCTACAACATGATCAAGAGCCTGTTCAGCGGCGAGAAGGCGGGCCACAACCCTTGGAATGCCACCACCTTGGAGTGGCAAACCCCGCACACGCCGCCGCGGCACGGCAACTTTGACGAGGATGAGTTGCCGTCAGTCTATCGGTGGGCCTACGACTACGGAGTGCCGGGAGCGAAGGAGGACTTCATCCCTCAAAACGTGCCGTCCGAGGAAATGGCGGCGGCCCGCGCCTCCGGCGAGGCCCGCGCCCAAGGCTACGGCAAGGCGGAGGATCGCTGACGCCATGACCGCGACCCTGGTATTCCTGGCCCTGCTCATGGGGGCGGTGGTCTGGTGGTTGGTGCGCCAGACCATCAACGTCAAGCCTTGGGTGGCCAGTGCGCCATCGGGCGCCCAGCAGGGGATCGGATTGGCGCCGCAGAAGATGGCCCTCGGGGTGTTGTTGGCCGTCATCACCTCGCTGTTCGCCCTGTTCATCAGCGCCTACTCCATTCGCATGGAACTGTCGGATTGGCGTCCCATGCCGGAGCCGGACCTGCTGTGGGTCAACACCGCCATCCTGTTCGTTGGCAGCTTGGGGCTGCAATGGGCTTGGCGGGGCGCGGCCCGGCAGCAATGGCCAGCCATCCGCCTTGGCTTGGCGATTGGCGGCGGCTGCGCTTTGGCCTTCATGGCCGGCCAGCTTCTGGCATGGCAAGGCCTTGCGGCCTCGGGCTACCTGATCGCCAGCAACCCGGCCAATGCCTTCTTCTACGTGCTTACCGGGCTGCATGTCCTGCATCTGCTCGCAGGCTTGGTGGTGCTGGCCCGAACCTTGGGCCATGCTTGGGCGGGGGCGCTGGCCAAGGCTCGCTTGGGCGTTGAGCTGTGCGCCGTTTACTGGCACTTTCTGTTCGTGGTTTGGCTCATCCTGTTTGGCCTGATGCTCTCGACCTGACCCGATTGCCGCACGGCTGCAACCCAAGCTTTTTCATCTGCATCCATTCACGCAAACCCCACCCCATCACATAAGGAAAGCAATGACGTGGCTGAATCAGTAGCCCTGACGCCCGGAATCAAAGGCGCTGTTGACGATTGGTCCTCTGACCAGCGGGCGTTCAAGAACGTGCCCTGGGGCAAGGCCATGATGTGGATCTTCCTGTTGAGCGACACCTTCATTTTCGGCTGCTTCCTAGTGGCCTACATGACCGTGCGCATGTCCACCACGACGCCTTGGCCCAACCCCAGCGAAGTGTTTGCCTTGGAGTTCCTGGGCACGCCGGTGCCGCTGCTGCTGATCGCAATCATGACCTTCGTGCTCATCACCAGCAGCGGCACCATGGCCATGGCGGTGAAGTTCGGCTACGAAAAGCGCAAGGTGCCAACCTTCTGGCTGCTGGTGGTGACGGCGTTTCTCGGCGCCACCTTCGTCGGCATGCAGGTCTTCGAGTGGACCAAGCTGATCGTCGATGAGGGCGTGCGGCCGTGGAGCAATCCCATGGGCGCGCCGCAGTTCGGCGCCGCCTTTTTCATGATCACCGGCTTTCACGGCACCCATGTGTCGATTGGCGTGATCTTCCTCGTCATCACCGCCATAAAGGTGCGGCGCGGCGACTTGGACAAGGAGACGGCAGGCTTTATGACCGGGCGCAGGAACCGCTACGAGATCGTCGAGACGATGGGCCTGTACTGGCACTTCGTTGACCTCGTTTGGGTCTTTATTTTCGCTTTCTTCTACCTTTGGTAGCTCAGGACGACGGGGAAACCAACTGATGTCAGATCAAGGCCAACAACATCCAATTTCCACCTACTTCTGGATTTGGGGGCTGCTGTTCGTGCTCAGCGCCGCCTCGTACATGGTGGACTACCTCGCCTTTCAGGGCTACCTGCGGTGGACGCTCGTCATCATCTTCATGATGCTCAAGGCGGGTCTGATCGTTGCCGTGTTCATGCACATGATGTGGGAGCGGATGGCGCTGATCTACGCCATCCTGGTGCCCCCGTTGGTGCTTATCGTGCTGATTGGCCTGATGGTCGGCGAAGCCGACTACACTTGGCTCACTCGTGAGAAGTTCTTCACGCCCTTTAGCTGGGGCGACTGAACCGACTGGTGCGCTAGGACGGGATCGCCACCCAAACGTTGCACCAGCCCTTGGCGGCAACCAGCTTGCCGGGGAAGATGGCGCAGGTGCCCCAACCTTCGCCGGTTTCCTTGTATTGCAGGCAATTGTCGCAGTACTGGTCCGCAGCCCATTTGGGGTACTTGGCGGTATCCACGTCGTCCGCGGAATGCTTGTAGCCCAAAGCCATCGCCATGGGATCGTCTTCGGTGATCTCAACCTCCCCGGCGGCCCAAGCGCTTGAACTGGCCAACAGGTTGACTGCCGGTATGGCGCTGAGCGCCAAGGCGCTCCTTTTCAAAAATGAACGGCGTTGCAGCATCAGTTTCCTCGTAGTTTGCTTAGAAGTTCAGGACGGGCCAGCAACGGCTGGCGAGCCGCATTATACACATCGGCAGCCGCCGGGTTTGGCGTGTGCGGGCTCGACACGTCGGAACCTGACCCGCGCAGCGTCTGCGAACCTTGGCCCCAGGCCAAGGTTCGCAGGCGCTCCATCCAACCGCCAATGGCGCTATCATCAGCCGACAAGGGGCGTCATATGCGATTCAAGTTGATCGATCTGCGGACGGCCTTGGTCCGCTTCGGAGCCGGCATCTGCGTTGCTGCCGCTCCCATCTGGGCGCATGGGGATTTCCGCCCGATCGAACCTCGGGATTGGGGGGAGGCCGAGGCCCGCCACCTGCTGGAGCGGGCCGGATTCGGAGGCACCCCTGCGGAAGTGGCGGCCTTGGCGGCGTTGCCCCCCGAAGCCGCAGTGCGCCGCTTGGTGCGTTTCGAGGGGGCGCCGGAGGCGGCGCTGCCGGACTTCGAGCCGTCAGGCATCTTTGACGAAGGACTGGATCCCTTTCCGCCAAGCCGCCCGGCCACCACCGCCTTGGCCCGCCGGCAGGGCGGAGCGCTCGGCATCCAAGCCAAGCCGTCCGGCAACCGGCCTTTGCAGCCGGTGGTCAACGCCTTTTTCTACTGGCTGCGCGCCAGCCGTTTGGAAACCGACCGGGTCGCCTACTGGTGGGCGAACCGCATGCTTTCAAGCCCTCGGCCGCTGCAGGAGCGGATGGCGCTTTTCTGGCATGGGCACTTTGCCACCAACGAGGACAAGGTCCGCGACTACCGCAAGATGCTCAAGCAACTGCGGCTCTTTCAGCGGTTGTGCCTCGGCGATTTCCGCACCCTGCTGATTGGCGTTGCCCAGGATCCGGCGATGCTGGCCTTCCTCGATGCGGGGGTCAACGTCAAGGGCTCGCCGAACGAGAACTTCGCGCGGGAAATCATGGAGTTGTTCACCATGGGGGTCGGCCGCTACGGCGAAGCCGACGTCCGCGAAGCCGCCCGCGCGTTCACTGGCTGGAACTACCGGGGGCTCGACTTCAATTTGCAAGCCGAGGCCCACGACGGCGGCATCAAGCGCTTTCTGGGCCGGGAGGGGCGCTTTGACGGCGTGGACGTCATCGACATCATCCTCGCCCAGGATGCGACCGCCGAATTCATCGCCGGCAAGCTCCACCGGCACTTCGTGAGCGAGACGCCGAGCGCCGACGACCGGCGTGAACTCGGCGCTTGGCTGAAGTCGGCCAACTACGACATCGCCGCTTTTCTGGAACGGCTGTTTCTGTCGCGGCGCTTCTACGCAGCCGATGTCGTCGGCACCCGCATCAAGGGCCCGGTTGAATTCGTCATTTCCACCTACCGCAAGTTGGGCCTTGAAGCCGTGCCCGGCGCACCGGACTTCAACACTGTCACCGAGTCCTTGGGCCAGCGGTTGATGCATCCGCCCACGGTGGCGGGCTGGAGCGAAGGCCGCAGTTGGATCACCCCAAGCCTGCTCTTCGAGCGAGGCAACTTTGTGCTTGATCTGGCCTTTCCGGACATCGCCTTCGTTCCCCCGGATCGCTATCCGAGCTATGGCGCGGAGATACTGGGCGTCCACGAGCGCTTGCGCGCCGGCATGGACATCAGCCGGGCGACCCGGCCTGCGGCCATGGCAAGCGGCGGCATGGAATCCGAGGGGATGGGCGAGATGGCGGCATCCAATCTGCTTGCCGACCGCGATGAGGCTTTCAACACCCGCTACGGCAGTTACCGGGGCTGGCAGATGGCCATTGAGCGGGTCAAGCCCATACCCCGCCACACGGCCCGTCTCGACTTGACGGGCATGGTGCTTGGGGAGGGCTTGGAAACCCCTCGAGCGGTGGTCGGCCACTTGGTGGAGCGGTTCTTCTCGGTTGCTCCGGAGCCGGCGACGCAACGCGCGCTGGCGGAATACTTGGAGGCGGAACTGGGCACTGGGGACATTCGCGCCGCGGCCTCCCACTTGGAGGAGCCGCTGCGGCTTCTGCTGCATGCGCTGTTGAGCCGTCCGGAGTATCAGCTGGGCTGACGTCCGGCCGGAAGAGAGGAGGAGCCGATGTTCAATCGCCGAAGCCTGTTGGGGGGCGGCATCGCAGCGACGGCGGCGCTGGCCACAGCGCCTGTCTTCGACCGCCGCGCTTGGGCGGCGCCGCAGCGCGATGATGGGGACCGAATCCTCGTGGTGGTTGAGCTTTCCGGGGGCAACGACGGGTTGAACACCTTGGTGCCCTACGGCGATGACGCCTACTACCGGCAGCGTCCCGCCATCGGCATCAAGGCGGACGAATTGCTCAAGCTGGATGGGGAGTTCGGCCTCAACCCCGGCATGCTGGGTTTCGAGCGGCTCTGGCGCAGCGGCGATCTGGCCATCGTCCACGGCTGCGGCTACGAGCAGCCGTCCTACTCCCACTTCACGTCCATGGCCTATTGGCACACCGGCGCACCCGGCGGCGGCGACGAATTCGGCTGGCTGGGCCGCTTGGCGGACGCCATGGGCGAAACCGGCGCTGTCGGCGGGGAACTGCTCATCAACATCGCCTCGGCGCAGTCCCTGGCGGTCAAGAGCCGTCGGCACACGCCCGTGGTTTTCGACGACCCGAAGCGTTTTCAACGCCGCGCCTTCCACTCGCAGCGGGCGCTGATGGCGCGCATCGACCAAGCCGACGGCAATGCCGCGCGCGCCTACCTCAACGACGTGGCCAAAAGCGCGCTCGGCGCCTCGGCGAGGATTCGCCGGGCTTGGTCGGACTACCGCTCGCCGGTGGACTACGGCATCGCCCCCATGGACCTGCCGAAGGTGGCGGCCTGCATCGGAGCGGGATTGCCGGCCCGCATCTACCACGTCGCTTTCCGCAACAACGCCTTCGACACCCATGTGCAGCAGAACGCCCTGCACCGCAGGCTCCTAAGCTACGCCTGCGACGGCATTCACGGCTTCATCCGCGACTTGGAACGCATGGGCCAGGCGGAAAGGGTGGTGCTGCTGGTGCATTCCGAGTTCGGTCGCCGGGTGCCGGAGAACGCCAACCTCGGCACCGACCATGGCACCGCCAACCTCATGTTCCTGGCCGGCAAGCCGATCCGGGGCGGGCACTACGGCAAGCCGCCGAGCCTGACGGAACTGACCGATGGCGGAAACTTGGTCCACACGATGGATTTCCGCCGCGTGTACGCCACGGCCATTGATGGCTGGATGCAGCCGGGCGCCGCCTCAAGGGTGCTCAAGGGGCGGTTCGAGACCTTGCCGGCCTTCGTTTGACTGGGACGCTAGAGCCGCTGGTTGAACTCCACCATGTTGCCGCTGGGATCACGGGTGAAGGCCTGCCGGCAAACGCCGCTGATCTCGAAGGGCTTTGAGCACTTCAAGCCGGCGCCCTCCAAGGCCGCCTTGACGCTGTCCACGTCCGCCACCTTGAAGGCGAAGTGCTGCTCCTTGAGCGGCGGCCCGGAGTCGATGCCGATCAGATGAACCTCCTGCGCCCCGCTGCGCAGCCAGGCGCCGGGGAATCCGAGGTCAGGCCGGTCGAGCTTCTCCATGCCGAGCACGCCAACATAGAAGCCGAGCGCCTCATCGACGTCCTTGACGTTGATCGACACATGGTGAATGCCTTGAAGCTGCATGCCGTTCTCCGCATTGGTGGCCTTGCCACAGCGTACCTCAATTGGGGGCTCGGAAACATCTCGGAACCTGATCCCCGCAACCAAGGCATCCTGATCGATCAAGACACCGGTTGCCGATCGTAGCCCAGCCCCCAGATCCGCAATAGTTCGGCGCAGCCTTTGTCGAAATCATCCTGAAAGTCGATCATTTGCAACGACGCCAGTGTCCAGGACAGTTCCGCATGGTCGCAGGATTGATGCAGGAGCGGCACGATTTGTCCATCAAAGCGGTCTTGCTGGAGCGGGAAAAGAAGTTCCCTCTTGACCCACCTGGATGCGACAGATGATGGGGACAGCACCAGAACAAGCCAGTCGCAGCGCCCCAACGCCGCCCCGATCTCGTCGTGCCACTGCTGCGCACCCAAGATATTGGTGTCGCTATACCAGACCGGGACGCCATGACGGCGCAGCACATCGGCCAACTTTGTGGTGAACGGCCTGTCGGCACTTGAGTGCGACAGGAAAATCTCTTCAGGCACCCGCCATGCCCACTATGCGCATCAAGTCGGGACGCCAATCAGGCGTGAGCGAGGATCGCTTGCGCGATAGGCTCGACTTCCGGGTTGGCTGTCTCGGTGTCGTCCAGTTCAAACCAAGGCATGCGCCGCACGATCCACGGGATTTCACCTGCGGAAAGCCGCCCACGATCACCAACCACCACGGGAATCAAGCGGTTGCTGTATTTTTTGGCGCCGAGAGCGTACTCAATTTCGTGCTTGACATTTTGAGATTTGGTCGCATCAGGAGTGAGCAGCACAATCATGGCTTCGGACTCCTCGAGAGCTTGCGCGACCTTGCTCGCCCAGTTGTCACCGGGCAAAACTTCCTGTTGAGGGTCTTGCACTTCGAGCCCGCGCGCCTTAAGCGCCCGGGCGACGCGCGCCGCGAACCATGCGTCAGTATGGGAATGACTGAGGAATACTTTCATTGGTTTCTCGGCGGGTCTTAACTGTTCTGCCATGCGGACAACATAGCAAATACATGTGAATGTGTCACACTGCTGTTGGCAGACGCTGTTGCAGCAACTTCCCGGGCGTCAAGCGCGCTGAAGTTGTGGCCGCGGCCGGAACCATCGAGGTGTTTTCGCCATGCTCACCAAGCCACTGGCACAATCTCTCCACCGCATCCACCGGCAATCATCCCATTGCTGGAGAGGCTTGGCTCGAAAGCAGGGAGCGAAGCTCGGAGCTCCGGCGCGCCTCCCGCCGGACCGTCGTCCGGTCGCGGCCCGGCAAGGGCCTGATCTGCGATTGCAATGCCACGCAACATAGCGCACCATGTGCGCCGTGTTTAACGGAAAGCAAGGAGGTGATCGTGCATTTATCTGTTGTTGAGGGAAACAGTCTCTGACCATCCCTCACTGAGCTGGGCCCCGCACCGCAATCGGCACGGGGCTCCAGCTTCAAACCCGCGTTTGTCAGCCAGCCTGTCGTATGTAGGTGCCTAGTCGCACAGCCCGTGCCTTGTGACTTCCTCGACGACTTCATCCATCACTTCGTCAGGCACCCCGGCGGCTCGAACTCGCTTCCCAGCTCCTCATCGGCGTAGCAAGGGCCTCCCCCAATGCACTGACAGCCGCCCTCTGCGGTTCGTGCGGCGTGCTCATCGCCGAGTCCTCGAAGTTCCGGTCGAACCAAGCTTTGAGCACTTTGTAAGAAATTTGTGTTAAGGCTTCGGTTTCCCTTGTCGGGCTTTCGTGTTTCACTATCCCAATGAAGTGATGGTCATTTGGGGAGGGCATTGGGCAATGGGCGTTTTGGACGGTAAAACCGCAGTGGTCACGGGCGCTGCGGTGGGGCTGGGCAATGCCTTTGCCCGGGCCTTGGCGGATGAAGGGGCGGCCTTGGCCGTGTGCGACGTGCGGCCGGACATTGAGGGTTTTGCCGATCAGGTTGACGCGCCGACGTTGACTGCGCAGGCGGACGTGTCCGATGCCGAAGCGGTGCGCGGCTTCATCGACCAAACGCTTCAGCGCTTTGGGCGGATCGACGTCTTGGTCAGCAACGCTGGCGTCTGGGCGGCTTCGGAAGCCGGGGATCCCATCGACAAGACGTTGCGCGACGCGGCCAGCCTGATCGGCACCAACTTGAAGGGCGTGTTCCTCTGCGGACGGGCGGTGATCCCTGCCATGATTCGCCAAGGCGGCGGCCACATCATCAACATCAACACCGACCATGTGCACACTTGCGGCGCACCCTTCGAGGAACCCCAGTGCGATGCGTCGAACTGTCCGTTCCCGGACAGCATTCCCCGCCCAACCGGAGGCGGGCCCGCCATGGACCTCTACGACGCCGCCAAGTGGGGCGTCAACGGCCTGACCTTCGGTTGGTGCCAGGCGCTCAAGCCGCACAACATTCGCGTCAACGGCCTGTGCATGGGCGCCACGGATTCCCATATGCTGCGCGGCTTCCACAATTTCGACCCGCCCCCGGAGGAGGAGGCGAACTGGATGAGGCCCCAGGACATCGCCCGAGTGATGATCGAGTTGATCGCCGAAGGGCCAAGGGGCCGCACCGGCGAGAACATCGGCTTTTGCATGGGACGTCCGGTGGCGCTGCCGCCGCCGCGGGTCAATCCGTACTTCATTGAATCCGGGGGGGCGGGCTGATGGGCGCTTTGGATGGTCGATCAGCGATTGTCACGGGCGGCGCCACGGGTCTCGGCCGAGCCTTTGTCGAGGCGCTGGCCAGCGAGGGCGCCAACGTGACCTTCTGCGACCTCTTGGCTGAGTCGCCGGACATCGCCGCCGAAATCCGCGGCCCCGGCAGAGCGCAGGGCATCGTCGCTGACGTCTCCAAGCTGAAAGACCTGCGGCGCCTTGCCGCAGCCGCCGAAGACGCCTTCGGCGGCGTGGACCTTCTGGTCAACAACGCCGGGCGGTGGCGGCAGACGCCGGTGACCGATCCCTATGAGAAGGCGGTGGCCGACTGGGACTTCATCATGGACACCAATCTGATGGGCGTCCTGCTGCTGTCCAGGCTCTGCGTGCCGCTGCTCATCGAAGCGGGCGGCGGCGACATCGTCAACATCAGCACCTACTACGTTCTGCCGGCCAGGAGTTCGGGCACCAACAATCCGGACACCGACCTCTACAACGCCTCCAAATGGGCGCTCAACGGCTTCACCCAAGCCTGGTCGCGCTCTCTTGAGGCGCACAACGTGCGCGTCAACGCGCTGTGCATGGGCGCGACGGACACCGCCATGCTGCGCGGCTTGTGGGATGGCGAGCCGCCTGCGGAGCAAATCGCCGTTTGGATGCGCCCCGAACAGATTGCCCGGCAACTGCTTGACCTGCTCGCCGATGGCCGCAGCGGCGAGAACATCGGCGCTTGGGCGGGCGAGCCGGTGCAACTCGGGCCGCGCAAGCCCGCGCACCGGACGGTGACCGGGTAGGCGGTGAACCCAACGGGCCAAGATCTTTTTGGCGGCGCCTCGACGGTCTCGACAACGCCGTTGATCTCCATCGTCGTGATTTTCCATGACATGGTGCGTGAGGCGGAGCGAACGCTGCTGTCGCTGTCCGCAGCCTATCAATCGGCGGACTTCCCCTACCAAGTCATCGCCGTGGACAACGGTTCCGCCCAGCCCTTGAGCCAAGCCCGTGTGCGCCGCTTTGGGCCTCAGTTCGAGCATCACTTCTTCGCCACGCCCTCGCCTTCGCCCTGCGCTGCGGTCAACTGGGCTGTACGGCGGGCGGCCGCGGACCATGTTGCGGTGCTGGTTGACGGCGCCCGCATTCTCAGCCCCGGCGTGCTGAACCTGTTCGCCGTCAGCTTGAGGGGCTTTGACTGCCCCTTCGCCTACACGCTTGGCTTCCATCTCGGCGATGAACTGCAGAACCTGTCCGTCGTCAAGGGCTACGACCAAGCCGTGGAGGATGCGCTGTTGGACGAGGCGGGCTGGGAGAACGACGGCTACCGGCTGTTCCGCATCGCCTGCTTGGCCGCCTCCTCGGAGGCGGGCTTCTTCGGGACGCTTCAGGAAAGCAACTGCTTCCTGATTCGACGCACCCTGTTCACCCGCTTGGGCGGCTTCAACGAAGCCTTTCAAAGCCCCGGCGGGGGGCTGGTCAACCTGGATTTCTTTCAGCGGGCGAACAGCCATCCGGAGACGGTTCCCATCGCCTTGTTGGGAGAGGGCTCGTTTCACCAGTTTCACGGGGGCGTGGCCACCAACGTAGCGCTGAGAGACCATCCTTGGGCGCGCTACCAAGCGGAGTACCAGGCCATCTACGGCCATCCTTGGGAAAAGGATGAGGCCGTCGAGGCCATCTGGCTTGGCCGCTTGCATCCCTTGGCGCGTCGCTTTGTGTTGGCCTAGGCAACTGCGGCTTGGCGTTCCTCCCGATCGCGCGGCTCAGGCCTTGGCGCCCAACAGCACCCCGGCCTTCCTCAGCCGCTGCAGAACGGCAGCGCCTTCCTGGTGAATGCGGGCGCTGTCGGCGCTTGGCAGCGCTTCGGCCAAGAGGTCGAGGGCTTGCTGCCCGGTTTCGCCGCCGCGCAGGAGCTCCAGCAGGCGGTGGGTCAAGGCATTGGAGGCCATGAAGCCAAC
Source organism: Candidatus Azophilus sp. (assembly GCA_965221755.1). Lineage (GTDB taxonomy): Bacteria > Pseudomonadota > Gammaproteobacteria > Pseudomonadales > Azotimanducaceae > Azophilus. Next base: position 2,827,368 of record OZ244921.1, read on the forward strand.
CGAATCGTCGCCTCGCCGCCGGGCGATGAGCCAAGTGGGCTTGGGCTGCACCGCATCGTCTGGGCGCCTGGCGCCGATTCGATGCACCGGGTAGCGGTAGGACAGCGGCCAAGCCAGCGGGGAAACCGCGACGGGTCGGGCGATCAGGTCGCCATCGGGATCGATTGGCTCGACGGGGGAGGGCGCCTCGGCGCGGCGCAGGACGGTCGGCACCCGCTCGTAGTGGCACAGCTCCGGCAGCAAGTCGGGCACATCCGGTGCGGCATCGCCTTGGAGGAAAGCCAGGAACTCCTCGCCAATGTCGCGGAAGTAAGGCGACTCACAGCCGTGGCGGCCCAAAAACGCGCGCACCAAGGCGTTCCATTGGGGATCGCCCAGCCGCTTTTTCGCTATCGGAAAAGCCCCGGCCAGGAATCGCTCAACGTTGTTGCGGATGAGGTCTTCATACACCTGCATCCGCAGTGGCGGCACGTCCCTGGGCCCGCGATGGGCGGCGGGGTTCCTGACCCGGGCCGCGAATTGGCGCTGCAGGCGCAGAAAGTCAGGCGTCTGCACGGGTTCCCGGCGCGGCCTTCGCCTGCTGGGCGCGAATTTGCGCCACTTCGGCGATCAGGTCGGCGAAAGGGGGGAAGTTGAAGTCCCGCTCAAGCACGGTCGGCAGGATGCCGAAGCGCTCGAAAGCCTCGCCCAGCAGCGCCCAGACGGGCTCCATGACCGCGGCGCCGTGGGAATCCACCCGCAGGTCAGGGCCGCGCACCGCATGGCCGGCAACGTGCAGGTACATCGTGCGACGGCCATCGATGCCGGCCAGGAACTCGTGCGGGTCGTATTGAAAGTTGATGCTGTTGACGTAGATGTTGTTCACGTCCAGCAGCAGTCCGCAGTCGGCCTCGGCCAGCACGGCGTTGACGAACTCAAGCTCCGTCATCTCCGCTCCGGGCGTGGCGTAGCAGGACACGTTCTCGATGCCGATGCGGCGCTCAAGATGGTCCTGCGCCTCACGGATGCGGCTGGCCACGTAATGCACCGCATCCTCGGTGAAGGGGATGGGCATCAAGTCGTAGAGGTGGCCCCGCTCATCGCTGCACCAACTTAGGTGTTCGGTGTAGGCGAGGATTTGGTGGCGATCCAGAAAGGCTTTGATGTCGGCGAGCAGTCCGTGATCCAAAGGCGCCGGACCGCCGATGGACAGCGACAGCCCATGGCAGACCAAGGGAAAACGCTCCGCGACGGATTGAAAGCGGCGACCAAGTCGGCCACCGATTCCAATCCAGTTTTCCGGCGCCAGCTCAAGGAAGTCCAAGTCTGGCGGCGGTGTGGCGATGAGATCGCCAAGCAAAGTCCGGCGCAGGCCAAGGCCCGCGCCGGATAAAGCGGCACTCATCGCGTTGCGGGAACGGCGCTGGCGTCCCGGCTACTCGTCGTCGCCGCAGGAGCCCTCGCCGCAGGAGCCTTCCTCGTCGTCCATGTCGTCCATGTCGTCCATGTCATCCATGTCATCCATGTCGTCCATGTCGTCCATGTCGTCCATGTCGTCCATGTCGCCGCAGGAGCCTTCCTTGTCGTCCATGTCGCCACAGGAGCCCTCGTCGCCATGAGCGTCCGCCAAAAGGTCGTAGCGGGGCTCCAGCTCTTCGGCAGCGAACAGATCACCTTCGGTATCGGCGAGGGTGGTCATGGCCAAGGATGCGGCGAAAGCGGCGCCAACAGCTAGGGCAACGGGCTTGATTTTGTCATTCGGCATTTCCAATTCTCCGGTTGTGTTGGTCTAGGCCCTCGGAAAGGCCCATGAGTGAGCGCCTTCTTACGCGGGCGTTGCGGCCGAGCGCAACAGCTGCCTCGGTTGCGGTGAGTATAGCGCCGCTTTTCGGGTACATACAACATGCGCGACCTGACGGTCGCGGATGGAGTTTCGCTGCGCGAAACTCCGCGCTCGTCGCTTAGGTCGGATTCCGATAGGCTTCTGATCCCGCGCCGGTCGCGTGAGTTCCGATGTGTTTCTGAAACCGCACGTCGAGGTGCGGGATGCCCCCGCTGAAAGTGTCGCTGCCGCCGGCAGGGCGGTCCACCCGCAAGCGCCTTTCCGGTGGCTACACCGTCACTGCGTTGCCGCGGAATATCCTCGACAGGTAACGGCTCTCCGATGGGCTCGGCGCGGGCACGGCGCATTGCAGCACCGCCTGCACCACGCGTTCCATCTCCTCATCGAGTTCCGAGTCCGATGCCGGCTCCTCAGTGCGGGCGCGGCGGGTGAGCTGGACTTGATTGACGGCGGGCACCGTCGGCAGACGCTCCCCCTCGACCCCCAGCGTCACGGTGAAGGCGTGCAGGGCGTTCTTGACGAACAGGGCAAGCGCGAACTCCTCCCTTGACGATGCCAGGGACGTGTCGGGAGTCAGCAGCACGATTTGGCACCGGGGCGCCAGCGCCGCGCAGCGGGCCACGCGGAAGTGAAAGGTGATCTGATCGTTGACCAACGCGGCGAATTGCCGCTCCGAGAGCACTCGGTCCCAATCGCCGCCGCGCTCCGCCGCCAGCGCGTTCATGGGCAATCGGGCGAATGGGCTGCTGACCACCACGTCGTAGCCGCCCTCGTTCCGGTGCAACGCATCCAGCGCGCCTTCGATGTCGTCACCGATTTGACGCACTTCGCAGTCCAACTGCGGCAGCGCAACGGAATGCTTCAGTTCGTTGCAAGCCTCGTCTCCCCGGACCAGAATGCGCAGGCTGGCGACGGCTTGGCCGCTGAATCCCTTGGCGATCGCCGCCATCTCGCGCCGCATGCAGTCGCCGATCAGGACAATGCGCTTGCCCCGCAGTTTGGCGAGGTTTTCCTTTCCGGGCGGCAGCAGCAGCTCGCCTTCGGTGACTGAGCGGTCGAATTTCAGGCCGCCCGAGGGGTGGAAGGTCTCGCCGCTGACGATTTCGTCGGCAAGATGGAACACGGTGGAAAGCCCCACCTGCTCATCCGTGGGCATCCTGTGAAGATGCAGGCGGTTGAGTATGCCGGATTCGATCCGGTCGGCTGATCGATTGATCGACTGGCGATCCATGAAGGGGCTTGGGGCATCCACGAACCGGGCCAGGAACTCATCCGCCTGCTCCTGGCTGAACGCCGCTCCGAGCACCATTCGAGCCATCAGCTTTTCCGCCATGTCCCGATTCATGAGGAAGCTCGACGAACTGCCTGAGTCGCGCGATTCGCCCACCTGGGCAAACAGTTTCGCCAGCGACTTCGGCAGGCTGGCGGCGGTCGGCAGCCGACTCAGTTCATTGTCGGCCAAGGCCATCGTGTCCGCGGCGGAGAAACCTTCGCCGAGCGCGGCCAGCATGGCCTCATGCACTTGGTTGAGACGCTTGTTTTCCAACACCAGCCGGCCGCGCCGGGAGTACAGCCCCGGAGCGTCGCCGAGGCCGCGCAGCCGTGCGCCGTCAACGGGCCCCGGCGCCAAGGCGTTGATCTGGATTTCGGGCCCCAGGTGCCGGGACATGATTTCCGCCAGAACCCGCTGCCCAGCCTTGCTGACTGCGTAGTCGGCGCGGTTGGGATAGGCCACGGCAACGTATTTTTCGCCGCCGAAGTAGCTTGAGACGTTGAGCACCGACCCCTTGCCCCGCTGTTTCATGTGCGGCGCATACCGGCGTATCAGCGCGTAGTTGGAAATCAAGTTGGCCTGCATGGTCCGATTCCACTCCTCGATGGTCATGTCGACCACCATCTCCTCGGCCCCTGAGATGCCCGCATTGTTGATCAGGAAATCGACGTGCCCGAACAGGTCGAGGGAGTGTTGAAACAGCTTCTCCAAGGCAACGCCGTCTCCCACGTCGATTCCGGCCAGGATCTGCACCCGGGACTCCGGGTTCGAGTAGCCGACGCCGCGCAACTCCTCGACAATCCCGTCGCGCGCCTCGCGCAGCTGGCTTTCGCCGCGCGCGCTGAGCAGCACCCGCGCACCCGCAATTGCCAGGAAGCGGCCAAGCTGCAGGCCGATGCCGAGGCTGCCGCCAGTGATCACGGCGGTCTTGCCCTTGTGCAGCCCCGGCAGCACCCGCTGTATCGCAACGGGCATTGCGGATTTTCCCGTGTGACGCCGGATGTTCTCAGGCACCCATAGGTTGATCGGGTCCATGCGGCGCACCCGGTTGGTCAGCGTCGCGGCCCAGTCGGCGGAAAAGGCGAGGTTGTCGTCGCCTTCGCTGTCGAAGCGCACCAATTGGTTGGGCAGCACCGCCCAGCCGATGTCGCCGCGCGCGACCAGCGTCTCGTCCTCATGCCGCCAGATGCGAATCAGCGCTTCGATGGCGGCGCGGATGACCTCGTTCATGAGGTTGCCGTGCCGGTCGCTGGGGTTGGTGACGTAGGTGATGGCGGGGGCATTGCACTTGTCGTACCAATGGGCGAAATTCCGGGCGAGCGCAGAGGCAAAGGCGACCGGCGCCACGATCTCGTCGCGGACGAAATTCTCCACGTCCTCATCCGTTGCGGAACTCAGCGAGTAGCCATGCTGCCCGTTCGGCTCCCGAGGCAGCACGATCACGCCGTCCAAGCGGCCGTACTGATCCCCGATCAACTGCATGGCGCGATCCACGGACTCGCGCCGCAGCGGGTCCAAGTGGGAAAGCTGGATGGATTCCAAGCCGCGGGAGGCGGTCAACGCCCGCGCATGGCCCAAGGCCTGCAGGGTTCGAAACGCCAACAGAACCCTAGCCCCGCTTTGCAGATGCCGCTCCGCGAAAGCCAGCGCCTCCTCATGGTCCGCGCCGCCGAGAACCAGCACCGCCTGACCGTGCAGGTCCTCCAGGCGCTTGTCCGGCCAGGACACCAGCTTGGAGCGGCTTTGCGCGGGCACCTGCATGCCGTTGGTGACTTCGATGTGGTGGCCGCTGAGCGCGGCCGACTCATCCGCTGCCAGCCACACCAGCGTGGATGCCACGTCCGACGGGGTCGGATAGCGAAAGTCGAGTTTCCCCGCCTCCTCCCTCGCCGTGATCATCAGGCCGCGAAACTCGCTGCCCGTGGCGCCTGCGGCCTTGCCTTGCAGTTCGTCCATGCGCGCGAACACGGTTTCGATGCGCTGGGACTTTATCGGCCCCGGAAACAGCGTATTGACGCGGATGCCCCGGTCGGCGCCCAGTTCGATGGCCAGCCCCTTGGACAAGGCGTTAAGCCCGCTCTTGGGAACCACGTAGGGAATGCGTCCGAAATAATGCGTGCGGGAAAAAATGGTGGAGACGTTGATGACGGCCCCGCCCACGGCCATGTGGGCCGCTGCCGCCCGCACCATGTTCCAAGGCCCGGCCAGCAGGTTCATGGCGGAATCAAACATCGTCTGCTCGTCGCCGCGGGCGCGCATTTCCGCGTCGGTGAACGGAATGTCCCGCAGCGGATACTTCGGCCCCGCGCCGCCGGCGTTGTTGATCAGGACATCCAGCCGGCCGAAGCGATCCACGGTGGCGGCGACAATCCTCCGGCCCACCTCCGGGTCGGCGCAGTCGCCCGCCGCCGTGGTGATTCGCTCCGGGTCGAAGCCCTCCCCGGCCAGTTCCCGTTGGAAGGCATGGAGCTTTTTTTCGTCGCGTCCGTTCAGCACCACCATGGCGCCTTCCCGCAACAGGTGGCGGGAGACGTGGGAGCCGATCGAACCGGCGGCGCCGGTCAAGATCACTGATTTGCCTTCCAATCGCCTGCCGCTGCGGCTGGCGGCGACCGTTGGGATGTCCTGTGCCGTCAATTCACTCATCGAAGTGCTCCCGCTGATCCGGTATCGACCCGCTCAATGCTCTCGCCCCGCTGTTCGGCATCGCGGATCGCCCAAGCCCGGTACAGCTCATCCCGGGTCTTCAGCCCGGTGCGCGGCAAGGCATGCTCCGCAACGTAGTTGGCGCCGGCATGCCGATTCTCCCACATGGCCTGATGCGCTTCGGCAACGCCGTCCATCGGCGTCAGCACCGGCGGGGCGACGGCAATCATGCCGGCGGCGATGCGTTCCTGCATCTCGACGAACTCGCGGGCGGTGTTGAGATGGGTGCCGCGAATTTCAGCGGTGGGCATGAGTATGCGGCGTTGCCGCATCCACACCTGCGGCGCGTAGAAGCTGAACCGCTTGCCCGCCAGATCCTCGCAATAGACCGCCTTGCCGGTGTTGGGCTTGACCAGCGCGGCGCTCAGCGCCAGCCCATCCCGGCCGGCGCGCTCGAGCGCCACGTCCGGCAGGCCGCGCCGGTCCAGCGTGTTGCGCAGCAGCGGCGCGATGGCGGAGCCGATGGGCTTCAAGGTGCGGTCGGAGAACCGGCGCACGGCTTCCTTGAACGCCGCCGACTCGGTGAAGGGGTCCGGCATGGCGGCGAGCGGCCCGGGCGGCTCGAACTCCGCGCCCAGCCGGCGCTGCAGCTCCTCCAGGCTCACCACGCCCTTGAGGCCGCCGCCGAAGCCCAGCGAATTGACGAACTCCCGCTGGGATGTGCTGTCGGTCAGCACCGCGACCCGAACGCCAAGATGGCAACCCGCTTCAATGGCCTCGATGGCGATCGGGTCAACGATGCCGTCCTGCGCGCCGGGGCCGTAGGTCACCAGCAGATTCATGCCGGCCCGGAGTCGTGCCTGGGCGAACATCCGCGCCGGGCTTGAAGCGCCCGGCTTGCCAAGGAAGGAAAGACGGTAGCCGGAGGAGGCGCCGTAGAAGGTCAGCGCGCCGCCTTCGCCAAGCAACTGGAACGAGCGGGAGAAGGCCCGTTCGCCGGCATGGGAAACGACGTAGTCCACGCATCCGCCGGCGAGCTCCTCGACGGTCTCGACCAGTTCCCGTCCCGCCGCCGCCCAGTCGGCCTGTGCGGCCGGATCGTCCGGCACCGGCGAAAAGACTTCGGCCCAGCGCCGGTCCTTGCGGTTGACGGCTTGCCCGCCCTGTTCGCGGACGCGCGCCGCCCGCCCGTCGCTGGATACCATTCCCACCACGTCGAGGCCGGCGCTAAGCGCGTAGCGCAGGCAGTCGAAGCCGGTCCCGGTGGCGGCGCCCTCCACGAACAGGCGGCGGCCCGGCTGGATGTCGAGCGTCGTGAACAGGGCGCGGTGAATGGTGCCCAGCGTGAGCCCGAACGAGCCCGCCTCCTCGATGCTGAGGCCGGACGGCTTCGGATGCAGCTGCGGTCCCTGCGCCACGAGGAACTGGGCATGGCTGCCGTCGTTGCGTTCGTAGCCCTGGATGCGGAAATCCGCCGTCATGGGATCCAGCCCCTGGTCGGGGGACAGCAACTCGCTTTGTCCGGAGTAGATGGTCACGAGATCGCCCAGCGACAGCCTGCCTTCGCGCACCAGTTCCTCGCCCAGCTCCGCGATCAGGGCGACGCCGCCGGAGCCGGTGACCTGGACGTCCGCATCGCGGGCGTCGAAGGGCGAGACGGGAATGCCGGTGATGGCCCAGATGTCGTTGAAGTTCATCTCCGATGCCAGCACATAGACCAAGGCCTCATTGGGCCCCGGCCGGGGCGTCTTCAACACCAGCAGCCGCTCGACATCGACGGGGTCGCCATGAGCGGGCTCGCCGGTGGCGGGATCACGGTCGATGCCCATCCCGTACTGGTACTCGGGCACCGGCGTCACGCCCGGGAAAAAGCTCGCTCCCCAAGGCAGCAGACGACCGTCGGCCTCCAATTCCCGGCGCCGCGGCTCAGGGGCCCGCGGCGCAACCTCGTGATGCTTGATCGGCAGCGCGGCGGAGCGTCGTTCAAGGAAGGCGCGTATGCCCGCCGGCCCCGAATCCGGATCGCAGACCGCTTGCGCGAAAAGTTCGGCCTCCCGGCGAAGCCCCTCGGCCTGGCCACGGCTGGCCCCGACGGCAATCGCCTCGATGATGCGCTCCAGCGCGCGGCTGCGGCCGCCGGCGCGGGCTTGCGCCAAGGTCGCTGCCAGTTGCGGACCCTCCAGAATGTCCGCAGCGAGGGGCAGTGGCCGCTCCCTGCCTTCCAGGTAGGCCGCGCGCGACTCCAGCGCCGCGGCCAAGGGCCCCGTCCCGGCGAAGTGCTCCCTCAGACGCTGCATCGCGACCGCGGTCGGACTGCGCCCGCCAGCCCCGCAGACCTCGTCCACAAGCCCCGCCGCCTGGGCTTCTTCGGCGTCGATCGCCCGCCCGGAGATCATCATCCGCACCGCCGTGACGAGGCCGCGCTTGCCGCCGCGGTGAAACAGGCGTCGCGGCAGGCGTTGGGTGCCGCCGTAGCCCGGCAGCAGATTCAAGTTGATTTCCGGCTGCCCGAACGTTGCGTGCCGGTCGGCAATGACATAGTCGCAGGCCAACAGGAGTTCATGGCCGCCGCCCAGCGCGGGGCCGTTGACCGCGGCGATGACGGGTTTGCCGATGTCCTCAAGGCAAGAGAATGCGGTGTGCGCCGCGTTGGGCGGGGTTCGGGCGCTGTCCGGATCGCCCGCCTCGCCGACTTCCAGCAGTTGCTTGATGTCGGCGCCGGCAACGAAGACGCCCCCCGCCCCGGTGACGACGATGGCGTCCACGTCGCTTTGCTGCGAGAGATGTTGCAGCACGGTGGTGAATTCGTCGAGGGAACGCTCGTTCAGGGAGTTCACCGGGGGCGAGTCCACAATCAGCAGGGCCACGTTGCTCGTGGGCGTCAGGGGGTGAATCTCCATCCGCAGGTACCGTCGCGACTGAAACATCCGGCGGGCGTCGGACAGTTGCCCAAAGGATCGCCACCGCTCCACCGCCCGGCGGACGTCCGCCACCGCTTCCGGGTTGCGCAGGGTGGAGAGATCGCCCAGCGGCTCATCGAGCAGCATGGCCCGCAGCGCCCGCCGCATGTACTTGCCGGAACGGGTTTCGGGGAACGCGGGAACCACGAGAAAATCCGACGGCGCCGCGGTGGCGCCCTTTTCGCCGCGCACGAGTTGCTGCAGGCGGGACAGGTCGTCATCGGTGAGCTGCTTGCCGGGCGCCGCGACCAGGAACGCAACCGGGGTTTCGCCTTTCTCCTCGTGCGGCGCGCCGACCACCAGTGCATTGCCCAATGGCGAGTCCTTGCGCAGCAGCTTGTCGCGCAGCAGGGCGCCCTCGATTTCCTCGGTGCCGATGCGATGCCCGGAAACGTTGATGACATCGTCCGAGCGGCCGTGCAGGGTGAAGCCGCCGTCCTCATGGCGGCGGGCGTAGTCTCCCTGGGTGTAGGCCAGGCCGCCTTGCCAGCGGCTGAAGTAAGCGTCTTGGAAACGGCGCAGGTCGCCGCGCCAGCTTGCCGTCCCCAGACGGTCCGCATCCCCCCAGACGGTGCGCGCCAGATAGGGATAGGGCTGCGTGATGACGAGTTCGCCCTTCTCCCCCGCCGCCGCGGGCCGCCATGCCAGGCTTCGGCCCGCATCGCCGGTCCCGGTGGCGATGCGCACTTCGGCTTGTATCCAAGGCAGTGGCCAGGTCTTGGCGTCGGCATCCAGCGGCTTGTAGCCGCCCCACGGGCAGGAGAACACCATGCCGCCGTGCTCGGTGGCCCAATAGGAGTTGATGTAGTGTCGGCAGATCCGCTCCATGGCGAATCCCTGCACCGCCGGCGACACCGGTTCGGCGCAAAACGTCCCCACGCGCAGGGACGACATGTCGTGGGCGGCCATGTCCCCGGTGCTGGCGGGGTCCGTCATCACGGCCTTGAGAAACGTTGAGCCTGCCTTGAACACGGTGGCCCCGAAGCGTTCGATGATCGATGCGAAGCGCCCGGCGTGCGGAAACAGCGGCGAGCCCTCGGCGATGATGGTGGTGATGCCCAGCGACAGGGGGGCGGACAGCAGGTAGGCTTGGCCGGTAATCCAGCCCGGATCGGCAATCACGTAGATGCGGTCGTCGTCCCGGGCGCCGAAAACCGTCCTTAAGGTGTGGGTCACGCCGGCCAGCCAGCCGCCATGCGTATGCACCACGCCCTTCGGCTTGCCGGTGGAGCCCGAGGTGTAGATGATGAACAGGGGCCAATCGGCATCCACCGGCAGGGCGGGGCTGCCGGCGTTGAGCGCGCGCCAATAGGCGATGTCGTCCAGCCCCTCCAGGGCTTCCAGGCTTTCGACCCCTGACTTTTGCAGCACTTGCCGGGTGGCCTGGGCCACGAGAGCGTCCGACCAGCGGTCCCGCGTCTGTTGCACGACCTCCTGCCCGGTGTGGCGAACCACGACCACCGCCTCAACGGCATGGCTGCAGGCCGCCAGACGCTTGGCGACGGCGGTCCGCAACTGCGCGGACCGTTCGGCGGGCAAAGCGGCCTCCCGCGCCAGCGCCGCGCCCAGCTCCCGCATCAAGTCGCTGCGCTCAATCGAGATCTCCCCGGCAAGGGCGTCGCGCACGTGCGACAGCAGCCTTTCGGCCAACCCGCCCGGCGCAAGGCGGGCCAGCGTGGCTTGCAATGCCTCCAGCGCGGTGGCGAGCGGCACGTAGTTGTCCAGCGCGGCGTCGGTGTAGGCTTCCTTGTAGGCCACGGTTTCCGCGTTGCGGTAGCCGCCGTCGGCGGTCACAACAACCTTGGCTCCGGCGTCCTGGATGCGGTCGGAAAGGGTCTTGGCGGAGAATCCGCCAAAGACCGGCGTATAGACGATGCCCAGGCGCTTGGCCGCCAACGTGTAGAAGACCTGTTCCGGGATGTTGGGCAGGTTGAAGGCGACCCGGTCTCCTTTGCCGAGACCGAGCGAGGAAAGCGCTTCGGCCCTGATGACCGTTTCGAGCAGCAGTTCGCGGTAGTCGATTCGTTGTTCGACCACCGGGCCGCCACGGCCGCCGTTTTTCGAGGGATCCCAGCGGTCTCCCTCGAAGATCGCCGCAGTGCGTCCGCCGCGCCCAGCCAGAACGTGCCGGTCCACTTCGTTGAAGCAGGCGTTGGTCAGGCCGCCGGCAAACCAGCGATAGAAGGGTGCTTCGCTGTCGTCGAGCGCCCGGGTCCAAGGTCGCCAGCCGGGGGGTTGATCGCCTTCGATGGCGTCTCCGCGGCGCGCGCACGTCCCGGCCCAGGCGTTCGTTGCGGGATTGCGGATCAGCCAAGCATGGCGATCCGGGCAATGCCAGTGAATCTCGGCCGAAGCGATCTCGCCATGGGCGGCGCCGGGATCATTGATGAACCGCTGCCGCAGGGCATCCTCCTGCCGTTGGGAATCCATCAGCCCCCATCCGTTCTCGTTGCCGCTGTCGGCCATTTGGTTGAGCTCGGTCACCGCTGTCTCCCTGGGCTTGCCTGCAGTTGATTTGACGCTCCGAGGCCGGAATTCCCGGCGGCGAGCGGTTGTTTCTCAAGGCCGCCGCCTCGGCTTGAGGGCATCCTCCCTCGCTTCGCCGCTGAGGCGCGCCGCCGCCGTCGTTTCAATCCCCATGCGCTTCAAGCAGCTGCCGTCCCACCCAAGCCCGGGCGAAGTGCTGCGCCGTTCTGCCGTTGCGCGCCCCCCGGGACAGCGCCCAGCGCAGCGCCTCGGCGCGCAGCTCGTCGCTCCAGGCCACCGCCGTGCCGTGCTGGCGGGCCAGCGCCGCCAGCCAATGGCGGGTGACCGCCAAATAGGCCTCCTGGCGGAAGGGGTGGAAGGCGAGCCAGAGGCCGAAGCGGTCGGAGAGCGAGATCTTCTCCTCCACCGCTTCGCCGTGGTGCAGCTCTCCGCCTTGGCTGCTTGCGCCTTCGTTGTCCGCCATGGTTTCCGGCAGCAGGTGGCGGCGGTTGGAGGTGGCGTAGATGAGGATGTTGCCGGAGGACTTGAAGATGGAGCCCTCCAAGACGCTCTTCAGCGTCTTGTAGGAGGCGTCATCCGCTTCAAAGGAGAGGTCGTCGCAGAACAGCACGAAGCGGTAGGGTTCCCCGCGCAGGCGTCCCACGATGTCAGGCAGCGCCGCCAGCCGGCTCTTGTTGACCTCGGCCAGGCGCAGGCCATGGCCGCCAAAGGCGTTCAACAGCGCGTGTATGAGCGACGACTTGCCAGTGCCCCGGGCGCCCCAGAGCAGGGCGTTGTTGGCCGGATGGCCAGCCAGGAACTGACGGGTGTTGGCGATCAGGCGGGCCTTTTGGTCGTCGATTTGCAGCAGGTCGTCCAGCGCGATCCCATCGACCTCCGGGTGCGGCGTGAAGCCCCGGTCCAGCCCGTTGTCGTGCCAGACGGCGGCGCGGTGCGCCCGCCAGTCCACGGCGGCGCGGTCCGGCAGCAGGCGCAGCAACCGGTTGGCCAGCGTTTCGGCGGACTTCAGGAGCGGCGTTAGGGACTTGTCCATGGCTGCGTTGGATGGGCTGCGTTGGATGGGAAGGCCGGCGGGGCGCTACCGGGAGGTCTTCAACGGGACCACGTTGTCGGTTTCCCGTCGATAGATGCGGGCCCGCAGCCCTGGGCCGTCAAGCCCGATCTCGCCGGGCGCGAAGTAGCGCAAATCAAGGCGCTTGGACTGCTCGTCTGAATCCGGCGCCAGTTTCAATCGGTTGCCTTTGAGTGACCACCGCCCCTGTTCGCGGTGGGCGCCCTCGACCAAACGGTATTGGCCGCCATCGGCGCTGCCCGCAAGCGTCAGGATGCCGGATTCGGAGCGCCACTGTCCGGGCAGGTTCAGCTTCTTCAGCCACGCAAGGCGATTGCGTTGGGCGCCGCGCAGCCAGATGCAGGCGATTGCGGCGACGGCGGCGAGGAGCAGCAAGGAAGCCATCAATTCACTCCAGCGGGCTTAGCGCAGCCATTCCCGCTCCGCGCCGAGCAATTGCCCGTCAATGGCTTGCTCCAGGCGGCGCTCGGCTTCGGCGAGGGTCTTCTCCACCACGGCGGCGTCGGTGGCGATGGCGAGGATGGACCATTGCGAACGCTGGTGGGAGTCCTGATGGGCGCTCTCGCAGACGGCGACGTTGGCCGCTTGGCCGAGGCGCGCGCCGATGCCCTTGAGGCGTTGGCGCTTTTCCTTGAGCGAGCGGCAGCCGCCGAAGTGCAGGTCGATGCGCAGCAGGCAGGCTTTGGCCATTGGATCAATCAGCCCGGGAAGTCATCCCGCTCCATTTCGTGGAAGACGGCGTCCATCCGTGCCATTCGCAGCGGCGCCGGAATGCCATGCCGAGGCGCTGCGTCACGTTCACCGACCTTTGCTTGGGCGTGTTGTCGGTGACGGCGATCACCCGCTCAATGGAGATGATCTCGTTGTCCCACAGGCAGCGGCGCGCGCCCTGCTGGATCCCAAACCGATGCAGGGCCGACAAGCCGGTTTCGGCAAGGGGCCGCAGCTTGAGCCGCTTGGTCTGCAGAATCGGCATCCGTCCAGCTTCCCCGCGGGAAAAACCGAAGTTTGCCATAGCCCGCTGCATAAGCGAACATTTGGCGCGCGCGGGCTCGCAAACACATCGGAACCAAGGAACCGATCAACATGACGCAAAAGCAACCGGCGCCGCCGGTGCCGGCCGCCACGGTCGTCCTGCTGCGCCCCGGCGCGGCGGGCGGCATCGAGATTTTCATGGTGGTGCGCCATCACCGGATCGACTTTGCCTCAGGCGCGCTGGTCTTCCCCGGCGGCAAGGTGGATGCGGCCGATTTCGCCGACGAGTTGGCGCCCCATCTGGCGGGGGCGGATGCGGACCGCAACATGCGGGCCATGCAGGTGGCCTGCATTCGCGAAGCCTTTGAGGAGAGCGGGGTGCTGTTGGCTCGATCCGAGGGCTCAGGCGGCTTGGTGGACGCCGAGCGCCTGCGGGCGTTGGGAGCCTATCGCAACCGCCTGCACGGAGGCGAGCTGACGATGGCGGAATTTGCCGTCAAGGAGGAGCTGGTGTTCGCCTGCGATCAACTCGTGCATTTTGCCCACTGGATCACGCCGGAAATGATGCCCAAGCGCTTCGACACCCACTTCTTCCTGGCCTTGGCGCCGACCGACCACTTGGCGGTCCACGATGGCCATGAGTCCGTCGATTCAGTGTGGATCAACGCCGCCGAAGCCTTGGCCGCAGGCGAGTCCGGCGAGTACAACATCATCTTTCCCACGGCCCGCAACATTGCCAAGATCGCCGAGTTCCCGAATCCTGAAGCCGCTTTGCGGCAAACGCGCGCCAATGAGGTGGTGACGGTGCTGCCTTGGATGGAGCGGCGCAGCGACGGCAACTACCTGCGCATCCCCGAGGCGGCGGGCTACGACATCAGCGAAGAGCGCCTGCCGGATCGAGAGCCCTCAGCTGGGGAGCGCGAGGGGCGCGCCCCTCGCGGGAAAGAGCCCTCAGCCGGGGAGCGCGAGGGGCGCGCCCCTCGCGCTAACAAGCCAAGCCGGGCGTGACCGCCGCATCGGCGCTCCCCATACCGCTTGAGGATCCTCACATGACCGACGCCGCTGAACCGGAAGTGCTCCACGATCTGGCTGACCGCATTGCCACCATCACGTTCAACCGCCCGGAGCGGCAGAACACCATCTCCGGTCCCATGCTCAAAGCCTTCGCCGCCAATGCGCCGCTGGCCGTGCAGGCCGCCAAGCGCATGATGCGCATGGGCATGAACGAGAACTTCAACGATCACGTCCACCACGTCTTCCTGCAGTTGCTGCCGCTGTTCAAGTCGGCGGACTTCCGCGAAGGCATGGCCGCCTTCATGCAACGCCGCCCCCCGGAGTTCAAGGGGCGTTAGCAACCGGCGGACGATGAAACGAGCCGACTGGCCACTCGGTCAGCTTGGTGCTCTGGTCCGTCGGTTTGGAGGCCCGGCAGGGGCTACGACAGCTTGATCGTCATGTTCGGCCCGGCGGGTGCCACATCGTCGAACCAGCGGGCGGTCACCGTCTTGGTCTCCGTGTAGAACTTCACCGCCTGCTTGCCGTAGGCGTGCTGGTCGCCGAAGAACGACTGCCGCCAGCCGGTGAAGCTGAAGAACGGCAGGGGCACGGGGATGGGGATGTTGATGCCCACTTGGCCGACGTCGATCTCGTGCTGGAACTTGCGCGCCGCGCCGCCGGAGGAAGTGAAGATGGAGGTTCCGTTGCCGTAGGGATTGGCGTTGATCAGGCTGATCGCTGAGTCGAGGTCGGGCGTCTCGGCGCACAGCAGCACCGGGCCGAAGATCTCCTCCCGGTAGATGCTCATGTCCGCGGAAACGTTGCTGAACAGCGTCGGTCCCACCCAGTTGCCGTTCGGGTAGCCCTCCACCACGCACTCGGAGCCGTCGAGCAGGCAGTCGGCGCCTTCGGCCTTCCCGGCGGCGATGAAGCCCAGGATGCGGTCCTTCGCCTCGGGGGTGATTTGCGGCCCGTAGGCGGATTGCTCATCATCCCAAGGGCCGGGGCTGATTGCGGCCATGGCCGCGCGCACTTCCGGAATCCAGCCGGCTGCCTCGCCGACGAAGACGGCCACGCTGATGGCCATGCAGCGTTGGCCGGCGGCGCCGCAGGAGGAGCCGACCAAGTTGTTGATGACCTGATCCTTGTTGGCGTCCGGCATCACCACCATGTGGTTCTTGGCCCCGGCCATGGCTTGCACCCGCTTTAAGTGGTGGGTGCCGGTGCGGTAAACGTGCTGCGCCACCGGCACCGACCCCACGAAGGAGATGGCGCGGATGTCCGGGTGGGTGAGCAGGGCGTTGACCTGATCCTCGCCGCCGTGGATCACTTGCAGCACGCCTTCGGGCGCGCCGGCCTCGACAAACAGCTCCGTCAGTCTGTTGGGCGTCATCGGATCCTGTTCGGAGGGCTTTAGCACGAAGGTGTTGCCGCAGGCGATGGCCAAGGGGAACATCCACAGCGGGATCATCGCCGGGAAGTTGAAGGGCGTGATGCCGGCGCAGACGCCGATGGGCTGCGTGTAGCTGTAGGAGTCGATGCGGCCCGCCACGTTCTCCATGGTCTCGCCCATCGTCAGGCTGGGGATGTTGCAGGCGTGCTCCACCACCTCGATGCCCCGCCAGACGTCGCCTTGGGCATCGGCGAAGGTCTTGCCGGTCTCTTGGCTCAGAATGCGGGCGATGTCGTTTTGATGCTGCTTAAGCAGGTCTTGGTAGCGAAGCATCAACCGCGCCCGTTCCGGGGCGGGGGTCTCGCGCCAAGCGCTGAAGGTGTTCTTGGCGCTGGCCACCGCGCGGTCGATTTCGGCTTGGGTGGCGAAGGGCAGTTCGGCGAGCGTCTCCTGGGTGGCCGGATTGGTGACGGCCAATGTTTCGTTGCTTTCGCTGTCGATGAATTTGCCGCTGACGAACAGGGGCAGGCGATCCGGCATGTGCTTGTCCTCCAAGGTGAGCCAAGTGAGGGAGATGGTTTGGTTGGTCGGGACGGCAGGATTTGAACCTGCGACCACTTGACCCCCAGTCAAGTGCGCTACCAGACTGCGCTACGCCCCGGCGTGGGCGTATTGTAACCGGTAGCGTCGGGCCACGCATCCCGCGCGACCTGACGGTCGCGGATGGAGTTTCGCTGGCGCGAAACTCCGCGCTCGTCGCTTAGATCAGATTCCGGTATGTTTCTGAGCCCGCACACCCGCGCGACCTGACGGTCGCGGCGGACCTTCGGTCCGTTTTGGTTTCGCTTACCGCGAAACTCCGCGCCCGAGCGCCCGCATTGAGCCTCATTGGGCCTTGATCGCCTGCAGCAATTCCTCGAGTTCCGCGATCAGCTGCCTTGCCAGAGCCTTTGATTGTGCTTGATCCTCTCGGCTGCCGTCGCTGCGCAGCGCTTTCCTGGCCCCGGCGATGGTGAGCCCCTGCTCCTTCAGCAACGAGTTGATGCGCCCGATCAGGAAGACGTCCCGCTGCTCGTAGCAACGCCGGTTGCCGCGCCGCTTAATGGGGCCGAGTTGGGGAAACTCCTTCTCCCAGTAGCGCAGCACATGAGGAGCCACCTTGAATTGCTTGCTGACCTCGCCGATGGTCAGGTAGCGCTTCTTGGGAAGCGGCAGCGATTTGCGGCTTGCGGCCCCAGCCTTGGGTGGCGGCGAAGACTCGAACTGGCCGTCCTTGGGGACGGTCGGCCGCTGCGATTGTTCAGTCATGCTTGGCAAAGCCGAAAGGTCAAAGGGGCGGGCGCATTTGCGGCTTGGAGCTATGCGGGTTTAGGGCGTCCAAGGCTCGGGACCGACATGCGCGCCCACTCTGGCCTTCAGTTTCTGGCCCGCACGGAAAGTGACGACGCGCCGCGCCGAGACCGGGATTTCCTCGCCGGACTTGGGATTTCGGCCCGGCCGGGCGCGTTTGTCCCGCAGGCCAAAGTTGCCGAAACTGGACAGCTTGACCTGCTCATTGCGTTCGAGGCATTGGGCCAGCTCATCGAAGAAAGCCTCGACAATCTCCTTGGCCTCGCGCTTGTTGAGCCCGAATTCCTCAAAGAGCCTTTCGGCCATCTGCGCTTTTGTCAGCGCTCCCAAAGTGCCAAGCCTCCCTTCGTTAGCCATGTGGAAGCCATCAGCCATGTGGCAACAGTCCCATGGCTGGTTTTTCCTTCGTCGCCGGATGTCAGCCGCACCCAAGCGAACCGAGGGCCTGCAGCCGGGCCTTGCCGCGCCCCTGCCGACTAACGCAACCGGGCGCTCAAGTCGCGCTGGAGGGCAGCAACGGCGCGACTCATCCAGACGCCAATGTCCTGGTCGGTAAGAGTGGATGATGCGCCTTGGAAGGTCAACCCTACGGCCAGACTTTTTTTGTTGGATTCTTTATTAGAATCAAGGTTTTTGCTTCTATACACATCAAACAGCGTGAGTTCCCGCAGGGCGTTTCCCAAGGCTTTGGAGAGTGTTTTCCGCACTTGTGCGGCACTCACCGACTCGTCCACGAGCAGCGCCAAATCCCGGCGCGCACTGGGGGTGTTGGGAATTTCCGAGAAGCGGCGCAGGGGGTGGCGGAGCGCCGAACGGCCATCGACTTCGAAGATCAGGACGCCGCTGGAAAGCTCCAACCGGCGCTCGACCCGCGGGTGCAGGCGACCGATGCGGCCGATGGTCTCGCCGCCGCTGACGATGGCGGCCTGCTGTCCTGGATGCAGCGCCGGATCGTTTGATGGCGCGAATTCGGGCGCCTCCGCGCCAGCCCATTCCAGCAGGCGCTCAACCGCGCCCTTGAGATCGAAAAAGTCCGCGGCCTCCGGCTTGCCATGCCAGGACTCCGGAACCCGCTCGCCCCACATCAGCCCGCCGAGCAGCAAGGTTTGGTCGATTGGTTCGGCGGGCGCCGCGGTGGCCTTGAAGCACAGGCCAAGCTCGAACAGCTGGGCGCGCCGCTGCTGCCGGTTTTGGTTGAAGCGCAGGCACTCGACCAAGCCGGGCAGCAGGTTGGTGCGCATCACCGACTGGTCGGCGGACATCGGGTTGGCCAGCGCCAAGGCTTCGGTGCCGGGGTCGAGCAGGGCTTGCCGAGCCGGATCGACGAAGCTGTAGGTGATGACCTCCTGAAAGCCCAAGGCGGCGAGTTGCGCCTTTAGCTGCCGTTCGCCGCTTTGCTCCAAGGGCTTGGGCCGTGGTCGGAGCGCCGCCTTCGGCGTTCGGTCGGGGATGTTGTCGTAGCCGTGAATGCGGCAAACCTCCTCCACAAGGTCGGCTTCAATGCCGATGTCGAAGCGGTGGCTGGGTGCGGTGATCGTCCAGACCACGCCGTCGCCCTCGGTCTTGCGGCGGTCGCGCAACCGGAAGTCGAGCCGGGCCAGCACGGCATCGACCTGCTCGGCGTCCATGGCCACTCCCGCCAGTTGGTGCAGGCGCCGCTGCCGCAGGGAGACCACCGCAGCGCTCGGCAGGCATTCGGCGACCAACGCCTCCTCAACGGGCCCGGCGCGCCCGCCGGCGATGTCGAGCAGCAGCGCCGTCGCCCGCTCCATGGCCTTGGGCTGCAGCTGGTGGTCCACGCCGCGTTCATAGCGGTGCGAGGCGTCGGTGTGCAGCCCGAAGCGGCGAGCCGTCTCCGCCACGGTGAGGGGATCGAACCAAGCGCATTCGAGAAAGACGGCCTTGGTGGTCGCCTGCACGCCGCTGCGCTCGCCGCCCATGACGCCGGCGATGGCGACCGGCCCGGCCGCGTCGGCGATGACCAGATCTTGGGCGCCCAGGCTGATCGGGCGCCCGTCGAGCATCTTCAGCGTTTCGCCGGAACCCGCCCGACGCACGGTGATGCGCTTCGACAGGGCGTTCAGGTCGAAGGCGTGCATGGGTTGGCCGAGTTCGAGCATGACGTAGTTGGTGACGTCCACCACCGCGTTGATGCTGCGCAGTCCGCACCGGCGCAGCCGCTCCCGCATCCACAACGGGGCTGGGGCGCTCAGGTCCATGCCTTCAATGACGCGGCCTAGGTAGCGGGGGCAGCCCGCCGGGTCGGCCAAGGCGACGGGGAAGGCGGCTTTCGACGCGGCGGCCGGTGGCAGGATCTGCTGAGGGCGCACCGGCAGGCCGTTCAGCACCCCGACCTCGCGCGCCAAGCCGCGCAGGCTGAGGCAGTCGCCCCGATTGGGGGTGAGCTTGATTTCGATGCTGGCGTCGTCGAGTTGGAGGGCCTCGGTCAATGCCGTTCCGCAGGTCCCGCCGTCCAGCTCCAGAATGCCGGCCGCATCGTCGCCCAACCCCAGTTCGGCGGCGCTGCACAGCATGCCCGCCGATGCGGCGCCGCGAATTTGCGCGGCTTCGACGCAGACGCCGCCGGGCAGTTCCGAGCCGGGCAGGGCGAGGGCCGTGAGCAGCCCCGGACGGGCATTGGGCGCCCCGCAGATCACTTGGCGGCGTCCGGCGCCGTCCGCCACTTGGCAGATGGACAGGCGGCCTGCTTCAGGATGCCCGTCGCAGGCTTCGATGCGCGCCACCACCACGTTCGGCAGGGGCGGGGCCGCTGGCTCGACAACCTCGACTTCAAGGCCCGCCATGGTGAGTTGGTCGAGCAGCGATTGGCGGTCGATGTCCGGATCGACCCACTCGCGCAGCCAGGCTTCGCTGAACTTCACCGGAACTGCTCAAGGAAGCGCAGGTCGTTCTCGAAGAACAGGCGGCAGTCGTTGATCTCATGCAGCAGCATGGTCAGCCGGTCGCCGCCCATGCCGAAGGCCAATCCCGACCACGCCTCCGGGTCGATGCCCGACATGCGCAGCGCGTTTGGATGCACCAGGCCGCAGCCCATGATCTCCAGCCAGCCGGTGTGGCTGCACACCCGGCAGCCGCGTCCCATGCAGTGGACGCACTGCACGTCCACCTCGGCGGAGGGTTCCGTGAAGGGGAAGTAGGACGGGCGGAAGCGCAGCTTCAGGTCGCGCTCGAAGAACTGCCGGGTGAATTCGGTTACCGTGCCTTTCAGATGGGCAAAGCTGACGTCCCGGTCGATCACCAGTCCTTCTATCTGGTGAAACATCGGGGTGTGGGAGAGGTCGCTTTCCCGCCGGTAAACCCGTCCCGGGCAGATGACGCGAATCGGCGGGGCCTGGCGCTCCATGACATGCACTTGGGCGGGCGAGGTGTGGGTGCGCAGCAACGTTCCGTCGCCGAAGTAGAACGTGTCGTGCATGGACCGTGCGGGATGGTAGGGCGGGATGTTGAGCGCTTCGAAGTTGTGGTAGTCGTCCTCGATCTCCTGGCCTGCAAACACGTCGTAGCCGGCGCCGGTGAAGATGTCCTCCACGCGGGCCAGGGTCTGGGTGACGGGGTGCAGGCCGCCGCTGCCCGGGCGGCGGCCCGGCAGGGTGACGTCAACGGCCTCCTCTGCCAAGGCGGCGGCCATCCGCTCGGCGGCGATGCGCTCCTTGCGCTCAGCGATTAGCGCCTCAAGGCGGCGCTTGGCGGCGTTGATGGCCGCCCCGGCTTGAGGACGCTCCTCGGGCGTCAGCTTGCCAAGGCCCTTGAGCAGCGCGGTGACTTCGCCTTTGCGGCCGAGGTAGCGAACGCGCGCCTGCTCCAGGCCGGCGTCATCGCGGGCGTCCTGAACGGCCGCTTCGGCTGCTCCGAGCAACTCGTCAACGTTCATGGCGGACATGGCGCTTGGAGCCGCGGACGTTCAGGCCGCCTTGGCGTTTTCCACCGCGGCGCTCTTGGCGCCCTCCTCAAGGGCGTCCTTGGCTTTCTGCGCCAACGCGCCGAAGGCGTTGGGCTCCTGCAGGGCAAGATCGGCCAGCACCCGCCGGTCCATGTCGATTTCCGCTTGCTTCAGGCCGGCGATGAAGCGGCTGTAGGACAGCCCGTGCTGGCGGGCCGCGGCATTGATGCGCAGGATCCACAGCGAGCGAAACTGGCGCTTGCGCTGGCGACGGTCGCGGTAGGCGTACTGGCCGGCGCGGATCACCGCCTGCTTGGCCACTTTGAATGAACGGCTGCGAGCGCCGTAGTAGCCCTTGGCCTGCTTGAGCATCTTGTTGCGCCTCGCCCGGGAAGCGACGCTGCGTTTGGGTCTTGGCATGGGGATTTCTCCTGATTTTTCCGGGTCAGCGGGGCAATGTCGATGACGCAGCCCTTGAGCGTCCGCGGACCTTCGGCTGGCGCCAGCCTGCCGCGCTCCGGGCGCTCCTAGCGCGTCTTCTTGGGCGTCATGCGCTTGAGGGCCGCGGCGTCGGCCTTCGCAACGGGTTCCAGGCCACGCAACTGCCGCTTTCGCTTGGGGGACTTCTTGGTCAGGATGTGGTTCCTGTTGGTGCGCCGGTGCTTGAAGCCGGTGGCCGTGCGGCGAAAGCGCTTGGCGGCGCCGCTATGGGATTTTTGCTTGGGCATGATCCATTCCGTGATTTTCGTTTTCGAGTCGCTGTCGTTCGCTTCGCTCCGGCACCCGCAGCGGGCCGAGCTTGCTCTTCCGGGCCCGCCCGGCGTTGGCGACGGGCGGGCCCGGAAAGCCGTCGGGGCGAGGGCGATCTAGCGCTTGCGGCGCTTCCTGGGCGCTAGGATCATCACCACCTGACGGCCTTCGAACTTGGGCTCGGTTTCCATCGATCCGTAGTCGGCCAGATCTTCCTCGATGCGGGACATCAACTTCATGCCGATTTCCGGATGCACCATCTCGCGGCCACGAAACCTTAGAGAAACCTTTGCCTTGTCGCCATCTTCAAGAAAACGTATCAAGTTCCTGAGCTTGACTTGATAGTCCCCTTCCTCGGTGCCGGGCCGAAACTTTATCTCCTTGACCTGAATCTGCTTCTGGTTCCGGCGCTGCGCTGCCCGAGTCTTCTTGGCCTCGAACAGGTGCTTGCCGTAGTCCATCACCTTCACGACCGGCGGATTGGCGTCCGGCGCGATCAGCACGAGGTCCATTGCCGAGCGCTTGGCCTCCATCAGGGCGTCGTCCCTGGAGACGATGCCCACCTGTTGCCCGTTCGCGGCGATCAACCTTAGCGTTCGGGCGGGAATCTCGTCGTTCAGAAGCGCGCGCTCGGCCCGCCTAGCGCCTTTTTTGATGAGTGCTCTCCATAAGTTCCTTTGCTGTGCGTGTTGGGCGTCGCAATCTCAAACCGGACACCCCCGCCCTTGGAGGGGCATCCGGCCATTCACCGACCCGTCAGCAAATAAGCTTCCCGGCGGCGGCATCGATTGCAAAGACGACAATATCCACCTCCTTGGCGACATCCGCAACAGGGTGCGGACATGTCTGCAGGCGGACCGTCGGGCACTGCCAAATCCCCATCGTCAGGCAACCTTTGCCGACGGCTGGCGGCGAAGCGCCGTATTTTACTGCTGAACTCGACCTCGCACAACCGCAATCCGCGCTTTCCCAATCATGTTGTCTTCACTTCAACCCATTGATTAACAATTATTTTATTTTCATTAGAAACCGATTCCAGAGTTGCTCCCCGCGGTTCGAAGGAACCGGAAGCGGGGCCTCGACCGTGGTAGGGTGGCGCCTGCGACCGAATTGGGAGAACGAAATGCGGATCGTTCGGGCGTTGGCAATGCCGTGGCTTGCGTTGCTTGTGGTCAATGGCTGTGCTGAAGATCATCGAAAGGAGACGGGTGCGGAGGGCGAAACTCCCACAGCGGATGCGTCGTCCGCCGGTTCGGCCGCGGCGTCCGGCCGCCTCGTGCGCTACACCGAGGAGCGGGCGCCCTGCCGCGACCGCGCGCCGCTGCGCCAGCCCCTCTTCGGCGACTTGCACGTACACACCAGCTTTTCCTTCGATGCCGCCGCCAACAGCATTGGCGCCACGCCGACGGATGCCCACCGTTTCGCCCGCGGCGAGGCCATCGACTTCTGGCCGCTTGACGAGAGCGGCGCCCCGGCGGGCCAGTTCGCCATCGACCGGCCGCTGGACTTCCTGGCGGTGACGGACCACGGCGAGTTTCTCGGTGAGCGGGCTTTGTGCCGAACGTCCGGCTCGGCGAGCTACGAGACGCCGTTCTGCGCCGATTACCGAGCCGACGAACGCCAAGGCATGCTGATGCTCGGCCAAGTCATCACCACCGAGACGCCGGCCCGGGTCGGGGAGGTGTGCGGCGCGGACGGCGGGGCTTGCCTAGCCGCAGCCAGGGGGCCTTGGAAGCGCTTGATCGAAGCGGCGGAGGCGGCCTACGACCGCAGCGAGGCATGCAGCTTCACCAGTTTCGTTGGCTACGAGTACACGGGCACTCCGGGCGTCTCGAACTACCACCGCAACGTCATCTTCCGCAACGCCGAGGTGCCGGACCTGCCGGTTTCCTACATTGACGCGCCCATTGACAGGAGCTTGTGGCAGCAGCTTGACGTGGCCTGCAGCGACGAGGCGGGCTGCGACTACCTGACCATTCCGCACAACACCAACCTCGCCAACGGGCGCATGGCGCCCTATTTGGGCTTGGAGGCTACGGTGGACAATCGGCGAGCCTACGCCAAGGTGCGGCTGGACCGCGAGCCGATCGTCGAGATCTTCCAGCACAAGGGGGCCTCGGAGTGCATCAACGGCCTGTCCGCGGCCCTAGGCGCGCCGGATGAGTTGTGCGATGTGGAGGCGGTCCGAGTGCTTGGGCGCAAGGAGGCCTTCACCGCCATGGCCACGGTGGACGGTCAGTTGGTGACCAGCGAGCAGGTTTTGGAGACCACCGAGTGCGGCGATCAGGTTGGCGCAAACGGGATGGTCGGCGCCGGCTGCGTGGACGAGACCGATTTCGTGCGCTCGGCGCTGTTGGTTGGCCTGCGGGAGGAGCGGGCGATCGGCCTCAATCCCATCAAGCTCGGCATCATCGCCTCCACCGACACCCATACGGCGACGCCGGGCGCGGTTGCCGAAGCGGACTATCGCGGGGCGGTCACGGGCGAAGCCACGCCTGAGGCGCGCTTGGAGCGCGGTCTTTTGACCAGCGGACGCGATGGCAACCCAGGCGGGTTGGCTGGGGTCTGGGCAGTGGAGAACTCGCGTGACGCCATTTTTGAGGCCATGCAGCGGCGCGAGGTCTTCGGCACTTCCGGTCCGCGCATCACGCCCCGCTTCTTTGCGGGCTGGAACTACCCGGAAGACCTGTGCGCCAGCGAGACCCTGGTTGCCGAAGGCTACGCCGGTGGCGTGCCCATGGGCGGGGATCTGGAGGTTGCTCCCGTCGAGGACGCCAAGCCAACCTTCATTGCGTTTGCCGCCCGAGACTCGGCTGAGGGCGCAACGCCCTTGCGGGAACTGCAGCTCGTCAAAGGCTGGATCGACGGCGACGGCGCCCTGCGCTACGCCGTGCGCGCCATCGCCGGCGCCGACGGCGGGGCGGATACGCTCTGCGCCGTGGTTGTGGACGAGAGGTTCGACGCCGCGCAGTCCGCCTACTACTACTTGCGGGCCGTGGAAGCGCCAACGCCGCGCTGGAGCGCCTACGACTGCCAGCGCATTGAAGAGGGCGCCCGCCCGGTGGCGTGCGGCGACGGCTCCCTGCCGGAAACCACCGTGGAGATGGCTTGGACATCCCCCATCTGGTACCGGCCCGGGGAACTTGGGCCGGCAGAGTGATGTGGGCAAACCCCTGCCGCTGCGCAAAGGATTCAAGACGGGGCGTAAGCTCAAGTCGAGGGAACGACGTCAAATCAGGGCCGGATTGGGTTCCGCACTCGAATCATGCGCGGCGCCGGTACACGCCGTTCCTTGTGCGCGCCAGTTTGGCTATGATGGCGCCCTTCGTGCGATCCGCTTCGTTTCGTAAGGCGCGTAGCTCAGTTGGTTAGAGCGCTACCTTGACATGGTAGAGGTCTCCGGTTCGAATCCGGGCGCGCCTACCAGATTGGCGGATCGAATGAAGCTTGCGCGCCTGCTGTTGCCGTCAATCCCGTGACGACCCCGCTCCCCGCCTTCGCATCGATCCCGGCGTTCCGGGCCGGGTTGGCCGACGTTGCGCTTTGGGCGCCGAGCGTTGCCGCAGTTCTTGAGCGTCATGGCTGGTCGGGTTCCCGGAATCGGACAACGGCCGGCATCGGCGCGACCTACCCCACCTTCCTGCATGGCGACCTGGTCATTAAGCTGTTCGGCGGACAGGGCTCATGGCGGACCGGCTTTCGCACGGAGCGGGCCGCCCTTGAGGCGCTGGCCGGCATTCCCGGCGTGGCCGCGCCTGAGTTGCTTGCGCAGGGTTGGCTGCGGGAGGATGCCGATCCGTCCTGGCCCTATCTGGTCATGACCCGCCTGCGGGGCATGCCTTGGGGCGAAGCCAATTTGCTCCCCGCGCACCGGTTGCGGGGGGCGGCTGAACTGGGAGAGAAGGTGCGTCAGCTGTGGTCCTTGCGGCCCAACGATGTTCCGGTGCTCGAACGGATGCCGGTGCCGGCCTTGACCGAGGCCGCGCAGCGCAGTTCCCTGCCTGCCCGCCTGATTGCGCGGATTAGCGGGTTCCTGGCCGGTCTGGGATCCTTCGGCACCGCCTTCGTTCATGGCGACCTGATGCACCGCCATGTGTTCGTCGCGGGTGGCCAACTCGTCGGCATCATCGATTGGGGCGATGCGGCGCTCGCCGACCCTCACTACGAACTGGCCAAGCTGCATCTGGATCTGTTTGACGGCGACAAGGCGCTGCTGCGCGCCTTCCTGGAAGCCAGCGGGTGGCAAGCCGGCCCGGACTTCGCGCACAAGGCGCTGGCGCTCGCCTTGCACCGTCAAGCCCAGGGTCTCATGCAGCATCCCACGATGGATGTTTTCCATAAGCTGCCGCACCTGCTGTCGGCGGAAGGCGCAACGACCCTCGACCAGCTCGCGAATCGGTTGTTTGCCGTATAGAAGTTCCGTTTGAGTGCCTTCATGTGGGCCAGATGGTCGACGGTGCCGAACAAGCAGCCCGTCCGCCCCGATGCCGGCCAAGGCTTCAATGCGCGGCGCGACTGCGGCGGCGTCGCAATGTTGCCGCGTCAATTTCAGGAACGGTCCGCCATGCCGTCAGCCATAAACCCGGTTCAGCCAATCGCTGATGTGGGCGATCTCCTCCGGGCAGACTTGGTGGCCCATGCCGTACTGGCGCCACTCAACTTGGTAGTTGAGGCCGAGCAGGGCTTCCCGGCAGGTCACCGCTCGGGTGAGGGGAATCATCTGGTCCATCAGGCCGTGGGCCATGAAGATGGGCGTTTCGATGTTGGCGAGGCCGATGCGGTCGGCCAAGCGCTCGTGGTCGTGGACGTAGGTGGACAGCGCCATGATCCCCGCCAAGCGTTTTTCACAAGCCAGGCCCAGCTCCAGGGCGATGACGCCGCCTTGGCTGAAGCCGGCCAGCGTGATGCGCGTGGCTGGGGTGCCGGCCGCGATTTCGCCCTCCAGTATCTCGGTGACCTGGACCGTGGAAGCCTTGATGTCGGCCTGCCCCGCCAAGGGCGCGCCGGGGTCGATGTCGTACCAAGCGCGCATTTCGGCGCCGCCGTTGAGGGTCACCGGGCGCACGGGCGCGTTCGGGAACACGAAGCGCAGCGGGGCGTTTAGGTTCAGCATGGGGATGATCGGCTCGAAGTCGCGGGCGTCGGCTCCTAGGCCATGCATCCAGATGACGCTGCCGACGGGCGCATCGCCTGACTCCACGTTAACGCATTCCAAGCTCATGGGATTTTGCCTCCTGCTTTCCGAGTTGCGGAAAATGGCCGATGGGTTTTGAAGGGCGGGCGAGATTAACAGGTTTGAGCGGCGAGGTTTGGGTGATAATGGCGTTCATGGACGATGGCTACGATCGACAGGCCTCGCGGGAGTTGACCAAACTGCTGCCGGCGCTGAAGTTCCTGCGCCCCTACCGCAAGCAGGTGATGTTCGCCGGGCTGGCCTTGGTGGTGACCGCCACCATCACGCTATCCATCGGCCAAGGCCTGCGCTTAGTGATCGACCAGGGCCTTTCCGGCCAATCCGATGCCTTGCTGGAGCGCAGCATCCTGATCTTCGCCGTGCTCGTGGCGGGCCTCACCGTCGGCACCTTCGTGCGCTTCTACTTCGTCTCCTGGATCGGCGAGCGGGTCAGCGCCGACATCCGCCTGGCGGTCTTCAACCATCTCATCCGCCTGCATCCGGCGTTCTTTGAGGAGAACCGCCCGACGGAGATTCAAAGCCGCATCACCACTGACACCACCTTGCTGCAGACGGTGGTCGGCTCCTCGGTCTCCATCGCGCTGCGCAACGTGCTGATGTTCTTCGGCGGCATCGTGCTGCTGGTGCTGGCCAACCCCAAGCTGTCGCTGATCGTGGTGGTCTCGGCCCCCTTCGTGGTTGCGCCCATCCTGCTGATCGGTCGCCAGGTGCGGCGGCTGTCGCGCAGCAGCCAGGACCGGCTGGCCGATGTGGGCACCCACGCGGGCGAATCCCTGCGCCACGTCAAGGTCGTGCAGTCGTTCAACCATGAAGCCCGCGATGAAGCGGAGTTTTCCGAGCGGGTGGGGGAGGCGTTCGGCGTCGCCGTCAGCCGCATTCGCCAGCGGGCCGTGCTGATCGCCTTGGTGATGCTGCTAGTGATGGCCGCCATCGCCATCATGCTCTGGGTGGGTGGCCAGGACGTGGTGTCGGGACGCGCCACTCCCGGCGACTTGGCGGCTTTCATCTTCTACGCCTTCATCGTCGCCGGCGCGGTGGCGGCCATCAGCGAGGTGTTCAGCGACCTGCAGCGGGCGGCGGGCGCCACCGAACGCCTCGTGGAACTGCTCAATGCCGCCGATGGCCTGCCGGAGCCTGCGCAGCCAGCGACGCTGCCCGCTGGCGGGGGGCTGACGCTGGCCGTGCAGGACTTGGGCTTTGCCTATCCCGCCCGGCCTGACGTCCAAGTGCTGGACGGCATCGGCTTTGCCATGCAGCCGGGGGAGATGGTCGCTTTGGTGGGCCCGTCGGGGGCGGGCAAGAGCACCTTGTTCGACCTGCTGCAGCGCTTCTACGATCCGCAAGCAGGGCGCATCCTCCTCAACGGGCGGGATCTGCGTCAACTGCGTCGTGCGGACTTGCGTGAGCGCATCGGCTTCGTGCCCCAGGATCCGGTGCTGTTCGCCGGCTCCCTGCGCTCCAACGTCCTCTACGGCAAGCCCGATGCCACCGCCGCCGAAATCGACGAAGCGCTGCGCTTGGCCCATGCCGCGGCCTTTGTGGCGCAGCTTCCCGAAGGCTTGGACGCCTTGGTGGGCGAAGGCGGCGTGGGCCTCTCGGGCGGGCAGAAGCAGCGCCTCGCCATCGCCCGGGCGCTGCTCACCAAGCCAGCCATCCTGCTGCTCGACGAGGCCACCAGCGCCCTCGATGCGGAGAGCGAGCACGCCATCCGCCTCAGCATCGAGGAGCTGAAGGGCCGCTGCAGCATTCTGGTGATCGCCCACCGCCTCTCGACGGTGCGCCAAGCCGACCGCATCCTGGTGCTGGAGGACGGCGCCCTCATCGCCGAAGGCGGCCACGACGCGCTGGTGCGGGGCAACGACCTCTACGCCCGCTTCGCCCGCCTGCAGCTCGACGGGGAGCGGCTGCCGGCGGCTTGACGGGGTGCTGGCGAAGGTTGGTTGAGGTGGGCTTTCTTTCCGTACCCGGCCTGGTTCTTATTGTGGCTTAAACTGTAAACTGGGCTTTTTTAGAATTAAATTCAATGAAAACAATGATTTGCTTATTTCACGTTATTTCAGTCAGGTTGGCGATAGGATGGTTGGAGGACTGTGAACAGGGAAGATTCCTCCCTCCCAGCACCTTACCTTGCACTAGTCGTTTAAGCGTCGGAGCTAGCTGCGCCTGATTCAGGCGCGTCTGGGTCGAAATTGCGAATTTGCTCCATGAGTGCCCGGAGTTCTCCTTTGGACTCAGACGCGGCGACGAACTCGCCGTAAGCGACAAAAGCGTTGTCGATGAGCTCGTCGTAGGTCATCACCCGGATTCCATAGAGCCTCAAGGACTCCTCATCCATTTGCCGAGTTCTTTCGCTTTTCCACCCCTTCGGAAGTGCTCCGACGATGCAGACGGCTTGAATCGGTAGCTCCCTGTTCTCCTTGGAGCTATTGGTCAACTCGCTGCGAAGGGCTTCCATATAACCGCGAACTTGACTCTCAAGATCGGTCTTGATGACCGTTACGGAACGACGCTTTAGCTCGACAATGACATGAGCAGCCGCTACTCGACGCCTGTCGGTCCAACCTGTCCTGCCATCACTTTCGCTTCACTTCTCGCAACCGTTGGCGGCCCGTGCCGCCTGGAAGCTGGCTTCGGTCCCGTCAGGCCGCCTCGCTGCGGCTTCCGGGGTTCCTGCCGACGTGGGCGGGGTCGAAGTCGGCCTTTGCGGCCAGCACGGCCCAAGCCGTGCGGGCGTTCCTGTTGGCCAGCGCCACGGTGGCGACGTTGCGGCCGCGGCGCGCCGCCACCCCGACCGCCCACTGGCTGCGCCGGTCGTCGCGGCGCGCCGCCGCCCGTAGCGCGTGCGCCGTGGACCAGCAGGCAGCGCAGGCATCGGTCGCCGCGCTTGCTGATGCCGAGCAGGCGCATGCGCCCGCCGGTCGAGCGCTGGCGGGGCACCAGGCCCAGCCAGGCGGCCAGCTCGCGCCCGTTGCGGAACGCCGACGGGTCCCCGACCGCAGCCACCAGCGCGGTCGTCGTCAGCGGGCCGATGCCGGGGATGGCCTGCAGCCGCCGGCAGGCCGGGTCCGCCTGCGCGACCGCCTCGATCCGGGCGTCGAAGCGCTTGACGCGCTCGTCCAGCCGCCGCAGCTCCCCGCCCAGCTCGGACAGCAGCGCCCGCCCGTCGGGCGTCAGCTCGCCCTGCGCGTCCTCCAGGATCCCCGGCAGCCGCCCGAGCGGCGACCCGATGCCCCGGCGCGACTCGATGCCCCACTCCAGCAGGAAGCCGTGCAGCTCCTGCGCCGTGCGGTTGCGCACCGCCATCCGCCGCGCCCGGCGCAGCTGCTGGAGGCGCTGCCGCAGGCCTCCATCGCCACCACCGTGCCCGGCGGCAGCTGCGCCAGGCGCCGCCGAAGCCCCGCCCGGCGAAGGCGCGCCCGCTCCAAGACGCGCCCCGCACCGTCCACCGCAGTCAGGTGGAACACCTCCTTGCCCAAGTCAATCCCAACTCGTTTAACATCAGTCATGGTCCGCTCCGTTGTGGAAGGTCACCGTCATTCCGGCCCTTGAGGCCGCGTGAATGAAGCGGGGCGGACCATCCCATCAAACCGCCTCTCGCCCCCTGGGCGTGAGGCGCAGTTTCGCCGTTTTGGGTTCATCGTTAAACTGTCGCCTTGTCGCGCTCGGCTTTCGAGGGTTGAGCTGGAGGATTTGCTATGGCTGGACCGCTGGCGGGCTACCGCATCATTGAACTGGCAGGCATCGGGCCGGGGCCGTTTTGCGGCATGATGCTTTCGGACATGGGCGCGGAGGTGGTCCGCGTGGATCGGATCAGTCCCAACCCGGCCGCGCCCAAGGATGTGCTGGCGCGCAACCGCCGCTCCATCGGGGTGGATCTCAAGCGCGCCGAAGGGGTGGAGACGGTGCTGCGGCTGGCGGAGGCCGCCGATGGCCTGTTTGAGGGCTTCCGTCCCGGCGTCACGGAGCGGCTGGGGCTGGGGCCGGACGACTGCCTCGCCCGCAATCCACGGCTCATCTACGGCCGCATGACCGGATGGGGGCAGGACGGCCCCATGGCGCAGGCGGCCGGCCACGACATCAACTACATCGGCTTGGCGGGCGCCCTGCACGCCATTGGCCGCGCCGGAGGGAAGCCGGTGCCGCCGCTCAACCTGGTGGGCGACTTCGGCGGCGGCGGCATGTATCTCGCCTTTGGCATGGTCTGCGGGCTGCTTGAAGCGCAAAAGTCCGGCCAAGGGCAGGTGGTGGATGCGGCGATGGTCGATGGCGCGGCCTCGCTGATGGCCATGTTCTTCAGCATGGCGGCGGGCGGGGCCTTCAAGGATCGGCGCGGCACCAACCTGCTCGACACCGGCGCCCACTTCTATGACGTCTATGAGACCAAGGACGGCGGCCACATCTGCATCGGCTCCATTGAACCGCAGTTCTACGCCCTGTTGGTGGAGAAGTCGGGGGTCGATCCCGAACGCTTCGCCCGGCAGATGGACGCCGGCCTTTGGCCGGACCGCAAAGCCGAGCTGGCGGCCGTCTTCAAGCAGAGGAGCCGGGATGAGTGGTGCGCCATCATGGAGGGCACCGACGTGTGCTTTGCGCCGGTGCTCTCCATCCTTGAAGCGCCCGACCATCCCCACAACCAAGCGCGCGGCACCTTCGTGCAGGTGGATGGCGTCACCCAACCGGCGCCGGCGCCGCGCTTCAGCCGCACCGAGCCAACCATAGCCGGAGCCGCCCGCCCGCCCGGCGCGGACACCGCCGCGGTGCTGGCCGATTGCGGCTTCACCGCCGATGAGGTCGCAGCTTTGCGCTCCGTCGGCGCCGTGTCAGCCGGCTGATCCCGCAGCGGCACCGGACGTCAGGCCATGTCCTACGCCTCGCTGCACGGTCAGTCGCTGTCCGATCCCGAGGGCTTTTGGCGGGAGCGGGCGGCGGAGATTCCCTGGCTTGAGTTTCCAAGGACGATTCTCGATCAGGATGCCAACGGCGCTTGGCGTTGGTTCGGCGGCGGCCGCACCAACACCTGCTGGCTGGCCTTGGACCGCCATGTTGACGAGGGCCGCGGCGGCCGGACGGCGCTGATCCACGATTCCCCCGTGACCGGCGCGGCTATGGGCGCGATTCGGATCATCTCGGCCCGTCCACCGACCCCGAGTGAGCGGCGTCAGTACGAAGCGGGCCGATGAAGCGCGAGTACGATTTCTCGATGGGAGAGCGTGGCAGGTTTTTCCGCAAGGAGGCTGCAACGATCCTGCCGCGTACAGACAGGAGGTTTGACTGGATTGGCCCTGCCGGTCCGATTGGCAAGTTTGTCGTTGAGGAGGCGCAGAAGACGCTCCGTTCCTACCATGAGCAGCCGCACCGCATAACGGAAGATGCGAATGGCGAGCACTTTACGGCGCACGGGGGATATGCTCATCGACAGCTGTTCGAGTTGGTTCAAAACAGCGCGGATGCCCTGTTCGCCGCGCCACAGGGCCAGAGCATCCTAGTTCGCCTCACAGAGCGCTTTCTCTACTGTGCCGACGACGGGCAGCCGATCGACCAGCAGGGTGTGACTGCCCTCATGTTCTCGCATATGTCATCCAAGCGAGATGCGGGGCAGATCGGAAAGTTCGGACTGGGCTTCAAGTCGGTTCTGGGCGTGTCGGATGCTCCGGAGTTCTACAGCCGTTCGGGTTCCTTTCGATTCGACAAGAGATGTTCTGCGGAACGGATTGCGGCGGCGAGCGTCGAGCCTGCGGAGCGCTATCCGATATTGCGCTTGCCTGAGCCCATCGACCCCCGTGAAGCGGAAAGTGAAGATGAGGAACTGCGGGAACTGATGCGTTGGGCCACAAACATCGTCCGATTGCCGCTAAAGGAGGCCGTCCATAGCGGCCTTCGCCGACAAATTCAGGAGTTCCCCCCAGAATTCTTGCTGTTTGTCGATCATGTTCGCTATCTGACTCTCGAGGATGGGGAGCATTATCGCGACTTCATCCTGAGGAAGTGGGAGAACGATGCCCTCCGTCTCGACACCGGCGAAGGGGTTGCGCTTTGGCGGCGATTCAAGACGACCCACCGTCTCTCCCCCGAAGCTCGAAGCGACCGACCTACGCTGGTTGATAGTGGCGAAGTGCCTATCTGGTGGGCAGCGCCGATCGAAGGGGCAGTCGATGTACGTCAATTCTGGGCTTATTTTCCTACCCAAACGGCCAGTTTGGTTGGCGGTATCCTCAATGCACCGTGGAAGACCAATGAAGATCGTCAGAATCTGCTGCCTGGGCCCTACAATCGGGAATTGATCGAAGCTGCTGCGGAGATGGTTGCTGGGGCGCTTCCAGAACTTGCGACACTGGAAGATCCCGCGGCGCATTTGGACGCGCTTCCGCGCCGGCACGAAAGCGGTGATTGCGAAGAAGCCGATCTTCTTCGCACACGCTTGTTTGAGCATTTGCGGGTAAGGGAGGTCATTCCCGATCAAAACTGCAAGTTACGCAAAATCGAGGAAATCTCGTATCCCCCCAAAGTTCTCACTGAGGAAATTGCGCCATTGGATCGGTGGATGGCGTATGGAGGCCGACCGGCAAATTGGCTTCACCACAGCGCCGTCGCGCGTAATCGTCGGCGGAGACTAGCCACTATTGACCGATTGTTTCCCCCACGCTGGAGTGGAGACACTAGCCAAAGTGCGCCATATAAAACGGTGGCAGATTGGCTTGAAGCGTTGGTGTGCGGCAAAGAGGGAAGGAGTGCCATCCAAGCTTCCATGGCAGCAATTCAAGTAGCTGGGCTCATTCCCCAAGAGATACGCGAGGAAGTCGATCTCGGCAAAATTGTGCTGACAGTGGGGGGGTCCTTGCAGAAGGCTGATCCCGAGAGCCTCTTCCTGCCCGACGAGCCATTGAGGGACGGCATGAAGCTGAATCAGGGCGCGTATGTTCATTTGGATTTGTTCTCGGACCCTGACACGCTTTCTTCGTTAAAGGCACTGGGGTTTAAGGCACCGTCGCCGGAGAGCAGATTCAAGCTCATTGCGAAACAAGTCCTCCAAAGTGACGGAGACGAAGAAGCTGACCCGGATCTTCACCGCCAGTTCTGGATCAACTCGCGCAAACTCTCGGTCGAAGCCGCTGATGAAGTTATTCGAGAGCGGAGAGGTTGGAA
Organism: Candidatus Azophilus sp.; assembly: GCA_965221755.1. Taxonomy (GTDB): domain Bacteria; phylum Pseudomonadota; class Gammaproteobacteria; order Pseudomonadales; family Azotimanducaceae; genus Azophilus. The sequence continues at coordinate 2,861,330 of OZ244921.1, forward strand.
GAGGCGAGAAATCTGGCCCGCGAAACTACGAGTGAAGACTCGGAACGGAACATGGCAGGCTGTGAATGCCGTGCTGCTGCCAGGCCCAGTAGTGCCGGGCGATGGGAGGCAAGACGAAGACGCCACCATAGATCACTTTCATGAACCGGATGAAAAGCTCCTGCGCACTCTTGGTATAACCGATATGCCACACGGTGACCGCGACCTGTCCTTTGAGCCTCGGTATGAGTCATTCCTCAGGTCTTGTCGTCAGCAGTACGCCGAACAAGACGATCTGCCCCACTGCCCGCGGGAAGATTATCTGGATTTCATTTCGAAAAAGGGCGCTGGTCCTCTGGAAGTTCTTCCCGTGCTTTCCGACGAAGGCGGGTGTCGCTACACGGACGCATTGCTGAGGTTAGATGCCTGTTATGAACGGTGGACGATACGGCACACTGGTACGAACCGGCGGACGTATCCAACGATGCATTGCGAGTCGCTAACGGCTCACTTCCTTCGAAAATTTGGGCGAGTCCGAACTGCTCATGGCATCGAGCCGCTTGCACATGCGCTAGGACCGTATCCCAAGAGCTCGACAGCCCTGCACGCTTTGCTTGTCCATCCCATGGCTGACAAGATCAAGTTGGCATTCGAACTGGTGGAGCCGACGCCGGAGTTCTTCGGCAAAGGGGACCGTACACCTCTGACCGATGTGTGGCCCGGATTGATGGACTTTCTTCCGCCGAGCCGAAAACAGTGCTGTCTCGTCTCCTGCGAACGGATCCTCGTTGCTGGTCAAGAGAAGGAATGCATATTCCATATGCCTGATATCTATCTCGCCGGCGGCGTTGACGATGAGAGTCAACGAAAACTAGAGTTAGTCGTAAACGAGCTTGAACTTGGGCTGAATTCGAATCAAATCAAAGCGATAGGGCAACGTCGGACGCCGCAGGAGGTCGAGAATCGCCGTGCGGCAATCCGACATTGTTCCAGCGAAGCTGAACGCCTCCTTAGGGCCGTAGGCAAAGACAAGCTACGCCGTGATCTTCCTCACTCGCTGGTGGCCGTGCTGGAGAGTAACGGTGCCATTCTATCGGGGGCCGAGATTGCAGAGGCCGCCATCGCGACCTATCACACAGACACTTTGAAGCACTATGGGTGGGCGTTAGAAGATCTCGATCCGCCATCGCGATGGGCCGGTTCCAAGCGGGCGGTCGAGTTCGTGCGGTCTCTTGGGTTCTCCGTCGAATGGGCTGGAGAGCGAAGGAGGAAGCGCACCCCGTTTCTGGAAGTCGACGGACCTCGTTCCCTTCCTACGCTTCACGGGTACCAACGCACCATCGTCGACAACGTTCGGAAACTGTTATGTGAAGCACATGGAAACGGTGCTGAACGGCGTGGAATGATCAGCATGCCGACTGGTTCCGGCAAGACGCGAATCGCTGTTCAAGCGATAGTCGAGGCTATGCGTGATGACGGTTTCCGCGGCGGCGTTCTTTGGGTTGCGGACCGGGACGAATTGTGCGAGCAGGCCGTGGAGTCATGGAAACAGGTTTGGTCAAGCGTTGGCGCTGAGGCAGTGCAGCTTCGAATCTCCAGGATGTGGGAGGGACAGCCCGCGCCAATACCGACCTCCGACCTCCATGTTGTCGTTGCGACTATCCAGACCCTTAACGCCCGACTCGACAGCCAAGGCAAAGAGTACGAATTTCTGGCTGACTTCAAGCTAGTGGTGTTCGATGAGGCTCACAGGTCGATCGCTCCAAGTTTCACTTCGGCGATGACGGAGATCGGCCTGACTCGTTTCCAAAGGCAGGATGAGCCTTTCATGCTTGGCCTTACCGCCACTCCTTATCGAGGACACGACGAGGATGAGACAAAGCGGCTTGTCGGCCGTTATGGGAACACACGGCTGGATTCCGGAGCGTTCGGGAGCGACGAGCCAGCAGCCGTCATCGCAGAATTGCAAGACATCGGTGTGCTCGCCCAAGCCGACCACGAAACCATCGACGGTGAGACGTTCCCTCTTGACTCGATTCTGGATGGCTCGTTCGACGATCAACAAGTAAGACGGATACTAGCTGAGTGGCAGTCGCTTCCTTGGCTGCCAGAGGCCGTGGAGCGGTACATCGCCCGGAGTCCGGAGCGAACCAAGCGCATAGTCGAAGCGTACGAGAAACACGTTAGCCCTGATTGGCCAACACTCATCTTCGCGACCTCTGTGGAGCATGCACAGACACTAGCGGCGCTTTTGAATCGAAAGGGTATCCCGTCGCGTTCCGTCAGTGCAGAAACTGAGAGAGCGACTCGTCGCCGGGTCGTTGAGGAATTCCGTCATGGCGAACTCAAGGCGCTCGTCAACCACGGCGTGTTCAGGGAGGGTTTTGACGCTCCCAAGACCCGAGCGATTATTGTGGCGCGACCGGTCTACAGTCCGAATCTGTACTTTCAGATGATCGGTCGCGGATTGCGGGGCCCGCTAAACGGCGGCGAAGACCGGTGCCTGATCCTCAATGTCCGCGACAACATAGAGAACTTCGACCGAGCACTGGCATTCTCGGACTTGGATTGGCTCTGGGCGTGACCCTTCACGGACATTGTCGTGATGACGACTGAGAACAATTCTAGCTGGCGCCCTCGGAGTTGGAGAGTGATCTCCGCGCGTGGTAGTTCGAGTGTTTCCCGTGCTGTTGGCCCCATGCGCGTTTGAGTCGGCCCGATATACTGGTTTCCGTCTACCGGAGACGAATGCTTTGCGCACCGACCGGAATGAGCGGACTCCCTATGCCGGCCTGTCTCCGGATCTGACGCTTGACGCACTGGAAAGCGCCGGGTTTCGCGTGGATGGCGGGCTGACGGCGCTGAACAGCTATGAAAACCGGGTTTTCCAGGTCGGCATCGATGAAGGCGAGCCGGTGGTCGCCAAGTTCTACCGGCCCGGCCGCTGGAGCAGCGAAGCGATCCTGGAGGAGCACGCCTTCACGCTGGAGCTCGCCGAGCTCGAACTGCCCTGCATCGCCCCACTGCAGCGCAATGGCCGCACGCTCTTCGAATGCGAAGGCTTCCGGTTCGCCGTGTTTCCCCGCCAAGCGGGCCGGGCGCCGGACATTGAGGCGCCGGGCGCGCTGGCGATCATCGGCCGCACGTTGGGCAGGCTGCATGCGGCAGGCGCCGTGCGGCCCTTCGCCCATCGCGCCGCCTTGACGGCGCAGCGTTTCGGCGTCGATGCCATGCGCTTCCTGCTGGCTGGGGATTTCATCCCCCTGGAGATGACTGCCGCCTACGAGGCCGTTGCCGGGCAGCTTCTCGACCGCATCGAGCCGGTCATGGACAGCGTAACGGCCGCACAGCGCATTCACGGCGATTTCCATCTCGGCAACGTGCTCTGGCGCCATGAAGCGCCCAACATCGTCGATTTCGACGACACCCTGATGGGGCCGCCGATCCAGGACTTGTGGATGCTGCTGTCCGGCGAGCGGTCCGAACGCGCCGCGCAGCTCGACAAGCTGGCCACGGCTTACGATGCGTTCCATCCCTTCGATGCGCGCGAGACCCGCCTGATCGAATCCTTGCGCACCTTGAGAATGATGCGCCATGCGGCTTGGATCGGTCGCCGCTGGAGCGATCCGGCCTTCCCGCTGGCCTTCCCCTGGTTTGCTGCGCCGCGCTACTGGTCGGAGCACATCCTGAGCTTGAAGGAGCAACTCGCGGCGCTCGATGAACCCCCCTTGACGCTCTGAACCCCGCTCAGCAAAGCCGATCCTTCACCTGAGTCGGCGCGATCTGTTCCAAATCCACGCCATGCCCGGCGCGGACCTCCACGCGGCCCTGCTTCAGGCCCCGGTCGCCGATGACGACGCGCTTCGGCAGGCCGAGCAGGTCGGCCTCAGCCAGCTTCACGCCGGGGCGCTCGGCGCGGTCATCGAGCAGCGTCTGCCTGCCGGCGGCTGAAAGCTCCGCCAGCAGCCCATCCGCAGCCTCGCGCACCGATTCCGACTTGCCGTAGTTGAGTGCTATGAGGTGAACGTCAAAGGGCGCGAGCGCCTCCGGCCAGCGCAGGCCCGCGGCATCGTGGTGCTGTTCAATGACGGCGGCCACCAGCCGGGTGACGCCCATGCCGTAGCAACCCATGATCGGCGCGCTGGCCTTGCCTTCGCGGTCGAGGAAGGTGGCCCCCATGGCTTGGCTGTAGGTGTCGCCCAGTTGGAAGATGTGGCCCACTTCGATGCCCTTGAGGAACTTCAATTCGCCTTGGCCGTTCGGCGCCGGGTCGCCGACGGCGACGTTGCGCAGGTCGCGCACTTGGGTTTCGTCCAAGGTTAGGTCGCGGCCCCAGTTGACGCCGACCCAGTGGTGCCCGTCACGGTTGGCGCCGCAGACGAAGTCGGCCACTGCGGCCGCCTCGCGATCGACGAAGACCGGAACCTGCGCGCCGACGGGACCGATGGAGCCGGGACCGGCGCCGGTGGCGGCGCGGATTTCCGCCTCGGACGCGAATTCCAGCGGTTGCCTGACGCCGGGAAGCTTCCGCGCCTTGATGACGTTCAGTTCGTGGTCGCCGCGCAGTATGGCGAGCATCGGGCCATCCTCGCCGCGAATGGCCAAAGCCTTGAGGCACCGGCTCGCCGGGGCCCCAAGGAACTGCGCCACTTGGGCAATGGTGGTCATGCCCGGCGTGGCCACCTCGTTCATGGCTTCGCCCGGCGCCGGACGGAGCGGCGGGGGCGCTGCGGCGGCGCGTTCCAAATTGGCGGCGTAGCCGCCTTCGGAGGCGTAGGCGATGGTGTCCTCCCCGGACTCCGCCAGCACGTGGAACTCATGGGAATTGGCCCCGCCAATGTTGCCGGTGTCGGCTTCGACGGCGCGGAAGTCCAGCTGCATGCGGCGCAGGATGCGGCTGTAGCAGTCGTGCATTTCGCGGTAGATGGCGTCGAATGAGGCTTGGTCGGCGGCGAAGGAGTAGGCGTCCTTCATGGTGAACTCCCGCGCCCGCATGACCCCGAAACGGGGGCGCACTTCGTCCCGGAACTTGGTCTGGATCTGGTAGAAGCTGCAGGGCAGTTGCCGATAGCTGTGAACCTCCCGGCGAAACAGGTCGGTGATGATCTCCTCGTGGGTGGGGCCGAGGCAGAAGCTGCGCTCATGGCGGTCGGTGAGCCGCGCCAGCTCCGGCCCCATCTTGTCCCAGCGCCCGCTCTCCTGCCAAAGCTCGGCTGGCTGCACCACGGGCATGAGGACTTCCTGAGCGCCGCAGCGGTCCATCTCCTGCCGAATGACGGCCTCGATGCGCCGGATGACGCGCAAACCCAAGGGCAGCCAAGTGTAGAGCCCCGCAGCCACCTGACGGACCAGCCCGGCCCGCAGCATGAGCTGGTGGCTGGCTGTCTCGGCGCCGGCGGGCGCCTCCTTGAGAGTCGGAATGAGCAGCTGACTTTGCCGCATGAGGCCGTCCGGTGGTTGAGGGGGCTGGGGTTATGAGGGGCGGTCGGATTGCGCGGCGGGCCTTTCGGCGGTGTCCTGAGGGGTGCCGTGATACCCCTGAATCAGTCCTTCCAAGCGGGCAATGGCGCTGCGCATTTCGCTGAACCCTTCGTCCACGCGACGCTCCAATGCCTCCATGCGGGCCTCCATGCGCTCAAAGCGCTTTTCGAAGCGGGCCTCCATCAGGTCAAGGCGCCGGTCCACCTGCTCAAACCGCCGGTCCACCTGCTCAAAGCGCTTGTCCACCTGCTCAAAGCGCGCATCAAACTGCGCATAGCGGATGTCATTGGCTTCGCCCATCGCTTGGATGACGCTGAGGTTCACGCCGATTGTGGCGGCGCCCACCATGAGTATGGTGGCTACGGTGGTGATGAATTGGTGCTTCACGGACATCTCCTTAGTGATTCTGGTGGATTGGCATCGTTATTGTCCAGCCTTGTTCGGAAAATTGATGCAAGCCAAAGCCCGCAGTTTCTTGGGCCGATGTCCCACACGGGCGGGTCGATGGCCAGCGGCTTGCAGGCTTCGGCACTGTGTGCGGGTTCAGAAACCTATCGGAACCCGGCCGACGCAGGGGCGTAAAAGGGCGCAAACGGGTATCATCGGCCTTGCGCTGGCTTCGGGATGACAGGCAGGCGGACGTCGTACCGCCTTCTCGCCACTTAAACATGGGAATCAACATGCAATCGATTTTTCGTTGGGGTTGGGCTTTGCTGGGAGTGGGCGTGGCTGGGCTGGCCAGCGCTCAGTTGGGCGAGAAGCTGGTCGCCAACCTCAATGCGCTCAATCCCGAACTTGAGGTGGCGTCGGTTTCCGAGAGCGGCATCGACGGGGTGGTCCTGCTCGAACTGACGGGCGGCGGATTGCTGTACGGCACCTCGGATGGACGCCATTTGATCGAGGGCAGCCTGTACCGGCTCGGCGAAGGGGGCATTGTCAACTTGACCGAGCAGCGTCGTGCGGTGAAGCGGCGGGAGCTGCTTGCCGAGATCGACGCCAAGGACATGGTGGTCTTTTCCCCGGATGAGCCGCCCAAGGCATCGGTGGCCGTCTTTACGGACGTGGACTGCGGTTACTGCCGCAAGCTGCACATGGAAATGGACGAGATCAACGCGCTCGGCATTGAGGTTCGCTACCTGGCCTTTCCGCGCGCCGGTCCTGGCTCGCGATCCTATGAGAAGATTGTTTCCGCTTGGTGCGCCAAGGATGCGCAACAAGCCATGACCGAGCTCAAAATGGGCCGCAGCATTCCCGATCGCTCCTGCCCCAATCCCGTTGCGGCGCAACTTGATCTCGGCCAAGCCATGGGCGTGACCGGCACGCCGGCGATCATCACCGAAACGGGCGCCCTGCTGCCCGGCTACCTTCCGGCGGCCGAGCTGGCGGCAGCCCTCGGCCTGTAAGGGGGGCTTGCCGTAACTGTCGGTTGGAGGCGCCCGGGTTGAACCCGCTGCGCATAGGCGTTGCCGGCCTCGGCACCGTGGCCGGCGGCGTGGTCAAGCTGCTGCGCGACGAGGCCAAGCGACTGGCTCGTCAAGCGGGGCGCCCGTTGCGGCTGGTGCAGGTGGCGAGCCGCACGCCAAAGCCCGCCATCGATCTCGCCGGCGCTGCCTTCAGCACTGATCTTGATGCCCTGCACCAAGCGGAGGTCGATGTCGTCGTTGAGTTGATCGGCGGCGAGGAGCGGGCACTGAAGCTGGTCGGCGACGCCTTGCGGCACGGCCAGCACGTGGTCACCGCCAACAAGGCCGTCATTGCCCGCCATGGCAACGAGCTGTTGCTGCAGGCGCGGCGCAGCGGCGTTGGCCTTGGCTTCGAGGCCGCCGTCGCGGGCGGCATTCCGGTGCTTGGCGCGCTCCGCTCCGGCTTGGTCGCCAATCGGGTGGATACGCTCGCCGGCATCATCAACGGCACTTCCAACTACATCCTGACCGCGATGGCGAAGGAGGGCGCCTCCTTCGCCGAGGCGCTGGCCAAGGCGCAGGAACTCGGCTTTGCCGAAGCCGATCCCACTTTCGATGTCGAGGGCATCGACGCCGCCCACAAGCTGACCATTCTGGCGGCGCTGGCCTTCGACATGGGATTTCGATTCTCCGGGGTTCACACCGAAGGCATCTCGCACATCACCGCGGAGGATTTGGAGTACGTCAAGGAATTGGGATACCGCATCAAGCATTTGGCCATCGCCCGCCGGACGGAGGCGGGGTGCGAGACCCGCGTTCATCCCACTCTCGTGGCGCGGAACAGTTTGCTGGCGGGCGTTGACGGCGTGATGAACGCCGTTTGGATCGAAGGCGACGCCACCGGCCCCACCTTCTATTACGGAGCGGGAGCCGGCGCCCTCCCGACCGCCTCGGCGGTGGTGGCCGACTTGGTCGCCATCGCCCGCGGCGATGCGCTCGACTGGCGGGTCGGCGGAGAGCATCAAGCCGCGCTGCCCGTTGAGAAGATCCATTCCGCCTTCTACTTAAGGATTCCCAGCATCGACGCGCCAGGGGTCTTCGCGGAGGTTGCCACCGTCCTGGGCCAGTACGGCATCAGCATCGAAGCCGCCATTCAGCGGGAAGCGGCGGTGCGTGAGGGCGCGGGCCGCGCGGCCTGGGTGCCGATCGTCATCGTCACGGCGCCTGTTGCCGAAGCCGCCGTGAACGCAGCCTTGGATCTGGTTCAAAATTTGCCCCAAGTGGTCGGCCGGATCACCCGCATCCGAGTGGCGCACTTCGCCGATGGGTAGATGAGGTGCCGGATTCCCCGCCGCTGAAGCCCATCGTTCAACGCCGCGGCCCGGTTCCGGAATTGCCGGGCGTGCCGCTTTTCCTGCGCCGCATCTATGGCTGCCGGGGCGTCGGGACGCCGGCTGACCTGGACTTGGCGCTCAGCGGCCTTGAGCGACCATCGGCTTTGCGCGACATCGACCAAGCCGCCGGGCGCATTGCCCAGGCGGTGCGTGAAGGGCAGCGCATTCTGTTGGTCGGCGACTTCGACGCCGACGGCGCCACCTCGGTGGCTTTGGGGACATCGCTGCTGCGCGCCTTCGGCGCGTCCAACGTGGACTTCGTGGTTCCGAACCGCTTCGAGTTCGGCTACGGCCTGTCGCCGGAGATCGTTGATCTGGCGCTGCTGCGGTCGCCCGATTTGATCATCACCGTGGACAACGGCGTATCCAGCATTGCCGGGGTGGAGCGGGCCAATGCCCACGGCGTCGATGTGGTCGTCACCGACCATCATCTGCCGGGGCCGCGCCTGCCGCCGGCCTGCGCCATCGTCAATCCCAACGTACCGGGCTGCGCCTTCCCCAGCAAAGCCCTTGCCGGCGTCGGCGTCATCTACTACGTGCTCAGCCAGACTCGTGCCGCGCTGCGGGCGAGCGGGTGGTTCGACGAGAGCGCGAGGCCCGAACCCTCACTTGCCGACTGGCTTGACTTGGTGGCGCTGGGGACGGTCGCCGATGTAGTGCCTCTCGACCAAAACAATCGGCGCTTGGTGCATCAAGGCATCAAGCGAATGCGCAGCGGCCGCTGTCGGCCGGGCATCGCGGCCTTGGCGGAAGCGGGCCGCCGCGACCTGGCCCGCCTCAAGGCAGCGGATCTCGGCTTCGCCCTTGGGCCGCGCCTCAACGCCGCCGGGCGCCTTGATGACATGACCATTGGCATCCAGTGCCTGCTCGCGTCGAGCCTGGATGAGGCGCGGCCGTTGGCGGGCCAGCTGGATGATCTGAACCGGGAGCGGCGCGGCCTCGAGCAGTCGATGCTGGCGGATGCCGAAATGCTGCTGGCCGAGGCGCAAGGGGGCATCGAAGGCAAGTTCGGCATCGTCGTGTTCCATCCATCCTGGCACCAAGGGGTGGTCGGCCTGATCGCCGGTCGCTTGCGGGAGCGCCACCACCGCCCGGTCATCGCTTTTGCGCCAGCGGGAGGCGAGGGCCTGGAACTCAAGGGTTCCGCCCGCTCCCTGCCGGAGCTGCACGTCCGCGACGCGCTGGATGCCATCGCGGCCCGCGACCCGGCGCTCCTGACGCGCTTCGGCGGCCATGCAATGGCGGCGGGCATGACCTTGGATCGGCGCTGCCTGCCTCGATTCGCCCAAGCCTTTGACGATGAAGTCCGCAGGCGCCTGCCGGTCGAGGCGCTTCAGGGGCGCCTTGAGACCGATGGGGAACTCGAAGCGGACGAGTTGACCTTGGACAATGCGCTGCGGGTGGCGCAAGCCGGCCCTTGGGGTCAAGCCTTCCCCGAACCCTTGTTCCACGGCGACTTCGACTTGGTGAGCCAGAGGGTGGTCGGCAAGGAGCACCTCAGGTTGGTGTTGAAGCGGGCGGATCGTCTGGTCGGCGCCATCGCCTTCCGGCAGGAGCCGATCCGGGACTGCCAACGGGTACGCCTCGCCTACGCCTTGGAGGTGAATGACTACCGCGGTCCCGCGCTGGAACTGAGGGTGGCGCAGATCGAGCCGCTGGCCTGATCGTTCCGGGTCAATCGCCAAGGACGGCTGCGGCGGGGGCTTGGAGCGGCGGCTGGGCTTGGCGCGCGTTCGCGCGCGCCAAGCCGTTCACCTTGGGCAAGCTCGCAACCGTTATACTGGTTCCTTTTTGTCCGGTGTCGGAACCATGGCGGAAATCACCTCAATTCGTGAGCGAATCAAGCACTTGAGCGGCCGTTCAACGGCGCTTCGGGGGTATCTTTGACTTCGACCGCCGTCGCGAACGGCTTGAGGAGGTCGAACGGGAACTGGCCGATGCCGGGGTTTGGGCCGACCGCGGCAAGGCGGAGAGCCTTGCCAAGGAACGGGCCGAACTCACTGAGACCGTTTCCGGCTTAGGCGATTTGCAAGTGGGCTTGGAGGAGTTCGGCGAGCTCGCGGAACTGGCGGCCGCCGAGGCTGACGCAGCCGCCCTGCTTGAAGTGGACGAGGCGCTCGAAGGTTTGGAGGCCCGTCTCGGGCGGCTTGAGTTCCGGCGCATGTTCCAAGGGGAGATGGACGCCCACAACGCCTTTGTCGAGGTGCAGTCCGGATCCGGCGGCACCGAAGCGCAGGACTGGTCGGAAATGCTGCTGCGCATGTACCTGCGCTGGGGCGAGAAGCAGGGATTCAGGACGCAGATCGTGGAACTCTCCCCCGGCGAGGTGGCTGGCATCAAGAGCGCCACGGTGCAGGTCAGCGGCGAATACGCCTTCGGCTGGCTGCGCACCGAAACCGGCGTCCATCGGCTGGTGCGCAAATCGCCCTTCGACTCCGGCAACCGCCGCCACACGTCGTTCGCGTCGGTGTTCGTCTCGCCCGAGATCGACGACGACCTCGAAATCGACGTCAATCCGGCGGACGTGCGGGTGGACACCTACCGGGCCAGCGGCGCCGGCGGCCAGCACGTCAACCGCACCGATTCCGCCGTGCGGCTCACCCACCTGCCCACCAACACCGTAGTGCAGTGCCAGAGCGAGCGCTCCCAGCACCAGAACAAGGACCGCGCCTACAAGCAGTTGCGGGCCAAGCTTTACGAACTGCAAATGCTGGAGCGCCAAGCGGCGCAGCAGGCCATCGAGGACGCCAAGGCGGACATCGGCTGGGGCAGCCAGATTCGCTCCTATGTGCTCGACCAGTCCCGGGTCAAGGACTTGCGCACCGCGATCGAGCGCAGCGACCCCGGCGCGGTGCTCGACGGCGATCTCAACGCCTTCATGGAGGCGAGCCTGAAGGCGGGGCTGTGACGTGGGCGAAGGCGGCGACAATCCCGACCGGGACGCGCGCAGGATGCGCCGCCAGCGCCACGATCAGTGGCGGGCGGGCGGCGGCGCCTTTGCCAACGACTTCCGTCCCGATGCCGTCTCGGCGGCGCTGCGCGGGCAGTACGGCGATTGGGACAAGGCCCGCCTCGACGCCAGCCCGGTGGCCGCCGCCGTCGCCGGCCGGGTGATGCTGCGCCGGGTGATGGGCAAGGCCAGCTTCATCACGTTGGCGGATGGCGGCGGGCGCATCCAGTGCTACCTGAGCCGGGACCGCCTCGGCGCTGAGGCCTATCAAGCCTTCCGCGACCTTTGGGACATCGGCGACATCGCCGGCGTGCGCGGGCGCTTGATGAAGACCAACCGCGGCGAGCTGACCGTCGAGGCCCGGCAAGCCGTGCTGCTGAACAAGAGCCTGCGGCCCTTGCCGGAGAAGTTCCACGGCTTGAGCGACACCGAGACCCGCTACCGCCAGCGCTACTTGGACCTCATCATGAACGAGTCGGCGCGCCGGACCTTCGCCATGCGCTCGCGCATCGTGCAGGACTTGCGGGCGTTTTTCGTCGAGCGGGACTTTCTCGAGGTCGAGACGCCGATGATGCACGTCATTCCCGGCGGCGCCAACGCCGAGCCCTTCATCACCCATCACAAGGCCTTGGACCTGCCGCTCTACTTGCGCGTGGCCCCGGAGCTGTTCCTCAAGCGGCTTACCGTCGGCGGCTTCGAGCGGGTGTTCGAGATCAACCGCAACTTCCGCAACGAGGGGCTTTCCTCCCGGCACAACCCGGAATTCACCATGCTGGAGTTCTATTGGGCCTATCGGGACCACCGATCTCTCATGGAGTTGACCGAAGAGCTGCTCGAACGGGTCGCCGTCAATGCGACCGGCAGCGCGCAGGTTTCCTTTCAGGGCCAGCGCTTGGACTTCGGCCAGGGCTTCGAGCGCCTGACCTTGGCCGAATCCATCGTCCGCCAAGGCCTCCTGGGCGAGGCGGAGATCGATGACGAGGACCGCCTGCGGGCTCGCCTTCGGCAGCGCGGCGTTGCGATCGAAGACCACTGGGGCCGGGGCAAGCTGCAGCTGCAGCTGTTCGAAGCCGAGGTCGAGGGCCAACTGGCCGAACCCACCTTCATCACGGAGCATCCGGCCGAGGTTTCGCCCCTGTCGCGCCGCAACGACCGCAACCCGTCCGTGGCCGACCGCTTCGAGCTGTTCATCTGCGGACGCGAGATCGCCAATGGCTTCAGCGAGCTCAACGACCCGGACGACCAGGCCGAGCGCTTCCGCCGCCAGGCCGAGCGCAAAAGCGCCGGCGACGCCGAGGCCATGCACTTCGATGCCGACTACGTCACGGCCTTGGAGTACGGCCTGCCGCCGACCGCCGGGGAGGGCATCGGCGTGGACCGGCTGGTGATGCTGCTCACCGATTCGCCCTCCATCCGCGATGTGCTGCTGTTTCCGTTGATGCGTCCGAGCGAGCGGAGCGGCTGACATTGAGCGCCGCCGATCGGGTTCGCCTTGAGTCCTCTTGGAAGGCGGCGCTTGCCGGGGAGTTCGAGAAGGGCTACATGCAGCGCCTGCGGGGGTTCCTGCAAGCTGAGCGGGAAGCGCGCAAGACCCTCCACCCCCGCGGCGGCAACATCTTTCACGCCTTGGACCTGACGCCGCTGCCTGCGGTCAAGGCGGTGATCATCGGCCAGGATCCCTACCACGGCGCGGGCCAAGCCCACGGCCTGTGCTTTTCCGTGCGTCCCGGCGTCGCGCTGCCTCCCTCGCTGATCAACATCTTTCGTGAGGTCAATGAAGATCTCGGCACGCCGGACCAGCGGCTGTACGACGACAAGGGCTGCCTCATCCCTTGGGCGAAGCAGGGGGTGCTGCTGTTGAACTCGGTGCTGACCGTGGAGCAGGGGCGGGCCGGCTCCCATCAAGGGCGGGGCTGGGAGACCTTTACCGACCGCATTGTCGAGGTGCTCAACAGCGAGCGCGAGGGGCTGGTGTTTCTGTTGTGGGGCAGCTACGCGCAGCGGAAGGGGGCCATCGTCGATGCCTCCCGGCATTGCGTCCTGGCCGCGCCGCACCCGTCGCCCCTGTCGGCGCACCGCGGGTTCTTCGGCTGCAGGCACTTCTCCGCCGCCAACGCCTATCTCGAAGCCCGGGGCATGGCGCCCATCGACTGGTTCGACGTGGCTTGATGCGGATAGAATTTGCCGATGGAATTTGAGCTTAGCGATGAGCAGCTCGCCTATCAGGACGCCGCCCGACAGTTTGCGGCGGGCGAGTTGGCGCCGTTTGCGGCGCAGTGGGACGAGCGCGAGGAGTTTCCCAAGGCGGTGCTCGCCAAGGCCGGGGAGTTGGGGTTCTGCGGCCTCTACACGCCTGAATCCTCCGGCGGCTTAAGCCTGTCCCGGCTTGATGCCAGCATTGTCTTCGAGGAGTTGGCCCGGGGCTGCACCTCCACCACCGCGTTCCTGACCATCCACAACATGGCGTTGTGGATGATTGCCGCGTTCGGCACGGAAAGCGCCCGTGAGCGGTTCTGCCCGCAGCTCGCCGCGGGCGAGGCGCTGGCCTCCTACTGCCTGACCGAGCCCGGCGCCGGCAGCGATGCGGCGGCCCTGAAGAGCACGGCCCGCCGAGTCGATGGCGGCTATCGGCTCACCGGCACCAAGGCGTTCATCTCGGGCGCCGGGGACACCGACGTGCTGGTGGTCATGGCCCGCTTGGTCAACGGCGAGGGCGCCCAGCCCGGCGCCAAGGGCATCTGCGCCTTCGCCGTGGATGCCGGTTCCGAGGGCGTCGGCTTTGGGCGCAAGGAGTCCAAGATGGGCTGGAACAGCCAGCCCACCCGGCAGATCAACTTCGAGGATGTCTTTGTGCCGGAAGCCCATCGCTTGGGCGCCGAAGGCGAGGGCTTCAAGATCGCCATGCGGGGCTTGGACGGCGGCCGCATCAACATCGCCACCTGCTCCGTGGGCACCGCCCAGGCCGCCATTGACCAGACCTGCGCCTATCTCGGCGAGCGCAAGGCGTTTGGCCGCACCATCGGCAGCTTCCAGGCCCTGCAGTTCAAGCTGGCGGACATGGCCACCCACTTGGTGGCCTCGCGGCAGATGGTGCGTTTGGCGGCTTTCAAGCTCGACCGCGGACATGCGGACGCCACCACCTACTGCGCCATGGCCAAGCGGCTGGCCACGGACCTTTGCTTCGACGTCTGCAACGACGCCCTGCAGCTGCATGGCGGCTACGGCTACATCAAGGAGTTCCCCTTGGAGCGCCACGTGCGCGACACGCGGGTGCACCAGATTCTGGAGGGCACCAACGAGATCATGCGCATGATCATCGGCCGTCGCCTGCTGATCGAGGGCGCGAGCGCCGTGCTGTAGCCTTGACCGGGCCAGTCGTTTGCCTCTTCAACAAAGTTGAAACGTCAACAAAGCCAAAACGCAACCAACGCAACCAAGGAGTCATCGACGTGATTCAATCCCCATCCGAAAAGCTGCTCACGGAACGGCGCGGCCACACCCTGCTCATCACCGTCAGCAATCCGCCGGCCAACACTTGGGATGCGGACAACCTAGGCGCTCTCAAGTCGGTGGTCGAGCAGGCCAACGACGATGCGGCCGTTTACGCCATCGTGGTCACCGGCGCCGGGGAGAGGTTCTTCTCCGCCGGAGCGGACCTCAACCTGTTCGCGGACGGCGACAAGGGGGTGGCCCGGGGCATGGCGGAGACCTTCGGCGGCGCCTTCGAGGCCTTGTCCGCGTTCCGGGGCGTCAGCGTCGCCGCCATCAACGGCTACGCCATGGGCGGCGGGCTGGAGCTCGCCTTGGCCTGCGACATCCGCATCGGCGAGGCCCACGCGCAAATGGCCCTGCCGGAGGCCAGCGTCGGCCTGCTGCCCTGCGGCGGCGGCACCCAGAACCTGGCGTGGACGGTGGGCGAGGGCTGGGCCAAGCGCATCATCCTCTGCGGCGAGCGCATCGGCGCGGACTTGGCGCTCGACATCGGCCTGATCGAGGAAGCGGTGGAGAAGGGCGCGGCCTTGGACCGGGCCTTGGCCTTGGCGGAGCGCGTCGGCAAGCAGAGCCCGCCGGCGGTAAGTGCCTGCAAGGGACTGATCCAGCAGGCCCGCTCGGGGCACATCGCCACCGCCTACACGGCGGAGCGGGACGCCTTTGTGGGACTGTTCGACACCGCCGACCAGCAGGAGGGCGTCAACGCCTTCCTGGAGAAGCGCCAACCCCAGTGGATCAACGGCTGACCCATGCGCGCGCTCAATGACGAAAGCGCCAGCGTGGTGCTGCGCGAACACGAAGCCGTCGGCGGCCGCATCGTTGCCGAAGCCCATCTGAACGTTCAGAAGACCCTCAATTCCCTGAGCGTGGAGATGACGCAAATCATCACCCCGGCGCTCAAGGCGTGGGGCGCGGATGAGCGGGTTGCCGCCATCGTCTTCACCGGCGCGGGCGATCGGGCCTTCTGCGCGGGCGGCGACATTCAGGCGCTCTATCACGCCATGGTGAGAAACCATGCGGCAGGCCAGGTGGTGGACAGCTACCCGTTTGACTTTTTTGCCAGCGAATACCGCATGGACCACCTGATCCACACCTGCCCCAAGCCCGTGGTGAGCGTCGGCCACGGCGTGGTGATGGGCGGCGGCTTGGGCATCTTCTCCGCCTCGCGCTTCCGGGTGGTGACCGAGACCTCGCGCATCGCCTACCCGGAAGTGACCATCGGCCTGTTCCCGGACGCCGGCGGCACGGCGATGCTGCGCAGCATCGAACCGCACTTTGCCCTGTTCCTCGGCTGCACCGGCGCCCACTTCAATGGCGCGGACGCCTGCGCCATCGGCGTCGGCACCCATCGAGTGGCGACGAGCGAAAGAGGCGCGGTTCTCGAATCACTGCTGGCCTTGGACTACGCCGGCGATGCCAGCGACGGAGATCGCATCGAAGACGCTCTTGCGGCCCTGCCTGCTCCGCCGATGCCGGATGCGCAGGTCGGCGCCATTCCTGAGACGCTGCGCTTGGGCGATGGTTTTGAGGACGTCATAGGGCAAATCCGTGCGCTGGGCGGCGACGGCTGGCTCGGCAGGAGCGTCGCCGCCATGGAGCGGGGCTGCCCCACCACGGTCGGCGTGGTCATCGAGCAACTGCGCCGCGCCCCCGGCATGAGCTTGGCGGACTGCTTCCGCATGGAGATGGTCATCGGCGCCCGCTGCGCCCTGAACGAGGACTTCGCCGAAGGCGTGCGGGCCCTGCTGATCGATAAGGACAACGCCCCGAAGTGGAAGTTCGGGGGCTTGGACGGGCTCGACCCGGCCCATGTGCTGACGCATTTCGAGCCGCCTTGGCCAAACAACCCCCTCGATGACTTGGATTGAAGGGGGGCGGCATCCACTCGGAGCGGGCGGGGGTTTGTCCAGCGGCTTCAACGCCAATCGATGCCCGCCAAAAGCTGGAAAAACAGGTCCCCCAACCAGGAGAAACCAAACCCATGAGCGCAATAGGATTCGTCGGCCTCGGCAACATGGGCGGCCCCATGGCCGCCAACTTGGCCGCCGCCGGCCACGAGGTGAAGGTCTTTGATCTGGTGCCGGAGCTGGTGGCCGGCGTGGCCGGCGTGGCCGGCGGCACGGCCCAGGCGTCGGCCTTGGATGCGGCAACCCAGGTCGATGCCTTCATCAGCATGCTGCCGGCCGGCAAGCATGTGGCTGGGCTTTACTTGGAGGAGGGCGTGCTGGCCCGGCTGCCCAAGGGAGCGCTCGCCATCGACTGCAGCACCATAGACCCCGAAACCGCCCGGCGGGTGGCAACCGCCGCTGCCGAACAGGGCATCGCCATGCTGGATGCCCCAGTCTCCGGCGGCACGGCGGGCGCCCAAAACGGCACCCTCACGTTCATCGTCGGCGGCGAAGCGGACGCCGTGGAGCGGGGCAGGCCGCTGTTCAAGGCGATGGGCGCCAACGTCTTCCACGCCGGCGGCAACGGCGCCGGCCAGATCGCCAAGATCTGCAACAACATGCTGTTGGCCATCCAGATGGCCGGCACCGCCGAAGCCCTGTCCCTGGGCGTGGACAACGGCTTGGACCCGAAGGCGCTGTCCGAAATCATGAAGCAATCATCCGGCGGCAACTGGGCGCTGAACGTCTATAACCCCTATCCCCACGTCATGGACGGCGTCCCCGCCAGCCGCGGCTACCAAGGCGGCTTCCTGGTCGATCTGATGGCCAAGGACTTGGCGCTGGCCATGACCACCGCCGAGCAATCCCGCAGCGCCGTGCCGCTGGGCGGCCTCGCCAGGAGCCTCTACCAAGTGCATGAGCAGACCCACGGCGCGGGACGTCTCGATTTCTCCAGCATCCAGTGGCTGTACAGGCCGGAGTTGGCGGGCGGGGAGTAGGTTGCGTCTTTGGGCGCAGCAATTCCCATTTTGACTGATCAGCGACCTTACGCACCGGATTCGGCAAGCCGCCGCTCCAGTTCCGCAATCCGGGCTTCAGCGGTGCGCCTTGCGGCCTCCGCTTCATCACGCTCCGCTTCCAAAACCCCGATGGTTTGGGCCTGCTTGCCCATGATTCGGCTCTTCTCCCCGGATGTGGGCAGGAACTCCCCAAGCGCCGTGTCGAACAGTTGCAGTGCATGGCCCTGGGGGCGAAGCTCCAAGCCAAGCACCTCCGACCAGCCCAACAGCATGCCGTTCCGCCGCTCCAGCGGAATGGCCTCGTAGGCGCCGTCCGGCCCTAGGCGACGGCCCTTGAGGTTGGGGTGCAGGTAGTCCTCCGTGGGGTCGAACTGCCAATACTCCGTGACCCCCAGCCGCTGGTACAGTTGCGCCTTGAATCCCTCGTCCCTGCGCCGCGTGCTCCTCGACGTCACCTCCAGCACGAAGTCCGCCGCCACGCCCTCCGCCCAAACTTGCCAGACGCGCCGCTCCGGTTCCTTGTCCGGGCCGAAGGCCACGAACACGTCAGGCGACATCCGCTTGTCCTTGTTGCCCTCCTCCCAGTACATGAGCATGTCGCTGCCCACGTAGGCGTCCCGGCGGGCGGCATAGCGGTCCATGAGCGGCTGCGCGAAATCAACCGTCGCATGCCAGTGGACGGGGGTCTCGGACATCGGCCTGCCGTCCGACTCCGGGTACTCGACGGGGGCGGGGAGTTGCCGTCTCGGCGGCTTGGCAGGCGGCGCCCGCCGGGCAAGTCGGCGGGCTGGGATGGGTTGGGTTTTTGGCATGTGGCGCTCCTTGGGCGGCTTGTTGCCTCGCCGGGTCCACCATAGCACAGCGCCATCCCCGGCGGAGGGGCCGGATGAGTCCTTCGACTGGCTGGGCTTTGGGCGGCACGGGCTTCTCCGGTGACGGGAAAGAGGCCACCGTGCCACGAAAGACGCGGAAAATCCGTAGGACATCGACACTGGGATTGTGCGAGATTGTCGTTTGGCGGAAGATGGCTTACGTCAAAAAACAGCCGGGCCCTGCTCCAAGGTGCCGCAGCACGTCCCCCTGAAGCTCGACCTGGCCATTGGCGGCAACGTTAAGGTTTACGGCCCTGACAAGCAGTCTGCATGGGGAATGGCAGCCACAGCGTTATCCTTCCGCCTTCCCGGCTACGCCACAACTTCCGTGTGGGAAGGCGGAAGGGACTCATGTCCAACCGTCATCTGCGGGGACAGCCCGACTCGCGCGGCCATGTTGACCAGTTTGTCTATGGTGAACTTGCTGATCCGCCCGTTGACGAGCTCGCTCACCCGCGATCGTGAAACGCCGAATCGTTTGGCGGCCTCCTTCTGCGTGATGCGCTCGCGAGCGATGTACGCCTCCAGCGCATCCATGAGCTGGGACCGAAGCTTCAGGTTGGCGGCCTCTTCCGGGCTGTTCGCGATGGCGTCCCAAACGCTTTCGTAGGCCTGTGTCTCCATGATCCACCTTCTCCTCCGTGATTCCGCTTGGAACGCTTGCATCCGGGCTTTCGCGGCCTTGATCGCTTGGGTTGGCGTCCAATCGCACGAAAGGTTGACACTGAACCATCATGCGGTAGCCTAGGGCAATTCAGACGCCATTGCCGAAGCAGGGCAAACTAATGAAGCGCCGAGAGCCTAACGTAAATCCCAAAGCTGCCCCCCCCCCCCGAACCAAGTGAGCCGTTGACCGGGCCTCCGGCCCAGCGCCGCACCGCGCCGCGCCTGCTCGCGGCGCTGCTCCCCGCCATCCTCTGCCTGCCCCTCGCCGCCGCCGGGCAAAGCGCCAAGTCGGTTCCCTACTTTCCCGCCGCGTCCGACCCGCTCGGCCGGCAGGGGTTCGTGCAGGTGATGAACCTCTCGGACGACGGCGGCACGGTTTCCATCACCGCCTTCGACGACGGCGGGCGCGAACACGGACCCGTCAGCCTCAGCCTGGACGCCCGGCAGACCAAGCACTTCAATTCCGGCGACCTGCAGGACGGCAACGCCGCCAAGGGCCTTCCAACGGGCATCGGTGCGCCGACAACGGGCGACTGGCGGCTCGCCGTGTCGGCGGACGACGCCATCCGGGTCTTGAGCCTGCTGTCCACGCCGACCGGGCACCTGACCAACTTGTCCGCGGTTCCGGCCGGATTCAGCTTCCCCGGCACGGGCACCGGCCAGACCTTCCGCGACTGCCCGGAGTGTCCGGAGATGGTGGCGCTTCCGTCGGGGAGCTTCCGGATGGGCTGCCTGTCGAACGACGGCAGCTGTTCTCCCGATGAGTTTCCGGTGCATGGCGTGACGATTGCGCGGCCGTTCGCCTTGGGCGTTTATGAGGTGACGTTTGTGCAGTGGGATGCGTGCGTGGCGGCGGGCGGCTGCGGCGGCCATCGGCCGTACGACAGAGGTTGGAGCCGTGGGGACCGCCTGGTGATCGGGGACCGCCCGGTGATCAACGTGAGCTGGGAGGACGCTCAACTGTACGTGCAATGGCTTTCCCGTCGGACGGGTCATGGGTATCGGCTGCCGAGCGAGTCGGAGTGGGAGTACGCGGCGCGTTCGGGGACATCCACCAAGTATTGGTGGGGCGACGGGGTTGGGGTGAGCCGCGCGAACTGCGACGGGTGCGGGAGCCGGTGGGATGACCGATCGACGGCGCCGGTGGGTTCGTTCGCGGCGAGTCCGTGGGGCCTTCACGACATGCACGGGAACGTTTGGGAGTGGGTTGGGGACTGCTGGAACGGCAGTCACGAGGGGGCGCCTGCGGACGGCAGCGCCCGCAATTCCCGGGATTGTGCCGAAGGCGTTTTGCGCGGCGGCTCCTGGAACGACATACCGAGGCACCTCCGCTCCGCGAACCGCCTCAGGTACCTCCCCGGCGACTGGAACTACAACGTCATCGGCTTCCGCGTTGCCCGGACGCTCACGCCCTGACCCCTTACCTCCTTACGTCTTTGGGGGAGCGGCGATGACTTGGGTGGCGGTTCGGTGGGTAGCGGTCTCCGGGGGGTTCCAAGGGGGGGCGTCCCCCCTTGGCCGGGACGCTTGGGCGTTCGTTGGGCTGGTGTGCCGCCGTTGAACGGCGGGGGAGGGCAGGGCCCGGCTTCCGGCCAGCCCGACCGCGCCCGAACCACCGGCGCGGCACTGGAGGCCCACTACCGCTTCCTGCTCTGGCTGGTGCCCGCCGTGGAGCGCTTTCCGCGCCGTCAGAAGTTCCTGCTCGGCGACCGAATCCAGGCGGCCGCCTTGGATGTGCTTGAGCGCCTGATCGAGGCCACCTACACGAAGCGGCGGGGCGACCTGCTCGCCCGCGCCAACCTCGGCCTTGAGAAGCTGCGCTTTCTGTTCCGCTTGGCGCACGACCTGCATCTGCTGGACATGCGGCGCTACCGGCATGCCGCCCGCAGCATTGACGACACCGGCCGCAAGGTGGGCGCTTGGCGCAAGGCGCACCATGCCCAAGCCTGAGCGCGACCTGTTCGGCGGCATCGCCAGCTTTCCGGCCTTGATTGCCGCAGCGACGAAGGCGGCCAAGGGCAAGCGGGCCAAACCGGGGGTGGCGGCCTTCCTGGCCAACCTCGAAACCGAGGCCCTGCGCCTTGAGCGCCAGTTGCTGAGCGGCGCCTACCGCCCGGGCCGCTACAAGAGGATCGAGATGTTCGACCCCAAGCACCGCACCGTCTCCGCCGCCCCGTTTCGGGACCGGGTGGTGCATCACGCCTTCTGCGCGGTGTGCGAACCCCTATTCGAGCGCGGCTTCATCCACGACAGCTACGCCAACCGCGCCGGCAAGGGCAGCCACCGGGCGGTGGCCCGCTACGAGCGCTTCCGCGACCGCGCCCGCCATGTGCTGCGCTGCGACATCCACCGCTACTTTCCCGCCATTGACCACGAGATCCTCAAGCGGGACTTGCGCCGCCGCATCGCCTGCCCGCGCACCTTGGCGCTGGCTGACCGCATCGTCGATGGCTCGAACCGCCAGGAGCCGGTGAACCTGCACTTTCCGGGCGACGACCTCTTCGCCCCTTTCGAGCGCCGCCGCGGCCTGCCCATCGGCAACCTCACCAGCCAGTTCTTTGCCAACCTGTACTTGGACGGCTTGGACCATTACTGCAAGGAGGTGCTGCGGGCCAAGGGCTACTTGCGCTACGTGGACGACTTCGCGCTGTTCCACGACGACCCCGGCCAGCTTGAGGACTGGCGGCGGCGCATCGAAGGCTACCTTGAGGGCCGGCGGCTTAAGCTGCATCCGCGCAAGACGGAGATCCTGCCCACGGCCGAGCCTGCGGCCTTCCTCGGCTTCGTGCTGCTGCCGGACGGCCGCCGTCTTCTGCCCGAGGCCAACGTGCGCCGCTTCCGCAACCGGCTGCGCGGCCTTCGAGACCGCTGGCGGGCAGGGACGGTGGAACCACCTGAGGTGCGGCGGCGGATAGTGTCTTGGATAGCCCACGCCGAGCACGCCAACACCCGGCGTCTGCGCCGGTCGATCTTCAGCGCCGTGCGCTTCCGCAGGGCGCCGGAGCCTGGCCCGCCCCCGAACGCGTTTTGCGCGGCGGCTCCTGGAACAACAAACCGAGGAACCTCCGCTCCGCGAACCGCAACAGGAACAACCCCGGCAACCGGAACAACAACAACGGCTTCCGCGTTGCCCGCACGCTCAACAGCCGGAGCCAGCGGTCCCACGGGGCCGGTGGGCGAGCGGTGAGCGTCCAGGGCGGGCCATGATGAGCGCAGTGGGCGCCGCCTCTCTTGCCTCGCCTCGCGAGGGAGGGGCGGCGTCATTTCCGGACTTGATGCGCTCGGTTTGCCGGAGTGCGCCATCTTCACGCCAGCAGGGTCTCGCAGACCTCGAACACCAATTCGCCCCGACGCATTCGCCAAGGGTTTGGTGCGTGGGGCACCGCCAAATAGTTGTTGCCGTTGGGGTAAATGCTCCGAAAAGCCTCGGCTGCCCCCGCATCCAGCTTGTCCGGGTTGATCTTGCATTCGATCAAGTCCACGCGCTCCTCCTCGCGTCGGCAGCAAGGTCAGAAAACCTTGGCGGTTGCGGATGCCGAACAGTTCCTGAATGTCCCGTGCGCAGAAGCCATTGAAGAAGAGTTCTGGATCATGCAGGCGGCGCTGGACGGAGGGCAGGTCGCAATTCAGGCACTCAGCCTCTGGAAGCATCTGCGCCAAAGTGGTTTTGCCCACACGCCGGACTCCAGACAGCCAGACCACCGGGCGCTGAGCCCAAGCTGCTGTTAGCCGTTCAAGCCATATGTCTCTCGAAATCATATCTGTACTTTGCGTTTGGTTTACCAAATGTAAAGCATGGTTTCGAAATTAGGGTTTAAGGGAGTGTGTTGAGCGAAGTGTCGCCCCCCCGCTCCAGGCCTCGTGCTGGCGGAAGGATCAATGGAACAGGCGATGCCTTTTTTGTGGGGGCTGCCGCATGGCTTTTTCGCGCCTTGCTGGTGTGCGCAAGGGTCGTATCTAAAGCTTGCGCCGGTTGATCTTCAGCGCCATGCGCAAGAGCATGGTGCCGGAGCTTGGCCCCATCCTCAGGAGCGTTGTGTCGGACTGCCCCACACGGACGCAACCAAATCTGCCGTCCATTGGCACGGATGGCCGTAGGCTTTCTTGATGTCGCCGTCAACGGTCCTGAACACGAGCTCGGGTGTGCGGTCCTCAGGGGAATTGTCGTAAACGTAACCCCTGTCCACTTCTGGCAGGAGTGTGCCCAAGTGGGCGATGGAGCGGCCATGCCGGCTGATGATCTTGGGGATTGGCACGTCGTGCCCCCCTTGGGTCACTCGTTTGGCCACACGTCCGGCGTTGATCGCCGGATCTTCCGTTCCGACGAAAAACAACCGAACGAAGAACCCCTTGGCTGCTGCTCGCCGGATGAAGTCAACTTTCGACTCGGTTGAGAGGACGGTCTCGAAGGCAATCGAGCGCCCGCTTTCCAAACAAGCCTCCCTTCTCCGCTCCGCTTCCTGGGCGGCCTTCAGCACGGACTGCGGGTCGTTCCAACCGCCAAAGTCGCGCTCCGCGATCAGGTCCGGATTGATGTACTCGCAGCCCTCAAGCCATTCGTGGGCCAAGGCCTTTTCGGTCAGCGTGGTTTTGCCCGCTCCGTTGGGTCCGGCAATGACCACCAGCGTGGGCCGGTGACCTTCGGTCGCTTTGGGGTTGGTCAAGGATCAAGCCCGCTCTGCGCGTTTGGGTTCCTCCCCAAACGGGCTTTGGCTTCTTGAATGCAATGCAACAGATTGCTTCGCAGCGCGGCGCGGCGAGCGTTCTCGCGCTCAGCCACCTCCCGCTGGAAATCACGCATGAGCGCCGCCAAGTCCTCATCGCTTGGCTCGACGGAGGCATCCGTAAGGTTCACTTTGGGCACTGCATTGGGAGCCGCTGGCCCATCCGGCGCCCTGTCCCTTGAGGGCGTCCTCATCACGCCTTCGGGCATTGCGCATCTCCAATCTCGAAGTGATGCTCCATTCTAGCCAGAATCAAGCGACAATGGGTCGTTCGGGACGGCGCGACCAAGCTACGGCTTCAGTTGGATCAGATTCCCATAAGCCGAATTCGCCTACGGCGTAAGCTTGGAGGGGTGGAGGTGCTGTCGCCCAACGCCCCAGTCTTGACGAGGCCTTACACTGGCAGGAGCATCCGGCGTTGATGGATGGACAGGGCGTGGAGGTTCAGGAAATCTGTCCTCATCCTTTTTAGATCCACGAGGTTGGAAGGAGCGGCGCCTAGGCCACTCCGAGTTGGCATGACGATGGCTCTCAAGTATCCCAGAACCCCGTACTGGCCGTATTCCCCGACGGTCGGACCTCGTGCTCGCGTCCATTCGGACCCGGATCGGTTCGTCGGCGAGACGGTTGTGGCGACGGAGAAGTTGGATGGCGGCAACACGCTGCTGCACGAAGGCAAGGTTTACGCTCGGAGCGCCTCCATCCCGTCGGAGGCGAAGTGGATGGCCATGGTGAAGAAGCACCATGCGTGGAAGGTCCGCGGACCGGACGTCTTTCTCTACGGGGAGGACATCTACGGCGTACACAGCATCGAGCACGCTCCAGTGCAGGAAGATCGGACCTTCTGCGCCTTTTCACTCAGAGGCCCCGATGGCGCTCTCGCCTCGTTTGCGGAGCTCGAGACCTATGCGGCGTCAAAGGGCATTCCAGTCGTCCCGGTGCTGTTCCGCGGATGTTTCGCTTCGGTCGGGGACATTCGAGCATTCATGGAGGACGCACATCGAGAGCCTTCCGCGCTCGGCGGAGCCCGGGAGGGCGTCGTCTTGCGGCTGGCCAGAGGATTCCCCGGCGTGGAGTTCGCTGCCAACGTCTGCAAGAGCGTCCGAAAGGGCCATGTGCAGAGCGACAAACACTGGACCCGGAACTGGCGCCCCTGCCAGCTCGCTGCCTCGTCTTGCAATGCATTGGGGTAGTTGGCTGAGCGATGTTCCAACCCCTGTGGATCCGTGGTTGTAGCGCGGGTCGCCCGCCGACTAGACTACCGCGATGGACGGCATGCACGACTTGGGCGGCAAGCACGGCTTTGGGCGGATCGTTCGGGAGCCCGATGAGCCGGCCTTCCACGAACGTTGGGAGGCGGTGGTGTTCGCCAT
This sequence comes from Candidatus Azophilus sp., assembly GCA_965221755.1. Lineage (GTDB taxonomy): Bacteria > Pseudomonadota > Gammaproteobacteria > Pseudomonadales > Azotimanducaceae > Azophilus. Next base: position 2,886,572 of record OZ244921.1, read on the forward strand.
GTCGAACGCATTGGGCGCTGCCGGGGTGATGCGCAACATCGATCAGTTCCGCCATGCCGTGGAGCGCATCGATCCCGTGGCCTACCTTGACCACGGCTACTATGGCCGTTGGCTGGGTGGTATCGAGAATCTGCTGGTTGAGGCGGGGCTGGTCACCCAGCGCGAGATTGATGATCGGGTTCGGCGCTCCGGGGGCGCGCTTGGGCGGGTGGCTGCGCGGCCATCGGACGCGCCGGATCGAATCGACTACGCGCCGGAGGACTTGGGGGCGCGGCGGCCAGTCACGGATGCGCCCAAGTTCGCCGTTGGCGACACCGTGGTTACGCGGGCTCTGCCTTCGGCCGGCCACACCCGCCTGCCGGCCTACGCCCGGGGCAGGCCAGGCGAAGTGATCGCATGGCATGGCGGCTGGATCCTCCCGGATGCCAACGCCCACGGCGAAGGCGAGCGGCCCGCCCATCTGTACACCGTTCGGTTGCCCGGCCAAGTGCTTTGGGGCGCCGGCGCGGAGCCGGACGCCGCAGTGTGCCTGGATCTGTTTGAGCCCTACTTGGAGAAGGCAGCCCAACCATGAGTGAAGCCAAGCCCCAAGCCCTGCGAGCCGAGGCCCTGGAGTCCATCCTCACTGAACGGGGCTTGCTCAAGGCCGAGGCCGTGGATGAGGTCATCGCCTTGTTCAACGAGCGCGTCGGCCCCATGAACGGCGCCCAGGTTGTGGTCAAGGCTTGGCGGGATGCGGACTTCAAGGCTCGGTTGCTGGCGGATGGCACCGAGGCGATCAAGCCCTTCAACTTCGGCGGCGGTCAGGTGGACAAGCTGGTGGTGGTGGAGAACACGCCGGCGGTCCACAACGTGGTGGTCTGCACCCTGTGCTCCTGCTATCCGTGGGCGCTGTTGGGCCTGCCGCCGCGCTGGTACAAGGATCCAGCCTACCGTTCGCGGGTGGTGCGCGAGCCGCGGGCGGTGCTGGCGGAGTTCGGCGTCGAATTGCCCTTGCGCACCGCAGTCCGGGTCTGGGACTCCAGCGCCGAGGTGCGCTACTTGGTGCTGCCCCAAGCGCCGCAGGACGTTGCCGGCCTGAGTGAGCAGGCGCTGCTCGACCGGGTCAGCCGCGATGCCATGATTGGGGTGGCGCTCTAGCCGGGGCTTGAACTTTGGAAAGCAACGGGAAGTTCGCTTTGGAGGGTGCGTTGGCGCCGCCGATGGCCAACGGCGAACTGGCCTTTGCCGAACCGTGGCAGGGCCGCGTCTTCGGCATGGCTTGGGCGCTCTGCGAAAGCGGCTGCTTCGAGTGGCCGGAGTTTCAGGCCAGCCTGATTGCAGCCATCGCCCGCCACGAAGGGCGGCGAAGTGCTGAGCGGGACGGGGAATACGCCTACTACGACCGTTTCTAGGAAGCCTTGGAAGCGCTGCTGGTCGCCAAGGGGATGGCCACCGGCGCGGCGCTGGAATCCCGCCAGCGGGCACTTGCCGAGCGACCCCACGGCCACGACCACTAAATCGCCTGCCGCCCCAGGCGGCGCACAGTGAGATTCGGGACATTCCCTAGGGACTTCGAGTTTCGCGCCAGCGGAACTCGATCACGCTGCCAAAATGCGGCGCCCGGGACGAAGCGAGATGTTCGTTCGGGGTTCCGAGTTTCGCGCCAGCGAAACTCGATCACGCCGCCGCAGGCGGCGCGGTTTCGGGACGCTCGCTGGCCCCCGAGTTTCGCGCCAGCGAAACTCGATCACGCCGCCGCAGGCGGCGCGTGTGCCATAATCCATCCTTTGCCCTTGGAGGACTCCAATGAATCCAGCCGAAGATGCGGCCAAGTCGGCGGCGCCGGTTTATGTGCCTGCATTCCAGCTCACGGACGGACAGCCGCCGCCCATCGCCGCCAACGGCGGCCGGTCCTATGCGTCATTCGATCGGGATGGGGATGCCGGAACCGCGGCGGCGATGGAAGCGGCCCTGTCCCAAGTTGCCCAAGGCCAGGGGCGGGCTGTTACCGACATGATCGAGAATGCGCCGCCGGGCCCTATCGAAACCCAATGGGGCATTGGATTTCGCCGCTACGCGGAATGCCTGGACCACATTCGGGCCAACAACATCGAGGCCCCGGATGGGGGCGTTGCGCTGCCGCTGCGCTACACGGTTTACGAGCAGCCGTCCTACTCGGTCGTCTCCTCCAACGCCCTGTGGCGGGATCCCGCCCGCAAGGCGCAGGCGAAGGCGTTGCGCAAGGACGAGCAAGACAACAACCGCCGCTGCCTCTACTTTCCCCAGGTGCTGCGCGATGCGCGACGCATTGGGGAATGCCACACCGGTCTATCGCCCTACGGTCCTGAATGCATGGACCGGCTGGGCGTCGCCTTGGCGCGCTGCGAATCGAAGTGTCGGAACTTCTACGATGCCGCCGAAGTGGAGCGCGTGTTCTACCCGGAGATGGAGCGGCTCCTGCTGGCTTTCTTCCCGGATGCGACGGATGCGCTCGTGTACAACCACGACGTGTTCGACAAGGACTACGAGGGCGACCGAACGGAGGACCAGGACAACAAGAACCCGGGCGTGAACGCTTTCTACGCCAACCTCGTTCACAACGACCTGAACGACAACAGCGGCCGGGTGCGCTGCCGTGAACTGTTGACCCGCAACCTGCGCAACTTCGGGCGCAAGCAGCATTGCACGCAGGCGGAGGCTGACGCCAAGATGTCGCGCCGGTTCATGTCGATCAATCTCGCCAAGCCCATGGAAACGGTGCGCCAGAACCCTTTCGTGCTCTGCGCCTGGCCGTCTTTCGCCGACCAGCCCTACATTACCAACTACCGCATCTACGACGACCGGGTGGGGGAGACCACCCGTTTCACCTATCGTCCCGAACACGAGTGGTATTGGGTGCCGCAGCAGACCCCGACCGAGGTTTCGATGCTCAAGTGCTACGACTCGGTCACGGATGGTTCCGTCTCGCGCTGGTCCTTCCACAGCGCCTGCATCGATCCCACGGCGCCGACCGATGCGCCCTGTCGAAAAAACGTGGTGGTCCGCTCGTTCGTGTTCTTCTAGGACGCGCATCAGAACTTGCGCTAAGATGTCCACTGTCTTGACAGCAGCGTAGGGGAGATCAGCCCATGTCAATTCCTGATTTTCAGTCACTGATGCTTCCCACCCTCAAAGCTTTGGGCGGTGCTGGGGAGCGGTCCGTTTCCCAGATTCGTGAACAGGTCGCTGTAGATGCGGGGATTTCTGACCGCGACATTCAGGAAATGCTTCCGAGCGGTCGGCAGACTGTCTTCGCAAACCGTGTGGCTTGGGCGTTGAGCCATGCGAAACCGTTACGAGATCAAGCAAGTCGAAGAAGACTACTTCGAATAGCTCCCTGATTGCATGGATCTTCGCTGCAGTCCATTCAGCGGTCTGTCTGATAGCCTCCAGCATGAAGATGATCCACTTTTCCCAAGCCTGTTGGGTCGTCACTTCAAGCAGATGCCGGTAATACAGCGCTTTGTTCTGGATGACATGCCGGCTGAGGTAGAGGACCGGAATGTCGAGCAGACCCTTGTCAACGAGATAGAGCCGGTTCAGCGCACGCCCGGTGCGTCCGTTTCCGTCGATAAACGGGTGAACCGCCTCGAACTGATAGCGCATCACCGCAAGGCGGATCAAAGGGTCCGTCTCATCGGCGTCGTGGATGTAGCGCTCCCAGTTGGCCAGTTTGGCCCGAAGAACGCCTTCGCCGTCTGGCGGTGTGTAGATGACCTCGTTGGTGGTCTCGCTGATCAGCGCCGTTCCCGGGGTCTTGCGAATGTCCAAGTTCACGCCCTTGATCGTTCCGCACACCTCGACCGCCATGGTCGAGGGCACCGGGGTTCGCTTGAGCATTTCAAAACCACGGCACAGGGCGGTGCGGTAGCGCAGCGCCTCCTTGGTTGCCGGGTCCGCCTGACCTGCAGCGGCGTTGGCGCAACGAAACAGCCGATCCGTGGTCGTGACGATGTTCTCGATCTCGGAACTCGCCTGCGCTTCGAGCAAGGGAATTGAGTTGATCAGCATGGACTGGTTTGGGATAAGCCTGCCGGAAGCCCGGAGTTCCGCAAGTGCGGCGCGTGCGCCGATGCAGCAGCGCAGAACTGCTTTGGTTTCAATGTCCGCCTTAGGCGGCAGGTTCGGAAGGCCATTGCAGGGACGATTGGGGTCGAAGTCCATGTCTGGTCCATCCTGCCCCTCGTGGGGAAGTCTGCTGGACGTGCGAAAGGTCTCAGTTGGCGCCTAAACCCGCCTGCTCGCGGGACGCAGCCGACGTTCGCAGAGTGCTTGCGCTGCCCTTGATCGTGAACGGTTCCATGGCGTGGCGGCCCATCACGGCCAGTGCCGCGCCCTCATTTGCGGATTGCGCCGCAATCGCAACCACGACCCCTGCCGCATGGCCGTTGGCGCCGCGCAGCTCGGTGCCGATGTGGGGTTCCTCGTTCGCCCAAGCGAGCGCTTTCAGTTGCCGCTTGACCTCGCCCCGGTGCTGGGCTCGGGCGACGATCTCCTGGCCGAGATAGCAGCCCTTGGTGAAGCTCAACGCGCCGAGTTCATCGAGCGCCAGCATCTGCGGCAGGAAAAAGCCGGAGGTGGCCGTTTCCAGCCAAACCTCCCGCTTGGCTATCGCGGCATTGCGCCAGTCATTGGCGGTGAGCGTTGGCCCCGCCGCCAGGAGCCTCTCAGCTTCGTTGACGCCCTCGCCCTGCAGCAGCACGATCCGGCGTTCCGCGTCGAGGTCGCGCGCGGGTGCGGGAAGGTTCAAGCCCATGGCGCCCACTAAGATGCAGTGCGCCGTCGCATCACTGGCTTGGGTCTTCGAGAACGCCAGATAGGGTGCCAGGAAGGACAGGGCCAAGGCGCACAGGCTCCGGTGGACAATGAGGGTCACCCGTTCGTCCTCGCGCCAGGCGTAGCCGGTCAGGACGGTTCGGCCCTTGATGTTGCACATCGCGGTGAAGGTCGGCTCGCTGCCGAGGGCATCCAGGTCGATGCTGAGGTAGCCTTGCAGAAACGACGCTGAGTCCGGTCCGTCAAAGGTGAGCGCACCCAAGTCGTCAAGCGCCAGGACGCCGGTTTTTCCTTTGCCGCCTGCGGTTGTGGACGTGCGAGATGTCTGCGGCGGGTTGCCGACCATGGCCATTGCCTGACGGTTGCGAGCTGAGGCAGGATTGTTGCCCGCTTCGAGCCGGTTGTCGAGGCGCCTGTCGCCCAGAGGGCCAGAGGCGGTTGCAGTTTCGCTACGCGAAACTCCGCGCTCGTCGCCTAGGTCGGATTCAGTATGTTGTTGAACCCGCGCGCGTTGCTTGAGCCAATTCACGAAATGGTTCTGAGCCCGCATAGGTGGCGCACCCACTGCGCGGATGTGTTTGGGGTTTGGTTGGCGCGAAACTCCGGACCTATTGGGCGGTAAGGTGGCCGATGCGCGCCTTAAGTCCGGACAGCGTGATGGATGGGAGTTTGCACATGGCAGGAAAAGAGGCAATCGGCGCCCTTTACTGGCGCAGCCGCCGGGGGCTGACCGAAGTCGAACTCAAGCTGGTGCCGTTTTTCGAGCGCCGCTTCGAGGCGTTGCCGGCCCCGGACCGGCAAGCCTACGCCCGGCTCCTGGAGCGGGAGGACTGGCAGCTCCACGATTGGCTTCAGGGCCGGTCCGAGCCCGCCGAGCCGCATTTGGCCCGCATTGTCGGCCTGATCCGGCGCTTTGGCCGGGAGCAGGCATGACTTTGGCGCCCGCCCGTCTGCGCTGGTCGGTTTGGGTTGCCCAGTTCGCCGTTGCGGTGGCTGGCGGCTGGACTTGGTTCGGCAATGCCGGCGGGGCGCTGATGGCGCTCTGGCTGTGGCTGCTGCGTCCGTCGGCGGAGATCGATTTGGAATTTCCGCAGCCGCTGCGTTGGGTGCGCCTGTCCCGCTTCTCCGTCACTTGGAACGGCGGCTCCGCCCGCTTCGGCCGAACCATGCGGGTCTATCGCGACGAAGTCAGCGCTGAGGCGTTCGCCCGCCTGCGCCGGGACTTGAAGGGCGCCTGCTCCGGGAACCGATAGCGGGGCTTTCGGGCTACCGTCGCTTCGCCTGGGGCCGCATCAAGTCGAGATGCTCAACCGAACCGGGGAACAGGATTGTGTCCTTGGCTTCGGCCGCCGCTTCCGGGTAGTCCAGATTGAAGTGCAGGCCACGGCTTTCGCGGCGCAGCAGCGCGGAGCGGATGATGAGGTCGGCGACGTCGATCAGGTTGCGCAGCTCGATCAGGTCATTGCTCACCCGGTAGTGGCTGTAGTATTCGTGGACCTCCTGCTTGAGCAGGTTGACGCGGTGCAGGGCTCGCTGCAGGCGTTTGTTGGTGCGCACGATGCCCACGTAATCCCACATGAAGCGGCGCAGTTCGTCCCAGTTATGGGCGATCACCACGTCCTCGTCGGAATCCGTGACTTGGCTTTCGTCCCATTGCGGGGGCTCGACGGGGGCATGGGGACGATCGAGCTGCGCGCCAATGGCGGCGGCGGCGGCGTCTGCGAACACCAAGCATTCGAGCAGGGAGTTGCTCGCCAGCCGGTTGGCGCCGTGCAGGCCCGTGCAGCTGACTTCGCCGATGGCGTAGAGGCCGGGGATGTCGGTTTGGCCGGTCCCGTCCACCACCACGCCGCCACAGGTGTAATGGGCGGCGGGCACTACGGGCACCGCCTGCTGCGTGATGTCGTAGCCGAATTCCCGGCAGCGCCGGGCGATGGTGGGGAAGCGCTCCTCGACGAAATCCTTGGGTCGATGGCTGATGTCGATGAAGACGCTGTCCGCGCCCAAACGCTTCATCTCATGGTCGATGGCCCGAGCCACGATGTCCCGCGGCGCGAGTTCCGCCCGCGCATCAAAGTCGGCCATGAAGCGGGTGCCGTCCGGCAGCGTCAGCACGCCGCCCTCGCCGCGCACGGCTTCGGAGATCAGGAACGACTTGGCGTGCGGATGGTAGAGGCAGGTCGGGTGGAACTGGATGAACTCCATGTTGGCGATGCGGCAGCCCGCCCGCCAAGCCATGGCGATGCCGTCCCCGGTGCTGCCGTCCGGGTTGCTGGTGTACAGATACGCCTTGCTGGCGCCGCCGCAGGCCAGCACCACGCAACGGGCTTGGAAAACCTCAACCCGGCCGGTGCTGCGGTTGAGCACGTAGGCTCCCGCGCAGCGGTTGCCGTGGCGGCCGAGCTTGCTTAGGTTGATCAGGTCTATGGCCACCCGGTCGTTGAACAGTTCGATGTCGGGATGGTCCAGCGCGCGCTCGGTCAGGGTGGCCACGACGGCCGCTCCGGTGGCGTCCGCCACGTGCAGGATGCGCCGAAACGAATGGCCGCCTTCGCGGGTCAGGTCCAGTTCGTTGCCCACCGAGTCGAACGTGACGCCCCGGCTGCGCAGGCGATCGACCGCCCGGCTTGCTTGGGAGACCGTGAACTGGACGATCGCCTCATCGCAAAGCCCGGCGCCGGCGGCGATGGTGTCCCGGCAGTGGGCCTCGATGCTGTCTTCCGGGTCCGTCACCGCCGCCACGCCGCCCTGCGCCCATTGGGAGGCGCTGGCTTCGGCCCGGTCCTTGCAGAGCACGGTCACCCGAGCGTCCGGCGCCAAGCTCAGCGCCGCGGACAGTCCGGCAGCGCCGCCGCCAATGATGAGAACGTCGGTGGCGAAGCGTTGGGTCATAAGCCGCCAACCCGCATTGAAGCCATCCTTCGCAAGCCTTTTTGCACTGCCGTGCGGGCTTAAGACACTTTTCGGAACCTGAGCAATTCAGCATACGCCGAGTTTCACGCCAGCGAAACTCCATCCGCACCCGCTTCGCGGGTGCGCGAGTTCAGAAACAACCCGGAATCCACCTCACGCAACGTGCGCGGAGTTTCGCGCCAGCGAAACTCAAACGCACCCGCCACGCGGGTGCGCGGTGGCAAGCGCCGCCGTTTGCGAGCACAATGCCGCCCGCAACAGCAGTGCGGTTCGGTGTCGGAGATGAGCGCAGACGAGACGGACAAGGAATTGGTGTCCCGCGTCAAGCGGGGTGACCGAGCCGCTTTCAATCTGCTCTTCGGACGCTATCAGCACAAGATCCGCAGTTTGGTCGCGCGCCACGTCCGCAATCCGGAGGACGTCGAGGATGTCGCCCAGGAGGCGTTCATCAAGGCGTTTCGCGCCCTGCCCAAGTTTCGTGGCGAGAGCGCGTTCTACACTTGGCTCTACCGCATCGCGATCAACACCGCGCGCAACCAGCAGCTGGCGAAGAGCCGGCGTCCGCCGGGCGTGGACATTGACGCCGAGGAGGCCCAGTCCATGGATGGCGGGGACCGGCTCGTTGCAGCCGAGAGCCCGGAAGCGGCGGCTTCCAGGGATGAACTGGCCGAAGCGATAGAGCAAGCCATGGCGGCCTTGCCCGATGATCCGCGCACGGCCCTCGCCCTGCGGGAGTTCGAGGGTTTAACCTACGAGCAGATCGCCGCCATCATGGAGTGCCCGGTGGGCACGGTGCGTTCGCGCATCTTCCGTGCCCGGGAAGCGGTGGATCGCCGCATCGGCCACTTGTTGGACCGCTGACCTGGCCAAGCCATGCGCCGGGCAAGTGAACGAGCGCTTCGCAGTGGCTGGGATATGCCCACACAAAGGTTGATTGATTTGGTAATCTCCCTCATCCAGCGCTGGCACCGGTTTCCGCAAGCGTCGGCGCTGGTGGAAAATGCGCCTGAATTCGGGTCGCACAGGGTTCGTATGGTCGTACACGGGTCACATAATGCAGGCATGCAAAAAAGCCCTCACTGGTCCGGTCTTTAAGAATGCGCGCCGCAATGGGTAGGGCCTAGGGCCATGTCAGAGCGATCGCGCGAGTCCCTCTCCGCCCTCATGGACGGGGAGGCCAGTGCCCTTGAAGTCCGCCGAGTGCTTGATGAGGTGCGGCGCGACGCCGGGCTGCGCCAGGCTTGGGATCGTTGGCAGCGGTTGTCAGCGGCGCTTCAGGGCGATGCGGCGCCAGCGGCAACCGACCTTGCGGACCGGGTTTGGGCCGGATTGGGCGCTGCTTCCGACGCCGACCGCGCCGTGCGCCAAGCTCCGCCGGGCCATCGATGGAGCGGGCGGCGATCGGCCGCTTGGGCTGCGGTGTCGGCGGTCGCCTTTGCGGTGGTCGCCGCAGCCTACTTGACCACCCTTGGCGGCAAAGGCGAGCCGGTGGCGCTGCCCGAGTCCGCCGCCCGTCCTGCCGACCTGGATGCGCCGGGAACGCTGTCCGACAAGCTGCCGCCGAAAGCCCGCAACGTCGATGTTTACCTGCTGCACCACATGCAGCAGAAGGCGGTCGAGCAACCGGATGTGGGCGTCTTCGCCAAGCTCGTGACCTTTGAGCCGGAGTGACCTTGATGCGCTTTGGCGTGGTTTTGCGGCTGGTCGCCGGCTTGTTGGCTCCGGCCTTGGCCTGGGGCGCTCCCCCGAGCTGGCTGGCCGACATGAACCGGGCCTTCATGGACCTCAACTACGATGGCGTGTTCAGCTACTTCACCGGCCAGGACGTCGCCACCTTGCGCATTGTCCACATGGTCGTGGATGGCGAGCAGCGGGAGCGGCTGGTGCATCTGAACGGGGCGCCGAGGGAGATCATCCGCCGCGGCGATGAGGTCACCCGGGTGCTCATGCCGGGCGACAAGGTCGAATTCAGCCGCGGCATTGCCTCAGGCCCCTTTGCCCGGGCCTTCACCAGCCCCTTTGACCGCATTTCAGAGCATTACGTCATCTCCGATCTCGGCGTTGGCCGAGTCGCCGGTCGTTTGGCCCAGGGCGTTGCCGTGCTGCCCGTGGACAGCGACCGCTACGGGCACCGGTTGTGGCTGGATCCTGAGCACCGCTTGCTGCTGCGCTCCGAACTGGTTGACCGGCACGGCTCGCGCTTGGAGGTCTTTCAGTTCACGCAAATCGAGATTGGCGCTGGGGTCGATCCTTCGGCGCTGGAGCCGGGCCGGCATGAGGGCGCCTTGGCGTCGGTGGATGCGCAGCCCGCAGACGCCAAGGCGGATGCGGGCGCGGCTCGCGTTCGCTGGCGGGCGGGCTGGATACCGGCCGGATTCTCCATGGCGTCGGCCAGCGTCTGCTACCCCCAAAACCGAGCCGAGATGGTCAATACCCTGATGTACACCGATGGTTTGGCGGCGTTTTCCATCTATGTCGAGGATGAGCGCCACGCCCAAGCCGAGGCCCACGCGGCGGCAACCCGCCGCGGCGCCACCGTTGCCGTCACCGAGTTCGTCCCCGGCCCGTTGGGGGGCCGTGTCCAAGTGACCCTGGTCGGCGAGTTGCCGGAGCCCACGGTGCGCAGGATTGCCCGGTCAATGTACCATGAGTAGAGCAGGCGCCGGCCGATGTTTCAGCCAAGACAGCCAGCTGATCGCCGCTTGCCAAGGTGGCTGCGCTGGCTGTCCGTGCGCCCTCCGTTGGCACGGCTGGCATTCAAGGCGGGCGCCCGATGACCTCCATCCGCAGGGGGTCGGCGTTGCGGGTCGGCAAAACGCCAACCGAAGGCTGGTCCGGGCGGCGTTGCTGTTCTTTGGCCTGCCCCTGCTGCTGCTGCTTTGCAGCGCTGCGGGCGCTGTGGCCTTCGCCGAAGACCAGCCGTTCTGGGCCTTGGCAGGTGCTGCGCCCTTGTTGTGCGTTGCTGCCGGATGCGCCTTGGGCAGGCGCTTCGGCTTGAGCCTTGGCGGCGCAGTCCCCTAGCCCGCAACCCATTCACTCACTGCCATAAGCGAAGGAACGATTGGTGATAAGACGAATCGCGTTGACGACAGCAGGGCTGCTGCTGGCCGCGGGCTCCGGCGCCGCGGCCGCCCAACTGCCCGATTTCACTGAATTGGTGGAGGACAACGCCGCAGCGGTGGTCAACGTCAGCACCACCCAGCGGCCGGACGAGCGCGACCGGCGCTTTGACGGGCGCGGCATCGAGGAGTTCTTCCGCCGCTTCCCGCCGCGGCAGCCGCCAACGCCCCATGCGCGTCCGCGTTCCTTGGGCTCGGGCTTCGTCATTTCCGAGGACGGCTACGTGCTGACCAACAACCATGTTGTTGAGGATGCCGATGAGGTGTTGGTGCGTTTCGCCGATCGGCGGGAGCTGAACGCTGAGGTGGTGGGCACCGATCGGCGATCGGATCTGGCCTTGCTCAAGGTGGAGGCCGACAACCTTCCGACGGTGCGCATGGGCCGTTCCGAAGACTTGGAGGTCGGCGAATGGGTGCTGGCCATCGGCTCGCCGTTCGGCTTCGACTACTCGGTCACCGCCGGCATCGTCAGCGCCAAGGGGCGCAGCCTGCCCACTGAGCGGAACGAGAACTACGTCCCCTTCATCCAGACCGACGTGGCCATCAATCCGGGCAACTCCGGAGGCCCGTTGTTCAACTTGGACGGCCAAGTGGTGGGCATCAATTCGCAGATTTACTCCAGGTCGGGCGGCTTCATGGGCGTGTCGTTCGCCATACCCATTGACGTGGCCATGGAGGTGGTCGAGCAGATCAAGATCAGCGGCAGGGTTTCGAGAGGCTGGCTGGGCGTCGTCATTCAGGAAGTCAGCCGCGAGCTGGCGGAGAGCTTCGGCTTGGAGCGTCCCCACGGCGCGCTCATCAGCGAAGTGGCTCCGGGCGGTCCGGCTGATGCAAGCGAGCTGCAGGCCGGGGACGTCATCATCGAGTTCGACGGTCAGCCCATTGAGCGCTCCAGCGAATTGCCCCACTACGTGGGCCGCACCGAGGCGAACAGCGAGGTGGACGTGGCCGTCATGCGCGGCGGCGAGCGCCTCAAGCTCAAGGTCAAGGTCGGCGAGCTGCCCGACCTTGAGGGCGACGGGACCGTTGCCCAAGGCGCCCCCAACGAGCCCTCAAGCCTTGGCTTGGTGCTGGAGGACGTGCCGGAGGCGGCGCTCAGCCGCTTCGAGCTCAAGGGCGGCGTGCGGGTGGTCCAATCAACCGGCCCGGCCGCCGACTCCGGCATTCGAGCCGGCGACATCATCACCCGCCTCAACCATCAAACGGTCGAAAGCCGGCAGCGCTTCCGCGAGATCGCCAAGACCCTGCCGAAAGGCCGTCGCGTGCCGGTGCTGATCGTGCGCGGGGGCGTTCAGACCTTCGTGCCGTTGAGCGTGCCCGAGTGACCGCCTTGGCGCAACGGAGTTTGGCGGTTGGCGTCGGCGGCCTTGGGCTGGCGGCGCCGGGCGCGCCGAAGTAGGGAAGCCGTTCCGTTTTGCCCGCCGCCGCCGACATCCGCAACTTCTCGATCATCGCCCATATCGATCACGGCAAATCAACTCTCTCCGACCGCCTGATCCAGCACTGCGGCGGCCTGACCGATCGGGAGATGGCCGACCAGGTGCTCGATTCCATGGATCTGGAGCGCGAGCGGGGCATCACCATCAAGGCGCAGAGCGTTCGGCTGCATTACCGGGCCGAGGGCGGCCGCACCTACCAGCTCAACTTCATCGACACGCCGGGGCATGTGGACTTCACCTACGAGGTGTCGCGCTCCCTGGCCGCCTGCGAAGGGGCCCTGCTGGTGGTGGACGCCGCTCAAGGCGTGGAGGCGCAGTCGGTGGCCAACTGCTACACGGCCATCGAACAGGGGCTTGAGGTGCTGCCGGTGCTGAACAAGATCGACCTGCCCCAGGCCGACCCCGCCGCCGCCGCGCGTGAAATCGAGGAGATCATCGGCTTGCCGGCGGATGACGCGCTGTTGGTCAGCGCCAAGACCGGGGCCGGGGTGCCGGAGCTGCTGTCCAGCCTGGTGAGCCGCATTCCCCCGCCCGCCGCCGATCCGGATGCGCCCTTGCAGGCGCTGATCATCGACTCCTGGTTCGACAACTATCTCGGCATCGTCTCGCTGGTGCGGGTGGTGGCGGGCCGGGTCGCGGCCGGGGACCGGATCGCGGTCAAGTCAACGGGACAGGTTCACGGCGTCGATCAAGTCGGTTGCTTCACCCCGAAACGGCAGGTGACGCAACGCCTGTCGGCCGGGGAGGTGGGCTTCATCGTGGCTGGCATCAAGGACGTCCGCGGGGCGCCGGTGGGCGACACCATCGTGCCGGCGCGGCATCAGGATGTGGTTCAGCTGCCCGGCTTCGCCGAAGTGAAGCCGCAGGTTTACGCGGGCCTGTTTCCGGTCGCCTCCGAGCAGTTCGAGGACTTTCGCGAGGCCTTGGCCAAACTGGGCTTGAACGACGGCTCGCTGTTTTACGAGCCAGAAACCTCCGACGCCTTGGGCTTTGGGTTTCGCTGCGGCTTTCTGGGCCTCCTGCACATGGAGATCGTGCAGGAGCGGCTTGAGCGGGAGTACGGCCTGAATCTCATCACCTCCGCTCCGACGGTGGTTTACGAAGTGATTGGCGTGGACGGCAAGGTCAGCCAGGTGGACAACCCCTCCCGGCTGCCGTCCCAGTTCGCCGAAGTCCGCGAGCCGATCGCGGCCGTCAACATCCTCACGCCCCAGGACCACGTCGGCAACGTGATCAGCCTTTGCGTCGAGCGGCGGGGGGTGCAGAGGAGCATGCAGTTCTCATCCGGCCAGGTTGCGATGACTTGGGAGCTGCCCATGAGCGAAGTCGTGATGGACTTCTTCGACAAGCTGAAGTCCGTCAGCCGCGGCTTTGCGTCCTTGGACTACGGCTTCGACCGCTTCGAGGCCTCCAACTTGGTCAAGCTCGACATGCTCATCAACGGCGAGCGGGTCGATGCGTTGGCGATGATCGTGCACCGCAGCCAAGCCCAAAGCCGCGGTCGCCAGTTGGCGGAGAAGATGAAGGAGCTGATTCCGAGGCAACTGTTCGATGTCGCCGTTCAGGCCGCCGTCGGCGGCCAGATCGTGGCTCGGCAGACGGTCAAGGCGCTGCGCAAGAACGTCACCGCCAAGTGCTATGGCGGCGACGTCACGCGCAAGAAGAAGCTGCTGGAAAAGCAGAAGGCGGGCAAGAGGCGAATGAAGCAGCTCGGCCGGGTGGAGATCCCCCAGGATGCGTTTCTCGCCGCGCTCAAGGTTGAACGGTAGCGCGCCGCCGGCGGCGGCGTGATCGGGCTGCCGCGCAACCCGCAGCGCCAGCGGAGCATGTGCGGGCTCAGAAACGCATCGGAGCCTGACCACGCAACGGCTGCGCGGTCTCGCGCCAGCGAAACGCCAACGGATCGGCAGGATACAATAGGGCATGGACATCGACTTTCCCTTGGTGCTCACCTGCGCCGTGCTGATCAGCGGCGGCATCTGGCTGCTGGACGCCTTGCTCCTTAAAGCCCGCCGGCTGGCGGCGCGGCCAGCGGAGCAGGCGGATCAGCCGGACAAGGAGCCGATGATCGTCGAGTACGCCCGCTCCTTCTTTCCGGTTCTGCTGCTGGTGCTGGCCCTGCGCAGCTTCCTCGCCGAGCCCTACCAGATTCCCTCCGAGTCCATGCTGCCGACCTTGGAGGTGGGCGACTTCATTCTGGTCAACAAGTACGCCTACGGCATCCGCCTGCCGGTGCTCGGCACCAAGATCATCGAGGTCGGCGAGCCGCAGCGGGGCGACATCATGGTGTTCGTGCCCCCCCACGACTCGCGCTACTTCATCAAGCGGGTCATCGGCCTGCCGGGCGACCGCATCCGTTACGAGGACAAGGCGCTGCACATCAACGGCGAACGGGCGGGGTATGAGTTCGTGCGCGAGTTCTATGATGTCATCGGCGGCGCCGCAGTGCCGGTTCGCGCCTACCAAGAGTCCTTGGACGGCGGCACGCACACCACCCACCGCTATCCGGTCGGCGACCGCAACGGCGAGTGGACGGTGCCGGAGGACGCCTACTTCGTGATGGGGGACAACCGCGACCGCAGCGATGACAGCCGCCGTTGGAAGTACGTCTCCGAAGCCAAGATCGTCGGCAAGGCGGTTGCCATTTGGGTACACAAGGAGCCCGGCTTCAAGCTGCCGACCTTCGAGCGCAACCAATGGCTGACGCGGGCGGCGGCGCAGCCCGGCTCCGGCCCGTCCGGCGTCAATCAAGCCGCAGCAGCCCTCATCCGTGACTGAACGCCCCGGCGCCGCGCAGCTTGATCGATTGCAACGCGCGCTGAACCATCGATTCGCCGATGAGCGCCTGCTCATCCGCGCCCTGACCCACAAAAGCGTCTCGCCGAACGGCAGCAACGAGCGTTTGGAGTATCTCGGCGATGCGGTGCTCGGCTACGTCGTCGCCGCCCACTTGCACCGCCAGCATCCGGGCGAGGCGGAGAGCGGCCTGACGCTGGCCCGGGCGGCGCTGGTCAAGCAGGGCACGTTGGCGGAGATTGGCCGCGCGCTGGCCTTGGGGGACCACATGCGCTTCGGCATCGGCGAAATGCGTTCCGGCGCTTTTCGCCGCGCCTCCGTGCTGGCCAATGGGGTTGAAGCCCTGATCGGCGCCGTGCATGAGGATGGCGGCGTGGAGGCGGCCCGGGCGCTTGTGGTTCATTTGCTGGGCGACCGGCTGACCGGCTTGAGGCCGGCGCCGGTCAAGGACGCCAAGTCGGCGTTGCAGGAGTTCGCCCAAGCGCGCGCCATGCCCTTGCCCGCGTACCGAATCGTCGAAGAGGCCGGCGTGCGGCACGCGCCCCGCTTCATCGTCTCCTGCGAAGTCGCTGAGCTGGGGCTTAAGGCCACGGCGGAGGGCGCCAGCCGCAAGGAGGCGGAAAAGCGCGCGGCCGCCGAACTGCTCGACCGGATCGAAGCCGATGCCGAAGGTGGCTGATCGCTGCGGCACGGTCGCCATCGCCGGACGGCCCAACGTCGGCAAGTCCACCCTGCTGAACCGGGTGCTTGGCGAAAAGCTCAGCATCACCTCCCGCAAACCGCAGACCACCCGGCGCAACCTCATCGGCATTGACACCGAAGGCGCCGGCCAAGCGATCTACGTCGATACGCCGGGCCTCCACCGGCGCGTTCAGCGGGCCATCAACCGCAGCATGGTGGGGAACGCCAAGGCGGCCCTTGGCGATGCCGACCTGATTGCCCTGGTGCTCGATCGAGATCGCCTGACCGATGGCGACGAGTGGGTCATGCGGCAAGTCGAGTGGGCGGCGAAGCCTGCGTTTGCGCTCATCAACAAGATCGACCTGCTGAGCGACAAGACCCGCTTGCTGCCGGCGATGGACCGGCTTGGGGCCACGGGCCTGTTTGCGGAGATCATGCCGGTCTCGGCCTTGGGCGGCGAGGGCGTCGCCGAGTTTCGCTCGTTGGTGTTCCGAAGCCTGCCCGCCGGGCCGCACCTGTTTGCCGCGGATCAGCTCACCGACGAAAGCGAGCGCTTTCTGGCCGGCGAGCTGATCCGCGAAAAGCTCATGCGCCGGTTGGGCGATGAATTGCCGCATCGGACCACAGTGGTGGTGGAGTCCTTCAATGAAGGCTCGGCGGTGGTGGACATCCACGCCCAGATACTGGTCGAGCGCGCTGGCCAGAAGCGCATCGTCATCGGCAAGGACGGCGGCAAGCTCAAGTCCATCGGTCGGGAGGCGCGCTTGGACATCGAACGCATGCTCGGCCGCCGGGTCATGCTGCATCTCTGGGTGAAGGTGCGCCGCGGCTGGTCGGACAGTCCTGAAGCGCTGCGCGGATTGGGCATTTGAATGGGATTTATATACGTGACTCCACCATGCTTCCGTCGGTCGTCTCAAGGATCACAATGGCCTTTTGCCTGCGATCCTTCCATTGATGGTGACACTGATCGTTTCTTTGGAATCGAGATCGCAGTAACGCACCAAGCTCACGTTTTGCGCTGTGTATGGGGTGTCATACCTGCGCTGAACGGTCATAGTCTTGCTCTCGACTGGAATACCGCTAGTGTTGTTAGTTACGAAATACACCGGAGGGTCCGGCTGTGGAGTGGCGGTCAACTCAATGTCAACCTCGTAACGAGGCTGCATAACGGCACCCCATAAATCTCCCCATCTCTTTGCGCCCCAGGCACGGCCGGGATGATTTTCTGGAAGGGGCGAGAAATTACCGTCATCCGATGCTCTTCCGATACCTGTCCCTCGGACGTAGAAGTACGTGGACGCAAGATTGACGAGCCCGGACTCCAACGGAGTCGTGTTGGAGCCGTCACTACGCTGTCGCTGCCCCAGATAGGTATCGCCATCTGAAACCCCTGTGGAGAGATATCCTTTCGTACCGCAGGTCAGTTGAAGGGTGAGCTCACTTCCGCCCATGTTGCTTTGCTTTGTGCCCAGAGATACTCCAGGTGCTGCTAATGCTAGCTGGGTGGCGGATAGCAGTGCGGTTGCTGCAAGTAGCGCTAGTTTTTTTGAAGGGGGGGGGGGGATTTAATATACATGACTCCTCCAAGTAGTGGTGTCTTGCTATCGTTTGGCGTTTCACGGGCCGACCCAGCCGCCGATTCCGGCAAGCCGTGCTAGTTCCTAAGGCCAGCATGTTCAACGCCTCTTGTGAAAGCACTCATGTGCATACTATCACATGAGTGTGTTAGCGCAAAGCCGTAATGTCCCCTTTGAGCAAAGCTGAAGTGTCCCCTTTTTGCCTTGTGCGGGGGGTGTGTTTTGGCGTTTCCGGAAGGGGTTCTGACGATGGCGGAGGCGGATCGGGTTGCGGTTGTGGCGCAGGTTGCGGAGAGGCGCCTGGGCCAGCGCGAGGCGTCGGTGCGCCTGGGCCTTGGCGTTCGGCGGGTGAAGCGCCTTGTGGCGCGTTGCCGGGAGCGTGGCGCCGCGGGCTTGGCGTCGGGCCGCCGCGGCAGGCGCCCGAACAACGCGATCGACGCGTCGGTGCGGCGTGCGGCGATGGAGCTGGTTCGGGAGCGCCACCCGGACTTCGGGCCGACGTTCGCCTGCGAGAAGCTGGCGGAGGACCACGGCCACCGGCTTTCGAGGGGGACGCTGCGCCGGTGGATGATCGAGGACGGGCTTTGGGAGTCTAGGTCGCGCTGGATTGCCGAACCCCGAACGAGTACCTTGTCGAGATCGAGGATGCCGCCTGATTCGGCAGGCAAAAAGTTCCGAAAGGTCCTGAGCCGGCACAAACGGTTGCACCACAAGAAGCCAAGCGCTAGGCTTGGCCAACAGTTGCGCGTCGTCATCAGGAATGGGGGGAATCCAGATGAGAACCATCTCGGTCATGAGCTTCGTTATCGGAAGGCTGGGCTCGTGGAGTGCCTTGGCGTTGCTGGCTTTCGGCTTCGGCTTGGCCGCGAAGGCGCCTCCAGGCATGGCCGCGGAGGATGCCGCGCCCGGCCTGATCGAGGAGATCGTGGTCACTTCCCGGCGTCGCCAGGAATCGCAGCAGGACGTGCCTCTTTCGGTGACAGCCTTCGGCGCGGAGCGGATCGAGCAGGTCAAGCCGCAGACCTTAAGGGACTTTGACGGCTTCATCCCGAACATGTACATCGGCATGAACACTGCCGGTCCCGGCGCCAGCGCCTTGTACATTCGCGGCGTCGGCTACCCTGACATCGAGAAGACCCAAAGCCCGCAGGTCGGCGTCATCGTCGATGGCATCCAGATCGGCTCCAGCACCGGCCAGTTGATCGACACCTTCGACGTGGAGAGCATCGAGGTCAACCGCGGCCCGCAAGGCGTGCTGTTCGGCAAGAACACCATCGGCGGCAACGTGGTCGTCAACCGGGTGCGGCCGCAATTCAACGAGACGGGGGTGCGGCTGTCCGCCGAACTCGGCAACTACGACTCCCGAATCGTCAAGGGCCGGATCAACATCCCGCTGATCGACGACAGCCTGGCGCTCAAGGTGGGCGCCATTTCCCGCGAGCGCGAAGGCTTTTACGACAACTTGACCTTGGGCGATTCCGCCGGCGACGTTGATTTCGCGTCCTACACGGCGGCGCTGCGCTGGGCGCCGACGGACAGCTTCGATGCCATTCTCACCTACGACCGCATCCGCGACCGGAGCCAGATTCCGCCTCAGGATCCGCGCTTCAACGGCGATGATCCCTTTGAGAACCTTGCTGACAAGAAGGAGCCGACCAACTACGACGTGGACCAGGTGGGGCTGCGGGCCGAATGGGAACTCGGCAACGGCTACGTCATCAACTCGATCACCGGCTACCACGCCGGCGACGACAAGGTCAATCAGGACTTCGACGGCGGCTCCATCAACGGCGCGGCAATACCCTTTGCGCAACTGCACACCCTGCGCGACCAGCGCTACGATGTCTTCACTCAGGAGTTGCGCGTTTCCGGCGACTTCACGGATGCCGTGGACTTCATGGCGGGCGTGTACTACCTCGATTCCGAATTGGCGTTTCAGCAGCACACCAACAACGTGCTGCAACTGCCGCCGGCGGTGCTCGGCCTGCCGCCGGGCGCGCCCTGCGGCGCGGCTCCCGGGCTGCGTCGCCATCCCGCCTTCGGCGATGCGCTCTGCCAAGTCGCCAATGCCCGCAGCATCCAAATCGCAGGTGAGGACGTGCAGTCCGTGGCGGTGTTCGGCGCCGTCAACTGGCGCCCGGCGGATGGTTTTGAACTCAGCTTCGGCGCCCGCTACATTGATGAGGAGAAGGATGTCTTCAACTCCTACTTCGACTACACGACGGGAACCTTTGACACCGGTTCCCCCGTTCAGGAGTTCAATTTCGCCGGACTGCCGGAGCGCCCGGGAACCGCCTACGAAGCCAGCGACTCCTGGGATGACATCATCCTGCTGGGCTCCGCCACTTGGGCCATCACCGACGTCAACACCGCCTACGTCAGCTATTCCGAGGGCTTCCGCAGCGGCGGCTTCAGCATCCGCTCCGCCCGTGACCCCAACGAGGCGGCCTTTGATCCGGAAGATGCGTTCCAAGTCGAGGTGGGCCTGAAAAACGAGTTTTTCGACCGTCGGCTGCGCGTCAACCTCGCCTATTTCCACTTGGAGCGGGACGGCGCCCAATTCAGTTCCATCATCAACTTGCCGCCGGGTTCAATTCCGGGCACCACCACCATCATCAACAACGGCGGCGCCACCGAGTACTCCGGCGTCGAGCTGGAGTCGCAATGGCTCATCAACGAGGACTTCACCTTGGTGGTCAACGGGGGCATTCTGGACACCAAGAACGAGGCGTTCACCATCGACTGCCACATTTTGGACGGCTGCACCGCCGGCGGCGTCCTGGGCGCGGACCCCCGCGGCACCTTGCGTGCCTTGGGCGGCGACTCGGACTCCCGGCAGCCCGACTGGAACGTCAGCGTCACGCTGGCCTTCGCCCGACAGATCGGCCCCGGCGTTTTCGCGGCCAATGTCGGCTGGAAGAAGGTGGGCGACTTCCTGCTGGTCAACACCGGCGGCGGCGCCGACCAGCGCCTCTATGAAGGCGGTTACTTCGGCCTCGATGCCCGAGTCGCCTACGAGTGGACCTTGGACAACGGCAACACGCTGGCCATCGCCGCGTTCGGCAAGAACCTGACCGACGAGGAGTGGCGCGAACAGGCGCTGTTCCTCGGCGGCTTCCAGACCGGCTTCCAAGGTTGGGGCGCGCCGCAGACCTACGCGGTTGAGCTGTCCTATTCAATGTAGGTCGGGGCAGCGCGCCTTCGGCAAAGGGTCCTGAAGCGGCGGCGCGGCGCGACGGATGGGCGGCTCATCCGAACGGCTGACGCCGACGCAGCGGCTTGGCTACGGGGTCGGCGACTTCGGCATCAATCTGTACTTCATCTCGACGCTGACCTACCTGCTGTACTTCTACACGGACGTGTTTGGCCTGTCGGCCGCCGCCGCCGGCGGCGTGATGCTGGTGGCGCGCGTCATCGATGCGGTCACCGATCCGCTGATGGGGGCCATCGCGGAGCGCACCCGCAGCCGTTGGGGGCGCTTGCGGCCCTACCTTCTGTTTGGCGCCCTGCCGTTGGGCGCCTCAGCGGTGCTGGCCTTCGCCAGCCCGGATTTCAGCGATTCGGGCAAGCTCTGGTGGGCCTACCTCACCTACATCGCCTTCAGCATCGCCTTCACGGTGGTCTCGGTCCCCTATTCGGCCCTGACCGCCTCGTTGACCGCCGACTACCACGAGCGCACGCTGCTTTCGACGATGCGCATGGCCTGCGCCTTTGGCGGCGGCCTGGCGATATCCGTGGGCATGCCGATCCTGGTTGGCCGGTTCGATGCCGAAGCCGAGGGCTACTTGTGGTCGATGATCATCTTCGCCGCGTTGGCGACGCCCTTGCTCGCGTTGACGTTCGCGCAAACCGAGGAGCGCATTCAACCGCCGGCGGCGCAGCGGCTGGCAATCCGCGACAGCTTGAGGGCGGTGTTCCGCAATCCGCCGCTCTTGACGGTCATGGTGATGTTCTCCTGCGGCATGCTGTCGTTCACGGTGCGCCAGACTGTCGCCATCTACTACTTCAAGTACAACTTGGGCCGTCCCGACCTGATCGAAACCTGGTTTTTGGCGACCCTCTCGATCATGTTCGTGGGGCTTGTCTTCACGCCCAAGCTGGCTGACCGTTGCGGCAAGCCGGGTGGCATCCTCATCGGCGCCGCAGTCACCATTGCCGCGGCGTTGGGCCTGCGCTTCACCCCTTACGATGAGATTGAGCTGATCTTCCTGTGGGGGTGCCTGCTGGCCTTGGGCGGCACGCCGATCGCCGTGCTTGGCTGGGCGATGATTCCGGACACGGTGGACTATGCCCAAGCGCGCTTCGGCGTGCGCGCCGACGGCTCCGTCTTCGCCATGTCGAGCTTCTTCCAGAAGCTGGCCAAGGCACTGGGCGGGGCCGGCGTCGCCGCCGTTCTCGCGCTGGTCGGCTACGTGGCCAATGCCGAACAGACCCCGGCGTCGCTGGACGCCATTCGCGGCCTCATGACGCTGGCGCCCGCCGCCATCATGATCGTCATGATCGTCGCGGCGCTGGGCTATCCCTTGAGCCGCCAAGCCCACGGGGAACTGGTCTCGAAACTGGAGGGTTGAGCCATTCCCGAGTTGCCCGCGGATGGGGACGATGCTCGATTTCGATCATGCCGTCCGCCTCGGGACCGTCTTGGCGCTTCCGCCTAAGCGAGCTTGGATGCGAACGCGAAGGCGCCCATCTCGTCGAGCGCGCTCATGGCGTTGCCGAGCAGGGTGCGGCCTAAGGCCCGGCCGCGCTCGTTGCCCAAGTCCAGGGTGCCGGCGATGACGACGGCATGGCAGAGCAGGTACAGGGAGGCGACGACGAAGCGCCCGCGGCTGCGTTCGATGGGATAGTCGATGCCCCTTGCGGTCAGCGAGGCGTGATAGCGGGCCAGCCAGTCCTCTTGGCGGCGCACCTCGGGCGGGATGCTTTGGGTGACGAAGTAGGCCAGATCCTGCTCCGGGGCGGAGATGCAAACGGACTGCTAGCTGAAGGTTCGGAACATCAATGCGGCTGCCGTCTTGATCTGAAGCCGTCGTTCGACGGCCCGGAGCGGGCCCGCGCGGGCCGTTGCGGCGCTGGCCGCACGGGCTTTGCGGCTCCATCCGCGCGAGGGGATGCTTGGCGATTCAGGCGCGGTTCCGCGCGCGCCTGCGCAACGGCTCGGCGAGTGGCTGGCGCGGAACGTTGCATCCGCAGCAATGCGCCGTGATCGAGATTCGGCTGAGGACGCGCCTGTCCAATCGCTTGGCGGCTGATCGGCTGGTGGACCTGTTGATCGGCTGCGCGGGGCCTTTGCGCCTTGGGCGGTGGCGCTCGGTTGATGCGCAGGCCTGGTGACGCCTCAGCGCTTCTCGACGGTTGCGGCCTTGCCGGCGCTTGGCGGGCTGTCCGTTCCCGCATCAAGCGTTCGGCACGTTGGACTTGCCTTGCCTGCTGGGGCGCGTTGACGGGTCGGTGCGATTGGGCCGCAGCTGGCCGGTTTGGCCGGGCGTGACGCTGAGCTTGGCTTATGGGCCGCACCCGGCTGGGTTGATGCGCCGGCCGGGTGGCCACCGGCGCCGCTTGGGACCGGAACCGGCGGCCGTTGTCACGGCGCCGTTCGGTGCGCCATCCGAGTGTGCGCCGCCGCTCAGCGCGTTGCGCGGGGGATGGGGCCGCCGAAGCTGCGCCGCTCGCGCCCGTTCGATTCGGAGCGGGCCGAGGCGGCGCCTCGTCCAAGGGCGTGATTCGGGTTGGCCGGTGCATGACGGGGGTGGCCCCGTTCGCCAACCTGTGCGCAATCGAGCGTGCTTGGCTGTGTTGCGTCCGCCGCTGCCGGTCCCCTTGACGCCGATTGTCCCTGTGGCCTTCGCCGCGCGGTCCGTCGTCCCGGCCTGCCCAACGCCGCCGGTCTCCCCGATGGCCTTCGCCGCGCCGTTCCTCGTTCCGCTTGGCCCAGCGTCCGGGGTCGCGCTTGGAGCGTTCGGAACGCCAGTCGTTGCCCCGATGGTGGCGCTCGGACCTGTGTCGCTGGCGGTGGCGGCGGTCCCGGTCATGGATGTTCAGCGCCAAGTGCGGCCGCCGTTGGTAGAAAGGGTCATGGTAGCGGTGGCTGTAATAGGGGTGGTCGATGAAGCCGTAGTGGTGCAGATGCAGGTTGCGCGTGCGCCAGCCGATGCTGAAGGCGGAGGTGACGCCCCAGAACGGCCCGTGGGCGAAGTCGTGGCCTTGGCGGTAGGGGTAGTAGTACACCGGGTAAGGCCGGGTATGGTAGTGGTAAACCCGCACCGGCTGGCGCACGACCACCGCGGCGGGTTCGTAATGGGGCACGTAGATTTCGTCGGGGACGGCGGGCTTGATCTCGATGGCGCCGACGTCGTTCACGGCCACTTCCTGCTTGCCGTCGCTTTTCAGGTTGCCGGCGTCCTTGGCTTGCTCCCGGAAGGC
The DNA here is from genome assembly GCA_965221755.1 of Candidatus Azophilus sp. Classification (GTDB taxonomy): domain Bacteria; phylum Pseudomonadota; class Gammaproteobacteria; order Pseudomonadales; family Azotimanducaceae; genus Azophilus. The sequence goes on from OZ244921.1 coordinate 2,910,320, forward strand.
GCTGATCGCGGCGATGACGTCCTCCTCTTGGACGAGCACGGCCTCGCCGAGCCGCCGGGTCCAATCCAAGTTGCCGTCCATCAACGCCAACGCTTCAGGATAGTTCAGCAGCGCGACGACGGCGTCATCCCACTCTGCGTCCGGCTGCACCGCTTCCCCGTCGGCGTTTTCCCGGCCCGCTTCAAGCCAGCGCGCCGCCAGCACGATTTGCAGCGGGTAGGTCGAAGCGGGCAGCACTACGGCCAGCAGGTCGTCGGGATAGAGCGCCACGGGGGCCACCAAGGTCGCAAGCGCCTCGGCGTCCAACAGCGCTGCGGGTTCAGCTTCCGCTTCGCCGCCGCCGGCATCACCCGCCGTCAAGTCGCTTGCCGCGCGGAGCTGCGCCGTGGCCAACCCGGTCAACGCCGCCAGCAAAAACGCCGTCAAGCCCTTGATCGCAAGTCGAAGTCCCATGGTTCGATGCCTCGTCTTCAGCCAAGACTCTACCAGAATAAGGCGGGCAACCTGAACGGCGGCTGAACGCTCCGCCCGTCTGCGGGCCGCTTCTTTGCCTCGAACCCGCGGCGGAATGAGGCTCGACGATGGGAAATGGGCCTTGATCCGGGCGGCATCCGCCCTGGCGAGCGTCCAACCCATCGTTTGGGCATGTGCGCCGATGAAGTCCGGCGGCGGAGTGCGCGGCGAAGCTTGGCCGGATTGGAGTTGTCGTCGTTCGCGACAAGCCCGGCAGGCAAGTCGGGAATCGCCACCTCCAATCCCGAATGCGGGACGCCGTCGATGCCGGATTCGCCCCGCTGAGGCACGCAACGGGCGCGGAGTTTCGCGGTAAGCGAAACTCCATCGCACCCGCGAAGCGGGTGTGTGAACCAACGCGAATGGGTGTTAGGATACGCGCCCGCCGCACCCGTGGCCAAATTGGATAAGGCACCAGTCTACGAAACTGGGGATTGCTGGTTCGAATCCAGCCGGGTGCGCCAGATTCCGCCTCGGCTTCGGCCCTGTCGGGTCCGCCAAGGCGCAAAGCGCAATCGGAGACTGAAGTTGCAAGGCGATCTGCTGGCTGAGGGCGTGGAGTTGATGCTCGTTGGCATGGGCACCGTGTTCGCCTTCCTCTTGATTCTGGTGTTCGCCACCAAGGCCTTGAGCGCCGTGGCGCAGCGGTTCGCCGAGCCTTGGCCAGCGGCGGACGTTGGCGAGGGGCCGTCCCTGGAGGAGGCCGCCGCCATCGCCGTCGCCCTGCATCGGCATCGGCGCTGATCCAAACCCCGTCACGTCCATGAACGCCGCTCCGCTGGGTTTGACCGAATTGGTGCTGCGCGACGCGCACCAAAGCCTATTGGCCACGCGCCTGCGCATTGAGGACATGCTGCCCATTGCCGGCAAGCTCGACCAAGTGGGCTTCTGGTCCATGGAGTCCTGGGGCGGCGCCACCTTCGACGCCTGCATCCGCTACTTGGGCGAAGATCCATGGGAGCGGCTGCGCCGGCTCAAGGCGGCCATGCCCAACACCCCCCAGCAGATGCTGCTGCGCGGCCAGAACCTGCTGGGCTACCGACACTATGCGGACGACGTGGTGGACCGCTTCGTGGAGCGCGCCGCAGCCAACGGCGTGGACGTGTTCCGCATCTTCGACGCCATGAACGACATGCGCAACCTGGAGCGGGCCGTCGGCGCGGTGCGCCGGGTGGGGCGGCATGCCCAAGGCACCATCGCCTACACCCTGAGCCCGGTGCACACCATCGCGCTTTGGGTGGAGCGCGGCCAGCGCATTGAGGCCATGGGCGCCGACTCCCTGTGCATCAAGGACATGGCCGGCCTGCTGACCCCCTACGCCGCCTTTGAATTGGTCAGCCGCCTGAAGGAGGCGGTCGCCATCCCCATCCACATGCATTGCCATGCGACCACGGGGTTGTCCACCGCCACTTACCTCAAGGCGGTGGAGGCGGGCATCGACAACCTCGACGGCGCCATCTCGTCGATGAGCATGACCTACGGCCATTCCGCCACGGAGTCCTTGGTGGCCATGTTGGCGGACACGCCGCGCCCCACCGGCCTGGACCTGGCGCTGCTGGAGGAGATCGCCGCCTACTTCCGAACGGTGCGCCGCAAGTACGCCCGCTTTGAGGGCGGCCTCAAGGGGGTGGACTCGCGCATCCTCGCCGCCCAAGTGCCCGGCGGCATGCTGACCAACTTGGAGAGCCAGTTGCGCGAGCAGAACGCGCTCGACCGCCTCGACGAGGTGCTGGAGGAGATTCCCAAGGTGCGCGAGGACTTGGGCATGATTCCGCTGGTGACCCCCACCTCGCAGATCGTCGGCACCCAAGCCGTGCTCAACGTGCTGACCGGAGAGCGCTACAAATCCATCACCAAGGAGTCGGCGGGGGTGCTGAAGGGGGAGTACGGCGCCACGCCCGCGCCGTTGGACGCCGCCTTGCAGGCTGGCGTTCTCAATGGCGCCAAGCCGCTGACCGAGCGCCCCGCCGACCGCTTGGCGGCGGAACTCGATGCCCTGACCGCGGAGTTGCGGCAGGTGGCCCGGCAACGGCAAATCGCCTTGGCCGACGAGCCCATCGACGACGTGCTCACCTATGCGCTCTTTCCCCAAGTGGGGCTGCGCTTTCTGGAGCGTCGCGGCGACCCCAGCGCCTTTGAACCCCCGGTTGAGGAAGCGGCGGAAACGTCCGCGCCGCCCGCCGCCGAGCAGGCCGCGGTTTATTCGGTGCGGGTGAACGGCAAGGCCTTTCAGGTGGAGGTGTCCGCCAATGGCGCCGTTGCCGACATCGCCCCGGCGACCGCGGCCAAGACAGGACAGGAGGCACGTCAAGCGGGTGCCATCACGGCCGCCTTGGCGGGCACGGTGTTCAAGGTGCTGGTCAAGCCGGGCGATGCCGTCAAAGCCGGGGAGCCGGTCGCCGTGCTGGAGGCCATGAAGATGGAGAACGAGGTCGCGGCGCCGACGGCGGGCACCGTCGATGCGGTGTTCGTGCGCGAGGGGGATGCCGTCGAGATGGGTGATGCCCTGCTTTCCGTGGCTTGACCCTTTCGCCTCCAGCCGTCGGCTCCAGCGTCTCCTCAGGCCTCGCCTGCCGCATCAGCGCTCGCCCTTGGGTTCGTGGCAGCGCCACTTGAGCGCGGCCCGGTCCCATTGGCAAGGCGCGCCCGCCATCGCTGCGCTGCGGCCCTTGGCAATGCGGCCAGGCAGCCTCGGCAGGCTGCGCCCCGCGCTGACGCGCCGCCTTCGCAACGACGCGCCGCATGACGCTTGACGGGACGCCAATCCTCGACATCTGGCTTGCCTCGGGCTTGCATCAGGCCACTTGGGGGCAACTGACGATGATCGGCGTCAGCGGCCTGCTGCTTTACTTGGCCATCGCGCGCAAGTTCGAGCCTCTGCTGCTGGTTCCCATCGGCTTCGGCGGCATTCTCGCCAACATTCCGGGCGCCGGGATTGCCGTCGGCGATGGCCTGCTGAGCTTGATCTACCGGGTTGGCATTGAAACGGGCGCGTTCCCGCTGACCGTCTTCATGGGCGTTGGCGCGCTCACCGACTTCCGCCCCCTGCTGGCCAACCCCAAGACCCTGCTGCTGGGCGCCGCCGCGCAGTTCGGCATCTTCAGCACCCTGCTTGCCGTCCTCGGCCTGAGCGCGGGTGGATGGATGGACTTCGATCTGCGCGAGGCGGCCGCCATCGCCATCATCGGCGGCGCGGACGGCCCCACCGCCATCTACGTGGCGGGCCAGTTGGCGCCGCATTTGCTGGGCGCCGTAGCCATCGCCGCCTACTCCTACATGGCGCTGGTGCCGCTGATTCAACCGCCCATCGTGCGCGCGCTGACCAGCGAGCGGGAGCGGGCGATTGAAATGCCGCAGTTGCGCGCAGTGGGCAAGGCGGAGGCCATGCTCTTCCCGATGCTGCTGTTGCTGCTCATTGCCCTGCTGCTCCCTGCCGCCGCGCCGCTGCTCGGCATGTTCTGCTTCGGCAACCTGATGCGCGAGTGCGGGGTGGTCGAGCGGCTGGCGGACACGACGCGGAGCGCCCTGATCAATGCCGTCACCATCTTCCTGGGATTGGCGGTGGGCGCCAAGCTGCAGGCGGACTTGTTTCTGCGGCCGAGCACCTTGGGCATCCTGCTGCTCGGCCTTGCCGCCTTCGCCGTCGGCACGGCCAGCGGCGTGCTCATGGCCAAGCTGATGAACCGCCTGTCGCCAACGCCGGTCAATCCGGTGATTGGCGCCGCCGGCGTCTCGGCGGTGCCCATGGCGGCCCGAGTGGCCAACCGCATCGGGCTGGCCGCCAACCGCCAAAATCATCTGCTGATGCATGCCATGGGGCCAAACGTGGCGGGCGTGGTCGGCTCCGCAGCGGCCGCGGGCATCTTGATTCTGTTTGCGAACTAGTGCCCGCAGGCGGCGGTTGAAGCCAAGGCGCTTTTGATCAATTCGCGCAAGCTGCAAACGCGTCTGGCGGGCGCGTCAGCTCCCCGGCTGGGGCGGGGGCGGCCGTGTGTTGGATGGCCCCCGGCCGTGGGAGGCTTGGATCATGCCCTCGATTCGGGCGATGGTGGCGCCCATCTCGTTGAACTGCGGCCCAAGTCTTTCGAAGCGCACGACGAAGCGGGCGTCCATGCGCTCCAGCCGCCGGTCCATCCGCTCGAAGCGGGCGTCCACCTGCTCGAAGCGGGCGTCCACTTGCTCAAAGCGGGCGTCAGTCGCGCTCGACACGGATAGAATTGTCGCTTGGTTCACGCCGATGATGCTGGCTCCCACCAGCAGGGTGGTGGTCATGTTGGCGTTGATCTTGTGTTTCATGGGGGCTCCTGAACGGCATTGTGACTAATCCCGGTTGGAATTGTCGCGCCCGTTGCCGGGGCCAGCTTCCGAATTGTTTGTGAGCCCGCGCAGCCTTCGATGGGCCACAGTCTGTAGGCAATCGCTGATTTTTTGTGCGACATCTCGGAAAGTTCCGCCTCGCGCATGAGTTTCAAGGCGTCAGGGCATTTCCTTGTGACGTCACGCGGCGGGCTTAGCGGAAACCGGGCTGCAGGAACTGCTGAACCTGAACCGCCTTCACCAGCGACTCGCGTCCTTCGGCGGACACGGATGCCTCAAAGATCGCTTGGCATTGGCCTACCCGCACTAGTTGGCAGCTCACCAGCAGGGGAACGCCCGTCGGCACGGGGCGCAGGTAGTGGCAGTTCAGGCTGCTGGTGACGAAGGTGCGCTCGCCGCCGGCGAACCAGGTCGCCATGCTGACCACGTCGTCGATCATTGCGGCCACGAAGCCGCCCTGAACGGTCCCGTGGGGGTTGGTCATGCCTTCCGGGGGCAGGAAGCGCACGCAGGCCTCGACGCCGTCCGCCGCTTACTCCTGCCACGACTTGCTGGAGAAACGGCGCTCGGCGACGCAGCGGGGACGGGCTGCATCGCGGGGAGCGCGGCGGAGTGGCAGGAATCGAAGGGTCGGGTTGTTAGAATGGACCGAAATTTCGAGGAACGGATCGAAGGAGGAACGACACGATGAGCGCGAGCGAGATCATATTTGAAGTGGCGGAGTCCGCTGAAGGCGGATACGAGGCGCGGGCTCTCGGCCACAGCATCTTCACCCGAGGGGACGACTGGGACAATCTGCGGGACATGGCTAGGGATGCAGTGCTCTGCCACTTCGATCGCGACCAGACTCCTCGGGTAATTCGGCTGCACCTTGTGCGCGACGAAGCCATCGCTGTATGAGGCTGCCGCGCGATCTCTCGGGAAAGGAGGTCGCGAGGCTGCTGGGACGGCACTACGGCTACCGGATACGGCGGACCCGAGGCAGCCACTTAACGGTCGCCGCTCAGACGCCGGGCGGCACGCAGCACAGCGTGACGGTGCCCAGTCACCGTAGAGTCAGCATTGGGACGTTGGACGCCATCGTTGGGGACGTAGCCGAGGCGTTCAGCCTGGAGAAGGCCGAGGTGCGCGAGACGCTCTTCGGCTAATTCGGATCATGCTGTTGCACGGATAACAAGAAGATTCGTCATCCTACCCTTATCCGTCGCGGGATCCCTTGGAGGGCATTCCGCCCTAGATTGAACCGATGGAACGCGCCTTCCGTCACGACGGTGGAAATTCAGCGCGGGCCGGGTTACAGGAACTGCTGAACCTGAATGCCCTTCACCAGTGCCGACTCGCGTCCTTCGGCGGACACGGATGCCTCAAAGATCGCTTGGCGCTGGCCGACCCGCACCAATTGGCAACTCACCAGCAGGGGAACGCCCGTCGGCACGGGGCGCAGGTAGTAGCAGCTCAGGCTGCTGGTGACGAAGCTGCGCTCGCCGCCGGCGAACCAGGTCGCCATGCTGACCACGTCGTCGATCATCGCGGCCACGAAGCCGCCCTGAACGGTCCCATGGGGGTTGGTCATGCCTTCCGGGGGCAGGAAGCGCACGCAGGCCTCGGCGCCGTCCGCCGCCACCGACTGCACGGAGCCGCCCATGAACTCTCTGGAGGGTATGCGTGGAAGCTCCTCTGGATTCATGGCCCTCCACCGTTTAACGGCTGCGCGATGGGTGCGATGCCCGGAAACAACAATGCGGCGGCGCGCAGCACGTCTTGGCTCCGCATCCCCACAATTTGCATTCCGATGGGCGGTGCTTCGTCAGCACGTTCGATGGGCACCGAGACGGCTGGAACGCCGGCGATGGCTGCGGGTGCCGTAAAGTCCGCCAGATCCGATGGTGTTGGGACGTCCCGTCGCGTCGCTGGGTGCGGAACAGTCGGACCGACCAGCAATTGGCCGTCCAGCTCGGCGCGCAGCGACCGCCGCGCTTGCGCCAGCCGGCCGGCGGCTTGGCGAACTTTGTCCGCGCCTTGGGCTGCGCTCCAAGCGGTCAGTTGCCTGAATTCGGCGCTGAAGCCGGCTGGCCGTGCGCGCAGCAGCGCCGCGAAGTGCTTGGCCGCGCTGCGCTCGCACTCCAGCAAGCCTGCCCGCCGCAGAGCCGATGCGTCCACCCCCGTCCAGTCCACTGGACGGTTCACGCAGTACCCGTGCGCCTTGCCGTGGAGGGCGTCCCGGATGGCGCTGGCGATTTCAGCCCCGGCACGCTGCGAATCGCCGATAAGCCATTGCGCCAAGGCCGGCGTTTCGTCGACCCCGGGCTCGGCATCGAGCATGGCTGCATCGCTCGGCTGGCCGCGCAGCAGGGCGAACGCTTGAGCCAGATCGCGCACGCTGCGGGCGTGGATTCCCACATGGTCCAAGCCAGGAGCCAAGGGTTCGACGCCTTGAACCGGCACTTCTCCGTGGCCGGGCTTGAAGCCGACCACGCCGCATAGGGCCGAAGGCAGACGCACTGAGCCGAGATTGTCGGTGCCTAGGGCGATGGGCAGCATCCCGCAGGCCACCGCCGCGGCGGAGCCGCCGGATGAGCCGCCGGGTATGCAATCCAGTGCCCGGGGATTGCGGGTCGTGCGGAAGGCCGGGTTGTCCGAAGTGACGCCCAGCGCGGCCTCGTGCATGTTCAGCACTGCGAGCGGCAGCATGCCAGCCGCTCGCAGCCGGGCCACGCACTCAGCGTCGTCGGTGGCCAAGCGGTTGCGCAACGCGGCAATGCCGGCGTGCCAAGGCCAGCCGGCCACGGCAATGTTGGCCTTGACGCCAAAGGGCACGCCGTCGAAGGGGGAGCGGGGGACGCCCGCCCGCCAGCGTTTGGCGGCAGCGTTGGCTTCGGCCAACAGGGTGGCCGCAGGCGCAACGTGGTTGCAGGCACCGATTGTTGGCTCCAAGTCCTCGATGCGCCGCAGCAGGCTCTCGATCACGCCAACCGGCTCGAGTTCCCCGTCGGCAAAGGCTTCGGCCAGCGTGGTGGCATCAGGGGCCATGCCCGGTCTTCCGCATGAAACAAACGCCCCCTTCAGCCCGCCCGCCGGTCGGCGCGCTTACGCTCATCGATAAGGCGGATCGGCTTCTGGCGGCGCTCCACCTCGGTCAGGTCGGCGGTGGCGCCGGGGGCGGCGAGTTCAACGTCCACATCGATGCCGAGACCGTTCTTGAGCAGCGCGCGCAGTCGCGATGACAGGTCCGCATCGCCAGCCTTCACTTCCGCAACCACGGTCAGGCTACCTTGCTCCGTCACCCGGCAGATGAACTCACCGGCAAACTCCGGAACTGGCGCGAGCAGCGGTCCAACGGCGTGCGGAAACACGTTGATGCCCTTGATCTTGACCATGTTGTCGCTGCGGCCGAGAAAGCCCTCGATGCGGCGCAGAACATAGGGGCCGGGCGAGGCGTCGATGCGCTCGCGGCTGAGATCGTGGGTGTTGAATCGCAGGATGGGGTAGATGTCGTCCTTGAACAGGCAGGTGCAGACCATGTCGCCGGGTTCGCCGGGCGCCACGGGTTCGCCGCTGTCCACGTCCAGCAGCTCCAGCCAGTGCGCGTCCTCCATGACGTAGAGGCCGTCCCGGTCAGGGCCTTCGGCGGCGATGATTCCGGTGTCGCCCACGCCGTACCAGTCGTAGCAGGCGGGCCCGCCCCAGAGGCGCGCCAGCGCTGCCTTGTCCTCGGGGCTCACCTGCCCGCTGATCATGCGGATGCGGAGGTCGTCGCCCAGGCTTAAGCCTGCGGCTGCCGCCACCTCCGCCAAGCGCTTCAAGTAGTCCGCAAACCCCACCAGCACCGTGGCGCCGAAGTCGCGCATCAGGCTGACTTGGCGGGCGGAGGGGGTCTCCAAGCCGGTGCCTGCGGAAATGAACAGCGCGTTGGTCCAGTGCAGGAACGCCTCGCGCACGTAGTGGCCGCCGTTGACCGTGCCGTGGCCGTAGCAGCTGTGCGCCACGTCCCCGGCGCGCAGCCCCTGCCAGCGATAGGCGCGCGCCAGCAACAGGTTCTGCGCCTCGCGGGACTTGGGGCCGAACAGCAGCGTCTGCGGTCGGCCGGTGGTGCCGCTGGTGGTGTGGAAGACCACCGCAGGACGGTTCGGGTCGTCCGGCTGGAAGCCGCCGAAGTCCCCGAACGGCGGCTGCGCCTCGATGCTCCGCATGAGGTCCGACTTATCGAACACCGGCAGTTTCGCAATGTCCTCAAGCCCCTGAACGTCGCCAGGCTCGATGCCGGCGGCGCCCCACAGCCGACGATAGAAGCCGGTCCGCCAAGCCTGGGCCACGCAACGGCGAAACAAGCGGTCCTGGCGCGTGAAGAGCTCATCGCGGCTTAGGGTCCGGGCGAGGTTTTCAAAGTCGCCGCCGATGGGGTGGTCGTTGAGCAGTTGCTGCACGTCCACGGCGCCGAGATAGTGGGGAGCCTCAGTCATCCCGGCCTGCCGAGTCGGTTATGGGGTCGAGCAAAATCCGCGCATCGGCGGCTTCCGGGAGGCCGCGCACGGCCGCCATGAGGCGCTGCGCCCGAGCGTCGTCGGCGAACACGGCCGCCAGGCAGGCGCAGGCCTTGGCTTCCTGCCGCTGCGCGGTCAGCGGGTGCGATGGCGAGCCGAGCAGGTCATTGACGCGCGCCTCCACGCACCGCCCGTCGCGCAGTTCCGCGCTTAAGATCTGCGGCACGAAGGCGGCGGGGTCGGATGCTTCATTGACGGTTGCGGTGAAGCGCTTGGCGAGCGCCAAGGCGGACGGCTGGTTCAGCGCCTGCTCGGAAAAGTGTTCCAGGCCGATGCGCCCGCACTCCAATGCCACCGCGCCGACGTAGGCAAAGCACAGGCGCGCGTAGTTGGCGCTCATGCCCGGCTGGGCGGGACGAATCACCAATTGGTGGATCAGCGGCGGCGCGCTCAGCCGCATCGATTGGAGATTGCCTGGGCTTACGCCTTGCTTGCGCAGGCGCAGCACGGCCTCGATGCCGCCGTGGGTGGCCCGTCCGCTGGGATAGGGTTTGTGGCTGAGTTCAGTCACCCGCCAAGGCTTGCCGATTCGGCTTGCGGCGCCCTTGGCATCGGCGCCGGCCTCGAACAGGGGGAAGTAGCCGTAGCGTCCCTCCAAGGCGTCCGCGGGGGCCGGGACGCAGGCCTGGGCCAAGTCGGCGGCGACCAGGCCGGCGCGGGCGGCGGCGGCGAGTTGCAGGGGGAGGGTGGGCTTGCCCTCCTCGTGCGCCTGCATGGTGCCGGCAACTTGGCCAAGGGCATGGCCGAAGCAACGCCGGATGGCGGCGGCATCGAAGCCGCGCAGCACCCCAACGGCGACCGCCGCGCCGAAGGCGCCGACCGTGGCGGGACGGAAGAAGCGCAGCGGCGCATTCGCCGCAACGCCCAGGATGGCCGCAACCTCGACGCCGATGGTCAGGGCGAGCAGCAGCCTTTGCCCATCGACGGCGCGCCGGTCGCACTCGGCCAGCGCGGCGGGGACCACGGCGCTCATCACATGGGCCACCGCGCCCTCGTGAACGCAGTCGAATTCCAGGCAATGCATCTGCCAGGCGTTGACGAATGCTGCGGTTGCCGGCGGCACGGCAAGCCCGTCGCCGAGGATGCGGGCGCTGCCGCCGCGGCCCCAGGCGAGCGCCAGCCCCAGGGTTTCCTCACGCCACGGCCCGGTTCGTCCGACCACGCCGACGGCGAGGCTGTCGAGCAGGAAGGTCTGGGCGGCGTTGACGGCGACTGGCGGCAGGTCGCTGAAGGCGGTCTGGGCGGCGAGCCCGGTCAACCGCCCCAGCAACTCGCCGCTGGCGACCTCCGCAGCCGCGGCGCCGCCCATGTCAAAGGACTTCCCGCTCGCGCAGCGCGGCCAAATGGGCGGCTTCCAAGCCGAGGGCCTCGCCGATTTCGACGGAGTGCTCGCCGTAGCCGGGGAGGTCCAGGTTGGGCCGGGCCGGCTCCTGGGCGAACTTGATCGGCGCCCCGATGTGCCGATGGCCGCCGGCGTCGCGCAGCAGCATGTCGCGGTGCAGGGTGTGCGGATCCGCAAAGGCGTCCTTCAACGAGCGCACGAAGGCCCAGCAGCAGTCGATGGGCTCGAGGAAGCGCTCCCAGTGGGCGCGGGGGCGCGCGCCGAAGCGCTCGCGAAGGAACGCCCGCAGCGGCTCCTGTTCGGGTCCGGGCTCCAGCTGCGCGAAGGGCAGCAGGTCCAGGCGTTCGAACGCGGCCAGCAGATTGCGCGCGAACTTCACCTCGGAGCCGCCCAGCACGAGGAACTCGCCGTCGGAGGTTTCATAGATCCGATACATCGCCGCGCCGCCGAAGGAGCGCATGTGGGCCGGCTGCGGATGGGCGTCCTCGGCGAACACCGGGCCGGTGACGTTTGGCGTCCAGGCGAGCAGGGCGTCGTACATGGCGATGTCGATGCGCTCGCCTTGGCCGGTGCGCTCCCGGCGCAGCAGCGCCATCAGGATGGCGGACAGGGCGGTGAGCGAGGCGATGGCGTCGGCGGCGGGCATGTTGGGCGCGGCGGGCTTGCCGTCCTCAAGGCCCCGGTTGAGCGCCGCCACTCCGGCGAGCGCCTGCACCGTCAGGTCGTGGGCCGGCTTGTCGCGCAGCGGGCCATCCTGGCCGAAGGCCGAAATCGAGCAGTACACGAGCCCGGGGTTGCCTTCGGCCAGCGTTGCGTAGTCGATGCCCAGCCGGGCCGCCACGCCAGGGCGGAAGGATTCGACCAGCACGTCAGCGCCTTCCGACAGGCGCCGGAACAGCCGCCGGCCGTCGGCATCCTTGAGGTTGATCTTGAGGCTGCGCTTGCCGCGCGCGATGTTGCGGAACCAGACGGAGACGCCGTCCGAATCCCGGTAGCCCACCGCTCGGGTCGGCTCCCCGACCCCGTTGGCGGGCTCCACCATGATGACGTCCGCGCCGTGGTCGGCAAGGGTCATGGTCAGGTGGGGGCCGGGCAGGAAGGCCGAGAGGTCGAGCACCCGCACGCCTTCTAGCTTCATTGGGCGCTCCAAGCCTGCCGTCAGATGGGATTGCGCTGCACGAACTGGCGGGCAATGAGGATGCGCTGCATCTCATTAGTGCCCTCGCCGATGCACATCAGCGGCGCCTCGCGATACAGGCGCTCCACGGGATACTCTCGGGAGTAGCCGTAGCCGCCGTGGATGCGCATCGCTTCCGTGGCGTTGGTCAGGGCGCTCTCGGAGGCGAAGTACTTGGCCATGCCGGCCTCCATGTCGCAGCGCTCGCCGGCGTCGTAGGCGCGGGCGGCGTCCTCGGTGAGCAGTTCGGCGGCGCGGGTGCGGGTGGCCATTTCCCCCAGCTTGAGCTGAATGGCCTGATGCTCCGCGATGGGCTTGCCGAAGGTCTTGCGGGTTTGGGCGTAGGCCGTCGCCTCGTCCAAGGCCCGGCGGGCGATGCCGACCGAGCGCGCCGCGACGTTGATGCGCCCGAGCTCCAGTCCGCCCACCGCCATGTAGAAGCCCTTGCCCGGCTCGCCCCCGACCAGGTGCCGCTCGGCGTCCAGCCGGTAGTCCTCGAAGACCAGCTCGGCGGAGTCGATGCCGTGGTAGCCGAGCTTCTCCAGCTTGCGTCCCGTACGGAACCCCGGGTGCGGCTTGCCGGTGTCCGGATCGGCCTTGGGGGCGATGAACATGGACATGCCCCGGCGCGGCGGCGAGGCGTCCGGGTCGGTCTTGACCAGCAGCGCCACCGCGCCGCCTTCGATGCCGTTGCTGATCCAAGTCTTGGCGCCGTCGATGCGGTAGCCGTCCCCGCAGGCCAGGGCCCGGGTGCGGATGCCCTGCAGGTCGGTGCCGGCGTCCGGCTCGGTGAGCGCCAGCCCGCCGCGGATCTCCCCGGTGACGAACTTCGGCAGCCAGTACTGCCGCTGGGCATCCGTGCCGTGCCTCTCGACGATCGTCGCCATCATCAGGTGGGAGTTGAAGATGCCGGTGAGCGACATCCACTGTTCCGAAATCAAGGAGACGATGCGCGCGTAGGTGGCGGCCCGCAGCCCCAGCCCGCCGTAGCGCTCCGAGATGGTCGCCCCGAACAGGCCGAATTCCCTCATCTGCTCCACCAGCGCGTGGGGGTAGATGTCGGCATGCTCCATTTGCATCACGTGGGGCTTGACGTCGCGCTCCACCCAGCGCCCGATGGCGTCGAGCATGATGCGCTCGTCACGCTCGGAGTAGCCGCCGTCTTGGCGCGGTGCGGGCGTGGGTTGGCGGTCTTGGCTCATGGCGGCGCCTCCTCAAGGCATGGCTGGCGGGTTGGCCGGCGGCGGCGCCGCCGCCGCGTAGGCGGCAGCAATGTCGCGGCGCGTGGCCATCCAAACGTCGTCCCGGCCGCTGACGTGGTCGAGCACCCGCTTGAGCGCCCCGATCCGTCCCGGCCGGCCGATGATGCGCAGATGCAGGCCCAGGGACATCATCCGGGGGCCTTCCGCTGCAGCTTCCCCCAGCAGCCAATCGAAGCTGTCGATGGCGTAGCGCGCCCAATCGGCGGGACTGAGCGAAGGCGACGTCCACAGCTTCATGTCGTTGGAGTCCAGCGCGTAGGGCATGACCAGGATGGGGCGCGTCCGCCCGTCGGCGCACTCGACGCCGTCCCAGAACGGGAGGTCGCCGGAGTAGTCGTCCATGTGATAGATGAAGCCCTCCTCGGCCAGCAGGCGGCGGGTGCGGTCGGTGTGCAGCAGCCTGGACAGCCAGCCCGTCGGCGCGACCCCGACGCTGGCCTCGATGCTGGACCGGGCGCTGCGAATGAACTCGCGCTCCTCGGCCTCCGACATGCCGTGCTGGAACACCCAGCGGTAGCCGTGGCAGGCGGCCTCGTGGCCGTTGTCGCGCAGGTGCGCCGCCAGGGCGGGGGCCCGTTCCAAGGCCAGGGCGGCGGCGGTCGCGGTGACCGGAATCCCGCGTTCGTCCAGCAGCCCGAACACCCTGGGGGCGCCGAAGCCGATGCCGTAGCGGTAGTTGGTTTCGTTGGCATGGACCCGCATCGGCCGTTTGGGAACGGCCCCCAGCTCATCCACTGGCTCGGGACGTGAATCGCCGTCGCGCACGTTCATTTCGGCGCCTTCCTCGACGTTCACCACGATGGACAGGGCCAAACGGGCGCCGTTCGGCCAAGCAAAACCATTGCGTGGACCCGCTGCGGCGTCAAACTTCAACGGGGCGATTCCCGCATAATGGGAAGCCAAGCAACAGCGGCGGGAGGCGCGGCCTGCTGCCCTGCAAATTCAAATGCCATATTGATATGATAATACGTCATTTCGGGAGTCTGGAGAACAGGAGGTCTGGAAAACATGCAAGCGGCCAGTCGAGCGGACTACGACGGACCCCCGGACTATCGCACGGTGGGCCGGCATGCGCTGCTCCCCGACACCACCCATGACCAAGCGGAGCGCTACAACTTCCTGGCGCACCTGAACCGGCACTTGGCGGCCGAGGTGCTGCCGGGCGTCACCTCGGCGTACCAAAGCGCGGTCGAGCCCGCCTTTCGGCAGCGGCATGGCCGCGCCCCTGCGGACCGGCACGAGGTTCGCCGGGCGCTGGAAGGCCACTCCCTGTACCGCCTGTGGAGCGCCCTGCGCCGCAACGCCATGGAAATGCGGCAGCAGTCCGGCCTTGCCGTCGTGCTTGGGCAGCTGCGGGAGCTGATCGAGCGCAGCGCGGAACTGGCCGACCGGCAGCGGCTGCGGTTGGATCCGGAGCTTGAGCCGCCGCGCTACCTGACCGCCGTGGACCACCACTGCATGCCGGGCAGCTACTACACGGAGCGGCTCGAGCGGGACGTGAGCGCCGCGGCCAACTACGACTCCGGGCTGTTCGTCACCACGGCCGGCCTGCTGGGCCGGCTGGCGGACGGCGGCGGCCGGGGCATGGTCGCTTTCTTGAGGAAGCTGCGCCCCGACTTCGCGCCGCGCCGCATTCTCGACCTTGGCTGCGGCCTGGGGCACAACGTGCTGCCCATTGCGGCGGCCTATCCCGATGCCGAGGTGACGGCGGTGGACGTGGCCGCGCCCATGCTGCGCTACGGCGCCGCTCGGGCGGCGAGCCTGGGCGTTGGCAACGTGACCTTCGTGCAGGCCGACGCCGCCGACCTGTCGGCGTTCGCGGACGGCTGCTTCGATTGGGTCGGCAGCATCATGTTTCTCCACGAGACCTCCTTGCCGGCGCTGAAGCGCATCATGGCCGAAAGCCGCCGCCTGGTCGCGCCGGGCGGCTTGGTGACCCATGTTGAACAGCCGCGCTACGACGCTGCCATGCCGCTGCTCGAGCAGGCGCTGCGGGATTGGGATGCGTTCAACAACAACGAGCCTTTCTGGACCAAGCTGCACGAGATCGATCTGGACCAACTGATGGTGGCGGCGGGCTTCGACCGCAACCGCCTGATTCACGAGGGCGTGCATGCCGTCGTCGATGGCGACGGGGCTCCGGATGCCGCCGCCGATGAGGTCGAGGACTACGGGCGCAAGCCCGCTTGGCGCATCACCGGCGCCGAGGTTCCGGCGTAGGATTGGCGCGCCTTGAGCGGGGACCGCGGCCAGCCGCCGCTTGACGTCGTCCGGCTGGCGGGCGCCAAGGCCCGCGGCAAGCGGCCCTACTTTCTTGAGGACGCGGATGCGGAAAGGGTGCTGTCGATTGCCATGGCGATTGCCGGGGAGCTTGCCGTGCTGCGGCAGCGCTTGGACACCATCGAGGAGCTGCTGGAGGCCCGCGGCGGCCTGACCCGTGCCGAAATCGAAGCCTTCGTGCCCAGCCCGGCCCACGCGCAGGAGCGCGGCCGATGGCAGCAGGAGTACTTGGCCCGCATTCTGCGCATTTTGCAGCAGGAAGCGCAGGCCCAGGAGCGCGGCGACGAGCCCACGTCGGCGGAAGCCGGCGCCCGGATGCTCGGCGAATGACCCCGGACGCCGTTGCCAATCGGAAGCCTCCGGTTCGCTCCGGCTCGGCGCCGACGGCGGAGGAACAGCCGTCCGCCCGCCAGGAAGCCCAGCGCGCGCAGGAACGGCGCGGCGCGCCATTCGCGGGCGGGATGCCCACGATCCGGGCAATCCCGCCATTCTCCAAGGGCGTTTCGCGCTCGCGCAACGCCAATGCGAAACCCGGTTTCGCCCGGGGTCGCGCCCCCGCTTTGACGGAAGTTGCGCCAAGGGAGGAGCCGGCCGGCGCCGGAGGCGGCCCAGCGTGACGCCGCTGCGCGCCGGGACGGTCTGCGTCGCCAATCTGGAGCGCAGCCGGCGAGCCTACGAACGCCTGATCGAGTACCGCACCGCGGAAACCGGTCGGATTGCCAAGGCGCTGGCTGGCGCTTGGGCCGCACCGGACGCCGCCGGCGCGCCCTACGCGCTGCTGCGGCCGCCCTCGGGCGCCGACACTTGGCTGCGGCTGGTCGAGTCGCCGACGGTGGCTGGCTTCGAACCCTTGGTCAGCATGGGCTGGACGGCCTTGGAGTTCTGCGTCCGCGACGTGCGGGCGGTGGCGGCGCGGCTGGCCGATTCGCCGTTCAAGATCATCGGGCCGCCGCGGCGGCTCGACGGCTTGGACAGCCTGTGCGCCATGCAGGCGCGCGGCCCGGATGGCGAGATCTGCTACTTCACGCAGATTGACGACGACCCGCCGGGGTTCTCCTTGCCCCGAGCGAGCAGTTTCGTGGACCGCTTGTTCATCCATGTGGTCGGCGCCAGCGATCTCGACGCCACCCAGCTGTGGGCCGAGCGGCACCTCGATTGCACCGTCGCCATGGCCCGCGTGGAGATGGCATACACCATGCTGGCGCGGGCGTTCGGCCAGCCGCTGGATGCGCGATTCACCATTTCCACCCTAAAGCGCGGCGATGAGCTTTTCCTGCAGGTGGACCAGATGCCGCCCGAAGCGGTGCGGCGTCCCCAGCGGGCGGGACTGCTGCCGCCGGGCATCGCCATGACGACGCTGTCGGCGCCGAGCCTTGATGCGGTTGCCGGCGCCTGCATCGAACCGCCTGCCCGCCATGACGGCATGCTCTACGACGGGCGGCGCAGCGCGGTGCTGGCTGACCCGGACGGTGCGCTTTACGAACTGCTGGAGGATGCATGACCGAGCCCAATGCCTGCGTGACCGTCGCCCGGTGTCCCGAAGGCAACCCCGTGCCAAGCGACTTCGCCCTGCAAGCGGCGCCGCTGCCCGAATCCGGGGTCGCGGCCGAAGTGCTCTGCCTTTCGATCGATCCCTATCTGCGGGGCCGCCTGAGCGGCAGGCACGTCACCGGCGCCATCGCCCCGGGGCAGCCGATGGAGAGCGAGCTGATCGTGCGCACCGTCGAGGGTTCGGCAGTCGGCCCAGCCGGAACCCTGGCTCGGGCCTTCGGTCCCTGGCAGTCCCGGGTGCGCCTGCCCGAGCAGTCGCTCAACGCCATTCCCGATGGCTTGCAGCCGCCCTCGCTTGCCTTGGGCGTGCTCGGCATGCCCGGCCTCACGGCATACGCCGGCGTGGAGCGCATTCTGCGGCCCGCGCCGGAGCAGACCTTGGTGGTGTCGGCGGCGGCCGGCCCGGTGGGCGCGACAGTGGGCCAGTTGGGCAAAGCGGCCGGGGCTCGGGTCATCGGCATCGTCGGCAGCCCGGAAAAGGCGGACTGGCTGCGCGGTGAGGCTGGTTTCGACGGCTGCATCGACCGCCATGCGCCGCTCGGCGAGGCGCTTGACGCCCTCTGCCCCGACGGTGTTGACATGTATTTCGACAACGTCGGCGGCGCCATCCTCCAGGCGGTGATGGAGCGCCTGGCCCGCAATGCGCGAGTGGCGCTTTGCGGGCTGATGGACCAGTACAACCAGGCGCAGACGCCGCCGGGCCCCAATCCCGGCTTGGTCATACGCGCCCGCGCGACCATGCGCGGCTTGGTGGTCTATGACCACGAGGATCTGCGTCCGCGCATGGAAGAGGAATTGGGCGGCCGCATTCGCGACGGCAGCCTTGCCTACCGGGAAGCGGTCTTCGAGGGGCTGGAATCGGCGCCGACCGCGTTCTGCCGCCTCATGGCCGGCCAAACCTTCGGCAAGACGGTGGTGCGCTTGGGGTGATGGCCTGAAAGGGGACCGCTCAGGCCATTGGGCCATGACCGTGTGCTCCAACTGTCGGGCGCCATCGCGATTCCAGCCAATCAGCCAGCCAGTGAGCGTGTCTTGTTGCGAGCGAAACCGATACAATCGCGCAGCTAACCGTCGATTGAACACGGATGGTTGGCGTCCTGCAGGTCGTTCCCTTGAGCATCGACATGACCCACGAACGGATCGAATTGGCCAAGCGCGCGCTGGCGCACTGGCAGCGCAGGACCACCGACCAAGCCGCCGACCAGATGCGGCTTCCGGTAGCGGTCTATTGCGACCCGGCGCGCTACCAGCGCGAGGTTGACCGCATCTTCCGGCAACTGCCCATCGCCGTGGCCTTGTCCATCGAGTTGCCGGAGTCGGGCAGCTACGTTGCGCAGACCCTGATGGGCATTCCGATCCTGATCACCCGCGACGGCGACGGCTTGGCGCATGCCTTCCTCAACGTCTGCCGACACCGGGGGGCGATCGTCTGTCCGGCCGGAAACGGCAATCGGTCCCGCTTCTCCTGCCCCTACCACGCTTGGACCTACGACAACCGCGGCCGGTTGGCGGGCGTCACCGGCAGCGCGTCCTTTGGCGACTTCGACCGTCGGTCGCGTTCGCTGACCGAACTGCACTGCGCCGAGCGCTGCGGGTTGGTCTGGGCCTGCCTGAAGCCGGGCTTGGCGTTCGACATCGATGCCTGGTTGGGTGACTTCGCGGCCCAGCTCGACACCCTAAGCCTTGATGAATGGGTGCTCTACGAGCAGCGCGACCTGGACGGTCCCGGCTGGAAGCCAACGCTCGACGGCTACCTTGAGGTCTATCACCACGATTCGGTGCACCGCTCCACGGTGGGGCGGCACACCATCGGCAATCTGCTGGTCCACGACCTCTACGGCCCGCACCAGCGCCTGACCTTCGGGCGCCGCAACCTGTCGGAGCTGGCGAACCTGCCGGAATCCGAGTGGCAGCCCGACAACCACGTTCGAATCATCCACTCGGCGTTTCCAAACCTGTCCGTCTCCGGCATTCTGGGCGGCCATTGCCTGGTCAGCCGCATCTTTCCCGGGCCGACCTTGGAGACCACGACCACCCGCCAGAGCATTCTGTGCGCCCCCGGCGAGCAAACCGCACAGTGGCGGGAGGCCGCGCGCAGCTTCAGCGAGATGACTTTGCAGGCGGTGCGCGATGAGGACTACGCCGTCGTGCATACGGTTCAGGCGGCGCTGCCCGCCGGGGCGAATTCAGACTTCATCATCGGACGCAACGAGCCCGGCATCCAGCACTACCATCGCACCCTCGCCCGCATGATGGACGGCAGCAGCGAGGCTCTCAAGGCGGTCAAGGAGGCACCATGACGGACATTCAGGCGCTGGAGCGCCGGGTTGAGCGGCTCGAATCACGCATCGAAATCGAGGAGCTGGCCACCGCCTACGCCCGGGCCTGCGATGAGCACGACATGCCATGGCTTGAGTCGCTGTTCACCGAAGACGCCCAATTTGACTCGCCGAGCGGCGTCATGCGCGCCGGCAACCGCGACGAGATCATGGCGATGTTCGTGGCGGCGTTCAAAGTCCGCGGCCCGGGCTACCACTGGACCCATGACCCTTTCATCCGCATCGACGACGAAGACCCCAACGTGGCCACCGGCACGGTGCTGAGCCACGCGGAGACCACCCCCAACGGCCTCGTCAGCTTGGCCGCCATGAAGTACAACGACCGCTACCGGCGCGTGGATGGCCGCTGGCGCTTCTCCCGCCGCCAGATCCAGTTCCTCTACTATGTGCCCGCCGAGCAATACCCGCAGGGCCTCAGCCGCAAGCAGCGCCTCTACTACGGCGGCGACTGGAAGGACGCCGACTACCCCGAAGCGCTGCCGGCTTGGCAGGACTTCGACCGTCGCCATCAACCGGATGGAGCGGGGTAGGGCAGCCGCCCCGGCTGGCGTGAGGTTCCAAGGAGCGGGCGGAACTGAATGCCTTGACGGCCATTGCGGCGGCTGGCGGTCCGGAAGCTGTCGAAGCTGCCTTGATCACACCTTAAGCGTTGCAATCACCCGATCATCCGTGAGTCGATTGGTTAACGACTTGACCTCTGGCACCGATGTTGTGCTAAGCAATTCAGTCCAGCACGCTTCGCCGCGGTTCGAATGAATTGGCCCGGAATACAGTCGGATGTTTTGGGGGCTGTCGATGCTGGCGGACACAACGTTCACCTCGTCAGTCTGCCAGTTGGGGGAGTAAAGCTCATCGAGCCGCAGCCCCGTTTGTCTCCCGATGTAGTTGAAGCCTGTGCTATCGCGCAGGGTGACTTCCGACCACACGCGAACGGTGTCGCCTTCGCCGAACCCGGCAAGCTGCAAGACACGATTCCGAAGCGGAAGCTGCTCTTCGGAAGGCTTCGCTGTATCGAACGACAATAGACGGTGGGGGCATACTGCCCAATTGGTCATGGATGTTCGGACCGAGCAGATGCCGCAGGGAATGTAGCCGCCGCTGCGGCTGCCCACTTCAGGGTCAAAGAGCGGTGCGAGAGGCTGTTGCTCGGCGGGCCAACGCATCATGTCCCGGTTCCCGCCGCCATCGCAAGGCCGGCCGGCCCGATGCGGACATTGGGCGCGCCTAAACTGCCCGACGTTGTCTCCGCTTTCCGTGAGGGTAGTGCCGAACAGCTCGTGGACTACAGACACAGTGCGGACTTGACCATTGCCGCCACAGACTTCGCCAAAGGTGGTGGAACCGCATTTGCCACTGGACCTGGTCGATCAGGAACGCGAGCGTCATTGGCTGCGCGAGCACCGTTGCCAGGTGCCGATGGCCGTGCCCGTGGTTGTGCTCAAGGCCGTGGCCTTGGTTCCTCGGGGTGTTGAAGGTCCCGTTCCCGATGCGCCAGCGGGCCCGGCCGGCCCGCATCAGCGATTCCGCGTTCGATTCGTCGATGTCGACGTCCGTCACCCACGGGAAGCGCTGCGCCTTCCCGTCGGGCTTGGTCTCGGTCCACTCCGGGAAGTTCACCTCAAGGTCGCGGTTCGCGTCGTTGAGCGGCACCCCGTTGATGAAGCGGCAGCGGCGCCGCGTCCCGTCGCGCCCCTTCGCCTCCATCGTCCGCGTCATCGGCGAGGCGTTGACCGTCTCGAGCAGGTCCGCGTGGTCGCCGGGCTTCGCGCCCAGCACGAAGCGCATGTTGAGTTCCTTGAGAAGCCGCATGTGCGGGCCGTTCGAGGCCAGGCCGTCCTCGACCGCCTCAGCCCAAGGTGCGGGTGCTCGCGCCGCACGTCGCGCAGCAGGCGCTTCGCCGCGTTGCGCTCGCAGTCGTTCTTCGCGTCGCCGTCACCGCGCAGGATCGGCTCCGGCGGCAGGGCGAACACCTCCCGGAAGTCGGGGTGCGCCAAGGCCGCCCCGAGCATCTGGCGGCAGTGCGTCTTCGTCCCGTCCTTGTGGTTCCTGACGCAGCAGTTGCCGCAACTGACGGACTTCGACGAGAAGTGGCCCGTGCCGTCCACCGACGGCAGGCAGTGGCCGCCGAGCCAGGCGAACCCGTCAAGGCCCTTGTCGCGCCGCAGCGCCGGGAGCACCGCCTTGAAGGCCCCGCGCAACTCCGAAGGGTCCACCCGGTCGAGCCGCTCGCGCATCGTGGCGTCGGCGGGCACCTGCCGAACCCGGTGGAGGCGGCGCAGGTTCCCCCGAACGGCCCCGTCGCACCGCACGCCCTTCTCGAACTTCAGCAGCGAGGAGTGCTTCATGCCGAACGCCGCCAATCCCGACATCAGGCAGTCCGTCAGGCTGATCCTCGGGTTCCCCACCGGGTCGTCGGCCCGCTTGAACCGCCCGCGAACCAGCCCCAACAGCCCCGGCGCGCTGAGCGTCCTGCGAAACAGGGTCTTGGACATGGCTGGTCACCCCTGGCCACGAAAGTCCCCCGCAGGATGCTGATTTCGGCGGAAAAGTCTGCGAAGATCATTTTCTCAACCCACCGGAAAGCCGCGAAAACAGGGGGTTCCTGTCGGCGGCGGGAATTGCTGCTGCAAAAAACAGTTTGGAGTTGTGAGCCGGTTAGGCTGACTCGGCGCTCAGGCGTGGATTGCCTGACGCCGAACGAGTACTTTGTCGCGATCGAGGATGCTGCCTGATCCGGCGGCCACAAAGCTCCGAAAGGTTCTGAGCCGGCACACGGGGTTGCAATCCGCCGTCGAACAGCTAGCCTCTTGACGAGTCAGTGCCCCGGCAGTTGCGGACGTTCTTTCCCGTCGGATACAAGGTGCGCACCATCCCTCAAGGGAGCTGCGCCCGCGCAGCCAAGGGCGCGCCGCTCCGCCGCGGACAGGAGACCGAAATGGAAACAGGACAAGTCCCCAACTTGGCGGAGGTGGCCGACCGCTTGGCGATTCAGGATGTGCTGGCCCAACACAGCCGCGGCGTGGACCGGGCTTGCGAAGCCACCCTGAAGTCGGCCTATTGGCCGGATGCGGAAGTGGCGTACGGCGGCTTCAACGGTCCGGCCCATCGGTTTTGCGAGATGTTGCCCACAGGGATCAAGCGCTACGCCGCCACCCAGCACAGCATCACCAACACGGCCATTGACCTGCGCGGCGATGAGGCGCGGGTGGAGACCTACGTGACCGCCTACCACTACTTGGCGGCGGAGGCCGAGGAAGGCGGCGACGCCGAAATGACCTACATCGGACGTTACTTGGATCGCATGGAGAAGCGCGGGGACGTCTGGAAGATCGCCCATCGGCGGGTGGTGATGGATTGGAACCGGAACGCCGCCGCGACGGCGATTCTGGAAGGCCCGCCCTTTGACGGATTGGCGCGCGGCAAGCGGCACCCGGACGATCCGCTTTACGACCACTTGGCCTGAACGGGCCGCAAGCCGCCGTCGTGCAGGAGATATTGCTCGTCACCAAGGGCCATCCCTTTGAACGGGAGCCGTTCTTCGCCATCTTTGACGGCATGGAGGGCGTCAACTGGACCCATGTGGAGCAGCCTGCGGCCCAAGCGCTGTTCAACGTCAAGCAGGCACGGCGCTACGACGCCTACGTGCTCTACGACATGCCCGGCATTCGCTTCCCGTCGGTCGGCGCGCCCGAGTTCGAGGAGCCTGCCGAGGACTACAAGCGGGACTTCAAGGCGCTCCTCGAAGCAGGCCATGGCTTCGTCTTCCTGCACCACGCCATCGCCGGCTGGCCGGCTTGGGAGGATTACGCCCGCATCATCGGCGGGCGATTTCTTTACCTGCCCGGCGAGTTGCGGGGCAGGCCCTGCCAAGATTCCGGGTACCGCCACAAGGTCACCCACCAAGTCAGCGTCGCGGCGCACCATCCGGTCACTGAGGGCGTTCCCGATGCCTTCCCCATGACGGATGAGCTCTACCTCTACGAAGTGTTCGAGGACGAGGTCACGCCCCTGCTGCGCAGCGACTACGCCTTCGAGCGCGACAACTTCCATTCGGCGGCGCGGGTGGTGCGGGACGGCAAGATGTTCGACAACGAAGGCTGGAGCCATGCCCCCGGCAGCAATCTGGTGGGCTGGACCAAGGAGGAGGGCCGCAGCCGCATCGTCTATCTTCAGGGCGGCGATGACCCGGAGGCCTACGCCAACCCGCACTATCAGCGCCTAATCGCCAATGCCATCGGCTGGGTCTCGCCCTGATGGCGGCGCACTGCCAACCCGATTTCGACAACGTGCCCCGCATTGCCAGCGGACTGGCCGAAATCGACGGTTACGCCAACTCAGGCAGTGTTTCGACGCCCTAGGCCATCGCCGCTCGCGCAAGCCGCCGATCCAACGTCGCCAAGGGACGCTGATCCCTGACCGCCAACTCAAGGTAGCGCGCATCGTAAACCGAAAGATGATGGATCCTCGCGAGCCGTAGCGTTGAAGCGCTGTCCGAAGCGCGGTCCAACCGTATATCCAACGCGTCGATTTCGGCAAGCGCCTGTGAGGTTTGCTCTTCCATGAGCCTACCTTTGCGCTCGCTGACGACGAGCACGTTGCGCAGTTCCGTCCACCAGAGGTCCGGCGCGCACGCGCCCACCTCGAGAATCCTGCTGAGGACAGCATGGGTTCCGGGGGAGGCATCGTCTTCCATAATCCATGCGGCGGTGACGGAGCAGTCCAAGACGGGGCCAGTCAACGTCGGCC
This sequence comes from Candidatus Azophilus sp., assembly GCA_965221755.1. Classification (GTDB taxonomy): domain Bacteria; phylum Pseudomonadota; class Gammaproteobacteria; order Pseudomonadales; family Azotimanducaceae; genus Azophilus. The sequence goes on from OZ244921.1 coordinate 2,934,388, forward strand.
CTCGTCGCGCATCGCCAGTATCTGTTCAGGCGTTGCCCAACCCACCTCGGCGCGCAGTGCCCGCAGGTTCTTGGCGGCCGCGATGGCCCTTGAGCGGTCGGGTGCGTCTGGCGGCACCAAGCGCGCGACGGGTCGCCGCCGCCTAGTGATGGATATCGTCTCGCCACGAGAAACCGCATCGAGCAACTCGGAGAGATGCGTTTTCGCTTGGAATGCTCCCACTTGACGCATGGTTGTACTGCAATCAACTGGTTTGCTAGCTAGTTTATTGGTTGCGTCATCGCCGTCAAGGCGCGACCTGACGGTCGCGGATGGAGTTTCGCTGGCGCGAAACTCCGCGCTCGTCGCTTAGGGAGCCTCTGATTAAGTCCCGGAAGTTCAGAGTGGCCTGTGGGGCGCGCTGGCAAGGCGCGGCGAAGCCGTGTGGCAGGTCCCACACAATGAGCCGCAACGCCGCCAGCGCGCCCCACAGGCGCTCCCGAAGGGCGCTTCACGGCACCTGCGGCCCAAATTCCGCTCCGCCTGCGGATGCTGCGCTCCTGCTTGCGGGATCATTTCCATCTTCAAGCAGTGAAGCGCTGAACGAACGGGACTTGATCAGAGGCTCCTTAGATCAGATTCCGGTATGTTTCTGAGCCCGCACAGGCGCCGAGCGGCGTCATGCGCGCCGGCAACCGCGATGCGATCATGGCGATTTTCGTGGCGGCGTTCAAAGTCCGCGGCCCCGGCTGCCACTGGACCCACGACCCTTTCATCCGCATCGACGACGAAGACCCCAACGCCGCCACCGGCATGGTGCTGAGCCACGCGTAGACCACCCCCAACGGCCTCGTCAGCTTGGCCGCCATGAAGTGCAACGACCGCTATCGGCGTGTGCACGGCCGCTGGCGCTTCTCCCGCCGCCAGATCCAGTTCCTCTACTATGTGCCCGCCGAGAAGTACCTTGAGGGTCTCAGCCGCAAGCAGCGTCTTTTCCACGGCGGCGACTGGCAGGATGCGGACTACCCCGAAGCGTTGCCCGCATGGCAGGACTTCGACCGCCGCCATCAACCGGATGGAGCGGGGTAGGGCAGCCTCCCGGCTGGCGCGAGGTTCCTAGTGTTCCGTCACGTTTCTATTTTCGGGTACAGGCGCTTGAGCTTGACGCGGGCGTCCTCGGTGGTGAACTGCCAGTCGACGCCGACCTGCCGACGGTTCCGTTCCCGCGCCCAAGGCGCGGCCCGGCCGGCCACGGCGGCGATGCTGCCTAGGCGGTCGCCCAAGGACTGGCGGGTGAGCACGCTCAGCTCCGACTCCGCGACGTTCAGCCAAGCTGCCGTGCTTGGGCGTGAAGACCAGCTCCAGGCGGTCCATGACGCGCTTCGCCTCGGCCGCGCCGAACGCCGCGTGGAGGGAGCCGAAGTCGTGCGTGTTCAGGTTGTCGCACACCAGCGTGATGCGCTCCGACCCGGCGTAGCGCGGCTCGTCCACGAGGGCGCGCACCCGTGCCGCCCAGTCCACCGCGCAAACCGTCTGGAAGCCCGCGGCGTCAACGCCTATGTCAAGCCCGTCGGCCCCAGCGAACAGGCTGATGGCGGACGGCTTGCGGCGGTCCTTCCGAGCGCCCCGACGCGAATCCGACGCCATTCGGGCATGGTCCAATCCGGTCTCCCTGCGCGTCTTCCGCGACACCGCTGCTCCCGGCCTCAGCGGCTGCAATCGCGCCGGTGCCGTTGATGCGCAATCCACGGACGGGCCATGCTGGCGTCAACGCCTTTGAACGCACGCCTTTGAACGCACGCGAGACTTGGACCGCTTTTGATCATGCCTTCCAGAACCGCCGAGCCTAAGGCGCAGGCCGCCGATCCGCTTTCGCCGTGAACTCAATGTGCAGCTCGTTCAGCGCCCGCAGCCCGTAGTTCGGGTAGTGCCTTAAGTCGTTGCGGCCGGGCGTCAGGCGGAAGTCCTCAACGTTGTCGATGAAGGCCTTGAAGCCCCAGTGGAGTTCCCGGCGGGCCAACGGCGCACCCAAGCAGTAGTGGGTGCCGGAGCTGTAGCCCAAGTGCGATGCGGCGTTGCGCCGCTCCAGATCGACGTCGTCCGGACGCTCGAATTGCGCCGGATCCCGGTTGCCGGCGGCGAACCGGGCATCGATCATCGCGCCCTTGGGGATGGTGACGCCGTGCAGGGTGATGTCGGTCTTTGCGGTGCGGGTGAGTCCCTGCACCGGGCTTTCCAGGCGCACCACCTCCTCGCAAAAGGTGCGCAGGTGCTTGTCTGGGTCGGCCTTCAGCTTCGCCCACACTTTGGGGTTCCTGGCCAGCAGCATGATGCCCGCGGACAGGGCGTTGGTGGTGGTCTCGGAACCGCCCACGAAGGTGTCCTGCATCATCTCCGCGTGCAGTTCGTTGTCGGTGAGGGTCCGGCCCCAGCCCGGCACCGGCGTGTTGACCAGATCCGAGAGCAGGGTGCCGTCCGGCTCGCGGCGCAGGCGCTCGAAGATGGGCTGAAAGTAGTGTTGAGCTTGAATTTCCATTTCGGTGGCCCAGATCACTTCCGCTTCGCTGAGGTCGAACCCCGTGCCCCGGAACCAGGCGTCGGTCCACGCCTTGATCTGCCAGATGTCGGCTTCCTTGGCGCCCATCTGGCGGCAGATGATGATCAGCGGCAGCGGCACCGCAAACTGCTTGACGAAGTTGCAGTGGCCGTCGTCGATGAAGCCATCGATCAGTTCATAAGCCAACGCCTTGACCTCGCCGTCCAAGGCGTTGATGCGCTTGGGCCGGAAGGCCGCATCGAAGATGGAGCGCATCTGCTTGTGCTCCGGATCGTCCCGGGCGGCCAGCGACTCGCCGGGCACCCATCCCTTCTCGACAAACAGCTCGTAGGCCTTGCGGGCATGGCCGGTGAGCTTCTCGTGATCGTTGCTCGGCCGATGGTTGCTGAAGCGCTCGGTGTCCAGGCACACCATGCGCAGATCCTCGTAGCGGGTGAGGACCCAGATGCCCGTGCGCGGATCCCGAAACACCGGCGCCTGCTCGCGCAGCAGGCTGTACGTGGGATAGGGGCACTCAAGGATCTCGGCATCCGCCAGCGTGGCCTCGTCGAGGCTGGCGGGACACACGGGATGGTCCATGCGGTTGATGGCGCTCACGGCAGGCTGGCGGCTCCGGTTTGCTGGAGCGTGATTGTAAGCCTTGGGCCGCTGTTTTGGGCTACTGTTTTGGGCTGCTCTCGGGAATGCGCCCATACGCTGCCAGCAGGCCCGTCGCGCGCAGCCCTGAGGCGCGCGCGGCGCCGATCCTTACCTTGCAGGTTCGGGGTGCCCATCACCATCCGGCTGGTGGCGACCTCCGGGCACAACCGTTCGATCCCGGAGTGCTTGGGGGACCGCTGCCGCAGCGATGGCGTGCGCCTGCCGGTCTCGGCAGTGCATCAGTTTGAATTTTTTGAAACGCGGGACGCCGCGGTTGGGGCCGCGCCCAAACCCGAAGCAATTCAAACTGATGCACTACCGAAAGCCGAGCCGGTCAGCAGCGAGTGTGCAGCCCGGGATCTGTCGGTGCATCAATCTGTCGAATCGCAGAGTGAATGTTGACAATTTGAAGATTAAATCTGCAAAATGTCAAACATGTGGATTGATCGGCTGGCTTCGAAACCGTTGCGCCAACTCGCCTCGACCTTTCCGGCAGTACTGGTCACGGGTGCGCGGCAGACCGGCAAGACCTCACTGGTGCGCCGACAGTTTCCGGAATACGGCTACGTCAGCCTAGACCTGCCATTGCTTGCGGACCAAGCGGAACAGTCGCCGGAAAGTTTTCTTGCGGCGCATCCCCCGCCGCTGATCATCGACGAGGTTCAATACGCCCCAAGCCTGTTCCGCCATCTGAAGGTCGCCATCGACCAGCAGCGCGAACTTCGCGGTCGGTTCATCTTGACGGGCTCGCAGCAGTTCGCGTTGATGCGGGAAGCCGGGGACAGTTTGGCGGGTCGGTGCGGCCTGCTCAACCTGCCGGGGCTTTGCATTGAGGAAATCCGATCCTCCGGCTGGGAGCCAGGCGCCAAAAGCGCTTCGAACCTGCTGCGGCGCGGCGGGTTTCCGGAACTCTGGGCGAACCCGGAAATCGATGCGAAGGATTTCTTCCAAGCGTATGTCAGCACCTATCTGGAACGTGACCTTCGACAATTGATCCGGGTCGGCAGCCTGCGCGACTTCGAGCGATTCGTTCGAGCCTGCGCGACGCGGGCCGGCAACCTGCTCAACCGCTCCGACCTTGCGCGCGATGTCGGCATCTCCCATTCAACTGCGAACGAGTGGCTTTCGGCGCTTCAGGCCGGCAATCAGGTCATTCTCCTAGAACCTTGGTTTGCCAATCTGGGCAAGCGGCTCGTCAAGTCCCCGAAGCTCCACTTTGCGGATACCGGCCTGCTTTGCTTTCTTTTGGGAATGGACGATCTAGCCATTGAGACCTCACCGCTTACCGGTCGCGTGTGGGAGAACCTTGTCCTCTCGGAGTTGCGCGCCCACTTGGCGCTTGAACACCCGGATTGGAGTCTGTGGTTTTATCGCGACCAGCAAAACCGTGAAGCCGATTTCCTCATCCAAGGGCCTTTCGACCACATTCGGCTGGCGGAGGCCAAGTGGTCGGAGACGGCGTCGCTCCCAGCCTTCGCGCGGCTTGAGAAAATCGCCCGCACACTGGGCGCGAGCCGCGACATTCGAAGCGTCGAATTGGCCTTGGTGACCCGGAGCGGCTGCAGCGCCCGCTTTGGTGACAACAAGCGCGTGGTTTCGGCTTGGCGAATCGCGGACATTGCGCATTGATGCGGCGCCTGAGTCCAATTGACATCATTGTCTTCGATACTCCATGCGGCGGCGACGGAGCAGCTCATAACCAAGCCGGCCAACGTCGGCCCCCGTCACGAAACTCTGCGCCTGTTGCGTGGACGAGGCCCTGATATGTTTAGGAGCTCGCGCAGCCGGAGCTGCAGCCCAAGCGCGATGCGGCTGCGCCGCTCCGGATCGACGTCGTCCGGACGCCCGCATTGCGCTGGATCCCGGTTGCGGCGCCGACTCTTCCCGTGCAGGGTAAGATGGGGACGAAGTGAACGCAGGGAAGGGCGTTGATGAGTCTGACTGAATGGTCCTGGCTGTTCCTCGTCATCTACGTTGCCGGCATGCTGGGCTTCGGCTGGGTGGCCAGCCGCAGGATCGGCAACGCCGACGACTTCGCCACGGCGCGCAGCAGCTACGGCCCGTACTTTCTGGCCTTGGCATTTGCCGCCACCACCGCCAGCGGCGCCACCTTCCTGGGCAGTCCCGGCCTCGGCTACGAGTACGGCATGGCCAGCGTCTGGAGCAAGTTCCTGTACCCGATGGGGGTTTACTTCGGGGTGCTCATCACCATTCGGCTGGTGGCGACCTCCGGGCACCGCTTCGGCAACCGCTCGATCCCTGAGTACTTGGGCGACCGCTACCGCAGCGATGGCGTGCGCCTGCTGGTCTCGGTGTTCTCGCTGGTGCTGTTCTTCTACATCGCCGGGCAGCTGGTGTCGGGCTTGGTCATGTTTGAGGTCATGCTCGGCCTTGAGCCCATGACGGCGCTGATCATCACTTCCGGCGTGCTGCTGGTCTATGTCGTGCTCGGCGGCGCCCACGCGGACATCATCACGGACGGCATTCAGGGCATGATGATGCTTGGGGTGGCCGTCGTGGTCATCGTGATGTTTGTCCTCGCCTCGGGGGTGGACGGCGGGTTTGGCGCCATGCTGGACCGGCTTCGGGCGCAGGATGGGAACTTGGTCGGGGCGCTGAACCGATCCAACGCCCTCTACGATTCCTGGTGGGCGATCATGGCCGTGCTGTTCGCCCACATTCCGCTCGGCATGCTGCCGCACATCGGCAACAAGGTGTGGGCGCTCAAGCACGATGGCGACCGCATGCGCTTCGTCAAGCTGGCCTTCGCGGTCGGCTTGGCCATGGGCATGCTGGGGTTGGGCGGCATCCTCGCCCGCGGCGTGCTCGGCCCGGAACTGCTGGAGGCGGGCCGCAGCGCCAATGAGGCGCTGCCAGCTCTGTTCATTGAGCTGTTCCCGACCTGGCTCGCCGCGCTGATTGGCGTGGGGATCCTTGCCGCCATCATGTCAACGGCGGACGGGCTCATCGTGTCGTCCTCCCAGATCGTGGCCAACGACATCTATCGGCGCTCGATCGTGCCCAAGTACGGCGCCCACCTGTCCGATGCGCAGGTGGATCGCCGGGTGCTGGCGATCAGCCGCTGGAGCACGGGCATTGTCCTCGTGCTGTGCACCGCAATGGCTTGGGCGATGCAGGACATGAACATTGCGCTGTTGGTCTGGATGGGCACCGGCGGCATGATGGCCGCCTTTGCCGGCCCGCTGGTGCTCGGCGCGCTGTGGCGGGGCGTGACCCTGGCCGGCGCCGTCACCGGCCTCATCAGCGGCATGGCCACCTTCGCGCTGTTGCGCAGCGGGCTGCCGTGGATGGTGGTTGACCCCGGCTCCCTGGGCCTGCTGTCCCCGGTTGCCGAATGGCTGGCCCACTACCGGGAGAACCCGTACGCCTGTGCGGTGGTCGGCGAGGCGGTCTCGATTTTCGGCACTTGGGCAGTGTCCATGCTGACCCGGCCGCTGCCGGAAGATCACATCGACCGGCTGTTCGCAAGCTCTTAGTCAGCCTAGATTGAAGCGGTGCCACTACCGCCAAGCGAAAGGCCAGCCAGACAAGCATCTATTATGCTGCGATCAATGACTTCGCTGCTTGTGGCGCTGCTCAGAGCTCGTCGAAGAAACTTGGCTTTATGACTGTCTCCTTGACTACTCCGAGGTGCTTTTCCTCGAGTAGCTTGCAGAGCTTTTCTCCGTCGATCAGATCAATCGCCGTGGCACCGTCCCGGACGGCCTCCCGCTTGGCCTCCGTGGAAAATGTGCCTGTTGTGATGAACAGCCCCTTGTCGGCACGACCGGCCAAGGCGCCGCGAAAATCGCGGATGCTACCCGGCCCCACCGTTCCCTTGTATCGCTTGCACTGGTAGATGACATGGAACGACAACAGGTTTACGCTTAGTACACCCGTTCCGTCGATTCCGCCATCCCCGGAACGACCGGTCACCTTAACCTGATCAAAACCGTGCTCCCTCAACAACCGTTGGCACAAACGCTCGAAAGAGTCCGGCTTCAACTGGAGCAGAGTCCTGATCAAGTTGCCTTGCCAAGATTCCACTCCAGACTCCTCTGACGCGGCATCCGGATCCTCCAGCTCGCTTGACTCAGCCGGGTATCCGCCGCGCTGCTCTGCCTTGGTTCTTCTGCTTCGATCTGACTCTGACCTACGCTGCTCTTTTTCCAGTTCTCGCAACTCATCCTCAGATTGGATCTGCCTTCCGCATTCCGTTATTGTCCAGATACCACTACCGGTAGCGTTAACCGCGCCGACCTTGCGTAATTTGGTTCGCGCCCAAGCACAGTTGTATGGGAACTTCGTTTGCGGTCCATCGCTATGAAGTACTTCCAGAACCTCGTCACCAAGGCCGAGATCAGTCGAAACCTGATCGTCGAGTTCGTGTAAGGATGCCGAGCCTCCGAGTTTCCAACGCGCACAATGTCGGCCACATCAGGTCCAAGGGTTTTGGCATCGTCGCTTTGTCGCTCATTAGGGTGGCTCCTCATATCTGATTTAGGCTGACGCTAGCTGGACGGTCGGGCGATTCCCTCAAATTTTAGTGGGTTTTTCGTGGATTTGGGCATTCCCTTTCCAATCGAGGGCGGGACGCCCTCGCTCCGGAGGGGCTTCCCGCATGGGCGTCTCCGGCGTCAGGGCGGCTGATCGCCAAGCCGCCACCGGCTAAGGGGAATTGCTGCGGACTTGCCAATCGAGGACGGGAGGCCTCTTACTGAAACACATGCAAAAGACGCGGCCAAACCATTGACAAGACACCCGCTCCGGGGGGCGACGCCTAAACCGAGCGTGGCGCCTTGGAGCGAGTCCCGCCCTCTAATTGAACCGGGGAACTCCGCCCAACTCCGTGGGCTGAAGCTGGTTTGGAGGCACGTTTGGTCAAAGCGAGGCGCAGACGTGTCCGCCATCGACCAACAGGATGCTGCCGGTCATGTAGGCGGAGGCGTCGGAGGCGAGCAGCAGCAGCGGCCCGTCCAAGTCCTCGAACTCGCCGTAGCGGCGCATGGGGATGCCCTTGGCGAACGCCGCCGCCTGGTCGCTCTCCAGCAGCAGGCGGCTGACGTCGGTGAGGATGTAGCCGGGCGCCAGCGCATTGACCCGGATGCCGTGCTTGGCCGCCTCCAAGGCCATGACTTCCGTCAGCCGAGTCAACGCGCCCTTGGAGACGGCGTAGGGAAACTGGCCCTTGATGGTGCGCCGGTCGGTGATGGAGGAGATGTTGATGATGTTGCCGCCGGCCTGTCCGTTGGCCTGCACCCGCTTGGTGTAGGCCTTGGAGGCGAGCCAGACGCCCTTGAGGTTGGTGTCCAGCACCCGGTCCCAGTCCGCCTCGTCGATCATCGTGTAGGTCTTGGCGCCCGCTTCGACGCCGGCGTTGTTGATCAGCACGTCAATCGGCCCGAAAGCCGCCTCGGCCGCCTTGATGAAGCCGTCCACGCTGCTGGATTGGCTGACGTCCAAGGGCGCGCCGAAGGCTTCCCGGCCCTGCGCCCGCAACGCCTTGACCCGATCGTCGATGCGCTCCGTGCGCCGGGCGCCCAAGCTCACCCGCGCCCCGGCCTCGGCCAGAACGCCGGCAAAATGGTGCCCGAAGCCGGAGGAGGCCCCGGTCACCGCGATGTGCTTGCCGGTCAGGTCGAAAAGTCCCATGGGCTTATGCTACAGCAGCGGTCTGCGTTAAAATAGCGACCGTAAGCGAGTCGGAGTGTAGCTCAGCTTGGTAGAGCACTACGTTCGGGACGTAGGGGCCGGAGGTTCAAATCCTCTCACTCCGACCAACTTCCTCGGAATAAGCGCATTCCCCTAGCCAAGCGCCCGGTGCGCCTTCCGTGGACGGTGCCCGTTCCAGCCGTTTTAGCGATGATCCACCAAGTTCCCTTGATGCAGCAGGGTGATCACCCGCTGCCGCCTTTCGCGCGGCTTTGCGTTCCAGAATGCCTGCTCGAAGGGCTCCGCTTGGCGGCGGTGGATCACGCCGATGGCGGTGGGCAGCGTGGGCGCCAGATTGAGCAGCATTAACGCCAGCGTCGGATTGGTCTCGTCGTGGATCAGCACCTCATCGATCCCCTGCGCGTCAACTTGGACGGCTTCGAGCTGCAGGGTCTTTGGGTTCAGGCGCAATCCCTTGCCCTGATTGGGGCCGTAGAGCAGCGGCTGGCCGTGCTCAACGCGGATTTGGTGGTCGGCGGCCGTCTTGCGGCTGGATACGGAATCGAACACGTCCTTGTTGTAGACGATGCAGTTTTGCAGGATTTCGACGAAGGCAGCGCCCTGATGGGCCCGAGCGGCCGTGAGGATGTCGGGCAGGCCCTTTTGGTCTATGTCGATGCCCCGGGCGATGAAGGTGGCGCCGGCGCCGACGGCGAAGGCGCCGGGCCGCACCGGGGTGTCCACTGAGCCGCCCGGGCTCGACGGGCTGGTGGTGCCGATGCGCGAGGTGGGCGAGTACTGTCCCTTGGTCAGGCCGTAGATTTCGTTGTTGAACAGCAGAATGTTGAGATCGATGTTGCGGCGCAGGGCGTGCAGCAGGTGGTTGCCGCCGATGGAAAGCCCGTCGCCGTCGCCGGTGATCACCCAGACATCGAGCGCCGGGTTGGCCAGCTTGACGCCGGTGGCGATGGCCGGCGCCCGTCCATGTATGGTGTGGAACCCGTAGGATTCGATGTAGTAGGGCAGCCGCGCGGCGCAGCCGATGCCGGAAACGAACACGGTGTTGGCGGGGTCGGCGCCGCAGGAAGCCAAGGCGCGCTGCACCGCCTTGAGGATGGAGTAGTCGCCGCAGCCGGGGCACCAGCGCACCTCCTGGTCGGAGGCGAAGTCCTTGAACGAGAGCTCAGCCACGACCAGCCTCCTGTTTTGAGGCCATCGAGTTCGCGGCCTCCTTGCGGCGAGCTTCCACCAGCCGTGCTGGCGCGCGCTCGGCGATGGCCGCTTTCACGGCGGCGACCGGCAAAGGCTGGCCTGACACTTGGTTGAGCTGCGCGATTTCGATCAGCAGGCGGTCGCGCAGCAGGGTGGCGAGCTGGCCGTTGTTGAGTTCCGGCACCAGCACCGCCGCAAAGCCCGCCAGCAGTTCGCCGAGGTTGGGCGGCAGCGGATTGAGGTGGCGCAGGTGGATTTGCGCCACCGCCAGCCCGTCGCTCAACGCCTCCTTTACTGCCTGATGGACCGCCCCGAAGGTCGATCCCCAAGCCACCACCGCCAAGCCGCCGGGCACCCCCTGCTCGATGGCCTGCTCCGGCAGGTGATCGGCCACCTTGGCGACCTTGGCGGCGCGCAGGTCGGTCATGGCTTGGTGGTTGGCGGGGTCATAGGAGATGTGGCCGGTTTCGATGTCCTTCTCAATGCCGCCGACCCGATGGATGTGGCGCGCATCGCCGGGTGCGGCCCAGAGCCGGGCCAAGCCGTCGGCGTCCCGCTCCCAAACGCCCGCAGCCGCTGCTGCTGCCGTGGGCTTACGGTTGGCGATGGGCTGGAAGGCGTCTATGTCGGGAATGGGCCAAAGCTCCGAGGCATTGGCGATGTAGCCGTCGGTGAGCAGGATCACCGGCGTCATGTGGCGCAAGGCAATGCGCACTGCCTCTATGGCGGTTGCAAAGCAGTCCGCTGGAGATCGGGAAGCCAGCACCGGCACAGGCGTGTCGGCGTTGCGGCCGTACACCGCTTGGTAGAGGTCGCTTTGCTCGGTCTTGGTCGGCATGCCGGTGGACGGGCCGGCCCGTTGCGAATTGACCACCACCAAGGGCAGCTCCGCCGCAACCGCCAGCCCCAAGGCCTCGGTTTTCAGGGCGATGCCGGGCCCGGAGCTGGAGGTCACTCCCAGTTTGCCGGCGTAGGAGGCGCCGATGGCGGCGCCGATGGCGGCGATCTCATCCTCCGCCTGAAACGTGGCGACGCCGGCTTCCTCCAATCCGGTGAGATGATGCAGCAAGGCGGAGGCGGGCGTGATGGGATAGGAGCAGAACAGCAGCTCGGCGTCGCTCAGCTCCCCCGCTGCGGTCAGCCCCAGGGCCAAGGCTTCCGCCCCGGTGATGGTGCGGTACGCCACTGAGTCCAGCGGCGCTTCGGGAATGGAGTGTTGGGACAGAACGTGCTGCAGTTCGGCGGTCTCGCCGTAGGCGTGGCCAGCGGCAAGCGCAGCCAGATTGGCGTTGCGAACCGCTTCATTGTTGGCGAACTTGGCCTGAATCCAGTGGGTGGCGGCATCCCGAGGCTGGTCGAACATCCACAGCACCAAACCCAGTGCCCAAAAGTTCTTGCAACGCGCGGAGCCCTTGGCGCCGAGGCCGAAGGGCTTCACCGCCTCCAACGTCAGACGGGAGATGTCCACGCGGCAAACGTTGAAGTCGCTGAGGCTGCCGTCCTCGAGGGGATTGGCGGCGAGCTCCGCGCGCCGCAGCCGCTGCGCGGAAAAGGCGCCGTCATCAACGATGATGAGCGCCCCCGGCGCCAAGTGGGGGAGGTTGACGGTCAGGGCCGCCGGATTGAAGGCCAGCAGCACGTCGGGCGCATCGCCCGGCGTCGTGATGCGCTCGCCGCCGAACTGGATCTGGAAGGCCGAAACGCCGTAGCGGGTGCCGGCCGGCGCGCGTATTTCGGCCGGGAAGTCGGGCAAGGTGGACAGGTCGTGCCCAGCCAGCGCCGAGGCGATCGTGAACTGCTGGCCCTGCAGCTGGATGCCGTCCCCGGAGTCGCCGGCGAAGCGTACGACATGGCTGTTTTTTTCGGCAAGCTGCTGCGGCATAAGGTTGGTGAGCAGGATTCGCCCGGAATCGAAAGGTGCGGCATTCTAACGGATTCCGCGTCAAAATGACGGCTTGCTTGGATTGACGGGTTCCATGCTTATGACCCAAGCGGTTGCGGACTTTGAAGTGGTTGCCGACTATCGGCCGGCGGGCGATCAGCCGGTGGCCATTGCCGGGCTGGTGGAGGGCTTGGAGGCCGGCCTGAGCCACCAGACCCTGCTCGGCGTCACCGGCTCCGGCAAGACCTTTGCCGTTGCCAATGTGGTGGCCGCGGTGAATCGGCCGACGCTGGTGCTGGCGCCGAACAAGACCCTGGCCGCCCAGCTTTACGGCGAGTTCCGCGAGTTCTTTCCGCACAACGCGGTGGAGTACTTCGTCTCCTACTACGACTACTACCAGCCCGAGGCCTACGTGCCCGCCTCGGACACCTACATCGAGAAGGACTCCTCGATCAACGCCCACATCGAGCAGATGCGGCTCTCCGCCACCAAGGCGCTCATCGAGCGCCGCGACACCCTCATCGTCGCCTCGGTCTCCGCAATATACGGCTTGGGCGACCCGCAATCCTACCTGCGCATGGTGCTGCACCTCGACCGGGGCGACCGGGTCGATCAGCGCTACATCCTCATGCGGTTGGCGGAGTTGCAGTACACGCGCAACGACATGGCCTTCCAGCGCGGCACCTACCGGGTGCGCGGCGACGTGGTGGACATCTTTCCGGCGGAATCGGAAGCGCAGGCGGTGCGGGTGGAGCTGTTCGACGATGAAATCGAAAACCTCTCGACGTTTGACCCCTTGACCGGCGAGGTCCTGGACCGGGTGCCGCGCTTCACCGTGTTCCCGAAAACCCACTACGTGACGCCTAGGGAGCGCATCTTGAGCGTGCTCGATGACATCAAGGGCGAACTGCGCGAACGCCTGGCGCACCTGACCGAGCGCAACAAGCTCGTGGAGGCGCAACGCTTGGAGCAGCGCACCCGCTTCGACCTTGAGATGATCGCCGAGCTCGGTTACTGCTCGGGCATCGAGAACTACTCCCGCTACCTGTCCGGCCGGCAGCCGGGCGAGCCGCCGCCGACGCTGTTCGACTACCTGCCCAAGGACGCCCTGCTGGTGATCGATGAGTCCCACGTCACGGTGCCGCAAATCGGCGGCATGTACAAAGGCGACCGCTCCCGCAAGGAGACGTTGGTGGAGTACGGCTTCCGCCTGCCGTCGGCGCTCGACAACCGCCCCTTGCGCTTCGATGAGTGGGAGCGGATGAGTCCGCAGACCCTCTTCATCTCCGCCACCCCAGGCTCCTATGAAGCCGAGTTTGCCGGACAGGTGGTGGAGCAGGTGGTGCGGCCCACGGGGCTGGTGGACCCGGAGGTCATCGTGCGCCCCGCATCGACCCAAGTTGAGGATCTGCTTGGCGAAATCAACGCCGTGACGGAGCGGGGCGAGCGGGTGCTGGTCACCACCCTGACCAAGCGCATGGCGGAGGACTTGACCGACTACCTGGACGATCACGGCATCCGGGTGCGCTATCTGCACTCCGACATCGACACCGTGGAGCGCATGGAGATCATCCGCGACCTGCGCATGGCCGAGTTCGACGTGCTGGTCGGCATCAACCTGCTGCGCGAGGGCCTGGACATCCCGGAAGTGTCCTTGGTCGCCATCCTGGATGCCGACAAGGAAGGCTTCCTGCGCGGCGAGCGCTCCCTGATCCAGACCATTGGCCGCACCGCCCGCAACGTCAACGGCCGGGCCATTCTTTACGCCGACAAGGCCACCGGCTCCATGGATCGGGCCATCGCCGAGACCGAGCGCCGCCGCGCCAGGCAGATCGCCTTCAACGAAGCCCACGGCATCACCCCGCAGACCGTCAGGAAGCAGGTGGCGGACGTCATGGAAGGCGCCCGCCACCAAGCGCCCGGCGCGGCGCGCAAGGCTGCCCGAACCCCGCAGCGCAGCGCCCCCGCAGTGGAGCTGCCGGACGATCCCAAGGCCCTCGGCAAGCTGGTGAAGCAGCTTGAAAGCCAAATGCTGGAGCATGCCAAGAACCTGGAGTTCGAGGAGGCCGCCGCCGTCCGCGACCAGATCCGCAGCATCCGCGAGGAGCGGCTGCTGGCGTAGCGTTGGGCTGGCAGTGACTGGCGCCCCAGCAACATCACCTGTGCTGCAACAAGGCAACTCTATAGAATGGCGTGCCTGAATCGAAGGACGGCCCCAGTTTGAGCACCCCCCCCGAACCCTCGCGGCCCGTCCTCTTCGGCTGGCCGATCGTCGGCTTCACCTTCATGACCCAGTTCACCGTTGGGGGCATGTTCTACACCTATGGCGTGCTGCAGAAGCCGTTGAGCGAAGCCCTGGAGGCGGACCGCTTCGCGGTGTCCCTGGCCTTCTCCCTGCAGACCTTTGTGGTGGCTGTGCTGAGCCCTTGGGTGGGCAAGCTGATCCTGCGCGCGCCCATCCGCAAGCTGCTGGCCGTCGGCGTCGCGGCGCTGATGCTGGGTTTCGTCGCGTTCGGTCAGGTCCGCCAGCTGTGGCATCTCTACTTGGCCTTCGGCTTGGCGCTGGCCTTGGCCAGCACCTTGATCGGCCCGTTGCCCAGCAACGCGATGATCGCCAACTGGTTCGTCAAGCGGCGGGGCACCGCCTTGGGCATCTCCCAGCTCGGCATTTCCATCTCCGGCGCGGTGCTGGTGCCGATCGTGTCCTGGCTGGTGGAAACCCAGGGCTGGCGTTGGGCGGTGACCGCGATGGGCTTGGGCTTGGGGGCGGTGCTGATCCCCCTGGTCTGGAAGGTGGCGGTCTTCCGCCCCGAGGAGAAGGGCCTGCTGCCGGACGGGCAAAGGCTTGCGGATGGCGCTGATGAGCTGGTTGAGCCAGCCTCCGCGTGGACCTTCGCCCGGGCGCTTCGGGACCGCCGCATATGGCTGCTCGTGGCCATCGTCGGGCCGAGCTTTTTCGGGGTCGGCGCCGTGCTGCTGGCCCTGCACGCCCACATCACGGACCTAGGCCTATCCGCTGCCCAGGCCTCCTCGGTGGTGGCCGCGGCCACGTTGATGGCGGCCTTGGCCAAGCCGCTGTTCGGCGTCTTGGCCGACGTTTTGAACCAGCGGCTGCTGATGGCCGCCGCCTTGGCTGCGCAAGTCGTCGGCCTGTCGCTGATCTTGACGTTGGCGAATCCCACCGGACTGATGATTGCGGCGTTCTTCTACGGGCTCGGCTACGGCGCGGGCCTGCCCATGTGGACGATCTTCATCGGCACGCTCTTTGGCCGGGCGGACTTTGCCCGGGTGATGGGTTTGATGACGCCGCTGACCACGCCGTTCACGCTGTTCGGCTTCCCCTTCGCCTCACGGGTGTTCGACGCCACGGGCAGCTACCAGCCGGCGTTCGTGACGGTGATTGCCGGGCTTTTCCTGGCCATGGGCGCAGTGGGCCTGTTGCGGCTGCCGGCAGCGAGCGCTGCGCGGGTGCCCGCCCGGTGAGCACGGATTCGACCCGTCGCCGACGGACCTTGCTGACCAAGGACGAGGCGCGTCGCGCCCTGCCCCTCTTCCTGCCGGTTTACCAACCCCGGGAACCGGTGTTCCAGCTGGCCCGCGAGGACATCGACGGCTGCATCGTCAACGCCTACTTCCTCTACAAGCAGCGCGACTTGCGCGAACGGCTTACCGGCCCGTCGTCACTCAAGGCCCATGCGGGCTTTGCGGGCCTGATCGCCACCGACTCGGGGGCCTTTCAGGGCTTGACCCGACGGCTGTACCTGAAGAACGCCGACATCGTGCGCTTTCAGGACCGCATCGGCAGCGACATCATCTCGCCATTGGACCTCATCACGCCGCCCGGGGATACGCGGACCGCGGCGCTCGGCAAGCTGCGCACCACGCACAAGCGGGTGCGTCAGGCGTTGGCCATCGCCGAGCGCGGCTTGGTGGCCGGGGTGCAGCAGGGCGGACGTTTTCTGGATCTGCGCCGCGACAGCGCCGCCCGCATGGCCGAGCTTGGCGTCGAGTATCTGGCCATTGGCAGCCTAGTGCCCTTCTTCAACCGGGCGCACAGCCTGGCCTTTGCCGGCGCCGTGCTGCGCGATGCGCGGCGGTTGGTCGGCGAGCGGGTGCCGATGCACGTTTACGGTGCCGGCGAGCCGGTGGAACTGCCCTTCATGGTGGCGCTGGGGGCGGATGTCTTTGACTCGTCCTCCTATGCCCACTATGCGCGCGGCGGTTGGTACATGACCCCCTACGGCGCTTTGTCCGATCCGGGACGGCTGCTGGCGGGCGAGTTCCGCTGCGCCTGTCCGCACTGCGCCGCAGCGTCCACGGTCGAGGCGGTGTTTGCGGACTTTGCCGCGCTCAAGGCGCACAACCTGTGGACCATCTGCCACACGATTCGGGAACTGCGCGCCTTTCTGGAGCGGGGCGGCGACCTGAACGGCCGCTTGGCGGAGCTGCTCGACGTCCACCAGCGCTGGTTTCCGGAGAGTCGGCTCGGCCCCACTTGGGAGGCGCTGCATGAGTGAACCCTTGGAACCCGCCTTGGCGCAACTGGCCGAGCGGTTGGCCCGGACGGTGGCCCAGCGCTACCGCATCGGCGCGGATCAGGCGCGGGGCCGCATCGAAGGGACGTGGCGCAGCGATCAGGCGCTGCGGGCCTTGGCCCGGAAGACCCCCTCGCCCGGCGCCTTGGCCCGCACCAGCCTCTATCGGCGGGCGGCTTCACAGGCCAGGAAGGACATCTATTACCGCCTGCGGCGCTATCGCCGGGACGGCGACGAGTTTTCCGAAGCGCTTGAACGGCTGCGCCGCGCCGCCTCCGGCGCGCCATGCCAAGCGGCGCGCGAGGCCTTGGCCCGCAGCCACGCCAGCACCGCCGAGCGGTGGCCGGACTTAGCCGACTTCCTGCGGCACACCCAACCGGTTTGGGGCGATTGCGCCACGCTGTTGGACGTCGGCTGCGGCTTGATGCCCTTGCTGTTTCCGTTCGGCCGGATTGGCGGTCGCCTCCGGCGCTACGTTGCCTGCGACCGGGATGCGCGTTGCGTTGAAGCCGTCAACGCCGGCCCGCAAACGCCGTCGGGCGTGTTGGAGGGCTGCGTTTGGGACATTGGCGATGGCTGGGCGGCCTTGGAGAGTCGAACCGGCATCAAGCGCTATGACGCGGCCTTCCTGCTTAAGCTGGTGCCGGTGGTGGCGCGCCAGCAGCCCCGCCTGCTGGCGACGCTGGCGGCCGCGCCGGCGGACTGGCTCATCGTCACCGGCTCGCGCCAAGCGCTGGCCCGGCGCCGGGACATCAGCCGCCGGGAACGGGCGGCCCTGGGCGCGTTCGCCAAGCGTCATGGGCTGATCGTGGAATCGGAGTTTGAAACCCCGAGTGAACTCGGGCTGGTGGTGCGTGGGGCTGGATTATGAAACTGCCGGCTTCGTCTTGGCCTTTGCCGCCGCGGCCAGCTCCTCGGCGTGCATGTCGATCCGACCTTGGACGAACCACTGCGCTTGTTCGGCGTTGTTGAACGCTGCCGGGGCCGGGTAGGACTTAAGCAGGCCCACACGTGGGTCGGCGCTGCTGACGCGCAGTTCGCCGGCGTCCAGTTCCCAGTGGTAGCTTGCGTGGATGCCGACGAACATCTAGCGGCCCGGCTGGGCGGGGCAGCGCGCCCCGCAGGTCGCCCCGAACTTCCGGGACTTAGTCATCTAAAGGCTCCTGGCGTCTAAAACCCACGAATTAACCGGACGCCAGCCGATTAGCCGATGGCCCGCCGCCGGACTTGCGGCTTCGATTGCGCGACTTTCCGGGGAGCGCTCCCGTGCAGCCCGGCCGATGTCTCCGCCTTGCTTGGGCTTGGCGCTTCGTCGGCAGGGGCTTTCGTCCTCGCTGGCCGGGCGCGGGTTGGATGCTGCGCTGCGGCTTGCGGCGACTGATCCTGGGTGCGGTCCGCATCGCCTTCAAGTCGTTGCGTCCCGGTCTCGGTGGATTGCGACTCCGTCCCTTGCAGGGTGAGCTCGACGACGCCCCCGGTTCGCAAGGTGCCCTTGACGGCCTCGAACAGTTTCAGTTGACCGATCACGTGCCGCCAAGGGGCCGGCGGGTCGGCCTGTGGCCGCTCCAGCATCCTTGTCCGCAGGATGTGGTCCGCGCTGACAATGCCGTAGCGATGTTGCATGAGGGGTGCGGACCGCTTCGCGGCGCAAAACGCATGGGCTCGGGTATGCCTCGATATCCAAGGCTTAAGCGCTTGGTTGAAGGCGCCCAATGCCGAGGGGGAGAGATAGTTGAGGAAGTCCCAGAGCAGGCAGACGTGCAGCGGCCCATCGACCATCCAAAGCGCTTCCTTGAAGAGGGCCGTCAGGCTGATTGGGTCCAAGTGACGCTGCCGCTCGATGATCCCGGCCTCGAACAGGTCGGCAATGCTCAGACGACAGCCTCCGGCATGCAGCAGCTCGACGGTCTCCGGCACGGCGGGGCCGACGTTGAGCACGTTGAGCTGCCGCCGGGCGCCGAGATCCTCAAGCACCCAGCTCATCAAAGCGCTCGTGATGAGGGCGGCAGGATCGGCCGGCGGCTGCGGGGAGGATGTCGGCGCTTGGAAACTCACAACCCGCTTACCTTTGTCGAATCAATGCCGCGCGGCGCTTTCCTTGGATTGACGGGCCGCCGCCCTCTCCGGCGCATCCTTGACGGTGGCCGGCTTGCCGGAGGCTGGGGCGGCAGGTGGCCTTGCCTCATCCTTGCCGGCGGGGACGCTGTCGATGTTGCCTTGGAACTTGCTGCCGGCTTCGAGACTCACCTGCGGTCCCTTGATGTTGCCGCGCATCACCGACGTCTTGGTGAGCACCACCGTCTCAAGGCTCTCTATGTCGCCCACGACCCGGCCGCTGACGACGACGGAGGCTGCGGTGATGTTGGCCTTGACCTCTCCGGACTGGGCTATCTTGACCATGTTGCCGGGCAAGTGGATGCTGCCTTCAATGGTGCCTTCAACGTTTAGATCCGCCTTTCCCGACACCTCGCCGGACACCTTGAGCCCCGGCCCGATGGAGGCTTCCATCGGCGGATTCGTTCTTGGCGCCGGAGTCGGCTGCTCGGGCCGGGTTTCCGGAATGTCTGTTGGCGCTGCTTGCTGCGCCCCGGAGTTGCGCCTGTCAAACTTGTCGAACATTGTGCGTCGCCCCTTCGAAAATCAGTAGCCTGTGCGGCATCTTAGTTTTCTTCACCATACTTTGCCATGGTAATGAAACAGTCAGGAAAGTGAACCGTCGCCCTTGTGGGTTGCGCCTGTTGCGTTCAAAGCAGCGTGATCCAGCCCAACAGGCTGAATGAAAACTCCGCAAGGAATCGAAACAAGGGCAGCCCGGCGATGCCCAGCACGATCAGTGCCAGCAACAAGCCGGTGCCGTAGAGGTGGTTGAACTGACGGTAGCGCCCAGCCCAACGGACGGGCAGGCAATGGGGCAGGATGTAGTGCCCGTCCAGAGGCCCCAAGGGAATCAGGTTGAAGACCATCAGCAGCAGGTTGATTTGCGCCAGCAGCGTGAAGAACGTCTCGGCGCCCGATGCCTCCCAGCCGTTGGCCCGCAGCGCCAAGTAAAAGTTCCAAGTGCATAGGGCCAGCAGCAGGTTCATGGCCGGTCCCGCCGCGGCGACCCAAAGGTCTGACGTTGCCGAACGGAAATTGCGCGGATCGGTCGGCACCGGCTTGGCGTAGCCGAAGCCCACCAGCACCACCATCAGCAATCCTGCGGGATCAATGTGGGCCAGCGGATTGACCGTCAGCCGGCCGGCCCGCTCGGCCGTGTCGTCGCCATGCCACTTGGCCACCAGCGCATGGCCGAATTCATGGAAGGACAGGGAAACGACCAACGCGATCAGCAGCAGCGCGAAGATTGCGTACTGACCGCCGAGCAGCAAGTTGATCATGGCCGGCCCCGATTGGACGGCGCGCTAACGCCCTTGGTAGTTGGGTTGGCGTTTTTCCATGAAGGCGCGCGGGCCCTCCCGGGCATCCTCGGTTTGAAAGACGGGAGCCGAGAACTGGCTCTCGACCTTCAGCGCCTCCGCTTCCGGCAAGCCGAGGCAGGCTCGGGCGGAGCGGCGTATCGCCCGCACGGCCAAGGGGCCGTTGGCGGCGATCCTCTCGGCGATCGTCATGGCCCGCTCCAGCGGTTGGTCGTCAACGTAGTTGAGGAAGCCGAGCTGCAGCGCCTCTTCAGCGCTGATGAGGTCACCGGTCAGGAGCAGTTCCATCGCCTTGCTGAAGGGCAGTTGGATGGGCAGGCGCACGGTGGAGCCGCCCGCCGGGAACAGCGCCCACTTGACCTCCTGCACGCCCAGCTTGGCGGCGGGCGCGGCGATGCGGATGTCGGTGCCCTGAACCATTTCCATGCCGCCGGCGATGGCGTGGCCGTTGATGGCGGCGATGATTGGCTTCTCGGGGTCGAAGTTGCGCAGCAGGGCGCGCCCGCCGGTCCCGGGATCCTTCAGCACCAGCTCATCCCACTCGTTTTCCGGCTGGCGGGCGCCGGAAATCAGCGGAATCATCTGGCCAAGGTCCGCCCCGGCGCAGAACGAGCGGCCCTTGCCGGTGACCACCGCCACTCGCACGGCATCGTCGTCGCGCACCTCATGCCAGATGCGGTCCAGGCGCACGGCCAGCTCCGGGCTGATGGCGTTGAGCGCCTCCGGCCTGTTGAGGGTGATTTGGGCGATGTGCCGCTGCCGTTCGAAATTCACGACGGACATGCTGGCCTCCTGTTCAAATGCCCCGACTCCTAATGCCCTTGACAAAATCGACCAGATTGCCCAGCGCCTGTTCGAATTCGTTGGAGCCCGCGTCCGTCACGCCTAAGCCGTCGAGCATCAATGCCAGCGGCAGTGCGCATTGCGCATACGCCGCTCGGGTGGACTCGTGCGTCGACAGCGTTAGCCCGTGCGCTTTCGTCCAATAGTAGTTGGCTGTTGCGACATATCTGCACACATCTTCGTAGGTGCCAAACTCGCTCATGTCCGCCACCTTGCAGGTCATCACCAATTGCTCACCGGAGCGGGTGGGAAAACGCTCCAAGTTGACGACAATATCGCCATCAATGTGGAGACCCAGGTTGTCCGACAGCTCCTCGGTTGGCAGCGAGAGTCCCTGCAGCAGGTGCCTGAGCGTCTGTTGGTAGTCGTCATCCACCGTCACACAACCCGTACATGCGCCCCCGGTTCGTCCCGCTGACTGGGTTAGTAAGCGGAACCCGTGGAACTGTCAGCCAACAGTTGATGCAGCGCGTCCTCCAGCGAGGCGTCATGCCAGCCGCCTGCTTGGCCGTCAGCGATCATGCCCCATCCATAGCGGCTTGACTTGGCGTCCGCAATTAAGGCAACGGTGCCGTCGCGCCGTCCGGGCAGCGTCGGGAGTTGGGCGAATGCCTTGGCAATGCGTGCGGAATCGGCGTTTATCCGATCCGCGGCGAGTTCATTGTTCTGGTAGGCGCCGCCGAAGGGGTGCGCGTAAAACAGGTAAACCGACCCAAGATGCAGGAAATAGTAGTGGAAATAGCTGTTCACGCCATAACCGGCTTCACCGAAAAACAGATAATCGCGGCTCATAAGCTGTTTTTGATCATCATTCTCCGGCGCCCTGATGGCTCCCAACCAAGCTGGAATGAAATCCAATGGCGCAGGCAAGGCCGCTTCGGAGGCAAAAAGCCGCTCAGCATTGAGCTGCCGCATTGCCGGCACGAGATGGTCGGGCACAAAAGGCAGATGCAGCCCATTGGCCTCGTATTCGGCACTGACGCATTCGAGCAGGGCGATGCCGGTGAGCGTGGGGTCGGCAAATTCAATATTGTCGCCTAGCATTGAACTGACCTTTGCCTTGGGACGTAATCACTCACAAAGGCCCAGTCGCCGGACATCTTGTTCACGATTCCAATCACTTTAGCCCCAGCGCGTTGTTCAGCACCCGCACGTTTTCCCAATCTCCAGCAGTGTCGATGAACCTTTGCGAGTAGGAGTGGTGCTTGTCCTCGGCCAAAACGTGCGTCAACGACTGGCCGTTGTCAACGCGGCCCGATTCCCAGTCCGTTACGGTAAGTCCTTTTGCCCGCAGCGCCTCAACATGCGCCTGCAACTGTTCAATTCGGCTGTTCATGCCAGCCGTCTCCCTTGCGCTGAGCAGTCCTTTGACATTGGCGCGCGCACGGTCGGCAAAGTCGGGTTGAAGCAACTCCTCCGCCAGCTTTGAGTCCACCAATGGCGGCAGGCCAACGTTGTTGCAAGCCGCCAGGGCCGCCGACCCTGGGCTTGTGGCGAAATACAGGTCCATGTTGTTGTATGCATTGGAGAACTGGCTCAGGTCGTTCAATGCCTCGTTCTGTCCGAACGAGGCATCATTGTCAATCCCCCTTAGATTCTGATAGCGGCCGTCGGCGTCCAATTCGATGAACATGTTGCTCAGGTGCCGGTCGAGCTGTCCGCAGAGCGCATCCATGACTTGCAGCTTGTTCAGATCCCGGTGCAGCGTGGGGTTGTCGGCCAACTGGGCGACCGCGGCATTGTCGCCGTGCAACACGCAATGGTGAAAGCTCTGCCCCGGCGCCTTTTCCATCAGTATGCCCAACTGCCCGTCGTGCAGGAAAAACTCGGAGGCCACCAGCACGTTGCCGCTCCCCAGCTGCCGGTCGAGGTTGGCCGAGGCAACGTTGCGCGCTCCATAACGGGGGTGTTCGGTGGGAATGTCCCAATAGTGGCAAACCGCAGGGCGGCTATTGCTTTGCTCACTGATTGCCGACGGCTTGAAGATGCCGACGCTGCCGTCCCTGAACTTCAGTTGTTGCACGGTGTTGAAACCGCCGCGTCCGAACTCTTCAGAGGACTGCACGGCTTTCCATCGGCTCTCGCCGATATTCACGTTGTCGCCCAAGTTGAGCCCAACCCGCTTGAACTCAAGCGCGTTCTGCCAGGAAACGGAAGTGCCGGAAGCGGGCCGGCCCGCATTGAAGGCGTTCATCACATCCACCAGCATGGCGCGCTCATCATCAACCGCTTCGGACAGCGCGTTGAGCAGCTCCTGTTTCCGACCTTGGTGATCGGCTCCTGACAGCGCTTGGCGTTCCGCAATGACATGCCGCTCCAGCCGGTCCAGCTGCGCATTCAATTCCAACATGGTCTTGGCGCGCTGTTCCGGTGTCTGGGCACTGACGGGGGTCGCCTCCGCCAGCGCCTGCTTGTAATTGTGCAATGTGGAGTCAAGCCTTGCGATCATCGCCTTGTAGTCGCTGTCACGCCGCGCCAAGGTGAGGTTCAGCAAGGGAATGCGGATGTCGGATCGAGGCTTCCTGATCCCGTGGCGCTCAAAGAAAGCCTTGTTGTCGGCAAGCTGCGACAACTTCCGGGTGGCCAACTCGGATGATTTGCCGCTTACTCTGGATTTGGAGCCTGAAGGGTCGCGTTGCGCAACGACGGAGGACGGCTCCTCCGAAATCCTGGCGCGCCGGATTCCGTCGCGCAGGCGCAAGGCATGGTCGGGGCTGCTGTCGCCAGCAACCCCCCGCAGCCCCTGTGCTGGCGCATGGGATGCCTTGGCGGGCTGCTGCAACGACTCAGCGGAAGCTGGCCTGAAATCATCCTGCGCCATGGGCGCAGGTTCGTTCGAAGCGCGGATTTCGGGCCTTGGGATCAGATCAGGCGCACCCACCTCAACTGCCAGCTCACCACTTTGCGTTTTCAGTTTGCCCGCACTGTCCGTGCCCGCCGCTGCGTTGGTCCCGCCGACTTCGGGTGAAGCGCCAGTCAAGGTTTGTTGTTCGGTTACTTTCATCTACTTGGGGTTTCGTTTTCAATCTGGACGCAAGCTTAACACCATCCACTGCCCGAAAGCACGCCAACGCGCCCGCCTTACGGGCGCGCATCGTTGCCAAGTCGGTCACGCTTTTGTGAGAATGGACATCGAAACGGGGCGGGCGGCGCTCGCCCACACTCAAGTGGCTCAGATCGCGGGATCGAAGCGTGCCTGAAAGATTTGCGACCATTGCGGAGATCAAAACGGCGCCGGGGCTGCGCATGGCCTGCCTGCGTGGCGTGCCGACGCCTTGGGCCGAAGCCGCCAAGGGCATCTTCCACATCAAGGGGCTTGAATGCCAGTACGGCGTTCAGGGCGAGGGCGATGAGGAAGGCGCGGTCGCTGCCTGGGCGGGGGACTCCTCCGTTCCGGTGGTGGCCTTCGACAACGAGCCGTTGCGAACCGGCTGGGCCGAAATCCTCATCCTGGCGGAGCGGTTGGCGCCGGAACCCGCTCTGGTTCCGGGGGATGCTTCGGGGCGGGCGGACTGCTTCGGCCTGGCCCACGAAATCTGCGGCCAGATGGGCCTTGGCTGGGCTTATCGGCTGCTCATGGCCCAGCGCGCCCTGTCCCATGACCGGACGGAGGGGACGTTCCCGCCGGGGGTGGGCCAGTACCTTGCCGCCAAGTACGGCTTGAACCCCGTTCACGCCCGCCAAGCCAAGTCGCGGGTGCTGGCGGTGCTCGGCCTGCTCGATGGGCGGCTGCGGCAGGGTCGGTGGCTTTGCGGCGCGGCGCTGTCCGCCGTCGATGTCCATTGGGCGGCGTTCGCCAATCTCTTCGCTCCGTTGCCGGAGGCTGAGCTGCCGGCGCTGCCAATGATCCGCGATGCCTACAGCTGCCGTGACGAGGACATCAATGCCGCGCTGACCCCGCGCCTGCGCGCCCATCAACGGCGCATTTACGACGACCATCTGGAATTGCCGGTCCCGTTGGGCTAGCGGCCTTCGATTAACGCTTGGAGAACCTTCGACCATGCAAAGCGCTCCCTCCCCGTCACAGGACGCCCTTTCCCACGAGGTCGCTGCCTTCGACAACCGCGTCACCCGCCTGCTGGGCGTGGAGTTTCCCATCGTGCAGGCGCCCATGGGCTGGATCGCCCGTTCGGCGCTCGCCTCGGCGGTCTCCAATGCCGGGGCGCTCGGCATCATTGAGACCTCCTCAGGGGAACTCGATGCCGTGCGCGGCGAAATACGCAAGATGCGCCAACTCACCGACAAGCCTTTCGGCGTCAACATCGCCCAAGCCTTCGTGCGCGATCCGGACATCGTGCGCTTCGTCATCGACCAAGGCGTGCAGTTCGTCACCACCTCGGCCGGCAACCCGGAGCGCTACACGGAGGAGCTGAAGAACGCCGGCCTGACGGTCTTTCATGTGGTGCCCAGCCTGGGCGCCGCCAAGAAGGCAGTGGCCTGCGGCGTCGATGGCTTGGTGGTGGAGGGCGGCGAGGGCGGCGGCTTCAAGAACCCCCGTGAGGTGGCCAGCATGGTGCTGCTGCCCTTGGTGCGCTCCCAGGTCGATGTGCCCATCATCGCCGCCGGCGGCTTTGTCGATGGCCGTTCAATGGCCGCCGCCTTCGCCTTGGGCGCGGAGGGGGTGCAGATGGGCACCCGCATGGTCTCGGCGGCGGAGTCGCCGGTCCATGAGAACTGGAAGAACGCCGTGGTCCAAGCCAAGGAAACCGACACCGTCTTCCTCAACCGCCATGCTTCGCCGGCCTTGCGCGCCCTGCGCACCGAGAAGACCAGCCGCCTGGAGCACGACACCGAAACCAACGCCATGACCGAGTTCGGCACCGCCTTGGACCTCTACTTCGGCGGCGACATGGAAGCCAGCATCGCCCTCAGCGGCCAAGTCTGCGGCCGCATAGACGCCGTTCGCCCGGTGGCCGAGATCATCGCCGAGGTGCGCGATCAGTTCTTTCAGGAAATCAGGCGGCTGGCGGCTGACTACCTGCCCTGAATGCCAACTGGACAGGGCACAGGGCGATGCTTGAGGCCAAAGCGCCAGCGTGCGTTCGAGCTCCTGCGCGGCCCGGCGGTCGCCGGCCCAGGGAACCTCTGATCAAGTCCCGTTCCTTCAGCGCTTCACTGCTTGACGGCCGAAACGGCCCCGCCGGCAGCAGCTTCCGGCCCGCAGGCGGAGCGGAACTCGGGCACAGGCACCGTGAAGCGCCTCTTCGGGAGCGCCTGTGGGGCGCGCCGGCGGCGTTGCGGCTCGTAAGCCCTCACCGGGAGCCCGAGGGGCCTGCCCCTCGCTGGACATTGTGCGGGGGCCTGCCGCACGGCTTTGCCGCGCCTTGCCGGCACGCCCCACAGGCCGTTCTGAACTTCCGGGACTTGATCAGAGGCTCCCCAGCTCACTTGCCGGCCTCGTTGCGCCGTCAGGAAAGCAGCGAGCCGATTTCGCGCGGCGGGGGGGCGTCAATCGTCGCGAGCCTTGCGCCCCTGCGCGGCGGCTTGGGTGAGTTGGTCGCGGCTTAGGCGGTAGGCGATCCAGTACTTGTAGATGTTGCTGACGTAGTCCACCGTCTCGCGGCCGATGCGCTGCGCCGCCACTGCCTCCACGTTGTCGAACCACAGGTTGGGGTCGAGGCCTTGCTGCTCCGCCTCGGAGCGCAACTGGCTGACGCGGGCCGGGCCGGCGTTGTAGGAGGCGAAGGCGAACAGGGTCTTGTTGAGGTCGTCCATGGGTTCGGATTCGAAGTAGCGGTCGCGGATGAAGCGCAGGTACTTGTTGCCTGCATGGATGTTGTTCTCCAGTTCGGTGATGTCGCCGACGTTGACGTTTTTGTCCGCTGCGGTGCTCGGCAGCAGCTGCATCACGCCGATGGCCCCGGCTTGGCTGCGCGCGCGCTGGTCCAGGCGGGACTCCTGGTAGGCTTGGGACAGGACCATCAGCCAGTCGAAGTCGTAGCGGTCTCCGTACTCCTGAAAGAGGTGGGCGGTCTCGTCGAACTTGCGCATTGCCGCGGAGTCCAGGGCGTTTTCCACGTAGCGCGTCTCCTTGAGGTAGCGCTGCAGCAGCAGGTTGCCGGTCAGCGAACCCTCCCGCACGTTCATCAGAAAGCCATCGACCATCGCCTTGAGCTTGGGGCTGCCGTGCCGGAACGCCCAAGCGATGTCGGCTTGGTCGCGAAGCACGATGTCGGGACGGACTTCGATCGAATCGAATATCCGACTCCAGAATTCCGCCTTGTGCGAGTCGATCACGATGCGCGGGATCAGGCTGGCATTGACCATTTCGAGCAGTTCCTCGTCCTCCAGGTGCTCAGCCATGGGAACGATGTCCATCGGCGGCAGTCCGCTGGCCGCAAAGCGCTCGTTGAGCGCCGTCAGGCTCCCGTGGTAGCTGCTTGAACGGCGGGTGTGCAAGGCCTTGCCGGACAGGTCCTCGATGGAGGCGATCGGTTCGCTGGCGGGGCCGGTCACCAGGATCTCCCGCACCTCCCGCTGCACCGGAATGGAGAAATCGACCTGGGCTTGGCGTTCCGGAGTGATGGTCAGGTTGGCCGCCGCCAAGTCGCCGTAGCCTGCGAGCAGCGCCGGGATGAGCTGGTCGCGGATGACCGGCAGGAAAATCAGGTTGATCCTGAGCGAGCCGGTTTCGCGCCGGTCGTTCACATAGGCTTCAAAAGCCTTGAGCCGCTCGTAGGAGAGGCCGCGCTTGGCGGCGCCGTCAAAGAAGTAGAAGGTCTTGCTACGCACCACCAAGGCACGGATGGTCCGGCGTTCCGCCAAGCCGTCGAAGTCGTCGGTGTGCGGCTCGGTGATCAGGCTGAGGTGGCGGAGATCCGGCAACGCGCCAGCGCTCCGGGGCGGCTCCTCCCGCGCCGATTCCCCGCAGCCCGCCGCCAGCCACAGCGCCGCGGCGGCGCCTGCCAACCGGGCTGCGGCAAAACGCGCAAAGCAGCTCATCGGGATGGCCCCCCGCCCCGTTTCAGTCAGTCCGGTGGCTCGGTGGGACTGGCCGGCGCGCCCCATGCCCCGAGAAACGCCCGGGCGGGCGCGCCGACGTTGGCGCGCGGATTGATGACGACGATTGCGCTGGCGGTGATGGGCGACTTTTTCATGGCGGCCTTCAGCTTGCCCCGGAACGCAATGCCGCTGACGCGAAGGAGCATCTGCGGATGCGCTGGCTGCCTTGGTTCCATGGAAGGCGGCCTAGCGGATGAACTCGAGCGGTTGGCCAAACGGGCCGTCCAGCAACTGGCCATTGCCGAATCGCTGCACCCCGTTGATCCAGGTGGCCTTGATGCGGTGGCCGAATTCGATGCCGGCAAAGGGGCTCCATCCGCACTTGGCGAACAGGTTGGCGCCGCCGTCGGTGCGGCCTTCCCCCACCAGCACGAGGTCGGCGTGGTAGCCCTCGCGGATGAACCCCCGCTCCCGGACGCCGAACAGCTCGGCCGGCGCATGGGCGGTCTTTTGGGCGATGGTGGTCGCCTCGAGCAAGCCGTGGCGGCAGTGCTCGAACAGGCTCAACAGGGCGTGCTGGACCAGCGGCAGGCCGGCGGGAGCCTGCCGGTAGGGGCGCGACTTCTCCTCCCGTGTGTGTGGGGCGTGGTCGGTGGCGATCACGTCGATGCGCCCGTCGTTAACCGCCGCCAGCAGCGCCTGGCGGTCCTCGGCGCGCTTGATTGCCGGGTTGCACTTGATGTCGTTGCCTTTCTCGGCGTACCAGCCCTCGTCGAAGAACAGGTGGTGTACGCAGGCCTCGGCGGTGATGCGCTTGCCGGCAAGGTCGCCGGTTGCGAAGTGCGCCAGTTCCCGGGCCGTGGTCAGATGCAGCACGTGCAGCTTGGAGCCGTGGCGTCTGGCCAATCGGACGGCCAGTTCGGATGACCTGTAGCAGGCTTCCTCGGAGCGGATGCGGGGGTGTTCCGCGATGGGGATGTCCTCGCCGTAGCGGGCCAAGGCAGCGGCTTCGTTGGCGACAATGGTGGGGGTGTCCTCGCAGTGGGTGGCGATCAGCAGGGGCGTTGCGGCAAAGATGCCTTCCAATGCCTTCGGATCGTCCACCAGCATGTCGCCGGTGCTGGCCCCCATGAACACCTTGACGCCGCAGGCGCTGGCCGGATCGACGGACTTGATGTGCTCAAGGTTGTCATTGGTCGCGCCTAGGTAAAAGGCGTAGTTGGCGTGGGAGCAGCGGGCGGCGCGCTCGCGCTTTTCGTTGAGGCGGGCTTGGTCGATGGTCAGCGGGTTGCAGTTCGGCATCTCCATGTAGCTGGTGATGCCCCCGGCAACCGCCGCCGCCGACTCACTGGCGATGTTGCCCTTGTGGGTGAAGCCCGGCTCCCGGAAATGCACTTGATCGTCGATCATGCCCGGCAGCAGCCAAGCGCCTTGGGCGTCGGTGACGTCGCCGGGCCCGTCCGGCGCCGTGCCGATGGCGGCGATGCGCCCGTCCTCGATCAGCAGGTCGCCTTCGATCACGGCGCCTTCGTTGACGATGCGGGCGTTGACGATGCGCTGCCTGTTGCCGACTGCGCTCATGGACGGATCAGCGCCTCGCCTTCCAACTCCACCGGGGCGCCGAAGGGCAGTTCCGCCAAACCGACCGCCGAGCGGGCATGGGCGCCCACCTCTGGGCCGAAGACCTCGAGAATCAGTTCCGAGCAGCCGTTGATGACGGCCGGCAGGCGGTTGAAGCCCGGCGCTGCGTTGACCATGCCGAACAGCCGCACCCAGCCGGCCACCCGGTCGAGGTCGCCGAGCGCCTGATTGAGGCTGGCCAGCAACGCGCAGCCCACCAGACGCGCCGCTTGGCAGCCCTGCTCGGCGCTGACCTCGGCGCCCACCTTGCCGAGCGGTTGGGCAAGGGCGCCTTTGGCGAGGAAGAGGTTGATCAGCATGGGGGTTGCCGGCGTGGGCGCCGCTCAGCCGCGGGCGTCGCGGCGGTTCATGAAGGCGAGCCGCTCGAGCAGGTGGACGTCCTGCTCGTTCTTGACCAGCGCGCCGTACAGGGGCGGGATGGCCTTGCTGGCGTCCCGGTTGGCGAGGATCTCGTCGGGGATGTCATCCGCCATCAACAGCTTGAGCCAGTCGATCAGTTCCGAGGTGGAGGGCTTCTTCTTCAGGCCGGGCACCTTGCGCACGTCGAAGAAGATCTCCATCGCCTCCTTGACCAGCTCGTTCCTGATGGACGGGAAGTGGACCTCGATGATGTCGCGCATCGTCTCCCGGTCGGGGAAGTTGATGTAGTGGAAGAAGCAGCGTCGCAGGAAGGCGTCAGGCAGCTCCTTCTCGTTGTTGGAGGTGATCACCACGATCGGCCGATGCCTGGCCGTTACGGTCTCGGACAGTTCGTAAACGAAGAACTCCATGCGGTCGAGTTCCTGCAGCAGGTCGTTGGGAAACTCGATGTCGGCCTTGTCGATCTCGTCGATCAGCAGCACCACCCGCTCTTCGGACTCGAAGGCCTCCCACAGCTTGCCCTTCTTGATGTAGTTGCGGATGTCCCCGACCCGCTCGTCGCCGAGTTGGGAATCGCGCAGCCTGGAGACGGCGTCGTATTCGTAGAGGCCGTTGATGGCCTTGGTGCTCGACTTGACGTGCCACTGGATGAGCCGCAGCCCAAGGGTCTTGGCGACCTCCTCCGCCAGCATGGTCTTGCCGGTGCCGGGCTCGCCCTTGACCAGCAGGGGGCGTTCGAGCTTGACCGCGGCGTCCACGGCCATGCTCAACTCGTCGGTGGAAATGTAGGTGTCGGTGCTGTCAAAGATCATGGGGCTTGCCTTGGGCTTGCTCGCGGTGGAGGCGGCGCGAAACGCCCGACGGCGCCGCGGCGCCGTCGGCACCAGCGTTGCAAAGCCGCCACTTTAATGGAGCCTGCCGGGGTCAATCAAGCGAGCCTTGGCCGAGGGCCAAGGCTCGTTGGAGTGTTGGGCATGGGTCGGACGGGAATGCCTGCCGCCCCCTTGGAACGGGCGCTTCCGACGATGCGCGAGGCGGGGTTCGACGCCGACTGCGGCCGCCGCCAAACCCCAAGCACGGCGTTCGTCGGCCGCCAGCTACATTGAGTAGCTGATCTTGGCGTAGATCAGGGCGCCGTTGTGGCCGGCGGGCGAGTAGCGCGGGTACTTGCGTCCGTTGCCCGTGTTGACGGCCTTGTCCGGATACTCGTCGAGCGCGTTCTCCGCCCCCACCGCAACCGACATTCCGCCGGCGAAGTTGTACTGGGCCAGCAGGTCCACCAAGCCGTAGCCGTCGAATTCGGCGGCGCTGTGGTCGTCGTACCACTCCCCGAAGTAGCTGTAGCGGCCCAGGAAGTACCAGTTGTTGACGCTGTGGGTCAGCGTCAGGTTGAAGCGCGTCTCCGGCGCGCCGCGCTCCAGGTTGTCGATGGTGTCGTCGCCGACGATGGTTGAGCCGGGCCGAAAGCCCTTCACCTTGGTGGTGGTGTGGTTGAGGGACATCAGCAGGTCCGTGCTGCCGAGATCGGTTTCCCAGCCGTAGGTCAGCACCACGTCCACGCCTTCGGTTTTGGTGTCGAAGTCGTTGGTGAAGTAGCGCACCGAGGTGAATTCGGCGGCTTCCGGCACGCCGTCGGCGATCAGCGCCTGCTTGATGGCGTCGGTGACGTTGAACAGGCCGGACAGAGCGATGCGGTCATCGACGTTGATGCGGAAGTAGTCCACGGTCAGGCTCAAGCCGTTGTCCAGCGCCAGCACCGCGCCCAGCGTCAGGTTCTCCGATTCCTCCGGCTCCAGCTCCCGGCCGCCGAGGGCCATGGCCACCGGATGGGTGGAGCCGATGGTGCCGCGCTCCTCAAAGGCGTTGGTGGCGGCGTTGACCACCGTGGAGACGTTGCGGGCGTTGGACTGGCCGGGCGTCGGCGCGCGGAAGCCGGTGCCGAAGGAGCCCCGCAAGGCCAGGGCGTCGGTCGCTTGCAGGTGGGTGGCGAACTTGAAGTTGGCGGTGCTGCCGAAGCCGTCGAAATCCTCCCAGCGCAGGGCGCCGCCGATGCGCCAGTTTTCGGTGGCGTTCACCTCCAGGTCGAGGTAGGTGGCGATGTTGGCCCGGTCCCAGGCGCCCGAGGAGGCCGGGTTGAAGCCGCCGAAGCCGTTGGAGCCGGTGGCGAAGCCGTACTTCTGGTACGGGCCGATCTCCCAGGAGGCGCGCTCGCCGGTGGATATCTTGAACTCCTCCTCGCGCCACTCGAAGCCGCCCGCGATGTTCAGGTCCGAAGCCATGCCCACGTCCACCGGATAGGACAGGTCGATGTTGAAGTTGGTTTCCTGTTGGTTGTACTCGCCGATGTCGAAGTCCCGCGGCGAGTCGGCGCCCAGCGACGGGTTCAGCGAGTCGTTGATGAAGCCGTCCATGTTGTTGGCGCCGATCCCGGCGGAGACGTCGTACAGCAGGCCGTTGGCCAACCCGCCCTTGACGCCCGCGAACAGCGAGTAGTCGGTCATCTCCGCGCCGAAGGCGGGCGTGAACCCTTCCGGATACAGCTCGACGAAGGAGAAGCAGTCGGGATCGCCCGCCACTGCGTCGCGGTAGGCGAGCAGGTTGTCGGCGGTGGCGGGGGCGGCGTGCTTGTCCTGGCAGCCGTCTCCGGCCGTCAGGAAGATGTTGTCGCCGGTCTTGTACACGCCGTTGCGGTTCATCGGGCTGCGGAAGAAGAAGCGCGTCTCCACCTCGCGGCTTGCGAAGTTGCCGAAGGCGTAGAACTCGGCGCTGTCGTTGATGTCCACCCCGATGTTGGCCACCGCCTTGATGCTCTCGCTCACCTTGGGCGAACCCCAGGGCTTGGCGGGGTCGGCGACGTTGGGAATGCCCAAGCCGATCAGGGCGGCGGCGTCCCGGTGCTGCACGCTGCGGTCGGTGTCCGAGGATTGGCCGAGCTCCAGGCTGAGGTTGACGAAGCCGGAATCGCCCAGCGGCAGCCCGGCGTTGCCGGCCAGGGTGGTCAGGTCCTCGCTGGTGTCCTTGGTATGGAAGCCGTGCTTGGCTTCCACGGAGAAGCCCTCGGCGGCGTCCTTGAGCACGAAGTTGAGCACGCCGGCGATGGCGTCGGAGCCGTACTGGGCGGCGGCGCCGTCGCGCAGCACCTCCATGCGCCCGATGGCGATGGCGGGAATGGCCGAGATGTCCGGCCCTTGGGCGCCGTTGGATGCGCCGTTGGAAATCCACTGTATGACCGAGCCGCGATGCCGGCGCTTGTTGTTCATCAGCACCAGCGTGTGGTCCGGGGCCAGGCCGCGCAGGTTGACGGGCCGCAGCAGCGCGGCGAGGTCGCGGGAGGGGTTGTCGTTGACGTGGAACGAGGGCACCAAGGCGCGAACCAGATTGGACAGGTCGCTGCCGCCCTGGTTCTCGAAGTCCTCGCTGCTGATGGTGTCCACCGGAACGGAGGAGTCCTCAACCGAACGGGGCGCGCCGCGGGTGCCGATGACCACCACTTCCTCGATGGCGCCATCGCCGGTCGCCGCAACGTTGACGCCGGGCGTGGCGATGAGCGCCAGCAGCGAAGCGCAAGCTGCCGCTTTTCGTAGAGCGCCTGTCCGCGAACTCGCGCGCGGCGTTGCATTAGTAACCATGGTTGCCTCCTTGGCTTGAGCAAGCCTTCGCGGCTTGGCCGATGATGGATGGGTGATTTGCATGAAGCGGTTGTCGGCGAAGCCGCCCGAGGGGCGACCGAATCCGCGCTTCGGGACGCAAGTATAGCCGAATGGCTCGAATCGTGCTCGCGCTTGTGCGCTGTTGCGCGGTTCAGGTTCCGATGTGTTCCTGAGCCCGCACATGGGCTTGAAATGAAGGCTGGGCCAAAGGCGTGGGCCTGCGCCCCGCCAGAGGCGGGAAATCGGATGTCAAAACGGCAATCGTTGCTACAATGCGCGGTCCGACGAAGGCAGTCCCTTCAGAACCATCATGGGTCGCCACGGAATCGAATGCTCGAACGGCTTGAATTGGAAAACGTCGGTCCAGCGCCGGCAATGAGCTTGGACCTGAAACCTCGGTTGAACCTGATCACCGGCGACAACGGGCTCGGCAAGAGCTTTCTGCTGGACGTTGCGTGGTGGGCGTTGACGCGCAAGTGGCCGCGTGACCTCAATCCGCGTTTGACCTCCGGGTATCCGGCGCGCCCGACGGAGATTGGCAGGCCGGCGAAGCTGCGGTTCGAGTTGACGACCGACGCCGGAAACAGCAGGCGCTTCGAGAGCTCATACTCCGTCAAGGACCAGAGTTGGACCGGTCAGCCTGGCAGGCCATGGAGCCCCGGATTGGTCGTCCACGCGCACGCCGACGGCGGTTTCTCGGTTTGGGATCCAGCGCGAAATTACTGGCGAACAAGGGGGGACATCGACGTTCAGGATCGACTGGCGGGGTACGTCTTTTCGCCCCAGGAGGTCTGGGCCGGGCTGTTCGCGCGGATCGAAGGTCGGGAGACCAAAGTGTGCAAGGGCCTGCTCGATGACTGGTCGAGCTGGATACGCGAGGGTGGAGACAACGCGTGCCGCATGGCGGAGGTTGTTGGTGCGCTTGCGGTTCAAGGCGAACCTTGGCATGTCGGCCCGATCATGCGCCTCTCCGTTGACGACGCACAGGACATTCCTTCAATCAGAACCGAGTACTCCGAAGCGGTTCCCATCGTGCATGCGTCATCCGCGGTTCGGAGAATCACGGGGTTGGCTTACATGCTCGTATGGTCCTGGAGCGAGCATGTTCGTGCTGCGGAACAGCTTGGGCTGAGGGCTGCCGGACAGGTCATTCTGTTGTTCGACGAAGTCGACTCCCATCTTCATCCCCGGTGGCAGCGGACCATCGTGCCCGCAATTCTTGGAGTGGTGGATCGCCTGACCGACCGCGAATCGGATGTGCAGCTCATCGCCGCGACTCACTCGCCGCTCGTGTTGGCCTCCGTGGAACCGCACTTCGACGAGGAGCGCGACGGGCTGTTCCACCTCGACTTTCGCGATGGCGGGGTGCATCTCAATGTCGTGCCGTGGGCGGCACAGGGCGATGCCCTCAACTGGCTGGTATCAGATGTTTTCGGACTTCGACAGGGGCGCTCGATCGAGGCTGAGCAAGCCATTGAGGAGGCCCAGGCATACATGCTTGGGGATATGCTCCAGACTCCTGAGAGTCTCAGGGAGCGCGACCGGATCAATGCGCAACTGCGGCGCGTGCTGGCCGGGCACGACCCGTTCTGGCCACGCTGGATCGTGCGGACGGAACACCGGAGCGGCCGGGAATGATCCATTTCGAGCGCGTTCCCGAGCCGCAGGACTTCAACCGGCGGGCTAGGGTGCCAGGGGCCAAATGGCTCGCAGACCATCCGGGCAGCGGGCGTCCGAAGGACTTCTGGACCCCTTTCAAGGGAATGCTGGCCGATGGCTTTCGAAATCTCTGCGCCTATTCGGCGATGCATGAGCCGGTCGGAACCTTGGACCACTTCGTGAGCGTCGATGAGGACCGCTCGAAGACGTATGAATGGGAGAACTACCGCTACTGTGCGGCGTGGATCAATTCGAGCAAGGGCAATGCGCTGGCAGACGATCTGCTTGATCCGCACGAAGTCAAGGATGGATGGTTCGAACTGCATCTGCCTTCCTTGCAACTGCGGGTTTCGGACACGATTCCCGATGCGCTTCGGCGCCGTGCCGAGCACGTGTTGGTCAGGCTGCGTCTGCGCAACGACGAGCGAGTCATTCGGCAACGCAGAGCGTGGCATCAAATGTACCAGCGCGGCGAGCTGACCTTGGAGGGACTTAAGAGAATGGCGCCGCTGATTGCGGCCGCAATCGGAAGGCCGTGAACGGTGGCCGGGATCAGTTGCGCGACCGCAGGGCTTCGCCCCTCAACCGTCCTTGGCCTTGAATTCGATGTGCAGCTCCTTCAACGCCCGCAGGGCGAAGTTGGGCGCGATGGCGAAGTCGTTTTTGCCTGGCGCGAACCAGAGTTCGTCAACGCGGTCCACCAAGGCCTTGAACGACCAGTACATCTCCCGCCGGGCCAAGGGCGCGCCCAGGCAGTGGTGGATGCCGGAGCCGAAGGCCAGGTGCCGGCCCGGCTTGTCCCGGTTTAGGTCGAGTCGCTCCGGGCACTCGAACTCGCGCTCGTCGCGGTTGGCGGCGGCGTAGCGGATGTTGAGCATGGCCCCTTGCGGTATGGTGACGCCGTGCAGTTCGATGTCCTTGGCGGCGGTGCGGAACAGCCCCTGCACCGGCCCTTCGAGGCGCAGCACCTCCTCGCAGAAGGTGCGCAGGTGCTTGTCGGGGTCCGCCTTGAGCATGGCCCAGGCTTCGGGGTTCTCCACCAGCAGCTTGACGCCGTAGCCGATGGCGTTGGTGGAGGTCTCCGAGCCGCCGACGAAGGTGTCCGCCATCATCTCCGCGTGCAGCTCGTTGTCGTTGAGCGGGCGGCCCCATTCCGGGATGACGCGGTTCACCAGATCGGAGAGCAGGGTGTCGTCGGGTTCCCGGCGCAGCCGCTCAAAGATGGGCTGGAAGTAGTGCTGGGCCTCGATCTCCATCTCCACCGACCACTGCTCCTCCGCCTCGCTCTGCATCATGCCCAAGCGCTGCACCCAAGCGTCGGTCCAGGCCTTGATTTGCCAGATGTCCGCCTCCGGCACACCCATTTGGCGGCCGATGATGATCAGCGGCAGCGGCACGGCGAACTGCTTGACCCAATCGCAGCGGCCGTCGTCGATGAAGGCGTCGATCAGCTTGTAGGCGGTCTCCTTGACGAAGGGGTCCATGGCGTCGATCTTCTTCGGGCGGAAGGCCTCGTTGAACATGGCCCGCATCTGCTTGTGGTTGGGATCATCGCGCCCGGCCAAGGTGGGGGCGGGCACCCAGCCCTTGTCCTTGTACAGATTGAGCATGCGCTCGGCGCGCTCGGGATCGATGCGCCCCCGGCCGCCGCCTTGGCCGCCGCGCATGCCGTTGATGTAGGCCTCAGTGTCAAGCAGGATGGCCCGCAGATCCTCGAAGCGGGTGATGACGTAGAAGCCCGTCAGCGGATCCTTCCATGCCGGCGCGTCGTCGCGCAGCCTGCCGTAGGCATGGTAGGGGCAGTTCTGCAGGTCCGCATCGAGCAGGTTGATGTCGTCAACGGTCTCCGGGACCACCGGTTGGTAGGGTTGCTTGGGTTGCGCTTCGCTCATGGCCGTAGCCCTTATTGGGCTGTTTCCCCCTCGGAAATCGGTGCTGCGGAAGAATAGCAGAAAAGCACGGACGATTGGCCAAATTAAGACGGCATAGCGAAATTTTGAGAAAAAAGTGAAAAAATGGTCAAGAAAGAGTAACAGTTCTGTAACAAAACTGGATTTTTCGATTACAATCCGCCGCGCCACGACCCGCCGCTGCATCGGCATGTCCACGACGCACCGGGGCGCGGCGCGGCTGGAAGCGGCCCGACGAGCGGCGCCGCGCAGTCAATCAAAGGGACTTAAGGGAGCGTTTTCGATGTTGCAATCAAGCCGTTTCAATTTCATGAGGGGCAGGCCCGCCATCGCCGCCCTGCTGGCGATGGCGGGCCTGCCCGCGGTCGCATACGCGCAAGCGGAGCAAGCTGCACAATCCGAGCAAAGCGCAGTGGAGGAGGTGGTGGTCACCGGCTCGCGCATTCGGGACCGCAACGTTTACAGCTCCTCGCAGATCACCACGGTGAGCATCGAGGACATCGCCGACCGCGGCATCACGCGGGTGGAGGATTACCTCAACGACCTGCCGCAGGTGTCCCCCGGACAGGCGATCACGGCGTCCAACGGCGCTACCGGAGCCGCCACGGTGAACCTCCGAAACCTAGGGGCTGAGCGAACGCTGGTGCTTCTTAACGGCAAACGGCTGGCGCCGGGCACCACGAACGGCGACAACGCGGCGGACTTGAACTCCGTGCCGTCGCTCCTGCTGCAGCGGGTGGAGGTGCTGACCGGCGGCGCATCCTCGGTGTACGGATCGGATGCGGTCGCGGGGGTGGTCAATTTCATCCTCGACGATGAATTCGAAGGATTCAAGGCCAGCTACACCCACAGCTTCTACCAGCACGAGAACAACGACGGCACGTTGCGTGACTTGGTGCGCTCCTACGACTACGAGGTTGCCGACGGCAACGTCACCACCGGCAACACCGACAAGATCGCCGTCGCCTTCGGCGGGTCGGTCTTCGAAGGCCGGGGCCACATCACCGGCTTCGTCGAGTACACCGACACCGCGCCCATCTTGCAGGGCGACTACGACATTTCCGCCTGTGCCCTGTCCGGCGGCACGTCACGCTGCGGCGGCTCCTCGACCATCCCGCCGGGACGGTGGGCGGACTTTGGCGCCTACGGCAGGGCAGGGTTCGTCAACGTCGACCCTGACGTCACGGGGTTGGATCTCAAGGTCGAGGGCGATGAGTTCGTGCCCAGGGCCGGCCAGACCTACAACTTCAACCCGACCAACTTCTTCCAGCGCCCCGACGAGCGGCTGAACGCCGGCTTCTTCGGCAAGTTCGCCGTCAACGAGTACGTTGAGGCCTATGCCAGCATCCGCTCCATGAATTCCGAGTCCAACGCGCAGATCGCCTATTCCGGCACCTTCGGCAACATCGACTCGCTGCCGTGCTACAACCCGCTGCTGTCCAAGCAGCAGTACGACGTCGCCTGCGGCAACTGGACCGGCATGGGCGGCGACCACGCGCCGGACTTCGCCACGGCCGCCGAGGCGCTGGCCTACATCTCCTCCCTCGACATCGCCGTCGGGGCAGGCGACATCATTGACTACAACGCGCCGCTCACCTCCTTGAAGCGCAACGTCGAGGGCGGTCCGCGCCAGCTCACCACCCAGTTCGACAACATCGTCCAGCTGTACGGGCTGCGCGGGGAGTTCGCCGAGACCTGGAGCTACGACCTGTCCTTCCAGCATTCCGAAATCGAGTACTCGGAGGAATACCGCAACGACCTTTCGGTGACGGCCATGAATCGCGCCATCGACGTCATCAGCGTGGCTGGCGTTCCCACCTGCGTGGCCACCTTGACCGGCGCCGATGACGCTTGCATCCCCTACAACCTGTTCAGCGGCGGATTGCCGGGCGACCAAGGCATCCAAGCCGTGATCGACGGCGGCGAGGAGCTGCAGCGCTACATCGCCAATTCGACCTTCGTGAACGGCACCGGGGAGCAGAGCATCGTCCAAGCCGTGGTTTCCGGCCAATCCGGCATCAGCATTCCCGGCGCGCCCAGCTCCATTTCGGTGGCCTTGGGCTATGAGTACAAGGACTTGAAGACCGACTTCCGGCCCGACCGTCCGAGCCGCACCGGCGACCGCTCGGGTTCCGGCGGCGCCACCCTGCCCTTGGCCGGCAGCTACGACGCACACGAGTACTTCGTGGAGCTGGGCATTCCGGTGCTTGATTCGCTCAGCGTCGATGCGGGCTACCGCTACGCCGACTACTCGACGGGCGCGGAGACCAACACTTGGAAGGTTGGCGCTTTTTGGCAGGCGCTGCCGGATGTTGCCCTGCGCGGCTCGTACCAGTCCTCGATACGCCATCCGAACCTCTTCGAGCTGTTCCGGGCCACGGGCTTCAACCTCACGGACCTTCCCGACGACCCCTGCGGCCTGTCCATGTCCGCCACCCAAGCCCAGTGCGCGAACACCGGGCTGGCCCCCAGCCTCTACGGCACTGACCTCAAGTCCCCGGCGGATCAGTACAACATTCTGCAAGGCGGCAACCCCGACGTTGAGCCGGAGAAGGCGGACTCGATCACCCTTGGCGCGGTGCTGACGCCCTCGTTCGCGTCCGGGCTGGTGCTCACCGTTGACTACTTCGACATCCAGTTGGAGAAGAAGATCAACGATGGCATTCCGGCAGCCACCGCGCTGAGCAAGTGCTTGGAAACCGGCATTGCGACCTTTTGCGACCTCATTAACCGCAATCCGGGGAACGGCTCGCTGTGGCTGACCGGCGGGTACATCTCGGCGCAGACGGTCAACCTAGCTGAAGAGACCGTGCGGGGCATCGACATCATCTTCGACTACGGCTTCGATTCGCCGTTGGGCCTGGTCTCGCTGCAAGGCGTGACCACCTATCTCATCGAATCCGACCTGATCGAGCTGCCCGGCGAGCCAGCGCTCAATTGCGGGGGCGTTTGGGGGCTTGGCTGCGACAAGAATCCCCGGCCGGATTGGAGCGGCAACTACAAGGCGAAGCTGGATACCGCCTATGGCGTCGGGGTTTCGCTGTCGATGCGCTATCTTGGCAAGACCAAGGACTTGGGCGCCAACAACATCGACTTCCCCGCGCAGACCTACTGGGATCTGACCCTGAACTGGACTCCGCTGGAGAACTACAGCGCCACCGTCGGCTTCTCCAACCTGTTCGACAACAATCCCCCGGTCACCTCCGATGCCGGCACGGCGCCGGGCAACGGCAACACGTTCCCCGCGTACTTTGACGCCCTCGGCCGCTACATCTTCTTCAATGTGGGCGTGGCCTTTTGACCGTCGGCAACGGCGACCTTCGATCTTGTCGGACTGCCAAGACCATCAAACAAGACCATCAAAAAAGGGCGGTTTCGACCGCCCTTTTTCCGCCGTTCGGAACTTGAAGGCATTGCCGCGCTGCTGCCACGCGGTGCGGCCCACGCGGATCCCTTGGCGCGGAGGGCTGGCGTTTAGGGGCCGCAGGCTTGGAATCCGGACGCTTCAGCTTTCCGTTTTGGCAAGGGACGGCAGCGCCGACGCCTGTCCGGCGGCTGGCTTGCGGCCATGGGAGGCTTGGATCATGCCTTCAATCCTAGCGATGCCGGCGCTCATTTCATTGAACTGCGACTCAAGCCTCTCGAAGCGCACGACGAAGCGGTTCTCCATATGGTCCAGCCGTCGGTCCATCCGTTCAAAGCGGGCATCCACCTGCTCGAAGCGGGCGTCCACCTGCTCGAAGCGGGCGTCCACCTGCTCGAAGCGGGCGTCCACCTGCTCGAAGCGGGCGTCCGTCGCGCTCGACACCGACAGGATGGTCGCTTGGTTCACGCCGATGATGCTGGCCCCCACCAGCAGGGTGGTGGTCATGTTGGCATTGATCCTGTGCTTCATGGCGGCTCCTTGACGACATTGTGGCTGAACGCACGTTGAATTGTCGAGCATTTGGCTGGTCGCCGTCTGTAGGAAATCGCTGAATTTTTGTGCGACATCTCGGAATCTTGCCTACCCGACGATCGCGGAGTTTCGCGCCAGCGAAACTCCATCCGCGCCCGCGCAGCGGGCGCGCGTGTGTACGGGTTCAGAAACATCCCGGAACCTGACCCACGCAACGGCAGCGGAGTTTCGCGCCAGCGAAACTCCATCCGCGCCCGCGCAGCGGGCGCGCGTGTTGCGAAACCAGACGGCGATGGGCATAGTTCGCGCCCGCGGGCGCCGTTTGCGCCCAGAGGGTTGATGCCATGCGGCTTTCGGATCACGACGCGGCCTTCCTTTACGCAGAGACCGCCAGCGGCCCCATGCACGGGGCCAACATCGCGGTGGTGGAGGGGCAACTGTCCTTGGAGACGGTGCGCGCCCACGTTGCCCGCCGCCTGCACTTGGTGCCGCGGCTGCGTCAGCGGCTGGTCTTTGCGCCCTTCAATCTGGCCCATCCGAAGTGGATGGATGATCCCAAGTTCGACATTGCCCGGCACGTCAAGGGGCATTCGCTGGAACCGGGCGCCACCCTGGATGAGGCTTTGGCGGCAGCGGCCGAGCTGGCTGAGCCCCTGCTGCCCAGGGATCGGCCTTTGTGGCTCACTTATGTCATTGCAGGCGTCGAGGAGCGCACGGTGCTGGTGCAGATGGCCCATCACGCCATGGCGGACGGCGCATCGGGCGTGGACATT
This sequence comes from Candidatus Azophilus sp., assembly GCA_965221755.1. Classification (GTDB taxonomy): domain Bacteria; phylum Pseudomonadota; class Gammaproteobacteria; order Pseudomonadales; family Azotimanducaceae; genus Azophilus. Next base: position 2,975,936 of record OZ244921.1, read on the forward strand.
TCCCTGGTGTTGTTCGACCTTCAGGCCAACGCGCCGGAACCTGCGGCGGCGCCGGCGCCTTGGTCCCCCGCGCCCTTGCCCGGCGCTGCTGAACTGGCCGCCGAAGCCCTGCGCGAGCAAGTCGAGTCGATGCTGGACGGCAATCCGTTCGCGGCAATGCGGCGTGGCGACGGACGCATGGAGATGCTGCGCCGGGCGGGCGAATCCATCACCCGATTCCTGGCTGAGCCGGTGCTGACGGCGCCTTGGAACCTCGGATTGGTGGGGCCGAAGCGCGCAATGGCTTGGCGGCGCTACGGCTTCGGGGATTTTCGCAAGATTCGGCGTCGCTTCGGCGGCACCATCAACGACGTGGTGCTGTCGGTGGCGGCGGAAGGCGCGGCCCGCTATCTGGCGGACGGCCGTCGCGAGGCTGCGGGCAGCAACCTGCGCGTCATGTGCCCGGTCAACGTCCGGCAGGAGAACGAGCAGGGCGCCTTGGGCAACCGGGTGTCGGGCATTTTCCCCATGTTCCCGGCGGCCCCGATGAGCGTCGTGGAGCGCTTGCGCAAGGTTCGCCAGGAAATGGAGCAGATCAAGCAGAATCGCGAGGCCCAGGCCCTCCAGGAGTTGATGGAGTCGATGCCGTCGCCGCCGCCGCTGGCCATGGCGCCCGCCCAATTGGTGGGCGGCCCCTTCGATCCCACGGCGCTCGCCGCCCGCATCCCGCCGCCGCCGCTCCCTTGGGGCGCGTCAATGCCCATGGCCGGCTTCAACTTCACCTGCACCAACGTGCCCGGCGTGCAGGTGCCCCAGTACATTGCCGGCCGCCAAGTGCTTGACGTGCTGGGGATGCTGATGCTGGGCGGGGTTTTGGGCTATGGGCTGGCGGTGACCAGCTACAACAGGCAGCTTTGCTTCACCTTGGTGTGCGACCCTAGGCTGATGCCGGACGTTGAGCGCATGGCGGACAGCTTGGACGGCGCCTTCAGGGAGTTGCTCGCGGCAGCCTGTGGCGAGGATGCGCCCAAGCCAGGGGCGGCGGCACGGCAAACACCAACAAGAACAATGGAAAACCCGCAATGAACAATGCAGCAACCCAGTCCGACGATGCGTTTGGCGACGTGGCGGACGGCTACCCGAAGACCGTCAGCCTGTCCGGCCAGGAAGTGGAAATCCGCATCCTTGGCGTCGAGGACCGGGCGCCGGTGCTGGCCTTCGCGCAAGCGCTGCCGGAGCAGGACCTGCTCTTCCTGCGGCTCGACATCACCGAGCCGGACATCGTCGATGCTTGGCTGGCCAACATCAGCAGCGGCGCCACCTGCTCGTTGTGCGCCTATGCGGGGGGCGAGTTCGTCGGTTACGCCACGGTCGAGCGCAACCCGGCCCGCTGGACGCGGCGGGTCGGCGAGATACGGGTCAACGTCGCGCCCAGCCTGCGCTCGCACGGCTTGGGCCGCAGCCTCACCTCGCAGATATTCGACATCGCGCGGGCCATGGGCCTGAAGAAGCTGGTGGCGCACATGACGCCCGACCAAGCGGGCGCCCAGGCGGCGTTCAAGCGGCTCGGGTTCGTCCCGGAGGCGCTGCTTGCGGACCATGTGGAGGACCGCCACGGCGACGCCCATGACTTGGTCATCATGTCCTACGACGTGGACGGCCACTCCGGGCACATGGACGATCCGCTCTAGCCGACTAGCCGTAGCTTGCGCCCATGCCGGCACGAACGTCGTTGTTCACCCCGTAGGGCGCGATGGGATAGCGCAGGCCGTTGCGGGACAGCGCTGCCAAGCCGGCGATGATCTTCGGCAGGAAGCGCGGCGGCAGCGCCATCAGCAGCTCGTCCTCCATGACCCCGCCGTACCGCCGTTCGGCGAAGCAGGGTATCGACAGGCTCGGCTCGCCGGTGGCCAAAGCCCGGCCCCAGGAGTCCGCGCAGGCGGATTCGCCGACGCAACCCCACTCCAGCTTCTTGTAGCCGGTCCACTGCAGCCCGTTGATGAACAGGATCATCTGCGCCGGCGTGGCGTAGATCAGGCAAATGTCCGGCGGATTCAGCCGGCCGCTGGCCAAAGGACTCACTGCCATGGCTCGGTAGTTGCCGTAGGGCACCACGTCCATGGCCTCCTGATGGGCCTTGGCGTTCTCTTGGTCGGCGTACCAGACGCCGGCCATGCGATCCCCGGCAAGCCATTCCGGGCTGCGGGGATGCAGGCCGATCACGGTGCCGCACTGGGGGCCGACGAGATCGTCGGCGGTGATGCCGACGGTCCAGCCGTTGCGGCAGGCTTGGCCGACGATCTGGTCGGTGGTGTGGATCGCCTTGGGCCGCCGCAGGCGGGGGATGGCCATCATCGCCTCCTCGGTGGCGAACAGCTTCATGGCCAAGGGCGTGGCGCGCAGCCTCAGGTAGCGATTCAGGCCGTTGACCAACTCCGGCCAGTCATGGGCGTCGAGATCGGTGGCAATGACTTCGGACATGGGCCCTCCCCTTAAAGCGGCAGGCGTTTGAAGGCCGGCGGTCGGCGTTCGATGCAGGAGGGGACGCCCCCGTTGAAGTTCTGGTGCTTCGGGCGCTCCGCCGTCCATTCGTTTGAGTAGGTGATGTCCTTGGACATGTTGCTCCTTGAGGTGATTGGGTTGGGGAAGGATGAACGGCAGACTATCGGAAATGGCTGTCTGATGGCAGTGGCGTTTCGCTGCGCGAAACGCCAACGCGAACCAAAGGTTCGTGCAGGCTCAGAAACGTTTCGGAACCTGACCCACGCAAAAGGCGCGGAGTTTCGCGTCAGCGAAACTCCATCCGCGACCGTCAGGTCGCGCAGGCTGGACAAAAGCCCCGCGAGTCTGGTTTATTCCGCGCTTCGCCTTGATTGAGTGAAGCGCAAGCCATGCCGATGATTCTCAACGACGAGCAGACGATGCTCAAGGACAGCGCTCGGGACTTTTGCGCCAACAGCGCCCCGCTCGCCCAGTTGCGGCAGCTGCGTGACGAGAATTCGGCGTTGGGCTACGATCCGGCCACTTGGCGGGCCATGGCGCAGCTAGGCTGGGCGGCGGTGCCGTTCCCGGAAGCCCATGGTGGCCTTGACTTCGGCTACAAGGGGCTCGGCGTCGTCACCGAGGAGACCGGGCGAAACCTGGTGGCCAGTCCGCTGTTCGCCAGCGTTTGGCTGTGCGGCACGGCGATCAACATCGGCGGCAGCGACGCGCAAAAGGCGGAGTTGCTGCCGCGCATTGCCTCGGGCGAACTGCTCATGGCCCTGGCGCTGGAGGAATCCCACCGCCACAGCCCCCATGGGGCGTCCGCCGTCGCCGCGCCCGCGCCCGAGGGATTCGTCATCAACGCCCGCAAGACCTTCGTGCTCGACGGCCATGTGGCCGAGCAGCTGCTGGTGGTGGCGCGCACCTCCGGCGAGGCGGGCGACCGGGACGGCATCAGCCTGTTTCTGGTGGATCGCGAGGCGGCTGGCGTGGCGGTCACCAGGCTGCGCATGGCCGATTCGCGCAACGTGGCGAACATTGAGCTGGACGGGGTTCGGGTGGGCGCCGATGCGTTGGTCGGCGAATTGCACCGCGGCGCCGAGGTGCTCGACCCCACCTTGGACATCGGCCGCATCGGCATGGCGGCGGAAATGCTCGGCGGCCTTCAGGAGTGCTTCGAGCGCACGGTCGCCTACTTGAAGGAGCGCGAGCAGTTCGGCGTTCCCATCGGCTCCTTCCAGGCGCTCAAGCACCGGGCGGCCAACATGTTCTGCGAGGTCGAGCTGTCCAAGTCCTGCGTCCTTGAGGCGCTCACCGCCTTGGACGAGGGCCGCGATGCCGATGAGGTCGCCAAGCTTGCGAGCCTCGCCAAGGCCAAGGCGGGAGAGACTTACAACTTGGTGTCCCGCGAAGGCATCCAGATGCATGGCGGCATCGGCATGACCGACGAGTTCGACATCGGCTTCTTCATCAAGCGGGCCGCGGTCAGCGAGCAGACCTTGGGCGACGTCAACTTCCACCGCAACCGCTACGGGGAGTTGGAGGGGTATTGACGTCCGGCCAAGCGCCATTGGGCGCTTGGCCGGACGTCAAGTCAATCCCAGCGTTCGGTCGATGGTCCAGTAGGCGGCCAGGATGCCGATGGCGTGGATCAGGCCAACGTCGAGCCAGGTCAGCCCTTGACGCACCGCGCCGACGGGCTGCGCAACCCCGTGCAGCACGTTGGTGGGCGGCCGCAATCCCGCCCATCGAGCCGCGCCCAGGAAGGCCAGCAAGGCCGCGATGATCATGAGCTGGCCCACTTCGATGCCGATGTTGAAAAGCAGCAGCGCGGGCGCCAGCTGGTCCCGGGGCAAGCCGATTTCGGCCATTGCGCCGGCGAAGCCGAAGCCATGCAGCAGCCCGAAGAGGAGGGCCATGATCCAAGGTCGGCGGGTGGTGAGCGGCGAGCGTTGCTCCGGCGACGACAACAGTTCGCGCGCCAGGAACAGTATGGACAGGGCAATCACGGCCTCCACCGGCCCTTGGGGCGCTTGCACCAGCTCCAGCACCGATAGGGCCAAGGTGACGCTGTGGGCCAAAGTGAAGGCGGTGATGGTCTTCAGCAGCGCCCAGCGGCTGGGAATCAGATAGACCAAGCCGATGACGAACAGCACGTGGTCGATGCCGAACAGCAGGTGCTCGATGCCGAGCCACAGGTAGGCCGCCACTTGGGGCGTGGGGTCGTCGAGGTCCAGCGACGGCGAATTGGGGCGCAGCAGCGCCGTCAGCCCGTCGCCGTCCAAGCGCTGAACCTCCACCATCGCATCGGTCAGGGTCCGCGCCAGGCCGCTGATGCGGATGGCGCCCCGGTCGAGCGGGCAGGCCACTTCCCACTGCTGCACCAGCGCCCCGCCGACCACTTCCGGCACCGGGTCGCCCAGCGGCGGGCAATCGTTGGGCAGCACCGGATCGATCGCCAAGCGGCGATCCTGCACGATGGGCTGCTTCCACAGCACCCGGAACCGCTCCGGAGCGGTTTCGACGATCTGCAGGTAGGCCGGACGAACCTCATGAGCGGCGGCCGGCGCGCCGGCGACCAGCGCCAGGGCCAGCAGGATTCGTCGCGCCGGCCTCATGGCCGCCGCACTTCGTAGCGGCTGCGCAACGCTTCGTAGTAGGCGGCGTTGGCCTCCTCGCGGCGCTTCGCCGCCAGGTCGGCCGCCACCCGGCCGGCCACCTCCGCAAACGGCGGCTGCGTCTCCGGCAGCGCCTGCTCGAGCTTCACCAAATGCCAGCCGTAGGCCGAGCGCAAGGGGCCCTGCCAATCCGGGCTGGGCTTGAGTTGCGCCAGCGCACTGGCGAACTGCCTTCCGAACAGGTCGCCGACGGCGCGTTCGGAGCGTTCGGCGTAGGCCCGCTGCAGCATGAAGGGATCGCCCTTGGCCTGCGGCTCCGCAAGCGCCGCCTTGGCGTCCGCCTCGGCGTTGGCGCGCCGGTCGGTGGAGAAGTACCGGTGGCGGAAGCTGTAGCGCGCGGGCAGCCGGTAACGTTCGGCGTTGGCGTCGTGGAAGGCCCGCAGCTCGGCATCGCTTGGCGGCTGGCGGGCGGCGATGTCCTCGGTCAGGAAGTTGAGCTTCTGCACGAGACGGCGGCGGACAATGACGTCGCCCTGGTCCAACGACAGGCGCAAGGCTTCCCGAAAGTAGATCTCCTCCCGTATGAAGCTTTCGATCAGGCCCTCAAGCTCCTGGGCGGTTGGCGGGCGCCCCATTTGGGCGCTCCACTGTTGGGTGAGCCGATGCGTCTCGGCGGCGTTCACGTCAATCACCCGATCCGCGGCGTCGCCGTCCAACAGGCTCGCGGCGGCGAACAGGACGGCGCCGAGGCCCAGGAACATGATGAGCGGGTCTTTCAGCCTGTCTTGCATTTGCCCGTTTGTCCTCGGGTTGAGCGTCCGCAGCGTTGATTGGGTTGGCCCGTTGTCCCGATCCGGCGCAGAGGGGCTTGAGCGGAAGTTCGGCGTTTCACATCCGGTTGCAGTGGTTTATGCTGGCGCCCAAGCGGCCTTGCCGTCGGCGGGGATTGTAGCGCTTGCCGACGGCCTGCGCGGCTTGACGGTCGCGCTGGCGCCAAACCCCGCTGCCGTTGCCGGGATCGGATTCCGGGATGCTTCCGAACCGGCGCGCGGCCTGCGTCCGGGCGCAAGCGCCAAAACCTCAACAATGGCCATGTTTGAGCCATTCACCGGCAGTCAACGGAGCCGTCCATGAGTTTTGAAACCCTGAACTACGAAGTCGAGAACAACGTGGCGACCATCACCTTCAACCGTCCGGAGGCGGCCAACGCCATGGATCCGCTGATGGCCAAGGAGTTTGGCGCCGCTGCCATCGACGCGGACGCTGATCCGGCGGTTCGAGCCGTCGTGCTCACCGGCGCCGGCAGGATGTTCTGCGCCGGCGGCGACCTCGGCTCGTTCGCCCAAGCCGGGGACGGAACCCGCAAGCTGCTCATGCGGATGACCGGCGACCTGCACCTTGGCCTTTCCCGCCTGGCCCGCGGCAAAGCGCCGGTGATCGGCGCCGTCAACGGCACTGCGGCGGGCGCCGGCTTCAGCCTGGTCATGGCCTGCGATCTCGCCATCGCCGCCGAATCGGCCGTCTTCACCATGGCCTACACCCGGGCGGGACTTTCGCCGGACGGCAGCTCAACCTATGCCATGCCCCGCAAGATCGGCGACCGCCGCACCCGCGAGCTGATGCTCACCAACCGCCTGCTCAGCAGCCAGGAGGCGTTGGACTGGGGCATCGTCAACCAAGTGGTGGCGGATGCCGAGTTGCTTGGCGAGGCCCAAGGGCTGGCGCAGCGGTTGGCCAGCGGCCCCACCGCCGCCTTTGCCGCGGTCAAGACGCTGCTCAACGGCACCTTTGAGCAAACCCTGGAGTCGCAGATGGAGCTTGAGGCCAGGGCGATTGCCGGGCTTGCCGCCGGCCATGACGGACAGGAGGGCATCAGCGCCTTTTTCGAGAAGCGCAAACCGATGTTCAAGGGCGTTTGAAGGCAACGCAATTCACGGGAGCCCCGAAGATGAATGCAGACGAACTGCCCAAGCAGCGCATTGAAGTGCTGGGCAAGCAAATGGCCTACGCCGAAATGGGCGAGGGCGATCCGATCGTGTTCCTGCACGGCAATCCCACCTCGTCCTATCTATGGCGCAACATCATGCCGGCGGTGGCCGGCTGCGGGCGCTGCTTGGCGCCGGACCTGATCGGCATGGGCGATTCGGACAAGCTGGACGATTCGGGTCCGGGACGCTACGCCTTCGCCGAGCACGCCCGCTACTTGGATGCCTTGCTGGATTCGCTCGGGGTCAAGGAGAACGCGGTGTTCGTCATCCACGATTGGGGGTCGGCGCTCGGCTTTCACTGGGCCAATCGGCATCGCCGCGCCGTCAAGGGCATCTGCTACATGGAGGCCATCGTCCGGCCCGTCTCCTGGGACGAGTTTCCGGCGGACGCGCGGGGCGTTTTTCAGGGCTTCCGCTCGCCTGCCGGGGAAGCCATGGTGCTGGAGGGCAACGTCTTCGTGGAGCGGGTGCTGCCGGGTTCCGTTCTGCGCAAGCTCACCGATGAGGAAATGGCCGTTTACCGCCGCCCATTCCTCGAACCCGGCGAATCCCGGCGTCCCACGCTCACTTGGCCGCGCCAGATCCCCATTGACGGGGAGCCGGAGGATGTGGTGGCGCTCGCCCAATCCTATTCGGAATGGCTGTCCGGCGCCGACGTGCCGAAACTCTTCGTCAATGCCGAACCCGGCGCCCTCATCGCCGGCGCCACCCGGGAGTTCTGCCGCTCCTGGCCCAACCAAACGGAAGTGACCGTCAAGGGGAGCCACTTCATCCAGGAGGACTCGCCGGCGGAAATCGCCGCCGCGCTCGCCGACTGGCTGCCGACGCTCCCGTGATCCAGTCCCGTCCGGCTGATTCGGGTGATTGTTCGCGGCCTGCCACGCGGCTTCGCCGCGCCTTGCCATCACGCCCGCCCGGCTCCTCTGAGCTGCCGAGACTTGATCAGAGGCTTCCTAGCGATTCGCCACCGCCAACCCGGCGATGATGACGCCCAAGCCGACGATTGAGGCCGGATGGATGGCCTCTCCGAGCACGAAGGCGATGAGGCCCAGGGACAGCAGCGGGGAGAGGTGGATCAGCTGACCGATGCGGGCGGCGTTGGCGGTGAGCGCCAGGGCATGGCGCCAGAGCAGGAAGGCTGCGCCCATTTCCACCAATCCCGCCCAAGCGCCGAAAACGAGCGTGTCGGCCGACAGCGGCGGCCAGCCCGGCCCTAGGGCGCAGAGCGTCGCGGTGGCCGCCAAGCCGAACGGGAAGCTCCAGGCCAGCAGGCCGATGGGATCGACATCGGAGCGGACTTGGGCCAGCCAATAGCCCGCCCACAGCAGGGTGCTGGCCAGCGCCAACGCGACGCCTGCCCAATCAACGGCGGCGGACGCCGCCATCCCCCAAGGCCGCAGCACGATCAGAACCCCGCCGTAGCTGAGAAGAATGCCCAGCAGAACGGGCCGCGTTGGCCGTTGCCCCAATATCGGCCACGCCAGCAGCGCCATGGCGATGGACCAAGTGTAGGTCAGCGGCTGCGCAACCTGGGCCGGCAGCCGGTCGTAGGCGGCGAACAGCACGACGTAGTAGGCAAAGGGGTTGAGCAGGCCGAACAGCGCCGCTTGGCCAATCGCCTTGACCGGCAGCCGCAGCCGCCCCAGCCAGCCGGCGACGACCCAGAAGAGGAGGGTGGACGCCAAGGCGCCGGCAAACAGCAGCTGCAGCGGCTCAAGCGCGCGCAACCCCAACTTGAATCCGGTCGCCACCGTGGACCACAGCGCCACGGCCAGCAACGCGAACACAGCCGCTTGGCGTTCGGATTTCGCAATCACGATGCTGGCGACGCAACCCCTCGACTCGCAGACCCGGTCACCAGACTCGCATGCAACCCAACCCAAGTCGAGGCGCGCCCGCGGAGCGGGCGCGTTGGAGTTTCGCTTGCCGCGAAACGCCGCTGCCGTTGCCCGGGCCAGGTTCCGATGTGTTTCTTAAGCCCGCGCAGGCGGGACGCCGGGGGAGCGATTGCGAAGGCGATGCCGTCCGAGGTTCAGCGTGGCTTCAACGGCGCCATTGCGCGTATGCTGCGCCGATGCTCTGCGACGACGAACTTAAAGCCGGCATCACCGCCAACTTGGAGGCCTTTGACGTCATCGAAAACAAGGTGGACGACGCCCATCACGCGGCGGTCGCCATCACCGTGACCGACGCCGCCCACGGCGCGGACCTTCCGGGTCTGGAAAACTCCGCAGCCCGGCGCCCGACGACGCTGCGCAACCATCCGGGCCAGTGGGCCTTTCCGGGCGGACGGCTGGACGCCGGGGAGGCGCCCGCGCAAACGGCGTTGCGTGAGTTGCGCGAGGAAGTGGGCATTCACTTGGATCAAGGGCAGGTAATCGGCGCCTTGGACGATTTCGTCACCCGCTCCGGATTCGTCATGAGTCCGGTGGTCGTTTGGGGCGGGCCGGGCCTTGAAACCCAACACAACCCCGCCGAAGTGGCTTCCGTGCATCGCATCCCGCTGACTGAGTTCATGCGCGAGGATGCGCCGCTGCTCGATTGGGTCGCCAGCAGCGAGCACCCCGTGCTGCGCATGCCCGTCGGTGACGACTGGATCGCCGCCCCGACCGCCGCTCTGATCTACCAGTTCCGTGAAGTGTGCCTGCTGGGTCTCCCCACCCGAGTCGCCCACTACGAACAGCCGGCATTCGCTTGGCGCTGAGGGGAGGCGGTCGGCGCGCGCTGCGTCGGCGAAGCGGAACCCGTGCCTGCGCGCGGTCTAAAGAAACATGTCGGAACCTGACCCGGGCAACGGCAGCGAAACTCCATCCGCGATCCTCAGGTCGCGCAGTCATAAACACATCAATGCGTTAGAATCGCTGACCAAGATTGCAGTTAACAACTTCGTGTCCGCCGCAGGATTTCGAGCGGCGGCCGTCCCGCTGGGCCAGCCGAAGCATTGCAATGGGCGCTTTCGGTTGCCTTGACGGCTGCGCTGGCTGACAGGGTTCAGGCGCCGCTTTTGCGCTTGTGCCTGTGCGGACCAACTTTAAGTCTTGAATCGGAGCGTTTGAGCTATGGACGAAACGGTCGATCCGGTGCTTGCCAAGTATTGGGCGGGGCTCGGTGCGCTGGAGCGGATGGTGGAGACGGGAGCTGCACTGACCACCGAAGAGCTTTCCGCCATTCTTGGCACCAAGAACGTGCGAGGGGTTGGCGCGGCGCTCTCATCCACCCGTTTCACGCTCCGGCAGTCCGGCATCCGATTCGATGAGGCCGTGACCAAGCGATCCGTGCGTGGGCGCACGCTCTGGAGCCCGGGGCCGCGCATCCGCCAAGCCCTTCACGTTTTGGAGCAGGCCCGTTACCAGTTCGCGCTTAAGGGCACGAAATACGACGTGACCTTGACGGATGCCGAGCCCGGCTGCGCCGCTGCGGTGCTGGTTCTTCGCACCCTGGCTTCGAGGTCGAAGACCTTCCGAATCGACGGCGGGCTTGAGGAGCTGGACGCCATCCTCGAAGAGGATTGGAGCGATGTCGAGGACTTTGGCCGCGAGACTCTGGGGGAGGTGTTCATTGAGCGAATCGAGGCCGGTGCGGATGGGGTTGAGCACGCAATTCCCGACGGCTGCGGGGAGAACGGCATCTGGGTGAGGGGCGCTCACGACTACGCCGAAACCCGGGTCTCCGGGTCGTTGGGGAGCGGCCGCTCGCCGATGACCGCCAGGCTCTGCCGCGCCGCGTGGATTGAACGCCGAGTCTTGCTGGGGGATGCGGAGCGCCAGGTCAAGAAGGTGAATGCGGATGCCCGCTGGCGGTTTTTGGATCAGGTCGGGCAGTCTTGGCGGACTGTGGAGCCCGGCAAGCGGTTCCAGTACGTGCAGGGAATCGGCGCTTGGAAAAGCGATTTTCCGGACCAGCCGCCGCCCTTGCGGATGCGGCTGCGCTGCTGGTGCGAGGTCGTCATCGAAACCGGCCAAGGCCGGCCTGTGGTGCTGCGTGAGGAAGGCTTGCGCAATGACCGGGAGCGCACCGCAAGTCGCGCCATCGCGCGCTGGCGTCAGGCCAATGCGTCGAGCGCCAGTCCATCGGTGCGGGTGCTCGACGTCCGCATCGCCAAGCGGCAGCCCCGACCCGGTCGGGTTGGGTAGCGGCGTTGCGCTGCGATCGCTGAAATCACCGAAGCGCAGTTCGAGCGGATCGCCCCGTTGCTTGCCAAGCAGCGGGGCAACGTCAGCGCCGAACCTGCAGGCGCTCAACGCGATCCCCCACGCACGGCTGCCAGTGGCGCCTGCCCAAGCGGCTCGGCAACGGGTTCGGCGCATGGAACGGGAACCTTCGGGTTCCCGTTTGCATTTGCTCGACTCGAAATTGACGCCATTTCCCATCGAACTTGCGGCTAAGAGCCAGGGAAATTCAAACTGAGCCGCTGCCGGCCGCTGGCCTTGCCGGCCAGTCCCCGGCCCGCAGGCGTCGCCGGCAGCCTGTGCCGGAATCAGGAGGCGGTCTCCATGCGCCATAGCGAAGAGCGGACCCCGATCATCAAGATCACGGCCAGCATGCCCGCAGCGCTGATGCCCAGTGCGGCTTGGGCGCCCATCTCATCGACCAGATAGCCGCTGCCCAAGGCGCCCAAGGGGCCTGCGCCCATGAAGGAGAAGGAGTGGAATCCCATCACCCGGCCCTGCAGTCCTTCCGGGGCCTGCTCCTGCATGATGGTGCGCGCCATGGTCATGACGACGCCGCCGCAAGCGCCCCAAACGAACACCATGACCAGAAAGGCGGCGAAGCCCGGCGCCAAGGCCACGGCGCCGAGCACGATGGCGCCCACCAACTGGGCCACAATCAAGGCGCGGCCCTGACGGGCCACGTCGCCCCGGCGCAGCAGCACGAAGATCGCCAGCACCAGGCCGATGGAATTGCAGGCGTTCATCAGGCCGAGGTCGCTTGCGGAGCCGTTGAACGCCTCGCGCACGAGCAGCGGCAGGGTGACGATGTAGGAGCCCATGAAGAACAGCGCCATGGCCACGTTCTGCAAGGCCACCATGCGCAACTGCCGATGCCGCAGCACGGTTGCGGCGCCTTCAATGACCGACGCCATCAGGGTGGTGCGGGACTCGGGTTGAGGCGCGCGCCGGGTTTGGGCGATGTTGAGAAAGCCGGCCACGCCCGCAGCGAGAATCAGCACCTGAATGCCCAGTATGAGCGCCGGCCCCGCCGCGTCCGCCCTGGAGGCGATCAGGAAGCCGAGAATCGAGGTGCCGAACTGGGCGATGCCGGCCAGCATGACGGTGCGCTGTATGCGGCCGTCGGCAACGTGGTTGAGCAAACCGTCACGGGCGGGGGTCACGAACGCCTGGGCGCAGCCCATCACCACGGCGTAAGCCAGCAGGCCCGCGAACGTGAGCCGGTCGGTGAGCACCAAGGCCAGCAGCCAAAGGGGGGCGAGCGTGGCCGCGGCTTGGGCGAGCGCCGCCACGCGCCGCCCGCCGTAGCGGTCGGCCACGCTGCCGCCCGCCAGCATGAGCAGCGTGCCCGGCAGCAGCAGCGTCATCTGCGCGATCCCCACCCGATCCGGCGACTCGCGCAGCACCATGGTCACCAGCCAGGCGAACATGACCCCCTGAATGCCCACCGACAGGAACCAACTGCCGGTGCCGAGCAGGTAGTAATGCAGGGGCCTCATGGACCGTGCGGCATCGGTTCAGGCAAAACGCGGCGGAGCGGCCTCACGGATCGTAGGGCCTCGCCTCGCCCGATGGCCGAGTCTTGAACCGCCGGTGCAGCCATAGGTACTGTTCCGGGGCGCGGCGCACGGCCTCTTCGATGGCCTGATTGACGGCGACGGCGTCGCGCTGCGCATCGCCGCTGGGGAAGTTCGGGAGCGACGGCTCGAAGCGGATGGTCCAGCTGCGCGCCGCCGGGTCGCGGTGCTGGCTCATCATCAGCACCGGCGAGCCGTTGTGGCGGGCGAGTTGGGCGGTGGCGGTGATGGTTGCGGCCGAGACGCCGAAAAAAGGCGCGAACACCGAGTGCTTGGGGCCGTAGTCCTGGTCGGCGGCATACCAAATGGCGTGGCCCGCCTTGAGGGCCCGCAAGGCGGGGCGCAGCGCCTTGCGTTCCAGGACGCCAGCGAAGTAGTGGCTGCGCCCGCGCACCTGCAGCCACTCCCAAACCGGGTTGCGGTTTTTGCGGTACATGACGGCCACCGGCCCCAGGCTGGCCAGCGGAGCGGCGATGATGTCCATGACCGCAAAGTGGGCGCCGAGCAGCAGCAAGCCCCGCCCCTTGCCCAAGGCGGCTCGGAAGTGCTCAACCCCTTCGAGGCGGACCTGGTGCCGCCGGCCGCGCCGTGGATTGAGCCAAGCCACGCAAAGCTCCAAAACGCCCAGCGCCACGGCCTCGAACACGCGTCGCGCCATCGCTTGCCGCTCGGCCGGGCCGAGTTCGGGAAAGCACAGGCGCAGGTTGGTCTCGGTGATTCGGCGGCGGGCGCCCCCAAGGCGGAAAGCCAAGCCCCCGAGCGGCTTGCTCAAGGGAAAGAGCGCCGCCCAGGGCAGCCGGGCGATGAGCCAGCCCAGCCCTGCAAGGCACCAAGTGGGCCACGTCCGCGGCGCGGCGATGGGAACGGGCGGTGAGCGATTCGACATCGAGTGCTGGGGCCATTGGCCATTGGGGACGGCTGAGTTTAACCCGGTTGCCCCGGCGGCACTCTTGCGCAGGGGCGCAGCCATTGGCCCAACGCTGCCATCGTCGGGACCTTGCAACCTGAAGGCTTGCTGGAGGTTTGGGCCTCGGCATTGCGCTGGGCATGTCCTGCCTGCATCTTGTGCGTCCGAATTTCAACAACCTCGCAAAGGAGAAACCCATGCGTACTCTTGATGACACTGAAATGCAACTGGTTGGCGGTGCTTTCCGCTGGTCTCTAAGCACTGCTACGATCGCCGAGCAGCTGTCCAAACCTCATAAGCACGGATGGCCCCACCCCGGGAGGGTGCCTAACCATCCGTTCCCGATGTATCCTGAAGAGGAATCCGCCTTGGCGTGGGGCTGAAATGAGCCTTGCGGGCCCCATCAGGGGCCCGCTTTCCCGCTAAGCTGGGGTTGGTTGGGGTACAATCCCGCCATCATGCCGTTTCAGGCTTCCGTGTCCGACCTGAGCATCCTCTCCTGCCCGCGCCACATGCGCCATTGGGCTCTGCCGTGCTGCTTGCCGTTAACGGCGTGCGGCCAGCCGCCAAGGACCCATTCCGCCGCCGCCTTCTTCGAGACCACGACCTACCGCCTGCCCGGCGGCTACGCGTCGTCGGCGGACGGCCAACGGCTGCTGATTGGCGCCGACACCCTGGGCGCGCTCAACGCCCATGCGCTGCTCCTGTCCGGCGTGCCGGCCACGGCGCTGTCCGCCTCAGCGGACAACGTCCATCGCCCGTTGTCCTGGTTTCCAAGCGACGACCGCGTGCTTTGCGCCGCCGACAACCAAGGGGATGAACTCGACCACGTCCATGTCCTCGCACCTAAGGGGCAGACCCTCGACCTGACGCCCGGCGAAGGCGTAAAGGCCCTAGCCGCCTCGGAAGCCTTTGTTGGGTTCTTGGGCAAGCACTTGCAATAGGCCTGCGATTGAGCGGCCAACGTGTGTCGGAAGGGGACTGGGTGGTGCTGCGGTCGGCGCTTGACCGCCGCATCGTCACCGAAGCGGCGCTGGTGCTGGCCGCCATGGAGATTCCCCACCGCACCCAATGGCGCGATCACGTCTGGACGCTCCTGATTCCGGCCCATGCGGCGCCGCGGGCGGAGGCTGAGCTGCGCGCCTTTGAGGCCGAGAACCGGCGCCCCGAAAGCCGCGCGCCCATGCTGCACACCTTCGATCGGGGTTGGACCGGCGCCCTGGTCTTCCTCACCGTCATCTGGCTGCTGCCCAATTTGGAGGACTGGGGCGCCTTCGGCTGGGATTGGCGGGAGTCCGGGATGATGAACGCGGGGCTCGTTCAGGGCGGCCAGTGGTGGCGGACGTTCACGGCCTTGACGCTGCATGCGGACCTTGGCCACATCGTCGGCAACTCGGCTTTCGGCGCGTTGTTCGGGGTCTTTGCCGGCCGTTACCTCGGCTCCGGGTTCGGCTGGCTGCTGATTCTGCTCGGCGGCGCGGCGGGCAATCTGGCCAATGCCTTCATTCAGCCCGCCGCCTTTCTCTCGCTGGGCGCCTCCACCGCCAACTTTGCGGCGCTTGGGTTGACCGGCGCCTTCATGTGGCGGCGCAGCCGGGTCGAGGCGCGCAGCTGGAAGCGCAACTTCGCACCCCTTTTCGCAGCCGTGGCGCTGCTGGCCTACACGGGCGTGGGCGGCGAGCGCACCGACGTGCTCGCGCACTTCACGGGCTTTGCCGCCGGGGTCGCCGCGGGCTTGGGGGCCGCCGCCTTCGACATCCGGCGGCTTGGCAAGAGCGGCCAGGCCATTGCCGGTGGCTTGGCCTTGGCGCTGCTGGCCTATGCTTGGCTGCGCGCGGGGACGGCGGCGTGAACCGGCCGTTCCAGCCCAGCAGCCCCTGCCCCCGGAGTTCACGGCCAAGTCCGCATCCGCCGCCCCCTTTGGAGCGTTCGTCGGCAAATACGGCTCGATGCTCTCTTCAATCGCCGGTGCGACAGGGGCGGGGGGCCGAATTTTCGCTTTCGCGACTGCCTGCGGCGCCGGCCGCCAGGCGTTTCATTGGCGCCGTTCTGGCCGCTGCGCTCGTGGCGGCGCCGCAATGGGCGCAGGCGCACGGCGGCGTGGTGGCGGAGGAGGACGTCTGCCTGCTGCGCATGGGCTTCCTGCAGGCCCACTTCACCCTGCACCTGCCGGACAGCCGCGGTGCTGCGGAGTTCTGCGAGGAGGTGCCGGACGTGGGGCCGACCCTGTTCGTGATCGAATACCTGCATGAGATGATGAAGGAGATGCCGTTGTCGTTTCGCGTGATCACCGACGACCAAGGCTTCGGCATCTTCGCCAACTGGGACGATGTGCGGTCCATTGGCGACTTGGAGGCGCAAACGGTGTTCCACCGCCCCTTGGTGGCGGAGCCCACCGGGATTGTGGCCCTGCGCCATGATTTCGCCGAGGCGGGCGGCTACATCGGCATTGTCGAGGCGGAGAATCCCGCCAACGGCAAGGCCTACAACGCCGTGTTCTACTTCGAAGTCGGCAACGCCGGCTACGGCCTGATCCCGCTGTTCGTCGGCCTCATCGCCGCCGCCCAAATCGGCTTCTGGCTCAGCACCGGCGCCTTGCAGCGCTTCCTGCGGCGGGTGCGCCGGCGGCCAGCGCCCTTGCCTGGTTAAAGCCTCGGTGGCCGAGCGGCGGCGCCGAGGCGGGCAAGCGCCGCCGTGCGCAGGCTCGCCCAATCATTCGTTTGAGACGGCGATTTCCTTGCCGGTGATGAACTCCAGCAGCGCCGGCCGGCCGCTTTCGGTGGCTTTGATGCCGCGCTTGAGCGCCGCCTGAACGTCGTTCGGGTCGCGCACCCGCTCGCCGTAGCCGCCAAACGCCTTGGCCATGTCGGCGTAGTGGCCGGAGATGTCGGTGGCGCCGTACTTCTCCTGGGAGACGGGCATGATCGGAATTTCGATGGCCATGGAGAAGTTGTTGAACAAGATCGACAGAATGGGGATGCGCTCGCGGACTGCGGTCTCGAAGTCCATGCCCGTGAAGCCGATGGCGGCGTCGCCCCAGACGTTGATGCACAGCTTCTCCGGTTGCGCCAGCTTGGCGCCCATGGCCAGCCCCAAGCCGTAGCCGAGCTGGGTGGTCTTGCCCCAGCCGATGTAGCTTAAGGGGGCGGTGGCCTCCCAGAAGGGCGTGATCTGGTCCCTCGGGCTGCCGGCGTCGTGGGTGATGATGACGTTGTCCTTATCGACGAGGGCGTTGAGCTCCCAGATCACTCGGTAGGGATTGATCGGCGCCTGGTTGCGGGTGAGCTTGGGCAGCCATTCGCCGAGCCAGGCTTCGCGCAGGCCGGCGATGCGGGCCGGAACCTGGGCGCGGGCCTCGGCCTGGGCGGGGTTGTGGGCTTCCATGGCGCGCGCCAGGGCCGTCAAGGTCAGCTTGGCGTCGCCGATCAGCCCGTGCTGCGCCGGCACGTCCTTGTTCAGGTCCATCGGGTCCAAGGTGGCGTGAATGACGGTCCTGCCCTTCGGCATGGGCACCCCGAAGGCGGTCAGGGCAAAGCTGCAGCCGATGCCGAGAATGACGTCGGCCTCATCGAGAAACGCCTTGACCGGCCGCGGGTTGGCGCGGCCTCCCGAGCCGAGCGACAGCGGGTGGTTTTCCGGGAACGCGCTCTTGCCCTCGATGCTGGTGGTCACCGGGATGTTCCAAGCCGCCGCCAGCGCCTTGAGCTCATCCCAGGCGCGGGCGTAGTGAACGCCTTGGCCGGCGTAGATCACTGGCCGTTCGGCTTTCGCCAGCACGGCGGCGGCCTCGGCGACCGCCTCGGGATCCGGCCCGGAACGAGTCCTGTAGCTGGGTTCGTAGCGCCAGTCGTCCGGCACCTCCTCGCGGAACACGTCCAACGGCACTTCGACCAGCACCGGTCCGGGCCGGCCGTTGCGCAGCTGGAAGAAGGCGCGGCGCATCACCTCCGGCAAGGCCTTGCCCATGGTCAGCGGCTCGGCCCACTTGGTGACCGCGCGCATGTTCTGGACGGCGTTGAAGTTGGGGTAGTAGTTGGCGATGCGGCGCGGGTAGCCGCCGGGCATCACCAATATGGGCACGGACTCGGAATGGGCTTGGGCAACCCCGCCGAAGGCGTTCTCGGCGCCGGGGCCGTGCTGCATGCAGAAGACGCCGATCCTCTCCCCGGACGACAGCCGCGAGTAGGCGTCCGCCATGTGCAGTCCGATGCGCTCCTGACGCACGATGACGGTGCGGATGTCCTCGGCCGCGGCGGCCTCGATGATCGGGTTGACCGGGTAGGCGAAGAGCACGTCCACGCCTTCGGCCTTCAGCACCTTGCCAATGGCTTCGCTGACGTTCATGGCCCTCTCCGCTGGTGTTGGGGTCGATGATGGCTTGCGCCGACGCTCAGCAACATGCGCGACCTGACGGTCTCGGCGGACCAAAGGTCCGCTGCCGTTGCGGGGGTTCGCGCAACCAGGAAGTTCGCGCAACCAGGACACACACCGTGTCGATCTCACAAACGCCATCAAACTGATGCCATCATAACAAGGACACACGCAATTTCGGTCTCACAAACGCCATCAGCGTGATGCCATTGCCGCTCAGGAATAGACCCTCCGGAACGCCTGCGGTCGGGGCGTTGGCCCCAAGGGTTCGTCTGAATTGACAAGCAACCGCCTGCGCCCACGCTGGCCTAATGCTGCCGGATGCGTCACTCTGCCTGCTGAAGGAACTCGAAGCCATGCGCGACTGGCTGCGCCCCAAGGCCCTGACCATTGTCGGCGGCGCCTAAGGGATTCAACGGAACATCATCGCCAAGCGCGCGCTCGGACTGCCGGATTGGAGCCTTTGGCCAGGCGCTTGCCGCGGCGATGCCACCACAGCCAGAGGCCCGTCAACGCCAATGCCAAGGGCGCCGCTCCGAACGCCGCCCAAAGAATGCGGGTTGTCAACCCGCCGAAAGTGCCGAAATGCAGCTCCCGGAAGGTGTCTTCGATTCTCGGCAGCAGCCTGGCTTGTCGGATGTCCAGCACCTGCCGCAAACCGCCGGTTTCAGGATCAAGGAGAACCGTGGAGCCGTAGTCGCTGGACAACGGATTGCCGGTAGGCACCCGGCCGAACACGGCGATGGGAATGCCCGCTTCCCATGGGAGGCGCAGGTAGGTGGCTTCAAAACCGGGCACCTCGGCTTCGCTTCGGGCAATGACCGCGTCAAGCGAAATGCGTTCGGCGTAAAGGCGGCCTTCCATGGCCGGAGGCGCCGCCCCGCCCCAGTGTTCGGCCAGCTCCTCCAACCCGTGCTCAATGTTCCACCAGGCTCCGGTGACGCCGAGAACCAACAGCACGGGGGAGGCGACCAGGCCGACCAGTTTGTGCAGGTCGCTGTACGCCACCGCCCCGCCCGAACTCCAGCGCAGCTTGGGCGGACGTCGCCAGAAGCGCCGATGCAGCCAAATGCCCGTCATGCCCAGCAGACACAGCAAGATCGCGAACGCCCCCGAGGCCAGCATTCCGATTTCGCCGACGAGCAGCGTGTGGTGCAAGCTCAGCAGCCAGTCGGTCAGGCGGCTTTGCGTGGAAACGACGCGGCTCAGGAGATCGCCGTTGTAGGGGTTCAGCAGCGTGTAACGCCATTCGCTGGTGCCGTGCTCAACAACGTAAACCACGTCCGCTCGGCCCGGGTCGTCGGCAAACCAGACCCAGCCCGTCACTTCATGTCGGGGCAGCTCCCGGTTCAGAATCCCGAGCAGGGCTTCCATGGGTTGACGGCCGGCGGCGGACGGCGTGACCCGCACGATGTCGCGCATCAGCCAAGCGTCGATCTCGTGCTTGAAGACCAGCGCGCTGCCGGTGGCGCAAATCACCAGCAGCGGCAGGGCCGCGGTGATGGCCATCCATCGATGCGCTTTGAACGCCCACTTGTTCACGGCCGCCTCCCGTCACCGAGCGTGGAGCAGGGTCACGACGAAGTGGGTGGGTGGGCCGTAGTACGCCTGATCCCAATAGAGGCTTTGGATGTGCTTCTTGCCGGTCAGATTGCGGACGTTGGCGGAGAGGTCCAGCGAGGGCGTGACGGCGTAGCTCATGAATGCGTCAATGAGGGCGTATGCCGGCTGTTTGACGGCGCCGCCGAAGGCGTTGCCGCGTTCGATGGCATCCTGCCAGCGAGCGGATGCGCCCAACTTAAGTTTGGGCAGCGCCGCAGGACGGTAGCTCAGGTTGGCGCGCAGGGCCTGCTTGGGCACGAAGTCGCGGTCATCCCCCCCGTGGCGGTTCTTGATGTCGAGGCGGGTGTAGCCGATCGCCGCCTGCAGCCCGTCGGCCAAGCGGCCCGACGCCTCGATTTCGAAGCCTTGGCTGTCGTAGTCGCGGCCCTCGTAGATGCTTTGGCCGCTCTCGGCATCGAAGTGGGCGTGCTCCGGGATGTTCAAGTGCTTCGTTTGGAACAGGGCCGCCGTCACCAGCAGGCTTTGGTCAAGCAGGCGGGACTTGATCCCGACTTCGGCGTTCCTGCCCTCGGCGGGGCTCAGGCGCCGGAGGTCGGCTCCGATGTCCCGGTTGGGCATGAAGGTCTCGGTGTAGCTGGCGTAGAGGGATGCCTGCCCGTTGATGTTGAACACGGCTCCGGCATAGGGCAGGGCCTTTCCGCTTGCCGCGGCCGAATGGTCCTCGCCGTAGCTTTCCCCGTCGCTGTCCCAGTGGACCACGCGGGCGCCGACGATGATTGAGAGGGCATCCGTCGCCTTGAGCCGCGTGGCGCCGTAGTAGGCGAACTGATCGTCAGTCCAGTCGCTTCCCTTGGGCCCGTCGGCAAAGGTGGGCCTTGGCGTGCTGCCCGTCCATTGCCGGAAGTCGCCGATCAACGGGAAGCCGAGACCGGTGGTGTGGTCGTACAGCGATCTGTCGTTGACGTCGACTTTGGTCCAGTTCAAGCCGAGGACCGCGTCCTGTTCCCGGCCCAGCAGGTTGAACTTGCCGCTGATGGATGCGTCAGCCAGCGACTGTCGATCCCTGATCTCGTAGGCGCTGGCGTAGCCCAACAGGCCGTCGTGGGTGGCTGGGTCCGGGTTGCTGTACATGTAGAACAACTCGGCGTCTCCGTCGATCCTGCTGTGGGAGGCGTAGGCCTGCGCCTGCCAGCCGTCGCCAAGCTGGAATCGGAGTTCCGCAAAGGCGGCTCTTTCCTCGGTGTCCCAGTAGGCCCAATCGGCCGAGGTTGCGGTTCCCCGGGCGTAGTCGGTTTGGGAGCCGTCGGTGAAGAACATGGGCAAGGCGCCCCACAACGGGCTGTCCGCCTTGCTCGCTTGGTGGGAGATGCCGCCGGTCAGAACGGAATTGGCCCCCAGTTCGGCAGTGAGGACGCCGTAGCCCAACTGTTTTTCCCGGGCATAGCGGTCGAGATGGCTGTCGGCGTCCTCATTGACGACCACGAGCCGGGCGTCAATGCGGTCGGTCAGCGCGGCCTCAAAGTCGCCTTCAAGCCGCTTTTGGCTGAAGGAGCCCAAGCTGCCGGCGACGCTCAGGCGGTTGTTGCCCGAAGGGCGCTTGCGCACCAGGTTTACGGTGGCCGAGGGGTTGCCGGCGCCGGACATCAGGCCATTGGCGCCCCGAACGATCTCGATGCGCTCCACCATGGCCGTGTCGATGTCGCCTTCCATGTTGCCGTAAGTCAGCGGAATGCCGACGCCATCGAGTTGGAAGTTGGTGATGTCGAAGCCTCTTGAGGTGTAGTAGGTGCGGTCGGTCTCGACGCTCTCCACTTGGATGCCGGTCGCGGTTTCGAGGCTGTCGTCCAGGTTCCAGAGTTTGAAGTCGTCCAGCTGCAAGCGGGTGATTGCCGATACGGACTGAGGCGTTTCGATCGAGGTCAGCGCGAGCCGGGTCGCTGTGTTCATTTCGTCCACGAGGTACTGATCGACCGCTTCCCCGTAAACCTCGATGGTTTCGATGGCCTGCTCTTGCTGAGCGAGGGCGGAGGCGGCGCCAGTGAAGGTGATGATGGCAAGGATCAGGTCACGGGGCTGCATGGTTGGGGTCTCCTTTTACGCAAATGCAAATAAGACTCTATATTACTTGTATTAGTGATTCAATAAGACGCGATCTCCTGCGGCTCGATGTGGATGCCGGCGTTCCGTGCCGGGCTGCGGCAAGCCGACGATCAGGAAAAGGCGCGCGTCAATTTGGCGGCGGGGCGGTCATGGCGTTGCCGCCTGCCACAAGGCGTCGTGGCGCCTTGCTCGGAACCGAAACGGCTTGGCGCCTGAAACCCGCTTAATCCGCGGGACAGGATCTCAAGGACTCGGGCGGCAAACGGGAAGGGCGCTGCTAAAGAGTGACGCGCCCCTGCGTCCAGTCCTTGATCAAGTGGTGGGCGATGGCGATGGCGCCGGGCACTTTCAACGTCGCGCTTGCTTCGTCCAAGGCCTTTGCCACTTCGTTGCGCTCGAACCAGCGCACGTCGGCCATCTCCTCGGGGTCGATCTTGATGTCCGTGTCGAGCGCCTGGCCGTGGCAGCCGATCATCAGCGACGAGGGGAAGGGCCAAGGCTGCGATGAGTGGTAGGCCACCTCGCCGACGGCGATGCCGGCCTCCTCGCGCACTTCGCGCCGCACCGCCTCCTCAATGGACTCGCCTTGGTCCACGAACCCAGCCAGCGCTGAGTACATGCCGATGCGCGCCAAGGGGCCGTGGGGCTGGCCAAGCAGGCAGCGGTCGTCGTCGGCGACCAGCATGATCACCACCGGATCGGTGCGCGGAAAGTGCTCCGCGCCGCAGGCGCCGCATTGGCGAACATGGCCTCCCTTGGCCATGGCGGTCGGCGCGCCGCACAGGCTGCAATGGCGATGCCGGTCGTGCCAGCCGAGTTGGGCGCGGGCCTGGGCGACGATGCCGGTGTCTGCCGTTGCCATGCGCATGGCGGCGAAACGGCAATCCTCGAACTGCCAGCCGCTCCCCAGCCCCAGCCGGACCAAGGGGTCGCCATCGCTGGACACGTCCACGGCAAAATGCGCGACATCCTGCTTGAGGCCCAGCAGAATGGGTTGCGCGCCATCATTTGCGGCTTCGATCTGCGTGGCCGACACCCAACCCAGCGCATTGCCGTTGAGCAGCACGTTGAGGTCGGCGAAGGGCAGGAAGCGGCTGGAGAAGCTGCGTTCGGCCGCCGCCAGCCAATCGACATCGCGGCGTTCGGCGTCGGCGCGGTCCAGGGGATTGCCGCTGAAGGTGTGGATCAGGCTCATGGCGGGGTCCGGTTGCTGTCTCGGTTGAACGTGACGTTTTGGTCGTTTCACGGCTGCCGTTGGTCATCATAGCCCAGTCCGTGCAATGCCCGGCATGGCCCGGACGCCATCCGGGGCGGGCGGGGTGTGCGGGCTCAGAAACATATCGGAATCTGGCCCAAGCGACAGCGCGGAGTTTCGCGCAGCGAAACTCCAACCGCCTCTCGCCCAGAGGGCGAGAGGCGCGGGGTGTGCGGGCTCAGAAACATATCGGAACCTGGCCCACGCAAAAAGCGCGGAGTTTCGCGGCAGCGAAACTCCATCCGCGACCGTCAGGTCGCGCGGGGTTGTCCGAACGCAAGCCGGGGCTAAACTGTCACCCTCGGTCAAGAGCTTGGAGGAGCGTTCATGAATCAGCAGGACATTGCCCAGTTGCGGGACTTGATGGAGTTCGAGGCGGGCCGCAGGGAGCCGCCGGCGGGCTTTCCCGCACTGCCGGACCTGCCGGGCGGACGCTACACGGATCCGCGTTTCTTTGAACTGGAGAAGGCGCGCATTTGGCGGCGGTCCTGGCTGCTGGCCGGGCACATTGACGAGGTGCCGGAGCCGGGCTGCTTCCGCCTTTGGGAGAACGCCGGCCAGCCGGTGCTGATCGTGCATGCCGACGGCGGCGCCATCAACGCCTTCTACAACACCTGCAGCCATCGCGGCGCGCCCATCGTCACCCAGCGGTCCGGCCAGCGGCCGCGCTTGGTCTGCAAGTACCACGGCTGGACCTACAGCCACGACGGCGAGCTGCTGGCCATCCGCGACCCGGAGGACTTCCGCGGCCTGGACTTCTCCTGCCGCGGCCTGCAGCGCATCCGCTGCGAACGCTTCGGCAACCTGATCTTCGTCAATTTCGACGACGGCGCCCCCAGCCTGCTTGAATGGCTGGGGCCCATCGCCGGGGAATGGGAGGAGTTCCAGTTCGGCCAGTGCCGATTGGCGGCGCGCCATTCCTTCGACCTGAACTGCAACTGGAAGATCGCCATGGAGGCCAACACCGAGGTCTATCACGTGCGCAGCATCCACCCGAAGACCGTGGCGCCCATCCTGGACGACCGACGCAACGTCAACACCCTGTACCCCAACGGCCACAACCGCATGGTGGCCCCGGCGCCGAAGGGCGTCGATGACCCGCGGGCGCTGCGCATGCCGCATGGCGCGGAGATCGAGACCGTCGGCGAGATCGCCCGCACCTGCACCCAGTCCTACGGGTTGTTCCCCAACTGGGTGTCCCCCTTGAACCAGCGGGCGCTGCCGCCGTTGCTGTTCTGGCCGAACGGCATCAACAAGTGCCGCTTGGAGACTTGGACCATGGCACCGGACTGGGGCGATGGCCAGAAGCCGGACTCCTGGACCGTGAACGACGGCGAGCGCCTGTGCGACGTGCTGCTGGAGGACACGGAGTTCGGCGAGTGGATCCAGAAGTCCGTCGAGTCCTACGGCTTCAAGGGCGTGCCGCTGAGCTACCAGGAGGCGCGCATCTACCATTGGAACCAAGCCGCCGACCGCATGATCGGCATCGACAACATTCCGGAGGAGCTGCGCGTCGCCCAAGTCATTGGCGATGAGTGGATCCACCCCAACGATCCGCGCCTGGAGCAGATGGCGGCGCTGAAGCCGCGGCGGCGCTCGGCTTAGCGCCGCCGTTCGACTCTCCAGGCGCTCTCGAACGAAACGCAGCATCTAATCTACGTTCATTTCAGCCTCCATAAGCTCCCAGCACACGCTTACATTGACTCCAAATGCTTCCCCTGCTTGGATTTCACCGCTCCTTATACGCTTAATGCAGTGGTCACGAGAGCACACTTTTTTGCGAAAGTTCGGTAATCCATCCTTATTGAAGCTGCCTTTCGGGTCTTCGTCACGCTTCACATGACGCTTTATGCCGCAGATGTATTTGATTGCCCGGTGGTCTTCCTCCTTAGGGAGTCCATCGTAGGTCGTGAAGAACGCAAGTAAGAATCGCCGATCTGCAACCTTGATATTCCTAAGTTTTTCGGCGTCTTTTGCCACGTCTTCGGATGGATAAACCCTAGTTCCTTTGAGCGGGTCGAAAGCCATCGCTGCTTTCGCCTCAATGAGTGCGATTGCGTTGCCGTTGCACAATACGGCGATATCAACACGGCGCCTTTTGTAGATGCACTCGGTCCACTCTCGCACGATCGTTACCTTGGAGTCCCCGGCGAACTTCTTCCCTAGGCGGTATGCCAGCGCACCGCATAGCGGTTGCTCGTTCTTGGAGGTCAGCGACAGATAGGCGAGCCTGTCGGGCTTGAATTCATCGCCCAAGTGCTGCAGCGATTCTATCAACGCATCAGTCAGATTCAGATCTTGTGGCACGATCCGGCTTGCCTCTCATTCCCCAAATCGCTGCTCCAAGTAGCGAAAAACCGCCCGCATGGCCATGGCCTCGCCGCCCTCCGGGCGACCGGGGCGGTTGCGGACGTTGTAGCCCATGATGTCGAAGTGCGCCCAAGGGATGCCGCTGACGAACTTCTCCAGAAACAGCGCCGCGGTGATGGCCCCGGCGTAGGGCGAGGCGGCTGAGTTCAGGGTGTCGGCCACCTTGCTTTTCAGCAGGTGGTTGTAGTCGCCGTGCAGCGGCAGCCGCCAGAGGGGATCGTCCACGGCGCGGCCGGCCGCAAGCAAGTCGTCGGCCAAGTCGTCGTCGTTGCAGAACATCGCGGCAAGCTCAGTGCCCACCGCGGCGCGGGCTGCGCCGGTCAGGGTGGCGAAGTCGATCATCAGTTCGGGGTTGTCCTCGGCGGCCAGCGCCAGGGCGTCGCAGAGAATCAGCCGGCCTTCCGCGTCGGTGTTGTCGATCTCCACCCGCAGGCCGAGGTAGGTGTTCAGGACGTCGCCGGGACGGTAGGCGTTGCCGGCGACGGCGTTCTCCACGGCCGGGATCAGCAGCCGCAGGCGCACCGGCAGCGCTTCGGCCATGATGAGCTGGGCAAGTCCCAAGGCGGCTGCGGCGCCGCCCATGTCCTTCTTCATGGAGCGCATGCCTTGGGCGGGCTTGAGGTTCAGCCCGCCGCTGTCGAAGCACACGCCCTTGCCCACCAGCACGATGAGCGGGCGCTCCGGCTCGCCCCAAGTGATGTCGATCAGGCGCGGCGCGTCGGCGGCCGCCCGCCCGACCGAGTGAATGGCCTCGAAGCCTTGGGCGAGCAGCTCGTCGCCCACCAGGATGCGGCAGTCGGCGCCTTGGACGCCCGCCACTTGGGCCGCCGCCTCAGCCAGCGCGCTGGGCGGCAGGTCGCCGGCCGGCGTGTTGATGAGGTCGCGAACCAACTGCACGGCGCCGACGAAGTTGCCGAGGCGCTCCCGGTCCGCCGAGTCCGGCAGCACGAGCTGGGCAATCGGCCGGGCCTCGCTTCGATAGCGGGTGAACTGGTAGCAGCCGAGGCCCCAGCCGAGCAGTTGGACCTCATCATCCACGGGCTCGGCCAGCCGATAGGCGCCTTCGCCCAGCGTCAACGGCAGCCCGCCGAGGGCGGCGATGGCGCAAGCGCCGTCCCAGCCAGCGGCCACGCGCAGGCCGTCGGCGCCTCGGCCGAGCCAGCAAACCTGTCCCGTCTTGGCTTGGAAGCGTTGGCGCTGGGCCTGCTCGCGATCTTGGGGGGGCAGGGCGTCCAGCCAAGCCGCTTGGTTGCCACTTGGCACCAACTCGATGGGGATGGCATTGACGGCGCCCGCAAGATAGGGTTCAGCCATGGTTGACGAGGCTACACGCCGAACCGGGCGTCCGCAACACGCGCACCCGCTTCGCGGGTGCGTTTGAGTTTCGCTAACGCGAAACTCCGCTGCCGTTACGTGGTTCGGGTTCCGAGATGTTGCTGCGCCCGCGCGCGCTCCCGGCGCGACTGAGGATCGCGGCGGACCTTGGGTCCGTTCTGGTTCCGCCGGCGCGGGACTTCGCAGCCGTTGCTTGGGTCGGGTTCCGGCATGCTTCCGAGCCCGCACAGCCAAAGGTTCGCCCCAGCGCGAGGGCGCGATGCCCTTGGGCCGCGCGCAGCGCCGCGAAATCGCATTGACGCGGACGATTGGTTCAACTGACAAGGAGGGAGGCGGTGAGGAAGCTGCTCTACTGCGCCGTGGCGCTGGTGCTGGCACTGGCGGCCATCTCGACGTTCATCCACAACACCGCAGCGGGCCAGGATGCGCTGTTCAGCCGGGCGGCGCAGATGCTTCTGGCCCCGGCCCCGCCGATACCGGACGGCCTGCGGGTGGTGGTTTGCGGCAGCGCCTCGCCGGCCGGCAATGATCCGGACCGCGCCCAGGCCTGCATCGCCGTGCTGACGCCGGAGCACTTCTTCTTGGTGGACGTGGGCGCGCGGTCGCCGCAGCGCATCGCCCAGGCGCGCCTGCCCATGGGCCGGCTGGACGGCGTGCTGCTCACCCATTTCCATTCGGATCACATCGCCGGCTTGGCGGACGTCAATTTGGCAAGCTGGGTGCAGGGCCGCAGGTCCAGCCTCAAGGTGCATGGGCCCAAGGGCGTCGGCGTCGTGGTGGCCGGCTTCAACCTGGCCTACTCGCTCGACCGTGGCTATCGGGTGGCGCACCATGGCCCGCAACTGCTGGCGCCGCCCGCCGGGCCGATGACGGCCGTTGAGTCCAGCCCCGGCGACGTGGTTTGGCAGGATGGCCTGATGACCATCCGCTCCTTCCCGGTCGATCATGCGCCCATCGATCCCGCCGTGGGCTACCGGCTGGACTACCGCGGCCGGTCGGTGGTGGTCAGCGGCGACACCAACGCCGTGGACAGCCTGTTCGCCGCCGCCCAAGGCGCCGACCTGCTTCTGCACGATGCGCTCTCGCGCGCCCTGCTCGATCCCATGATCGAAGCGACGCGGGCGGCGGGCAATTCGGCGCTGTCCACCATCCTCACCGACGTGATCGACTACCATGCGGACTCCTTGGGCATTGAGGCGCGCGCCGCCGAGGCCGGCATCCGGCAGCTTGCCTACTACCACTTGGTTCCCGTGCCGGCCAATGCGCTGGCCCGAAGGATGTTCGCCCGCGGCCTCGATCCCGGCACCCTCCTGGTTCGAGACCTGCACACCTTCGACCTGCCTCCGAACTCCACTGAGATTCGCATCCATGAACCTTAAGGCCCGCATCCGTTCCCGAGCGATGGGGTCATGGCCTCCAAGGCGTTTCCGCGCCCGCTGCGGCGGCGGGCGCAGCGACGGCAGTGGACAGTCCGATCGCAACCATGGAGCCCGCGCAGTCATCCGATTGCCGGGGGGCGGTTGTTGTGGCTGGCCAAGGCGTCGCGGCGTCAACGGCAAAGGAAGATCAACCCGACCTTCATGTCCGGCGGGATCTCGCCATCGGGCTCCGCCGGCCCGGCGCCGACCTATCTCGACATGCTCCGCCACAACGTTGGCGAAATCGCCAAGGCCGTCATGATCGGACCCCGCTTGGGCCGTCAAAGCGGCCTTGGCGCGAACTGGCCCACGCAGCGGGCCGCGCCGTCGCCGACCGGCTCAGTCATGACGGAACGCGGACGCGGCTCACTTGAAGTCCTCCGGGCCGTGGCGCTCCCGCACTTGGGTTTCCTCGGCCCCCCAGGACCGGTTGACCCGGCGGCCGCGCTGCACGGCGGGCCGGGCCTCGATCGCCTTGGCCCAGCGTGTCACTTGGGCATAGGAGGCCACGTCCAGAAATTCCGCGGCTTCGTAGATGTTGTGCAGAACCAGGGCGCCGTACCAGCCGTAGTTGGCCATGTCGGCGATGGTGTAGTCATCGCCGCACAGGAATCGGCGCTCCGCCAGATGGCGCTCCAGCACGTCAAGCTGGCGCTTCACTTCCATGGCATAGCGATTGATGGGGTACTCAAGCCTTTCCGGGGCGTAGGCGTAGAAGTGGCCGAAGCCGCCGCCGAGATAGGGGGCGCTGCCCATCTGCCAGAACAGCCATGAGAAGCACTCGGCGCGGGCGCGCGGCTCGGTGGGCAGGAAGGCGCCGAACTTCTCCGCCAGATAAACCAGGATGGCGGCGGATTCAAAGACCCGGGTGGGCGGGGAGGTGCTGTGGTCGGCGAGCGCCGGGATCTTGGAATTGGGATTGACCGCCACGAAGCCGCTGCCGAACTGCTCGCCCTCGCCGATGTTGATCAGGTAGGCGTCATATTCCGCCTCGGCGATGCCGAGTTCCAGCAGCTCCTCAAGCAGGACGGTGACCTTCACCCCGTTGGGCGTGGCCAAGGAGTAGAGCTGCAGGGCGTGCTTGCCGACCGGCAGGGCCGCCTCGTGGGTCGCCCCGGCGATGGGGCGGTTGATGTTGGCGAATCGGCCGCCGCTCTCCTGGTCCCATTGCCAGACCCGAGGGGGCGTGTAGGAAGCTGCTTCGGTCATTTTGGTCTCCCGGCAAGGATTGGATGGCGCGGATTCGCCAAGTGGTCTGCAAGTGGTGCGGGGCTCAAGTTCGGTGCGGCGGGTTAGCGGCAGGTTAACAATTGCCGCGCTGGTTTTCAGCTCGAGGACTGGCGTCGCATCGTTGAAGGGCTTCCCGCGTGTGCTACGCTGTGCCCCGTCCTGCCGAATCGTGCCAAACGCCCTCCATGCCCGATGCCGCTAAGTCCCATCGTCGCGCCTTGGCGTCCCTCCTGTTGGTCGGGGCGGCGCTGCGGGTCGCGCCGGTTGCTGCCGAGGCGGCGCATCGACACGCTGCGGAAGGGGATGAGCGCCTCGTCGAGGAGATCATCGTTTACGGCCGTGCGGAGCGGCGCATCGGCGCCGCGGGCACCGCTTCGGAAGGCATGGTCGGCTACGCGGACTTCCATTTTCGGCCGCTGCTGCGGGTGGGGGAGTTGGTGGAGTCCATGCCGGGCATGGTCGCCACCCAGCACTCCGGCACGGGCAAGGCCAACCAGTACTTTCTGCGCGGCTTCAATCTCGACCATGGCACCGACTTCTCGGCCCACCTCGATGGGGTTCCGCTCAACATGCGCTCCCACGGGCATGGGCAGGGCTATCTGGACCTCAACTTCATCATTCCCGAACT
This sequence comes from Candidatus Azophilus sp., assembly GCA_965221755.1. Lineage (GTDB taxonomy): Bacteria > Pseudomonadota > Gammaproteobacteria > Pseudomonadales > Azotimanducaceae > Azophilus. The sequence goes on from OZ244921.1 coordinate 3,005,928, forward strand.
GGTCGAAACCGCCGCTTTTCGAAAGGGGCCCTACCATGCGGAAAAGGGCGATTTCTCGTCGGCCGGCAGCATTGACTTCACCTACGCCGAGCGGCTGCCGCAGCGCATGGTCCAGATGACCTTGGGGGAATGGGGCTATCGGCGCGGCATGGCCGCCGGCACGGCCGACTTCGGCGGCGGGGCGCTAACCGGGGCGGTTGCAGCCACTTTCAACGCCGGCCCCTGGCAACTAGACGAGAACCTGCGGCAAGCCAAGCTCCACTTGGGCCATGCCTTCGACTGGGCAGGCGCCGCAGCGAGCCTCTCGCTTCAGGCCTACGATGCGCAGTGGGATGCCACCGACCAGATCCCCAAGCGCGCCGTGGCGGCAGGGCTGCTCGATGAGCGTGGCTTCATCGACCCGGACTTGGGCGGCCGGACCCGCCGTCTGGCCCTGACCGCGCAGGCGGCCTTCAACGCCTGGCGGGCTGGCGGCTACTTTGTGGATTACGACTTCAAGCTGTTCTCGAACTTCACCTACCTGCTTGCGGATCCCCTGCTTGGCGATGAGTTCGAGCAGCGCGACCGCCGACAGGTCTGGGGCGCTTGGGCGCAAGGCGAGCGGGCTGCAAGGCTGGCTGGCTGGCCCGTTGTTTACCGTTGGGGCGGCGATGCGCGCCTTGACGACATCGATGAGGTGGGCCTCCACGCCACGCGCGCCCGCCTTCGCACCGGGACCATCCGGCAGGACCGCGTGCGGGAGCTGTCGGTGGGCGTCTTCGGCGAAGTGGACGCGCAGTTGGCCGAGCGGCTGCGAACCGTCCTCGGGCTGCGCGCCGACCACTACGATTGGAGGGTGTCGGCAATTCGCCCGCCGGACGGCGGTGACGGTTTTCCCGGTCTCGGGGCAGGGTTGCCGCATCGGCCGCCCTCTGCGGCCGACGACCGTCCTCTTGTCGGTCCGGGGCATCGCCGCGCTGGCCATGACCGGCAAGTCAGCCCCAAGGCCAATCTGGCCTACCGCATTGACGATGGCTGGGAGGCCTACGCGAGTTGGGGGCGGGGCTTTCACTCCAACGATGCGCGCGCGGCCGCCGAAGGCGGGCGGGATGGGGCGTTGCTGGCTCGCACCGAGGGCGCGGAACTGGGCTTGAGGGTTGAGGCTTCAAGGCGCTTCAACGCCACCTTGACCGGCTTTTGGCTGGAACTGGATTCGGAACTGGTCTATGTCGGCGACGCAGGCGCCACCGAGGCCAGCGCCCCTTCGGTGCGCAAGGGCGTGGAACTGGCCGCCTTCTGGCGCATCGGCGGGCGGCTGACCTTGCATGCAGCGTACGCCGCCAGCGAGGCCAGGCTGAAGGGCAGCGAAGACGGCGCGCACCGCATCCCCGGCGCCGTTGAGCGGACGTTTTCCGTCGGCGCCAACGCGCTCTGGCCGAATGGGCTGCACGTGAGCCTGACCGCCCGGCATCTCGGCGGTGCGCCGCTGGTGGAGGACGGCTCGATACGGTCTCAACCCTCGTGGCTGGTCAACGCCGGCGCGGCCTTTCACCGTGGTCGGCTGGAATTCAAGGCGGAGCTGTTCAACGTGCTCGACTCCGGCGACGATGACATTGCCTACCACTACGAATCCCGGCTTGCGGGGGAGCCGGACCAGGGCGTCGCCGACATTCACTTCCATCCGCTGGAGCCGCGCGCCCTGCGCGCCACGGTTGCCCTGCGCTTCTGACCGGTGGCGTTGCCGGCACGGTTCGATGTGCTGATCGGGATTTTGGCTGCGGCGGCGGGCGTTGGCGCGGAGTGCGCGATGCGTTGCCCGCGGCGGCGATTCAACGCCGGAGTGTGTTAGTTTGGGCCCACAAGGCAGCGGCTTGCGGCAACCATGAAAGCAGCGGAAGCAAAACACGGGAACGGCGCTCGAATTGTCACCGACGATGGAGTCGCCTTGGGCGATTCGCGCACCCTGCAAGGCCTCTGGACCGAAGCGCAGTACCTGCGGTTGACCGACGGCTGCAATCATCCCATTGAATTCACCGACGGACAGCTGGAGTTGCAGCCGATGCCCACCGACCGTCACCAATCCATCCTGAAGTTTCTTTTCCGGGCGCTGCTGTTCGTTGAGAACATCGGCGGCGTTGTCCATTTTGCGGCCTTGCGGCTGCGCGTTCGGGCAGGCAAGTTCCGCGAGCCGGACCTTTTGCTGTTGCTCGATGCCCGAGATCCGCGTCGGCGGGACGACTATTGGCTGGGCGCCGATCTGGTGCTTGAGGTGGTCAGCCCCGACAACCCCGCCCGCGATTTGGCGGAGAAGCGCGCCGATTACGCTGAGGCGAGCATCCCTGAATATTGGATCGTCAACCCGACGGATGAGACCTTGACCGTGCTCGCTTTGGTCGATGGCCAATATGTTGAACGTGGCCTGTTCCGCCGGGGACAGCAGGCTCGTTCGGGGTGCCTGCCGGACTTTTCCGTGGCCGTGGCAGCCGTGTTCGACGCGGGCAAGCAGGGACCTGATGCCATCGACCGGGACGCTTAGGCTTGGCTGCACCTGCACTTCATGAGCGCCAAAGACACGCCCGATGCGGTGTTAGATGGCGTGGCTGCGGACGCCGCCCTGCTCGCCCACCAGGGCGTCGTCCGCCTCCACCAGCCCGGTCAGCCAGCAGGCCCGGTCCCGGTCGCCCATGGCGCGGCGCAGCTTGCGCAGCATCGACTGCGCGGTCGGCCAGGACACCCCGACCATCCTCGACAGCCGCAGCGCCGAGACGCCGCCCTTGTCCGCCACTGTCAGATGGATCGCCGCGAACCACTTCGCCAGCGGCAGCTTGGCGTGCTCGAACACCGTCCCGGCGGTCGGCGGGGACTGGTGTCGGCAGGCCATGCACTGGCGGGTGCGGCGCCGCCGGAGCACGTGCGCCCGGCCGCGGCCGCAGCGCGGGCGGATGAAGCCGCCGGGCCACTTGCGCCGCGCCAGCTCGGCGAGGCAGGCCTCCTCGGTGGCGAACTTGGCTGTCCATTCAGGAGAGCTGGTCGGGGGTTGCTGCATGGCCATGCTCCTTGGCCGTTCATCGTGAACATGGATGATCGTACAGAATTGACTGAAGCATGTTGAGAGGCATGTATGGCATTTCCCGCGAACAAGGAACTCGGGTTGTGCGATCTCTCCATCGAGATGCCAGTGGAGCCCCTAACGCCTGTTGATTTGAATCGGCTGGTTACTTGGGCTGCTTGGGCTGAGTTACCATGCGCCTCGGCACGGCCATTGCACAGTGTTGAACTATGCTGCCGTTGCCCACATCCGCGCCTTTTCCTCCATCTCAACGGAAGCGGCGACATAGTCCCTCTCGCAAACAAGTCTGGCGCCATGTCCATAGCCGCTGGCCTTTCCATGCCGCCGCACTTGAGTGCGCCGTTCGCAAAGGGTCCATGACGGCCATGTCGATTTAATCGCCGCCCGACAGGCGTCGGCGGTAGTCGGCTTATCGCCGCAACGGACTACCACCGCGCCATCGGTTCGGACATGGTGTTTCGCACCTGCAAAAACTCCATTGACTAGTTTTCGGTACGCTGCCAAATTCGAGTGCTTTTGTGCACGTTTCCAGTTCTTGTGCATGTCTGCACCAAGCAACCACATTCGAATCCATTGATCATTCCAGTAGTCGGTCATGTCATGATAAGGCGGAGAGGTCAGGAACAGCTTGACGCTGCATCCGTCCGCTTCCCTTAGTTTCGTCCTTGCGTCGCCCAACCAAGTTTCCGAATCGGCCAGTTCTGGAACTCCGAAGGCGTACCGGCGACGAATCCGATCAGTGAGATAGGCCACTGGGTTAGTTTTGGGGGGGTACAAGAGTTTTCGCTTCGTCCACCATTGCACAGCATAGGACGGGGAGTGAGCCACGGTAGGAGAGAGTCGATTAGACAAACCTTTAGGGTCGCTGTCTTGCATATGTAGTGCGATGAACGCTGTCAGGGTGCGGTCCACGCGAGACTCCTTCCAATTGAGTTCGCGTCGTGCTGCACGCAGTAGTCCTATGACGGGTGGTGCCCAAGCCATGGACTCAAACGAAGTTTGGCATTTGGCATCTTGAGGACGCACAGCCCTTCTCAGGTCTTCAAGGCGTGCCAATACACAGTCGACGCTTTGCGAAGGATTAAGCTTTGCGGTTGTAAACAACCATGCTACTGGAAGAATGTCGACGGCTACGCTCGGTCTGCCCAGAGCGGCCGCGATGTATGGTGCATTGCCTCTACCGGAGAATGGGTCCATAACCACATCACCGCATTCGGTGAATGTGTTGATGGCTCCAGTCACAAACGGAGCGGGGAACATCGCATAATAGCGCCCTAGACCATACCATCGGTGTTGGGGTGTGCCCGCCGGCCAAGGAAGTCTGCTGACTCCATAGGTCGTCATTGCGAATCCGCCAGACTTTCAATAATCCTTGTCCCTACCCTGAGTGGAATTGCTGCCTTCGCGTGAGCCCGTCGTAGTGGCAAAAACTCATGCTTTCCAATCCCAAGGTGCGCCGCTATGGCAATCGCTTCGTCGAGTACGCGTGGCGGCGTTGCATTCGTTAAGGGAGGCGAAGCCTCCGGTTGTGCGAGATTTAGGAACAACCGTTGCCCCTCACTGGTTTTTACAACCAGAGGCCGACCAAAATATGTAATTTGCCCCCAAGGTTGATCAGTGGACCGCGAAATAATGTTATGGCGAATATAGTCGTCGTCCGGCAAAAACGCTTGGCCATTTGGTATGCGGGAATCCGGCTCCGGAGATTCATCGAGTTCTGAAAAATGTTGCACGAATGCGCCAGACTTAACGGCCGACATTACGAGTAGGCGATGTGGAGAGAGCAAGCTGTCGATTCGGGCAAGCTCCCGCAACACTCCTGGCTGAAGAACCGCTACAGTGCTGAAAGCGGCTAGAGGACCGTCTAGCACAAAAGCTATGCGGGTAAGCGCCCTTCGGCCCAATTCGGTATTGGCTAAGCCTCGCAGAAGGTTCATCAGGGAAAGAATCTCAAAGGCTTCACGTACTCGTCCATGAGCATCTCCACAGGGCTGCTCATCACTGAATATCTCCTGTGCACGAAGTGAGTCTGCTAGTAGCACATCTCTTCCGCAGTCCTGACACTGCAACCTTAACTCGTTCGAGGGAGGCGTGAGAGGTCTTGAGTCACAGTCTAGATTTGGGCATTTGATACTACGTTGACCGTTCAAAAGAGCATGTAGCGTGGTCGCAAAACTCTCGCCACCAAAATGCCCAGACTCCAATGCATCCTGAATCGTGTTGCGGAACCAGTCTCTAGATACTTGTCCGTCGGCAGAACGAGCGTTGCGGCCAGGTAGAGCCATTTGCAACGTACTGGCATCTTCGGTTTCGCGCAATTCGACGGGGTTGATGGCACCACTTTGGGGGAGTTGGGGGAGATTTGAAAGCCGTTCAATGTCTATTCTGACAATCGCGATAGACAATAGTCCCGCTTCAGTTGCGGGAAGGCGAGCCGGGATGCGGTGGTAGATGCTTGACCCATCAAGCGCAACAACTACAGGTCTGGGCGTGCTCACTGGGAATTGTTGGAAGTTGGGCAGTGGTTGACGTGGAAGGTTGTTCCCTTGTGTCAGCCGGTCGCCAAACGCACTGACGATTCGGCGGCGTTCCAAATCCTCGATGGCCGAAAATCCGGCCCGTTCGTTTGGATAGGGCATCAGTTCGACCGATCTGCTACCCGACTCAGTTCATTCTCACTATCCGGGAGCCGAAATCTATCGAGTTTGACCGGTACGGTGTACCCAGAGGATAGGGTTCGAAGGCGAATGAAGCCTGGTTCTGATACACGCCGAATCTGCGGTATGAAATCGGCGAAGTCGTGATAGCCCTCGACAACCTTGGCTTCATTGCTCGAGTTTAGGTGGGAGATGAACCAGTTGTCGGTCTCGCTGAGAATTTCCGGGAGGACTGAACTCGGAGCCTGAGTGGCCAGAACCATGCCGAGGTTCATTTTACCACCCTCTTTAGCTGAACGCGCCCAAACCGTGGATAACACGTCATTGCGGCCGCCCTTGGGCAGAAGGTTGTGAGCCTCCTCGACATACACCAGAACATGCCGCTGCCATGGGTCAAGTTCTGCTCCCGACGTGAACATTGATTGCTGTGCTCGGAAGACCTTCCACATTATACGTTCAGCGGCGTTCCTATTGAGCTCCGGATCCCCGGTCGATTGGTCGAAAATAACAAGCTTCCCCGCCTGCAAGTTCGCCACGATGTCGTCTGCATAGTCTGATACCGTGTTGCTTGAGTGCTGAATACGAAGGTCTTGGAAAGTTCGAACCCCGTTGGGCGTATCGAATATGCTAAGCAGGGATTTCAGGCGAGAATCCGCCCAGTCCTCTCCGGAACTGGAGCTGCTTGCGTATTCCGTCTCAAAAGACTCGTAGCAGCTCTTCTTGTCCTTGATGAAGCGATTTAGTGACTCGAATGCCGTTCTAAGGGCATCCCAGGAAGACGATTCACTGCCAAGGATTTCAGCCGCGCGAATATACCTTTTGGCGTTGTCTGAATTGGCGTTACTGTTGGAACGTAGTGCATCAAGCAATGACCTTCCAAATAGACCGGAATAATCAGGAACCATTGGTGCCTCGAAGTCCGCCGCAGCTAATGCCACCTGATGGACAAGGATTGCACGGTGGTACCTTGTCGCTATGCTTCGATCATTGAGGTTAGGAGGAATGGTTAAATCAGCATCGCGGAAATTCGTCGTGTAACGTGCCGTCTCTAACGCCATTCTTTCCTTGATAAGCTCGCGTCCGACAATAAGCTGTTCAAGTTCGTTCTCGACAGTCTTGGTATCGGTTCGCATGCTTTTCGGAACAGGGTTTCCATAGAAATTGATTTTTGTGATCTTTCGATCTGGGTCAGTTGCGGGAGCGTATGTTCCGTAGGTCTCTACTTCAAGCTGCCGACTTTCGCCTAACAACTCATGGATTCGATGAAGCCCCTTCCCATCTTGCGGATTGTCTTGCGCGTACTCGCCATTGGGATCGAAAATCAACTGGCCAACCCTGAATTGCGAATAGTCCTTTCGCAAGAGATACACCGCTTGCGCGGTAATTTTCATCGCATTGGACTTTCCGCTGCGCGACATGCCGAAAAACACAGTGCGTCGCTTGAGTAAATCTGTCGGATTGATTCGTACTGGTACCTGAACGTCATCCCCCTTGTCTTGACGATCAGCGGCCGCGAATCGGGTCTTGGCGACTGCCACTCGGACACCGTCCTCTCCAGAAATCCCTATTGTCGACAGATCAAGGCTATTTCCGCGATGAGTTAGATTGACGATTCCCTCAAGTAAAGGTCCTGTTGGTTTCCATGCGTATGAACCTCGCGCATGGTAGTAGTTGGCGATATCTTCAGCGAAACGCATCTTGCCGTCAGTGTCCCAACTTAGCGTTCCGAGAATTCGAGCCTGTACACCTCCAAGCGCGACCTCATCCCTCACCCATGCCGTAAGCTGTTCCGACCAAATCTCCTGACCTATGCTCTCGCGGGCGGCGGTCAGACGAGCATCGTCGGTGGTAGTGTGATTTGCGAGCCGCGTAGCCCCTGCAACGCGCATGAGGACGAAGGAGGCGATGTCATTGGTAGGGGCGGCTCCTGCCAACAGAAACATGCCGCGTGCCAATCCCCCGGCGATTTCCCGATGGTAGTCATGAACTGCTAGGGTTGCCGTGTCGTAATCGAGCAGTAGAACTTGTCCGATTGCGTTGGCACCGGTCAGATCAGCTAGCAGTGGATTTGGGTCCCTACCGTGCGTGGCAGCTATGTTTTCAATAAGCTGACCATCCGCGATGGATGGATTTGGTGTCGTTTCGGGCATTTGTGCTCATGTGCGGGCTCAGAAACCTTTCGGAACTTCCTCCCCGGGGCCTGGCCCCATGAACTGACTGGACGGGGAGGGTGGCGCCGGGCCATGAACGGAGGGAGCCGTAGGCGACCGGAGTTCATGGCCCGGCGGCGCGGCGCGATGCGCCCCGCCGCCGGCTCAGGCATGCTTGATTCATTCACTGAACAAGGAGCCTGAGCATGAAACTGTTGCACGCCTGCCCACCTTCCTGCAAGCGCCTGCGCATCGACGCCGACACGGCGGGGGCCGCCGAGGAGCGCCTGCGCGCCCTCGAACTCATCGACCGGATGGTCGCCGGCGGCATGCGCCGCGGCGACGCCCTGCGCACCGTCGGCTTGGCCAGGAGCACCTACTACGACTGGCGCAGGGCCTTCCGGCGCGGCGGCGTCCGGGCGCTCAAGCCCAAGTGTACCCGCCCCCGAACCGTCCGCCGCCGGCGCTGGACCGACGCCGACGACCGCGCCGTGCTCAAGCTGCGCGCGGAGCACCCCTACATGGGCAAGGCCAAGCTGCGCGCGATGCTGGCCAGGGACGGCCTGGCCCTGTCCGTCTCCACCGTCGGGCGCATCCTCTCCAGGGCCATCGCCGACGGGCGCATCAAGCCCGCGTCCTTCTGCGAGGGGCGCGCCAAGCCCAAGCGCCGCCGCCGCTTCGACGACGCCTGGGCGAACCGATGGAAGTTCGGCGACCGGGCCAGGGGCCCCGGCGAGATGCTCCAGATCGACCACATGACCTACAGCCGCGACGGCCGCGCCCTCAAGGAGTTCCGCGCCGTCTGCCCCGTCACCAAGTTCATGGCCGCCCGCGTCTTCTCCCGCGCCACCGCCGGCAACGCCAAGCGCTTCCTCGAAGCGGTGCTCGAGGCCATGCCGTTCCCCGTCCGATCCATCCAGGTGGACGGCGGCAGCGAGTTCATGGCCGACTTCGAGCGCGCCTGCGAGGCGATGGGCATCCCACTGCACGTCCTGCCGCCGAGAAGGCCCCAGTGGAACGGCTGCGTCGAGCGCGCCAACCGATCCGCCCGCATCGAGTTCTGGAACCTCTACGACGGACCCCTCACCGTCGCCGACGTCGCCCCAAGGCTCGCCCGGCACGAGTTCTTCCACAACTACCGGCGGCCGCACTGGGCGCTGGATTGCCGAACCCCGAACGAGTACCTTGTCGGGATCGAGGATGCTGCCTGATCCGGCAGGCGAAAAGTTCCGAAATGTCCTGAGCCGGCACACTCACAGATCGGCGTGAATTGTTGGATTATACGCGGTGGTGCCGGGAGAAGCGTCGGTCAACGCGGGCGGGCGGGTTCACGGCGGCTTGGCTCTCCTCATGGCGGATACGGCCTGCGCTTACGCGCTGAAGAGCATCGGTCCCGGCGGCGTCACCCAGAACGCAACATGACCTACCTGCACGCCGTCGAGGCGGGCATGACGCTGGAAGCCGTCGCCGAAGTGGTCAAGGCCGGGGCGCGGATGGCCAGCTTGAAGGCGGAAGTGCGTGCCAGCGGCGAATTGGTTGCTCACGGGATCTTCAACTTCGTGATGCGCGGGGTTTGAGAAGTGCTGACTAACCGGCCACGGCACCGGAAGTGCGCAGGCTAGCCACTGCCGCTTCGTCAAATCCAAATTCCCGCAGCAGTTCGTCCGTGTGCGCGCCGGGCGTCGCCGCCGCGCCTGGCGTCTGGGGCGGCGTTCGGCTGAAGCGGGGAGCGGCCGCGGCTTGGTGCAGGCCGTCGATTTCCACGAAGGTGCTGCGGGCGCGGTTGTGGGGATGGTCTATGGCTTCATGGAAGTCCAGCACCGGGGCGTAGCAGATGTCGGTGCCGAGCATGATGGCATCCCACTCCTCGCGGGTCTTGGTCTTGAAGATGCGCTCCAGGCGCTCGCGCATGGCGGGCCAGTTGCTGCGATCCATCTGCCCGGCTAAGCCGTCCTCTTCGCCAAGGCCGGACTTCTCCAGCAGCAGGGCATAGAACTGGGGTTCGATGGAGCCGATGGAGACGTGCTTGCCGTCCCGGGTCTCGAAGGTGCCGTAGAAGTGGGCGCCGCCGTCGAGCATGTTGCGGCCCCGGTCAGGCAGCCATTGGCCGAGGTTCATCATGCCGAAGACGCCGTTCATCAGCAGCGCCGAGCCGTCGGTCATGGCAGCGTCCACCACCTGCCCCTTGCCGGAGCGGCTGCGCTCGAAGAGGGCGGCCACCATCCCGAAGGCCAGCAGCATGCCGCCGCCGCCGAAGTCGCCCACCAAGTTCAGCGGCGGCACCGGGGCGCCGCCTGGCTCGCCGATGGAGTGCAGGGCGGCGGTCAGCGAGATGTAGTTGATGTCGTGGCCGGCGGCATGGGCCAAGGTGCCGGTCTGTCCCCAGCCGGTCATGCGCCCGTAGATGAGGCCGGGGTTCCGCCTGAGGCAGACGTCGGGGCCCAAGCCGAGTCGCTCCATGACGCCGGGGCGAAAACCCTCGATCAGCGCATCCGCCTGCTCGATCAGCTTGAGCGCCGTCTCCACGCCGTCCGGGCTCTTCAAGTCCACCGCAATGCTGCGGCGTCCCCGCGCCAGAATGTCAGCAGGCCGTGACGGCTGGCCGACCGCCGAGGCGCGGTCGATGCGAATGACCTCCGCACCCATGTCGGCCAGCATCATGCCGCAGAAAGGTCCGGGGCCGATGCCCTGCAGTTCGATGACCCGAAGGCCGGTGAGTGGTCCCATGTGCTTCTCCTTGAATTCGAAGTTAGAACGATCGCGGCATGCCGAGCACGTGCTCGCCGATGTAGCTCAGGATCAGGTTGGTCGAGATGGGCGCGATCTGGTGGAGGCGAGTTTCGCGGAACTTGCGCTCGATGTGGCATTCCTTGGCGAAGCCAAAGCCGCCGTGGGTCTGCAGGCAGACGTCGCCCGCCTTCCACGAAGCCTCCGAGGCCAGCATCTTGGCCATGTTCGCCTCAGCCGCGCACGGCTCCCCCGCATCGAACAGCTGAGCGCTCTTTTCCACCATCAGCCAAGCGGCCTCCACCTCCGCGTAGCTGCGGGCGATGGGGAACTGCACGCCCTTGGTTGCGGCCGATGGGACGGTTGAACACCTCGCGCTCGGTGGCGTAGGCGCTGGCCTTGTCGATGAAGTAGCGGCCGTCGCCCACGCACTCGGCGGCGATCAGGATGCGTTCGGCGTTCATGCCGTCCAGGATCGCCTTGAGCCAGTGGTCCTCGCCGTACTTGGCGCACAGCGCCCGCACCGCCTGCCGGATTTCGGTGACTTCGGGGGTTTTCATAAGCGGGTAGAATAAGGATTTTCCGGTGATGGAAACAGCTTGATGCCCGGTGGCTCCATCGATCTGGCCAGCGTCGATCAGGTGCTGGCGACGGCCCGCTCGGTGCGCCGTCGGCTGGACTTCGACCGTCCCGTGGCGCAGGCGGAGATCCTCGACTGCATCAACCTCGCCACCCAGGCGCCCACCGGCTTGGGCGGCGAAAGCTGGCGCTTCGTCGTGGTGACGGACCCGGACGCCAAGCGCCGCTTGGCGGCGCTCTACCAAGAGGCCTTGGAGGAGCTCGTGGCCGCTCGCGGCCTGCAGATCAAGCCCACCCAGCAGGCGTTGGTCGCCCGCCTGCATGAGATTCCGGCGATGATCCTGGTCTGCAGCCTGGGCCTGCCGCCGGACGCCGGCATCGCCGGCCAAGTGGGCTACTTCGGCTCCATCCTGCCCGCCGCCTGGTCGCTGATGCTGGCGCTGCGGGCGAGGGGCATCGGCGCCACTTGGACCTCCCTGCTGGCCGCCCGGCAGGCGGAGGTGGCGGCTGCGGTGGGCTTGCCCAAGGACGCCCTGCTGACCGTGATGCTGCCCATCGCCCACACCAAGGGAGCGAATCTGAAGCGGGCGAAGCGGTTGGACGCCCGGGCCGTGACCTTTTGGGACCAATGGGGCCGAGCGCCTTCCAGCTGACTCCAGCACGCCTTCAAGCCCGAGGACAAGGGTGTGCGGGCTCAGAAACATATCGGAATCCGACCCAAGTGACGAGCGCGGAGTTCCGCGCAGCGAAACTCCATCCGCGACCGTCAGGCCGCGCGGGCTTGAAGCAACCCTGTTTACCATGAAATATCGGTGTCAAACGCTGAGATTTCATGGTAATTTTTCCACTTATGATTCCTCGAGACGAACATGTTGAGGCCATTCTTGGGCGGCTGAAATCGTTCCCCGCAGTGGCCATTCTTGGGCCTCGGCAGATCGGCAAAACCACGTTGGCGCGGCAAGTGGCTCGGCAGGCCGCAAGGCCGGTGCATTGGCTTGACCTTGAGAATCCGGCGGATCTCAATCGGCTGATCGACGACCCGCTGCTGGTGCTCGATGAGTTGCGTGGCTTGGTGGTCATCGACGAAGTGCAGCGTCGGCCCGACCTGTTTCCCATCCTGCGCGTGCTGGCCGACCGCCGTCCGCGGCCTGCGCGATTCCTGATTCTCGGCAGCGCTTCGCCGGACATGATCCGCCAGTCCTCCGAGTCCTTGGCGGGCCGCATCAACCACTATGAGTTGGGCGGCTTGGGGCTTGGCGAGGTGGGTCGCCATCGCATCAATCGCCGGTGGCTCCGGGGCGGCTTTCCCCAAGCCTGGCTGGCGCGCTCCAATGCGACTGCGTCGCTGTGGATCGAGAGCTTCGTGCGAACCTTCCTGGAGCGTGACCTGCCGGAGCTCGGCCTGCGGGTGCCGAGCGCCGCGCTGCGGCGCTTTTGGACCATGCTCGCGCACTGGCATGGGCAGGTTTGGAAGGCCTCTGAGTTCGCCCGCTCCTTTGGCGTGGCCGACACGACCGTGCGGCGCTATCTGGACATTTTGACCGGCGCCTTGGTGGTGCGGCAGCTCCAGCCTTGGCACGAGAACATCGCCAAGCGGCAAGTGAAGTCCCCGAAGCTCTACCTGCGCGACTCCGGCGTGCTCCACGCCCTGTTGGGCATCGGCGACCTGCACGCGCTCAACGCCCACCCCAAATGCGGCGCATCCTGGGAAGGCCTGTTGCTGGAAAGCGTCATCGAGCAGTTGGGCCTGTCCAACGGACAAGCGTTCTTTTGGGCCGTGCATACCGGTGCGGAGCTCGACCTGCTGGTGCCCCGGGGGCGTCACCGCGTGGGCATCGAGATCAAGCGCACTGCCGCGCCCAGAGCCACCCGCTCCATGCGCACGGCGATTGATGACCTGAATCTGCGGGAAGTGGTGGTCATTCACGCAGGCAGGGAGTCCTATCGCTTGGCCGCCAAGGTTCGGGCGGTGGCGGCGAGCCGTCTGGATTTGGACTTGCAGCTGTAGGTTCCGAAGGCAGGCGGGCGTGACCTGGCGGTTGCGGATGGAGTTTTCCTGTCGCGAAGCTCCGCTGCCGTTACGGGAGTCGGGTTCCGATGTTTCCGAGCCCGAACAGTAGGTCAGTCGCGCCGCACGCGCATGAAGCTGGCGAAGCGGGGAATCCCCTTGGCGGTGGTTCCGAAGTGCTTGTAAGTCACTTTCGCCCCGATGGGCGGCGGATTGCGCCGCTCCGCGTCGGTGAAGCCGGTGCCCAGTTTGAACCGGCGCCCGTCCGGCATTTCGACCAGCAGGGAGCCCAGCAGGCCCCGGTGCTTGCCCTTGCCCGGCAGGTGGGCGACGACGACGGCCTCGGCGTCCTGGTAGGTCTTGAGCTTCAGGAGGTCGTCGCTGCGGCCCGGCCGATGCAGGGACCGGCCGTTGCGAAGCATCAGGCCCTCGCCGCCTTCGGCGGTGACGCGCTCCAGGATCGCCATCAGTTCGGCCTCGCTGGAAACGCGCCGCTGCTCGACCAAGGCGATGTGCGGCGAAGGCGCTGGCGCCAGCATCGCCTGCAATCGCCTTAGGCGGTCGTCGAAGGGCATCCCCGGCTGCGGCAGGTCGAAGACCATGAAGCGAATCCGCCGCCACTGCGCATCGTTCGGGTTGTGCCGGCGCACCGCGCCGGACAGGCTTTCGAACGTGCCGCGTCCCATCCACAGCTCCCCATCGAGCGCTGCCGCCGGGAAGCCTTCGGTGAACCACGCCGGCGCGTTTAAGCGGTTGCCGCGGCGGGAGTGAAGCGACTCGCCGTCCCACAGGGCGCGCACCCCGTCGAGCTTCTCGCTGACCCAGTAGCCGCTTAGGTCAATGCCGCCTTGGTAGGATGTGGCGAGCGAGGGCGCCGGGGCGCCGTTGCGGACCTCCGCGGCGAGCGCCACCCCGTCCAGGAGGCAGCATAGGAGCATGGCGTAGCGGAACATCGTGGCATCTTCCTGTGGTTGAGAGGCCCACTCTGAGGGGTTGGGCACCGCAATAAAAGAGGAAAACGCCCCGATGATCCGTAGGAGATCCGCTGGGCTTGAGCCTCGGACAGCCGGCATTGACGCTGCGGGCCGCTCGCCGGGCTGTGACGTGGCGGTGGCGGTTCCGGCGAGCCGGCCATCAAGATGCTGCCCTGCGCGCTGGCGCCGACGGGACTCATCGAGTCCGCGCCAACGGAGCTTTGCTGACCATCGGGTTGAGCGCCTGCGCGCGCCCAAACGGTTCGGGCAGGCGCGCTGGGCGATGCCTGTTTTGCGAACGCCGCGCTCCTCGGCAAAGGTCAAACCCTTTGCTGTCCGCCGACAACCCGCATGGCTGCCGCCAAGCCAACAGCAGGTCGTCCTCGCCCCGCGCTTGGCGCCAGCCAGCAGCCTCAGGATCAGACGCGCGCCAAGTTCGGGATCGTTGGCCTGCCCGCGAGCCAATCCGCAGTCTTGATGGCGCTCGACTAAGCGCCAAGCGCCACGCTGGCGGTGCCTTCCAGCGGCGCCGCGGTGCCCTCCCGCTCCAGCCAGATGTCGCAGTCGGCGATCCATTCGCCGTCCGCTTGGCGGATTCCGGTGACCCGCCCGCGGGCGGTGACGCGGTCGCCGTCGAGCACCACCAAGGGGAAGCGCATGACGATGCGGCGGATGCACCGGGGGCCCGCCCAGGCGTGCAGCATGTTGATCATGTAGCTTAGGCCCAAGGGCCCTTGGTTGATGGTGCGGCGGCCGAAGCCGAGCCTCTCCACCACGCAGGGATCCCAATGCACGGGGTTGGGGTCGCGCAGTATCGCCGCCATCGTGCGCATCCGCTCCGGCGCCACCCGGGCCATGACCCAAGGCGGCACCGCATCGCCGGCCCGCAAGCCGGCCGGCGACTCGACCAGTTCGGCAACGGTCGGCGCCGGCCCGGCGGCCTCGACGTGCTTGTTCAGGTCCGCCTGCTCCGACGGGTTGCGCTCGAAGCTTCGCCGGTAGTGCCAGGTGATGGTCGCCCGGGCGCTCAGGGCCGCATCCGGCGCGAACATCTCGAAGCGGAAGGCAATGCGGTCGAAGACGCGCCCATCGCCGCGGCGGCGGTCGGCCTCGACCACCTCGCCGGTGATCCGGTACGGCGTCTCCTCGAGCAGCGGCTGGAACATCTCCCAGACGTAGCTCTCAATGCCGATGGAGAAGTCCGACTCCGCTTGGCCGAGGGCGAACATGTCCTTGATGGAGGTGCCCGCCCCCAGGATTGGGACATGGAAGAGGGCGACCGGGTGCGCCAAGCCGTCCGGCAGCGGCGCGGCGCCCGTGCATTCGGTGAGCAGGAAGTTCTCCCAATGGGCGATGGCGTAGGAGCCGCCGGGGAACCGGCGGCCGACTAGCGCGCGGATGTCTTCGACGGTGGGAGCTTCGGGCATGGGCGCCTCCTGGCAGTTGGATTGGCTTGGATTCTAATGGGTCTTTGGCGGCCGCCGATCAAGTCCCGTTCGTTCAGCGCCAGCCGCGTCGCGCGCTGCCGCCCGTTGGCGAATCGAACACCAGCTCCGGAACCACCACCTCCCACTCGTCGCAAAGCAGGCCCTGCTGGAATTCGGGGGCGCTGTCGTTGCGTCCCCAGCCGACCACGGCATGGACCCGGGCGGATTGAACTTGGGACTTCGGTTGGCGCTGCCTCGCCAGCCGGCCGATGACCTGTCCATCCTTGGTTGCCAGTTCCCAAGGGCTTCGTTCGGTGCGAACGTCAAGCGCGTCATGCTGCCGCAGTCGGCGAATGGCGGCATGGATGGGGTGGTTGGGGACGTGTCGGCCGGGAAAGCCCAGGTTCACGTCCGCGAGGGTCAGCGCCGTCCGGCTGCTGTCCAGTTCGGTCGGCGGCGGCGGCAAGTCCGTCGCCGGGCGATGCAGCGCGCAAGCCCGGCCGCGCAGTTCGGGCAGGGGCGCCGGCGCCGTCCAAGGCGTGGCCCGCGATTCGCGCGCCTGCATGGCGCCGGAGCCGGACGCGCGGCCCTCGCGTTCCAGGCTTGCCAGTGCCAGCGTCTGCCTGGCCCGGGTCATGGCCACGTAGTAGAGGCGCCGCCAAGCGTCCGGGTCTTCGTTGCGCCCGGTTTTGCGCCATTGGTCATCGAGGATGACCACATGGTCGAACTCCAGCCCTTTGGCGCCGTGCGCCGTGACCAGCAGCAAGCCCTGCTGAGCGCGGCGAAAGTCCCGTCCCCATTCGGCCAGCCACTCTCCGAAGCCCTCCAACGAGGACTCCGCATCGCCGCATTCGAGGCGAAACTCCGCGATGGCTTCGCGCAGCGCGTCCATCCAGCCGCCGGCAGGTTGCGTGTCCGCCCAGTCCTCCAAGATCGTCGCCGTCACCAACCGGTTGGAGCGCTCCGCCAGCCAGTCGCGCAGGGCGCGGGTTTCCCGAAGCCGCCAGAAGTAGCTCATGTCCTCGGAGGCCAGCTGCGCGGGTATGCCCTTGAGTTCGCACAAGCTCCGCACCGGTTCCAGGGTTTGCCACCGTCTGGCCATCACCGCGCAGTTGCGCCAACTCCAATCGCCGGATGCAGCCGCCAAGCCCTGCAAGCGCGTCAGCTCGGCAATGGCGGCTTGGGCTTGGGTCCGGTCGTCCGCCCCGGCGCCAATGATCTGCACCCGGCCTTGGCCCACGGGGTCCCTCGACGCCCACTCGCCGCCCGGCGCCGCTTGCGGTCCACCTCGATGGGGCGCTCCCGCTTCATCCTGCTCTTGGCGGGCTCGATGAGCGCGTTGGCCGCGTCAATGATGTGCGCGGTTGACCGGTAGTTCTCGGTAAGCCAGACGGGCTTGGCGGCGTAGTCCTCGGTGAAGCGGCGGATGAAGGCCACCGAAGCGCCCATGAAGCTGTACACGTTTTGGTCGTCATCGCCAACGGCGAACAGCGTCAGCTTGCTGTCCGCATCATCGCGGGAGCGTCCCGCCATGGCGGCAATCAACTCATACTGGTGCTGGTCGAGGTCTTGGTACTCATCCACTAGGATGTGTCGAAATCCAGCCAGCAGGCGGTCGCGCTGGGCATCGGCCTCATCCGGCAGCAGGCCCTCGCCTTTCAGCAGCGCGGTGGCTTCACGCAAGACTTCCGTGAACGCCTGCTGCGGATCCTCGTTGTCCGCGCGCTGCATGGCTGCGAAGCTGGCGCCCACCAGGCGCATGGCCATGGCGTGGCAGGTCAGCACCGTGACGCCCTTGGCGTCCGACCCCACCAGCTCCTCAATGCGGCGACGAATCTCAACGGCGGCGTGACGGTTGTAGGCGAGCGCCAGGATGCCTTGGGACCGTTCGCGCCGAACCCGCAGCAGGTAGGCGATTCGATGCGCCAGCACTCGGGTCTTGCCGGAGCCGGGGCCCGCCAGCACCAGCACGTTGGCCTGCTCCCGGTCATCGGCGACGATCCGCCGCTGGTCCGGGCTCAAGCCGCCGACGATCGCTTGCCAACTGGCCGGGGTGGTCTCGCGGGCGAGTTCCGAATCGCGCTTGGGCAGCCAGCGTTTGAGGAAGGCCTGGCGCTCCAAGCTGAAGTAGTCCATTGCCAGGCGCAGCGCGTCGGCGGTGGCCTGCAGGCCGCGGGCCGCGAACTCCGCCATGATGTGGATCTGCAGCACCTGCTCCCGGTAGTGGATCCTCAAGGGCTCGAATTCCGCTGACCCGAACCGCTGTCGGTGGGCGCCCGTGCCGGGCCGTTCCTCAAGGTGGATGGTCATGGCTGGCCGGAACACCGTGAATCCCCGATTGAGCCGGATGACCTCCTGTTCATGCAGCCAGAGCAGGGCTCGATCGAGCAGCTTGCCGAGATCCCAACCCTCGCTTTTCAACACCATGTCCTCGGCCAGCGCCTGCCGCAGCTTGCCGAAGGTGGTCTCGGCCAGCAGATCGGCGCCGCGGACGCCCTTGGGCAGCGCTGCCAGCAAATGGTCCAGCAGCAGGCCGGCCGCGTTGCGGCGCAGCTCGGCGGTGCGGGCCAAGGCCCGCCACGAGCGAAGCAGGGTGGTGCGGGCCAGTTCGCGGTTCGGGCGATGCAGGTTGATGCTGCCTCCGGAGCCTTGCTCAGCGCGGTCCTCGCCGCGCCCATCCTGCTCGATGCTGCGCAGGATGCGCAACAGCCGGTCCGGCAGCGCTTGGGCGAGGCCCCCGTCCTTGAGCCGCTGCGCGGCAACGCGCAGGTGCAAATCCTGGGTTTCCCCCTTGGCGAGGTCCGGGGACTCCTCCTGCATCAACTCGATCAAAGCCACTTCCAGTTCGCGAGCCGCCTTGAGCCGCTGTTGGGATGACGCTTGCACGCCGACATGAACGAATGCGGTCACGGCCATGTCGTTGGTGACCAAGCCGAGGTGCTCCAGATCGTGCAAGGCCTTGCGAATGCCGGATGCACCCAGTCGGGCAACGCCCATTAGCTCGTCGGTGGAGACGCCCTCGTCGGGGTCCGCGGCAATGAACGCCCGGACGATGCGCAGCAGGGTTTCGCGGTAGCTTTGGGTTAGGTTTTCATTCGCCTCCAGTTGGCGTTTCGCCGCGTCCACCGAATGCACCCGCAAGGAGGACGGAAACACCTGCACCCGGTTCTCCTCCCGCCGCAGCAGGGCCGTCTCCTCCAGCCAAGCGACCGCGGTCTTCACCCGGGTGTCGTCCGTGGCGCTGTCCCGCTCGAAGGCCCCGTCCTCATCGTTCACCAGAATTTCCCCGGGCGTGGCCACGATCTCACCCCCCAACCGCCGCCGGCGATCCACTTGCCGCAACGCTTTGAGAATGCCCTGGATTTCGTGCCGGCTGAGCCGTGACCGAGCTGACATCCCGAACTGCCGCTCAAGGTCATCGGCGGTGTGGAGCAGCACGCAGCGGGCGCGCTGCCGGTCCCGACCCGCCCGGCCCGCTTCCTGCAGGTAGCTCTCCAACGACCCGGGGATGTCAGCGTGGACCACCAGGCGCACGTCGGGCTTGTCGATGCCCATCCCAAAGGCGTTGGTGGCGGCGATCACGCGCACTTCACCGTCAATGAACCGCTGCTGGATGCTGTGCTTGGTCTCCGGCGGCAGGCCGGCATGAAAGTGCGCCGACTCCAAGCCCTTGCGCCGCAGGTGCTCGGCCACCTCCTCGCAGTGGCTGCGGGTGGCGCAATAGACGATGGCCCCGCCGGGCTGGCCGCTTGGCAGCTCGGCCGCCAATGCCTCGTGAATGTCCTCCAGTTTGTGGGCGGCGTCCGTCTGGCGCACCTCGAATTCGAGGTTGTCGCGCTCGGAGCCGCCGTTGAAGAGGGTGAATTCGATGTCCAGCGTTTCGCGGAAGTGGTCCTGAATGTCGGCCACCACCTCGGGTCGGGCCGTGGCGGTGAGGCAAAGCACGGCCGGGGGCGGATCCGCCCGGTCCGCCGAACCTCGGCATTGGGCGCCGTGGCGCTCGCGAATGAAGCGGCCCACATAGCGGTAGTCGGGGCGAAAGTCGTGGCCCCAGCCGGACAGGCAGTGGGCTTCGTCGAGCACCCAAGCGCCAACCTCGCGCTGTTCCAGCGCCCGCCGCAGCGAACGGTTGCGCAACTGTTCCGGCGCAGTCAGCAGGATGGCGGCATCGCCCAGTCGCACCCGGTCCAAGGCGTCGGCTCGTTCCGGCACGGACAGCATGCCGTTGACGGTGACGCAGTTGCTGATGCCCCGCGCCTCGAGCCCGGCCACCTGATCAGCCATGAGCGCCACCAAGGGCGAAATCACCACCGTGAGCGCGCCGGTCTTGCCGTAGCGCGACAGCGCCGGGACTTGGTAGCACAGCGACTTGCCCGCGCCGGTGGGCAGGATGGCCAGCACCGGCGCGCCAGCCATTGCCCGCTCCACGATCGCGCCCTGCATGGACGCCCCGCCGGGCATGGACGGCACGGTGCGGTAGCCATCGAAGCCGAACCAGCGTTTGAGCTCCTTGGCGGGGTCGTGGCGTTCGCGGCACCAGGCGCAGCTTGCATCGGCGCAGGCATGGTCGCGCAGCCGCCGAATCAACCGTCCGGCGGCGGGGAACCGATGGCGCACCCAAGCCGGCAGCACGGAGTTGCCCTCGGCCACCGAGACCCAGGCCAGCGCGTAGGCCAGCGGCCAGCCGTCCTCGTCGCCGGCGGGCAGCGCGCGCTCCTGCGCGCTGCAGACACTGCCTGCCAAATGCCGGTCGATGGCGGCAAGGGCCGCCGCGGCCGAGGGGCGGGGACGGCTTCGCAATTCGGCAAAGAAAGCGTCGAAGCCCAAGCCGGATGCCGATCGGCCAGTGAGCCAATGCCAAGCGGTGAGCAGGTCCGGTTCGGCGCTGCGCAGGGCATGGCGCTGTGATTCGAGTGCCTCCAGGGCGAGCCAGGAGTCCAGTTCCGGATTGTTGATCTGTCCCCGAAGCAAGCCGCCGTCCTGGTAGTGCTTGACCAGGCGATGGTAGGGATTGGCCGGGAATGCCAGGGGATTGAGGCGCAAGGTGTCCAGCACGGGCATGCTCAGCAGGCCCAGATCGGGGGCTGCGGCGGCAAGGTGCGGCAGGTCGAAGTCGATCAGGTTGTGGCCCACGAGGCAGTCGCCGCGCCGGGCGAATCGATCGAGCCGCAGCAGGGCGGCGGGCAGGTCGAAGCGCCGCCGGCCTGCTCCGGGAAAGGTCAGCGACTCGCCGGTTTGCTGATCGACCGCGGCGAGCTCGCTGATGCGCTCGCCCTTGAGTTCGAGATCAATGGAAATGCAGTGCATCGGCAAGTCGTCGAGTGGGATCGGCGCTGAATGTCATGCCAAGCCAGCGGCGTTCAGGTTCCGCCCCGGCCCCCGGAGTCACCCCCAAACGCCTCCCTCCCACAGCCGCTTCAAAAAGTCCCTGGCGGGAAGAACCCGCACATCGTCAATCCATGCCTCTCGTTCGCCGAGGTACACGCCAAAGCACCGCGCGCTGCTTGCCCCCAATTGGGTTCGCACCAGATGCAGGCCGCGGTTGAACCGCCGCTCCCAACGTTGGCTGGCCTTGATTTCCACGGCTGTGCGGCCCGAGGCGGTTTCCGCGATCACATCCACTTCGGCACCGTTGTGGTTGCGCCAAAAATGCAGCGGGTACCTCAGTCCCGTGTAGGCGAGGTGGGCGCGCATTTCGCCCAGGATCAGGGTTTCCAGCAGGCCGCCCCGCTCCTCGTCGCCAACGGGGTAGGGCAGGCGGTCCGCCAGAGCGCGGGCCACGCCGCAGTCGAACAGATAGAACTTGCGGTGGCTCACTTGCTTGTTCGCCGCCTTCAGTTTCCAAGGCGGCAGCCAATAGCCGATGAGGGTATCAACCAACAGGTCAAAGTGGCTTTTGGTCGAGAAGCGCCGGGGCTTTCTGTATTTCGTCAATGACCACCCATGTGCCGGGCCGAAGCGCGCGTTGGGATTGCGGTTCAGGTGGATGGACTCGCCCGCATCCAAGAGGTCGTAGGAAAGAGCTTTAGGAAACCGGTTTTGAATCCATGTGGACTTTCCGGTGCCCCTTGGACCCAGCAAAAGAATGGAGCGGGTTGGCGTCGGCAGAAGTCTTGCGTACATAGATGGCATTTTTGCCGGAAATTCGCCAAGTATATTCGCCAAGTATAATTGCATAACATGCCGATAAACATGCTTCAGCCGATACTGAATGGGTGTGCAAACTCGCTGTGTTGTCCCGGTGGGTTTCCAATCGAGGGCGGACGGAGGAATTCCACCCAACATCTTTGGCTGAAGCAAGTTGAGAGGCATGTTGCATAATTTCCTCAGAAGGGCGATGGAAGCCAATGGCGGGCTACGCCGACCAACATCAGCGGTCCCGCCGCTTTCATCATCGCCACGCCGGTGGGGCACAAGGCGCGCGGGAGCGGCCTTGAGCGCCCGCTCGACGGGAAGTCGCCCAACTTCCGGCGCCTGTTCCTCGGGCGCGCCGGCCGTCGGCAGCGGTTCGCCTTGGCCGCCTTCCACATCCATGACGATCTCAGCGAGGCGGCCCTGGCCCGGGGCGTGACCGTGCTGCGGCGCAGGGGCGACGTGATCGAAACCCTCGCGGCCTGAGGCGGGCGGCCGGCGCGAGCCGCCGCCGGCGCCCGCTCGATCCCCGGCGTTCATGCGCCCCGGCCCACCGTCCGCGGCCCTCTCCACAGCCCCGCCGCGCAAGCCCGGATGCCGCCATGCCGGGGGCTGCGCGCCCGCGCGGAGCAGGGAGCGCCGCGCACCCGTTTTGTGGTAGGCTGTCCCCCGACCAGAAGCCTTGGCGGCGGCAGGCAGGCGATGAAGAGCAAATCAACCAAGGCCTTTGCCAGATGAGTGAAGCCATTGCATTTGACACCCACCGGTTCGTCAAGCGCCTGACGCGGACGGGATTTACCGAGGAGCAGGCGGAAGCGCTGGCGGATGAGCAGGTGGCCCTGCTGAACAGCAACCTTGCCACCAAGGAGAACCTGCTGCGGCTCGAGGCGTCCCAGAAACAGCAGTTGGCGGAGCTCGAGGGGTCCCAGAGGCAGCAGTTGGCGGAGCTCGAGGGGTCCCAGAGGCAGCAGTTGGCGGAGCATAAGGCGGCCACCGATCAAACGATACAGGAGATCAAGCGAGACATACAGGAGTTGAAAGGATCTCAGAAGCGGCAGATGGTCGAGCTTGAAGGTAAGCTGCAACGGCAGATGGCCGAGCTCAAGGCCGATCTGCTGAAGTGGATGATCGGGGCGCTGACCGCGCAGACCGGGGTGATCGTGGGGCTGGTGCTGGGCTTTTCGGGGGCAGGCCCGGCGGCTCCTTGACCTTGCCGCCCCCTGTGCGGGCTCGTTTTGTGGTAGGTTGCCGTCCCTGATTGAAAGCTCGGTGAGAGGCTGGATAGCGATGTCAGGACCAAAAGCCATTAAGGTCTCTGCGGAAACGTTGCCGCAGGTGGCCGCATGCCGCGCCCGGCCTTCCGCCCGCATCACCCCCCCCCCCCCCCCCCGAAATGCGCGGCCTGAGGGGCCGCCGGGGCTGTCCGGGCGCCCCGCCATGTGACGGCCGTCGGAGCGCCCGCTCCGACGCCGCCGGCCGGGGCGGGCGCCCCCTCGCCGGCATCCCCGCGGAACCGGCGTCCGGCCCCGGCCGCCCGGACCGGCTTCGGGCGCCATCCTCCTCCGACCGCCCCGCCCGCTCCGCGGCCGGCCCCCTGGCGGGCCTCCGCCGCGCCGCCCGCCACCTGCGCCGCGGCATCCGCCCCGCCCTCGCCGCCGCCCTGCTCGCCCTGCCGCTGCTGTTCGGCCCCGCCCCGGCCGCCGAGGCGCAGACCGCGCCGGCCAAGCCGACCGGCCTGACGGTGACGCCGGGCAACGGGCTGATCATCCTGAAATGGACCAACCCGAACAACAGCGACATCACCGTGTGGCAGTACCGCCGGGGGACGGGCGACCCCGTCAGCTGGGGGGACTGGACGAACTTCTCGGGCTCCTTCACCGTGGCCACTCTCGAACGCGCCATCACCGGCCTGACCAACGGCACCGAGTACAGCTTCCAGATCCGCGCGGTGGCCGGGACGATGTTCGGCGCGGCGTCGGGCACCGTGACCGGGACGCCGAACGCCCGGCCGGCCAAGCCGACGGGTTTCACGGCCACGGCGGGCGATGCCCAGGTCACGTTGAGCTGGAACGATCCGGAGAACGCCTTTATCACGGATTACGAATACCGCCAGCGCACCCCTCCGAGCACCGGCGACTGGGGTAGATGGCAGCCGATCAACAGCAGCAGCGCCACGACCACCGACCACACGGTGACGGGCCTCATCAACGGCACCGACTACGGATTCCAGATCCAAGCCCTCGCCGGGATTACCGTTGGTGTCATCTCGGACGAGGTGACCGCGACGCCGCTGGCCGCCCTCGCCCCCGCCGCCTTGGCGCAGGACACGCTGGTGAGCAATCTGGCGCAGGCGGGGAACATCGACTCCGTAGCTGAACTCGCCACGGCCTTCACCACCGGCTCCAGCGACGGGGGCTACACGCTCTCGGCAGTGGATCTGCGGGTGATTATTAGAGGGAGAGACCCCGTCGTCACGATCCGCGCCGGCGGCGACGCAAACCCCGGCGCGCTCGTGGCGACGCTCGCCAGCCCGTCCACCCTCACGGCCAACGCCGTGAACACCTTCACCGCCCCGGCGGGCACCGTGCTCGCCGCTAGCACGACCTACTTCCTCGTGGTCAATGACGGCCAACGAGGTAGTTCCACAACAAATTCGTCGCTGTCCTTGGCCGACGCCACCGCGCAGACCGGCGCGGCCGGCTGGAGCATCGCCGACGGCAGCCGCTTCAGGCAACAAACAGAAACTTGGTTCGCATCGACATCCCCACTCGCCTTCGCCCTCAAGGGCGCCCCCAACGGCCCCGCCGCGCCGACCGGCCTCACCGCGACGGCGGGCCCGGGCAGCGGCCAGGTGACGCTGCGCTGGACGGCCTCGGACGACAGCCGCATCACCTCGTGGCAGTACGACAACTGGCGGGGCACCCCGGGCGCCTGGGGCGGCTGGCGCAACTTCAGCCCCGGGGCGGGCCCCGGCGCCACCGAGGCCCGGGTGTCCGGCCTGGTCAACGGCGACCAGTACGGCTTCCGCGTCCGCGCCCGGGCCGGGAGCTTGAGGGGCGCCGCCTCGGACGCCGCCACCGCCACGCCGGCGGCCAACCCGCCGCCGCTCAAGCCGACGGGCCTCACGGCGACGCCGGGCGACGGCCGGATCACCCTGAGCTGGGACAACCCCGGGGACGCCAGGATCACCCATTGGCAGCGCCGCGTCCGGACGCGCGGCGGCGCCTGGTCGTCCTGGGGGGCCGCGCGTACCGCCGCCAGCGTCCCCAGCTTCCGTATCATTGTGGGGGGCCGCACCAACGGCACGACCTACGACTACCAGATCCGCGCGACGATCGGGGAGCCGACCGCGGACGGGACGCTGTTCGGCCCCGCCTCGGACGTCGTGTCCGCCACGCCGAGAAAGCCCCCGCCGGCCAAGCCGACCGGCCTGACGGCGACGGCGGGCGACGGCCAGGTCACGCTGGGATGGGACGATCCCGGCAACGCCGACATCGACAGTTGGAGCGTCCGCCGGCGCACGCCGCCGGACACCGGCGCCTGGGGGGCTTGGCTTCCCATCGAAAACAGCGACGCCGACACCGTCGCCCACACGGTGACGGGCCTGGCCAACGGCACCGCCTACGAGTTCCAGATCCTCGCCCAGGCCGGGACCAGCGCGGGCCCGGCCTCGGACGCCGTCTCCGCGACGCCGATGGCGCCGACGCCGACGGTGGAGTTCGTGTTCGCGGATTTCAGCCAGGGCGAGGGCGAGGGCACAGCCACCAGCACGGTTGTCAGGATCGCCAACCCGGGCGCGTCCTTCGTCCTGGGCTACGCGGTGACCGGCACCGCGACCCGGGGGACGGACTTCACGGTGCCGGCCAGCGTGACCGTGGATGCGGGCGCGGCCTCGGCGTTGATCCCCCTCGTCGTCATCCAGGACGCGCTGCGCGAGGCCGACGAGACGGTCATCATCACCCTGGCGGACGGGGACGGCTACGACCTCGGCGGCCGGACGACGTTCACGCTGACCATCTTCGACGACGACCCGCCGTCCGCCCCCGCGGGCCTCGCCGCGGCGGCGGGCGACGGCCAGGTCGTCCTGAGCTGGACCGACCCCTCCGACGCCGCCATCAGCAGATACGAGTTCCGCCGGCGCGCGCCGGCGGGCACCGGCACCTGGGGGAGCTGGACCGAGATCGTCGGCAGCGCGGCCGCGACGACCGACCACACGGTGACGGGCCTGGCCAACGGCACGGAGTACGGCTTCCAGGTGCGCGCGACGGACGGCAGGCTGCTGGGCGCGGCATCAAGCGAGGCGACGGCGACGCCGACGGCCGCCGCGCCCGCCGCGCCGACCGGCTTCACGGCGACGGCGGGGCCGGGCGGGGGCCAGGTGACGCTGGCCTGGACCCGTCCGTCCGGCACGGTCACGGGCTACCAGTACCGGACCCGCCGCCCGGGCGCGGGCTGGTTCGGTTGGGCGAACATGGCCGGCGGCGCCGACATCACCCGCTTCGTGGCGGGCGTTGACAACGAGCCCCTGGACTTCCAGATGCGCGCGCGCAACGGGGACGCCTTCGGCGCGCTGTCGGCCATCGCGCGGGCGACGGCGGTGGCGGCGCCGGCGGCGCCGGCGGGCCTGACGGCGACGGCGGGCAACGCCCGGGTCACGCTCGGCTGGACCAACCCCAACAACGGCGACATCACCAAGTGGCAGTACCGCCAGCGGACGGGCGGCGGCGGCTTCGGCTCCTGGACGGACATCCCCAACAGCGACGCCGACACGACCGCCCACACGGTGACGGGCCTGACGAACGGGACGGCGTACGGCTTCCAGGTGCGCGCCGCGGCCGCGCCGGGCGGGACGGTGCCGGGCGCGGCCTCGGCCGCCGTGAGCGCGACGCCGGCCCTGCCGGGGGTGGGGCTGGTCCTGGACCCGACTTCGCTGAAGGTGGCCGAGGGCGGCAGCGCGACCTACACGGTGGCGCTGGCCACGAAGCCGACGGGGAGCGTGACGGTGACGGTCGCCGGCGCCGGCGGCGAGGTGACGGCGGACGCCGACGCCGTCCAGGGCGGCGACCAGTCCACCCTGACGTTCACCACCGTCAACTGGGCGACGCCGCGGACGGTGACGGTGTCGGCGGGGCACGACCTGGACGGCGTCAACGACAGCGCCACGCTGACCCACACGGCGGCCGGCGGCGGCTACGGCTCGGCGACGGGCAGCGTGGCCGTCACCGTCGTCGACGACGACGCCGCCTTCGTGGTGGGCAACGACCCGGACGGGACCGCCACGGGCGGCATCAACGACGAGTTCGCCACCGCCTTCACGACCGGCGGCAACGCGGCGGGCTACGCGGTCTCGAGCGTGTCGGCGCGCCTGTTCGCGCGGTCGGGGCGCCCGCTTTCGGTCGCCATCCGCGAGGACGGCGCCGGGGGCCGGCCGGGCGCCCTGGCGGCGCGGCTGTCCAACCCGCCGAGTCCCGCGGACGACGCGGCGAACGTCTTCGCCGCCCCGGACGGCACCGTGCTGAAGGCGGGCGCGACCTACTGGCTGGTGGCCAACGACGGCCGGCGGACGGACACCAACGCCCAGAACGCGTTCTTCGCGGTGACCAACTCCGACGCGGACGGCGGCGCGGCCGGCTGGTCGATCGCCGACGCCTCCCGCCGGACGGCCGAGGGCCAGACGCCGTTCGGGGAGGCGTCGTCCCTGGTGCTGATGTTCGGGATCGAGGCCGAGGCGGTCACGGCGGCGCTGGCCTTCAGCCGGGACGCGGTGACGGTGGTCGAGGAGGCGGACGCGGCCTACACGGTGGCGCTCGCGGGCCGGCCGACGGGGAGCGTCACGGTGACGATCGCGAGCGACAACGGCGACGTCACGGTGGACACCGACGCCACGGCTCCGGGCAGCCAGAACACGCTGACCTTCACCACGAGCGACTGGAGCGCGCCCAAGACGGTGACGGTGTCGGCGGCGGACGACGGCGACGCGGCGAACGACGCCGCGACGCTGACGCACACGGCGTCCGGCGGCAACTACGCCTCGGTGACCGGCAGCGTGGCGGTGACGGTGACCGACAACGACGCGCCGGGCCTGGCGCTCGACCCGACCGCGCTGACGGTGGCGGAGGGCGGCAGCGGCGCCTACACGGTGAAGCTGGCGACCCAGCCGACGGGGACGGTGACGGTGACGGTCGCGGGGGCGAGCGGCGAGGTGACGTTCGACACCGACTCCACCGCGAACGGCAACCAGAGCACGCTGACTTTCAACACGACCAACTGGGGCACGGCGCGGACGGTCACGGTGTCGGCGGGTCAGGACAACGACGGCGTGGACGACAGCGCCACGCTGACCCACAGCGCGAGCGGCGGCGGCTACGGCTCGGTGACCGGCAGCGTGGCGGTGACGGTGGCCGACGACGACGCGGCGCCGGCGGCGCCCGCCGGCCTCGCCGCCGCGGGGGGCCACCGGCAGGTCGTGCTGTCGTGGACGGACCCGGGCGACGGCGCCATCGACGGCTGGCAGTTCCGCCAGCGCACCCCGCCGGTCACCGGCGCCTGGGGGAGCTGGACGAACATCGCCGACAGCACCGCCACGACCGCCGCCCACACGGTGACGGGCCTGACGAACGGCACCGCCTACGGCTTCCAGGTCCGCGCGGTGGACGGGGCGCTCGAGGGCGCGGCGTCAAGCGAGGCGACCGCCACCCCGGCGGCGGTGACGTTCGGGCTGACGCCGTTGGAGGCAAGCGTGAGAGTCCCGCTGCCCGAGGGCACGACGGTGCCCGCGTTCAACTGGTTCCTGAACCGCCGCCTGAACGACGCCGACCCGGCGACGGTGGGCTTCCCGATCACGCTGGGCGGCAGCGCCATGCGCGGTTCGGACTACACGCTGTCGTGCGCCTCGCCGGCGTCGGACCAGATGGACAGCGCCTGCAGCGGCATGGACAGCGGCACCCCCACGATCACCCTGGACCGCGCGCGGCTCGGCAGCCGGTCCCGGGGGTCGGTTTACCTCATGGTCAACGTGGCCGCGGACGGCGCGGTCGAGGCCGAGGAGACGCTGACGATGGCGACGAGCGGCACGTCGCTGACGTTCCGCATCGTCGAGGCCCCCGCTTCGGTGACCGTCGGATTCACCCGGGAGCGCTACACGCATTCCGAGACCAACGGCCCGATCACGTTCGTCCTGCGGTCCGACGCCCCGACCGGACGGGACCTGCGGTTCCCGCTCAGCTTTTCGGGCACGGCGACGCGGGGAACGGACTACGAGGCCCCCGACGACTTCTTCGTCTTCAAGGCCAACGGCAGCGCCACCCAGGAGATCACCTACCTTTACAGCGGTGACGGGATTGACGAGCCGAACGAGACCGTCGCCATCGCCCTGGGCGCGGCCCCGCAAGGCGCCGCCCTGGGGGCGATCGCCAGCGCCACGATGTTCAGCAAGGACGTGGATCCCACCGAGGTGACGCTGTCGGGCGCCGCCGGCGACGTGGCCGAGGGGGGCTCGAAGGCGTTCACCGTCGCCCTGGGCCGCGCCCTGGCGGCGAACGACCCGCTGGACCCGGATTTCCAGGTCGGGGAGGCGCTCGCCGTGCCGCTCGCCTTCGAGGGCACCGCGACGCGGGGCGCGGACTACACGGTGTCCTGCCCGACGACGCTGCCGACCGGGGTGGCGTGCAACGACCTGAACACGGATGCGACCCCGACGGTGACCTTCACGGGCCCCTCGGCCGCCTCGGTGACGCTGACGCTGACGGCGGCCGCGGACGGCGGCGGGACCGTGGACGTCGGCCTGGGCGAGCTGGGGCGGAGCAGCGGCACCGGCCTGGCCGGCGGCGCGACGGGGACGGACCGCCTCGCCGAGTTCCGGATCGCCGACGACGGCGAGCCCCCGCCGCCCCCGACGCAACCGCCTTCCAGCGGCGGCGGCTCCAGCGGAGGCGGCGGCGGAGGCGGCGGCGGGGGCGGCCAGCGGCCGGAGGCGCCCGAGGCGCTGGAGGCGCGCTCGGTGCCCTCGGGCGGGGCGCTGGCGCTGGACCTGTCGGCGGCCTTCCGCAGCCCGGGCGGCGGCGCCCTGTCCTTCACGGCCACGTCGTCGGAGCCGGCGGTGGCGTCCGTCTCCGTCGAGGGCGCGGTCCTCACCGCGCGCGGGCTGCTGCCGGGCGTGGCGGAGATCGCCGTCACCGCCACGGACGGGGCCGGGCGCTCGATCAGCCAGCGCTTCGCGCTGACGGTGACGGCGCCCGAGGCGGCCTGGCACCTGCCGCCGGCCGCGGACCCGTTCCTGCAGGGGTTCGTGCGGGTGGTCAACCACTCCGCCGCCGCCGGCGAGGTCGCGGTGACGGCCGTCGACGACGCCGGGCGCGAGCACGCCCCGCTGACCCTGCGCCTGGGGCCCCATGCGGTCGCCCACTTCAACTCGGACGACCTGGAGGCCGGCAACGCGGCCAAGGGCCTGTCCGGCGGCGCCGGCCCCGGCGCCGGCGGCTGGCGGCTGGCGTTCGGCGGCGGGTCGCTGGACGCGGAGGCGATCGGCCTGCTGCGGACCGCCGACGGGTTCGTGACGGCGATGGCGGCGACGGCGCCCCGGGACGCGGACGGCGCGCTGCGGCTGCTGACCTTCAACCCGGCCGGCAACACGAACCAGGCCAGCCGCCTGCGGCTGGTCAACCCGACGGACGCCGAGGCGCGGGCGACGGTGACGGGCACCGACGACGCCGGCGCCTCGCCGGGCTCGCCGGTGGTCCTGACGCTGCCGGCGGGCTCCGCCTGCGAGGTTGGCGCGGCGGCGCTGGAGTCCGGGCGCGGCCTGGCCTGCGGGGCGCCGCAGGCGGGGCTCGGGGACGGCGCCGGCAAGTGGCGGCTGTCGATCGCCTCCGAGGCCCCTCTGGTCGCGATGGGGCTGCTGTCGAGCCCGGGCGGGCACCTGACCAACCTGTCGGCGGCGCTGCCCGAAGGCGCGGGCGGCGTTCGGCGCGTTCCGCTGTTCCCGTCCGCCTCGGACCCCTACGGGCGGCAGGGCTTCGTCCGGGTGGCGAACCGCTCGGGCCGCGCCGGCACGGTGGCCGTGCGGGCGTTCGACGACGGCGGCCGGGTGCGGGAGCGGCTGTCGCTGCGGCTGGGCGCGCGCCAGGCGCGGCAGTTCAACTCCGACGACCTGGAGCTGGGCGCCCCGGCCAAGGGCCTGTCCGGCCGCACGGGGTCCGGGACCGGCGCCTGGCGGCTGGAGCTGTCGAGCGCGGACATCGACTTCGATGCCGGCGCCTACGCGCGCCACGCCGACGGCTTCCTGACGGCGATGCAGGCCGCGGCGCCCTCAAGGGACGGCGCGCACCGGGTGGCGACGTTCAACCCGGGCAGCAACGCCAACCAGGCGAGCCGCCTGCGGCTGGTGAACTGGGGCCCGCGGGCGGCGTCGGCGACGGTGACGGGCGCGGACGACCGCGGCGCGCGGCCCGGCGGGGCGGTGGAGGTTTCGGTCCCGGCGGGCTCGGCGGTGGAGCTGACGGCGGCGCAGCTGGAGTCCGGGGAGGCGGCGGCGATCGCCTCGGGGGCGCTGGGCGACGGCGCCGGCAAGTGGCGGCTGCGGGTGGCGTCGGACGCCGACCTGTCGGTGATGAGCCTGGTGTCGAGCCCCATGGGGCGGCTGGCGAACTGGTCGGGGGCGGACGAATCGCGGGGCGCGCCGCCGCTGCCGTCGCTGCCCGCGCCGCCCGCTTGGGTGCGGCTGGAGGACGCCGGCGGGCGCCGGGTCCGGGGCGAATGGGACGCGGCGCCGGGGATGCGCTACGGGGTGGAGCTGCTGCTGGACGGCGCCCCCCTGGAGGGCCGTTCGCTGGCGCGCACGGCACGCACGTCGTTCCGCTGGTCGGGGCTGGCCCCCGGCGCCTACGCGCTGCGCGCGCGCTCGGTGGACGCCGACGGCAAGGCCGGCCCCTGGAGCCCGCCCACCGACGAGGTCGTGATCGACTGAGGCCGCCGCCCGGACGCCTCTCCGTCGGGTTCGGCGGCGGGACGCGGCGCGGGCCGGCGCGCCCGGGGCCTCCGGAACCCTGCCGGGGCTGCAGCGCCATGCGAACGCCCGCCTTCGACGAGCATCGGTTCGTATGGAGCGTTTGACGAGTGAAATGGCTTAGAATGGCTGGCCGATGCGCTAAGCCCGCGTTCGGGCGCGTTGCCGCGCAACTGAGATGGATGCCGCGCATGTAAGTCGGCTCACGCGCCAACCGTTAACCTCGACCCAGAGAACCCATGAGCACGCCGGACCCCCATTCGATTCCTCTTGAACAAATCGACGTCTCCGACGCCTACCTCTTCCAGCAGGACGCCCATTGGGGCTTCTTCGAGCGCTTGCGCAAGGAAGCGCCGGTTCACTACTGCCCGGAAAGCAAGTTCGGTCCCTATTGGTCGGTGACCAAATTCAACGACATCATGGCCGTGGAGAAGAACCACGCGCAGTTCTCCTCCGAGGAGGGCATCACCCTGGGGCCGCCGGTCTCGGTGCCGAAGGAGGACGTCCTGGAGACGCCGATGTTCATCGCCATGGACCCGCCCAAGCACGACGTGCAGCGGGCCACGGTGCAGCCGGTGGTGGAGCCGCGCAACCTGCAGGCGCTGGAGGGCACCATCCGCGAGCGGGCGGCGGGCATTCTCGATTCCCTGCCCCGGGGCGAGACCTTCAACTGGGTGGATCGGGTGTCCATCGAACTCACCACCCAGATGCTGGCCACCCTGTTCGACTTCCCGTTCGAGCAGCGGCGCAAGCTCACGCGCTGGTCGGACGTGGCCACCGCGGCGCCGGGCGGCGGCGTGGTCGAGACGATGGAGCAGCGCCGCGAGGAGCTGCATGAGTGCCTGGCCCACTTCACCCGCCTCTGGAACGAACGGGTCAATCAGCCGCCCGCCCATGACCTGATCTCCATGCTCGCCCACGGCGAGAACACCCGTCACATGGCGCCGATGGAGTTTCTCGGCAACCTGATCCTGCTGATCGTCGGCGGCAACGACACGACGCGCAACTCCATTTCCGGCGGGGTGCTGGCGCTGAACCTGTTTCCCGCCGAGTACGACAAGCTGCGCGCCGACCCTTCCCCGAAGCTGATCCGCAACATGGTCTCGGAGATCATCCGCTGGCAGACGCCCCTGGCCTACATGCTGCGCACCGCCGTGGAGGACACCGATCTTTGCGGCCAGCGCATCCGCGCCGGGGACCGGCTTTGCCTGTGGTACGTCTCCGGCAATCGGGACGACGAGGTGATCGACAGTCCCAACGACTTCATCATCGACCGCCGCAACGCCCGCCACCACCTCTCGTTCGGCTTCGGCATCCACCGCTGCATGGGCAACCGACTGGCGGAGATGCAGCTGCGGGTGCTCTGGGAGGAGATCATGAAGCGCTTCCGCTTCGTGGAGGTGGTCGGGGAGCCGGTGCGCACGCTGTCGGCTTTCGTCAAGGGCTACCTCGAACTGCCGGTTCGCGTCCACGAGCACTGATCCCGGCATCCCAGTGCGGGCCGCGCCCGTTGGTGAGCGGGGACGGTCAGGCTGATGCGCCCCAAGCACGCCCTCGCCTTCATTTTCGTCACCGTTCTGCTCGACGCCATCGGCTTCGGCATCATCATGCCGGTGGTGCCGCAGCTCATCATGGAAGTCAGCGGCGAGCCGCTGTCCGCGGCGGCGCGATACGGCGGCTGGCTGATGTTGGCGTACGCCGCCATGCAGTTCCTCAGCGCCCCGGTGCTCGGCAACCTCTCCGACCGCTTCGGCCGCCGCCCGGTGCTGCTGCTCTCGCTGCTGCTGATGGGCGGCGACTACGTGCTGATGGGCTGGGCGCCCAGCTTGGCCTGGCTGTTCCTGGGCCGGTTCATCGCCGGCGTCTCCGCCTCCACCTACGGAATCGCCAACGCCTTCATCGCCGACGGCTTC
Source organism: Candidatus Azophilus sp. (assembly GCA_965221755.1). Taxonomy (GTDB): domain Bacteria; phylum Pseudomonadota; class Gammaproteobacteria; order Pseudomonadales; family Azotimanducaceae; genus Azophilus. The sequence goes on from OZ244921.1 coordinate 3,039,547, forward strand.
CCGCCTGAGGATCGGGCCAAGAACTTCGCCCTGATGGGCGCGGCCTTCGGCACGGGCTTCATTGTCGGCCCGGTGATTGGCGGGCTGCTGGGGGAATTCGGCGCCCGGGCGCCGTTCCACGCGGCGGCGGCGCTGGCCTTCGCCAACGCGCTGTACGGCTTCCTTGTGCTGCCGGAGTCGCTGCAGCCGGAAAACCGGCGCCGCTTCGAATGGCGGCGCGCCAATCCGTTCGGGGCCTTCAATCAGCTTTGGCGCCACCCCGCGGTCATGGGCTTGGTTCTAGCCTATTTCCTCCACCTGTTCGGCCACCACTCGCTGCCGAGCGTGTGGTCCTACTTCGCCATCGAGAAGTTCGGCTGGTCGCCGGCGGAGATCGGCTTCTCCCTGGGCGCGGTCGGGGTCTGCATGATCGTGGTGCAGACCTACCTGATTCGACGCTTCCTGAAGCGCTGCGGCACCGAGCGCACCGCCTTCATCGGCTTGACCATGACCGTCATCGCCTTTCTCGGCTACGCCTTCGTGCCCGTCGGCTGGATGATGTACGTCGTGATCGTAGTGGGCGCGGCGCAAGGCTTCATCGGCCCGTCGCTGCAGAGCCTGATGTCGAGTCAGGTGTCGGCGGACTCGCAAGGCGAGCTGCAAGGGGCGCTGGGCAGCACGGCGAGCTTGGCATCGATCCTTTCGCCGCCCCTAATGACCCAGATCTTTGCCTGGTTCACCGAACCCGCTGCGTCGGTCCACTTCCCCGGCGCGCCGTTTCTGGCCGCCGCCTTGGCCACCCTGCTGGGCTTGACGGCCATGACGCGGGCGCTGCGCCTTCGGCGGGGCGATCGGGCGGCGTCGCGGTCCGGCGCGGGCCGGCCTTGACGGCGGGATCGGCTCACCGGAATGCCGGGAGCGCCGCTCGCGGCGCTAGGGAGCCTCTGATCAAGTCCCGGAAGTTCAGAGCGGCCTGTGGGGTGTGGGGTGTGCCGGCAAGGCGCGGCGAAGCCGTGTGGCAGGCCCCCACACAATGTCCAGCGAGGGGCAAGCCCCTCGGGCTCCCCGGCTGAGGGCTCCGAGCCGCAACGCCGCCGGCGCGGCCCACAGGCGCTCCCGAAGGGCGCTTCACGGTGCTTGAGCCCGAGTTCCGCTCCGCCTGCGGGCAGGGAGCTGCTGCTGGCGGGGACGTTTCGGCCCTCAATCAGTGAAGCGCTGAACGAACGGGACTTGATCAGAGGCTCCCTAGGACTTCAGGCGCACGCCCAAGCCCCTGGCCAAGGCGCGCAGGTGGTCCTGGGCATATCGCTTGGCGAGCTGGGCGCCCGGCGCCATCTGGAATCCGTGGCAGGCGGCGGGATAGGCAACCAGTTCCGTCCTTACCCCGGCCAGCATCAGCTTGCGCGCGTAGTCGATGTTCTCGTCGCGAAAGAGGTCGAGGGCGGCGGTGGCCAGCCAAGTGGCCGGCAGGCCCGAGAAATCCTCCAGTCGGGCCGGCACCTGCGGCGCCTCGGCGGGCGCCTCGCCCAGATAGCTGCGCCAGCCGTACTGGTTGGATTGCCGAGTCCACATGAACTCGCCCACCAAAGGATCGCCCGGCTGTTCGGGCGTGCCGGTGCGGTCGTCCAGCATGGGATAGGTCAGGTGTTGATGGCAGATCGCGTGCTCGCCCGCATCCCGCGCCTTGATCGCAAGAGCCGCCGCCAGCCCGCCGCCGGCGCTTTCCCCGCCGATGCCGATGCGATTGCGGTCCACGCCGAGCGCCGGCGCTTGTTCGTGCAGCCAGGCAAGCCCGGCGTAGCAGTCGTCCAGAGGGGCCGGAATCGGGTGTTCCGGCGCCAGGCGATAGTCAACGGACAGCACCGCCGCGCCCAGCCGGGCGCAGATTTGGAGGTTTGCCGGATCGGACGCCTCCGGCATCCCCAAGACGTAGCCGCCGCCATGTATGTGCAGGTAGCCGGTGCCGGTGGCAGCCCCGTCGGATGGCCGGTACAGCAGGGCGCGCACTGGTGGCCCGTCGCCAGCGCTGACGTGGACCTCCTCCCGGGTGACGCCCGCTTGGGCCGGATCGCCAAGCGCCGCTGCCATGGCGGGATTGTTCCGCAGCAGGGGCAGCTGCTCGTCATCAAGCTCGAACGGGGGGATGAGTTCGAGCAGCGGGTGCAATTCGGGATCGAGCAGGTGTTTCGTGGTCATGGGGGCCTCTCTACTTGACGATGCCGTTGTCGAACAAAGCCTGCACTTCCGGCTGCGACAAGCCGGCCTCGAGCAGGATTTGCGTGGTGTGCTCACCCACCTTCGGGGCTGGCCCCCGGGGCCGGACGTCGGCGGTCTTGAAGCGCATGGGGGCGTTGACGGTGCGGTAGGCGCCGAGTTGCGGGTGCTCAAGCTCCGGAAACAGGCCGATGGCGTTGGCGTGCGGGTCGTCCACCACTTCGTGCAGGCCCAGCACCGGCCCCCAGATCACGCCGTGCTCGTCGAAAACGGCGCCCCATTCGTCCCGGGTCTTGGCGCTGAGCGTCGCGTCGATGCCATCGACCAGTTCGGCCATGTGCCGATAGCGGTCGCGGCCGGTTGCCAAGCGCTCATCAGCCAGCCAGTCGGCCCTGCCGAGGGCCCGGCACAGCCGCTCCCAAGCGCCGTCGTCGAGCATGTTGAGCACCACCCACTTGCCGTCGCCGCACGGGTAGCGGTTGGTCATGGGCGTGAGCTGTTCGTGGCGCGCCCGGCGGCGCACGGGCGCTCGGTCCGTGGCGGTGACGCCAAAGTCCGAGGCTTGGGTCCAGACTGCGGTCTCGTAGAGCGAGGTCTCGATCACTTGGCCCTCGCCGCTCCGCTCCGCCAGCCGTAGGGCGGCGAGAATGGCGGCCACCAAGGCCAAGCCGGTGGTGTGGTCGCCTTGGGCGGGACGGGCCATGGGCACCACGCCGTCCTCCCCCTCGCGCATGGCGTCGTAGAGCCCGGAGCGGCCAAAGAAGGCGGTCACGTCGTAGCCTGGCCGCCAAGCCTCCGGGCCGGTGGTGCCGTAGCCGGTGAGGGTGGCGTGAACCAAGCGGGGGTTGGCGGCGAACAGGCTGTCGGGATCAAGGCCGAAGCGCTGCTGCCGCTGTGCGAGCAGATTGCACAGGAAAACGTCGGCGCTTTGCGCCAAGCGCCGGGCCAGGGCTTGGCCTTCGGGCTTGTCCAAGGCGATGGCGGCGGAGCGCTTGCCGCGGTTGTCCACGTCGAACTGCAGGTCGTAGTCGGCAAAGCTCGATTCAATCCGCAGCGGCCGGGACAGGCCGCGCATCGGGTCGCCGGTGACGGGCTCGATCTTCAGCACGTCGGCGCCCATGTCGGCCAGGATGGCGGCGGCGCTTGGCGCGGCCATGTAGTTGTCCACTTCCAGAACCTTGATGTCTTCCAAGGGCGCGCGCAACGGATGGTCCTCGCAGCAGTTGGTGCGGAAGGCGATTCTACCCGCTCAAAGCGCCCCGCGGACGCGGAGTTTCGCTGGCGCGAAACTCCGCGTCCGTTGCGTCGGGTCAGGTTCGAAACGTTCTGAGCCCGCACAACTCCGGTTTGGCGGCGCCGTCACTGGGCGGCGGCCGTCGGCGGCGCTGCGAGGCCTAAGGACTGGGCGGCGCTTCGCAGGGCGCCATCCAGCGTGGCCAGGGGCAGTTGCAGCCGCACGGCGAGCTCCAAGTACGTTGAGTCGTAAACGGAGAGTTGGTGCGCGCTTGCGAGTGCCAGTGACGCCCCCCAAACGCGCGTCGGATTCACGGCGTCAATTTCAATCGGCAAGGCGGCCAGGCTGGCCCGAATCAGCGGCCACTCGTCAACCCGAATTCGGTTCCGCCGAGTGGCAGTCAGCAGCGCGTTGCCGACCTCCACTGGCCATAGGGAAGGGGTGAATGCCCGGCCCTGCGAGAGCGAGTCGCGCAGTTGATCGGTGGCCACGGTCGCTTCGTCCGGGAAGACCCATGCCATGGTGACCGAGCAGTCGAGAACGAAAGCCGTCAAAACTTGCGCCCGTCCTCGATCAACTGACGAACGGGCAGCCCTGCCAAACTGTGAGTTTCCTGGAAGGCCTTCAGAAATGCGATCGCGGCCCGGACCTTGTCGGAATCCCGTGGCTGAAACGGAACCAATTCGGCGATGGGCTGGTTGTGCCGGGTGATGACGAATCGTTCCCCGGCCTGAACGCGCCGCAGTAGCTTGGGCAAGTGGGTCTTTGCTTCGAATGCGCCGACTTCGGGCATGGAATCGATCTCCGATGAGGTCCATAGACTGGTTATAGACTAGTTTGATATGATCTTCGGTGTCAAGGCGATGATGTTGGGGCGCGGCAGGGGACAGAAGGTGAACGAATTCTCCTCCCGGCGCAGAACCTGCTCGCGGGCGCCGGGGCCCGCTTCAAGGGCAGCGGAGACGCGCAACTGGTAGCCGTGCTCGCTGTTGGGCAGCAGCTGGGTGTTGCACATCTGCCTGGTCAACGGATGTGCTGTCAGTCCATCGGTCGCGCTTGGGGAGCCGTCTGAGCCAGCCCCGTCAACTCACCGGAAGCGGATTGGCCACTGCGAGCCTCGGGAAGCGGGAGAAGTCGCGGTCAGCGGACCAAAGCACTCTCACGCCGTGATGTAGGCAAAGCGCCGCAATCCGGGCGTCGTGTACGACCGCGCCTTGGAGGTGCGCGGGCCGGACGGTTCGCTCGAAGGCATCCAAGTAGCCCTCACCTTCAGCCAGGAATCCGCCGCTGAGGCTGTTGAGGAGCCGTCCTATGGCATCCAAGGCCAAGTCCATCGGCGTGGGGTCCGTGAAGATCCGCGGGTTGGAGACAACCGCCAGGAACTCGTGAACGCACGGCCAAGGAACCGCCACGGGTTCCGGGCCGCCGACTGCGTCGGCCACCACCTGCCGGGCGCGTTCATGGAAGGGCATCTCCGTGCGATGAGCGTAAACCAATAAGTTGGTGTCGATGGCTATCATTGTCCTTGGTTCTGATAGATCTCGTCCCGAAGCCGGCTCCACGGAGCGCCTTGGAACTCGGGGGTGAGCCCGCTGCCGCCATAGCTTGGAAAGTCCAGTTCCCGATGCGTCGCCGCCCGGCGAGCCTTGAGACAGCGTTGCAGACCTTCCTCGACCAGCCGCCGGAGGGTGGATCCCTCCTGCCGAGCCACGCGCCGAAGCTGATCGAGCAACTCGTCTGGAAGCTCAATGGTGGTTTTCATATGGGCTGCCCTTATTTTTGATATGGTCAAACCATATCCCGGCCTCCGGCGAGAGGCAAGATGTCATTGTGTCAATCTTCGTTCGAGGATTCGCTATACTCCTGTGCCAGCGGCGCAACCCATTGGTCGTGCGCATTGGGTGCCACCGCGCCAATCCATCCTCATTCAACGCAAATCGCAAAACCCAATCGGGAGTGACAGATGATCGAATTTACGCTGAACGGCACCCGGGTTCAGACCGATGAGTCGCCCGAAACGCCGCTGCTGTGGGCGGTGCGCGACACCTTCAAGCTTAAAGGCTCCAAATACGGCTGCGGCGCCGGCCTCTGCGGCGCTTGCACCATGCACGTCGATGGCGAGGCAGTGCGCGCCTGCATCCTGCCCATCGCATCCGTTGCCGGCAAGGCGGTGACCACCATTGAGGGCCTGGCGCAGCCCGGTGCGCTCCATCCCTTGCAGGAGGCTTGGGTGGCCCACAGCGTGCCGCAATGCGGCTACTGCCAGCCGGGGCAGATCATGTCCGCAGCGGCGCTCTTGGCGCAAAACCCGAACGCCAATGAAGCCGAGGTGGAGAGCGCCATGGCCGGCAACATCTGCCGCTGCGGCTGCTACCCGCGCATCAAGCAGGCCATCTTGTCCGTGGCGGGAAGGGCGTCAGCGCCGCCGCTTGAGGAGTTGGCTTCGGAGGTGGCGTCATGAACGGCTTGGCCAACGTTTCCAGGCGCCGCTTCCTCAAGGCCTCCGGCGTTGCGGGCGGCGGGCTGGTGGTCGGCTTCACGCTCACCGGCTGCAGTTCCAGCGCCCCGCCCGTCGTCCGGCGGGAAGGCGACTTCGTGCCCAACGCCTTTTTGCAGATCACCCCGGAGAACCGCGTGCGCTTCTACTGCCCGCGCGATGAAATGGGGCAGGGCGTCAGCACCGGGTTGGCCACCTTGGTGGCGGAGGAGCTCGACGTGGCCCCGTGGGATGTTGAAATCCTCTGGGCGGGCGTTCACCCCGACTACGCCAACCCGGAATTCGGCGTTCAGGGCACCGGCGGCAGCACGTCGATCAAGGCCCACTACCGGCAGCTGCGTCAAGTGGGCGCCAATGTTCGCGCCGTGCTGCTGGAGGCGGCGGCCGGCCAGTTGGGGCGGCCCGTTGCCCAACTCTCGACCGATTCCGGGCATGTGGTTGCCGATGGCGAAAAGCTCCCCTACGGCCAGTTCGTCGCCACCGCCGCGGCCCTTGAAGCGCCTGCGGATGCGCCGTTGAAGCGGCCGAGCGACTTTAAGTTCATCGGCAAGGACTTCGCGCGGGTCGATGCGCTGGACAAGTCCACCGGCGCGGCCGAGTTCGGCATCGACATCGACGTTCCAGGCCTGCACCACGGGGTGGTGCGGCGCTGCCCGGTGGCCGGTGGCGCGTTGAAGTCCTATCGCGACGAGGCGGCGCGCGCCATCCGGGGCGTCACCGAAGTGGTTGAGATCGGCAGCGGCGTGGCCGTCGTCGCCGATCGCTACTGGGCGGCCAGGCAGGCTGCCCAGGCGCTTGCAGTGGAATGGGATCTGCCGTCGCTGGCTGGCTTGGGCAACGAGCAGCTGCGCGCGGACTACCAAGCCGGCTTGGACAGCGACGGCGACGTGGACGGCGAGCGGGGCGACTTGGCTGCGGGGTTCGGGCAGGCCAGCCAAGTTGTGGAGAACGAGTACTGGGCGCCCTACTTGGCGCATGCGCCCATGGAGCCGATGAATGCGGTCGTGCGCATCGAGGACGGCGAGGCGGATGTCTGGACGGGCTGCCAAGGCATCGGCGCGGCCCAGGGCTTGGTGGCGCGTTACTCGGGCTTGGACAAGTCGAAGGTACGGGCCCACAACACCTATCTCGGCGGCGGCTTTGGCCGCCGGGCGACGCTGACCCACGTGATTGAAGCCACCCAGCTGGCCGTGGCCACCCAAAAGCCGATCAAGGTGCTGTGGAGCCGGGAGGATGACATTCAAAGCGGGCTGTACCGCCCGGCCTCCTTGATGCGGATCAAGGCCGGCGTTGACGATGCCGGCCGCTTGACGGCTTGGCAGGCCAAGCGCGTCGGCGGCAACATCATGCCGGACACGCTGCGCAACATGATGCCGGCATTGCTGCCGGGTGCGGTGGGCGAGGGCGCCATCGATTGGATGGTGGGCCTTGCGCACGGCGCGTTTGACGGTTGGGTGGTGGACCACTCCAGCATCGAGGGGCTGTATGAGGACTATGACACCGCCAACCGCGAAGTGCGGCACGTGACCGTCAACCACGGGCTTCCGCTCACGTTCTGGCGGTCGGTTGGGCACTCCTACACAGCCTTCGCCAAGGAGACGATGATGGATGAACTCGCCGCCAAGGCGGGTTTGGACGCGGTTGAGTTCCGGTTGCGCAACACCCAGGACAAGCCGCGGCTGCAAAACGTCATCCGGATTGCCGGGGAACGCCTGCGGCAGTGGCCAAGGCAGGCGGGCCGCCACTTGGGGTTCGCCGCCCACAGCTCGTTCAAAACGGATGTGGCGGAGGTCGCGGAGGTGTCGATCGAGGATGGCGCCATCCGCGTTCATCAGGTGCTCTGCGTGGTGGATTGCGGCCTTGCCGTGAACCCGGACATCGTGCGCGCGCAGATGGAGGGCTCGGTCATGTACGGCCTCACCGCAGCCCTGCACGGCGAGCTTGACGTGGAGAACGGCGCGATCAAGCAGAGCAACTTCCACGACTACCCCATCCTGCGCATGAACGAGGCGCCCGGCGTGGAGGTGGTCATCATCGACAGCGCGGAGGACCCAACCGGCGTGGGCGAGCCGGGGTTGCCGCCGATCGCGCCGGCGGTGGCCAACGCGGTCTTCGCCGCCACCGGCCAACGCCTTCGGTCATTGCCGCTGAGGCTTGCTTAGCGGAGAGGCTGGCCGTCCCAGGAGCTGCGCGCAGTTGGACGGGCGCCCCGGCGCCGGCGAAGCGCCAACGCGAATCGACGCGCAGTGAAGGCGCTTGCGCCGACTCAAGGGCGGCCTGCGCCCGCCTTGGGAGGATCAAGCGGCTCGCTGGCCTGAAGGCCGGTGTGCAGCCGCATCCGGATTCAAGGATGGCCCCGCCGCTTTCCGCTAAACTACGCGTCTTGCGGCCCGCGATTCGGGCGCGCAACTGAAAATCACCTCAAGCAAACCACAAGGAGACAAGCGCAGTGTTGGGATACACCACGATTGGCGTCAATGACATGGACCGGGCGGTGGCGTTCTACGACGCTTTGCTCGGCGAAATCGGGGCCAAGCAACTGTTTGGGCTGGACCGCATCAAGTTCTACGGCACGGGCATGGACAGCGCCATGCTGGCCATCTGCATTCCATACAACGAGGCAGGCCAGCATCCCGGCAATGGCAACATGGTGGCCATTGCCGGCGGGGACCGGGCGGGCGTTGACAAGCTCCACGCCAAGGCCATCGAGCTCGGCGCCACTGACGACGGCCCGCCGGGGGAGCGAATGCCCACGTTTTACGGCGCTTACGTCCGCGACCTCGACGGCAACAAGCTGTGCTTCTTCGAGATGGGGATGTAGCGCCCGGCCCGGACCGGCGGCTTGGCGGGGCGAACGTGAGGTTGGACGACGAGCGGATCGAGCGTTACTGGGAGCAGGGCTGCCTGCTGCTTCCGGGCTTGATCCCGCCGTCGCGCCTGGCCGCGTACGAGGCGCGCTTCGTCGCCTTCGCCCGCGGCGATGAGGCGCCGACGGCCGCCATGAAGGTGATGCGCGACGTGATGGTGGCCAAGGGCGCCGTGCAACCGGCCACGCCGCTGCACGGCGTCAACAAGATGATCAATTTCGAGGACGATGCCGTGCTCTACGGCTACGCCTTGGAGCCGGGGCTGCTGGCCGCCGTGGGCAGCCTGATCGGCGATGACCTGTACAGCATTTCCACCAATGTGTTCAACAAGCCGCCCGGCGTGGACGGGCGCCATCCCCTGCACCAAGACCTGCGCTACTTCCGCATCCGCCCCGCTGACCGCATCATCGGCGCTTGGACGGCCTTCGGCGCCGCCAACCGGGAAAACGGCTGCTTGGCGGTGATTCCCGGCAGCCATAAGGGAGCGCTGCTCGACCACGGCGAGCCAGGCTGGGAGCACGTCAATGCCGGTTTCCTCGGCATTGCGGCCAAGGGCCTTGAAGACCGGGTGCATGTGCCCATGGCGCCGGGAGATACGCTGCTGTTCCATCCGCTGCTCATCCACGGCTCGGGCCACAACCGAAGCGCTGGATTCCGCCGCGCCATTTCAAGCCACTACGCGGCGGCGGACTGCGAATCCCCGGTGCGCGACTGGCGCCAAGGCAAGCAGGCGCGGCGGATAGGTCGGCATTAGACCAGACCATTGCGGCGGTTGACGCGCCAGCCTGGCCAACCGCCGTGCATTCGGCGCACGGAGCGGGAGCCTTGTGCGGGCTTAAGAAACATTTCGGAACCTGGCCCACGCGACAGGCGCGGAGTTTCGCGTCAGCGAAACTCCCACGGACCTTTGGTCCGCCGAGACCGTCAGGTCGCGCGGGATTGACAGGGCAATGGGCAGATTGCAGGCTGCGGTCATGGACATCAGACCTTATGACGCGGAGCGGGACCTTAAGGCGATCCAGCGCATCTGGCGGGAAATCGGCTGGATTGACAGCGGTGCCGGTGAGGCGGCGGTGGCCGACATGCTCTCCACGGGCCGCTGCTTGACAGCGGCCTTGGGCGGCCAGGCGGAGTGCATGGCCCTCACCTCCTTGGGCTCGATGCGCTATCGGAATTCCGCCGGCAACCGCAACTTTGCCGAGGGTCTCCCATCGCCGGTCAATGAGGATCTGCCGATGTGCGCGGTCACCGCGGTCATGACCAGCCGAATCGCCCGCAAGCTCGGCATGGCGCTGCGCCTCACGGCTCGCCAACTGGCGGCGGGGGCCGAGGACGGCGCCGCGCTCGCCGTGCTGGGCGTCTTCGATCAAGGCTTCTACGACCGGCTCGGCTTTGGCACCGGCAGCTACGAGCACGCTTTCCGCTTCGATCCGATGACCTTGCGGGTGGAATCCCCCTTCCGGCCTCCGCAGCGTTTGACCAAGGACGACTGGCGGGCGGTGCATGGCGCGATGATGAACCGCCGCCGGGGCCACGGCGGGGTCCTGCTGCCGTCGGCGGAGTTGGTGAAGGCGGAACTGAGCTTTCGCCCCAACGGCTTTGGCTTGGGCTATGAGCGCGACGGCGCGCTGACCCATTGCGTTTGGCTGGTCGCGGAGGAAATGGAGCACGGGCCCTACCAAGTTCAGATGCTGGCCTATCAGGACGGGCGGCAGTTGCTGGAGCTTCTGGCTTTGCTGAAGTCCTTGGGCGATCAGGTCTCCTCGATCGAGATGCACGAGCCGCCGGACATCCAGCTGCAAGCCCTGCTCAAGGAACCGTTCCGCCATCGGCGCAACACGCGCAACTCGGACCACGCCGCCTACCATCGCGCGGCAGCCTGGTGGCAGTTGCGGATGCTGGACGTGGATGCCTGCGTTGCGGCGCGATGCTGGCCGGGCGAGAAGGTGCAGTTCAATTTGAAGCTGACCGATCCGGTGGCGGAGTTTCTCCCCGATGGCCCTTGGCGGGGTTGCGCAGGGGATTGTTGGGTTTCGGTGGGTCCGAGCTCATGGGCGGAACCCGGCCATCGCGACGACCTGCCCACCCTTCGAGCGTCCGTGAACGCCTTCAGCCGCCTCTGGTTCGGGGTGGGGCCGGCGACCGGCTTGGCCGTGACGGACGGCCTTGCGGTTGAGGCGCCTGTCAAGGGCGGCAACTTCATGGCGTCCCCGGCCTGCCTGCTGGATCGTTTGGATGCAGCCCTGTGCTTGCCGTCGCCACGCACGGGCTGGGATTTTTGAGCGCTGGGAGCCGCTTGGCCCCCCTCGGCTGGGCGCCGTTCTTTGCCGATCAGCTACGTCCGGGGGATGGAGCGCCGGGACGCATCATGGCCATGGAGCGCACCGGCGCGCGCATCGCGCTGGGCGACCATGAGCGAACGGCGCCCTTGGGCGGCCGTTGGTACCGTGTGGCCCCGGAACATAGGCCCACCGTTGGCGACTGGGTGGCGTTTGACCTGGCCCAAGGGCGCATTGAGCGACTGCTGAAGCGCAAAACCGTTCTCAAGCGCATTGGCGCCGGCACTCGGGCCGAGATTCAGTTGATGGGCGCCAACATCGACACGCTGTTCATCGTTGCCGCTTGCCACGAGACGCTCAATCTCGCCCGGCTTGAGCGCTACCTCAATCTCGCGGAGCAGGCCCGCATCCTGGCTGTGCTGGTGCTGACCAAGCGGGACTTGGCCGCAGCGCCGGAAGGGCAAATCCCAAAGGCCCGCGATCTGCGGCCGGACTTGAGCATTGAGTGCGTGGATGCGCGCAGTGCCGAATCAGTCAAGGCATTGGCCCCCTGGGGGCGGCCGGGTGCGACCATCGCGCTCGCCGGCCCGAGCGGCGTCGGCAAGTCCACCTTGGTCAACACGCTGAGCGGCGCCCCGATCCAAGCCACGGGAGGCATCCGCCAAGGGGACGGCGAAGGCCGCCACACCACCACTCGGCGCTCCCTGCATCCGTTGCCTGATGGCGGCTTGCTGCTCGATGCGCCCGGTTTGCGGGAGCTGAGGATTCCCGCCGCCGAGGAAGTCGATGTTGCCGAAGTGCTAGCGGCCGTGGAGGCCTTGGCCAAACAGTGCCGCTTCGCCAACTGCCGCCACGGCACCGAGCCCGATTGCGCCGTGCGGGCGGCCATCGCCGCCGGCCGACTCGACCCGCACCGGCTCGAGCGCTACCGAACGCTTAAGGGCCAAGTGGATCGACGCTGAAAGCCCCGGCCGGCGACAGCGTTCGTGCCCGGGACTAGCTGCCGGAGACCCGCCGTTCCTGGCCCGCCCAATAGGGTTCGCGCAGGTCCTTGCGCTTGATTTTGCCGACGGGGCTTTTCGGCAGCGGTTCGGTTGTAATGGTGACTCCGCCCGGCTTTTTGTAGGAGCCGAGTTCGTGCGAGGCCAGCTCGATCACGTCCTCGGCGCTCAACTCATCCAAGTCCCTCACCACGCAGACGGCGTGGGGCGTCTCCCCCCACTTGGGGTGCGGCACGCCGAACACCGCCACTTCGATCACTGACGGGTGATTGGCGATGGCGTTTTCGATCTCCGCTGGCCAGATGTTGAATCCGCCGGAGATGATCATGTCGTCGGCGCGATCGACGACGTACAGGTAGCCGTTCGCATCAATGCGGCCCAGATCGCCGGTCTTCACCCAACCGTTGATCAGTCGTTCCTTGGTGGCGGCTTCGTTGTTCCAGAAGCCGGACATCATGCCGTCGGCCCGCGCCACGATTTCGCCAACCGCTCCGGGCGCGACGCTTTGGCCGTCCTCATCCCAAATTTCCACTTCGGCGAACGGCAGCGGCAGGCCGCAGGAGCGCAGCGGTTGCGAGCCCGCCACGTCCGTGAACCACTGGCGCGGACCCATCATGGAGACCGGCAGCACTTCGGTTTGGCCATAGCCTTGCCACAGCACCTCGCCGAACAGCGCGCGGGCGGCCAGGGCGGTGGCGTCCTGAATGGGCGCGGCGGCGACCAGCAGGCACTTCAGTTTGGAAAAGTCCCGGCCTCGGGCGCCGTCATCCTGCAGGATGGCGTTGACCATGGTCGGCACCATGAAGGCATAGGCGATGCCTTCGCGCTCCATGACGTCCAAGGTCTCGCGGGTATCGAAATGGTCGAGCATGACGTTGCAGCCGCCCGCCAGCCAGACCGGCAGGTACTGGTAGCCGGAGCCATGCGAGATGGGCCCAAGATGCATGCATTTGTCGCCGGGTTCGACGGGCGGGAAGGCGTAGAACCAGTCGCGTCCGGCAGCGAGCCAGGCCTTGTGGGTGTAGGCCACGCCCTTGGATTTGCCGGTGGTGCCGCCGGTGTGGCGGATGATGAAGTTGTCGTTTTCGTCGATGGGCAGGCTGGGATCGGTTTCCGGGTGGCTTGCCAGCCAATTCTCGTAGCCGGCATCGCGTATCCATACCCATTCCAGGTCCGGCAGTTCGTCGGCGATGCCGGCCACCTCGTGCGCGTGGTTCTCGCTGACGATCAGCAGCCGACAGCCGGTGTGGCCGAGCATGTGCAGATGCGCTTCGCGCCCGTTGCGGGGGTAGAGCGGCACCCGCACCAAGTTGGCGGCTGCGGCGCCGCCAAACAGGTCCGCCGCCTCCACGGAATTGTCCTCCAGCACACCGATCCGATCGCCGGGCCTCAAGCCTGCGGCCAGCATGGCGTTGGCCAGGCGCAGCGAGCGTCGCCAGGATTCCGCGAAGGTCAGGCGCCGCTCGCCATGCACCACCGCCTCAAGATCGGAAAAGTGGGCGGCGGCGCGCCGCATCAGGATGTGAACGTTCATCAGCAGGCCCTCGTTCTCGATTTTCGATGCCTATGGTACTCTGAAATCGACCAAACAATTGCTTGTTAGGCCACCGCGGCGCCGTGCTCGGCGCGAGTTGTTCGTTCGGTGGTTTTGATCGGCTTGATGCCTATGTGAACTACGACTTCGGCCGGCACCGCGGGCGCCCGCGTCACCCACGATGACAAGAAGTGCATTTACGGTCTCGGCCGCCCCGAATCGGGCCAGGTTCCTTTGCCGCCCGAAAAGCTGACCAGCAACTGGAACGAGTTCCTGCCCAAGGTCGGCCTGGAGTTCCAGCAGTCGGAAGAGCTGCTCTGGCACGCCAACCTGGGTCGTGGCTGCAAGGCCGGCGGCCGCAACTCGCGCGCCCGGTCGGGGATGGCCCCCAAAGCCTACGATCCTGAGTTCGTGGATGCGTTCGAGATCGGTTTCAAATCGACCATGGCCGGCGGTCGCGTGACGCTCAATGGCGCCGTCTTCCACAACGACTGCCAAGACATCGACGCTCGACCTTGGCGGCTGACCGAGCCTGGCCCACTGGCAAGCGGTTGGCTCAAGCAGGCTTTCCCTGATTCAGGAATTGCCGGGTTCGCGCTTGAGCTTTTGCGTGATGTCCAGCGGCTTGCGGTACAGGTCGATCATTTGCCGGGCGAGGGTCGCCGGCTTCATGCGTCCGGGGTGGTGCCACGTCAGGGTCCAGTTCAGGCTGCCGAGCAGGGAGAGGCGGAAGAGTTGCCGGTTGACGCCGGCAGGGAGGGGGAGCCTGTCCATCAGTCCGACGAAGCAGCTTTCGTATTCGTTCCGTTGGGCGACCAGCGTGCTGCGCAGCGGCTCTCCGAAATTCTCCGTAAACTGCGGCGTTACCACCCGGCTGAAGTCGTTGTCGCCCAGCAGCACTTCAAGATGCGCCTCGGCCGCCGCCGTGAGGCAGGCCCAAGGGTCTTTCCCCGCCTTCTGCACGGCGCCTTGCACCGCCTCCATCACCAGCGCCACGCCCTTGGCGTGAACCGCAATCACCAGTTCCTCTTTTGACTTGAAGTGGTAGTAGATTGAACCCGGCAGCATGCCGACGTCCTTGGCGATGTCGCGAATGGGGGTGCCTTCATACCCGCGCGCTGCCAAGCGTCGGGCGGCGGCCGCAATCAGCGCATCTCTGCGGCCACCCGTTTCACCGTGCTTGACGGTCCTAGCTCCCATGCTTCGCCCAATCGCTTGTCCGGTTCAGCGCTGGCCGTGATTCAGCCTCCTTGGTGTTGCTTGAAGAAGTCAAGCGTGAGCGTGCCCGTCACGTTGTCGTCCTCGTCCAGGAGCGCGAGCATGGCTGGGGACTCGCCTTGAAAGCTAGCGTACACGGTCATGCCCCGGTCGCTGGAGAAGGGCGTGTGCGCACTGCCGGGCGGCTCGTATGAGAAGGTGCCCGGAAAGTGCATCTCCGCACCTTCCCGATATCCCCAAAGGCCTTCGAGAGTGAATGCCACGGCGGTGCATAAGTGCCGGTGCTTGGCGAATTCGCAGTTGGGTTCCTGCTTGAACAGGAAATCGACCCGGTGGCGCTTTTCATCCAAGGTCAGCACCTTGATGTGGTTCCCCGGCTGGCCATCGACCTCCTGCCAGTCGATCAGGCCGCTGTTCACGTTTTGGATTTCGCCGAAGTTCGTGCGGGGCTGGGATTCCAAGACATTGGTCAGGCTCATCGAATTCGTCTCCTTGCAGCGGCTTGTCGTGGGGAACGAATGTTCCGGCGGTTGGACAGTCAATCTAACAATCGCTTGTTTGGGCTTATTGTAGCCTGATGCCATAGACTGTCCATAATTGACCGCCCAACAACTGGAAGTCCGGGCCGATGGCATGCAGCCGCAGCGGCTTGATTCCCACGCCGACGGCGCCAGCATCTATCTGGGCATGCCCACGATCGGCGCATACGACATCGAGGTCGATCAGCGATCGGGGATCGTTTGGACAACCGGTTCGCTCGATTCAAGCCTTTTCCGTTACGACCCCAGCTCCGGGCGCATTGATCGGATACCGCTGCCGACCGAGCCCGGTTACGCCCGGCACTTGGCCGTGGACCCGGAGACGGGCGATGTGTGGTCGGCTTACTCCTCGTTGCCGCCCGCAACGCCAAGAGTGGTGCGGGTTCAGATGGATGTTGCCGGGGGCGGGCGAGATTGATGTGCCAACCGTACGCAATCCTCAGTTGCGGGCAGCCGCTTGGGCCACGGCGGCGAGGGCTTGGGCCGCTTCCTCCACCCCGGCCGCATCCACGTCCAAGTGGGTGACCGCGCGCAGGCGGCGTTCGCTGACGGCGCCGATGCGCACCCCCTGCTCAAGCAGCCGCTCGGCGGCTTGGGCGGCGCTTAGCCCGGTGCCGGACACATCGAAGTAGATCATGTTGGTCTCGATGGCATCCGTCGCCAGTTCGATGCCGTCGATCGGGGCGATCAGGCGGGCGAAGCGTTGGGCGTTGGCGTGGTCCTCGGCCAAGCGGCTGACGTTGTGCCGCAGGGCGTAGATGCCCGCTGCGGCGACGATCCCCGCTTGGCGCATCGCGCCGCCGAACTGGTGCTTGAAGCGCAGGGCTTCGGCGATGAAGTCTCGGCTGCCCGCCAGCACGCCGCCCACGGGAGCGCCGAGGCCTTTGCTCAAGTCGATCCAGGCCGAGTCGTAGTCGCGCGCGAAGGCCGCCGCAGGCTGGCCTGAAGCCACCACGGCATTCATCAGGCGGGCGCCGTCCATGTGCGTCGCCAGACCCTGTTCGCGGGCCGTGTCCGCCACCGCCGCCAGCGCGTCGATGGGCCAAACCGCGCCGCCGCCGATGTTGGTGGTGTTCTCAACGGAGACCAGGCGCGAACGCTGGGCGTGGGGCGCGCCATCGCGCACCGCTGAACGCACCTGCGCTGCCGTGAAGATGCCGCGCTCCCCGGGCAGGGTGCGCAGCGTCACGCCCGACAGGGCGGCCGGCCCGCCCACTTCGTAATGCACGGCGTGGCTCGTTTCGTGCAGGATGATCTCATCGCCGGGCTGGGTGTGGGCGCGGTAGGCCACCTCGTTGCACATGGTTCCGGAAGGCAGGAACAGCGCGTCCTCCTTGCCGAGCAGGTCCGCCACCATGGCGCAGAGCGTTCGCACACTGGGGTCTTCGCCGAGCTGCTCGTCGCCCACCTCGGCGCTGGCCATCGCCTCCCGCATGGGCCGGGACGGCCGGGTTTGGGTGTCGCTGAGCAGATCGATTCGCGGCCGCTCGGTCATTTCACGCGCTCTGGTTCGTTCAAGGGATGCTCGTTCGAGAAAAGTTCGTTCATTAGGAGTCCGTTCAAGGAACGCACAGGAACCGGGGGCTAAGCCCGCTCAGCGCCGTTGGCCCATTCCCCCATGCGCGCCGCTTCCAAGGCCAGCCTCTTGGCGTGCTCCAGGTCGTAGTGCAGGCGGGAGACGATGCGCTGGGCGTAGAGGCCGCCGCCGGCCTGCAGGTTGGTCACCGCGTGCCAGCCGCCCAAGGCGTCGGCGGTGTAGTCGCGGATGGCGTGGAACAGCTTCGAGCGGTAGATGCCGTCCACCGACTGCATGGTGCCCATGTACTTGCGCACCAGATGGCCGGTCTGCTCATTGTCCAGGTCCGCCATGCCCGGCGCCGTGAGGATGCTGCCGCCGGCGATGTCGTGCAGGTGGCGCACCATGAGCGCGTAGTTGGCGGCGCCGTGGTACTTGCCGACGTTGGTGTAGAGCTCGCTCGGAAAGGCGGCGCCGTCGGAGGTGGTGCTGCAGTTCTCGATGGCGGCTTCGAGGCTGGCCCGAATCAAGGTGGCGTTGATCATCATGTCGCTGATCTTCTCCTTGATGTGGCCCACCCGCTCCAAGCCGTTGGCTTCGGCGATCAGCTGGGCGAAGCCCACCAGCCGGTCGTAGCCGGTGACGAAGGCGGCCAAGCCGCCGAGGCGCTCCCAAAGCCCGAGGGAGTGGGCGAAGACGGCCGCGAACTCCGGGTGCTCGCCCGCCAGGAAGACCCGCTCGTTAGGCACGAACACGTCATCGAAGATGACGAAGCCCTCCGGCGTGTGATGGTTGCCGGACATCGGAAAGTCCCGGGTGTCCGCATGCCTTGGGGCGTAAGTGGTGTTGATGATCTTCACCCCCGGCGCACACACCGGCACCATGCAGGCCACCGAGTAGGGATCCTCCCCCGGCTTCATGCCCTTGGTGGGGATGGTCATCAGCTCGTGGCCCATGGAGGCGGCGGAGATGTGCAGCTTGGCGCCGCGAATGACGATGCCGTCGGCGCGCCGCTCAATGACCCGCACGTAGGCATCGGGGTCGTCCTGGTTGCCGGGACGGCGGCTGCGGTCGCCCTTGGCGTCGGTGATGCACTGGGTGATGCGCACGTCGCGTTGCTGGGCGTCCTTCACCCAGGCGCGAATGCGCGCCGCTTGTTCGGGCAGCGCGTCCTCGATGCGGTCGGCGGCGGTCAGCAGCGTCATGATGGAGGCGTAGGTGACGTGGGTGAGCAGGTCCACGGACTCGTGCAGCTCCACTTGCTCGCGCAGTTCCTTGGCCGAACCCGGCACCGCCATGAAGGTGCCCACGGCGCCGGGGGCCGGGTCGTGGAAGCGGTCGTAGCCGGCGGCGGCGGAGTCCACGGTGATGCCGAGGATGGGATGGCCGGGCAGGTCGAGGACCTGCTCGCCCTCGAAGAAGGTGGCGCGCCCGTCGTCCAGGGAGGCGCGGTACTCATCGCCGGTCATCATGGCGAAACTCTCCGGTTGATTGCGGTGAGGGAGGGCGGTTCAGCGCTCCAGCCGTCGGCCGGGGCGCAACTCGAACGGCCTTACTCCGGCTGCGGAACGATGCGCAGGTAGGGCTTGGGCGCCTTCCAGCCGTCCGGGAACTTCGCCTTGGCCTCCTCGTCGGACACCGCCGGAACGATGATGACGTCCTCGCCCTGCCTCCAGTTCACCGGCGTCGCCACCTTGTGCTTGGCGGTGAGTTGGCAGGAGTCGAGCAGCCGCAGCACCTCGTCGAAGTTGCGCCCGGTGCTCATCGGGTAGGTCAGCATCGCCTTGATGCCCTTGTCCGGGCCGATCACGAACACGGAGCGCACCGTGGCGTTGTCGGCCGCCGTGCGCCCCGCAGCGGCGTCGCCTGCTTCGGCGGGCAGCATGTCGTAGAGCTTGGCCACCGCCAGTTCGGGGTCGCCGATCAGCGGATAGTTCACGGCGTGGCCTTGGGTCTCCTCAATGTCCTTGGACCAGGCGGCGTGGTTGTCCACCGGGTCCACGGAGAGGCCGATGATCTTGCAGTTGCGCTTGGTGAACTCCGGCTCCAAGCCGGCCATGTAGCCGAGTTCGGTGGTGCACACGGGGGTGAAGTCCTTGGGGTGGGAGAACAGCACCGCCCAGCCGTCGCCGATCCAGTCGTGGAAGTCGATGCGGCCTTGGGTGGTCTGGGCAGTGAAGTTGGGGGCTTGGGCGTTGATGCGCAGGGTCATGGGGCCTCCGGTTGGGTTGGCTGCGGTTAAACGGCCAATTTACCACCATCGGCGGCGGAACGGGACGCGAACGCGGCAGGCAACGGGATGAACGGCCACGCCATATGCATGGATGAACGGTTTTCGTGCTTTCGGCGCGAGCGACGCGATCAGGCTCCACTGCGTCTCCGCGTCCGACGCTTCACCGAAACCGCCTCCGCCAGCTGCGGCAACAGTCCCAACCGCCTCGCCGCCTCCGCCGGCAACGCGGCTCCGCCCGTGCCCGTCAAGCGGTCGTCCGTGAACCTGATGTTGTCAATGATATGCAAGAAGGGTACGATCACCGAGAAGTCTTGGAAGCGGAGGCTGCTTTCGGCAGCTAGGCCAAAAGCCATATATCATAGTGGAGAACTAAAAGTGATCAAAATGAAACAATCACCGGCTGAAGCTATCAAGTGTCTAAAACGTATAACTCACGACACCTGCCAACAAGGAGTATCAAACCATTGGCGAGTGAGCAAGGATCAAAATGGTAACGACTTTGCCCCGGCCCAAAGCATCTGCTGGCTATTTTGCTGGGCGAAGACCGGGATGAATAGCGAAAAAGCGCGTGTGCAGGCGCGCTGCGCCTTTGATACAATTTTCGATAAGCAATTCAACTGGCTGGATCAAAGACTCGATCACAGTCTCGCGAGGGAATGGAGGTATGCGAAAGGCGATATAGAAAGAGACTTTTGCTTACACATATCTGGTACAAGTTAGATATTGCTGCGAATAGTCGTGTCGAGCAGGTCCATCAACCGCAGCGGCCCGCTGTCCGTGGATGGCGCGGGATCAAGGCCGGCGTTGCGCTCGATGATGGCGAGCTGCTTGAGAATGCTGCCCTCAAGATCGCCGGGCTCGTGGTTCTTCCCGTCGAAGCTCAGCCGGAGCACGGGCTGCGTCTGGCTCCAGTCCCAATGGTCGTGGATGCGCAGCCCCCGGAACAGCGGCTCGCTGCCGGCGAACAGTTCCCCGATGGTGTCGAGCGGCAGGCTCTTGCCGAAGCGCCGCGGTCGGGACAGGAAGTAGTGGTCGCCCCTGTCGATGCAATGCGGCGCGGTGGGCGCTTTCCCGTTCACTTGCTTGCCGATGGAATCACGCATAAGCGCCGCCAAATCCCCATCGCGTGGCGCGACGGATGCGCCGGTCAGGTCCACTTTGGGCACCGCATTGGGAGCTGCATCCTCCAAGTGATTTTCAATCACGCCTCTGGGTATTGCCGCATCTCCGGCCTCAAGGTGGGGTTTCATTATGCTCACAACACTCCTCCCGGCCATCGGCACGTCTTTCGCCCAAGAGAACGAGAGACGGTTGCAGTTTCGCTGGCACGAAACTCCGCTGCCGTTGCGTGGTTCAGTTTCGATGTGTTTTTGAACCCGCACATCGGCGCTTGCAGTCAACTGCCGTGCGCTGCGCTTGGAGCGGCTATACTGGCCTCTCCGTTTGCTGTCCTGAGCGCACGCCATGATCGATGCCCCAATCGCCTTGAGGGGAGCGCCCGGTTCGCCCTACACCCGCAAGATGCTGGCGCTGCTGCGCTACCGGCGCATTCCCTATCGCTTTCTGCAAAGCGCGGTGGGCGGGCGGGAGCCCGATGCCGGTCTGCCGCAGCCGAAGGTCGGCCTCATGCCCACCTTCCACTTCCCGGCCGCCGATGGCGAACTCGAAGCGGTGGTGGACTCATCGCCCATCATCCGCCGCTTGGAGCAGGAGGCTTTGGGACGTTCGGTCATTGCGCCCGACCCGGCCTTGGCCTTCATCGACTTTCTGCTGGAGGACTATGGCGATGAATGGTTGACCAAGGCGATGTTCCACTACCGCTGGCGCTATCCGGCGGACATTGAGCGCGGCGGCGAGATCCTGCCCCGGTGGCGCAACCTGGCCGCCAGCGATGCCGAAATCGCCCCGCTGTCGGCCTTCATTCGCGACCGGCAGATCAGCCGCCTGCATGTGGTGGGCAGCAACGAAACCACCGCACCGATCATCGAGGCGAGCTACAAACGCTTTCTGGGCCTCTTTGACGCCCACATCCGCAACGGCCCCTTCGTGCTCGGCCAGCGTCCAGGCGCCGCCGACTTCGCCATTTTTGGCCAGCTCACCCAGTTGACCGGCTTCGACCCCACGCCGATGCAAATCGCCCTTGAAAGCGCGCCCCATGTCTTTGCCTGGGTGGGCGTGATGGAGGATCTGTCCGGCCTTGAACCCGCCGCGCACCATTGGTTCGACCGCGCCGCCCTGCCGGATACGTTGCGCGGGCTGCTTGAGGAAGCGGGCCGGGTGTATGCCCCCGCCTTGTTGGCCAACGCCGCTGCAGTCAACCAAGGCTTGGCTGAGGCGCGCACCGAGATCGACGGGCGCCCGTGGACCCAAAAGCCCTTCCCTTACCAAGCCAAGTGCCTGCAATGGCTGCGCAGCGAACGGGCGCGGCTGGACGGCGAGGATCGCGCATTCGTCGATGAGCTGCTCTCGGGAACCGGCTGCGAGGCGTTGTTCCAGGTGCCTTAGCTGCGCACCCTCATGTGGTCCGCACCATCATCTTGCCGGTGTTGACGCCCTTGAAGAGCTGGATCAGCGCGTTGGGCAGTTCCTTGAAGCCGTCGATGACGGTGGCTTGCTGCTTAAGCTGTCCGGCCTCGATCCAGCGGCGCATCTGTGCCTCGGCCTCCGGGTAGCGGTGCTCGTAGTCGATGACGATGAAGCCCTCCATGCGGGCGCGGCGGAAGACTAGGTTGAAATAGTTTCTGGGCCCCGGCGGCTGTTCGGTGAGGTTGTAGCGGGAGATGCCGCCGCAGATCACGATGCGGGCGTTCATGGCGATGCGGTCCAGGCAGATGTCGAGGATGTCGCCGCCGACGTTGTCGAAGAAGACGTTGATGCCGTCCGGGCACAGCCGGTCCACTTCCGCCGCCACGTCGGCGGTCTTGTAGTTGAGCGCGCCGTCAAAGCCGAGCTCATCGGTGAGCCAGGCGCACTTTTCGTCGCTGCCCGCCATGCCGAACACCGTGCAGCCCTTGATCTTGGCGATCTGCCCGGCGACGCTGCCGGTGGCTCCGGCGGCGCCGCTGATCATCACCATGTCGCCGGCCTTGGGCTGGCCGACATCGAGCAGCCCGAAGTAGGCCGTCATGCCGGTGCCGCCGAGCACGCCCAAGGCCACCTTTGGATCGAGGCCGGCCTCGAAGGTCCGCATGGGCAGCTTCCCGCCGTCCGCAAGGGCGTAGTCCTGCATGCCGAAAGTGCCCGTCACTTGGGTGCCCTCGGGATACTGGGAATGGTTGGAGGCCACCACCGTGCCGACGCC
This sequence comes from Candidatus Azophilus sp., assembly GCA_965221755.1. Lineage (GTDB taxonomy): Bacteria > Pseudomonadota > Gammaproteobacteria > Pseudomonadales > Azotimanducaceae > Azophilus. The sequence continues at coordinate 3,061,959 of OZ244921.1, forward strand.
GCGCGCCCGCATGACGCTGCCAAGCGCCAAGGGCGCCACGTAGTCGGCCCGATTCTCCATTTGCCCGCGCATGGAGGGATCCAGCGAGATGTAGTTGGTCTTGACGAGCGCTTCGCCCGACCCCGGCGTCGGCACCGGGGTTTCCCGATACTCGAAATCGGAGGCCTTGACCATCCCGTGCGGACGGGCGGCGAGCAGGAACTGACGGTTGACGGCTTTTGGCATGGGCATGTCCCGAATGGTCCCAGAGGATTGAAGGGCGGATTATGCGTTGCGTCCATTCGGAAGGGAACCGGCGCGACCTGACGGTCGCGGATGGAGTTTCGCTGGCGCGAAACTCCGCGCTCGTCGCTTAGATCAGATTCCGGTATGTTTCTGAGCCCGCACACTGGCGCGCCCGCTTCGCGGCAATCCTCATTTTGGCCAGTGACCGCCGCTTAGCCGCAAGGACGCGCTGACGCTGAAACCGTTCCATGGAGCGGGAATTCGAGGGCGGATACCCATAAGCGTTAACTTGTTTCAGCGGCTTGGGAAGTGCCGGGAAATCTGCCGCCGGCACTTCCCGGGCGGTTCGGCCAATGCCTTCGGGACGGCGTTCCATTCGGCCATCGGGCGGGGCGGGCGGCGTCGATTAACCCCGCCCGCCGCCACGGGATCACCGTTTTTTGTATTTTTCGTCGGTCGGTTCTCTTCTGGCTTGGCTGCCGTCCAATGCGTTCGCGATCTTGGCGTTTGCCGTCAGAGTTAGGGGAAGACCCTCGACATGCCACCAGTCGGTCCACCGATAAGCGCCCCATACCCTACCGTAGCCCTTTGTATGAAAGTCGGACAAAACCAGCTGGAAGCTGTTTTTGTCGATGACGCCATCCTTGAGGGTCTTTATGGAAAGCTGCATGATCCGCTTCCCCGCGGGTATCACAAAGAGCCCGTTTTCAGCCACGTAATCCTTGCCTGCCCTGGCGGTGAGGTCCTGGGTGCGGTAGGCGTACCGGATGTCGAAGTCGAGCGGGCGGGAGAGATTGAGAATGAATCTCGCGTCCTCGCCCTCCCTGACCTGAACGTCCGCCACCCTCAAAGTGGCCGTAACCCCCTCCACCATCTTGTTCGCCGCGGCCGTCTGGGCCAGCACCCCCAGCATCAGGGCGGCGAGGCATGCCGCCGCCCGACTCCGCTGGAACCGGGATGCTGAACCGGCGCTTGCGTTAATTGAATGTCTGGTCATGCTTCTTTCTCCTTCCGTGGGCGGGACGGTTTTCAGGTTTTGCATAGCTTTGGGCATTCGCAGGCTCCGTGGTTGGTGATGATGTGGGCACCATAGGGCCTTGATGGCTTAGTGTCAAGTATCTTTCTAATTTTTTCAATTTCCAACAGGGAGAGGATCCTGATCCCCGGACAAGCGAAGGCTCAAAGGAGGTTATGATCCACAGGCTCAACGTTGTCGGCGGTCGAGCAAGCCAGGAATTGACATCGTCCATGCCAACCCAGCCTTCTCACCGCGGTCGGACGCGCCATGGCCGCGCGATTCAGTCGTTGATCAGCATGTGCAGGTGACGGCGCTTGGTCTTGTTGCGGTTGGCGAACTGCATGGTCGCCTTGGCGGTGGCATGCGGACCTGTTCTGGGCGCAGGGCAGGTTGCGCAGGTCCTGATTGAACGCCTTGGCCAACATGCCGCGTCCCGGAGCCCTTGCCCCAATCTCCCTCCACGCCTTGCGCGCTAGGCCCTACCTTGGGGTGACCCGGACGGGCAGGTCAAGGATGCCGCGGATGAAGTTGTTGGCGGCGTACACCGGCTCGCCGACCACTTCGATGCGCTCGAAGCGCTCAAGCAGCTCCTCCCAGAGCACCTGCAGCTGCATCTCCGCGAGACGGTTGCCCATGCAGCGGTGGATGCCGAAGCCGAAGGCGATGTGCTGGCGGGCGTTGGGACGGTCCACGACCAGCCGCTCGGCGTCGTCGAACACCGTCTCGTCGCGGTTGCCGGAGAGATACCACATGATGACCTTTTCGCCGGCCCTGATGCGCTGGCCGCGCAGCTCGGTGTCTTCGCTGGCGGTGCGGCGCATGTGGATCACCGGCGTTTGCCAGCGGATCATCTCGCTGGCGGCGTTGGGGATGAGGCTCGGATCGTCCTTGAGCTTGCGGAACTCGTCGGGATGGCGGTCAAGGCCCAGCACGCCGCCGCTGATCGAGTTGCGCGTGGTGTCGTTGCCGCCGACGATCAGCAGCAGCAGGTTGCCGAGAAACTCCTTGGGCCTTTGCAGCATGTCCTTGGTGGATTCCCCGTGGGCCAGCATGGAGATCAGGTCGTTGCCGGGCTCGCGCCCGGCCCGCTCGTGCCAGAGCGTGGCGAAGGTGTTGGCGCAATCGGTCAGTTCCTGAAGCCGGTACTCGCCGGGCAGGCCCGCCTCGCCCATCAGTTGCGGCGTGGCGGTGGTGAGGTCGGACCAGTGGATCAGCTTGCGCCGATCGGCGTAGGGGAAGTCGAACAGGGTCGCCAGCATGCGGGCGGTGAGTTCTATCGAGACCTCCTGAACCCAGTTGAAGGTCTCGCCCACGGGCAGGTTCTCAAGAATGTCGATCACCCGTTCGCGGATGACGGGCTTGAAGTTGCGCAGGTTGGCGGGCGCCACCGAGGGCGCGACGGTCTTGCGCTGCTCGCCGTGCTTGGGCGGGTCCATGGAGATGAAGTTCTCCAAGTGGACGTGCTCCTCAAGCTCCCGTTCGGCGATGCTGATGCCGCCAAGCTCCGAGGAGAACGCCTGATGGCAGGTATCGACGTGCTTGATGTCCTCCCAGCGGGTGACCGACCAATAGGGGCCGCTGCCGCTCTCGGCGCAGTAATGCACCGGGGCGTCGCGGCGCAGCCGCGCGAAGTAGGGATGAACGGCGTCGTTGGCGTACAGGGACGCTTCGCTTAAGTCGATGTCCTCAAGAGGCATGGACCAAGGATCGTTCAGCGGCAGTTGCAAGGCTTCGCTCATGTTCGCAGGCTCCTCATGGGATGAATCATCCTATCACGACGCGCTGGCGCCATTGCAAAAGGAAAACGGCTGCGGCTCAGAGCGCATCGGCGCCTGATCCAGGCGGCGGCGCGGAGTTTCGCGGTAAGCGAAACTCCATCCGCGACCGTCAGGCCGCGCCTTGGCTTTGTGGATGGTTGGGGGGCCATAATGCCGGCATCCGAAAGGAGAAACGAAGGAGATCCCATGAACTGGCTTTTGATCGTTGGCCTCGGCGCCGCTTGGCTCGGCGGGCAAATCGTCTGGGTGGCGCCGCTGCCGCGCCAGCTTCGGCGCGGCGCGGCGCCCGCCGCGCCGAAAGGCAGTCCCGAGGCGTTTTCGCTGTTCTGGATCGACCAGTACGGTTGGCTGGGCTTGACGCTGCTGGGCTCAGGGCTGGCGGCCGCCCTCGTGGGGGCGGCGCAATGATCCCCGTGTCACTGGCTTATGCGGGCATCATGGCGCTGCTCAGCGTGCTGCTGGCCAACCAAGTGCTCCATGCGCGCTTGCGCGGCGGCAAGGTGCCGGACTGGAAGCCCAATGCCACGGAACGCGCCCAAGCCAACTTCGTCGAAAACGTGCCCGTGGCGCTGGTGCTGCTCCACCTGCTGGAGGCGGCTGGCGCCGGTGCGACCGCCGTGCACGTGCTGGGCGCTTCCTTGGTGGCGCTGCGCCTGCTGCACGCTTGGGGCATGAGCGCCTACCCAGGGGCCAACTATCCGCGGCTGATCGGCGCGCAGGGCACCTTCCTGCTGCTTTCGATCATGGGCGTTGCGGCGCTTTACTTGGCGCTGGCCAGCTAAACGGGCAGGGCCGCGTCCGTCCCTTGCGCACGGGCGATTGAGGAGGGCATCGAGCCATGCTTGACGGAATCGAACTTTGCAAGGGGGCGGATGCGGATTTGCAGCCGTGAATTGCAAAGGCGCAGGCTCGTGGGTCCAAAGCATTGCGCCCGGACCGAGCGCGGCCTGCGAACCGGGCCTTGCGCCTGTCAGCGCGGCCAGGGCGCGATCCGACGGCTGCCAAATTCCCCGTAGGAGCGGTCGTCCGGCTTGCGCGCGCCGATCAGGCAGCCGCTGTCCGCCAAGTAGGCGTCCGCATCCGCCTCCAAGCGCGCCCAGTCGTTGACTTCCGAGCGAAAGCTGATCTTCCACGTCCCATCGCGCCGTTCGTAGCGGTCCACGTAGCGTCCGCTGATGAACAGATCCTTCCTTTCCCCGTCCCGGACGACCTTGTGGAAGGCCTGAAAGTAAACCTCACCGACGGCTTGGCTCCCATCAACCCTGATGTTCACCTGCCCGATCATGTGGTGGTTGGCCAGATGGTCCTTGAGCGCGTTCTGCGCGAAGGCCACGAAGTCCTTGCCGGAGCCTTGGAAAAAGCCGTAGTCCACGGTCGCGTCATCGTGGAAGACGGCCTGCATCAGTTCGGCGTCCAAGCGGTCCAAGCCGCGCATGTAGTTGCAGCTCAGTTCGTAGATTTCCTGCTTGGCAAGCAATTCGTCGAGTGTCATCGGCGTCTTCCGTGGTGGCCTTTGCCTGCGAACAGGTGGTTTCGACGTGAGCCGGCCCTTGATCCCGGCTGCCCGGTGCGGCGCGATTTCAGCGAATGCCTCCATTCGCGACGCCGCAACGCCCACATCAGCCGTCAATGTTACTCGATCAACCGGCACGGCATGGCCATGCGGTCCCGGATCCCCCAACTCGCCCGGCGGCGGCGGGCGCGGCTTTGGGCTGCGCCAACGTTGGCTCAGCGGCCCTTGGGCTTGATGAGCGACTCCGTTGCCCAAGTGACCAAGCTGACGATGATGGCGCCGAACAGGGCGCTGAAGAAGCCTTGCACATGGAAGCCGGACACCAGCCAGGCCGCAAGATGCAGCATGGCGGCGTTGATCGCCAGCAGGAAGAAGCCGAGGGTGAGCACGGTGGCCGGCAGGGTCAGCAGGATGACCAGCGGGCGCACCAGGACGTTGACCAGCCCCAAGGCGATGGCCGCCCAAATCAAGGTGCCGTCGCTGTCCGCCCGAATGTCGTCAATGAGCAGGGTGGCCACGTACAGGCCAATGGCGGTGATGAGCACCCGAACAACCAAGCGCGCCATGGTGGTATGCTCTTGTTGGAACGTTTGCGGACCCTTGGGAAAACCCTAGCACAACAGTGAGACGATGAGATGAGTTGGATCGCCTTGGACCGCGGCCTGCCGCCGCTCGAGGGGCTGTTCGTCCATCGCCCGCAGCTGCTGTCCCGCTACAAGGCCTTCTACAGCGCCTTGTGGGACGGCGATCTGGTGCCGCGGCGGGTTCTTGAGCTCTGCCGCCTGCGGATCGCCGCGATTCACGATTGCGCCGCCGAATCGGCCGTGCGGGATGCCGGCGTCGCCTTGGACGGCCCCGAGGCGGCGGCCCTGAAGCGCGGGCGCTTTGCCGCCTTCACGGCCGCTGAGCAAGCGGCGCTCGCCGTCGCCGAGCGGTTTCCCTTCCGGCATCATGAGGTCAGCGATGCGGACGTCGCCGCCGCAGTCGATGCGTTCGGCGAGGCGGGCGCGGTTGCGCTCATGGTGGCGCTGGCGTTTTTTGACGCGACCTGCCGCTGGAAGCTGGCTTTCGACTTGGAGGAGCGGCCCGCCGATCTGGACTCTCCGCCGCTCCACCAAGGCGCGTTGGTTTAGGCAGGATCGTGTCCACCCGTCCCAGAATGCCATCCGCCATTCCCGGCCAGCCGCCGGACTTCGGCTCGGTGATGGCCCATGTGCCGAAGCTGGCCGGCCTGTTCCTTGAACTCTACGGGGAGTTTTGGCGCAACGGGGTCGCCGACCCCGCCATCAAGGAGATGACGCGCATCCGCAACGCCCGCATCACGGACTGCGGCTACTGACGCCGGGTGCGCTTCGACTCCGCCCGTGAGGCGGGGCTGGACGAAGAGCGGGTCGGGCGCATCGCCGACGGCTACGAGACGGCGCTGGAACCGGCCCAAGCGGCGGCCCTCAAGCTCACCGACGCCATAATCGGCGCTCCCCAGCCGCCCGTTGACGAGGTCAAGCAGGCGCTCAAAGCACACTACAGCGAGGCGGAGATCGCCGAAATCGCCATGGGCGTTGGCCTGTTCCTAGGCATGTCGAAGGTGCTCATCAACTTGGGCCTTGAGCCGGAGGACATGCCGGTCACGGTGGTGCCGACGCCGGGATAGCCGGGTCGCCGATCAGGGCCTCGTTGATTTGCGCCCGAGGCCCGCTCAGCCGCCGAACGGCCGCGTCCGGGAGTTCGCCGTCAGCGAGCCGCTTGGCGAAGGTGACGCGCATTGCCGGCCAGGGCGGGACGCCGCCGCCCGCTCAGCCGACGATCTTCACCACGTTTTGGGCGTGCAGCCCGCATTCCCGGGCAGTCGTTTCCTCCCACCACCAGCGGCCGCTCCGCTCGTGCTCGTGGGGACCGACGGCGCGGGTGCAGGGCTGGCAGCCGATGGAGACGTAGCCTTGGTCGTGCAACTCGTTGTAGGGCACGTCGTGGGCGCGGATGTAGGCCCAAACATCCCGCGACGACCAGTCCGCCAAGGGGTTGAACTTAAGCAGGCGGTGCGCGTTGGTCGAGAAGGCCCGGTCCTCCTGCTCCAAGGGAACGTCGGTTCGCGTGACGCTTTGGTCCTTGCGCTGGCCGGTGACCCAAGCGTCGAGCTCGCCGAGCTTGCGGCGCAGCGGCTCGATTTTGCGCGCCGCGCAGCACTCGCCGTGTCCGTCCTTGTAGAAGCTGAACAAGCCCTTGGCGCGCACCAAGTCGGCGACGGCGGCGGGGGAGGGCATCAGCAGCTCGATGGCGATGCCGTAATGCTCGCGCACCCGCTCGAAGTAGGCGTAGGTTTCCGGGTGCAGCCGCCCCGTGTCGAGGGAAAAGACCTTGAAGTCAAGGCCTTGCCGATGGGCCATGTCGATCAGTGCCACGTCTTCGGCGCCGCTGAAGGAAATGGCCACCCTGTCGCGGTCGAAGCGGGCGGCAATTTCCCGCAGCAGGCGCTGCGGCTCGGTGTGGGCGCTTGCCTGTTGGATGCTCATGGTTCGCTTTGACCGTCGATGCTCGGAAGAAAAGTCTAGCAATGTCAATTGGGGCGATGAAAATACCCTCTTGGCATATGCTTAACTCAATGTCCCAAACGGGACGAAGCCTCGGATCGGGGCGTCGGACCAGTGGGGGGATGATCGCCGCAGCCGCTGGCGCATTCGGCGGCCCGTCACCGCCAACCAAAAACAAAAGGGGATTGGCTTGAACATCCTGTGCTTGGACCTTGAAGGGGTGCTGATCCCCGAAATCTGGCAGGCGGTGGCGGAGCGCTCCGGCCTTGGCGAACTGAACAAAACCACTCGCGACATTCCGGACTACGGAGAGTTGATGCGCTACCGCATGGACGTGCTGGCGCGGGCGGACTTGCGCTTCTCGACGATCCGCGCCGCCATTGACGGCCTCGACCCCTTGCCCGGCGCCCGCGCCTTTCTTGATTGGGCGAGGCGCGGCCGGCAGGTGGTCATCGTCTCCGACACCTTCTACGAGTTCGCCAATCCGCTGATGGCGAAGCTCGGTCGCCCGACCCTGTTCTGCCATCACTTGGAAGTCCGGGAGGATCGGCTTGCCGGCTACCGGCTGCGCCAGCCGGACCCGAAGCGCAACGTCGTCAGGGCATTGAAGTCCTTGAACTTCCCGGTCATGGCGGCCGGCGACTCCTACAACGACATCCCCATGCTGGAGGAGGCTGACGAGGGCGTTTTGTTCAGCGCCCCGGAGCGGGTGCGCCATGAGCATCCGCAGTTCGCCGTTGCCGAGAGCTACGGCGAACTGCGGGCATGGCTAGGCGGACAGGCGCGGGCTCAGAACTGATTCATCGTGTTGGCCGCGCCGCCGGCCAGCAGCGCCTTCTCGCCCAGGAAGTACTCCTTGTGGTCGTCGCCGATGTTGGAGCCGGCCAGGTCCTGATGCTTGACCGCCGCCAATCCGCGACGGATTTCACGGCGCTGCACGCCCTTGACGTAGGCCAGCATGCCCGCGTCGCCGAAGTAGCCTTCCGCCAGCACGTCCGTGCCCAAGGCGGTTTCATGGTAGGTGGGCAAGGTGATCAGGTGATGGAAGACGCCCGCCTCCTGAGCCGCGTCCCGCTGGAAGCGGGCGATGAGCTCGTCCGCCGCCGCCGCCAGGGGCGTGTCGTCGTGCTCGGCCGCCATCAGGCCCTTTTCGACCGCCGCCGGGTCGGGATAGGCTGACACGTCCTTGCCCGCCGCCCGCCATTCGGCATAGACCTGCTCGCGGAAAGCGAGGGTCCAGTTGAATGACGGCGAATTGTTGTACACCAGCTTGGCTTGCGGGGCCCTTTCCCGCACCGCATCCACCAGCGCTTTGATCTGCTTGAGGTTGGGCCGTTCGGTTTCGATCCAAAGCAGGTCGGCGCCATGCTCCAGGCTGGTGACGCAATCGAGCACCACCCGGTCGGCGCCGGTGTCCTCGCGAAAGGCGTAGAGGCCGTTGTCGAGGCGCAGCGGGCGGCACAGCTTGCCGTTTTGGTGGATGGTGACGTCGCCGTCGCGCAGCTGCTCAAGGTCATGCACCTCGGTGGCCTCAAGGAAGCCGCAGTATTGGTCGCCCAAGTCGCCGGGCGCCTTTGACACCGGAATCTTCATCGTCAGGCCGGCGCCCAGGGAGTCGGTGCGGGCGACGATGATGCCGTCCTCGACGCCGAGCTCCAGAAAGGCGTAGCGCACCGCGTTCAGCTTGGAGACGAAGTCCTCGTGCGGCACGGTGACCTTGCCGGCTTGGTGGCCGCACTGCTTGGCATCGGAGACTTGGTTTTCGATCTGGATGGCGCAGGCGCCCGCTTCGATCATGCGCTTGGCCAGCAGGTAGGTCGCCTCCTCGTTGCCGAAGCCGGCGTCGATGTCGGCGATCATGGGCACCACATGGGTTTCGTAGCGGTCGATGCGCGCCAGCGCCTCCGCCACGTTGCCGCCCCGGGCGCGGGTCTCGTCGAGCGCCGTGAACAGATGCCGCAGCTCCCGGGCGTCGGCTTGGCGCAGGAAGGTGAAGATCTCCTCGATCAGGTCCGGCACCGTGGTCTTCTCATGCATGCTCTGGTCGGGCAGGGGGCCGAACTTCGAGCGCAACGCCGCCACCATCCAGCCGCTGAGGTAGATGTAGGACTTGTCCGTGGTTTGGCGGTGCTTCTTGATCGACATCATCACCTGTTGGGCGGTGAAGCCGTGCCAGCAGCCTAGGGATTGGGTGTACCTGCCGGGATCCTTGTCGTATTCGGCCATGTCCCGCCGCATGATGCCGGCGGTGTGGCGGGCGATGTCGAGGCCGGTGCGGAAGCGGTTCTGCAGCCGCATGCGGACCACGTACTCGGGATTGATGGCCTGCCAGTTCGGCTGGCGGATCATTTCCCTCTTGACGTCTTCGACCTGCTGCAGATAGCTGGAAAGATGCGCGGACATGCTGGCTCCTGGTTGGTTGGTTGGGACTGATGGGCGTTGGTTCGGGGGCGCCGAACGGAATGAAGCCGTGAATTTACATAAAAACAATTGGAATGGATGGATACTAATACTTTCCGGTTGGGAAAGTTTTGCGGATGAGCGGCCCGAACTGCGTTCAGTCGGGCAATTGGGCCAATTGAGCGGCCAGCCCGACGTAGGTGCGCGGCCGCAGTTGCGCCAGTTCCAGCCGGGCGTCCTCGGGCAGGTCGAGCGCATCCAGCAACTCAGCGAACCCTTCGGCGTCGAGCCGCCGTCCGCGCGTGGCCGCCTTGAGCCGTTCATAGGGCGCCGCCATGCCGTGCTTGCGCATCAGGGTCTGGACGGCCTCGGCCAGCACCTCCCAGCTGCTCGCCAAATCCGCCTCGATGCGCGCCTGGTTGATGGAAAGCTTGGCCAGACCCTCGTCCGCCGACTGGTAGGCGACGCTGCAGTGGGCCAGGGCCGCGCCCATGTTGCGCAGCACGGTGGAGTCGGACAGGTCGCGCTGCCAGCGGGACACCGGCAGCTTCTCCGCCATGTGGCCGAGCAGGGCGTTGGCGATGCCGAGATTGCCCTCGGCGTTCTCGAAGTCGATGGGATTGACCTTGTGCGGCATGGTCGAGGAGCCGGTTTCGCCCGCCGCTTGGCGCTGCCCGAAGTAGTCAATGGCGATGTAGGCCCAGATGTCGCGCACCAGGTCCAAAAGCACGGCGTTGAAGCGCATGAAGGCATGGAACAGCGCCGCCAGGCCGTCGTGGGGCTCGATTTGGGTGGTCAGGGGATTGTGGACCAAGCCGAGCCCGGTGACGAAACGCTCGCTGACGGCTGGCCAGTCGATGTTCGGATAGGCGGCGACGTGGGCGTTGAAGTTGCCGACGGCGCCGTTCAGCTTGCCCGTCAGCGGCAATGCGCCGATGGCCTTGAGCGACTTGGAAAGGCGGGCGCTGAACACCCGCAACTCCTTGGCCAAGGTGGTGGGCGAAGCGGGCTGGCCGTGGGTGCGGGCCAGCATCGGCAGATCTCCCGCCTGCCGCGCCAGCCCGTCGATGGCCTCGACCAGGCGCCCCATTTGCGGTTCGAGCGCCGCGCGCGCGGCCTTCAGCATCAGCGCATGGGCCAAGTTGTTGATGTCCTCCGAGGTGCAGGCGAAGTGGACGAACTCCGTGTGCGGCGCCAGCCCCTCGATCCGGCCGATGCGCTCCTTGACGAAGTACTCCACCGCCTTCACGTCGTGGTTGGTGGCGGCCTCCAAGGCTTTGACGCGCTCAGCGTCCGCCAACGAAAAGTCGGCATGCACGGCCCGCACGGCCTGGCCGGCGGCCGTTCCAAGGGGCGGCAGCTCCTCGACTTCAGGCAGTTGCGCCAAGGCGGCGAACCACGCGCATTCGACTTGAACGCGGAAGCGAATCAAGCCGCATTCGCTGAAGATGGGGGCCAGCATCTCGGTCTTGGCGCGGTAGCGTCCGTCGATGGCGCCAATGGCGGCCAGCGGGTTCAAGCCGTCGTTCACTTAAGACGCCCTCCGAGCTCATCCAAGGCCGCCAAGGCCTTGCGGCGTCCCACGATCAGTTGCCAGCGGCGCCCGCCAAGCTGCTGCCACAGCCAAGCGAAGCGCACTGCCGCCAGCAGCAGCGCCCGAATGCGCGCCGCCACTTGGGGCTGCTTCAGGGCAGCGGGGTCGCCGCTCACCTGAATGCGCTTGCCGAGCTGGCCGATGGTCTCCTGATAGATTTCGTCCAGGGCCTGCAGCAGGGCGTCGTCCCGGGGCGCGTCGGCCAAGGCGCCCAGGCGTTGGCTCAATTGCCCGGCAATCCGGTCCGCGCGCTTGAGCAGCGTGGCGAGTTCCATCACTGCGAAGGCGGTGTTGAGCAGGCGCATCGCGTTGCGCGCGCCGGCCAAGGCGCTGCCCGCCGTCTTGGCGCCCTTCAAGTAGCGGGCGGGCGGCGCGAAGACCTCCGCCACGGTGTCGGCGTCGATGGCGAACAGCGGCGCCAGCAGGTGGTTGATGTCCGCCGGGGATTCCCCGGCGCCGCTGCGCCCCTCTGCTGCGTCCCGCACCTCGGCCAGCGCCTCGAACAGCGCGGCCAACGCCAATGAGCGGTAGTCGAGGTCAGTCATGGAAGCCTGGGTTGCCCTTGAAGTTGTCGAACGCCTCGATGACGCCGCCGCCGAGGCAGATGTCGCCGTCGTAGAAGCAGACGTACTGGCCCGGCGTGATGGCTCGTTGGGGCGCATCGAAGCGCACCGTCGCCTTTCCCGGCTTGGCGGCGGACACCCAAGCGGCTTGGTCCGGCTGCCGGTGGCGCAACTTGGCCGTGCAGCGCAAGGGCAGGGAAGGCGGCTCGCCCAGCCAATTGAGGCTGCCGGCGGTCAGCCCGTCATTGCGCAGCGCCGCCGCATCCTGGGTGACGATGAGGCGGTTGGCCGCCATGTCCTTGTCGAGCACGTACCAAGGCGCTTCCCGGCGTCCCGCCAAGCCGCCCACGGCCAAGCCTTGGCGTTGCCCGCGGGTGTAGTAGGGCAGGCCGATGTGCCGGCCGACCGTCACGCCCGCCTCATCCACCATCGCTCCCGGACTGTGCGGCAGGTAGCGCCGCAGGAAGTCGCGGAAGCGCCGCTCGCCAATGAAGCAGATGCCGGTGGAATCCTTCTTGCCGTGATTGTGGAACCCCTGCTCATGGGCGATGCGGCGCACCTCTGCCTTTTCCAATCCACCCAAGGGGAAGACGGCGTTGGCCAACTGGCCGATGTTGAGCGCCTGCAGAAAGTAGCTTTGGTCCTTGCCGGCGTCGGCGCCCTTGAGCAGCCGGAGGCGCCCGTCCCGTTTGGCGATGCGGGCGTAGTGGCCGGTGGCGATCCGGTCCGCGCCGAGCGCTTCGGCGTAGCGGGCGAACTGCTTGAACTTGATCTCCCGGTTGCAGAGCACGTCCGGGTTCGGCGTGCGCCCGGCCTCGTGCTCCCGCAGGAAGGCGCTGAACACATCCTCCCAATACTCGGCGGCGAAGTTGGCCGTGCGCAGTTCGATGCCGAGCCGGTCGCACACCTTGGATGCGTCCTCCAGATCCTGCCGGGCGGTGCAGTGGGGTTCGCCATCGTCCTCGTCCCAATTCTTCATGAACAGCCCGGATACGCGATGGCCTTGCCGCTTGAGCAGCAGCGCGGCCACCGACGAATCGACGCCGCCGGACATGCCGACGATGATGTGGTTGCTTTCGAGCGAATGCACGGCTGGCCTGTCTGCTGAATTCGTCGAACTGGCGGGCTTGCGGAGAAGTCCCCCATCTTAACGGATGACGGGCCGGATCACCCATCCCGCGCGCCCCGACGCAGGGCTATTCAAAAGTCCTGGCGGCGGCCGGGGCTTCCGGTCGTTTTTTTGCTGGCCATTCAAAAGTCGTTGTGTTGGAAGGTCGCCATGGACGTGTTGTGCGGAAGTGGCGCTGCGGGGTGGCTGCGCGAGGTGGAGGTGCGTCCGGTTCGCGGCGTGGAGGAGCGGCGGCGCTGGGACGCGCTGATGCGCGAGCACCACTGCCTGCCCTTGCGCGGGCTTTTCGGCAAGTCGCTGCGTCATGTGGCGGTTCGCGGCGGCAGCTGGCTGGCGCTGCTCGGCTGGCAGGCGGGGGCGCTCAAGGTGGGGGTTCGGGACTCGTGGATCGGCTGCCCGCGGGAGCGGCAGTTCGCGCGGCTGCGCCTGATCGCGAGCAACGCCCGGTTCGCGGTTCTTCCCGCCGGCAGGGTGCCGAACCTGGCGTCGCGGGCGCTGGGGCGCAGCCTGCGGCGGCTTGCGGGGGACTTTCGGGACGCGCACGGCTGCCCGATGCTGCTGGCGGAGACGTTCGTGGATCCGTCGCGGTTCGAGGGGACGTGCCACCGAGCGTCGAACTGGGTCTGTCTGGGGCGCACGCGGGGCTTCTCGCGGGAGCCGGGCGGGTCGGCGCGGTGGCGGGGGAACGGCCAGCCGAAGGAAGTGCGCGTGTACGAGATTGAGGGCGGCGCGGCTGGACCAGGAGCAGCTGCGGGCTGCGGGCGCGTTCTTCAGCCCGAGCCGGCGGCGCTGCACGGCAAGGACGTGCGCGGCGCCTCGAGGCGGGCGGGGGACGGACGCGTCATGCTGGTCGCCGCCGTCAAGGACAACCAGCCGACCATGCTCGACGACCTGCGGGCGATCGGCTGGAGCAAGGCGCGGCACGCCGACGGCGGCTGGCAGAAGGGCCACGGACGCCCGGAGCGGCGGCGCCTGCTCAAGCCGGGCGCGCAGAGCCGGGAGACCGCCTACGGCCTCACCTCGCTCGACGCCGGACGGGCCGGCCCCGAGGAGACCGCCGCCTTGGTCCGCCGCCACTGGGAGATCGAGAACCGCCTGCACTGCGTGCGCGACTTCACCTACGACGAGGACCGCTGCCGGGCGCACGTCGGCAACCTGCCGCGCAACCTCGCCTGTCTGACCAACGCCGCCATCTCCATCGTGCGCCGCGAGGGCCGGTCCATCGTGCGCCGCGAGGGCCGGTTCCGGCTCAGGAAAGGCCATCTCAAAGTCGCCCGCAACCCGTTGCTTGAACTGGGGAAAGCGCGGGTCTGGACATTTCGTCGGGCTTGAGGCCTGTTGGGGCCGTGTTTTCGGCGAAGCGGCCCTGATGGGCGATGCGGCGTTGGCGCTGGGTTTCCCGCTGTCGGAACTGGCGGTTCGTCCGGTTGGCGACGGGGCGGAGCGCTCGGAGTGGGACCGGGTGATGGACGAAGGGCACTGCTTGGGGTTTTGCGGCATGTTCGGCGGCGGCCTTTGACCGGGGCCGCGGGGCCATCGGGCGCCGCGGGCCACGCCGAAAACCCGTTCCGCAAGCGGTGCGAAACCACCCAAGCGACGAACCGGAAGCCGCCCGCCGGCCACGGCGTCCACACCCCCGCTTGGCTGGAAAAAACCAAGGGCATCGCCCCTCATCCCCAGGACGTCAGCAAGGCGGCTTTGAGATGGCCTTTCCTGAGCCGCTACAGTTCGTTGCAGTTTCGCTGCCGCGCTATACTCCCTGCATGAGTCGGCTAACGCACCAGGACGCTCGGGGGCAGGCCAACATGGTCGATGTGTCCGCCAAGGCGGAGACCGTGCGCGTTGCGGTGGCCGAAGCCCGCCTGCGGATGCAGGCCGGCACGCTGGCGGAGCTCTTCGACGGCGGCCTTGCCAAGGGCGATGCGCTGGCAGTGGCGCGGGTGGCGGGCATTCAGGCCGCCAAGCGATGCGCCGACTTGATTCCGCTGTGCCACCCGCTGCCCCTGAACCGGGTGTCCATCGACTTCGAGCCGACCCCTCCGGATCAAGTTCGCATCACCGCCGAATGCCGCGTGACCGGCCGCACCGGGGTGGAGATGGAGGCGTTGACCGCGGCCGGCATTGCCGCCCTGACGCTCTATGACATGTGCAAGGCCATTGACCGGGGCATGGCCATCGAGAACGTGCGCCTGCTGCGCAAGGAAGGCGGCCGCAGCGGCGTTTGGCGGTGCGGGGAGGGGGCGCCGTGATCCGCGTGCTGTTCTTCGCCTCGCTCAGGGAGGCGGTCGGCATGGACGCCTGGACCTACTCGCCGGCAGCGGCTGGATCCTCCCTGCGGCTGAGCGCTTTGCTGGCGGCGTTGAAGCCGACGCTCGGCGCCGACGGCTACGCCGCCCTCACGGCGGAAAACGTCCGCATCGCCATCAACCAGGAGTTTGTGGAGGGCGCGGCGCGCGTTGAGCTCAAGCCCGGCGACGAGGTGGCTTTCCTGCCGCCGGTAACTGGCGGGTGACGGGCCGTGCGGCGCATCCGGGTTCAGAGCGGCGACTTTTCCGTGGATGGGGAGTGGAGGGCGCTGCGCGAGCGGCTGGGTGCCGATGCGGGCGCCGTGGCCGCGTTCGTGGGCTTGGTCCGGGAGGTGCGCGGCGACCCCGATTCCAGCTTGGAGCTTGAGCACTACGCCGGCATGACCGAGCGCAGCGTCGAAGCCATCGTCGCCGCGGCCGAGGGGCGGTGGAGCTTGGCCGCGGTGACGGTCATTCATCGCGTGGGGCGTTTGCGGCCCGCCGATCAGATCGTCTTGGTGCTCACCGCGTCGTCCCATCGCCCGGACGCCCTGGCGGCTTGCGAGTTCATCATCGACCGCTTGAAGACCGACGCCATCTTCTGGAAGCGGGAAACCGCAGGCGGCGGCAGCCGTTGGGTGGAAGCGACCGAGCAGGACGTGCAGCGGGCCAAGGGTTGGGCCGGCGGCGGGCCGTAAGCGAACGACGGGCGAGTCGTTGACCGGCCACGTTCGGGCTCGGAAACGTCCCGGAATCCGACCCACGCCACGGCGTCGGGGTTTCGCGCCAGCGAAACCTAGACGCGCCCGTGCAGCGGGTGCGCCTGTGCGGGCTCAGAAACATCTCGGAATCTGACCCGCGCAACGGTGGCGGAGTTTCGCGCCCGCGAAACTCCATCCGCGACCGTCAGGTCGCGCGCCAACGCGCCTCGCGCGGGACTGGGCTATACTGCGCCGCTTTTCCCCAAACCACTGCTTGACATTGGAGTGAAGCCGATGGCTTACCAGCACATAGCCGTGCCCGCTGACGGTGAGAGGATCACCGTCAATGAGGACAACACCCTCAACATTCCCGACCATCCCATCATTCCCTACATCGAGGGCGACGGCATTGGCATCGACATCACGCCGGTCATGCTCAAGGTCGTGGACGCCGCAGTGGCCAAGGCCTACGGCGGACGGCGCCGGATCGCCTGGATGGAAATCTATTCCGGGGAGAAGTCGCTTGAGATGTACGGCGCGGACGAGTGGCTGCCTGCGGAGACGCTGGAGGCCATGCGCGAGTTCGTCATCGGCATCAAGGGCCCCATGACGACGCCCGTGGGCGGCGGCATCCGCTCGTTGAACGTGGCGCTGCGCCAGGAGCTGGACCTCTACGTCTGCCTGCGCCCGGTGCGCTGGTTCAAGGGGGTGCCGAGTCCGGTGGTGGCGCCGCAGAAGACCGACATGGCGATCTTCCGGGAGAACACCGAGGACATCTACGCCGGCGTGGAATGGGAGGCGGATTCGGCGGGTGCGGAGAAGGTCATCGGCTTTTTGCGGGAGAGCATGGGCGTGCGCAAGATCCGCTTCCCCCGACACTGCGGCATCGGCATCAAGCCAATCTCCATGGAGGGCACCGAGCGCCTGGTGCGCAAGGCGCTGCAGTACGCCATCAACGAGGACCGCGCTTCGCTGACCTTCGTGCACAAGGGCAACATCATGAAGTTCACGGAAGGGGCCTTCAAGGACTGGGGCTATCGGCTCGCGGCGCGGGAGTTCGGCGCCACGCCCCTGGACGGCGGCCCTTGGCACGAATTGACCAATCCGAACACCGGCCGCCGGATCATCATCAAGGACATGATCGCCGATGCCATGCTGCAGCAGATCCTCACCCGCCCGGACGAATACGACGTGCTGGCCACCATGAACCTGAACGGCGACTACATTTCCGATGCCCTCGCCGCCCAGGTCGGCGGCATCGGCATTGCGCCGGGCGCCAACATCGGCGACACCATCGCGCTGTTCGAGGCCACCCACGGCACCGCTCCGAAGTACGCCGGGCAGGACAAGGTCAACCCGGGCTCCTTGGTGCTCTCCGCCGAAATGATGCTCCGGCACATGGACTGGCGCGAGGCCGCCGACCTCATCATTGCGGGCATGGAAGGCGCCATCTCGCGCAAAACGGTGACCTATGACTTCGAACGCCTGATGAGCGGGGCCACCCTGCTGTCATGCTCCGCCTTCGGTGACGCCGTCATCGACGCGATGCAATAGTGCCCTGTCCGGCTGATTCGCGGGTCTTAGGCGCTAGGCCACTGGAGCCTTCCCGCTACCCTTGGTGCGCTGAGTTGCGGAGCAACTCAAACGCGAGCCTTCTCGCGCAGTTGCGGAGCAACTCAAACGCGAGCCCGCCCGCGCGATTGCGGAGTGGCTTAAGACGTTGGGCCGCTGGCCGGATGCGGGCTAAGGGCCGTCGCCGGATTCGTCGCGAATGTTCACTGCGTGGTCGCCCTTAGGGCCTTCCTCGACGTCAAAGACCACCTGCTGGCCGGCTTTTAGAGTTCTGTAGCCCTCCATTTGGATGGCGGTGTAGTGTGCGAAGAGGTCGTCCCCGCCAGCGGCTGGCAGGATGAAGCCGTAGCCTTTGGCGTTGTTGAACCACTTTACTGTCCCCGTTGCTATTGTTCTGCCCTCCCGTAGGCTGTTCCTGCAAGCAAAAATCCCGCTCCCCTAGGATGGGATTATTGGGAATTTGCGAAAATTTGCAAAGTCTCTTTACTGCTCTTTGCTGCCGTCAGCTTCTCCGGCGGCGCCGCTGGCCGCCGCACAGGCCCCGTGCGGTCTCGGCAACGCATCGGAACCTGACCCATACATGCCCGACGAGCGCGGAGTTTCGCGCAGCGAAACCACACACGCGACCGTCAGGTCGCGCCGCCTGTGCGGGCTTAAGAAACATATCGGAACCTGACCCACGCAAGGCGCGGAGTTTCGCGGCCGCGAAACTCCATCCGCGACCGTCAGGTCGCGCCTGTGCGGGCTCACAAACAATTCGGAAGCTGGCCCCCGCAACGGGCGCGGAGTTTCGCGCAGCGAAACTCCAACCGCCTCTCGCCCTCTGGGCGAGAGGCGCCTTTGCAGGGGCAGTGCCTGCGGGTATCATCGTCCCATGCGGCATGATTCCTGTCCCAGCGGTTGCGCATCCGTTGCCCTGAACGCCCGGTTGGCGGCGTCGCGTCCGCAGCGCCATGGCGGGACGGGCGGACGGTGGCGCGCCCAGGACGGCGATGCCCCGGGCCTTGGCGAGGAGCGCGGCGTGGCGGTCGCCGAGGCCAAGCCCAAGCTCAAGAAGCCGCCCATGTACAAGGTGATTCTGCTCAATGACGACTACACGCCGATGGAGTTCGTGGTCCACGTGCTGGAAGCCTTCTTCGACATGAACCGCGAAAAGGCCACCCAGATCATGCTGGCCGTGCACACCCAAGGCAGCGCGGTGGTGGGCATCTTCCCGCGGGACATCGCCGAGACCAAATCCGAGCAACTCAACCAATACGCCCAGGAAAACCAGCATCCCTTGGTTTCCAGGGTGGAAATGACGGACTAATCCACTTAAGTTAGGACCATGCTCAGCAAAGACTTGGAAACCACCCTCAACGACGCGTTTCGCGAGGCCCGCGCCAAGCGCCACGAATTCATGACCGTCGAGCACCTGCTGCTGGCGCTGCTCAGCAACGATGCGGCGATTGAGGTGCTGCGCAAGGTGGGCTGCGACATCGACAAGCTCCGCGCGGACTTAAGCGAGTACATTGAGACCACCACGCCGTTGATTCCGGCGGGCGACGCCAAGCGGGAGACCCAGCCCACCTTGGGCTTTCAGCGCGTCCTGCAGCGGGCGATCTTCCACGGCCAGTCATCGGGCCGCAAGGAGGTCACCGGCGGCAACGTGCTGGTCGCCATCTTCAGCGAGCGGGAAAGCCAGTCGGTGTACTACTTGAAGCAGCAGGACATCGCCCGCATCGACGTGGTCAACTACATCGCCCACGGCATCTCCAAGGTGTATGGCGAGAAGGGCGCCGCGGAAAGCGCGGTGGAGGGCGAGGAGCGAGGCCAAGGCGAGCCGGCCGCCCAGAAGGCCCTTGAAGCCTTTGCCGCCAATCTCAACGAGCAGGCCAAGGCTGGCCGCATCGATCCGCTCGTGGGCCGGGAGCAGGAGCTTGAGCGGGTCATCCAAGTGCTGTGCCGCCGGCGCAAGAACAATCCGTTGCTGGTGGGCGAGTCCGGGGTCGGCAAAACGGCCATCGCGGAAGGTTTGGCCAAACGCATTGTCGAGGGCAAGGTGCCGGACGTGGTGGCCGAGAGCACCATCTACGCCTTGGACCTTGGAGCGCTGCTGGCCGGCACCAAGTACCGGGGCGACTTCGAGAAGCGCTTCAAGGTGGTGCTGGCGGAGCTGAAGGAACAGGAAGGGGCCATACTCTTCATTGACGAAGTGCATGCCATCATCGGCGCCGGCGCTGCGTCCGGCGGCGTCATGGACGCCTCCAACCTGCTGAAGCCGCTTCTGACGTCCGGCCAGATCCGTTGCATGGGCTCCACCACCTACCAGGAGTTTCGCGGCATCTTCGAGAAGGACCGGGCACTCTCAAGGCGCTTTCAGAAGATCGACATCGTCGAGCCGGACGTTCAGGACACCTATCAGATCCTCAAGGGCTTGAAGTCCCGGTTCGAGGACCACTACCAACTGCGCTTCACCGACCCGGCCCTGCGCTCGGCATCGGAGTTGGCCGCCAAGTACATCACCGACCGATTCATGCCGGACAAGGCCATCGACGTCATTGACGAGGCGGGCGCCGCCCAGCAGCTGCTGCCGCCGAGCCGTCGCAAGAAGACCATCGGCGCCGGCGACGTGGAGCAGGTGGTGGCGAAGATCGCCCGCATTCCCTCCACTCAAGTCTCCACCTCCGACAAGGAAGCGCTCAAGGGCCTTGACGAGAAGCTCAAGATGGTCATCTTCGGCCAAGACGAGGCCATCGACCAGCTTGCCGACAGCATCAAGCTGTCCCGCGCCGGGCTCAAGGCCGGCGACAAGCCGATCGGGGCCTTCCTGTTCGCCGGGCCGACCGGGGTGGGCAAGACCGAGGTTTGCCGGCAGTTGGCGCTGATCACCGGCGTCGAGCTGCTGCGCTACGACATGTCCGAATACATGGAGCGGCACACGGTGTCGCGCCTGATCGGCGCGCCGCCGGGCTACATCGGGTTTGACCAAGGCGGCCTGCTCACCGAGGCGGTGACCAAGCATCCGCACAGCGTGGTGCTGCTCGACGAAATCGAGAAGGCCCATCCCGAGGTCTTCAACCTGCTGCTGCAGGTCATGGACCACGGCTCCCTCACCGACAACAATGGGCGCAAGGCCGATTTCCGCAACGTGGTGCTCATCATGACCACCAATGCCGGGGCCATGGACATGGCCCGCCCGTCGATCGGCTTTGCCGAACAGGACCACAGTTCCGACGGCATGGAGGCCATCCGTAAGCTGTTCGCCCCTGAATTCCGCAACCGGCTCGACGCCATCGTGCAGTTCAGCTCCCTGAGCCAGCCCGTGGTCAAGACCATTGTGGACAAGTTTCTCACCGAGCTGCAGGCGCAGCTTGACGACAAGCGGGTGACCTTGGAGGTGGACGATGAGGCGAGGGCGTGGCTCGCCCGGGAGGGCTACGACGAGCAGATGGGCGCCCGGCCCATGCAGCGCCTCATTCAGGACAAGATCAAGCGCGAGTTGGCGGATCTGATCCTGTTCGGACCCTTGGCCAAGGGCGGAGGGTTGCTGCGGGTGTCCCTCGAGGATGGGGAACTTGCTCTTGAGGCTTTGAGCGCCGCTGACGAGAAGGCCACGGCCTAGCGCCTGAAACCCACTTGTTTTTACGGGCCGGGGCGCCAGCCGCTTGCCGCTCAACCTTTGGTCCGGCAGGCGGCAGTTGGTCCGGCGGGAGCCAGTCTATTTGCGGAACGTGATGCGGCCCTTGCTGAGGTCGTAGGGCGTCAATTCGACCTTGACCTTATCCCCGGTGAGGATGCGGATGTAGTTCTTGCGGATTTTGCCCGAGATGTGGGCGGTCACCATATGGCCGTTGTCCAGCTCGACGCGGAACATCGTGTTTGGAAGGGTGTCAACCACCGTTCCGTCCATCTCAATCTGCTCTTCTTTCGCCATGGGTTCCCGGTGCGTGTGAGGCGGCGGCATTCTGCCTTCTAAAGGAAGTGGAATCAACCGTTCATGGCTCGGTCAT
This sequence comes from Candidatus Azophilus sp., assembly GCA_965221755.1. Lineage (GTDB taxonomy): Bacteria > Pseudomonadota > Gammaproteobacteria > Pseudomonadales > Azotimanducaceae > Azophilus. Next base: position 3,083,257 of record OZ244921.1, read on the forward strand.
GGCTCGGCGCCAGCAGTGCGGCGACAAGGCCGACGTGCGCCGTTCGCCTCTCTCTGGTAAGCGGTCATTCTGAGGCGTCATTGCCGACCGGCTGAATATCCGGTTTCCTTCGTCGTTCCATGACGAAGGAGCAACCGTTCAATGAATGATGAAGGACGTGCGGTGGTTCGCCGCGCCGCCTAGCCAAGCAGCGCTCGCAAGCGCCGATAGGCAGTCGGCCTCAAACTATGCGCCTAACACCTCAATTTCCGCACAGCTTTGCAATTTCTTGTCGCTTGTGACCAAAGTGAGGCCGAGCACCTTGGCCGAAGCGGCGATTAATCTGTCGGCGGGGTCCTGATTCGCCACAGCGATGCTTCTGCTGCTTATGGCAATTTCCATGGAAATTGGAACCTCAATAACCGGACTATTCGCCAAAGCCTTGGCGAGCCAGGATTCCGCACGGGTCGCAAGCTCGATCCTGCCCTTTTCCGCAAGCAACAACACCTCCCAGCAGCTGATCGATGATAGGTGGAGGATGGCATCTTCCGAGGCCAATGCCTTTAGAGCATTCTCTTGAATGCGATCCGGCGCAATCAGGCTCCAAATCCAGACATGCGTATCAAGCAGCAGATTCATGTCCTAATTGATTGATCCGGTATTCACCTATCGCGGCTGCAAAATCAACGCAGAGCCTCCCAATCCTCCAAATCGCCGGCAGGCTCGATAATATCGCCCGGAATCCGGACCGTGCCTTTCATGCTCCCAATCCAGTCCGAACCCGCCGGCTTGGGGGGAGGCACGACCCGGGCGACAGGCTTGCCATAGCGGGTGACGAGCACGGGGGTGCCTGTTTCGGAAACCTGCGTCAATACCGCGAGGCACTTGGCTTTGAATTGGGAGACGTTGATCTGATGCATGGCGGCGACGCTAGCATAGTCCACATAAGTAGTCAACATGCATGTTGGCAACTATAGGGAGCACATGAAGTGCCCGGTTTTAGAGCACATGAAATGTCCGGTCGTATCGTTTCGCGTTTCGGTCTTTTGGGGAGCGCGCGATGGGCGCGGCGAAGCGTTTGGAGCGATGGGCAGGCCCGGAATCTTCACGGCCGACAGGCTTGGTCTTGAAGTCGATCGCCTCGGCTGCGGCGCGATCGAAATCCGGCGCCTTTCCCGAAGGTTCGTTGCTGGCCGTCGCGGGCCGGCGGAATCAGGCAATCAGGCGCGAGTTGACCAAGTGATTGAGGCTGATGCCATCCGCCGCCGCCTTGATGGCAAGCTCGCGATGGGTTGCAGGCGGAATGCGCACAACGAATTTCCCGCTGTAGGCACGCTCGGACAGCGGCTTCTGCCGCTGGCGGATGCTGTCGTGGTGCGAGCGCCCGCGGGATCGATTACATCGTCGGGATCGCCCGCAACAAGCGGCTGAACGCGCTGGCGGCGCCGTTGCTGGCCGAGGCGAGGGAGGCGTTCGAGCACGGCGGCGGCAAGCAGCGGCTGTTCGGCGCGTTCGACTACGCCGCCGGAACCTGGGACCGGCCGAGGCGGGTCGTCGTCAAGGCCGAGCATGCGGCCCGCGGGGCCAACCCGCGCTACGTCGTCACCAACCTCGCCGGAGCGCCGCGGCACTTGTACGACGCCGTGTACCGCGCATGCGGCGACATGGAGAACCGGATCAAGGCCCGGAAATTCGCTCGCCCCAAGACCGCGAAAACGTCCCGGCCTGCGGGAAAACCCGCCAACCAAGCCCCGCAACAGCGCCGATCCCGGCCGCCTCGGCGCCGCCGCGAATCCGCATCGCCCAAAAAACCGTTTTCCTCGCATCCTCAACTTGCTCGTGCAATATCCGGGCTAGCCGACTGCGTAGAGTAAGCGGTCATTCTGAGGCGTCATTGCCGACCGGCTGAACATCCGGTTTCCTTCGTCGTTCCATGACGAAGGAGCAACCGTTCAATGAATGATGAAGGACGTGCGGTGGTTCGCCGCGCCCGAGGCGAGTGGCGGGCGATCATGTCGCGCTTCGAGCGCAGCGGCCGGGGCCGCCGGGAGTTCGGCCGGACGGCTGCGCGGCCTGCGAGGCGTATGCGAAGCGGCAGGGCATTGCGAACGCCCAGTGCTGGGCGCACTGCCGGCGGAACTTCACGGACGCCGGGGAGAGCGACCGGGCGGGCGTGGCCAAGGCCCTGTCGCTGATCGGGGCGATCCACCTTAACGAGAAGGCCATCCGCAGGAAAAAGCTCGAAGGCCCCGCGAAGCTGGCCTTCCGGCGGGAGCGCAGCGCGCCGGCCGTCGATGCCTTCGACTGGTGCGAAACGCAGCGCCAGCGGCTCGGCCTGCTGCCGAGCAGCCCGTTCGCCAAGGCGCTCAAGCACGCGGCGGAGCGGGAAGCCAGCTTGCGGGCGTTCCTTGAGGACCCGGCCGTCTCCGTGGACACGAACCACCTTGAGCGCGGCCTGCGCCCCGTTCCAATGGGGCGGCGCAACTGGCTCTTCGCCTGGACGGAGCTGGGCGCCCGGCGGGTGGGCGCCATCCGGAGCTTGCTCGCCACCTGCGGGCTGCAGGACGTCGATGCCTACGCCTGCCTGGTCGACGTCCTTCAGCGCGTCGGCCAGCACCCCGCGAAGCGGGCCGTGGAACTGACGCCGAGGGTCTGGAAAACGCTGTTCGCGGACCGGCCCCTGCGGTCCGACCTCGACCGCACCAAGGATCCGCCACTTCAATAAGCGCCGAAAGTCCAGAACGGCCTAGAGTGTCCGCTTACTCTCTCTGTGCGGGCTCAGAAACATTTTGGAACCTGACCCATTCGCTCGAGAGGCCGCCTTTCAGCGAGTCGCAAATGCTGTAGTTGGTTGGATAGCACACCTTGCCCCAGAGTCGCACGGTGAACCAGCCGCCCGTAAGCTTCTTCAATCGGCCCCCTTCATAATAGGTGCAGGCGCGGGCGATCGGTTCCCCCTTGTTATATTTGTCATCCGCGATATGGTAGCCAACTATCGTGTCCTCGCCTTCCCATTGTTTGGTTTCCCAGTTGAAGGTGCGGCTGTGACTGCCCTTGTCATAGGCGCAGCGGGCGGCGGCGCACGCCGACGGCCGCGGTCCAGTTGAAGGCTTCAAGGTCCAATCCTGCAACCAGCTCCGACGCAGCTCGTTCGGGGAGCAAGTCGGCCATCAGCCCTTGGACTGCTTTGCCCGTGTTGCCCATGACAAAGGCCACAGGCTGCGCCATTGCCGGCACTGCCGTCAGAGCCGCCATCAGCGCGGCGGCCAGCACTGTCAGGCGTTTAAGCGGGTGGGGGGAGGGGGTGAACTCTTTTTCTCATTGCGTTTTCCTCAGATAAGAGTGGGAATCAGAATGGGTCACAGCCGATCACAGCATGCTTGGCGAAGCGGTTGCCCCCGTCCAACTGACATCACGGCTACCCTTATGGGTCTCGTGAATGCAACCTCCACATCTTCCTCATCGGAAGACTCCTCCTCCATTTCTTGTTTTTTCATCTTGTAGGAATGATTGAAGTCTGCGACCGGAAGCCTCAGCCGCCGGGACTTTTGAATGGCCTTGGTTTCAGCAGTCGGCGTCGAAGCCCCAGGTGCCGATGCGGGTTCTGGATTCGTCATTGGCCGACAGGGCCGCAAGGAATTCGGCGCGCGGCATCGACTTGACGCCCAATGAGCTTAGGTGGCGGTTGGGAATCTGGCAGTCGATGAGCTGGAAGCCCCAGCGCTTGAGCTGCTCGCTGAGGTGGGCGAGGGCCACCTTGGAGGCGTCCGGAATGCGGCTGAACATGGATTCGCCGAAGAAGAAGGCGCCGATGGACAGGCCGTACAGCCCGCCGGCGAGACGCCCTTCGCTCCACACCTCAAGGGAGTGGGCGTAGCCCAACTCGTGCAAGTGGCCGTAGGCGGCGCCCATGCCGGGCGTGATCCACGTGCCCGATTGTCCTCCGCGTTTGCTGGCGCAGGCACTGACCACCTCGGCAAAGGCGCGATCGAAGGTCACCTTGAAGCCGCCGTTGCGCAGCCGCTTGGCGAGGCTTCGGCTGATGCGCATTTCGCCGGGCGCCAGCACCGCTCGGGGATCCGGGCTCCACCAGAGAACCGGTGCTTGGTCGTCGTCGAACCACGGGAAGATTCCAGCTCGGTATGCGGCTAGCAGGCGCTTCGGGGAGAGGTCGCCGCCGACCGCGAGCAGGCCGCCGATCGAGTCGTCCGCCTGCCGCGGGTCAGGGAAGCCGGCGCCGCTGCGGATGAAGGAAACCGCCATGGCCGCCTGGAACCTAGCGGCTGGCTCCGGCGGCTTGAAGAATGTCCCTGAAGGGCTGCGCCAACCGATGCTCGGCAATGATGTCCAAGAGGGTTTCGCCGCGTTCGTTTTCCGCCTCCAGGTTGCGTCCTGCTTGGCGGAACCAACGGATGAAGACCTCAAAGTCGTTCGGCCGCATGCTGCGGTAGGCATGCAGCAAGGCGCTGAAGTCAGCATCCATGCCCTTGGCCAAGGGCGCCTTGTCGAGAAAGGATCGAATGCGCTGCTCGTCCCAGACCTCATCGACCACCTTCGCCTTGTCCGGGCGCATGTCAAGCCCTGCCGTCGGTTGCGGTCGGTCAATGATAGCACTGGCCAACTGCCATTGGCCCTTTTGTGAGGCTTGGCGAATGCCGTTACACTAGCCGACCACTAATGATTGCCAGCGGTTGCGCCTCTCTTGACCACCTACCGCGCCCCAATACGCGAAATCGGCTTGATTGGCGTCGGCGCCTTCGCCCTTTACCTGTTGTTGGCGGTGGTCTCCCATTCGCCTTCGGACCCGTCGTACACCTTTAGCGGCGAATCCGGTGAAGTGCGCAACTGGGTGGGCGCCAGCGGGGCCTATGTGGCGGACCTGTTCCTGTTCGTTTTTGGCTGGGTCGCCTACATGATGCCGCTTGCGGTCCTCGCCGTCGGGGTGCGCGTCGTGGTTGGAAGCGGCAATCGCTCCCCTTGGTTCACGGCCACTTTGCGCAGCGTCGGCTGGATCGTCGTGACGCTTTGCGCCTGCGTCCTCGTGCAGGCGCACGTGCCCTCGGAAGGCTTTGCGATGCCCGCTGGCTCCGGCGGCGCGCTCGGCGAGTGGCTGGCCCAATACGGACTGCCCGCCTTCGGCTTCGTGGGGCTGACCCTGTTGGGCGTGGCGGGCATCCTGACGGGCGCCCAGACGGCGTTGGGCTTTTCCTGGCTCGATGTCGCCGAGTGGCTCGGCGCGCGCATGCACCATGCGTTCATGTCCTTGGTCGCCTTTGCCGCCCGCCGGGCGGAATCGGTCGGCAAACGGCGAGCGGCCCGCAAGGCCGCCCGGTCGGCCGTTCGCAAGCGCGAGCAGACTCGCGAGAAGGATCGCAGCAGGCGTCAAAAGCGCCGGCCGCCGAACATCGAACCTCCGGCAGCGAAGGCGGTCGAGCCGGAGCAGGCGGGCCTCTTTGATGCGGCCGGCGTGGGTCCGGTCCCCGACATGGCCCTCCTTGACGACAAGTCCGCGGACGACTCAGGCGGCTTTTCGGAGGAGTCGCTCAAGGCGATGTCCCGGCAACTGGAGTTGAAGCTTGCCGAGTTTGGCGTGGAGGCGGAGGTCACCTCGGTGCTGCCGGGGCCGGTGGTCACCCGTTTTGAAATGCAGCCGGCGCCGGGGGTGCGGGCGCAGAAAATCACCGCTCTGGCGAGGGATTTGGCTCGTTCCTTAGCCGTGATCAGCGTTCGCGTCGTCGAAGTGATTCCCGGCAAGTCGGTGATCGGCATCGAGATTCCCAACGAAAACCGGGAAATGGTGCGGCTCAAGGAGATTTTCGCCACCAGCGAGTACGAGAAGTCGAAATCGCCGCTGACGTTGGCGCTTGGCAAGGACGTGGCCGGCGCGCCGGTGGTGACGGACGTCAGCCGCATGCCGCATCTTCTCATTGCCGGCACCACGGGCTCCGGCAAGTCGGTGGGCGTCAACGCCATGTTGATCAGCATCCTCTACAAGGCCTCCCCGGATGATGTCCGCTTGATCCTGGTGGATCCGAAGATGCTGGAGTTGGCGGTCTATGAAGGCATTCCCCACTTGCTGGCGCCCGTGGTGACGGACATGAGCCAAGCCGGCCACGCGCTCAACTGGTGCGTTGCCGAGATGGAGCGCCGCTACCGGCTGATGGCGGCGCTCGGCGTGCGCAACCTGGCCGGCTTCAACAGGAAGGTGCGCGATGGGCAAAGAACCGGAAGGCCCTTGGTCGATCCGCTGGCGGAGGAGGACGGGCTTGAGCAGGCGTCTGAATTGATCGCTTTGCCGTTCATTGTCGTGGTGATCGACGAGTTCGCCGACATGATGATGGTGGCTCGAAAGCAGGTCGAGCAGCTGATCGCCCGCATCGCCCAGAAGGCCCGCGCCGCCGGCATCCATCTGGTGCTCGCCACCCAACGCCCCTCGGTGGATGTCATCACCGGTCTCATCAAGGCCAACATTCCGGCCCGCATCAGCTTCCAGGTCTCCTCACGGGCCGACTCCGGCACCATCCTCGACCAAGGCGGCGCGGAGCAGCTGCTCGGCCACGGCGACATGCTCTTTCTGCCGCCGGGCACCAGCGTTCCGAATCGGGTCCACGGGGCCTTCGTCTCCGATGAGGAGGTGCATCGCGTGGTCCGGGACTGGAAGCAGCGAGGCGAGCCCAACTACGACCACGACATTCTGCGCGGCGGCGCGGAAGGGGCGTTCGTTGACATGCCGTCCGGCTCCGGGGACGCCGAGCGGGACGACCCGCTCTACGATGAGGCGGTCGCCTTCGTGATCGAGACCCGCAGGCCCTCCATATCGGCCGTTCAGCGCAAGCTGCGCATCGGATACAACCGCGCAGCCCGCCTCATCGAGGCCATGGAGCAGGCTGGGGTGGTGACGCCCATGAACGGCAACGGCAGCCGCGACGTGCTGGTGGGCGGCGATTAGTGCGCCGTCCATCGGTTCCGCCAGGCATGCCTCAGACCGACCGCCGGGCGGTCTCCGGACGCCGGTCCTGGCTCGTGGGACAACCTTGTTCCGCGGTCGGAAACGCTGGGCCGAACCCGTGCTGAGGCTTTGCGGATGCGTCCTGTTGGCTGCGGGATTGGCGGCCCCGGCATTGGGCGATCCCCGTTCGGAACTGCAGCAGCGCCTGGATGCCGTCGGCCGCCTGGCCGCGGACTTCACGCAGACGCAGTACGGCGCTCGCGGCGAGCTGCTGGAGCAGGCTCATGGCCGGGTGCGTTTGGCAAGGCCGAAGTTTCGCTGGGAGTTGCTTGAACCCCATCGGCAGATCATCGTCGCCGACGGCGAAACCCTCAAGGTCTATGATCCGGATCTCGAACAGGTCAGCGTCCGGCCGCTCGAGGAGGCGCTGGCGGATGCCCCGCTGGCCGTGCTCACCGGCTCCCGGGCCACCCTGAACGCCGAATACCAGGTCGCCCGCCCGCACCCGGAACGGTTCAGCCTGCGGCCGCTGGCTGATGATGCGCTCATCGCGGAGATCATCCTGGATTTTGACGGCGGCCGCCTCAGCGGGATCGACATTCGCGGCCCGTTGGGCCAGCGCACCGACGTGCGCCTGAACCGCTTCGAGAACGCATCCGTCGTTCAGCCAAGCGACTTTGAACTCGACCTCCCGGAGGGCGTGGAGGTCTATTGAACCGCAAGCCTTGGCCAATGCGTTAAAATCGCCGTTCGAGCAGGCGCTTGGGCAAATGGGCGACGACGGGCTTCAGGCAGATGCGGGGCGGCCGCTGGCGGATCGGCTGCGCCCCATGGCATTGGCGGACTTTGCGGGCCAGACGCACTTGGTGGGGGAGGGCGCCCCCTTGGCGCGTCTGGCCGCGAAGGGGCGGATGCATTCCATGATCCTTTGGGGACCGCCCGGTTCCGGCAAGACCACCTTGGCCCGCCTGCTTGCCGATCGCGCCGGGATTGGCTGGATCTCCCTGAGCGCGGTGCTCGCCGGCGTCAAGGACGTGCGCGAGGCGGTGCGCAGCGCCGAAGCGGCGCGCCGGCTGGGACAGGGCACGGCATTGTTCGTCGATGAGGTGCATCGCTTCAACAAGGCCCAGCAGGATGCCTTCCTGCCCCATGTGGAGCGTGGCGTTGTGACCTTCGTCGGCGCGACCACCGAGAATCCGTCGTTTGAAGTCAACGCGGCCCTGCTTTCCCGCGCTCGGGTGCATGTGCTCAAGGCCCTCGACGCCAAGGCGTTGCGCCAGGTTCTGCACCGGGCGGCCAACGCCTTGGGCGTCGCCGTGGACGGCGATGCCGCAGACCGGTTGGTTGAGTTGGCGGACGGCGATGCCCGGCGCCTGCTCAACCTGCTTGAAACCGTTGCCCAACTGGGCGGCAAGCGCATCGACCGCAGCCTCGTCGAACAGGCCGCGCCCGCCCGCGGGCGCCGTTTCGACAAGGGCGGCGATCTGTTCCACGAGCAGATTTCGGCGTTGCACAAGGCGGTGCGCGGCAGTGCCGTCGATGCGGCCCTGTACTGGTTCTGCCGCATGCTGGACGGCGGCTGCGACCCGCGCTACATCGCCCGGCGGCTGGTGCGCATGGCCAGCGAGGAAGTGGGCAACGCCGACCCCCGCGCCCTGCAGATGGCGCTGGCCGCTTGGGATGCCTACGATCGTCTGGGAGCCCCGGAAGGGGAGTTGGCCATTGCCCAGGCGGTGATCTACTTGGCCAGCGTTCCCAAGAGCAATGCCGCCTACCGAGCCTTCGGAGCCGCCCAGGCCCATGTGGCGCAAACCCCTTCCCTGGACGTGCCCATGCATCTGCGCAACGCTCCCACCCGGCTGCTGAAGGGCCTCGGCTACGGCAAGGGCTATCGCTACGCCCACGATGAAGCCGAAGCCTACGCGGCCGGCGAAAGGTACTTCCCGGACGAGCTGGAGCCACAGCGCTACTACCGGCCAGTGGAGCGGGGCTTGGAGGCGAGGATCAAGGCCCGCTTGGAGCGCCTGCGGGCGCTTGACGAAGAGGTGCGGGCGGCTCGATGAGCGGCGTTGCGGCAGTGGCTCTGGGCGGCGCCTTGGGCGCCGTGGCGCGCCACTTGATGTCCGTGTCCATCTCCGGCGTCCCGGGGGTTGGCGTCGGCTTTCCTTGGGCCACCCTGGCCATCAACGTCGCCGGCAGCCTCGGCATCGGCTTGGCTTGGGGCAGCTGGTCGCATTCGGCTTGGTTCGAGGAATGGGGAAGGGCTTTTCTGGTCGTCGGCGTGCTCGGCGGCTTCACCACTTTTTCCGCGTTTTCCCTGGAGGGCCTGATGTTGATTGACTCAGGAAGGTGGGGCGCTGCCGTTGCCTATGCGATGGCCAGCGTGATGGGCTGCCTGTTCGCTGCTTGGCTGGGACAGCGTTTTCCGGGAGTTTGAGAGATGCTGGACCTCAAGCAATTGCGGCAGGATCCCGACGCGGTCGCCCAACGGCTTCGGATCCGGCACTTCAACTTGGACACGGCGGCGTTGCGCGCCTTGGAGGCGGAGCGGCGGCAGCTGCAGTCCCGGGCCGAGCAGCTGCAGCGCGAGCGCAACGCCCGCTCCAAGGCCATTGGCGAGGCCAAGGCCCGGGGCGAGGACATTGCGCCTCTCCTGGCCCAAGTCGGCGACTTGGGCGAACGCCTGAAAGCGGCCAAGGCGAAGCTCGCCGACCTCCAGGAGCGGCAGCATCGCTTTCTTTCCGAAATTCCCAACCTGCCCGATGCCTCAGTGCCGGAAGGCAGGAAGGAGGAGGACAACTTGGAGCTGGGAACTTGGGGACGGATGCCGCAAATCGATTTCGATCCCTTGGACCATGTGGATCTTGGCGCCGGCGGCGCGTTGGACTTTGCCGCCGCGGTGAAGATATCCGGCGCCCGCTTCGTGGTGATGAGGGGTGCTGCGGCGCGCCTGCACCGGGCGCTCACCCAGTTCATGCTCGACACCCACGTTGAGGAGCACGGCTACACCGAGGTTTACGCCCCCTACATCGTCAATTCGGCGTCGCTGTTCGGCACTGGCCAATTGCCGAAGTTCGCCGATGAGCAATTCACCTTGGCAGGCGCCGACGGCTTGCACCTAATTCCCACGGCGGAAGTGCCGGTCACCAATCTCTACCGCGACGCCATCATCGACGTCGAGGCGCTGCCCATCCGCCACGTCTGTCACACCCCGTGCTTTCGCAGCGAAGCCGGCAGCTACGGCAAGGACACCCGGGGCATGATCCGCCAGCACCAGTTCGAGAAGGTCGAGCTGGTGCAGTTCGTGCGGCCCCAAGCGTCTTGGCAGGCATTTGAGGAACTCACCGGCCATGCCGAGGCCATCCTGAGGAAGCTGGAGTTGCCCTACCGGACGGTGGCGCTGTGCGGCGGCGAACTCGGCTTCGCCGCCGCCAAGACCATCGACTTGGAAGTCTGGCTGCCCGGACAGGGGCGCTACCGGGAGATCTCCTCGTGCAGCAACTTCCTGGACTTTCAGGCGCGGCGCATGATGGCCCGTTGCAAGGATGCGGGCGGCGGCGCCAACGCATACGTCCACACCTTGAACGGCTCGGCGCTGGCCGTTGGCCGCACCTTGGTTGCGGTGCTGGAGAACTTTCAGGACGGGGCGGGCGGGGTGTCAATTCCGGATGCTCTTCGGCCCTACATGGGCGGCGCGGTCACGCTCGACTTAAGCGCGGTCTGAAGGAGGCGGGATTCATGGACTACCTCCCGCTGCACCTCGACGTGCGCGGCCGGGACTGCTTGGTGGTGGGCGGCGGCGCGTTGGCGCTGCGCAAGGTCGAGTTGCTGCTCAGGGCGGGCGCGGCGGTCAGCGTGGTCGCGAAAGCCTGCTGCGATGAGCTGCGCGGGTTGGCGGGGAGCGGCTCCCTGCTGCTGACCGAGCGCGGCTATCGGTCCGCCGACGCCGATGGTCGTCGGCTGGTGGTCGCCGCCACCGACGATGCGGCCCTCAACGCCCGCATCCACGCGGACTGCGAAGCGCGCGCCATTTGGGTGAACGCCGTGGATGCGCCGCAATTCTGCTCGGCGATCTTTCCCGCCATCGTCGATCGCGGCTGCGTTCAAATCTCCGTTTCCACGGGTGGCCGGTCACCCGCTTTGGCGAGGATTGCGCGCGGCTGGATTGAAGCCCGCCTGCCGCCGCGCTTGGACGCGCTGGCGGAATTCGCAGCCGAGCGCCGCGAGCGGGTCGCGGCGGCGCTGCCGGACTTGGGCAGGCGGCGAGCCTTCTGGGAGCGGATCCTCAACGGCGCGGTCTCCGAGCGCCTGCTGGCCGGCGCTTCGGCGCGGGCGGAGGCGGCCTTTGCGCAAGCCCTTGCGGCTCCGGCCGAGGGCGGCGCTGGCTTGGTGTCCCTGATCGGCGCCGGTCCAGGCGATCCGGAGCTGCTGACCCTCAAGGCCCTGCGGCTGCTTCAGGAGGCCGATGCCGTGCTCTATGACAACTTGGTCAACGAGCGGATACTGGATTTCGCCCGCCGCGATGCGGAGCGCATCTACGTCGGCAAGCGGCAGCGTTTCGCCGGCGTGCGCCAAGCGGCCATCAACGACCTGCTCGCCGAACGGGCCTTGGCGGGCCAGCGCGTGGCGCGCCTCAAGGGCGGGGATCCCTTCATCTTCGGCCGCGGGGGCGAGGAGATCGAGACGCTGGCCGCCCAAGGCATCGACTGCGTGGTGGTGCCCGGCATCACCGCCGCCTTGGGCGCCGCCAGCACCGCCGGCATCCCCCTGACCCACCGCGACTTGGCCCAGTCCGTGCGCTTCGTCACCGGCCACCGGGTCAACGACCAAGTGAACTTGGATTGGCCGGAACTCATCAATCCCCACCAAACCCTCGTGGTCTATATGGGTCTGTTGGGCTTGACGGAGATCGTCGGCAAGCTCATCGGCCAAGGCATGAACCCGCAAACTCCCGCGCTGCTCATCGAGCGCGCCACCTTGCCGGAGCAGCGCCAAGTGCAAGCGCCCCTGCGCGAACTGCCCGCTGCCGTCGCCGCCGCCGAAGTCAGCGGTCCAACCCTCATCATCATTGGCCAGGTGGTCAATTTGGGGGTTCATGCCAGCGGCAGGCCGCGCGCTTAGGCGTCATGGGCTAGCCGTCCGCTTCCGCCTGCCGGTCGAGATGGGCGATCAGTTCGGCGGGCAGGTTCAAGCGGTGCGCCAAGGCTTCCATGTAGGCCTTTTCCGCTGGATGGTCGATGTCGATCGCCAGCCTTGAGACGAGGTAGATCTCGGCGGCCTGCTCCGGGGTGCTTGCGGCGGCCGCAATCTCGGCCAGGTCGGGGGGCTTGGACAGGGCATCGAACACGAACGCCTTGCCTTCCGCATCGAGGCCGAGGCGTTCGACCTGCTCGAAGACGCGGCCCTGCTCTTCGCCGTCAACCACGCCATCGGCCTTGGCCGCACCGATCATGGCTCGGATCAGGGAGAGCTCGAAGCGCTCGCCGCTGCTTGCCGGGGCGGCGGCGGGCAAAAACCGGGCATCCACGTTCCCGGCGTCCACCGCCGTTGCGGTTGGCGCGGTTTCCGGCGCGGCGCCGTTCTTCCAGTTCTGGTAGGCCTTCAGCGCCAGTGCGCCGAGGGCGGCTGCGCCGCCGTAGCCGGCGACCCTGCCTACTTTTTTGCGCGCCTTCTTGTTGCCGAGCAGAAGGCCGACCACGCCGCCGGCCGCGAGGCCCCCGGCCAGTGCGGTGCCGCCGCCCAGGCCGCCGATCCGCTGCTTGGCGGCCTCGGCGGCGGATTTGGCGCCGGTGGCGGCGTCAGCGCCGAGAAACCGGTTCAACAATTGGTTGGGGTCCATTTGATCTCCACAGTTTGTTCAAGGAATCCGCCAGGCAGTCTCGCTTGGGGCGGCTTGGAAGGCGGCATTCTACAATCATGTTCCGCGTTTCAGCGCGACCTGGCGGTCTCAGCGGACCTTCGGTCCGTGGGAGTTTCGCCGGCGCCAAGCGCCGCGCTCGTCGGGCCGGCAGGATCGATGTGTTTCCGAACCCGCCGCCGTTGCGTGGGTTGGGTTCCTGCCGTCCTTGGGGCGCTTGGTCCCTTTGACGAAAAGCGCCTACAGGCAGTTGGTCGGCCTTGGCAAGCCGGCGATCTTGGCGGCAAGGCGAGCGGGACTTCCCGGAAACAGCTTGAGCAGGTGGAGGCTTGAACCCTGCTCCTCGCCGAGGTTGGCGCGCACCCACTTGACCAAGGGACGCATGTCCGGGCTGAGGTCGTAGGCGCGGTGGAACGCTTGAGCGAGCTCAATGACTTGCCAGTGGGCGGCGGTGAGCGCAATGCCGCTGCGCCGGGCAAGCTCCTTCGCCACGGCGGGGCTCCAGTCAGCCGGGTTGCGCAGGTAGCCGTCCTTGTCGGTGTCCGGCAGCACTTTAGACGCTCCAAGTGACGACGCGCTCGCAGCGTTCCACGAGGCGCACGAAGTCGTCGAAGGAGACTGCGCGGACGCTCGGGTGGATGCGTCGGGCAAGGCCGCGGGCGCGAACGTCGGGCTCAAGCGCGTGGAACTCAGCGCCGCTGCGCGCCTGCTGCGCGAGGTAGGTGCCGTCCTCGATCAGCAAAACGGCATCCTTGGGATGGAGCAGCGGCTGGCAGCCTTCCCAGGCGGCGGGCTTGTTGACCAAGTGCAAGGTGGCCACGATCAGCCCGTCACGATGTCCTGGCGCTCGATCAGGCGCTTTTGCTGGTCGTAGTCCAGCCAGGTTACGGGCAGGCACAGGTTGGCGTCGCCCAAGCCGAGGCGTTCCGCCGAAGGGCGGCAGGCGAACAGGTCGGTGACGCCGTACTCCGGCAGGGCGCCCAGCATCTTGCCCACCGTTCGGCTGCCCACTGCGCCGCCGTCCTGGTCGCTGAGCAACTGATGCAACCCGGCGCCTGTGAACAACACGCTCACCTGCTGGTCCAGGACGCCGGCCACCAGAATGGCCTCAATGGCCTCCAAGGCGTGGCTTGCGCCATAGGGCGTCCTGTTGAGCAAAAACAGAATGCGCTTGGCCATCAGGCGGCGAAGGTCACAAAGCGGTCGGATGCGGTCATGGCTTCGATGAGCTGCCCCAAGCCGACGATGGCGAACGCCGGATGGACGGTGGCGGCTTTCCTTTCGTAACGGTCGCGTTCGGTCTCGTCGAGCATCCCGCGCTTCAAGGCGTTGGCGATGCAAACGGCGAGTTCGATCCCATGGGCCTCGCCGAGGCGAACCCAACCGGCGTGCAGATCCTCCTCATCCTGGGGTGCCACGCCCTGATCGGCGGCGGCCAGCACTGCGTCATGGTAGAAGAACACCCGATGAACCCGATGTCCCAGGCGCAGGGCGCTTTCAACGAAGCGCAGCGCCGTTCTTGAGCCGGCGCTGGCGTAAGGGGCGCCGTGTACGGCAACGGAAATGACCAAGGCCAGCCGCCTCGCTGAACGTTGAGCGAAGTATAGCAGCGCCGGACTGGATTGAACGCCGCCGCGCGGCGGCTTGCCGGGCCGCTCCCGAATCGGGCGCCCTGTTGCCCGAACGGCGGCTGTCCGGGCGGCGGCTGTCCGGGCTCAAAGGTAGTAAACGAACACGTAGCCGGTGAGCAGCACCGCGATCCAAAGCGCGGTTGCGCCGATTGGCCAAGTGCGGGCGAACACGCCTGCTCGACCGCTTTCAGCGGAGGTGGACATATGGCGCGCCGCCAGCTTCCGAAGCTTGCGCGCAACCTCGTTCACGGCGCCTTCCAGAGCGTGCCCAGCCTTCCGCAGCATGGCGTAGGCCACGCGCGCGCCGCCAAGCAGCGCTACGCGCCACAGCCAGTCCGCGTCCAGGCTGATGGTCTGGGTGCGCTTCATCAGCGGCAGCAGCAGGAAGAAGGCGAGCCCCGAAAACAAAAGCAGCTGCAGATGGAACAACACTTTGCCGGCCGTGTAGGGCTCGTAGTCAACCGGATGCGGCAGCAAGCGGTACAGCAGTTCCGGCGCCACGCCCAGCAGGATGCAGAGGAAAGCGAAGATCAGCATCGCTGCGGACATGTTCCAAGGGGCGTCCTTGGGGCGCAGCCCCGAGTCCCGCTGGAAAAAGACGAACCAAGGAAACTTGATTCCGGCGTGCAGGAAAACGCCCGCCGATGCGGCAGCGAGCGTGAAGTAGGTGAACACGAGCATCTCGTCGGCCGCCGCTTGGGAGATCAAGCTCTTGGTCGTGAAGCCGGAGGTCAGCGGAAACCCGGAGATGGACAATGCGCCGACTATGCCGAAGATGGCGGTCAGCGGCATGGTTCGGAACAGTCCGCCGACGTCGCTGCACCGGTTGAGGCCGGTTCTCAAGACCACCACGCCGGCGCTCATGAACAGCAGCGCCTTGTAGATGATGTGCGCGAAGGCATGGGCCGCAGCGCCGTTCAAGGCCATCTCGGTGCCAATCCCGATGGCGCAGACCATGAAGCCGACCTGGTTGACGATCGAGAACGCGAGGATGCGGCGGATGTCGTTCTCAAGCAGGGCGTAGATGATGCCGTACATGACCATGAACAAGCCGATGCCGATCAGCAGCGGCTCGCCCGGAAACAGCAGAATGAGCGCCAGCACGGCGGTCTTCGTGGTGAAGGCGGACAGGAAGACGGAGCCTGTTGGGCTCGATTCCGGGTAGGCATCCGACAGCCAAGCCGATGCCGGCGGCGCCGCTGCGTTGATCAGAATGCCGATCAGGATCATGGCGGTGTCGAAATTGCCCACCAGCATGGCCTGGACGTCGATCGACCCCGTGCGCACGGCGACGCCCTCGATGCCGACCTTGAGGATCACGCCGCCGAGCAGGTGCATGATGGCGTAGCGGATGCCGGCCGAGCGCGTCCGGCGCTGGCTGCCGCTCCAGATCACGAACGTTGAGGTCAGCGCCATCAATTCCCAGAACAGGAACAGCGTGATCAGGTCTCCGGCGAAGCAGACGCCGATCGCCCCGGCGGCGTAGGCATGGGCGGCCGTCAGCTCATGCCATTTCGCGTGTCGATAGGCGTAGAGGCCGCCAACGAAGGCCATCAGCGAAAAGATGATCGCGAACAGCCGGCGGACGGGGCTGCCCTCCAAGGGTTCTATGCGGTAGTCGAGGAAGGCGATGTCGAAGGCGACGCCGTCCGGCACCTGCCAGGCCATCCAGAGCGTCAACAGCGGTGCGGCGAGGACCGCAACGCCGCGCACGGCCCCGCGGACCAGCCCGATCAGCGAGGCGCCGAGCAGCAGCGCAAGGCCTGGCGGGATGAGTTCAAGCGTCATCGGCAGGGTCCTCGCCTTTGTCGTAGTAACGCTCGTGGCGCTTGAGCAGGTAGCCGAGGCCCTTGGCCGTCAGAACCATCGCCAAGCAGGACAGGAATCCGAAGGCCGCGCCGAATCCCGGCCAGCCATCCACCTGAAAGTGGCCCTTGATCGAAATTGCCGACTGCGCCGCCACGCTAAGCGCCAGCAACGCCCAAAACGCGCGCCAGATGAGCTTGATGGTGGATGGCCGGGCTAGCCAGTGGTCGGGCTGGTCGTGCGCTTTCATCTACGGTTCGGCCACAATCTGTCGTTCGAGTTCCAGCACGGGGGCGTTGAACAAAAAGAACGCGATCGTCAACGCCGCAGTGAGCGACAAGGCTAACACCGAAGGCCAGGGCGCCTCTCCATGGGGCGGCGACGGCGCCTGCCGCTCGGCCCCGAACCAGGCCGTGTAGATGATGGGCAGGAAATAGGCGGCGTTCAGCGCGGTGCTGGCGACGATGGTGAACAGCGCGATGGTGTTGTCCGCCTCAAACGCGCCGGCAAGGATGTACCACTTGGACACGAAGCCGGCCGTTGGCGGCACGCCGATCATGCTGAGCGCGCCGATGGTGAAGGCGGTCATGGTGATCGGCATGCGGCGGCCAATGCCGCTCAGTTGGCGCAGTTCGGTTTTGCGGGCGGCCGTGTATATGGCGCCGGCAGCGAAAAAGAGCGTGATCTTGCCGAACGCATGGGCAACGATGTGAATGGCCGCGCCGATTTCGGCCAAGGGCTTCAGGATGGCCGTTGCCATCACCACATAGGACAGCTGCGCCACGGTCGAATAGGCAAGCAGGCGCTTGAGGTTCTGTTGGCGAAGCGCCACCACGCTGGCGGCGATGATGGTGAACGCGGCCGCGTAAACCAGCCATTGCGAGCTTGGGGACGCGAACAGGTGGTCGATTCCGAATATGTAAACGATGACCTTCATCACCGTGAACACGCCGGCTTTGACGACTGCGACCGCATGCAGCAGCGCGCTCACTGGAGTCGGGGCGACCATGGCGGCGGGAAGCCATCGATGCATCGGCATCACCGCCGCCTTGCCGATGCCGAAAACGAACAGGACCAGCAGCAGGCCGACCGCCGCCCCCTCGATCCTGCCTGCCAGAATGCCGCCGAGGGCGAAATCGGTGGTGCCGGCGGCCACATGGACCCAGATGACGGCGGGCAGCAGCAGACCGATCGACGTGGTCAGCAGCACGCCCAGGTAAATGCGCGCCGAACGCACCGTCGCCGGGTCGCCCTTGTGCGCGACCAGGGGATAGGTGGCGAGCGTCAGCATCTCGTAGAACAGGAACAGCGTGAAAAGGTTGGCGGCGAACGCGATGCCGATCGTCGCGCTCAGCGAGATGGCGAACATCAGGTAGAACCGGGTTTGGTTCGATTCGTTGTTGCCGCGCATGTAGCCGATCGAATACAGCGAATTGATGATCCAGAGCAGCGACGCGAGCCCGGCGAAGACCATCCCCAAGGGCTCCACCGAAAACCCAATTTCGATGCCCGGCAACACTTCGACGACCGGGGCCGTCGGGCGCCCGCCGGCAATGACCGCGGGCACCAGGCTCCAAACCAGCAACGCCAAGCCGCCGGCAACGGCGAGGGTGACGGCCTCCCGCAAATTGGGGCCGGCGCGTCCCGCAAGCGCGATGCCCAGCGCTCCGGCAAGCGGCCAGGCAACGGCGCTCAGGATGGTGGTCTCGGCACTCACGTCGGCAGGTGTCCGAGCAGGCTCGCCGCTGCGGATTCGGAAAGCCCAAGCGGAACCGCCGGGACCAAGCCGAAGTAAACGTTGGCCAATGCCGCCAGCCAAGTCGCGGCCAGCAGGGCCGGGGATGCTGCGGCTGCGGGTTGCCCGCCGTCGGTCGGCGTTCCGAAGCAGGCCGACTCCACAACGCGCCAGACATACACCACCGCCATGAGCGAGCCGACGACGATCACGCCAACCAGCAGCAGGCCGGGCGCGCCGAGTTCCATGGCTGCGCGCAGCAGCTGCCACTTGCTGATGAAGCCGGCCGTGCCGGGCACGCCGATCAGGCTCAATCCACTGATCGCAAAGGCGGCGAACGTCCATGGCTGCCGTCGCGCCATGCCGGCCACGTGCTCGATGCGGGTGCCCAAGGCAACCGTCGCCAGGCTCGCCACCGCCAGGAACAACCCGCCTTTCGCCAGCGCATGGTTGAACATGTGCAGCGACGCCGCCGTCAGGCCGGTGACGCTGACCAAGCTCGCGCCAAGCATGATGTAGCCGATTTGGGCGACCGAGGAGAACGCGAGCAGGCGCTTTAAGTTGCGTTCGAACATCGCCACGCTGGAGCCGACCAGGATGCCGAGCGCCGCAAGCGGCATCAGGTAGGCCGCGAACTGAAACGCATGCCCGGCGAGATTCTGCTGGAAGACGAAGAAGTCGAAGCGCAACAGCACGTACAGCGACACCTTGGTCGCACAGGCCGCCAGGAAGGCCGTTGCGACGTGCGGCGCGTAGGTGTATGCGTTTGGCAGCCAGGAGTGCAGCGGGAAGATCGCCGCCTTCAAGGCAAGCCCCACGGTGATGAATCCGGCGGATGCAAGGATCGGCTCCTGGTCGGCCACGGCCTGGATGCGAACCTCCATGTCGGCAAGGTTCAGCGTCCCGGTCATCATGTAGATCAAGCCGATGCCGATCAGGTAGAAGGTCGCCCCCACCGTGCCCATGATCAGGTACTTGAAGACCGCAGGCAGGGCCCGGCGGTCCGTGCCGCCGACGGCCAGCACGTAGCTGGCCAGTGAGGACACCTCCATGAACACGAAGATGTTGAAGGCATCGGCGGACGCGGCGATGCCGGCCAGGCCGGCCAGCGCCAGCAGCCAAGCCGCGTAGTAGAGGGGTTCGCGGCTTTCGGACATCGCGGCGGACAGGCTGGCGCGGCCTCCGAGCAGCGCGAGGCTGGAGGCCCCGGTGACGATCAGCAGCACCAGTGCGCTCAAGGCGTCGATGCGCAGCTCAATGCCGTAGGGCGCCGGCCAGGAGCCCATCCGGTAGGCGATCGTCTCGCCGCCGCCAACCCTTGCGGCAAGGCTGATGGCAATGGCGAAGGCCATGAGGCTCGTTGCCGTTGCCGCCGCCCAAGCCAGATGGCGCGGACGCAGCAGCATCACGAATGGCGCCATCAGCATGGGCACGGCGACTTGGAGCGCCGGCAAGTGTTCCGCCAACGGGGTCATCGCCGATCGATTTCCTGAATCTCGTGCTCCTCGATCGAGTCGTACTCCTCCTTGATGCGGATCACCAAGCCTAGGCCGAGGGCGGTGGTTGAGATGCCCACCACGATGGCCGTCAGGATCAGCACCTGCGGCAAGGGACTGGAGAACGTCTCGGCGCCCGCTGCGTAGATCGGCGCCGTGCCGCCCTCCACTTTGCCCATGGTGATGTAGAGCAGGAACACGGCGGCTTGGAAGAGCGCCAGCCCAATCAGCTTCTTGATGAGGTTGAGCTTGGCGATCACGGTGTAGAAGCCGATCATCAGCAGGACCGCGAAAACCCAGTAGTGGTAAAGCCCGAGCAACGCCATCGGGCTAGCTGCCTCGGGCGGCGAACGCATGGTAGATGCTGAGCAGCACCCCGGTCACCGTCATGCCGACGCCGAATTCAATGAGGATGATGCCAATCTGCTGGCCGGTGACGGGATCGTCGGCCAGCACGCCGTAGTCGAGGAAGTTGCCGCCGAGCAGCACGCCGGCCATGCCGACGGCCCCGTAGAGGATGGCGCCGCCCGCCATCAGTCCGGTGAGCGCACGGTGTGAGATGACGCGCAGCCCGCGCTGCTCGCCTTCCAGGAGCGCGTAGAGAATGAGCGCCGCGGCGACGATTGCGCCGGCCTGAAACCCGCCGCCGGGCCCGTACTCGCCGTGGAACTGGATGTAGAGGCCGAGCATGAGAATGAACGGAATCAGCAGCCGCCCGGCGACGCGCGGAATGACGTAGCTGCGGAGTCCTGAATTCGCTTTGGTCAGCGCCGCGGCTCCGCTCGCCGCGCTTGGCTTCGAGGAGAGCAGGAACAGCACGCCGATGCCCGCCGTCAACACGACGAGGACCTCGCCGAGCGTGTCGTAGGCGCGAAAGCTGCCGAGAACGGCCGTCACCACGTTCGGTATGTCCATGAGATCGCGGGTCCGTTCCAGGTACCACGGCGAGACGTGGGTTTGCACCGGCGCGTCGGGCGCTCCGAAACGGGGCTTGTCGAAGGTGGCGTAGATGATCACCAGCGCCGCGGCGGTGACGACGGCCAAGGAAGGCAGCGCCATGGAGGACGGAGCGCGTTCTTGGTCCGAGGTCAGGGCCAGTGCGCTCAGGAACAGCACCGTTGACACGCCGGCGCCGATCGCCGCCTCGGTCAATGCCACGTCAGCGGCGTCGAGCAGGAAGAAGTTGGCGGCGATCAGGAGGCTGGCGATGCCCATCAACATGACGGCGACGAAAAGGCTCCGGGTGCGCACGATCGCGACCGCCGTGATCAGCAGCAGCGTGAGCAGGAAGATGCCGAACAGGGCGTTCATCCGCGCTCCGAACCGTCGCTGTCGATGCCTGGCTCATTCCCGGCGACCAAGGCGGCAGCGGCGAGCGCGTGGGTGGCCGTCGGGCTCGAGAGCAGCAGAAACAGAAGAATGACGCCGAGCTTGATGGTCGCCAGCGAGAGCCCGGCTTGGAGCATGACCCCGACGATCACGAGGATTGCGCCCATGCTGTCGGTCACGCTTGCCGCGTGCAGCCGGGTGTACAGGTCCGGCATGCGCAATGCGCCGATGCCGCCGATGAGCACCGCCAAGCCGCCCAAGGCAAGCAGAAGCCAGCTGGCGATGTCCAGCAGCGCGTTGGTCAATGGCCCGGCCCGCCGGCTTCCGTCCGCCCCGCGTTTCGGATGCGGAAGAAGTTCAGCACGGCGAAAACGCCGATGAAGTTGATCAGCGCATAGGCAAGCACCAGATCGAGGAAGTCGGGCCGCCCGAAGAGAAAGGCGACCACGGCCAGCAGCAGCACCGTCTTGGTGCCGAACATGTTCATGGCCAGCACGCGATCATAGACGCTTGGCCCCATCACGGCGCGCAGGAGGGCCAGAGCCATCGTAACCAGCGTTGCGATTGTTGCTGCGTAATACATGCCGGGGAATGTCGCGGTTGCTGTCGGGAGAGGCGGCCGCTGCGGCGCAGGCCTTGAGCTCAAGCGGCCTTGGCCCTGCGCAAGGCGATGACGCGGCGCTTCATGTCCCCGTCCCGGAGCGACTGCGCGCCGGCGGGAGTCAGGACGTGGACCACCAGCCGGTCCTGCCGGGTGTCCAAGGTGAGCGTGCCGGGCGTCAGCGTGATGGAATTGCCGAGCAGAGCCTGGTCCACCGGTTCCAAATCGCCGATCGGCACTTCGACCACCTCGGTGCTCAGCCGCATTGGCATGGAGAGAACGACGCGCGCCACCTCAATGCTCGACCGCACGATCTCGCGCAGCAACCAGAGCCAAAACCCAATCAGCCGGAAGTTGTAGCGAAAGGCATAGACCTGCGTGTCGAAGTACCCCATGCGCTTGACGATGTAAACCGAGAGCAGTGAGGACAGCGCGCCAAGGACCAGCAACAGGGGAGTGAAAATGCCGGACCAGAGCAGCCAGAAGGCAACCAGCAGCAAGGCCAGAACGAGTTGGGCGCGCAGCCATCGATACCCCGCTTCCGGCTGGGGGGCCTCCGGTTCGGTTACTCGTCGGCGCTCGGAACGCATGGGAACTCACGCCTCAGGGTGGCATAGACGACATCGCGGGCGAGCGGCTGGCCGGCGACCAGAGCCGGGTCGGCGAGATCGGCGATCACGAGTTCCGCGACCGCTTTCAGCAGCACGGGCTCGCCCAAGCAGAACTCGGCGTAATAGGACGGAAAGCGCTCCGTTTGGCGGTTGAGACGGGTGCGGATGGCGCGATCGGTGAGCGTCTCCCGGTGGCCGTACTCATCGGCGACGTTGCTGGCCACCCGCTCGTCCGTGGCAACCGCGCCGTCGATGAAGCCTTGAATGTACCTGACGCAAAAGATGCCGTCCTCGCCGCCGGGGTCTTCCTGGTAAACGACGCAATGGGATGCGAGCTCCTCCGTGCTGAGCGCCTCCACGGCGCTGACGGCTGCGGCCAACAGGATCGCTGGGACGAATGCCGAGAGAAGGGCCAATCGACGATGCATGATTGCCATCTTCCAGTTGCTGTTTCCTGGGCAGTCCATCAAGCGCCACGCCAGCCTCCGGATCACGAGGCTGGCAGCCAAGGACGGGCTTTCAGGCGCCAACCTGAGTAGTCTATCCCGACGATTCCCAACGAGGCAAGGAGATGTGCCGGCTCAGGACCTTTCGGAACTTTTTGCCGCACACTGGGGCCTTCTCGGCGGCAGGACGTGCAGTGGGATGCCCATCGCCTGGCAGGCTCGCTCGAAGTCGGCCGCCATTCATGGCGCATGAACCTCGCTGCCGCCGTCCACCTGGATGGACCGGACGGGGAAGGGCATGGCCTCGAGCACCGCTTCGAGGAAGCGCCCGGGCGAAAGCCCGCGGCGTTCTGCCGGCGGTGGCGCGGGAGAGGACGCGTGCGGCCATGAACTTGGTGACGGTGCGGACGGCCGGACTCGCAGAGTCCGCCGGAACCTCCTTGAGGGCGCGGCCGTCGCGGCTGTAGGTCATGTGGTCGATCTGGAGCATCTCGCCGGGGGCCTTGGCCCGGTCGCCGTACCTCCACCGGTTCGCCCAAGAGTCGCCGAAGCTTCGGCGGCGCTTGGGCTTGGCGCGCCCCTCGCAGAAGGACGCGGGCTTGATGCGCCCGTCGGCGATGGCCTTGGAGAGGATGCGCCCGACGGTGGAGACGGACAGCGTCAGGCCGTCCCTGGCCAGCATCGCGCGCAGCTTGGCCTTGCCCATGTAGGGGTGCTCCCGGCGCAGCTGGGCACGGCGTGGTCGTCGGCGTCGGTCCAGCGCCGGCGGCGGGCGGTTCGGGGGCGGGTACACCTGGGCTTGAGCGCCCGGGCGCCGCCGCGCCGTAAGGCCCTGCGCCAGTCGTAGCAGGTGCTCCTGGCCAAGCCGACGGTGCGCAGGGCGTCGCCGCGGCGCATGCCGCCGGCGACCATCCGGTCGATGAGTTCATGGCCCGGCGCCACCCTCCCCGTCCAGTCAGTTCATGGGGCCAGGCCCCGGGGAGGAAGTTCCGAAAGGTTTCTGAGCCCGCACATAAGCGTGTTGTTCCATGCGGCGCGGCGGGCGGTCCCGCCGATCAATGCAAATCAGGCCGCATATCGGGTCATTTCCCGCACGACGAGCCAAGCTTCCTGATGTTGAGCGCGGCGTTGCGGTCCCTCTCGAGACCAGAGAGACCGGACGCCCGCCCCGTGGCGCCGCGCCTCCGCGGATTATGCCGCCCAATTCCCCTTCCCGGGGGCGCTCGTTGTCTATGGCGGCGTTTTGAGCGACGCCGCGCTTTGCGCGTCCGGCGGGCCGGGCCGTCCGACTTCGGGGCGCGCCGCAAAGGCGCGCCAAGGGTCCCGGGCGATCGATGGATGCAGGGGCAGCAGCAGCGCCCGCCCGTCGAGGAATTTTTTGCCCCCGTTCTCAATGGCGCGCAGCAACGCGTCAAGTTCATCAGGCCAATCCGCCCGTATGCGGCGCATAAACACGGCGGACGCTTCAGGAGCGTGAATGAAGGCGCTCGCCAGGTCGTAACCGTCCCTGGCCAACATTCTGCCGCCCTGGAAAACCCGCCCGACGAGTTTGCCGAGCAGGATACGCTCGACAGGTGCGAGCGGTACGCGGGTATTGGCCTCTATTTCCCATCCCGTTTCGGGCGGCAGGGGGGAGCGGGCGGCTGACAAGCTGACCTCGCCGGTGTCGCTATAGACAAAACGCAGGCCACCCCTGCCCACATAAAAGCGCCGCTTGATTTCGCCGCGGTCCGCCATTCGCGCCAAACGTTGTCTGAGTTCGGACTCGCACTCCGCGCGAATGTTCTCAAAAAATCCGGCGTCCACGGCAAGGTCAATATCGGTGCTATGGCGATGTTCCCACCGAACCGCGAGGGCCGTGCCTCCGCCCAGGCGGATGTTGTCGACGGCATTCTCGGGGGCCAGACTGCTCAGCAGGGCGATGGCGCGGCGCAACGACTCCCCGGGCTTGCCGGTGAGACGAAACGCCGCTTCTTTTTTAGACACCAACCCCCCTTATGCCCCCGATGTCCCACAGCGCCAGTTTGTCCGCCATGGGGTGCCGCACGATCTTGCGGGGGGTCAACTCGGGGTGGTGGGTCCGGATCAGGCTGTTCCAGGCCGGGTTTTCGTCCCCGCCCACATCAACGACCAGGGCGGCCACCTGTTTCGCGCTCGCCCGGCCGTCTTGGTGGGCGACTAGAACGTCTCTGCTGGTGAAATTCAGCAACGCCTCGCGCAGGGCGAGGCGCTGATCGAGTCGAGGCACCCGGCCCTCTCGCGCCCAGGCAATAAAATCGGACTCGTCCACCCGGACAGGGTGTCCGGCCAGGTGTTTGTCAAGCGCGAGCCCCAACTCTCCGATGCCATCGCGGGTCACGCGGGGGGACGGGTCGAACGGGGCGTTTGCCGGAACGTCATGGACAAGGTATTTCAAGAGACCTTCGTTCATGGCCTCGCCATCCCTATCCGTTTAAAGAACGGCGCTTTCACAATAGCAGCCCTAGTTTTGCTGCGCATGTCTCAATTCTATCACGGGTGGTTGCTTGTACCGGCTCAGGAGAAGCAGGCGGAGGCGGCGGGACGAGGGAAGCGGCAGTCCTCATTTTGGCGGCTGGCGGCTTGGGCTTTCGTTCGCAATGGAGCTTGCGCCCTCCTCGATCGTCGAGGAGGGCCAGGGCGGACTTGATCCAAAACGGGAACCGCTCGGAAGGGAGCGTTGGTCCCTGAACCGTGCGGACTCGGAAACGCATCGGAACCCGACCACGCAACGGGCGCGCTCGCTGCGCGGGCTCGCCTGTTGCCCCAAGGCGCGATGGCCTGTATGGTGGCGGCGTTTTTGCACACCTCCCGCCACGCTTCCATGGAACCAATGGAAACCGCCTCCTCCGGGGAGTCGTTGGGCTGTGTTGCTGGACTAGGCAAATGAGTGCTGAGGACTAACGCCCACATGGCCCGCGTCAACATCGACGGCAAGGACTACGAGCTCACGCCCGGCCAAAACCTGCTGCAGGCGGTGCTGTCCGAGCACTTGGACCTGCCTTACTTCTGCTGGCATCCCGCCATGGGATCGGTCGGCTCCTGCCGGCTGTGCGCCGTCATTCAGTTCGCCGATGCGGACGATGAGCGCGGTCGCCTGCAGATGGCCTGCATGGTGAACGTGCAGGACGGCATGCGGGTGTCCATCGATGCGGACTTCGCCCGTGACTTCCGCAAGCAGGTCATCGAGTGGCTGATGGAGAACCACCCCCACGACTGCCCGGTGTGCGAAGAGGGCGGCGAATGCCATCTGCAGGACATGACGGTGATGACCGGGCACACCAGCCGCCGCTACGCAGGCCCCAAGCGCACCTTCCGCAACCAGTACCTCGGCCCCTTCATCGGCCATGAGATGAACCGCTGCATCACCTGCTACCGCTGCGTGCGCTACTATCAGGACTACGCCGGCGGGCGCGATCTGCAGGCCTTCGGCTCCCGGTCGCGCATGTTCTTCGGCCGCGAATCCGACGGCGTTCTGGAAAGCGAGTTCGCCGGCAACCTGGTCGAGGTCTGCCCGACCGGCGTCTTCACCGACAAGCCCTTCAGCGCCACCTACACCCGCAAGTGGGACCTGCAGTCCGCCCCCTCGGTCTGCCCCGGCTGCGCGGTCGGCTGCAACACGCTGCCCGGCGAACGCTACGGGTCGCTGAAGCGGGTTCACAACCGCTACCACCCCGACGTCAACGGCTACTTCCTCTGCGACCGGGGCCGGTTCGGCGGCCACTTCGTCAACAGCCCGGCCCGTCTGCGCCAAGCCGGCGTCAAAGCCGAGGACGGCGTGTTCGAGGGGTTGGATGCGGCGGCCGCCACCGAACGGGCCGCGGCCGCTCTCAGCCGCGGCCGGGCGTTGGGCATTGGCTCGCCGCGCGCCTCGTTGGAAAGCAACTTCGCGCTCAAGGCGCTGGTGGGGGATGAGAACTTCAGCACCGGCGTCGCCGATGACGAGGCGGCCCTCGATCAACTGATGCTATCCATCTACCAAGCCGGCGGCGCGCGCATCGCCACCACCATTGAAGCCGAGTCCGCCGACGCCGTGCTGGTGCTGGGCGAGGACGTGGCCAACACCGCGCCCCGCATCGCCTTGGCCCTGCGCCAGAGCGCGCGCAACAAGCCGTTGGACATGGCCGCGCACGCCGGCATCCCGCTGTGGCAGGACGCCGGCGTGCGCGGCCATGCGCAGCAGGCGCGCAGCCCCTTCCTCATCGCCACGCCCGCGCCCACCCGCATCGATGACTTGGCGGCGCGTGCGTTGAGGGCCTCGCCCCAGGCCGTCGCGGCGGCCGGCTTCGCCATCGCCCACGGCATCGATGGCCGCTTTGCCCAAGCCGAGGGCGCGGACCCGGGCTTCGTGGCGCAAGCGGTCGCGGCGCTCGGCGGGGCCGAGCGGCCGTTGATCGTTTCGGGCACCGCCTGCGGCTCGGCGGCCGTGCTGCAGGCCGCGGCCAACGTGGCCTGGGCATTGCAAGGGCAGGGCAAGGACGCCGGCCTGCTGCTGGCGGGGCGGGAGGCCAACAGCCTCGGCGCGGCCCTGCTCGGCGGCGAACTGGGCTTGGCGGATGCGCTGCGGCGATTGACCGAGGGCGCAGCCGACAGCGTCATCATCCTGGAGAACGACCTGCACCGGCGGTTGGAGCGCGAGGCCGTCGATCAAGCCTTGGCCAAGGCCCGCGACGTGGTGGTGCTCGACGTGCTCGAAACCGCCACCGCGGAAGCTGCCACCCTGGCGCTGCCCGCCGCCGGCACGACCGAGAGCACCGGCACCTTCGTCAATCACGAAGGACGCGCCCAGCGCTTCTACCAAGTCTTTGAGCCGCAGCAGGACATAGCCCCCGCTTGGCGGTGGCTGGCCGACGCCGCCATGGCGGCAGGCCGCAACGACCTGCGCTGGCGCCACATCGACGACGTGGCCCGGGCTTGCGCGGACGGCAACCCGCACTTGCAAGGCGTCACGCGGAGCGCGCCGAACGCCGTCCACCGCAACGGCGCGGGCCAGCGCATCCCGCGCCTGACCCATCGAGCCAGCGGCCGCACCGCCAAGGACGCCCATGTCAGCGTCCACGAGCCGAAGCCCACCGTGGATGAGCAGACGCCCTTCGCCTATTCCATGGAAGGCCGCAACGACGGCGAGGTGGCCGCGCTGATCCCTTATGTGTGGTCGCCCGGATGGAACTCCAATCAATCCGTGTTCAAGTTCCAGCAGGAAGTGGCGGGGCCCTTGCGGGGCGGCGACGTCGGCGCGCGGCTGATTGAGCCCCAGGCCAGCTCCGTTGAGGCTCTGGCCGCCAAGCACCGGCAGCCGCCCGCCATCGACTCCGCCGGACTGCAGTGGGTGCCGCTGCACCATGTCTTCGGCTCCGATGAGCTCTCCGCCCGCTCGCCGCCCGTGGCCGAGCGCAGTGCCGGGGCTGAGGTGCTCCTGCACCCCGAAGATGCCGATGCGTTGGGCTTGGCGGACGGCCAAGGCGCCCGGATTGCCGGAACGAAGTCCGCGGCCGTGCGCTTGGCGCCGGGCATGGCCAAAGGCTGCGCCGGGATCGTGCTCGGCCTGCCCGACGGCGTCCAAGTGCTGCCCGCGGGCGTCGCGGCGCCGTCGCCCGACCCGGACTTCAAGCCGCGCCGAGCGCCGGAAGTCATCGCCAAGGGTTAGGGCAGAGGCCGTGGAACCCAATACCTTCCTGGGCTTGGAAATGGGCTTCGTCATGATCCTGCCGGTGCTCGGCGGGGCGCTGGCCGCCGCCGGGCTGTTGGTCTGGTGGGAGCGGCGGCTGCTGGGCTTCTGGCAGGACCGGCTGGGACCCAATCGGCTGGGTCCCTTCGGCGTGCTGCAAATCGTCGCCGACGTCATCAAGCTGTTCACCAAGGACGACTGGGTGCCGCCGTTCGCCGACCGGGTGGTGTTCACGCTGGCCCCGGCCGCCATCGCCGCCGGCATGTTGATGGGCTTCGTGGTGGTGCCCTTCGGCCCGGGGCTGGCGGTGATCGACCTGAACATCGGCGTCCTGTTCTTCTTGGCCATGACCGCGGTGACCGTCTATGGGGTGCTGCTCGGCGGACTGGCCAGCAACAACAAGTACTCCCTGCTCGGCGGCCTGCGCACCGGGGCGCAGATGGTCACCTACGAAGTGTTCATGGGGCTGTCGATCATGGGCGTGGTGCTGCTGAGCGGCTCGTTCAGCTTGAGCGACATAGTGGCGGCCCAGGAGGGGATGTGGTTCGTCGTTCCCCAAGCGCTCGGCTTCATCGTCTTCTTCATCGCCGGGCTGGCGGAGACCCATCGCCTGCCGTTCGACCTGCCGGAGGCGGAGCATGAGCTTGCCGCCGGCTTCCACACCGAGTACTCGTCAATGAAGTTCGGCCTCATCATGGTGGGGGAGTACATCGGCGTGATTCTCTCCTCCGCCATGATCGTGACGCTGTTCTTCGGCGGCTGGCTGGGGCCGGACTTCCTGCCGCCCATCGTCTGGTTCACGCTCAAGACCGCCTTCTTCGTCTGCGGCTTCATCCTGCTGCGGGCGGCCATTCCACGGCCGCGCTACGACCAGCTCATGTCCTTGGGCTGGAAGGTGCTGCTGCCCGTCACCTTGGTCAACCTGCTGGCCACCGGCGCCGTCGCGCTGCTGCAAAGGGGGGCGTAACGCGCCATGTGGAGCCATCTGAGAACCCTTTGGAGCGTGCTGCAGCACACGTTTTCACGCAACGAGACCGTCCAGTACCCGGAGGAGATGCCCTACTTGGCGCCGCGCTACCGGGGCCGCATTGTGCTCACCCGAGATCCGGACGGGGAGGAGCGCTGCGTCGCCTGCAACCTGTGCGCCGTGGCCTGCCCGGTGGACTGCATCGCGCTGCAGAAGACGCAAGGCGAGGACGGCCGCTGGTATCCCGACTTCTTCCGCATCAACTTCTCGCGCTGCATCATGTGCGGCATGTGCGAGGAGGCCTGCCCGACCTACGCCATCCAGCTCACGCCGGACTTCGAGCTGGCTGAGTACAACCGCGACAACATGGTCTATGAAAAGGAGCACCTGCTGATCGACGGCGTGGGCAAGTATCCGGACTACTCCTTCTGGCAGGTGGCCGGCAAGACCATCCACGGCAAGGACAAGGGCGAGGCGCAAAAGGAGTCGCCGCCGCTGGACGTGCGCGAGCTGCTGCCGTGAGCCTTGAGCTCGCCCTGTTCTACCTGGCGGCCTTGGTGTCGCTGTCGGCGACGGTGCTGACCGTGACCCGCACCAACGCCTCCCATGCGCTGATCTACCTGATCGTCTCGCTGCTGGCGGTGGCGCTCATCTTCTTCCTGCTGGGCGCGCCCTTCGCCGCCGCCCTGGAGATCGTCATCTACGCGGGCGCCATCATGGTGCTGTTCCTGTTCGTGGTGATGATGCTGAACTTGGGACGGGAAACCGTGGCGCGGGAGCGGCGCTGGCTGGCGCCCAGGATGTGGGTCGGGCCGGGCATCCTCGCTGCGGTGCTGCTGCTGGAGCTGCTCTACCTGATCGTCGGCACCGAAGTCAGGACGTCCGGGGTGGGCGTATCGCCCAAGGCGGTCGGCATCGAGCTGTTCGGACCCTACCTGCTGGCTGTGGAACTGGCGTCCATTCTGCTGCTCGCCGCTTTGGTGGGGGCCTTCCATCTCGGCCGGCGCTACATGCGGGCTCGGCGGGAGGAGATCGAATGACCGCGGTCAGCGTGCCCATCGAGCACGTGCTGGTGCTGGCGGCGGCGCTGTTCGCCATTGGCTTGGCGGGCGTGCTGGTGCGGCGCAACGTCATCTTCCTGCTCATGTCGCTGGAAATCATGATGAACGCCTGCGGGCTGGCCTTCATCGCCGCCGGCGCCCGCTGGGCCCAAGCCGACGGGCAGATCATGTACATGCTGATACTCGCCGTGGCCGCCGCCGAAGTGGCCGTCGGGCTCGGCCTCGTGCTGCAGTTGCAGCGCCGCTTCAACAACTTGGACATCGATGCCGCCAGCGAGCTGGCAGGGTAGGGGTCGGGTCGGGCAATGGACGGTCTGTGGTTGATCCCGGCGCTGCCTTTGGCGGGGTTCCTGATGCTGTTCGTCACCGAGGGCCGGCTGCCTGACCGCGCGGTGGCGTTCATCGGCGCCGGTTCCGTCGGGCTGTCCGCCTTGGCGGCGCTGTTTGCCGGCCTCGACTTCCTGGAGCAGGGCGGCGTCCCCCGAGTTGAACATCTCTGGACTTGGATGGCGGCGGGCCCGTTCGAGGCGGCGGTCGGCCTTTATCTGGATGGCCTGTCGCTGGTCATGGTCGGCGTCATCACCGGCGTCGGCTTTCTGATTCATCTTTACGCCACCGGCTACATGGCCGGCGAGGACGGCTACAGCCGTTTCTTCGCCTACATGAACCTGTTCGTCTTCGCCATGCTGGTGCTGGTGCTGGGCGACAACCTGCTGCTGCTGTTCCTCGGCTGGGAGGGGGTGGGGCTTTGCAGCTACTTGCTGATCGGCTTTTTCCATCAAGACTCGGCCAACGGCTACGCGGCCCGCAAGGCCTTCGTGGTGACCCGGGTGGGCGACACCTTCATGGCCGTGGGCCTGTTCCTGCTGTTCCGCGAGCTGGGCACCTTGGACATCCAAGCGGCGATGCAGGCGGCGGGCGAAGCCTGGCCGGACGGCTCGAACCTCGCCACCGCCATTGCCCTGCTGCTGCTCGGCGGCGCGGTGGGCAAGTCCGCCCAAGTGCCGCTGCAAACCTGGCTGCCGGACGCCATGGCCGGCCCCACCCCGGTAAGCGCCTTGATCCATGCCGCCACCATGGTCACCGCCGGGGTTTACCTGATCGCCCGCACCCATGATCTTTTCCTGCTCTCCCCGGATGCCCAGTTCGCCGTCGCCTTGGTCGGCTTGGCCACCCTGTTCATCGCCTCCTGCACGGCGCTGACCCAGCGCGACATCAAGCGCATTCTGGCCTACTCGACCATGAGCCAGATCGGCTACATGTTCCTCGCTCTGGGCGTTGGCGCTTGGTCGGCGGCGATCTTCCATCTGATGACCCATGCGTTCTTCAAGGCCCTGCTCTTCCTGTCCGCCGGCTCGGTCATCCTGGCCCTGCACCACGAACAGGACATCTTCAGGATGGGGGGGCTGTGGCGGCGCCTGCCGGTGCCGTTTTGGTGCATGGTGATCGGCTCGGCGGCCTTGGCGGCTTTGCCGCTCACCTCCGGCTTCTACAGCAAGGACGTCATCCTGCTGGCCAGTTTCGATTACGGCAGCGGCGGCGCTTGGTTTTGGGGCCTGGCGGCGCTGGCCGCCTTCATGACCTCGCTGTACACGTCGCGGATGATGTTCATCGCCTTCTTTGGCGAAATGCGCACGCAGCCGCACGATCGCTCCGGCGTCAACATGTGGCTGCCGCTGGTGATTCTGGCGGCGCTGGCCATCGGCGGCGGCTGGTTCGGGCTGGCGCCGGTGGCCGGGGTGCTGCCCGACGGCGGCGTTGATGCGGCCCATCATGCAGGCGCCATCGTCTGGGTGACGGCGCTCATCCCCATGCTCGGGGTTTTGCTGGGCTACCTGATCTTCGGCGGCAAGCAGCTGTCCGTCCGGGCGCTGGTGGAATCCACGGCGGGCCAAGGCGTTGCCCGCTTCTGGGACGGGGGCTGGGGGTTCGACACCCTCTATGATCGCCTGATCGTGCGCCCGTTCGGGTTTTTGGCGCGGATCAACAAAGCCGATGCAGTGGATTTGATCTACGCCTCCATTGCCGCCTTCGCCCGTCGTCTCAACGCCGTTGCGGTGCGCTCCCAGACCGGCAAGCTGCGCTGGTATGCCGCCAACATGGCGCTCGGCTTGATTTTGGCGCTGCTTCTCGTCCTCTTGGTGCCGGGTGCTTAGCGGATGCAGTTGCCAAGGCTCATTCTGCTTTTGCTGGGTGGCGGCGCGCCTGCCTTGGCGCCGCCCGTCGTGACTCCGGGACCAGGAGCCGGCGGATGCAGTTGCCAGCGCTCATTCTGCTTTTGTTGGGTGGCGGCGCACCTGCCCTGGCGCCGCCCATCGTGACTCCGGGACCAGGAGCCGGCGGATGCAGTTGCCAGCGCTCATTCTGCTTTTGTTGGGTGGCGGCGCACCTGCCCTGGCGCCGCCCATCGTGACTCCGGGACCAGGAGCCGGCGGATGCAGTTGCTAGGGCTCATTCTGCTTTTGTTGGGTGGCGGCGCACTGGCGGCACTGTCGGAGCGGCTGCACCGCAACGCCCCGCGCTGGCTGGCGCTGGGCGTCATTGCCGTTGCCGGGCTGCATCTGCTGGCCATTCCCGTGGGCGCTGCGGAGCAGGCCGCCTGGATACCGCGCTTCGGCATCAACCTCATCCTGGCGATGGACGGGCTCAGCTACGCCATGGTGGCCCTGACCTTGTTCCTAGGCCTGATCGCCATCGTCTCCTCCTGGTCCGAAGTCAACGAAAGCCCGGGATTCTTCCAGTTCAACCTGCTTTGGACCCTTGCCGGGGTGGTGGGCGTGTTCACCGCGCTTGACCTGTTCCTGTTCTTCGTGTTCTGGGAAGTCATGCTGGTGCCCATGTACTTCCTCATCGCCATCTGGGGCCATGAGGCGCGCGCCTATGCGGCGATGAAGTTCTTCCTGTTCACCCAGATCAGCGGACTGCTGATGCTTTTCGCCCTGCTGACGCTGGTTTACTTGAACTACGAGGCCAGCGGCGTCATCACCTTCGCCTATGCCGACCTGCTGCGCGCCGATCTCGACCCCGGCTACGCCTTCCTGCTCATGCTGGGCTTTTTCGTCGCCTTTGTCGTCAAGCTGCCGGGGGTGCCTTTCCACACTTGGCTGCCGGACGCGCACACCCAAGCGCCGACGGCCGGCAGCGTGATCCTGGCCGGCATCCTGCTCAAGACCGGGGCCTACGGCCTGCTGCGCTTCGTGGTGCCGCTGTTTCCTGAGGCGGCGTTGGACTTCCGCTGGCCAGCCATGCTGCTGGGCGCGGCCAGCGTCATCTACGGCGGCTATCTGGCCTTCAGCCAAAGCGACTTCAAGCGGCTGGTGGCCTACAGCAGCATCAGCCACATGGGCTTCGTGCTGCTCGGCGTCTTCGCTTGGAACACGGTGGCGGTGCAGGGCGCGGTGGTGCAGATGGTGGCCCATGGCTTCTCCACCGCCGCGCTGTTCATGCTGGCCGGCGCCCTGCAGCAGCGCCTGCACACTCGGGAGATGGGCCGGATGGGGGGCCTTTGGCTCAAGGCGCCGCGCATGGGCGCGGTGGCGCTGTTTTTCATCGCCGCCTCGCTGGGGATGCCGGGCCTCGGCAACTTCGTCGGCGAGTTCATGGTGCTGCTCGGCGCCTTCCAAGTGGACGTGCCGCTGACCATCGCCGCCGCCATCGGCATCATCATCGCTGCGGTCTATGCGCTTTCCTTGATGCAGCGCTCCTTTCAGGGCGAGCCCAATGCCGCGGCGGAGGCGATGCCCGACTTCGGCTTTCGGGAGCTGAGCGTCATGATCCTGATGATGGCGGCGCTGGTTTGGTTGGGCATTTATCCCGAAACCCTGCTGAACTTGTCCGCACCCGTGGTTTCGAAGCTCGGGGTCGCCCCGTGACGGCTTTGGACTTCCAAGCGCTGGCCCCTCACCTGACGCTGACTGGCGGCATTCTGGCGGTGCTGCTTGCGGTTTCGTTTTGGCGCAGCCACCGCACGACCCTAGCCTTGACCTTGCTGTCCTTGGCCGCTGCCTTCATCGCCCTTTGGCCCGGGCTGGATGCCGGCCCCCGCCCGGTCACGCCGCTGTTGATGCTGGATGCCTACGCCGCCTTCTTCAACGGCTTGTTCATTCTCATTGGCGCAGTCACCGCCCTGCTGGCCCACCGCTACCTGGAAGGGCGGGCGGGCAGCCCGGAGGAGTTCCATGTGCTCCTGCTGCTGGCCACCTTGGGCGCCATGACCTTGGCTGGCGCCCAGCACTTCGCCGCCCTGCTGCTGGGGCTGGAGATTCTCTCGATTTCGCTGTACGCGATGGTGGCGTATCCCGAAGAGGACAGCCCGCCGCTGGAGGCGGCGCTCAAGTACTTGGTGCTGTCCGGCGTCGGCTCGACCATCATGCTGTTCGGCATGGCGCTCATCTACCACGCGACCGGCGCATTGGGGTTCGCCGAACTGGCCGCATTCGTCGCCACCGGCGACCGCGCCGACCTCTGGCTGACCGCAGGCCAGGTCCTGTTCATCATCGGCATCGCCTTCAAGCTGTCCCTGATCCCGTTGCACATGTGGACGCCGGACGTTTACCAAGGCGCTCCGGCGCCGGTGGCCGGCTATCTGGCCACGGTCTCCAAGGCGGCGGTGTTTGCCGTGCTGCTGCGCTTCGCCGTCGATGCCCGGCTGCTGGACCTCTCCGGCGCCGGCGCGGTGCCGGTCGCCATGCTGTTCGCCGTCATCGCGGTGCTGTCGATGGTGGTCGGCAACGTGCTGGCGCTGCTGCAGGACAGCATCAAGCGCTTGCTGGCGTACTCGTCCATCGCCCATGTCGGCTATCTGATGATCGCGCTGCTGGTTCTGGGCGTGCGGCCCGGCGACGCCATGGCGGTGGAGACCGCACTGATGTTTCTTGCCGGCTACTTGGCGATGACGTTGGCCGCCTTCGCGGTGGTCAGCGAACTGAGCGCCGCGGCAGTCGGCGAGCGGGATCGGATCGCTGAGTACAGCGGGCTCTTCTGGCGGCGCCCGTTGTTGGCTGCGGTGTTGACCGCGGCGCTGCTGTCCTTGGCCGGCATCCCGCTGACGGCTGGCTTCATCGCTAAGTTCTACCTGTTCGCCGCCGGCGTCGAAGGCGCGCTTTGGAGCCTCATCTGGGCCATGATCGTCGGCAGCGCGCTGTCCATCTACTACTACCTGAAGATCGTGTTCGCCATGACCGTGCGCGGGGCGGAGACGCCGGCCATCCCGGCCTCAGCGGCCGGAATGGCCACCGCCGCGGCCTTGGGCCTTGCGGTGCTGGCGCTCGGCATCCATCCCGCGCCCCTCATCGACTGGGTCGGCGAGATCGCCCAAGGCCTGCAACGCCAGCCCTGAGCCCGTCCAATAGGAGTTCAACCATGTTCATCGCAATGAATCGATTTCAGATCGCCAAGGGCTTTGAAGCCGGTTTCGAGAAGGTGTGGCGGGAGCGCGACTCCCACCTGTCCGAAGTGCCCGGCTTCGTGGACTTCCACCTGCTCAAGGGCCCGGAGGGCGACGGCCATGTGCTCTACGCCTCCCACAGCGTTTGGGAAAGCCGCGAGGCCTTCATCGCCTGGACCGAGTCCGAGCACTTCCGCCGTGCCCATGCGCAAGCCAGCGCCCCCAAGGGAACCTACTTGGGCCATCCCAACTTGGAGACCTTTGAAGCGGTGCTCTAGTCGCCATGCCTTTACGGAGGATTGGCGGTGGATGCGGACGCGCGGGCGCTCGACGGATCCGGCCGGCCGGTGGCCGGCCTGTTCGCAGCCGGCGAATTGGTGGGCGGCTTGTTTCGCGAAGGCTATCCGGGCGGCTCCGGCCTGACCGCCGGGACGGTCATGGGCCACCGTGCGGGCCTTGGCGCCGCAAAGCCGGCGTCTTAGCGACTTGGGGCGAATTGGCCCCTGTTGCTGGAAGTCCGTGAGCGGGCTCAAAAACACTTCGAACCTGACATCCGCGACGTCCGCGAAGTTTCGCGCAGCGAAACTTCAACGCGCCCGCCCCGCGGGCGCGCAGGCTGTGTCCATGCCGCAAGCGGCTCAGGTATATTGGGCGCTTTGGGGCGATGGCCCGGCTTGGTTCGCGCAAGGCCGGTTTCCCTGGCGGATGCGAACCAAGTTGAGCCGCCGCCCGCATTGACTGGGAGCACCACATGGACTTTGACATTCCACAGGACTTGGCGGACTACTTGAAGGAGCTCGATGACTTCATAGAACGCGAGATCAAGCCGCTCGAGGAGCGCGACGACAACATCCGCTTCTTCGACCACCGTCGCGAGGACGCCCGCACCGACTGGGAGCGGGGCGGGCTGCCCAACGAGGGTTGGGAGGCGCTCATGCACGAGGCGCGGCGGCGGGCCGATGCGGCGGGCCACTACCGCTACGCCTGCCCCAAGGAACATGGCGGGCGCGAGGGCACCAACCTCGACATGGCCATCATCCGCGAGCATTTGGCCCTCAAGGGCCTAGGCCTGCACAACGACCTGCAAACCGAGCACTCCATCGTCGGCAACAACGTTGGCCTGCTGCTGATGATCCTCTACGGCACCGAGGAGCAGAAGGCGGAGTGGATCGACGACCTGGCCGAGGGACGGCGCGGCTTCGCCTTCGGCATCACCGAGCCGGAGCACGGCTCGGACGCCACCCACATGGAAACCAACGCCTGCCGGGACGGCGACGAGTGGGTGATCAACGGCGCCAAGACCTGGAACACCGGCATTCACCGGGCCAAGTACGACCTGATCATGGCCCGCACCGCAGGCAAGGCCGGGGACGGGGAGGGCATCACCGCCTTCCTGACGCCCACCGACTCGGAGGGCTTCAAGATCGAGGAAATGCTCTGGACCTTCAACATGCCCACCGACCACGGACGCATTTCCTTGAAGGACGTGCGGGTGCCGCACGGCGCGATCTTCGGCGGCGAGGGCCGGGGGCTGCAGATCGTGCAGCACTTCTTCAACGAGAACCGCATTCGCCAAGCGGCCTCCAGCTTGGGGGCGGCGCAGTTCTGCATCAACGAATCCGTGCACTACGCCACCGAGCGCAAGCCGTTCGGCAAGCCGCTCTCCTCCAACCAAGGCATCCAGTTTCCGCTCGTGGAATTGCAGACCCAGTGCGAGATGCTGCGCGCCCTGATCCACAAAACCGCTTGGCTGATGGACAAGCACGGCGCCTTCTCCCAATCGGACAAGGTGTCGATGTGCAACTACTGGTCGAACCGGCTCTGCTGCGAGTCGGCGGACCGGGCCATGCAGGTGCATGGCGGCCTCGGCTACTCACGGCACAAGCCCTTCGAGCACATCTACCGCCACCACCGCCGCTACCGCATCACCGAGGGGGCGGAGGAGATCCAGATGCGACGTGTGGCGGGCTATATGTTCGGCTACATGAAGCAGCGGGCGCCGAAGGGGGTGCGGGAAGGGTAGGGGCGGCTGCGCATGCGCTTGTCGAGCTGGCAAACTGGGTTTACGAATCCATATTTAGCAAAGCTGCCAGGGGTGAGTCGCACGACGACTGAACCGGCATGAGGACCATTCCATGCAATTCGCCCATCGCCCCTGAAGCCCTGCTGAACCTGGCTTCGTTCAGCAGGCAGAAGGATCGATCCAAACCGCCGCTGTTTGCGGGAAGAACCGACATCATCCGGGACGTGGAGGAGTGTTTGCGGAACATGCAAAGCGCCGCCGCCTCCTCATCTTGCGCAATGGTCGTCAGCGGCGCTCCCGGATCGGGCAAAACATCGCTGATTCATCACCTGAGCGGGCAATACGACGGCTCGAACATCGTTCCCGTGCGTCTTTCCGGTGAGGATTTGACGCATCCGCATTTCGTCGCGGCAGGGATTTTGAAGGCTGCTTGCGTCCCTGCGAATGAATTGGGGAGGATGGCGCAAACGAAGTGGGGCTTGGGGTTGGGCAAGACCATTGCCGTTGAACGAACCAATCAAATCGATGCCCCGGCGGCCCGTCTCTCACGCCCGGAGTCGCTTTGGGATGTTGTCTCCGACATGGTGCACATTTCGCCGGAAACAACGTTCCTGATGCTGGTCGATGAATGCCAACGCGTCGAGCGTGACCCGAACAGCCGATACAACCTGATCGCGGCACAGATGAATGATGCGAAGACCGGCGACTTGAAAGTGCTTCCTGTCTTCGCGGGATTGTCGGACACCAAAGTGCAGCTTGCGGCCGTCGGCGTGTCGCGAACGGCTGCGCCGTCGCATGCGTTGGGGCCGTTGTCTGAAGGGGAGGCCAGAGAGGTGATCGCCGCCTTCTTCAGCAAGGACCTGTTTGGCCTTGGCGACGCCGTCGCACCTTCGGATCAAGCGGGCATCGCCAACACGCTGATCAAGGCCAGCGAGTGCTACCCGCGTCATCTCCACTGCTACCTTCGGGGATTGGCGGCGGAGCTCGCAAAGGGATCCGGTGGCTTGGACATGGACACGGTGCTCGAACACGGCCACCAGGCGCGGCTCGACTACAACTTCGACCGCGTGGAGTCGGCGAAACTTGGTCCTTTCGCCAAGACGCTGACGGATGCGGCGGCGACAATGTTGACCCCGCTCGGTGAACTCGAAGCCGATGAGCTCGTCAGCTTCGCTGCCCGGCGGCAACCGAGCCTTGGTGAGGACCAAGCCCGAGCGGCCATTGATCGGGCGATTCACTCCGGCATCCTTGAGGTGTCCCCCCATCGCCCGGACAGCCTGCGGGCGCCGATTCCCTCAATGCTGACCTATCTCGCCGTGAACCGAAACGCGGAAGCGGCGCTGCAGCAAATGCGCGAGGCGTGCGGGCAGGAACCAGCCCTAAAACCCGACCCCAATTCCAGCCAAACCTCATCGTGACTTCAACAGCACTTATGTCTCGGATGCCGGCCACAGGCTAAAGATTCGGAATCACCCGCTTTAGGTACTCGTCAAACAACGGCACGGTGAAGCCGGTGTCGCCGTGGGCCGGGCTGTGGATCATGCCCTTCTCGATGAGCTTGGCCCGGGTTGGCGCGACGGCGCCCACGCCTTTAGCCAAGATCCCGCTGATTTTCCCGGAACGATGCGGCCCCGGCCCCAGTTCCGCCATGGCCCGCAAGTAGCGCTTTTCGGATGGCGCAAGCCGGTCGAAGCGCGCGCGGAAGAAGCTGGCGTCGAGTTCCGCGGTGGCCTGCGCCGTGGCCGCGACGACATCTTGGGCCTTGATTGGGGAAGTCCCAGCGCAATCCCAACTGTGCTTGCCCCACTCCTGGAGGAAGTAGGGATAGCACTGCGTTCGCCGCACGATCGCAGCAAGGGCATCGCGACTAAACGCCACGTCCTGCGCTTTGGCCGGCGCTTCAAGGGCGTGGCGGGCAGCCTCTTCGTGCAGCGGTCCGATTTCGGGAAAGCTGAAAAGCCGTTCAGCATAGGACTTGGCCGCTGCTGCATGGGCCACCAGTTGAGGCAATCCTGCGCCAACAAGCGTAACGGGGAGCTGCCGCTGGGCGGTTCGATGAAGGGCCAGAATCAAAGCGGCAAGCTGTTTCCCCTCAACGTACTGCAGCTCATCGATGAACAGCGCGACCGCAGTGCCTTGGGACTTCGCGGCCTCGCCTACCGCAGTGAGCAGCTCGCTGAGATCGAAGTCCAAGTGACCGCTGTCCGCGACGCCCGGTTCAGATTCCACATCGATGCCGATGCTGATGTCGCCGAAACTGACTTTCATCGCTCCAACGAACCCGGCCAGTACACTGAGCGCTCGCCTTGCGACATCCCCGGCGGCCCGGCGGCTCATCTTCACGAGGGCGCTGTGCAGTGGCGGGGCCAACAAGCTGGGCAACGAGCGATCTTCGGGGGCTTCGAGCAGGAGAGTGATGAAACCGCGGCACTCCGCGTCCCGGCAGATACGGTTGAGGAGCACCGTTTTGCCGACCCCGCGCAGCCCGACCATGAGCAAGCTCTTGGCCGCCAAGCCGTTGCGAACGCGTTCCAAGGCGATGGCAGCAGCGTCGATCAGGTCGTCGCGTCCGGCCAGTTCGGGCGGCGGCGTTCCGGCACCGGGCGCATAGGGGTTGGTTCGGGCGTCCATTTGTACTCAAGTTAACCTAAGTTATCTAAAACCTCAAAACTTGAATGAGTACGAAAATTAGTGATCGGATCCGTTAAGCGGTCAATTTAATCGAAGTTATCCAAGGTTATCTGGATCCACTAACTTTTCCGTTGTCTGCTCATGGGTTGTTTCCCAAGTCGGTTCCGGCCTCTGCGCAGGGCCATTGCACGCTGATTGAAGGCGTGGTTTTGTCCAACGAGGCATGAGCCTGAACGGGGTGCTGTGTGTGGCGCGCCTTCAACTGGGGCTTGCTGTTTTGTTTGTGGTGGATCGGCGCGGGATTTCCGGGATTGCAAGGCCATGCCTGCTGCGCGGCCGCACTGGCGCTGGATTGGGTGGTCGTGGTCGGGTGAAGGGCCGTCCTGCCGGTTCGGCGGTTCAGGTTGTGGACGAAATGGCGTCGAAGGCGTCCTGCCGGCGCATCATGAAGTGGAGGTTGGCGTCGGGGAGCCGCTTGAAGCCGTTGTGGAAGACGACGGCGAGGGCGATGTTGTTGAGCGCGGCGTTGTTTGCGGGCGCGTTGCGGGCGCGGACGCGGCTGGCGTCCTCGCCCATGCTGGCGTCGCGCCGGTGGTGGTTGGCGTTCTCGAACTGCCGGTGGCCGCGGTTCCAGGCGAGCAGCCGTTCGGGTCCGGCGCGGTCGGCGGGCACGGTGGTGATGCCGTAGGCGGTCTCGGAGGAGGCTTCGCCGGTCCCCACGTCGATGCGCTTGCGCACGACGCGGAACGCCTGCCGGGCTTGGGGGAACGGCGCGAGCGTGTCCGGCAGCAGGTCGCGGGCGGCGACGCGGCGGGCATCGCCAACACGCTGGTCAAGGCCAGCGAGTGCTACCCGCGTCATCTCCACTGCTACCTTCGGGGATTGGCGGCGGAGCTCGCAAAGGGATCCGGTGGCTTGGACATGGACACGGTGCTCGAACACGGCCACCAGGCGCGGCTCGACTACAACTTCGACCGCGTGGAGTCGGCGAAACTTGGTCCTTTCGCCAAGACGCTGACGGATGCGGCGGCGACAATGTTGACCCCGCTCGGTGAACTCGAAGCCGATGAGCTCGTCAGCTTCGCTGCCCGGCGGCAACCGAGCCTTGGTGAGGACCAAGCCCGAGCGGCCATTGATCGGGCGATTCACTCCGGCATCCTTGAGGTGTCCCCCCATCGCCCGGACAGCCTGCGGGCGCCGATTCCCTCAATGCTGACCTATCTCGCCGTGAACCGAAACGCGGAAGCGGCGCTGCAGCAAATGCGCGAGGCGTGCGGGCAGGAACCAGCCCTAAAACCCGGCTCAAGTTCCAGCCAAACCCCATCTTGACTTCAAAGGGCTTTTCTCTCGGACGCCAGCCACTGGCTGAAGATTCGGAATCACCCGCTTTAGGCCGGATATTGCGCGAATGTAGTGGCCCTCCGCCACCGGCCTGGCCAAGGCGTCGCCGCAGCCCGTCCGCCCCGCCCTGCTCAAGGTCGGCGCCGCGGTCATGTCCAACGCCCGCCGGGCGCGCCCGCTGATGAGCCGCCCGCACCCCGACCGGGCCCTGTTCCGCCGGGTTGCCGCATCCCTCGCCCCGCAGCCGCCCTGAGACCCCCGGAGCGCTGTCCCCGGCGCGTTGAGACAAGCATGGGGTTGGGGGAGTTGCGCCCTGAGCGTGGCGGAGACGGACAAGGTCCGCGTTCGGGAAGCCCTTATCGTTCGAGAGCGTCATGAAACATGACGAAGTGGCTCAGGCTCTCGAAAGTTGGGCAACTCGTGCAACATCCGGGCTAGACCGCGACAAGGCATTCGTTCGGGGTTCGGCAATCCAGCGCTTTCGTGGAACTCCCAGCCGCTCTACTCGTCTTCGAACCCGAAACCGACAAATCTCAGCGTTCGCGCGTTCTCGGTAACGGTCCGTACGACATTGTCTGGCGCGCCCTTCGGGATTCGCGCGTCTATTTCCAAGGTAACCCGCACGTTCGCTTTCACCAGTCCTTCCAGATGAGAGATGACTTCGGTCGCTATCTGCCCCGCGTCCCGCCCAACTCGATTGGCACTCAGAGCCACAGTTCCATGGAACCGCTTGGGACCGGTCTTTTCGGAAGACCTTGGTTCAGAACCCTCCACTTGCTCCGGAGGCGACGCCCCAGAATCGCCCGCTTCGCCAGCTTTCTGCCCGGAGCAGCCGATTTCGCCGGCTTCGTCCATTTGCTTTTTTGCAATCTCCGGCTTGACCAAAAGCCCCGACGAATCCACGTCGGGCAGTCTGATCACGGCCGGAGCGCGCAGTCCGAGATAGCGGCCCTTTTCCTCATCATAGCTATCCGCGAAGGCGAAACCATCCTGCTCCCAAATCAAGGTCTGCACGCCTTCGCTGATTGCTTCAAGCAAGACCACCGGGGTGCACAAGCGCGGCAGGTAGAGATACTTCGCGAAATCCTCCGCAAGCTGCTTGACCGATACGTCATCGCCACGCCATAGCGGAACCCGATCCAAGTCCATTCGCAGGCGCGAGGCGGCATATCTCGTCAGCAGCAATTCATCGCGACGCAGTTTTTCGCTGGCGCGAACCGCGAGAGCGCCTTGGCTGGAGAGGCGCATCGCCTGCCATTCGACCGCGGATTGCGGCTCATTCTGTACTGGCACAAGCAGCCACTGATAGGTCTCAGGAATTCGGGCATCGACCGCGCTCGTTGCCGCATCCCTTTGGGTCTGCGCTTGCTTGACTTGGAATGGCGTCAAATCGAGTTGCTCGCGTTCGGCCAAGATCGACTCCCAGGCCAGGAAGCGCCGCAGGGCTTCATCAAGGTCCTGCATTCGATTCTGATCCGCCGCCAGAAACACCAGCGAATTGCGGAACAGCCTT
The DNA here is from genome assembly GCA_965221755.1 of Candidatus Azophilus sp. Lineage (GTDB taxonomy): Bacteria > Pseudomonadota > Gammaproteobacteria > Pseudomonadales > Azotimanducaceae > Azophilus. Next base: position 3,126,305 of record OZ244921.1, read on the forward strand.
GGACTGTTGCCGCGGGATTCCAGTATTGCGCTCGCCGCGGTTTCGGCGGCGCTCCCGCCACCCCTGCTGTAGCACTGCTTCGAGCCGAGCACCACCAACCGCGCATCAAAGTCGTCAAGCACGTCGTGGCTGGATTGCGGCAGTGGATGGATTCGAGAAAAATCTCCGCTTTGGCGCAAATCGATCCGCAATCTCGAATTGAGTTCCTGGACCACTTTGTCCGGCTCGCGATCAAGCTGGACAGCGCGATCTTCGGCCATTTTGGTGACGGTGGGCTGGGTCGAATACCAATAACGGGAGCCATCCTGATAGAGATAGGTTGCGGATGTCGCCAACCGGCGCAAGGCATCACCAAAAATCGTCGGCGATTCCCCCGGCATCAGGCAGCCAAGCTTCACCCGCCGGTCTTCGATGCCGCGGTGGGCGGCGTTCGCTGTCGGGGCGGAGCCCAGATAAATTGCCCGGGCCACCCGCCGGCAGGCGGCGAACCTGCCGAGATTGGGCGTGGCGCTGTCGGTCTGCAGTGGCAGGGAATTGGGGCCATCCACATCTTTTTCGATGACCGGAACCCAGTTGTCCGACAAATAGCGCGTCAACTCGAACTGGACCCGGGAGTCGTCGATCGCGATGTTCGCCGGCAGAATCAGCGGATTGCGGTCGCCTTTTTCCCAGAGGCTGTAAATGACCGTCGCCATCAGCCGCAGCACGCCGCGGGTGCGTTGGAACTTCACCAGCGTTGACCAGTCGGTGTATAGGCGATCAAATATCTCCGGGTGGATGGGATACGCGGCCTTGATTCGTTTTTCATACTCCGCATCCCCGCATTCCAGCGGGAACTCTTGATGCTGGGTGCGATAGAAGTCCGCAAATGCCCTCGCCACCACGTCCCGATCCTTGAATTGCGATTGCTCCGCGAAAGGCTCGAAAAGTCTGCGCCGCACGATCTCGAACCCTTCCTCCGCGCTTGCGGGACGCCAGGAGGATTCAACTCGGCCAACCACGTTCCGCAGCCGGTCGAGCGCTTCCCGCCCGCGCTGGCCACCGACTTCCACATCATCGGCGGTTGCATGCGGCGAACCGGAAGTGTCCGATGCGGGCAAGCTGATTACCAGCAGACAATTTCCAGCAAGCTTTGCCGACTCGGTCAAAGCTTGAGCAAAAGTGAACTGCGTTTCGAATCCACCGGCGGGCAAGTCGCTTTGATCGTGAAGCTGGCGTGCATAGGCCACCCATTCGTCAATCAAAATCAGACAGGGGCCGTAATCGAGGAACAGTTGCCGCAAGGCATCGCCGGGATTGGTGGCGTTGGCATCGTCGGCGGCTATGCGCTTATAAGCCTGCTTTCCCCCAAGTTGCCAAGCGAGCTCTCCCCATAGTGTGCGAACTTCTGTGCCATCGTCCTTTTTTATCGGATTTCCGGGGGAAATCTTGTTGCCCACGAGAACCACCCGCCGCGCAACTGGCAACTCAGCAGCTTCGACCTCCTGAATAATGGCTTCGATGCCGGCGAGTTCGTTTGGCGCCACGCCTGAAAACAGGTGATACAGAGCCAGCATGGAATGAGTCTTGCCGCCACCAAAGTTGGTCTGAAGTTGCACAACCGGGTCACCGCCCTCGCCCTTGAGTCTTTGGATCGCCCCGCGCAACAGGCTTTTCAGGCTTTCGGTAAGAAAGGTTCGGCGAAAAAATTCAACCGGGTCGCGATATTCGGCGCCGCCTTCGCCCAAGTGCACCTGCCAAAGATCGGCGGCGAATTCCGCCTGCTCGTACTTTCCACTGGCGACATCGCGATGCGGAGTGACAACTTCCCGCCAAGGCTTCAAATTGGAGGCGGCGGCGCTCTCAATGGCTTTGCCGGTTTTCTTGCGTCGCTCGCCGCGGGTTTGCTCGTCGAACTTTACTCGCAACAGTTGGACTTTGAATTCTTCAACTTGGGCAGATTCTTTGGCTGATACCGCCGCGAGCAATCTTCCGGCCGAATCGAGCATCCGGTAAGCATCGTCGCTGGAAAAATTCTCCTGATGCGCCCACTTGTTGCGACTATCGCGCAATTCGCCGACGAGATTGCGCTCGGCATACCCCAGAATCTGCCTGAACACGTCATTCCAGCAGCTCCCCATCAACTTCAACAAGCCAGCGGCATCCCATTGATCGATCGGCTTGTCTCTAAGTTTTGGGTCCTCCGCGAATTTGCGAAGGCCATGCGCATCCAGCTTGTTCCCCTCAATCGCCGCATGTATCTCACGCCGAACAAAAGGGCCGAGCCCTGCTCTAAGCAGTTCCAACCCCTTGCCCACCCGCTCATGATTTGTCATTGCCATTGTAATTTCTCTTATCCAAGATATTCGATTTCTACATCACCCCAGTGTTCTCTCAAATACTCCGCCATGAGCCTTCTGCGGCAATGATGCGGTTTGTCCTCGCTGCATAGCAGACAAGCGTCTTCGAGAAGCTCGGGTTCAATTTTTTCCTCGATCCGGCACTCGGCCATCAAGTCCAGGAACTTGCACTCATAATCCCCCAACTGCCGCCATTTTTTTGTAACCGTCAAGGATTTCTTTGGTGGGAGCGAGATCGGAAACATAGTGGTAATCCATTTGACAGATTTCATCTAGAAACCAGCGCAAATCGTCTCGCTTGGCGAAACCGGCCAACTGGGACACATTATTGAGCCGCACATCAACGACGCGTTTTGTCCCCGCTGACTTAAGCGCATCGAAAAATCCCTTGGCTTTTTTCTTGGTGAAACCGATGGTCAGTATTCTCATTTCCTCGTCTCCCGCGCTTCTAGCGCCTGTTGCTCTTTGTCGGCATAGGCGATTTTTTTCTCCTGCTCCGCATACACCGCTTCCAGCGAAACTGGAATGAGGCCGCTTTCAGGAATTTTCAACACGCCTCGAAGACGGTCCATCGCATCGGGATGGGATTCCAAGCCGCCATCGGCATGAATATGCCGCACCGGCGCTCCACACTCTACCAGTTCCCGGGCAACCAATATCGTGCGATGGCAGTCCAGTGGTTCTTTTTCCGCGCACATCAGCGCCACAGCCATCTTGCGGCCGCCTTCGAGCACCCGCTCGATGCCGGCGCGGAACAAAGTTGTTTTGGCCAGTTTGCCATACTGCACAACGCCGTTTTCGTAACAGGCCGTGTCACTTGTTCTGGCGCCCAACTCTGCACCGAGAAACACATAGCCGATACTGTGTTCTTTCAGAGTGGCCTTGAACGGCTCTCTGTTGAACTGCGGCTGCCAACGGCTGTAAGGCATTGAGCGCACATCGGCAATGGCATCGACACCATGCAGCGCGAGTAATTCGACGAAGCGCTTGATTGGATGATTCGAGTGGCCAATGGTGAAAATTCCGGTTGCCGGCGAAATAGCTGTCATTTGGGTTTCTCCATCATAGCAGCGATCATCTTGTAAACAAATCCTTTGTAAGGTTCGCCTAGGCTGATGGTGAGATAGCATTCACCAAGTTGATAGGTTCCATCCGCTTTTCGCAGATACTCCCGCTCGATAGCTGGGTCAGTTGCCCATAGGGCATATTGTCGCCGAGAAAATGTGAACTTTCCTTGAATTTTGCGCAAGTTGGCGAGGCAGATAATCCTTTTCGTTGTCGGCACGGGCCGAAGCTCCATTTAGATAGTGAGTTCCAGTTGATCGTCCGCCGGTTTGGCTTCTTCACTGGCGCGGGCGAGACGGATGATTTCGGGCCAGCTCTGGACTAGGGAATTGTACGACAAGCCTTCGGCCGCGCGCTTTTTGCGCTCGCAGACAGTGTAGAGCCGGTAGCAGAGTTCCCGGGCGGTCTCGGCCCTGGCGCCGAGCTTGGCCGCGACTTCGGCGGCGGCGCCCTCGCCTTGCGCTTCAAGAACCCGGATCAGGTGGTGGACCATTTCCCATTCGGTAAGCCGGGTGTCTGTGGCTGGGTCCCAATCGGTCGGCAACTCCTCCGGCTTCAGCAGACGCACCTTGCCTGCCTTGGTTTCGACTACGCCGGCTTCCGCGAGACCCGCGATGGAAGTCCCCTTGGCTTTGCTTAGCACCTCGGCAACACCGAACTCCGCGGTGTCGAAGCCATATTGCTCAAACCAGGAAAGCGCCCAGCGGCTGTCCTCGTCGAAATCCCCCTCCTGCTCGGTGAGCGTCTCATCAAGCACTTGGTTGATCAGTCCCAAGGCATCGCGCACGGTCAGTGGTTTTCCTTCGGCGTCGAGCACCTTGGCGTGGCGCGTGTATGCCGACATGCCGGGGCCGATGGCGGCCTGGGCGAGGTCCACCGGGGCGATGTTGCCGCGCTGGAGGTCGGCGATGGCGGGCGGCAGCTCGGATTTGAGTACGGAGACGAATTCGCGGCGGCTGACGGTGGGGGCGTCGGCGGGTCGGCGACGGCACACCAGAACGATGGATGAGGCTAGAGCAGCAATATTTTTCTTGAGTGCCCTTGTCAGTTCCGTGCGCATCGGCCATGTGCCGGTAACTGCAAATCCTGATCGGATAACAGCATCAAGGAATGTTTCCCATCCAGTACTTCGCACTTGGGAACCATCTTTGCTTTTCTCGGATTGTTTAAATGCATAATAAATTGTAACTATGGAGTTTGGGTGACTATGCTTGGCCAATAGGCATAGCGTATCTGTCATACCTTCAACAAAGAATAATTCAGCTGCTTCTTTACTGCCGTGTCTGTAGGAAGATGCAATCAGTTCATCAGTTTTCGGAGCAGCTACAGTGGAAAATAATTCAGGGAAAACAGCACCTAACCCTCGACGTAGCCAAATATAGAAAAAGTCTGAAAGATCAGAATAGCCAATATTATCGTAGTATGGGGGGTCAGTGGAAATAACTACATTCTTTGCAAGCTCTTGTTTTCGCGCATCAAGTTGAGCGGCCAAACCAAATGAAGCACAACTGAAGCTAGAAGTGGCATTGGCCAGATAGTCAAGTTGTCCAATGAAGTTTCCACTCGACGAACTGAATGGATTACCCTCGCAGAAATCCCATATCATTGGCAGCGCCTGCCTAGCAAATACTTGCTGGACGTTTGCCCCGCCCGTGTCCCAAAAACAAAGGCTAGATGAGCGATTTGCCTGACGACTGACTGACATACCCAAATACAGGGCCACCGCCTCGGCATAGGCGGCGGCGCCGGTTCCGCCGTCGCGAAGCGGGCGCAGATCACTTGACATTCCGGCTCGTGTCGCGTCCTCTCGAATGCGCTCGATTGCTTCTCCCACCAAGTCCGAGAAAGTGGTCAGAGCAACAAGTTGGCGATCAGTAAAAAGATCGCCAAGATTATCCAAGCCATACACCGGCCCTTGAAAATTTCTGTGCTTTTTTGGCATCTCACAATCTGGCTTCCAAGTCGGCCTTGCTGTTCGCGCAGTGCCTTCATGGGTATTGGCCGGATCGAGATAGACTCGACCGCGATCCCCCTCGGCCACTATGGCCATCAGCCTTGATCCCATACGTCCCGCTTTTCCTTCACTTCGTATGTGGTCGTATGGGATCGGGACACCGGAAAGCAAGCAACGGAAAGCCTTTCGTTTGCCAGCCGAAGTTCCCAGTTTCGCTGCTTCGCCATTAGCTGGCACGCCGACTTTTATTCTGAACTGATACTGACGCCCCTCAATAACCGGCTCGACATAAGCCTCCTTCCCCTTCTTCGTCGACAGCATCCAGGTCGAGGTCAGCGGCACGTCCACGTCGGCGAAGGCCGGGTTCGGGCTCCTCACCGTCCGCGCCCACAGCCAGGCGATCACCGTCAGCTTCCGGCCTTGGTACTGTTTGAGGTCGGGCCGCTCCGCGACCATCGCGGGAGTGACCTCCACCTTCGGGTACAAATGCCCGATCCGCCGCTGCGCCTCGTCGCGCATCCATTCGCCGTAGTGCCGCACGTCCGCGGCCAGGCCCATCGCGCCCCGCCATTTGCCGCCGCCGTAGTCGGCGGCCTCCGCCTCCGGGTTCACCGGCGGCTTCCCGGCGAACTTCGGCGGAATCTCGATCATCGCCTTGTTGATCAGCACCGCCACCGGGTTCAAATCGCTGGCGTGGGCCTCCAAACCAAGCCGCTGGGCCTCGAGCGGCAACGCCCCGCCGCCGGCGAAGGGGTCGTGGAAGGCCGGCAGCCTCTCCGGGTCGAACAGCTCCCCGGCGCGGGGATGGCCGGCGTTGCGCGCGCAGGCGCGCCGCCAACTGCGGCGGATTTCTTCCCGGGCGCGCTCGAGCACCGCCTCGTTGGCCGTGTTTTCCCATTTCACCAATTCGCGGATGATGCCGAACAGCCGCTGGCGCTCAAGATCCACCAGAATCCCGTCGAGGTTTTCCGGCGCGGCCGCCGCGGCGGAATCGGCCCCTTCGCCGCCCGCCTCGCCGCGCCGCACCCGCTCCCGCCACGCCGCCTCCACCGCCGCCGAATCCGCCCGCAACTCCTCCACATACCCCGAAGGATCATCAACCATCTGGGAGAAGATGACCGCCCGCGCGGCGGCAAGCGGACGGCGAGCCCACCACAGATGGAGCGTGGAGGGATGCCCATGGCGAATTGACTTTTCCCGTGCCGATGCGGAGTTTATGGCATCGAGGGGAAGCGAAGTCTCGATCAGTTTTTTGAGCATTCCTTGTCTTTGTCCTGTGGGCGCTGAGACCCGGAGAAACTACCATGAAAGCGGAAGCAGTTGCACTTGAGGCAGAGCCCAATCCGTCATTTGAATCGTTCGCGGAAGATGTGTTTCGTCGCTACCGCCGAAACTGGAAGCCGGGAACCTTGGCGGTTAACCGGATTTATCTCCGCAACCAGATTCTGCCATGGTTTCGCGGTCGGCCTATTGCCGAAATCAACCACGGCGATGTTCAGTCGTGGATGGCTTCCTTGGTTGCGGTTCCGGCCGCCGCCAATCGCTCCCTGCCGGTGCTGTCCACCATCATGGAGCAGGCGGAACTTTACGGACTTCGATCTCCAGACAGCAACCCCTGCCGTGGGGTCCAGCGCTTCCTCCAACGGGGGCGGGAGCGATTCCTGACGCAGGATGAGATGCGCAATCTTGGATCGGCGCTTCTGGCCGGGCAAGAGGCAAACCCAATGCCAGCAGCCTTGGTCAAATTGCTGATATTGACCGGTTGCCGCCAAACCGAGATTCGATCCCTGCGCTGGCGGGACTACCGGCAAGGCGGCATCTTCCTCAGCGACAGCAAGACCGGGCCACGCCGCGTCTGGCTTTCGTCGCCTGCGGCACAAGTGCTTGATAATCTGCCAAAAATTGCTGCATGGGTTTTCCCCGCAACCGATCAGGATCGGCCAATGCCGACAGAAACCCTGTACCGGTATTGGCGTTCCCTCAGATCATCCGCTGGCCTTGAAGACTTGCGGCTCCATGATTTGCGTCACAACTATGCGAGTTTCGCATTGCACCTCGGGGAAACCGTGCCAACCATCGCCCGCTTGCTTGGGCACCGAAACCCATCCACCACGCTGAAGTACACCCATTTGGCTGGCGGGGCCTTGCGCGAAGCTGTGGAAAAGGTTGGCGCCGCCTTGTGCTTCAAGTAGCGGGCACGCCCAAGTTCGCGGAATTCGTTGCCGGCCAATGGAAGTCGTCCTGCTACGACCGCTGCAAGCCGTCCACCCGCAAGCGGATGGACAGTGCGCTGGCAACGCAGTTGCTGCCAGTATTCGGACAGCGGCGCCTTGACGAGGTGAGCCGGGCCGATGTGCATCGCTGGTTCGACGACTATAGCGGGACAGCGCCGGCGGGCGCGAACCGGGCGCTCGATATCTTGCGGCAACTGTTCAATTTCGCGATTGCCAGCGGCCATATCGCCAGCAATCCGGCTAGGCATATCAAACGGAATCACTGTCCCGAAAGGACCCGTTTTCTCTCCAGCGATGAGCTTGCGCGTCTGCACGCCGCGCTCGATGAGCACAAGGACCGGGGGTCGGGGCGTCAGCAGGCGGAAATCATTCGGCTGCTGCTCGCGACCGGATGCCGAAAATCCGAGATACTTCGGCTTCGGTGGGCTGAAGTGGACGGGGATTTTCTCAGGCTCACTGACAGCAAAACCGGGCCGAGAGAGATTCCACTAAACCGCCAAGCCCGGGAAGTTCTGGCAAGGCAGCCTCGGTGCGGGAGCGATTTTGTGTTTCCCAACCTGCGCAATCCCGACCATTGCCGGTCGGACGAGCTTTCGTTATGGCGCATGCTGCGCTTGAGACTCGGCATAACCGATGTGAGGCTGCACGACCTGCGCCATACGTTCGCAAGCCATGCGGTGATGCAGAAGGTTCCCATGCCGGTTGTGTCGCGCCTGCTCGGGCACCGCAAAACCCGGATGACGCTTCGGTATGCCCACGTGGATGACGTGGAGACGCAAAAAGCCGCGCAAAGGGTGGGAATTGGGCTGTCGGCCGCGTTGGGGCTGGGGATGGCGAAACCCTCCAAGGATGACTCAAAAACTGACGTGGCGATTCTTCGGCATGATCCAAGGCAACACGAATCTTCACTGCGCCCGCGCATTGTCCTCTCTGTAACGCCGGACGCGACACCCATGGTTTGAGTGATTCCCACGACAACGCGACGGTCCGGGACTTGCTTCCGGACAATGGAGGATGTGCCGGGCAATTGCTCAGGAAGCACCTCGCCGATAACGGCTGGTCGGTGACGGAAGCCGCACGGCGACTCGGTTTCAGCCGCCAAACCGTTTCAAGGGTGCTCAGCCGACGCATGGGTATTTCCACAGCCATGGCGCTTGCATTCGAGCGAATCGGCTGGCGTAATGCCGAATTCTGGGTTTGCCAGCAGGCCCTGCATGAACTCGGTTGCAGGCGGGAACAATTGAAATCGCAACATGCCAAATAGTTTACCCAGCGGAATTCCGGGCGGGGAGGAATGAGCAAAAAACTGATAGAAGTCGCACTGCCGCTCGACGATGTGAATGCGGCTGGCGCCCGGGAAAAATCCGTGCGCCATGGCCATCCCTCAACACTGCACCTGTGGTGGTCGCGCAAGCCCTTGGCGGTTGCCAGAACGGTCATCTTCTCCCAGATGGTTGATGATCCTTCGGGGTATGTGGAGGAGTTGCGGGCGGACTCGGCGGCGGTGGAGGCGGCGTGGCGGGAGCGGGTGCGGCGCGGGGAGGCGGGCGGCGAAGGGGCCGATTCGGGTTCGGCCGCGCCGGAGAGCCTCGACGGGATGCTGGTCGAGCTGGAGCGCGAGCGGCTGTTCGGCATCATCCGCGAACTGGTGAAGTGGGAAAACACGGCCAACGAGGCGGTGCTCGAGCGCGCCCGGGAAGAAATCCGCCGCAGTTGGCGGCGCGCCTGCGCGCGCAACGCCGGCCATCCCCGCGCCGGGGAGCTGTTCGATCCCCAAAAACTGCCGGCCTTCCACGACCCCTTCGCCGGCGGCGGGGCGCTGCCGCTCGAGGCCCAGCGGCTTGGTTTGGAGGCCCACGCCAGCGATTTGAACCCGGTGGCGGTGCTGATCAACAAGGCGATGATCGAGATTCCGCCGAAGTTCGCCGGGAAGCCGCCGGTGAACCCGGAGGCGGAGGCCGCCGACTACGGCGGCGGCAAATGGCGGGGCGCGATGGGCCTGGCCGCGGACGTGCGGCACTACGGCGAATGGATGCGCGACGAGGCGCAGCGGCGGATCGGGCATTTGTACCCGAAGGTGGAGGTCACTCCCGCGATGGTCGCGGAGCGGCCCGACCTCAAACAGTACCAAGGCCGGAAGCTGACGGTGATCGCCTGGCTGTGGGCGCGGACGGTGAGGAGCCCGAACCCGGCCTTCGCCGACGTGGACGTGCCGCTGACCTCGACCTGGATGCTGTCGACCAAGAAGGGGAAGGAGGCTTATGTCGAGCCGGTGGTTGAAGCGAATGGCTACCACTTGCAGGTGAGAGCTGGAACGCCGCCCGATGCCGCGGCAGTGAAAGCTGGAACGAAACTGTCCCGTGGCGCCAATTTCAAATGCTTGATGACAGGAACCCCGATCGAATCTTCATACATCAAAAAGGAGAGCATGTCAGGTCGGATGGGATCTTGCTTGCTGGGTGTAGTGGTAGAGGGAGAGCGTGGACGAGTGTACTTGTCACCGGACATCAGCCAAACCGAATATGCAAACCGAGCTGTCCCCAAGTGGAAGCCAGATCAGGTGATGAACCGCGATACGAAAGACCTGGTAAGTGGCCGTGGTTACGGATTTTTCACATGGGCGGACTTATTCACCAATCGCCAACTTGTTGCCCTGACAACCTTCTCCGATCTTGTGGGCGAGGCAATCGAAAGAGTGAAACAAGACGCAATTGCAGCCGATCTCCCGGCTGATCCGCGCCCGCTCCGCGACGGCGGAACCGGCGGCGCCGCCTATGCCGAGGCGGTGGCCCTGTATTTGGCGCTTGCGTTTTCAAAGTCGACAAATGTTAATTCTTCAATTACTTCATGGATGAGTGATCGAGGAGCTTTTCGAGAAACTTTCGCGAGACAAGCAATACCAATGATGTGGGATTTTGCAGAAGCAAACCCACTCTCTTCTGTGGGCGCAAGTTTTAGCTCTGCTGTCAGTAAGGGAGCTATGGCCATAGATATGTTTCCACTTGCAAGTTTAGGAAAAGGCAATCAAGAGGATGCGGTAGAAAATTACGCTTCATATAAAAAAATGGTCATCTCAACTGATCCACCATACTACGACAATATCGGATATGCAGATTTATCCGACTTCTTCTACGTTTGGTTGCGGCGTTGTTTGAAACCGATATTGCCTGAACTTTTTGCCACTGTAGCTGTTCCCAAATCAAATGAACTGATCGCTTCTCCTTACCGACATGGTAGTCGAATTACTGCTGAAAATTTCTTTTTGGATGGAATGGCCCGTGCGATCAAAGCAATCGCTGATCAAGCCCAGTTTGATATCCCAGTGACTTTATACTATGCATTCAAGCAGTCAGAACAGAAGGGGGAGGCAGGTGTTTCGAGCACTGGCTGGGAAACATTTTTATCAGCGGTTATCAGCTCCGGTCTTAGCGTCAGTGGTACTTGGCCAATGCGTACCGAAAGCCCAGGAAGGATCTTGGCTCTAGGTGCCAATGCTTTAGCTTCGTCCATTGTACTTGTCTGTCGCCGCCGATCAGCCAATGCCCCCACCGTCAGCCGCCGCGAATTCGTCTCCGCCCTCAAATCCGAGCTGCCGCCCGCCATCGCCGATCTCCAGCGCGGCAACATCGCCCCGGTGGACCTCGCCCAGGCCGCCATCGGCCCGGGCATGTCGGCATACACGCGCCACGCCTTGTTGTTTAGTTTCTACTGCTGGTTATGGCTGTGCCTGCTGCTCAGACTCCGGCAATTCGGTCCCCGCGGTTGACGTGGAGAACCCAAGCCAAATCCTTGGAAGACCAAGCGAAAGCTGTGAAGAAGGACAGACCTCAATCCACCCGCGGTGGTTCGGCGGCCCAGATTGTCAGCCGCAGCTCGCTGTCATCGATCAAGTGATATTCCGGCCTCTTGCCGGAAAGCTTATGGCTTTCCCTTAGGATGATGGGAACGCCATCGCCGCGCCGGTCCATGAAACGGGAGCGCTGCAATTGCTGGGCCTCGTCGATTTCCAATCTGGCTAGCAGGGAGACAATCAGTTCGTTGCGGCTGTACTGGCGCAAGTCGAGGCTGTCCGCTGTAAGCGTGTTGGCAAGTCCGCCCGGCACGTACAGCTCCAAGCGGTCGGCGAACATGTGCAGACGAATCCTGGCGCCCGCCATCGCGTAATCCCGATGGGCAACCGCGTTCACCAGCGCTTCAAATACGGCGCGCTCGCTGAATTGGGGAACATCGACCCTGCCCAGATGCTTTGTCGCCGCGACGCGCATGTTGCGGCGCACGAAATGCAGGGCTTCGAGGATCTGTTGGTCTATCGGGCCAACGATATCGCGCGCGTCGTTCTGATAGTTGACGTCTGTGCGCTCACCCGCATAGCTTACCGCCTGAATCTGCGCGTGGGGCAGCCACTGGCTGGGGTCGCGCGTACACAGCAAAACGCCTCCGAGCGTGACTCGGCACACACCCTCATCATCGGAGGCAGTGATCCGAAGTTTGCTCAGGGCTGACTCGTTCCGTTCCTGCCCTTCCCGCAGGAATCTGTCGGTCAACCGCGCGTTGAGCGAGTCGAGCCCGGTGCGGGGCACGGGGGATTCGTCAAAACGGATTACCCGGCTTTGGCTGCGTTCCTGAAACAGGCGCGCGAGCAATTCTGGCTGCATCTCGCGCCTTGAGCTGCCGATTCTGCGGAAATAGCCACCCGGGCTCCTGTGGACAAAAAGACTGCGATCAACCTCCACGCACAATACGAGTGAATCGTTGCCTTCGGCATCGGCTAGCTCGAGTTTCCGTATCAATGCGTCAATCGGTGGTTTAACCGAATCGTTGCAGATTTCCCGGACCCAGCTTTCCACGATGTCGATTTGCTCGATCGGTATGCCCCGCGCGCTTCGGCTTGTGTCCTCCACGCCCAATACCGCGATGCCGCCCCAACCATTCGCCATCGCCGCCAACTCATCGGCGAATCCGTTCCGATCCGGCGACTTCACGCGGGAACCCGACAGTTCCACGCGCTTGAGCTCGAGTGTTCCGTCTTCTCCGGCGCGAATGCGCCGCATCAATTCCTGATTGGTGATCATCTCACGACAGCTCCAGTCACCTTCCCCTTAAGCTTCACTGTAACATATTGAAAATTAATACATTTACGCCGGTGGTCCCGCCCTTTTCAACAACTTGGCGAAGCTGTAGTTTACACTGGAAGCGCCAAAGTCCGGCTCGCACCGGAATGGTTGACGCAGATAGTGGGTCCGGTGCGAGTTCTCAAGGAACTCGACAATGCCGAGGATGTAGTCGTCCGGCAGGTTCAGCGACGTGAGAATCTCGTTGCGGGTAACAAGGGAAGACCGACAGGCACAGGTCGATGGTGGGTGAGTCCAGCGCATGGACGGTGCTGTCGAGCTTCAGCCCCAGGTCCTCTCCGGCAGGCAGGGCGCGGGCCTGCGCGATCAGGCGCTGCGCGGACTCGGCGTGGATGCGCCAGTCCGGCGCTCGTTGGCGTCCGCCAGGGTGGAGCGCCGGACCGGCGAGCGGATGCCCATGTGATGGAGCTTGGCCGACTGCGCCGAAAGGCTGGCCTCGATGTCGCGCAGGCTCTCCCGCCCGGTTAGCTGCGCGAACGCCAGCACCCGGCACTACTCGGCGCAGGACAGCGCGCGCACCCCGCGGTTCCCCTCGCAGTGCGCCACCAAGCGGTGGAATGCCTTCCACGGCAGGAAGTCCATGACTTGGGCGAACAGCGTCGTTCCGGCATGTGTGCGGTCCCCTCGGCCCCAAGGGCGCAAAGGACGGCGATTTTGCCGGAACCGCGCGCAAGTCAGGGATACCCGAAAACCGTTGCAACCTGTTGTTAAGCATCTAAAAATCAGCGATTATCTGAACTTAAACCGGACACAACCGGACACAACCACGTCGTAGGATGAAATCTTGGGCTAAAATGCCCAAGCGTCCCATGGACGAGCAAATGAGCGGGCCTCTGACTGACAAGCAGTGCCCCAAGTACGAGGTTTGCCGCGATTTGCTCAGGTCGAAGTTTGGTGTTTTATCGCATCACTCTATCGCTCCAACCCTTTCTTTCATTTGACTTTTTAAGGAAATTAACTATGGCCGCATTTGGATTGGTCATTTTCCCGACCGACTACGCCATCCCCCCGGCGCAGCTCGCCCAAGAGGCGGAAGCGCGTGGGTTCGAGGCATTGTTCTTCCCGGAGCACACCCACATACCCGCCAGCCGCACCTCGCCTTGGCCCGGCGGCGGCGACCTGCCCAAGGAGTATTCGCACACCCATGATCCGTTCGTCGCCTTGGGCATGGCGGCATCGGTGACCAAAACGCTGCGCTTGGGCACTGGCATCAGCTTGGTCACGGAGCGCGACCCCATCCTGATGGCCAAGCAGGTGGCCACCTTGGACCATCTTTCCGGCGGCCGGGTGCTGCTCGGCGTCGGTGCGGGCTGGAACGCCGAGGAAATGGCCAATCACGGCGTCGAGTTCGCCAACCGCTGGAAGGTGCTGCGCGAGCGGGTGTTGGCCATGCGGCGCATCTGGTCGGATGAGGAGGCGGCGTTTCACGGCGACTTCGTGGACTTCGACCCCATCTGGGCCTACCCCAAGCCGGCGCAGCCGGGCGGGCCGAAGGTGCTGCTTGGCGCCTCCTCCCGCTGGACTTGGTCCAGAATCGCGGAGTATGGGGACGGCTGGTTTCCCATCTACCAGAATGCGGAGCGAGCGACGGAGTCCGGCGGCATTGACTATGCCGCTGGCATCCAAGCCACCCGAGACGCTTGGGCGAAGGCCGGGCGCACCGGCGAGCCGGACTTCACCATCTTCGGAGTCGGCCCCAATCAAGGCGTGGCCGAATCCCTGCTCGAGACCGGCTTCAACCGGGTGGTCTTCAGCCTGCCGCCCGCGTCAGCCGATGTGGTGCTGCCGATGCTCGACCGCTACGCGGAGGTCGCTTTAGCGACCGGAAGGTAAGCGGCGATATCGCCCAGTTCGCGAATTTGCACTCAAGAGCGCAACTCTCAAAGGGATCACGCAAATTCAATTCTATTCGACCAACTCCTTCCAGAACTCAGAAATGAGCGGATCAACGTCCATGCGCCCAGTGAGGCCCGCCATGATTTGTTCCGGCAAGAACTGACGGCGAAGAAACTCCTTGCTTCTGCCACCGGTTACCCTGGTCTCCAGTGTGACGACGCCGTGCTTGATCAAGGCGGCTTGCACTTCTTGCCATCTTGGATGTTTGAAAAGATTCTTCAACGTATTGTCTGCTGTGCTGATGGGATTGGCTCGTCGGTAGGCGCGCATCAGGCGCTCAATCAGTTCGCAGATTTCAGTTGGAGGTTGGACTTGTGATACCGGTCGTTCAGGAATGGGAAGTCCGCAAGCGGAGAGAATCTCCAATATTTGAGTCGGTGAGTAAACAAGACCATTTCGCTCAGCAGACCAAACGCCAGCGATGTCTCGATCAGGATTGAGCCCTTCAATCTCGAGCCTGGTGGAAGCCTCAGAGACTTTCGCTTCCTTGAAAGTTAGATTCCGGGCTTGGCAGCTCTCAAATCGGGTCCGCCTGAGATCGGTTCTGCGAAAAGCTACATCCGTGAAGCTGCATTTACGCAAGATGACACCGTCAAGGCTTCCTCCGGGAAGAGTGAGTTTCCGTAGCTCAAGTTCTGAAATCGAATTATCTGACTCGCTAGCGAAACGCGTTAGAAATTTCATTGCCAGCAATCCCGCATTCTCTCGTACTTGCTCTGCGCGGACCCACTGAGCCTGGGAGGCTGCGCACAACTCACCTATCCGTGACGCCAAGTCACTTTGTGTTCTTAGAGCGTTAGCCCTTGCGATATGTAGGCTAGTCCTCTCTGCTATATCCTCAGGCAGAGCCGATATGCCTAATATTACGCGCAAATTTATTCCAGTGTCGAAATGGCTGGCAGCAATTGCTTGTGCTAGGAAATCGAAGAAAAAAGATTCATGTTCAAAGGCAATGCCCATGCCTTCAGATCGAGTCAGGAAAGCTAGAGTAGGCGCTCGCTCTACGACCACTTGTTGCGCTTCTGCAGATAAACCCATCTCACTAAGAATCAGGTCGGCAATATCGCGAATTCCTTCCGGATTTAGTTCTCTAGTCTGAATAGTCCACATCTCCAAAGCTACTTCACCGAACAGTTTTCTCAATTGAGACTGGTCTAAAATTGGGTTCTCTCGCTGGTCAAGAAGTTTCTCCTTCCGTTCACGTTCCAAAAATCCATTGACCAAATCGGTTAACAAGTCGCCCTGAAATCGCTGGTCAGGCTGACGCAAGAGCAAATCAACTGTCCGAGTGTAGAACAAGGGTTTGCCGGAAAACTCGGGATTATCATGGAAAACCTCATTGACTCTTTCACATAGTCGTTGAGTTTCCTGGGAGCCTAGTTTTTCTACCTTGATTCGCTCTTCAAGATACTCGCGCTGATTTGCTTCAGACCAAGGACGGACCTCAACCGGCACATGCATCCATGCCTGCCTGCCGGTTCTAGCGAGACGATCAGCACGGTCCAGGAACTCTTCCTCATAGTAAATCGATCTTGCAGAAGCGAGTAGCTGACCTTCTCCACGCAGTCTTTCCAGAAAATCACCAAGAGAACTAAAAGCGTCTTCATATCCTGACACTCCCAGAAGCTCATCAAAACCGTCGATTATGGGAACTAGGAGGTCATGCCTAGTCAGAGGTGGAACAGCATGATAGGTGATACTAGCTCGAAGATCCTGCAGTGATACAGCCAGCGCCTCATCCAAACGTGCCAAGGACCTGCCTTGGGCATTAACGTAGAGAAGCAACTTGGTGACTTCACCACGCAGAAATCGATCGGCCTGCCGCTTAGCGAGTTCTCTTAGAATCTGAGTTTTGCCCGCGCCCGCAGCTCCTTTCAAAATGATGAGGCGAGTTTGATCAAGTTCACTTTCAGCTACCAGATTGGCTAACGTCGAAACCGCCGAATCCACAATCCCCTGACTTCCCTCACCTTCATCCAAAGTAGCTTGAACATCAATGTAGAGATTAGTGGTAATTGACTGAGAGATCATCTGCGCGAGATGGCGCAGATCTGATAGATCGGCAAGAAAGGTTCTATATGGCTTGCTGCCATTCCTTCCTTCCAGCATTCGCAAACCCTGATTCAAGGAGTGACGGAAAGTACCCTCGCGCTTTCGGCCACTCATAGTCCATTCAGCAATAAGTCTCTGATTGTCACCGTCGTAGGTAACTTGGGTACCCGGATCAGAGAAGGACGACAAATCAATCCGAACCCGTTCCTGCCAAGTTTCATACATTTCTGTCATTCTTCATATCTCTAGAATGGTGAGACCCAAATGTCTAAGTCGCTGGTCGTTGGGTCGTGTATGGATTGAGTGCTTTCTAACCCAGCGTGCCAAGTTTGGCTTGATCTTGTTCGTCATTAGCAAAGGTGGAATAAGATCGTCGTCACTTGAGAACACAGCAATATCGACGAAGCTACCCTCGCTCCCCGCCAAGAATACCATATCGCAGCCAATCATCTGATCAACCATCTTCTCTCGGCGACGTCCACCGCGTAGCCTAACCGTGCCATGCAACCGCAGAGTGGGTTCTGCCATCATGGCCATTGCCAATTCCGGCCTGACGACCATACCTCGTCTCCGTCCCCGAAGATCGGGCAGGGTCGCTAGCAGGGTTTGAGCGTTCGGGCTTGGGTGACCGTCCTCATCGAGCCACCCACCGTAAAAGCGGATGTCCAAGGCAGCAACGGTCCCAGAATGCGCAAACGCTTGCACAGCAGCATCTACTGCGTCTTGCGCGGCTGCCTGAATGCTGCTTCCGCTACTTCTATCAGCGACGAAGTTGTGGAAATCGACCAATGCTAGTCCAAGACCAGCAGTGCTTTGTTCATCAGGGTTTATTTGAGAAGAGCTCTTCATAGAAGGTGCTCAATAGCCAGCTTGGCCCATCCTGATGTCATCGGCAAACGCCGCATCGAGGCGCTCGTAGGCGGTTGAGCCCGGCTTCATCACATACAAGGGCTCGGCGACTTGGCCCGGGTCGTAGCCCTCCTTCCTGAGATCGCCCTTGAGCATCTTGAAGGTGCCGGTGACGTCGATGTCCGATCGCACCCGCAGGAAGAGGGGGCGGGCGTAGGCCGGGAGCTCGCGGGTGACGTGGCGGGAGAAGGCCTCGGCGTCGAGCGCCTCCAGGCCGGGCTCAAGCACCAGCGCCGCCATGCCGGCCCGGCCGTCGGCGCCGGGCACCTCCACGCCATAGACGTTGCAGAATTGGATGCCCTCGAAGCCGTTGATGATCTCGCCCACTTCGTTGGTGGAGACGTTCTCCGACTTCCAGCGGAAGGTGTCGCCCACCCGGTCCACGAACTGGTAGTGCGGATAGCCGAGCGTGAACCCGGCGTCCACCTGCCGGAGGAGGTCGCCGGTGTTGAACCAAGCGTCGCCGTCCTCGAAGGCGTTGCGCAAAATCTTGCCCTCCGTGGCGTCAGGATTCGTGTAGCCCTCAAACGCCGCCTCCTCATTGATCTGGCCCAGCAGCAGCCCCGGCTCGCCGGGCTTCACCCGAATGCAACGGCCGGCCTCGTCCTTGACGATCGCGTCGGCGTCCACGTCGTAGGCGACCAATGCGACTTCGGAGGCCGTCATGCCAACGGTCTCGTCCTTGTTGAGGAGGTTGGCAAACGCCACGTTGCCCTCGCTGGAACCGTAGAACTCGGTGATTCGCTTGATGCCGAAGCGCTTTTTGAACGGCATCCAGACGTCCGGGCGCAGGCCATTGCCGATCATGTGCCGCAACGGGTTGTCGTGATCGTCGGGCGCCTCCGGGACGTTCATCAAATAGCGGCAGAGCTCGCCGATGTAAACGAGGCAGGTGGTTTGGTGCTCACGCACATCGCTTAGGAAGCCGCTGGCCGAGAACTTGCGCCGGATGAACATGCTGGCGCCCGAATGGAAGGAAGCGCCGCAGCCGATCAGTATGCCGGTTCCGTGGTAGAGCGGCAGGCACATGTAGAGCCGGTCCCGCTCCGTGCATTTCAATCCCGCCTTGTGCGACATGGCGGCGCTGGCGAGAAAGCGGCGGTTGGAGAGCACCGCCGCCTTCGGCATGCCGGTGGTGCCGGAGGTGAACAGATACATGGCCGTGTCGCCCAAGGCGTTCTCGATGGTCGCCGGAGGGTTGTCGGGGCTGGCGGCGGCGCTGTCCGCAGCCAGGTCCGACGCCCAGTTGGGCGCCGCCGCCTCGCCCGCATCCGGCACGAACAGGTAGTCCTCGCCTTCGGCCAAGGACAACTCGGCCTTGACTTCGCCCAAGGCGGGCGCGAGCTCCTCCCCGAAGACGCACTTCCTGGACTCGGTGACCGTGATGCAGTGGCTCAGGGGCCGGCCGCGCAGGTTCGTGTTGATGAAGCCCGCCGTAGCGCCGAGCTTGTTCAAAGCCACGGTCACGGCCAGGAATTCGATGCGGTTCTCCATGACCAGGCTCACCACGTCGCCGCGCGCGACGCCTAGGCCCGCCAAGTGGTTGGCGTAGCGATTGGCCAGCGCGTTGAACTGCGCCCAAGTGACCGAACGGCCTTCAAAGACAATCGCGACGCGCTCGCCAAAACGGACGGCGTTGGCCTCCACTTGACGGGCGAAGCAGTCCTTGTCGGTGTAAGGGCGCGGTTTGAGCGTCCTCTTCACCATCAGCAGGGCGGGCACCTGAGCCAGTGTCGATGCGATGTCGCGGAGTCCCATGGCCAATTGCCTCCTCCGTTTGTGATGTTGGGTTTTGCGGACGCCAAACCTTTGCATGAACGCCCGCAACAGGCAAGCTGGCGCTGCCGTGGCATGGGTCAGGTTGCGAAATGTACCTGAACCCGCGCGCCCGCTTTGCGGGTGCGTTAAGTTTCGCTGTGCGAAACTCCGCACCGGTTGAGTCAGGTTCCGAAATGTTTCGGAGCCCATGCAATGGCGATTCAGCTTTCCAACTGCAGGAGATGCACCCTATGAACCAGTGGCAAATTGGGGACGTCAGGATCACCCGCATCGTCGAGATGGAGACCACGGGCGGCAGCCGCTTCATTCTGCCGGACGCCACGCGGGAGGCCTGCCTGCCCATCGACTGGCTGGCCCCGCACTTCATGGACGAAGCGGGCAACCTCATCATGAGCGTTCACGCGCTGATCGTCCATGCCGGAGGGCGGCGCATCGTCGTGGACACCTGCATCGGCAACGACAAGGAGCGCAGCATTCCCAACTGGAGCCATCTGCAAACCGCCTTTCTGGAGGACATCGCCGCAGCCGGCCATCCCCGCGAATCCATCGACACCGTGCTCTGCACCCATCTGCACGTGGACCATGTGGGCTGGAACACCATGCTGGTGGACGGCGAGTGGCTGCCCACCTTTCCCAACGCCCGCTACCTGGTGGCTGAGCGCGAGTGGGCCTATTGGGATGCCCATGGGGATGAATCCACTTACGGCCCGGTGCTGGCGGACTCCGTGCGGCCCATCGTCGCCGCCGGGCTGATGGACTTCGTGGCTTGCGATCACGTGCTTTGCGAGGAGGTGCGGCTGCGGCCAACCCCAGGCCACACCCCTGGGCACGTCAGCGTCGAGATTTCATCCAAGGGACAGCGGGCCTTGATCACCGGCGACTGCATCCACCACCCCTGCCAAATGACCCGCACGGACTGGTGCAGCAGCGCCGATACCGACCCAATCCAAGGCCGGGCCACCCGGGAAGCCCTGCTTGAGCGCCATGCGGGCGACGACACCCTCATCATCGGCACCCACTTCGCCACCCCGACGGCGGGTCACGTGAAGCGGCTGGACAGCGGCAGCTATTGGCTGGACGTGGTTTCCTGACTGCCCCGCATCATTTGCCCAATGGCTTATCTGAAATTGAAAGGTTTTTCAATTTCAATGCGTTGCTTGGTTTTTGAGAGGTCGTTTCGCGAAAAGAGACAGGCCTTCTGAGAAGCATCCAAGCTAGCCGCCGCCAGCAACGCGCCGCAGGCGAACCATGCGCGCCTCCAGCCAACGGCGGGCGGGCGGGAAGTCCAGGGCCGCGAAGGCCATGCCCAACGGAAACATCCAGAAGCCGAGGACCGGCAGGAAGCCGAAGACGCCGCCCACCATCAGCAGCGCGCCGATCAGCGTGCGCACCCCCGGCGGCACATGGTCGCGCCCCCACTGCAGCGTGTTGAAGGCGATGCGGGCGACCTTGCGCTTGAAGGCCGGGTCGGAGGCGCTTGCCATCAGACCATCATCGGGCCGTCGTCGGGCGCATCGTGGGCGTCCGGGTGGGCGCGGCGGGGGAGGTCGGGGTCGATGGAGGCGAAGCGGTACTGGCCGTCCTCATGCAAGGTGCGCTCGATGCGGTTGCGGTGCATCAGCAGGTGCAGATGGGCAATGGCCTCGCCCAAGGCCATCATCATCTGGCGCGCATCGAGCTTGCGGGCGAAGAGCACCGGCAGCAGTTCCCGCGCCAGCGCGGGTTCCACGCAATGCTCCTCGATGGCCAGCATGCGGTCCTCGTGATGGCTGATGAGGTCGCGCAGGCGCTTGCGAACGCCAAAAAACGGAAGGTTGTGCGCCGGCAGCACCAAGGTGTCGTCCGGGGTGCTGAGAAAGCGGTCGTGGGACTCCATCCACGCCTTGAGCGGATTGGCATCCGGCTCGGTCGGGTGGACGCTGACGTTGGAGGTGATGACCGGCAGTATCTGATCCCCGGAAATCATCACCTTGAGGGCGGCGCAGTACAGGCAGGCGTGCTCCGGGGAATGGCCGGAGCCCACCACCACGCGCCAGTCGTGATGGCCGATGGTGAGCACGTCGCCGTCCTGCAGCCGGTGGTAGCCGCTAGGCAGTTCCGGCATGGACATGCCGTCCCGGCCGCGCTGCCCCCAGGCGCGGGCCAGATCCTCCAGGTAGGAGCGGGGCATCCCGGCGCGGGCGTAGAAATCCTGCCCCAGCCAGGAGGTGTGGTGGCCGGGGCCGGTGTTGGCGAAGGCCCGGGCTTGGTAGTACTCGGCCCGGGTCATGTAGAGGGGGCACCGGTACTCGTCGGTGATCATCTTCGACTGGCCGATGTGGTCGGGATGCATGTGGGTGCAGATCACCCCCTTCACCGGCCGGCCGGCCAGTTCGTGGCTGAACACCTCCCGCCACCACTGGCCGGTCTCTTCGATGCCCAGCCCCGTATCGACCACCCACCAGCCGCCGCGGTCCTCAAGCAGGTACAGGTTGATGCGCGACAGCGAGCCCGGCATGGGCATGGTCAGCCAGCGCACGCCGTCGGCCACCTCTTGGGTGGTGCCGGGCGCCGGATGGTCGGCGTAGGGGTAGCTCAGTTCACTCATGCGGGATTTGACTTGGCAAACGAATGATTATAGGCCAGCCCATTGGCGCGGGCTCAGAAAAATTTTGGAAACTGCCCCATGCAACGGGCGCCGTCGCATTCATGTCCTCAACGCCATCGTTGATGAGGTCGAGCGGTGCGTGGGCGCGTCGGAAAGGCGACGCCTGACCCGAGAATTCAGCCGCACCCAGATTCCCCTGCCATTGCAGCGAAGCGCGCTTAGGGCAGCGGAGGCGGCGGCAAAGGCTTGGTTCAGGAAGGAATTGAATCGTTCCGACGGCATTTTTGAGTCGCACCTCCTTTCGGATGACGATGATCTCGCCGTCTTCGAGCTCAGCCTTTTCCGACAAACACGGAGGAGGGGACAACTCCTAAGGATCGAGGATCCGGTCGTTTTACTGGTGCCCAAAATATCCGAACGGTTAGCGCTCCGCGGGTCGTCGCCCGAACCCAGCGGACTCCCGGAGCGAGGGCGTCCCGCCCTCGACCGAATCACGAGGATGACGCGAGTCAAACTGAGCCACTGCGCACGCAGCAAGCGCGGAGTTTCGCGCCAGCGAAACTCCATCCGCACCCGCTTAGCGGGCGCGGATTTTGCGTCTGCCCCGCTTTGCCCGGATAATCGGCCTCCTTCGACGAACGCAGGGAGGATGCGACGATGGCTGAGCGGGTGGCGGGAAAGGTGGCTTTGGTTACCGGAGGGGCCAAGGGCCTCGGCGAGGCCGACGCCCGCGCCCTCGCTGCGGAAGGGGCGCGGGTGGTGCTGACCGACGTGGACTTGGCCGCTGGCCAAGCGGTCGCCGACGACATCGGCGCGGCCTTCAAGCCGCAGGACGTCACTGACGAAGCGCGTTGGCAAACGATCATTGGCGAAATCGGCAGCGAATTCGGCGCCCTGCACGTCCTAGTCAACAACGCCGGCATCGTGCTGCCCGGCAGCATCGAAAGCCAGACCTACGCCCACTACCGGGCGCAACTGGCCGTGAGCGCCGACGGCGCCTTCCTCGGAGCCAAGCACGCCATTCCCCTGATGGCCGCCAGCGGCGGCGGCTCGATCATCAACATGGCGTCGGTGGTCTCCAAGCTCGCCTACGGCGGCGTCGTCGGCTACGCCGCCGCCAAGGGCGCCATCGAGGGCATGTCCCGCTCCATTGCCGCCCACTGCCTGGAGTCCGGGCACCGCATTCGATGCAATTCGATTCATCCCGGGGTCATCGACACGCCGATGGTCCAGAACTTCGGAGCGTCGGCCGGGGAATCCGCAACCGACGCTCCCCAGTCGCCGGAAGGGCCGCGCCCCGCCGAAGCGGGCGTAATGGGCGCGCCGCGCAACGTCGCCGATTTAGTGGTGTTCCTGGCGTCGGATGAGTCCGCCTTCATCACCGCCCGGGAGTTCGTCATCGATGGCGGCATGTCCATGCTGCCCGCGCCGCTGGTCCAGGATTCGCGTCCCTGAGGGCGTTTCGGGCGGGCTCAAGCCCAGGCTGTTGGCAAATCGGAAAGCTGCGACTAGAATCCTTCCCCGCCGCCGTCCGGGTCGCCCAAGGCTCGATGGGCGGGCCGCAACGGCATCGGTCGCCATCGCAGCCGCGCACTGCGTCGGCGCGGGCTTGGGCAGGTTCCCAGCGTTTTTGGATTGACAAAGAACTTGGTTTATGAGGCCCGAACGTCCAATCAGTCTATCGCTGGCCCGGTTTCGCTGGCCGGTGACCGCCATCGCCTCCATCGGCCACCGCATTTCCGGGATTCTGCTGTTCTTCGGCTTTGCCTATCTGCTGTACCTGCTTGATCTGGCGCTTTCCTCGGAGGCGGGCTTTGCGAGCGCGGGCGGCCTGCTGGCAATGACCCTGCCCAAACTGGCGCTTTGGGGCGTTCTGGCTTTGCTGGCCTACCATCTGCTGGCCGGCGTCAAGCACCTGCTGCTCGATCTGCACGTCGGGGACGGCTTCGCTGCCGCCAAGCGCGCCTCTTGGCTGGTTTTCGCCGCCACCGGGGCCGCTGCCGTCCTGCTGGGGGCTTGGCTGTGGTAACCCAGGTCACTTCCTTGGCGCGCAGCGGTTTGGCGGATTTCCTGATTCAGCGGCTGAGCGCCGTGGTGCTGGCGCTCTACGCCCTGTGCCTGCTGAGCTTCTTCGTCGCCAATGACGGCCTCGATCATCGTCAGTTGGTCGAGTTCCTCGGCTCGGCGTCAATGCGGGCCTTCAGCGTTTTGGCGGTTCTCTCCACCGCCGCCCATGGCTGGGTCGGCCTATGGACGGTCGGCACGGACTACATCAGGCCGCACTACTTCGGCGCCCGGGCGGCGGTCTTGCGCATGGTTTACCAAGTGGGTTGCGGACTGCTGCTGTTCATCTACGTCTGGTGGGGCGTTCGCCTCTTCTGGATGCTGCCGGGACCGGCTTAAGGCGATGGCCGCAATGCGCAAACTGGAGTTCGACGGCCTCATCGTCGGCGGCGGCGGCGCCGGGCTGCGGGCCGCCCTTGAGCTCGCCCAGTCCGGGCTGCGGACGGCGGTCATCTCCAAGGTGTTCCCCACCCGCTCCCATACGGTGTCCGCCCAAGGCGGCATCACCTGCGCCATCGCCAGCGAGGATCCGGACGACGACTGGCGGTGGCACATGTACGACACGGTCAAGGGATCGGACTACATCGGCGACCAGGACGCCATCGAGTACATGTGCAGCGAAGGCCCCCAGGCGGTCTTCGAACTGGAGCACATGGGCCTGCCGTTTTCGCGCACCGAATCCGGCCGCATCTACCAGCGGCCGTTCGGGGGCCAGTCGAAGGACTACGGCAAGGGCGGGCAGGCGGCCCGCACCTGTGCCGCCGCCGACCGCACAGGGCATGCGCTGCTGCACACCCTCTACCAAGCCAACGTCAAAAACGGCGCAACCTTCCTGAACGAATGGTTCGCCGTTGACTTGGTGAAGAACCAGGACGGCGCGGTGGCCGGGGTCATCGCCATCGAGATCGAGACCGGCGATGTGGTCCACGTGGCCTCCCGGGCGACGGTGCTGGCCACCGGCGGCGCGGGACGGATCTACGCCAGCACCACCAACGCGCTGATGAACACCGGCGACGGCGTCGGCATGGCCTTGCGCGCCGGCTTTCCGGTGCAGGACATCGAGATGTGGCAGTTCCATCCCACCGGCATCGCCGGCGCCGGGGTGCTGGTCACCGAGGGCTGCCGGGGGGAGGGCGGCTACCTGATCAACAAGGACGGCGAGCGCTTCATGGAGCGCTACGCGCCGACTGCCAAGGATCTGGCGGGCCGCGACGTGGTGGCCCGCTCCATGATCATCGAAATTCTGGAGGGCCGCGGCTGCGGCGAGGCCGCCGACCACGTGCTGCTTAAGCTCGATCACCTAGGCGAGGCGGTGCTCAACAGCCGTCTGCCGGGCATTCTGGAACTGTCGCACACCTTCGCCCACGTCGATCCGGTGCGCGAGCCGATTCCCGTCGTGCCGACCTGCCACTACATGATGGGCGGCATTCCCACCCAAGTGCGCGGCCAGGCGCTGACCCAGGACAAAACGGGGCAGGACCGCGCCATCGAGGGCCTGTACGCCGCCGGCGAGGCGGCCTGCGTTTCCGTACACGGCGCCAATCGGCTGGGCGGCAACTCGCTGCTCGACCTGATCGTGTTTGGACGCGCCGCCGGGCTGCAAATCGAGCAGGCCGTGCGCCAAGGCATCAGCCGCCGGGAGGCCAGCGAATCCGACTTGGAGGCGGCCTATGCGCGGCTTGCCCGCTGGAACGCCTCCGCCGCCGGGGAGAGCGTGGCCGCGCTGAAGCGGGAACTGCAGAGCTGCATGCAGGCGAGTTTCGGGGTGTTCCGCACCGAAGAGCGCATGCGCGAGGGCATCAAGACGCTGCAGGCGCTGCGTGAGCGCATCAACAACGCGCACCTGCCGGACAAGAGCAACGCCTTCAACACCGCCCGCCTGGAGGCATTGGAACTCGACAACCTGTTCGAGGTGGCCTACGCCACCGCCATCGCCGCCGAGGCGCGCCGGGAGAGCCGAGGCGCCCATGCCCGCGAGGACCACCAGCAGCGCGATGACGAAAACTGGTTGTGCCACTCCCTGTATTTCCCGGATGATGAGCGGGTGGCCAAGCGAGCGGTGAACTTCGAGCCCGCCACGGTGCCGACCTTCGAGCCGATGGAAAGGAAGTACTAGCCCAAGCGGCACGACAAGCGGAACGAACGGCCCAAGCCGAACGAACAGCGAACACCGAACAGCGAATACAAGGAAGCGTCCAATGCAGGTCAGCGTTTATCGGTACAACCCGGATGCGGACGAAAAGCCGCAGATGCGGGACATGAGCATTGAGTTGCCCGAGGGCAAGGATTTGATGGTCCTCGACCTGCTGGAGCGCTTGAAGGAGCGGGATCCGTCCCTGTCCTACCGTCGCTCCTGCCGCGAGGGCGTATGCGGGTCCGACGGCATCAACATGAATGGCCTGAACGGCCTCGCCTGCATCACGCCCGTCTCCCAAGTGGCCAAGCGCGGCAAGCTGGCGCTGCGGCCGCTGCCGGGGCTGCCAGTGGTCCGCGATCTGGTGGTGGACATGGGCCAGTTCTTCGACCAGTTCGAGAAAGTGCGGCCCTATCTCATCAACGAGGCGCCGCCGCCCGCCCAGGAGCGCCTGCAATCCCCCGAGCAGCGCGCCGAGCTGGACGGCCTCTACGAGTGCGTTCTGTGCGGCTGCTGCTCAACCGCCTGCCCGTCGTTCTGGTGGAACCCCGACAAGTTCGTGGGCCCCGCCGGCCTGCTGCAGGCCTACCGTTTCCTGGCCGACAGCCGCGACACGGCCAGCGCCGAACGCCTGCGCGATTTGGAGGATCCGTTCAGCGTGTTTCGCTGCCGGGGCATCATGAACTGCGTCAACGTCTGTCCCAAGGGCTTGAATCCCACTCGGGCGATCGGCAAGATTCGCGGCCTGCTCGTGAAGCAGGGCACTTAAGGCGCGCCTTGGCCGATGGCGGAGTCCTACCTTGATCGCATGCGCGCCAGCTCGCACTTGGCGGGCGTCAACGCGGCCTACATGGAAACCATGTACGAGGCTTGGCTGTCCGACCCGGACAGCGTGCCGCCGCAATGGCGCGGCTTCTTCGGGGGCCTGCCGACGACCCAACCGGACGCTGGCGACGCTGAGGCCGAGATTCCGCACAGCGGGGTGATCGCGCACTTCGAGCGCATTGGCCGCAACCGCCTGAAGGCGCGCCCGGAAAAGCAAAGCGCCGCCGTCGAAAGCGAACACCTGCGCAAGCAGATGCGCGTTCACGATCTGGTCGCCGCCTACCGGCTGCGCGGCAACAAGAAAGCCAAGCTCGATCCCTTGGACATGATGGAGCGCCCGCTCATGCCGGTGCTCGACCTGGCCTACCACGGCCTGTCCGCCGCCGAGTCGGAGGAGATCTTCAACACCGACGTCCTGCGCTATTGGGACGGGGCCGCCAAGCTGCGGGAGATCGTCGAAACCCTGGAGATGACCTACTGCCGCAGCGTCGGCGTCGAATACATGCACGTCCTGCAGGCCACCGAGCAGCTCTGGGTGCGGGAGCGCCTGGAGTCGGTGCGCTCCGAAGCGCCGCTGAGCCCGGCGGAGAAACGCTCCATACTGGAGCGGCTGACCGCCGCCGAAGGCCTTGAGAAGTATCTGCACGGCCGCTATCCCGGCATCAAGCGGTTTGGCCTGGAGGGCGGCGAGTCGCTGATTCCCTGCCTGCACGAACTGCTGCAGCGGCTGGGCGGGCACGGGGTGCTGGAAAGCGTCATCGGCATGGCCCACCGCGGGCGCCTGAACGTCCTGGTCAACGTTCTCGGCAAGGATCCCTGGGATTTGTTCGACGAATTTGACGGCAAGGTGTCCGCCGCCTCCGGCTCCGGGGACGTCAAGTACCATCAGGGCTTCTCCACCAACGTCATGACCCCCGGCGGGGAAATGCACCTGGCCTTGGCCTTCAACCCCTCCCACTTGGAAATCGTCGGCCCGGTGGTCGAGGGTTCCGTGCGCGCCCGCCAGGACCGGCGGCGCGACTACGCCGGCGATCTCGTGGCGCCCATCCTGATTCACGGCGACGCCGCCTTCGCCGGCCAAGGGGTGGTCATGGAGACCTTCCAAATGTCCCAGACCCGGGGCTTCAAGACCGGCGGCACGGTCCACATCATCGTCAACAACCAAATCGGCTTCACCACCAACCGCCGCGATGACGCCCGCTCGGCGGAGTACTGCACCGAGATCGCCAAGATCGTCAAGGCGCCCATCTTCCACGTCAACGGCGACGACCCCGAGGCGGTGGTGTTCGTCACCAAGCTGGCCGCCGACTACCGCATGCGCTTCCGCAAGGACGTGGTCATCGACATCGTCTGCTACCGCCGCCGGGGGCACAACGAGGCCGAGGAGCCGATGAAGACCCAGCCGTTGATGTACGCCCGCATCCGCGCTCTGCCGACCACCCGGGAACGCTACGTCGAAAAGCTGATCGAGGATGACGCGGTCAGCGCCGCCGAGGCCGTCGAAATGGTGGAGCAGTACCGCAGCACTCTGGAGAGCGGCGGCCATGTGGCGCTGTCGATCGTGCAGGAGCCGGACCAGAGCCTGTTCGTGGACTGGCGTCCGTTCCTGGGCCACCGCTGGACCGCAGCCGCTGACACCCGAACGCCCAAGCAGCGGTTCATCGACGTCGCCGAACGCCTGACCGCGCTGCCGGACGGCTTCAAGCTGCAGCGCCAAGTGGCCAAGACCATGCGCGAGCGCGACGAGATGACTCGGGGCGAACGGCCCGTGAACTGGGGTTATGCGGAGGTCATGGCCTACGGCACCTTGGTTGACGCCGGCCACGGCGTGCGCCTCACCGGACAGGACGTGGGGGTTGGCACGTTCTCCCACCGCCATGCCTGCCTGTACAACCAAATCGACGGCAAGCGCTACATTCCGCTCAACCACCTCTCGGAGACCGCCAACTTCGACATCTACGACTCGCTGCTTTCGGAAGAGGCGGTGCTGGCCTTCGAGTACGGCTACGCCACCACCACGCCCAATGAGCTGGTCGTCTGGGAGGCGCAGTTCGGCGACTTCGCCAACGGCGCGCAGGTGGTGATCGACCAGTTCATCTCATCCGGCGAAAGCAAGTGGGGCCGCCTGTGCGGGCTGACCATGCTGCTGCCCCACGGCTATGAAGGGGCGGGGCCTGAGCACTCATCAGCGCGCTTGGAGCGCTACCTGCAGCTTTGCGCGGAACACAACATGCAGGTTTGCCTGCCCACCACGCCCGCCCAGGTCTTCCACATGCTGCGCCGCCAAGCCATCCGGCCCCTGCGCAAGCCCTTGGTGGCATTGACGCCAAAGAGCCTGTTGCGGCACAAGCAGGCGGTCTCGTCGCTGGAGGAGCTGCATGACGGCCAGTTCCGCACGGTGCTGCCGGAAGTCGATGATCTCGATCCAGCCAAGGTGACGCGGCTGGTGCTGTGCAGCGGCAAGGTGTTCTACGAGTTGCTGGAGGCCCGTCGCGGCGTCGCGGCCGACCACATCGCCATCGCGCGCATCGAGCAGCTCTACCCCTATCCCGAGGATGACCTTGGGGAAGTGGTGGCGCCCTACCGGAACCTGAGGGATGTCATTTGGTGTCAGGAGGAGCCGATGAACCAAGGGGCTTGGTACGCCAGCCAGCACCACACCCTGCGGGTGATGCAGCGGCAAGATCCGTCGCTGAACCTTCAGTTCGCGGGCCGGGAGCCCTCGGCGGCCCCAGCGGCCGGTTACCTCAAACTGCACAACGAGCGCCAGCAGCGGCTCATTCACCAAGCGCTGTTTGAAACCAACGAGTAGCGAATCATGGACATAAAAGCCCCAACGTTCCCGGAATCCATCACCGAGGGCACCATCGCCGTCTGGCACAAGGGCGCCGGCGAGCCCATCAAGCGCGACGATTTGCTGGTGGACATCGAAACCGACAAGGTGGTGCTCGAAGTGGTGGCGCCGGCGGACGGTCAGCTGGTGCGCGTCCTCAAGCAGGAGGGGGACGTGGTGGAGAGCGAGGAGCGGCTCGCCATGTTTGAAATCGGCGACGTGCCGGCATCCCGTCCCCCTGCCGAGTTGGAACCGCCGGCACCTGCCGCCGCCAGCGCCAGCCCGGCGGCGCGCAAGCTTGCCGAGGAGAAGGGCTTGGACGTCGCCAAGGTCCAGGGCACCGGCAAGGATGGGCGCATCACCAAGGAGGATGTGGCCCAGTACGTCATTGAGGAGCGTCCCACGCCGCCGCCCGCAACGGCCGCCAAGCAAGTCGAGGACTCCGGCGACGGGGATGGCTCGGCGTTTCCGGACCAAGCGGTGGGCGAACGGGTGGAGCGCCGGGTTCCCATGACGCGGCTGCGCGCCAGCATCGCCCGGCGCTTGGTGGAGGCGCAGCACAACGCCGCCATGCTGACCACCTTCAACGAGGTGGACATGTCCCCGGTCATGGCCCTGCGCAGCAAGTACCAGGAGGAGTTTCAGGCGCGCCACAACGGCACTCGCCTGGGCTTCATGTCGTTCTTCGTGCGCGCCTGCGTCGAGGCCCTCAAGCGCTTTCCGGCGGTCAACGCATCGATCGACGGCGACGACATCATCTACCACGGCTACTACGACATTGGCGTTGCGGTCAGCACCGACCGCGGCTTGGTGGTTCCCGTGGTGCGCGACGCCGATGCCCTGAGCCTCGCGCAGATCGAGGATCAGATCAACGGCTACGGCGAGCGGGCGCGCCGCGGCAAGCTGGCCATTGAGGAGATTTCCGGGGGCACCTTCACCGTTTCCAACGGCGGGGTCTTTGGTTCGCTGCTCTCGACGCCGATCCTCAACCCGCCGCAGACCGGCATTTTGGGCATGCACAAGATTCAGGAGCGGCCCATGGTCGTAGGCGGCGAGGTGCGGGTCCGGCCCATGATGTACTTGGCGCTGTCCTACGACCACCGCCTGATCGACGGCCGCGAGGCGGTCAGCTTCCTGGTGGCGGTGAAGCAGTTGCTCGAAGATCCGGCGCGCATACTTCTGGAGCTGTGAGCATGAGCGATCAGTACGACGTCATCGTCATCGGCGCCGGGCCGGCCGGCTACGCCGCAGCCATCCGCTGCGCCCAACTCGGCTTCGCCACCGCCTGCATCGACAGGTCCTTGGACAACGATGGCGCCCCGGTGCTCGGCGGCACCTGCCTGAATTGGGGCTGCATCCCCTCCAAGGCCCTGCTCGACGCCTCGCACAAGTACATGGAGGCCCAAGGGCGGCTCGGCGACATCGGCATCGGGCTGGACGGCGTCTCCATCGACGTGCCGAAGATGATCGCCCGCAAGAACGCGGTGGTGAAGGGCTTGACCGGTGGCATCGCCGCCTTGTTCAAGGGCAACGGGGTGTCCAGCCTGGCCGGCACGGGTCAACTGCTCGCCGGGCCGCAGGTCGCCTATCAGGACCATCAGGGGACGACCTCAACGCTGGCGGCGAAGCACGTCATTCTGGCTGCCGGCTCGGTGCCGACGTCGATGCCGGCAGCGCCGCTGACCGGGGATCTGATCGTTGATTCCGAGGGCGCCCTGGCGTTCCAAGCGGTGCCGGCGCGCTTGGGCGTCATTGGCGCCGGCGTGATCGGCTTGGAGCTCGGCAGCGTTTGGCGGCGCTTGGGTTCCGAAGTGGTCATTCTGGAAGCGCTCGACGACTTCCTGCCCATGGCCGACCGGCGCATCGCCCGCGACGCCTTGAAGACGCTCAGGGGCCAGGGCTTGGACATCCGCTTGGGCGCCATGGTCACGGCCGCGGAAGCCGCCGACGGCGGGGTTCAGGTGCGCTTCAAGGACGCTGCCGGCGAACAGGCGCTGACCTTCGACAAGCTCATCGTGGCGGTGGGCCGGCGTCCCTGCACGGACGGCCTGCTGGCCGGCGACGCCGGCGTCGGGGTTGATGGGCGCGGCTTCATTGAAGTGGACGAGCACTGCGCCACGCAGGCGCCGGGGGTTCATGCGGTCGGCGATTGCGTGCGCGGCCCGATGCTGGCCCACAAGGGCGCGGAGGAGGGCGTGATGGTGGCGGAGCGCTTGGCCGGCTTCAAGCCGGCGGTGAATTACGGCGCCGTGCCCAACGTCATCTACACCCATCCCGAGATCGCCTGGGTCGGCAAAACGGAGGAGGAGTTGGCCGATGAGGGCGTCGCCGTCAAGACCGGCAGCTTCCCGTTCGCGGCCAGCGGCCGGGCTTTGGCGGCCAACGATGCGTCGGGACTGGTCAAGGTGGTGGCGGACGCCGAGTCCGATCGCCTGCTGGGCATTCACGTGCTCGGCCCCCAAGCCTCGGAGATCATCGCCCAAGGCGTCATCGCCATGGAGTTCGACGCCAGCGCCGAGGACCTGGGGCTGACGATGTTCGCCCACCCCACGCTGTCCGAGGCGCTGCACGAGGCGGCGCTCGGCGTCGCCGGCCGAGCGATTCACATGGTCAACAGAAAGCGAAAATCATGAATTTGCACGAATACCAAGCCAAGGCGCTGTTCGCCGACTACGGCCTGCCCGTCTCCGCAGGGGTGGCGGCGGATTCCGCCCAGGACGCCCGCGCTGCGGCTTTGCAGCTCGGCGGCTCCCGTTGGGTGGTCAAGGCCCAGGTCCACGCCGGCGGCAGGGGCAAGGCCGGGGGCGTTGCGGTGGTTGACTCTGCGGACGAGGTCGAGGCCTTCGCCGGGCGCTGGCTGGGCCGCAACCTGGTCACTGCCCAAACCGATGCGGCCGGCCAGCCGGTCAGCAGGATTTACGTTGAGCAATGCACCGACATCGAGCGCGAGCTTTATCTGGGCGCGGTCATTGACCGCAGCGCCCGACGGGTGGTGTTCATGGCCTCCACCGAGGGCGGCGTGGACATCGAAAAGGTGGCCGAGGAGTCGCCGGGGAAAATCCTGCGCGCCGCAGTCGATCCCTACGTCGGGGCGCAGCCTTACCAAGGCCGGGAACTGGCCTTCCAACTGGGCCTTGAAGGCCGGCAAGTAAAGCAGTTCACGGCTCTGTTCATGGGGCTGGCGAGGCTTTTCCATGAACTCGACTGCTCGCTGGTGGAAATCAACCCCCTAGTGGTCACCGCCGCCGGCGACGTGCATTGCCTGGACGCCAAGGTCAACATCGACGGCAACGCCCTGCATCGGCAGAAGGCCGTCGCCGAACTGCGCGACCCCGCCCAGGAAGACCCCCGCGAGGCTGAAGCGTCGGCCTACGGCCTCAACTACGTGGCCTTGGACGGCAACATCGGCTGCATGGTCAATGGCGCCGGCCTCGCCATGGGCACCATGGACTTGGTGAAGCTTCACGGCGGCAGTCCGGCCAACTTTCTCGACGTTGGCGGCGCCGCCAACACCGAAGCCGTCTCGGAGGCATTCAAGATCATTCTGTCCGACGCGCAGGTTCGCGCCGTGCTGATCAACATCTTCGGCGGCATCGTCAGTTGCGCGGTGATTGCCGAGGGCATCATCAGCGCCGTCAAGCAAGTGGGCGTCAAGGTGCCGGTGGTGGTTCGCTTCGAGGGCAACAACGCAGGCACGGGGCGGGAAATCCTGGCCGCCAGCGGGCTGCGCATCGTTGCCGCCGAATCACTCTCGGACGCCGCCGGAAAAGCAGTGGCCATTGCGGCGGACGGAGACGAATCATGAGCATTTTGGCCAACAAGGACACCCGCCTGCTCTGCCAAGGCTTCACTGGCGCCCAAGGGACGCTGCACAGCCGGCAGGCGCTTGAGTACGGCACCAACTTGGTGGGCGGGGTGACGCCGGGCAAGGGCGGCTCAACCCATCTTGGCCTCCCGGTCTTCAACACCATGGCTGAAGCGGTCGCCGCCACCGCCGCTGACGCCTCGGTCATCTACGTGCCGGCGCCCGCCTGCAAGGACTCGATTCTCGAGGCGCTTGATGCGGGCATCCAATTGATCGTCTGCATCACGGAGGGCGTGCCGACCTTGGACATGCTGGCCGTCAAGGCCAAGCTCGACACCACCGGCGCGCGGCTGATCGGTCCCAACTGCCCCGGGGTCATCACGCCGGGGGAGTGCAAGATCGGCATCATGCCCGGCGACATCCACATGCCGGGTCGGGTGGGCATCGTTTCCCGCTCCGGCACGCTCACCTACGAGGCGGTCAAGCAGACCACGGACAAGGGCTTTGGCCAAAGCACCTGTGTGGGCATCGGCGGCGACCCCATCCCCGGCAGCCACTTCATGCACATTCTGGCGATGTTCCAAGACGACCCCGACACCGAGGCGATCGTCATGGTCGGCGAGATCGGCGGCACCGCCGAGGAGGAGGCGGCCGGCTTCATCAAGGCCAACGTCACCAAGCCCGTGGTGGCCTACATCGCCGGCGTCACCGCGCCCAAAGGCAAGCGCATGGGCCACGCCGGCGCCATCATCGCCGGCGGCCGCGGCACGGCGGCGGAGAAGTTCGCCGCCTTGGAGGCCGCCGACGTGACGACCGTGCGCAGCCTTGCGGACATTGGCGACGCCCTGGGCGACGCGACGGGCTGGCATTAGCCCAACCCTCGGCCAAATGGGAGTGGTGGTTCACTCGTGCGCCGCCTGGCTGCGCCTGTGCGGGCTCAGAAGCATGTCGGAATCTGGCCCACGCAACAGCGGCGGAGTTTCGCGTCAGCGAAACTCCATCCGCGACCCTCAGGTCGCGCCTTGACGGAAACTCGGTGATTGGCGCCCCTGCGTATGGCGTGGGAAACACCACTGCTTCCAAGAATCGCTTTGCTTCGATGGGATGGGTATATATCTTGATATAAGGAAGGCGATCAATTGACTTTAAGGCCGCGGGGCAAGAACTGGGGCGCCTACTTTGACGCCAGATCTCGCGGCCACCTACCTGCCCGTGACCAACCGAGCCTCGATGAGCGCAACGAGATGCCTTGATGCTCATGCTGGCCTCGTGACGAACAACGAAGGGGAATTCGGCAGGGTTCCAAGCTTGGCAATCGAGAATTGGGCGTCCAATGCTTGATTTAGGGTCGTCCATCCCCATATTGCCGCTTTCACCGCTGCATCAGGCCCACTCCATGAGCACCCAAGCCGAGACCTTTGGCTTCGAGACCGAAGCCAAGCAACTGCTGAAATTGATGATTCACTCCCTGTATTCCAACCGGGAGGTGTTTCTGCGGGAACTGATCTCCAACGCCTCGGACGCGATCGACCGGCTGCGCTTCCAAGCAATCGGCAAGCCGGAGTTGGTGGGCGAGGACAACGACTTCGCCATTCGGGTCACCTTTGACAAGGAGGCCAAGACACTCATCGTGGCCGACAACGGCATCGGCATGAGCCGCCAGGAGGTGATCGACAACCTCGGCACCATCGCCCGCTCCGGCACCGCCGAGTTCCTAAGCCAATTGAGCGGCGACCAGAAGCAGGACGCCGGTTTGATCGGCCAGTTCGGGGTTGGCTTCTACAGCGCCTTCATCGTCGCCGAGGAAGTGGAGGTGCTGACCCAGGCGGCGGGCGCCGAGGCGGGGGTGCGCTGGGTCTCCCGAGGCGAGGATGAGTACAGCGTGGAAGAGGCGCAGGGGGAGCGGGGCACCCAAGTGATCCTGCGCCTGCGCGACGATGCCTTGGAATTCGCCGATGGATTCCGCCTGCGCAACTTGGTGCGCAAGTATTCCGACCACATCAGCGTGCCGGTGCGCATGGTCAAGGAAGCGCCGCCGGGCGACGATGACGAAGCCAAGACGGCCGAGGCGCCGGAGTGGGAGAGCGTCAATGAGGCGACCGCCCTGTGGACGCGCTCCCGCTCGGAGATCAGCGACGAGGAGTACCGCGAGTTCTACAAGCACGTCTCCCACGACTTTGAAGACCCCCTGTCCTGGAGCCACAACCGGGTCGAGGGCCGGCTGGAGTACACCAGCCTGCTGTACCTGCCCAAGCGCGCCCCCTTCGATCTCTGGAACCGGGAATCGCCGCGGGGCCTGAAGCTGTACGTGCAGCGCGTGTTCATCATGGACGACGCCGATCAGTTCCTGCCCCTCTACCTGCGCTTCGTCAAGGGCGTGGTCGATTGCAACGACTTGCCGCTCAATGTCTCCCGCGAGGTGCTGCAGCAGGACGAGCGGGTCGCCAGCATCCGCAGCGCCCTGACCAAGCGGGTGCTCACCGCCCTGGACGGCATGGCCAAGAAGGAGCCTGAGGACTACCAAGCGTTTTGGGATGAGTTCGGGGAAGTCATCAAGGAGGGCGCCGGCGATGAGTTCGCCAACCGGGAGCTTTACCGCGGACTGCTGCGCTTCGCCTCCACAGCCGGGGAGGACGCCACCAAGAACGTCGCTCTCAAGGATTGCCTCGAACGCCTCGTGGAGGACCAGGACCGCATCTACTACTTGGTGGCGGACAGCTACGAAAACGCCCGTTCCAGCCCCCATCTGGAAATCTTCAGGGAGCGTGGCATCGAAGTCCTGCTGTTGTTCGACCGCATCGATGAATGGCTGATGACGAACCTACCCGAGTTCGACGGCAAGGCCTTTCAGGACATCACCCGCGCCGGCCTCGTGCTGCCGGGAGAGGCTGCGGAAAAAACCGCCGAAGGCGGGGAGTCGGCGGCGGATGCCGACAAAGGCAAGGACGAGACCGACGACGACCCGCTGGCCGAACGCATCAAGACGGCGCTGGCAGACCGCGTGGAGGCGGTGCGCGCCTCGACCCGGCTCACCGACTCCCCGGCCTGCTTGGTGCAGGGCGAGTTCGCCTTGGGCAGGCAGATGCAGCGCATCATGGAGGCCACCGGCCAAGCGTTCACCCCGCCCAAGCCCAGCTTCGAGTACAACGCCGGGCATCCGCTGCTCAAGCGCCTCGACCGGGAGAGCGATGAGGACCGCTTCGCCGATCTGGTGCTGGTGCTGTTCGACCAAGCCAGCCTGGCGGAAGGCGACGCCCTTCAGGACGCCGGCGCTTACGTCAACCGAATGAACCGATTGCTGCTGGAGTTGCTGGAGCGCTGACCAGTTTCCAGCAGTCGCCGGTGTGTGCGGGCTCAGAAACATACCGGAATCTGATCTAAGCGACGAGCGCGGAGTTTCGCGCCAGCGAAACTCCATCCGCGACCGTCAGGTCGCGCGGTGTGGTCATTTTGGCAACCGGCCATTAGCATTGACCCGTGCTTGCCGCCATTTCCATTTTGGTTCCCAAACCGAGCCGCCTGGGCCGCTGGCTGCTGCTGGCGCTAACCCCCGGTTTGGCCGCAGCCGCCGCCGACGTGCC
The DNA here is from genome assembly GCA_965221755.1 of Candidatus Azophilus sp. Classification (GTDB taxonomy): domain Bacteria; phylum Pseudomonadota; class Gammaproteobacteria; order Pseudomonadales; family Azotimanducaceae; genus Azophilus. Next base: position 3,163,494 of record OZ244921.1, read on the forward strand.
GGGCGCCGCTGACCCGCCCGGCCTTGACCGCTTTCCCAGGGCTTGGATCATCGCCCATGAGCGCCAGGATGAGTTTGCGCCTCGGGAGTTCATCGTCAGCGCCGTCGAGAAGATCCGGCGGGAGCTGCGCATCGAGCGCAAACTGCGCATCGACGCCACCGCGATGCGCGTCACCTACCGGATTCCGGCCGGCGTGCCCTTGAGCGAGGTCATTGCCCACTACGAAAAGGCCTTGGGCGCCAACGCCCTGTTCAGTTGCCGAGGCCGGGACTGCGGGCGCAGCAACGGCTGGGCCAACCAAGTGTTCGGCCAAGCCATCCTGTTCGGGCCGGAGGCCAATCAGTTCTACATCGCCGCCAAGGTGGCCGGCGAACTCGTTTCCGCTTACGTCATTGAGCGGGGCAATCGGCGCATCTACGCCCATGTGCAAGCCCTGCAGCCGCGCGATGCGGTGCAAGCGGTGACCAATGCGGAGCTCACTGAGGAATTGGCCGGCAATGGCTTTGCCGCGGTCGCCGGCGTGCGGCCGCGCCGTGACGGCAGCATTCCGGATGACGGCCTTGCGAAGCTGCGCAGCCTGTCCGCCCGTCTGCGCATTTTTGAGCGCCTCACCGTTTATGTGGTCTGCCATCTCCACGGCCCGGAGGAGACCGCGCTGATGCTGGAGCGCTCGACGGCCTGCGCCGAAGCCGCTCGCGACGCGCTGGAGGAGGGCATCGACGCAAGCGCGGGCCCCAATCTGATCCCCTTTGGCGCTGGTCCCTTGCTGCCCCGGGCCGGCGGCGCGGTGGCCCGCATCGAATTGGTGCTGCCCCATCGCCAGCAGCGTGACTGAGCTGCGAACGCTGCTTGCCGAGGTGCATGAGCGGTTCCGGCAAGCGCCGCTCTGCTACGGCCAAGGCACCGATAACGCTTGGGATGAGGCCACGGCCTTGGTGCTCGGCGTGACCGGACTGCCGGATGCGCCGCCCTCCCTCGATGCCCGCCTGGATGGGGCAACCGCAACCCGGATTCGGCGGCTCGCCCAGCGCCGCGTGGACGAACGCCAGCCCCTGGCTTGGCTGCTTGGCAAGGCCCAGTACTGCGGGGCTTGGTTCCAGGTTGAGCCCGGCGTTGTGGTGCCGCGCTCTCCCATCGGCCCCATGCTGCAGGACGGCCTTCGGCCTTGGCTGGCCCGCGCGCCGCAGCGCATCTTGGACCTGTGCTGCGGGAGCGGCTGTCTCGGCCTGTTGGCGGCCGAGCAATTCCCAGCCGCGAAAGTCGTATTGGTCGATGCCGACCCCCGCGCCGCCAGCCTCGCGCGGCGCAATGCCGCTGCCTTGGGCCTGGCCGGACGCGCGCAAGTGGCTTGCGCCGACCTGTTCGACGGCGCGCCCTCGGACGCCTTTGATCTGATCCTTTGCAATCCGCCCTATGTGGATGCGGCGGATCTGGGCGCGCTGCCGCCGGAGTTCGCGCACGAACCCGCCCTGGGACTGGCTGGCGGCGAGGATGGCCTTGATGTCGTGCGCCGGATCATCGACCAAGCCCCGAACCATCTGGAGGCGGGCGGGCTGCTGGTGTGCGAGGTGGGCCTGAACGCCTGGCGCGTCAATCGCGCTTGGCCGAGCTTGCCCTTCATCTGGCCCGACTTGCCGTCCAGCGGGCCGGCCGTGTTCCTGCTGTCCGGGTTCGGCAGCGGATTGGAGCTTCCCCTGAGCCAGCGTTCGGGCCTCTGATCGGCCGCAACCGCGGATTGCCTTCCAACGCCGATCCAAGGCGTGAATCCTGATTCGGGGGGTGCGGCGAGGGTGGGGCAGGGGCTTGGCTACATGCACCAGACCTCAACCGATTCCCCGGAGGGGGCGACCTCGACGCTGTGGGCCAACTTCTCCTCCCAGCGCTTGTCCTCGGCGGGATCGACGATCACCACATGGCCGCTGGCTGCGCCGCAGGCGTCCATGTGGCGCGCCGTCTGCTCCACTGCGCCAGCCACCGCTTTGCGCAGTTCGCCGCGCCGAATCTTGCACTCGATGACGTGCCGGCGCTCTCGGCGGGGGCCAGCCCCGTCCGGCGGCATGGGCCAGATGATCATCAGGTCCGTGCGGCCGCGGCCGGTTGCGTACTCGCGCTCGATGCGGCCCTTTCGGTTGACCACGCGCTGCAAGTGCGCCTGCAGCAGCAGTTGCGGCCAAGCCTCCGCGACGACGAACCGACCGCGCCACTGCTCGGAGTGGTCGCGGAAGAAGGCTTGGTATTCGCCAAGCAGCTTCGAGACGTTCAGGCCCCCATCGGAGGCCATGAACCAAGCCGTCTCCGGAGTCTCCAGTTGCCCTTGGGCCACATGGTTCAGAACTCTCGGCACCACCTCGGCGTAAAGGGGGTTGGCCAGACGCACGGGGTCGTCGTCGGCCACCAGCCCCAGATCGCGGGCATATTGAAGATCCTCCCCAGAGGCGCCGTCCCCGGCGCCGTCCCCCGTGAGGATGGGTGCGACCACGCGCCGCACGCGCTCGTCCATCAGGCGGTGGGCGAGGTGGTTGATGTGGGTCTCGCGGCGGGCGATGATGCTCTCGCGGGCGTCGATGATGTCCCCTGCCGCAACCGGCTGGGCCGTGCCGTCCCCTTCGGGCGCGTTGCGGAAGCAGGCATCGTAGGCCAGCGCATTCACCAGCCACGGCTGGCCGCGAGTCCGCTCCCACACGGCCTCCAGAGCTTGAGGATCAAACGCCCGGCCCGTCTCTTGCGTGTGCTGGCTGAGCAGCGCCATGGTCTCCTCGCGCGTGAAGTCGCCGAGACGCATGGACTCGGCGATGTTGAACGGGCTCGAATCGCCCACTGGGTAGTCGCGCACGTCGCGCATGCCGCACAGCGCCACGCTCAACGGAAACGATCCCGGCCGCGAGGGATAGCCCGCGCGCAATTGGTGCAACGTCGATGCCAGCAGCCCGCCCGCCAGAGCGTCGATCTCGTCGATCAGCAGCACCAGCGGGATCGGAGCGGATGCCGACCACTGTCTCAGCACCTTGCCGAGGGCACCGCTGGGGCCGGCTCGTTGCAGCGCCTCTGGCCATGCGCTCTCCGGAAATCGATCTCCTAGGGTGGCCTTCGCCTGGTCGGCCAGCTCATCCAGGATGGCGCGCATCGCCTGCTCCCGATCCTCGGCTTCGGCAGCCGCTTGGAAGGTTGCGTAAACGCAGCGCAGTTCGCCCTCGACGCCGCTGTTCAGCAGGTCGCGCAGCGCTAGCAGGGTGGTGGTTTTGCCGGTTTGCCGGGGCGCGCGCAGCACGAAGCAGTGCTTCTGCCGGATGAGCCGCAGCACGTTGCCGAGGTCCACGCGCTCAAGTGGCGGTACGCAGTAGTGATCCTGCGCTCGCACCGGGCCGCGTGTGTTGAAGAAGCGCATGGCCGGATTATCGCAGATTTGATGGCCCCGCCGCCTTGGGGACGCCGGTCCGTGCTTCAAGGGCAAGGCAAAAGCCCGATCAATCCCGGCGTGGCAAACCGGATGGGCGAGGGATTGGCCGAGCCTGTCCGGCGTCGAGTCCGGAACCATGAGCGTTGCCCGGCAACCGACTTGATGCCGCAGCCCTCGGTTCCCATACTAGCGTCACCAGCGCCACAGCCAGCTAGGGCGGCTCATGTCCGGCAACACTTTCGGCCAGCACTTCACCCTCACCACCTTCGGCGAGAGCCACGGTCCGGCATTGGGCGCCATTGTCGATGGCTGCCCGCCCGGCATCGCGCTGTCCGCAGCGGACATCCAGCCCGACCTCGACCGCCGCCGTCCGGGGCAGTCCAAGTACACCACCCAACGCCGGGAAGGCGACCAAGTGAGAATTCTTTCGGGCGTCTTCGAGGGCCGCACCACGGGCACGCCCATTGGCTTGGCCGTGGAGAACGAGGATCCGAAGAGCAAGGACTACGACGCCATAAAGAACCTGTTCCGGCCCGCCCACGCCGACTTCACCTACCATCACAAGTACGGCCTGCGCGATTACCGCGGCAGCGGCCGGGCCTCGGCTCGGGAGACGGCGATGCGGGTGGCCGCCGGGGCCATCGCCAAGAAGTGCCTTGGCGAGCTGGCCGGGGTCCGGGTGCGGGGCCATCTGTCCGCCATCGGCGAGCTTCGCCCGCCTTTCAAGTCATGGGACGCCGTGGAAGCCAATCCCTTCTTTTGCCCGGATCCGGACAGCGTCGAAGCCATCGCCGCGCTGATCGATGAGCTGCGCCGGGCGGGGGACTCGATCGGCGCGGAAGTCACCGTGGTCGCCAGCGGCGCGCCGGTCGGCCTGGGGGAGCCCGTGTTCGCCAAGCTCGATGCCGAGTTGGCCAGCGCCCTGATGGGCATCAACGCCGTCAAGGCGGTGGCCATCGGCGATGGCTTTGAAGTCGTCCGCCAGCGCGGCACCGAGCACCGGGACGAGATGGCCAGCCAAGGCTTCCTGAGCAACCGCGCCGGCGGCGTGCTCGGCGGCATCTCCTCGGGCCAGGACATCATCGCCCGCATCGCCCTGAAGCCCACCTCCAGCCTGACCACCCCGGGACGAACAGTGGACATCGACGGCAATGAGACGGAAGTGGTCACCAAGGGGCGCCATGATCCCTGCGTCGGCATTCGCGCCGTCCCCATCGCCGAAGCGATGATCGCCCTGGTGCTGATGGACCACCTGCTGCGCCACCGGGGGCAGGTGGGCAACGGCGGGCGGCCGGCTTAACCCAACCGGCCACCGTCATGGAATCAGGGAGAAGTCAGCTGAAGCCTGGGGTCGCCCAGCTCTCGATTCCCGGTGGCGGCTCAGATTGAAGCCATCAACCTTGTTGTCGGCTCCTGTGCTTCAAGCTGAGCCGGCAACCCTCGGCGCGGGTTTTGCCTTATTCAAGCGAATTCCTGCGTCGCCGGCCTTCCGGCCCGCTTCCGGCCCGCCGCGCCCGCTCACCAGCGGGCGCGGACCTCGACCTCGACGCCGTGCTCCGCCCCGGCGGCGCGGCTCTCCCTGCGCACCGCCCTGAGGTCCAGCGACAGGTCGGGCGCGTCCTCGGAATCCGGCTCGAGGCGCCAGCCGAGGCTGTAGTCGCGCGACCCCGCCGCCTGGCCGTAGCCGGCCTGCGGGCTGCCGGTCCAGCGCCCGCCGAACGCCGGCAGCCCGTAGGCGGCCTCCAGCGTCCAGCGGCCGCCCGCAGCGCTCCCCGCGCGCTGCTCCAGCGTCTCCGGCTGGAACAGGGCGTCAAGGCCTCCCTCGGCCCGCCCCCCGAAGTCCTGGCGCAGGCTCAGGGACGCTCCCCGCTGCGTCGCCGGGGTCGGGTCGAAGGCCAGCGAGGCGGAGAACCCTCTGTCTTTCAGATCGTCGTTCCCGTGCGCCACCAGCGCGCGGCCCGACAGGTCGAGCGACAGGCCGAGCGACGGGTCCCGCCACTCAAGGCCGCCGCCGAGCTCGACGCCGAAGCCGGCCTCCGCATCACCACCGTCATGGCGCACGCCGACTTCAAGCCTCGGCACGAGGCTGGCCCCGCCGACCCCGGCGCGGAACGGGCTGCCGACCGCGAGGCTCCAGCTGCCCTCCAGCCCCATCCGCAGCCGCGTCACCGAAGACGACGACGATGCCAGGTCGCGTGTCTCTTCCGAGGCGGCGCGCGTCCAGAGCGCGTCCGAGGTCAGCGCCAGCGCCGGACCGCCTTGCCCCGGCGCGAACAGGTCGCCGCGCAGGCCCGCCGCCGCCATGCCCCAGCGGGTCCCGGCGCCGTAGCGGCCGCCCCGGGCCGTGCTCAGCGTCACCTCGCCGGCACCGTAGCCGACCGCGCCCCAGAGTTTCAGACGGTCTGAGACCCGCAGCGCGGCGTAGGGGATCGACGCCGTGAGCCGCGCCTCCACCCGGCCGTCGCCGGGCTGCGCCGCGACGTCGCACGGCGCTCCGACCCCGGCATCGGGGCACGGGCCGTCCCTGCCGTCGGCGGCGGGCGCGCTCCAATCCGGTGCCGGCCCGGGCGGGCCGTTTCCCCCGGCGGCGGCGTACCCGCCCTCCGACAGGCTCCGGGTCAGCGCCAGCCCGACCAGCCAATCGCCGCGCGCGTAGTCCGCGCCCAGCATGGCCGTGGTCACCGTGCCGTCAAGCGTCACGTGCGTCCCCTCGTCCCGCTCCGCGCCGTTGAAGCCGTCCCGCGACGCCCGCCCCCAGAAGGCCAGGCTGCCGTCCGCGCCGTCCCGCGGCCGGGTCAGCGTGAAGTTCGTCCCGAGCAGCACCTCGCTCGCGGTCATGGCGCGGGATTGGAGTCCAAGCGCGTCGGGGCCGCCGTCGCCCGGCCCGGCGCGGCCGCCGAACGCATCCGATGCGGTGCCGGGGGCAGGCGCGGCGGCGGCCGCACCGAGGCCCCGAGCGGCGGGCGACCCGGAGCCGAACGAGCCGCCCGCGAAGGACCCGCGCATGCCCGGCGCCCGGTCCGCCTCCATCCGGCCCGCCACGCCGTCGAGCGCCTGCTGCGCCACCGTGCGCCCCATGCGCGCCAAGTGGGCCGCCGGCATCGGGTCGTCGTTGACGATCGTCCCCACGCCCACCGCCTTGGCGATGACCGCGCCCTCCGCCCGCGACAGCACCGCCTCGAAGGTCTCCTCGCCCTCGTCGTGCGCGTCGTCGTAGATGTACACCCAGCGGCGCTGCTCGGTCTGCCCCGGCGCGAACTCCACCAGGTAGAAGGGACGCGCGTAGTCGTAGTACTGCCAGCGCGCCGACGGCGGGGTCGCGTCGCGGACGTCCATCCGCACCCGCACCGTCTCCTCCGAGGCGCGCGACAGCCTGATGGTGAACCGCATCGGCTCGCCTTCCCCGCCGCGCCCGTCGGATATCGACAGTTCGGGCACGGTCGGGGCCGTGGCGTCGTCGTCCGCCACCCGCACCCCGGCCGACGACGAACTGCCCAGCCGGTAGCCCGCGCCCGCGGCGAGCCGCAGCGTCACGTCGCCGTCGGCCTCGTCGGCGTCATCCGAGGTGGTGGGCACCGACACTGTCTTCGAGGCCTCGCCCGCGGCAATGGTCACCGTCTTCGATCCCTCGTCGCCAGATGCCACGAAGTCCGAGCCGTCGGCGTCGGCCACCGCGTAGTTCACCGCCAGGGCGGATGCTGGCGCCGGGGTGACGGTCAGCGTGAACACCGCGTCCGCCCCCTCGGTGATGCCCGAACCGGCCATGACCGTCACCGCCGGCGGCGGGTCGTCGTCGTCGGCGATGGTGAAGTTCAGGCTTCCGGACGCCGCGGCGCCGCCGTCCGCGTTGGTCTCGACCGCGCCGGGGGCCACCGTCACCGTCTCGCCCGCGCCCTCGTCGAGGCTGTCCTGCACCGCCGTCAGCGTCACCGTGGCCACCGCCGGGGCGCCGTTGGCGCCGATGAACTCCACATGGGGGCTGACGTAGGTGTGCAGCGGGCCGCAGTAGATGCCCGGCGCCGGGGCGCAGGCCGCCGTCCAGTCGTCCCCGCGCGCCGCCGCGCCGCCGAACGCGAGCGGCACCCGCACCTGCTCGTCCGCCTCGAGCCGCCGCCCGAGCGTCACCGTGAACGCCTTGGTCCCGCCCGCCTCGGCGATGTCGCCCGCCGGGCCGGCGAGCGCCACCGTGGTGGCGTCGTCGTCGGTGACCCGCACTTCGGCGGCGGCCGGGTCGCCCGGGGCGTAGCCCGCGCCCGAATCCACCGCCACCGACACCGCCCCGGAGGGCTCGTCGGCGCTGTCCGCAACGGTCGCCACTTCGATGTCCACCGAGCTTTCCCCGGCCCGGATGACGGCCGTCTTCGCGCCCTCGCCATCGGCGGCCACGAAGTCCGCGTTCGCCGCGTCGGCCACCGAGTAGTTCACCGTCAGGTCGGCCGCCGGGGCCGGGGTGGCGGTGAGCGTGAACGCCGCGGCCGTCCCCTCGGCGACGCCCGCCCCGGCCGCCACCGCCACCCGCGGCGTGTTCGGTGGGGTCGGTGGGGTCTGCGGCGTTTGCGGGTTGGCGCAGTTCTCGAGGCGCTCGAGCTCGATGCGCACCGGGCGCCACCCGGACCAGACGGCCTCGCCCGCCCGGGCCTCGGCCGCCGTGTAGGGCTCCAGCGTGTCGCTCGCCTCCGCTCCGAAGGCGATCAGCACCCGCAGCCAGTTCTCGCCGAAGTCGCGGTCGGCGCGGTTGCGGTTGCTTGCGTAGTAGCCGCGCACCGTGGCGACGAGGTCCGCCGCCGTCGCGGCGCAGGTGGCCGGCGCGGCGTCGTTGTCCGCGACCGCCACGCTCGCCGAGGCGGTGGCGAGCGTGTAGCCCGCCCCCGCGCCCAGCGTCGCCGTGATGGCGCCGTCGGCCTCGTCGGTGGGGTCGTCGTCGGTCGCGACCGTGAAGGTCGCCGTGCCGGTCGCCGGCACCGTCACCGTCCGCGACCCGGCCTCGCCGGCGGCGGCGAAGCTGCCCGTCTGGGCGATGGTCACCGACACCGGCAGCGGCGAGGCCGGCGCCGGGACCGCGGTCAGGGTGAAGGTCGCGGCGGCGCCCTCCGTGATTCCCGCGCCGCCCGAAATGCCCACCGCCGGCAGCGGCGGCTCGCCGTCGTCGTCGCGCACCTCCACCTCGGCCGAGGCCGGGTCGCCCAGCGCGTAGGCGTCGTCGTCGGCGCGCAGCGCCACGGTCACCGCCCCGCGCGGCTCGGCCACATCGTCGTCCACCGTGGGCACCGCGTAGGCGGCCTCCGCCGACCCCGCCGGGATGGTGACGCGCTTGAAGCCCTCGTTCTCCACGGCCACGAAGTCGCGCCCGCCGCCGGCCGCCTCCGAGACCGCCAGCAGCACCGTCAGCGCCGCCGAGGTGTCGCCCTTGCGGCTGACCGTGAACGCGGCGTCCGCGCCCTCGGCCACCGCCCCGCCGCCTGCGATGGTCACCACCGGGAGCGCGGGCACGACGCCCCCGCCGTCGTTGTCCGTCAGCCGCACCGACGCCGACGCGGGGCTGCCCACCGTGTAGACTGCCGGCACCGCGGCCAGCGACGCCGTCACCATGCCGTCCGGCTCGTCGGCGCTGTCCGCCACGGTCCGCACCGTGAACCCGGCCGAGGTCGCCCCCGCCTTGAGCGGCACCCGCCGCCGGCCCTCGTCGGCCGCGGCGAGGAAGTCGCTCCCCGGCGCGTCCGCGACCGTGACGAAGACGTCGAACGTCGTCGACGGCGCCGCGGCCGCCGTCAGCGTGAACGTCACTTCCGCGCCCTCGGCGACCGGCCCGGGCGGCGAGGCGGCGATGGTGACGACCACCCGCTCCACCTCCAGCGCCCGCAGCGCCTTCGCCACCTCGAGCCAGCGCGCGCCGTGCGCCGCGGCGGGCGTGTACCCGAGCAGGCTGGCGGGCGTGTACGCGAGCGTCAGCGCCTCGCCGAAGGTCATCGGCTCGACGTCCGCCAGGTCCGCGCCGGCCTCGCCGAGCGCCTTGAGCGCCCGCTTCCAGTGCGCCACGCAGGCGTCGGCGGCGGCGCACGAAGCCTCCGCCGCCCAGCCCCGCACCTTGTCGGCGAGGCCGGCCAGCGGGGTGGCGCGCGCCGTGGCCGAGGACACGCCCGACCTGAACCCGCTCCCCGGCAGCGACCGCGCCCGCACCTGGAAGGCGTAGTCGGTGCCGCCGGCCAGGCCCCTCGCCGTGTGGCTCCTCGTGCCGGGGCCGCTGCCGGGGATGGTCGTCCAGGCGCCCCAGGAGACGGGGTCGCCCGTGCCCCGGCGGTACTGGAAGTCGGCGGTGCGGTCGACGGCGGGCGGCGCGGGCGGCGCGTAGCGCCAGGCGAGCGCCACCGACCCCGCGCCCGGCGTCGCCGTCAGGCCGGTGGGGGCCGGGGGCGGCTTGTCGTCGTCGCGGATGGTGACGATCGACTCGCTGGGCGCGCCCACCGACACCCCGGCGGGGAGGTTCAGGGCGGCTATGGTCACCTTGAACGCCTCGCTTTCCTCCGGCACGTTGTCGTCCTCGATGGCGATGCGCAGCGTCGCCCGCGTGTCCCCCGCCGGGAAATCGACCGTGTACGGGCCGGCCGCGAAGTCCGCGCCCGCGCTCGCGCCGGTGTCGACCGAGACGAGCCTGACCCGCGTCGCCGCGCCGCGCGCCGCCGACAGCGCCAGCGTGAGCTCCGCATGGCTGTCGTCGCCCTCGGCCACTGTCACCGCCGTCGAGCTGGCGGCGAAGGCCACTGTCACGGGCGGCGCCGGCGTCGCCGTCGCCTCGGCCGAGGCCGCGCCCTCGATCGTCCCGTCCACCGCGCGCACCTGGAAGCCGTAGTCCGTGCCGTTGGTCAGGCCCGTCACCGTGTGGGTGGTCGTCGTGGCGGTGCTGCTGGCGATGGCCGTCCAGCTCCCCCAGGCGCCAGTGCCCGGCGGGGTCCGCTGGCGGAACTGCCAGCTGTCGATGGCGCTGTTGCCCGGGTCCGTCCAGCTCAGGGCGACCTGCTGGTCGCCCGCCGCGGCGGTGAAGCCGGCGGGCGCCGCCGGCGCCGTGTCGTCGTCGGTCACCGTCACCTCCACGCTGCCGGTCACCGAGCCGTAGCCGCCGCCGCTGGCGCTGTGGGCCAGGGTGGCGCTGTCGTCCACGCCGTCGTTGTCCTCCCCCGCCGACACCGTCACCGTCCGCGCCGTGCTCCAGGTGGAGTCCGTGAAGGTCAGCGTGCTCTGGTTACCCGGAGCCGTGGCGTCGGTGTCCACCGTCACCTCGCCGCTGGCCCCAGCCACCGTCACGGTGACGTTCCCCGTCGGCTGGGTCGCGAGCTTCACCGTGTAGGTGCCGCTGCCCCCCTCCGCCACCGTCAGCGCGGTCGGATCGATGACCAAGCTGGCCGTATCGTCGTCGGTGACGGTGACCGCCACGCTGCCGGTCGCCGAGCCGTAGCCGCCGCCGCTCGCGCTGTGCGTCAGGGTGGCGCTGTCGTTGGTGGTGTCGTCGTCCTCATCCGCCGACACGGTCACCGTCTGCGCCATGTTCCAGTTGGTGGTCGTGAAGGTCAGCGTGTCCTGGTCGCCGTTCATGACCGAGTTGGTGTCCGCCGTGACATCGCCGCTGGCCCCGGCCACCGTCACGGTGACGTTCCCCGTCGGCTGGGTCGCCAGCTTCACCGTGTAGGTGCCGCTGCCGCCCTCCGCCACCGTCAGCGCCGTCGGGTCGAGCACCAGTCCCGGCGTGTCGTTGTCGGTCACCGTCACCTCCACGTCCCCGGTCACCGAGCCGTAGCCGCCGCCCGCCGCGGTGTGCGTCAGCGTCGCGCTGTCGTTCGCGGTGTCGTTGTCGGCCGCCGCCAGCACCGTCACCGTCTGCGCCGTGCTCCAATTGGTCGTACTGAAGGTCAGCGCCGTCGTCTGAGTCCCGGCCATGTCGTCGTCGGTGTCGAACGTCACCTCCCCGCTCGCGCCCCCGACCGTCACCGTGACGTTCCCATCGGGCTGGCTCGAGAGCGCCACCGTGTAGGTCGCGCTCGCCTCCTCGACCACCGTCACCGCGGCCGAGCTGAACACCAGGGCGGTCCACACCGCGGTCGCCGCCTCCGCGCTCGCGGGGCCCGTGTTCAGCCCGTCGGTCGCGCTGTCCGCGTCCACCGTCACCACCACGTTCGCGTCGCCGGCGGGAGTGATCCCGAGCGTATAGACCGTGGCACTCGTCGCCGTGAACGTGCCCGCCGTGCCGCCGGTCACCGTGATGTCGTTCTTGATGAAGCCCGTGACATCCTCCGAGAAGGTGAACGTCGCCGTCAGGTTGCCGGTGCCGCTGATCCGCGCCGGCACCCCGGTGATCGAAACCGTCGGCACGCTGGCATCCCAGGTGGCCGTCGCCGACTCCGCGCTCGCCGGGCCCGTGTTCGTGCCGTCGGTCGCGCTGTTCGCAGCCACCGTCACCACCACGTTCGAACCGCTCGTCGGGGTGATCGCGAGCGTATAGGTGGTGCCGCTGCCCGCGAATGCGCCCGGCGTGCCGCCCGTCACCGTGATGTCGTTCTTCACGAAGTCCGTGACCGCCTCCGAGAAGGTGAAGGTCGCCGTCAGGGCGGTGGTGGTCTTGATCTTGTCGGGGATGCCGGTGATCGTGACCGTCGGCGCCGTCTCATCCCACACGGCCGTCGCGCTCACCGCATTCGCCGGGCCGGTGTTCAACCCGTCGGTTGCGCCGTCCGCGGCCACCGTCACCGTCACGTCCGCGTCGGCATTCGGAGTCACCACCACCGTATAGCTCCTGCCGCTGCCTGAGAACGCGCTCTTGTCGCCGTTCGTGACGCTGACATCGCCCGTGACGAAGCTCGTCACCGTCTCCGAGAAGGTGAAGGTCACCGTGAACGCATCGCGGTTGCTGATCTTGCCGGGTACCCCGGTGATCTCCACCGTCGGTGCCGTCTCGTCCCACACGGCGGTCGCACTCTCCGCGCTCGCCGGGCCGGTGTTCGTGCCGTCGGTCGCGCTGTCCGCCGCCACCGTCACCACCACGTTCGCGTCGCCGTCGGGCGTGATCCCGAGCGTATAGACCGTCGTGCTCGTCGCCCCGAACGTGCCCGCCGTGCCGCCGCTCACCGTGATGTCGTTCTTCATGAAGCCCGTCACCGCCTCCGAGAAGGTGAAGGTCGCCGTCAGCGCATTCGTGTTGTTGATCTTCGCCGGGATCCCGGTGATCGCAACCGTCGGCACACTCGCGTCCGGGTCCGTGATGCTGAAGTCCGCCAGGCTGTCGGTGGTGCTCGTGCCACCCTCCAGACCGGTTGCCGTCAGCGTGCCGAAGCCGATGATCACCGTCTCGCCGCCCGCCTCGGTCGTGTTGTCCGTCGCCGCCGTCAGGGTCAACGTCACCGTCGTCGCCGTCGCCCCCGTGGTCGGCCCCGTGAACGTCACCGTCGGGGTCAGGCTCGTGTCGTCGAGGTCGTTACACGTCACCCCCGTCGGCAACGTGTCGGGGCACGCCGTCATGTAGTCCGTGCCCCGCGTCGCGGTACCGGTGAAGGCCAGCGGCACCCCGAGCGTCTCGCCGTCCACCAGACCGCGGCCCAGAGTCACCGTGAAGGTTTTCGTCGCCCCCTCGGCCACATCCCCCGCCGCGCCCGCGAGCGTCACCGTCGTCGGGTCGTTGTCCACCACCGTGATCGTCGGCCCCACCCCGCGCGAGTCGATGTAGTCGGTGTCCGTCGAAATCGTTATATAGCCGATCACCTCCTCCCGACTGCTTGGATGATCCGTGGACTCGGAACTGGCGCGCACCGTCACCGTCTGCGCCGTCGACCAGTTCGTGGTGCTGAAGGTGGCGCTCTGGGTGCGGGCGAAGTCGCTGTCGAGGTCGGGGCCATCGACCTCCAGCCCGACGGGGGCGTTGATCGTCATCGTCACATCCGCCGACGGCCGCGTGTTCAGCACCACCGTGAAGGTCGCCCTGTCCGTCCGGTCCGCCTCGCTCGCCGTCGCGTCCGTCACCGAGATCGTCACCCCCGGCGCCGCCGTCGGCGTCGCCGTCGCGGTCGCCGACATCGCACCCAGCACCGAAGTCCCGGTCACCGCGCGCACCTGGAAGCTGTATTCCGTGCCGTTCGTCAGGCCCGTCACCGTGTGGCTCGTGGTGCCCGTGATGTCCGCCCACGCACCCCACACGACCGGATCGCCCGTCCCCTGCCGCACCTGGTACTTCGTGATCGTGCCGCTCGGGGCCGTCCATGCCAGAGCGACCTGACCGCTCCCCGCCGTCGCCGTGAAGCTCGTCGGCGCCGCCGCGGCGGTCGGGTCCAACGGGGTCGCGGTCGCGCTGGCGGCGGCACCCGCGCCCGAATCGTTGACGGCGCGGAGTTCGATCTCGTACTCCGTGCCGTCCGTCTGGCTCCCCACCGTGAAGGAGGTGACACCGGGGACATTCAAGCGGGTCCAGTTTTGTGGCCAGTCACCACCGACAGGGCGGAGCCGGTATTCATACCTGGTGATCGTGCCGCTCGGGGCGGTCCAGCTCAGGGCGATAGCGCCGCTGGCTGTCCCCTTCGTGGCCGTGAAGTTCGTCGGGGCGGCCGGTACCGGGTTGGGAGTCGCTTCCACGGTGTCCGACATCGCGCCCAGCACCGTGTTCGCCACCGCGCGCACCTGAAAGCTGTATTCCGTGCCGTTCGTCAGACTCGTCACCGTGTGGCTGGTGGTGGTGCCGGAGGCGTCCCCCCACGCACCCCAGGCGAGGGGGTCGCCCGTTCCCTGGCGGAACTCGTACTTCGTGATCGCGCCGGCGTTGGTTCCGGGGACACGCCAATTCAGAACGACCTGCCCGCCGCCCGGCGCGGCCCTCAGGTCCCGCGGCCGGCCGGGGGCGGTCGCCGCGAGAGGAGTCGCCGACACCGTACCCGACGGCGTGCCATCCACCGCATCGGACACGGCGCGGACCTGGAACTCGTAAGTCGTCCCGTTCGTCAGACTCGTCACCGCGTGGGAGACGGTGTCCTTGTCGCTGTTCGGGATGTCCGTCCAGCCGTTCGGCCAGTTGCCGCCCTCCTCCCGCTGGCGGAACTCGTATTCGGTGATCGTGTCGTCGGACGGGTCGGTCCAGGTCAAGGTGACCGCGGCGCTGCCCGCCGTCGCCGTCACGCTCGGCGCCGCCGGCGCGCCGAACACCGCGGTCGCGACCACATCGGCCGGCGGGCCGGTGTTCGTGCCGTCCGTCGCCGAGTCCGCATCCACCGTCACCGTCACGTCCGCGTCGGCATTCGGGGTCACCACCACCGCATAGCTGCTGCCGCTGCCCGTGAACGAGCTCTTGTCGCCGTTCGCGACCGTGACATCGCCCGTGACGAAGCCCGTCACCGACTCCGAGAAGGTGAACGTCACCGTGAACGCAGTGCGGTCCGTGATCCTCTTCGGCACCCCGCTGATCTCGAGCGTCGGCGCGCTCGCGTCCGGGTCGGTGATCTTGAAGTCCGCCAGGCTGTCGGTGGTGCTCGTGCCGCCCTCCAGACCGGTAGATACCAGCTCGCCGAGGCCGATGATCACCGTCTCGCCGCCCGTCTCCGTGGTGTTGTCCGTCGCCGCACTCAGCGTCAGCGTCACCGTCCGCGCCGTCGCCCCCGTGTCCGGCCCCGTGAAGGTCACCGTCGGGGTCGTGTCCGTGTTCAGGTTGTTGCACGTCACCCCCGTCGGCAACGTGTCGGGACACGCCGTCGTGTAGTCCGTGTTCCGCGTCGCGTCCCCGCCGAAGGTCAGCGGCACCCCGAGCGTCTCGCCGTTCACGAGGCCCCGGCCCAGGGCCACCGTGAAGGTCTTCGTCGCCCCCTCGGCCACATCTCCCGCCGCGCCCGCGAGCGTCACCGTCGTCGCGTCGTCGTCCGCCACTGTCACCGTCGCCGCCGTCCCGGTCAGGCCGCTGTAGTCGGTGTCCGTCGAGGTCGCGGCGTAGGTGACCTTCAGCTCCCGCGCGCTCGGGCTGTCCACACTGTCGGTCGCGGCGCGCACCATCACCGTCTGCGCCGTCGACCAGGCACCGGTGGCGAAGTCGAGCTGCAGGGATGTACCCCAATTGGTTCCGCTCGTGCTGAGCTGCAGGCCCGTCGCGGGGGTGAGGCTCACCCGCACAGGGTCCGACGGCTCCGTGTTCAGCACCACCGTGAAGGTCGCCGTGTCCGTCTGGTCGGCCTCGTCCACCGACGTGTCCGTCGCCGAGAAGGTCACCCCCGGCGCGGTCACATCGTCGTCGGTGACGGTGACGATCAGGTCCGCCGATTCGCGGCCCGCGCTCAAGGAAGTCTTGAGGTCGGAGGTGGCCGTGTGCCGGATCGCGACGGTGCGGTCGGTGTCCTGGTCGATCTCGTCGTCCACCCCGGTGACCGTGACGGTCTTGCCGGTGCTCCAGTCGTCGGCGGTGAAGGTCAGGCTCGCGGGGGTCACCGTGGCCACGCCCGCGTCCTGCGAAGCCACGGCCACGGTCACGGTCTCGGTCGCGACGGGCGAGAGCCGGAGCGCCACGTCGTAGGTGCCCGTTCGCGTGCCGCCCGACGCTTCCGTGACCGTCAGCGTCGCCGGGTCCGGAAGCGCGATGACCGTGTCCGTGTCGTCCGAGATGATGACTTGCAAGGTGGTGGGGGTGCCGCCCGCGATGGCGACGGTGCTCGCGATCTCGTGGATGGCCAGCTGGAACAGCTCTCTCTCCTCCGGGATCGTGTCGTCGGAGATGGCGATGGTGGTCGAGCCTTCGGTCTGGCCGGCCGTGATCGTCACCTCGTAGGTGCCGGTGGTGCCGTCGGGGGAGGTGGCGGTGCCGGCCGCGTAGTCGCTCCCCTTGGTGACGGAGGCGGACAGGTCGGTGCTCGTGAGATAGACGTCCACGTCCGCGCTCACGGCCTGGGACAGCACCAGGGTCACGGTCAGGTTCGTGTTTTCCGTGGGAGTGAGGAGGGGAGCCTTGAACCCCACCGTGGCGGCGACCGGCGTCGCGCTCACCGTGTCCGACATCGCCCCCTTCACCGCGTTATTCACCGCGCGGATCTGGAAGCTGTAGGCCGTGCCGGCCGTCAGGCTGCCCACCGTGGTGCTGGCCGTGTTCGCATCGCTGGCGGAGATGGTCCCCCACGCCCCCCAGGTCACCGGATCCCCCGTGCCCTGCCGGATCTCGTACCCGGTGATCGTCCCGCCCGGAGCGGTCCAGCTCAGGGTGACGCTGCTGCCGCCCGCCGCCGCCGTCAGGCTGGTCGGCGCCGCCGGGGCGGTCGCGGCCAGCGGCGTCGCGACCACCGTCGCCTCCGCGCCATCCCCCGAAAGGCCGACGGCGCGGACCCCGAAGGAGTATTCCGTGCCGTTCGTCAGCCCCGTCACCGTGGCGCTCGTGGTGGTCGCGCTGCTGCTCGAAACGTCTGCCCACGTCCCCCAACTGAAACCCGAATCGGTGGTCAGGCCCGCGCCGTAACGCACCTGGTATTTCTCGATCGTGGCGTTGCCCGGGTCGGACCAGTTCAGCGTGACCTGGGTGGCGCCCGCCGTCGCCGTCAGGCCCGTCGGCGCTGCAGGTTTGGCAACGGGAGTGATCGCGGTGCTGTCCGTGGCCGCGCCGTTCAGCGTCCCGGCCACCGCCCGCACCCGGAAGTGGTACCCCGTGCCGTTGGTCAGGCCCGTCACCGTGTGCTCGGTGGTGTCGGCGTCGCTGTTCGGAATGTCCGTCCAGTCCTCCCAAGTGATGCTGCCCAGCGGGC
Organism: Candidatus Azophilus sp.; assembly: GCA_965221755.1. Taxonomy (GTDB): domain Bacteria; phylum Pseudomonadota; class Gammaproteobacteria; order Pseudomonadales; family Azotimanducaceae; genus Azophilus. Next base: position 3,180,627 of record OZ244921.1, read on the forward strand.
CCGTGCCCTGGCGGTACTGGTACTTCGTGATGTCGGAGTTATCCGGGTCGATCCATTTCAGGGTGATCTCGGTGTCGCCCGTGTCGATCGTGAAACCCGCCGGCGCGGCGGGCGCGGTGGCCGCGGCGGTCGGCGTCGCCGTCACCGCCGTCGAGGCCGCGCCCAGCACCGTCCCGCCCGTCGCGGCCGTCGCGCGCACCCGGAACTCGTACGCCGTGCCGTTGGTCAGGCCCGTCACCGTGCCGCTGGTCGAGGCTGCGGTGGTGCCGCCCGTGAAGTCCGTCCAGCTCCCCCAGGAGCCGCTGCCCGGGGGCGTCCGCTGGCTGTACTGGTACTTCGTGATGTCGCTGTTCGACGGATCGGCCCAGCCCAGCGTCACCTGGGTGGCGCCCGCCGTCGCCGTCACGCTCGTCGGGGCCGCCGGCGCCGCCACTGCCGTCGCCGGCACGATGGCCGACAACACGCCGAGAACTCTGCCGTTGCGCGCGCGCATCTGGAATTCCAGCGGCTCGTTGCCAACGGGCGCCACGAAGGTGGTGATGGTGGCGCTTCTCATGTTCGTCCAACCGGGCCAGTCCCCGCCCGGGCTACGCACCCGGTACTCCTGCCGCGTGATGGTGCCGCTCGGACGGGTCCAGCTCAGCGTCACCTGCCCGCCGCCCGGGCCCGCCACCGCCGTGAAGTCGGTCGGCGCCCCCGGCGCGTTCGCCGGCCGCGGCGTCGCCGACACGGCATCCGAATTCGTGCCCCCGGCCGGGTTCACCACCCGGAGCCGGAACTCGTATTCCGTGTAGTTCGTCAGACCCGTCACCGTGTGGGTGGTCGTGGTGGCGTTGCTGTCGGAGATGGTCGTCAGGCTCCCCCAAGTGTTGGAACCCGCCGTGCGCTGCTGGTACTGGTATCCGGTGATGCTCGCGTTGTTCGGGTTGGTCCAGCTCAGGACCACCTGCTGGTTGCCCCCCGTGGCCGTCAGGCCCATTGGCGCCGCCGGAGGGGGAACCGGCGTCGCGCTCACGACATCCGAGGTTGTGCCCGGCGCCGTCCCGACGAAGGCGCGGATCCGGAAGTTGTAGGCCGTGCCGTTGGTCAGGCCGGTCACCGTGTGGCTGGTGGTGCTGGCACCGCTGCCCGCGATGTCCATCCAATTGCCGAAGGTGTTGACACCGTTCGTGGTCGTCCCCCATTGCACCTGGTACTTGGTGATCGCGTTGTTCAATGGGTTGGTCCAGCTCAGATCGACCTTGGTGTCGCCCGCCGCCGCACTCAGGCCGGACGGCTTGGCCGGGGGGATGGCGGGCGTTTCGGTCGCGATGTCCGATGGTTCGCCGAGCATCTCCCCGACCACGGCGCGGACCTGGAAGCTGTATTGCGTGCCGTTGGTCAGGCCGGTCACCGAGTAGGTGACGATGCCGCCCCCGGAAAAGACATTGTCGCCGGGCATGTCCGTCCATTCCCCCCAGGTGACGGTGGTGCCCGTCCCTTGGCGGTACTGGTACTTGGTGATGTCGTCGTTGTTCGGGTCGGTCCAGCTCAGGAGAACAGTGCCATTGCTCGCCAGGGTCGCAAGGCCGGTGATCCGGGGCAGCGGAGCGGCGGGCGTCGCGCTCGCGGCATCCGACGCCGCGCCGAGCACCGCCGTCGCCACCGCGCGCACCTGGAAGCTGTATTCCGTGCCGCCGGTCAGGCCGGTGACCGTGTGGCCGGTGGTCGTGGCGCCGCTGCTCGCGATGTCCGCCCACGCCCCCCAAGTGATGGTCGTCGAGCCCGTGCCCTGGCGCACCTGGTACTTCGTGATCGCGTTGTTGGTCGGGTCGGCCCAGCTCAGAACGACCTGGCCAACGCCCGCGGTGGCCGTGAAGCCCGTCGGCGCGTCCGGGGCGTTCGCGGCCAGCGGTGTCCCGAAAACGGATGCCCACGGGCCGTTGCCCGTCGCGTTGACGGCGCGCAGCCGGAACTCGTACTCCGTGCCGTTGGTCAGGCCGGTGCGAGTGACGCTTGAGAGGAAGCGAAGTAGATCGACACTTGCGTCGGGCCAGGCGGTGCCGGCCACGCGTTGCTGGAGCTGATAGGAGTTGATGCTGCTGTCGTTGGGGTCGGTCCAGCCCACGGTGATCTCGCCGGCGCCCGATGTCGCCGTCAGGCCGGTCAGGGCGGCAGGGGCGGAGGCGGCGGGCGTCGCGGTCGCGGTGTTCGAGGCCGCGCCCGGCACCGTCCCGGCGACGGCGCGCACCTGGAAGCTGTAGGCCGTGCCGTTGGTCAGGCCGGTGACCGTGTGGCTGGTGGTGCTGGCGCCGCTGTCCGCGATGTCCGTCCATTCCCCCCAGATGACGGTGGTGCCCGTCCCCTGGCGGACCTGGTACTTGGTGATGTCGTCGTTTTTCGGGTCGGTCCAGCTCAGCACGGCCTGGGTGTTGCCCGCCGTCGCCGCCAGGCTGGCGGGGGCGGCCGGCGGAACGTTCGGCGTCGCGGTTCGGGCGGCCGAGGCCGTGCCTTCCACGCTCCCGCCCGAGGCCCGGGCGCGCACTTGGAAGCTGTACTGCGTGCCGTTGGTCAGGCCGGTGACCGTGTGGCCGGTGGTCGTGGCGCCGCTGCTCGCGATGTCCGTCCACGCCCCCCAGGAGAAGGTCGAATCGGAGGTCAGGCCCGCGCCTTGCCGGAACTGGTAGTCGCTGATGTCGCTGTTGCCGGGGTCGGCCCAGGCCAGGACGACCCGGGCGTTGCCCGCCGTCGCCGTGAAGCTGGTCGGCGCGGCCGGCGCGGCCACCGGCTCGGTCACGGTCACCGCCACGTCGCCCGTCACCGAGCCGTAGCCGCCGCCGCTCGCGCTGTGGCCGAGCGTGGCGCTGTCGTCGGTGTCGTCGTTGTCCGCGGCCGCCGACACCGTCACCGTCTGGGCGGTCTCCCAGTCCTCGGCGGTGAAGGTCAGGGTGTTCTGGTTGCCGCCCGTGTCGCCGTCGGTGTCCACCGTGACATCGCTGTTGTCGCTGGACACCGTCACCGTCACGTTGGCCGTCGGCTCGCTGTCGAGCGCCACCGTGTAGGTGCCGCCGCCGCCCTCGGCCACCGTCAGCGCGGCCGGATCGAAAACCAGGCCCGCCGTGTCGTCGTCGGCGACAATCACCGACAACGCGGTTTCGGATTCGAACCGGGTGTCGGACGAAGTCGGATTGAAGCTGACAGCGCCGCGCTTGTCGTCGGTCGTCTGGTCGATGTCGTCGTCCACCGCGGTGACCGTCACCGTCTGCGCCGTGTTCCAGTTCAGGCTGGTGAAGGTCAGGCTGCCCGTGCCGACCGTGACCACGCCGGTGGCCGGATCCGGCGCCACCGCCACCGTCACGTCGGCGGTCGGCCGCACCGCCAGCGTCACGTCCACATCCCCCGCGCGGGTGCCGCCCGCCGCCTCGGTCAGCGCGAGGCGGACGGGGCTCAGCACGACCGCCAGCTCTTCCTCTTCGATCGTCGCGGTGGCGGTCGCGCGCGTCCCGAGCCCGATGACGGCGCTGCTCGCCACCTCGACGATGGTCAGCGTGAAGCTCTCGAGGCCCTCGAGGACATTGTCGTCCGTCAAGTCGATAGACAGCGAGGCGCTGGTCTCGCCCGCCGCGATCGTGACCTTGTGCAGGCCGGTGACGCCGTCCGGCGAGGTCGCGCTGCCGCCGGTGTAGTCCGTCCCCTTCGTGGCGGTGCCGCCGCCGCTCGAGATGTACACGTCCACCGCGGCGCTGCTCACCGCCGCGGACAGGTCGATGTCCACTTCGAGTGCTTCTTCCTCCTCGAAAGCCGCCGCCTCCGCGCTCGCGAACTGCACGGTCGCCGCCGCCACCGCCACTTCGATGTCGAAGGAGTCGCTGACGGTGCCGCCGTTGCCGTCGTCGGCCGTCACCTTCACCGTCAACGTGCCGGCGTCGCCCGACGCCGGCGTCCCGGTGAAGGTGCGGGTGGCCGCCGTGAAGGTCAGCCAGTTCGGCAGCGCCGAGTCGTCGCCCCGCGTCGCGGTGTAGGTGAGCGAATCGCTGTCGGCGTCGGTGAAGGTGTTCGCCGGGAAAGCGTAACGGAACGCCTGGCCCGTCGGCGCCTTGCGGTCGGATATGGCGTTCGCCACCACCGGGGCGGTGTTGGGGTCGTTGATGCTGAAGTCATCCAGGCTGTCGGTGCCGCTCGCGCCGCCCTCGAGGCCGGTGCCGGAGCTCGCGTTGAGCGTGCCGAGGCCGATGGCCACCGTCTCGCCGCCCGCCTCGGTCGTGCTGTCCGTCGCCGCCGTCAAGGTCAGCGTCACCGTCGTCGCCGTCGTCCCCGTGGACGGGCCGGTGAAGGTCACCATCGCATTGCCGGAATCGAGGTTCGCGCAGGCCACCCCGGTCGGCAGCGCCGAGGGGCACGCCGTTGTGTAGTCCGTGCCCCGGGTCGCGGCGCCGGCGCCGGTGCCGAAGGTCAGGGGCACCGGCAGCGCTTCGCCGTTCACCAGGCCCCGGTTCAGGGTGATGGTGAAGGTCTTCGTCCCGCCCTCGGCGACATCCCCGGCGGCGCCCGCGAGGGCCACCGCGGTCGGGTCGTTGTCCACCACCGTGATCGCCGCGGCATCCCCGCTCAGGCCGCTGTAGCCACTGTCCGACGAAGTCACGGCGTAGGTGACCGTCAGCTCCCGGCCGATCGGGCTGTCCGTACTGTCGTCGGTGGCGCGCACCGTCACCGTCTGCGCCGTGTTCCAGTTGCTGTCGGTGAAGGTGAGATCCTCGCTGCTCGTGAACGTGGTGGCGCTGTCCGGGCCGTCCAGCGTCAGCCCGGCGGGCGCGGTCACCGCCACCGTCACATCGCTCGACGGCTCGGTGTCGAGCACCACCGTGAAGGTCGCCGTGTCCGTGGTGCTGCCCTCGGTCGCCGTGTCGTCGGTCGTCGCCGTGGTCACCCCCGGCGCGGTCACGTCGTCGTCGGTGACGGTGACGGTCAGGTCGGCCGAGTCGCGGCCCGTGTACAAGGAACTCGGGATGTCGGAGGTGGCCGTGTGCCGGATCGCGACCGTGCGGTCGGTGTCCTGGTCGATCTCGTCATCCACAGCGGTGACCGTGACGGTCTTGCCGGTGCTCCAGTCGTCGGCGGTGAAGGTCAGGCTCGCGGGGGTCACCGTGGCCACGCTCGCGTTCCGCGAGGCCACGGCCACGGTCACGGTCTCGATCGCTGTGACCGGGATCTGGAGCGCCACGTTGTAGGTGCCCGTTCGCGTGCTGCCCGCCGCTTCGGTGACGGTCAGCGTCGCCGGGTCCGGGAGCGCGATGGCCGTGTCCGTGTCGTCCCTGACGATAACAGCCGAGATGGTGGTGGCGCTGCGCGCGATGGCGACGGTGCTCGCGATCTCGTGGATGGTCAGGTTGAACAGCTCGCGCTGCTCCGGCTCCGTGTCGTCGGTGATGGCGATGGTGGTCGAGCCCTCGGTCTGGCCGGCCGTGATCGTGACCTTGTAGGTGCCGGTGGTGCCGTCGGGGGAGGTGACGGTGCCGGCGGCGTAGTCGCTCCCCTTGGTGGCGCTCTGGGCGATGCTGGTGAGATAGACATCCACGTCCGCGCTCACGGTGTTGGACAGTGCCAGGGTCACGGTGAGGTTCGTGTTTTCCGTGGCAGTGAGGAGGGGAGCCTTGAACCCCACCGTGGCGGCGGCCGGCGTCGCGCTCGCCGTGTCCGACATCGCGCCCTTCACCGCGTTATTCACCGCACGGATCTGGAAGCTGTAGGCCGTGCCGGCCGTCAGGCTGCTCACCGTGGTGCTGGCCGTGTTCGCATCGCTGCCGGAGATGGCCCCCCATGTCTCCCAGTCGACCGGATCCCCCGTGCCCTGCCGGATCTCGTACCCGGTGATCGTCCCGCCCGGAGCAGTCCAGCTCAGGGTGACGCTGCCACCGCCCGCCGTCGCCGTCAGGCCCGTCGGCTTGGCCGGCGCGCCCGAGGCCAAGGGCGTCGCCGACACCGTACCCGACGGCGTGCCATCCACCGCATCGGACACGGCGCGGACCTGGAACTCGTAAGTCGTCCCGTTCGTCAGGCTCGTCACCGCGTGGGAGACGGTGTCCTTGTCGCTGTTCGGGATGTCCGTCCAGCCGTTCGGCCAGTTGCCGCCCTCCTCCCGCTGGCGGAACTCGTATTCGGTGATCGTGTCGTCGGACGGGTCGGTCCAGGTCAAGGTCACCGCGGCGCTGCCCGCCGTCGCCGTCACGCTCGGCGCCGCCGGCGCGCCGAACACCGCGGTCGCGACCACATCCGCCGGCGGGCCGGTGTTCGTGCCGTCCGTCGCCGAGTCCGCATCCACCGTCACCGTCACATCCGCGTCGGCATTCGGGGTCACCACCACCGCATAGCTGCTGCCGCTGCCCGTGAACGAGCTCTTGTCGCCGTTCGCGACCGTGACATCGCCCGTGACGAAGCCCGTCACCGACTCCGAGAAGGTGAACGTCACCGTGAACGCGGCGCGGTCCGTGATCCTCTTCGGCACCCCGCTGATCTCGAGCGTCGGCGCGCTCGCGTCCGGGTCGGTGATCTTGAAGTCCGCCAGGCTGTCGGTGCCGCTGGCGCCGCCGGCGAGGCCGGTGCCGGAGCTGGCGTTGAGCGTGGCGAGGCCGATGGCCACCGTTTCCCCGCCCGTCTCGGCGGTGGAGTCGGTCGTGGCGCTCAGGGTCAGCGTGACCGATTCGGCCGTGGAGCCGGTGCTCGGCCCGGTGAAGGTCACCGTCGGGGTCGTCGCGGTGTTGAGGTTGTTGCAGGTCACGCCGTCGGGCAGGGTGTCGGGGCAGGCCACCGTGTAGTCGGTGTTGCGCGTGGCGCCGCCGCCGAAGGTCAGCGCCACCGGCAGGGCCTCGCCTTCGATCAGGCTGCGGCCCAGGGTGATGGTGATGTCCTTCGTCCCGCCCTCGACGACGTCCCCGGCGTCGCCCGCCAGGGTCACCGTGGTGGGGTCGTCGTCGGCGATCCTCGCAACGAGACTCTGCCCGCTCCCGAACCGATTGTCCGCCGTGCTTATCGAGAGCAGCACAAAGATGCTCGCATAGCCGTCGCGTATATCGTCGGCGTTGTCCGCGGCCGTGATCGTGAACGTCTTCGCCGTGCTCCAGTCGCTGCCGGTGAAGGTCAGGCTGTTGGGGGTTATCGTGGCGGCGCCGGGAGGGCCGATCAAAAGCGTCGACACGGTCACATCGGCCGTCGGCCGGGCGGCCAGCGCCACGGTGAACTCGTGCGTGCGCCCGGCGCCCGCTGCCTCCGTGAGGGCGATGGGGGTGCCGGTGGGCGCCGGCGTCAGCACGAGGCCGTTCTCGCTGTCCTCGATGGTCGCGGTGTGGGTGGTGCGCGCGCCGAGCCCGACGACGGCATCGCTGGCGACCTCGACGATGGTCAGCGTGAAGGTCTCGTCGCCCTCGAAGGCGCTGTCGTCGGTGATGTCGAGGGCCAGGGTGGCGGTGATATCGTCCGCCGGGATGGTCACCTCGTAGGTGCTGGCGGCGCCGCCGGGCGAGGTGGCGGTGCCGGCCGCGTAGTCGTCGCCCTTGGTGGCGGTGCCGCCGGTGGCGGTGATGTACACGTCCACCGGGTCGGACACCGACTCGGACAGCCGCACAATCACCGGCTCCTGGCTGAGGGTGGGGTCCTCGGGGTGTTTGCTGGCGGCGGCGGAGAACTGCACGGTCGCCGCCGCCGCCGCCACCTCGATGTCGAAGCTGTCGCTGACCGTGCCGCCGTTGCCGTCGTCGGCCGTCACCTTCACCGTCAGCGTGCCGGTGTCGCCCGACGCCGGCGTCCCCGTGAAGGTGCGGGTGGCCGCCGCGAAGGTCAGCCAGGTCGGCAGCGCCGAATCGTCGCCCCGCGTCGCGGCGTAGGTGAGAGAATCGCTGTCGGTGTCGGTGAAGGTGTTCGCCGGGAACTGGTGGCGGAACGCCTGGCCCGTCGGCGCCTTGCGGTCCGGTATGGCATTCGCCACCACCGGGGCGTTGTTGGCGGCGGCGGCCGGCGTGGCGCTCGCGGCGGCCGACATCCTGCCGAACACCGTCCCCACCACCGCGCGCACCTGGAAGCTGTATTGCGTGCCAGTGGTCAGATCCGTCACCGTGTGGCTCGTGGTGCCCGTGATGTCCGTCCACGCCCCCCAGACCAACGGATCGCCCGTCCCCTGACGGACCTGGTACTTCGTGATCGTGCCGCTCGGGGCCGTCCACGCCAGAGCGACCTGACCGCTCCCCGCCGTCGCCGTGAAGCCCGTCGGCGCCGCCGCGGCGGTCGCCGCCAGCGGTGTCGCTCTCACCGTATCCGACCAATCGCTGGTGACCTGTCCTCTTTGGAAGCGCATCCGAAACTCGTAGTCCGTGCCGTTGACCAAGGCCGTGTTGTCCGCCAATCTTCTTATAGAGAAACTTCGCGCGCTCAAAACGACTCCAGGGATGGGGGCTGATCCCGCCGGCCACGCGGTGCCAGCCACGCGGGCGGAATACTGCGCCCGGTCGATGCCGGCGTCGCCCGGGTCGGGCCAGGTCAACGTGACCCGGGCATCGCCCGCCGTTGCCGTCAGGACCGGCGCCACCGGCGGGGGCCGCTGGGGTATTCCGGATCGAGCGGCCGTTGCCGCGCCGAACACCGTCCCCGCCACCGCGCGCACCTGGAAGCTGTATCTCCTGCCGGCGGTCAGGCCCGTCACCGGGTGGGAGGTGGTGTCCGCGTCGCTGTTCGGAATGTCCGTCCACGCCCCCCAAGCGAGCGGCGTACCCGTCCCCTGGCGGTATTGCCACTTCGTGATCGCGTTGTTGCTCGGGTCGGCCCAGGTCAGCGTGATCTGCTCTTCGCCCAACGTCCTCCTGAAGCCGTTCGGTGCGGCCGGGGCGTTCCTGGCCAGCGGCGTCGCGACCACCGTCGCCCCCGCGCCATCCCCCGAAAGGCCGACGGCGCGGACCCCGAAGGTGTATTCCGTGCCGTTCGTCAGCCCCGTCACCGTGGCGCTCGTGGTGGTCGCGCTGCTGCTCGAAACGTCTGCCCACGTCCCCCAACTGAAGCCCGAATCGGTGGTCAGGCCCGCGCCGTGGCGCACCTGGTACTTCGTGATCGTGGCGTTGCCCGGGTCGGTCCAGTTCAGCGTGACCTGGGTCGCACCCCCCGTCGCCGTCAGGCCCGTCGGCGCCGCCGGTTTGTCAACGGGGGTGATCGCGGTGCTGCTCGTGGCCGTGCCGTCCGTGCTCCCCGCCACCGCGCGCACCTCGAAGACGTACCGCGTGCCGTTCGTCAGCCCCGTCACCGTGTAATCGACGGTGTCCTCGTCGCTGTTCGGAATGTCCGTCCACTCTCCCCAGGTGATGCTGCCCACCGGCCCCGTGCCCTGCCGGTACTGGTACTTTGTGATGGCGTCGTTCCCCGGGTCGGTCCATTTCAGGGTGATCTCGGTGTCGCCCGTGTCGATCGTGAAACCCGTCGGGGCCGCAGGGGTGGTCACCGCGGCCGGCGTCGCCGTCACCACCGACGAGGCCGCGCCCAGCACCGTCCCGCCCGGTGCCGCCGTCGCGCGCACCTGGAACCCGTACGACGTGCCGTTCGTCAGACCCGTCACCGTGCCGCTGGTCGAAGTCGCGGTGGTGCCGCCCGTGAAGTCCGTCCAGTTCCCCCAGGTGCCGCTGCCCGGGGGTGTCCGCTGGCGGTACTGGTACTTCGTGATATCGCTGTTCGACGGGTCGGCCCAGCCCAGCGTGACCCCGGCGTTGCCCGCCGTCGCCGTCACGTTCGTCGGAGCGGCCGGCGCCGCCACCGCCGTCGCGCTCACGATGGCCGACAACGCGCCGAGAACACGCCCGTTGCGCGCGCGCATCTGGAATTCCAGCGGCTCGTTGCCAACGGACGCCACAAAGGTGGTGATGGTGGCGCTTCTCATGTTCGCCCAGCCGAACCAGCTCCCGCCCGGGCTGCGCACCCGGTACTCCTGCTGCGTGATCCTGCCGTCCGGACGGGTCCAGCTCAGCGTCACCTGCCCGCCGCCCGGGCCCGCCACCGCCGTGAAGTCGGTCGGCGCCGCCGGCGCGGAGGGGTCGAGGATTTTGAAGTCCGCCAGGCTGTCGGTGCCGGACGCGCCGCCGCCGAGGCCGGTGCCGGAGTTCGCGCCCAGCGTGCCGAGGCCGATGACCACCGTCTCGCCGCCGACCTCCGCGGTGTTGTCGTCGATGGCGCTCAGGGTCAGGGTGACGGTGGTGGCCGTGGCGCCAGTGGACGGGCCGGTGAAGGTCACCGTGGGGGTCATGGCGGTATCGAGGTCGTTGCAGGTCACGCCGGTGGGCAGGGTGTCGGGGCAGGCCGTGGTGTAATCGGTGTTGCGGGTGGCGGCGCCGGCGAAGGTCAGCGGCACCGGCAGCGTCTCGCCGTTCACCAAGCCGCGGTTCAGGGTGATGGTGAAAGTCTTGTCGCCGCCCTCGGCGACATCCCCGGCGGCGGCGGCCAAGGTTACCGAGGTCGCGTCGTTGTCCCCGATGGTGATTGCGACTTCCGAGGCGCTGCCCGTGTCGTGACCATCGGGCAGGGTGCCGAGTTCGATGACCACCTTCTCGGGCGGCTCGTCGGTGTTGTCGTCGGTGGCCGCGAAGGTGGTGGTGCCGGTGCTGGCGTTGTCGAGGATGCTGATGGCGGCGGCGGCGAGGGTGTAGTCGTTGGCTTGCGCGGTGGTGCCCGCCGTCTTCACCGAGATGGGGATGCTGAGCGCGGCGCCGGAGGTGTTGGCCGCGCTGCGGGTGGCGGTGAGGGTCAGGGCGGCGGCGCCTTCGGTGACCGTGCTGGCGGACACCGACAGGGAAATGCTGGGCAGTTTGGTGACGGTGACTTCCACATTGCCAGTGACCGAGTCGTAGCCGCCGCCTCTGGCGCTGTGGGTCAGCGTGGCACTGTCTTTCGTGATGTCATCGCCCAGGAGGTCCGTAAACACCTCCACCGTCTGCGCCATGTTCCAGTTATTGTCGGTGAAGGTCAGCGTATTCGGTTGGGGCGTGACATCGATGTTGTCGCTGGCTACTGTCACCGTCACGTTGTCCCGCGGCTCGCTGTCGAGCACCACCGTGTAAGTGCCGCTGTACGCCTGCGCCACCGCCAGCGCCTCGGGGTTGAACGTCAAGCCGGCTGTGTCATCGTCGGCGACGGTGACCCAGAGGGTCTCGAACGGGATACTGGAGTCGCGCAGCCCGTGGGCGATGCCGGTCCTGTCGCTGTCGCCCTGGTCGATGTCATTGTCCACGGCGGTGACCGTGACCTCCTGCGGCATGTTCCAATTGCTGGGGGTGAAGGTCAGCCTACCGGTGCTGACCGTGACCACGCTGGAGCGCGCCTGAATCAACACATCCACGTTGGCCGCGGGCCTTTCGGCCAGCTTCACGGTGTAGGCCTGCGTGCGCCCGGCGCCCGGCGCTTCCGTGACGGTGACGGCATTGGGCGAGAGTATGATGTGATCGTTGCCCTGAATGCCCACAACGCTTTCCCGGCGAGAGCCGAACCCGATGACGGCTTTGCTGTCGATGCTGTGAATGCGCAGGGAGAAGCTCTCGCGGGGCTCGAAAATGGTGTCGTCCGTGAGCGAAATGAACAGCGCAGCCTCCGTCGTGTTTGCGGGGAAGGTGACCTTGTAAACGTTGGTGGCGCCGTCGGGCGCGGTTTCGGCGCCGGCGGAATAGTCGTCTTTCGTGGCGGTGCCGTCTTGGCTGGTGATGTACACGTCCACCTTGGCGGGCACACTTTTGCTCAGACGCAATCGCATGACGAGTCTGGCGCCTTCCGCGCTTTCGTAATCGCTTCGCCGGAACGCGACAAAGGCATCCGCGGCCACCACGGTGATGTCGAACGAATCGCTCACCGTGTTGTCGATGCTGTCCTTGGCGGTGACCTTGACCGTCAGCGTGCCGGCATTGGCCGCTTGCGGCGTGCCGGAGAAGGTGCGGGTGGCCGGGTCGAAGGTCAGCCAGGCGGGCAGCGCGGAGCCGTCGCCCCGGGTGGCCGCGTAGCTCAGTGTGTCGCCGGGGTCGGGGTCGGTGAAGCTGTCGTCCGGGAACTGGTAGCTGAAGCTTTCCCGGATGATCGCCCTCTGGTCGGGGATGGCTTTGGCCACCGTGGGGGAGGTTGTGTCGGCGCCGAGAGGGGTGAAGGCCATGACGCTCGACGGGGGGCCGGGATTGTCGTCCCCGGCGAAGGCCCGCACGAAAAAGGTGCGCCGGACGCCGTTGCTCTCGAAAGTAGGCGCGAAGGTGGTGGTGGATGAGCCGCTGTCCGGTATGTTCGCCCAAGGGAACTGCCTGTTGCCTTCAACAGTCAGATACTGGTATTTGGTGATGCCGCTGTCGTTGGGGTTGTCCCAACGCAGCACAACTTCCCTGTCGCCCGGGGTGGCCGTGAGGCCCATGGGGGCGAACGGCACCGGCGTCGCGGCCAGGGCGTCCGAGGGCGCTCCGCGCATTGTGCCGACCAGGGCGCGCACCTGGAAGTGGTAGGTCGTGCCGCTGGCCAGGCCCGTTACGGTGTGCGAGGTGGTGGTGGCCGAGCTGTTGGGGATGTTGCGCCAGGCTCTCCAGTTGTTACCGCTCCGGCTCCGGAACTGGTACAGGCTGATGTTGCTGTCGGACGGGTTGTCCCAGCTCAAGTCAACCTGCCGGCTGCCCGCCGTGGCCGTGAAGTTGGCGATGGCGCCCTTCACCGAGCCGTTGATTCTGGATTCCAGCATCAAGCCTGCAATATTAACAGGCGGAAATTCTCCACTTGGGTAATGAACAAGCCATCTGTCATAGAGCCTCCAATCGGATAGTGAGCCGTTGTCCTTCTCGCCCTCATTGGCTCTAATGGTCCCGGGTCTTGTTTCTGTCAAGCCTCGGCCCAAGCCTTGGCTTGCATTCAGATTGATGTAGTAGTTGGTGTTCGCATTGAGGCTGATGCCTCCAGCCGGGGCGGTAAAGGTGTTGAGCCCGTCCGTCCCCGAGACGGGGTTGGTGAAGGTGCCAACTACCTCCCCCGGAATATTCTTCCCCGAAGAGCGAATGGTGAGCGTCAGGCCGCTCAGTTGAGCAGCGGTCGGCGCCCCCCTGAAGCCAATCTGGACGCTCGCCACGCTGTACCCCAAGGGGTTGGCGCCGGTTCTGAATTCCTGGGCTAAATTCCCTCCAGCTAGTACTGCATTGTTATATTGGGATTTAATTCCGACGCTGGAGTTGCCCACCAGCAACTGCGTGTTCGCCTCCGCCGGCCCGGCGGTCGCCAGGAGCGCAAAGAGCAGCGGCAGGGCGAGCAGCGCGGCGGCGAGGGCGGCGCGGAACGGGCGCACGGCGGGAAAGGCGGCTCGGCGAGGGACTTGGGGACTTGGCTCCACTCGCCGATGATCCGCGCGAGGGGCAGGCGCGGCTCGACGGCCGGAGCTTGAGCCGGTTGGGCATGAAGCGGAAGTCACGCTAGGAGCTGCGGATCCGACGCTGGCGCTTGCCTGCGGCAGGAACGACCGAACCACGTCCCAGCGCTCATGCGCTCGATCTGCCGTCAGCAGTTACGGCCGCGTCATACGGAGCGCGCATGACAAACGAGTTGGCGCTCAAGGGGGGGGGGGGGGGGATTGCGACCATACCCCATCTAATCCCCAAAAACTGCTTTGCAATCACAATTTACAACAACTTCAGCCTCTGCACTTATTGTAAAGCAAAACAACAATTGTAAAGCAAGGCAAGGCAAAGTGCCCGGTCGAATTCACCCAGTGTCGAATTCACCCAGTCGAATTCGGTTCCCCAATTCAGCCAAACTCCATTAGACTGCACACTCGCAACCGGCCAGGGCGCTGGCCCGCAAACGAGTGGGTTGGGGACGCCAAGCCATTTTGGTTCCGGGGTGGACGCAACGCCGAAGCGGTCCCGCGCAATTGGGCCGGCGCGCTCGTTTGCGGGCCAGGACGCCAAGGCCGAGCGTCCAAGCCGGACCACGCAACCCATCGAGGCGCCAGCCATGCCAACGCTGTACGACAAGATTTGGGCGGACCACCTGATCGGCGAGCGGGAGGACGGACAAAGCCTGCTCTACATCGATCTGCAGTTGCTGCACGAGGTCACCTCGCCGCAGGCCTTCGCCGGCTTGGCGCAGGCTGGGCGGGCGCTCTGGCGCAGGCAGGCCAACCTGGCCACGCCCGACCACAACGTCCCCACCGAAAACAGGGCTGCGGGCATTGACGGCATCGCCGATCCAGTGGCTCGGGAGCAGGTGGTCGCCTTGGACGACAACTGTCGTCGGCATGGGGTGCGGCAGTTCGGCATGCTCGACCCGCGCCAAGGCATCGTTCACGTCATGGGGCCGGAGCAGGGCGCCACGCTGCCGGGCATGACCATCGTCTGCGGCGACTCCCACACCTCCACTCACGGCGCTTTCGGCGCCTTGGCCCAAGGGGTGGGCACCTCCGAGGTGGAGCATGTGATGGCCACCCAATGCCTGGCGCAATCGAAGGCCAGGAACATGGCGGTTCAGGTCAATGGAAAACTGCCGGCCGGGGTTTACGCCAAGGATCTGGCGTTGGCGCTGATCGGCCGCATCGGCACCGCAGGCGCCACTGGCCACACCATCGAGTACCGGGGCGAGGCCGTGCGCGCCCTGTCGATGGAAGGCCGCATGACGCTGTGCAACCTGTCCATAGAAGCCGGCGCCCGGGCCGGTCTGGTGGCCGTGGACGACACCACGCTCGATTACCTGGAAGGCCGGCCGCTGGCCCCGTCGGGCGGCGAATGGCAGGCGGCGCAGGAACATTGGCGGGAATTGGTCAGCGACCCCGATGCCGAATTCGACAGCGCCGCCAGCCTGGATGCCGCCGCCTTGACGCCACAGGTCACTTGGGGCACCTCGCCGGAGATGGTGGCGGCAATCGAAGGGGCGACGCCGAACCCGAAGCGGGCTGCGGATCCGACCGAGGCCGACGGCGTTGAACGGGCCTTGGCTTACATGGGGCTGGCGGCGGACCAGCCGATTGCCGACATTCGCTTGGATCGCGTGTTCATCGGCTCCTGCACCAACGCCCGGCTTGAGGATCTTCGCGTCGCCGCCCACGTCGTGGCGGGCAGGCGGGTGGCCTCCAGCGTCAAGCAGGCTTTGGTGGTGCCCGGCTCCGGACTGGTCAAGCAGGCCGCTGAGGCCGAGGGACTGGCCGGCATCTTCACCGCCGCCGGTTTCGAGTGGCGCGCCCCCGGCTGCTCCATGTGCCTGGCCATGAACCCTGACAAGCTGCTGCCGGGCGAGCGCTGCGCCTCCACCTCCAACCGCAATTTCGAGGGCCGCCAAGGCCACGGCGGACGCACCCATCTGGTCAGCCCGGCCATGGCTGCGGCGGCCGCGGTGGCGGGCCGCTTCATTGACGTGAGGCAATGGCTGTGAAGGCGTTTCGACGGGAGACCGGCCTGGCCGCGCCCTTGGACCGCGCCAATGTGGACACGGACCAGATCATCCCCAAGCAGTTCCTGAAGTCGATCAAGCGCACCGGCTTTGGCGACAACCTGTTCGACGCCTGGCGCTTTCTGGACGAGGGCGACATCGGCCTCACGCCCAACGAGCGGCGCCTGAACCACCGCTTCGTGCTCAACCAGCCGCGCTACCAGGAGGCGGGCGTGCTGCTGGCCCGGCGCAACTTCGGCTGCGGCTCCAGCCGGGAGCATGCGGTCTGGGCGCTGCTTGAACACGGCTTTTTCGCCGTCATCGCGCCCAGCTTCGCCGACATCTTCTTCGAGAACTGCTTCAAGAACGGGCTGCTGCCCATCCGGCTCGATGAGGCCGCGGTGGATGACCTGTTCCAGCGAGCGCAGGGCGATGGCGGCCTGGAACTGACCATCGATCTCGAAGCGCAGCGCATCGAGCTGCCTGATGGCGGCGAGATTGCGTTTGAGGTGCCGCCCAGCGCCCGCCGCAAGCTGCTTGAAGGGCTTGACGACATTGGCCTCACCCTGGCCCAGGCGGACCGCATTCGCGCATTCGAGGCCAGCTACCATCAGCGCCGCCCTTGGCTGAGGCGCGGCGTCGGCGCGCCCGAGGAGGCCGCGCCATGACCCGAACCGTCAAAATAGCGGCTCTGCCGGGCGACGGCATCGGCCCTGAAGTGGTGCCGGTTGCCATCGCCGTGCTGCGCGCCGCCTTGGCCCAAAGCGGGGTGGAGCTGGAGGTGCGGCAAGCCTTGGTCGGCGGTTGCGCCATCGACCAGGCCGGCGAGCCGCTGCCACAGGAGACGCTGGCCGCCTGCCGCGCCGCCGATGCGGTGCTGCTTGGTGCGGTGGGCGGCCCTGCGTGGGAGGGCCGGCCCATGGAGCAACGTCCGGAAAAAGGGCTGCTCGGCCTGCGCTCCAGCCTGGAGCTGTTCGCCAACCTGCGGCCGGCGCTGCTCTTCCCACCCTTGGCCCAAGCCTCTTCGCTCAAGCCGGAACTGGTGTCGGGCCTGGACGTCCTGATCGTCCGCGAACTCACCGGCGGCATCTACTTCGGCCAACCTAGGGGCATTTTTCTGGAAGAAAATGAAAAAGTTGGAGTCAACACCTACAAGTACGCCGAGCATGAAATCGAGCGCATCGCCCGAGTGGCCTTCGATTTGGCGGCCAAGCGCCAAGGGCGGTTGTGCTCCGTGGACAAGGCCAATGTGCTGGAGGCGACCGAACTGTGGCGGGAGGTGGTCAGCGGCTTGGCGGACGAGTACCCGCAAGTGGCGCTTTCCCATATGTACGTCGATAATGCCGGGATGCAGTTGGTCCGCGCCCCCAAGCAGTTCGACGTCATGGTCACCGGCAACCTGTTCGGCGACATTCTTTCCGACGTGGCGGCCATGTTGACGGGCTCCCTGGGCATGCTGCCGTCGGCGTCCTTGGCCGCCAACGGGTTCGGCCTGTACGAGCCGGTCCACGGCTCCGCGCCGGACATCGCCGGCCGGGACGCCGCCAATCCATTGGCGACGGTGCTTTCCGCCGCCATGATGTGCCGTTACAGCTTGGGCCTGCCGGCTGTGGCGGCCCGCATTGAGGGCGCGGTGGACGGGGTTCTCCGGCGCGGCCTGCGCACTGCCGACATCCTGGGCGGCAGCGATCTGGACGCCGTCAGCCCGGTCGGCACGAAGGCCATGGGCGAGGCCCTGCTGGCCGTGATGGAAGCGGATTCCGAAGGAGCTGAACCGTGAGCGTCGGCAGGGGCAATGGAGGATTCAACGTCGCCATCGCCGGGGCCACCGGCGAGGTGGGCGGCGCCCTGATCGAGATTCTCGCCGAACGGGACTTCCCAGTGGGCGCGCTGCACCTGCTCGCCAGCGAACGCTCCTGCGGCAAGCGCCTGCAGTTCAGGGGCCGGTCGGTGCCCGTGCGAAGGCTCGATGAGTTCGACTTCAGCCAAGCCGACATCGGTCTCTTCTCGGCGGGCGGCAGCGTCTCGGAGGAGTTCGCGCCCAAGGCGGCGGCGGCGGGCTGCGTGGTGATCGACAACACCTCCGCCTTCCGCTACTGCGACGACGTGCCGCTGATCGTGCCGGAGGTCAATGCCCACCGCATCGGCGAGCACGGCAACCGCAACATCATCGCCAACCCCAACTGCTCGACCATACAGATGGTGGTGGCGCTCAAGCCGATTCACGACGCCGTGGGCATCGAGCGAATCAACGTGGCCACCTACCAAGCCGTGTCCGGGGCTGGCGGCGGGGGCCTTCGGGAACTCGCCGGCCAGACCGCCAACCTACTCAACGGCAAGCCCATTGAAACGGACGTCATGCCGGTGCAGATCGCCTTCAACGCCATTCCCCAAATCGATTCGTTCCAAGGCAACGGCTACACCAAGGAAGAGATGAAGATGGTCTGGGAGACGCGCAAGATACTTGAGGACGACGCCATCCAAGTCAATCCGACCTGCGTGCGCATTCCCGTCTTCTACGGGCATTCCGAGGCGGTTCACATCGAAACCCGGGAACCGATCACCCCGGAGCGGGCCACCGAACTGCTGGCCGCTGCGCCGGGGGTGGCCGTTTGCGACCAAAGGGCGCCCGGCGGCTACCCAACCGCGGTCGGCCAAGCCGCCGGCACGGATGCCGTCCATGTTGGGCGCATCCGCCAGGACATCTCCCATCCGCGCGGCCTCAATCTCTGGGTGGTGTCCGACAACGTGCGCAAGGGCGCCGCCTTGAACAGCGTGCAGATTGCGGAAGCGCTGATTGAAAGTTAGGGTCGCATGGAGGGCCGCACGACACTGACGGAGCCTTTAGCTTGTCCCCAAACCGAATGGCGCTGGCAGCCTCAACGGCCCAATCCAGGGCGCGACGGCGGGAGCCTGCGGTTGGCATTGAAGATTCGCCGGCACCAAATTCCTTGCCATTCAGCCAGCTGCTCCGCAGCGGGGGCATCCCCTCGGACGGCGCGCGGCGCCGTTGCCCGAAACCGCAAGGCCGCCTTGCCTTCGCTGCAGTCGGGGAGCGTCCGCGGCCAAGGCGATGGTTGGCCGCGCTTGGCTGCGGGTGGTTCATTGTCGCCTGGCTGGCCAGTGCCAACGGTCACGCCGCCAGTCTCGGCGACCTGATCGTTGCCTCCAAGGCGGGCGAGCCGTTCGATGGCCAAATCCCCTTGATTGGCGCACACGGCCTGCAGCGCCGCGACATCGCCGTCACGCTGGGTTCCAAGGAGGATTTCGGCAATCTTGGCCTGGCGCGCTTCGGCTATCTGGAGTCGCTGCGCTTTGCCGTGGAGCCGCCCTATGTGCTGGTGTCCAGCGATGAGCCCATTGCCGACGCCTACCTCAACTTCGTCGTGCGCTTGAGTTGGCCCGGCGGCGACTCGCTGCGCGAATACGCGGTCCTGCTCGATGCGCCAGAGCCAAGACCGACCCTAGCGCAGCCGTGGGCATTCATCGCGCCGGACCAAACGCGGCCGCAGGCGTCCCTCCCGCCGGAACAGCCGCAGCCACAGGCGTCCGTCCCACTGGAACAACAGCCGCAGCCGCCTCCAGCCGTGCCATCGGCGCGCACCGTCGTCGTGCGGCCCCGGGACACGTTGTGGAGCATCGCCGCCGCCAACCTTCCGGACGGCGTCAACGTGCAGCAGCAGATGCTGGCGATACAGCGGGACAACCCGCAGGCCTTCGCTGCCGGCAACATCAACGGCTTGGTGGCGGGCGCCACCCTGCGCCTGCCGAGCGACGTTGCCGCCACGAGCCTATCGCCCCAGCAAGCCATTGGCGAAGCCAGCCGCCAGAACGACGCTTGGGGAATCGGCGGCGGCGGCCAACTCACGATCATCGACCCCGGTGAGGGCGGTCCGGCGACCGAGGCCGTCACGGAACCGCCGGCAGCGGTCGCCGAGCCACCGCCGGACGCCATCGCGGTTGCCATCCCGCCACCGGCGCCGCCCCTGCCGGACCTGTTGCGGGAGGCCCGCCGCCAAATTCGCGAACAGGCCAGCCAACTGCAGCGGCGCGATGACGAAATCGCTCGCTTGAGCAGTGAGTTGGCGGCGCTGCGGGCCGCTCGCGCGCAGGAGCGGCAGGATTGGACGGCGGCTCTGGATCGCTGGCGGCTGGCGGCGTTGGCCGGGCTCCTGCCGACTGCGGCCCTCATCGCCTTCGGGCTGGTGGCCCGGCGCCGCCGAGTCGATCATCGCGCCGCTGCCGCTGATGCGCCCGGCAACGGCGCCGACAGGCAGAGCGCTGCGAACGCTGCGGCGTCCGACCACGACTTCGGCGCGCCCATCGTGGATGGACAAGTCAAGCTGAACTTGGCCAAGGCCTACCTCGACATGGGCAATCGGGCCGCTGCTCGGGAACTGCTTGATGAGGTGATTGCCGGCGGCGCTGACCATGAGCGCAGCGAAGCCCAAGCGCTTCTCGAACGACTGGCTGAGGGGCCGTCGCAACGGGCCCAATCCTGATGCCGGCGCAAATCGCCTTGGGCATTGAGTATGACGGCGGCGCCTTCAACGGTTGGCAGCGCCAAAGCCATCAACCCTCGGTGCAAAGCGAGCTGGAAGCCGGGCTGTCCCAAGTGGCGGACCGTCCCGTGCGTACCGTAGGCGCGGGACGCACCGATGCCGGGGTGCATGCCACCGGCCAAGTGGCCAGCTTCCGAACCGACAGCGTCCGCCCCCTGCGCGCGTGGCGCGACGGAGTGAACGCGCTGACTTCGGCCGGCGTCAAGGTTCGTTGGGCTCGCGAGGTTGATGCGGACTTCAGCGCCCGCTTCTCGGCCGCCGCCCGCCGCTACTTCTACTTGTACCGAATCGATGCGCGCCGCTCGCCGCTGAGCGACCGCTACGCTTGGCGAAGTCCGCCCCTGGACGCCGGGGCCATGCGCCGCGCCGCCCAGGCGCTGCTCGGCGAACGGGACTTCACCAGCTTCCGCGCCGCCGGTTGCCAGTCCAAATCCCCTTGCCGGGAGGTGCGCCGCATCGACGTGCGCTGCGTTGCCGACCTAGTGGTGCTCGACATCGAGGCCAATGCCTTTGTGCTGCGCATGGTGCGCAACATCGCCGGCGCCTTGGCCCAAGTCGGGCGCGGCGAGCGGCCGGTCAGCTGGATCGCCGAGTGCCTGCGGGCCAGGAACCGCGCGCTGATCGGCAGGACGGCGCCGCCCCAAGGCCTTTGCCTGGTGCAGGTGACCTATCCGGAATGGGACTTCCCGGCGGGCGGGCCGCCGCCGCTGCTCGCCGCCGCGGGCCGGCACTGGCTGGATCCGATGGCTTGAGGCCGGCATTTCAGGCGGTTCGGCCGCGCGGGTTCACAAACCCATCGCAATCCGACCCATGCAACGGCAGCGAAACTGCAAACGCCCACGCAAAGCGGATGCTCGCGAGCCTGCTGTCCGGTCCATCAACATATCGGAATCCCACCTACCCGACGAGCGCGGAGCTTCGCGTCAGCGAAACTCCATCCGCGACCGCGCCCGTTGACGGCGCGATGCTGGTCCGCAGCAGGTGGGCGGGCTCAGAAACACACCGGAATCTGATCCAAGCGACGAGCGCGCGCGGAGCTTCGCGCCAGCGAAACTCCATCCGCGACCGTCAGGTCGCGCTGGTTCAAGCGTCCAAATCCCACTAAACTGCCGTCGCTTTGGAGTGGCGGATTGGTTTGCTTCGGCCCTAGCTTCGGGTTGCGCGCAATCGGCATCAATCCGCGACCCCATCCATTATGGCAGGACGTTGACCCATGGCCCTCAAAATCAAGATCTGCGGCATCACCCGGACGCAGGATCTGGCTGTCTTGATGCGCTTGGAGGTGGATGCGGTCGGGCTGATGTTCGCGGAGCGAAGCCCGCGGCGATTGAGCCTCGACGATGCGCGGCGCCTCTCCGAACAGGCCCGGGGGCGCGTGCTGCGGGTGGGCGTGTTCGCCGATGCCGAGCCCGCCGCGGTGCGGGCCGCTATCGGCCAAGTGGAATTGGACCTGCTGCAATTCCACGGGCAGGAGGATGCGGGCTATTGCGGCGCGTTTGGCTTACCCTACCTGAAGGCCGTCAGGGTTGGCGGCAAGGTGGATGAGGCGACCCTCCGGCGGCGCCACCCCGATGCCTGCGCGCTGCTTCTCGATGCCGGCGCGGGAGCGGGCAAGGCCTTCGACTGGCAACACTGGCCGAGCGCCGCATCGGGGCCGTGCGTGCTCGCCGGCGGGCTTTCGCCGCACAACGTGGGCCGCGCCGTGCGGCAGCTGCGCCCTTGGGGCGTGGACGTCAGCAGCGGCGTGGAAGGCGCTCGCAAGGGCATCAAGGATGCTGGGAAAATGATGCAGTTCGTAGCGGAGGCGCGTCGTGCCGCAGCCGAATAGCCACTACGCGCAGCCCTCGCCGGACGGCCGTTTCGGCCAGCACGGCGGGCGCTTCGTGGCGGAGACGCTGATCCATGCCTTGGATGAGCTTGAGGCGCTTTACGCCCAGGCCAAGGCGGACCCGGATTTTCAGGCCGAGTTGGCCGACGACTTGGCCCGCTTCGTCGGGCGGCCGTCGCCGCTGTACTTCGCCCGGCGGCTGACCGACCGCTTGGGCGGGCCGAGGATTTACCTGAAGCGCGAGGACCTCAACCACACCGGGGCGCACAAGATCAACAACTGCATCGGCCAGGCGCTCTTGGCTCGACGCATGGGCAAGCCGCGGGTGATCGCCGAGACCGGGGCCGGGCAGCACGGCGTGGCCACCGCCACCGTGGCGGCCCGATTCGGCCTTGAATGCCAAGTCTATATGGGGGCGGTGGACATCGCCCGCCAAGCGCTCAACGTTTATCGCATGAAGCTGCTCGGCGCCGCCGTGGTGCCGGTTCATTCGGGAACGAAGACCTTGAAGGACGCCTTGAACGAGGCGTTGCGCGACTGGGTGACGCATGTGGACGACACCCACTACATCATCGGCACGGTGGCCGGCCCGCATCCCTTCCCGATGCTGGTGCGGGATTTCCAGTCGGTGATCGGCGAGGAGGCGCGCAGCCAATGCCTGCAGCAGCTGGGACGCCTGCCGGACGCGCTGGTCGCCTGCGTCGGCGGCGGCTCCAATGCGCTCGGCCTGTTCCATCCGTTCATCGACGATCAGGACGTGCGGCTGGTGGGCGTCGAGGCGGCGGGGCTGGGGCTGGAAACGGGGCGTCATGCGGCCCCCCTGAACGACGGCCGGGTGGGCGTGCTGCACGGCAACAAGACCTACCTGATGCAGGATGCCGACGGCCAGATCAGCGACACCCACTCGATTTCGGCGGGCCTCGACTATCCGGGCGTCGGCCCGGAGCACAGCCATCTCAAGGACATCGGCCGGGCCGAATACGATGCGGTCACCGATGAGCAGGCGCTGGCCGCCTTTCGCCTGCTCAACGAGACCGAAGGCATCATGCCGGCCTTGGAGAGCAGCCATGCGGTGGCTTGGGTCGCGCGTGAGGCGCCCCGGCTGGGCCCCGGGCAGATCGTCGTCATCAATCTGTCGGGGCGCGGCGACAAGGACATCGAAACGGTGGCCAAGCTCGACGGCACGACGCTGTGAGCCGCATCGGCCCGACCTTGGAAGCGTTGCGCAGCCAAGGGCGAGCCGCGCTCGTGCCCTTCATCACCGCCGGGGATCCCCGCCTTGACGCCACCGTGCCGGCGCTGAACGCCTTGGTGCAGGGCGGTGCCGACCTGCTGGAGCTCGGCGTGCCGTTCAGCGACCCCGAGGCGGACGGCCCCGCCATTCAAGCCGCTTCGGAACGGGCGCTGGCCAACGGCACGGGATTGCGCGACGTGCTCGGCTGCGTGGCCGAGTTCCGCTCCGGCAACGACCGCACGCCGGTCATCCTCATGGGCTACCTGAACAGCGTGCTGGCCATGGGGGAGGGGGCCTTCGCCGCCGCCGCCGCCGCCGCCGGCGTGGATGGGGCGATCATCGTCAACCTGCCGCCCGAAGAGTCGGAGCCCCTGCGGGACGCCTTGGCGCAGCAGGGCATCGACCTGATCCTGCTGGCCGCGCCCACCACCAGCGACGAACGGCTCAGCGCCATTGACCGGGCTGCGAGCGGCTTCGTTTATCTGGTGTCGCTCAAGGGCACCACCGGCGCGGACCACATCAGCATCGGCGCAGTCAACCAAAACCTGGCTCGGCTGCGGGCGCGCACCCGGCTGCCGATTTTGGTCGGCTTCGGCATCAAGGATGGCCCCACCGCACGGGCCTTGAGCGAGCGGGCCGACGGCGTGGTGGTCGGCGCGGCCATCGTCTCGCGCATGGCGGCGCTTAGCGGCGATGCCGACGCCATTCCCGAAACTTTGCGGCAGTTCGTCAGCGAAGTTCGTCAAGCCCTTGATGCATGAAGCCGCGCAACCTAACCGCGTGGCTGGGGCACATGGAGGCGCTCAACCCCGTCAGCATCGATCTGGGGCTTGCGCGCGTGCGCGAGGTGGGCGAGCGCCTGGACGTGCTGGCGCCGGCGCCGGTCTCCGTGATCGTGGCCGGCACCAACGGCAAGGGCTCCACCTGCGCCTGCCTGGAGCGGATCCTGCTCGCCGGCGGGCGGCGCACCGGCTGCACGCTGTCGCCGCATCTGCAGTCCTTCCGGGAACGGGTGCGGATCAACGGCGTCGAGGCGGACAACGCCACCCTGTGCGCGGCCTTGGAAGCGGTGGAAGCGGCGCGCGGGGAGCTCGCCCTGACCTATTTCGAGTACTCGTGCTTGGCGACGCTGTTCTGCTTCAAGGCCGCCGCCGTGGACGTGGCGATCCTTGAGGTCGGCCTCGGCGGCCGCCTCGACGCCTTCAACATCGTCGATGCGGATGTGGCCGTCGTCACCAGCATCGGCCTCGACCACATGGCCTACCTGGGCGACTCCCGCGAAGCCATTGGCGCGGAAAAGGCGGGCGTTTTCCGCGTCGGCCAACGCATTGCCCTCGGCGCCGGGATGCCGGACAGCGTTTTGAACGCGGCGGCGCGCGCCGCCCCCTCGCCGCTGCGTTGGGGGGAGGGCGTTCGCCTGTTGGCGGACCGCGCTCGCACCGGCGGGGCCGATGCCCGCGGAGGTTGGCAGGTCGAAGTTGACGGACGGCGCTTCCCCGGACTGCCCGCCAGCGTTTTGCCTGCCGAGAACTGCGCCCTGGCCACCGCGGCGGCCTGCGCCGTGGATGCCGTCACGGGCGAAGCTCGAGTCGATGGGCGTTGCGTTCGTCAAGGCTTCTCCGAGGCATGGCTGCCCGGCCGCCTTGAAGCCATCGCCGCCGCCGGGCGGCAATGGCTGGTCGATGTGGCCCACAATCCCCTGGGCGCCGCCTTCCTCAAGACGGAGATCCCGAGGCGCTTCCCCGAATGCCGCGTGGTCGCCGTGTTCGGCAGCCTGGGCGACAAGGACAGCGGCGCCGTTTGCCAAGCGCTCGACGGCTTGGTTCGCCATTGGGTGCTGGTTGACACGGCTGGGCCTCGGGGGCTTTCCGCGGCGGCGCTGTCCGATCGCTGCGGCGGCGTCGAACGCTCCGTTGCCGGCGATTTGGATGCGGGCATGGCGCTCGCCCGTTCCCTTGCCGAGCCGTCTGATGTTATTCTGGCGTTCGGTTCGTTTGCAGTGGCCCAGGCAGCGCGCTTGAGACTGTCGCACTTACTTGCGGAACAACAGGACACTACCGGTGAGTGAGCAAAACCGCTACCGGATCACGGGCGGCCTCCTCCTTCTCGCCATCGCCATCATTTTCGTGCCCATGCTGTTCGACGGCGACGGGGTTCCGTCCGTGGAACTCGCCGCCGTCGATGCCGACTACCAGCCCCCGGCGGTGGAGGCCTTCGAGGCGACGGTGCCCGACACCGACCTCGCCGCTCGAGTCCAAGCCCTGCGCCAGGAGGTGGATGCGCAGGGCTTCCACCGCAGCACGGGAACCCGCATCGGCGAACCGGTGCTGTCGCTTCCCAATGACGAAACCGACGTTTGGGCGATTCAACTGGGCAGCTTCTCCGATGCGGGCAAGGCGGCCGCCTTTCGCGACCGGCTGCGCGCCGACGGCCACGAAGCCTTCACCAGCATGTTCAGGAGCGGCGCGGGCGCCATCATGCACCGGGTGGCCGTAGGCCCCTTTCTCTCCGCGGAGCGGGCCGACGGCCTGGCCATCGACCTTGAGGAACAGTACGGGGAGACGCCCAAGCTCATGGCGTTCGGCAACTAGGAGCCGGCCGATCGCCGGCCTCGACATCATTGTCCTTGTGCTGGTGGCGGCATCGGCGTTGATCGGCCTGCTGCGCGGCCTGCTGCGCGAGCTGCTGTCGCTTGTCATCTGGGTTGCGGCCGTGCTCGGCACGATATCGCTGGGGCCGCTGGTTGCGGATCGGCTCGCGCTCGACTCCCAAGCGATCAGCGCCATTGCCGGTTACGCCATGGTCTTCGCGGCGGTCATCCTGCTGGGCGCCCTGGCCCAGAAGCTGGTGGCCCGGATGGTCGATGCCACCGGCCTGTCCGGCACCGACCGCGTGTTGGGGCTGGCCTTCGGCGGCGTTCGGGGCTTGGCGGTGTGCTTGATCGCCTTTGTGGTCATGCGGCCCTTCGCCCAGGACGCCGCTTGGTGGCAGGCTGCGCTCGCGCCGCCGTTGCTGGCCGAACTTGAGCACAAGCTGCTCGACCTGCTGGGCGGCGTCGGCGGCGGCGCAGTCCCGTTGAAGTCAACGCTTGAGGCGCTCTGATGTGCGGCATCGTCGCCTTGGTTTGCGCTGATCCGGTCAATCAGCAGCTCTACGATGCGCTGACCGTGCTGCAGCATCGCGGCCAGGATGCTGCCGGCATGGTGACCAGCGATGGCGTGCGGCTGCACTTGCGCAAGGACAACGGCTTGGTGCAGGACGTCTTCGAGCAGCATCACATCGACCAACTGGTCGGCAACATCGGCATCGGCCACGTGCGCTATCCCACTGCTGGCTCCTCGAGCTCCGCCGAGGCGCAGCCCATGTACGTCAACTCCCCCTACGGCATCACCTTGGCGCACAACGGCAACCTGACCAACTCGGACGAACTGAAGGCGGACCTGTTCAGCGAGGACCGCCGCCACGTCAACACCGGCAGCGACTCGGAGGTGCTGCTCAACGTCCTCGCCCATGAACTGGACATGATGAACGTCGATCATCCGGGCGCCGACGACATCTTTGCCGCCATTGCCGGCGTGCATCGGCGTTGCCAAGGCGCCTATGCCGCGGTCGCCATGATCACCGGCGCCGGCTTGGTCGGCTTTCGGGATCCGCACGGCATTCGGCCCTTGGTCTATGGTCGCCGCGCCGGCGAATACGGCTGGGAGTACATGATGGCCTCGGAGAGCGTCGCCCTGGACATGCTGGGCTTCGAGTTCGTCGCCGACGTGGCGCCCGGGGAGGCGGTGTACGTGAGCGACCAGGGCGAGATCGCCAAACGCCGCTGCGCCCCTGCCGCGGCCCACACCCCCTGCATCTTCGAGTACGTCTATCTCGCCCGCCCGGATTCCATCATCGACCAAATTTCGGTGTACAAGTCGCGGCTGCGGATGGGCGAGCACCTGGCCGCCCGCATCCTGGACCGCTACCCCAACCATGACCACGACATCGACGTGGTGATTCCGCTGCCGGACACCGGCCGCACCGCAGCGCTGCCGCTGGCCTACGAATTGAACGTCAAGTACCGGGAGGGCTTCGTCAAGAACCGCTACATCGGCCGCACCTTCATCATGCCGGGGCAGCAGCTGCGCCGAAAATCCGTGCGCCAGAAGCTCAACGCCATCGACTTGGAGTTCCGGGGCAAGAACGTGCTGCTGGTGGACGACTCGATCGTGCGCGGCACCACCAGCAGCCAAATCGTGCAGATGGCTCGGGAGGCGGGCGCCCGGAAGGTCTATCTGGCGTCAGCCGCGCCCCCCATCCGCTTTCCCAACGTCTATGGGATCGACATGCCCGCCGCCAGCGAGTTGGTCGCGTTCGACCGCAGCGAAGAGGAGGTTGGCCGCATCGTCAACGCCGACTGGCTGGCCTACCAGCGCCTGGAGGATCTGATCGAGAGCGCCCGCGAAGGCAACCCCGCCATCGGCGGCTTTGAAAGCTCGGTGTTCGATGGCGACTACGTCACCGGCGGCATCGATCAAGGCTATCTGGCGCGCCTTTCCGCAGGCCGCAACGACCGGATGAAGCGGCGGCGCGAGCGGCAGCGGGATCGCGCCGTGATCGAGCTGCACAACCATGCCTGACCTGCCTGAAGCGCCGAGCAGCCCTTGCATCGGCGTCTGCTCCACCACCTACGGCGACCTGGTCTGCCGGGGCTGTTACCGCTTTGCCCACGAGGTGGCCCAATGGAACGGCTATGAACGGGCGCAGCAGGCCGCTGTGCTGGAGCGGCTGGCCGGCCTGCGCGCCGGCGCGGCGGCACGGCACCTGAGCCCGGACCGCATCGACCAATTGGCGGCCATGGCCGCCTCCGTAAGGCTGCGGCGGGTCGAGGGCTGGAGCGCCCCCGACATCGCCTATGAAGTGCTGCGTCGGCTCAGCGCGCGCCGCCGGCCGCCGCCTTGGCTGGCCGAGGAGGAGAACGGGGCGGTTCAGGCGCGCAACCTCTTGGGGCGAATCGAAAAGGAAATCCGGCAACGTTCCGAAGCCTGCTACGAGCGCAGCTTCCGGATCGCCGCCCAGTGACTTGAAGCCCTTGCCAACGGCCAAAACGCAAAGCGCATGAATCCAACGTCCCTTGAAGCCCGGCGCTTTCTGGCTTGCCCAACGCCGGATGCCTGGCTGCACAGCGCCCTGGACCACCTGCCGACCCTGCTGATCGACCATGCCAACTGCGAGAAGAAGGCCGCCGGCACTGCGCTGGGGCTGCTGTACCGCCATGTGGACAAGCCGGCCCTGCTGCGCAAGCTGTCCCGTTTGGCGCGGGAGGAGCTGCGCCACTTCGAGCAGGTGCTCGAGCTGATGGCGGGGCAGGGGGTCGATTACGTCCACTTGCCGCCGGGCCGCTACGCCGGTGGACTGCACCGGCTCATCAGGCGCGGGGAACCGCAGCGGCTGGTGGACTCCCTCTTGGTGGGCGCCATCGTCGAGGCGCGCTCCTGCGAGCGCTTCGAGCGGCTTTCGCAGGTTGCGCCCGCGCCGCTGGCGGAGTTTTACGGCCGCCTGCTGGCCTCGGAGGCGCGGCACTTTCGGGACTACCTGAAGTTGGCGGAGCGCTATGCCAATGCGCCCCTGACCCCTCGCCTCGAACGCTTTCTAGGCGTCGAAGCGACGCTGGTTACCGACCCGGACCCGCTTTTTCGTTTTCACAGCGGGCCCGTGGTCGTGAGCCCCTAGGGCGTCTTGGCTTGTTTGAAGCCGCTTGGAGTGCGCAGCGCCTCCTCGACGCCCCCGTTTTCATATGCCATCCGAGTCGATCCTCCCGTTTCCGTCGCCAGCTTTGTTCAGGTCGCCAGCGGCTTGCGTTTTGGAATTCAGCCAAGGTTCGTTGGAGTTTCGCGACCGCGAAACTCCGCGCTCGTTGGGCAGGTCGGGTTGCGGAACGTTTCCGAACTCGCGCGCCCGCTCTGCGGGTGCGTTGCGCTTTCGCCGCACGAAACTCCGCTGCCGTTGCGTGGGTCAGGTTCCGATATGTTCCCGAGCCTGCACAGGAATGGGGCGCCGGTAGGGCCGGTCCAGGGCGAAGCACTCCAATCGAAAGCATTGGCCGATCTGGCGCAGCAGCCAGCCGCAGCGCGCCCAGTCGCCGAGCACGTAGCGCAGTCCCCGGGCGTGGCCGTGGATGGCCGGCCGGTGCGTGTGGCCGTGGATCAGCGCTTGGCCGCCCAAATCCGCAAGCAAGCGGTCAGCGGCGGCGGGGTCGGCGTCCATGATGGCCATCGGCTTGGCTGCGTTGCTGGCACGGCTGGCGCTGCGCAGGCCGTTCGCCGCCGCCCGGCGCTCAGCCAGCGGCTTGGCCAGCATCTCCGCCTGCCAGGCCGGGGAATGGAACAGCTTGCGCATTGCCTGGTAGGCCGCATCGCCTGTGCAGAGGGCATCGCCGTGGGCCAGGATGAGGCGGTCGCCGGTGCGGAACGGATCCGGCAGCAGCCGCGCGCCTGTGCGCTGCGCAAACCGCTCGCCGATCAGAAAGTCCCGATTGCCCGCCATCACCCGCACTGCGGCGCTTTGCGCGGCTCGCGCAAGCACCGCGCAGGCCCGCTCGGCCAGCGCGGAGTCGTCGTCGTCGCCGACCCAGGCCTCGAAGAGGTCGCCAAGGATGAACACCTCCTCCGCCCAAGGCGCTTCCGACGCCAAGCATTCGGCGAAGCGCGCGAAGCGCTGGTCGTGAGCGCTGTCCAGATGCAGATCGGATAGGAAGACCCGCCTCGGCTGGACTGGATCAGCCGTCATCCAGCGCCCCGCCCGCCGCCTGCAGGGTGTTGAGCAGCAAGGCCACTCGAGTCATGGGACCGACGCCGCCCGGCACCGGCGTGATCCAGGCGGCGGTCTTGGCGGCGGCGGCGAAGTCCACGTCGCCATGCAGCTTGCCGCGCCCGTCCCGCGTGATGCCCACGTCGATGACCACGGCGCCGGGCTTGATCCAGTCCCCTTGCACCAAGCTCGGCTTGCCGACCGCGGCAATCAGGATGTCGGCTTGGCGCGCCGCCGCGGCGACGTCGCGGGTGAACTTGTGGGTCACGGTGACGGTGCTGCCCACTTGCAGCAGTTCCAAGGCCATGGGACGGCCGAGATGGTTGGAGGCGCCAATCACCGTGGCCTGGGCGCCGCGGCACTGCACTCCGGTGCGGTCGAGCAGCAGCATCACGCCCATCGGGGTGCAGGAGCGCAAGGCCGGGCGGCGCAGCGCCAAACGGCCGATGTTGTAGGGATGGAAGCCGTCCACGTCCTTGGCCGGATCGATCAGGTCAATGATGCGGTTCGCGTCGATGTGCTCCGGCAGCGGCAGCTGCACGAGAAAGCCGTGGATGCCGGGGTCGGCATTGAGCGCCAGAACGCGCGCTTCCAACTCCTTCTGAGCGACGGTGGCGGCGATGCGCTCCACCACGGAGTGAAAGCCGACTTGCCGGCAATCCCGCGCCTTGGCGTTGACGTACACCTCGGAGGCGGCGTCGTCGCCAACCAGAATCACGGCCAGACCGGGCGGTCCCAAGCCGGCGCTGAGGCGCCGCTGCACGGCTTGCCGAACGTCGCGCCGGTAGGCGGCGGCAATGGCCTTGCCATCGAGTGTTTGGGCTGTCATTGACGCTCCCCAACCAATTGCGCCACGGCGCAGTTTACAACGCGCACCCGCGAAGCGGGTGCGTTGGAGTTTCGCTGACGCGAAACTCCGCTGCCGTTGCGTGGATCAGATTCCGAAATGTTCTGCGCACACGAGTCCGTTGCGCTCCATCCGCTGGTTGAACCGCCCCGGAGTTTGGTGCCTGCGTCTATTGTGAGTCGGGATCAAACCGTATAATCGCCGATTCCTCCATCCCCATCCCTCTGTTGGGAGAAGCAAGCCCATGGCGCTACCGAACCTTGAAGACTATTTTCCCGATTGGAAGGAGCGCGAGGCTTTGGCCGAAGCCATGATTCCCATCATCGGCCAGCTCTACCGCAAGAACGTGGTCGCCTACTGCTACGGACGGGCGCTTTACAACCAAAGCGTCATCCAGATCATGAAGACCCATCGCTACGTCCGGCAGGTGGCGCACAACGAGCTGTCGGAATTCGAGAGCTATCCCATCCTCAAGGCCCTGTCCGAGCTCGATCTGGGGCCTTCCCACATCGACGTGGGCAAGCTGACCACACGCTTCATGGAAGCCTCCGAGAGCGCTTCCGTCGATCCGCTGGCGTTCGTCCGTGACGCCTGCGCCGAGGTGATCGGCCGGCATGTGCCGCCGCTGGAGCAGCCCCAGGACATCGTGCTCTACGGCTTCGGCCGCATCGGCCGCCTGCTCGCCCGCCTGCTCATCGAGAAGACCGGCGGCGGCCACCAGCTGCGGCTGAAGGCCATCGTGGTGCGCAAGGCCAGCAAGGACGACCTGATGAAGCGGGCGGCGCTGCTGCGCCGGGATTCGGTCCATGGCGCCTTTCTGGGCACGTTGCGCGTCGATGAGGGGAACAGCTGCCTGATCGCCAACGGCAACGTGATTCGGGTCATCTACGCCGACCGGCCCGATGCGATCGACTACCGGCAGCACGGCATCGACGACGCCATCGTCATCGACAACACCGGCGCTTGGCGGGACGAGGCGGGCTTAAGCCGCCACCTGCTTTGCCCCGGCGCCGCCAAGGTGATTGTGACGGCGCCGGCCAAGGGCCGCATCAAGAACATCGTCTCCGGCGTCAATTCGGGCTGCGTCCTGCCCACCGACGCCGTTCTCGGCGCCGCCTCCTGCACCACCAACGCCATCGTGCCGGTGCTGAAGGCCGTCAACGACCGCTACTGGCTGCGGCACGGCCACATGGAGACGGTGCACGCCTACACCAACGACCAGAACCTGATTGACAACTACCACCGGAAGAACCGGCGCGGCCGGGGCGCACCGCTGAACATGGTGATCACCGAAACCGGCGCATCCTCGGCCGTGACCGAGCTGCTGCCGGAACTCAAGGGCAAGCTTACGGGCAACGCCATCCGCGTGCCGACGCCCAACGTCTCATTGGCGATCCTCAACCTCGCCCTCTCCGAAGCCGTCGCCGTTGAGGACGTCAACGACTTCCTGCGCAACGCCGCCCTGCACTCCGACCTGCAGCGCCAGATCGACTACACCGAGGCGCCCGACGTGGTGTCGTCGGACTTCGTCGGCAACCGGCACGCCTGCATCGTCGATGGTGGGGCGACCTTGGCCAAGGACAACCGAGTGGTGCTCTACGTTTGGTACGACAACGAATTCGGCTATGCCTGCCAAGTGGTGCGGGTGGTGCAGAAGTGGGCGGGCATCACCTATCCCCTCATTCCCCGGGACGTTGAGGAGCAGGGGTTCTGACACTGTGCGGGCTCAGAAACATACCGGAATCTGATCTAAGCGACGAGCGCGGAGTTTCGCGCCAGCGAAACTCCGTCCGCGACCGTCAGGTCGCGCCTGTGCGGCTCCAGAAACATCTCGGAACCCGACCCGCATAGCGGGCGCGTTGTGCGGGCTCAGAAACATATCGGAAACCAGCCTGAGCTGCGAGCGCGGAGTTTCGCGCAGCGAAACTCCATCCGCGACCGTCAGGTCGCGCGTTGGCGCGCGAACGCCAGCGTGATGTAGGATAAACTTGAACCCAGACCGGCAGGGAGTCTTCCGCCATGACCGACGAGGAACTGAAGGCGCTGGTTGCCGGCCTGGCCGCCGCGCAGGACCGCACCGACGCCCAGCTGGCGGAAAACGCCGCCCAGCTGGCGCGGACCGCCGCCCGGCTGGCGCGGACCGCCGCCCGGCTGGCGCGGACCGCCGCCCGGCTGGCGCGGACCGCCGCCCGGCTGGCGCGGACCGACGCCCAGCTGGCGCGGACCGACGCCCAGCTGGCGAAGACCGCCGCCAAGGTGGACAAGCTGGCGGAGATGTACGGCGGCGTCGGCAACAGCCTGGGCGCGGTGGCCGAGGAGTTCTACCACAACAGCCTCAAGGCCAACCCGGTGCTGGCCGGGACGCGCTTCGACTTCATCGACAGGAACGTCACGCGCAGCCGTGCGGGCCTGGAGGACGAGTTCGACCTGCTGCTGGTGAACGGCCGGGAGGTGTTCGTGGTGGAGGTGAAGCACAAGGCGCACGGGAGCGACCTGGCGCGCCTGCTCGACGGGAAGGCGCCCAACTTCCGGCGCCTGTTTCCCGAGCACGCCGGCCGTCGGCAGCGGTTCGCCCTGGCCGCCTTCCACATCCGCGACGATCTCAGGAAGGCGGCCTTGGCCCGGGGCGTGACCGTGCTGCAGCGCCGGGGCGACGTGATCGAAACCCTCGCCGCCTGAGGCGGGCGGGCGGCGCGAGCCGCCGCCGGCGCCCGCTCGGTCCCCCGCGTTCATGCGCCCTGGCCCGCCGTCCATCGGCCCCGTCCCTGCCGCAGCCCCGTCGCCCAAGCTTGGATGCCGTCACGGCGGGGCCGGCGCGCGCATCGCCTGTGCGGGCTCATAAACATACCGTAATCTGATCTAAGCGACGAGCGCGGAGTTTCGCGGTAAGCGAAACTCCATCCGCGACCGTCAGGTCGCGCCTTGACCCCGGATTGGGCTGCGGCCAAAATACGCCGCCTTGAAACTGGCCGCGCCGGCTTCCATTCGGGAGTTGCCGCAGGCATCCATCCGCGCAGCAAGCGCAATCAATCTTGAGGATTGCATGAAGGTACTGGTACCGGTTAAGCGCGTCGTTGACGCGAATGTGAAGGTTCGGGTGAAGCCCGACAATACGGGCGTCGATCTCAGCAACGTCAAAATGGCGGTCAATCCGTTTTGCGAAATCGCCATTGAAGAGGCGGTGCGCCTCAAGGAGGCCGGGGTGGCCACCGAAGTGGTCGCCGTTGCCGTGGGCGGCGCGGCCTGCCAGGAGCAGCTGCGCACCTGCCTGGCGCTCGGCGCCGACCGCGCCCTGTTGGTCGAGACCGATGGGCCAGTGCAGCCGCTGGGGGTCGCCAAGGCGCTCAAGGCGCTGCAGGACAGCGAGCAGGCCGACATCGTGCTGTTCGGCAAGCAGAGCATTGATGGCGACAACAGCCAGACGGGGCCGATGTTTGCGGCGTTGACGGGCCTGCCCCAAGCCACCTTCGCTTCCGAGGTCAAGCCCCAAGCCGGATCGCTGGAAGTGACCCGGGAGGTGGACGGCGGGCTGCAGACGGTTTCGGTGAAGCTGCCCGCGGTCATCACCACGGACCTGCGGCTCAACGAGCCCCGCTACGCATCGCTGCCCAACATCATGAAAGCCAAGCGCAAGCCGATGGACCGGACGACTCCGGCCGAACTCGGCGTCGATGTCGGTGCCGCCGTGGAGGTGCTCAGCGTCGAGCGCCCCGCCGAACGCGCGGCCGGCATCAAGGTCGAAAGCGTTGAGCAACTGGTTGACAAACTCAAAAACGAAGCAAAGGTGATCGCATGACCACGCTGATCGTCGCCGAGCACGACAACAACTCATTAAGGCCGGTCACCGGCGTGGTGGCCGCAGCGGCCGCAGCCATAGGGGGGGGCTACGACGTGCTCGTGGCCGGCGAAGGCTGCGCCTCGGCGGCCGCCGAAGCCGCAGCGCTGGCCGGGGCGGGCAAGGCACTGCTGGCCGACCACGCCGCCTATGCCCATCAACTGGCGGAGAACGTCGCGCCCTTGGTGGCCGAGGTTGGCGCTGGCTACAGCCACGTTCTGGCCGCCCACACCACCACCGGCAAGAACTTCCTGCCAAGGGTCGCCGCGTTGCTGAACGTGGGGCAGATTTCCGACATCATGGCGGTGGTCGATGAAGCGACCTTCAAACGGCCCATCTACGCCGGCAACGCCATCGCCACGGTTCGGTCCAGCGACTCCATCAAGGTGGTGAGCGTGCGGGGCACCGCCTTCGACCCGGTGGCGGCGGACGGCGGTACCGGCGTGGTGGAGGCCGTGGACAGCGTCCATGATGCAGGCCTCTCCAACTTCGTGGGCGAAAGCCTGGCGGTTTCGGAGCGGCCGGAGCTGACCGCCGCCGGCACCATCATCTCCGGCGGCCGGGGCATGGGCAGCGGCGAGAACTTCGCGCTGCTTGAGGGCATCGCCGACAAGCTCGGCGCCGCCATCGGCGCCTCCCGGGCGGCCGTGGACGCCGGCTTCGTGCCCAATGACATGCAGGTGGGGCAGACCGGCAAGATCGTGGCCCCGGAACTCTACGTCGCCGTCGGCATTTCCGGCGCCATCCAGCATCTGGCGGGCATGAAGGACAGCAAGGTCATCGCCGCCATCAACAAGGATGAGGATGCGCCCATCTTCCAAGTGGCGGACTACGGGCTGGTCGCCGACTTGTTCAAGGCGCTGCCGGAGCTGGAGGCGCTGCTCTAGGCACGAGCGAGGATTCCCGTCCTCTGCGGAATCAGCTTGGCTGGAGTGCGTGTTGATTGCGACCAACGACCGATAGTCCAAATCCTTGCGCCGAAGAAGTGGTGGCGCGAATGGTTTCAACTCGAGGATTCGACACGACGCAAGGCGGGGCCGTGGGAACGCCGTTTCGAGGCGCTGACCTGCGATATCGAGAAGCGGCTGAATGTTGCGGTCGAACTTCTTGCCATTGATGATATTCGGAAGGACAAACTGTACCAGCGGCCGAATGAGCCAACGCTGCCGCACGTCCCGTCCCTGCACTCGATTGATTTAAGCAACAGCAGGATTGGCAGCGCTCTGCAGTGAACCACTCCCGTCGGTAACGCGCCATCCTTGCTGGTCGGCGACGATCAAGATGCGGCTGCGGGCGTCCGCTTGGCGGTGTACCAAGTGACCGGCTGCGCGTGGTCGTGGACTGCCCCGGCAACGTCAAGCACCAAGGCGAAGATCGCCATCCGCACGATCACGCCGTTGTCGGTTTGCCGGAAGATCGCAAGGTTGGGATTTTCGTCAAGGTCCGCGTCGAGTTCCTGGGCGGCGCTGCGCGAGTCGCGCGGCAGCGGGTGCATGATGACCGTGTTCGGCTGGCAGTGCTCGGTGTAGATGGCTTGGTTCAGGCGAAACAGCCCCCGATAGCGATTGGCCTCATCTCGGGAGGGGAAACGCTCCTCCTGGGTGCGCGTGACGTAGAGAATGTCCACGTCGTGGATGCCCGGCTCCAGCTCGTGGTAGGCCGCCGCCCGGTGCCCGCGCCGGCGCAGGCTTTGGACGATTTCCGCCGGCGCCTCAAGGTCCGGCGGCGACACCAAGTGGTAGTCGATGCGCTCGTAGAGCGCCAGCAGCTTGCACAGCGAATGCACCGCGCGGCCGTAGCGCAGATCGCCCACCAGCGCGATGCGCAGCCCATCAATGCCTTTGCCGCGCCCGGCCATCTCCTGGGCGATGGTGTAGAGATCGAGCAGGGCTTGGCTGGGATGTTCGTTGGGGCCGTCGCCGGCGTTGATGACCGGCACCCGGCTGGCTTGAGCGAATTCCGCCACTGAACCGGCTTCGGGATGGCGCATCACGATCACGTCGCTGTAGCCGGACAGCACCCGGGCGGTGTCCTTGAGCGATTCGCCCTTGGCCAGCGAGGACGCCTTGACCTCAGTGGTTTCACGCACTTCGCCGCCGAGCAGGTTGAAGGCGGAGCCGAAGGAGATGCGCGTTCGCGTGGAGGGTTCGAGGAACATGTTGGAGAGTATCGCACCCTGCAGCACCCGCGTGACGCGCATGCGGGCGGCGTAGGCCCGCAGATCGTCGGCGACGGCGAACAGCGCGTCGATGTCGGCCCGGTCGAACTGGTCCACGGACAGAATGTGCGCGCCCCTGAACTCCAAGCTGAACCCTCCGTGCGTTGCCTGCCGCCATGATAGTTTATGGTTGCGCCGGTCGGGAAGGAGGCGCACCCGCTTAATGGGTGCTTTGGAGTTTCGCTTACCGCGAAACTCCGCGCTCGTTGCGTGGGGTTCCGTTGGGTTTCCTGAATCCGCGCAGGAGCGCTTGCTCAGGGGATGGCGACGGGCTTGCGTCCCCGCAAGGCTTGCATTTCCGACGCATCCGCGTCCGGCGAGGAAAGCGGCGGGGCGTCCCGCTTCTGAAGCCATCGACAGGGCTGTTATCATGACGCCCAACGCAGCCCAGCAAACTGGCGAACCGATGAGCGAAGCCGCCGCCGAGCCGGTCGATTCCATTTCCGCGCAAGGGGAGGGCATGGCGCCCCGCTTGCTGCCCTTCTCGTTCGCCCGCCGCTTCGGGGCGGTCATCACCAATGCCGAAACGGTGGGCGGCGAGCTCGATGTCGCTTGCCGGGAGGCGCCGGCTCTGTCCGCCTTGGCGGAAATCAAGCGCTTTGCCGGACGTCCCATCAAGCTGCGGATGGTCAGCGCTGCCGAATTCGATGAAATCCTGACCTCGGCCTACGCCCGTGACTCCTCCGCGGCGCGGCAGATGGTCGAGGACATGGGCGACGAAATGGATCTGGCGAGCTTGGCCGAGTCGGTGCCGGAAACGGAGGACCTCCTCGAGCAGGAGGACAACGCGCCCATCATCCGGCTGATCAACGCGCTGCTCGCTGAAGCCATTCGCGAAAACGCTTCCGACATCCATGTCGAGACCTTTGAAAAGGACTTGGTGGTCCGCTTCCGGGTGGACGGGGTGATGCGCGAAGTGGTCCGCCCCAAGCGGCAGCTGGCGCCGCTGCTGGTGTCCCGCATCAAGGTGATGGCGCGCCTCGACATCGCTGAGAAGCGCATTCCCCAGGACGGCCGCATCGGGCTGCGCATTGGCGGACGGGAAGTGGACGTGCGGGTCTCCACATTGCCGGCCAGCAACGGCGAACGGGTGGTGATGCGCCTGCTTGACAAGCAGGCCGGCCGGCTGCGGCTGTCGCGCCTGGGCATGTCCGAGCAGGACCTCGCCCGCATTCGCGACATCGTGCACCGCCCCCATGGCGTCATGCTGGTGACCGGCCCCACCGGCTCCGGCAAGACGACGACCCTCTACGCCTCCCTCTCCGAACTATCGACCCGCACGATCAACATCCTCACCGTCGAGGATCCCATCGAGTACAACCTGGCCGGCGTCGGGCAGACCCAAGTCAACGCCAAGGCGGACATGACCTTCGCCCGCGGCCTGCGCGCCATCCTGCGGCAGGATCCGGATGTGGTGATGGTGGGCGAAATCAGGGATCTGGAAACGGCGCGCATCGCGGTGCAGGCCAGCCTGACCGGGCATTTGGTGCTGTCCACATTGCACACCAACACGGCGGTGGGGGCCGTCACCCGGCTGATGGACATGGGCATTGAACCCTTCCTGCTGTCCTCGAGCCTGGTCGGCTGCCTGGCGCAGCGCCTGGTCCGGGTGCTGTGCGGCGAGTGCCGCGTCCGCCGGCCGGCCAAGCCTTCGGAACGCGACTTCCTGGAAATGGATTCCGCCTTGGTGTTCGAGTCCCCGGGCTGCGACGCCTGCGGTCAAACCGGCTACCGGGGCCGCACCGGCATCTATGAGTTGATCGCCGTCGATGACGGCCTCAAGCAACTCATTCACGACCGCAGCTCGGAACAGGTCTTGACCCGCCATGTCCGCAGGTCGGCGCCCAGCATCCGCCAGGACGGCAAGGCCAAGGTGCTCGCGGGCGTGACTTCCGTGCAGGAGGTGCTGCGCGTCACCCGGCAGGACTGATGCGCCGCTGCGGCCATCATCGAGCTTGGGCCGCGCCCGCTTGACGAGGCGCATCCATGGCGGCATTCGAATACACAGCCCTTGAAGCCGGCGGCCGTCGGCGCACGGGCGTGCTGGAGGCGGATAGCGTCCGCCAAGTCCGCCAACTGCTGCGCGACCAAGGCTTGGCGCCCTTGGCGGTGGCGGCCGCATCCACCAGCCGTCCCGGCCGCAGCCAGGCGAATCGGGCTTCGATCAGCCCGTTCCGGCGCCGTCTGAGCGGCCTCGACCGGGTGCTGGTGACCCGTCAGCTGGCGACCTTGATCGGTGCCGGCATGCCGGTGGAGGAAGCCTTGGACGCGGTGGCCCAGCAGTCCGAAAAGCAACAGGCCGCGGCGCTTGTCATGGGCATACGAAGCCGCGTTCTGGAGGGCCGTTCATTGGCTTCCGCCTTGGCCGACTTCCCCAACAGCTTCAACGCCCTGTACCGCTCGACAGTGGCGGCCGGGGAGCAGTCCGGCCATCTCGGCCAGGTGCTGGAGAACTTGGCTGATTACACTGAACGGCAGTTCGAGGCTTGGCGCAACGTGGAGATGGCGTTGCTTTATCCCGTGGTTTTGCTGGTTCTGGCCATGGGCATCATCGGCGCGTTGATGGTCTTTGTGGTGCCGGACATGGTTCGGGTGCTGGACAACATGGGGCGTGAACTGCCGACGGTGACCCAGTTGCTGATCGGCGCTTCGGCCTTTGCGCAGAATTGGTGGTGGGCGCTGCTGCTCGGCGCCGCCGCCGCGGCAGTGGGCGCGGAGCGGCTGCTGCGCCTGCCGAAGCTGCGCATGGCTTGGGATCGGCAAAAGCTCAACGCGCCGTTTTTCAAGCGCATCGTTCGCGCCAGCAACGCGGCGCGCTACGCCAACACCTTGAGCATCCTCAACGCCAGCGGCGTTCCCTTGGTGGACGCCATGGGCATCGCCAGCGAGGTGGTGGCCAACGCTTGGCTGCGGCGCCGGCTGCAGGGCGCCACCCAGCGGGTGCAGGAGGGCGCCAGCCTGCGCGCCGGACTGGAGGAGGCCGAGCACTTTCCGCCGATGCTGATGCACATGGTCGCCAGCGGCGAGGCCTCCGGCGAACTTGACGCCATGCTGGAGCGCGTGGCGGCGCACCAGCAAGCGGAAGTGGAGCGCATCGTCGGAGCGCTGGTGGCCTTGTTCCAGCCCGCGATGCTGCTCTTGATGGGCGGCATGGTCATGTTCATCGTCATGGCGGTCCTGCTGCCCATCCTCAACATGAACCAGCTTGTGTAAACTCGCCCCATGAAAACCGCTGCACCAACTGTCATAAGAGCCTTCAGCCGGGGAGCGCGAGGGGTCGCCCCTCGCACGGGAAGAGCCTTCAGCCGGGGAGCGCGAGGGGTCGCCCCTCGCACGGGAAGAGCCTTCAGCCGGGGAGCGCGAGGGGGCGCCCCTCGCACGGGAAGAGCCCTCAGCCGGGGAGCGCGAGGGGTCACCCCTCGCATGGGAACAGCCTTCAGCCGGGGAGCGCAAACGGCTTGCCCCCTGCATGGAACAACTCCGACTCGGAGCAAGGGCGGGATGCCGCGCGAGCGCGCGGCTCGGCGCGCGTCGGGCGGCGTTGGAGGTTCGCTGACGCAAAACGCCCGCCGAAGCGGGCGGCGCCCTGACCGAGGGCCCAGCCAACCGAGGGTTCGCGCCCTCGGACGGCGCGGGGCGCCGTTCCGGCTGAGCGGCTTCACCCTCATCGAAATTCTGGTCGTGGTGGTGATCATTGGCATCCTTGGCGCGGTCATCGTGCCCAACCTGCTGTCCCGTCCCGACCAAGCCCGCATCACCGCCGCCCAGCAGGATTTGCGCGCCTTGGGCAGCGCCCTCGACATGTACCGGCTGGACAACTTCCAGTATCCGTCCACCGACCAGGGGCTGAACGCGCTGGTCAGCCAACCGTCCGGATTTCCGGAACCCAAGAACTGGAATCCGGACGGCTACATCAAGGCGCTGCCGACCGACCCTTGGGGTTCGCCTTACATGTATGAAAAAAACGACTCAGAGATTTCAGTCTTCTCCCTTGGTGCGGACGGCGTTGAGGGCGGCGAGGGCGTTGCTGCCGACATCCATCTCGACAATCTTTGATTGGGTCTGACCATATCTTTTTAACTGACTGACTCAGATCAATAAAATGCGTTTCCGCCAGACCCAGATGCCAATTAGGGGCCGCGGATTCACACTGCTCGAATTGCTGGTCGTGGTCGCTGTTCTGGGGATTCTCGCGGGCACCGTGGTCGTGGGGTTCACCGGCGCGGACGAGGAGCGGCGCCTGCGCGCCTTGGCGGAGGACATCCAAGCGCGCCTTGAGCTGGCCCGCCAAAA
The DNA here is from genome assembly GCA_965221755.1 of Candidatus Azophilus sp. GTDB lineage: Bacteria > Pseudomonadota > Gammaproteobacteria > Pseudomonadales > Azotimanducaceae > Azophilus. Next base: position 3,221,605 of record OZ244921.1, read on the forward strand.
CGCCCTGCAGCGCAACCGGGAGTGGGGCGTTCATGTTGCGGACAACAGCTACCGATTCAGTGAATTCGATCCGCAGTCGAGCATCTGGGTCATCCAGGCCCAGCGCCCCTTTGCAGCCAGCCACGCAGCCCCCCGCATCGAGTTCGAGGTGGCGGTGGAAGGATTTGAGCTCGGTCCGTTCGACGTCCCGGACGAGGAGGAGATCCCCGACATCGTGCTGTTCTCCAGCGGCGAGGTGACGCCCTTCACTTGGGCCTTGCTGCCGGATTGGGACACGATGGCCTGGACGTTGGCCAGCGACGGCTTGGCGGCGGTCACCGTCCAACGGCAGGAGCCGCATCGCCTTCGCCCAAGCCGGCAGGCGCCCCGGGACGGCCAGGAGGAATTGGTCCGCTTGTTCAATGCTCCCGGAAACCTGCGCCGATAGCGCCGGCAATCCATGCGCGGCTTCACCCTGATCGAAATCCTCATTGCGCTGGTGGTGCTGGCGGCCACCGGTTTGGCGCTGTCGTCCGCCATCGGCAACGTGGCCTTCCAGACATGGACCGTGGAGCGGCGCACGGCCGCCCATTGGGTGGCCGAGAATCATTTGGCGCGAGCGCAGCTGGCCCGGTTGGGCGACGGCGGGCCCTTGGAAGCGGGTCGCCGCTCCGAAACCGTGGTGCTTTCCCGCCGCCGCTGGCGCGTTCGGCAGTCCGTGGCCGAAACCAGCCACCCCTTGCTCTGGCGGGTGGAGATCGAAGTCAGCGAATTGGTGGACAATCGGGAGGTCGGCCCCCTGGGGCGCCTGGTCGGCTTTGTCGGACGCCATTGACGTGGCCGGCTTGGGGCGTCGCAGCGGGTTCACCTTGGTGGAGGTGCTGGTCGCGCTGGCGGTGTTTGCCGTTGTCGGGCTGATGTCGGCGCAACTCATGTCCCGCACCTTGGCCAACCACGAAGCCTTGGGCGAACGGTCCAAGCGCTTGGCCGAAGTGCAACGGGCCATGCTGATCCTCAAGCGCGACCTGATGCAAATCAATGGCCGGTCCGTGCGCGATCGGTTTGGCGACTCCCTGCCGTCGGTGATGATCGGCGCTGACGGCATGATGGAATTTTCCCGCGCCGGTTGGCGCAACCCCTTGAATTCACCCCGCGCCGAAATGCAGCGGGTGGCCTATCGAGTCCACGAGGGCCACCTCCACCGGGCTTGGTGGCCGGTGCTCGACCGCGCCCAGGACTCGGCGCCCGTCGTGCAGCGCCTGCTCAGCGACGTGGCCCAGGTCGAGTTCCTCGCCTTGGACGCCGATGGCGGCCGGCACGGCTTTTGGCCCAACGAGACGAGCGCCGCATCCTTGGTGGCCATCGTCATGCGGTTGGAGTGCGAGCCGTTCGGCATCGTCGAGCGCATTTGGCCGTTAGGGGGAACCTTGGGCGCTTGGACGCCGGGGCCGACGGACGGCGCCGGGCAGGGCGAGGGCAGCCCGCAGGACCGGGAGGAGCCGGAAGGGGAGGCCGCATGAAGGCGCGGCGCAGCAAGGGCGTGGCCCTGATCAGCGTTCTGCTGGTTGTGGCGGTGCTCACTTCGGTGGTCCATCACTTGGTCTCGCGACACGCCTCAAGCCTCGCCCAAAGCCAAAACGCGCTCGGCTTCGACCAAGCGATGGCGTATGCGCTTGGCGGCGAAGCCCTGGCCCGCCAAATGCTCCACCAGGACCACACCGAGACCGGGCCGGAAATCGACAGCCTGGAGGAGGAGTGGGCGCAAGCCTTGCCGCCCTTTGAACTCGACGAGCAGGGCGTGATTGAAATTCAAGCCCGCGACCTGAACGGCTGCTTCAACCTCAATGCCTTGGCCGGCGAGGAGCCCGGCCTCCATCTCGACCGCTTCAAGACGCTGCTGCGCAATCTCGACATCCCTGAGCCAATCGCCGACGAGACCCGGGATTGGATCGATGCGGACCAAACCGTGCTCGGCTTTGGCGCCGAAGACAACCACTACCTGGGCTTGGAACCCGCTTACCGCACGTCCGCGCAGCCCTTGGCCCATGTCTCGGAACTGCGCTTGATGCGCAGCATGACGCCGGAGCATCTGCGGCGATTGGAACCCCACGTTTGCGTCCTGCCGGTCAGCGTCCTGAAGCTCAACGTCAACACCGCCACCAGCCACGCCTTGGCCGCCTTGGCGCCGGAACTCGACGAATCCGAACTCAGCACGCTCACGGAAACGCCCCGGGCCTTTGCCAACGTGGCGGAATTCACCAAGGCCGCGGCCGGATTCGACACGGTGGCGCCGCACCTTGGGGTGACGAGCGAGTTCTTTGAAGTGCAGGTGCGGGTGTCCGTGGGGGAGGCTGCCGCCATGCTAACATCAGTGCTCCGCCGTGATCCCGAAAGCAGCGCCATCACCCTGATCTCCCGAGATCTGGGCCGGGACTTCCGCTCACGCTTGACGGTTGAAATCGAGGACGCCTGAACGCCGCCGATGCCTCCCGTTCTGTTCATCCGCCTGCAAGCTCCAGCCACTCGGCACGGCGAGGGTTGGCAACTGGATTGCGAATGGCTGGTCGCTGACGCGCAAGGCCGTCGGCAGGGCCGCGGCACTGCCGATTGCAGCGAACTGCTGGAGCGGGTGGCGGCCGAGCTGCCGATGCGGGATGGGGCCGCGTCCTTTGCCGAAGTGGTCGGCTTGGTGTCCAACCAGCACGTCCTGAGCCTGCAGTGCGACGTTCCCGGCCGCCGGGCCAGCCAGCTTCGCCAAGCGTTGCCTTACGTGGTCGAGGAGTTCGCCGCCGCGGAGATCGAAGACCTGCACATCGCTCACGGGGCGATCAAGGCGGGCGCCCCGATAAGCTGCTGCGTCGTCGCCAAGTCCCTGTTGGAAGACTGGCTCGGCAGCCTTGCCGAAGCGGGCATCCGGCCGCAAAGCCTGGTCGCCGAATCGGAGTTGCTGCCCTGCGAGCCCGGCTGCCTGAGCTTGCTGTTCGACGGCGATGCCGTGTTGATGCGGTCCGCCCGCGAAGCGGCGACCTTGGAGCGCGTCAATCTGCTGATGGCCTTGGGCAGCGTCGGCGAGGAGCGGGTAAGGACGCTCAACGGCTCCTTAAGCGAATTGGAGCGCAGCCGGTTCGACGGCGAGGTGGAGGAGGCGCCCGGCGCGCCGCTTGATGGGAGCCAGCGGGATGCGCTTGACTATCTGGCCGGGCGTTGGCCGCACCGCAAGGGCGTCATCAACCTGCTGCAGGGCGACTATCGGGCGGAGCCTGCCGTGCGGTCCGGCCGGGAGAAGTGGCGGGGCGTCGCCGCTTTGGCGGCGCTCTGGCTGCTGGTCGCCTTGGCCGCGACCGTTGCGGAGGGCTGGCGGTCATCGCAAAAGGCGGATGCCTTGGAAGCCAGCGCCCTATCCCTTTACCGGGACATTTACCCCGACGACGGGAGCGTCACGATCCAGAGCCTGCGCCGCCGCCTGAACGCGCGGTTGGGCGAGGGTGCGGGATCAGGCGGCGCCGGGAGCGCCTCGTTAATCAGCTTGCTGGGCCATATGGCAAGCGTCATCAAGCCCTCGATGACCGTGGCCAGCATCGACTACAACGAACGGCGCGGCGAGTTCCAAGCCGAACTGATCGTGCGGCGTTATGCGGACGCCGATCAAGTCCTGGAGGCGATTGCCGGGCGTGGCCTCGAAGCCGAAATCAGCTCCGCCGAACAAGTGGAGGGCGGCGTCAGCGCCCGCTTTCGCCTGAGCGGGCTGTAGGATCGCTGCATGCGGACTTTTCTCATCAACGCTTGGCGCGCTTCCTCGACCAGCCGCTGGTGGCAGGCCAAGGCGGCCCATGAACGGTTGATTTACGCCGCCTTGGCCGCAGCGACGGCCGCGGCGCTGCTGTGGATCGCGCTCTGGCGTCCGCTGGCGGACTGGCACGCGCACGAGATGCGCCGACTCGACAATGCCCAGCGGCTGCTCGAATGGGTGACCATCAATGAAGCGCGCGCCCGGGCCGCGGTCGCCGGCGCCGGACAACGCAGCGAGGCTGGCACGGGCTCCATCCTGCCGGCCATCACCCAAGCGGCCGAGACTGCGGACATTCGCTTGGCGCGGCTGCAGCCGGAGAGCGGCGGCGCGGTGTCGGTGTCCTTGGAGCAGCAGTCCTTCGAGCAAGTGGTCTTTTGGTTGGCAAGGCTCAGCGACGACAGCGGCGTCAGGGTGGTTCAGGCCTCCTTGGACGCCCACCGAGCGCCGGGGTTCGTCAATGCCCAGCTGCGCCTGGCGGCCGCTGCGCCCTGAGCGGCAATTCAGCCCCAACCATTTCAGCTCGAATCATTAATTTAACATAATATATATTATGCGCATAAATGGCCGGGACAAGGTGGCCTTTTTGGATCGCGATGGCGTGATCAACGAAGCGCCCGTCGGCCATGGCTACGTGACGGCTTGGGGGCAGTTCCGCTTCATCGATGGCGCGCTCGACGCACTGCGCGCGCTCAAGGGCAAGGGCTATCGATTGGTGGTGGTCACCAACCAGCAAGGCGTCGGCAAGGGCTTGATGGACATGGGCGCGCTCGACGCCATCCACCGCAATCTGCGCGTCCGCTGCGCTCGGCATGGCGCCGCCATCGACGGCGTGTTCCCCTGTCCGCATTTGGCGAGCGATGGCTGCGACTGCCGCAAGCCGCGGCCGGGCTTGATTCACCAAGCCGTTCGGGAACTCGGACTGGATCTGGACCTGGGCCGGTCCTGGCTCATCGGCGACTCGCCCCGGGACATCGAAGCCGGCGCCGCCGCAGGCCTCAACACCCTGTTCATTGCCCCAGCCACCGGCGCAGCGCCTCGTCCAGCGGCCTCGGCGGTCGCTCCGAGCTTGGCGGATGCGGTGCGGCTTCTTTAGTTTCTCAGGGCCGTTGCAGAAGCTGCAGAAGATATTCGCCGTAGCCGCTTTTGCGCAGCGGCTGCGCCAAGCGAGCCAATGCCTCATCGCCAATCCAGCCCGCCCGCCAAGCCGCCTCCTCCGGCGAACCCACCTTCATGCCTTGGCGCTTCTCCAAAGTCTGGATGTAGTGCGCCGCCTCCAACATGGCGTCCGGGGTGCCGGTGTCGAGCCACGCGGTGCCTCGGGCCAAACGCTCCACGGCAAGCGTTCCGCGACGAAGATAAGCTAGGTTGACGTCGGTGATTTCCAATTCGCCGCGGGCCGAGGGCCGAATGGACTTGGCGATCTCCACGACCTGCCCGTCGTAGAAGTACAGTCCGGTCACGGCGTGGCGGCTGCGCGGTTCGGCGGGCTTCTCCTCAATGGAGACCGCACGGCCTGCGGCGTCGAACCCAATCACGCCGAAGGCTTCGGGATTGCGCACCGCGTAGGCGAACACCGTGGCGCCCGAGGTGCGGTTCGAGGCGCTCTTGAGGAGCTCCGGCAAGCCGCCGCCGTGAAAGATGTTGTCGCCCAGAACCAACGCCGAGGGCGCTCCGCCGATGAAGCCCTCCCCCAGCAGAAAGGCCTCCGCAAGGCCGTTGGGCGCTTGCTGGACTTGGTAGCTGATGCATAGCCCCCATTGCCCGCCGTCGCCAAGAACCTGCTCGAAGCGGCTGATGTCCTGGGGCGTGGAAATCAGCAGCATGTCGCGAATGCCCGCCTGCATCAGCGTGCAGAGCGGGTAATAGACCATGGGCTTGTCGTACACCGGCAGGAGCTGCTTGCACACGCCCAAGGTGGTCGGATGCAGGCGGGTGCCCGAGCCCCCTGCTAGGACGATGCCTTTGCGGCTCGCCACGCCGGCGTTCCGTTTGCCCTAGAGGCCAAGCACCAGCTTGGCCATGATGTTGCGCTGAATCTCGTTGCTGCCGGCGTAGATGCTGACCTTGCGGGTGTTGAAGTGGTGCTGGGCGGCGCCGTTGGCGTGAACCGGGCCGGGGCCGGGGCCAAGGTCATCGGGCAATGGCGTGGATTGGTCGAGCGGGAAGCCGTAGTGGCCGCACAATTCCAGCGCCAGCTCGGTCACCGCCTGCTGCAGCTCCGTGCCCCGCGTCTTGAGCATCGACGACTCCGGGCCGACGTTCTGCCCAGCCGACAGGGCGCCGAGTGTGCGCAGCTCCACGAACTCCATGGCCAGCACCTGCACTTGCAGGTCCCGAAGCCGGGTCACGAAGCCTTCGTCCTCGATCAGAGCGGCTGCCTGCGATTCTTCCGGTGCGGCAAAGCCTGTTTCCGGTGCGGCAAAGCCTGTTTCCGGTGCGGCAAAGCCTGTTTCCGGTGCGGCAAAGCCGCTGGGTTCAGCGCTGGCCAGCGCCTCCAACCGGGCCAAGGATTGCTTGAGGCCCGGCGAATAGGCATTGCCGCGCTCGAACTCCAACAGATACTTGGCGCAGGTCCATCCCCTGCCCTGCTCGCCGATCCGATTCTCCTTGGGCACCTCCACGTCCTCGAAATACACCGTGTTGATTTCCTGGAAGCCCTCAACTGGCTGGTCCAAGGTGATGATTGGCTTGACCGTGACGCCCGGGGATTTCATGTCGATCAGCAGGAAGCTGATGCCCAGTTGGCGCCGCTCCTCGGTGCTGGTGCGCACCAAGCAGAAGATCCAGTCGGCGTGCTGGGCCAAGGTGGTCCAGGTCTTGACGCCGTTGACCAAGTAGTGGTCGCCCCTGTCCTCAGCCTTCATGCGCAGGGAGGCCAAGTCCGACCCGGAGCCCGGCTCGGAATAGCCTTGGCACCACCAGACGCGCGAGTGGAGGATGTCGGGCAGAAAGCGCCGCTTTTGCTGCTCGGTGCCGAACTTCATGATGACCGGGGCAACCATGGTGATGCCGAAGGGAAGCATTCGGGGCGCTCCGGCGCGGGCCATTTCCAGATCAAAGATGTAGTTCTGGGTGGCGGTGAAGCCCGCCCCGCCGTGCTCGACCGGCCAATTCGGCGCCGCCCAGCCGCGTTCGGCAAGCTTTTGCTGCCAGTGCGCCTGCTCCGCCTTGGAGACCCGCGCCAAGGCGCTGCGGCCCCGCCGCTCACGGGCCGCCTTGGGCCAAGCCTCGTCGAGCCAAGCCCGGACTTCGCGTTGAAATTCACGATCTTCAGCGGAGAAGGAAAAGTCCATGTGCGCCTTGCCAGCCTAGGGTGGTTGATGATTGGCGCAAAATTCTACCACTTGAGGGCGTTTTCGCTCATGCTAGGGCGCGAACCTGCGCGAACCTGCGGTTCGCGTTTGAGTTGCGCTTTGCGAAACTCAGCGGCACCGCTTTGTTTGGGTTCAATTCAAGGCGGCGGGGATGCGAAACCCAGCGGCGCCGAGTTGGTTGGGTTACGTTCAAGGCGGCGGGGGATGCGAAGCTCAGCGCCGCCCGCTGGTTGGGTTTCATTCAAGGTGGTGAGGTCTATGTCCGATTCCCGTGAGGCGCGGAGCTTTTCGCCGCTTTACCGTTGGTACGCGCTCGGCCTCTTGGTCGTCGTGTACGTCTTCAACTTCATCGACCGCTCCATCCTCGGCATCCTCGTGGAGCCCATCAAGCGGGATCTCGGCGTTTCCGACACCTTGATGGGCTTTCTCGGCGGCATTGCCTTCGCCACCTTCTACACCTTGCTGGGCATCCCCATCGCCCGCCTGGCCGACCGGGGCTCCAGGCGCAACGTGCTTTCCGTTTGCCTCGCTTTGTGGAGCGCCGCCACGGCGCTGTGCGGACTGGCCAACAACTTCATTCAATTGCTGCTGGCCCGAATCGGCGTTGCCGTCGGCGAAGCCGGGGGCAGCCCGCCGTCGCACTCCATGATCTCGGACATGTTTGCGCCCGACCGTCGGGCCACCGCTTTGGCCATCTACGCCTTGGGCATCCCCATCGGCACCATGCTCGGCAATCTCGGCGGCGGCTGGATCAACGAGGCCTTTGACTGGCGCACGGCGTTCATGGTGGTCGGCCTGCCCGGCGTCCTGCTGGCGCTGATCGTGCGATTCACCCTGCGCGAGCCGCCCCGGGGCGCTGCGGAGGGGCTCAAGCCCAGCGCTGGCGAGGCGCCGCCGGTGGCTGAGGTGTTCCGTCATCTGTGGTCGCGCCGCAGCTTCCGCTACATGGCCCTGGGCGGCAGCCTGCACGCCTTCGTCGGCTATGGCGTGGGCTACTGGATTCCGGCCATGTTCGCCCGCAGCCACGGCATCGGCACCGCGCAGATGGGCATGGTCCTGTTCTACCTGGGCTTCGCCTCCATTCTCGGCACCCTTGCCGGCGGCTACTTCGGCGATCGGCTGGGCGCCCGCGACCAGCGCTGGTACCTCTGGCTCCCCGGCTTGGCCACGCTCATCTCGGTGCCGTTCAGCTGCTACGTCTATGTCGCCGATTCACCCTTGGCGGCGTTCTGGGCGCTATCGATCCCCTACTTTCTGGGCGCGTACTACCTCGGCCCCACGTTCTCGATGACCCAAGGCATGGTCGGCTTGAGGATGCGGGCGCTCGCCTCCAGCATTCTGCTGTTCATCCTGAACATCATCGGCTTGGGGCTGGGGCCGCAATTCACCGGCATTGCGTCCGATCTGCTGTTCGCTTGGACGGACCTCGGCGCCGACTCCCTGCGCTGGGCGTTGGTCATCAGCTTGGCGTTCAACGTGATCTCCGCCCTGCTCTACCTCGCCGCCGGCAAGACCATCCGCACGGACCTCGAAGCCAGCCGCAACTGGGGCTGAGGCGGCGGCGCCCCAGACTGACGAGAACCCGCGCCGTCAGTCGCGCACTGTCAACCCATCTGCGGGACGGGGCGCTAAGGCCGGTTGCCCAAATTGACCGGAACGGCGTCCCGTGGCGGCGCCATCGGCTGGCCTGGCGCCGGCAGCTCCAAAAAAGTGATGCTCTCGTAGAAATCGTCAAGGGTTACGAACGTGCAGTTCTCGGTCTGCCCGGCCCACTCCCGCATTCGACGGTTGCAACTGTGCCGCCACGACAGCACTTCAATGCGCCAACCGCGCCGATGCATGCGCTCCAGATCAGCGTGGAAGCCAACGCCATCGGCAAAGCCCGCCCCATCGCCAGTGAGCAGCACCGCGATTCCCGGGTTGCCGTTGTGGTCAAAGGCGTCACGCAGCATCGCCGTTTGCAGGGTCTGATCGACGCCCTGCTCGCCCCCCTGAATGGCGCCGCGCTCCAGCAACTTGACGGCAACGCCCTCGCTTTCCATGCGATTCCAGACGTGGCGCAGCTCTGGAGGTATGGAACCTACGGCCACCGCATGCTCAACTTGCCGCCCCGCTCTGGCCAGTTCCAGCAAGTTGCGAAACTCAACGCGCATCCGGCGGCGGGCCTCAACTCCTTCCGTCTCAATGGCAACCTGCTGGGCGCCAATGAAGATGTTGGAGTTGTCCCAATAGATGAAGGCTTTTTTCATTGAGCGTCCGCTGCTGGTCAATTCGTACCGACCACGGCGCCAAGGCTGTCACATGAACCGACTCTTGCTTCCGGCAACCGCCTTCACATCGCTCCGAGGCCATGCAGCCTCCGAAGGCGGCAATGTCGGCCGCGCGTTCTCCTGATGCGGGTCATGCGGGTTGCCGCGATGGCGGGCTGAACGCTGGGAGGGCCGCCAAACCGGCGGCGATCATGCGGCATAATTGGCCCATGACGACGGACATCGAATCGGTCAAGACGTTTTTTCTGGCCCTTCAGGAGGACATTTGCGCCGTTCTGGAGGCGCTCGACGGCACGGCGCGCTTCTCCTTGGAACGGCTGCCGCAGCCCGGCGGCGGCTTCGGGCAGCCGCGGGTGCTGCAGGAAGGCGCGGCCATCGAGAAGGCCGCGGTCCAATTCACCCACAGCGTCGGCGAGGCCCTGCCGCCCGCCGCCAGCGAGCGCAACCCGCACTTGGCGGGCGCACCTTTCCAAGCCGTCGCCATCTCGCTGATCGTGCATCCGCGCAATCCCTACGTGCCCACCACGCACATGAATCTGCGCTTCTTTCGGGTGGATGCCGACCCGCCCGCCTGGCACTTCGGCGGCGGTTTCGACCTCACCCCGCACTACGGCTTCATTGAGGACTGCGCGCATTGGCATCGAACCGCCGCCGAAGCCGCCGGCGCGCACTACGACGACATGAAGCGCGCCTGCGATGCCTACTTCCATCTCGGCCACCGCAACGAAAGCCGCGGCATTGGCGGGCTGTTCTTCGATGATTGGCGCACCGGCGGCTTTGCGGCGAGCTTCGATCTGGTCAGGGCCATCGGCGAGGCCTTTCTGCCCGCCTACCAACCGATCTTCGAGCGCCGCCGCTCGCTCGCCTATGGCGAGGCGGAGCGGGAGTGGCAACTTTACCGGCGCGGACGCTACGCCGAATTCAATCTCGCCATTGATCGTGGCACGCGCTATGGCCTGCAAAGCGGACGGCGCATCGAGTCGGTGCTGGCCTCCCTGCCGCCGCTGGTTCGTTGGGGCTACAACCAAGCGCCCGCCGCCGGCACCGAGGAAGCGGAGCTGTTGTCCTTCTACCTGCAGCCGAAGGACTGGCTGGGCCTGTTCGGCGACGCTTAGCCATCATCCCCTGAAGGCGCCGCCACATCGAGCCGGTCCTCGACCGAGGCGACGCCCTTGACGGAAGCGGCGATCTCCAGTGCCCGCAAGCGCATCGCTTGGCCGGTCACCCGGCCATGCAGGCTGACCACGCCACGCTTCACCTCCACTTTGAGGCGAAACCCGTTGACGTTCTTGTCCGCCATAAGCCGGGTCTTGACCTTCAACTGAATGGCCGAGTCATCGGTCAACTCGCCGATGGTGCGCGACTTGCCATCCCGATAGCTTTGGCAGCCGGCCACGAGGGCCAGGCACAGGAGCGCGCCGGCCAGCCCCTGCCCTGCCCGATGGAGTTTGCCAAGCCAAGCCGGTCCCGGTCGGCGGATGTTCCTGGCACGATCCGCAAGATCGGGGAGGCGGCGTTCAATCTTCATGTCCCAAGCCCTCATTGCCAACGCGCAGGCGCGATGACATGTATTCTAAGTGCTTGCAACAACCGCCGGGAAACCAAAACCGCACCATGCACGACCACGTCATTCTGGCCGAGGGCCTGAAGTTCCCCGAAGGCCCCATCGCCCTGCCGGACGGCAGCGTCATCCTCGTCGAGATCGCCAAGGGCGCCCTTGCCCGGGTGCGGGACGGCCAAGTCGAGCTCATTGCCGACTTGGGCGGCGGCCCCAACGGCGCCGCCATCGGCCCTGATGGCCGTTGCTACGTCTGCAACAACGGCGGCTTCGCTTGGGTGGAGCGAAGCGGGCGGCTGTTCCCGACTGAACAGGCCGCGGATTACCGCGGCGGATGGATCGAGGTGGTTGACCTGGCTGACGGCCGCTCGGAGGTGCTCTACACGCACTGCGACGGAGAGCCGCTCAAAGGGCCCAACGACATCGTCTTCGATGCCCAAGGCGGGTTCTGGTTCACCGACCACGGCAAGACCCGCGCCCGGGACCGGGACCGCACCGGGGTCTTCTACGCCGCCGCGGACGGATCGTTCATCGAAGAGGCCATCTTTCCTCTGGAAGGCCCCAACGGCATTGCCCTGTCGCCTGGCGAGGATGAGCTCTACGTCGCGGAAACCTCCACCGGGCGGGTCTGGGCCTACGCGCTTTCCGCACCCGGCAAATTGCGGGGCGAGCGGCGCGACCGACCTGACGGCGGCCGCCTGCTGCCTGGACGCCAAGGCTACTTTCTGTTCGATTCGATGGCCGTGGATGCCGAGGGCAACGTCTGCGTGGCCACCCTCGTTGACGGCGGCATCACCATCCTCTCGCCCAAGGGCGAACCTGCCCGCCACGTTCCCTGCCCCGATCCCCTCACCACCAACATCTGCTTTGGCGGCCCGGACTTGAAGACGGCCTACGTGACGCTGTCCTCCACGGGCAAGTTGATGGCCATGCCTTGGCCGACGCCAGGCGCGCCGCTCAACTTCCTGCCGCGGCGATAGCCGCTCGCCGGCCAAGCCCATGCCGGCGGTCCATCACGGCTGGTGGGTCGTGGCCGGGCTGTTCCTCATCCTGAACGTTTCGTCGGGCTTCGGCTTCCACAACCACTCCGTCCATCTGAATGCGTTGTCCGCGGACGGCGACCTGCACAAACTGTTTGCTCAGCGAGGAGCGCACCGACGCACCCGAAAGACCGTATCGCGCTTAAGGAAAGTGCGCAACGAACTCGCACACCATCGCTACGTTCCGTATTCGACAGCACTCGATCTGATCGCCTGTTCACCCTCTTGAATCACGACACATCAAGCGGTTCCAACGCCAGCTCCGGGTCCGCCAACCGCGCAAGGTCGCTTGGCCGCTCCATGTCAAAACTGTGAAATGGCTGCTGCCATTCGCCTTGAAGCGCCTCGGCAAGAGTCGTTTTGCCGATCTGCCGCGCACCGAGAATGGCTACAACAGGATTATCCCGCAGAAGCAGCCGCAGTCGCGAGAGATGTTGGGGACGCTACGCGCAGAGTTTCGCGTAAGCGAAACTCCAACGCGCCCGCAAAGCGGGCGCGCGGGCTCAGAAACACATCGAACCCGGTCCACGCAACGGGCGCGCGGGCGCGCGGGCTTCACAGCATCCGAACATGTCGTTAAGATGCGGGCAACTTTGGGGAAAACGCTTGCTTGGAGGAGTGTCCAGTGCGAAGAATCATCGGCGGCCGCGCTTCGGAGGAAGGCGATGAGCAGATCAACCTCACGCCCATGCTCGACGTGGTGTTCATCATGCTGATCTTCTTCATCGTCACTGCCACCTTCGTCAAGGAGGTGGGGCTGGACGTCAATCAGCCGGATGACGAAAAGCCCAAGACGGTCGATCCCGACAAGAAGAGCATCGTCGTGCGCATCAGCAACCGGGACCGGATCGTCATTGCCCAACGGGACGTGGACTGGCGCTCGGTGCGGGCCAACATCGAGCGCCTGCACGCGGAGAACCCGGAAGCGCCGGTGATCATCCAGCCGCATCCGGACTCCCAAACCGCCACCATGATCCACGTGATGGACTCGGCTCGATTGGCTGGCGTTTTCAACGTCTCGTTGGCGTCGAACTGACGCCACTACAAACGCGCGACCAAACCGATGATGGCACCGGTCAAGCAGGATACCAAAGTTCCTGAAATCAATGTCTTAGACCCCAATTCCAAGAAATCGGGTCGTCTTTCGGGCACTAGGGTGGAAAGGCCTCCGATCAGGATGCCCAAACTCCCGAAGTTGGTGAAGCCGCACAGCGCATAGGTCAGGATCAGGCGCGAGTGGCCACTGAGCTCCTCAGGCCCCAGCGCGGTCAACTGCAGGTAGGCCACCAGCTCGTTCAACACCAACTTGGCGCCGAGCAGGCTGCCTGCGGTTTGGGCTTCGGCCCAAGGCACGCCAATCAGCCAAGCCACGGGCGCGAACGCCCATCCCATCGCCCGTTCAAGGGTCAACGCCGCCCCGCCAACCTGAACGTTGGACAGGATGAGATTGACCAGCGCCACCAGGCTCACCAGCACGATCAGCATGGCGCCGATGTACAACGCCAAGCGCAGGCCGTCGGCGGTGCCTCGGGTGATGGCGTCCATGGTGCCGGAATAGCTCAAGCTAACGGGCGCTTCGTCGGTGGCCGTCGCGTCCGCCAAGGGAATCATCAGCCTGGAGATCAGGATGGCGCCGATGACGTTGATGGCCGAAGCCACGAGAATGTGCCCCAAGGCGCCGTCGATGACCTCCTGCAGCACGCCGGCGTAGAGCACCATGATCGATCCGGCAATGGTCGCCATGCCGCAGGTCATGACCGAGAACAGTTCGGAACGAGTCAGCTTGGCGAGATAGGCGCGAATCACCAACGGCGCTTCCGCCATGCCCAGAAACAGGCTCGCGGCGGCGGCGGTGCCGACCGCGCCGCCAACGCCCAAAGCGCGCCGCAGCACGGCTCCAAAGGCGCGGATGATCAGGGGCAGGACGCGCCAATGCCAAAGGATGGCGACCAGCGCGCTAAACACGAGGATCTGCGGCAAAACCCGGAAGGAGAGCAGGTACAGGGCGCTTTCGGCATTGACCTCAAAGGGCGCGGGGCCACCGCCGAGATAGCCGAACACGAACCCGGTGCCAACTTGGGTGGCCTGTTCCACGGCGCGCACCAAGCCGTTGACCGCCAGCAGCATCTCGCTCAGGACCGGAGCCTTGAGCAGCACCGCGGCGAGCGCGAACTGCATGGTGAGCGCAGAGGCCAGCATGCGCCATTCGAACCGTCCGCGGTTCTCGCTCAACAGCCAAGCGAGGCCCAAAAGGACGGCGATGCCCAAGATTGCCTGCATGCCTCTATTGTGCGGCGTTTGGCTTGTGGATGCGAACCCCGGCCCGAGGGGCCAAGGTTCTTTGGCGCTTCTGCGGCGCGAAACTCGGCGAACCTTGATCGGGCGTTGTTGCCGGGGCGTTGCGGGCGGCGCCGGATGCTGCGGCCTCGGCTATACTGGCCAACCCTTCCCTGGCGGCGACCGGATGCCCGACTCGGATGACAGCGTCGAGAAGCTTGCCGCTCTGCTGGCCGATGCGCGGCGCATCGTTTTCTTCACCGGAGCGGGCATCAGCACTGAGTCCGGCATTCCGGATTTCCGCAGTCCCGGCACCGGATTGTGGAACCAGATCAAGCCCATCCAGTTCCAGGACTTCATCGGCTCGGAGAAAGTCCGCACCGAGTCTTGGCGGCGACGCTTCACTGGCGAGCGGCTGATGGAGGGCGCCCGGCCCAACAAGGGCCATCTGAGCGTCGCCCGCTTGGTCGAGGAAGGCCGCTGCTTGGCGGTGATCACGCAGAACGTGGACAATCTGCACCAGGACGCCGGGGTGCCCAAGGAGCAGGTCATCGAACTGCACGGCAACGCCAGCTACGCCACCTGCCTGTCCTGCGGCATGCGCTATGAACTCGGCGACCTGGAGCGGCAGTTCAAGCAGCTCGGGCGCGTCGAGCCTTGCGGGCGCTGCGGCGGCATCATCAAGACGGCCACCATTTCCTTCGGCCAAGCAATGCCGGAACAGGCCATGCAACGCGCTTTGGCGGCTGTGGAGGCGTGCGACCTGATGTTGGTGGCAGGCTCCTCCTTAGTGGTTTACCCGGCGGCCGGATTTCCGCAACATGCCAAACGGCTGGGCGCTGCGCTGGCGATCGTCAACCGGGAGGAGACGCCCTTGGACGCTCTGGCTGACGTGGTCGTTCGTGAGGAAATCGGCGCCGCACTGTCCTTTGCGGTCGGCATGAACTGAAGCTCGGCGGGTTCCGCCGCCCCCCATGCTCGAACCCATCGGAACCTGAACCAGCAACGCAAGCAGGCTCGGAACATCTCGGAACCTGACCCACGCAACGGCAGCGAAACTCCAACGCACCAGCGAAGCGGGTGCGCTTGCATCGCGCCGTCCGCCGCGCGATAGACCAGCGATGGCTCCCGACCCGCTCATCGTTTGCCTGACGGGCGCTGAATCCACGGGCAAGACCACTCTCGCCACCGCATTGGCGGACCGCTATGACGTTCCCTTGGTGCCGGAGGCGGCGAGGCGCCATCTCCGGCCGCACCGTCCCTACGGCCCGGAGGATGTCCTGGCCATCGCCCGGGCGCAGCAGCGTTTGGAGCGCAAAGCGCTTGGCGGGTCGCCGCATCTGGTGGTCTGCGACACGGATTTGCTGGTCATTCAGATCTGGTGGCAGGTCAAGTTCGGGGCGTTGCCCGGGGAGCTCGCGGCGGCGCTGGCCGGCCGCTCAGCGCGCGCCTACCTGCTCACCCGGCCGGACATCCCCTGGACGCCGGATCCGCTGCGCGAAAGCGGCGGCGATCGCTCGGACCTGCATCGTCGCTACCAAGGCGCCCTGATCGCGGGGCCGCACCCCTACGCGGAAGTGGGCGGTGACCCGCAAGATCGCCTGACCGCCGCATCGCGGCATGTTGACCAATGGCTGGCTGTCCGTGCGGGCGGGGGCCAACCATGCCCGGAGCCGCGCCGCGAACTCCAGGGAGGCTCTGATCAAGAGATGGCGCAAGGCTAGGCAACCTTGGACGGCTCCGCCTCCACGGTGCGCAGGCGCTCCTCCACCATCAAGCGGTGCAGGCGGCGGATGCAATTGCTGCCCGTTCGAACGAACATGAAGGGCAGCAGCGCATGCAGCAGGCAGGCGATTCCGGCCACGAGCATGGCCAAGGCGAACCCGCCCGCCTTGACCATGTGGCAGGCGTAGGATTCCCCGACTTCCTCAAGGTGGCTGCTGAACGGATTCATCAATCTGCCGCACTATTGCCATAGAAAAATTATATTCCGAATCAGGTGTAATTTTGTTCTAAACTAACTATTATATTAGCTTGATTTTGGAATATATTTTCAAATAACATAACGGATGAGCCAATAACGCCATCCTAGAATTCTCCCCCGGGAGCCTTGACGCCCATGACCTTCGATCGAATCGACCTCAAGATACTCGACCTGCTGCAGCGGGATGCCGCCCTCTCGGCCGCTACCGTCGCCGACCGCGTGGGGCTCAGCACCACGCCATGCTGGCGCCGGATCCAGAACTTGGAGCGGGCCGGCGTGATCACCGCCCGGGTGGCGCTGCTTGATCGAGATCATCTGAACGTCGGCGTGGACGCCTTTGTCAGGATACGCACCGACCAGCACAACAAGCGCTGGCTGGATGGGTTCGCCAAGGCGGTGGCGGCGTTTCCGGAAGTGGTCGAAATGTATCGCATGAGCGGCGACGTGGACTACCTGATGCGGGTGGTGGTCCCCGACATCGCCGCCTACGACGACTTCTACCAACGCCTGATCCGCGTGGTTGATCTCACCGACGTGAGCTCCAGCTTCGCCATGGAGCGCATCAAGTACACCACGGCCCTGCCCCTCGACCGAGCCGGCGATGGTTAGGACAGTGCGGGGCCGGAAACGCATCGAGCCTGACTCATGCAACGGCAGCGAAACTCCAGCGCACCGAAGGTTCGCCGCGACCGTCAAATCGCCAGCACTGCGCCTGCCGCCTGTGGCAAAATGCGGAACCTGAACCGCATCGCGGGGAAGAGAGCAGGAGACGACGCGGCAGCATGGCCAAGCGCATCGCCATTGTTGAGGACGATCCGGACCAGCGGGCGAACTATCGTGACGCCATCACCAAGAAGGGCTACGAAGTGGTCGCCTACGGCAGCCGTCGGGAGGCCTTGGAGCGGATGGAGGGCGACCTGCCTGATCTGGTCATACTCGACATCATCCTCGGCGATGAGGTGGATGCGGGCTTTCAGCTGTGCCGGGAACTGCTCTTCAAGTCCCCTTCCCTGCCGGTCATCTTCCTGACCGAGCGCATCAACGAGATCGACAAGATCTCGGGCCTGCGGCTGGGTGCTTGGGATTACCTGCCCAAACCCATTTCCCTCGACTACTTGGCGGAGCGGATCTCCTCGCTGCTGAGAATCAACGAGGTGCGCGCCGAGAACGCCGAACGGGAGAGCTCCACGGCCCGAAAAATCGGCCATCTCACCTTGGACCAGGATGCGCTGCTGGTTTCCTGGAGGGGCCAGCGCATCGATCTCTCCGGCACTGAGTTCCGAATGCTGGCCAAGCTGGTGCGGGTGCCCGGCCACGCCGTGAGCTACGAAACCCTCATGAACGCCACTATGCAGAGCTTGGTGACCAACAACACCATCAACACCCACATGCGCAACATTCGCAAGAAGTTCGAGCGCTTGGACGCAAACTTCGCCTGCATCAAAAGCGAGTACGGATTCGGCTACCGTTGGCTGCCGCCTTAGCGGCCGACGAGGCGATGCCGCAGACCGACGAATCAGCGCGCTGCCAAAGGCGGCCCGGCGGGCTGCTTGGCAACGCGACGGCCACCGGATGCCAACGCGCCCCGCTTGACCAACTCATCCAGCGATCGGGAAAACCAAGGCCTTGAAGAGAAAGCCAAATTCCCTGCGCGGCCCGCGCATCGGCACCAAGTTGATGCTGCTGAGCCTCACGCTGTTGGTGGTGCCTTGGTTCAGCTACCGCCAACTGCTGGAGATGGAGCGGCTGTTGGTGCAAGGTCAATCCCAAGCCCAGCTGCTTACGGCCGAAGGCATCTCCACCCTGTTCAACGGCCGTGAGGACCTGTTCAACGACCTGCCGGTGACCATCGAGGACTACGAATCGCTGTTCGCCCAATCCCTTGAGAGCAACATCCGTCTTGACGGGCGCTACGACGACTGGGGCGAGGGGATTGAGGACCGCCTGCTGAGCTTCGGCCCGGCCACATCGAACGACGGCGCGTTTCAACTGCTGCTAGGGGAGCGCGCCGGCCAGCTCCACCTGTTCGTTGAGGTCACGGATTCCGACATCGTCTATCGCGATCCCGAGTACCTGCGCCTGGACACCGCCGACCATGTGCGGCTGTCGTACATCGGCTCGGACGGCGAGGACGGCCGCATCGGCTTGGTCTTCGCCGAGCCCGGCGTCGTCACCGCCTACGCCATGGACGCGGATTGGCGGTTCGCCACCACCGGCACCGCCGAAGCGGACGTGCTGGGCTTCGTGGACGTGGGGGAATCCGGTTGGACCATGGAGTTCCGCCTGCCCTTGGATCGCTTGGGCTCCCGCCGCTACTTCGGCGTCTCGGTCGCCGATGTGGACGATCCCGTTGCCCGGGCGCCGCTCAAATTGGCGCAAACCCTGCCCCAGGCCGGCAAGGAGAGCTTCAACTTGATCGTGCTGCGCTCCCCGGAAGTGCTCAACATCATCGAAGGGCTTGGCTATTCAGGCGCCCGCATCCTGGTCATCGATGCCCAGCAGCGGGTGCGCGCCGAAACCGGCGCCCCGCGCTTGGAAGCGGCCGGCCCCGGCGCGCCGGGCCTGCTGCACCGGGGCTTTGAATCGATAAGGCCCCTCCTGCACCGCCTGAGCACTTTCGAGCCCCTGGATGCGGAGCGCAGCCGCGCAGCGGATGAAGGCGTCGCTGCGGACATCATCAGCGCCACGCTCGACGGGCATCCAGCCACCATGCGGCACTCCTTGGACAATCAGGTCGAGGTGATCCTGGCCGCCCATCCGATCGTCTCCAAGGACGCCGTGATCGGCACCGTCGTGGTGGAGCAGAACATAGACGACATCTTGAGCTTCCAACGCGAAGCGCTTGAGCAGGTGATCGTTTTCTCGGTAAGCGCGTTGATCGCCGTGTTCGCCGCCCTGCTGACGTTCGCCTGGCGGCTCGCTTGGCGCATCCGTCAATTGCGGCGCGAGGCCAGCGCCGCCATCGACCAGCACGGACGTCTGAGGGCGAGCGCCCTGCAAAGCGAAATTGACTCCGGGGACGAAATCGGCGACTTGGCCCGCAGCTTCTCCAACACGCTGTCCAAGCTGCATCAGCACAACCACTTCCTGGAAAACATGCCGCGCACCCTGCGCCACGAGATCAACAACCCGCTCAACACGCTGAGCACCTCCCTGCAGAATCTCGCCGAGGAAAGCCCGGGCGTGGAGGACAGCAAATACTTGACAAGCGCCAAGAACGGCGTCATCCGCATTGGCTCCATCGTGCAAAACCTCTCCGATGCGGCCAATCTGGAAGAGTCGTTAAAGGCCGAGGAGCTCGAAGCGGTCGATATCCAGAGACTGCTCGAAAGCTACGTGGCCAATTGCGCCGCCGGCCACCCGGACTGCGAATTCGTCTTTCGCGGCCTGCGGGAACCCGCCTACGCGGAGGTGTCCGACTACCGCATCGAGCAGTTGCTCGACAAGATCATCGACAACGCCATCGACTTCCACCGCACCGGCTCGCCGATCACCGTGCAGCTCGACGTGCAGCGCGACGACCTGCGCATCACGGTCGCCAATCGAGGGCCGATCCTGCCCGACCAGGTGGGCAAGTCGGTGTTCGACTCCATGGTCAGCAACCGCGGGCCGCACAACCGCTTGCACTTCGGATTGGGTCTCTACGTCGTGCGCATCATCGCCGAGCACCACGGCGGCTTCGTGCGGGCGCTGAACCTGACCGACAACAGCGGCGTCGCCATCATGGTGCAGCTGCCGCGCGCTGAGGCGCCGGAGCCGCGCGTGGCCGTTGACGCGGCGGTCGCGGCCCAAGCGCAGCCATCGGCTCAGGCCAGTTGATAGACCGCCTGCAAATGCAGGCCGCCATCCGCCTTCAGGGCGCCACTGTCAACGAGGCGCTCGATGGAGGCCAGAACGCTGCGCGCCGCCGCCGGATACATGAATTCCGGCAATTCGGCGTACATGATGGGCACCATGTCCGCAATGCGGCGCACGCCCTTGCGGACGCATTCGATGATCTGCCGCTCCCTGGCCAGCCGATGTTCGACGAACGCCCTGACATGGGGCTTGGGATCATCGATGCAGGGTCCGTGGGTGGGCCAATAGACCGCATCGTCACGTTCGAGCAACCGGTCAAGGCTGGTCATGTAGGCGCCCATGTCGCCGTCCGGCGGCGAGATGATGCTGGTTGACCAGCCCATGACGTGGTCACCGGTGAACAGGGCTTTCGATTCCTGAAGCTGGTAGCACATGTGGTTCGAGGTGTGGCCCGGCGTGTACACGCATTCCACTGACCAGTCCGCGCCGGTCAGCACGTCGCCGTCCCGCACCAATTCATCGGGCTCGAACGCCATGTCGCCGCCCTCCTCGACCGGAACGCCCTGTTCCAACTTGCCGGCCCCGTGGGGACCGTAGGCATAGGACTTGGCATCGGTGTGCGCCTGCAGCAGGCGGCAGCCCGGTGAGTGGTCCATGTGCGTATGGGTGATGAGAATGTGGCTGATGACCTCGCCTTCAAGCGCCTCAAGGAGCTTGGCGATGTGCGCGCCGTCCGCCGGCCCCGGATCGATAACGGCCACCTCCCCGCGGCCGAGAATGTAAGTGCCAGTGCCGTAAAGCGTGAACGGACTGGGATTTTCGGCAATGACGCGCCGAATGCCGGGGGCTATTTGGCTGACTTCCCCATAGGAGAAGTCCAGCTCGCGTCGAAAGGGTATGCTGGTGGCCATTGGAAGACGGCTTCCCGCTCAATGGGGGCGCAAGCATACTACATTTGGAGCCCCGACCTGCGAAATTCACGGCTGCAAATTCGCTTTCGCGACCTCCGAAGGCGGGGGCTCAAGCCCGCCAAGTCATTGCCAGGACTCCCGCAGCGAACGCCACGTCCCCTGGTCCGGCGTGACCGTCAGGGCGAGGTCCAGATAGTGGCGGGCGGGCTCCGGCAAACCCGCGGCAAACGCCTCCTGAGCCACTTCGGCGAGGCGGGCGGCGGCTTGACCGAGCAACTCCTCGGCTCGGGCGTTGCCGGGATCCAGCCGCTGCACGTCGCGCAGCACGGCCACCGCGCTGCGCTCCTGGGGTTCGGTGATGAACCCTTGCGCCAAGAGAAGGCCGGCCTCCCCCAGCTTCCGGCTGATCGTCGCCAAGGCTTCGATCTCGCGATCAAGCTGGGTCTGGACTTCAAGCAAGGCCGGTGCGTCAATGCCAGCCGCGACGGCTTGGTCGAGCAGCCGCTCAACCGCGCTCAAGTCGCCGCTCTCGAACATCCGGGTGGCCTTGTTCAGCAGTTGCGAGGTCACTTCGTCAAGGCCCTGCAAAGCGATGCCGTTGTCCGGGTCAGTAGCCAAAACGCGGTGATAGAGCTCGGCGGCGTTGCCGCCCGGCGGATGCACGAGAAACCCTTCGGCGCGCTGCGCGCCGGCTTGCCGCAGCAGTTCCTGGATGGCGCTGCGGGCGCGGCTGGCCTGCTGAATCTCCTCGCGCACCGCCACCAGGATCGGCAGGTCGCCATCGGCTGTGGCCGCTCGCTCCAAGTAAACGATGGCGCCGTCCACGTCGCCTTGGCCCGCCGCTTCCCGCGCCAGTTCCGCGTAGTGCTCCGCCAAGGCGGCCAACTCCGCAAGCGCTGCGGCATGTCCCGGCGACAGCCGAACGATCTCCTGATAGGCCTGGATGGCCACGGTCGCCGCCGGAATGTGCGACATGCCCTGGCTGCGCAACAGCGACCGGGTGGAGGCCAGCAGGGTGTCCGCCGCCCGCCGATTGCTGATCCGGCCTCCCAAGTCCATCAAGCTGTAGTCATCCGGAAACACGAGCGTCATTTCGTTGAGCTTGGCCTCGGCGCCGCCGAGATCGTTTTGCGCCAAGGCTTGGACGATGTCCTGTCGCCATTGCTCGGCCAAGCCGGCAATGGCTTGCGCGGCTTGGCCGTGAGTGGCGTCAAGCTCCAAAACACGGCGATAGCCCGCCACTAGGGCGGCAAGGCCCTGCCCAGGATCCTCCCTGAACGCTTGGGCCGCCACCCATGCGCTTTGCACTTTGGGATCTTCCGCCAAGCCGATCTGCGCCATGAACGCAACCAGCTGCCACGGCTGCCGTTCGACAAGATAGGCGCCGGCGCCGATCAGCGCCACGGCCAATCCAGCCGCAAGCAGCCAACGGGAGAAACCGGCGGAGCGCCGGTAGGCGCCGCGCTCATCGCGGATCGGCTCTCGCGAGGACAGCCCTGCGGTTTCGCCGACAGTGCGTATCTCGCCGCTGGAAACCGCAGCGGTCTTGATGGACAGGTGCGCCAAGGCGCCGGAGCGGACTACCGCCGACAGGGCTTCTCGAAACGCCGCGCCGGCCTGGAAGCGACGATTCGGATCCACGGCCAAGGCCTGGTCGAGCACTGGCTGCAGCATCTTGAGGTGCCTCGGCAACACGGCCGGAGCATCGGCTTGGCCGTTGCCATGGCTGTGCGGCGCGCCTTGCGCCGCCTTCCCGGTCAACGCTTGGTAGAGGGTCTTCGCCAGATCAAAGAGGTCGTCGCGATGCACGGCGGCGCCAGCCCCGCTTGACGGCAATTGCCGCTTGCGTTCAGCCGGGTCAACGGCGAGCGTGCAGTAGCCCGCCAAAAGCGCTTCGCTTGAAGACCTGAAGAGTATGTTGGCGGCATTGATCCGGCCATGCGCAAGACCCTTGCCGCGGGCATGGTCCAGGGCCGTGCAAAGATCGCAGAAAGCGTTGACCAGCCGAACGAGGCTCATGCCCCAAGCCAGGTTCTCGCTGAGGTCGCCGCCCTCAACGTATTCCATGGACAAATAGAGCCACTCGCCATGAGCGCCAACACGGTTGACCGGCAAAATGTTTGGATGGCTGAAGTCCGGCTGGAGCGCCGGATGCCGCTGCAGCTCCCGCAACGCTGCGGTCGCTTGGGCCGCTCCCCTGCGCGCGATGGCCAGCGCCACGCGCTTGTAGGGATGGATCTGGGAGGCCAAGTAAAGCTCAGCTCCCGCCGAACGTCCCAGCCGGCGCTCAATCTGAAGGCCGGGAACGTTCACCGCGCGCGGCTGCGCAGCCAGATCGGCTGCGCCTCGCCCTCGACCAAGTGGCCGAGCACGAAGCGGCCATCGGCGATGATCAACTCGCCGTCCAAGCTGGCCGCCAAGCCTCGGCCATGGGCCAAGCCGTTGACGCAGTCCTCGCTGCTGAACATCCAGTAGCGGTCCTGAAGACGCAGTCCGCAGCGCTCGTCCTCGGTTAGGGGCAAGCGCATCCGCAAGCCCCCATCCGTCCACTGCTGCAGCTCCATGGCGCCGTCGGGCTGCTCCTTGACGCCATAGCCGTGCATTTTGTTGGCTCGGAACCGGCCGCGGAAGACCGTGCCGTCGCGCCAATGGAACACGCCCAAGCCATGCCGCTGGTCGTTGGCGAAGCCGCCACTGTAGCGATTGCCATTGAGCCAAGTGAACAGGCCCTGCCCGTGCAATTCGTCATTCAGGAACTCGCCAACGTAGCTGTCGCCCGAGGCCCAGTCGAACCGTCCGGACCCGCTGCGCCGGCCGTGCGCCAAGGCGCCCTCATAGCGGTCCCCGTTGCTCCAGGTGAAGACGCCCTGGCCGTGAATGCGGTCGTCTTCGAATTGCCCTTCGTAGCGGGTGCCGTTCCTCCAAGTCAACACGCCCTGGCCGTGACGCCGGTCGGCGACGAACGCGCCCGTGTAGGAGCGCCCATCGACCCAATTGTAGGTGCCCTGCCCCTGCATCCGGTTGGCCACGAACTCGCCTTCGTAGCGGTTGCCGCTGGCCCAGACGTAAACCCCGTGGCCGGTGCGCAGGCCGTCCACCAAATCGCCCTCGTAAACGTCGCCGTTGTCGAGCTGGATCGAACGAGCCAAGGCGGCGCCAGCGAAGGCGGTCAAAGCCAATGCGAGGGCCGCATGGAGAATCCTGGCCCGCCCCGGCGCGGCGCGGGGTTCACGAAGAGGGAACGCTCCCGCGCGCCTTGCGAGGGCGGGATGCCCTCGATCCGGGAGCCCGGGGCCGAACCAAGCGCCGTTCCCCGGCACGGGGGCGCCGCGCCCTCGAGCGGGCCGCAGGCGCGCGCTCGCCGTCAGCAAGCCGGGATTCGCCTCATGGAAGCGCGGCAGCATCTTCATTACACTGGCGCGCTGCAACCGCCGGTTTTCCTGATCGCGGGATGAGGTTATCGAATGAGTCACTTTTACGCCCGGCGATCTTCCGCGCTTTGGCATGAGCCATCGCCTGTTTCAGGACTTTACTCGAATTGAGTCCGGTTTTCCTCACTTTCCTGTGCCTTGGCGTCGGCTTGGTCAGCGGCTTCCTCGGCGGTCTGTTGGGCATTGGCGGCGGCATCGTCATCGTTCCGGCGCTCATCATGCTCTTCGATTGGACAGGCACCCTGCCCTTGGCGCAAAGCACCCCGGCGGCGGTGGCCACTTCGCTGGCCTGCATTGTGTTCACGTCCCTGTCAGCGGCCTACGCCCAAGTGCGGGCCGGGCGGGTGGAATGGCTGATCGTGCGCCGTTGGGCGGCGCCCGTGACGCTCGGCGCCGCCGCCGCCGGCTATTTGGCGCCGTTGTTGCCGGTGGCGGCCTTCCGCAGCTTCATCGGCCTGTTTCTGGGCTTGGTCTCGGCCGTCATGCTGACCCGGTGGACGCCGCACCCGCATCGCAGCTTCCCGGCGCCCGCCGCGGCCAGCGGCATTGGCTTTGGCGCGGGTTTGGTGTCCGGCATTGCCGGCATTGGCGGCGGCAACGTCATGGTGCCCACCATGATCTACTTCAACACGGCCGTTCACCAGGCCACCGCCACCTCAAGCAGCTTGGGGGTTCCTTTGGCGGCCGCCGGCGCGATCGGCTACATCCTCTTCGCCCCCCCCATTGCCGCGGCGCCGCAACACATGCTGGGCTACATCCATCTCCCCAGCTTCGCCGCCATCGTGGTCGGCGCGGTCGCCGCCGCGCCCTTGGGGGTGCGCGCTGCGCATCGCATCAACGCACCCGCGCTGCGCCGCCTGTTCGGCGTCCTGCTCATCCTGGCGGCGCTGCGCATGATGCACTCCGCTTGGACGAGTGTTTGACGTGCGCCAACGATCGCTTGCTTTGCGTGCCTGCCAACGAGGCCTGCATCGCCAAAATCAGTCGATCCGGCGGATTTGAATGGCATCCGTCTTGGCGCCTGCCAGCACATCGGAAATGACCACCAGCTTGGCGTTGCCGCCGATCACCTGCTGGTCGCGCAGCACGCCAAAGGCCCTTTGCAGCGTCTTCTCCGGCTCCAGGCTGAACTCCGCGCGGAAGCTGGTCACCGCGCGGTTGAGGAACAGCCGCCGCCGGGTGCGGCTGTCGTTGGTGAACGCATAGATGGGCACCGTCGGCGGCCGCGCGTTGGTGACCAGATCGGCCGTGATGCCCCGCCGAGTGATGACCACAATGCCGTCGGCGCGGATCGATTCCGCCAGGGCGACGGCGTGGATCGCCAGCTGCTGCTTGTCGGTTGCGGCCTCAAGGTCGCTTTCGTAGCCGAGGCCCGGATAGCGTTCGGCGGCCGAGGTGATCTGCACCAACTGTTCGACGCAGCGCACCGGATGCTTGCCGATGCTGGTCTCCCCGGAAAGCATCACCGCATCGGCGCCCTCATAGACGGCGTTGGCGACATCGGTCACCTCGGCACGGGTGGGAATCGGGTTTTCAATCATGGACTCAAGCAGGTGCGTGGCGACGATGCAGCGACGGCCCCACCGAGCGCAGGCATGCACGATCCGGCGCTGCACGTTGGGCAGGTCGGCGATGTCCGTCTCGATGCCGAGATCCCCGCGCGCCACCATGACCCCATCCGCTGCCTGGGTGATGGCTTGGATGTTGGAGACGCCCTCCTGATCCTCGATCTTGGCCAAAATGCGCGGGCGGGCCCCGTGTTGCGCAATCAGGGAGCGCAGGCGCTCGACGTCCTCAGCGGCGCGCACGAAGGACAGGGCGATGTAGTCCACCTCCTGGGTCAAGCCGAACTCGATGTCCGCCCGATCCTTGGCGGTGATGGCGGGCAGGTTGATGCGCACGCCCGGCAGGTTGACGTGCCGCTTGCTGCCCAGCCAGCCGCCGTCGATGACCCGGCAGACCAACTGCTTGCCGTGCGTTTCCAGCACTTCAAAATTGATGAGGCCATTATCCACCGTGATGCGGTTGCCCGGCTCGACGATGTCCGCCAACTCCTGGTAGTTGACTTGAATGGACGAGGTCTCCACATCGTCGTCGCCGCGCACTGACAGGGTCACCACTTGTCCGGTCTGCAGGTCCATCGGCTCGCTGACGTCGCCCGTGCGGATTTCCGGACCTTGGGTGTCGAGAATCACCGAAATCGGGTCGCGCACCTTGCGGTTCAGGGTGCGGACCCACTGAATCACTTCAGCTGCGCTGCGGTGGTCGGCATGGGACATGTTCAGGCGCACGAGGTTCATGCCGGCCTTCGCCATGCTTTCCAGCGCCGGGTAGCTGGCCGTTGCGGGACCGATGGTGCAGATGATCTTGGTGCGGCGGAGCGTCATGTTGGGGTGCCGTCATGCATGCCGTTGTCTGGTTGGTTGGGTTCCCCGACCATATCACGGTGGGTTTTGGGTGATGGGGTTCGAGAGCCGCTACCCGGCACGGCCTTGGTTGGCCTAACGCGACGCGCCGGTCCGCCCGGCTTATCGACCAATTCCTCGGCGTTGTTGTTGGCGGGCGATCTCCATCTGCTCTGAAGCCCAATCTCCCATTGACGGGATGGCCAGCTCCCACGTCCAGTTCGTCCGCTGTGCAACGCCCCTGCTTTCAAGGCTTTGTGCCATTGGGGTGGTGTCCATGTGCGCCCGCATTGGCGCATGTCTGCTCACGCTCTCGGCCAGCAGCTCTGCGAGCACGGGGATGCTGGCTTCGAGATTCCCCTTCGCCAGCGCTTTCAGCGCATCAAGAAAAGCCAATCGATTGTCGTCAAACCCGGCAATTTCCGACATTCTGCGGCTGTAGTATGTGCTTCGGTGCTCGGTGGTGCGTTTTTGAATGCGTTCCTTGCAGGCGAGTGCTGCGTCGCCGCCGACACGGATTATCTCTTCGCAGGTGGCTTTCTGCGCAGCAAATAGGTGGCGCGGCCATCCGAGTGACGCGCTTGCTGTCAATTCCGCCAGATCGTCCGCCGGGGTGCCGGGTACGACTGCGGCAAGCATGCGCCGCGTTGATTGGGCGCACTCCTCTGGTGACAGCTTGCGCATCGTCATGGTGGTGTCATCCCCCGCCCGCGTCATGCCGGGGAACTGGCAGATATGTTGCCTTGTGTGCTGGAGTCCTGTCAGCAGCACCACCGATGGGACGCTTTGCACGGCGCCGCCCAGCCCGTTGACGTGCAGGCTGCGGAGTGTTCGCAGTGCGGGTTCTTCCAGTGAGTGGGCTTCGTCGATATGGAGCACGACACTGAGGTGTCCGAGAAACATCTCGTCTGCGCGCTTGGCGATGGCATCCGCCGCCCCTCCTGCAAGCTTGTCCGGGCAAAGTCCTGCCCATCGCACAGCGAGCGCGGCGCGATCCCCGCCCTGTTCCCGTGCGCCCTCGCGCACCCGCATCAGCAGGGCTTCCCTGTCTTCCAAGTCGTAGTCCGAAACCTTGATGAAGACCGCTGGGTGGTTTCCGTGTGCGAGGTGGTCCGCCAGTGAGGTTTTGCCGCTGCCGGGGGCGCCTTGGTAGAAGCGGAAAATGGACTGTGTTCTGTCCTGTGCCGCGACAAGGCTGTCCCGGAACGCTTGTATCTCCTCTGTTCTCCCCTCAAAGAACCGTGCCCGATCCCTCCCCGACGTTTGGCGGGCGATGTGGATCGCGGTTTGCTCGTTGTAGCCCATGTGGGCGATATCCGTAGGGTTGGTTTTGGGTAGTGGATACGGCACTATGTCTATCAACTTTGCAAAGTTGGGTTGCACCGTTGTCGCTTTCGATATAGAGCCTATTATAGGTTTTCGTGATCTTTCGCAAGACTTTGGATGCACCGGCGCGCCCCGCGAAACTCCGCTACCGTTGCGTGGGTCAGGTTCCGATCCGTTGCCGCTGCCCGAAATCCGTCGGCGAGCAGCTGGAATTGAGGCGGGAGGGCCTCCGGCAGCACCGCATGGCGTTGGATGAAACGCCGGCTCAATCCGGCGCCATTCGCGAAACGCGAGCCTCCTTTGCGGCGGCGCCGACGCAGGACGGCGCTTAACCGACCAGCTTGCGGAAGTCGGCGGGTCGCCTCTCGATGAATGCGGCCACCGCCTCCTTGTGCTCCGGCGTCTCGTAGGCGGCTCGCAGCAGCGCGCCCTCCCGTCTCTGCACTGCGGCCAAATCCGTGTCCGACCCGTTCTGGGTCAACAACTGCTTGACCCAGCGCAGTTGCGGGGTCGGGTTGGCGGCGAAGGAGCGAGCGGTCGCCAAAGCGGTGTCCAGCAACGCCTCCGGTTTGGCCAAGCGGTCCACCAAGCCCGCCGCATGAGCCTCGGCGGCGCTGTAGAGGCGCCCGGACAGGCACATCTCGCTGGCTTGGCCAAAGCCCATGCGCTGCACGAGAAAGTGGGAGCTGGCCAGTTCCGGCACCAAGCCCATCCTGATGAAGGCCATCGCGAACTTCGCGGCTTCGGAGGCGATGATGACGTCGCAGGGCAGGATCATGGTGGCGCCCACGCCGACGCTGGCCCCGTTGACGGCGGCCACGATCGGCTTGGAGGAGCGCAGCAAGGACACCCAATCGACGCCGTTGCGGGCGCTGCGCTCCGGATCCTGGCCATCGATTCGCGCCTGAAAGTTCTGCTTGATGTCAGCGCCGGCGCAAAAGCCCCGCCCGGCGCCAGTGATGACCATGGCGCCGATGCCGGAGTCTTCGTTGCAGGCGCTGATGGCGTCAGTCAGCTCCTCGCTCATGGTTTGGGTCCAAGCGTTCAGGCGCTCCGGGCGGTTGAGGGTGATGACCCCCACCTCGCCCTCTTTTGAATAGAGAATTTGCTCGTAGATCATTGTTTATCCTTGATTTAGAGTCTAGTAACCAGTCTTTTCGCGTGGCTTTTGCAGGGTGTTTCGGACGGTTGCCAAGTCACCTGCCGCAGCGCGTACCATAAAGCCGAGATCCGAGCCGAGCGTGACGAAGTTGAAGCCGGCTTCCAAGTGGCGTTTCGTGTACTCCACCCCACCGGTATGGATGCCGACGGCCACGCCCTGCCTGTGGCAGGCATCTCGAATGCGCTCCACGGTTGCGGCATGGACGGGATCATCGTTGTCGCCCTTCGGCGCAAGGCCCAAGGAAAGCGCCAGATCGGAGGGGCCAATGTAGACGCCGTCGAGGCCCGGGACAGCAACGATCTCCGCCACGTTTTCGATCCCCTCCGCCGTCTCGATCATGGCGATGCAGGCGATTTCGCCATTGGCCTGCATGGCGTAGCCGCGGCCACCATAGAGCGCGGCGCGGACGGGCCCGAATGAACGGTTGCCTTGGGGCGGGTAGCGGCAGGCGGCAACCGCCTGCTCGGCTTCGGCCCGGTTGTTGACCATCGGCACGATCACCCCGTAGGCGCCGGCATCCAAGGCCTTCATGATCTCGTAGGGCTCGTTCCATGGCACCCGCACCAAGGGCGTCGCATCGCTGGCGGAAACGGCGGGCAGCATGGCGGTGAGGTCCTTGTAGTCGAGCAGGCCGTGCTGCAGATCGATGCAGACCCAATCGAAGCCGAGGCCGGGCAGGGCCTCCGCAATGTGGACGTTGGCCAAGGACAGCCACAGACCAATGGTTTGCCCGCCGCTCCGCCAAGCCGCCAAGGCCTCGTTGGGTCGCATTGGATGCTCCTGCTATGATGGGCCGATTCAAGCGCCGACGCCATGTGGACGAAGCCAGCCCCGATCGCAACTCTAACATAGGCACCAAGGGCCGAATCGCTGATCCGCCAACCCAGCCTGAACTCCCATAACCAACCATTGCAGGAAGCACCATGAAAAACCGGATCCAAATCGCGCTCGCCGCGCTGCTCCCCTTCACTGCCGCCGCCGCCAAGGCGGACTTGGCCGAAGCCGTCGCCGCCGCCCAAGCGGCGGACATCCGCAGCGAGGCGGAGCGGGCGCGGGACGCCAACCGAAAACCCGCCGAGACCTTGGCATTCCTCCGCTTGCGCCAGGACATGCGGGTGCTGGAGTTGCTGCCCGGCGCCGGCTGGTACACCAAGATGCTGGCCCCGCTGCTGTATGAGAACGGCGCCCTCTTCGTCTCCATCTACACCGATCCGCTCAAGGAGGGGCTGATTGGCAAGCCGGGCTTCGACCGCATCACCATCATCGAGCCCCAGGGCGAGATGGTTCGCAAGGGGCGCCGAGTCGAGGGCTTGAGCTTCGAGGCCGAGGACATGGACTTGGTGCTGACCTTCCGCAACCTGCACAACTTCACGGCCGCTGGACGCGCCGCCCTCAACGCCTCGGCTTTCGCGGCGTTGAAGCCCGGCGGCCACTACGGCGTGATCGACCACACCCGCCGCCACATGCAGGCGGACAACCCGGAGAACTGGCGGCGCATGGACCCGGTGCTGGCCATCCAGGAAATCCAGGCGGCCGGCTTCGACTTCCTGGACTATTCCGACCTGCACCACCGCCTCGACGACGAACTGCGCTATGAAGTGGGGCGGCGCTCGGTGAGCGGCAACACCGACCGCTTCACGCTGCTGTTCCGCAAGCCTTGATCAAACCATGTTTTATAAATCAATGAATTGAGAAATCTATCATGAACGTGATCGAGGCGATGGAAACCTGCACGGCAATGCGCTACTTGAAGCACAAGCCCGTGCCCAAGGAAACCCTTGAGCGGCTCATCCACGCCGCGACCCGCGCCTCCAACCCCGGCAACAGCCAAGGTTGGGCGTTCCTCGTCATCGACGACCCGGCCATCAAGGAGCCAGTCGGGGCGAAGGTGCTCGAAGGCATGGCGCCCTTCTTCGCCAACCGCCCCACCGGCAAGGACGGCGTGGAGGAGCGGATGATGATCGGCGCCGAGCATCTGGCCAGAAACTTCGCCAAGGTTCCCGCTTGGATCGTCTGCATGGCCCGCAAGGCGTATCCGCCGCAAGCGCCGCAGGACAGCTTCATGCACTCAACGATCTACCCAGCGGCCCAGAACCTGATCGTCGCGGCGCGCTCGTTGGGCATCGGCACCTGCTTCACCACCTTCCCCGGCCATGCGGAGCCGGAAATTCGGGCGTTGTGCAACATCCCGGACGACCTGCACCTGTTCGTGTACGTCGCGGTCGGATATCCGCAACGCGCCTTCATGCCCGTGAAGCGCAAGCCCGTTGAAGACGTGCTGACTTGGAACCGCTTCTAAGTCCGCAGGCTTCGGACAGCGGGCGCAACAGGTGCGAACAGGTTCTGAGCCCCATCGACATTGGCGGCGTTACGGTCTCCAACCGGGTGGCGCGCGGCGCGGGCTCGAGGCGGCGTGGGGCTGACCATCCTGGAGAGCCTTTCGGCGCATCCCGCCGGCCCGGCGTCGCTCAATGCCGATTGGGCGGCGTTCATCTCCTTGAACCGACCGTGAACGCGCCTAGTCGCCGCCATTCGGCAAAAACGCCACCAGCGCCGACCTGTTCAACTCGTTTGCCGAAACCCCGCCGTGACGGCCATCAAGCGATCCGGCGGCCGCTCGTCACGGCGTCGAATTGGCAGGCGCCGGCCAATGCCGGGGCCGGGCGCGCGGCGAGCGCATCCGGCCTACTTGCCGAACTTGTGGCGCAGGGTGTACCAACTCGGATAGGGAATCGGCCGCGGATCCTTCTTTGAGGTCCAAAAGCGCACCACGCGCCCGTCGGAAAGGCGCAGCGCCTTGGCGACCTGCTTGTTGGACAGGCCCTTGCGGTCCATCCACTCGCGCAGCTCCTGGGGCGTTGGCGGGTACTTCTTCATGGCGGCCCGATGCTACATCAGCGCCGATGCGGGCCGCCATCGTGACCGGCAAGCCCCGCTCAAGGCGCGAAGTAAATGCCCGCCATGGCCAGCATCAGGCTCACCGCCAAGCCGGCAAAAGCCTTGAGGGCGTCGCTGCCGATGAGCCTGCCCGCCGCCTTCAGGTCGCCGCCGCTCTGCATCCGCATGGCCAGTTCGCGGCCGGCCAGCAAGCCGAGAAACACCCAAGTGGTGCTCATGGGCATGTTGCTCCACTCCTTGAAGACCAGCAGGATGAGGCCGAAGACGAAGTCGATGACGGTGGCGGAGCGAATGTCCGTGGTCAGGGTCTTGCTGGTGACGATCCGCTGGATCTGACCGCCCCGCTGGTAGTAGATGATGCCCTGCATGGCCAGCAGCAACGCCAAGGCGCTGAGCAGCGCGGTGAAGTCGATGACGCGCGGCAGGAACACGAAAATGTTCGCCAAGTCCTGGATCAGCCACTGGCTCCAGAGAAAGGCCGTGGCCAACCACTGCAGAACCATCCAGCGCAAGGCTTGGGCCTCGGCGCTGCCGGCCGTGCGCAGGAGATGGTCGTTGACGCGGCGCGCCGCGAAGTACAGGCCGATGGCCGCGACGAAGGCGACGGCGTAGCCGGCCAGGGACTTGAACAGCATGTTCTCGATGTTGCCCGGCGCGAACACGCTCAGCACGAGGAAGGTGGTGCTCACCGGCACGCCGAAGCGGGTCAGCACCAACAGGGTGAAGGGCGCCAGCACGTGCAGCCAGTTGACGCCGCCCTCCGGCGGCGGGAAGGCGGCTAGGCGGCCATGGGCCGGGTCGCCGTCGTTGACGACCCAGCCCCAAACCGCCACCGCCACCAGGACTGAGCCGGTGAACATCCACAGCAGCCACCAAGGCCGATGGGCGTTGGAGGAGAGGAAAGTGCCCAAGGTCTGGATGGAGTCGTTGGACACCACGGAGTAGGCGGCCAACGCGAAACCCAAGAGCATGAGCACTTCCGACAGCGGCATCGATTCCCCTTGGCGCGGCGGCGAATGGGTGCGCAGTGTATGGAAGCCGGTCGGACACTGAAAGCGCGACCTGACGGTCGCGGATGGAGTTTCGCTGGCGCGAAACTCCGCGCTCGTCGAGCAGGTCGGATCCCGATATGTTTCAGCCCGCACATTGCGCGGCCTGACGGTTGGCAACAACTGAACCCCGTGGCCCGAATCGCGGACCCGGCCTCTCAGGAGGCCAAGTCAGCGGATCAAGAGGCCAAGAGACTTTATTTCAGTTAAAAAGAGACTTCAGCATCGGCAGTATCTGAACGACGATCACCAGACCCACCATCCATTTGAGCACCGACATATCCGCCTTGACATTCGCCAGCTGCCGCTCCAGGTCGCCCTTGACCTCGGCCAGCTGCCGCTCCAAGCCGACCTTGGCCTCCAGCAAATCCCGCTTGGTGGCCAGATTGCCGTTCAGCAGGGTCACCTGCTCTTCCGCCAACGCCTCGGCCTGCGCCTCGGTAAATCCCGTCTGTGTCAGACGCTTGACAAATCGGTGGGTGTCAAACGCAATCGCTTCGCTCATGGTGCCATCCTACGAATGTGCAGGGGGTCATGCACATTGCGCGACCTGACGGTCGCGGCGGACCAAAGGTCCGTGGGAGTTTCGCTGACGCGAAACTCCGCGCCTTTTGCGTGGGTCAGGTTCCGGTGCGCTTCTGTCCGCGCGCCCGCTTTGCGGGTGCGTGGGGGTTTCGCTTACCGCGAATCCCCGACGCTACCGATTGCGTTTCATCCCGAGCTGCAGCGTCGGCCAAGCGGCCAGCAGATAGACGGTCATGGACCACAGCGTCATGAAGGTGGCGGCGTAGAGCAGGACGTAGCCGGCGATGACCCATGCGCGCTCCAGTTCCGGGGGATTGGCGAGCAGCAGGGCGATGGCCGCCATCTGCAGCACGGTCTTGACCTTGCCGACCATGACGACCGCCACCAACCCGCGCCGGTTCATCTCCGCCATCCACTCGCGCAGGGCGCTGATGAACACCTCACGGCTGATTATGACGATGCCGGCAAAGGTCATCCACAGGTTGCCGTGCTCGCCGATCAGCACCGTCAGCGCCGTCACCACGATGAGCTTGTCGGCGACCGGATCGAGAAACGCCCCAAAGCGGGTGGTCTGTCCGAGCTTGCGGGCCAGGTAGCCGTCCAGCCAGTCGGTGAAGGCCGCAGCCCCGAACAGCACGCTGGCCCAGGGATAGGCGCCGCCGCTGGGCAGCAGGTAGGTCAGCGCGAACACGGGCACTAGGACGATTCGGCCCAAGGTCACCCAGTTCGGCCAGTTCACCTTGGTCGTCACTCTGCGTGCAGGACGCCGAACACGTCCTCCGCCAAGCGCCGACTGATGCCCGGAGCCTTGGCGATCTCCTCGACGCTGGCGCCCTTGAGCGCCGCAAGGCCGCCGAAGTGGGTCAGCAGCCCGCGCCGCCGCTTGGGGCCGACGCCGGGCACTTCGTCGAGTTCGGAACGGGCCTTGAGCTTCTTGCGGCGTTGCCGGTGGCCGGTGACGGCAAAGCGGTGCGCCTCGTCGCGAACGTGCTGCAGCAAATGGAACGCATCAGATTGGGGAGGCAAGGGCACTTCCCCCGCACGGGTGAAAAAACGCTCGCTGCCCGAGCGTCGTCCCGGTCCCTTGGCGACGCCCAGGACGTGGACGCCATCCACCTGCAACTCATCGAGCACGTCCTGCGCCCGGTGAATTTGCCCCTTGCCGCCATCAATCACCAGAACATCCGGCAAGGCGCCCTCCCCTTGACGAAGGCGTGTGTAGCGACGCCGCAGGGCCTGTTCCATGGCGGCGTAGTCGTCGCCGGGCGCCACGTCGTCGATGTTGAAGCGCCGGTAGTCGGACTTCAGCGGCCCGCCGGCGTCGAACACCACGCAGGAAGCCACGGTCGCCTCGCCCATGGCATGGCTGATGTCGAAGCACTCCAAGCGCTCCGGTCTGTCCTCCAGCCCCAAGGCGTCCTGCAGCGCGATCATGCGGGCGAAGACGTTGCGCTTGTCGGCCAAGTAGGCGGCCAAGCTGACGTGGGCGTTGTCGAGCGCCATCTGCCGCCAGCGGGCCCGCTGGGCGCGCACGGCTGCGGCCACCTCCACCTTGCGGCCGACCCGCTCCTTGAGCGCGGCGGCCAAAATGCCGGCATCGCTGACCGGCACGGAAGTGATGACCGTCCTGGGGATGTCCCGGTCAACGCTGCCGAGATAGAACTGGGAGAGAAAGGCCCCCAACAAGTCCGCCTCGCCGACGCCAAGCTCATTGCGCGGATACCAAGCCCGCTGGCCGAGCATTCTGCCGGCCCGAATGAACAGCCCCTGCACGCAGGCGAGCGCCCCTCCGTCGGCCAAGGCAAAGACATCCACGTCGCCGTCGGCGGCATGCACGTACTGCTGCTCCTGCACCTGCCGCAGCTGGGCGATCCGGTCCCGGTAGCGGGCCGCGCGCTCGAAGTCCAGGCGCTCGGCGGCGCGCTCCATGCGCCCCTTGAGGGATTCAAGAGCCTGGCTGCTGCGCCCCTCCAGGAAGAGGATGCCCAAGGCGACGTCCTTTTGGTAGGCCTCGGCGTCAATCAGGCCAACGCAGGGGCCGCTGCACCGCTGGATCTGGTATTGGAGGCAGGGCCGGGAGCGGTTTTTGAAGAAGCTCTCGTCGCATTGGCGGATGCGGAACAGCTTTTGCAGGATGTTCAGGCTCTCGCGCACGGCGCTGGCCGACGGAAAGGGACCGAAGTAGCGCCCCGGCCGGCGCTTGGCGCCGCGATGGAAGCACAGGCGCGGAAACTCGGCATGATCGGTCAGATGGATGAACGGATAGGACTTGTCGTCGCGCAGCACGATGTTGTACGGCGGACGCTCGGCCTTGATCAGGCTTTGCTCCAGCAGCAGGGCCTCGGTTTCGCTGTTGGTGACGGTGATGCCGATGTCGTTCACCTTGCCCATGAGCGCCAAGGTCTTGCGGTCGAGCCCGCGGCCGCGGAAGTAGCTGGATACGCGACGCTTGAGGTTGCGCGCCTTGCCGACGTAGAGCGCCTTGCCCTGCGCGTCGAGCATGCGGTAAACGCCGGGCTTCCGGCTCAGGTTGGCCAGCAGGGGCTGCGGATCAAAGCGGCTGGAGGCGACCGTCATGGCCACCGCAGTTTAACCGATTGGCTGAACCGTTGTTCTCGATGCGCGGTTCGCGCAGGAAGGCGAACGGGCTTTCGCCCCTTTGGGCAAGCGGACGGCTCCGGAGTTCGCCGCGTTCGATCGGCGGTTGCAGGCTATGGGCAGTGGCTCAGTTTCAATTTCCGCCGCCGCAAGGGCCGCGTCCGCGTTGGGCGGCGGCGATGGGGCGTTGCCGGGGAACAAATCGGTCCAAGGCCGCCAGGCGCGTGCGCCGGCGGAATGCGGGATGCGCCCAACCTCCGACCGGCAGGGAGGCTTCCGCCATGGCCGACGAGGAACGCGCTGGTTGCCGGCCTGGCCGCCGCGCAGGGCCGCGCCGCCGCCCAGCTGGCGGAAAACGCCGCCCAGCTGGCGAGGGCCGCCGCCGAGGCGGACAGGCTGGCGGGGATGCGCGGCGGCGTCGGCAGCAGCCTGGGCGCGGCGGCCGAGGGGTTCCGCCACAACGGCCTCAAGGCCAACCCGGCGCCGGCCGGGACGCGCTTCGACTTGATCGACGGGAACGTCGCGCGCGGCCGTGCGGGCCCGGAGGACGGGTTCGACCTGCTGCCGGTGAACGGCCGGGGGGCGTTCGTGGCGCAGGCGGGGCGCAAGGCGCGCGGGAGCGGCCTGGCGCGCCCGCTCGACGGGAGGGAGCCCGACTTCCGGCGCCTGTTTCCCGAGCGCGCCGGCCGTCGTCGGCGGTTCGCCCTGGCCGCCTTCCGCATCCGCGACGGCCTCGGGAAGGCGGCCCCGGCCCGGGGCGCGGCCGTGCTGCGGCGCCGGGGCGACGTGACCGAAGCCCTCGCCGCCTAGGGCGGGCGGTCGGCGGCGCTTGACGCTGCGGCCCCGGCGCTGCGCCCCCGGCGGGGTTCCGGAGGCCCCGGGCGCGTCGGCCCGCGCCGCGTCCCGCCGCCGAACCCGACCCGGCCGGCGGCGGGGCGTCCGGGCGGCGGGTTCAGTCGATCACGACCTCGTCGGTGGGCGGGCTCCAGGGGCCGGCCTTGCCGTCGGCGTCCACCGAGCGCGCGCGCAGCGCGTAGGCGCCGGGGGCCAGCCCCGACCAGCGGAACGACGTGCGCGCCGTGCGCGCCAGCGAGCGGCCCTCCAAGGGGGCGCCGTCCAGCAGCAGCTCCACCCCGTAGCGCATCCCCGGCGCCGCGTCCCATTCGCCCCGGACCCGGCGCCCGCCGGCGTCCTCCAGCCGCACCGAGGCCGGCGGCGCGGGCAGCGACGGCAGCGGCGGCGCGCCCCGCGATTCGTCCGCCCCCGACCAGTTCGCCAGCCGCCCCATGGGGCTCGACACCAGGCTCATCACCGACAGGTCGGCGTCCGACGCCACCCGCAGCCGCCACTTGCCGGCGCCGTCGCCCAGCGCCCCCGAGGCGACCGCCGCCGCCTCCCCGGACTCCAGCTGCGCCGCCGTCAGTTCCACCGCCGAGCCCGCCGGGACCGAAACCTCCACCGCCCCGCCGGGCCGCGCGCCGCGGTCGTCCGCGCCCGTCACCGTCGCCGACGCCGCCCGCGGGCCCCAGTTCACCAGCCGCAGGCGGCTCGCTTGGTTGGCGTTGCTGCCCGGGTTGAACGTCGCCACCCGGTGCGCGCCGTCCCTTGAGGGCGCCGCGGCCTGCATCGCCGTCAGGAAGCCGTCGGCGTGGCGCGCGTAGGCGCCGGCCTCGAAGTCGATGTCCGCGCTCGACAGCTCCAGCCGCCAGGCGCCGGTCCCGGACCCCGTGCGGCCGGACAGGCCCTTGGCCGGGGCGCCCAGCTCCAGGTCGTCGGAGTTGAACTGCCGCGCCTGGCGCGCGCCCAGCCGCAGCGACAGCCGCTCCCGCACCCGGCCGCCGTCGTCGAACGCCCGCACGGCCACCGTGCCGGCCCGGCCCGAGCGGTTCGCCACCCGGACGAAGCCCTGCCGCCCGTAGGGGTCCGAGGCGGACGGGAACAGCGGAACGCGCCGAACGCCGCCCGCGCCTTCGGGCAGCGCCGCCGACAGGTTGGTCAGGTGCCCGCCCGGGCTCGACAGCAGCCCCATCGCGACCAGAGGGGCCTCGGAGGCGATGGACAGCCGCCACTTGCCGGCGCCGTCCCCGAGCCCCGCCTGCGGCGCCCCGCAGGCCAGGCCGCGCCCGGACTCCAGCGCCGCCGCGCCAACCTCGCAGGCGGAGCCCGCCGGCAGCGTCAGCGCCACCGGCGAGCCCGGCGAGGCGCCCGAGTCGTCGGTCCCCGTCACCGTCGCCCGCGCCTCGGCGTCCGTCGGGTTGACCAGCCGCAGGCGGCTGGCCTGGTTCGTGTTGCCGGCCGGGTTGAAGGTCAGCAGCCGCAGCGCGCCGTCCGCGCCCCTGGGCGCCGTCGCGGCCATCGCCGTCACGAACCCGTCGGCGGTCCGCAGCAGGCCGATCGCCTCCGCGTCCAGGCCCCCGCCGCCGAACGCCAGCCGCCAGCCGCCGGCGCCGGGGCCGGCGCCGCCGGACAGGCCCTTGGCGGCGTTGCCGGCCTCCAGGTCGTCCGAGTTGAAGTGGGCGACCGCATGGGGCCCCAGGCGCAGGGTCAGCGGGGCGTATTGACGCCCGGCGTCGTCGACGGCCGTCACCGCGACCTCGCCGGCGGCGGCGGAGTGGTTGACCACCCGCACGAACCCCTGCAGGAACGGGTCCGCGGCCGGCGGCAGGTGCCAGGCCGCCTCGGGCGCCGTCACCGTCAGCGCGAAGCGCCGGCTGATCGAGCGCCCGGCCCCGTCCGTGGCGGTGACGGCGATCTCCGCCACGCCCGGCAGCAGCCCGCGCGCGGTGAGGACCGCGCCCTCGACGGAGACGGACGCCACCGCCGGCTCCGACGACGTGGCCGTGAAGGACAGCGCGCCGCCGCCCGGGCTGCGGAAGGCCGCCGACAGGTCCAGCGCCAGCGCCCCGCCCGAGGGCACCGAGCGCGCCTCCAGCTCGGCCGCCACCTCCGGCCGCTGGCCCCCGCCGGAGCCGCCTCCTCCTCCTCCGCCGCCGCCGGAGGGCTGGGCCGCAGGGGGCGGTGACGGCACACCGTCATTGTCGGTGATGGTCAGCGTATGCACCCTGCGCGAACCCACCGTGTAGCCCGAGCCGCTGGTCAGCGTCAGCACCACGGTCTCGTCGGCTTCATCCTCGGCGTCGTCGGTGATCCGCACGGGAACATTCACGCTCGTCGCGCCGTTCGGAACCGATACGGTGCCCGGGAGCGCGTCGTAGTCCGCGCCCGGCGTTGCCGAGCCACCCACCATGTAGTTCAGCGTGATGGTGGATGGCGGCGCCGAGGAGAGGCTCACCGCCACGTCGCGGGTGCCCGCGCCCTCGCCGGCACTGGACGACGCGCTCGCGAAGCTCGCCGTCGGCGTGCTCTGCGGCGGCTGGACCGGAATTGGCGTTGGGGCCGGCGGCGGAGTGCCGCTTTCGTCATCGTTGACGACCAGGTTCAGGTCGGGGCCGCTGCCCGCCGTGTAGCCGCCGCCCTGGACGCTGTGGCTCAGCGTCGCCCGGTCATGGACGGCATCGTTGTCCTGGGAGGCCGAAACCGTGACGGTCCGGGGTTCATTCCAGTTGCCGGTGGTGAAGTCCAGCCCCGCGGGGGAGACGGTGACGTCGCTGTTGCTGGAACTTATGCCCACGATTACGTTGGGGTTTGGCGTGCCTCCGGGTTCGGCGCTCAACCGCACCGTGTAGGTGGCGGAGCCGCCCTCGGCCACCGTCAGGGATGCCGGGGACAGCACCGCCACGCCGAACAGGGGTCTCGCGCCCACCGGCGCCGACGGCCGGCCGTTCACGTCGCCGGCCACCGCCCGCACGCGGATGTTGTAGGTCGAGCCGTTGACGAGGCCGGCGACCGTGTGGCTCCGGGTTGTCGCATCGCTTTCGGGGATGTCTATCCAGCGGGTGCTATCGAGAAGCTGGTACTGCCACTTGGTGATTTCGTCGGAGGCGGGGGCGTTCCAACTCAGGACCACCCGCCCGTCCCCCGCCGCGGCGGCGAGGCCCGTGGGCGCCGCCGGCGCCGCGGCGGCCGGCGCGTCGTTGTCGTCCACCGTCACTGCCACGCTGCCGGTCACCGAGCCGTAGCCGCCCCCGCTCGCGCTGTGCGTCAGCGTCGCGGTGTCGTTCTCGGTGTCGTTGTCGGCCGCCGCCAGCACCGTCACCGTCTGCGCCATGCTCCAGTTGGTGGTCGTGAAGGTCAGGGCGGTGGTCTGGGTGCCGGGCGTGGCGGAGTCGGTGTCGAACGTCACCTCGCCGCTCGCCCCCCCGACCGTCACCGTCACGTTCCCGTCGGGCTGGCTCGAGAGCGCCACCGTGTAGGTCGCGCTCGACTCCTCGACCACCGTCACCGTGGCCGAACTGAACACCAGGGCGGTCCACACCGCGGTCGCCGTCTCCGCGCTCGCCGGGCCGGTGTTCGTGCCGTCGGTCGCGCTGTCCTCCGCCACCGTCACCACCACGTTCGCGCCGCCGTCGGGAGTGACCACCAGCGTATAGACGGTCGCGCTCGTCGCCGTGAACGTGCCCTTCGTGCCGCCGGTGACCGTCACGTCGTCGGTCGCGAAACCCGTGACATCCTCCGAGAAGGTGAACGTCGCGGTGATGTCGCCCGTGCCGCTGATCCTGTCCGGCACCCCGGTGATCTCCACCGTCGGCGCCGTGGTGTCCGGGTCGTTGATGCTGAAGTCCGCCAGGCTGTCGGTGCCGGACGCGCCGCCGCCGAGGCCGGTGCCCGAATTCGCGTTCAGCGTGCCGAGGCCGATGATGACCGTCTCGCCGCCCGACTCCGTGGTGCCGTCCGTCGCCGCCGTCAGGGTCAGCGTCACCTGCGTCGCCGTCGTGCTCCCGCTCGCTCCGGTGAAGGTCACCATCGCGTTCCCGGAATCGAGGTTCGCGCAGGCCACCCCGGTCGGCGGCGTCGTCGGGCACGCCGTCGTGTAGTCCGTGCCCCGCGTCGCGCCGCCGCTGAAGGTCAGCGGCACCGGCAGCGTCTCGCCATTCACCAGGCCCCGGTTCAGGGTGATGGTGAAGTCCTTCGTCCCGCCCTCCACGACATCCCCGGCACTCCCCGCCAGGGTCACCGCGGTCGCGTCGTTGTCCACCACCGTGACGGTGGCCGCATCGCCGCTCAGGCCGCTGTAGTCGGTGTCCGACGAGGCCGCGGCATAGGTGACCGTCAGCTCCCGGCCGATGGGGCTGTCGGTGCTGTCGTCGGTGGCGCGCACCGTCACCGTCTGCGCCGAGTTCCAGGTCGAGGCGAGGAAAGCGAGCAGCGCGCTGCCGCCGAACGCGCTGCCGCCCGGGCCGGCGAGCTCCAGCCCGGCGGGGGCGGTGACGGTGACCGAGACGTTGTCCGACGGCCGGGTGCGCAGCGCCACCGTGAAGGTGGCCGTGTCCGAGGCGTCGCCCTCGGTCACCTGCCTGTCGCTCGGCTGCGTCGTGGCCACGCCGGCGGTGGCCGCGGCCATCGGCGTGGCCGTCGCCTCGGACGAGGCCGCGCCGGCCACCCCCCCGGACACCGCGCGCACCTCAAAGCCGTAGGCGGTGCCGTTGGTCAGGCCCGTCACCGTGTGGGTGGTGGTGGCGGCGGTGCTGCTGGCGATGGCCGTCCAGCTGCCCCAGGCGCCGGTGTCGGGAGGCGTGCGCTGGCGGAACTCGTAGCCGCCGATCGCGGCGTTGGAGGGGTCGGTCCAACTCAGGACGGCCTCGCCGTCGCCCGCCGCGGCGGCGAAGCCCGCGGGCGCGGCCGGGGCAGGCGGGTCGTTCACCGTCACCTCGAAGCGATTGGCGGTCGGCGATGGATCAGCCCCGCCGCCCACGTTGGTCGCGAGCCCGTCCCGGTCGAAGCCGTTCGCCGTCGCATCGTCCGGCCCGAGCGCGACCACCAGCGTCTCCGCGCCGGCGTCGTCGTCGAGCAGGGCCGTCAGCGTCAGCGTCGCAGTCCGCGCCGCCGCCCCCGAAAAGGCCAGCTGCGGCGTCGCCGTGGTCTCGCCGCTCAGCGCCACGCCCGTGTTCAGCCCCGCCCCGGTCTTCAGCGCCAGGCTCCAGTCGTCCGTGTCCACATCCGTCCCGCCGATCGACAACGGCACATCGATCGCCTCGCCCGCCACGAGGTCGCGGCCCAGCGTCACCGTGAACTCGACCGTTCCGCCCTCGCGCACCGCGCCCGTGCCCGCGCGGGCGAGTTCGACCAGGGTCGGATCGTCGTCGCGGATGGTGACGAAGGCGCTGTTGGCATTGGAGTCGATGCTGAACCCGGTCGGGAGCAGGTTATCGGGATCCTCGCTGATCGTCAGCGTCACCAACTCGTCGGGCTCGTCGGTGGTGTCCGCTGTTCCATAGACGGAGAAGCTGAACTGGGTTGTGCTGCTTCCGTCGCCCGTCAGATCGACGCAGCCGCTGCCGTCGAGCGTCAGGTTGGTGCGTCCCCGGTCCACCACGAAGCTGGGGGTCGACAGGGAGCTGGTGAAGCAGTTCCTGAGCGACACGCTCGCCGCCAACGGCGTCACCGTCACAAATAGAGCGGCGGGGGGGGCGACTTCGGATTCCTGATTGACGTCACTGCCTTCCACGGCGCCGGCGGACAAGGTCGTGGTCTGCGCCTGCGCGGACGGCGCGAGGACGGCCAGCAGCGGCAGGGCGAGCAGGGCGGCGGCGAGGGTCGGGCGGAGGCCGCGGCGCAGGTGGCGGGCGACCGGCCCCGGCGGCTCCTCAGGCCGCGCATTTCGGGGGGGGGGGGGGGGTTAATCGCGCTCACGCCGTTCAATCCTCAATGGATATGGCCCGATCATAGCAAAAACCGGGTGGCTTTGCGCAACATTCCAAGCGGGAAGTGGCGGGGCGGTTTGAATCCCCCGGCGTGCGATTCAAACCGCCCCGCCACCGAAATGTTTCTGCGCCCGCACACAAACCCGCCCCCGGTTGGTCACGATGGGCGATCCAAACTTTCACCGCGAGCCGCGCCCAAACGAAGCCGGTGCCCCGGCATGGGTGTCCCATTGTGGGGTAGAATGCGCGCCTTGAAAACAGGGGGCAGTGATGTTTGATTTGGAGGGGCTTGAGCAGGCGCGGGACGTGGTGGCGAGGCACATGCCGCCCACGCCGCAGTACCGCTGGCCCGGGCTTTGTTCGCTGGCGGGCTGCGAAGTCTGGCTGAAGCACGAAAACCACACGCCGATCGGCGCCTTCAAGGTTCGCGGCGGCCTCGTGCTGATGGATGAATTGCAAAATGGCCCCGGCCTGCCGCGCAAACTCGTCACCGCCACCAGGGGCAACCACGGCCAGAGCATTCCCTTCGCCGCCTGCCGGATCAGGCAGCATCCTCGATCCCGACAAGGTACTCGTTCGGGGTTCGGCAATCCAGCGCCCAGTGCGGCCGCCGGTAGTTTTGGAAGAACTCGTGCAGGGGGATGCCGGTCGCCTCGCAATCGCTCTCGAAGTCGGCCATGAACTCGCTGCCGCTGTCCACCTGGATGGATCGGACGGGGAACGGCATGGCCTCGGGCACCGCTTCGAGGAAGCGCCCGGCGCCACCCTCCCCATCCAGTCAGTTCATGGGCCCAAGCCCCGGGGAGGAAGTTCCGAAATGTTTCTGATCCCGCACAAAGGTGCCCTTGTGCGAGCGCTTGAGCATCGACCACATCGTTTCAATGCTGTTGGTATGGGCCTTGCCGCGCAGGTATTCGCCGACCGAGTGGCGCACGGTTTCGTGCTTGAATGGCAGGCCCGAATACACCCTCGCGTCAAATGGGATTTCGGCAGACAGCGGGAAACCGCCACAAAGGACGGCCCCGCCGCGTCAGTTCGTCCGCGCCGGGCGGAACTCCCGTTTCCCTCGGGGGTTCCGCGGCTGGATGCTACTGCCCGGGCGCGGTTTTGGGGCCGGGGGTCACTGGCTGCCGCCGGGGGTGTCGCCGCCGCTGTCCACGGTGGCCTCGGGCACGGTTTCGAGCCCGGGGATGATTGGCGGAACGGCGGTGAAGGCGGCGCCCGCCACGGGCACGGCGACCGCGCCGACCGCGTGG
Organism: Candidatus Azophilus sp.; assembly: GCA_965221755.1. Taxonomy (GTDB): domain Bacteria; phylum Pseudomonadota; class Gammaproteobacteria; order Pseudomonadales; family Azotimanducaceae; genus Azophilus. The sequence continues at coordinate 3,265,937 of OZ244921.1, forward strand.
TCGCAGCGCAGGGTCGCCGCGCCGCCGGCGAAGTCCGCCGGCACCGCGAACATCCCGTCGAGGAAGCGGATGGCCGTGGCCCGCGCCGGGACGGAAATGAGCGGAAAGCCCGCCGGCGGCGCGGCGCGGCCGTCCGCCGCCGCCAGGGCGACGTGGCAGGACGTCCGGGCGCCGCCGCCGTTGGCGATGGCCAGCCCCAGGCGCGCCGGGGCGGGCGGGGCGCGGAAGCGCATCTCCCGGGCCGGCTGGGCCGGCCCCGGCGCCATCATGCCCGCCGGCCCGTCCGGGCCGTCCAGCACGATCAGGTTCCACAGCGCCGCCGGGCCTTCGCATTCCAGCGCGGCGTGGCCGAAGGCGAAGGCCTTCCCGTCGAGCGGGCGCCCAAGGCCGCTCCCGCGCGCCTTGCGCCTCGCCTGCGCCACGAACGCCTCCCGGGCGTTCACCGGCAGCAGGTCGAACCCGTCCTCCGGGCCCGCACGGCTGCGCGCGACGTTCCCGTCGATGAAGTCGAAGCGCGCCCCGGCCGGCGCCGGGTTGGCCTTGAGGCCGTTGTGGCGGAACTCCTTGGCCGCCGCGCCCAGGCTGCTGCCGACGCCGCCGTGCATCGCCGCCAGCCTGTCCGCCTTGGTGCCGGGGCTTCCAGCCCGAAGCGGGGGCGCGCCCCGGCTGAGGCCGCGCCGGAACGGCGGAACCCGAGGGCGGCCAAAGGGGACATTTCTACTTTGCGTTGACATTTGCGGAGGCGGAAATTGAAACTGAGCCACTATCAGGCTATGACACCAGCTCCGTCAGCCCGGTGGCCTCGGGCCTGATCAAGCCGTAGCGCACCGACAGCAGCGTGAGTTCCACGTCGCTGGTCACGCCGAGCTTCTCGAAGATGCGGTACCGGTAGCTGTTGATGGTCTTGGGCGACAGGTGCAGGTTCTCGGATATGTCGCTGACCTTGTGGCAGTTGATGATCATCAGCATGATCTGCATTTCGCGTCCGGACAGCCGATTGAAGGGCGTGCCCTGGCTGGTGTCGAACGCCTCAACGGCAAGCTGCTGGGCGATTTCCCCGCAAACATAGCGCCGTCCGGCATAGACCTTGCGGATGGCGAGATGCAGCTCGTCCTGATGCACGCCCTTGGTCAGGTAGCCCGTGGCCCCGGCGCGCAGCATCTGCAGGGGAAACGGGTTCATCCAGCAAGCCGTGAGCGCCACCACCTTGATGTCGAGGTTCAACCGGCGAATGCGCACGGTGGCCTCCAGCCCGCCAATGCCGGGCATCAGGATGTCCATCAAGACAACATGGGGCATGAGCTCCCGCGCCAAGTCCACGGCCTGCTCACCGTTTTCGGCCTCCGCCACGATGCTGAAGCCATTGCTTTCAGGCAGCATCTTCCTCAGACCCGTCCGAAACAGCCTATGGCTGTCCACTACGAGGATACGGATCATCTTCCACACCCCACCTACTCGGTTTGCTGTTGCCGCAACCTACCAGCCAGCGTCTGGCAGGCAACGCCGGTCGGCTAATGTCGTAAAGGGATTCCAGCCATGTCCTATTGGCGATATTTTGCTGATATCAAAAGAAGGCTTGCAGGCCCGTCTGGGCGCGCCCCAGTATCAGCGCGTGCACGTCATGGGTGCCTTCATAGGTGTTGACGGTCTCGAGGTTCATGACGTGGCGAATCACGTGGAATTCGTCGGAGATGCCGTTGCCGCCGTGCATGTCCCGCGCCATGCGGGCGATGTCCAAGGCCTTGCCGCAGTTGTTGCGCTTCATCAAGGAGATGCTCTCCACCGGCAGGCGGGCCTCGTCGAGCAGCCGGCCGATCCGCAGGCAGCCTTGCAGCCCCAAGCCGATCTCCGTCTGCATGTCCGCCAGCTTCTTCTGCACGAGCTGGTTGGCGGCCAGGGGACGGCCGAACTGCCGGCGCTCCAAGGTGTAGTTCCGGGCCGCTTGCCAGCAGAACTCGGCGGCGCCCATGGCGCCCCAGGCGATGCCGTAGCGGGCTCGGTTGAGGCATCCGAACGGACCGCTCAAGCCCTTGGCGTTGGGCAGCAGGTTCGCCTCGGGAACGAAGGCGTCCTGGAGCGCGATTTCACCGGTCACCGAGGCCCGCAGGCTCATCTTGCCAACGATTTTCGGGGTGCTGAACCCGTCGCAGCCACGCTCGACGATGAAGCCCCGGATGACGCCGTCGAGCTTCGCCCAGACCACCGCGACGTCGGCGATGGGCGAGTTGGTGATCCACGTCTTGACGCCGTTGAGCCGGTAGCCGCCGGCCGCCGGTTCCGCGCGGGTGGTCATGGAGCCGGGGTCCGAACCGTGGTCCGGTTCGGTCAGCCCGAAGCAGCCGACCCACTCGCCGCTGGCCAGCTTCGGCAGAATGCGCTCGCGCTGCGCTTCGGAGCCGTAGGCGTAGATCGGGTGCATGACGAGGGAGGACTGGACGCTCATCGCCGAGCGGTATCCGGAATCGACGCGCTCCACCTCCCGGGCCATCAGCCCGTATGAGACGTAGTTCACCGCCGCGCAGCCATAGCGCTCGGGCAGGGTGGCGCCGAGCATGCCGAGCGCCCCCATTTCAGCCATGATGGCACGGTCGAAGGACTCATGGCGATTGGCCTCGATCACCCGCGGCAGGAGCCGCTCCTGAGCGTAGTTCCGGGCGGTGTTCCTGACCAAGCGCTCCTCTTCGCTGAGCTGCTCGTCCAGCAGCAGCGGATCCAGCCAGTCGAATTGAGCCTCCTTGTCACTCATCGGTTCTCCTTGCCATCGGGCGTGCGGGTTCGGGAATGTCGGCACCCGATCCACGCGACGATTGCGGAGCTTCGCGCCGGCGGCGAACGGGCCAAGCCCATTGTACAATGCCGCCAATTCCAAGCGGGGCGCTTAAGGCCCGTGACGCTCAACGCCAGCCGCAAGAGCGCTCCCGTTCTGTTGGATCAGGGCAAGGCAGGGAAAGTTCCATGCGCTTCGTAACCTTCAACGCCAATGGCATTCGCGCGCGCCTGCACCAGATCAAGGCGATCGACCGGGCCCACCGTCCGGACGTCCTCGCCGTGCAGGAAACCAAGGTTGACGACGCCCAGTTCCCCTTGGAGGCCGTCCAGGCGATCGGCTACGAGCACCTTGTCATCCACGGACAGAAGGGGCACTACGGCGTTGCCCTGTTCTCCCGCAGCCCGCCGATCGATGCGCAATGCGGCTTTCCCTGGCGGGAGGCCGACCAGCAGCGGCGTTTCGTCTGCGCCAGCTACGACGTCGGCGGACGCCGGGTGCAGGTCATCAACGGCTACTTTCCCCAAGGCGAAAGCCGTGACCATCCGGTCAAGTTCCCAGCCAAGGCGCAGTACTACCGCGACCTCGCCCGCTACCTCAACGAGCGCTGCGACCCCGCAGCGCCGCTGATCGTCGCCGGCGACATGAACGTGGCGCCCGAGGACGCCGACATCGGCATCGGCGAGGAAAACCGCAAGCGCTGGCTGCGCGCCGGCAAAACCAGCTTCCTGCCCGAAGAGCGCGAATGGCTGGCGGCGCTGATGGACTGGGGGCTGACCGATGCCTACAGCCGCCATGCCGGCGACCGCGAAGCGCGCCGCTACAGTTGGTTCGACTACCGCAGCCGGGGCTTTGAACGCGATCCCAAGCGGGGACTGCGCATCGACTTGGTGCTGGTCACCGAGACGCTCGCCGGCGCGGTGGCGGACTGCGGCATCGACTACCGCATCAGGGGTTCCGAGAAGCCTTCCGACCACTGCCCGGTGTGGTGCCGCTTTGCTGAGGCGGACTGAGACGCCCCGACGGCAAACGGGCTGTTGCCGGGGCGGCGGCCCGTCGCGCCGCAGCGAGCTGCGGGCCGCGTCAAGGGCTGCGCGCCTGCGCCTCGGCGCTCTCCCGCGCAACGAAAGTGACGCCCGCATCGCCCGTGGACTCAAGCCGCTCCTCGCCCAAGTCGTAGATGATCCGCGAGCTGGTCGCGGAGAGGCTCCCGGCGGCGAAGGCGGCACCGCCGTGAACCTCAACGAGTTCGCGCCGGGGCCAATAGATGATCCGCTCCCCCGTGCCCGAAGCGCGCTCGCCGTTGCGCCGGGTCAAGGTCATGCGAGCCGGCGAGCCGACGATCACCAGCCGCTGCGGATCCTCCACTGGGCCGTAAACCTGCGCCGAGTCGGCGGTCAACCGCCAATCCGTGCCGCTCATCCGGAAGTTCCCCTCGAGACGCAGCGCTTCACCGTCTCCCGCCAACTCAGGAGCCGGCTCCCAAGCGCGGTCGGCGCTTATGAGCAAAGGCTGCCCGCCGGACGCGGCAACTTCGGCAACGGCCAGCCACGCTAGGGTTGCGGCCTGAGCGAACTTCAACATGATCGTTGATCGATACCTGGCCCGGGAAGCCGCCAAGCCATTCGCCCTCACCGCGCTGTTGCTGGTGAGCGTGTTCATCGCCTACAGCCTAACCCGTTTTCTCACCGAGGCAAACGACGGCCTGTTGGACGGGTCCGCGATTCTCGCCCTAACCGGGTTCAAGGCGCTCATCGCCCTGGAAGTGCTGCTGCCCATCGCCCTCTACATCGGGCTGATCGTCTCCCTGGGCCGCCTCTATTCCGATTGGGAGATGATCGGGTTGCGGGCGGGGGGCTTCAGCGAGCGCCGCGTTCTGGTGCCGGTGGTCGGCATGGCCGCCGCCGTGGCCATCCTGGTCGCGGCCATCTCCCTCTGGGTGCGGCCTTGGGCCTACCAGAGCCTGTATGCGCTGGAGGCGGACGCCAAGGCCGCCGCGAAGCTTGAGGACCTGCCCCCCGGCCGCTTCCTGATTCACGGCGAAGCCGAGCGCATGGTCTTCATCGACGAGCGCGATGCAGCCACCGGTGAGCTGGGCGGCGTGTTCGTGCGTTCGAACCGCGGCGGCGCCTTGGAGGTGATTTCCGCGGCCCGAGGCAAGCTCACCGCATTTGCCCGCCAGGACGCCCACTTGCTGGCTCTGCTGCAGGCCATGATCTACAAGCAGGCGCCTCTCCAGGAGCCGGACGGCCGGGACTTGGCGGGGCGTTTCGAGGCATTCCAAATCTGGGCGCCCGCAGTCGCTCCGCCCTCCCCCGGCCACCGGCCCAAGGCGCAGCCCACCCAAGCGCTGCTGGCCTCGTCCCGCGCCGAGGACCGTGCGGAAGCGCAGTGGCGTTGGTCCACGGCCGCCTCGACGCTGCTGCTGGCCCTGGTCGCCGCACCCCTGAGCCGCACCCGGCCGCGCCGGGGGCGCTATGCCCGGATTTTGCTGGCAGTCGTCATCTACGTGCTCTACTTCAATTTCATCGGCGTCGCCCGTTCGGAAGTCGAGCAAGGCGCCCTGACGCACATTTGGTGGGCGCCGGGCGCCTTGGCCGCCGTCCTGGCCATCGCCTGGCCGCTGGCGCGGCGGGCCGCCCCTTGAGCTTGCTGGACCGCCATCTGCTGTCGGCCTTGCTGCGCGGCGGCTCTCCGGTTTTCCTGCTGCTGCTAGGCCTGTTCGGCTTCGTTGCCTTGGCGGAGCAGTTGGAGGACGTCGGCAAGGGCGCCTTCGGCACCTTGGAGGCCTTGCGCACGGTCGGTTTCCGGCTGCCCCGGATCGCGCTCGACCTGCTGCCCGTCACCTGCCTGTTGGGCACCGTCATCGGCCTCGGCCAACTGGCCAGCCAACTCGAAGTCACCGCCTTGCGCGCCAGCGGCGTCAGCCTCGCGCGGCTGGCCCGACCACTGCTGCTGACGCTGCTGGCCGTGGCCGCCTCGGCGCTGATCCTGCAGCAGGCCGTCATCCCCGGCTTTGAAGGGCGCGCATCGGATCTGCGCGCCCGCAGCTTCGACCACGCCGCCAAGCAGGATGACGCCCACTGGACCCGCAGCGCGTCCAGCCTGGTGCGGATCGGCGACGTAGCCTACGGAACCATGCCCTCGGACATCGAAATCTACCGGCTCGACGACGACGGGCAGGTTCGCGAGCTCATCCAAGCCGCTCGCGCCGACGTCATCGGCCCCGATTCCTGGCTGCTGCACGACGTGCGGGTCACCCGCTTTGAGGCGCAAAGCGTTGCCCAGAGCCGCTTTGACCAACTGCCTTGGTCCAGTGACATCGACGCTGAGCGGATTGCCGCCCTGCTGCGGGCCGAACATGCCCTCTCGCCCACGGATCTCGTCGGCTACATCGGCCATCTGCGCAGCAACGGCCTCGATGCGCACCGCTTTGAAGTGCTGCTGTGGCAGTTGCTTGGCCTGCCGCTGGGGCTGTTTGCCATGGGCTTGTTGGGCCTGCCGTTCGTCGTGGGCAACGTGCGCAGCGCGCCATTGGGCGCCCGCATCACCCTGTGCGCGCTGATCGGCATCCTCTTCTACCTGCTGGAGCGCGCCTGCCTCCAAGTCGGCCTGCTCCATCGCTGGCCAGCGCCTTTGGCCGGCTTGGCGCCGGACGGGCTCGCCTTGGCCGCGGCCCTGCTCAGCTTGCGGTTGAAACGCTGAAGGCGGCTTCCTCGCCGAGCGCGAAGCCGCCGCCGTCCGCAGACCGCACGTGCAGGCTCATGCGAACTTGCGCGTCGTTCGCCGACTCGTGAATGTCGAACTGGCGAAAGGCGGCATCGGCCGTGGAGGCCGAGCCGACGGCAAAGACCCGAGCCTGGCCGCAGCGGTAGCTGCGGCTCCAATGCCCGTGCCCGTGCAGCACCAGGTGGGCCTGCGCCAGCACGGCCTTGAGGGCGCGGGCATCGGTGAGCGCCCTGCGCCTCGGCATGACGCCGGGCACCGGCGCATGATGCAGCGCCACCACCTTCAGCGTCCCGGCAGGAGCTTGACCCATAAGGCGCCGCAGACGCTGCCTTTGGCCGCCGCCGAGGCGGCCGGAGGCGGCGCCCCATGGCGTCGGGCAGCCGGTGTTGAGCCCGTAAAGCTCGATCCCGCCAAGCCGCACCCGGGACGGAAAGCGGTTCCGAAAAGGCGCCTCCCGATCCTTGCCGACGGCTGGGCTGAGGTGCAGATACCCGCCCCAGTGCCTTTCGCAGGCCGTCCAGGAATCCTCGGCGTAAAGGTCGTGGTTGCCCGGCGTCACCATGATCCTGCGGGGCGGCGCCAACCCTGACAGCCAATCCGCAGCCGCGGCCAGCTCGCGGGGCAGCCCGAGGTGGGTGAGATCGCCGGTGATCACGATGAAGTCCGGCTGCGCGTCCTGAACCGCGCGGCGCAGGGCGTCCAGATGCGCAGGCAGGTGGCTGTGGCGCCGCCGCCGGCGCCACGAGGAGTGGCCAAGGCGCCGCTTGCCGCGAATCTCTCGGGGGCCGACCGTCGATAGGTCAGTCAGATGCAAATCGGAAATATGGATAAGGCGCATGGCGTGGCACATAATGGACTTTTGCCTGCATCCGGTGCAATGACCGCCGCCCGCATCATTGGACAGTCCGCCGTCACCCTTTGGGGCCTGACCAGCAGAGCGCGGCTGGCCCGCCAGTTGGCGCGCATCGACGGCGTCGAATTGTCGTCGAAGGCGCCCGCAAGCCCAGTCGGCAAAGCGCTGCTCATCCGGGCGGACTACCTGTTCGAGCTGCGCACCCTTGAGGGCCTGCTGCGGCGCGGCGGCGTGCTGATGGACGGCGACGTGCCGGCCGCCGCAGCCGTTGCGGCGTCCCAAGTCGAAACGGCCCAGGCCCTGCTCAGGGGCGAAGCGTTGCCCGCCGCCGACGACCTGCCGCGCCTTGGCGCGGGCGACCTCGCCGCCTTTGAAGGCGATCTGCGCCTCGCCGCCCCGCCGCTGCTCGAGCGCATCACCCGCAGCCGGGCCGCCGCCTTGGAGGACCGCCTGTACGGCGCGTCCTACAAGGGCATCACCGACTTCGTCACCAAATGGTGGTGGCCGGTGCCGGCCAAGGCGGTCGTGCGCGCCTGCGCCAACCGGCGCATCCCGCCCAACGCCGTCACCCTCGCCGGGCTCGTCCTCATGCTGGCCGCCTGTTGGCTGTTCCTGATGGCCGGTCAGGCCCCAAAGGCGGAAGGCTGGCTGTGGGCTGGGCTGGCCCCGGCTTGGCTGATGACCTTTCTCGACACCGTGGACGGCAAGTTGGCTCGGGTCACCGTTCAATCGAGCCGAGCGGGGCATTGGCTGGACCACGGCATGGACATTCTCCACCCGCCCTTCTGGTACTGGCTGTGGGGCCTGTCCCTGACCCCGTTCGAGCCGGTCCGGGGCTTGGGCTTTGATGCGCTGCTGATGCTGACCGTCGGCGGCTATGCGGCGGGCCGGCTCATCGAGGCGGCCTTTCACGCCCTGGGCTCAGCGAGCCTCTTCGCTTGGCGCCCCTTCGACGCCTACTTCCGCTTGATCACCGCCCGCCGCAATCCCTGCCTGGTGATCTTGACCTTGTGCCTGCTGGTCGGGGCGCCCTTGGCGGGCTTCGTCCTGGTGGCGCTGTGGACGGCGCTGTCGTCGTTGGTGATGCTGGCGCGGCTCGGCCTCGCGGTCAGCTCCAGAATCCGCCGCGGCCCGCTGCGGTCCTGGCTGGCCACCCCCGATGCGGCGCAGCGCCATCCCCGCGCCTACCGCACCTTTTCGTCCACGAGGCGCGCCTATGGCCAATGAGGGCGCTGCCATGGACGGCAAGCCCGTTGACGACGCCATCGCCCGCCTCGCCGCCGACCTTCTTGAACGTTACGGCGAACGGGTGGACGCCATCGTCCTGTACGGCTCCTACCTGCGGGGCGTGGCCGACGCCATGCCGGACCTTTACGTCCTGCTGAACGGCTGGCCCGCCAAGCCCCGCCTGCATCGTTGGCTGGGCGCCGCGCTGCCCCCCAACGTGCTCAACCTGCCCTTCGACAACCCGAAGGGCGGGCGGGCCAAAATCAGCGTTCTCACCACGGCGCAGCTGAAGAGAGCGGTCACCGGCGACCGGCATCCCTATTTCTGGGCGCGTTTCGCGCAACCCTGCCAGCGGCTCCATTGCCGCAACCGGAACGTGGCCGCGCAGCTTGACTTCGTGGCCGTCCGGTCGGCCGAACGCCTGCTGGACGAAGTGGCCCCGAACCCCGCTCCGCACACCTCGGCCGCCTTCTGGATGGCCGTTTTCGCCCGAACCTACGCGGCCGAGTTTCGAGCCGAAGGGCAGAGCAAGCGGGCGGCGCTTTACGCCGCCGACCAGGACCACTACGACCGGCTGTTCCAAGCGCGGCAGGCCAACGCAAACTCGGGAAGAGGCTCCCGGGGCTGGCCCTTGGCCCTGGCGGCGGGGAAGCTCCTTTCGTTGCTGCGCATCGTCAAGTCCGCCCTCACCTTCGAGGATGCGGTGGACTACATGCTCTGGAAACTGGAGCGCCATTCGGGCGTGCGCCTCGACGCCACCGAACGGCAACGCCGCCATCCCCTGCTCTTCGCTTGGCCCTTGGCTTGGCGCCTCTATCGCCTGAAGGCCTTTCGTTGAGCGCCGCCCGGCGGGTGGCCCGCAACTTCGGCTGGCTGCTCAGCGGCCGCGGCGCCGGAGCGCTGCTGGCCTTGGCCGCCACCGTCCTGATGGCGCGAAGCCTGGGGCCGGAGCCGTTCGGACTGGTCATCCTGCTGCATACGGCGGCGCAGGTGCTGCGGCACCTGTGCAGCGTCAAATCGTCGGAGGCGGCCATCCGCTTTGGGCAGCGCCTGCTGGACCGCAGCGACGGACCCGGCCAACCCGCACCGGCTTGGCTGGATTTGATCGGCGCCCTGTTTCGCTTCGACCTGCTCATCGCCTTGTCGGCGGCCACCTTCGCCGCGGCCGGCCTGGCGTTTGCCGCCCAGCCGATGGGCTTGCCCACGGAATTGGCCAACGCCGCCTGGATCTACGTCGCCGCCCTCGTTTGCACGGCCACGGGCGCCGCCAAGGGGGCGTTGCGCGGCTTGGACCGGTACCGGCTGCTCAGCATTCAGTTGGTGGCCGCACCCGCCCTGCGGTTGGCCGGCGTGGCGGCCTGCATCGCTTTGGGCGCCCCGATCGAGCGGTACGTGACGGTCTGGGGCGCGAGCCTGCTGCTCGAGCACGCACTGCTGCTGGCGAGCGCCGCGCCCTATCTAAGCGTGGCCAAGCTCGGCGCTCCCATCCGCCCCGCCTTGACGACGCAGCCCAAGCTCGCGCCCTTCCTCAAGGCGGTTTACTGGCAGTCGAACCTGGACATGGCGCCCCGGCACGGCGCGACCTTGGCCGTCGGCCTGCTGTTCGGCGCCCAAGGCGCCGGCATCTACCGCTTGGCCCGCGACATCGCGGAAGTGGTGAGCAAGCCCGTGGCGCTGCTGCGCCAAGCCATCTTTCCCGACCTGACCGAGCTTTGGGAGCGGGACAGAACCGCATTCCTGTCGCTGACCTGGCGGGCGAGCGCGATCTTGGCGCTGGTGGGCGCCGCCTTTGTCCTGGCCGGTCTGGGGTTCGGCGCCGACCTGATGGCCCTGCTGGCCGGCGAACCCTTCCGTGCCGGAGCAACGTTGCTGGCGCTGCTGCTCGCAGCCGCCGCCCTGGAACTGGGCGCGGCCCCGTTGCGTCCGGCGAGCTACGCCATGGACCGGGTGGTTGCCGTGCTCATTTTGCAGAGCGGGGCGGTGGCCCTGTTTTTCGCGGCCCTGTTCGCAACGCGGCCGTGGATCGGCTTCGACGGCGTGGGCTGGGCGGCGCTGTCCAGCGCCGGCGCCAGCCTGGGGGGCATGATCTGGCTGGTGAAGCGCACGGCGCGGCGCGACTGAATCAATCTTGCCCACTTAAGCGAAGGGCGCGGGCTGGGCAACATATCGGAATCCTGCCTGTCCGAAGGACGCGGAGCTTCGCGTTGGCGAAACGCCAACGAACCTTGGCCAAGGTCCAAGGTTCGCATGTGTGCGGGCTCAGAAACATACCGGAATCTGATCCATGCAACGGGCGCGGAGTTTCGCGCCAGCGAAACTCCATCCGCCTCCCGCCCAATGGGCGGGAGGCGGATGTTGCAAAACGTCCGCCCAGCGTTAACCTAGGATCGCCCTCGGCAAAGCCGCAGCCATGAACCAAAGCCACGTTGAAGCGCTAGTGTCGGATGCCCCTGAAGCGGTGCGCACGCCTGCCGACCTTTGGCCGGTGCTGCGCCGGGAGGCGCGGGCCAAGGCCAGCGAGGAACCCATTCTCGGCAGCTACTTCCACGCCACCGTGCTCAATCACCACAGCTTCGGCGCGGCGCTGAGCTTCCGATTGGCCAGCAAGCTCGACAACCCGATGCTGCCCACCATGCTGATTCGCGACGTGATTCAGGAGGCCATTGAAAACGACCCCGGCATCCTGCAGTCCAGCGCCAATGACATGATGGCCACCTTCCATCGCGATCCCGCCTGCGAGGATCCGCTCACCCCCTTCCTGTTCTTCAAGGGCTTTCACGCGCTGCAAGCCCATCGCATCGCCCACTGGCTTTGGCGGCAGGGCCGCCGGACTCTGGCCCATTTCCTCCAGAACCAGATCAGCGTCACCTTAGGCGTCGATCTCCATCCCGCAGCCCGGTTCGGCGCCGGCATCATGCTTGACCACGCCACCGGGTTGGTGGCCGGGGAGACCGCCGTGGTCGGCGACGACGTATCCATCCTGCACGCCGTCACGCTGGGCGGCACCGGCAAGGAATCCGGCGACCGGCATCCGAAGATCGGCCGCGGCGTGCTGCTGGCCGCCGGCTGCAAGATCATCGGCAACATCAAGGTGGGCAAAGGCGCCAAGGTGGGCGCCGGCAGCGTCGTCCTCGAGGACGTGCCCGATCACGTGACGGTGGCCGGAATCCCCGCCAAGATCGTTGGTGAAACCGAAGGCCTGCCCGCCCACGCCATGGATCAGCGGCTTAGCTGACGTTGCCGCCAAGCCAACCGCAGCGCTTGCTCCATGGCAGCGACTTCCGCATCCCTGAGCACGGCGAATTTGTGAGCGAGGACATGTCGCTGGCAATTTCCTTAACGTGCGGGAATTCCGCTCAACATATCCCAAATTGCGAAAAAACAGGTTAAGACGTGGTGAGCCCCGCGGAAGTCATGGCTCCGCCCAGCACCGTGGATCAGGAGCCTGCGCCGACGGGCTTGGGGCCTGCCGCCGGCTCAGGCAAGCCGCTCCTTGGCGCGTTGAATGAACCGCCCCATGACTTCCGGGGTTTGGGCGCCCGGCAGGGTGAATCGGCCGGCCAGAAGATAGCTGGGAACGCCTGAGACGCCCAACTCCACAGCGCGTTCGAGTTGCTCCCGAACCCGGTCCGCGCCGGCATCGCCGTCGAGATGTTGAGCGGCTTGGGCGCCATCGATGCCGGACCGCTCCGCCGCTTCGATGAGCGTCGCCTTTTGGCTGATGTCCCTGCCGGCCCGAAAATAGGCGTCGAACAACGCTTCGGCCAGTTGATGCTGCGCGCCCTCATCCCACGCCAGCTCCATGAGGCGGTGGGCTTGAAAGGTGTTCGGCAACCGCTCAATGGCGGCGAAATCGAAGGTCAGGCCGGCATCCTCCGCCTCGGCGGCCAAGCGTTGCGGAACGCGGCCCGGATCGGCGTCCTCGCCGTACCGGCTGCGCAGGCGTTCGGCTCGGTCAACGCCCCTGGCGGGCAGTCCGGGGCGCAGCTGGTAAGGCCGCCAGCGCAGGCTCACCCCATCGCCAACCGGCGTCCTCAGCACCGCATCGAGCCGCCGCTTGCCGATGTAGCACCAAGGGCAGACCACATCGGAAAAAACCTCAATTTCCATGCGCGCCACCTCCATTTCGCAGGCAATCCCGGCGCGGATGGGATATTTGCGGGCTCGAAATTTCGGAACCTGGCCCACGCAAGGGGCGCGGAGCTTGGCGCCGGCGAAGCCGCACCGAACCGCAGGTTCGCCGCCGCCGTCAGGTCGCGCGGGATATCCCATTCCGCTGCCCGATTATATAGACTCGCCGGAACGAATCCGGCGGAATCCAAGCGTGAACCAGCCCGCATCGCCCCCGCGGCTCTACACCGTCAACGGCATGATGGTCGGCGCCGCCCTTGGCTCCTTGGTGGCGCCCATCTACATGGCGGCGCACAATTATGCGGCGCTCGGCAAACCCGAACTCGCCAAGCGCATCGTGCGGTCGGGCTTGATTGTTTACGGCGCCATCCTTGCCGCCAGCCTGCTGCTTCCCCAGACCATGGCTTGGGCGCCGCTGTTCATCGTGGCGCAGGTTGCCATCGCCGGATTCCTCGGCAATCGCCTGCAAGGCCCCGCCATCGACTACCACCAACGCAACGGCGGCGCGGCGCATGGCCTCGGGCAAGCGGTTCTGGTCGCCCTGCTCGCCGGCCTCGCCCTGATGCTCATTCTGCTGGTGATTGCGCTGCCCTTTTCCTTAACCATGCAGGGCTTGGAGGGTGTGCGGCCCGCCCCCTGACCCTGCCCAAGCCAAGCGGGCGACGCCAATGCAGCCGGCGGCGCAGGGAATGCGCTGCCTTGAGAGCCGATCGTTGGCGATGGCGAAACCGCCGTCGTCAGGTCGCGCGGGCTTGCATCATGGGCCTCACGGGCTATGCGGGTTCAGAAACATACCGGAATCTGATCTAAGCGACGAGCGCGGAGTTTCGCGCCAGCGAAACTCCATCCGCGACCGTCAGGTCGCGCGGGCTTGCCATCCCGTCTTACGACCTGTATGACGTTCTTGTGTTGAGGACGGCAACCGGCCGTTCACGCGCTTTCCACGTCAAACGCCGCCACATTGCGGGATGCGCTGCTGAACTCGACGGCAACCAAGTGGATGGGCGCGCCCAGGCCCCGGTATTTGTCGGCGTAGCGCCGGCTCTTCAATTGGGCCATGGCCGCCCCTGCCGGAGCCGATTCGACCACCTTGAACTCAAACAGGTAGATGCGGTCGTTGAAGCGCAGCGCCATGTCCAACCGGGCATGGCTGGTGCTGTCCTCAACCGTCACGTCGAGTCCCAATCCGGCAAAGTAGGAATAGAACACGCTGGCATAAAAGCCTTCGTAGCGGGCGATGCGATTGTTCGTGTACCACTGGTGGGGAATGCTCGCGAAGAAAGCCTGGAACAGCTCGCGAAGCCCCTCGAAGTCATTGGCCAGCAGCAGGTCGTACAGACGGGCGCTGCGAGCGGCGCGCCCTGAGGCGTCGCCGGTCATGCGGTTCAAAAGGCTGCGGTTGAGGCTTTGGCGCACCTCGCGATTCGGATATGCCAACCGGTAGAACATCTCGCCGCCGCGCGGCTCGGCCCGGATGATGGTCAGGTAGCCCGCCTGGAAGAGCAGCGCTTCGCTCGGCATGTCGTCCACGTCAAAGGTGGACAGCAGCTCGGCGCTGCCCACCATGTCCTCCAGTGCGATAGTGCTGATGCGGCGCTCAAAAAGCCGGTCAACCAGAAAGGCGGGCGTTGCCGTCTCGAACCAATGGGCGGCGAACTCTCCGGTTCGGAAAAGCAGCAGAATGTCGTAGGGGTTGTAAACCCGATCCTCGCCCAACCAACCGTAGCCGTTGTACCAGTCGCGGATCCGAAGGCGGTCGAAGCCCGCCAGTTCAGGGGCGAAAACGCGATCGACGTCGGCGTCGGTATAGCCGCAAATGGCTGAGTAGGCCGGCTCCATGGTGATGTCGGTGAGATTGTTGACCGCCGAGAACAGGCTCACCTTCGAGAACTTGCTGACCCCGGTGATGAAGCTGAACCGGATGTGCGCATCGCTGTCCTTCACGACAGCGTAGAGGCCGCGCAGGAAATCGCGGTTGGCGCATGCGACTTCTGGGGTTTCCAAGGCGTCCAGAATCGGCTTGTCGTACTCGTCGATGAGCAGGGCGGCCCGCTGGCCGGTCCTGCGGTGCAGCGTCTCAATCAGGTGGCGCAAACGCGCCGCAGCGCCGACATGGCGAGCGGCAATGCCGGCCTGGGCCTCCATGTCCGTCAAGCGGTCCGCGATCTCCGCGCGCAGGTCGCCGGGCGCTTGGAAGTGACCGCTGGCAAAGCTTAAGCGCAGCACTGGGTGGGCCACCGACCAATCCCACCGGTCATGGATGAACAGTCCTTCAAAGAGCGGCTTGTTGCCCTCCAGCAACTCCTTGCAGACATCCAGAAACAGGCTCTTGCCGAACCGCCTGGGGCGGGACAGGAAGTAGTGCTTGCCTTCCTTGAGCAGCCGCCAAAGATAGGCGGTTTTGTCAACGTAGTAGCAATTCTCCTGCCGAACCTCGCGGAAGGTCTGGATGCCGATGGGCAACTTCCTTTTGGCCAACTTGATCGATCTTGCCAGCGAATCGGTGGCATCATGGCGCACAGCCCGCTGCACATCAAGGCGCGACCTGACGGTCGCGCCTCGTCGCTCGGGCCAGGTTCGTTGTGTTTCGGAACCCACACAGCAGCTTGGAGTTGTTCGCCGAGGCGGTCATGCCCGAATTCCAAGGACGCCATGATGAGCACGAGGCTTGGAAGGCGGCCGTGCTCAACGGCGAGATCGTCCTGGAGGACATCGACACTGATCCGTTCGACTTCACCGCCCGCCAAGCGCCAACGCAAAAGCCATTCAAGGACCGGCGCAACATGGTGGCGGGCGTGGTGGGCCGGCCGGACTCGACCGCGATCAGCGCTTAGCGCCCCGGCCCGAGGGCGTCCGCCCTCGATGGGGCCTTGGGTTGAGCCTGCTCCGGTCGTGGCTCCGGGTGAAGGCGACCCGTCCTCGATTGGGAGCCGGCGGTTCGGCCCGAGGGCAAGACGTCCTCGGCCCCAAGCGCCCCGCCCTTGACTTTGAACCTCTACTTTGAATTAAGCGTCGAAGAGAATGACGCTGCGGGCCACCTCGCCGGTTTCCAAGGCCAGCAGGGCATCGTTCACGTCGCTGAGCTTGATGCGGCTGGACACCATGTCGTCCAGATGCAGCTTGCCCTGCAGGTAAAAGTCAACGAAGCGCGGCATGTCCACCCGAAAGCGGTTCGACCCCATGAAGGAGCCTTGGATCTTCTTCTCAAACAGGAAGTCCACGCCGTGCAGGGACACCATGCCGCCCGGCGGAATCATGCCGATCACGGTGGCGGTGCCGCCATGCTTGAGCATCTGGAAAGCCTGCTCGGCGGTCACCTTCAGGCCGATGGCCTCGAAGGCGTGATGGACGCCGCCGGAGGTCATGGCCACGACCGTTCCCACCGGGTCGTCCTCCTTGGCGTTGACCGCGTCGGTGGCGCCGAACTTGCGGGCCAGCTCCAGCTTTGAGGGCACGGTGTCCACCGCGATGATGCGGCCCGCCCCGGCGATGGCCGCGCCGTTGATGCACGACAGCCCGATGCCGCCGCAGCCGATCACCGCCACCGTCTCGCCGGGCCGCACCTTGGCCGTGTGAATCACCGCGCCCACGCCGGTGGTCACGCCGCAGCCGATCAAGGCGGCGCGGTCGAGCGGCATGTCATCGCGAATCTTGGCCAGCGCATGCTCGTGGACCAGCATGCACTCGGCAAAGGAACCCAGATTGGCGAACTGCCCGAGGGCCGTGCCGCCTTGGCTGATGCGCGGCTCCTCCTCCTTGCGGCGCCGGGTCTCCGGCTCCTCGCAGAGGTTCATGCGCCCCGTGAGGCAGTGTTCGCAGTGGCCGCAGAACACCGACAGACAAGTGATGACGTGATCCCCCGGCGCAACGTAGCGGACGTCGGCGCCGACCGCCTCCACCACCCCGGCGCTTTCGTGGCCGAGCACCATGGGAGTGACGCCCGGATAGGTGCCGTTGAAGAAGTGCATGTCGCTGTGGCAGACGCCAGCCGCCGCCGTGCGCACCAAAACCTCCCGGGGGCCGGGTTTGGAGACCTCGATTTCCTCGATCTCCATCGGCACGTTCACTTCGCGAAACACCGCTGCCTTCATGGATCGCTTCCCTGTCAGGACAAACAATGCGAGTTTGCCGCACCGGCCTTGGCCCGCGCAAGTGCTGGTTGCCAACACGGGCGGCACACACTGCTTGCGCCCAAGTCGCAGAGAAGCAACCATCAACCTGACAGCGGGAGAGACGCATGTCTGAGGGCAATATCAGGCTCGGCATACAGATTCGGACCCAGGGTCCGCAATCGGATGCCGCCATCATGGTGGCTTGCGCGGAAGCCGCGGAACGGGCCGGGCTGGACGAAATCGTGGTGGTGGACCACATCGCCATCCCGCCGGATGACATCGAAGGTTCCGGCGGCCGCTACCTAGACCCCTTGGGCGCACTGCTGTTCCTCGCCGCCAAAACCAGCCACATTGGCCTTGGCACAGGCGTGCTGGTGCTGCCCTACCGGCCGATTCTGCCCACAGCCAAGGTGATCGCGACGCTACAGGAGTTGTCCGGGTGCCGTCTGCGCCTCGGCGTGGGAGTCGGTTGGATGCCAGCCGAATTCAACGCCTTGGGCGTCCCGCGCAACCAGAGGGGGCGGTTGTTCAACGAGGGGCTTGAATTCCTAAATCGCGCCTTCGCCAGCGACCGGATCACCGAAAACGGCCAGGACTTCATGTTCCTGCCGCGCCCAATGCGTCCGCCTCTGCTCATTGGCGGCACGCCCCCATACGCGTTCAACCGAGCGGTGGCCCATGGCGACGGCTGGCTTCCCATGGGCGGACGGCGCCCAGAGAAGTTCGCCGCGGGCAGATACAAGTCTTTTCATCGATACCGCGCTCCCAGTCCTCCCGCTCACCGCAAACGCCGTTCCGCCAGCGATTGCGCTGCCTCAATGGCGGCGGCAAGGCCGCGGCTGTCGGCTCTGCCAAAGCCAGCGATGTCGAAAGCGGTGCCGTGGTCCACCGAAGTGCGAACAAAAGGAATGCCCAAGGTGGCGGTGGCGCTGCGGTGGAAGTCGTGAACTTTCACGGCGATGTGGCCCTGGTCGTGGTAAAGGGCCAGCACCGCGTCGAACTCGCCGCCGATGGCCCGGTTGAACACGGAATCCGCCGGGATGGGGCCAGCGGCATCCAGGCCTTGCCGCCGGGCGTCCTCGACGGCCGGCGCAAGTTCGTCGATCTCCTCCCGGCCCAGCAGCCCCCCTTCCCCGCCGTGGGGATTGAGCGCCGCCACCGCGATGCGCGGCCGGCGCAGGCCCCACCGCTCAAGCGACTCGTGGATGAGAGCGAGCTTCTCGCCCACGTTGGCGCGGGTGACGTAGCGGGCCGCTTCGATCAACGGCTTGTGGGTGGAAAGATGCACGACCTTCAGGCCTGGCGTCATCAGCATCGTCGCAGTGGCGGCCGAACCCGTCAGCCGCGCCAGAATTTCCTGGTGGCCGATGTCGTTGACGTAGCCGGCGGCGTGAATCGCCTCCTTGTTGATGGGGCAGGTCACCATCGCCGCCAACCGTCCGTCGAGGCAGAGCGCCGCCGCTGCCTCCACCGCCTGCACGGCATGGTGGCCGCAGGCGGCCTGAACCCGGCCATGCCGAAAGTCCGGTGGCCGGGAAACGCCAACGTCGAGAATGCCGGCAACAACGCCGCTGTTGGGCATGTCGTCCGGCGAATCGAACTTTGGGAGGGGCGCGGGCGCCAGATCCGCCGCCGCCGCACCCGCCGCCAAGGCCCAGTCGCTGCCGATCAGCAGCAGCCGAACCCCGAAGGAGTCCGCTGCCCGCAAGTGTTTGGCCAGCACCTCCGGGCCGATGCCTGCCGGGTCGCCCATGGTGATGCCGACCAGCGGAAGGGGCATGGGCGCTAGAGGAGTTCCGTTGCGTCCAAGGTCAGCCCGAACCCGCGCACGCCGACGAAGCCCACTTCGCGGCCTGCGATCAGGCGAATGCGCGTCAGGCCCAGATCGCGCAAAATCTGCGCGCCGACGCCGATCTCCAGCCACTGGGCCTTGCGCTCCTGCTCCCGGGACTGATCCTCCAGCTTCTCCAAGGGCACGCCCACAAAGCCGGTGCGCAGGTAGATGAATACGCCCTGCCCCAAGGTCTGGATGCGATCCAGGGACGCATCGAGGAGATTCAGGTCGTGGTCGGTCTGCGGCCCGAGCACGTCATCGATCAGCTTTTCACGATGTATGCGCACGGGCACCGACGCATCGCCGCGCACGTCGCCGAACACCAGCGCCAGATGCTCGGCATCCTCGAACTTGGTCTTGTAGGCCAACGCCCGGGCCGGGCCGATGCGGGTCTTGACCTGGAACTCCCGGGTGCGCTCCACCAGCCGCTCCCGGGTTTGCCGGTAGGCGATGAGGTCGGCAATGGTGATGATCTTCAAATGGTGGCGGGCGGCGAACTCGAACAGTTGCGGCAGCCGCTGCACCGTGCCGTCGTCATTGACCAGTTCCGCCAGCAGGCCCACCGGCGGCAAGTCGGCCAGCTCCGCCAAGTCAACGCCCGCCTCCGTATGCCCGGAACGCACCAGCACGCCGCCGCGACGCGCCACCAGCGGGAAGATGTGGCCGGGACGCACGAAGTCCTCGCCGGCCACGTTGCTGCTGGTGAGGGCCTGCACCGTAGCCGCCCGCTCCTCGGCGGAAATGCCGGTGGTGAGGCCCTGCCTGTAGTCTATGGAGACGGTGAACGCCGTGCTCATGGGCGCATCGTTGCGCGCCACCATGGGGTCCAGGCGCAAGCGGTTCGCCAGGCTCTCGCGAATCGGCGCGCAAAGGATGCCGCTGGTGTGGCGGACCATGAAGGCCACCCGTTCGGGCGTCGCCTTGCTGGCGGCCATGATGAGATCGCCTTCGTTCTCCCGGTCGTCATCGTCAACCACCACCACCATCTCGCCCGCCGTGATGGCTTGGAGCGCGTCTTCAACGGAATCGAACTGGGACATGGGCGTAGTTTACTTGATATGAGGCAGGAAACTCAGGCCCGCAAGGCGGCCGTTCCTTCGCTGCGGCTGTTGGCGCTCAGGGTGCTGGCGACCGATCAGCCGGCCGGGAGCGGGCATCGGCTGCAAACGGGTTCGCAGTGACGCGCAGGCCTGACCCGCGCAACCGGCGCGAAGCCGGCCTTTGCGGCGCTCGGCATCGCGACGCCGCCGGACGGGGAGCCCCCCACGAAGGTCAGCTGCCGAGAGCGCGGAACGCGCCGCGATGGGGCGGTCAACGCCAGCGGGCTGCGCTTCGCCCACTGGCGCCAAGCGCGCCCGCAGATGCCGGATTGCCGTCCGAATCGAGCGGCACAACCTCGCCAATCCCCAGTTCCCTGATGTCCGCCTCAATGCGGCTTCGATCTCCCACAACCATCCATATCAGGCCGTCAGGGCGCATCACATCGACGGCGGCCTGTCGTATCTCCGCTTCGCTCAGGCCACGAACCGCATCCGTGTAGGTGCGCCAATAGTCCTCCGGCAACCCAAACCGCACGATCTCGGAAAGCGAGTCCACCACGGCCGAAGCAGTCTCCCAACGGCCCGGCAGCGACAGCGTGCGCCGATCCTTGACTTTGGCGATCTCATCCCTCTCCGGTGGCCGCGCCCCGCGCATCGCCTCGATCTCGCGCTTCAACTCGGCCATTGCCGCACTGGTCCTGTCGGTCTGCACCGGCGCGATCGCCATGAACGGCCGCTGCCCCCGGGCGGCCAGGATCTGCGTGCGGGCACCGTAGGACCAGCCCTTGTCCTCGCGCAAGTTCATGTTGACGCGGGCGGTGAAGTCGCCGCCGAGCACCTGGTTCATGGCCCTGATGGCCAGGTCCGCCTCGTGGTTGCGCGGCGGGGCGAGGTGGCCGGCGATGATGACGGATTGCTCGGAATCCGGGCGGTCCACCAAGTAAACGACCGACTCGTCGCGGGCAGCGACGGCGGCGAGGCGCTTGCTCGGCACCTCGCCCGGCGTCCAGGCCGAGAACCGCTGCGCGAGCAGCGGTTCGATCTCCTCGCGCGTCACGGCGCCCACGACGATGAGCGTGGCGTTGCCCGGTTTGAACCAAGCATCGTGGAAGGCCGCCAGAGCCGACGGCTTAAGGGCCGCCACCGAAGCCTCATCGCCGGAGCCGGTGAACGGCTGGCCGTAGGCATGCCCCTCCCCGTAGAGAATGCGCGGGAACAGGCGCAGGGCCAGGGTGCGGGGCCGCACCTTTTCCTGCTTGATGCCAGCCAGCTGCAGTTGCTGGAGGCGTTCGAAGTCGGCGGCGGGAAACGACGGGGAGAGGATGATGTCGGCATAGAGATCGAGCGACTCGGCCAGATTCTCCTTGAGGGCGGAGAGGCTGACATATGAGGTGTCCAAGTCGGCGCCGGCACTGAGCCGGGCGCCCAAGCGCTGCGCTTCCTCGCTGATGTCAAGGGCGCTGCGGGTCGCGGTGCCCTCGTCCAACATGGCGAGCGCCAAGTTGGCAGTGCCCGGCACGGCGAACTGGTCCGCCGCAAAGCCGGCATCGATCAGCAGATTCATCTCCACCACCGGGATCGCGCGCCGCTCGGCGAGCAGCACCTGCAGGCCGTTGCCGAGCGCAAAACGCTCGAAGGAATCGAAACGGGCCTCGGGCGGCGCGCCCGTATCCGGCAAGCGGGAGCGGTCGGCGCGGGCCTCGGTGACGGCTGTGGGAGGGAACGGCGCCACTTCCAGATTGACTTGCCCACCGGTCATCCAACGCTGCGCCGCCGCTTGCAGTTCGGCGGCCGTCACGGCGCTCCAGCGGGCCAGCGTGGTTTCGTGGAACGCCGGGTCGCCCATGTAGGTTTCGTTGCGCGCCAGCTGGTCGCTTTTGCCGCCAAAGCCGCCGACCCGTTCAATGCCGCGAATGAAGGCGGCGCGGCGGCTGGTCACCACGCGCTCCAATTCCTGCTGAGTGGGCCCATCGGCGACCAAGGCGGCAATCTCCGCTTCAATGGCGGCATCGAGCTCAGCCAGATCATGCCCCGGCAGAGCGGTGGCGATGATGCCGAACAGGCCGGCGATCTCCATGGGAAAGGCGAACGCGCTCACGTCGGAGGCGATGCGCTCATCGTAAACCAAGCGCTTGTAGAGCCGCGACGTCTTGCCTTCGCTCAACACGCCCGCCACCAGATCCAAGCGGTTGGCCTCAAGGGTACCGTAGCCGGGCATGGCCCACGCCTTGTAGAGACGCGCTTGCGGCACCCGGTCCTGCATCGTCACCCGGCGCTTGCCCTGCGCCTTCGGCACCCAAGCCGCCTGGCGCTGCAGCGGCGGGCCGGCGGCAATGTGGCCGAAGTAGTGCTCGACCCGGGCCTTGGCGGCTTCTGCCCGCACGTCCCCGGCGATCGCCAGCACGGCATTGGCGGCGCCGTAGTAGCGGTTGAACCAGTCCCTGACGTCATCGAGGGATGCGCCGTCCAAGTCCTCCATGCTGCCGATGACGGACCAGGAATAGGGATGGCCCTGGGGAAAGAGGTTCTTGAACAGGATGTCATAGACCCGACCGTAGGGCTGATTCTCCCGCTGGCGCTTCTCGTTCTGCACGACGCCGCGCTGCTCATCCAGGCGCGCCTGATCCACCGCGCCAAGCAGGTGCCCCATGCGGTCGGACTCCATCCACAGCGCCAGGTCGAGCGCGTTCCTGGGGACGACTTGGAAGTAGTTGGTGCGGTCCACGTTGGTGGTGCCGTTCATGCCCGTGGCGCCCACCCGCTCGAAGGGCTCGAAGAACTCGCCGGGGTAGTTCTCCGTGCCGTTGAACATCAGGTGCTCAAAGAGATGGGCGAATCCGGTCTTGCCCGGCTGCTCGTTCTTGGAGCCGACGTGATACCAAACGTTCACCGCCACGACCGGGGCCTTGCGATCCTCGTGAACGATCAGGGTCAGGCCGTTGTCGAGCACGAACTTCTCGAAGGGGATGGCTATGCCCGCAGCCGCTCCCTGGCCGGCTTCGTTGGCAAACGCGACGCAGGGCGCCAAGGCCAGCAGGGCCAGCGCCCGCCGGAAGGCCGCTTTGCGGAATCCGTCACGCAAGCTGCAAAACGGGCGCGGGAGTTCGATCGGGGTTGGCATGCCACTGCTCCTGTCGGCACTCGAAGGCGCGAACTCTAGCGCAAATCGCGGCATCGGGCACACTGTGCGCATCCGGCAGCAGTGGCTCAGTTCGATTCACGTCATCGCCGTGATTCAGTCGAGGGCGGAACGTCCTCGCTCCGAGGGTCTCGCCTGAAGCGGGCGTTTCGCCCCGGAGCCAGGACGTCTTGCCCTCGCAGTGGCGCCTGTCAGGGGCCAGCCGCTCAAGCCCAGCCAAAGTCCAACTGAGCCAGTGCCGACTCGCGCCGGATATGGGAGGGTCAACAGCATTGTGGAGATGGTTACTTCAACGAAGTGCGCCATCGCTACAACACCGACCAAGACCCTCTGGATCTTCTCTACCTGATCTGCCGGTGCGTCAAGAACGCTGTGCGCTTCAACAGCAGCGGGTGCTTCACCCAGTCCGCGGACAAGCGCCGTCTCGGCATGCATCCAGACAATCGGCCACGTCGCCATCGACGATGTGTTCCGCAAGCTTGGGATCGCCGCTGGCAATCCAGCGGGCAATGCGGGCGCGGGCCTTCCCATAGCTGTCAGCGTAGTCGAAGATCACGAATCAGGCCTTGGCCTAAGTTTGCCGGTCTGCGGCCGTTGCGCGCGCTACTCGAAGCTTGCGCCCAATTCCACGCCCCATTGCAGCGGTGCGCCGTATTGGCTGAAGTTCCACAATCCGCCCACTGAATTGGCCGACACCCGATACTCCTCGTTAAGCAGGTTCTTGCCGAACAGGGACACATACCAACGACCGGTCGCGTTGTTGTAGGTGATGTTGGCGTCGAGCAGCGTTCGTGCCTCCAGCTGCGTGTAAGTCGGGTGGCGCGGCGTTGGCGTTGTGCCGAACTTGGGATTGGTGCCCTCAGCCGCGTTGGGGTCGAAGGGGCTCATCTCAGCCTCGCTCTGGTAGTGGACGCTCAGGTTGAACGTGAGGCCGGCCCCGCCCGCCAAGGGCTGATCGTAGGTGGCTTGGCCGCCGAGCTGCCACTTGGAGGCGAAGGGAATGTCCAGGCTGGTCAAGTCCAAGCCCTCAAATTCGAACTCGTCGTAGCTCGCGTCGAGCAAGCCGATCGATCCCTTGAGTTGGAACCGTTCAGTGACCAGCCAGGTCGTTTCGATTTCCACGCCTTTGGCATTGGACTCGCCGGCGTTGAGGGTAATGGTCTCCTGGCCCTCCATGCCGCTGACCGGGTCGATGAAGCGGAAGACCTGATTGCGCTGCAGATCCTCAAAGTCGGTGTAGAACGCCGCCGCATTGAAGCGCAACCGGCTGTCGAGCAGGTCCGCCTTGAAGCCGACCTCGTAATTGATGTTCTTCTCAGGGTTGTAGGCAATGCAGGTCGGTATCTGGGAACAGGTCTCGCTGAAGCCGCCCGCAAGGAAACCCGTCGCGACGCTGGCGTACCAGAGCTGGTTGTCAACCGGCTTGTAGTCCAGCACCGCGCGCCAAGTGGTTTCCGACCACTTCTCGGTGCTGTCCGCGATGAAACGATAGGCCGAATCGGGCAGAACTTGGTTGCGCTGATCGATTTGGGAGCCTTCCAGCCCCGCCCGGCTAACAGTGTTGGAAAGCGCGTCGATGCAGTTGGTTTGGAGGTCCAGCGGCTGGTCGGGATCCGCCGGTTGGGCGTCGCGCATCCGCGTGTATTGGTTGCAGGGGCCGCCGCCGCCGGTTGGCTTGTAGAAGTCCTTCTTGTCCTTGGTGTAGCGCACGCCCGCGGTGAGGCTGAACCGGTCGTTGATGATGAATGTGCCATCGGTGTAAACCGCCCAGGACTTGCGGTCCTGCTCAACGATGCCGTGGTTCGGATTCCCGGTGATCCCCCGCAGGTCAAAGTCAACGTAGCCGCGGCTGTCAAGCGACAATGGAGCGCCGGCGAGCAATGTGTTCAACGGCGGTTGGAGAATTGAGGTGAGGCCAACCGTGGAGTAGGCCCTGAAGTCGAGTTCGTCGCTGATGTATATGCCGCCGGCCACAAGGTTCAGCGGGCCATCAAGTTCCGTGATCAGACGCACCTCCTGTTGAAGCTGCTCGCGCTCCAAGTTGCGGGTGGCGTCGAACAGGGACAGAAAGGCTTCTCCGGTGTAGGTGCTGGGCAGCGTCTCCTCCTGCTCGCGCAGGCCCGTGATGGACTTGATGGAGAACCAGTCAAAATCCAGTGTCTGGGTCAGGTAGTAGCCATCGATGTCCACCCGATGCCCGTCACGAATGTTGATGCCGCCGCCCTGTTGGGTCACGCCGGTGCTGAAGGGGTTGTCGTGGCCCGCCGCGTGGATGCCGGGGAAGCCCAGCAGTTCGAGCAGAAAGCCCTCGCCCGCCGGGGTTTCGTTGACGTTGGCCGGAGAGTCGGAATCGTCTCGCACAAGCTCCCAAATGAAGTAGGCCTCGTACCGATCGTTGGGCTGCCAGAGGAGCTTTGACTTGGCGGCCAGAACGTCCTTGCCGCTCAGGCGCTCACCGGCCCCTGCGGTGACTTGGCTCAATTCCGGCGGCAGCAGGTCCGGCGTGACGCCGGCTCCGACGTGCAGGGGGGAGTTCGGGAAGGTCGCCGTGTCCTTGTCGTTGGTGTAGAAGCCCTGCTCGTCGGTCAGCGAGCCGGCGAAACGGAAGCCGAGCTCACCCTCGATGATGGGGATGTCCAAACCCACTTGAGCCTTGTGGTTGTTCGAGCCGCCGTCGTAGCCGCCGAAGGACACCTTGGCGGTGCCGCCCATCCGCTCAAGGTCGGGGCGCTTGGAAGTGATGGCTATGGTGCCGCCAGTGCTGTTCTTGCCGAACAGCGTGCCCTGCGGGCCGCGATAAATCTCCACTTGCTGCAAGTCAAACAACTCCACGAATTGCGTTTGCACGTGGTTCAGCGCGAATTCATCGATGAGCAGCCCGACGCTTGGGTCTTGGGTGGTCAGGATGGAGATGGTGCCGGTGCCGCGAATTCCCCCCGCCAAGGCATTGAAGCCGGTTTGCAAGGTGAGGTTCACGTTCGGCGACAAGTCGCCCACGGCGCGAATGTCGTTGCCGTAGGTTCTGGCAATGTCATTGGCGGTGATCGTTGAAATGGCGATCGGCGTATCCTGCTGCGAGGCATCCCGCTTGGTGCCGGTGACGATGATCTCCTCCAGCACCCCGGCCTGCGCCTCTTCGGCTACGGCCGCCGCAGGCCCAGCCCAAGTCAGCAGAGTCGCGAGAACCGCCGTCAGGGCACCAGTGATTCGCCGTGCGGCGAATGGAGGACTGCAAGATAGGTTCATTTCCTCTCCCCTTAAGTTGAACCCGATGAAGTTACGACGGATGCTAACACTCCAAGAGCATTGCGCAAGGCGCACCACCTGACGGTCGCGGATGGAGTTTCGCCGTCGCGAAACTCCGTTGCCGTTGCATGGGCCGGATTCCGAGATGTTTCCGAGTCCGCACGGCACTCACTCCCGCAGCGGCATGGCCGCCGCTCAATTGCTGAACTGGCAGCGCAGCTTGGCCACGAAGCTTGCGGCCACCGGGTCGCTGAAGGCGTCACTGAACGGCCCACCGAATGCTCGGCTCGGTTCGTTGGGACGCGTGCTGCCCAGGTTGTGGTTCAAGCGCAATTCAGTCAGCGGCGCGATCTCCCGGCAGCAGCGGAGTTGGGCGGCTTGTTGCCTTGGCGCACGCTTGCCTAATAGAGTTGACGCTTCATCGGACAGGAGGCTTTGCCATGCGATCCTACTTTGAATTCGCCAGCCGGACCGGCACGCTGGCGGTGACCTTCGCCGCCACGGCGGCGTTTCTGGTTGTGGTGTTTCCGAACCTTCAAATCGGCGGCGAGATGCTCGACCTGAAGCCCGGCTACTCGCACGAGGAGGCAATGGCTTCGATGGCGGAGTACGGCCCGGACGGGAGGACGACCTACGCTTGGGGAAGCGCCGTGCTCGACACGCTCTTTCCGATCTGCTACGTCACCTTGTTTGCGGGTCTGATCTACCGCTTCCGGCTGACCGAAGGCACCTGGGTTCTCGCGTTCATACCCGTGATCGCGGGAATCGGCGATTTGGGGGAGAACGCGCAGATCACCGCCATGCTGATCCAGTACCCCGACGTCAGCGTCGCCCAAGCGGCTTGGGCGTCGGCATTCACCAAGTTCAAGGGCTGGATCGGTCCCGTTTACCAGATTCTGGGGATTGGGCTGTTTCTGGCGGCGATGGCGCGCATCACGTTCAAGGCGATCCGCCGCCGCTTGGGCAGTTCCTAGCCGTCGGCTTAGCCAAGCCCTGAAAGGCCCTGAACCTCCGTTGGAGCCGGTTTCAACGCGGCCCCAACCGCTATCGTCGGAAGCGGAATTGCAGTCGTGAATTCCTGCGGCGCCGGCTCCTGCAGGCTCCTAGATCGACGAATTGAATCTGGGCGCTGGAGTTGCGCCGTGATTGGATTGCCGCGAATCCAAGCCGTCCCTGTGCGGGTCGTTGGACAGCTTGAACGCGCGCGGGCATGAACTACCACTTGCGGGCGCATCCGGAGGATTTGATGCGGGCGTTCCGCGCAGGCGAGTTCTCCAACCTTGACAAGGCGCCCCTGTCATGGGCCTTTTCCGACATGCGCAGGAAGTCCGTGTTCCCCGGCTTCGTCGCCGGTGCGTAACTGCCGATCTTCGAAGTGGCCCGGTGTTTCTGGAAAGCGTTTGATGGGTACGCTTTAGATGCGCGCCATGGCGCTCGCCCCCCTTCCGCGGCTGCGCCACCGCCCTGGCCGCTGCGGTCAATCGGGTCGCTGATACGGCGAATCCGGGCAGTAGTTGGTGGAATCCGTCAGCCACGCCGCGGAGCTGGCATAACCTTGCAAGCTCTCTTCAGAACTGAACTGTCCGTCGTTGTCGCCGACGCCGCGCCTGGCCCTGAGCGATCTCACCGCATAGCTCTCGGTTGCGCAGGTGCAGGTGCCCCACGCGCCGCCGCTCGAATTGAACCGGTAAACAACGCCCCCGTTCTCGGGGCGGGCCGATGGGTCGCCGCAATTGTCTGCATCGAACACCTGGTAGTCCACCCACCCACAGGCAGTGTGCTGGCATCAAACGTGCCGGCTCGGAACCTTCCGGAATTCAGGCTTGCCGGAGGCTTGCAGGCAGTTCATGGTTCTCGGGCTGACCGGAAGCGAAAGGACGGTGGCCCGATCCAATCCGTTTGGCCATACGATGTCGCAGGGGCTCGGGTCCCGCCCGGCGCGCAGCGCTGCCAAAGCGGCCTGAATTTCGTCAAGGCAACGGCGCGCAAGCGCCGAGTCCGGAATTGGGTGGCGCCTCGCTTCAACATGGGGACTTTTGGGGCGCAAAACGGTCGGATGGGCCAGCGTCAAGGGATTGGCCTGGATAGGGTTTGGACGTCGTCTCGGGCGGGGCCTTTCGGGATTGGCTTTGGCTTGCTTGGCTGATCCATGCATTGAGCCTCGTTGCGTGGCTGGGCGTCAAGCCGTCCATCAGCTTGGCGCGCTCCCGCAGGGTTTTGACGTCAACTAGCCCTTCGTCGGCCATCATGGCGCAGAATCGCGCGTCCTTCGGCCTGCCGGCACAGGCTTTTGACAGCCATAGATCGTGGGGTTCAAGGCATAGCGCCGTCACCCCGTTGGTGGCCGGCTCCGCATGGGGAATGAGCCGCTCCCGCCAGCCGGACGGAAGCCTTGCCGTGGCTTCGGTGACGCCGTGCCCGTAGTATCCATGGGTTTCATGGAAAAGGCTGTCCTCGCCCAATGCGCCGTCAATGAGGTCCGCCATGCGCCCGTCGTCCCCGAGTACGGCGATGTCCGCCTCCATGGAAAAGTCCTTGATGAGGGCGAGTGGATCCAAGGAGCCGTGAATTGACTGGCTTCCGACAATCAGGAGTTGATTTCTGTTAGTTACGGCACCTGCGGCACGGACGACGTGGTGAAACTGATCCCTCTTCATTGATTTCCGCGTTGGCTGCGAATGGCGTCGTTGCGCTCTTCTGGGCTTAGCACTCCCGCAAAGACGCTGACGTGGCGCATCCATACGGATTTTTCCGTTGCGTCGGTGATGAGCGAACGGAGTTCAGGGATGGGCAGGGCAAGCCACCTTTCCCATTCAGCCATGTGCGGGGCCATGTGGGGATGGATCCGGGCAAGCTTTTTCGCATTGGCCTTGGCCTTTGCAATTGCGCCTTCCGGATGAATGCGCAGTTTCTCGCTGATCCTTTCGTGGAAAGCCAGGCTCAGTTTGTCCTCGCGCGTCAGGACGTATTGTTCGCTTGCGCCGTTCATGGCCTTGGGCGTCTGCTCGCTTCCAAATCAAGGGGCCGCGTTTCCGGCGCAAAGCGCCTGCTGGCCAGTCCGAAAACGCAAGGGCGTTATTATGGGGGAATTGTGCGGCAAAAATCCACAGGCAGCAGTGTGCCGGCTCAGGAAAGGCCATCTCAAAGTTGCATTGCTGACGTTCTGGTGATGAGTGGGCGATGCCCCTGGGTTTTTCCAGCCAAGCGGGGGCGTGGACGCCGTGGCCGGCGGGCGGCGCCCGGTTCGTCGCTTGGGTGGTTTTGCGCCGCTTGCGCAACGGGTTTTCGGCTTAGCCCGCGCTTTTCCCAGTTTAAGCAACGGGTTGCGGGCGACTTTGAGATGGTCTTTCCTGAGCCGTTACAGTCCCGTTACAGTCCCTTCCCGCAGCCCGCCGCAACGATTAACATGCGCATTTGCCCCACGGTGCGCGCGCAGCTATGGAACGCCCCGACTTTGCCAAGGCCGAGCTCATTCCCGCCATTGCCCAGGACGCCGAGACCGGGGCGGTGCTGATGCTCGCCTACATGAACGCCGAAGCCTACGACGAGACCCTGCGCACCCGGCAGGTGTGCTACTTCAGCCGCAGCCGGCGCAAGTTGTGGCGCAAGGGCGAGCAGAGCGGCAACGTGCAGCGGCTCAAGCGCATCTACTACGATTGCGACCGGGACACGATTCTCGTGCAGGTGGAGCAGGTGGGCGGGGCCGCCTGCCACGAAGGCTACGCAAGCTGCTTCTACCGCGAAATCGATCCCCGCACCGGCGAGGCGTCGATCATCGCGGAGCGGGTGTTTGATCCCGAGAAGGTTTACGGCAATGGCTGAACAGGCCAAGCAAACGCTCAACCTGGGCATTCCCAAGGGCAGCCTGCAGGACGCCACCACCGATCTGTTTCGCCAAGCCGGCTACGTCATCCGCTTCACTGGCCGCTCCTACTATCCGCAAGTGGACGACCCGGAAATCGACTGCTTGCTGGTGCGCGCCCAGGAGATGGCGCGCTACGTGGAGCAAGGCGTGCTCGACGCCGGCATCACCGGCCACGATTGGGTGGTGGAGACCGGCGCGGACGTGGTGGAGCTTGAGGACTTCCTGTTCGCCAAGGTGAGCCGCCGCCCCACCCGCTGGGTGCTCTGCGTGCCGGACGGCTCGCCCGTGCAGGCGGTGGCGGACTTGGAAGGCAAGCGCATCGCCACCGAGGCGGTGAACATGACCCGGCGCTACTTTGAGGGCCACGGCGTCAATGCCTTGGTTGAGTTCTCCTGGGGCGCCACCGAAGTGAAGCCGCCGCGGCTGGCGGACGCCATCGTCGAAATCACCGAGACGGGCTCGTCGCTGCGCGCCAACAACCTGCGCATCGTTGACGAAGTGCTGCGCAGCACGCCGCGGCTCATCGCCAACAAGGCGGCGCTTGAAGACCCGTGGATTCGGGCCAAGCTCGACAACATCGCGCTGATGCTGAAGTCCTGCCTGGCTGCGGAAGGTCGCGTCGGCTTGATGATGAACGTGCGCAAAGCCGACCTTGAATCGGTCACCGCGCTGCTGCCGGCGCTGCGCAACCCCACCATCTCCCACCTGACGGACCCCGACTGGCTGGCGCTCAACACCATCATCGAGGAAGCCACCGTGCGCGCCATCATTCCGGCGCTGAAGCAGGCCGGCGCCACCGGCATCATCGAATACCCGATCAACAAGATGATCGAGTAGCCTTTGTGACCAAAACCAAGGCGGCAAGATGGCGGACCGGCCCGCTACCCTAAGCGAACTTAAGGCCTCCGGATACCAGCCGGTGACGGTGAAGGCGGAAATTCGCCGCAATCTGATCCGTCGTCTGCGGGGCCCGCAAGCGCATCGGGAACCCTTGTTTCCCGGCATCAAGGGCTACGACGAATCAGTGATTCCACAGGTCGTGAACGCCCTGCTGTCCAGCCAGGACATCATTTTCCTCGGCGAACGCGGCCAAGCCAAATCGCGCCTGGCGCGCGGCCTCACCCAGCTGCTCGACGAGTGGATTCCCGTGCTTGACGGCGCCGAGATACCGGAAAACCCCTACCAACCCGTCAGCCCCCAAGGCCGCGCCCTGGTGGCGGAGCACGGCGGCAGCGCGCCCATACGCTGGCTTGGCCGCGACGACCGCTACGGCGAGAAGCTGGCCACCCCCGACATCACCATCGCCGACCTGATCGGCGAGGTGGATCCCATCAAGGTGGCGGAGGGCCG
Source organism: Candidatus Azophilus sp. (assembly GCA_965221755.1). Taxonomy (GTDB): domain Bacteria; phylum Pseudomonadota; class Gammaproteobacteria; order Pseudomonadales; family Azotimanducaceae; genus Azophilus. The sequence continues at coordinate 3,297,230 of OZ244921.1, forward strand.
CTATTTGGCCGATGAGCACACCCTGCATTACGGCTTGGTGCCGCGCACCAACCGCGGCATCTTCGCCATCAACGAACTGCCGGACCTCGCCGAGCGCATTCAGGTCGGCCTGCTGAACCTGCTTGAGGAGCGCGACGTGCAGATTCGCGGCCATCGCGTGCGCCTGCCGCTCGACGTCTTCATCATCGCCACGGCCAACCCCGAGGACTACACCAACCGGGGCCGCATCATCACGCCCCTGAAGGACCGCTACGGCGCCCAGATCCGCACCCACTACCCGGCCAGCATCGCCCAGGAAATCGAGATCCTGGTCCAAGAGGCGCAAGCGCCGGCAGTGGCCGAAGGGCCGGAAAGCGCCGGGCTGTCCCTGCATGTGGCGCCGTTCATGGCCGAAATCATCGCGGAGATCACCCATGCGGCCCGTCGCTCCCCGGACGTGAGCCAACGCTCCGGGGTCTCCGTGCGGGCATCCATCGCCAATTACGAGACGTTGACCGCCAACGCCGCTCGAAGGGCGCTGACCCTCGGCGAACCGGAGGTCGCGCCGCGCATCTCCGACCTCGCCTACATCCTGCCGAGCTTCCAGGGCAAGCTGGAGGTCGAGGCCATGGAGGAGGGCGACGAGGCCCGCGTCATCGCCCGCATCGTGCAAACGGCCGTCAAGGCGGTGTTCGACCGGGCTTTTGGCGGCAGCGAGTTCGAGGCCGTGGAACAAGCCTTCGGCGAGGGCTACAGCTTCACCGTCGGCGCTGCCGTGCCCGCTGCGGACTACCGCCGCATCCTGACGGACATCCCCGCCCTCGCCGTCCATCTGGAGGGTGAAAGCCCCGGCGTCCACGCCGCAATCATCGAGCTCATTCTGGAGGGACTGCATCTGCACAAGCGGCTGAACAAGCGTGCCGAGGCGGGCGCTGCGGTTTACTCAGCCTGACGTGGGCGTGGCAGGCCAGGTGACGGGCCGCAGCAAATTGGAGCGGGCCGCCGGAGCGGACTTCGGGCGCGCTTTGGAGCATTTCACGCTGATGGAGCTGTTGGCCTACCGCTCGTGCCGCGAGTTGGATTTTCCCGTGCGTTTCTGGCGCACGAAGAGCGGGCTGGAGTGCGACTTCGTTTTGGGCCGGGAAGGCGAGGCGGCGATTGAGGTGAAGGGCGGCGCCAATGTTCGGCCGGCCGACCTGAAGGGCTTGCGGGCCTATGTCCGCGAGCATCGCCCGCGCCATGCCATTCAGGTCTGTCATTGCGATGCGCCCAAGCGCACCGAGGACGGCTGCTGGATTTTGCCGTGGGCCCGGTTTCTGGACCGTCTCTGGTCGGGGGAGATCTTGGCCTGATGGGGGGCCTGCGGCGAACCCGCTCAATGATTTTCGCTGGCGGATGTTGATTTATGGGCCGCAACGCCCTAAAACCAGCGTCCATGCGCATTGAAGCCATGCCCAGCCGCAAGCCGCCACCCGCCATCGCCCCGCGCTTGGCCTGCCGCCAGGACGGCAACCTCAGCCAGCGCGCCCTCGCCGACTTCCCCGGCCGGCCCGCCCCGCTCGGCCAAGGCCCAAGCCGCTCCCTCAAGGCCGGCGCTGCGGTTCACTCGGCTTGAAGGCGGCCAGCGCAAGCGTGCGTCAATTCCCCGGCAACCTGCGCTACTCCGCTTGGGACGGCAGCCAGCAGCTCGCTCTTGATGCCGCCGAGATCATGGCGGCGCTGACGGACGACGTCATCGAGCACGGCGACCTGCGCTGGGCGCTGCGCAACCTGATGAGCCAAGGCTTGCAAGGCGCCAACCTGAACGGCCTGAACGAGATGCTCAAGCGGCTGCGGGAGAAGCGCCGCGAACAGCTCGGCCGCTACGACCTCGGCAGCCTGTTCGACGACTTGCGCAGGGCCCTCGACGGGATTCTCGCCATGGAGCGGCGGCGCATCGATGAATGGCTCACGAGCGAGCGCAGCGGCCGGGATGGAGGCGACGGCAACTTCAGCGACAACGTGCTGAGGAGCGTCGCCGAGCGCAGCCGCCAAACCCTCGACGAACTGCCTGAAGATCTGGCAGGCCGCATCAGCCGACTCGAGCAGTACGAGTTCCTCGACCCGGATGCGCAGCGCAAGTTCCTTGAACTGCTGAACCGGCTGCGCCAAGCGGCGGCCAACAGCCTGCTCAAGGGCATGGAGAACTTGATCGACCAGCTCTCCGACGGCGACATGGAGCGGATGCAGCGCATGCTTGCGGCGCTGAACGACATGCTGGTCAGGAAAATCGCCGGCGAGGAGCCCAAGTTCGATGAGTTCATGACCGAGTTCGGCGACCTGTTTGGCGACGACCCGCCCGCCTCCCTCGACGCGCTGCTCGAACGGATGCGCCGGCAAATGGCCGCCGCCCAATCCCTGATGAACTCACTGTCCGCCGAACAGCGGGCGCAGCTGCAAGGCCTGCTGCGGGACCGCTTCGACGATCCCGCACTGAACCGCGAGCTCGCCCGGCTGATGCAGGGCATGGACTTCCTGCGCCCGCAGGCAGGGCAATACCGCTTTGAAGGCGACGGGGAACTGAGCCTTGAAGCGGCCATGCAGCTGATGAACGACATGCAGCGGCTCGACGAGCTGATCAGCCAAGTGCAAAGCGCTGAGCGCGGCGGCGACCTCGGCCGCATCGACCGCGACCTGCTTGCGCAAATGGCCGGCGCCGAAGCCGCCGAAGACCTGGACGGCCTGAGCGACCTCATCAAGGCCCTTGAGCAGGCGGGCCACATCCGCGCCACGGGCAACAACCGTTTTGAACTCACCCCCCGCGGCTCCCGCATGATCGGCCAGCAGGCCTTGGGCGAAATCTACCAACGCCTCAAGCGGCAGTCCTTGGGCAACCACGCCCTGGCCGAGGAGGGCCGCTTCGGCGAGCGCCTGGAGCAGACCCGCCCCTTTGCGTTCGGCGACGCCTTCCAACTGCACATGCCGCGAACCATCCGCAACGCCATCGACCGCAACGGCCCGGGCTCGCCCGTGCGTCTGAGCCATGAGGACTTCGAGGTGCACCGCAGCGAAACGACCACCTCCACCTCCACGGCGATGTTGGTGGACCTGTCCTGGTCGATGGCGCTGCGCGGCTCCTTTCAGGCGGCCAAGAAGGTGGCCTTGGCGCTGCGCAACCTGATCAGTTCGCGCTACCCCAGGGACAGCTTCCACGTGATTGGCTTCGCGGCTTACGCCAAGGCCTTGAAGGCCCACGAACTGCCCTTTCTGCAATGGGACGACCACCTGCTGGGCACCAACATGCAGCACGCCCTGCTGCTGGCCGCCCGGCTGCTCGGCAAGGCGCCCGGAGGCGCCAAGCAGATCATCATGATCTCCGACGGCGAACCGACCTCCCACTTGGAGGACGGCCAAGCGCAATTCGCCTACCCGCCCACGCCGGCCACCATCCGCGCCACCCTGCGGGCGGTGCGCCACTGCACCCGGAAGGGCATCGCCATCAATGCCTTCATGCTTGAACGAAGCCCCCATCTCAAGGCCTTCATGGACGAAATCGCCCGCATCAACGGCGGCCGCGTGTTCTACGCCACGCCGGAGCAGCTCGGCGAATACATCGTGGTGGACTATGTGCAGCGCCGGCGCGCGCGGCTCGGCCGGGGCCGGCCGGCTTGCTGACCGGCGCCCGCCTTGCAGCGAGGCGAATTTGCATGGAGAGCCGCTATAATGACTGGCGTTTCAGGATGGGTAGGGAGTCGCTGAAGCCATGTCCAAGCTGATCCTCGCCGAAGACATCATCCTGCTGCTGCTCGATGACGACACGGGCAAGATGGAGGATCTCCACGCCAACGTCATCGAGATGCTGATGGCAGGCGCCGTATTGATGGACCTCGGCTTAAGGAAGCGCATCGACTGCGATCTTGAGCGGCTGTTCGTGGTGGACGCCACGCCCACCGGCGACGCCATACTCGACGCAACCCTTGCGCAAATCGAAGCCGAAGCCGAATCCCTGCCGCCCAGGACATGGATCCAGCGCATCGCCGAGCGGGGCATGCGGATCAGGGACGCCGCCATCGAACGCCTCGAGCGGCGCAACATCATCAAGGTGGAGGACACCAGCTTCCTGTGGGTGTTCGGCAGCCGCCGCTATCCGGTCATCGACGACCGCGAGGAGCGCGAAGCCAAGCTGCGCTTGATGGACGTGCTGCTGAGCGACAAGATCCCTGATCCCCACGACGTGGCGCTGATCTGCCTGGCGGACTCCGCTTCGGTGTTCGAGGTGATCCTGAGCGAGCGGGAACTGCGCCACGCCGGCGAACGCATCGAGCAGGTGCGCAAGCTCGACCTCATCGGCCAGGCGATGTCAGACCAGATCCGCAAGTTCGTCTATGACATCACCATGGCCATCGCCCACGCGCAGCAGCCGCTGTACTAGACCTCACCCAAACCCGACGAATCGAACCGCTTGATCCACTGACTTGCGTTTCGACACCACTTTGGCGGCAAAGGACCATCGGCAAAGCCCATGGTGACGCGGATCATGATGATCCTCCGGGACCGCGGCGCGTTCGCGCACCACCGGCGACTGCATGATGCCCTGGCTGTTGACGACGCATCCCAACCCCCGTGACCAGGCGGCCGTGACCAAGGCGTTGGTCACTGCGCCGCAGTCGAACGGCGCGATGTCGCCGCCGTTGATCGACCGGTCGTAGGTCACCACTTCCACCGTTGGCCTCCCGTCCGAATTCAAGCGATTCCAACCTCCCGGCGAACCGGCGCCCGCATCAATGCCCTGCAAGCCGTCGCTCGACTTCGACGGGGCCGCAGCCACTCCCGCAGCTTGGCCAGTCACCGCACGGCAGGACATGTCATGGCCGTTGCCGCAAGCATGCGTCCGGGCTTTCGGCGCCGCATCAAATTGCGTCGCAACCGGCCTGTGCGCCCATCGCCTATAATGCGCCCCCACGCGGCCAGCACGCATTGCCGCCCAAGCGCCCGTAGCTCAGCTGGATAGAGCGTTGGCCTCCGGAGCCAAAGGTCATAGGTTCGAATCCTATCGGGCGCGCCAGCAAACCAAGGACCAGCCGCAACCCTCAGGCGGCGCAGGCGCAAACACATCGGAACCCGATCCAAGCAACGGCCCCGCTTTTCGCAGCCGCGGCAATGGCGCGACGACTTTCGCGACCCCCGCACGCAACCCGCTTGGGCGGAGAATCCGCAGGGTTGGGCATTCGGCAGGGTCGCGCAGGTCGGCCGCCGGACGAAAGCGCTTTGTCCCTCAGCCTCTTGGGGCGCTTCGCCGCCTCGGCGCGCCGCCGGCAGTCGCGACATCGGCATCGCCGCCATTCCCGTTGTCGATGTGCGGCATAATGCGCCAAGCCGTCAACAGGCTGCGTGAAAGCCCGCCAAACCTTAAGGAGAAACCAAGATGCCCATCAATCCCGAAGCCGTCGGCGCAACCGGCGGCCCCTCATCCCGCAGCTGGACCTCCAAGGACGCCCTGCTCTACGCCGTCGGCGTCGGCGCGGGCACCAACGAGCTGCAGTTCACCACGGAGAACACCAAGGACGTGGCGCAGCGGGTGCTGCCCACCTTCGCGGTCATCATCGGCGGCGGCGGGGTGCCCATGCAGGCGGCCGGAAGCTTCAATCCCACGCTCATGGTGCATGGCGAGCAGGGCATCGAGCTGTTCGACGAGATTCCGCCGGACGGGGAGATCGAGAGCACCGGGAAAATCGCCGCCATCTGGGACAAGGGCAGCGCGGCGGTGCTCGAATTCGAGTCCCGGTCGGTCAGCAAGGCCACCGGCAAGCCGCTGTTCAAGACCCGATCGGTGCTGTTCTGCCGAGGCGAAGGCGGCTGGGGCGGGGAGCGCGGGCCGTCCGAGCGAATCACCTTCCCGGACGCCGAGCCCACCCATCAAGCCATCTACGCCACCCGGCAGGACCAAGCGCTCACCTACCGTCTGTCCGGAGACCGCAACCCCCTGCACAGCGACCCGTCGTTCGCGGCGATGGGCGGCTTTGACCAGCCGATTCTGCACGGCCTATGCACTTACGGCTTCACCGGACGGGCGCTGCTGCACGAACTTTGCGGCGGCGACCCGGCCCGCTTCCGGTCCATGAACGCCCGCTTCTCAAAGCCGGTGATTCCGGGCGACGTGCTGACCGTCTCGATGTGGGCGGACGCAGGCGATGCGCTGTTCCGCACCGCCAACCAAGCCGGCGACGTGGTGATCGACCAAGGCCGCTGCCGCTACGCGGCTTGAGCACCGCTACTTTTCGCGAACGTAACGTCCCGGAGCCTCCTCCAGCGGGGGATGGGCCTTCGAGCCCAAGCTGGCCGGGGCGGCTTTCAGATCGGAATGGCCCTGCAGCCAAGCCACCCAATGGCGGCGCCAATTGCCTCGGGTTTCGGTGGCGCGCTCCGCCCAGCCGTCAGCGGATTCCGGCAGTGAATCGGCCATCCAATAGCGCAGGTGGCGGTTGTCCGGACGGGCGCTGATCGTCTGGGTGTGGTTCTGGTCGGTCAGCACGAAGGTCACTTCGCCGCCGAACAGGTGAACGCTGCGGTAGCAGGCCTTCCAGGGCGTGATGTGATCGGTGGCGCCGGCCATGACGTAAACGGGATGGCGGGTCGCGGAGAGGTCCACGCGCCGTCCCAGCACCCGCAACTCCTTCTTCGGCAGGCTGTTGCGGTGCGAGAGGTCGATGAAGTCGCACTGCATCTCGGCCGGCACCCGCGTGTAGTCCATGGACCAGAACAGCAGCGGATGGGCCATGGGCGATTCGCCGCGGAAGTAGTTGCTGCGAATGAAGCTGAAGATGCTCTCGTCAAGGCGCAGCATGGCGAACATCTCCAGGATGTCCCGTTCCCGCATCATGCCTTGACGGCGGACGGCCTGCTTTTGGGCGACGACGGACTGGTCGGTGACGAACAGCGTGAAGTCGCTGTCGCCGGGTCGGTTGTCGAGGATGCTGACGAACAGCGACAGCGAGTTGATCCAGTTGTCGCCGCGAGCGTTCAAGGCCCCGGCCGCCGCCGCCGCCGTGGTGCCGCCGGCGCACAGTCCGATCACGTCGATCTTGCGCTGGCGGCTGACGCTGCGCACCACTTCCAAAGCGGTGATGACGCCTTCGGCATAGGTGTCCAGCGACCAGTTGGCGTGCTCCCGGCCGGGGTTGCGCCAGCTCATGGCGAACACCTGAATGCCGGCATCCACCAATTCCTTGAACAGGCTCCGATCCGGCGTCAAGTCCCCCAGATAGAAGCGGTTGACTTGGCTGAACACATAGAGCAAGGGGCGCTTGCGGACCTTTTCGGTGGTCGGGTTGTACTGAATCAACTCGAAGAGTTCGTTGCGGTGGATCACCGCCCCCGGCGTGGCGGCCACGTCCTTGCCCAACTCGAAGGCGCTGCGGTCGGCCACGGCCGGATAGCCGTGGTTGTTGAGCAGATCGTCGGCGAAGTTGCGCGCTCCCCGGGTCAGGCTCTGACCTTGGCTTTCTTGAGCGGCTTTCAGGGTTTCAGGCGTAAAAGGCTGATTAACAGGAGAAAAAACGTCTTTGGCGGCATCGAGCACGAAACGCGCCCGTTGCCGCTCAATGCCCTCGAGGCCGGACTTCGCCAGCCAATCATCCAGCGCATCCGCCCACGCGACATAGGACTGCCGCACGCGCTTGAACCAAGGATCCTGCGACCAGGCGGCATCCCCAAAACGCCTATCGGCAGGCGGTTCGGCGTCGCGGGTGCCGAACCAGATGCCGAGCATCTCGGCCTGCAGCTTCTGCCCGGTCTCCCACAGCAGCCGGGGCTGCTCCAGGGCCTGGGCCACGACCTGCCCCCAAGCCCTGGCCAGCGAGCGCGGATCCGCGCCCAAACCGCTGTTCAGGGCCACGCCCTCGACTTGATCCGCCAGTCCAGCGCCAGAGGCCGCATCGGCTGCTTGTTGGGGTTCGGACTCGCTCATCGCTCCTGCCTTCCACTCAAAACCAGAACGGCCGAACTCGGCCACCCTTCCAAGCCGCGCATTATAGCCTCAAGCCCTGTTGCGGCTTCATCCATGCAAGCCGCCGCCCGTCCGCTGCGCGAGCCGCGGTTCGCATTGACGCCTGCCGGGACGAAACGCCCGTTGAACGGGCCGCCCGCCCCGGGGACAGGGCCTGACGCGGATTTCAACGCCCAACGCCCAATGCCTTGGGTCGGGAACGTTGAACGGGCCGCCCGCCCCGGGGACAGGGCCTGCGCCTTGGCCGGCGGTCGAAAATGCTCGACGATGGCCTTGGCTGCGCTTCCGGGCAGTTGCCGCGCCGGCGTCAATTGCTCTACCTTTCGCCTTTCCCACCCGCTAAGGCAATCCAATGCGCGGACGTCAAGTTTTCATGGACAGCCTCATCGCCCATGGCGTTGAGGCCATCTTCGGCAATCCAGGGACGACGGAGAATCCGCTGCTCGACAGTCTCGCCGACCATCCTGGGATTCGTTACCACACGGCGCTCCATGAAGGGGTGGCGGTCGGCGCGGCCAAGGGGTACGCCCAGGCCAGCGGCAAGGCGGGCGTGGTCAACCTGCACGTCGCGCCGGGGCTCGGCAACGGCATCGGCATGATCTACGGCGCGTTGAAGGGCCGTACGCCGATGATCGTCACCGCCGGGCAGCAGGACACCCGGCTGCGGCTGCGCGAACCGCTGCTGTCCCACGATCTGGTGGCGATGGCGGCGCCGGTGACCAAATGGAGCGCCGAGCCGCGCAGCGCCGACGAAATGGCGACCACGCTGCGCCGGGCCTTCCGCATCGCCGTCGAAGCGCCCGCCGGACCGGTGTTCATCGCCCTGCCGGTGGACGTGATGGAGCAGGAGACCGAGCTCGGGGCGCAAGCGCCGGACGGGCTGCACGCCCATCCCCAAGCTCAGGACAGCGGCGTGGCGGCGGCGGTGGCGGCGTTGCTGGGCTGTTCCTCACCCGCCGTCATCGCCGGGGACGACGTGGCCGCGGCAGGCGCGGGCGATGCGTTGAAGGCCTTGGCCGAACGGCTCGGCGCACCGGTTTGGCATGAACCGCTGCGCAGCCGCTGCGCCTTGCCGAGCCGCCATCCCAACAACCAGGGACGCATTCCCTTCGAGGCGGCAACGATCCGCAAGGCGCTGGCGAGCCACGATCTCGTGCTGCTGGTCGGCGCCAACCTCATCGAGGAGCTCTGGTTCGACCCCGGCCCCCTGCTGCCGGAGGCCGCCACCGTTGTTCATTTGTGCGAATCGCCCAGTCGGCTGGCCTTCAACCACCGGGCGGACGTCGCAATGGTCGGCGACCTGCGCGACGCCATGCAACGCATCGACGCGCAATTCGCCGAGCTGGGCGGGGATGCCGCGCGAACCCTCGCCCAAGCGCGCAACGAAGCCTTCCTCAGCGCTCGGCAAGCCCGCCGAAAGGCCGCCGCCGAGGCCCTGTCGAAGGTCTGGGACGCACGGCCAATGACGCCTCGACGGGTGCTGCACGAGATCAGCGACGCCCTGCCCCGGCAAGCCATCGTCGTCGATGAGACCATCACCGGCTCTCTGGAAGTGGCTGCGCTGTTCGACTTTCGCGGCCCCGGCGACTACTTCTCCGGCCGCGGCGGCGGCATCGGCCAAGGCATCGCCGCCGCCTTGGGCGTTCAGGTGGCGCAGCCTGACCGGCCGGTGGTGGCCCTGTCCGGCGACGGCTCGGCGATGTACAGCATTCAGGCCCTCTGGAGCGCCGCCCACAGCGGCCTGCCGATCATCTTCGTCATCCTGTCGAATCGGGAGTACCGGGTGCTCAAGCTCAACCTCGACGCCTATCGGCGCCGCTTCAACGCCGAATCGAACCGGCCCTACCCGCACATGGATCTGGTCAACCCGACATTGGGCTTCGTGGACATGGCCAAGGGCATGGGCGTCGCCGGCGAGCAGGTCAGCGAACCGGAGGCCCTGACGGCGGCGCTGCGCCGCGCCTTGGCGGCCGGCAAGCCTTATCTGATCGACGTCATTGTTTCCGGAACCCAATGAAGTCGGGGCCGGCCCGCAGGGCGGCGGCGTGCATGGCCTGGCGTTGGCCGCGATGGCCGACAACACCGGGCCCTGGCAGCGCACACCCGGAGTCCGAGTGCAGCCGTGCCGCTGCGCCGGGCTGAGGGCGCGGCCCGCCAACCGCGGCAACCGCAGGGGATTGAGCGCATTCGAAGCCGGCATGTGAATGTGCGGGCTCAGAAACACATGGGAATCCGATCCACGCAACAGCAGCGTAGTTTCGCGCCAGCGAAACCACAACGCGAACCAAAGGTTCGCGCGGGCGCGCCGCCGCTATAATCGCTTGATGCAGCGGCGCGCCAACCTGACCCTCTACTTCCTGGCTCAAGTGATCTTCGTCTCCGGATCGGTGCTGATCGTGACCTTGGGCGGCATCGTCGGCAGCGAGCTGGCGCCGCACCCGTCGCTGGCCACCCTGCCGCCGTCGCTGATGGTGGTCGGCACAGCCTTGGCGACGGTGCCGGCGGCGCTGCTGATGCAGCGCATCGGACGCCGCTTTGGCTTCGCGAGCGGCGCCGTGCTTGCCGCAGGCGGCGCTCTGTTGGCCGCCCTGGGCTTGGAGATCAAGAGCTTCGCGCTGTTCACGGCGGCGGTTGGGCTGATCGGCGCCACCCTCGCGTTCAGCGCCCAATTCCGCTTTGCCGCCGCCGAAAGCGTGGCGCCGGAGAAGGCCGGTTGGGCCATATCCATCATCCTGCTGGGCTCCATCGGCGGCGCCGTCATCGGGCCCGAACTGGCGACCCGCAGCCCCGGCTGGATTGAGGGCCAGCCCTACCAGGGAGCGCTGCTGGCGATGGCGGGCCTCTATGCGCTCGCCGCGTCCCTGCTGCTGCTCACCCGCAACCCCGCCCCCGTGAGCGACGCGGCAAATCGCGAACCGGGACGGCCGCTCCTTGCGATCGCCGCCCAGCCCGCCTTCGTCGTGGCCGTTCTGGCTGGGGTGATCGGACAGGGCGTGATGATCTTCATCATGACCGCCACTCCGATCAGCATGCATGTCGTGGACGGCCACAGCATCGACGACACCGCCCGGGTGATCCAGGCGCACGTGGTGGCCATGTACCTGCCGTCGCTGGCTTCTGCGCCCCTGATCCAGCGCTTCGGGACGCATAAACTGATGACGGCCGGCGCCGTCGCCCTAAGCGCCACGGTGGCGGTCGGCCTGGCCGGCCACGAACTGATGCACTACTGGTGGGCGCTGGTGCTGCTGGGCGTCGGCTGGAACTTCCTCTTCGTCGGCGGCACCACTGCGCTGGTGGCGACCTACCGACCGGCGGAGAGGTTCCGCGCCCAAGCGCTCAACGACTTCAGCATCTTCGGCGCATCGGCCCTGGCCAGTCTGATGGCGGGCGCCCTGCTGCACGGCTTCGGCTGGTCCGCCGTGCTGCTCTCCACCCTGCCCGCGCTGGGGCTGATGCTGCTTGCGGTCATCCACGCTCAAGCCCTTCGGCGTCAGGCCGCGGTCCCCGAGGCGGGGCGCAACCCCTGAGCGCATTCGACGGTCGGATCAATCCCTGAAACGCAAGGCAATCCCGGCCTTCAGGCTTCGGCACTGACGACGTACCGGGAGCGAAGGCGCCGGCGGGCCGCGTCGTCGAGGCCGATGGCCTGCTCGATGTAATGCTCCACGCCTTCAAACTCCGCGGCGATGGCGTCGTAGGCGGCGCGCAGGTACTCCGGGCGGACGCCGAACAGCGCCATGGTGGATTCCCGGTCGGCTTCAAGATCGGTCCACAGCCGCGATCGGATGCGCTTGAGCACATAGCCTTCGTAGTCAAGCGCCTCGTTGGTCAGCAGGTAGTCCTCAAGCACCGTGGCTTCGGACACACCCAACGCATGCAGAATGAGGGCGCAGGCGAACCCGGTGCGGTCCTTGCCCGCCGAGCAGTGGACCAGGAAGGCGCCGTCCTCAAGCTCGAGCAGCCGCTCGAACATCCGAGCGTAGTCCTGGGCGTGGCGGCCGGCCAGGTCACGGTTGATGCCGACCATGAAGTCGATGCGCTCCGCCAACGTCAAGCCGCCTTCGTTGAGCCGCTCCCGCATGGCCACCGCGCTGCCCGGATCGATGGGTATCTCCAAGCGGCCAGGCGCGTCAACCAAGTCCGGGGTGGGCTCGGCGGCCTTTTCGTCCGCACGGCGCAGGTCGCAGATCAGCTTGACGTCCAACTCGGCGAAGGCCCGCCGGCCGACCTCGGTCAGGTCCGCCAAGGTGCCGCAGCGAAACAGCCGTCCGGCAGCCACCCGGCCCCCGTCCTGCGTGGCATAGCCCCCGAAATCGCGCAGGTTGACCGCACCCTCGAAGCGCAGGATGCGCGGCTGCGGGGCGGCCTCGGCGCTCACAGGCCCGGCCCCGGCCGCATCGGCGAGCCGTCGCTGAACCGTGAGAAGCGGAATCGCTTGAGGTCATGGCCCGGCGCTCGGCCCAGCACCAGTTCCGCCATCACCCGCCCCGCGCCGGGGCCAATGCCAAAGCCATGCCCGCTGAAGCCGGTGGCGATGAAGAGCCCGGGACGGCCGGGCGCTTCATCCATGACCGGCACCACATCCGGCGTTACGTCGATCATGCCCGCCCAGGCCTGCTCGATGGGACAGTCCGCCAAGGCCGGCAGCCGGGCGTCGATGCGGCGGCGCATCTGCTTCAAGGCCAATGGGGAAGGCGCCGGATTGAGCACCCGGGTGCGCTCAAAAGGGCTTTCGCCGTCGTCCTGCCAACGCTGCGGAGCCATGCGGCCCAGCATGCCGCCGAAACGCAGGCGAACGTAGCGCAGGCTGGCGGCCAGGCTCGGCAGGAACTTGAGGAAGTGGCGAAATGAGTCCAGCCCGATCAGATGCTCGTTGACGTTGGCGGAAGCCAAGGTGTAGCCGCCGTCCTGACGGCGGCGGAAAGCGATGTCCGGAGCCGCGGCGTTGCCCGCATAGACGTCCGGCGCCGCCGCCGTGCGGGCGACGGTGGCGCGCACGGTCAGCTGCGGCAGGTTGATGCCCAAGTGGCGCAGGAACAACGAGGTCCAGGCGCCGCCTGCGCACACCACCGCCAACGCCCGCACCGGCCCCCGCTCAGTGATGACGCCGGCCACTCGGCCCGCCTCGAGTTCGAGGCCGCGCACGGCGCAGTTCTCGATGATGCGTCCGCCCCGGCGCTGAACGCCCCGGGCGAGGGCGGGCACGGCCACGAAGGGCTCGGCGCGGGCGTCGCTGGGGGTGTGGAGAGCGCCGACGTACTGGCCGGGCGGGCCGTCGATCAACTCATCGACTTCGGCGCCGGACAGCACCCGGGTGTCCAATTGATGCTGTTGCGCCACATCCAGCCATTCGGCATGGCCCGCCAGCTGGCGCTCGGTTGCCGCTAGGTAGGCGACGCCTTGACGGACGAAGCCGAGGTCTTCGCCCAACTCGTCCGCCAGCCCCTCCCAAATGTTCTGGCTGTCGATGACGATGGGCAGCTCGTCCGGGTCCCGGCACTGCTTGCGGATCCAGCCCCAATTGCGGCTCGATTGCTCGCCCGCCACTCGGCCCTTCTCGCAAACCAGGACGCGCGCGCCCCGCTTGGCAAGAAACCAGGCGGTGGATATGCCGATGACGCCGCCGCCAATGACGACGGCATCGACCGCATCGGGCAGCTCATCCTGAAACGAGACGGGAGTCCGGTCGCTGGGGATCACCGATGCGCCTTTCAGCCTTTGCGCCCGGCGGCCGCCGACTCGTCGGCTTTGGGCGTCGCCTTGTTCACGTTCTGGAACCGAAGGCGCTCCGGGACGGAGAAGAACCCTCTGGACTTGCGGGCTCCGGCACTGTCCGCCTTCATCAGGCAACTGTATCCCGAAAGCACTGGGAGCATGGCAAAGGCGGCGACGAGCTGCCCCAGGGAGGGCAGGTGGACCGCATACCATTCGTCGCCGAGGCTGGGGGCCATTTGGAAGAACCCGGCGAAGAAGAACAGCATGCAGCCGGTGGCGCAAACCGCGAGGATGCGGGCCGGCCAATGAGGGAGCCTGCGCGCCAAGGTGATGCAGGCGAGCAAGGCGCCGAAGCAGTACATGCCAATGAGAACGTAGGGACGGGCCGGCACGCCGAGATGCAGCAGGGCCAGCAGTATCAGGCCGGCGCCAATCGCTCCGTTGAGGCATCTCATCGCTTCATCGTCCGATCCGTCTCCACTGGCGTTCGTGCTTGGCCGGCCACCCCCCCCCCGCTTATGGCCACTGGCGGGAAATGTGGGCATATAGGTAACGAATAGTCATGCAAGGACGGGCCTAGGTCAATAGATTCATCGTCAAAGCGGTTGATCGTTACCGATGGTGACGGCGGGACGCCGCCCGGCGGCAGTCAGGGTTTGCGCTGCGGGGCCAACGCGTTCAGCGGCGCTTGCGCGGCCCCGCCAAGCTCAAACCTCCCAGCCCGGCAAGCCCGCATCGGCCTGCACGCCAAAAGCGTTGAGCGCCATCGAGACCAGGTTGTACTGGCCGACGGTGAACACCACGTCCATCAACTGCTGCGTGTTCAGGCGTTGGGCCAGCCCCGCCCAAGTCGCATCGCCGACATGGGCGTCCTCATGCAGCTCCTCGACGGCTTGGAACAGCAGCCGGTCGAGAGCGGACAGGCCCGGCGTCGCCGAGCCGGTTTGACAAGCGCGGATTTCCGCATCCGTCATGCCCGCTTGCCGGGCGATGAGCACGTGCTGGCCCCACTCGTAGCCCGATTGGCAAAGATGGCCGATGCGCAGGATCAGCAGTTCGCGTTCCCGAATCGGCAGCGTGGACTTGCCGAGGATGTGGTTGGCGAACACCATCCAGCGCCGCATCAGCTGCGGATGCTGGGCGAGGGTCCGCATGATGTTCAGATTGCGTGCGCTCTCGGCCATGGAAGCCATGAACTCCCGCGCCTCGGCGCTCTGCCGCCCCGGCTCAAGGGGTTCGATCCGGGGTTGGTCAAGCCGCATCAGCCATGCTCTCCGATGGGTTTTCCCGATTGCGGGATGAGGTTGTCACGCGACCCGGCTTCTGCGCCCGGCTCCGGGCGCTGCGCCGCCTAAGCGGCGCATCTTGTTGGTCTGAGGCATCGCCCCGTCAGTTTGAGGATGCGCGCCGCTGCCGATAGCAAATCGGCAAGGTCGGCAGATTGCGGAGAATGAAGCTCGGCTCCGCCTCGGGGTTTGCGCCATCGGTGAGGCGGAAGTCCTCGAACCGATCCAACAGCGCCGCGAAGCCCAAATTCAGCTCCTGCCGCGCCAAGGGCGCGCCGATGCAGTGATGCACGCCGGAGCCGAAGGCGAGCTGCATGCCGGCCTTCCTGCGGTCGATGCGCACTTGGTCCGGATCCTGAAACTGCCGTTCGTCACGGTTGGCGGCGCCGAAGCGGAGCATGATGAGGCTGCCGGCGGCCAGCGGCACCCCGCCGAGTTCAGTGTCCCGCTGCACCAGTCGGGGCAGGCCCTGAACCGGCGCCTCCATGCGCAGGGCCTCTTCAACAAAGGTGCGAATGCGCCCCGCATCGCCGCGTATCTCCGCCTGCAGCCCCGGGTTGCGGCACAGCAGCAGCATGCCCCACCCGAAGGCGCTCGACGTGGTTTCATGGCCCGCCACCAGGAACTGGTTGAGCACGCTCAAGGTCTCGCCGTGGGTCAGCAGCCGGTCCTCGTCCTCCAATCGGCTGTTTGCGAGTATGGTGATCATGTCCTCGGCCGGCTCCCGGCGCCGGGCCTCCACCAGGGCGACCAGCAAGTTCTGCAGGTCCAGCGCCAGTTGCGCCCGGTGCAGCATCTGCTCAGGCGGCAGCGGCGACAGCCGCAGCCCGCCGGCCGCTGCCGTGGCCGCTTCGTCAAAGAACGCCCGCTCCGCAGCGGGTATGCCCAAGCGGTCGGCGATGATGCGCAGCGGCACCGGGAAGGCGAACGCGGACATGAAGTCCGTGGACATGAAGTCGGCCGATTCCGCATCGGCTCCCGCCGCCGCCATGCCTTCAATGCTGCGCTCGACCACCTCGCGCACGGTGGGCTCGCTCTTGCGAACCTCGGAGCCGGTGAACAATTGGGCAACCAAGGACCGATACTTGGTGTGCGCCGGCTCATCGAGGGTCAGCATGGTCGGCGGCAGGGGAATCATCTGCTTGCCCAGTTCGATGAGCTTGCGCTGCACGTCCGACGGCGCCTGCTGAAACAGGATTTTTCTGGCCCCGTCGAGAAAGTCGCCGAACTCGCTGGAGTAGGTGGCGGTGTCGCGAATGGCCTCCCGAATCAGGTCGTAGCGGGTGACGATGTAGGCGCCGAAGTTGGGTTCAAAGTGTACCGGCGCTTGATCGCGCAGGGTCTTGTAGGCCGCATAGGGATCAACCAGCGTGTCGTGGTCGAACAGCGATACGTCGGGTTGCGTCCGGCTCATTGCGCGTCGCTCCCCAGCCATTGGTTGAGCAGGCTGTGGAAGTGCCTGATCTTGGTCTCCTGGTAGTTGGCCAGCACCACCTCGTCGTATTGGGCGGCCTCCAGCCCCTTCTGCACCTGCGGCAGGTTGAAGGTGTCCTGCGTGAACACCTTGGCCAGCAGGCCCAGCTCCGGCGCGTTGGTCCAAGGCTCATCGGCGTCAAGCAGGCGCATGGGCGCGGGGTCGGGGCGCTCGCCGGCGAAGGGGCTCAGGTAGTAGCACTCCATCAGGGACTGGTCGCAGCGGTTCCCATAAGGGCGGAAGCGATAGACGATGCGGTTGTAGCCGCCCCACGGATGGAAGTTGGGAAACAAGGTGTAGTATATGCTGTCGGAGAGGCAGGCGTCGGAAATCACCACGTTGTCGCCGACGACGGGCTGCAGGGCAGCCCGCGAGCCCGCCGCCATCATGGCCCGGGCGGTGGTGCCCGGCGGCACTTTCGGCGCCGGGGGGTCGTCGATGTTGCGCATCATCACCGACTCGAACATCTCCTGCTCGCTTGGCTCATGGCGCAGATGCGGGCTCGGCGTGCCGTTCGGGGTGATGGCGCGGGAGAAGTTGCCCCAAGCGTCGTACTGGGAGTTCTCGTCGCCGATGCCGGCAAGTATCTGAGGGTGGGTGTGGATGACATGGAAGGCCTCCATGAAGGCCTCCTGGCAGACCTTCCAGTTGCAAAGCATAACCTTGCCCACATGCGCCTCAATGTAGCGCTCCTCCGGGCGCCAGACAGCGAAGTGGGCCGGCAGTTCGCCCAGGAAGTCCATCAAGGGTTCGGCCTCCATGTCCATGTTGATGAACACCCAGCCCCCCCAGGCTTCGCAGCGCACCGGCGTCAGCGTGAAGTCGCTGCGGTCGATTTGCGGGAAGTCCCACTCCGAGGTGACGCTGCGCAAGCTGCCGTCGAGATGCCAGCTAAAGCCGTGAAACGGACAAATGAAGCTCGCCGCGTGCCCTGCCCGGTCACAAAGGCGGCGTCCCCGATGACGGCAGACGTTGTGGTGCGCCCGGATGCCGTTGGCGGTGCGCGCCACGATGATCGAGTAGCGGCCGACGTCATACACCTGATGGTCGCCCACTTCGGGAATCTCCTCCTCCCGGCAAGCCATTTGCCAGACCCGGGGCCAGAGCCGCTCCATCTCCTGTTCATGGAACGCCTGGCTGGTGTAGCGCGTCACCGGCACACGGACCAACGGGGAACGGAAGACGTTCTCCAAGGTCAGGGTTGGCGGCGGCGGCACCGGGTCGCGGCTGATCAGCTCTTGGTAGCTGATGCCTTCGGAGCGCAGGTCTTCGGCTTCACTCATGACATGATCCTCAATGTTCTCGGTTGATTCACTGATGCAAGCTGGCGCTTCAGCCCCGATTGCGGCGGATGTTGTCGCTGTCGGGCAGCTGCGGTCCGCCGAGCCAAAGCAGCATGTGCGGGTCCGCAAAGCGCAGTTCCCCCGACAGATGTTCGCCATCATAGCGAAAGATGCCTTTCAGGCCATTGCTGTCCACTTCGACAGCGCCTTCGCCCAACGCGCTGTAAACCGCGCCGGTGATTGGGTGCTTCAATTGCGCCATGCCGTTCAACTCGCTGGGTTTCCACTACCGGCCAATCATAGCGCAGAATGCCGCGCATCCCACTGCCATCGGCGCCGCCATGCATCCCGCCGCTCAGGTTCAATGCCATCTGAACCCGCAAAAGAGCCTCGTAGATGGCATAATGGCCCTCGCCGCCATTCGCCGCATCGCCAACGGCTATCCGTTCAAGGAGGTTCAGGCGCCGATCATCGCGGCCGGCGAATTGACGGACGAGCACCTCAAGGGCTGCCGGGAGTTGGGGCTGGCGATGGCCTTGGGGCTGGAGATGGGTCTGTTCTGAACCGCAACGCCCCCCGGGGGCAATCACGGAGTCAACCGCATGGACATCTCGATCACCTACTGCGGCGTCTGAAACTACAAGCCTCACGCGGTCAGTTTGGCCGCCCGACTGGAGGCCGAATTCGGCGTCTCCTGCCAGCTCGTTGAAGGCGGCGGCGGCGTGTTCGACGTGGTGGTGGATGGGGCGCTGCTGCATTCCAAGAGGCAATGCGCCGACCAATTCCCGGATGAGGACAAGCTGGTCCAAGTCATCAAGGCCCGAGGCTGCTAAACCTCATCTCATTCCGACGGGACATCCGGGAGGCGCAATGGGAGCGGGTGGGTGGATGAGGGCCAAACCGGTTGTTGTGTACCTCCAGCGGAATCCTATAATCGAATTATGTCCGAGGCCATCGCATTCGATACACACCGCTTCGTGAAGCGCTTGACGAAGAGTGGCTTTACTGAGACGCAAGCCGAAACCTTGGCTGAGGAGCATGTCGAACTGCTCAATTCCAACCTCGCCACCAAGACGGACATCGCCAAGGTAAGGGCTGAAATCGCAGCTATTAGAGCCGATCTCGTGAAGTGGCTGTTCGGTGCTCTGATCGCCCAAGGTGGACTGATCGTCGCCTTGGTCAAGTTGCTTTAGTTGCCGGGCGAACCCACGGCGCCACTCGCCCCGCAACGCGGAAACGATCGGCAGGCGAACGGCCAAGGCAGCCGGGAACAAGCCGCCGATGAAGCATGAGAGCAATTCACGTCTTAATGCCTGCTTACAATCCGGGCGAAGTCATCATAGACGTCGTCGAACGGACAAGACGCTACGCCGCCGCCATTGTGATCGTCGATGACGGTTGCAACGCTGACAACCGCGCTTACTTGGAACGTTGCTCGCATCACCCCGACGTCTCGCTGCTCACACATGCCGACAACCGCGGCAAGGGCTTTGCGCTGATGACCGGTATCGAGTGCTGCCTCATCGGCCCCGGCTCAGTGGAAGCGGCTGGTATCGACGCAAGGCAAGGTTCCGATCCACCTAGTTGAAGCAACCGAAGGCAAGCAGCTTTTGGGATACTTCCACATCCGTCGTGAATGAACTGAGGCAAAGGCGATGAGACAGATGAGGCCGGAGACCGGAGAGGAGAGACCGAAGGGAGCGTACACCGACTTGCGAATCTCAAGTAAGATGTTCCCTGTCATGCTTGGATCACCCATACGCGCATTATCCGCCAGCCTGCTGGCCGCAGCGTGCGCCGCCTGTTCCCCCAACTCTCCCAACCCGACCGATCCCAAGGAGGTCCCGGCCGAGATGTCCGAAACGAACCCACTGCTCACGTCGAGCGCCCTACCTTTTGAGTATCCGCCGTTCGACCGCATCGAACCGGCGCATTTCCCGCCCGCCTTCGAGGCCGGCATGGCGGAGCATCTGGCCGAAATCGACAACATCACCGTCCAAGCGGAGGCGCCGACCTTCGACAACACGCTGGTTCAGCTCGAATTGGCCGGGGAAACGCTCGATCGAGTGGTCAGCGTGTTTTTCGGACTCAAGTCGGCGCACACCAACGACGCGCTCAGTGAAATAGAAGCCAAGGTCGCGCCCAAGCTGGCCGAGCACCGGGATCGCATCTTCCTCAACGCCGCTTTGTTCAAGCGCATCCAAGACGTTTACCGTGCCCGGGACGCACTTGAGCTTGAACCCGAATCGCTGCGCTTGGTCGAGGAGACCCACCGCGCCTTCGTGCGCGCCGGCGCCAAGCTGTCGGAAGCGGAAAAGGCGTCGTTGCGGGTCGCCAACTCCGAGTTGGCCGAACTGCGGACCCAGTTCAGCCAGAACGTGCTGAGCGAGGTGAACGACTCGTTCGTCATCGTCCACAGCCGAGGGGAGCTGAATGGCTTAAGCGAGGCGCAAATCGAGACGGCCGCCAAGGATGCCGAGTCCCGCGGCCTGGAAGGCAAGTTCGTCATTCCGCTGCTGAACACCACTCAGCAGCCCCTGCTTTCCGAACTTGAGAACCGGGAGCTGCGCGAAAAGCTGCTGCAGCGCTCAATGGAGCGCGGCAGCCAAGGCGGCGATTACGACAACCGCGAGATTGTCAGCCGCACCGCGGAGCTGCGGGCCAAGCGGGCCCAACTGCTGGGTTTCGCCAACCACGCGGCATACGTCCTCGACGACGAAACCGCCGGCACCGTCCAAGCCGTGAACGAGCGGCTGGCATCGCTGACGCCGGCCGCCGTGGCCAACGCCAAGCGCGAGGCGGGCGAACTGCAAACCGTCGTGGACAACATGGGCGGCGGCTTCAAGCTCGCCGCTTGGGACTGGGACTTCCACGCCGAAAAGCTGCGCCGGGAGCGCTACGCCTTTGACGAATCGCAGCTGCGGCCCTATCTGGAGCTGGAGAGTGTGCTGTTCAACGGCCTGTTCTTCGCCGCCAGCCAAATTTACGGCATCACGCTCAAGGAGCGTTTCGACCTGCCGACGTACCATGAGGACGTGCGGGTCTTTGACGTCCTCGACCATGACGGCTCAGCGCTTGGGCTGTTCATCTTCGACGCCTACGCCCGCGAATCGAAGCGCGGCGGCGCTTGGATGAGCCACTACGTCACCCAATCCCGCCTGCTGGGCAAGCGGCCGGTCGTTGCGAACCACCTCAACATCCCCGAACCAACGCAAGGGGAGCCGACGCTGCTCACGTTCACCGAGGTCATCACCGCCTTCCACGAATTCGGCCACGCGCTGCACGGACTGTTCTCGGACGTGAACCACCCCGCTTTCAGCGGCACCAACGTGCCCCGCGACTTCGTGGAGTACCCCTCCCAGCTGAATGAGATGTGGGCCACTTGGCCGGCCGTGCTGGCCAACTACGCCAAGCACCACGAAACCGGGGAACCCATGCCGAAGGGTCTGCTGGAACGGGTGCTCAGCGCCGAGCGGTTCAACCAAGGCTACGCCACCACCGAGTACCTGGCGGCGGCGCTCATCGACCAGGCCCTGCACCAGCTGGCGCCGGGCGAGGCTCCCGCAGCCGAGGATGTCCTGGCGTTCGAGGCCCAAGCCCTCGCCACTGCCGGTGCGGACTTGGCCACGGTGCCGCCACGCTACCGCCTGCCCTACTTCTCCCACATCATGAGCGGCTACTCGGCTGGCTATTACGCCTACATCTGGAGCGAAGTGCTGGACGCCGACACCGAGCAGTGGTTCCGCGAAAACGGAGGCATGACCCGCGCCAACGGCCAGCGCTTCCGTGACGCCCTGCTGTCGCGGGGCGGCAGCGAGGACGCCATGACGCTGTTCCGCAACTTCATTGGCCGCGAGCCGAGCATCGAGCCGTTGCTTGAGCGGCGGGGGCTGAACTGAGCGGCGCGAGCTTTTGACCTCCCCCTCCATTGAACTCCATTGAAGGTCGCGGCGCGAGCTGAAGCTTTCGACGACGCAGGCGCTCTAACTCATGTTCGAATGCTCGGCAATGACCGCAAGAAAGGCCTCGCCGTATCGCTTGAGCTTGGTTTCGCCGACGCCGTGCAAGGCCAGCATCGCCTCTTGCGAATCGGGCCGGGAATGCGCAAACGCCTTGAGCGTTGCGTCGTGGAAGATGACGTAGGGCGGCACGCCGGCCTCGTCAGCCAACTCGATTCGCCGCGCCTTGAGGGCCTGCCATAGCGGCTCGTCGGCGGCGTTGACCGCGTAGGCCTGCGGGCGTGGAGCGGCATTGCGCTTGGGCTTGTCGATGCGGACCTCCTCGCGCAGCTCAAGGCGCTGCTCGCCGCGCAGCAGGGGCCGAGCTTGCGGGGTCAGCATCAGGGCGCCAAAGCGCTCGGCCTCCACGCGGGCGAAGCCGCGCACCACCACCTGCCGGGCGACGGAGCGCCACTGGCGGTCGGAGAAGTCCGCGCCGATGCCATAGGTGGACAAGCGTTCGTGCCGATGCTGGCGCACCTTGGCGGTGTCCTTGCCGCGCAGCACGTCGATCACGTGGGCGGCGCCAAAGCGCTCGCCGGTGCGATGGATGCAGGACAGGAACTTCTGCGCCGCCACCGTGCCGTCCCAGGTCTTAGGAGGATTGATGCAGATGTCGCAGTTGCCGCACGGCCCCGCGTAATCCTCGCCGAAATAGGACAGCAGCGCCGTGCGTCGGCAAGCGGTGACCTCGCACCAGCCGAGCAGCGCATCGAGCCGGGCCCGCTCAATGCGCTTGTGCCGCTCGTCCGCCTCGGACCGATCGGCCATCTGCCGCAGCCGCACCACGTCCTGCAGCCCGTAGCTCATCCAAGCCTCGGCGGGCAGTCCGTCGCGCCCCGCCCGTCCGGTTTCCTGGTAGTAGGCCTCCACGCTCTTCGGCAAGTCGGCGTGGGCCACGAAGCGTACGTCCGGCTTGTCAATGCCCATGCCGAAGGCGACCGTGGCGACGATGACCACCCCGTCGTCGCGTTGAAAACGGTTTTGGTGCCGCTGGCGCACGTCGCTGGGCAGGCCGGCGTGATAGGGCAGCGCAGCGAAGCCCGCATCCGCCAACTGCTGCGCCGTCTCCTCCACCTTGCGCCTTGAGAGGCAATAGACGATGCCCGCCTCATCCCGATGGCCGTCAAGAAACGCCTGCAAGTTCGCGCCGGGGCCGCCCTTCATCCGCACCCGATAGCAAATGTTGGGCCGGTCGAAGCCGCTGATGAAGCGCCGGGGCTCGATGAGCGCCAAGCGGGAGGCGATCTCCTCCCTGGTGCGCAGGTCGGCGGTGGCGGTCAGCGCCATGCGCGGCACGCCGGGAAAGCGCTCCGCCAGCACGTCCAGCTCCAAGTAGTCCTGGCGAAAGTCGTGGCCCCATTGGGAGACGCAATGCGCCTCGTCGATGGCGATGAGCGCCACATCCAAGCCGCGCAGCAGCTCCAAGGTGCCGGATTCCCCGCTCAGCAGCCGCTCCGGCGCCAGATACAACAAGTCCAGCTCGCCGCGCGCGAGCGCCCCCTCGATCTCCCGCTGTTCGTGAAAGGGCACGCTGGAGTTGAGGAACGCCGCCGCCACTCCGAGCTGGCGCAACGCCTGCACCTGATCCTGCATCAGCGCGATCAGCGGAGAGACGACGATGCCCACTCCCGGGCGCAACATGGCCGGAATCTGGTAGCACAGCGACTTGCCGCCGCCGGTCGGCATCAGCACCAGCGAATCCCGGCCATCAAGAGCGGACTCGATGACTTCAAGCTGCCCGGGACGAAACTCAGGATAGCCGTAAACGCGGCGCAGCAGCGCACGGGCGCTTTGGGTGAGGTTGGGGTCCACGAACCGATTATAGAAAGTCGCCAGCCCAGCGCGGAAGCGAACGGCGCGAACTGGGGGCACGGGTTTCCAAAGCAACTAAGCGCCCCTTGCCCTTGAAGGCCAAGGATGCATGTGCAACCTCAGAAACCCATCGGAATCCGACCTAAGCGGCGAGCGCGGAGTTTCGCAACAGCGAAACTCCAACCGCCTCTCGCCCAGAGGGCGAGAGGCGCATTGAACCCCACAGCTCGTCGTGGCAAGCTCTCGCCGTCCCATGTAAAGCCCCGCGCTTGAGGAGCCGCGCCATGACCCGAATCAGCAAGATCGACCCCGAACACTGGGATGCGGCGCTCCGGGAGATGACCCGGCCCGATGCCGCCACGCCGCTGGAGCAGGGGTTGATGCGGATGTTCGCCCACTGCCCCGGGCTGGCCAAGGGTGTCGCCGCATTGGGCGGTTCGCTGAAGATGCACCGAACCCTGCCCGACCGGCTGGTGGAATTGGTGCGGCTGCGGGTGGCCTACCACAACCAGTGCCGAAGCTGCATGGCCATTCGCTACACCGACGCCGTGGCCGCTGGCGTCACCGAAGAGCTGGTCTGCGAGCTTGCGGACCCGCCCGCTGCGGACAACCTGACTGAAGCGGAGCAGGCCGCCATCGCCTATGCCGACCTCTTCGCCAACAACCACTTGGCCATCGACGATGCGGCCTACGACGCCCTGAAGGCTCATTTCAGCGAGGCGCAAGCGATGGAGCTCGGCATGACCGTTGCTTTTTTCGTCGGCTTCGGTCGCCTCGCGGCCACCCTGAACATGACCGAGGAGCTGCCCGCCGCTTTTCAGGCCGAGACCGACGCCCCCCTGTCGCCTTGGAACGAAGAGGCCATCGTCGTCAGATAGGCCGCTAACCGGCGACCGTGCCGGCCGCTCGCTGCTCCAATTGAGCCCGCAACGCCGCATGCCGGGCTTCAGTGATGGGGTAGTTCCACACCACCGCCGCAGCTGCCAGGAAGAACGCCGACGGCAGCGTTGAAAACAGGAAGCGCAGGCCGAACAGTTCATCGGGTCCGTTGACGGCCTCCGGATCGGCATCGAAGCCAAAGAAGGCCAGGCCGGTCAGGGCGATCCACGCACCCAGCGAGGCCGTGGCCTTGAAGGCGAACGACCAAGCGGAGAAGTAGGAGGCGGCGCGGTTCTCGCCGCTCTTCAGGGTGTCCAAGTCGATCACGTCGGCTTTCATGGAGTTCGGCAAGGCGGCGGAGAATCCGCCGGCCGCAAAGCCCGTGGCCAAGGTGACCGGCAGCATCCACCAAAAGTCGCCTTCGCCGAGCAGCATGTAGAAGGGATGGGCGGCGGCAATGATGACGAAGCTGGCCACATAGGCCCGGTGCTTGCCGATGCGCTTGGAAGCCCACACCCAGAACGGCACCGCGGCAAAGTTCATGCCGTAGAAGAACGTCAGCATGAAGATGGCCAGCTCCTCGGCGCGCAGCACGAAAGCGATGAAGAAGACGTACAGCGGCGTGGTGATGGCCAGCGCCGTCTGGCTGATCATGAAGGTCAGCACCAGCCGCTTGAACGGGCCGTTGGCCAGCATCAACTTCAAGCCCTGCCAAACCGGCAGGGCCGACGTCCGCGCCGCCTGGCGGTCCGGCACCTTGGTGACCGTGAGGAGGATGCAAATTGGCATCAACACCAGCATGGAGATCCCCACCACGGCGAGCACCGCGCGGCTGCCGCCGATGCCGAACAGCAGCAGCGCCAGCGCCGGCGCCAACTGCGCCACCAAGCTGCCGACCACGCCGGCCATCGAGCGCCAGCCGGTGATTCGGGAGCGCTCGTTGTAGTCGGACGAAAGCTCCGCCGCCCATGCGTAGTAGGGAATGAGCACCATGGTGGTGCCCACCGACACGACCGCCATCCAAGTCAGCATGTGCAGGGCGCCGGCGCCGTCCGGCGGCAGGTAGAGCTGGTAGGTGCCGAGCATCACGATGGGCGTGGCCAACACCAGCCAAGGGCGCCGCCGCCCCCAACGGGTCTGGGTGCGGTCGCTGATGTAGCCCATCAGCGGATCGCTCACCATGTCGAACAAGCGCACGCCCAAAATGATGTTGGCCGCCAAGGCCAAGGGCACGCCCATGTCGCTGGTGTAGAATTTCGGGATGAACACGAGGGCCGGAAAAATCGACATCATCACCGGCATGTCGGCCAAGCTGTAGCAGAACAGCGTCGAGCGCTTAAGTTTCGACGAATTGGTCTGCAAGATGCGCTGCCCCCTTATGGCAAGCCCATCGGCATGGTAGTCGATATCCACTGCGGGCAGGAAGGACTCAATCCATGACCTACGCGATCAATCCCCGTCAAAGCTGGTTGGCCTTGGAGGCCCGGGCCGCGCAGGAAGGCAACCTTCGGCGCAAAGCCCTGATCACCGAGGTGCGCAATCACATGGAGCATGAAATCAAGGGCCAGCTGGACGCCTTGATGGATACCCTGACGGCAAACCCGATCTACCACTTCTGGGGCAACGGCGAGCCGTTGGTGATCCGGGGCCGGGAGGCGGTGCGGGCCTTCTACGCCGGCATGTTCCAAACCGGTGGCCAGCAGTTCGAGGTGGTGGTGGACAAGGTCATCGCCAGCGACGACCACGTCATCACCGAAGGCCAAGTGAAGCAGGTTCACAAAGGCGAGGCGTTGCTGGCCATGAATGTGACGCAGGTCGGCGACGCGGACGTGCAGGGCGGCGACCTCTGGCTTGGCGGCGCCCAATTGGTGACGCTGTGGCCTGCCGACGCCGACGGCAAGCTGGTGGGCGAGGACATCTACTTCGGCGCCAGTCCTTTGGCCAACCTCCGCAAGATCGAGCCGAAGGACTTGCCGCCCTACTTCAAGCTTTAGGAGCCTGCGCCGCAGGCTCCTAGGAAAGGCTTCGCGCCACGGGCAGGTGCCGGCGGCCCCAAAGGAACCACGGCACGATGCGCCGGCCGGAATTGACCAGCCGCAGATCCGCGCAGCGCGCCGCCAGCGCCCGCAGGGCGATGCCCGCTTCCAACCGGGCCAATTGGGCGCCCAAGCAGAAATGCACCCCCAAGCCGAAGGACAGGTGGCGTTGGGCCGGCCGGTCCAGGGAGAAGGCGTTGGGGTCATCCCAAACTGCGGGATCACGATTGGCGGCGGCGTAGTGCAGCATCACCTTGGCACCCTTGGGAATGCGCACGCCATGCAGTTCCACCGCCCGGGTCGTCGAACGGTACAGCCCCAGCACCGGCGGGTCGAAGCGCAGGCTTTCCTCAAGCGCCCGGTCCGCCAAATCCGGCTGCGCCACCACCCGCCGCCAAAGCGCGGGACGTTCCAGCAGCCGCCAGACGGCGTTGGTGATGAGGGAGGTGGTCGTCTCGTTGCCGCCCACCAGCAGTTGATTGACGACGCTCAGGATTTCCCCGTCGGCCAGCCCCTTGCCGTCCTGCTGAGCCCGCACCAAGCCATCAATCAGGTCGCCGCGGCCGGGCGCCGCCCGGCGCTCGCGGACCCGGGCGAGAATGTAGTTCGCCAAGTCAGTCAGCTCCGCTGCGTGGGCCGATGGATCTGCCGCGCCCATCGCCGCTACCGAAGCGTCCGACCAGCGCTTGAACAGATGCAGGTCATCCGCCGGCACCCCCAGCATTTCGGCGATGACGATGACCGGCAAGGGAAACGCAAAAGCATCGTGCAGATCCCATTCGCCTGCCGGGCGCGCATCGAGCAGTTCCTCCGCCAACTCCTCGACCCGGCCGCGCATGGCCGCAATGGCGCGGGGCGAGAACGCCTGCTGCACCAAGCTGCGGAAGAAGGTGTGCTGCGGCGGATTGGAGAGCATGCCGGCCGGCGGCGTGAAGCGCGGCCCCTGCCCGAATTCGCTGGAGAAGGTGGCAATGTCGCGCAGCGCCCATTGCACGTCGGCATGGCGGGACAGCGTGTAAAACGGGGGGTCGAAGTCCGCGAAGCAATGCACGGGCCGTTCGGTCAGCAAGTGAGCGTAGGCTACGCTCGGCTCGTCGAGCACCGGCGGCTTGAAGGGATTGTAGTCGTCTGTCACGGCGATCTGCGCATCCTGCAGGCTCACCCCGACTATAGCCTAAACAGCGGGGCGCGGTTTCCATCTCCGCGGGAGAGGGAGTTGCGCAGCCAGTTCCGCCAACAGCCAATAGGTTGACCCGAAGGACGTCCATCCGGCCCTCAATCGCCAAACCAAAACAGCCTCGGGTCGTATTCAAACCGGTCTATCCGAAAGATTGAAATCCGACCCGCATCCTCATGCATGTGGTTCACCAACAGGTTCCAATCATTGGCATAGGCAATGGGCACGACCACTGAAGGCAATCTCCACAGAGCAGCGGTCACGCCTTGAAGCCAAGCGTCACCCATGGCTCGGGTCACCTGCGGCAGGTTGCGCCAATCGTCGGGAACTTGGTCGGGGAGTAACGATTCGATGACCACATCGTCGGGCACCTCATAGCAAACAAGCATGGTGTCGTCGGGCAGCAGCAGTGGATCTTCTATGTGCATCAGTTTTTCCAGCACGCAAACCGCCGGCCCGGTGGAGCAGTAGGTTGCTGGATGTCCTGGCGAGTTCCAGCGGCCTTCGTGGCTGCGCCCAAAGCCACCATCAAATCGGTTCGCGTAGGCCGCGCCGGACAGGCGCCATAAGCGCATCAGGACGGTGCGCCCCAGGCGATTCCCCTCAACACGTCCTCCACGATGCGAGCGCCCACCTGCGTTCGAATCAGATCGATCGGGCGCCGACCGTCCAAGGCGCGCAACTCCTTGTGCAGCCAGCGGTTAGCCTTGTCGGAGTTGGCGAATGTCCTATCCGCAAGCGCCATCATCCGGGCCAACCTAGCGGCGCGGTCTGACTCATCCACCGTTAGGCGCTGGCCTTTGGCCCGCCGGTGTGACAACGTGCGGGGATTGATGACGAGCGTTGCGATTTCCTGGTCCGAAACACCGCCCGCGGAAAGCGCCACTAGGGACTCCGGCCGAAAACCGGCTTCAACTGCCGCCACAAGGTCCGCATCCGTGCGAACTTCGCAGCCGATCGAATCGCAGCCACCAAGGCGTTCGGCCGCGGCGCTTGCCAAGCTGAACCCCATTTCCGCCATTTTCGCCTCCGACTTTGCGCATTTGCCTCCAATATGTCAGCAATTTGCCGAACGCGCAAGAACGTCCGCTCCCGTTGCATGGGTCAAGTTCTGATTTTTTTCCAAGCCCGCACAGAACCGTCTCAGTGGAGGGAATTGCGTTGCTGGTTTTCCGCATCCTGGTCAGCGCTCCGTGCTTGGGTCTCGATCTGCTGCTGGATCTCGGCGAGCCGGGCCTCGGTGAGCGGGTAGTGCCACAGCAACGGCATGGCCACGAACTTGAGGATGGCGGGGATGATCGAGTAGGTCACGGCCAGCATCAGCAGCGCAAAGGCGCTGTTGGTGGTGTTGAAGGGGTCGGCCAGCGAGTCGAAGCCGAACCAGATCACGACGTTGGCCCCGATCAGCAGCCCCAAGGCGTAGGCCAGCTTGCGCACCATCAGCCAAATGGAGAAGTAGGCGCCGCCCTGCCGCTTGCCGGTGCGGGCGGAGTCCAGGTCCACCACGTCCGCCGCCATTGCGTAGGGCAGCGCTGAGAGGGCGCCGATGGCGGAGCCCTTGAAGCACATCACGGCGATGAAGAACAGGAACTTGCCGGTGGGAATGCCAGTGAAGTAGTCGAGCGTCGCCGCGTAGGCCTCTTCGGGCAGGAAACGCAGCAGGTTCGCCACCTCGAACGCCTCGAACCAGGCCATCGGCGCCACCGCGATCAGGGGAATGAAGCAGGACCACAGGGCATACCAGCCGATGGCCGCCATGGTCGCGCGGTGCTTGCCGATGCGCCTGGAGAGCCGGAACCAAAGCGGGATGGCGATGATCTGCGAGATGAAGTAGGGCGCCAAGTAGAAGCCGTAGAGGTCGCCGGCCAGCAGCACGTGCTTGACGAAGAAGAAGCTTAAGGTGTTCGTCATCGCCGAGCCGATGGTGGAGAACAGGAAGATGATGAGCAGCCGGCGGTAGGGCTCGTTGGCCCAAGCGTGGCGGAAGCTCTCACGAATGGGCAGCCGTTCCTGCCGATGCTCCGCCAGCTTCGGTTCGGGCACGTTGAACAGGGTGTTGACGACCAGCGCCGGCATCAGGATGACGATGGCGATGGACAGGAAGAACACGGCGTCGGCGGGCTTGGAGTAGCCCCAGAAGAAGATCACCGCGGGCACGAAGGCGCCGATCAGGTTGCCCGCCACGTTGAAGCCCTCGCGCCAACTCGTGATCAGGGTGCGCTCGTTGTAGTTCTGGGACAGTTCAGCGCCCCAAGCGCTGTAGGGCACGTCCTTGATGGTGGCGCCCACGAACAGCAGCACCAAGGTCGCCAGCAGGTAGGGGTATCCGGAATTGATCTCCTGGCCGAACACGGAGACTGGCTCGAATTCGATCGGCGGCACCCAGAGCAGCCAGACGCCGACAACGAACAGCGGCGTGCCCAGCAGGAAGAACGGCTTGCGGCGTCCCCAGCGGCTGCGGGTGCGGTCCGACAGGAAGCCGATGACCGGGTCGGTGACGCCATCGAACGCCCTGGACAACATGAGCACCAAGCTCACAAAGCCTAGGGAGAGCCCGAAGCCGTCCGCGTCGGCGTAAACCGCGGGCAGATAGACCGCCAGCGGCAGCGTGGTCATCGACAGCGGCAGCGCCGGCGCCCCGTAGGCGGCCAGCACCCGCTTCGACAGCCGGGACGGCGGGGACGCTCCCCGTTGCTCCGCTGCGCCTTGTGCCATGTCCTTCCCCGTCGAGACTTTCCGCCGCTTGAGGGCGCCGACGAAGCGCACCGGCCAAGAGGCCCTAGCATCGGCCTCTCCCTCCTCAAGGCCCAAGCATAGCGAACTTGCGCGTGCGCCGGGGAACGAAAGCCCCTCGACCTCCATAATCTCTCCATTTTTAGTTGGCAATGCGTCAAGAGTGACTATAATTACCGCTTTTGGCCCACAGACTTGCAAAATCAATGACGCTAAGGAGTTGAACATGAAACGACCGCTCAGACACTGGCTTCCAATTCAAGGAGCCGTCGCCCTGCTGCTGGCATGGACTTCGGCAACGCCCGCATTGGCAGCCGGAGACGGCGTCATCTACGAAATCATCGTCACGGCACGGCAGCAGCAGGAGACGCTGCAGGATGTGCCTGTCACCATCGCCGCGCTGACCGAGGAGGACATCGACCGCTACAACATCACCAATCTGGTCGATGCCGCCAAGATGGTGCCCAACATGCTGGTTGCCCAAGGCGGGTCGGGCAACGGCGCCAACCTTCGCCTGCGCGGCGTGGGCTCAAGCTCCATCTCCGCCGCCTTCGACCAATCCGTCGCGATCAATCTGGACGGAGTCGTCGTCAACCGGGGCCGCTTCATCCACAATTCCTACTTGGACATGGGGCAGCTGGAGATCCTCAAGGGCCCGCAGTCCCTGTACTTCGGCAAGAGCGCCACGGCCGGGGTGATCTCCATCACCACGAACGATCCGGGCGAGGAGTTTGAATTTCAGGCATCCGCCGGAATGGAGACCGAGCACGACGGCCTGGCCACCGAACTGGTCATCTCCGGCCCGCTGTCCGACACCTTGGGCGCCCGGCTGGCCGTCGGGTATCTCGACAACGACGAACTCGTTGAAAACTATGGCTTCGACAACAATCCGCTCGCCCCGACCAATGGCGCCGACGAATGGTTTGGCGATGAGTCGCTGAACGCCCGCCTGACGCTGCTCTGGGACGCCGCGGACAGTTTAAGCGCGAGGCTTAAGTACAGTCATTCGGACTATGAAAGCAGCGGCGGCATCATGTGGAGCGAAAACCTCTGCCCAGATGGCTCACCGCAACCCACGGGCATCCCCAACGCAGCGACTCCGGTCCTGCGCTTCCAAGCCGTGGACGACTGCAAGCTGAACGGCAAAAACAACCGCTTGCACCTCAACCAAAGACTGCGCGCCGGCCTGCCGGAGGGCTACGACGACGGTCAGGCCGGGCTCGAACAAGAGACCAACCTCCTCTCGCTGCAAGTGGACTGGGATTTGAGCGATGTCTTTTCCTTGACCTCCATCACCGGCTGGGTGGACTTGGATCATTGGGAACTCGACGACTACAG
This sequence comes from Candidatus Azophilus sp., assembly GCA_965221755.1. Classification (GTDB taxonomy): domain Bacteria; phylum Pseudomonadota; class Gammaproteobacteria; order Pseudomonadales; family Azotimanducaceae; genus Azophilus. Next base: position 3,328,927 of record OZ244921.1, read on the forward strand.
CGGGGGCGCCACCGTCTATGGCGGCCTGCACAACAATCAGTTTGAGTCGCTCACCCAGGAATTCCAGTTGGCCAGCGCCTACAACGATCCGCTGAACTTCCAAGCCGGCTTCTTCTACCAAGACATTGAGCAGGTGTTCGACGCCTACCAGTACGCCGTCAACATCGCAATGTTGGCGGGGCCGGACCTCGCCACAGGCAACGCATACGACTACAACAAAAAGCACCTGACCGATACTGAAGTCTATTCCGCTTTCCTGTCGGTGACTTGGGACATCAACGAACGCACGGAGTTGACTGCGGGCGCTCGCTACACGCACGAGGAGAAGGAGGGCAGCATCGAGATACCCTACGTTCACTTCGCATTGCGAGGCAACTTCTCGGCCCCACCGCTCATAGAGGGCTTGGACTTCGACGACGACAACCTCTCGCCGGAAGTCGCGCTCAGCTATGACCTCAACGATGCCGTCACCCTGTTTGGCGCCTACAAGCAAGGCTTCAAGTCGGGCGGCATCGACAACAGCGCCCTACCCAGCGCATCGCTCAATCCGGCCAACAACAACGGTGACTACAGCTTTCTGATATACGAGTCAGAGGAGGCCGAAGGCGGCGAAATTGGCTTCAAAGGCGATTTCCTCAATGGCAGCATGCGCTTGAATGGCACGGCCTTCCTCTACGAATACTCTAATCTGCAAGTTCAGCTTTTCGAATCCACAGTAATTCAGTTCAGCACGTTCAACGCCTCCGCCTTGGAAACCGCAGGCGTGGAGTTTGATATGCTTTGGCAGACGGATGTCGAAGGCTTGAGCGTTCGGGGTGCGCTTGCCTTCACGCAAACTGAGTACACGGATGACTTCTTCACTGCGAACGCTGAAAACCTCAAGGGCGAAAATCTGCGCAATAACGCTGAGGTAACGGGCTACTTAGGCGTGACCTATGACTTTGGCGTGACCGATGGCTGGCGCATGAGCCTCTCAGCCGATGCGCGCTACAGCGATGACTACGGGCTGACGGATACGCTCAATCCCTACACACAGGACAGCTTTTGGCTGCTCGACGCCTCGATCAGCGCCTACTCGGCCGACGAACGTCACGAACTGAGCGTAATCGGCCGCAATCTGGGCGACGAGATCTACGGCGTGTCCGGCCAGTCGATTCCGGGCCGCATCGCCGCCGACCCCTCCTCGCCCAACAACCTCGACCAAGGCATCAACACCCAACTCGGTCGCACCTTGATGCTGCGCTACCGCTACTCGCTCTAGGGGTTCCACGACGAGGAGGCGACTTAACCGGCGCAAGGGTGCCCGTAGCGTTCAAAGCACTAAACGGGTACCCTTGGCGCGTCTTGTTCGAGTGCTTTAATCCATTGGAGGGGAGAACCATGCGAAAGCCGTTACCGACTCTGGCGTTGCTGGCCTGCTTTGCGGTCGTGACGCCTGCGAGCGTCCTTGCCGCGGAAGGCGAGGTCATCGAAGAGATCATCGTCACCGCCCGCCAGCAAGCGGAAACCTTGCAGGACGTGCCGGTCACCATTGCCGCCCTGACCGAGGCGGACCTGGACCGCTACAACATCACCAATCTGGTGGACGCCGCCAAGATGGTGCCCAACATGGTGATCTCCCATGGCGGCTCCGGCAACGGCTCAATCCTCAGGCTGCGCGGCATCGGCTCCAGCTTCATTTCAGCCGCCTTTGACCACTCCGTGGCCATCAACCTTGACGGCGTGGTGGTCAACCGGGGCCGATTCGTGCACAACTCCTACATGGACATGGGCCAATTGGAAGTGCTCAAGGGTCCGCAGTCCCTCTACTTCGGCAAGTCGGCCACCGCCGGCGTGGTATCCATCACCACCAACGATCCTGGCGATGAGTTTGAGATGGAGGCCAGCGGCGGCTACGAAACCGAACACGAGGGCATCTTCTCCGAATTCATCATCTCCGGCCCACTAACCGATACCTTAGGCGCCCGCTTTGCGGCGGGCTACACCAAGAACGATGAGCTCTTCCATAACTACTCCGCAAGGAACGACGCCGTCAACGTGCCCATATCCGGAGCGGACGAATGGTATGGCGACGAGTCCCTGAACACGCGCCTCACCTTGGTTTGGGATCCCAGTGACACCTTCCGGGCCAAGCTCAAGTACAGCTACTCCGAGTACGACAACGAAGGCGCCGGCACGGCTTGGGCCGAGGAAGTCTGTCCCGAAGGCCGCCAGGAGCCCACGGCCATTCCCTCCGCAACCTCGGTTTTCGGCATCTATCAAGGCGTGGACGACTGCAAGCTCAACGGCAACACTTCCAAGCTGAACCTGCACCCCGGCTTGCGTGACGGGTTGCCAAAGGGCTATGACGACGGCGAGCCCGGCCTGGAGCAGAAAACCCACTTTATGTCCCTGCGCATGGATTGGGACATAAACCCCGCTTTGGCCGTCACGTCCGTCACCGGCTGGGTGGACCTGCAGCATTGGGAGCTTGATGACTACAGCTATGGCGCCAGCGTTTTCGGCGGCCTGCACAACAACATCTACAAGAGCCTATCGCAGGAGTTCCGCTTAGCAAGCGACTTGGATGGCCCCCTGAACTTTCAAGCTGGGCTCTTCTATCAGGACATTGAGCAGGAATTCGATGCCTATCAGTACGCGTTCAATGCGCCGCTGCTGCCCAACATCTTCGGCCCAGCATACGCCAGGGTTGGCGGCGACCCGACGGCCACGGTCATCGGCCCTGATCCGGTCACCGGATGGGAATACGACTACAACAAGCATCACTTTCTGGACACGGAAGTGTACTCCGTGTTCCTAGCCGCCTACTGGGACCTCAATGAACGCACGGAGGTCACCGCGGGCCTGCGCTACACGGACGAGGAAAAGGACGGACGCATCGAGATTCCCTACCTCCATGCCGCCGCGATTCTGTTCGGCTGGGGCGCACCGCCGGTCATCGACGAAGGCTTGGAGTTCGGGGACGACCATCTCTCTCCCGAGGTGGCGATCAACTACTACCTCAACGACGATGTCAGCGTCTTCCTAGCCTACAAGCAAGGCTTCAAGTCCGGCGGCATTGACAACAGCGCCCTGCCCACGGCCGCTCTGCAGCCCACCAATCCGGAGTTCCCCGGCTTCCTGATCTACGAATCCGAGGAGGCCGAGGGCTTTGAAGCCGGCCTCAAGGGTCGCTTCATGGACGGCGCCCTGCGGCTGAACGCGACGGCGTTCACCTACGAGTACTCCGACCTTCAGGTGCAACTCTTCGATTCCTCGATCATACAGTTCGCCACCTTCAATGCGTCGGCTTTGGAAACCGAAGGCGTTGAGTTCGACGCGCAGTGGAACACTGGCATTGAAGGGCTGAACCTGCGCGGTTCTTGGGCATGGACCGACACCTCCTACACCAAGGACTTCATCAATGCGACGGGCCAAAACCTCAAGGGCCAAGACGCTGCCGGCAACGCTGATTTCACCGGATACATCGGCGCCTCGTACGATTTGGCGGTCGGCAACGACTGGCGGCTCAGTCTGTCAGCCGATGCTCGCTACACCGGCGACTACGGATACACCGCTACGTTGGATCCGTTCAAGCAGGACAGCTTCTGGGTTCTTGATACAGCCATCAGCCTGTTTTCGGAGGACGGTCGGCATCAGTTCAACCTGATCGGACGCAACGTGACCAACGAGATTTACGTCGTTAGCGCCGGCGCCATACCGGGCCGCTGCCCCAACTTCAACCCGGGACCGCCGCCTAGCTGCAACGACACTGGCCCCAACAGCCTCGATCAAGCGGCGACCACGCCGCTAGGCCGGACTTTCAGCCTGCAGTACCGCTACACGCTTTAGGATCGCAGCTCCCCGTCCGGTTGTTCCATTGTTCCGTGAGCGCCAAGTGCAACGCTGGCGCTCACGGACACTTGCTGCGCTTCCCTCTTTGCATCGGTTTGCTCGGCTGACCACATCACGCCGAACACGCCGCAAGCCATGACGTTCAACGCAGAACTGGCCCAACAAATCGCCTTTGAGGACATCCCCCGTGACGAGGCCAGATACTTTGCGGGCCGGGCCAAGTAAATCGAAGAGTTCAAATTCTCCTTGAACGCATCCACAAGGCGGGAACAAGCCGTTTTTCGCATCTACCAAGGCGCACCCGGCTGCGGCAAGACTTCGCTCGCTGCCCAATTGGCCAAAATCATCCCGGATACCGTGTTCATCAAGCTGTCGCGACGGCACTTGACCGATTTCGCATCGATGATGGAGCGCATAAGGAACGCCGCATCCCGGCAGGAGGGACGCCAGGCTCTCATGGCCACATACTGGGCTGCCGCATCCATTGAGCGACTGGCCGGACGCGCCCTGACACAGAAACTTCAAAAGGCCGTGCAAGAGTACGTTACAGACGGCTTGCGCTTCGCGCTGCACATTGACGAGGCCCACAGCCTGCCCAACAACGCCCTCGAAGTGCTCACGGAACTGCATGTGGGCGGACTCGGCGAAACCGACCAAATCCCTTGCGTCGTGGTGCTCACCGGCTTGGGCCACACCAAAGAGCACCTCAATCGCCACCCCGGCCTGGCACGGGCCGGAAACTCAACCACCATTAACATGACGGCGATGACCCACCAGGAATGCGTTGACTCCACCATATGGATGCTTGCTGAGCTAAAGCCCGACAATGGCCCATCAGGTGCAAAACAATCGCTGGCCAGCATGGCGGCAGAAGCCGCATTCGGTTGGCCCAGACACCTGCAGAGTGCCCAAAAAGCCATCTGCGAAGCGTTGCTTGAGGCCGATGGCAACGCCTTGGCGTTGGATCACAACCAAATCAAAGCCCGCTGTGCCGAGCTCAGGGCCGAATACTACGAAGAGCGAATGAAGGACGTGGTTGCGCCCGGCGGAGACAGCGAGTTGGCCAAGCGGATCATCGCCCAACTCCCCCAACAGGCGGTTCGAGCGTCCGATTGGCAGTTGGATGAGTTTTGCGAACGGGAAATCCGAGGGTTCTGGCCGTCAGACAGGCCCATTCCCGATGTCGAAAAAACACGGGAATCGCTCAAAGGCAACGGCATCATCGAGCGAAAGGACGACGTTTGGGCACTGTCGATTCCATCGATGGCCGCATGGACCGTCCAACAACTGCGGGAAACCGCCCCCACCCAACCCGGGGACATTGACCGCTGACGCCCACTGTGAACGAAGCCCCTCGGCGTCAAGTGTGGCTGAGCGGCAGATTGAGTGCTTGATTCAAACGAAGAAGCGCACCCGCTTCCGCAAGCACTCGCTGCTCTTTTGAAGGCGCTCATCTGGTGTCAAATCCGCCACGACGTAACCTCCAGCCCTTCCGCTTCCACGTTTCGGAAGAACTGCGGTTTCAAGGTCATATCGGGATTTCCCACCTCCCACTCCCAAAGGACTGCGGGAGACACATTGGCGTCCAACTCCATGAGAACATCGCAGTGGGCAGGGTTGAGCTGGTGAGCTGGATTGAGGCGCACCCCCTTGGCCGGTGGGCGACCACTCAAAACCACGGCTACATCAATGTCGCTCTCCGCAAGGCAAGCGACGGCGGAAACTGCTAGGCTGTCCGCATTACGCCGCCCAAGCCAAAAGCCATGAAGTTCAACATCGATCTCGCCCACCAAATCGCCCACAAGGATTCCCCCCGCGACAAAGCACGGTACTTCGAAGGCCGCGCACACGAAATCACCCAGTTTCACTACGGGCTGGCGGCTTCGGAAGACCGCGACCAAGCCATCTTTCGCATCTATCAGGGCGCGCCAGGCTGCGGCAAAACCTCGCTCGCCGCCCATTTGGCGGAGACCACCCAAGATGTCGTGTTCGTCAAGCTTTCGGATCGGCACCTGACTGATTTCACAACCATGATGGAACGCATCAAAAACGCCGCTGCCAAGCAGGATGGACGGCATGCCGTCACGGCGATGCATTGGACCGCAGCAGCCATCGAACGACTGGCAGGGCGGGCCTTGACCGAGGAACTCCAAAGGGCGGCCCAGGAACACGCCACCGACGGACTGCGCTTCGCGCTGCACATCGACGAAGCCCACAGCTTGAGTGGCAACGCTCTTGACGTGCTCAAGGAACTTCATGTGGGCGGTCTCGGCGAAGCCGACCAAATCCCTTGCGTCGTGGTGCTCACGGGTTTGGGACATACCCAGGAGCACATCAATCGCCATCCCGGCCTGACCCGGGCCGGAGACTCCGCCACCGTCAACATGACGGCGATGGCGGACGGCGAGTGCATTGATTCAACTTGGAGGATGCTCGCCGAGCTAAACCCCGATGGAGGTTCGTCGGACGTATGGCGACCGCTGGCCAGTTTGGCGGCAGAAGCCGCATTCGGTTGGCCCCGACACTTGCTGAGCGCCCAAAAGGCCATCTGCGAAGCGTTGCTTGAGGCCGACGGCAACGCCGTAGCATTGGATCGCAACGAAATCAAAGCCCGCTGTGCCGAACTCAGGGCCGAATACTATGAAGAACGAATGAAGGACACAGTTGCGCCCGGCGGTGACGACGAGTTGGCCAAACGGATCATCGCCCAACTCCCCAAGCAAGCGGTTCGAGCCTCCGATTGGCAGCTGGATGAGTTTTGCGAACGGGAAGTCCGAAGGTTCTGGCCTTCAGACAGGCCCATTCCCGATATCGAAAAGACACGGGAGTCGCTCAAAGGGAATGGCATCGTTGAGCGAAAGGATGGCGTTTGGGCACTGTCGATTCCATCGATGGCCAATTGGGCGGCTCAACAACTGCAGGGAGTTCGCTGACGCCCCGATACGCCGCAGACGGCTGCGCGAAGGTGGCATGCTAAAGCAGTCTAGTCCTGCGTGTGGACCACACATGGAGCAGACAGGTTGCTGTAAGTGAACAAGTAAGCCTTCATGCTCGCGGTTCCTCCTTTTGCTCGTTTCGACTGCCGGCATCTTCTTCGCGGCTTTCGATGACTGGATTGCCAATTGCGGGATCCAGTGCCTCTGATAACAGAAACGCAACCCCGATCGGGCAATTTCTGCTTGAAAGCCCCCCGACACTCGGCTAATGTCCCGATCGGGAAATAAACATGACGCCAAAAGACATCGGCGAAGTCATTCGCCAAACCCGTAAGGCCCAGAGATTGCGTCAAGATCAACTAGCGGCCGCAGCCGGGGTCGGGCAGCGCTTTCTAGTCGAGTTAGAGGCCGGCAAATCGACCGCGCAGATCGGCAAGACGCTCAATGTCCTTAGCGCCCTTGGCTGCAACCTCACTATCAAAACCCCGAATGACAACACGCCATGACGAAGGCGTTAAGCGTTTGGTGGGGAGGAAACATCGTCGGGTCGTTCCAGTTCAACCGGCACGGCGAAGCCGTGTTCGCCTATTCAGAGGACTGGCTTTCAAGCACGGATCCGCGTCCGGTCTCGGTCTCGCTGCCACTGCGCAGCAAGCCTTTTTCGCGCCGGGAGAGCCGCCCGTTTTTTGAAGGTCTATTGCCTGAAGAAGAGCAGCGCATTGCAGTAGCCAAAGCGCTCGGAATTTCGGAGCACAATGAATTCGGCCTTCTCGAAGCGCTAGGCGGCGAAGTTGCAGGGGCATTGACGCTTTGGCCGGAAGGAGAAGCACCACCTGTTCCGGTCGCGCCAAACAGCCCGCCCAAGGTCATGAACGACAGTGAACTGATCGACCTGCTCGACACGCTACCGAGCCATCCCCTGCTTGCCGGCGATTCGGCCTTGCGCCTCTCATTGGCCGGGGCGCAGTCGAAACTGCCGGTTATCGCAACCGGCCAAGGGATCGCCTTGCCCCAATCCGGCGCACCCACGACGCACATTCTGAAACCAGCGAGCGAGCGCTTTCCCGGCATAACGGAAAACGAAGCCTTCTGCATGCGCTTGGCTCAGGGCATCGGCTTGAACGTCGCACCAGTCGAGATCAGGACCATCGGCAACCGACGGGTTTTATTGGTGGAGCGCTACGACCGCAAGACGGTTGAAGGGCAAGTCCGCCGCCTGCACCAAGAGGACTTCTGCCAAGCCCTTGGCCTTCCCTCCAGCCGAAAGTACGCCGCCGAAGGCGGACCCACATTTGGCGATTGCTTCGCGCTTGTGCGCCGGACGGCCACACGGCCGGCCAAGGACGTTCTTAAGCTCTTTGATGCGGCGGCATTCAACCTCATCATCGGCAACGCCGATGCTCACGGCAAGAACTTCAGCTTGCTCCATCGCCGCTCCAGCATCGAATTGGCACCCTTGTATGATCTTCTCTGCACGGTCGCTTATCCGAACATCAGCCCTAAGATGGCGATGAAGATTGCGAAGCGCTCAACCTTGGATGCCATCAAGGCCACCGACTGGAAAGTTCTCGCAGTGGATATCGGCATGACCGAGCCCTACGTTCGCCGACGCGTGCTGCAACTAACTGATGCTGTGGAGGACCATATGGAGAGCGCCGCAGTGCCATTCAACTCCACGGATGCCGGTGCGGCAACACTGGGCCGGATTACCGATCAAATCAGGGACCGCATCGCCAACCTGCGACGAATTTGCTGACTCAGAACGAGGACGCGACGACCTCGAGCCGGGCTCCGTTCGAGGCTGTCCCCGTCAGGGCGTTCGCCCTAAGGTGCCCATCACAACCTCATAAGCTTCTCCGCATTCGGCGTCAACGAGGCATCAAAGGCCGTCGCCGGGCTGCTGGGCGTATCCCAGCCGCCGAAGTTGGTGCCGAACACCAGCCGTTCCCGGCCGAGAGCTTCGACCAGCAGATTGCGCGCTGCCTCACCTTCCACATGGGCATCGTACCAGAGCTTGCGAGCCTCGTGGCGAAAGCCGCGTTCGCGCACTGATTCCGGCGCCCAGGCCCGGAAACGCGCCATGCCTTCGTAACGTCCCATCAGGAAGGGCAGTGCGCCGCCGCCGTGGGAGATGCAGATGTCCACCTCCGGATGCCGCTCCAGCACACCGCCGAAAACGAGGTTCGCCACCGCCAAGGACTCGTCATGCGCATAGCCGACGATCAGGCCTAGGTCGAAGTGGTTCAATCGCTTGTCCGCCGGCGGGTTGGCGCCGTCCGTGGAGGCGGGGTGCAGGAACAAGGGCACGTTCAAGGCGACCAAGGTGCGGTAGAAATCGTCCAAGCGAGGGTCGTAAAGCGGAAAGGGGTAGTCGGTGCCGGTGTGGGCGGCGGTCAAGCCCAAACCCCGCACGGCCCGCTCCAACTCCCGGCAGGCCGCCTCGGGATCCTGCATGGGCAGCGCCGCGGCGCCGAGCAGTCGGCGCGGGTGCTTCGCCACCACTTCGGCCATGGCGTCGTTGTGAACGCGGCAGAAGCGTTCGGCGATGTCCGCCTCGATGCCGTGGAACATGGTCAGCGGATTGGGCGACAGCAATTGCAGGTCGATGCCGAGCTGGTCCATCAGCGCCAAGCGCTTGTCCACGTCCATGAACACCGTGCCCCGGTAGGCCATGGGCTTCATCCGGTAGGCGCCGATGCGCAAGTAAGGCACGCCGTCGCCATCCACCGCCAGCTCGGGGCCATAACGTCCCGCCATGCCGAAGCCCTGCTCCAGCACGATGTGGGCGTGCAGGTCGATTATGCGGGCTTTAGGTCCGTTGGCCTTCGCCCCCTCGGTGTTGGCCTGGCGCCCAACTTGCCCCTGCCCGGAATCGTCCGCCGGGTGTTCGGGGGCGCTCACTGCGGCAGCGCCCTAGCCCTTGCCGCCGAAGAAGGCATCGGCTTCCCGGGGCTGTCCTGCCGAGTCGTAAACCGGCTCATCGTCGGCGACCCGATACATCCGGTTCCAGTTGTTGACGACACAGTACCTGCCCAGCACTGCCTTCATGTCCTCATAGTTGCGGTGCTTGAAGTGGGCCGCCAAGGTGGGGGCGTCGTCCCAGAGCTCATGGACTTGGATGCGGGTCGGCACGCAAGGGTCGGCGGCGAAGCAGTAGGCTTGGCAGCCGGGCTCCTCATCCCGAGTGGCCTTCTGCACCGGCACGGTTTCCAATACCGCTTGGTCGCGGTCGGCTTGGGTGGCAAAGTCGATCATGGCGGCAACAACGATCATGGGGTCTCCTTTTCCGCATGGGCCGCGCTGGCCTTAGGCTAGGCTGCAATCGGTTTCAGCATACAACGTCAAGCGGCGATTTGTCCGGCCAACTCCGCAATGCGGGCAAACGGCTTGGGACGATCAATGAAATAGATAGGTGGAATTACGATTTTCAAGGATTATTGCACAAGATTCCGATCCTCCATGGGCGTTGCGCCACCCCGTTGGCCAACGATCGGGGGTCAGCCGCCGACCGCCCTCCGCGACATGATCAAGTCGTAGGAGGCCTTGATTTCGGCGGTGCGCTCCGTTGCCGCCCGCATCATGTCTTCCGGCAGCCCCTTGGAGACCAGTTTGTCCGGATGGTGCCGGCTGATCAGGCGCCGGTAGGCGCGCTTGATTTGGGCATCGCTGTCCGTAGGGGAGACGCCAAGGGCTTGGTAGGCGCCGTCAATGTCGTCGGCACGGCTCGCCGGTTGGCTGGAGGACTGCCCTCCGGCGCTCCAGCGCGCGCGTCCCGCCATACCGGCCGCCAGCGCCTCCACCTGCCGAAACGCGGCTTCCGGGATGCCCAACCGCCGGGCAATCTCGTGCAGCACGCTGCGTTCAGCGGCACCGACCTGCCCGTCCGCCCAAGCCGCCGACATTTGGATTTGCAGGAACACGAACTTCAGCTGGGCCGCCCGCCCATAGGCTGCTTGGAAGGCATCCAGCGCATCAGCCAAATCGAAGCCCGACGCCTTTCCGGTCCGGAACATCGCCCGAGCCTCCGCTCGGCGCGCCTCACTCATGCGCAACTGGTCCATCACCAACTCGGCGGCGCGAATCTCCTCCGCCGACACCCGGCCGTCGGCTTTGCACAGATGTCCCATGACCGCAAAGGTGGTGTTGAAGAAGGTGGTGTGATCCCGGGTGCGGGTGAATCCGCCACCAATGCCGCCGCCCACCCGATTCGAGTCCACCAGATGGCCCAGGACCAGGCCCACCAGCGCACCGACCGGCCCGCCAACCACAAAACCGAGGACGCCCCCGATGACCTTGCCGCCAATGCCCACGAGACGCTCTAAAGCCTATGGACGAAACGAGCAAACGTCATTTGGAGCAAGGCTGGCACGTCCGGAAGCCCGCGCAAGGCCAGTGCGCGCTTGCAACGGGAGTGCTTACCCGCACGAGGAGGGTTCCTCCCTGCGACGGCGCGCCGCCATTGCACGGAATCTAGAGCCCGCCCGTGACGTACAGACATTGGCCCGTGATCCAGCTGGCGGCCGGCGAGGCCATGAAAACGACGGCGTGGCCGATGTCCTCCGGAGCGCCAAGGCGCCCCAAGGGGACGCCGATGAGCTTCTCCAGCGGCTTGTCGGCAGGGAAGTTGGTGGACTGGTTGAAGTTCTCGGTGGGAATCGGGCCGGGCGCGACGGCGTTGACGCGGATCTTGGGAGCCAACTCCGCAGCCAAGGTCTGGGTGAGGCTGTTCACCGCCGCTTTGGCGGCGCCGTAAGGTCCGTTCTTGAGCTGCGGCCCCATGGCGGCTCGGGAGGAGACGTTGATGATGCTGCCGGAATCCATGGCTTGGGCCGCCCGCACCGCGCCCATCCACACGGCCTTGAGATTCAGGTCGAGCTGCGCATCCCAGCGATCCTCCGGGGTGCGGGTGAGATAGCGGGGCGTGGCGTCAGGCAGCCCGCCCGCGTTGTTGACCCAAATGCGCAAATCGCCCAGCTCCCGGGCGGCGGCGATGAGCGGCTCCAACTGCTCGCCTTCGGTCACGTCCGCTGGCACCACCTCAGCTCGCCGCCCCATGGCGCGAACCGCGTCCGCCACCTGCTCAAGGTCCGCCCGCGTTCTTGCGCTGACCACGACGTCGGCGCCCGCCTCAGCCAAACACAGGGCAATGCCCCGGCCGATGCCCTTGCCGGCCCCGGTGACCACGGCCACCTGTCCATCCAATCGGAACGCATTCATCAGCTCTTGCCTAACCATCGTTTTGGCTCCGAAAAAGTTCCGAAGCGTCCGGTTCTTCCACCGAGTTGCGCAGCAACTCGAACGCGAGCCTGCTCGCGCAGTTGCGCAGCAACTCAAACGCGCACCTGCCCACGCCCACCGCCGAGTTGCGCAGCAACTCGAACGCTTCGCCGCAGGCGAAGCGCAACCACTATGACGGATGGGCGTTTTACACTATATTGAACGCCAATGCCTTATTTGACCACGCTTGTTTTCCTTAATTGTTTTCCTTAATCGCGCAAACTTGGTTGCAAGAGAAGTTCGCCGACAGGCTTGGTTCGGCTTGGACAGCCTTCCCCTCGCCGGCATGAGGCGCCATGTCGTTGGCCCGCCGCCTTTCCCGCGGCCCGATCGGAGGTTCGCCGCGTGACGCAGCTGGCCGACTACAACCTGATGGAGGATGGCACCCGGGAGTGCCCCTTCCCCTACTTCAAGGCCATCCGGCAGGAGGCCCCAGTTTACTTCATGCCGGAACTGGGCGCTTGGTACGTCTCGCGCTACGAGGACTTGCGCTACGTCAAGAAGCACCCGGAGCTGTTCTCCAACAACATCCATGAGTTCGGCGCATCCAGGGGGCGGGTCCGCGACATCGCCGAAAGCTACCGCAGCGAGCACGGCTGGGCGCGGGTCTCCACCCTGCAGCGCACCGACCCGCCGGTGCATTCCAAGTACCGCAAGCTCATCAACCACGCCTTCACGGTGAAGCGCATCCGCGCCATGACGCCCTACGTGGAGACGGTGGTCAACGATCTCATCGACGCCTTCATTGACCGCGGGGAATGCGATTTCGTGCGGGACTTCGCCATCCCCTTGCCCTGCACGGTCATCGCCGACCAACTCGGCGTGCCGCGGGAGAAGATCTGGCAGCTCAAGACCTGGTCCGACGCCATGCTGGCGCCCGGCGGCGGCTTCGTTGACGAGGCGCAGGCCATCGAATGCGGCAAGTTGGTGGTCGAGGCGCAGCGCTTCTTCGCCAGCGTCATCGAGGACCGACGCTGCGAGCCGCGCGACGACATCATCTCCGACTTGGCCCACGCCCGCGTGGTCGATGAGCGCTGCGCCCCCGGCGAGGAGCGCGGCTTGGACATGCACGAGTTGATGGATCTGCTCGACCAACTGCTGACCGGCGGCAACGAAACCACCACCAACGCCATCGGCTCGGCACTGATGCTGCTGCTGCAGCGGCCAGGCACCATGGAACGGATGCGTGACGATCCCAAGCTAATGCGCAACTTCATCGAGGAGTCGCTGCGCTTCGAGACGCCGGTGATCCACCTGTGGCGAGCCGTCACCCGGGACACCGAACTCGGTGGCGTCCGGCTGCCCAAGGGTGCGAACCTGGCATTGGGCTACGCCTCCGCCAATCGCGACGAGGCGGTGTTCGAGGACGGTGAAACCTTCGACATCGCCCGAACCAAGGCAGGCGCCCATCTTGCCTTTGGCTCCGGCCCGCACCACTGTCCCGGCGCGGCACTGGCCCGGCAGGAGATGTTCTCCACATTCACCGTCTTGCTGCACAGGCTCAAGAACATCCGCCTGAAGGATTCCCAAGATGCCTTCGAGCATGTTCCGAGCAGCTTCCTGCGCGGGCTCAGGCGGCTCGACATCACCTTCGAGGCGCGCAACCGGAACGCTTACCGGCCCGGCGCCTCGGCATACTGACGCATGGTGCGCTTAACCGACAAACGCATGGTGATCACGGGCTCATCCCGAGGGTTGGGCCGAGGCTTCGCCACAGCTTGCGCGGCCGCGGGCGCGTCGGTCGTCGTCAACGGCACCAACGAAGCGGCGCTCAACGAAACCGCCGAGGCCATTCGTGCCGCTGGCGGCAAGGTGGCGGCGGTACAGGGCTCGGTGGCGGAGCCGGCAGTCGCCCAAGCGTTGGCGCGCACCTGCATCGAGCGTTTTGGCGGCATCGACGTGATGGTCAACAACGCCGGCATCGTGCGCGACCGAACCCTGCTGAAAATGGCCGTCGAGGAATGGGACGCCGTCATTGCAGTGCATCTGCGCGGCGCCTTCCTCTGCACCCAGCAGGCGGCGCTGGCCATGCGCGAAGCGGGCGGCGGCCACATCATTCAGGTCATCTCCGCCGCCGGCCTGGCGGGCGGCTTCGGCCAAGGCAACTACGCCGCCGCCAAGGAAGGCATGATCGGCCTGATGCGCACCGCGCTGCTGGAGCTCAACCGCTTCAACATCCGCAACAACGCCCTCTGGCCCATCGGCCAGACCGACATGACCGAAGTGGTATTTGAACGCGCACGGGCCGCTGCGGCCCAACGGGGCGAACCGCCGCCGGACCCGGTGGCCTTGGGCTTCGGCACGCCGGAGGAAGTGGCTGCCGGCTTGGTGTGGCTTGCCAGCGACGGCGCCGCCCATTTCAACGGCCAGATCATGACCTTCAACGGCCGCAAGACCGGGCTGTGGACCCACCCTGCGGAGCGGCACGCCGGATTCCGCGACATGCCGTGGACAGCGGATGACTTGGATGCCTACTACAAGGGCGTTCAATCGCTGCCGGTCAACGCCCCGGCGCGTACGCCGCCCGCCGAGAGTTGATCCCCCACGCCAGCTTTCCAAGGCGCAACTCCAGTTCGAGACGAGGGAGCGGCCTCGAACGGAGTTGGCCTAGAGGACGGCCCGCACTCCGACAGCGGCAAGCACCGTTGCCCCGGCGTTCCAGACCGGTTGCGCCTAGGCGAGCCGAGGGCTTCCGATGAACCTGAAGCTGAACCTGTCGGGAGAAGGCCAAGGCTTAAGCGACATCACCAAGGAAGTGAAAGCGGCGGTGCGCCGCTGCGGGGTGCGCGACGGGCTCGCCACCCTCTACATCCGCCACACGTCAGCCAGCCTGCTCATTCAGGAAAACGCCGACCCCAGCGTTCAGCGCGACTTGGAGCGCTGGCTGAACCGGCTGGTGCCGGAGGATGAGGGTCTCCACACGCACACGGCGGAAGGTCCGGACGACATGCCTGCGCACATCAAGTCGGCGCTGACGGCCACCAGCCTGTCCATTCCCTTAGTGGACGGCGAACTCGCCTTGGGAACCTGGCAGGGCATCTTCCTGTGGGAGCACCGCCACCGCCGCCGCGAACGGCAGTTGCTGATCAACGTGCTTGGGGGCTGACGATCGCGCATCGTGTGTGCGGGCTCAAGAACATCTCGGAACCCAGCTCACGCAACCGATGCGGAGTTTCGCGCCAGCGAAACCACAACGCGAACCAAAGGTTTGCGCATTGCGTGTGGATTGCCGAACCCCGAACGAGTACCTTGTCGGGATCGAGGATGCTGCCTGATCCGGCAGGCGAAAAGTTCCGAAATGTCCTGAGCCGGTACATTGCG
This sequence comes from Candidatus Azophilus sp., assembly GCA_965221755.1. Lineage (GTDB taxonomy): Bacteria > Pseudomonadota > Gammaproteobacteria > Pseudomonadales > Azotimanducaceae > Azophilus. Next base: position 3,344,295 of record OZ244921.1, read on the forward strand.
TTGCAACTCCCTCCCCGCTCTGCCACCATGCCTACATGACCAAGGCTACAGCAACCTCACAACAGACAGCCGACGCCATCCTGCTCGCTACGCGCCCCCCGCAAGGCTGCTGGAAAGAAAGCGACTATCTCTGGCTCACTGATCGCTGCAACCGCCTAATTGAATTCGTAGACGGTTTCATCGAGGAGCTTCCCGTGCCTACCGATTCGCACCAGTCAATTCTCCTCCTCCTGTTCCGACTGCTCGATCAACGCGTTCTCACGGCAGGCGGCGTTGCGCTTGTCGCACCGTTGCGGCTGCGCATCCGCGAGAATCGATTTCGCGAACCCGATCTGATGCTGCTTCAAGACGCCAATGACCCCCGCAGGCAGGATCGGTATTGGCTCGGCGCCGACCTCGTCGCCGAGGTGGTCAGCCCGGCCGACCCGGAGCGCGACTACGTCCGCAAGCGTGCCGACTACGCCGAAGCCGGCATACCCGAGTATTGGATTGTGGATCCACGCCAGCAGGAAGTTACCATCCTGACGCTCGGTGAGGATGGCTACATCGACCGCGCCCCGCTCGGACTTGGCGATGTCGCCACGTCTTCCGTTCTAGATACATTCTCTGTCGCCGTGTCCGCCTTGTTCGAGGCAGTCAGCGCTAGCTAAATCCCTGAGTTAGCCTTGGTTCGATGGCAGCGGATTCACTCCGTCAAGTGAACCAATTGCGAAGACAAGTCCGATCGGCTAGCGATGCGCTCAGTCCAAATTTTCTTTGTGTATCCCACTTGAACCACTACCAATCAAGTGTTCGCCGCCTCAAAAATGCTAGCGATCGACGCATCGAGGGCCTCGTTGAAGGCCGCGTCCGATTGCTGGGCGGCCAAGCCCTCGGTGAGGGCGCGGGAGAAACTCGCGGTCATGCCGTTCTGGCGGGACAGCCGGGCGTTGGACTCCGCTCGGCTGTAGCCGCCGGAGAGGGCGGCCACGCGCAGCACGTTGGGGTGGCCCACGCATTCAGCGTAGAGGTTGTCGAAGTCGGGCAGCGTGAGCTTGAGGATCACCTGGCCATCGGTCAGCGCATCGAGCTCCTTCAGGATCGACGCCTTGAGCAGAACCTCGGCGCCCGGTTTGTCGTCGCAGTGGATGTCCATTTCCGGCTCGACGATGGGCACTAGGCCAGCCGCCAGAATCCGCTTGGCGATCTCGAACTGCTGGCTGACCACCGCTTCGATCCCGTCGGCGTTGAACCGCTTGATGACCGAGCGCATCTTGGTGCCGAAAATGCCCTTGGCCTTGGCGCGCTCAAGCAGGGCGTCGAGTTGCGGCATGGGCTTCATCACTTGGGCGCCGTGCCGCTCCTCCGCCAAGCCCTTGTCCACCTTCAGGAACGGAACGACCTGCTTGCGCTGCCACAGGTAGGCCGCTGAGTCGAGGCCCTCGACCCCCCGGTCCATGGTGTCCTCGAACAGGATGGCGCCCAGAATGCGCGTCGAGTCGAAGGCCGGGCTGGTCATGATGCGGGTGCGCATGGCATGGACGAGGTCGAACATTTCCGCCTCGTTCGACCAAGCGCTCTGCTCGACGCCGTAGAGGCCCAAGGCTTTGGGCGTGCTGCCGCCGCTCTGGTCAAGGGCGGCGATGAAGCCCGGACGGGCGCCAATGATGTCCAGTTGCTTTGCGGTGTTGCTCACACGGTCTTCCTCTTCAAGTTGTCGATTGTGGGCATCCAACCCACTCCGCTCAAGGCAGGCTGTAGGCCATCAGGTAGTCGCCTGGCGGCGAAGGCGACGTGAAGTGGCCGCCCGCGGCAATGACGACGAACTGCTCGCCGCCCGAAACGTAGGACATCGGCACGGCATTGCCCGTGGTGGGCAGTTCGTCGCTCCAGAGCTCCTCCCCGGTTTCGGTGCTGAAGGCCCGAAACCGCCGGTCAGCGGTGGCGGCAATGAACGTCAGCCCGCTGCGGGTCACCATCGGGCCGCCCATCTGCACGGTGCCGAAGCCGCTCAGCAGGGAGAGCGGCCAAGGCGCCGTGTGCTTGAGGCTGCCGAACGGCACCTGCCAGACGATCTCGCCAGTCGATAGGTCCACCGCCGCCAGCGTGCTCCAAGGCGGCTTGGTGCAAGGCGCCCCCCAAGGCGACACGAACGGGGCCATGACCGCGCAATAGGGCGATCCGTGCTGGGGAAAGCCCACGTCCTTGCCGCATTCATCCTGCGGCACCAAGCGCACGACCATCCCCACGTGCTTGGTGTCGGCCACCATCAGCCCCCGCTCCGGATCCACCGCCGGCGAGCCCCAGTTCTGGCCACCGATGTTGGAGGGATACATCAGGGTGCCCCGCTCCGTCAGCGGCGTGTAGATGGGGCCGGTGGCCAGTTCCTCCAGCGCCTTGCGGCACTGGCGCCGATCCCAAAACGTGAACCCCCAAGCATCATCCGGAGAGGCGCCCAATTGGTGCAGCGGCTCCGGCTTGATCGGGAATGGCTGGGTGGGACTTAAGTACTCGCCGGGCACGGCGCCGACCTGCGGCACCTGGCGCTCCTCGACCGGATGCAGCGGCTGTCCCGTTTCCCGGTGCAGCACGAAGGTCATGCCCATCTTGGTGACCTGCACCACCGCCGGGCTGGTCACGCCGTCGATGGTCACGTCCACCAGGGTTGGCTGCGCCGGAACGTCGAAATCCCAGACATCGTGGCGCACGGTTTGGTAGTGCCAGACCACCTCGCCGGTGGATCCATCCAAGGCCACCACCGAGCTGGAGTAGTGGTCCAGGTCGCCGTCCCGGTCGCCGCCGTAGTAGTCGGGCGAGGAATTGCCGGTGGGCACGATCACCAGATTGCGCTGCGCGTCCACGGAAATGGTGGACCAGACGTTGGTGGTGCCGGCAGTGAAGTTCCCCTCGGCATCCACCGCCGGCCAGCCAGGCGGCACCGGGTTCCAACCCCAGGCAAAGGCGCCGGAACGCAGGTCGTAGGCGCGCACCACGCCGGAGGGCACGTCGGCACGGAAGGAGTCGAGCACGTAGGCGCCGGTGACCAGCTTGCCGTCGATGATGGCCGGGGCGCTGGTGATGCCGTACTCGCGGGCGCCGTGCTCCGTAAGCCCCACCGTCAAGTCGATTTCGCCGTTGTCCCCAAAACCGGCGCAACGCCGGCCGCTGGCGCCGTCCAAGGCCAGGATGCGGCCGTCCAAGGTGGGCAGGATGATGCGATGGGCGCAGGCATCGCCAGGCTGCGCCTGGGGGTCGATCCAGCTGCTCACCGCCCGGCAATTGGTGAGGTGCTCCAAGTCCATGTTGACCTCGGGGTCGAAGCGCCAACGCTCCTGGCCGGTGCGCGGATCCAGCGCGAAGACCCGATTGAACGGCGTGCAGTAGTAGAGCGTGTCCTTCACCACGATGGGCGTGTTGACGAACGCCGACGCCGGCTGGCCCTCAGCGTCGAAGCCTTCCGTCCCGGAGATCACGCCCGTCCGAAAGTCGCCGGAGCGGTGGGTCCAAGCTAACTTAAGCCGGCCCACGTTGTGCGGCGTGATCTGCGCCGCCGATGCGTAGTGGCCACCGCCGGCGGCGCCGCCGTAAGCGGGCCATCCGACGTTCTGGCCGGCTGCCGCGCAAGAGCACGCCAGCAGCGCCGTAGCAGCGACGAGCCGGGTCGTCATCAACCTGGCCGGGCCGAGCTTCAGCGGTCAACGCGGCGGCAATCCACGCTTGGCGCGTTCCGCGTTCATTCGCTCCCTGTCCACCGGCAGGCGTTCGCCGAGCTGGTCCTCGGAGATGGTGCCCGCCATGTGGGCTTGGGCCTTGCCGCCGTTGTACATGATCCTCTTCACAGGCGTCACCGCCAAAATGACCCGCAACGGTGAATCGAGCAGGTTGTTGAAGAACGCCTCCCCTTCCGGGCTGTCCGGATTCAGCTTCCTCGAAAGGGCGGCGTAGAACCAAGCCTTGGTGTCGTCGTCGTCAAAGAACTCGCCGGTGCCCTTGAAGGTGATGGCGCCGCTCGGCAGGCTCTCCGGAGCGTCTGCGGGGTAGCCTCGGCTGCTGACGTTCACGGAAACCCGGTTGTCCCGGCGAATGGCGGCGGCGCGGTGCCGGTGTACGGCAAAGGTGATCCAGATCTTGCCCTCATGCCAAACAAAGGCATGGGTGACGCCCACCGGCCAACCGTCCTTGGTGGCCCACATGAGCACGCACTCCTCGGAATGAATCATCAATTGATCCACTTCCGCATCGGAAAACGGATAGATGGATACGATTTCATGGTCATGGGTCTGCGCCATGGGCTCCTCCCTGTTGGCATCGAATGGTGAGGTCACGCTCAAGCGGCAAGGTTAACACCGAGGGCGCTGGTTGGGGTAGATCAGGATCGGATCAGGATCGGATCGGCCTGAAGACGACGAAGGCGCCCGGCGAGCACGAACCCGCGTCAGCGCTCGAACAGCCCGAAGGCCTCGATGTGGGCCGTCTGGGGGAACAGGTCGTAAACAACGGCCTCGCTCAGACTGAAGCCGAGGTCCGCCAACTGACGCGCATCGCGGGCGAAGGTGACCGGATTGCAGGATACGTAAGCGAGCCGGTTGGTGCGGCCAGCGAGCGCTTCCACCAGCGTCGAGCCCAGCCCGGAACGCGGCGGGTCCACCAGCACGGCGCCAAGCCGGGCGGGCAATTCGGGCGTCTGGTACAGGTCCGCAACGGCGAATTCGCAACGTCCGCGCAAGCCATTGAGGACGGCATTGCGCTTGGCTCGGTCAATGCAGCCCACATCGCCCTCCAACCCCAGAACCCGGTGGCCGCGCCGGGCCAAGGGCAGGGAAAAATTGCCGATGCCGCAGAACAGGTCAGCCGTCAAGCCGCGCGCAGGCCCTAATGACCGCACGACGTCAGCCACCAGGCGCTGATTGAGCGCGAGATTGACTTGGGTGAAATCCAACGGGTGAAAGTTCAGGTACAGACCGAAAGCCGGGATGGCGTAACCTAGCTGCTGGGTCCAGCCGCTTGGCGCCGAGAGCAGGGCGGCGGTTTCCGGCCCCCCGGCTTGAGTGAGGAGCGCAACGCCGAAGTGCACGGAAAATCGCCGCAGCGCATCCAGGTCGCCAGCCGCAAACGGGCGCAAGTGCCGCAACACCAGGGCGCAGCCGTCATCTCCCGCCGCCAGTTCGATCTGCGGCACGGCGTCACGCACGCTCAAGCCGTCCACCAGCGCCTTCAGGGGCTCGATCAGGCGCCCGAGGCGCGGCGTCAGCACCAAGCAGTCGTCCATGCGCGCCACCCGATTGCTCAAGTGCTCCCGAAAGCCGATGAGCGGCGCATCGCCAACCAGCCGAACGCCCAGCCGCGCCTTGGTGCGGTAGTGGTAGCTCGGCCCCGCCACCGGCGGGCGCAACCGCCCCGCCTCGACGCCGCCAGCGGCCAGCAACTCAAGCAGACGCGCCTGCTTGGCGGCAAGTTGGGCGGCGCCGTCGATTTGCTGCACCGCGCAGCCGCCGCAGCGGGGGAACTGCGGGCAGGGCGCCGGATGCCGGGCTGGACTGGCCGCCAACACCGCATCGGCCTCGCCCCACCACTCGCCGCGCCGACGGCGCAGCAGGCGGGCGCGCACTTGTTCGCCCGGCAAGGCGTTCTTGACCCGAATCGGCCGCCCGTCGAGCTCGCCCAGCCCCCGGCCATCGGCGTCAACGCCGGTGATCCGCAGTTCAACAAACTGGGGCGGACGCCGAGCCACCTGGACGCCGTCAGATTCCGCGGCGGTAGAGTCGGCGGCTCATCAAGGGCGCGGGGCCGAGATGGTCGGCCAGCAGGGTGCGGAAGATGCGCTTGGCGAACCGGCGGGTTGCCGCTGCCTCGAAGCAACCGGCGTCAATCGCCTTGAGCGCCGTCCCCGGATAGCCCTCGCCTTCCGGGCCGGCGATGAAGCCCGCTTCCGGCGAGACCCCGTACCAAGCGGCCTCGTCAATGCCTTCGCCGGTTGCCGCGTCACGGCCGAAGTCGAGGCCGTAGCCGAGCTCCTCAAGGAGCAGCTTCTCGAATTGGCGCAGGCACGATTCAGTCCCCTCAACGCCATCCACTTCGGCCAAGGCGCCCATGGCCCACTCCACGCCGCCGAACAGGCGCGGCGCGGACTCCCATTCCCGAGTCAGGCGCACGACCAGTTCCGCCATGTAGTAGGCCGAAGCCACCCGGTTGCCGGTGAACCAGCGGGCTTCGGCCAAGTCGAAGCGGTTCAGGGACACCAAGGCGCCCCGGCCCGAACAGCTCAGCAAGCCTTGGTAAAACGGCTGCAGGCCGGTGCCGCCGCGATTGCGCCCGACCCGGCGCGCGCCCCGGGCCACGGCGGCGATGCGGCCATGGGAGGCGGTGAGAAACTGCACGATGAGGCTCGACTCCCGATAGGCGCGGGTGTGCAGCACGATGGCCTGCTCGTCCTGAATGCGGCTCACAAAGTCAAGCGCCCCCGAAGCGTGGCTGTGGCGGGCCTGTTCACGGCGTGTTGATAGCATTCGCAAACAGGGGTGGCAAGCCCGCGCGACCTGACGGTCGCGGATGGAGTTTCGCTGGCGCGAAACTCCGCGCTTTTTGCGTGGGTCAGGTTCCGAAATGTTTCTGAGCCCACACAGCCCGCGCCTCTCGCCCAGAGGGCGAGAGGCGGTTGGAGTTTCGCTGCGCGAAACTCCGCGCCCGTTGCGGGGGCCAGCTTCCGAATTGTTTGTGAGCCCGCACAGCCCGCGCGACCTGACGGTCGCGGATGGAGTTTCGCTGGCGCGAAACTCCGCTGCCGGTGTATGGGTCGGGTTCCGAGATGTTTCTGAGCCCGCGCAGCCCGGGTCCAGTTCAGGACGACCCTTCCGTCGCTCCCCTTGGCGGCAAGGCAAGCTGGTTTTCTCGCAGGTCATGGACCACGCGCCGCAGCACCTGTTCCGCAAGTGTGTGCGGGAGCACGACGGCAACCGCTACGTGAAGTCGTTCCCCTGCCGGAGCCAGTTTTTTTGCATGGCCTTCGCGCAGCTGTCGTGCCGGACCAGCCTGCGCGACATTGAGGTGTCGCTGCGCGCCCACGGCCGCAAGCTGCACCACATGGGGATACGCGGCGGCGTTTCGCGCAACACGCTGGCGAACGCGAACCGGCGCCGGGACTGGCGCATCCACGCGGCGTTCGCCCAGGAGCTGATCGCCATCGCCCGCCCGCTGCACGCCGGGGAGCCGCTGGGGCTGGAACTGGACAACACCGTCTACGCCTTGGACTCCTCCACCATCGACCTGTGCCTGTCGGTGTTCCCTTGAGCGCTGTTCCGAACCACCAAATAGAAGCTGTGCGGGCTCACAGGGTTGGTTCTCGCGGATGTCGGATGAAGCAACGGCTCCAGCGCGGAAGCCCGCACGGGACCGGGGCCGTCCCGAACGGGCCGCGACAGCATCCGGGCTAGGGCCCAAGGCCGTCCGCGCCGCTCTTGGGGGCTGGACGCCGGGTTGTCCCGCAGGCACTTCCCGGCAATTCCCGGGTCATCGGCAAAAGCCCTGCCCGCGCCTTCCGCCATCCTGCCCGGGCATGCGGCGGCAGGAGGGGGCATGGCCATGACTTGCCTCCGTCCGTCCGGCTTCACAGCAGCTTGACGAGGGCGACGACCAGTCCGCCCTGCGCGATCAACGCACCGATCATCCACTTCATCAAATCCGACTTCGAGACCTCTATGGCAGCCTTCGTCTCCTGACGCAGCGCCTCAATGCCGGCCTTCGTCTCCTGACGCAGCGCCTCCGTCTCCTGACGCAGCGCCTCAATGTCGGCCCGCGCCCCTTCGACGTCGGCCTTGGTGGCGAGGTTGGCGTTGAGCAAAGCGACATGCTCCTCGGCCAGCGTCTCCGCCTGCCGCTCGGTGAAGCCGCAGCCGGTCAGGCGCTTGACGAAGCGGTGGGTGTCGAACGCGATGGCCTCTGACATGAGCGAATCATAGTGGCGCCGACGCCGTTCGTCCACACGCACTCACCCGCGAAGCGGGCGCGGAGTGTGCGGGCTCAGAAACATCTCGGAACCTGACCCACGCAAAAAGCGCGGAGTTTCGCGTCAGCGAAACCCCATCCGCGACCGTCAGGTCGCGCGGAGTTGATTTCCAGACGACAGCCTGACCAAAATTCGCTGGCGGCGCCATAACGACGAATCGAGCGTAGATGGCTCCAGTGCCCGCCCGTTCGAATGCCGAAGGCCGTTCAGCGCAAGCCAAATCGACGACTAAACCCTAACGTGCTCCGTCGCTTGGGCGCCGAAGCGCGGCTCGACCGGCCCCACTGCATCGAACGTCAGAAACTCGAAACGCGCACCGCCATTGTTGGCCCCGTTGGCTTCGGGGGTTTTCCGCTCGAGTTCCATGCGGTGGCGAATGAAGTCCAACGGAGACTGACGCTCCTGTCCATTGCCCACGGCGTCCGGCCTGGAGTCCACTATGAACCAATCACCGTCAGCAGCTTGGCGAAAGGCTTGGTAATGACTGCCGGCGCCGACCACCATTCGGTCAACCTGTCCCTGCTTTCTCTCAACGAAATCCAGAATTTGCCGGTGCTCATCATGCCTGCCAAACTTCTCTATGACCGCTTCGGGAACATCCAGCCTCTCATGGTTGCCATTGACCCACTTGCGTCCCCATTCGAGCAATTGCCCGTCCAAAACGGCTTTCTCTGAATCGAAGGCGTCCGGGTCGATTTCCGCCCACTGAGCGGCCGCCATCTCAGCGAATTTTCGGGGATCGGCCCTTACCTCCGCCTCGTTCAATTGATTGTCCCGCGCATAGGCCGCCGGAGAAGCCAGTATGGTCTCCAGGTGACCATTGACCAAGCCTTCCCGATGGAAGGGCACAAAGTCCTTCGAACTCACGAACGGCCCGCCCAAAAAAGCGTTCATCGAATGTTTCATGCATTGTCGGGCCTCCTGCTTTTCTCTGTAAAACAGCGGGTTGGGCCCTTCTGGCCGACCCGTGGTAATCTCGTTATGGTAACTGCGCGCATCCACATAACTCTGATTGGGAGGGATGACGGCCAACTTGTCCCGCTCGTTTGCGTGGCTTGGCTTCGGCACCGCCGCGGCTGATGCGCTCGGCGCCGTTGTCGGGGACGCAGCGTTCGCCGCCACGCCTGCCCCGGTTGGCTGCTCGGGCAGCGTCAGCGTTTGACGTCGACTCTGAACTTTTTCAAGCATATCGGAGAACCAGTCCTTGTGAGTGATGGTTTTACCCAGCAAATTCGCTCCGTCAGCCAAGAGCTTATCCAGCTCGTTGCCGATGTCTTCCCTCATCTCTCTTGTTTCTTTAGAGAGCTGTTTAAACTTGTCTTCCAACTCATCCACATGTAGGTCGAAATCGTCATCGATGATTGCAACGTCGGAACCCATTCCCTCCTCCGCTGCCCCCGCGCCTTGAAGGGAAGCAGCCTCTTCAAGGGTTTCAAGGGGCAAATCAAGCCTGTCTCGGTACTGGCTCAAACTGGTGTGAATGTTCAGTGCCAAGTCATTAAAACCCATCAAATGGCGCTCGCGTTCTTCCGTGTCAGCATCAAAGTAGTCAATGGTGCTTTGAAATTCATCCACTTTGCTCTCGACCGCATCGAGTTGCGCTCGGACTTCCGTACGCTCCACTGCCGACAATGCGCTGAGCGGTTTCCCCCCAAGCCGAGTCAGTGCGCCGTCGAATTCCCCAATCGCCCTCTCCAACTGACCGATGGCGGCACGCTGTCTGTCGAGGCCACGGGAAAACGGCGTGTCGTTGGCCAGCCGACTGGTGAGCCGGCCCTGCTCAAGATGGCAGATTGATTCAATGGCCTGCGCGATTCGTGAGACCAATTTGAACAAACCGCGCGAACCCAACACCTTGCCTTCATTCCTGAGAGATTCGGACAATCGCGTCACTTCGTCGCCGAGTTCGGTGAACGCGGTCTCAACATTGGAGCGAAGACGGGCGTGTTCGTTGCTCGCGAGTTCAATATCGGGATTGGCGGTTTGGTGCGTGGCGGGTTGCTGCCCCGCAACGGAGATCGTTTCCTCCAATGGCCCGGCTTGAGCCGGCGCGGCACCTTGAAACCCTGTAATTGTCATAAAATCCTCGTGCCCTCGGGCGCTTTGACATTTCGGCTAATTAAACACCTTGAGCGCTGAGAAGTCACATGCGCGACCTGACGGTCGCGGATGGAGTTTCGCTTACCGCGAAACTCCGCGCTCTCCGCGCAGGCAGGATTCCGACATGTTTCCGAACCCGCAGATGATGCGCCCGCTTCGCGGGTGCGTTGGAGTTGCTTACCGCGAAACTCCGCGCCTGTTGCTTGGGTCAGGTTCCGATGCGTTTCAGGGCGTGTACCAGATGGGCGAGGTGTAGGCGCGATCCTGGACGGTCAGGGGCACCTCGTCAGGCAACTCGACGCCGAACCAGGTTCGATCCTTGGTGCTCCATCTCGGACGGGGAATCTCAATGACGCGGGCGTAGTAGAAGGCGCGCTGGTTGGGGTCGAAGTCGGGGTCGCGCCAGACCGCGGCCAATTCCGCGGCGCCGATGCTGTTGTCGAAAGTGGCGTCGGCCAGATTGACGGTTGAGCCGACCGGGCCAACCTTGCCGGTTTCCGGGTCCGCCGCGCGGTCGCCCGACCAAGCCACGTCATGGACCTTCTCGCGCAAGGCGCCCCCGCCGTCCAGCCAACCCTTGATGATCTGCGTCCGATCCAAGTTGGCCCCGTCCGGATCCTTGGCCGCAACCAGGATGAACGTCGGCGAGGCGCCGTCGGGCGGCTCAGCGAGATCGCCGCCCATGGGCACGCCATCGCCATAGGCGACGTCCAGGTAGGCGGGTTGGTGGATCAGGCTGGGGGCGTAGTTCCAGCCGCCAAAGAAGCGCACCCGGATTCTCGAACCCGTGGTGGCATACACCTCCCGCCGCTTCATGGCGTCGAACAGCGCCGCCCGGGTGTTCTCCCGCGCCCAGACCGCCGCATAGCCCGAAGCGACGATGTTCCAGTTCCGCCACAGCTGCCCGGCCATGACGTTCCCGAGGCGTTGGGCGCCGGGTTCGGACTCCGGGAACTTGCCGAAGAAATTGTCCTCCTCCGGCGTGGAGAAGCTGTTGTGGCCGTCGGTGCTGCCAATCAGGCCGATCTTGAAGGGATTGACGCCGAGCGCCGCATCAAGGGCCAGCCCCAGCTTAAGGGCGCCCCGGGCGTACTCATGCCGCAGCATCCAGTCCTGCTTGGCCTCGCTGCGGCCGATGTTGTCCCAGTCCCAGTTCTCGAAGTCGGCAAATTCATCGTCCGGCGACAGGGTCGGGTGCGCCTCGCCGTCACCCTTGACCTGGGTGACTTCGTAGATCGGCTCCCAACGGGCGCGCAGGCTTGCGTACTCGGGGCCGAGCGGCTCGCCGTCCACGGTCTCGGAGGGGAACATCATGCCGTTGGAAAGGTTGCCGTTGTGCGGCACGGCGATGACCTCGCCGCCGGTCTGCGCCTCGTAGCGGGCCAGCGCCTGCCACAGATCGCGCGGATCCAAGCTGTCCTGGCCGGAGAACGGCGGCAGTTGGCCGGCGATCCGCGCCCCGTCCCGGTAGATGACCACCCGGTGCAGGTTGTTGCCGTCGATCATGGAGGTCCACTCGTAGCCAATGAAGGCGGTGAAGCGGCCTGGCCGGTTGTGGTCATCGGCGGTCTGGGCGACGTCCTGCCAGATCAGGCGCCGCGCCTCCTCGGGAAACGCCGGATGGCTCTCGGGATCCTGCATGCTGGCGACAAAGGCGCCGAACAGGGCGGCCATGTCACCGGCCTCCCGGTACGCCAGCCACTGCTGGCCCGCGGCGGTGCCGGTCACCAAGGGATCATCGACGAAGAAGCGATGGAAGCCCTGCAGGTACTCGGCATGGTCGGCGACCACTAGGAAGTCCAACGGGCGGCGCAGCTGCACGCGCATGCCGTTGTGGGCGGTGAGCGCATCGCCCCGGGCGTAGCGGAAGGCGTCCGCCGGGCTTAGGTTCATGTTGCCCAGCGAATAGGCGTCCGCCGAGTTTCGGGTGTGCAGGTGGGTGTCGCCCCAATAGAGGTTGCGAGGGTAGTCTTGGCCGACCGGAGCCGAATACTCAGAGGCTGCGGCAAGGCCGAACGCGCCTGCCAGCGCAAGGCCGAGAAGCAGCGGCTTTGACCCGCTAAAGCCGAGGCGCCGGTTCCCTTGATCGCGGAACAGGTGATCGCGGAACAAGGCTGCCACTTGGGTCAACTGTTGCGCCCGGCGACCGCCGGGTTGCCTCCGGCAACGCGCCCGCGCGTTGGTTTGGCGCATCGCTCCATCAGAGGTTTTGCCGCCAGCGCACTCCGATGGTCCTCGGCCGGTTGGTGGTGATGCGGCTGTCGTAGGAAAAAGCGTTCTTGAACACCTCTCCCCGCTCGTCAGTGATGTTGCGCACGAACAGTTCGGCGCCCCAGCTGCCCCGCTCGATGCCCACCGCCAAGTTGAGGATGTCATAGGCATGCTGCTTCTTGCGGGCCCGCGTCTCGGTGGCGCCGCTGCCGACCAAGGCATTGTAGGACGACCCGGTGTACACCCAGTAGGCTTGGACGTAGCCGTCGAAATCCGCGAGGTTGAAGCTGTAGCGGGTGGACGCGTTGGCCTTGAAGTCCGGCACCCGGGGCAGCGCATCGCCCTTCGCCGCATCGGGGTTGCCGTCGCCAATTTTGGCCGCATCGATCCAGTAGTCCTCTCGGAGCTCGGCGTCGATCAGGGAGAAGGCCACGCTGACGTCCCAGTTTTCAGTGATCAGGTAGGCCACATCACCCTCGATGCCGCGACTGCGGGCGTTGCCGATGTTGTAGGTCAGGGCGGCCGGGGAGATCGAGACATCCTGGCGGCTGAGCTGGAAGTCCTTCCAGTCCATGGTGAAGGCAGCCAAATTGTAGCGCGCCCGGCCCGCCATGGCCTCAGCCTTGACGCCGACCTCCCAGCTCTCGACGAAATCCGGATCGTAGCCGAATCCGGCCACCGTATTCGGATCCCGGTTCAGCCCGCCAGGCCGGTAGCCTTCCGAATAGGTGCCGTAGAGCATGAGGTCGTCGGTGGCGTGCCAGGAGACGTTGCCCTTGAACACCGTGTCCTTGTCCTTGGTGACCAAGTCCGCGTTGTCCTCGCCGGGGGCGCGGGCGCCGAAGCGCTGCGGCCACCAGACCGTGCCGTAAAAGCCTTTCAGGCTTACCTCGGAGTCGAAACGGCGGAAGCTGCCCGCTACGGTCAAGTTGTCCGCAAGGTCAAAAGCCGCTTCGACGAAGATGGCCGTCTCCTCGTTGCCGCGCACCATGTCGGTGGTCCAGTAGATGTCCGGCGGTTCCACCGCAGCCGGCGTCCCTGCGGGGCTGGTCAGCCCGTTGAGTCCAAGCACGTGCCATTCCCAGTCGAAGTCGTGGTCGCTGTCCTCGTGGAAGGCGCCCAGCAACGCCCGAAGACGCTTATCCTGCGGCGAAGCGATGCGGATTTCGTGGTTGTCGCGCTTGACGTGGTTGTCGTAGGTGGATAGCTCGCGCGGGTCAGTGCATTCGCCGAAGTAGGCGACGAAGCAGGAGTAGAACGCCTGCACGGTGCCGCCGCTGATGTACCAGTCGGTGTACAGGGAGTAGTCCACCGTGGCGTAGGACTTGCGGTCCAGGTAGGAGCCGGCATAGGTCAACTCGAAGCCCGACATCTCGCCCTCCACCACCAAGGACGCTTGGGTCCACTCGTCGTCGCTTTCGTCCGGCAGCAGGCGGGTCACTTCGAGATCGCCCACCTCATCGGGATCGTGGTCCCACACGCCGGAGGCCTTCAGCTCCTGACGCATGACGCTGGCCGTCACCGTCCAGTTGTCGTTGAGGTCAATGCCCAAGGCCGCCCGGGCGCCCGTGGTGGTGGCTTCGTTGAAGTCGTTCTCCACCACCTCCGCGTTGTCCACGGTGATGTCCGCGGCCTTGGCGATGAGGGCCGGATCGGTCAGCCCGGCGCGAACGTTGGCGTTGCTGAAGGTGTGGCTGTAGGGCACGTTGTCGATGAAGCCGGCGTCCTCCTTGCGCCAGCCCACCAGCCGCAGGGCGGCGCGCTCGCTCAAGGGGACGTTCACCATGCCCTCGAGCAGATAGCCTGCATCGCCGCTCTTGATGGCATTGCCCTCCACGGCGTAGCTGCTCTCAAAACCGGCCGGATTGGGCTTGTTGGTGATGATGCGAATGCTCCCGGACTGGGAGTTGGCCCCGAACAGGGTGCCCTGCGGGCCGGCCAATGCCTCAATTCGCTGGATGTCATAGACGTGCGGGTTGAGGTAGCCGCCCACCTCGGTGATCGGCTGCTCGTCCAGATAGACGGCCACGTTGGGCGAGGAGCCGAGCACGTTCTCGCCGCCGCCGGAGATGCCGCGTATGTAGATGCTGCCGCTGCCCGGCCCCAAGGCGACGTAGCTCACCGACGGCAGCAACTGCGCGAAGTCCTCAAGGTCGGTGACGCCCAGGTTCTCCAGTTGCGCCTCGCCAAGGACGTCGATGCTGATGGGCACGTCCTGCGCGCTTTCGTCCCGCTTCTGCGCGGTGACGATGACCTCCTCAATGGCCAAGTCCTGCTGCGCCACGGCCATCGGCGCCGCTACGCCGGAAACCAGGACCGCCGCCCCTGCGGACGCCAAGGATTGCCGCCGAATCGCCCGAACGACCGGCTTCAAGGCAAATGAACGGGCAACGCGGCGACCGACGTTTTCATTACTCATCAAGCAATGCCTTTCGATGCAGTGTCAGGCAACCTTACGCAAAAGCAAGCGGAAAACCAAATTTGAATTCAACGCCGCCGCCGCAAACGTCGCCGGACTGGCCGTTGCGCCGAGCTTGAGGCCTGCTGCGAGGCCACCCATGAAATCAAAGGGCCAAACGGGGAACCAACTCGCCGAGCGCATCCTTGAGCGGTCCCAAGTGCGCCTCAAAGCGCCGCCACTGCGCCATGGCGTCACGGTAGATCGGCTGGCGGACCTGCTCCGAGCTGGCGGTGCGCACAGGCCTGTCGTTGCGGTGAAACGCCAGGCAAGCCGCCTCAAACGGCAGCCCGCAGTGGTCGAGCAGGCGGCGAACCTCCGCTTCAAGGTCCTCCACCACCCGCTCGTAGTCCACCCGCAGCACCCGCCCCGGCAGCACGGCGTCCCAATGGGCCATCAACGCCGCGTAGTCCCGGTAGTAGCGGCCGATGTCCGCAAGGCTGTAGGTGAACTCCTGGCCGGCCGCGAACAGCTGCTTGAAGCAACTGAAGCAGGCGGCCATGGGATGGCGGCGGGCATCGATGATGCGGGCGTTGGGCAGGATGAGGTGGATCAAGCCCACATGGGCGAAGTTGTTGGGCAGCTTGTCGATGAAAAAGGGGGCGCCGCCGCGCTGCGCCCGGGCGGCGTCCAGGAATTCCGCACCCAGCGACCGGCACTGCTCCTGAGTCAGCTGCCAAAGCGCGGCGGGATACCTCGCCCCGCCGGAGGGGTCTGTGCGGCCCGCCAGTCGGCGCACGATTTGGGGGATGTAGGGCAGTTCCATGGTGCCGTCCACCTGCGAATGGCTGGCCAGGATCTGCTCAAGCAGCGTCGAGCCCGAACGGGGCAGCCCGACAATGAATATGGGATCGGGTTCGGGATGGCCCCAAGTCCCGCGCGCCTCGAGCCGTTGCCGGGTGCAGGACGCCGCCAGCGCCTCGGACATGGCGCTGTTCTCATCCGCGCTGTAGCCGCTTTGGGCGCGCTTGATGGCGTTGCCGCGGGCATAAGCGGCGAAGGCGCCGTCGATGTCGCCGGCATCCTCCAGCGCCTTGCCGAGGGCAAAGCCAAGATGAAATGCATCGCGGGGGGCGAGCCCCTCCGCTGCCGCCAGTCGCCGCATGGCGGCGACGTCGGGCTCATCAAAGCGAAAGGTCTTCAGGTTCGCCAAGTTCCACCAGGCTTCGCCCAGATTCGGCTCCGCCTCAACGGCGCGGCGGTAGGCGGCAATCGACTCCGGCTGCCTGCCCAGGGTCTTCAGCGCGTGGCCGTAGCTCATCAGCAGGCGGGCATGGCCCGGCGCCTGTTTGAGCACCCGTTCATAACGGGCAATGGCCTGCTCGTAGGCGCCGACGTTGACCAGAACCGAAGCCGCCAGCACCGGGTGCGAGAGATTGCGCGGCTCAAGCCGCTCCAAAGCCTCGACTTCCCGCAACGCCGCCGTGAAGTCGCCCGTCTTGCTCAGCGCATTGGCGTAGTTGTTGCGGGCTTGGGCGTAGTCCGGCGCCAGTTCCACGCAGCGGCGCAGCAGCGCTGTCGCATCTTCGAAGGCCTCCAGCTGCAGGGCGATGTCCGCCAGCAGCCGGATGGCGTTGACGTCGGTCGGCCAGCGATGCAGGTAGTCGCGCAGGATGCCTTCGGCCATGCCCAGCTTGCCTTCGGCCACCAAGCGCACGGCCTGGCGCAGTCCGGGGTGCTGGCCGGAGGCGGCCATTTGCTGGCGAAAGGCGGCATCCGCCGCCGCATCGTCGCCGCGTTCGGCCAGCAGTTCGCCGAGCGCCTGCCAAGCCGCGGCCAGCTTCGGGTTTGCCTTGACCGCCCGCCTGAAGACGGCAGTGGCCTCAACCAAATCGCCGTTGGCCCGCAGGGCCAAACCCAGCTCGTGCAGAATCGGGGCCGCACTGGGAGCCGCCTTCGGGGCGACCTTCGCCAACCGGCGCAGATCCTTAAGCGCGTCCCGATGTTCGCCCAAACGGTTTTTGGCCACGGCGCCGATGAAGGCGGCGCGGCCTTCCCCGGGAAAGCGCTTGCGAATCTCCTGGGCCTGGGCCAGCGCCGCCGGGTAGGCCCGCTCCTCAAGCAGCTTGCGGGCGTTGGCTAACGCTGCGGGCAAGTCGCCAAACGGCACGGGCCTACCAGTTGTTGCGCAACTCGCGCAGCTTCAGGAACACCTCCTTCGGCGACGGCGACTCGCCGAGCTCCGGAAAGGCCTCCCGCAGCCGCTGGACCACCGAGGGGCTGGTGAGGCGGAAAAAGGTGTTGAACTGCTTTTCCTGGGCGAGCGTCGTGATCATGGCGGCGTCGGGATCGTAGCCGTCCTCAAGGGTGGCGAGCAGGTTGGCGGCGGCCTCGTTGTCCGGCTCCCGGTCCAGGGTGAAGGCCAGGTTGTTGGTGATGTAGTCGTGGCCGGGGTAGATCCGGGTGTCGTCCGGCAGGCGCTCAAGCTGGGCGGCAAAGGTGTCGTAGAGTTCGTCGGGATGGCCGCCGTTGTGGCAGTTGCCGGCCCCGGCGTTGAACATCGTGTCGCCGCAAAACAGCGCCGGCTGGTCGGTTTGCGACAGCAGGCAGACGTGGCTCATGGTGTGGCCGGGGGTGTCGAGCGCCAACAGTTCGACGGTCCTGCCCACCCGCACCACGTCGCCGGCGCCCAAGCCCCGGTCCAAGCCTTCAATGGCGTCGCCGGCATTGGCGTGGGCCATGACGCCCGCCCCCGTCGCCCGGCGCACGGCGCCGTTGCCGCCGATGTGGTCCAGGTGCTCGTGGGTGTTGAGTATCCAAGTGATTTCCCAGCCCTTGGCCTTGGCCGCGGCCAAACACTTTTCGTGGTCCAATGGATCCACCGCCAGCGCCTCGCCGGTCTCCGGGCAGGCGATGAGGTAGTTGAAGTTGCGGTAGGCGTTGCCGGTCCAGATCTGTTCAACAAGCATGGAGCGTTCCGTGGTCGCGATGCGGGAAGTTTACTGCAATTCAGGGATTGCGAACCGTTCCTTAAGCGCATCGAGAAGGGCGATGCGGTCGTGGCGCCGCCGCTGCGGTTCCCGGAGGTCGCCAATGACCTGCTTGATGGCCGAGCGGCGGAAGACGACGGCGGCCCCGCAACGAGGACTGGCACTGAAAGCGGCAGCTGCGTACGGGTTTGAGGACATGTCGAAACCTGACCCACACGACGAGCGCGGAGTTTGGCGCAGCGAAACGAACCTTGGCCCTGGCCAAGGTTCGCCTGTGCGTGGGCTCAGAAACATATCGGAAACTAGCCTGAGCTGCGAGCGCGCCGCGACCGTCAGGTCGCGCCTGTTGCGCTTACCTGCTCATGCATTAAAATGCCCACTTCAACGAGGCGCACCGCTGGGGCACCTTGCAGCGACGCGGGAATAGCTCAGTTGGTAGAGCACGACCTTGCCAAGGTCGGGGTCGCGAGTTCGAATCTCGTTTCCCGCTCCACTCCCGTCCAACAAGGTCATCGCCCAGATGTCCTTGTCCACTCCCTCACGCCATCCGCAGCGCGCAACGCTGAGTTGCCGCAGCGCCAACAAGCCCCGCATAAAACGCTGTGCGGGCTCGGAAACGCCTCGGAACCTGACCCATGCAACGGCAGCGGAGTTTCGCGGTAAGCAAAACCCCAACGCACCCGCAAAGCGGATGCGCAGCCGCTGCGTGGGCTCAGAAACATTCCGGAACCCGACTCACGCAACAGCAGCGGAGTTTCGCGCCAGCGAAACTCCATCCGCGACCGTCAGGTCGCGCAGCCGCTTGACACTGTATTGATTAGTGGTTAAATAACTTTATGCTGTCGGTTGGATGACTTCAGCCTTGAGTCCCTGTCGGGGACGTCAAGACAAGCACTCGATGTGACGCCAAGGAGGAGAGCCCAATGTCAATCAAGGAAACCACGCTGACCCGCTGGCTTCTGCGCTTAACCGCTTGCGCCGGTCTGGGAATGTCCCTCGCCGCCGCCGCGCAGGAGGCGGCTGACGCTGAAGTCATTGAGGAGGTGATCGTCACTGGCTCGCTGATCAAGCGCGCCACCGTCTATGACGGCCGCGCGCCGGTGCAGACCATCGACGCCACCCTGATCGAGACCTCGGGCGCCGTTCAGGGCGTGGACGTGCTGAAGAACCTGACGGTCAACAGCGGCTCCGAACTGGCGACGGAGCAGAACGACCGCCAAGGCGTCTCCCAGTTCAGCCTGCGCGGCCTTGGGCTGTCTTCCTCGCTCACCTTGGTCAACGGCCGCCGCGCCGGGGTCTCGCCGGTCGCCAACAGCCAGGCCACCACCTTCTTCGACATCAACTCGCTGCCGGTGACGATGATCGAGCGCATCGAGGTGCTGCGCGACGGCGCTTCCGCAACCTACGGGTCCGAGGCCGTCGCCGGCGTCGCCAACATCATCACCCGCAAGGGCTTTGAGGGATTTGAGATTACCGGCGGCTATCGGGACGCATCCAACGAAAGCTGGGACTTGGGCTTTGCCTTGGGCTCCGCTTTCGAGCGCGGCAGCTTCAACCTGTACGGCGCCTACTACAAGGCTGACCAACCCAACCTGCGCCGCGACTTCGGCTGGCTGGTTGACCGCGCCATCGACCCCAACGGCGACGGCAACCCCACGGACGGCTCGTTCACCTCGGCCATCGGCGCGCCCTCGACCTACCGCGCCGCAACGGTGGCGCCGGACGGCACGGTGACGCGCACCGGACGGTCGTTCGCGCCGGACGCCGACTGCGAGGCGGCGGGCGGCTTCCGGCGCGGCCCGCTGTGCCGTTACGACTTCTCCAACTCCCGCGCCATCATCCCGGGCGAGGAGCGCTACCAGTTCTTCGCCGAGGCGGACTACGCGCTGACCGACCGGTTCAGCCTGGTCTTCGAGCTGGGCACGTCGAACAGCGTCATCAACGACCTGTACGGCGGCCAAACGTTTCAGCAGTCCAACGTGTCCAACGGCGGCGTCTGGATTCCGGCCAACCACCCCTTCAACTTCTGGACGGACCCGGACGGCGATGGCCGGCTGGACTACGTGAACCCCGAGGACTGGGAGCCCGCCGTGCATGAATCGGTGGACCTCGCCGCAGTGGCCCTGCGGCCGCTTGGCGCGGAGGTCAACAACCACGACGATGCGGCCAAGTCGGACCGGACCTTCGAGAACCTGCGCATCATGGCGGGATTCGACTGGACCCTCAACGACGCTTGGTCCGCCGCCGGCTACGTCTCCCAAGCGAACGCCAGGATCACCAGCGAACTGCCCCGCTCCTACGTCGCGCCGGGCTTTTTCGACGCGATCGCCAACGGATCGTGGAACCCGTTCGGCACCCGGCTGGCCAATCCGGGCTTGGTGACGCCCAAGACCGTCGCCGAAGACGGCCTCGACCCGGCCAATGTCGGCGCCGTGGCGGCCAACGACCCCACAACCTTGGCGCTGTTCGACGCCACCGACATCGCATCGACGCGCATCGACCAGAGGGTGGCGGAGCTGGTCCTCAGCGGCGACCTGTTCGCGCTCGAAAGCGGCATGGTGAACGGCGCGTTCGGCGCCCAGTTCCGCAGGCTCGACCTCGCCGACCGGCCCCTGGCCCTGTTCGGCAACAACCTGAGCATCGTTCCCGGCCGTGACTTCGCCGTGGACGAGGACCAGGACGTCTGGTCGGTCTTTGCCGAAGTGATACTGCCCCTCATGAACGTCGGTGAACTGCAGCTTGCGGTCCGCCACGAGGATTACCAGGACGCCGGCTCCACCACGGACCCGAAGCTCGCCGCGCAGGTGCGGGCCACGGACTGGCTGTCGCTGCGCGGCTCCTGGGGCACCTCCTTCCAAGCCCCCAGCATCCAGCAGCTGGCAGGCAGCACCACCACGACAACGGTGAACGACCCGTTCACGGCATTCGGCACCTGCGCCCTGAACGCGGACGGCACCATCGCCAACACCGGCATCACCAACACGGTGGTCGCCCAGACCAGCGGAACGGGGCTCGGTCCGCAGGACGCCGAAAACTACAACATCGGCCTGCTCGTGCAGCCGATCGACAGCCTGGATCTGAGCGTTGACCACTGGAACTACGACTACGACGACGTAATCTCCCAGGGCGACGGCTTCCAAGCGATCGTGGACGACGACTGCCTGGATGACCGAATGCCCAACGACCCCCGGGTCACCCGCAGCCCCGCCGGGCAGATCGGCTTGATCAGCGCCTCCTTCATCAACGTCGGCGCGGTGAAGACCTCCGGCTGGGACTTCAATGCGAACTACCGCCTCGACACCGCTGCGGGTTCCTTCAACCTGAACGCCATGGCCACCCTGATCACGAAGTTCGACGTGAGCCTGGACGGGCGCAACTTCGTCGATCAGCTCGGCAGCCGCAACCACCGCAACGGCTTCGCCGCAAACCCGAAGCTGCGCTACAACTTGGGACTGACCTGGACCTACGGGAACCACTTGGCCAACGTCACCCTGCGCCACATCGACTCCTACGCCAACGACGAAGTCGCGCCGATTGCCGACAACCCGCCGAACATCGACGATTGGACCACGCTTGACCTCTACTACGCCCTCACGCTTGCGGACCTGTTCAACTCGGGCAGCGACATGACCATTGCGGTCGGAATGGTCAACGCCACCGATGAGGATCCGCCGGGCCTCACCACCACGCGGTCCGGCGACCAGCGCTACAACCTGCGGCCCGGCTACGACGGCTTGGTGCATGACATCCGGGGGCGGCAGTTGTACGTGCGCCTGCGCTACGCCTTCTAGGCCGCCATCGCCGTGCGGATGCCTTGGGGCCGAGGCAGCGCCTGCGCCATCGCGCTGATCGGCGCGCAGTCGGCGTTGGGCCACCCGCATGCAGCGCTCGCCGACTGCCTAGGCTTCGACGATCCAGGGCGGCGGCTGGCGTGCTTCGAACAAGCGGCTGCCCCGGATGGCGGTGGCCGCGAGCCCGAGCGGCCGCCGCCAACCGCCATGGCCAAGGATGCGCCAACTCCGGCGCCGAAGCCGGGGCGGACGATGCCGCCGGTTGCCGCAAAGCCCGAAAGCGGCCCAGCCTCCCCAACCGCCGCCCCGGCGCCCGGCAAAGTGCTGGAAAGCACCGCACCCCAGAATCCAGCCGCATCCGGCGACGTGGTAACCGTGGTGCGCGTGACCGCGCCGCCC
The DNA here is from genome assembly GCA_965221755.1 of Candidatus Azophilus sp. Lineage (GTDB taxonomy): Bacteria > Pseudomonadota > Gammaproteobacteria > Pseudomonadales > Azotimanducaceae > Azophilus. The sequence goes on from OZ244921.1 coordinate 3,366,165, forward strand.
GGCCAGCCGATCATCTTCCGCTTCGCCTCGGGCGAGGTCTGGCAACAGACTCGGCAACGCATGACCAACCTGCCTGAGCCGCCGTTCAAGGCCGCAGTGAGCCGCGGCGCGTTCGGCAGCCACCGGCTGCGGGTCACGCCACGCTCTCCCGCCATTGGAATACGGCGCGTTCGCCAGCAGGCCAGCCCTCCGCGCCAGCGAACCCTCCACAAACGAACCTTGTCCCTTGCAGCCAAGGTTCACGCTGTGCGCGCTCAGAAAACATCGGAACGTGACCCACGCAACCGATGCGGAGTTTCGCGCAGCGAAACTCCTTGTCAGAACTGAATGGCTGAGGCAGGTTTATCGTTCCCGCAACGGGCGCGGAGTTTCGCGCAGCGAAACTCCAACCGCCTCTCGCCCTCTGGGCGAGAGGCGCGGTTGCTTTCCCCGCCGCCAATCCGTAGCTTTGGCAATTGAGCCCACGCCAATTCCAAGAGGAGAACAGCCGATGGCCGCACTGAACGGCTTGCGCATTTTGGACATGACCCAGTACGAAGCGGGAACCGCCTGCACCCAGTGCCTGGCTTGGCTGGGGGCCGACGTGGTCAAGGTGGAGGCGCCCGGCACCGGCGATCCCGGCCGCAGCATGCTGGGCTTGAGCGACTACTTCATGGTCTGGAACAGCAACAAGCGCTCCATCGCCCTGAACCTGCGCAACCCGGAAGGCCGGGACATCCTGCTCAGGATGGCCCCCCGCTACGACGTCTTCATCGAGAACTACGGCCCCGGCGTCATTGAGAAGCTTGACCTCGGCTACGACGCCATGCGAGCGGTCAAGCCGGACATCATCTACGCCCGCATCAAGGGCTTCGGGCTGGACGGACCTTGGGCGGACTACAAGTGCTACGACATGGTCGCCCAGGCCGCAGCCGGCGCGTTCTCCATCACCGGCGAACCCGACGGCCCGCCCATGCGCCCCGGCCCCACCACCGGCGACGCCGGCACCGGGGTGCAGATGGCCTTGGCCATCGCCGCCGCCTACGCGCAGAAGCTCAGGACCGGCCAAGGGCAGTTGATTGAGCTGTCGATGCAGGAGGCCATGACCTACTACCTGCGCACCGCCACCGCCGGCACCAACTTCGGCGAGTGGGCAGCGGCCCGCACCGGCAGCGGCCCGACGCCGACCATGCGCTTGTACCCCTGCCAAGGCGGCGGAGCCAACGACTACGTTTACGTCATGGCGGTGACGCCGCGCATGTGGGAGGCGCTGTGCGCCGTCATCGACCGGGAGGATTTGCTTGCCGATCCCCGCTTCGCCGACCAGCGGGCGCGGCAAAGGCATCGGCAGGCCCTGGAGGAGGCCATTGCCGCCTGGACCGCCCAACGCAGCAAGTACGAGGCCATGCAGGCGTTGGCCGAGGCCGGCGTGCCGGCCAGCGCCGTGCTCGATACCAAGGACCTCTACCGAAACCCGCATTTGCGCAGCCGCGGCTTCATTCACGAAGTCGATCACCCGGAGCAGGGCCGGATGCGGCTGCTCGGCTGGCCGGCCCGCATGTCCCGCAGCCAAGTGCCCATCAAGGCGGCGCCCGCTTTGGGCGAGCACTCAGCCCAAGTGTTGGCGGAGGACTTGGCCCTTGACGAGGACGGCATCGCCCGGCTGATCGAAGCGGGCGTGGTCGGCGGCTAACCGCCTTGCCCGGCAAAACCAGATCAAAACCCACCCACCAAGGAGTTCTCATGGGGACAATTGACGGCGCCTCCCTGATGGCGCAGAGCTTGAAGCAGCAAGGCGTGGACATGATGTTCGGCATTGTCGGCTTCCCCGTCATCGGCGCGGCGGCAGCGGCGCAAAAGGCCGGCATCACCTACATCGGCATGCGCAACGAGCAGTCCGCCAGCTATGCGGCCCAAGCCGCAGGCTACTTGACCGGGCGCCCGCAGGCCTGTCTCACCGTGTCCGGGCCCGGGGTCATCCACGCCTTCGCGGGCTTGGCCAACGCCCAGCAGAACTGCTGGCCGATGATCCTCATCGGCGGCGCGTCGCCGGTTTACCAGAACGGCATGGGCGGCTTCCAGGAGGAGCGCCAAGTGCAACTGGCCGCGCCCTACTGCAAGTACGCCCACGCCGTCGAGCATACGGCGCGCATCCCCTACTACGTGGAGCAGGCGGTGCGCCACGCCAAGTTCGGCCGTCCCGGCCCCGCCTACCTGGACTTCCCTGACGACATCATCCGCGGCCAAGTGGAGGAGGACCAAGTGCGCCCTGCCGCCACCGTGGGCGAGCCGCCGCGCGGCCAAGCCGACCCCGGCGCCGTGGAGGCGGCGCTGTCCGCCCTGGAGTCCGCCGAGCGGCCCTTGGTCATCGTCGGCAAGGGCATGGCCTGGTCCCGGGCCGAGGACGAGGTGCGCGCCTTCATCGAGCGCACCCAGCTGCCCTTCCTCGCCTCCCCCATGGGCAAGGGCATCCTGCCCGACGACGATCCGCTGTCCGTGGGCGCCGCCCGCAGCACCGCGTTGCGGGAGGCGGACCTCGTGTTCCTGATGGGCGCCCGGCTCAACTGGATCATGCACTTCGGCCTGCCGCCGCGCTTCAAGGAAGGCGTGCGGGTGGTGCAGTTGGACGTGGCCGCCGAGGAGATCGGCACCAACGTGCCCGCCGAAGTGGCCCTGCTTGGCGACGGCAAGGCGGTGGTCGGCCAGTTGAACCAAGCCCTTGACGAGCGGCAATGGTTCTACCCGGCGGATGCCGCCTGGCGCAGCCAACTCAAGGACAAGGCCGAAGCCAACCTGGCAGCGGTCAAGCCCATGATCGACGACGAATCCAGCCCCATGAACTACTACCGGGCCTATCGGGACATCGAGGCTTGGCTGCCCGAGGATGCCATCATCATTGGCGAAGGCGCCAACACCATGGACATCGGGCGCACCCAGATGGCCAACCGCAACCCCCGCCACCGCCTGGACGCCGGCACCTACGGCACCATGGGCATCGGCTTGGGCTTCGCCATCGCCGCCGCCGTCGCCCAGCCGGACAAGCCCGTCGTCTCCGTCCAAGGCGACAGCGCCTTCGGCTTCTCCGGCATGGAGATCGAGACCATGGTGCGCTACAAACTGCCGGTGAAGATGGTGGTGCTCAACAACGGCGGCATCGGCGGCGGCATCGGCCCGCTGCAGGAGGGCAAGGCCGTACCGCCGCCCATCCTCACCTACGGCGCCCGCTACGACGGCATGCTGGAGGCGCTGGGCGGCAAGGGGCTTTACGTGGAGGATCCGGCCGACCTGCGGGCCGCGCTCGACGAAGCGATGGCCTTCGATGGGCCGGCCTTGGTCAACGTGCCCATCCACCCCCAAGCCGGACGCAAGCCCCAGCAATTCGGCTGGCTGACCACCTGAGCCGCGCGCAGGCGACGATGCTGAAATCCGCCATGCAACCCCTTGCCGGCGCGCTTTGGATGCTGCTGTTGCTGGCGGCCGCCGCCACCGCCGAGGAGACGCCCATGAGCCAGGAGATTAAGCTAAGGCCGCGCTAAACGCCCTGCGCGGCTGACGTGGCGGACATTGCGTTCCGGGCCGCAGCCTAGGCGGCCGTCACTCAATCCGGAAGAGCGTTCGCAAAGATGCCATGACTGCCCATTCCATCAAAGCGGTGCTCAGCCAAGGCTTCGCACTGGACAGCCAAGTCGGGGTTGCGGGCTGGGTGCGGACCTGCCGCGTCTCCAAAGGCGGCTTCGCTTTCATCCACCTCAGCGACGGCAGCGCGCCGGCGACCCTGCAAGTGGTCGCCGCGGCCTCCCTGCCCAACTACGACAGCCAAGTCGCCCGCCTAAGCGCAGGCTGCGCGGTGCGCGTCGAGGGGGTTCTGGCGGCCTCCCAAGGGCGCGGCCAGGACCGCGAGCTGAAGGCCAGCGCCATCGAAGTGCTGGGCTGGGTTGACCAACCTGAAACCTACCCCATCGCCAAGAAAAGGCACAGCTTCGAGTACCTGCGCGGGGCGGCGCACCTGCGGCCCCGCACCAACACGTTCGCCGCCGTGGCCCGGGTGCGCGACGGCATCGCCCAAGCCGTGCAGGCCTACTTCCGTCGGCACGGCTTCCTGTGGGTGCATACGCCCATCATCACCACCAACGACTGCGAAGGCGCCGGCGCCCTGTTCCGGGTGTCCACCCTGGACCGGCTCAACCGTCCGGCCGAGGAGGACTTCTTCGGCGTTCCCGCCTACCTCACCGTTTCCGGCCAGCTCAATGTGGAGAGCTACGCCTGCGCCCTCGGCCGCGTGTACACCTTCGGCCCCACCTTCCGGGCGGAGAACTCCAACACCAGCCGGCATCTGGCCGAGTTCTGGATGATCGAGCCGGAAATCGCCTTTGCCGACTTAAGCGACCTGGCGGACTTGGCCGAGGACTTCCTGAAGGGCGTGGTCGGCCAAGTGCTGGACGAGCATGCCGAAGACCTGCAGTTCTTCAACGACCGCATCGATGACGGCGTTCTGGACCGGCTTTCAAGCCTGCGCGCCGCCGAGTTCACCCGGCTGGACTACGGGGAAGCCGTCACCCTGCTGCAAAAGTCGGGCCGCAGCTTCGAGTTCCCGGCCGCTTGGGGCGCGGACCTGCAGTCCGAGCACGAGCGCTTCCTGACCGAGGAGATCGTCGGCGGCCCGGTGGTGGTGGTCAACTACCCGCGCGCCATCAAGGCGTTCTACATGCGCTTGAACGACGACCGGGAAACGGTCGCCGCCATGGACGTGCTGGCCCCCGGCGTCGGCGAGATCATCGGCGGCAGCCAGCGGGAGGAGCGGCTCGACGAGCTGGATGCCCGCCTTGAGGCGCTGGGTTTGAGCGATGACCTTTGGTGGTACCGGGACCTGCGCCGCTACGGCACCGTGCCCCACGCCGGCTTCGGCCTAGGGCTTGAGCGGCTGGTCATGACCATGACCGGCATGAACAACATCCGCGACGTGATCCCCTTTCCGCGCACGCCCGGGAACGCGGGCTTTTGAGCCCGTCGGACGCCATCAAATCGCGCACCCGCTGCGCGGGTTCGTTGGAGTTCGGCTTACCGCGAAACTCCAACGAACCTTGGCTCTTGGCCAAGGTTCGCCTCGTCGGGCAGGCAAGATTCGACATGTTTCCGAGCCCGCGCAAATCCAGCATGCCCCTCACACGATCGAGCCTGCTGGCCGCCGCCGCGTTGATTGTCGGCTGCGGCGGCGGGGGCGGCGACGTCAACTTTCAACCCTCGGTCAGGGCCATCGGCGGCCAAACGCTCGCCGTCGGCGAAACGCTCAGCGTTCAGGCGCAGGTCGCTGACGGCAACCCGGAGGACGGCCACCGCATCACCGCCCGTTCCAGCGATTCCACAGTGGCCTCGGTGACGGTTGAGGGCACGGTGCTGGCCGTCAACGGCGCAGCGTCCGGCACCGCCACCATCACCGTGACCGCCCGGGACAACAGCGGCGAGGCGAACGCCGAATCCCTGCCGGTGCGCTTCGACGTCACCGTCACCGGCGGCTGGGTTGCAGGCCGCTTCGCAATACTTGGGGGCCGACGGGCCCCGCAGGGTGACCCTGCGGACCACAGAGGTCGCCTCCGATCCGGTGCAGCACGTCCAAGCGCTCGACACCGACCAGGGCCCGGTGGGCTACATGCTGTTCAACGACTTCATCGCCACCGCGGAGCGGGAACTGATCGGCGCCGTCAACGAGCTGGCCGCGGCAGGGATCGTGGATCTGGTTCTGGACCTGCGCTACAACGGCGGCGGCTACTTGGACATCGCCAGCCAACTCGGCTTCATGATCGCCGACCCCTCAGCCGCCCAAGGCCGGACCTTCGAGGCCATCGAATTCAATGACAAGCACCAACAGTTCGATCCGGTCACCGGCCGCTTGCTCGAACCCGTGCCCTTCCACGACACCAGCCTTGGCTTCTCCGGCCCCACCAACGAGCCGCTGCCGAGCCTGAACCTGCGGCGGGTGTTCGTGCTGACTGGCGGCAGCACCTGCTCGGCCAGCGAATCGGTGGTGAACGGCCTGCGCGGCATCGACGTTGAAGTGGTGCAAATCGGCAACGCCACCTGCGGCAAGCCCTACGGCTTCCATGCCACCGACAACTGCGGCACCACCTACTTCACGATCCAGTTCCGCGGCATCAACGACAAGGGCTTTGGCGACTACGCCGACGGCTTCTTTCCCAGCGACGACCCGGAAGCCGACGGCGCCGCATTGCCGGGCTGCGCCGTTGCCGACGACTTCGAGCACGGCTTCGGCGACCCGAACGAGGCCCGCCTTGCCGCGGCGCTGCACTATCGTGAGCGGAGCGCCTGTCCCTGCCCGGACTGCGCACCGGCCGCGGCGGCGAAGCGTCAGGCTGAAGGCATTCCATTGGCGCCGATGGGGATGCGCGGCCTGAAAATCGCCTTCCCCGAACGCTGAGGCCCCTGGCGCGCAGCGGGCGCTCCGCAGGCAAGCCCAGATGTTGAAGCCACTGCCGTCCCGCGGCTGTTCGTCTTGGCCATAGGCGGCGGGGCGGCACATTTTTTCTTCACCCCTGAGATCGTTGTCCTCATGGGGTTCCGAGCACGGCTAGGACACGATTCAAGGATTTCCAACCTAACGGCGGGGCAGGCCCATTCCCTCGCCGAAGGCCTGAACTGCGGCTAGCCGTCCTTGGTCGGACAGAGCGGCGAACTCAGCGATGCCGGCCACGAACCGCCTCCACTGTGCGGGCTCAGAAATGTTTCCAAACTCGGTCCACGCCACGGCATCCACTTGTCGGTGCCTGCGGGCGGGCGTACGCTCAGCAAGGCGTCGCTGAGGCTTCGACGGCCTTGGGAGCCTGCGCCGTAGGAATCCTAATCACAGGGACCAAGCACAAAACGATTGTCAACTTCCACAACGCAAAGCCTGTCGCAGGAGCCCTCGTGAAGCTCGCCGTCACAGCTGTGCAGGACGGCGGCCAATTTGGCCGGTCCTTCCCATAGGCTTTCGACCGGCGTTGTGTCGCCTGTGCGGCAAGAGTCCCAAAATCTCTCAAGAATGGTGCAATGCTTCTTCTTGGGGCAGCTGGCTTGGATCCGGCACAGCGTTCCGCGCACTGGGTCTTCAACCCGCTCTATGTCGTCGTTCTGTGCAGTGCAGGATTGGACCGCGGGGCTTTTGGCCCAGTTAAGGACGCATTCGTTCTGCTGAAGCGGGTTTTCCACGCTCCCGGACACCTCCTCGAGGCTTGATCCCTGTGCCCATGCGGAAGCCGATGCGAAGAGCGCAATCGCGCCCAGTAAGGAGAACGGGAGATTCCTTTTGATTAACTTGAACATTTGCGGCTCCTTTTGTTTGACGGATTCCATAAGTATAGTGACTTGACGATTTCGCCACAACCATGCAGCTTGACGGGAGCCCCCCCTCGATTCGATGTCCATTGCTCCATCCACCCCGCTGAGAATGCGCGTGGGTCGGGTAAACCCCGCGTCCTATCCGGCCAATAGCAGACAGCCGAAGTATCGGCGGTCAAAAGCTTAGCTTCACCAGCTTGAACCTATTTGCTAGGCCCGCATATCTCGCCAACGACGAGATCGGTTCGCCTATTCCTCGCTTCCTTTTCGAGCCGCACTGTGCGGGCTCAGAAACCTTTCGGAACTTCCTCCCCGGGGCCTGGCCCCATGAACTGACTGGACGGGGAGGGTGGCGCCGGGCCATGAACGGAGGGAGCCGTAGGCGACCGGAGTTCATGGCCCGGCGGCGCGGCGCGATGCGCCCCGCCGCCGGCTCAGGCATGCTTGATTCATTCACTGAACAAGGAGCCTGAGCATGAAACTGTTGCACGCCTGCCCACCTTCCTGCAAGCGCCTGCGCATCGACGCCGACACGGCGGGGGCCGCCGAGGAGCGCCTGCGCGCCCTCGAACTCATCGACCGGATGGTCGCCGGCGGCATGCGCCGCGGCGACGCCCTGCGCACCGTCGGCTTGGCCAGGAGCACCTACTACGACTGGCGCAGGGCCTTCCGGCGCGGCGGCGTCCGGGCGCTCAAGCCCAAGTGTACCCGCCCCCGAACCGTCCGCCGCCGGCGCTGGACCGACGCCGACGACCGCGCCGTGCTCAAGCTGCGCGCGGAGCACCCCTACATGGGCAAGGCCAAGCTGCGCGCGATGCTGGCCAGGGACGGCCTGGCCCTGTCCGTCTCCACCGTCGGGCGCATCCTCTCCAGGGCCATCGCCGACGGGCGCATCAAGCCCGCGTCCTTCTGCGAGGGGCGCGCCAAGCCCAAGCGCCGCCGCCGCTTCGACGACGCCTGGGCGAACCGATGGAAGTTCGGCGACCGGGCCAGGGGCCCCGGCGAGATGCTCCAGATCGACCACATGACCTACAGCCGCGACGGCCGCGCCCTCAAGGAGTTCCGCGCCGTCTGCCCCGTCACCAAGTTCATGGCCGCCCGCGTCTTCTCCCGCGCCACCGCCGGCAACGCCAAGCGCTTCCTCGAAGCGGTGCTCGAGGCCATGCCGTTCCCCGTCCGATCCATCCAGGTGGACGGCGGCAGCGAGTTCATGGCCGACTTCGAGCGCGCCTGCGAGGCGATGGGCATCCCACTGCACGTCCTGCCGCCGAGAAGGCCCCAGTGGAACGGCTGCGTCGAGCGCGCCAACCGATCCGCCCGCATCGAGTTCTGGAACCTCTACGACGGACCCCTCACCGTCGCCGACGTCGCCCCAAGGCTCGCCCGGCACGAGTTCTTCCACAACTACCGGCGGCCGCACTGGGCGCTGGATTGCCGAACCCCGAACGAGTACCTTGTCGGGATCGAGGATGCTGCCTGATCCGGCAGGCGAAAAGTTCCGAAATGTCCTGAGCCGGCACACGCACTCGAAAGAGTGCGCCCATCTGACGGACAATGCGCACAAGGAATCATCGCAACCATGTTGAAATCACTGCTGCGCCTGCGGCCCTTCATCGCGCCTTATCGCTGGCGGCTCTGCTTCGGCGTGGGCGCCTTCGGGCTGGCGAGGCTGTTCGAGGGATTGGCGCCCTTCTTCCTGGCCATGGGCATCGACCGGATCGCCGCCGGGGACGGGGACGTGGCCCTGCCCGTTCTGGGCATCGGGGCGGCGGTGGCGGCCCGCTACCTGACGGTCACGACCGCCCGCTATGCGGTGCGCACCGTCGGCCAACGGGTGGCCTTCGACCTTCGCCAGCGGCTGTACGACGACTTGCAGCGCCAAGGAGCGCGCTTTTTCAGTCGGCACAGCATCGGCGACATGATGACCCGGGCGGTGGCCGACATCAGCCTCATTCAGCGGTTGATCGCCATGGGCACCATTCTGGTCATCATCCTGGCCTACGCCACGCTGGTCGGCTTCAGCTTCATGCTTTACTTCTCGCCGGCGCTCACCCTGCTGCTGCTGCCGCCCATGCCGTTCATCTACCACCATGCCAAGCGCCTGTCCCGGCAGATGGGTTCGGCGTCGATGGACGTGCAGAACCGCCTGTCGGAGCTGGCGGCGCAGACCCAGGAGAACCTGGCCGGCATCCGCACCATTCAGGCGATGGCCCAGGAGGAGAACGAAATCGCCCGCTTCGCCGCCACCAACGAGGGCTACGCCGGCGCGTTCCACGGCCAAGCGCGGATCAACTCCCTGATGGCCGCCTGGATGCCAACCCTGGCGGCGGCCTGCTCAGTCACCATTCTGGGCTACGGCGGACATCTGGTGCTGAGCGGCGAGCTGACGCCGGGCGCCCTGGTGGCCTTCTTCATGTATGTCAACATGGTGGTGCAGCCGTTCCGGGTGGCGGGATTCATCGTTAATTTGGTGCAGCGGGGGGCCGTCGCCAGCGACCGCCTGTTCAAGGTGTTCGACCGCCGAGCGGAAGTACACGACCGGCCCAGCGGCGCGGCGCCGGCCTTCATCAAGGGCGCCATTGCCATCCGCGGCCTGACCCTGCGTCACGAGGAAGGGCGGGACGCAGCGCTGAAGGAAGTGAGCCTCGCCATCCGTGCCGGCGAGACGGTCGCCGTCATGGGCCGCGTGGGCGCCGGCAAGACGACGCTGCTGAAGACCCTCATCCGGCTGTTCGACCCGCCGCCGGGCACGGTCTTCATCGACGGCGTTGACGTGCGCGACTACCCGTTGGAGCAGCTGCGGGCGCAGGTCGCGCTGGTGCCGCAGCAGGCCTTCCTGTTCGGCCTTTCGCTTCGGGACAACCTCTCCTACGATGACCCGTTGCGGCCTATCGACCAGATCTGGACAGCGGCGGCGGCAGCCGACCTGCGGGACGCCATAGAGGGGTTTGCGGATGGCATGGACACCATCGTGGGCGAGCGGGGCGTCACCCTGTCCGGGGGGCAGAAGCAGCGGGCGACCTTGGCTCGAGGGTTGATTCGGGAAGCGCCGGTGCTGATTCTGGACGACTGCTTCTCCAGCGTGGACACGCAAACCGAGGAGCGCATTCTCAACGGACTCAAGCGCGTCCGCTCCGGACGCACCACGCTGATCGTCTCGCATCGAGTGTCCACCGCCCGTCACGCCAGCCGCATCCTGATTCTGGACGCGGGCCGACTCGTCGAAGGCGGCAGCCACCGCGAGCTGATCGGCAAGGGCGGACTCTACGCGGAACTCGAACGCCTGCAGCGGGGCGACCAGCCCCTTTCGGCATGGCGAACGGGAGCGTCCGCATGAAGGGCGCAGCGGCCCAGCGCGACTACTCGATGTTCGACGCGGACCTGTCCGGCAAGGCGCTCAACTTAAGCCTCCTGCGCAGGCTGCTGCAGTGGCTTCGGCCCTACCGCGTCACGTTCGCGCTCAGCGGAGTGCTGGTGCTGATCTCATCGACCCTCCAAGTGCTGCTGCCGGTGGTGGTTTCCATCGTGGTCATCGACCGGATCATTCAGGAAAACACGGCGCGCCAAGCGCCGGACTTCGGCATGGCGGACATCACCGATTGGCTGGCCGGCACCTTGGGCGCCCCTCCCCTGGCGGCGGCCTGCATCCTCTACGCGGCGCTGCAAATCGGTTGGGCGGTCAGCGGCCACGCCCATCGCATGACCCTCACGCAATCGGTCATCAAGGGCCTGCGCGACCTGCGCCTGGACCTCTTCCGGCACTTGGAGACCCGGCCCGCCGCATTCTACGACCGGGTGGCCGTGGGCCGGGTGATGACGCGGGTGACCAATGACGTGGAGGCCCTCTACGAACTGCTGCGCGGCATCGGTTCGCTGATCGGCGAGTTCGTGCCCTTCCTGGTTGCCTTGCTCATCATGCTCTCCGTCGATTCGGCGCTGACCGGCCTGCTGCTGCTGGCCCTGCCGGTGATGGCCGCGGCCACCATCGTCTTCCGCCGCGCCACCGGCAAGCTGTTTCGCCTAAGCCGGCAGACGGTTTCGGCGCTGAACCAGAACCTGCAGGAGAACCTGGCCGGCCTGCAGGTGGTGCAACTGTCCGGCCGGGAGCGGCAAAACCTGGCGGGCTATCAGCGAATCAACCGGCGCAACCTCGGGTTCGAGATGACCGCCGCCCGCTGGGAGACCCTGTACGGCGCCCTGAACGACTCCATCGCCCACATCGCCATCGGCGTCATTCTCTACTATGGCGGCGGCGCCGTGGTCCAGGAGCGGCTCACCTTGGGCGAAGTGGTGCTGTTCACCCGCTTCGTGGACATGCTGCTGCATCCCATCGTCGTCCTTGGCGAGCAGACCAACATCCTGTTCCGTGCCATGGCCAGCGGCGAGCGCATCTTTCAGGCGCTCGACTGGGACGAGAAGATCCATGAACCAACGCGCCCCGTGGCGCTGCCGGAGCGTCTCGAAGGCCGAATTGAGTTTTCGCGCCTGTCCTTCGCCTACGATGCGGACGTGCCCGTGCTCAAGGACTTGAACCTTGAGATCGCGGCGGGGGAGAAGCTGGCCATCGTCGGCCCCACCGGGTCGGGCAAAAGCACTCTGATCCGGCTGCTGGCGCGCTTCTACGACTTCGACGACGGACGCATCCTGCTCGACGGCATCGACGTCAACCGCATACTCAGCCGCGATCTGCGCCGCCGCATCGGCGTGGTGCTGCAGGACTTCCACATCTTTTCGGGCTCCGTGTTCGACAACATCACGCTGGGCAATCCGGCGGTCAGCCGGGAGCGGGCCATCGCCGCGGCCCGCACCGCCAACGCGCTCGACTTCATCGAGGCCCTGCCCCAAGGCTTCGACACCGAGCTTTCGGAGCGGGGCCAGAACCTCTCCCAAGGACAACGCCAACTGCTGGCCTTCGCTCGAGTGCTGGCGGCGGATCCGGAAATCCTGGTGCTGGACGAAGCCACCGCCTCCATCGACACGGAGACCGAGCGGCTCATCCAGGACGCCATGGGCAAGCTGACCGCCGGGCGCACCGCCATCCTCATCGCCCACCGGCTGCAGACCATTCAGGAAGCAGATCGGGTGCTGGTCCTCGACCAAGGGCGCATCGCCGAACTCGGCACCCACGAGGAGCTGCTGGCCCGCGGCGGCCTCTACCAGCGCCTGCACGCACTGCAGTTCCAAGAGATCGGCCAAACCGGGGTACAATCCCGCCATGACTAAGGCAAAGAAAGCGAGCAGCGGCGAAAAGTACCGAACGGCGCTGGGCTTCAGCGCCATCAAGGACGGCGTGAAGCCGGCCTCGGGCAAACCGCGCCCGACCGGCGCCAAGCCCCCTTGGCTGCGGGTGCGGCTGGGTGGCGGGCCTCGGTTTGAAGCCGTGCGCAGCACCGTTCGCAGCCACCGCCTGGCAACGGTCTGCGAGGAGTCCCGCTGCCCGAACATCGGCGAGTGCTGGGACAACGGCACCGCCACCCTCATGCTGATGGGCAGCGTCTGCACCCGCGCCTGCCGCTTCTGCTCCGTGGACACCGGCAACCCCAACGGTTGGCTGGATGCCGGCGAGCCGGCGGCGGCGGCGGAGTCGGTGCGCCTGATGGGCCTGCGCTACGTGGTGCTCACCTCGGTGGACCGCGACGATCTGCCCGACGGCGGCGCCGGCCACTACGCAGCGTGCGTTCGCGCCATCAAGCAACGCAACCCGGCCACTGCAGTGGAGGCGCTCACCCCGGACTTCGGCGGCGATGCGGATGCCGTGGCCACCGTGGCCCAATCAGGGCTGCAGGTCTTCGCGCAAAACTTGGAGACCGTGCGGCGGCTGACCCGCCGGGTGCGGGATCCCAGGGCGGGCTACGAGCGCACGCTCAACGTGCTGGCCACCGCCAAGACCGCCGAACCCGGCCTGCTGACCAAGTCCAGCCTCATGGTCGGCTTGGGCGAAACCGCCGATGAGCTGTGCCGCGCCATGGCCGACTTGCGCGACCATGACGTGGACCTGCTGACCATCGGCCAGTACCTGCGACCCACGGCGCACCATTTGCCGGTGCAGCGCTGGGTGCCTCCGGACGAGTTTGCCGAGTACCGGGAGATGGGCCTGTCGCTGGGCTTCATCGAAGTGGCTTCCGGGCCGCTGGTGCGCTCCAGCTACCGCGCCGACCGGCTGCTCGACCGCGACAACATCGGCTTGGGCCAAGACGCAAGCCGCCTCGTGCCAGTGCGCGCGCTCTGATGGGCACCGAACTCCGACGGAACGCCCGCCACCCAAACAACGGAAATCATCCTAGAAGGCTCCCAACGAGTCGGCGCGACCTGGCACCACGCCGGGGACATCCGCATCGGCCTCGCCAATCGGGGCTACGGCCCACTGGTGGCGGGTCCGGAAGGCGCCACCGTGCTGTTCCTGTTCGCCGACGGCCGCTGGCCCGCCATTACCATCGGCAACAACGACGGCAGCACCCTCGGCAGCGAGGTGATCGCCGCCCACTTCGAACGGAAGAACGCCGGTTGAGCCGTTCAAGGAACTGCAGCAGCGAGTGGCGCGAATTGAAGGTCTGCTTGAGGGGCTGCGGCCCAATCCTGCCTCCAGCGCAACGCCTGACTAACGGCTCAGCACTTGGTGCTGAACGCCCTCCAACATCTTGCGCAGAGCGAGCTGGATTTGGCGTCGCAGGGCCAAGAGCCAATCCGCTTGCCCCAACAAGCCTCTCACTCTAAAGGCAAAGATCCGGTGGCTTTTCGCCCGCGAAGAACGCTTTGAGATTGTCCAGGACGCGCATGCCCATTGCTTCGCGCGTTGCTTGCGTGCCGCTGCCAAGGTGCGGCAGGAGCACGACGTTGTCCAAAGCCAGCAGTCCGGGATGCAGCTTGGGCTCGGCTTCGTAAACATCCAACCCAGCGCCGGCGATGACGCCCAGTCCAAGGGCTTCGGCCAGCGCCGCTTCGTCCACCACGCTGCCTCGGGCGGTGTTGATCAAGTGCGCGCCTGGACGCATTCGGGCTAGGCTCTCGGCGTCGATCAGGTGATGGCTTTCCGGGTTGGCGGGGCAGTGCAGGGAGAGGAAGTCCACTCGCGGCAGCAGCTCGTCCAAGCTGTCCACCTGCTCGGCGGCCAAGTCGCGAAGCACCGCTTGCGGCACCCGGCTGCGATTGCAGCAGAGGATGCGCATGCCGAAGCCGTGATGGGCGCGACGGGCCATGGCGATGCCGATGCGGCCCATGCCGACGATGCCCAAGGCCTTGCCCCAAACTCGGGTGCCGGTCAGATGGGTAGGTCGCCAGCCGCTCCAGCTTCCGGCGCGCAGCTCCCGCTCCCCTTCCCCCGTTCGCCGGGCAGTCATCAGCAGCAGGGCCATCGCCAAGTCCGCGGTGCATTCGGTCAGCACGTCAGGCGTGTTGGTCACGGCCATGCCTTGGGCGCGGACTGCATCCAAGTCGATGTGGTTAACGCCGACGCCGAAATTGGCGATGATGCGGGTGCGCCTCCCCGCTCCCAGCACCTGGGCGGAGAGATCGTCGGTAACCGTGGCGCAAAGCGCGTCGGCCTCGTTCAGGGCGGTGCGCAACTCGTCTGCGGAGAAGGGGCGGTCGTCGGCGTTCAGGCGAACGTCAAAGGCATCGGCCAGACGCGCCTCCACCGTGCTCGGCCAACGGCGCGTGACAATGGCCAGAGGTTTGGTCACGGGGCTGGCCGAAGCCCGTCAAGCGGCTTGGGCGGCGTTGTCGGCAGGGGACTGGAAGACCCCTCGCGCCCGCCAAAGCGCAACGGTGGGCAGCAGGAAGGCGGCGCCGGCGATGAGGCCAAAGCCCCAACCGCGGCCGCGCGGATCAAGCAGGTTCCAAACCAGCATGGCGACCGCAACCTGGGCCGCGTAAACGGCGGCCCAAGGCCACATCCAACGCGACATCCGGAAAAAGCCCCAAGCCAGCGCGCCATAGATCAGCCAATGCAGCGGCGCCGTCGCCTTGGCCCAGAAGCCGTGCAGCGTGAAGCCGAACCAAACCTCCTCATCCTCCGCCATCGGCTTGAGGAAGATGTCGAAGGGCATGTAGATGAAGGTCATGTAGAGGCAGAAGGCGAAGATCAGGTTCATCCACCAGCTTCGCTTGCCCAGTTCGTTGCGCAGCGCTTGAATCATCGCGGCTCCTGCTTGCGTCCTTGCAAGTGGCTTGGAAAGGTTTTTAGGGTGCGCTCAGACGTTGGGCAGTATCTTCGCGCCCACCTGCTCCAACACATCGAAGCGGGTGTCGAAGTTGGGCAGGATCATAACTTGATCGAGCCCGCCCGCAGCCAAGTCCCGCAACCGCTCGATCAACTCGTCCGCAGTGCCGACCATGGTCGAGGCGGCCAGCACTTCCGGCGTCAGGAAGCGCTCCTCCTCGGGCAGCACCCAGCAGTTGTGGCCCGCGTGGATGCGCTGATGACGGCGCTGCGCCGGGAAGGACTCCAAAAGCGCGGTGTAGTCATCCCAGATGCCCGCCAGCGCTTTCGGCGGCTGGTGGCCGAAGTTGCGGTGCTGGTCGTAGGCGTAATGCACGGCCGCCATGGCCATCGCGCCGCATTGGCTTTTCACCCGTTCCGAGTCCCGGGCCTCGCCCTCCTCAAGCACCGTCATCGTGGTCAGGGCGGTCATGTGGAACCGCTCTCGGTCGATGGTCCGTCCGCCGGCCTCCGCTCCGCCCTCGATCATGCGCCAGATGCCGGCAAGCGCCGCGCCCATCTCCGGGGGCGCCAACACCGCGCCATCGCCGTGCTTGCCCGCCAGGGCCAGCGAGCGTGGGCCGAATCCCGAGACGTAGAGGGGTATCTCATCGGCAAAGTTCACGAACCCCTTGTCGGGCATGATGTGGCGAATGGGCATTCCCGCGTCGCCGTGCAGCGCCTCCCCGCCCTTGAGCAGCGGCTTAAGCTCGCTGAGGTAGGCGTCATAGGCGGCGATGCGCTGGGGCGGCTGCCCCATGACCCGCATGGCGGTGTTGCCGGCGCCGACCCCGCAAAAGGTGCGCCCCGGCGCGAGCGCGTTGATGGTGGCGATGGACGCCGCGGTGACCGGAGCGGGCCGAGTGCCGGTCACGGCGACCCCGGTGCCCAGATTGATGCGGGAAGTGCGGTCCGCAGCCAAGGCCAAGGCTGCATAGCAGTCCGACCACAGCATCTGGCTGTCCGCCAGCCAAGCGTGGCTGTAGCCGAGTTCCTCCGCCCGCGCGACGTAGCCGATGTCGCCGACATGGGAGGCGACGCAGATGCCCATGTCCATGAATTCGCTCTCCTTGGGATTTAGGGGACGGCGTTGGAGTTTACGCGGATTTCAACGCCCAATGCCTTGGGTCGGGAACCGGCCCTCGGTGCGCGCCGCAATCGGCCACTTGGGCTCAAAGACCCAGCACCACCTTGGCGACGATGTTCTTCTGCACCTCCTTGGCGCCGCCGAAGATGGATGCGGCGCGGGCGTTGAGGTAGCGGGGCGTCACCGTCTCGGCATGCGCCGGCCCGACCCAAGGATCGTCGTGGCCGTTCATCGAGATCAAGTTGGCGTGCGGCACGCCATAGTAGTGAACGGCTTCCAGCTTGAGTTCGTTGATCTGCTGCTCAATGTCCACTGAGTTGTTCTTCGCCAGCGAGGAGCCGGGGCCGGGCGACACGCCTCGCGACAAGCGCGCCAAGGTGGCATGCTCGGAAAACCGCAGCGCCATGATGCGAATTTCCAAGGCATTGCTGCGGGCACGGAATCCAGGCGACGACCACAAGGCCTCAGCGCCTTCCCGCTCGATGGCGGCGATGGCCTGCAGATGGTCGAGGGACACCTGCAGACGCACCGCCGCCCCGCCTCCGCCCCGCTCAAACTCCAGCAGATACTTGGCGACGTTCCAGCCATCGTGCTCCGGGCCCACCCGGTTGGCCTGGGGAACCCGAACGTCGTCAAAGAACACCTGATTGACCTCATGGTCAGCTGCCAAGGTGATGATCGGCTCGACGCTCACCCCCGGCGTGGCCATGGGAATGAGCAGGAAGGTGATGCCCTGCTGCGGCCGGCCGGAGCCGTCCGTGCGCACCAGGCAAAAGATGTGGTCGGCGAACTGGGCATGGGTGGTCCAAATCTTGGAGCCGTTGACGATGTAGTCGTCACCGTCCTTCACCGCCGCCGTCTTCAAGCTGGACAGGTCGGAGCCGGAGCCCGGTTCGGAATAGCCTTGGCACCAATAGTGCTCCCCTGAGAGCATTTTCGGCAGGTAGTGCGCCTTCTGCTCCGGCGTGCCGTACTTGAACAGCACCGGGGCGAGCATGCGCAGCCCCAAGGGAATCAAGCCGGGCGCGCCCGCCTTGGCCAGCTCCTCGCCGAAGATGTGCTTCTCGGTGGGCGTCCAGCCGGTGCCGCCGTGCTCGATCGGCCACGACGGCACGGCCCAGCCCCGCTCCACGAGAATGGCCTGCCACGCCATGGCCAGGTCCTTGTCGGCGAACACCGTGGTGGTTCGCGCAGCCGCCCGGCGCATGCCGTCGCTCAGCTTGGCGTCAAGGAAGGCCCTCACCTGCTCTCGAAAGGCTTCATCCTGCGCACTGTAGGCCAAATCCATAAGGTCTCCTTGGGCATGTTCACGGTTTGCAGGCGGCAGTTGATACCCACTCCGGTTCAAGGCGTCAAGTTTGAACCCGAGCAGTTTGAACCCGAGCATGGCTGCCGACAAATGCTCCGACCCCGCCCTGCGCGCGCAAGGACAGTTTCCCACACCGTGTTGGGAGATTGGCTAACGACAGGAGCGAGTCAATGCGTGTTGAATGACCTCTTTCAAACCCGAGCAGGAGGCATATACTGATGAAACGCGCACTTGAGGAACTATCCGGGATGACCGCCAGCCTTGAGGCTTCCGGGGTCGAGCAACGGCAGGCGGGAGCGACCCTTGAAGCCATCGCCAACTCGATCGAGAAGTTCGCGGTCACCCCGGAAAGGCTGCGGGAGGCCCTTGAGGAGTCGCAGCAGGCGCTCTATGAACGCATCAAGGCGGAATTCGACCTGCGGTTCGACGGAATTGAACGGCGGTTCGATGCAGTCAACCACCGCTTTGCGAGAGACAACCAGCGCTTTGAGGGGATCGATCAACGGTTCGATGCAGTCGATCTGCGCTTTGAGGGGGTCGATAAGCGGCTCGACGGCGTTGACCAGCGGTTTGACGCGGTCGATCAGCGGTTTGACGCGGTCGATCAGCGGTTTGACGCGGTCGATCAGCGGTTTGAGGGGGTCAACCAGCGACTTGACGACATCGTGAAAAACCAAAACGAGCGATTCAACGAATTGCAACAGCAGCAGCGGGCTGACTCAACCAAGTTGTTCAACCTGTTGCTTGCCATGGCGCTGGGCATGGCGGGCGTTGCAGGCGGATTGATCTTCGACAAGTTGACTTTTTTGGGTTGACGGGGCGGCCGCACCGACCGCAGGAGCAGCCGTTGCCCGGAGCCCCGCCCCATGAAGCATCGCAACGGAGAGGGAGCAAGCCCTATGACCAGGATCATCATCTCCGGCACCATCGAGCTGCCGCCCGAAAACGTCGCCCCTGCCTTGGAGGCGGGCCGGCCCCTCATCGAGGGCGCCCTGACCGAGGAGGGCTGCTTGGATTACGACTGGTGCCCCGATCCCCTGCACCCCGGACGCATCCGCGTGTTCGAGCGGTGGGAGAGCGAGGCGGCGCTGGCCGCCCACTTCAAGTGCGACTGGTACCTCAAGATGCGCGACAACATCGGCGCCTTCGGCATTGTCGGCGCCGACGTCTCCAAGTACCGGGTGGACCTCACCGAGCCGGTGTACGATGAGACCATGACGCCGCGGGCGGACTTCTTCACGGCGAAGGGCTGAACTCGGAGATGGAAGCCGCCGCGAAACCACAGGTTCCGTTACGAAACCAAAAGATCCGTTATGAAATCAAAGGGTAAAGGAGCGCTGAATTGATCGACCACAACCAGCCCTACGTCACCATCATCGGCGCCGGCGTCGGCGGCCTGTGCATGGGCATGCAGCTCAAGAAGGCAGGCTTCCACAACTTCGTGATCCTGGAGAAGCGCGAGGGGCCCGGCGGCACTTGGCGCGACAACACCTATCCGGGCTGCGCCTGCGACGTGCCCTCCATGTTCTATTCGTTCTCCTTCGAGACCAAGCGGGATTGGTCGCGGCTGTTTCCCGGTCAAGCGGAGATCCTCGGCTACCTGGAGGACTGCGCCCGCAAGCACGCCCTAGGCCCCCATCTGCGCTGCAACGTCGAGGTGGCGCGTGCGCGGTTTCAGGAATCCGAGGCCTGCTGGCGGCTCGAACTGGCCGACGGCGAAGTGTTGCGAACCACCGTGCTGGTCTCCTCGGTCGGCCAACTCAATCAGCCCGCTTGGCCAGATCTCGAAGGCATGGACCATTTCCAGGGCATCAACTTCCATTCCGCCCGCTGGGACCACGGCAGCGACCTGTCGGGCAAGCGGGTGGCGGTCATCGGCAACGGCTGCAGCGCCGCGCAATTCGTGCCGGAAGTGGCCAAGACGGCGGCCGAGGTCAGCGTCTTTCAGCGCAGCGCCCACTGGGTCATCCCGCGCAACGACCATGCCTTCTCGCCCGCCACCCTCAGAGCGTTCCAGCGCTTTCCGGTGCTGGTCAAGCTGTACCGCTACTTCATCTGGCTGCGCTACGAACTCACCCTGTTCCCCATCATGCGACGCACTTCCAAGCGGCGCGCCAAGCTGGAGCAGGCCGCCTTGGAGCACCTGAGGACGGCGATCAGTGATCCGCAAATGATCGAGGCCCTGACGCCGGACTACCAAATCGGCTGCAAGCGGGTCATCATCGACGACACCTACTACCCCGCCTTGGCGAGGGACAACGTCTCTTTGGTGACCACGCCGATCAGCCGGGTCACCGAGTCCGGGCTGGCGCTCGAGGACGGCGCCGAACGCCACTTCGACGCCATCATCTACGGCACGGGCTTTCGCGCCAACGAGCTGCTGACGCCGATGGAAATCACCGGGCTTGGGGGCCAGCGGCTCAACGATGCTTGGCGGGACGGGGCGGAGGCCTACATGGGCATCACGGTATCCGGATTTCCCAACTTCTTCATGACCTACGGGCCGAACACCAACTTGGGGCACAACTCCATCATTTTCATGATCGAAGCCCAGGTGCGCTACATCCTGCAATGCATCGAGGCGCTCAACCGGCGCGGGCTCAAGACGCTCAACGTGCGGCCCGAAGTCCAGTCCGACTTCAATGCCGACCTGCAGAAGTCCTTGGATGAGCAGTCCATTTGGGCCACTGGCTGCGCGAGCTGGTACAAGAACCCAACCGGCAAGGTGGTTAACAACTGGAAGGGAACCACGTTTGAGTACTGGTTCCGCACCCGTCGCCCCATTTGGAGCCAGTACAACGAAGGCTAGCGCTCGTCCCGGATCTGCAAATGCCGGCGACGAACGAGCGGTCTCCCCCTGTGGTTCAGCATCCAGCAGCGGAGTTGAGCCAAGCTTCCGCCCGCTTAACGAGCAGGCTTGCTCCATCAGCAGGCCTACTCCATGAGTAGGTTGCGGACGTCATTGAGCAGCGTGTCCGCATGCAGGAACGAGACGCTGTAGATGTTGCGGATGCGTCTTTCGCGGTCGATCAGGAAAACCCGCAGCAGGTGCGACAGCGCGCCTTCGTCGGGGTCACGGATCACCCACTGCCCGTAGGCGTCGAGCAGCGGCGTCAATTCGGCTTGGGAACGGGTGGTGAGAAAGCGCCAGTCGAAGCCCGGCGCCTTGAAGTGGCCGCCGTAGCGCGCCAGCACCGACGGCGTGTCGCGCTCGGGGTCGAAGCTGAGGCTGAGCAGGCGCACTTGGCCCTGGAGGCTGGGCGCATCAAGCAGACGCTCCTGAACGCCGCGCAGCACATGGGTGGCCAAGGGGCAGCCATTGATGTCGCCGCAGGTGGTGTAGATGAAGCTCAACACTGCGATTCGGCCATTGAGCAGCTGGTGCAGCCGGGTGGCCCGGCCTCGGCTGTCAAGCACGTCGCCATCCGCCGCCAAGCCAAGCGGCGGCAGCGCATAGCTGCCCGGCAGGGGCGGTTCAAATTCCAGCGGCCCGTAGCCGGGAGCAAGCACTTTGGGCTTTGGGTGGGCGTGGATTGCCTCGCCCGACAAGCTCGGCGCCGCGGCAGCCAACGCCGCCGCCGCCAGCAGAGCCGCTTGGCGTCGCATCGGCTTTCCTGAGCGCGGCATGGGGTTATCGAGTCAGCCGCATCTGCGACCGCCGCCGTCAAGGCGGCGCCTTCCATCGAGCTGCAGCATGGACCGTCAGTTCAACGCCGAGCCACCTTAACAGGCGGCGACAGGCCATGGAGCGCATAGGCGCCAAAGCGCATCTGGTGGGGGGCGCCCAAGCCCTCGGCAACGAAATCCAACGTGAAGCGGTGTTGGAGAGCCTCTCCATCCCAAGCGTAGAGCTTGAAGTACTGCAGGTCGGCATCACCCGCCTTCTTGTCCCAGTTCGACAGCAGCGACGAAGTGAAGTACAGGCGCTTGCCGTCCCAGCTTTGGGAAACCATGTTGACCTGCTCGCCAATCCGCCGCTCAAGCAACTGCGTCGGCGCATGGGGGTCGGATATGTCGAACAGGCGGGTCTTGCCGTCGTTCCAGGTGTTGACCCAAAGCACTTGGTCGTCGGCGCCGATGGAAATGTCCACCGGCAGCGGAATTTTGCTGGCGTCGCCGATGTCGGCCACCGCCTTGGCCTGCCATTCGCCGTCATCGTCCTCGTAGATCAGCCAGATTTCCGAGGTCAGCGCCGTGGAGGTGAAGCAGTAGTCGTTTTTGGCGCCCCAAGCGCAGCGGATCTCCAGGGGCGCGCCCGGCACGTCGAGCACCTTCTTCGGCTGGCGGGCGTGCAGGTCCCAGACGACCACCGTGTTGCCGAAGCGCTTCATGGCTTCGGCGTCGGCCATCATCTGCCCCAAGTCCATCATGTAGTTGTTCCAGCCGGTGAACGAGGAGGTCACCAGGACGTTGCGCCGGGGCAGCGCCCGAGCGTCGTAGCCGTAGCCGTCGGCATGGCGGCCGCTCTTGACCGCGCCGCGCAGGTCGCCGTCGACGGGCATCCAATGGGTCGCGATGTAGTCGCCGCCGTTGGTGTACTCCACCATGCCGGTGCGGCCGCCGTGGTCGCGGTTGTTGGACAGCCCGGTGATCAGCATCCGTCCCGGCAGCGCATAGCTGGTGTGCGGACCGACCACCCCGCCGGATTGGCTGACGAAGTCATCGATGGTCTTGTGCAGGCGCGGCTCGGCGGGGTTGCTGTGGACGTCGAAGATGAAGATGCGGCTGGTGTCCAAGCCGCTCGCCCAAAGGTAGCGGCGGTCGTCGGTGAACCCGGAGTGGTGGGCCTCGTTGCGCCCGCCCACGGAAAGGGCGTCCACGACTTGGCCGTAGGTGCCGGAGCGGGGGTTGACGTCCACGGTCACCAGCTTGTCCTGCTCATCGCCGACGCCCGGCATTCCCAAGGTCCAGACGTAAACGAAGTCCTCCTGGCCGACGATCTTGGCCATGTAGGGCGACATGCAGGTCTCGTCGGCGAAGGCCGGCCCCCAGAGCAAAACAAAGCCGGACAGCAAACCAAGCCAATTCACGCGCATCGCGACCTCCGCAACTAGAAAGCTAAGCCATGCCTCTCAATTTAATACAATCTTGACCTCAATATACGGGAAAAACGGAATTTTCAGATCAAGATTGCATTAAGTTGCCCACTGGGCCCAAAGCGGGTCAGGATAGGATGGGGTAGCTGCGTGGTCGCCCTATGGCTGCTCGCCACCGCCTGCCTCGCTGACCCATTGGCCGAATTGGATGCGTCGCAACCTCAGGGAGGCGCCATTTCGGCATCAGCGCAACTGCTGGAAGACCCACCCTTGGGATTGCCGCCAGCGAAACCGCCTCGTCCGTTGAGCCAGGTCGGCATCGACCTCGGACGCCGCCTGTTCTTCGACCGGCGGCTGTCCTTCAACCAAACCCTGTCCTGCGGCATGTGCCACATTCCGGAGCGGGGCTTCGCCCAGCGGGAGCTCGCCGTTCCAATCGGCATGGAAGGCAGGCCCGGGCGGCGCAATGCGCCGTCCCTGTACAACGTCGCCCATCGCCCCGCCCTGTTCCACGACGGGCGGGAGGAATCCCTGGAGCAGCAGATCTTCGCGCCGCTGCTGGCGGCCAACGAACTCGGCAATCCCTCCATCGGCTCAGTGCTGCAGAGGCTGCGCCGCATCCCTGGCTATGCGGCCGCTTTCCAGTCAGCCTACGGCCAGGGCATCAACCTCAACACGCTGAGCTGGGCGCTGGCCGACTATCAGCGCACCTTGGTTTCCGCAGACTCGCCATTCGACCGCTGGCGCTTCGGCGGCGATGCGGATGCCGTGACGGCAGCCGCCAAGCGGGGCTTCATCCTGTTCAACGACAGCGGCTGCGCCGCCTGCCATCTCGTCGCCACGGACCACGCCCACTTCACGGACGACCAGTTCCATGACGTCGGAATGCTCCGAGGGGGGATTCAGCCCATCACCCGGCTGCAGGTGGCCCCGGGCCGCAGCATCGATGTGGACGCCGGAATGGCTCCGGCGAAGCCGATCGACCTTGGTCGCTTCGACGCCACCGGCCGAATCGAGGACCGCTGGAAGTTCCGCACCCCCACCCTGCGCAACGTCGCCCTCACCGCACCCTACATGCACGACGGCTCGCTGCCCACCTTGCGTGCCGTCGTGGACTTCTTCGATCGCGGCGGCGACCGCCCGGATGCCGATGCACGCATCCAGCCGTTGGGGCTCACGGAATCCCAGAAAGCCGACTTGATCGCCTTTCTGCGCAGCCTCACGGGCAGCAACGTCGATGCCTTGGCGGCTGACGCCCGCCGATCTCCGATCGGAGATCGGCTGTCGCCATCGATTGTCCAACGGCTATACTTGGAGTAGTGTTGCAGAAAGCAAAACGAGGATAGTCATGGGATTCGCGTCATATCTGGAAGACAACATTGAGCGGCTGAGCGATCGAATCCAGGTGGGGAGATTCGCGCTTGAGGAATCGAGCCCAACGGCGGAACTACGCCTGGAGGCATTAAAGGCGTTGGCCGATGCCGAAATTCTTCTGAAGACGGTCATTCGCGAATTGGATTTGGCGACTTCCCCAGAGATGGATCTCGCTCATGAAGTAAGTCAGCTTCGCAACGAGAACCAAGCACTTCGTATTGAAATTGAAGGCGAGCGCAGCTTGCGTGAACGAGCCGAGGCTGACAACTCGGAAACCACCCGGAAAATGCATCGACTACGAGCTGAAACCACCCAGAAAGTAAGCCGGTTGCAAACTGAAAAGCGCAAGTTAGAAAAAGACTTCGAGAAACTCCCGTTTGGCACGGCGGTGAACGCATACTTGCCTCCTCGACTATCCGAAAAGCGCCGACGCGACTGAATGCATGGCCGAGGGCCAAAAAACTAAGCTCATTCCATGCTGACTGACGACCGATTCCAAGTGCCTTGGGGGCGGGGAGAATGGGGCGACATGCCCCACGGGTCTGAGCAGCGCAAACTCGTAAGACCCACTTACCCAATTGGGCATGGGTTACCTCTTCACAGGTTGCGCCACTCCAGCCGCAGGCCAGCCGCCGCAAAGCGGTCGTCAATCAGCCGATCCCGGGCGGTCGGATCTTGACGAATCGTCAGGTCGAAGAAGGCCAGCGCCTTGTCCCGCTGGATTCGATGGGCCAGACCGGCATCGACCAACTCGTAGTGGGTATCGGGATCGAAGCCGTGGACCTGCTCCCGTGCGGCGGGCCGCTGGCGCTCAGTCAGTGGGTCATCGCCCGCCAGGCCCTCTCCGATGGCGGGTTGAAAGTGGCGGGGCAAGCGATTGGGCTTCAGGTGGGGCCACCAATAGGCGCCGGAGACGCCGAAGGTGGCGTGGTTGGCGTTGTCGAGCAGGGCCCAGATGGCAGGGGCGTCGGTTTTCTCAAAGGCTTGCCGCAGTGCCGGAAAGGGATTGTCCGGGGTCGGCGCCGGGCTGCCCGCAGCCTCGGCCACGCCTGCCGCCAAGCCGATGACGAGGCTGTCCTCGGCGCCGCTGAGCAACAGCGTCGGCTTGTGGATTTCACCCAATCCGTAGGGGCCGTCTCGGCTCAGGACGACGGATTCCATGGCGGGGTGCGCCAACGCCTCTTCGGGCAAAACGGCGCGCAGATCCGGGCTTGAGGGTGCGGCCACCGCCATGCCGGCGGCGAAGCGGTCTTCAAGGGCCAGCGCCGCCAAGGTCGTGGCGCCGCCGAAGGAGCGGCCCATCAGGCCAATGCGTTCAAGATCGAGAGCGCCGGCGAAGAAGCCCTGCCGGTTCAGGCGCCGCAGTTCATCAAGGGTTGCCCGCAAGTCCTCCACCCTTTGCAGCAGGGCCGCATCAAGCCGCCGAAGAGACGCCGGGCTGGACCGATCAGCGCCCAAGGGCGTGTGGCTTTGGCCGTAATTGTCCGGGGAGCCATAGAGGCCGCGCTCATCCAGCAAATCGACCGCTTCGGCCCAGAGCCGGGAATCCTCGCTGCTGCCGCCGGCGTTCGCCAATGCCGGGTCACGCCCGATCATCGAGTACGGCGAGTTGCCCGTGTGCTCCGGGGCGATGACCACGTAGCCGTTGGCGGCAAGATGCTCGCAGACGGTCTCCATGTTGTAGCGGCTGCCGGCATCGCCGTGGCTCATGACGACCACGGGAAAGGGACCGGTCTGCGCGGCGATGGGCGCGTCAGCGTAGCTGTTGCGCGGACGGCTGAACAGCTCATCGATCGCAGCGTCCATGGCGGCTTGGTCAACCCCTTGCGCTGCCGTGTCAGGGGTCAGGTGAAAGAACGTGGTCTGGGTCATCATCAACTCATGCACCGCGCGATCCCCAAAAACGTAGTCGCCGTGGACGGCGCGGCGCAACGACGAGGCAACGGCGCCGTGGCCCACGGGATACCAGATTTCGGTGATGAGGATGCGCAGGCCCGTGGCAATGCCGGCCGCCTCGTCAAACCCGCGACTGGGATCATGGATGAACAAGGTGGCGTTGCCCACGGCGAAAGGATGTTCAGCCTGCGATGCAGGAGCCTCGCCCTGCTCAACCGGCGCACAGGCAAGTACTGCCGCCATGACTAAAACGGCCCATCCGGTGCCAGCCAGAAAGCCGCATTTGCTCGC
The DNA here is from genome assembly GCA_965221755.1 of Candidatus Azophilus sp. Taxonomy (GTDB): domain Bacteria; phylum Pseudomonadota; class Gammaproteobacteria; order Pseudomonadales; family Azotimanducaceae; genus Azophilus. The sequence goes on from OZ244921.1 coordinate 3,392,666, forward strand.
GCTTTTTTTCATCGAAACCGCTTCCTCGCCAAAGCTCGCCAACTCACGTCCCCGCCACTCCACATCCACCCTACTTCAAAGCTATCCGATTTGAGCGATCTCGCACAAGCGCGACCTGACGGTCGCGGATGGAGTTTCGCTTACGCGAAACTCCGCGCTCGTGGCTCAGGTCAGATTCCGAAATGTATCTGAGCCTGCACAGAGTCCCTAGATGCTGATTTGATAGCGCGCCCGCAAATTGGCCAAGTGCGATTCCAACCAACCGCTTTGCGATTGATCCGCCCAACTGCACCAAAGCTCGTAATAACTCATCGAAACAAATCGAGGCTTTGCATCACTTACCCGATCGGTAAATCTTCTAAGTTCGTCGCGGTGTTCGGCGAATTCACAGTAATTGTTATGATTGGAGGGCTCCCAGTAGAGATAGAGCAAGGTTACGTCATCATCTTTGCAGCTATTAAGTAACCCGAATGCATGCTTTATCAACTGCGCGGCATCCAGCTTGGAATAGTCTTTAGGCACTTTCCGCAAGCGCTGCATCTCCTCGAAGTATTTGCTATTGCACCATGCATCCTTACTTTTTGTATAGTACGAACAGCTAAATTTTGGCGGCCTCGTATCTAAAATCTCTGTAAGCTTGGACTCGATGCCCCAAATATATCCCGAACCTTTAAGAACAACATCGAGATGGGGAGGTGTACCTTTCAAACCAGTCGGACACTTTTGTTCAAACTTAAGTTACTCAAAGCCACATGCTCCGGGCAATGCCAAGTCAGCGATTTTACTCTTAAACGGAGCAAAACAATTCACTGCCAAGGCAGAGGAGGAATGCGGGGCGAGAAATTTATCCTTCAGCTCACAACCCGATCCTTTTTGGAAGTCGTATTTGAAGTCTTTCAATTTAACGTTTGGAACAAGATTATCACAGATATCTTTAACGCGTATTTTCTTCCCTTTTTTGACGAACTGAGCTTCTGGACGATAGATTCTCAGTGCTTTAGTTAGAGCAGAAATGCAACTATCACACATGCCGTTTATAGGTTTTGGTTGGTCGTTCATATGAGACACTTTCAATTTTGAAGGCCAAAGGAATACTAAATTGAGTTACGGTTTTCGTGATTTCCAGCTCTTTGTTTTGGAATGGTGATCAAAAATTCGAATATATCAGACTGGAAATGGAGATCCGGGATAACTGTTCGGCGGGCCAATAACCAGCTTATCACTGTATCGGCGAGGAAGGAAGACGCTGGCCACCACATCCGGCCAACAACCGGCGGCAATCAGCGTTCCCACTTCTGTTGCTGATTGGCGCCCCGGGAAGGATTCGAACCTTCAACCTACCCCTTAGGAGGGGGCCGCGCTATCCAGTTGTGCCACCGGGGCCTGCGCTTTGGAAGGGAATTTTATCGTCAAATCTTGGATTGAAGAATGCACCCGAGCGCGTCGCAAAATTCCGCAATTGTTCGTGAATTGGGGTCGATGCCATCAGGGACGGTTGGCGTCTCGCCTCAGCTTGTGCAGCTGGTAGCCGGGCGGCGGCGCGCTGACCGGACGCTTATGCTGCTCGCTCAGCAGATGCGCGTTCGTTTCAGCAAGCGGCGGCAATTCCTCCAAATCGCCAAGATCGCCGTAGGGGTCGAAGCGCTCCCAATCATCAAACTCGCCATCGCCAGCTTCATCAGGGGTTGCGGGATTGCGCGCCAAGTCCGGGATGGCGGCGCCGAGCGACGCATCATCCCCGCCGTCGCCAACCAACAGCCATGCGCCCGGATGGCCCTCGCCGCGCACCTCAGCCAGCTTCGCCGTTGCTTGGCCGCGCGTCTCAAAAGGGCCAAGCAGGAGCCGATGCCGAAGGCCAGCGGCTGCATCAAAGCCCCTGACCTGCAGCGGCTCCATGACATCCATGCCGGGCTCCCGCCTCGCCGCCTCCGCGTTGCCAACGCTTTGGTAACTGCCCAACACAATCCAAATCGGCAACTCGGCAGCAGACGCCGCCAAGGCAAGCGCCAACCCGAAGCCAAAGGCCACTATTCGCCTTGCCGTCCTCATGGCCGTGATTTTAGCAGCATTGCGGACCTTCACTGGGCAAATGTGCTTTAAGCCGGCGACCAACCATTCCCATTTTGGCCAGTGGCCGCTTAGCCGTAAGGACGTCCTAACGCTGAAACCGCCCTGCGGAGCAGGAATTCGAGGACGGAACGCCCCTATCCGAGAGATCTCGCGCCGGGCATGACGAAGCGAAGGTTCGCGCCCTCGATTGGGCAACGGAGAGTGGATTTGATCCAAAATGAGAATTGCTGGTCGGCAACGGGGCAGCCTTTGCGGCGGCATTGCGCGACGAATGGCCTTGACGGCCATCGCCCGCCACTAGGCGATGCGGCGCTCCTTGATGCAGGTTCGGCGGATCAACTCGTCATCCACGAACCAATGCCAAGTTCGCCCGCGTAGGTCGTTGCCTGCGTTGATCTGGATCATCTCGTAGAGGTAGCTGCCCGGCATGTCCTTGCGCGACCAGTTGAGCATCATGGTGCGCTCATCCACCTCCCAGGCGGAGCCGACGATTCGCTCGTTGTCCCACCAGATGCGCCCGTCCCGATAGACGGCGGGGAACTCAATCCGCTCCCGCTTGCCGTCCGGCCAAGTGTAGGTGTTGGTCTGAAAGTAATCGTGTGGCCCCGCAGCCGGGAAGGTGCAGGACAGATGGGAGGCGTGGCGGTCCTGCACCGTGCCGTCCGGGTCGATGTGGATGTACTCGCCAACCCACTCGCCCTCGTGACGGGCCAGCACGGGCATGCCGGTTCGTATGTTGTCCGTCATGGCTCACTCCTCCGAATTTAGGGCTGTTCGCTGCGATCAGGCGCCACCACTTCGCCTTCGGCAACGCGCTGATAGTACATCCAGCTAGTGACGTTCACGCGGTCATCGTCCAAGGGCGGCGGGTTCCTGTAGTCCGGATAGTGAGTCTCAATCTCTTCCTTCATGCTGTCCGGCAAGGCGTTCCAGGACGACAGCTTAAGGCCAGCGGTGTGCATGTAGATGATCCCCTCTCGTCCCTGCATGTTCATCCACGGGAGCCAATCGGAAATGCGCGCCCAGCCGACTTGCCGGGCCACCGTCGTGGTGTCGGGATCGAGCAGTTCATCGGTTGTGCCAAAGAAATTGAACATTTCGGTGGCGTGATAGGTGCCTCCGATCTGCTTCTGATAGGCCGAGGCCAGCGGGTTCGGATAAAAGAGCGGCACGGTGATGTTCATGCGCCACTGCCCTTCGGTGATCATGCCGCCCCAGTTGAGGGGCGTGCCGTCGCGATTGCGCTCATAGGTCGCGTGGTTGACGGGATCATTGGCCACGTGCAGCACATCGACGGTTTCGCCGCTCCAAGGGTTGGTCCAAGTGCTGAGCGCCTCGCCGGTTTCCGCGTCGCGGTAGATCAGCAGCTCGCGCGAGACCATGCGGTAGCCCTCGCCGCGTTCCGAATGCTCGTCGCTGACGCAGGCGCGAACATTCATGCCTTCAACATTGAACAGCAGCCTGTCGCGCTCGCCTTGACGCCTTGAATAGGCGCTTCCCGCCCACCAAAAGGTCGTGGGCTCGCCGTCAACGGTGGAGCACAAGACTTTTCGCTGCATGGCGAGCGCATCGCGAGCGTCTTGCGGGTCAAGCATTTCCGCCGCCAGCTGGCCGACGAGAAGCATGCTGAGCAGCGCCGTGAGTGTTGGCTTCATAGTCAATTCCCTGATTTCATTTAAGCGCCAACAGCGTTTGCGGCGGCGCGCTCGCCGGATCGGAGAGCGCCTTCCATGCCGGGCGCATCCGAGGCCATGTGCTCGCCCGCAAAGTGCAGGCGGTCCACCGGCTCGCCCAAGGCGCTGCGGTAAGCTGCCACCTTGCCCGGCGGCCAAGCGGCATAGCCACCCCGGGCGAATGGATCGCGGCCCCAGCTGTGGCGAAACCTGACTTGCAGTTGACGCCCTTGCGAGGCCGGGCGAACCCTTCCGATGGCATCCACCGCCAAGGATTGAAAGGCTTGATCGCTCAGGGCATCGACGGCGTCCGTTCCATCCCCGTTCACGAACGCCTTGAGGCCGACGATGTCGCCGGTGGCCGGGTCAGTTCGAGGGAAGATGCGCTCAAGGGGCGTATCCGTCCACATGTTCGGCGACAGGCCATCGTCCTCCCAGAACGGATCGGCATCCATCAGCGCCACGCTGGCCTTGGTGTATTCGATGGCCTCAATGGCTTCGCGCTGGGCCGCGCTCAAGGGCGCCTTGATCCGCAGATCCCGCAAGCACCCCACGGGCAGGGTGCAAACGCACTGCGCGGCGCGGAAGGGTTCGCCCGAATGCGTCAGCACGCGAACGCCGCCCTTGCCGACTTCAATGTCGCTCACCGGCGCCTGCAGCCGCAATTCCGCAGACTCAAGTTCGGCGGCCATCGCCTTCGGCAATTCGCCAGTGCCCGCCGCCAACCGGCCAACGCCGGTTTCCGTTTCAAACAAGCGCAGCGAACGCCACGGAATGAGGGCGCTCATGCGGTCGCTGTGATTGTGCGCGCCGGCAATGTTGATCAGGGCAATGGCGGCTTCGGAGGCGCCGCGGGCGCGCAGCGCATCAGTGATGGACACATCAATGGCGGCGGAATCAGGCGAATCCCAAAGCTCGGCGCGCGCCAGCGGCACATCCTGGCGCAGGTAATGGCTCTGCAGACGATTGGGCGCGATCCCGCGTTCCGGCTCGGCCAAGGGATTGGCCTTGGATGCTGCCCAATCCGATGCATCCATGGTCACGCCGCCAACGTGCAAGGTGAGGCCGCGCGGGAACTTCGACGGCTCGATTTCGAGGCCGAACTCCTTGGCCCAAGCATGCATGCGCACATACGAGTCGCCGATTTCCACGCCGCCAACCTCCGGGTTGCCCGGCAGGTTGTTGTAGGTGTAGGCGCGCCCGCCGACTCGGGGCCTCGCCTCAAGCACAACGACCTTAGCGCCGGCGCGCTTCAATGTGAGCGCGGCGGAGAGTCCGGAAAGACCCGCGCCGAGGACAATGACGTCGACATCGGCAGCTGCGGGGCGAGCCGACGCCAAGCGCGGGGCGGCGACGGCGGCAACGAGCCCCGCCGCGAACTGCCTTCGGGACAGCCGCGGCACGGTCAAGCGCGGTTGGGCGTTGCCAGGCGCGGACGGGCGTTCACAAGCTCATGCGAACCGTGACCCCCATGCGGCGCTGTTCGGGCAAGGTCGCGCCAATTGCCCGAGCGAAGAAGCCGGGGAATCCTTGGACATAGCGTATCAGCGCCGGGGAAGCATCGTCGTCAAGCACATTATCAACCCAGAGATCCAAGGACAGGCGGTCGTTGGCTACGCCCGCGCGCAGATTGAGGATGTCCCGAGCGCCCGTGTGCGCATAGTTGTAAACCTGGGCGTAGCGCTTGGAGTTGTAATTCCAGTCGGCCCGGGCGAACCAGCGCCATTCGCTGTTGAGCTGGCCGTGGAAGCTGGTGCTGAGGGATGCGTTATGGCGGGAGGTCTGCGGCAGTTGCTGACCGGAAAGGATTACATCGCCATTGGCGGCGTAGCCGAAGATGCGCGCCGCCTCTCTGAACGTTCCCGGGACTGATGTTGAACCTTCGTCCAATGACAGGATGAACTCGTCAATCTCGCCGTCGATATAGGAGTAGGCGATGCGCGCATCCCAAAAATCGGTGAAGCGTACGCCAATGTCCGCCTCCACCCCGGTCATGCTGGCTTCGCCGATGTTCTCCTGAATTGAGAACGTGCGATTCTGCGCACCGACCTGCAAAACGCGCGTTGTGGTGAGCTGCATGTCCTCCCAGTCAGTATGGAACACCGCGACATTGGCTTCGGCGCGGCCTTCCATCAATAGGGCCTTGACGCCGATCTCGTAGCTCACCGCGTTTTCCTCATCCACCGGCCGTTCAGCATCGGGCAACCCCGCCTCGGCATTGATGTCGCCGGGCTTGTTGCCCAACCCAACATTGCCGTAGATCAGCGTGTTGTCGTTGAAGCGGTAACTCAGCGTGAGCTTGGCCAGCACGGCGTCAAAGCTCTCCTCCAGCCATGTGTCGCCACCCTCGGGACGCTCTTCGATGTCGTCTTCGTTGTAGCGGAGCTCGGCACCCACTGTCCATTGATCCGCAAGATCGAACTCCACCGAACCGAACACGGACACGCTGGCAACGTCGCTGGCGCCATTGTCGCCAAACATCTGCGTCTGCGGATCCCAAACTGCTTTGCAATTCCCCGGACTACGAGTTCCACATCCACCGCTCGCCGAAGTGATCTGCATGCCCGACTCCTCCGAGTCGTAGTAGTAGGCGCCCACCATGTAGCGCAGACCGGTGCCGAAACCGCCGCTCAAGCGCAACTCTTGGGAAAAGTCCTCGAATTCGTTATCGTCCCAAGTCAGAAAACCGAGGCGGATCGGGAGTGGCCGACCAAAGAAAAGGGTAACGAAGTCGGGCTGCCCGAAGGTCTGATCCTGCCCCAGCTCAGTATCAACGCTGTTGTAGCCGGTGACGGAGGTGAGGGTGAGATTGTCATTGATGTCGTAATCGAAGCGCAGGCCCAGCCTCAGGCTGTCGCGCTGTGTGCCGGAAAAGGGAAAGTACTCCGTTTCCAAGCTGGCGTTGTCGCCACCGCCGCTGTTCTCCAGCACTGTGGCCACATCAACCTTGCCGCAGTAGTAGCCGGTGCCGCCATAGGCTCTTGTGTGCGAGGCCGTTGCTTCCGGAGTGCCGGCAGGCGGCTGCGGTTGGGCGCCGCGAGCGGTCTGGAAGCAGTTGTTGAGGGTGTAGGGCAGAACGCCGATGGCGTATTGGTCGTCATCGGTTGACTCGTAAATGCCGTGCAGGCGGATGTTCAGCTCATCAGTCGGCGCGAATTCCAGGACACCGGTGAAGCTGGTCGATTCCTCACCGCCAACGTCATTCTGAACCTCCGGCGCGCCAAGCGCGTTGCCGGCAAAGCTGTTGTCGTATTCGCCATCGCGCTGGTAGTGGCTTAAGGTCACGGCCAAGCCAAGCGTGTCCGAGAGGGGGCCGCTTGCGTGGACTGAGATGCGTGAATAGTCGCGTTCGCCAAGCTCCGCTGAAGCCTCGGCGTCAAATGACTCGCCGGGGCCCTTGAGCACGTAGTTCACCGCGCCGGCCAGCGTTGAGCGGCCGTAGAGTGCGCTTTGCGGCCCTTTGACGACTTCAATCCGCTCCAAGGCGGCCAACGGCACCGAGGCGTTGCCTTCCTCAATGATGATGCCATCGACAAAGAGCCCCGCGTTGGGACGGCCAAGAATGTTGGACTGGCCCCGGATGACCGGACGGAAGTCGTTGCGCCCAAACCCTTGCGCAAAGTCAAAGCCGGGGGTGGCGTCGGCAATGTCCTGCAGGGAAGCGATGCCACGCTCCTCGATCGCGTTGGCGGTCAGCGCGTTCACCGTCACGGGCACGTCGCGAATGCTCTCCTCGACTTTCCTTGCCGTGACGACAACCTCCTCGATTTCGAAGGCGCTGTCCGCCGCTTCAGCCGCAATCCCTGCCGGGACAAAGGGCAACAGGCCCAAAAACAGGATCGGGCCACGCAGTTGGTTGAATGCCGGTTTCATTGAAGTTACTCCCATGCTGGCTGTCTGGATACATCCCCATTGACACAATGACATATCATTAAGTCATTTTCAACCAACAACACTTCCGGCAACACTTCCGGCGTTGACACGGCGGCGGAAGTCGATGCCTTGCTCGCAGCGGATGTTCCTGAGCGCCAAGCAAGGGCCATCGTGCGGATGGCCGTCCGAATCCAAGATGGTTGGGTCACGAAAACCCACTTGGACGCCACGCTAGAGGCCAAGCTCGCAACGCTGAACCACCAGATCTTGGTCACGTTGGTCGGCGCCATGATCGGCGTGGCCGGGCTGGCCTTGGCCATCGCGCAATCGATGTTTGGCTAGCGGCGGAATTTGCCGCTACGGCGGCGGTCCCCCGTTCTGGGACGCCAGCTGCTGGGGCTCAGCCACCCGCGTCAAGCCAGCTTGAATCCAGCGCAGGTTGATGCCGATGCGGTCGGCGCCGGGCTCGGCCCAAGCGTAGCTTAGGGCGTCGCCAGTGGCGAGTTCGATGACGCCCAGCTTCAGAATCGACGTTCGGGTGTTCTGGTAGGTGAGCCGGGCCAGCTCGACGGCGTAGCCGGTCGGTCGGCCGTCGTCGAGGACCGGCAGCAGGCAGCCTTCGTCGTGCCAGCCCGCGTCGGGCACGAACACGTAGTCGTCATCAGCCGCCTCGGGGTCCAGATGGCTGCGCTTGAGCGCCACCCAGCCGCGGTAGTGGCGCACTCGCCTGGCCCGCTCCGCCTCGCCCTCGGGCCAGACCGCCTCGAGCCAGTCCTCATCGACGCTCATCCGTCTCGGCAATCCCGCGCAGCCGCCGTCCAGGGCCTCGCCCTCGAAGCCGGTGGGGCGCTTGCGCCACGCATAACGGCAGCGCGAAGCGCCGGAGACCTCCGCAACCCAGCCTTGGCGCTCGGTCGCGAAGGCAAAGGTCCAAGCGGGCGCGTCAGGAGCGGCCTGGCCCTGCCCGATCGACAGATCGAGTCGGGCGTCGCCGTCCTCGCGGAAGCGCCAATGCCTGCGCACACTCTCCGGGGCACCGTCCAGGCCCTGCTGCCAGACCTGCTCGTTGTTGTTGTACTCGCCGGCCAGCAGTTCAACAAACCCGCGCCTCTCGCCCAGAGGGCGAGAGGCGGTTGGAGTTTCGCTGCGCGAAACTCCGCGCTCCTTGTGGGGGTAAGAGTGGGGGTCAGATTCCGGAATGTCTCTGAGCCCGCACAGCCCCGCCGTGTCGGCTGGAACGGGCGGGGAGGCCAACGCCAAGCCAAACGCCAAGGCGCTGAGCACGAGCGGCCAGCGGACGGTTTCAGATCGCTTGGTCACGCCAAGCCGAGACGATTTCCGAGGCGGAGGCGGACCAGATGGAGCAGCAGCCCGCCAAGTGCTCCAGCACCTGCTCGAAGGCGGCGATGCGGTGCGGCTGGCCCATGAGCCAAGGATGCACCGACAGCGCCAACAAGCGCCCGTGGCCGGTCTCGGCCGCTTCGGTGGCCAGGAAGTCGCAGGCGTCGATGATCTGCGTGGCGTACTCCCACTCCGAATGCAGGTTGGCGCCGATCAGGAACTGATCATCCAGTTCCAGCGACAGCGGCAAGGCGACCAGCTCGCCCGCATCGGTGCGAAAGGCGTAGGGCAGTTCATCGTTGATCCAATCGCCCATGTAGCGCACCCCTTGGGCCACCAGCAGGTCCGGGGTGCGGCGGCTTTGGGAGCGGGCCGGGCTCATCCAGCCTTCGACCGCCTGGCCAGTGCGCTCGCGCAGGGCAGTCAGGCTCCTCTCGACGATGGCCCGCTCCTCGGCGGGCCCGAGTTCGCCGTGGTGCAGCGTGTCCATGTGCCAGGAACTGGCCAGGATCTCGTCGCCGCGCCGCGCCAGCCGGTCGAGCAGGCCGGGGCAGCGCTCGGCCAACGCCGCGTTGACGGCGAAGGTCGGACGGATGCCGAAGGCATCCAGCGCTTCCAGGCAGCGCACGATGCCCACTCGGTTGCCGTACTCGCGCAGCGTGAAGTGCCGCAAGTCCGGATAGGGCGTGCTCATCCCGCCGGGCGGCGCCACGGGCTTGCCGCGCTGGTCAAGGGGGAAGAACTGCACCGCCAGGTTCACCCAAAGGGCAACGCCCGCCCCTCCGGGCCAAGTGATCGGGTGACGGTCGCTGAGCATGGAGAAGTCGTAGCGCCCGTGGTCCATGCCGCGGCGGCGGTGCGGATACGCCAGATGTTCCGGGCCAAGGGTCATGGCGCCGCTCCCGCCCCGCCGTCTTGGGCGCCGGATCGCGCCAAGTCAAGATCGTAGTAGTGCGCAAGGTAGTGCTCCGCGATTTCCCGGCCGGTCGCCAGCCAAACGCCCTCGTGCTCCGTTGCGTAGGCCAGCGCCTCCTCAAAGGCGCGCAGCCGATGGGGGTGGGCGACCTGATAGGGATGCAGCGGCACGCACATCACCGTGCCGCCCGCCTCGCCTTCGCGATGGAGCCGGTCGAAGGCCTGCTTGATCATCTCGCCGTAGCGCCTCGGCTCCACCCGGTTGACGACGTAGGCGATGGTGTCGTTGAGTTCCAGCGAGTAGGGCACGGACACGAACCGCTTGCCCGAACGCACCCGAACGGGCGTCGGCTGGTCGTCGTGGAACAGGTCGCAGGTGTAGATGCCGCCCGCCTCGGCAAACAGGTCCAGCGTCTGCTCCGTGTGCGTCAGGGCCGGCGCCAGGTAGCCCGCGCAAGGCTGTCCGGTGTGGCGGAGGATGGCCGCCATGGAATCCTCGATCATCGCCCGCTCCTGGGCCTCGTCCATGCCGTAGGCGTAGCGGGTGTTGTAAATGCCGTGGCTGAAGAACTCCCAGCCGCGCGCCACGCCCAGCTCGATGATCTCCGGATGGTGGTCGCAGACCGCAGCCGACAGGCTGACCGAGCCGCGCACGCCGTGCTTGTCGAGCACCGCCATCATGCGCGCCATGCCCACTCGATTGCCGTAGTCGCGAGTCGCATAGCCCTGCACGTCGGGAACGGGCCTGGGCCAAGCGCGGCGGGACGGGTTGGCGGGCGGGTCGAGTTCGTAGAACTCGATGTTGGGCGCCACCCAGAACGCCAGCCTCGCGCCGCCCGGCCAGCGGATGGGCAGGCGCTCGTCCCAAGCGCGATAGCGGTAGAGCTCAAGATCGTCGCGCACCCCGCAATCTCCTAGCAATATCCCAGCAACACTTTAGAAGGGCGCACCGCGGCCTTCGCGGATTGGCGGGCAGCCGGGATGGTCGGCCAGCCAAGCCTCGACTTCCGCGAAGGGTTCGACGTCGCCGTACTTGAGCATGATGTCGCAGAGGTTGCTGAAGTGGGGAATCTCGTGCTTGTCGGCCACGCACTCCTCGGGAACGATGGTGCGGTAGCCGTGGGACAGGGACGCCACCGCCGAAGCCCGCACGCAGCCGGATGTGCTGCCGCCGGTGAGGATCACCGTGTCAACCTTGTGCCAGACCAAAAGCGAGGGAATGAGGCTGTCGTGGAAAACGCTGGCCATGCGCTTGTTGACGATGGCGTCAAGGCGGCGGTCGACGTCCAGGCGCGGGTCGAGTTCGGCCCGCTCACTGCCCTCCTTGATGTTCTGCAGCGAATCCTCGGTGTTGGTCCGGGTGCCCCAGACGCCGGCGTCGTCGGCGTTGCCCATGTAGGCGACGTAGGTCCAGATCACCGGCATGTTGCGGCTGCGGGCCAGTTCCGCCAGCCGGTTGACGTAGGGAATCTGGTTCGGGTCGGTGCGGTAGGCGGTGGCGAAGCGCTCCACGTCGGTGTAGGCGCGCTGCAAGTCGATGTTGATCAGCGCCGCCTTATCGCCAAACCCGAACCGGGCGCGGCGCCGGTTGGACTTGACCTCGGCCCAGTACTGCCTAGGCGTCAGATCCGATGTCTGCATGTCGGGCATGCCACAGTCCTTCAAGACACCAATACATCCATTGTCATATCATTAGGTCACCATCCAGTCAATGGCGCCCGCGCTTTGTGCGGATCCGCGCCCGACATGCAGGAGTCCGCTGATGAGCGACCTTCCAACCGCCTTGGCCCCGCTGGCCGCGCGCATCGGCGCCGAGCGCCTGCTGATCGACGACGACGCCCTGACGTTGTACGGCCAGGACGTGTCCGGCGAAGCGCACCCCTTAAGCGCCGTGGTTCGTCCCGCCGACATCGGCGATCTGGTCGCCACCGTGCGCTTCGCGGCGGAGCATGGCTTCGTGGTCGCGCCCCGAGGCGGCGGGATGTCCTACAGCGGAGGCTACGTCTGCCCCCATGGGCGCGCGCTCTGCCTGGACATGGCCGCCATGGGCGAGGTCCTGGAGATCAACGCCGAGGACATGTACGTGCGGGTGCAGGCCGGCTGCACTTGGAAGGCACTGCACGAGGCGCTCGAGCCCTGCGGCCTGCGCGCGCCGTTCTGGGGCACCCTCTCCGGCCTGGGCGCCACGGTGGGCGGCTCCCTGTCGCAGAACGCGCTGTTCTGGGGCAGCGGACGGCACGGCTGCGCCGCCGACTCGGTGGTCGGCTTCGAGATCGTGCTGGCCGACGGCCGGGTGCTGCGCACGGGCGCTGCGGCGCGCAACGGAACGCCGCCCTTCTTCCGCCACTACGGCCCCGACCTGACGGGGCTGTTCACCTGCGACAACGGGGCGCTGGGCATCAAGGCGACGGCGACCCTGAAGCTGCTGCCAAGGAGCGAGGCACGGCACGGCGTCAGCCTGACCTTTGCCGACCACGGCGGGATGTTCGCGGCCATGTCGGAAGTCTCCCGTCAGCGCCTGGCCGAATCCTGCTTCGGCTTCGACCCCGGCCTGCAGGCGCAGCGCATGAAGCGCGAGTCCCTGGCGCAGGACATCAAGACCCTGGGCCAGACGGTCGCGGCCCAGAACAGCCTGCTGGATGCGGTGAGGACCGGCGCCCGCATCGCCGCGGCCGGCCGCCGGTTCCTGGAGGAGGCCGGCTACTCCGTCCACTTCATGGTTGAGGAGCGAACCGAGGCAGCGGCCGAGGACGCCGCCGCCCGCATCACGCGCATCGGCCGGGAGGCGGGCGGCAAGCCGGTGGAGAACACCATTCCCACGGTCACCCGCGCCAATCCCTTCGGCCCCCTCAACTCCATGATCGGGCCTTCCGGGGAGCGCTGGCTGCCGGTGCATGGCCTGCTGCCGCACTCCGAGGCCCAAGCCGCCTACGAGGCCGTTTCCGACCTGTTGGAACGCAACGCGGCGGTCCTGGAGGAGCATGGCATCGCGCATGGCGCCCTGTTCACCACGGCGGATACGAACTGTTTCGTGATCGAGCCGGTCTTTTACTGGCCCGATGGGCTGAACGCGCTGCATCGGCACAGCGTCGAAGCCGCCGTGCTGCGCAGGACCAACGCCTTCCCGGACAATCCGGCGGCGCGGGCGGAGGTCATGCGCCTGCGCCGCGAAGTGGTGGATACTCTAGCTGACTGCGGCGCGGTGCATTTGCAGATCGGGCGCCTGTACCCCTACGCCCGGGATTTGGACGCCGTCCCGTTGACGACGCTTCGGGAACTCAAGCGCGCGCTCGATCCCGAAGGGCGCATGAACCCCGGCGCGCTCGGGCTGTGAGCCGATCGGCCATGGCCACGGCAGCTGAACTGCCGCCGGTCCGACCACCGAGCATCCGCTGCTCAAGCGCACGGGTGCGCGTGGACGGCACCGAGCTCGATCTGCACTACCGGGTCACCGGTTCCGGTCCGCCGCTGTTCGCGCTGCACCCCTCCCCTCTCGACTCCGCCTTCATGGCGCCGCTCATGGCCAGGTTGGCGGACCGGGCCACGGTCATCGCGCCGGACACGCCGGGCTTCGGCGATTCGGACCCGTTGCCCGGCCCGATCGACGACTTAAGCCCCTGCGCGCGCGCCATGACGGCGCTGCGCCGGGCATTGGGGCTGGAGCGGGTGGGCGTCTATGGCTCCGCCACCGGGGCGCAGATCGCCGTCGAGTGGGCCAAGACCGAACCCCAAGCGCTTAGCGGCATCATGCTCGACAACGCCGCCGCCTTCGATGACGCCGAACGGCAGCGGATGCTTGAGGGTTACCTGCCGGACATGAGGCCCAGCCACGACGGCGGCCATTTGGCGCGCGCCTGGCTGGCGGCGCACGACGGCACCCTGTTCTTTCCGTGGCAAACGCCTGCAGCGGAGAACCGCATCTCCCGGCAGCTTGCGCCGGCCGCCGCCATGCAGGCGACCGCCCGGGGCTATCTGCGCGCCGGACCCGGCTACGCCTCGATCTACCGCGCCGCCTTCCGCAACGAGCGGGTGGAGCAGCTGACGCCGGTGACGACGCCTTTGGTGATACTGCGCTGGCAGGGCAGCATTCTGGCCCGCTGGACGGCTCGCCTCGATACCCAATCCTGGGGCGCCCATGTGACCATGGCCCATTGCGGGCCTTCGCCGGATGCCCGCTGGGACTGCCTGGAGCGCAACCTCGAACGCATCCTGCCGACGGCTTCGGCGCGGGCGCAGGACCTGTGCCTGGAAAGCGGACGCTGGCGCCACGTGGACTCCAGCTTCGGACAGGTTCGCTACCGGCAACCCGACGGCGCGCCGCCGATGCGCCTGCTGATCCCGCAGCCCGGCGCAACCGGGGCCGCGCTGCCCGACAGCGCCGGCCATCCGGCCTCGGCAGTGGTCGATCTGCCGGGGCACGGGGGGTCGGCGCTGCCGAAGGACTTGGGGCTCAGCCACTGCGTGGAGGCCGTGCGCCGCGTCGCAGCCGCCTTGGATGGAGCGGCCCGGTGCGTCGTCGGCGCGGGGCCGTCGGAGGCTCTGGCCCAGGCGGCGACGGACGCCGACCCCGCCCTGGAGCGCGCCGCGGCCCATCCCGCGGAATTCCAAGGCCTGCCGCCGGACTTGACGCCGGAGCGCTCCGGCGCCCATCTGCTGCGCGGGTGGCACTGGTTGCGGCAGCCGTTCCTGGCGCGCGACGAGGCGCCGCCGGAGCCCGCCCGCCTGACTCGAATGCTGATCGACCTGATCGATGCCAGGGTCGCGCAGCGCACGGTGCTGGAAGCGCTCGACGCGCACCGGCCCGCAGCGCAACGGGATTAAGGGAGCCATGAAGGACCTGCAGCGGCTTTTCACTCCGATGGAGCTCGGCTCCCTGCGCGCGGACAGCCCGATACCGCTGTACCACCAGCTCCATCAATTCCTCAAGCAGCGCATCCTCAGCGGCGAACTGGGCTTCGGCGCCAAACTGCCCGGCGAAGCGCAGCTAGCGGAAGGCTTTGGCGTCTCCCGAGTGACCGCCAAGCGCGCCATGGACCTGCTGGTGGCCAATGCGCTCATCGCCCGCAAGCGCGGCCGGGGCAGCCACGTGGTCTTCCAGGCCCCGGCCTCCGACGTCGAGGCGCCGCTGGTCGGCATGCTGGAGAAGCTCGCGCAGATGTCCCGCAGCACCCGGGTGCGGGTGCTGCACGTTGACCGGCGCTCGCCGTCGGCGAAACTGGTCGAGGAACTCGACATCCCGGCGGACGAGCCGGTGCATTACTTGGTGCGGGTGCGTTTTCGGGAGGACCAGACGCCCTTCGCCTACTACGAGAGCTGGACGCGCGGCATCGAGCACGGCTACGACGCCCAAGCCATCGAAAGCCGGCTGCGGTTCGACATCATGGCCGAGAACGGCCACCAGATCGCCCGCATCGAGCAGCGCCTAAGCGCCGCAGCAGCAGCGCCGCCGGTTGCCGAACAGCTCCGCCTGGTCCCCGGCGACCCCGTGCTGACCCTCGTGCGCCGCTCCTTCGACACCCAAGGCGACTTGGTCGATCTGCTGCACTGCCAATACCACACCGGCCACTTCCACTACCGCATGAACCTCAGCGTGGAGGACTACACGGGGCGGTAGCGTTCCCCCTGCAGCCAGCCAGCCCTGAGTCGGGCCAAGGTGGGCAAGCCCAGCCAGTAGCGGGTGTCCCGCCTCCCGCCCGTGCGCTCCAGCACGCCCGTCCACACCGCCGCCGCAAGGTCCCTTGTGGCGGTGGGGATGGTTGCGCCCGTGATGGCTTGGTGGTTGCCGGCGCTCAACCCGCCCTTGAATCCCTTCGGCTCCGCATCGAAGGGACGGACGATGGCCTTCCTTTGGGGCAGGACTTTCCGACGCTGAGGCAAGTTGCTCGGGGAGTTGATTCGGGGAGGGTTTCCTGGACGGTCGGTCGTCGGCAGCCGTGGCGGGAGTGCGGGTCGAAGCGCGGGGCGGAAGGGTCCGTTGACGCCCTGTGGGAAGCCGTTTCGGATTCGGGCGGGTTCCGGCGGTTCGGGGGGTGGCGCGAAGGGGAGCGGGGGATCAGTCGGTTGGCGTCGGGGGGTGCGGTTCGCGTGGCGTCGGCGGTGTCGAGCTGGAGCCTGCGGAAGGCGGCGGCGAGGCTTTCGCCGTCGCGGCGGTTGGCGAACACGACGGCTGGGGCGATGTTGTTGAGGCTGGCGCGGTTGATGGGGGCGTTGCCCGCGCGCGTCAGGCGGGCGTCCTTGCCGAGGGTGGCGTCGCGCACGCGGTGGTTGGCGTTCCCGACGGCTCAGTGGCCGCGGTTGGGGGCGAGCAGTTCGGCCGGGGAGGCGCGCTCGGCGGACAGCGAGGTGATGAGGAGGACCTCCTTGGCACTCGCCTTCCCCTCCGCCGTCGGGCCGAGCCGCTCGCGGTGCCGGACGACGCGGGCGACCTGCCGCACCACCGGGTAGTCGACCGTGCGCGGAAGCGGCGTCATGACGTCGATCTCGCGGCGCTCGAGCCGCCCGTGCGCCTTGGCCGCGGGCTCGGCGCGATGGCCGTTGCGGTGCCGCTCCCAGTCGACGGCGGACAGCGCCGCGAAGGTCTCCGGGGCGTTCGCCTTGACGGTCATCAGACAGTCATCAGGCCTTTGACGTGAACGCTATCGTTCAGCGTAGCACGCCGCGTTCCAGCAGGTTGGCGATAGCCTCGTCCTGAACGGACAGAAAGTGGCCGGGCGGCGGCGAGCGCACTTGGCCATCCTGGTCCAGCAAGCTGTTGGGCGGGCACACCTCCTCGCTGCCGTAAAGGTCTGCGAACAGCGCGAGCCGCTGGCGCGAGAACAGGTTGAACATGCCGGGGCGGCGGCGGTGGGCGCGCAAGTCCTCGACATGGATGTCAACGTTCGCCGCCATCGACTCGCCGACGGCCGCCTCAACCAGCACCCGGCCTTCGTAATCGACGACCTGCGAAGCGCCTTCCACCGATGCGTTGGGCAGGTCGATGCCGCCCACGCCGGCCGAGTTGGCGGACACCACATAGACATGGTTCTCGTAGGCCCGTGCCCGCTTGGCGGCGTTCTTGGGCGTCAGCGCCGGGCTCGCGACTTCCGAGGACGAGTGGCAAAGCACTTCCGCGCCCCGCAGCGCCAGCGCCCGGCTGATCTCCGGGAACAGAATCTCCTCCGAAGCGACCGCTGCCAAGCGCCCCAGCGCCGTGTCGGCCACCGGGAAGAGGCTGTCGGCGCCGTAGATGTCCAAGTATCGGTCGAGCACGTCGTAGGGCGTCGGGCCGAACTGCGAGATCAGGCGCCGGTAGCGCAGCGCCACGTCGCCCGATTCATCGACGATGAAGCTGGTCTGGAAGTAAAGATCGGGAAAGTAGCGATCCGCTTCGTAGAGGTTGCCGGCCAGAAACACGCCGTTGTCGGCGGCGATGGCGCCGATGCGCTCGTACTCCGGCCCATCAACCGCAACGCACCCTCGGGCCAGCCAGGCGGCTGGGGTCTCGCCCATGGGATAGCCGGTCAGGAAGTATTCCGGCAGCACCACCAGCCGCAGATGGGGGCCGATGAACGCCTTGCTGGCCACCACTTGGGCGGCAATACGCTCCAGCGAGGCGTTGATTTGCTGACGGCACGAGGCAACATCGGCGCACTGCGCGATGGCCTGCACCCTGGTCTGCAGCGCCAGCGCGCCGTAGCCGGTCATCGTCGCAAGCCCGCGTCCGCACCCATCACGCCACCGCGGCGCCGGCGTAGGCAAAGCCCTTGGGCAGGCCGGCCTCGGCAACGAAGCCGTACAGGGCCTCGTCGGGCAGCGCCGCCTGCACCTGCGCCCGCACCGCCAGCAGCCGGTCGATGTCGATGCCCGTGCGCAGCCCCATCGCCTCCAGCAGGAACACCAAATCCTCCGTGACGATGTTGCCGCTCGCCCCCGGCGCGAACGGGCAGCCGCCGAGGCCGCCCAAAGAGCTGTCGATCGTGGTGATGCCCACGTCAAGGGCGGCCAAAACGTTGGCCAGTCCCTGCCCCCGAGTGTTGTGCAAGTGGACGCTGGTGAGTCGTTCGCGGCCCACCGCGGCCCAGATGCGCGTGGTCAAGCGCCGCACTTGGCTCGGATTGCCGTAACCCGTGGTATCCGAGAGGCCCACTTCATCCGCGCCCGAGGCAATGGCCCGCTCCGCCATCTCCACCACCCGATCCTCCGGCACCGGCCCCTCCAAGGTGCAGCCGAAGGCGGTGGACAGCGAGACTTCAAGGGTGGGACGGCACGCCGTCGGCTGCGCCGCCACCGCCGCCGCCACCGCGGCGATCTCCTCGAACATCCGCGCGTGAGACTTCCTCACGTTGGCCAAGCTGTGGGTTTCGCTGACCGACAGCGGCATCGAGATGTGGTGCGCGCCTGCCGCCAGCGCCGCCTCGGCGCCATGCAGGTTCGGCACCAGAACCGCAACGCTCAATCCGGGCAGCGTCCTAGCGAAGCGGACCAGCTCGGCGGTGTCGGCAAGCTGCGGCAGCAGGCGAGGCGGCACGAAGGAGCCCACCTCGATCTCCGGCACGCCAGCCGCCGCTTCCGCAGCGATCCAAGCCTGCTTGGCTTGCGTGGACAGGACGGCATCGATGTTCTGCAGGCCATCGCGCGTTCCGACCTCGCTCACCTTCACGTCAATCGGCGCTTGCGCGCAACCGCTCTCAACCGACATTCGGCAACCCCGTTTCCTAAATGACCTAATGATATATCATAGAGACAAGCATGCGGCAGATGAGCCTTCCCGTGACAGCCACCGGTTCCCCCGCCACCGGCCCAGCGGCCAGCGACGCAAATCCGTCCCCGGCATCCCCGGAGCAAGCGCGGCCCCTGGACGGGCTGCGCGTCATCGAGTTCTCGCACATGGTGATGGGGCCGGCGACCGGGGTGATACTGGCGGACCTCGGCGCCGACGTGCTCAAGGTGGAGCCGCCCGGCGGCGACAACACCCGGCGGCTCAAGGGTTCCGGAGGCGGCTACTTCGCCATGTACAACCGCAACAAGCGCAGCCTGTGCGCCGACCTCAAGAACCCCAAGGCGAAAGCGCTGGTGCAGGACCTGCTGGCGGACGCCGACGTCCTGCTGGAGAACTTCCGTCCCGGCGCCATGGACCGGCTCGGCTTCGGTTACGAGGCCTTGAGCAAACGCAACCCCCGCTTGGTGTACTGCAGCCTGAAGGGCTTCCTGCCGGGCCCCTACGGCGAGCGCGTGGCGCTGGACGAGGTCACGCAGATGATGGGCGGGCTCGCCTACATGACCGGCCTGCCAGGCAAGCCGATGCGCGCCGGCTCCTCCATCGTGGACATCACCGGCGGCATGTTCGGCGCCCTTGCGGTGCTCGCCGCGCTGCAGGAGCGCCATCGCACCGGCTGCGGCCAGCGCGTCACCAGCGCGCTGTTCGAAACCACGGCTTTCCTGGTCGGCCAGCACATGGCCCAGCAGTCGGTGCTTGGCGAGGAGCCGCAGCCGATGTCCATCCGCAGCGCCGCCTGGGGGGTTTACGACCTGTTCGACTGCGCCGACGGACAGCTCTTCGTGGCGGTGGTGAGCGACACCCAATGGCGGCGGTTCTGCGCCGACTTCGGCCTCGACGCCCTGGCCGCCGACGCCGCGCTCGCCGATAACGCCGGCCGGGTTGCCGGGCGCGAGCGCTTCATGCCGGCCCTGCGTGAGCTGTTCGCCGGCCTCGGCCGGGGCCGGGCCGCTGCCAAGCTGGCTCGCGCCGGGCTGCCCTTTGCGGAAATCAACAAGCCCTCCGACCTGTTCAACGACCCGCATCTGGCGCGGGCCGGGCTGGCGGACGTCCGTCTTGCCGACGGCGCCCGCCAAGGCGCCCGGGCCCGCTTGCCGAAGCTGCCCGTGGAGATGGACGGGCGCCGGTTCGACGTGCGCCGCCATCTGCCGCGCATCGGCGAGCATTCCCGGGAAGCGGCGCGGGGCATTGGCCGCAACGAGGCCGAAATCGAGGCGCTGATGGCTGACGGCGTGCTTTTCGAGACCCGGTGACCGAAGTTGGATGGGCCGCGAATGCGCGGGACGGATGGGCATTGAGCGCAATGAACGCAAGTGGACGAACGTGGATGCGGATGGGGAGGAGACGATGGCCGCCTATCTGATCGTGACGGCCCAAATTCGGGACCGGGCCCGCTTCCTGGCGGACTACGCGCCCGCCGCCGCCGCGCTCACGGAGCGGTTCGGCGGCGAGTACCTGCTGCGGGCGCCGGGCGCGGAAGTGCTGGAAGGCGATCATCCCGGCGGTTCGGTGGTGGTGTCGAAATGGCCCGACAAGGCCGCGGCGCTGGCTTTCTGGCATTCCCCGGAGTACGCCCAAGCCAAGCGCTTGCGGGAGGGCGTGGCCGACTGCCAAGTGTTGGTTGTCGAGGAGCCGGCGGCATGAGCGACTTAGCCGCGCCAGCGCCAGCGCTCATCAAGCGGACGACCTTGATCGTGCGGGACATGGCGGCGAGCCGGCGCTGGTACGAACAGGTGCTCGGCATGCAGGCGTGGATGGACACCGAGTTCGTGCTGAGCGGCGAGGGCCTGGCCGCCGGCGCTGCGGGGGACCGCACCCATCTGGTCATCATGCGCGGCGAGCATGACCGGATCGGCATGATCGGCCTGCTGCAATGGCTGGAGCCGCCTTGGCCCGCGCCGCCGGTGCCCACTGAGGTCGCCTACGGCGCGCCCGTGTTCGTGGTGGAATGCGACGATGCGGCGCAGGTGGCCGCAAGTGCTGCAGCGCTCGGAACCCGCGTCCACTGTCCGCCCCGCGTCTGGTCCACCCGAGGCGCCCGGGGCGAGTTGCGCCACTTCATCGGCACGTCGGTCTTCGACCCGGACGGCCACTTCTATGAATGCAACCAAGTCACTGCCATTGAGGAGCCGGAGGATTCCCCATGACCTTGCGATTTCAGCGCGCCAACTTCCTGGTGTCGAGCTTCGAGCGGGCCCTGCCCTTCTACCGGGACGTGCTCGGCTTCAGCGTGGCCTTCACCGAGCCGCCGAAGGAGGCCAGCTACTCCCACCAGGTGTTCGGGATCGACGGCCGCCCGTCCATCGGCTTCATGGTGCTCAGCACGCCCAGCCAGGAGCGGGTGATGGCGCTCACGGAGGTTCCGGGGCTGGCCAGCCAAGCCAAGCCGCGCCGCAGTACCATCGTCATCGACGTGGAAAGCGTTGATGACGTGGTGGCCCGCGCTACGGAACGCGGCTTCCGGGTGCTGCCGGAGGAGCGGCTGGTGACCCATGACGGCCGGGTGGGCCGGGAGGTGGGCCTGCTCGACGGCGACGGCAACCTGACCGTCATCTACCACATCGACCAGCCGGCGCCCCGATGAGCGCCGCAGCGGACGACGGCAACGGCGCGCCCAAGGCGGCGGCCACCGTCCCGGTGGCGTATCCGAGCGCGGGACGCGCCTGGTACATGGTGTTCCTGCTCACCATCGCCTACGTCGTGTCCTTCGTGGACCGCAACATCCTGGGCTTGCTGATCGACCCCATCAAGGCCGACCTCGGGCTGTCCGACTTCCAGCTCGGCCTGCTGCTGGGCCCGGCGTTCGCCATCTTCTACGCCACCATGGGGCTGCCCCTCGGCTATCTTGCGGACCGCGGCCGCCGCACCTGGATCGTGGCCGCCGGCATCACCCTGTGGTCCGCAGCCACCGCCCTGTCCGGCTTGGCGCGCAACTTCGGGCAGTTGTTCATCGCCAGAATGTCGGTCGGCGTCGGGGAAGCCACGTTGAGTCCCTGCGCCATGTCCCTGATTTCGGATTCCTATCCCGAGGCGCGGCGCGGCAAGCCCATTGCGTTCTACTCCAGCGGCATCTCCCTGGGCAGCGGGCTGGCGTCCCTGCTCGGCGCGGCCGTTCTCGCCTGGGTCGGAACCGAGAACAAGATGGATTGGCCCTTGCTGGGACCGCTGTCCGGCTGGCAGACCGCGTTTCTGATCGTCGGGCTGCCGGGCGTGGTGCTCGGCGTGCTGTTCCTGCTGGTGCGCGAGCCCCGGCGCATCGGCGTCGGCGCCAGCGGTCACCTCGGGCACATGTTCGTCCACATCGGGCGCAACGGCGCCGTCTTCGCCTGCTTCCTGTCCGTGTTCTGCGTCATGACCACCATTGCCTACAGCCACGGCTGGCTGGCGGTCACGTTCGCCCGGACCTACGGCTGGGCGGTGGAGGAATACGCCTTTGCCAACGGCGTCGCACTGCTGATAGTCGGCCCGCTGGCAGTGAATCTGGCCGGTGCGCTGTCCGACCGCTTCACTGGCCGCGGGCACCGGGACGCCCCCATGCGCATCGCGCTGGGCGGGTTGGCGGTGGCGGTTCCGACCTGCATCATCGGCCCGTTGCTGGACAATGCCTGGGCGGCCTTCGGGCTGCTGACGCTGGGCAACGCGGGGATGGCGTTCATCACCGCCACCTCCGTCACCGCCCTGCTGCCCATCACCCCCGCCCGAATCCGCGCTCAAGTGGTGGCCTTCTACTACATGGCGATCAGCTTGGCCGGGCTGATGCTGGGCCCCACCTTGGTGGGCGCCCTGAACGACTTCGTGTTCGGCGCGGACGGAGTCCGCTACAGCGTGGCGCTGCTGCCGCTCGTGTTCGGCGCGCCGGTGCTGGCTCTGACGCCCCTCACCCTGCGGCTTTACCGCCGGGCGCTGGAGCAGGACATCGGGGAGCAGCGGTCAGCTTAAGGCCAACCGCACCCAAGGCTCGGCGGCAAAGCGTTGCGCCTCGAACGCATCGATCTCGGCGCTGCGCCGATCGGTCATGGCGATGTCGTCCAAGCCGCGCAGAAGGCGCATCCGCTGCGCTTCGGGAATGGCGAAGCGCACTGACGCGTCGCCGCCCTCGATCACCGAGGCGCGCAGGTTTGCGGTCAGTCGGTTGCGCTGCGGGTCTCGATCCGACCAGGTGGCCAGGTCGTGGATGCCGGACTCGGGCGCTTGGGCGGGCAACAGCCCATTGGCCACGCAGTTCTTCTGGAAAATGGGGTTGAAGCCCGGCGCGACGATGACGCGGATGCCGAACTCGGCCAGCGCCCAGACGGCGAACTCCCGAGACGAGCCGCAGCCGAAGTTCGGGCCGCCGAGCATGATGCTGGTGCCGGTCCGTTGCGGGTGGTTCAGGATGAAATCCGGATTGGGGATGCGCCGCTCGGTATCGAGGTAGCGCCAGTTGGCGAACAGGCCGTCGGACAGCCCGGAGCGGGAGACGCGCCGCATCTCCCGGGACGGCATGATCGCATCGGTGTCCACGTTGGCCCGCAGCAGCGGCGCCGCCACGCCGCGGTGGATGTCCAACGGCTTCATGGCGGCGGGACGGCGGGCGATGCGATATGCCCGTGAATGGCCGAGGCGGCCACGACCGCCGGGCTTGCCAAATGCGACCGAACGCCCGGCCCCTGCCGGCCCTCGAAGTTCCTGTTGGTGGTGGTGACGACCCGATCGCCGGCCCCAAAGCCTTCCCCGCCCGCAAAGAAGCACATCGAGCAGCCCGGCTCCCGCCACTCGAAGCCGGCGGCCTTGAACACTCGATCGAGGCCTTCCGCCTCCGCCTGCCGTTTCACCCGCCTCGAGCCGGGAACGCAGATCGCCGTTACGCCGGCAGCCACGCGACGGCCCTTGAGCATCCGGGCGGCGGCTCGCAGGTCGCTGATGCGGGCGTTGGTGCAGGAGCCGATGAAGGCCGCGTCGATGGACTCGGACGCCAAGGGACGGCCGGGCGCAAGCCCCATGTAGTCAAGCGCCCGCCGAGCGGCGGCGTCCTTCGGCGGCGGCACCGGGTCGTCCACCCCCCCGCACTGCTCCGGCGAGGTGCCCCAAGTGACCTGGGGCGCCACTTGGGCGGCGTCGACGGCGATGTCGCGGTCGAAGCGGGCGCTGGAGTCGCTGCGCAGCGCGCGCCAGCTCCCGACCGGCGCATCCTTCGGAGCCAAGGGAGCCGCTGCCACCTGCTTGAAAACCGCCTCGTCCGGGGCGACCACGGCGGTGGCCGCCCCGAACTCCGCAGCCATGTTGCACAGCGTCATGCGCTGCTCAAGCGTCATGGCGTCGATTCCCTCGCCCTGAAACTCAATGGCCGCGCCGCCGCCGCCGCCCACGCCGTGGGTGCTGATCAGGGTCAAGGCGAGGTCCTTGGCGGTGGCATGGCCGGGCAACCGTCCGCGGATGCTGACCCGCAGGTTCGCCGGCTTCATCGCCCGCAGCGTGGAAGTGGCCAGCGCATGCTCCAGTTCGCTGGTGCCGATGCCAAAGGCCAAGGCGCCCAAGGCGCCCAACGTGCAGGTGTGCGAGTCGGGACACACCAAGCTCAGCCCCGGCAGCGCAATGCCCTGCTCCGCGCTCACCAAGTGGCAGATGCCCTGATCCGCGTCATCGATGTCGAAAAGGCGCAGGCCGAAGGACGCAGCGCCTTGGCGCAGCGCCACGATGAAGTCCTTGCCGCCGGGCGCTCGGGTGTCGTCGCCTCGTCCCGGCCGCGTGTCAACGACGTGGTCCGCCACGCAGAAGACGTGTTCGGGCCGGCGCACGCAACGGCGGCGGCGGGCCAGGGAATCGAGCGCGATGGCGCCGGTGCGCTCGTGCATGACCACGCGGTCAACGTACAGCAGGCTCGCGCCGTCGCCATCCGTTTCGATGCAGTGGCTGTCCCACAGTTTGTCGAAGAGGGTCCGGGACACAGGCGTGTGCGATAGCTATAATGACCTATCATTATGGCTAATTTTCTCGTCGCAGCGAACCCCCGCGGAGGGGCGGGCCACCGCTTCCGGGGAGCCGCCGCCGCCGATGTGCTGGAGGCGG
Source organism: Candidatus Azophilus sp. (assembly GCA_965221755.1). Lineage (GTDB taxonomy): Bacteria > Pseudomonadota > Gammaproteobacteria > Pseudomonadales > Azotimanducaceae > Azophilus. The sequence goes on from OZ244921.1 coordinate 3,417,341, forward strand.
CCGGGCGGCTGCGGGCGGCCCAGCTTGATTGGGCCGCGCTGGCCGTTGACGACCGCCTGTCCGCGCTCGCGCAGTGGGGCGAGGCCATGCGGTCCGCCAGCGGCGACTTGGTGGATGCGCTGACCGAGGACACCGGCAGGGCGCTCATATCCCGCGCCGAACTCGACGGCGCCTTGGCCCGCATCGCGCACTGGCGGCGCAAGGCTCCCGACCTGCTGACCGAGACCTCCCAAGGCCATTCCGAGTCGGCGCCCAGCGTGCGTTACCAACATCGCCGCGACCCGCTTGGCCTGGTCGCCGTGATCTCGCCGTGGAACTTCCCTTTGCTGCTGATGCTGATCGACGCCGTGCCGGCGTTGGCGGCGGGCTGCGCGGTGCTGGCCAAGCCCAGCGAGCAAACCCCTCGATTCGTCGAGCCGCTCATGCAATCAGTTCGTTGCGTGCCGGCGCTGGCGGCGGTTTTCGACTGCCTGCCGGGGGGGCCGGAAACTGGCGCGGCGGCGGTGGACGCCGCCGATGCGGTGTGCTTCACCGGCAGCGTCGCCACTGGACGCCAAGTCGGCCGACAGGCCGGTGAACGGCTGATCCCGGCGTTTCTGGAGCTCGGCGGCAAGGATCCCCTCATCGTGCTGGCCGATGCTGACGTGCAGGAGGCCGCCCGGATCGCGCTGCGCGGCTCGGTGCTCGCCACCGGCCAAGCCTGCCAGTCCATCGAGCGCGTTTACGTACACGGATCCCTGCACGATGCGTTCGTTGCGGAACTAATCGCCGAGGCCAGCGCCGTGACGCTGAACACCGAGCGCGTGGACCGGGGACATCTCGGGCCTTTCATCGATCCCCGCCAAGCCGACTTGGTGGAGGCCCAGCTTGAGGACGCCTTGGCCAAGGGCGCCATCCTGCATTGCGGCGGCTTGGTGCGGCACGACGGAGGCGCTTGGTGCAAGCCCGCCGTGCTGACCGGCACCAACCACGGCATGGCGCTCCACCGGGATGAAACCTTCGGGCCGGTCATCCCGGTCATGCCCTTCGCAACGGATGCGGAGGCGGTCGAACTCGCCAACGACTCCGAGTTCGGGCTGTCCGCCGCAGTGCTCGGAGAGCAGGCCCACGCCCTGTCCGTCGCCGCCCGGCTGCGGGCCGGCGCCGTCAGCATCAACGACGCCGGCCTGACCTCCCAGGTGAGCGACGTTGAGAAGGATTCCTACGGCGTTTCCGGGGTCGGCCGCTCGCGCATGGGGCCAAGCGGTCTGCTGCGCTTTCTGCGCCGCCAGGCGCTGCTGGTGCAGACCGCCCCCGCCGCTCCGCTCGATGCGTTCAAGGAAGTGGAGCGGGAAAGCGCTCCGAAAACCTGAGCCCGCCCACGCAGCCGTTTGGCAGGGGATCATGGCATCCTCTCCAAGCACTGTCCCCGGGCTTTATCGGTTTCGCTTGCGAAAGAAAAGGGAAATTCCCAGCTGAGCCACTACCTCACGTTCGTTGACCTGTGCGGGCTTAAGAAACATCTCGGAACCTGGCCCACGCAACAGGCACGCAACAGGCAGCCCTTGCACCGGTCGCCCTGCTCCGCTAGCTTTAAACGCCTCAATGCTAGGAGCCCAATCATGGACATCACGCGGCAATTGGCCCAGCGCGTCGTCGACACCCGCGCCGAGCGCATTCCCGAAGCGGCGCGGGTGGTGGCCTGCCAGGCGTTGATGGACTTCATTGGCGTGGCCGTTGCGGGCGCGCGGGAGCCGCTGGCCGACATATTGGCGGCGGAGATCGACGCCGAGGGCGGTCATCCCCAAGCCCAGCTCATGGGCCGTCCGGGCCGCGCCTGCGTTCGCCAAGCGGCGCTGTTCAACGGCTCCGCCGGCCATGCCCACGACTACGACGATGTCCACACCGCCATGACCGGCCATCCCACGGTTCCGGTGGCGCCGGCGGTTCTGGCCCTAGCCGAGCACTTGGACCGAAGCGGCGCCGAGGTCGTTGCCGCCTTTTGCGCAGGGGTGGATGCCGAATGCGTGCTGGGCCGGTTCGCCGGCAGCAAACACTACGCACGGGGATGGCACTCCACGGGCACGTTGGGCGCCTTCGGCGCTGCCGCCGCCGCCGCCTGCCTGCGCCGTCTCGACGTGACGCAAACCGCCGCGGCGCTGGGCATCGCCGGCACCCAAGCCGCAGGGCTCAAGGCGCAATTCGGGACCATGTGCAAGCCGCTGCATGCCGGCCACGCCGCCGCCACGGGCGTCGATGCGGCGAATCTCGCCGCTCGGGGATTCACCAGCCGCCTGGACATCCTGGAGGCGGATCAAGGCTTCCTCGCCACCCAGAGCGAGTGCGGCAGCGCCGAGCAGTGGGAACAGGCGCTGGCCGTGCCCGCCTACGCCCAGGACATCTGCTTCAAGTACCACGCCGCCTGCTACCTGACCCATTCCTCCATTGAGGCCGTGAGAACCTTGGGCGAGCGCCACGGCCTCGCGCCCAAGGACGTCGCCGACATGGAAATTCGCGTGGATCAGGGCCACCTGAAGGTCTGCAACATTGCCGAACCCCAAACCGGACTGGAGGCCAAGTTCAGCTTGCGCCTCACCGCCGCGATGGCGATGGCCGGCGTGAACACCGCCAGCATCGATGTGTTCACGGATGCAGCCGCGCAAAGCGAGGAGCTGGCCGCATTGCGGGATCGGGTCAGCGTTGCCGCCCACGCCGAGCGCAACCCCAACAGCATCGTCAACATCCGCACGGTGGACGGCCGCAACTATTCCGAAGCCTGCAACGTGGCCATTCCAATGACCGATCTGGACGCGCAATGGCGCAAGCTCGAAACCAAGTTCCGCGCCTTGGCCGCCCCGCGATTGGGCGACGCCGCGGCCAACGCCAGCATCGAAGCCTGCCGCGGGCTTGAGCGGGAGGACAGCATCAAACCCTTGATGGCATTGGTGAAAGGCCATGCCGCATAGCGCGAGGAAGCCGTGAATCCACAACCCCGACGCCCCCGCCGCTGCCAGCTCTCCGTTCCCGGCAGCTCCGAAAAAATGATGGCCAAGGCCGCTGGCCTGGACCTCGACCACGTGTTCCTTGACTTGGAGGATGCCGTGGCTCCCAACGCCAAGGCCGAGGCCCGGGGGCTAGTGGTCGATGCAATCAATGGCTTGGAGTGGCGGCCGCGCACCGTCTGCGTGCGCATCAACGACGTGGACACCGAGTGGTGCCACGACGACATCATCGAAGTGGTGACCGGCGCCGGCGCCAAGCTCGACACCCTGATGCTCACCAAGGCCAAGCGGGCGGCGGACGTGATCTTCGTGCACCTCATGCTCGACCAGCTCGAAAGGAAACTCGGTCTTTCCCGGCGCATCGGCATTGAATGCCTGATCGAGGAGGTTGAGGGCATGATGAACGTCAATGCGATCGCCGCCTGCTCCGACCGCTTGGAGTGCTTGGTGTTCGGCATGGGCGACTACTCGGCGAGCCAGCAGATGCAAATCGCCACCGTGGGCGGCTCGGGCAGCTATCCGCCGGATCTCTGGCACTACCCCCGCTACCAGTTGACCATCGCCTGCCGGGCCAACGGCATCGACCCGGTGGACGGCCCCTACGCCAACTTCCGCGATGCCGAGGGCTACCGCAAGGAGGCGGAACGCGCCCATGCGCTGGGCATGGCCGGCAAGTGGGCGATCCATCCCAGCCAGATCGAGCTGGCCAACGAGCGCTTCACGCCCTCCGCGGCGGACGTGGCCTCAGCCCGCGCCCAGAAGGCGGCCTACGATGAGGCGCTGGCCCAGGGCATCGGCTCAATCAACGTGGATGGCGTGATGGTCGATGCGGCCAGCATCCGCATCGTTCAGAACACCATCGACCGCGCCGACCTGATCGGCATCTGAATCCGAATCCCCATGACCAAGCACTACCTCACCGACGAGCGCCGCATGATTCAGGACGTGGCGCGGGAGTTCACCAGAAACGAAGTGCTGCCGACAGCCAACGCGCTGGATCCCGTGCAGGGCGAAATCCCCATGGCGCTGCGGGACAAGATGGGGGAGATGGGCTATTTCGGCATCCAGATGTCCGAGGAGCATGGCGGCATGGGCTTGGGCGTCTTTGAGTACTGTCTGGTGGCCGAGGAGCTGGCGCGGGGCTGGATGAGCGTGGCCAGCATCATCGCCCGGGCGGCCTCGCTGATGGGCGTCGGCGGCTGGCCGGAGGACAAGCGCCGCGAACTGACCGCCAAGGCCGCCCAAGGGAAGTATCTGGCCGCCGTATCCCTTTCCGAACCCGACGTCGGCTCCGACCTCGCCTCGGTCAGTTGCCGGGCGGTGCTGGACGGGGACGAGTGGGTGATCACCGGCAACAAGTACTGGTGCACCTTCGCCGACGGCGCCGACTACATTCAACTGCTGGCCCGTGCGGAGGGCAGCGACGACCCGACGCTCAAGGGCCTGAAGAGCTTCATCATCGAAAAGGAGCGCGGCGGCCTGCCCGAAGGCTGCTCCGGGTCGCCCATTCCCAAGATCGGCTACTTTGGCTGGAGCACCTTTGAACTGGCCTTCGACGGCTGCCGCATTCCCAAGGAGAACGTCATCACCGGCAGCGCCGGGGACGGCTTCAAGAACACCGTCAACTGGCTGAACGTGGCCCGAGCCCATACCGCGGCGCGCTCCATCGGCCTGGCGCGGGGAGCGCTTGAGGACGCCATGGACTACGCCCACGAGCGGGTGCAGTTCGGCGTGCCCATCGCCGACTTCCAGGAGACCCGCTTCAAGATCGCCCGCATGGCCAGCGAAGTGGAGGCCGCCCGGCAGCTCATGTACCACGTCGCCACCCTCATGGACAACGGCGAGAAGGCCGACCGCGAAGCCGCCATGGTGAAGTGGCACGCCAGCGAGATGGCCGAACGGGTCACCTCCGACGCCCTGCAGATCCTCGGCGGCGCCGGCTACACCAAGCTGCACGCCGTGGAGCGCTACTGGCGCGACGCCCGGCTGACCAAAATCTTCGAGGGCACCAGCGAGATTCAGCTGCGCATCATTTCCGACCGGCTGCTGGGCAGGCCGTCGAGCCGGAACCTGGCCTAAGAACCAACAACCCGTGAGCGCGGTCAGGAAACTCGTCGTTGACGGGCCGTTCCCCATGCGCCGCGGCGTCCTGGACAGCCCCACCATCGCCTTCGAGACCTGGGGCACGCTCAATCCCCGAGGGGACAACGCGGTGCTGGTCTTCACTGGCCTGTCGCCGTCCGCCCACATCGCCTCCTCGCCTGAAGACCCCTCGGCGGGTTGGTGGGAGGACATGGTCGGCCCGGGCAAGCCGATCGACACGACCCGCTTCTTCGTGATTTGCGTCAACTCGCTGGGCAGCTGCTTCGGCTCCACCGGGCCCGCTTCGATCAACCCGGCCACCAACACCCACTATCGCCTCGATTTTCCTGTGCTGTGCCTGGAGGACATCGCCGCCGCGGGCGCCCAAGTGCTGGACCGCTTGCGCATCGACAGGGTCCACACCGTGGTCGGCGCTTCAATGGGCGGCATGACGGCGCTGGCCTTCGCCCTGCTCCATCCTGGCCGCAGCGGGAGACTGGTTTCGATCTCCGCCGCCGCCCGCAGCCTGCCCTTCGCCATTGCGCTGCGCTCCCTGCAGAGGGAGATGATTCGTCGCGACCCGGAGTGGCGTCAAGGCGGTTATGGCTTCGAGAAGGGGCCAATCACCGGAATGCGGCTGGCGCGCAAGCTCGGCATGATCACCTATCGCTCGGCAGCGGAGTGGGCGGAACGCTTCGGCCGCGAGCGGGCCACGGCGGAGCCGCCCCATGAGCATCCATTCGGCATCGATTTCGAGGTCGAATCCTACCTTGAGGCGCACGCCAACCGATTCATCGGCGCGTTCGACGCCAACTGCTACCTCTATCTGTCCCGGGCCATGGACCTGTTTGACGCCGCCGACCACGGCGGCACCCTGGACCGGGCGTTCAGCCAGCTTGAGCTGGACCAAGCGCTGATCATCGGCGTGGAGTCGGACTTCCTGTTCCCCGCCCAGCAGCAGGCCGACTTGGCCGCCGCTCTGGCGCCGCACGTCAAGGACGTCGATTTCAAGCGCTTGGGCTCCTTGCAGGGACACGACTCCTTCCTGGTCGATATGGATCGCTTCCGACCCACCATCGCCGGTTTCTTCTAGGGGCTTGCCTGGTCCGCAACGCGGGACCTGTCCCGAGAACGCTCAAGGGCGCATCGATCGCGTCGCGGGAGGGCGCGATCAGCGCCGAGCCCACACCGCGAGGCCCCATCGGTCGAGTCAACACGGCGCCAGTGCCGCCATCCGCTTGATGTTCAATGCCAAGCGCACCGGATGCCATTCGCCTCGGACCTTGCGCGCGCCCCGCGCGCTGAACCGCCGGAACCCCACCACCTCTTTGACCCAGCCGTTCGGCGCCCCGGACAACCACGTGCGCTTGGCGTGTTGCGCCTTGCCCTTCGCGCTGGCGAGCTTCCCACTCATGCGGTGAGTGGCGCGACGGGTCTCGGGGTCCGCCACCCCTTGCGCCTTGCCTTCGGGCCGGGCGAGCTCCGCGGGCAGCTCGTCCCCGCGCCTGTGCTCGCCGTGGCGGGCATCCTCCCCGGCATCGACCGCGCCACTGCGAACGACCGCCGTTCCAGAAAATCCGGCATTGTCACGGAACCCGCGCTCCGTCCATGATCCTGGCGTGGCCGGAAAAGCGGGCGGAGCCCCAGGCGTGCGCGCCAATCACTCTGGCGTTTACGGAAACGCCCGCATTGCCGGACACGAATGAATTTCGAATGGGAATCGTGGATAACCCGGTCTTGACCGACCCCGGCGATTCCCAGTGACAATCTGCCTATCGGAACCCCGGATCAGACCGCCAAGACGGCCTGATCCGGCGAGAGGAAGATCCTGTTGCCGGGTCAGTCATTGTCCCGAATGGGTATGCGCAGAGTGCGGGTCGGGTTGCGCATGATGACGTACAGGGAATTCTCCCCTTTGTCCTGGATGGTGTTGTCGTGCGCGGTTAGCACGGCAGACGCAAAGCTTGCGGTCTCGGCAATGTTGGCGCACCCCTTGAACCCGCCGGCGGCCTTCCAGATAACGCCGCGCAAAAGGCCGCTGGCGCCGGCAACATTGTTGCTCAGGCAGTCTGTGGCGGCGGCATCGCACGGGGTGGTGTCGAAGAACTCGGCGCAGAAGGGAATCCGGTATTCCCGGGGAGTGCCGGGGCTGCCTGGATTGTCGCAGCCTTCCAGTTGGAACCGGGCGATGATTCCACTCGTCAAGCCTTCTGTCGCCGGCGCGCCCCCCAGCGGGAAGGCTTGGCTTAACGCGATGTGGGAGGCATCGCACTGCTGGGCCACCGCCGGACCGGCCGACAGTGCCAGCAGCAGGATAGCCGCCAGTCTAGCGAGGGGGGGGGGGGGGGGTGATTCACGGTTAGTCTGGTTCATGACGGATATGTCCAAAAGCAAAGGAACTGGTTCGGGATTGTAATTCGTGAGGGGGCAGGGGCGCAAGCGCCTGTAGCGGCTCAGGATTTCGGAATTCTTGGTTGCGCGGTCGGACATGTTCCCAGTTTGGACAAGATACTCGTTCGGGGTTCTGCAATCCAGCGCCGTTGGCAAACGTTTTGTGGGCGGGCGCTCTTGGACGCGAGGGCCTCGGGGCCGCCGGGGCGGAAGGCTTTGCGCCAGTCATGGCAGGTGCTCTTGGGGAAGCCGATGGTCTCCAAGGCGAAGTGATGCTGAAGGGGGCGTGTCAAGGCTCCCAGGCGAGGGGCCTCAATCCCCGATTATCGATTAATCATCGTTTTCAATTACTTCAAAGGAGGCGTAGCGAAAGGGGTTGAACATTGTGGCGATGATCCGATCTGGACGCGCACGCTCTAGGATGTTGTTATTCTCGGCCGCGACCCAGATGTTAGCTTCTATAGCTCCGGATTTTGCATTAATGGCGCTGCATATCTCGCCGCCATACCGAGTTGCTCCATCCATCCGGGATCGGACATTATGTCCGACCCGACCACTGGTGCATTGCACACCGCCGCTGTCGCATCGCGTGGTCTCGTATATCTCGAAACAGAATGGAAGATCGATATCCTGGGGGACCCCCATGTCGTCGACCAACGTCGGAGGAGACTTGCACGGGCTCCCCAAGAGACTAAATCGAAACCGATGGGTTCCAAGAGTCCCACCCTCCGGAATTTTGGTATCAAATTCCGATAGACCAACGGCTCTTAGCTGAATATTCCCGGCGGTGCAGTCGGGCAAACCCTCCGCCTGAGACGTTCCGATGACCAACATGCCCGCCGCCGCGAGCATCGTTCGTTTGAATATCATAAGGGCCGCGAAAGATCGTGTTCTCACAGTGTTCTCCTGTTGGAAGCTTGAGGGGGAGCGGTTGAGTTAGCGGGCTATCGTGAGTTTGATGGAGCATTAGAGAAGCTCTGATTAAGCCAGAGCATCTTTAGGTTTGGATTCTACCCTATTTCCTGATAATGAAAAGCTCGAAAGGGCGCCGTGTTGAGGCTGAGTTCACGGGGGCCGAGGTGACCTCGAACGGCGGCGCGATGCTGCTGGCGGAGGCGGACCGCCGGATGGGCCTGACCCAAGCGGTCGCGGATGCCATCGGCGACGACCGGCGCCGCAAAAGCGTGGTGCATGCCACCCGCGACATCATCCGGCAGCGCATGTACGGCCTGATCCTGGGCTGCGAGGACCTCAACGACCACGGCAGGCTGCGGCTGGACCCGGCGCTGCAGGCGGCCGTCATGCGGGACGGGGCCATGGCCAGCCCGTCGACGCCGTGCCGTTTCGAGCGCAAGTCCGGGCCTTGGGAGGCGCTTCAGCTGCACGGGGTGCTGCTCGAGCAGTTCGTGAAGGCCCATGCCGCGCCGCCGAAGCGCATCGTGCTGGATTTCGACGCCACCGACATTCCGCTGCACGGGATGCAGGAGGGGCGGCACTGGCACGGCCACTGCCGCAACTACTGCTACCTGCCGCTGTACGTGTTCAGCGGTCGGCACCTGCGGGAAGCGCAGCTTCCCGATGACGAACCTTCGGTTCGCCTGCTGGCGGCGGTGCTGCAGCCGAGCGACCGGGACGCGGCCTGCCGGGCGGGCGCGGTGCTCAAGCTGCTGGCGGGCGCGCTGCGCCGCGAGTGGCCGGGCGTGGAGGTCATCCTCCGGGCCGACTGCGGCTTCTGCCGACCGCGCATCCTGCGCTGGTGCGACAAGGCGGGCGTGGGCTACGTCATCGGCCTGCCGTCCAACAAGCGCCTTGCGGCGCCGGCCGCGCCGGTCGCGGGCGCGGCGGAGGCCATGCACCGGCTGGACGGGGACAAGCTGCGGCTGTTCGACAGCTTCATGTGCGCCGCGGGAACCTGGCCGCGCGAGCGGCGGGTGGTCGTGAAGGCCGAGCACACGGACCTGGGCGCGAACACGCGCTTCGTCGTCACCAATCTCAACATGGCGGACGACCCCCAAGGGCTGCATGACGGCATGTACTGCAAGCGGGGCGAGATGGAGAACCGGATCAAGGACCAGCAGCTCAGCCTGTTCGCCGACCGCGCCTCGTCGAGCGACTTCCACGCCAACCAGTTCCGCCTGCTGCTCAGCGCCCTGGCCTTCGTCCTGCTTGAGGGGATGCGGCGCATGGCCCTCAACGCCACCGACCTGGCCAAGGCGTCGCCGCAGACCATCCGCCTCACGCTGCTCAGGATCGGGGCGGTGGTGGTGTCCAACACCCGCCGGGTGCGCCTGCTGATGATGAGCCGCTCGCACCCCGACCAGGCGCTGTTCCGCAGGGTCGCCGCAGCACTCGCCCCGCAGCCGCCCTGAACCACTTGAGCGCTGTTCCCGGCGCGCTGACGCAAGCATGGGGGTTGGGGGAGTTGCGCCCGAAGCCCGCGTCAGGCGACCGAAAGCGGACCCTGCGGGGCCTTCCCCGTTCGAGAGCGTCAGGGAACCTGACGAAAAGGCTCAGGCTCTCGAAAGTCCTGCAACTCATGCAATATCCGGGCTAGGCTTCTTCGAGCAGGTTTCGCCAACTTTCGCGCACCCTTAACGGGGCACCAAGGTCATCCAATTCCTTACCGACCTCAGACAGCAGTGTTATCCGCCAAGCCTCATCCAACAAAACGAAGACTGTGCGGACCAAACTTTCCAAAGTCACATGATAGACATTGGTTCCCTTGCTCCATTCATCGGCGATTGTGGACTTAACCTCCTGAATTTCCGAGCTCATCACGTCTGGCGCGGCGAACAAGACACTTCTCAGTTTGCTGTTTCGTGCCTTAGTGATCGCCGAGCGAAGATCCGTTAGGCCGATAGTGCGGTCCTTTACCTCAACAACCAGCACCGGCACCAATTGGGTAACGAACGCATAGCGAATGCTGGTTGTCTCTGAATCCACAAACCTGTCAATTTCCGGATCGACCTGACCGGCATGCTCTTGCGCCTCATCCCAGTGCCGTTTCAACCAGTCCGCCAACTCATCATCGGTCATGACGCTGTCTGCTCAAAGTTCATCCACAAGGATTCCTGCCTAGGTTGACGCACCGAGTGACAGTTGCGCGGCGGAGCATCCACCCGGCGCCAGCCTGTGTACAAGTGGTCGTAGAGCGGGGTTCGGTAGCCGGACAGCACGGCTCGGCCGCGGATGGTCCGCAGCACGGCGGCGAGTTCGCCGTGTTCCGCATCGGTCATTTCGTGGCCGTAGGCGGCCTTGTCGCCACGGGCGGCATGGACATAGGGCGGGTCGAGATGGAAGACGGTTTCCGGCGTGTCGTAACGCTGGATGACCTCCAATGCGGGAGCGTTTTCAATCTGCACCTTGGCCAGGCGCTGGACAATCTCCGGCAGGGCCTCGACGGAGCCCAACCAGCGGGAGACGGCACCCGCCATGCCGGCGCGGGAAGTCAGCACGCAATGCGCCCAACGGCCTTCACTGCTGGTTTGGGCCAAGCCGGTGCGGGTTTGCCGAGCGCGCACGAAGAAGCGCCGCGCCCGCTCGATGGCCGGCAAATACAGCTCGTGCTCGCAGGCCTTGGTGAGCTCCTCCCGGAAAAAAGGGGTGAGGCCGATGGCGCGAATCAAGTCATCGCTTTGATCGCGCAGCACCGTGAAGAAATTGACCAGCTCCCCGTCAATGTCGTTGTAGGTCTCCACCGGCGCCGGCGGCCGGTTGAGAATCACCGCGGCGGAGCCGCCGAACACGTCGCAAAAGTGGGTGGCGTCTGCCGGAATCCGGGGCAGGATGAACGGCAGGTGGCTGAACTTGCCGCCGTACCAGCCGAAGGCGATCAGCTTCTTGCGCTTGCCTGTGCCCTTGGCAATGCGCCGACCGCTACCTGTGCTGTTGACCGAGGGTTGCGACCTGCTCATGGCTGCCTCCAAGGTTGCAATGTTAGCCGGATTGGCCGGTCCAAGGCCAACGGCCAGTTATGCCGGTTTTTGTATGGAAAAACAGTAATTGAGATGGCGCGAGCTGTCCACGTTTTTTTGCTTCACCCATTGTCGGCGACTTCGGCCCGGCGCACCCCATGCGAAATCACGCGCCCGCTTTCAGACACGCCCCCGACGCAGGCGCTGTCGGCGTATCCGGCATCGCGCAGCGCTTGCAGGCAAACGTGCGCCTCCGCTTCGGGGACGCAGGCGAGCAGGCCGCCGGCGGTTTGCGGGTCGGCCAACAGCCGCACGGCCGGGTCCGCAGGCAGGCATCCGCGCAGTTCAAAGCGGGACAACGCGCGCTCGTTTTCGGATTGCAGCACGCTGACCGCGCCGCGCTCGAAAGCGTCCATCGACCCTTCAAAGACGGGCAAGCCGTCCAGCCAAAGCTCCGCGCCCAAGCCGCTGGCGTCCAACATCTCCGCCAAGTGCCCGATCAGGCCGAAACCGGTGACGTCGGTGGCGGCACGCACCCCGTGCCGACGCAGCACGGCAAGGGCATCGGCATTGGAGCGGTCCAAGCGGCGCAAGCCACCGTAAACCTGGGCGGTGGGCGCAAGGCCGCGCATATGCGCGGCAAGCAGCGCGCCGATGCCCAAAGGCTTGGTGAGGATCAGCCGATCGCCCGGCTGCGCGCCCCCCTTGGTCAGCGGGGGATCGACCGCGGCGCCGCTGATCGCCAAGCCCAACGACAACTCCGCGCCTTCAGCGGAGTGGCCACCCACCAGCGGCACGGCATCCGCGTTCAACACCTGCACCGCGCCGAGCAGCATTTGGTGCAGCTCATCCTCCATCAAGGCCTCCGACATCAGCGGCACCGTGGCCAGCGCCATGGCGGCGGTCGGCACCGCGCCCATGGCGTAGATGTCATTCAGGCAGTGATGGGCGGTCAGGCGGCCGAATTGGTAGGGATCGTCCACCAGGCTGCGAAAACCGTCGATGGTCAACGCCAAGGGGGCTGGGTTGGGCGCCAGCAGGGCTGCGTCGTCGCCGATGCCCTGCAGCAGATGAGCGCCCGATTGCACGGGCAGCCGGGACAGCGCGCGGTTGAGCGCGCCGGCCCCAATCTTGGCGCCACAGCCGCCGCAGCGCATGGCATCAAGCTCATCACCGTCCTCCAGCGACCCCGCATCCGCGGTCGGCAACTCCTGGTAGCGCCGCATGAAGCGCCGATCGATCCATCGCTTCCAATGCCAAGCCCAGCGCCCGGAAGCGGCCAAGGCGCCCCTTGAGGCCACCGCTCGGCCATCGCCGGTGCCGACCAGGCTCAGGGCGCGGCGCTGGGGCCGAAAGGGCCGCGCCGCACGGCCCGCCAGGACGCGGCGCAAATTGGCCACCAGCGCAGGCCCGGCGCGCACCGCGTAAACGCCGGACTTGGGGCGGCCGCCGCCCTCTAGGTGGGCGACGTCCCCGGCGGCGTAAACCCGTTCATGGGAAACGGAACGCAAGTTCGCATCCACCCGGATGAAGCCCTTGCCGTCGGTGGCCAGACCGCTTTGCGCAACCCAGGACGGCGCTTGGACGCCCGTCACCCAAAACAGGTGATCGAACGCCAGCTCCGCGCCATCCTGCAGGCGCAGCGCGTTCGGCGACCCTGAAGCGACCCGGCCGCGAACCAAGGCGATGCGCGCCTTGGCCAACTCGCCGAGGAGCAGCCTTTTCGCCAGGAAGCCGTGGCCCGGCAGGATGCCATCGGCGACCACCTTGATTTCGGTGGACTCCGGCAAGGCCCGGCGGGCGGCCAAGGCCAATTCAAGGCCGCCGGCGCCGCCGCCGACGAGCACCAGCTTGGCGTTGGGACGGATGCGGCCGCGCAGGTCGTCCCATTCCGGCAGAAAGCGGCCAATGGGCTTGACGCGGATGCCCAATTCGACCGGAGCCTCCGGCGCCGCTCCGCAGTTGATGGACAGCAGGTCAAAGCGAACGGGTGGCCGCCGGGCGCAGTGGACCCAGCCTCCGTCCAGGTCAAGCGCGTTGATCTCATCGTCCAGGAGACGCGCGCCCGCAAAGCGGCACAGCGGGCCGAGGTCGATGTGGATGTCGCTCCATCGATGGAAGCCCGCCACGTATCCGGGCAGCATGCCCGAATAAGGCGTGTGGACCTCTCGGGCGACCACGGTGACCCGAACGTCCGCCAATGGCGCCATGCCGAATGACTTGAGCGCTTCGACGTGGCTGTGCCCTCCGCCGATCAACACGAGGTCCCGACGGGGCGGTTTGGACGGCGTCTTCACGGAATTCGTCAATCCCCCCAAGCGGAAACGGATTCCACGGCAGCGGAGGGGCAATCCGAAAAATAGGCCGCGCTGAACAGGGACTTGAAGTCAAAGCGGTCCTGGCCCGGACTGAAGCCGCGCCCAGTCGGCGGCGCCAGCGGGCGCCATGCCGAATCGAAGCGCCCGCTGACGGAGAAGAAGCTCTCGCCGGGGTCCAGGGTGGCGCCATAGCGGAGATCGCTTGAGGTGACCTGAAAGCCATTGGCCACCGGCTGCGCCACGGGAAAGCTCCAGCCCATGGCGAACCAATCGAAGGTGCGGCCTTCATCAGTGGCCGCCAACGCCGAAACCGCGGCTTGGTCCGCCCGCGGCGCGCGCCCCCATTGGATGGCGCATGGCGACCAGGTGGAGAAGTAGCCGACCCGCACCTCGCTTGGGGTGCGCGCGACGATGCGCCGGTAATGCACTTGCAGGATGGTGGGAAAGGCGCTCAGTTCATAGTCGGCCACGCCTTCCGCCGCCAGTTGGACGGCGGCGAACTGCGTCGCCTCCCGGTTCTGCGCCCACCCGTAGGCGAGGTAGGCGCTGCTCATCGCCAAGGCGGCAAGGGCCGCGGCCTTGCGGCGGCGCGGGCCTTTGAGCCAAATGCCCGCCGCCAATCCGCCGAGCAGAATCAAGGTGTATGCCGGATCGATGATGGGCATGGCGTTGATCGCGAAGCGCCGATCGGAAAACGGCGCCAGCCACTGGGTGCCGTAGGTCGTCAAGCCGTCCAAAAGCGGGTGCGACAGCAGCGCCAGCGTGGCCACCGCCAGCCACCAGAGATGTTGGCGGCCCCAACGCAAGCCGTCGCCGAAGCGCCGCCACAGCCAATGGCCAGCCAAGGGGCCCGCAGCCAGCAGCACCACAAACGAATGGGTGATGCCCCGATGGTGCCTTAATGCGTCAAAGAAGTCGCCGCCGATGGAGAGGATCACGTCGAGGTCCGGAGCGGCCCCCAAGGCGGCGCCGGCGATGACCACCCCCTTGGCCATGTCGGCGGGTGCGGCGCTGCGGGCGGCGATCGCGCCGAGAGCGGCTTGGGAGACCGGATCCAATCAACCCTCGCCTGGCGCTGCCATGCGGGCGACGTTCGCTTCGCCGTGGCCGGCCAGCATGTCGGCGGCCGCCGGCGCAGCGATCCAAGCGCCCGGATCGAGCACCTTTGGCCCGTAGGGAATGGTCATGCCGCCTCAGTCAGTTGGGCGACGACCTTGGCCAGTTGCGCCGGTCCCCGAAGGCGTGCCCGCTCCAGCAGTTGGCCTTGCCGGTCGAGCAGCACTAGGGTCGGGGTTTGCATCACCTGCAGAGCGACGGCTAGCTCAGCGCTGGCCGCAACCCGCTCCTCGCACAAGCCATGGCGATTGGCAAAGCCTGCCAAGGCCCGGCTGGCAACGCCGCCCACCATGATCAGCGGCAAGGCCGAATGAGGGTGCAGGGCGGCTTCATAGCCGGGCAGCAAGGACTTGCAGACGGCGCACTCATCACTAACGAACAACAGCGCGATGGGCTGGCCTGCGGAGAGCGCCCGCAACGGGCCGGCAAAGCCTGCCGCCGTGGCCACCCGCACGGCGTCAAGGTCGATTCGATCCACCTTAGCGGCTTCCCGGCGAGCCCTGCGCAGCAATCCGCCCACCGGCGCAGTGCGCTCATGCAGCACGCCGATCTGGCGGGCCAGGGACAGCGTCACGAAGCCGAGGGCCAGCAAGCCCAGCAGCAGGCCGACTTGGGAGGCGATGACGGCGGCCATGGGCTACGGCTTGCGCATCCAGCGGCTGGCGGAAGCGGTTTCCTCCACTGCCTCGCCGGCTTTGGCCCAGCCGTTGAAGCCAGGCTCCAAGTGGGCGACGTCCGGATAGCCCATGTCGAGCAGCGCCTTGGCCGCGAGGGCGGAGCGCCCGCCGGCGGCGCAATAGACGACGATGCGCGCATCCGGGGTGAAGTAGTCCCGAAAATAGGGGCTTTGCGGATCAGCCCAAAATTCCAGCATGCCCCGGGGCGCGTGGCGGGCGCCGGGAATGGCGCCCAAATCCACGTACTCCTGAATCTCCCGCACGTCAACCAGCAGCAGATCATCCCGTTGCGCAAGCTCCCCCTTCAACGCCTCGACGGAAAGGTTTTCAATGCCTTGCTTGATCTCCCCGACAATGGCAAAAACGGACTTGATGCCCAAGGTTTCCCTCCTTCGCAAAAAACGGCATTTTTGCAGATTTGCCAGCGCAATGCTGCGCGGGCCCAAGAAACATGTCGGACCCTGACCCACGCTGCGGCTGCGGAGTTTCGCGCAGCGAAACTCCTGTATGGTCCGTCCCGCGATTGCAAGGGGTAAGCTTCCGGGATGGTCGGCAAGGGATTGGTTGCGGACATGCATCCGGCCTTTGGTTCGGAGGTCCCGCCTCCGGGGCCCCTGAGAGGTTTGCGCACCTGCGCGACTCATCAAACGGGCGGCCTCGGGGGCCTTGGGGTTTTCCAGGCTCATCGCCTGTCGGTCCAACCGGTCCTGCCATCACTTTCGCTTCACTGCCCGCGACCGTTGGCGGCCCGTGCCGCTTGGAAGCTGGCTTCGGTCCCGTCAGGCCGCCTCGCTGCGGCTTCCGGGGCTCCTGCCGACGTGGCCGGGGTCGAAGTCGGCCTTCGCGGCCGGCACGGCCCACGCCGTGCGGGCGTTCCTGTTGGCCAGCGCCACGGTGGCGACGTTGCGGCCGCGGCGCGCCGCCACCCCGACCGCCCACTGGCTGCGCCGGTCGTCGCGGCGCGCCGCCGCCCGCAGCGCGGCGCGCGCGCCGTGGACCAGCAGGCAGCGCAGGCATCGGTCGCCGCGCTTGCTGATGCCGAGCAGGCGCGTGCGCCCGCCGGTCGAGCGCTGGCGGGGCACCAGGCCCAGCCAGGCGGCCAGCTCGCGCCCGTTGCGGAACGCCGACGGGTCCCCGACCGCAGCCACCAGCGCGGTCGCCGTCAGCGGGCCGATGCCGGGGATGGCCTGCAGCCGCCGGCAGGCCGGGTCCGCCTGCCCGATCGCCTCGATCTGGCCGTCGAAGCGCTTGACGCGCTCGTCCAGCCGCCGCAGCTCCCCGCCCAGCTCGGCCGGCAGCGCCCGCCCGTCGGGCGTCAGCCCGCCCTCCGCGTCCTCCAGGATCCCCGGCAGCCGCCCGAGCGGCGACCCGATGCCCCGGCGCGACTCGATGCCCCACTCCAGCAGGAAGCCGTGCAGCTCCTGCGCCGTGCGGTTGCGCACCGCCATCCGCCGCGCCCGGCGCAGCTGCGCCAGCCGCTGCCGCGCCACCGACTTGACCCCCACGAAGCGCATCCCCGGGCGGCTCGCGGCCTCCGCGGTCCCGTCCGCGTCGTTGGCGTCGTTCCCGCTGCGACGCATGTGGGGGGCCACCTTGTGCGGCCCCATCAGCCGCACCTCGTGGCCCAGCGCCAAGGCGTGGCGCGCCCAGTGGCGGGCGCTGCCGCAGGCCTCCATCGCCACCACCGTGCCCGGCGGCAGCCGCGCCAGGCGCAGCCGCAGCCCCGCCCGGCGCAGGCGCGCCCGCTCCAGCACGCGCCCCGCACCGTCCACCGCCGTCAGATGGAACACCTGCTTGCCCAAGTCAATCCCAACTCGTTTAACATCCGTCATGGTCCGCTCCGTTGTGAAAGGTCACCGTCATTCCGGCCCTTGAGGCCGCGTGAATGAAGCGGGGCGGACCATCCCATCAAACGCGCCCGCTTCGCGGGCGCGCCGGCTCGGGGTTATGATGGGCGAACAGCGTATCAAGGGAGGGAACAACGTGAGGTCACGCAGGCAATTCCTTAAGGCGAGCGCCTTGGGCACTGGCGCCGCAGCCATGGCCCCGGCGCTGCCCCGGGCCGCGGTTCGGCAGGCGGATGCTGCCAATCAGGTGCGCCGCTACGTCACCTTGGGCCGCACCGGGCTGGAAATGTCCGACATCTCGTTCGGTTCCAGCCGGCTGCGCGAGGGTGAGGAGGACTTGGTCCGCCACGCCTTGGACAAGGGCGTCAACTACTTCGACACCGCCGAGGGCTACACGGACGGCGAATCCGAACGGGTGCTCGGCAACGTGCTGAAGGGCGAGCGGGACCGCATCATCATTGCTTCCAAGACCTTCGCCTCGGCGACCGCTTCCAAGGAGCGGATCATGGACGATCTGGAGGGCAGCCTCAGGCGCCTGCAAACCGACCATGTGGACATCTACTTCAACCACGCCGTCAACGACCCTGACCGGCTCGACAACCCGGAGTGGCTCGAGTTCCGCGAACGCGCCAAGCGGCAGGGCAAGATTCGGTTCACCGGAATGTCCGGGCACGCCGGGCGTTTGGTGGAGTGCCTCGACCACGCCTTCGACCGCGACATGGTGGACGTGGTGCTGGTCTCGCTTAACTTCGGCCAGGATCCCGAGTTCCACGAGCGCTTCACCCGCGGCTTCGATCTCGTCGCCCGCCATCCACAGTTGCCGCGGGCCTTGCGCCGTGCCAAGGAACTCGAGGTCGGCGTCATCGCCATGAAGTGCCTGATGGGCGCGCGCCTGAACGACATGCGGCCCTACGAGCGGGACGGCGCCTCATTCGCCCAAGCGGCCTTCCGCTGGACGCTCTCCCAGCCCCATGTGGACGCCTTGGTCATCTCCATGACCTCGACGGCCAAGATCGACGAATTCCTGGGCGCATCGGCTTGGCAGTCCTTGGCTGCCGGCGACGCCGCGCTGTTGCGTCGCTACGCCGCCCTGAACGGCCCAAGCCACTGCCGGCAAGGCTGCGGCGACTGTGCCGGCGCCTGCCCGTTTGACGTGCCCATCGCCGACGTGCTGCGCACCCGCATGTACGCCACGGACTACCAGGACCTCAGCTTCGCCCGCCGCGAGTACGCCCAACTCGAGGTCAACGCCAGCCCATGCCTCGGCTGCAGCGGGGCGCCCTGCCAAGATGCCTGCAGCCACGGGCTGCCCATCGCCGAATTCTGCGCGCCCACGCATCGGATGCTGGCCTGAAGGCATGGCGCTGGACGACATTCTGGCCGCCTTCAAGGACGGTGCCATTGAAGCCGATGAGGCGAGCCGCCGGATCCGCGCGTCCTTCTACCGGAACATCGGCCGGCCGAGCGGGGGCCACTCGACCCTGGACAGCGACCGCCTGGCCCGCACCGGCGCTTCGGAAGTGATCTACGGAGCGGGCAAGAGCGCAGCGGAGATCGCCGATTTGGTCGAGGCCCTGGTCGAGGCGGGACAAAACGCCTTGGTCACTCGAACCACCCGGCAGGCCTATGAGCGGGTGCTTGAACGCACCGCCGTCGCCCGCTACCACGAGGGGGCATCAGCCATCACCGCCACCGTTCAGGAACCTGCCGGCGCCGATGCCCCGATCGCGGTCGTCACCGCCGGCACATCGGATGCGCCGGTGGCGGAGGAGGCGGCGGTCACCGCCGCCTTTTACGGCAACCCGGTGCTGCCCGTTCGCGACGTGGGGGTTTCCGGACTGCACCGATTGCTGGCCCGGCTTGACGAGATTCGCCAGGCGCGGGTGGTGATCGTCGTGGCCGGCATGGAGGGCGCCCTGCCCAGCGTGGTCGGCGGCTTGGTGGAGGCGCCGGTCGTCAGCGTGCCCACCAGCGTCGGCTACGGGGCCGCCTTCGGCGGCGTCACCGCATTGCTGGGCATGCTGTCCAGCTGCGCGGCGGGCCTTGCCGTGGTCAACATCGACAACGGCTTCGGCGCCGGCTACCTCGCCCACAAGATCAATCGGCTTTGATCGTGGCGCCGCAACCGCTCGCCGACGAGCTCACCGCCAAGCTGGAAGCCCTCAAGGCCAGCCTGCGGGCGATGGACGGCGCCTTGGTCGCCTACTCGGGCGGCGTGGACAGCTCCTTGGTCGCCTTCCTGGCCGCCGCGGCGCTCGGCCCCAAAGCCTTGGCGATCACCTCCGGCAGCGCCAGCCTCAAGCGCTCCGACCTAAGCCTGGCCAAACGTCTGGCCGAGCAGTGGGGCATGCGCCATCGGGTGATCGTCACCGATGAGCTCAGCAAGCCTGACTACCGCGCCAACCCGGTCAACCGCTGCTTCCACTGCAAGACCTCGCTGTACACGGCGCTGGCGAACATCGCCCGGCGGGAGGGGCTTGCCGAAATTCTCAACGGCACCAACACCGATGATCTTGGCGACCATCGGCCGGGCCTCATCGCCGCCCGGGACTTCGCCGTCCGCTCGCCCTTGGTGGAGGCGGGCGTGAACAAGGCCGGGGTTCGTGCCTTGGCGGCCCATCTTGGCCTGGACAATGCTGGCAAGCCGCAGTCCGCCTGCCTGTCGAGCCGCTTCCCCTACGGCGCGTCGATCAGCGCCGAACGGCTTGCCCAAGTGGAGCGGGCCGAGGAGTGCCTGGCCCGGCTCGGCTTCGTTGAATTCCGGGTCCGCCACCACGAGGACGTGGCCCGCCTGGAGATTGGCGCCGACGAGCTCGGGCGGGCGCTGGAACTGCGCGATGCGCTGCAGGCCGAGGTTCAGGCGTGCGGCTACCGCTTCGTCGCCTTGGACCTTGGCGCCTTTCGCTCCGGATCATTGAACGAAGGCGTCATCAAGGCGGTCAACATCAGATAGGCGAGCCGCGTCCAAAAAATGGAACGCCTACCCTTCCGAAGCACCAGCCGATCAACCCTTGGGAAAACCGTCAACCCAGCTGTGGACTGAATGACCATGATTGAACGCATGCCTTTCGGCGCCACCGGCCATGCAAGCAGCCGCATCATCTTCGGCGCGGCTGCGCTCGGCGCGATGCGTCAGGAGCGGGCCGACAAAACCCTGGACATCCTGCTTGAATTCGGCGTCAACCACATCGACACGGCCGCCAGCTACGGCGACTCCGAAATGCGGCTTGCGCCCTTTCTGCGCCAGCATCGTTCCGAGTTCTTTCTCGCCACCAAGACCCGTGAGCGCAGCGCCGCCGGCGCGCGGAGGCAGCTGCACCGATCTCTGGAGCGGCTGGGCGTTGCGCAAATCGACTTGGTGCAGATGCACAACTTGGTGGATGAGCAGGAGTGGCAGGCCGCCTTGGGCCCGGACGGCGCGCTCGAAGCCTTGGCGCAAGCCAAGGCGGAAGGTCTGGTGCGCTGCATAGGCGTCACCGGCCACGGCACTTGGGCGGCGCAACGGCATCGGCAAAGCCTTGAGCGCTTTCCCTTTGATTCGGTGCTGCTGCCCTACAACCACACCATGATGATTCAACCCGTCTATGCAACGGACTTCCGACGCCTGCAAGCGCTTTGCCGAGAGCGCAACGTGGCCATGCAGACCATCAAGTCGGTGGCGCGGCGGCGTTGGCAGGACGCCGATCCAGCTCCCCGCTTCTCCTGGTACATGCCGCTCAGGGAGCCTGCCGCCCTGCGCCGTGCCGTGCATTTCGTGCTGGCCGAGCCCGGACTGTTCCTCAACAGCTCCAGCGACGCCACCCTGTTGCGCCCGATTCTTGAGGCCGCCAGCGAACCGATCGAAACACCCACCGCCGAGGCGATGAACCGGGATGTGGCCGAGCACGGCATCGCGCCCCTCTTCGGGCGCGGCGAATCCGACGAGGTGGTTTTGCCCCCGGCGGGATGAGCGGAGACGTCCCGTTCGCAGCGCGCTTCATCGCCCAAATGGCGTCGGAAGGCCCACAAGGCGGGCGCAAGGCGGGTAGAATGCGTTGGGCCGTCGCATTGCGGAGGAACCTTGAGCCTTGAAATCGTCCCGGTGACCAACAAGCGCCTGCTCAAGGCGTTCATCAAGGTGCCTTGGCCCATCTACAGGGACGACGGCGCTTGGCGGGCGCCCTTGGTGATGGAGCGCCTGATGGCCCTCTCCCCGAAGTCGCCGGTGTTCGAACACTTGGATTGGCAGGCATGGATCGCCCGGCGTAGCGGTCGGCCCGTTGGCAGGATCACCGCCCAAGTCGATGCCCTGCATCAGGCGCGCCACGGGGAGGGAACCGGCTTCTTCGGGCTGATCGAGGGCGAGGACGACCCGGACCTGTTCGACGCCCTGTTCGGGACCGCGGAGGATTGGCTGCGCCAGCGGGGGATGCGGCGGATCATCGGCCCGCTCAACCTGAACGTCAACCAGGAAATCGGTCTGCTCACCGAAGGCTACGGCACCCCGCCACACTTCATGATGGGCCACGCTCGACCCTACTACAGCCAGCGCATCGAGAGCCTCGGCTATCGACCCTGCCAGCAACTGCTCGCCTACGAAGCGGCGAACGACTTCGACGAGCCCCGAGCCATCGCCATTCAGCGCAAGCGCTTGGCCCGGCGCATAACCTTGCGCACGCTGGACCGATCCCAACAGTCAAGGGAGCTGGAGCGGCTGCGCAGCATCTTCAACGACGCCTGGTCCGGCAACTGGGGCTTCGTGCCCTTCACCGAGCGGGAGTTCCAAGCCTTGGGCCAGTCGCTGCTGCTGGTAGTGCCGAAGGACCTGATCTGGCTGGCCGAAATCGAGGGCGAAGCGGTCGGCTTCATCGTCATGCTGCCCAACATCAACGAAGCGATCGCCGACTTGAACGGTCGGCTGCTGCCATGGGGATGGGCCAAGCTGCTGTGGCGGCTGAAGGCTCGGCTGCCCGCCAGCGGCCGGGTGCCGCTGATGGGCGTGCGCCGTCGCCTGCATGACGGTCCGCTCGGCGGCGGCGTGGCCATGAGCCTGATCCATCAGACCGCTCAAGCCGCTCTGGGGCATGGCATCGCCACCTCCGAGACCTCGTGGATACTTGAGGACAACAAAGGCATGCGGGCCATCATGGAGCGCATCGGCGGCGTGATCAGCAAGCGCTACACGGTTTACGAAAAGTCGTTGGCGCCGCCATGAAGGCCATCGTGCTGGCAGGAAGCCGCGCCACGGAGCCGTCCGGCGGACGAGGCGGCGGACTGCGGCCGACGCCCATGACGCTAGTGGCAGGGGTTCCATCCCTAGCGCGGGCATTGGACGCGCTTCGTTGCGCGCAAGCCATCGACGGCGGCCTGCTGGCCGGCCCGGAGCAGCGGCATGGCCAGCACGACGGCGCCGTCGCCGACCTGCTTGCGGTCGGGGACTTCGAGTGGACCGCGCCGGCGGCGGGGCCGGCCCAAAGCGCGCTCAAGGCGGTTCGGCAACTCGACAGCTGGCCCATGCTGCTGACCACGGGCGACCACGCCCTGCTGACGGCGCGCACCATAGACGCCTTCTGCAGTGCGGCGGCCGCCCAGGATGCCGATTTGACGGTGGGCCTTGCGCCCCATCGCCTGGTCGCCGAGCGCTTTCCGGGCCTCAAGCGCACCCGCCTGCGCTTCGCCGACGGCCCCTATTGCGGCACCAATCTCTTCTACCTGCACAAGCCCAGGGCGGCGCGGGCCGTGGCCTTCTGGGTTGACGTGCAGGCCGACCGCAAACGGCCTTGGCGGATCGCGCGGCGCTTGGGCTGGCGCGTCCTGGCCGCTTACGCCTGCGGCCGCTTGAGCGCCGATGCCGCTTTGGCGGCGCTTTCCCGGCTGACGGACTGCGCGCTTGGCTGGGTGGGCGTGTTGGATCCCGCTGCCGCCATTGACGTGGACTCCGCCGCCGATCTTGAAGTTGCCGAGGGGATGCTGCGATGCCGGTCCCGCTGCTGCTGACCAACCCGAACGCGGGGCTCGGCGAATGCCGGCTCGCGTTTCGCGGGGAGCGCTTCGTGCTGGGTTCAGGGCCTCTGCCGGACCTGTCCCGCTTCAGCCTGCTGGCTCTCGCGGGCGGCGACGGCACCGTGCAGCGCACCCTGACCGAGGCTCTTGGGCAAACGCCCGCCGACGCCCTGCCGCCCATCGCCGTGCTTCCGGCTGGGCGCACCAACATGTCGGCGGCGGACCTCAATCGCCATCGGCGCTTCAAGCAGTGCGCCAGGAGGCTTGATGAGATGCTGTGTGGGCCGCCGCCGCCGGCCACCGCTCGGCCGCTCGTTCGGGTGGATCAAGCTGACAGCCGCCAATACGGCTGGTTCTTCGGGCTCGGCGCGGTGAGCTTCGGGGTGACCCATTGGCAGGGCGACCGCCCCGGCAGCCGGCTCGGCACCACGTTGCGCACCGTTTGGTCCTCGGCGAAGGGCTACTTGGCCCCCAGCAAGCATCAGACGGTTCGCTGGAACGGCGAGACCCGGCAGGTTTTTGCGATGATCGCCACCTCCCTCAACCGGCTGCTCTTCGGCTGCCGTCCCTATTGGGGGAGCGGCAGCGGGATGCACAACACTTGGGTGTTCGCCAACGCCAAAGGCCGGGTGCGGCACAGCCTACGGCTGCTCCGGGGCGATGCGTCCCTGGCCCGGCTGCCGGGCTATGCCAGCGGCAACCAAACCGAAATCGAACTTGAACTCGACGGCCCCTACACCGTTGACGGCGAGCTGTTCGAGAATCGGGGGCCGTTGCGGCTTTCCTTGAGCGAGCCGCTGCGATGGCTGGCCCTGTGAACGACCCGGGCGCCGACGGGAAAGGCGGCGCGCCCAAGCCGCGGCTCGCAATCCGCTTGGGCAAGTTGGCCATGCGCGCCTTGGATGCCTTTTTCGCCCGCCGCTCGCGCATCGCCACCACGCCCTTCATCGATCGCAGCGCCTTTGCCTGGGTGCCGGCGCTGGAAGCCGAAGCCGAAGCCATCCGCGCCGAACTCAACGCCATCATGCGCCATCCCCAAGACATACCCACGTTCCATGAAATGTCGCCCGATCAAGTCCGCATCTCCAAGGGGAACAACTGGCGGACGTTCGTGATGCGCGCCTTCGGCCACCGGATCGACGACAACTGCGCCGCCTGCCCGAAAACCGCAGCGCTCATCGACGCCCTGCCCGGCGTGCAGAACGCCTGGTTCTCGATCCTGGCCCCGGGCTACCACATCCCCCCGCACCGGGGGCCGACCAAGGCCTTGGTGCGCTGCCACCTCGGCTTGCGGATTCCCGCCAACGCGGCGGCCTGCTGGATTCGGGTGGGCAATCAGGTCCGCCACTGGGAGGACGGCCGCTGCCTGCTGTTCGACGACACCTTTGAGCATGAGGTGCGCAACGAAACCGACGAATCCCGGGTGGTGCTGTTCCTGGACGTGGAGCGCCCCTTGGACGGCGCCGGGGAAACCGGCCGCAAGCTGGTGCTGGCCCTGTTTCGGACGACCGCCTACGTCAAGCGGCCGTTGGCCAACATCAAGCGCTGGAACCAGGGGCTGCGGGAAGTTGCTGACTGACTTCGCCCAAGCCAAGGCGCCCCGCGCCGCCCACGCCGACGTCTGCATCATCGGCGCCGGCGCCGCCGGCATCACGCTG
Source organism: Candidatus Azophilus sp. (assembly GCA_965221755.1). GTDB lineage: Bacteria > Pseudomonadota > Gammaproteobacteria > Pseudomonadales > Azotimanducaceae > Azophilus. Next base: position 3,442,307 of record OZ244921.1, read on the forward strand.
GCCAGAGGCTTGTGCGGCCGGGGCCTGCGCATCCTGCTGCTCGAAAGCGGCGGCCTGGACTACGGTGCCGAGAGCGCCGCCCTCGGCGTCGGCGAGAACGTCGGCGCCGCCTACTATCCGCTTGCGGAGAGCCGCCTGCGGTTTTTCGGCGGCACCACCAACATCTGGGGCGGCCGCTGCGTCCCCTTGGACGCGATCGACTTTGAAGCGCGGGACTGGGTGGCGCACAGCGGCTGGCCCATTGCGGCCAAGGAACTGGCCGACGGCTACCGCGCCGCCCATGCCGACTTGGGATTGGGCGCTCCCGATGACGGCGCCGATGCCGAGAGCCGTCTCGGCGCACCTGCCCTGTCCATGAACGCCGATCTGTTCCACAGCCGTTGCTGGCGCTTCGACCGGCAGCGGGAGCGCTTCCATGCCAAGCAAACCCGGGATGTGCTCAAGGCGCCGGACATCGAAACGCTCATCAACGCCACGGCAGTGCGCATCCAAGCCAACCCCAATCGTTCAGCCCTCGACCATGTGCTGGTGCGCAACGCGGGCGGACATTCGGCAAGGATCAAGGCGCGCGCCTACGTGCTGGCCTGCGGCGGCATCGAGAACGCCCGCCTGCTGCTGGCCTCAAACGACGTGGAGCCCCAAGGCATCGGCAACCGGCACGGCCAAGTGGGGCGCTTCTTCATGGAACACCCCCACGGCCGCCTCGGCCATATCCGTACCGGCAAGCCCTATCGGCTCTGGAACGCCTTTCGAATGCGCTTCCCGCGGGGTGGCGTTCCCGTGGCGCCGGTCCTGCTGCCGGCGCCCGCGCTGCAGCGCGAACGGCGCATTCTCAACACTGCCTTGACCTTCAAGTGGCAACGCAATCCCGCCGCGGGCGTGCCCCGCGCCCGGCAGGCCTATCAGGCGCTCAAGCACCAGCTTGCGCCCGGACGCGGCAACCGGCGGCTCTGGCATGCCTACCGGGGGCTGCGATTCGCCTACGCGCGATCGCTGCGGCCGCTCGTCACCCGAGGCCTGATGCGGCTGCAGGACTTCCAACTCAGCGTCATGATCCGCGCTGAGCAGGCGCCCAATCCAGCCAGCCGCGTCCTGCTCTCCACGCGCAAGGATGAGCTCGGCTGCCCCAAGGCGGACTTGGACTGGCGGCTTGGCGAACAGGACAAGCACACCCTGCGGGAGCTGGCACAGGCCCTGAACGAAGAGCTGGCGCGCCTCGATTTGGGCGTTTTGGAGCCATCGCCTTGGCTGGATGAACCCAGCCTCGATTGGCCCGTGGACGGCACGGTGGGCAACCATCCCATCGGCGGCTACCACCATGCGGGCACCACGCGCATGAGCGCCAACCCCGCCGATGGAGTGGTTGACCGCAACTGTGCGGTCCATGGCTACCCCGATCTCCACATCCTCGGCAGTTCCGTGTTTCCCACCGCTGGCTGGGCCAACCCCACCCTGACCATTGTGGCATTGGCGCATCGCTTGAAGGCGCATCTGTTGACGAATGGAATCCCTCGTTTCGCCTCGACGGAGAGCGCCCAGAGCAGCATGGACCCGAACGGGGCAAGCGGGCTTCCATTGGTCGAATCCTGCTGGCGCGCTATTTGACTGGCCACTCGTAAAGGCGAAATCCACTTTGAGCGTTTTAAGTTTGGGACTTATGCGGCAATGGCTCAGTTTGAAACTTCCTTTGCCTTTAGAATGCGAACCTGATAGCGTCACGCTGCAGCTTGGTTTGGAAGAACGCCGCGTGAAACGCATCCCCTCCTTCGCCGTAAACGTACGTTCCCTTGCGGGAGGAAATGGTTGATGAGGCGACTGGCAGTGACGCTTGCCGCCGCCACGCTTGCGCTTGCGGGCGGAGAGGCGGGCGCATCGTGCCAGGAGGGGGATGTTGGCGGTGCGCGCCATCCGAATGGCGGCGGCTGGGTGGGCGGCACAGCCCAAGTTGTCAGCAGCGCCTTCATCGGCGGGGAAGCCAAGATCTGCGGCGCCGCTGCGGTTTCCGGCAATGCCGTTGTCCGAAAGGCAGCGGTCAGTGACGGCGCGAGGGTTTCCGGCAATGTCAGGATCCTGGGCGAATCAACCGATCTCACGAGAGTGGAAGGCGCGGCCTCCATTTCCGGCAATGTCGTGATTCGAGGGGCCGATGTCTATATCGATGGAAACGCGCAGTTGTCCGGAAACGCGCGCATCGTCGGAAGCGGCGCAGCGGTCGGGGCGATCTACATTACCGATGGCGCGAGCGTGTTCGGGAACGCGAAAATCCGTCGAGGCGCCCAGATCAGGGGAGCCGCGAAAGTGTACGGCAACGCCGTTGTTGGCAGCGACAAGGTTGCGGCCATCGTTGCCGATAGTGCCGAAGTGTACGGAAGTGCGGTCGTGCTGTACTCCAAGATTCTTGGCAACGGCAAGGTGAACTGCGGCCGCTGGGTTGGCACCATCGTCACCACCGACCGGACGGGCCAGTGCGGGAAGAACGGCAACGACGACTCGACGGGTGGCGGGCTGAATCTTGGCGACCTGCTCAGCAACCCAATCGATCCGGGGAACGCCGAGTCGAACTGATCCACTGGGCGGTCGTGGGGCATCCTGGAACGGGGCCTGCAGCCCGCGCCTTGAAATCCTCTCTCTCCGTCTGCGGTCAGTGCAGGACGCACCGCTCACTCGTGAAGTGGCAAAACGTTCCCGAACGCACCGATCGATGGGCAACGGAGTAAATCAACGGGGTTTTGTGCTGCTTTGGTGGCGGCATGCTTTACTGGGAAAAAAGCTGGCTCAGTTTTTTTCCCATTCCTCCGATCAAGAAGATCAGCGATGAAAGTGATCGTTCTGTCCGCCGGCCAAGGCAAACGGCTGCTGCCGTTGACCGAGGACCGACCCAAGTGCGCCCTGATGCTGGGCGAACGAACCGTGCTCGGTTGGCAGTTGGAGGCGTTGGCGGCGGCCGGCGCCACCGAAGTGGTGGTGGCCACGGGCTTTCGCGCCGGGCTCATCGGCCAGCTCATCGACGGCTATGCCAAACTGGACGTGCGCACGGCGCACAATCCCTTCTACGCCCATTGCGACAATCTCGGCACCTGCTGGGTGGTGCGCCATGAAATGACCGTCCCCTTCGTCATCATCAACGGCGACACCCTGTTCGAGCCGGAGGTCTTTGCCCGGCTCGTCAACAGCCCGGACGAACATCCCGTCACCTTGGTCACCAACGTCAAGGACAGCTACGACGATGACGACATGAAGGTGATCGTGTCCGGCAATGAACTCAAGCAGGTGGACAAGAAGCTGCCGGCCAGCGAGGTTCACGGCGAGTCCATCGGCATGATCCGCTTCCAAGGCGACGGCCCAGGGCTTTTCCGGGAGCGGCTTGAATCGATGATGGCCGTGGAGTCCACCTTGGGCCGTTGGTATCTGTCCGCCATCGACGCCTTGGCCGCCCAAGGCCACGTCGGCGTGGCCACCACCGGCGGCCATGATTGGTGCGAAATCGACGACCGCAAGGACTTGGAGCATGCGCGCGCCACCGTGCCGCTGTGGTTTGGGCGGCAGCTCCCGCCCCAGGAGAAGCTGACGGGCGCCATTCGCTGAAGCGCCCTGTGCCAACTCGATCGCAAAGGCACCGGCCGCGCGGCCGGTTCAATCAGCCGCGCCCGGATTGTCCCGGATCGCGTTAACCGCCCGCCGCAACGCCAGCGCTGCCTTTCGGGACGCCTCCTCGAACCGCTCCTCGCCGCCGTCAGCGCCTGCGTACAGCACCGAGCGCGAGGCATTGATGATGAGCCCTTGGCGGTCGGCGTCAAGGCCGGCCGCAAGCGCTTGGGCCAAGTCGCCCCCTTGGGCGCCAACCCCCGGAACCAGCAGCGGCATGCTGCCGACCGCTGCACGAATCCGGGCCAGCTCGTCGGGATAGGTCGCGCCGGCCACCAGCATCAGGTTGCCGTCCTGATTCCATTGCGCGGCGGTCGCCGCAACGCGCAGGTACGGTGGCGCATCCAAGGGGTGCGCCTGCAGCCAGCCGCTGCCCGGGTTGCTGGTGCGGCACAGCAGCGCCACGCCGCGCCCCGGGTGGCTCAGGAACGGGCGAACGCTCTCTTCGCCAAGATAAGGGTTTATCGTCACTGCATCCGCGTCATAGCGCTCGAAGGCTTCCTTGGCGTACAGCTGCGCCGTGGCGCCGATGTCGCCGCGCTTGGCGTCGAGAATGACCGGAACCTCCGGCCAGCGCTGGTGAATGAAGGCGATGAGGCTGGTTAGCTGATCCTCCGCCCCCTCGGCGGCGAAGTGGGCCGCTTGAGGCTTGAAGGCGCAGACCAAGTCGGCCGTGGCCTCGGCGATGGCGCAGCAAAAGTCACGCAAGCCGACAGGGGATTTGCGGAACGCGGTTGGCAGGCGGTTGCGAACCGGATCCAGGCCCACGCAGACGAGCGAACCGCTGTGCGACCAAGCCTGCCTGAGGCGGTCATGGAACGTGCGGGCAACGCTCACCGCGCGGTTCCCCGCTCCTCAAGCACCCGCTCAACGGTTTCAACGATGGCGCGGGTTTGGGAATCGATCTCCAGATTCACCCGGTCTCCTTGGGCCGCCGATCCCAAGGTGGTGCGGGCGATGGTCTCGGGAATGAGGCTCACCTTGATGCGCTGGGCTGGCGCCTCCACGGCGGCGATCGTGAGGCTTGCGCCATCAAGTGCGACGAAGCCCTTGTGGTGCAGGAAGCGCAGCCAATCGGCCTCCACGCGGAACCACAGATTGCGCTCGTTCCCGCCTTCCTCGATGGCGTCAACCGACGCGGCGCCGACGATGTGGCCGGAGAGGATGTGCCCGCCGATCTCGTCGCCGACCCGAAAGGAGCGCTCCACATTGACCCGGCTGCCCTGGGCAAGCGCACCGAGATTGGTGTGGTCGAGGGTTTCGCGAACCACGTCAAAGCGGACGCTCCCGGCCTCGACCTTGGTGGCGGTCAGGCAGGCGCCGTTGATGGCCACGGAGGCGCCTGGGGCAAGCCCCTCAGCCAAGTCGCCAACCCGGATGCGCAGGCGGCGCAGGGCCGGCTCGTCCGCCACGCAGGACACTTCGCACAAACCTTGGACGATTCCGGTGAACATAGCCGCGTGGCGTCAGCGGCTACATGAACGGGAAGTGCGAACGAACGCGCTTGCTCACCGTCGCCGTCGCACAAATCAGCGGGCTTGGACGCCAAGCCGCTGCGCCCGCCGGCGAAGCGCGAAGACGCCATTTGACAGGCCGCGTTTCACGGCGCCTAGGGCCCGTTTGCGGAATCGGCTCGATCCCCAAGCCCTGCGGCGATGAACGAACGGGGCTTGATCGCAGGCCCCCTAAAGCGCCGAAGCGAGCTGCTGGCGGCGAGTGGCTTCCCGGTCGATGTAGGTGATCCATTGCTGGCAGATGCGCTGATTGGACTGGTCCCGCACACGCCGGGCCTCGTCGCGGCAGGCGACAAAGGAGGCGCGGGCCGGCGTTAGGCGGTCACGGTTGTACTCGCACATGCCGCGCACGATCTGGACGCTGTGCGCCTTGCGCAATCCGCCCTTGTCCAAGGCGTTGGAAGCCGCGGAAACGCACTGGTCGAACTGGTCGTCCTCCAAGTACAGCTGCGCCAGGCTTTCGTAGATTTTGCCGTCGTCGGCCAGCTTGGCGGCCTGCTCGAAGACCGGAATGGCTTGGTCCACCTCTTGGGAAAGCTGGTACGCCTGCCCGAGGGAGCGCAGGTTCCTGTCCGTGCGATCGATGATCTCGTCGTCAAAGCCCTGATCCATGACCGCCGCGGCGCGTATGGGCACCTCCTCCTGCATCAGCAAGCCGGCCAAGGTGGTCAGGTCCGACTCGCGGGTCAGGAACCCAGCCTCGTAAGCGGCCATCATGGTATAGACCTGTTGCTTGCCCATGCCTTCCTGGCCTTGGATGCCGGCAAGGCGTATCCAGTAGTCCCGCTTGGGGAAGTCCCGCACCAGAATTTCGAGAATTTCCAAAACCTTGGACCAATTCTCTAATTCAAAGTAAAGGAAGTTGAGCAGCGCCCACCAGTTTTCCTTGATGGTGGTGTTGCGCTCCTTGGCGACGGCGATGCCACGTTCGATCTGACCGACGGCGCTGGGGTAGTCCTGCATCTGGTAGTAAACCTGCCCCATGAAGATGTGCGGCTCCGGCCCTGGATTGTTGGCCTTGGATATCCAGGTTTCCATGTAGCGCAGGGCGTCGTCGTAGCGTTCATCCACGAAGCAAAGCTGCGCCAAGGTGTAGAGGGTGGTGGTCTCCAAGCCTTCCGGGATGTCCTCCCCTTGCTTGATGACCTCCTCATAATGGCGAATGGCTGCGTCATAGTCCTCCTTGGAGAAATGGACGAAGCCCAGCATGTTGTGAATCTGCCCCAATTCGTTGCCGTTGTAGCGGCAGCTGCGGCCGCTGCGGCAACGGTCAAGCATGCCTTGCAGCACCGCTTGCGCGCTATTGGGATCCTTGGCGTCAATGAACTCCTGCGCCTCGGCCAGCTTCTTGAAAGTGGCCTCGCTCATGGACGGCACCCGGCGGGTCTTCTGCCGGGGCTGCTCATCCTGGCCGAAAGCCGACGCAACGCCGCCGAGCTTGAGGCCGGGCGCCACCTGAATGCCGAACAGGAAAACCAGCGTCGCGGCCAAAGCGGCGGCCACGCCGCCCAAGCGCCTTGCCAACCCCAAAGCATCTGTCCTCGTCATGTTTCGCTCCTGCTCCTCCCATGCGCGAGGGCGGGACGCCCCCGCTCCAGCCGTGCGTCAGCCGTCCTGCAGCTCAAAGGTGATTCGGTTGCGCACCCCGGCCACGTCGATCGGTTCGCCGTTCACCACCTTGGGCTTGTACTTGAACTTGAGCGCGGCGTTGACGGCGGCGCGGTCAAAGATGCCCGGCGGCTTGGACTCGATCACCACCGGATCGCGCACCCCGCCGGTGCGGGTGACGACGAACTCCAGCAGGACGTAGCCCTCGATGCCTCGGGTTTGCGCCCGGCGCGGATACACTGGGGCCACCTTGACAATGGGCAGGTACTCGCCGTCGGAACTGAACCCCCCGGTGCCGTCGATCTTGACATCAACCTGAACGTCCACGACGCCGATATCAACGCCTTGGGAGACTTCGGAGGCGTCAAAATCCGGTTGGGGCATGTCCGGCGGCGGCTCATCCGGCGGCGGCGGCGGCTTGGGCTTGCGCTGCTTGGTCTCGATGGAGATGTCGTCCTCAACCCGGACGAAGTCCACGATTTTGCCCGAAACGCCTTCATCGAAGGGGCTCTTGTCGCTTTTGATGAGCGCCTGCATGAGCAGGAACAAGCCAAAGGTGGCAATGGCGCCCAAGGCAACCGCAAAACCGAATCGCATCAACATGCTACGCCTCCGTGGAAATGGCGACCTCGGTAAGGCCCGCAGCGCGGGCCGCCGACAGGACCGCCCTCAATTGTCCGTACTTGGCCTCCCGGTCGGATTGGATCACCAAGCCGCCTTTCGGGTTCTCCGCGTGCAGGCGCTCGATGTGGGCGCGAACCGCCGCTGAGTCCACTTTCTTCTTGTCGATCCAAATGTCGCCGTTGGGGCCGATGGCGACCAGAACGCTGACCGTGGCCTTCTGCTCCGCGGTGTCGGCGTCTGGGCGCAGGATGTCAATGCCGGCCTGCTTGATGAAGGTGGCGGTGACGATGAAGAAGATCAGCATGATGAACACCACGTCGAGCATGGGGGTCAAGTTGATGTCCGAATCCTCATCGGTGCGGGAAAATCGGTTTGACCGACGCGCCATGTCGTTTTGCTCCTGTTGACTTGTGCCGTGCCGCTTGGCGAAACGCTCAGCTGTCCATGGTCAAGTGGTCCTCGAACAGCTCGACCTCGAAATCCACTTTCCGTTTCACGAAGGTGCTGCCAAGCAGGCCGGACAGGGAGGCGATCATGCCGGACATGGTGGGGATGGTGGCCATCGAGACGCCGGCGGCCATGGAGCGGGCGTTGCCGCCCTGGGTGGCCATGGCGTCGAACACCGAGATCATCCCGGTGACCGTGCCGAGCAGCCCAAGCAGCGGGCACAGGGTCACGCAGGTCTGAATCAGCGGCAGGCTCCCGGTGATGCGATCCGAGGCTTCGGAGATGATGCGGTCCCGAATCTGGTGGGCGCTCCATGAACGCCGCTCCGGACGGCTCTCCCACAGGTCAGCGGCCTCCTGCACCACCAGTTTGTGCTGGGAGAGGAAGTACCACATGCGCTCGAAGATCAACGTCCACATCAGGAAGGTCAGGGCGGCAATGAGAAAAAGCACGTTGCCGCCCTGTTCCATGAACAGGACGATGGCCAGATAGGCGTCGCCTAGCATCGTGATGCCCTACTCCAGCGCTCGGCCCGATTTTTCGGCGTGCTCGGCGATGAAGCCCTGGGTCTGCTCCTCAAGCACGTGGATGACCGAGCGGCTGCGCTGGGCGACGATGGCATGCAGCAAGGTGGTGGGAATGGCCACGCACAAGCCGAGCACCGTCGTCATCAAGGCCGTGGAAATGCCGCCGGCCATGGTCTTCGGATCGCCAGTGCCGAACAAGGTGATGGCTTGGAAGGTCAGGATCATGCCGATGACCGTGCCGAGCAGCCCGAGCAGCGGCGCAACCACGGAAATCACCTGAATGAGCGTGATGTTCCTTGTTATCTTGGGCGTTTCGCCCAAGATCGCTTCGCCCAGCTTCAACTCCAGCGTCTCCACGTCCACGTTGGTGTTTTGGTGGTAAACGTTGAGCACCCGGCCGAGGGGATTGTCCTCGCTGGGGTCATCGGATCGCTTCTGGGCGTTGACCCGGGCGCCGGTGATCGACAGCGTGATCAGGCGCTCAACGGCCAGCAGCACGCCGATGATGCCGCCGAGGATGATGACCGAACCCACATAGCCGCCTTGGCCGTCGCAGAACGGCAGGTAGCACTCGCCCTTGGCGATGCCGCCGAACGGCGAGCCGACCCGCTCGCCCACGGTGGCCGCCTGAATGAGCAGGGACAGCAGGGAGCCGCGGGTGGGATCCAAAGCCAAGGCGACCACCTCACCGGCGCCGGCCTCCTCGAGATCCTCCACGGTGTTGGTGAAGCGGGCCGCCGGTTGGCGCGCCAATTCGACGATTGCCCCGTCGTCGGGATCGTAGTTGAGGTATTCGCCGTCGCCGATCAGCGCGAAGGCGCCGACCCGCACCACGTCCGTCTCCTTCCGCTCCCCGCTCAACAGCGTGACGGTCGCCGGGAAGCGGGCGATGCGCCCGGATTCGGTCATTTCACGCTGCAGTTCGAACCACAGATCCTCCATCTCCGCAATGGTGGCCAGTTGGCTGGCGGTGCCCATCTTCGCCGCCAGTTCGCCCAGCCAGTCGCCGCGGTTGGGAAACTCGGCGGAGATCAGGGAGCTCTCAAACAGTCCGCGGGTGTCGCCGGCCACCTGCTGCAGAACGCCGAACAGCTCGCGCAGGGAGCCGAGACGCCGGTCGAGCTGCTCCTGCAGGTCGCCGATGCGGATTTCGTTTTCGTTGAATTGGGTTTCGAGCCGGTCCGAGCGCTGCTCCTCACGCCGCCGCTCCGCCTTGGCATCGTCCAGCATCTGCGCTTGGCGCGCCTTGTCGTTCTGGAAGCGCTGCTCGCGCTCGCGGTGTTCAGCGGACTCCACCACCCGCCGCTGCTCGACGTTGCGCAGCAGCTCGTCAAGGCTGTCAGCCTGATTCACCTGCAAGGTGCTGGCCGCACCGTCGGACTCCTGCGCGGCATGGGCGCCGAAGGCGGCAAACAGCAGCATCCCCGCCGCTGCGGAGCAAGCCAAAATGACTCGATTGGCTGGTTTCATCGATTAGGCCTCCGGTCCGGTGATGGGGAGCGTGATCATGTCCACGGACAACTGCTTGCGCGCCATGCGGATGCCGTTTCGAACCGGGGTGGTGAACTCGTCGCCGATCACCTCCCAACGGTTGTCAGCCTTGTTCCACATGCCGGTCTCCTCGCCGTCCGGAGTCTGGAAGACCAAGGCGACGCGGCCCACCTTGAGAATGTCCGCCTTGCGGTCCACGCCATCGACATTGATGGTGTCGCCGTAGGCTTCCATGGTGCGGCCGTACTCGTTCTCGATCTGGAAGGCGCGCAGCACTTGCGAGAACTTTTCCGAGACGGCGACATCGGCCCGATCCATCATCTCCCGCAGCCGCTGCACCCGGTCGTTGCGCTCATCGAGCAGGAAGGGCAGGTCCAGGTTCACGAACTGCTCAAGGCCATCGATCATGCGCAGCATGAGCGGCGTGATCTGGCGTTCGATGACCGTAACCCGATCGATGGAATCGGCCAGCTGGGCCATCTCCCGTTCCTGATTGGCGATTTGCCTTTCAAACTGCCGGTTGTAAACGCGCAGCCCCTCAATCTCCTTGAGCACGGTCTTGTAATCGTTGAGGAGCTTGTGGGTCTCCTCGGTGAGCGCGTCAATCCGGGCTTGGGAGGTCTTGGCCTGCTGGTTGATGCGCTCCGCGACCTGGTAGATGTCCGCCAAAGTGGCTGCTGCGGCAGGGCCGGCTGAGCCTGCGGCCAGCAAAATCATCAACGAGGAAAGCCAACCGTAGCATCTGTTTCTCATACGTTTTCCTAGGAAAGTGAATTAAACCGGCAGCAGTCTCTCGAGCGCACCGCTCGCCTTGGCGCAACCACCGACGGAACCCGCAGGGCGACTGGCAACCCGACCATCGGCGGTTGACGCGCTCCTCTTCGAGAGATGCCGGCTTGACGTCCATGCCGACTGCGTCCCCCTTCCAATGTCGGCAAAGCATCAACAAACGATTTTGCCTTGTCAAGGCGGTTTTCGGATTAACCCAGGCATTCCTGAAGGAACGCCAGAGTTCGCTGGCGGGCCAAGTCGGCGCTCGGCGCGTCATAGCTGCCCCGATGGTCGCAGTTGAAGCCGTGGTCCGCCGGATAGACGTAAACCGGGACATCCGGCTGGGCGGCCTTGACCTTGTCCACGTCGGACATCGGAATGTGGGCGTCAAGCTCCCCGAAGTGCATGATGACCGGACACTTCGGCGAGCGCTTCGCCTCGGCGGCCACGCCGCCCCCGTAGTAGGAGGCGGCGGCGGCCACCCCGGTCAGTTCACAAGCCGCAAGCCAGGTCAGCAAGCCGCCGAAGCAGTAGCCCACCACGCCGACCGAGCCATGCGCCGAGGCATGGTCGATGGCGGCTTGAATGTCCGCCAGGGTGTTGGGCATTTGCAGCTTCTGGAACGCAAGCTCAATGCCGCGCCCCATGTCCGCCGCCTCGTAGCCAAGCTCCACGTTCGGCTCCGCGCGGTCAAAAATTTGCGGCGCAACGGCCGCGTAGCCGGCCTGCGCGTAGCCGTCAGCCACCGCACGGATGTGGCTGTTGACCCCGAAGACCTCCTGAATGACCACCACGCCGCCTTTCGGCGCGCCGGTCGGCATCGATTCCCAAGCGCCCAACTCGAACCCGTCGGCGGAGCGCAACGCTATTTGCTGTCCCATGGCTTTTTTCTCCCAGCCTTGCGAAGCGCGATGTTGTACCACAGTTTGGCCGGGAATGCCCAAAAGCGAACGCGCCATGAAGCCGCCGCCGGCGGGCGGGCTTAAGAAGCATGTCGGAACCTGACCCAAGCAGCAGGCCCAGGGTTTCGCGCCATCAAACGCACCCGCGCAGCGCGCGCGGTGTGCGGGCTCAGAAGCATTTCGGAATCCGGTCCAGGCGACGATCGCGGGGTTTCGCGGTAAGCGAAACTCCATCCGCGCCCGCGCAGCGGGCGCGCGCGGTCGTCTTGCCGTCACGGATTCGTCATAATTGCGCCTTGTAATTACGCCAAGCCATCCTTCCGCAGGCGCCAGCATGGACAGCAAGGTTCTGGTCATTGAAGACGAGCGCGAGATTCGCGAGATGCTCAACTTTTCGCTGACCCGGGCCGGCTTCAGCGTCTGCGAGGCGGAAAGCGCCGAAGCGGCGCTGCGTCAACTCGAAGGCCCGCTGCCGGCCCTGCTCATCATCGATTGGATGCTGCCGGGCATGAGCGGCGTGGAACTGGCCCGCCGGCTGCGGCGGGACGAGCACACGGCCCACCTGCCGATGATCATGCTCACCGCCCGCGGCGAGGAAACCGACAAGCTCAAGAGCTTTGACTCCGGCGTGGACGACTACCTCACCAAGCCCTTTTCGCCGAAGGAGCTCACTGCCCGCATGCGGGCGCTGCTGCGGCGCACCGGAACGCCGGACAGCGGCGTCATCGCCTGTGGCCCCATGCGCTTGGACCTGAAGGCGCACAAGCTCTCCGTCGATGGACAGGAGGTGAAGGTCGGGCCTACCGAGTTCCGCTTGCTGGAGCTGTTCATGCGCAATCCGAATCGCGCCTTTGACCGCGGTCAACTCCTCGACCGCGTATGGGGCCGCAGCATCTATGTCGAGGAACGCACGGTCGATGTGCATGTGCTGCGTCTGCGCAGGACGCTCAAGCCCCACGGCACCGACCAGCTCATTCAAACCGTGCGCGGCGTGGGCTATCGATTCAGCCCCGCCTGATGGACATCTACAGCCGCAAGGAGCTGCTGGCCGCGGCCGCCCTGGCGCTGGCCGCCGTTGCCGTCGGCCTGCCGCTGGGCATCCTGGGATGGACGTTGTTCACCGTCGCCGCGGTCGGGCTCGCTTACCAGCATCGGGACTTGCGCAGGTTCGTGCGCTGGGCCAAAAAGCCGTTGCGGCGCCCCAAGTTCGCGAACGCGGGACTGCAGCAGGCCAGCCGTTCCATTCGTCGGTCCTTGAAGCAGGCGCGACGGCGAACGCGCGAGGCCCTGCGGCAGACGTCCCACTTCCGCGGCCTGACGGCGGCACTGCCGGATGCCGCCATCCTAGTGGATGCGCAGGGCGACATCGTCAACTTCAACAACGCCTCCGTGCGCCTGCTGCACCTGAATCGCGAGGACACCGGCAACCACCTCGGCACCCTGCTGCGGCATCCGGAAGCCATCCGGTTGCTGGAGCAGCGAACGCCGGACGCAACCGCCGAATTCAGCTCCCCGTTCGTCGAAGGCCAGCGCTTGGAACTGCGCCGCGTGCCCGTGGCCAAGAACCAGGACCTCATCCTGGCTCGGGACGTGACCCATCTGAATCGGCTGTTAAGCATGCGGCAGGACTTCGTGGCCAACGTCTCCCACGAGCTGCGCACCCCGCTGACCGTCATCGTCGGCTACCTGGAGGTCATTGAGGACGAAGAGCTGGATGACGCAGCCCTGCGCCAGCTGGTGCGCAAGCTGGCCTCGCCAACCCACCGCATGCAGACCTTGGTCGATGACCTGCTCATGCTCACTCGGCTGGAATCGAGCCCCACGCCCGAACCCAGCGACCTGGTCGCCGTTGACGTCAAGCAGTTGATGGGCAGCGTGGTGGAGGATTTGGCCGGCTTGGCCGGCAAACGCCACCAGATCAACCAGCGCATGTCCTGCGGCCTGCGGCTGCTCGGCATCGAGAAGGAGTTGCACAGCGCCTGCAGCAACCTGATCGCCAACGCCATCAAGTACAGTCCCCAAGGCGGCAACGTCAACGTCAGCTGGATGGACTGCGACGACAACGGGGCCATGCTGGAGGTGCGCGATGACGGCGTGGGCATCGCGCCCGAGCACCTTTCAAGGCTGACTGAGCGCTTCTATCGCGTCGATCGGGCGGGGCGGGTGCGGGGCGGCACCGGCTTGGGGCTGGCCATCGTCAAGCATGTGCTCATGCGGCACAACAGCCAACTGCGGATTGAAAGCGAGGTCGGCAAGGGCAGCCGCTTCTACTGCCGCTTCCGGCCCGGCCAACTGCAGGCGCAGCATTGCGCGTAGGCGACGGGACGGCCACTTCGCTTGACCGAGGCCCGGCGTTGCCGGGGGCGAACTTAAGCCATTGCCGCAAGGCTGCGCGCTGCGCGGCGAAGCCGGGGGCCGGCGCGGCGGCGGACGATTGCCGATGCCGCCATCCGCGCTCCCAATCGGTCCTCTCCGACAATCCGGCGCAAGGCTGGGCTCGCGGCTGCGGGCCGCAGCGCTCAGCGACGCGCCAGCGGCATCTGCATCAGGTGGTGGCCGCCGTCGAGGATCAGGGTCTCGCCGGTGACCACGCCGGCGCCGGCGAGGAGGAGGAGAATGCCCTCGGCGACGGTGTCGGGCGTGGTGGTCAGGCGCAGCGGGGTGTTGCGCTCCAAATGGGCCTTGGTTCGATCATAGGTCTCCTGGCCCATGCCTTCGGCCAGCCAATCCCCCTGAATGAAGCCGGGGCAGACCGTGTTGACCCGGATCTCAGGCCCCAACACCCGTGCCAGCGAGAGGCCCAGGGTAATCAAGGCGCCCTTGGAGGCGGCGTAGGCGATTGAGCTGCCCACCCCCATGACGCCGGCGATGGAAGCCACATTGACGATGCTGCCGCGGCCGCCCCGCCGCATCAGGGGGGCGGCCGCGCGAGCCATCTGGTAGGGCCCCACCGCATTGACGCCATAGATGCGCAGGAAGTCCTGCTTGTCCAAGCCCGCCAAGTCGTCGTGGGCGCAGAACTTGGTGATGCCGGCGTTGTTGACCAAGCCGTCGAGCCGCCCCCACCTCGACTCCGCCGCCGCGACCAGCTTGCAGCAGTCCGCATCGTCGCTCACGTCAGCCTGCACCACCTCGGTTTCAACGCCCAAGGCATGGCACTGGGCTTCGGTGCGCTTGGCCCCGGCTTCGTTGTGGGCGTAGTTGATGACCAGATGACAGCCCAACTCCGCCAATTGCCGGGCGCAGGCCGCGCCGACGCCGCTCGATGAGCCGGTGACAATGACCACGCCATCCTGCAAGTCCATCATCGCGCCGTTTCCTGCAGCGTCGGAAAATTCCAGACTGGTTGAAATCGAGGGTAGTATTCGCCTTTTTTGCGGGGAGGTCAAAGCCGCATGGGAACCGTCGAGGCCATCATCTGGGATTTCGGCGGCGTGTTGACGACATCGCCGTTCGATGCCTTCAACCGCTACGAGCAGGCCCACGGGCTGCCCAAGGACTTCATTCGGGGCGTTAACGCCGCCAACCCGGAAAACAACGCTTGGGCGCAGTTCGAGTCGGACCAGATCTCCTTGGGGGAGTTCGATGCGGCGTTTGCCGCCGAGGCGGCGGCGAGGGGATGCGAGGTGCCGGGGCGGGACGTCATCGCGCTGCTCAGCGGTGGCCTGCGGCCGCGCATGGTCGAGGCGCTCAAGCGCTGCAAGGCGCATTTCAAGGTGGCCTGCATCACCAACAACGTCAAGTCAGGCGCCCGGCCGACGACGGACGCTGACGATGCCGGACGCAAGCGGACCGAAGCCGTCATGGCCCTGTTCGACGTGGTGGTGGAGTCGAGCGTCGAGGGCATCCGCAAGCCGAACCCGGAGATCTACCGCCTGACTTGCGCCCGGCTCGGCGTCGCCCCAGACGCCTGCGCCTTCCTCGACGACCTTGGCGTCAACCTGAAGCCCGCCCGTCAGCTCGGCATGCAAACCATCAAGGTGGCGGAGGAGGATCAGGCAATCCGCGAACTGGCGCAGATCACCGGCATCGAGATGCCCCCCGCTTGAGGGCTTGCCGCCCTGATCTAGCCGCCCTCGATGCGCGACATGAAGAAAACCTCGCTGTCGGCGCCGATGGGTTCCAGGAAGGCGTCCTGGTGGATCTGCCCGTCAATGGCCACGGCGGCCTTGTTCAGCGGCTCGCGAACGCCAGGCCAGCGCGTCTCAAGGGTGGCCAAAAGGTCTCGGCAGTTGGCCGCCGCCACCTCGACCTCCCGCTCGCCCCCGGTGTGGGCGAGCAGGTGATCGGGGAAGACGACCCTAGCCATCAAGCAGGCGCTGCGCCCGCCTGAGGGCTATGCGCCGCCGAGCGCCGCCAACACGCGCGGCGGCGAAAGCGGCAGGTCGTTGATGCGCACGCCCGTCGCGTCGCGCACCGCGTTGGCGGCAACCGCCAGCGGAGCGACGATGGGCGTCTCGCCGACGCCGCGTACCCCGTAGGGGTGGCTCGGATTGGCCACTTCGACGATTTCCGTGTCGATCATCGGCAAGTCAGAGGCCACCGGCACCCGGTAGTCGAGGAAGCCCGCGTTCTCCATCACGCCGTTGGCGTCGTAGATGTACTCCTCATTGAGCGCCCAACCGAGTCCTTGGGCCGCGCCGCCCTGCATTTGGCCCTCCACGTAGGCCGGATGGATGGCCTTGCCGGCGTCTTGAATGCCGGTGAAGGACAGCACTTCAATGGCGCCGGTTTCCGGATCCACCTTAAGATCGCCGAAGTTGATGGCGAAGCTGGCCCCCGCGCCCTGGGCGTTCAACGATGCCCGGCCCAGGATCGGACCACCGGTCTTGGGCGCGCTGGCTGCGAGGTCCGCCAAGCTCAGGGGCTTGACGTCCGCGTTGACGCCGGGCGCCGGCACCGCCTGGCCGTCCTGCCATTCCACCTGATCCTCGTCCATGCCCCAAGTGGCGGCCGCCCGCGACTTGCACTGGGCGATGATGTCCTCACAAGCCCGCACCACGGCCAAGCCGGTGGCGAAGGTGGTGCGGCTGCCGCCGGTGACGTTGCAGAAGCCGGTGCTTTCGGTATCGCCCACGTAGGTCTTGATCCGCTCGTAGGGCACGCCCAAGGTCTCCGCCGCCATCAGGCCCATGGAGGCCCTGGAGCCGCCGATGTCGGGACTGCCTTCCATGACGATCACGGTGCCGTCCTCGTTGATGCGCACCTCGGCGCTCGACTGCATGCCGATGTTGAACCAGAAGCCCGCGGCCACCCCGCGCCCGGCGCCTTCCGGCACCGGCTTGGTGTAGTTGGGATGCTTCTTGGCGGCCTCGATGCAGGCCTTGAAGCCGATGGCCGGGAACTTCGGCCCGTAAGGTGCTTGGGTGCCTTCGTCAGCGGCATTGGCCATGCGCAAATCCAGCGGGTCCATGCCGATCCGGCGGGCGATGTCGTCCAAGGCCACCTCAAAGGCGTGCATGGCCTGGGGGGCGCCCGGCGCCCGGTAGGCGGCCACCTTGGGCTTGTTCACCAGCACGTCGTTGGCTTCGACCTTGAAGTTCTCGATCGCGTAGGGCGCAAAGATCGACATGGCGCCGGGCATGATGGGCGCACCGGCAAAGGCGCCCGCCTCGTAGGCCAGCCATGCCTTGGCGGCGGTGATCCTGCCGTCTTTTCGCGCGCCCACCTTCACCCGGCAGACGCTGCCGGAGGTGGGGCCGGTGGCGCGGAACACCTCCTCGCGGGACATGACCATCTTCACCGGCCGGCCCGCGCGCTGGGACAGCATCACGGCAACCGGCTCCAAGTAAACCACGGTCTTGCCGCCGAAGCCGCCGCCGATTTCGGAGGCGATGAACTTCAGGTCGCCAATCCTCCAGTCGAGGATCTTCGAGGTCATGGCGCGGAACTCGAAGTGGCCTTGGGTGCAGCACCAGACCGTGGCCTTGCCCTCCTCATTGACCGTCGCCGTGCAGGCGTGGGGCTCGATGTAGCCTTGGTGGGCCATGGGGATGCGGTACTCGCCCTCCACCACCACGTCGGCCTGCTCGAAGCCCGCCTCCAGGTCGCCCCGGGCCAAGGCCATCACCGAGGCGATGTTGCTCGGCTTGTCAGGCTTTTCGGGCAGGTTCTTGGTGAAGCAGTTGGCATCGAGCAGGGTCGCGTCCGGGGCCATGGCCTCCAGCACGTCGAGCACCGGCGGCAGCGGCTCGTACTCCACTTCGATGGCCTGCAGGGCCCGTTCCGCGATCTCCACGCTGGTGGCCGCGACCGCCGCCACCGCATGACCGTGGTACAGGGCCTTGTCACGGGCCATGACGTTGCGGGCGACATCGGCCACGTCGCCGCCGCCCTCGCCGCCGACCTCGCCGCTTGCCACCGTGGGGAAGTCGGCGCCGGACACTGCGGCATGGACGCCGTCCATGGCCAAGGCCTTGGATACGTCCACGCTCCTGATGCGGGCATGGGCGTGGGGGCTGCGCAGAATCCTGCCGTGCAGCATGTTGGGCAGGTTCTGGTCGGCGCCGAACTGCGCCCTGCCAGTGACCTTATCCACCCCGTCCGGACGCACCGGGCGGGTTCCCACATATCGATAATCTACGGCCTCAGCCATTTGCGGTCTCCTGTTGGACGTATGAATTTCAGTTCAATCAAGCCTCGTGGGCCAGCTCCTGGGCAGCGTCCTGCACCGCCCGGACGATCTTGTCGTAGCCCGTGCAGCGGCATAGGTTGCCGGCCAGCCAGTAGCGAATGGTCCGCTCGTCAGGGTCAGGGTTGCGGTCGAGCAGGGCCTTGGCGGCGACGATGAAGCCGGGGGTGCAGACGCCGCACTGCAGCGCCGCGTGCTCAAGAAACTTCTGCTGGATCGGGTGCAGGCCGTCGCCCTCGGCGATGCCTTCAATGGTGGTGATCTCGGCCCCTTCCGCCTCCGCGGCCAGCATCAGGCAGGCGCAGACCAAGCGGCCATCGACGATCACTGAGCAGGCGCCGCAGTCGCCGGTGCCGCAGCCTTCCTTGGTGCCGAGCTTGCCGACTTCGTCGCGCAGCGCATCAAGCAGGGACTGCTGCGGCGAGCCGAGGAAATCGACCTGATCGCCGTTGATGGTGGTGCGGATGTGCATTTTGCTCATGGGATGGTTCTCCTAACGTGGCGATGCCTCAGACCGGCAAGCGAATGGCCGTCGGGCGTGAAGTTGACTCATGCGACGCCCTTGATCCGCGATCAGGAAACATGGCCGGCGCGGTCGCGGGCGATGGCCCCGGCGCGCCGGCAAAGGACGGCGACGACCTTGCGCCGGTATTCGACGGTGCCGCGCTTGTCGGTGATGGGGGAAGCGGCTGCCGAGCAGGCGGCGCCGGCGGCGGCCAGCGCGTCATCATCCACGGCGGTGCCGACCAGCGCCGCGGCGGCCTCGGGCACCAGCAGCGGCGTCGGAGCCACGGCGCCGATGCCCACTCGGGCCGCAGTGCAGATGCCGCTGCCGTCCAGCGTGACGCTGACGCCGGCACCGGCCACGGCGATGTCCATTTCGGTGCGGGGTATGAAGCGCAGGTAGGCGTCGCCGGTGTTGGCCGGCGGCCGCGGGAACTTCAGGCCAAGCAGAAACTCGTCGCCGGTCATGACGTTGGTGCCCACGCCGGTGCAGAACGCCTCCACGGGCACTTCCCGCTCGCCGCCGCTGCCGACGATGACGCAGATGCCGCGGTTGGCGATCATGGCGGGAATGGTGTCGGCGGCGGGCGACGAGTTGCAGAGGTTGCCGCCCAAGGAGGCGCGCCCCTGGATCTGGGTGGAGCCGATGAGATCGGCCGCCTCGATCAAGCCCGGCAGCAGGGATTTCAGTTCCCCGCTCTCGTTCAGGACGGCGCTGGGAATGGCCGCGCCGATGTATATCTCATTGCTGCCGATGTCCAGGCGGTTGGTCTGCGCAATCTTCTTCACGTCAACGATGGTGCGTGGCGCCTTGTCCAAGCCGCGCAGCTGCACCAAGAGATCGGTGCCGCCCGCCAGCACCTGGGCGCGCCGCCCGCGGTTGGCGTGATCATGCAGAACGCCGACGGCATCAGCGACGCTGCTCGGGGCCACGTAGGCAAATTCGCCCATGAATCCTCCCTGTCAGATTTCGGGTTTTGCTTGCCGGCGAGCGGCGTCAAGCGCCGCCGCTCTTCGGGAGGCGCAATGTATCACAGAATCAAGAAGGAAAAGGCAATCCGGGGCAGGCCGTCAACGGCGCTATAATTCGGCCTTCGCAAACGTCCCGGAGGCCCCTATGCAGCGTGAGTCCATGGAATTCGACGTGGTGATCGTCGGGGCTGGGCCGGCGGGGCTGTCGGCGGCCATCCGTTTGATGCAGCTTGGCGCGCAAGCCGGCGAGGAGGTCTCCGTCTGCCTCGTCGAAAAGGGCAGCGAGGTCGGCGCGCACATTCTTTCCGGCGCCATTCTGTCGCCCAAGTCCCTCAACGAGCTGCTGCCGGATTGGCCGTCCATGGGCGCCCCGGTGACCACGCCGGTCACCAGCGACGAGTACTGCATGCTGACCGGCGCCAAGTCCCGCATCGCCCTGCCCCGCCTGATCATCCCGCGCCCCATTCACAACCAAGGCAACTACGCCATATCGCTGGGCAACCTGTGCCGCTGGCTGGGGAAGCAGGCGGAGGAAATGGGCGTCAACGTCTTCCCCGGCTTCGCCGCCAGCGAAGTGCTCCACAACGAAGACGGCAGCGTCAAGGGGGTCGCCACCGGCGACATGGGCATCGGCAAGGATGGCGCGCCCAAGGACAGCCACGAACCGGGCTACGAACTGCACGCCAAATACACCCTGCTCGCCGAAGGCTGCCGCGGCCATCTCGGCAAGCAGCTCATGGCCAGGTTCGGACTGCGCGGCGACAGCGGCGCCCAGCACTACGCCATCGGCATCAAGGAGCTGTGGGACATCGACCCCGCCAAGCACCGGCCGGGGCGCGTTCTGCACACCCTGGGCTGGCCATTGGGCCGGTTGGCCGGCGCCACCGGGGGCGGCTTCCTCTACCACTTGGAAGACAACCAAGTCTCCCTCGGCCTGATCGTGGATCTGTGCTACGCCAACCCCCACTTAAGTCCGTTCGACGAGATGCAGCGCTGGAAGCACCACCCGCTGATCGCCGGCCAGCTGGAAGGCGGCACCCGCGTCTCCTACGGCGCCCGGGCCATCGTCAAGGGCGGCCTGCAGGCACTGCCCAAGCTGACCGTGCCGGGCGCAGCCCTGATCGGCGATGACGCCGGCTTCCTCAACGTGCTCAAGGTCAAGGGCAGCCACACGGCGATGAAGTCCGGCATGCTCGGCGCCGAAGCGGTGTTCGCCGCCTTGCAGCGCGGCGAGGCGGGCACCGAAGTCGATCTGCAGCAACGCTTCGAGGCGTCCTGGCTGCATGATGAGCTGCACTCGTCGCGCAACGCCGGGCCGGCTTGGCACAAGCTCGGCATCTTCTTCGGCTCCGCCTACTCCTTCGCCGAGCAGCTCATCGGCGGCAAGACCCCGTGGACGCTGCAGGATCCGGTGCCCGACCACGCCACCCTCAAGCCCGCCGGCGAGGCGCCGAAAATCGACTACCCGAAGCCGGACGGCAAGCTGTCGTTCGACAAGCTCTCCAGCGTGTTCCTGTCCAACACCAACCACGAGGAGGACCAGCCCTGCCACCTGACGCTGGCCGATCCGGAAGTGCCGATCCGCGACAACCTGCCCCAGTTCGACGAACCGGCGCAGCGCTACTGCCCGGCGGGCGTTTACGAGGTGGTGCGGGAGAACGGCGCGGCGCGCTTCCGGATCAACGCCCAGAACTGCGTCCACTGCAAGACCTGCGACATCAAGGACCCGGCCCAGAACATCAATTGGGTGGCGCCGGAAGGGGCCGGCGGGCCGAACTACCCCAACATGTAGCTCATTCGCTGGCGCCCAAGTCGAACCGGGCGCCAGCGGAACGCAGCCACAGGCGACCGTCCGCCTCCTCGGCGAGGTCGATCAACTGATAGTAGGGCGCCCTGGCGACCAAGGCGTTCAGCCCATCGCGCACATGAACGTAGGGTCGGGGGCCTTGCGGGCCCTCGCGCAGCCAGAAGGGGTGTTCGGCATCAAGGCGCACCACGTCATCGGTTTGGGTGCGCAGCAGGATCTCCTGGCCATCGCCCAGCCCCGCGCATTCGCACTCGACCGCCAGCAGCGGCGCGTCCTCAACGGTGATCCTCAGCTTCTCCTGGGGCGTCACCAGAAAGTGGTGGCCACCCTCCTTGCGCAGAATGCCGGCAAACAAGCGCACCAGGGACGCTCTCTCGAAGCGCGCGCCCTCATGGCGCCAAACGCCTTCGCGGTCGATGCGGATGTCGATTTCGCCCTCGCGGGCGGGATGCCACTCGGCCACCGGCGGCAGGCGTTGATCGGCCTGCAGCCGCAGCAGCTCGGCAAAGGGCGAGAGCGGATCGGCCAAAGCCGAACCGGCTGCAGCCCCGCTGCCGGCCTGGACGCCGCCGCTCACCCGCCGATGAACTTCATCACCGTGACCTCGCCGCGGAAGCTGACGCTCTGCTTGTCGCCCAAGGCCCGGGTCAGCAGTTGCCGCAGACGGGCCAACGCTTGCGGACGCGGCAGTTCCAGCACTGGCCGCAGATCGTGGCGGCGGGCGTTGGAGAGGCAGCCGTACAGCCAACCGTCGGAGGACAGGCGCAGCCGGGTGCAAGTGCTGCAAAACGGTTCGCTCTCGTTGGCGATGATGCCGAAGACGCCTTGGCCCGGCACCTCAAAGCGGGCCGCGGTGGAATCCCAGGGCGCATCGGTGCGGGTGAACTCGTAGCGCTGCCCGATGGCTTCCAGGATTTCGTCCATGCCGTAGAAGTCCTGGAGGTACTGGTTGCCGGCCCGCAGGTGGCCCATCTTCATCAATTCAATGAAGCGCAGTTCGATGCCGCGCTCGAAGCAGTAGTCGAGCATGGGCAGAATTTGGTTGGCGTTCCTGGTGCGCATCGGCACCATGTTGACCTTGACCCGAATGGAGGCCTGCAGCATGCGCTCGATGCCTTGCAGCACCGTGGCGAGATCGCCGCTGCGGGCGATGGCCCGAAAGCCGTTGGCGTCCAGGGTGTCCAAGCTGACGTTGATGCGGCGCACGCCCGCATCAATGATGCGGGCCGCCTTGCGCGGCAACAACTGGCCGTTGGTGGTGAGGGACACATCCTGGAGCGGCAGCGCCATGACCGTCGGCAGCAGCGCGTCGAACTTCGGCGACAGCAGCGGCTCGCCGCCGGTGATGCGCAGCTTCTCGATGCCGCCCGCCTCAATCAGCAGCGCCACCGCTTGACCCATCTCCTGGGCGCTCAATTCGCGGACCGCGGCTTGCAAGCGCTTGCCGTTGGGCACGCAGTAGGCGCAGGCGTAGTTGCAGGCCGCGGTGAGGCTGATGCGCAGGTTGCGGAAGCGGCGACCGTGGGCGTCAACGATCACCGGCAAGTTCCTTGGCCAACGGACGGCGGGAGGCCCCGGCCCGCCCTTCCCGCGCGGCCATGCCGCGCAAGCCGTCGGAACGCGCCCGCTTGGGGCGATATCCTCCTGATCGGGGGCGTCCTGGCCGTAGTCGGGCGGCTGGAATGCGATTTCCATCAGGTTGAGAGGTTGTTCCATGGCGGGACACAGCCGTGTTTCCGATTCGGTCCATGCCTTATTATGCCTGTTCCCGAGCGTCAGGGGAAAAAGCGGTTTTTCGTGACGCAGCCGCCGCCGGACGGCGGCGCGGGGATTGATGCCGCCCCGCCATTCGCCGGCTGGCCGGGCGCAGCGTCGGCGGATCGAGGGCATCCAGCCCCGAACAGCGCAAGGGACGACTACCCCTCAGCCTGCAGCGCCGAGGCCAGCCGATCCGCAAACCGGCTCACCCAGAACACTCGATTGGAGCCCTTGACCAACACCCGATCCCCAGCCCGAATGCCGCCAACCAACTCCTCAAGCAACGCATCGTCAGCCCTTTCCCGCCAAACCCAACGCTGGGACTCAGCCAACTTGGCATAAAGCGCCCGCATGCCGCCGCCCACCGCCGCGACCCGGTCAACATGGCCGCAAGCCTGGGCAAGCCCGCTGTGGTAAGCATCACTCTCACCGCCCAGCTCCAGCATCTCCCCAAGCACCGCAACGGTCCGCCCCCGATCATTGCGCAGCCCCAGCAGTGCCGCCCGCATGCTGGCCGGATTGGCGTTGTAGCTGTCGTCCACCACCACCGCCCGCCCGCAAAGCCGCTGCGTGCCGCGCCCGCCGGGGATCAGGCTGTCCGGCAGATCAACAGCCGCATCAGGCCCTTGGCCAAGCGCCTTGAGCACGCAAAACACCGCTGCCAACGACAGCGCCCGATGGCGTCCGCCGCCGGGCACGCGCGCCTCGATGCGCCGCCCATCCGCTTCATAAGCGGCATGGCCGTCCTCGTAGCCAAGCAGGCGGCAATCCGCGCCCTTGCCTTCGCCAAACGTGAGCGTGGGCAGCCCGTCCGGCAGCCCGGCCTTGCCAAGGGACTGCTCAAGCACCAATACGCCCGCATCCCTCAATCCCTTGCAAATGGAGAGCTTCTCCGTCCGAATGGCATTAAGGTCGGCAAAGAATTCGCGATGGGCGGGATGCACGTTGAGCACCAAGGCCACGGTGGGCGAAACCAGCCGGGAGAGCGTTTCAATCTCGCCGGGATGGTTGGTGCCAACCTCAAGCACGGCGCGCTCGACCCCGGGCGGCGCGGATGCCAAGGACAGCGGCACACCGAGGTGGTTGTTCAAGCTGCCGGCAGTGGTGAAGGCATCCAGCGCCGCCCCCAACAGCGTCTTGACCGTCGTCTTGCCGCTGCTGCCGGTGACGGCCACCACGTCCCCTCCCAAAGCCCGCCGCCGGGCCCGGGCCAGCGCCCAAAGGCCATCAAGGCTGTCGTCAACGCGCAGCAAAGGGCCGGCGGCGGCAACGTCTCGATGCACCAAGGCCCCGGCCGCGCCCCGTTCGAAGGCGTTGGCCGCATAATCGTGGCCATCCCGATCGGAGCGGCTGGAGGCATGAAATCGAGGCCCGGGATCGCCGGTGAGGGCAATGAACAGCTCGCCGGGCTGAATGCGGCGGGAGTCGATGCCCAAGCCGGTGACGTCGGGGCCGTCCTGTTGCGGCAGGTCGAGGGCCCGGCACAGTTCAGGCCAGCGCCAGAGGGGCTGCGTTTCCAATCTTCGGGCTCCAACTGGCTTTAGGGATTGGATCGAAGGGACATTATAAGCGCGACCTCTGCGCGTCGCTTACGGGTTATACTCCCGTCTGCCCGCAAGGCGGGCAATCCCGGAGAGGTGGCCGAGCGGCTGAAGGCGCTCCCCTGCTAAGGGAGTATGGGTTAACAGCTCATCGAGGGTTCGAATCCCTCCCTCTCCGGCTAGCCGTTCGGAATTTGAAGGCATTAACTCAAAAAGTCATCAGAAACAAGCTCTTGCCGGCTTGTTAAAGTGGCACGTTTTGTTCCGGGCCTCCCGGGGCGCCGCCCCCTGCGTGAAAGGCCTTCCGCACGGGGTCGCTTTCGGGGCATTTGAATCCGGGGAATATTCAATATCGACGCCGAGCGCATCGCGCAAGCGTCCGCCCGGCTTTCGGCAGGGAGCCGGGACGGCGCCGTCGCCATCATCGCCGACGCGAAGTCAGGCATCTTCGGCGGGCAGGGTGCTGAGCGTTGCGTTGAATGCATCGCCGCAGCCCTTGGACAGATGACGAAAATGATGGCCGGGTTTCGTGCGGGGCGCTTCAGGTTCGATTGCCCCCAAGCAGGTTTGGCCATGGGGAGATCGGGGGGCGTTTTCAGCGCTTAACGTGGGGACCGTCCAGTGCGGGTTATGGGGATTGGGCGATGGGAACCGGCCATTGGTGGGCTACAATTCCCAACCCCGCCGAAAGCTCCGCAAGGATGCGCAATGCAACACCCAACCCGAGATGAACTCGATGCGGGCCTCGCCCACATTCAAGACTCCCCTAGCGACGGTGGCCGCCTTGAGATGCTCGTGCGTCGGCCGCGCACCGACGAGCGGGAGGTTCTGGAGGTCGGCACGCTCGACGTGGATGCGGGATTGGTGGGCGACAAGTGGCGCAACAGCGGCCGCGGCGAGGATTCAGCCAAACGCTTGGACATGCAGCTCACCCTGATGAACGCCAGGGTCGCCGCGTTGGTGGCCGGCAGCCGGGAGCGCTGGCCCTTGGCCGGCGACCAGCTTTACGTCGATCTCGATCTCAGCGATGAGAACCTGCCGCCGGGCACGCGCCTGAACATCGGCGAAGCCGTGGTCGAGGTGACTGCCGTTCCCCATACCGGCTGCCGGAAGTTCTCCGCCCGGTTCGGGATGGACGCCATTCGTTTCATCAACTCCAAGCAGGGGCGACGGCTCAACCTGCGCGGCGTCAATGCGAAAGTGGTCGAGCCCGGCACCATCCGCGTTGGCGACATCGCGGGCAAAAGCCAGCCCTAGAAGCGCTCGCCGTTGGGCAAGGCCGACCGCGCAGATCACCCACGACGCCCACGCAGGGATGCGGGAAGGACGGGGGCCGATCAGTGGGACTCGTCAACGGCGCAGGTGCCGCACACGCCCTTGATTTCGACGACGGCGTCATCCGGCCGGAACCCGTGATCGTCGGCGATCTGGGACAGCAGCGTCTCCAAACCCCTCGACTCGACCTCGTCCACGTGGCCACAGGCCGAGCACAGCAGGAACTGGCTTTCATGGGGATGGTCCGGGTGGTCGCACGGCAGGTAGGTTTGGGCGGACTGCAGCCGATGCACGAGACCGTTGCGCATGAGGAAGTCCAAGTGCCGGTAAACGCTCAGCGGGGCGATCTTGCGCCCTTGCCGCCGCTCCAGCAGCGCGATGAGTTCGTAGGCGGAAACCGGTCGATCGCAGGTCAGCATTTCCGCATATGCCGCCGATCGGGCCGGCGTCAACCGCTCGCCCCTCTCCGCGCAGCGCTCCTCGGCGAGCTTTCGCCATTTCGCCGCAAGCGGCGCTGAACTTGCCGGCTGTCTAGCCAAATCGAGACTCCCTACTTAACCGGCCATCATCCCATCAACAACGCTCAAGTTCCATCGGCTTCAACCAAGCGCCCATTAAGCGCCGGTTTGGTCCGTTGCTGCATCCAGTGCCACAGGTGCGCGGCGCACAGCAGTGCGCCGCCGACAACCGTGATCAGCTCCTCGTGCGCCGACAACGCCTCAACAAACGCCGCCAGCAACAGCAACCCGAGGCCGATCAACGCCGCGCCAACGAACAGCCGGCTACCCCCGTCAGACAACGTTTTCCAAACCACCCGCAGACTCAAGGGAACCGCAACAACGGCCAGGATGCGGTGCGTCAGCTCGCCTTCAACGGCTTGGACGGCCAGCGGCATCAGCGTTGCGAGCAGAGGCAGGGCGAGGCAGTGCAGCAGGCACAGCACCGGGAGCCCCGCTGCGCAAAGATCGAGGCGGGCGCTCCTCGGCTCGCCAAGAGAGCGCAGTGGAACGCTGGATGGATTCATGGAATTCGCACGATCCGGGACAAGGCCCTTGGGCCAAGTTCCTTGAACCGCATTTGCTTCCCGGAAAAAAGATACGTTATAACTTAGTTGAAATACGCTTGCAATCTGTGGCCGTTACGAATTTTTCCAGCAAAGGCGCTCGACACGATCCGCAGGCAGGACGCATGGGCCGGTCTTCGTTCGGAGCGCGCGCGTCAAAACAGCCCGTCGGTCCCCGTATATAATCCTAATCCCGCTTCCCTTCGGGACAAGCGCGTCGGAAACGCTGGCCATGATCCACACGCCCGTATGCATTGTCGGATGCGGCCCCATTGGGCTGGCAGGCGCCCTGCTGCTCTCCAAATTCGGCATCGACACCCTGCTCATTGAGAGGCGCAGCGCGGTCAACACCCATCCCCGCTCCAGGTTCGTGGACACCAACACCATGGAGCTCATGCGGTTTCTGGGCTTGGAAAAGGCGGTCGAGGAAACCGGGCTGGGGCCGGACTGGACGGCTTGCAACCGCTGGCTGAAGGCGCTGACGGGAGATCAGATCGCGGCGATTCCCAGCCCCACGTTCCATGCGGTGCCGCGAAGCTCCAGCCCAACAATGCCCGTCATGACCTGCCAGGACTACGTGGAGAACGTGCTGCTGTCCGCGATCCGAGACGATGGGCGCATCGAACTGCGCTACCGAACCGAAGCCGTCGAAATCAACCAGGACGGACAGGGCGTCACAGTGGCGGTCCGGGATCTGGCCTCCGGCGAGCGGAGCGCCGTTCGCGCCGACTGCCTCCTGGGCGCCGACGGCCCGCACAGCTTCGTGCGCCAGGCCATCGGCAGCGCACTGGAGGCGGCGCCGCTAAACAACTACTCACAGGACGTGATCTTCGAGGCCGACCTGTCCGAGCACGTCGCCGGACGCAAGGGCGCCCTGCTGTACGCCGCAACGCCCCGCGGCGTCCTGGTGTTCCAGCCATTGAACGGCATCACCCGCTGGCGTTGCCAGATTTTCAAGGCGGATGGGGAGCCGTTGCCGGAAGCGGAGACGATTGGCCGCATACGGGAAGCGATCGACGGCGGCGACGTGCCCTTGCGCATCACCAGCACCGGAATCTGGCGCCCGACGCCGGGCTGCGTGGACCGCCTTAGCCGCGGCCGGGTGTTTCTGGCCGGCGACGCAGCGCACGTTGCGGTGCCCACGGGCGGCATGGGCAACAACATCGGCTTTGCCGGAATCCGCAATCTCGCTTGGAAGATGGCTTATGTGCTGAAGGGCCTGGCGCCCCCTTGGATTCTCGACACCTACCACGCCGAACACCGGCCGCTCGCCTTGGAGCGCATCGCCGCCGGGGTCGAGACCACGGCGTTCATGCGCAAGATCTTCGCTGCCCACTACGCCGGGAGGGATCCATCGGAGGGGGTGCGCGAAACCCGGCAATACGGCGACTACGACGGGGTGCTGCTCGGCTTCGAGCTGAAGTCGCCGCTGATCGCCGGGAACGCGAAACCGCCGCCGACGGTGGCAAACCCCACCATGGACTTCGTTCCGGCGGTGCGAGCGGGCCGCCGCGCTCCGCACGCGTGGATCAGCAAACGGCAACGCCAATCCGTTCTCGACTGGTTCGGCACGCAGTACGTCCTGATCGGCGGCGCCGCCGTCGCCGCACAGCGTTGGCGCGGCGCGGTTGGCCGGGTGGCGGACGGGGCTGGATTTCCGCTGCGCTGGGAACGATTGCCCATGACGGAAGCGACGCCCTACCGTCCGGGAGGCTTGGCGTTGATCCGTCCGGACGGGATCATTGCCGACTGCTGGGACGACGCGGACATCCGCGACGAGGACGTGGAGGCCCGCTTGCGCAGGCAGCTTCCCGTGCAGCCAGCCGGCAGCTGAAATCGAAGGCGGTGCCCGTGCGGGTTCGCAAACATGACGGCGTTGCCGCGCCTTGCCGGGAACCCAAACGGCCCAGCGCCTGAAACCCGCTTGTTTGCGGTTCAGCAGGCCAGCAGCCTGTGCCTGCGGAATTCACAGCTGCGAATCCGCATCCGCCGCCCCCCGGAGCGTTCGATTTCGTCAAGCATGACCCGATGCTCTCCTCAATCGCCCGTGCATAGGGGACGGCGGCATCGAATTTTCGCTTTCACGACTTCCAAAAGCGCAGGTTCCCAGCCTATGCAACAGGAGCGGAGCAGTGAGCGGGCTCAGAAAACGCATCGGAACCCGACCCACGCAACAGGTACCGAGTTTCGCGCCAGCGAAACTCCCACGGACCGAAGGTCCGCCGCGACCGTTAGGTCGCGCGGGCGCGTCAGGCGCTCAGAGCAGGCTCGATTCGTGATCCTTCCAGAATGGCGCCCGCAATTCGCGCTTGAGGATCTTGCCGGATCCGGTTTTCGGAATCTCATCGACGAAGGACACCGACCGCGGCACCTTGTAGCCCGCCAGATGCTCCCTGGCGTAGGCGGTCACGCCCTCGGCGTCGAGCCCCGACTCAAGCCGCGCCACCACCACCGCATGGACGCTTTCGCCCCACTCCTCGCTGGGGATGCCGAACACGGCGGCCTCCTGCACGTCGCCGTGCAGCTCCAAGGCGTGCTCGATCTCGGCGGGATAGATGTTGACGCCACCGGAGATGATCATGTCCTTCTTGCGGTCGCAGATGTAGTAGAAGCCGTCCTCGTCGAAGTAGGCGATGTCGCCCACCGTCTGCCAGCCGTCGCGCCGGTCGGCGAGAAACTTGTCGCGGGCCTTGTGGTAGGTGTTGAACATGGCGGCGGAGCGGACGAACAGCTCGCCGGGCTGGCGCGGCTGCGACACCACGCTGCCGTCCTCGGCGTACAGGCGGATCTCCACGCCCGGCGCCGGCTGCCCGCAGGAGCCGGGCTTGCTGCGCTGGAACTCCGGGGTGAGTATGGTGTTGACGCCAAGTTCCGTGGAGCCGTACACCTCAAACAGGGAACGTTCCGGGAAACGCTCCAAATACTGGAGCTTGAGCGCGTAGGACCAAGGCGCGGCGTTGGCCACCATGATGCGCAGGCTGCTGCGGTCGTACTTGGCCAGCACGTCGTCCGGCAACTGGCAGATGCGGCGCACCGGGGTCGGCGCGGCAAAGGTGGCGGTGACGGCGTGCTTGGCCAGCAGGCGCAGCCAGTCCTGCGCGTCAAAGACGCGCTGCAGGATGGCCGTGTTGCCCAGCAGCTGGCCCACCGCCAGAAAGCCGCTGGGGCCGGAGTGGTAGAGCGGCCCGGTGGTCAGGTAAACGTCGTACGGACGCCAACGGTAGGTCTCGACCATCCTGGCGCCCTGCTCAGGATCTCCGGTGCCGGTGCGCACCGCGCCCTTGGGATTGCCGGTGGTGCCGGAGGTGTAGATCATGGTGCCGGTCTTGGCGGGATCCACGCCCAATTCCACTGGACCGGACGCCATGCCGGCCAGCAGGGCGGCGGCGTCAAGCTGGCCGCTTCCGGGCGGGCCGTCGAAGACCATGACCTCCGCGACCTGCGGCGTGTGCGGCCGGATGCGCTCAAAGAGCGGCGCGAACTGCGCATCGGTGAACACGATCTTGGCATCCGAGTTATGGGTGACGTAGGTCGCCTCCTCGGCGGTGAGCCGATAGTTCAGCGGCACCGATATGGCCCCGGCCTTGCGCGCCGCATGCCCGCAGGCCACTGGCCACATGGAGTTCTGGCCGCACCAGAGCACCTTGTCCCCCGGTTCGACGCCGTGCGCCATGAACACGCGCGCCAGCCGGTTGGCGTTGGCCTCCAGCTCGGCAAAGCTCCATTGGAGGACCGTGCCGTCCGGCCGGTCATCAATGAGCGCGGGCTTGTCGCCCAGATTGGCGGCCAGCTCCGTCAGCGTGTCCGGCATGGCGTTGTTCCCCCCAATGGCTTGGCAAAGGAGGCGGTTTACACGATGGCGGTGGCGCGCGTCAATTGTTTGAGGCCGTCAGCTGCGGCAACGGTTCGCTGACCGGCGACTGCCGACGACGAACGGCGGCGTCGCCCGTTTCATGACGGGCTGCGTGAAAAGCGGGTGAGGCGTCAGGCCGGAAGGGGTCGAAGGCGCGCAGCGCCGCAGCCCATCGACCGGGGCCGCGCCGCCGGCGTCAGGCCGCGCCCCGCGCTTCGCGCAGCACCGCATGGAGCGCCGGGCGGTGCTGCCTGATCTGTTCGTTCGTCAACCCCTCCAGCGAATGGGGGAACTTGATCCACTCCTCGGTCTCGTGCAGGTAATAGTCGGGAACGCGGTCGGTAAGATTGCGCGAAGGCTTGTAAAACGGCACCGCGACCCGGATTTCGTGCGGTGCGTTGCGCCGAGCCTTCTCGCGCAGCGTCCCAATCAGCGCCTCGATGGTGCGGCCGGTGTCGAAGACGTCATCGACGACCAGCAGGCGGTCCTCGCGATCGATGTTCTTCAGCAGGTAGTTGAGCCCATGCACGCGCACCTCGGACGAGCGCCCGTCGATGCCGCTGTACGAGGAGGTGCGGATGGCAATGTGGTCGGGCTCCAAGCCGAAGTAGTCGAGCAGTTCCTGCACCGCCATGCCGATGGGCGCCCCGCCCCGCCAGATGGCCAGGATGAAGCTGGGCCGAAACCCGCTCTCCAGCACCCTTGCTCCGAGCTCAAAGGCGTCTTCCAGCAGCTGCTGCGCATCAATGTAGAGCATCGCGCCTCCCTGTGCCTGACCGCGCTCCATCGCCGCCTGCGGTGCGATGCGCACCCGGTGGCTCGACCGCTGGCGGATTCAAGCCCCAGCGCTGCACAGGCTCAGAAACATTTCGGATCCTGACTCACGCAACGTTCGCGGGCTCAGAAACATACCGGAATCTGATCTAAGCGACGAGCGCGGAGTTTCGCGCCAGCGAAACTCCATCCGCGACCGTCAGGTCGCGCTTCAACCGCCGGGCGCAGTAAAGTATGCTGCTTCCCTCCCGATCCAAGCAAGCGTACTCCGTTCCGTGGACAGGATATTCGTCACCGAAGAGGAACTCCTGCTCGACGCCTACCGTCTCGGCGTGCGCATCTTCAACAGCGGCTTCCGCCCAAGCTTCATCGTCGGCCTGTGGCGCGGCGGCAGTTCGGTGGGCATCGCCGTCCAGGAGTGCCTGCAGCATCTTGGGGTGGAGACCGACCACATTTCGCTGCGCACCTCCTATCGCGGCATGGAGCGCTATCAGCGCATGGTGGACGAGGCCTCTTCGGAGATCCGGGTCCACGGCACCCAATACCTGCTGGAAACCATGAATGCCGAGGACGGGCTGCTCATCGTCGACGACGTCTACAGCACCGGCCTCAACGTGCAGGCGGTGATCGACCGGCTCGCGTCGCGCATGAGGCTGAACCTGCCGCACGACATCCGGATCGCAGTGCCTTGGTGCAAGCCGGCCCGCAACCGCACCGGCCGGATGCCGGACTACCACCTGCACGAGACCGACCTCTGGCTCGTGCTACCCTACGAACTGAACGGCTTGAGCCATGACGAGATCAGGACGCACAAGCCGTTCCTGGCACCCCTGCTTGCCAGACTTCAGGGGCATGAGCCAAGCGCTCCAAACCTCGCGGAGGTCTGACTCACCCCGCCTGACCGGCACAGAGCCAACGCCCGCCGCGCCGTCTGTCAATCCGGCCCGCACGCACCCCGTTGGCCGGCCCGCTTTCCGACTGCGCCGCCAACGCCTCAATGAGCTTGGGGACGTTCCCGGCGGCTGCTTGGCATGGCAGTGGTGCGCGTCAATTGCCCGCGCTTGCTTCCCTAACCTTCGGCTGCCGCTTGGCGCAGCGCCTCTGATGCCCACTGATTGATGCTCTTGCCCTTTGCTCCAGCGGTTGTGGCTACCGCAGCATGAACTTCCGGCGGAACTCGCAGCATCAATCGACCCGAGTAGGTTTTTTGCGGCGACCGGCCCTGTTCTTTGTCGATGGCGACGTATTCCTCGTATTCCTCAACAGATTCCTCAAAAGCGGCTTCAAGCTCATCCACTGTCTTGCCGTGAAAGCCGACAATATCCTTGATTCCCACGAGATGACCGACGAAGACACGATCAACCTCATCAAACTCAACGCGGGCCGCATAACCCAAACGCTCCAGTTTGCTCACGGCTCAACTCCTGCCTGCTCCAAAAAGTTGCCTATTTTGCTGCCATTTCCACGCATCAGACGCTCCCATCAACGAGCGTGATGCGCTGCCAGCGCAGCGCAGAGATCAGCCATTTGCCTTCGCAAGCGGTGAGGGCGCTCTATGGTGACCTCTTCGCCCCAAGTACACAGGTGCCAGCACATCTCCAGGGCGCCGCCAGCCTTGAAGTGGACGCTCAACGAGCCGTCGTCGTGGAGCGCGGCCTGCTGGTCCGGATGAAACAGAAAGGCGGCCGCATCCGATGCGGCGTTTGGCGTGAACCGCAGCGTCACGTTGAACGGGCGCTCTTGGAACACGCCGAAGGCGCGCTTGGCGAACGCGGTCAGGTCGAAACTTGGGTCCGGCATGAAAGCGGCATTGGTGACCTTGGCGCCGCGCACGCTGGACAGCCGCCAAAGCAGCACATCGTCATGGCGTTCGGTGGGCGCCACCAGCAGGGCGCGGCTGCCGTAAAGCACGCCGTAGGGACGCACCCGACGGTACTTGTTCGGCGCTCCCGACCGTCGCGCCGCATAGTCAAAGGTCAGGACGCGCCTTCGCCGGATGGCTTCGCGCACGGTGGAGAGCAACCCGTCCTCAAGCCGTTGGCGGGGACCGGGACGCATGGCCAATCCTTCGGCCCGCAGCAACTCCTCGGTTCCCGCACCGGCGTCCTGCGGCGAACCGAACCGCGCCTTGGCCTTCAGCTTTTCAGCCAGCGCTTGCAGCGAAGCCGCCTGTTCCGCAAGGCCGGAGCGATCCAAGCTGGCTGCCGCCGTGGCCAAGTTGACCAGCTCCTCGTCGGAGACGCGGATCAACCCACCTAGGTTGCGGGAATCCAGGCGCCAGTGGATTCGCCGATCCTCGGCATCCACGGTCATCAGCGGGCCGAACGCGGCGTCCACGGCATCGCGCAGGCGCTCCGCCGTCCGGCGGCTGACGTTGAACTCCCGCATGACGTCATCCAAGGTCAGTCCGCTGCGCCGGACTTGGAGCAAGGTGGCGAGTTTGATGATGTCGCTTAGGCGCTCGTATCGCATGAGCTTCGCCTCCCGTTCATCAATTTCATCATCGCTGCCGCCAAAGCCCGCGCCTCACCTGTCACGCCGCCATGCGTTTCGGATCGAACCCGCCAAGGATGCCCGCACGGAGTTGGCGACTCAAACGCGCCGGGCTCGGCGTCGTCGTGGCCGGGGGCGACCGCCCCGTCGGCGCCTTGGTGAGTCAGAATCCCCCGCATCCATTGTGGACAGGCTTTGAGCGATCACCGCCGCAAGTTCGCAGGAAACGGCAACCATGCAAAGCAACTCGTCCGAATCCAGCGCCGAGCCGTAGGTGGCCTCGCAGGACGGGAAATCACGCCGCCGCCGAAGGCGAAGCCTGAACCGCGACCAACGCTTGCGGTCGTCGCAGATGATGAGTTCCTCCTTTGTGCTCCAAACTTGGTGGGTTCGCTTGCCGACTTGAACGGGCGCCGGGCGCAGACTCGGCTGGCGGGCGAACAAGCTGAAGGCGCCGGAATCAACGAATTCCTCGATCTCGTCGCCAGCCGCGCTTAGCGCCCGCTGCAGTTCGAGAAGCCAGCGCCGTTCCCAGTCAACGGGGTCATTGTCCGCGCCGGCGCACTCTTCGATTTTCCGGGTTTCGACATCAATGCTGAGCAAGCCCACGCACTCCTCCTGCAGGCGCAGCGCCCAGAACTCAGTCCCGCCCTGCCGCAGCGCGTCCCGATGGTCCCCTCCCAATTGGCCTGAGACGCAATTGCGCAACCGCTTGCCCACCGACCGCAGTTGGCTGACGGTCTTGACCTCCAGCAGGCTGTGGTCATCGTCCAGCCAGATTTCCCGCGCCTGCTCGCGAGCCTTGCGGTCGTTGATGCCGCGCGCGATCCTGTTGTGTAGGCCGCGGTATCGCGACGCACGGCGCTCAAGTTCGATGAAGTCGTCGCAACAGCCCGCGAAGCGAATCAGCTTGCGGGCCTCCGCACGGCTGACGCTGCCGTCGCCGACGTGGCGGGCGGCGCTGGCCAAGTGCGCCAGCGTCCGCCGCACCGCCTGCCGAACCGACTTTCGCACCCGCTGCCCAGCCCGGTTTTCCGGCTGGGCCTCAAATGCTTCGATCAGCTTGGAGACATTCGCGGCAGCCTGACTGATGCAGCGTGAATCAAGCCCGCTGGTTCGCAAAACGTGGTTGAACTGCGCCACTTCGCACAGGGTGTTCGCCTTGGTCATGGTTACGCCCTCCTCAATTTGAATGGAGGAAAAGCGTAGCCATTGAATGCGTCAAATACGGTCGTAAACATACCGGAACTTACCCCGAGCAACAGTCGCGGAGTTTGGCGCTAGCCAAACTCCATCGCGCCCGCTTCGCGGGCGCGCCTTGCCCTCAAACAGCCCGCGTGACAGCATTGCGCCATGCGATTCTTCAACACAGCGGGCCCGATGGTCGCAGCGCGTCACTACCAAGTCCCACCCCTCTCGCGGCTCGATCTTGAAGAGCTGGATCGCTTGATCGATGACTGGCGCTACTTCGTGCTGTACGCGCCGCGCCAGACCGGCAAGACGACGGCGCTGCTGGCCCTTCGCGATCGGCTCAACGAGGCGGGCCACCACCGCTGCGTCTATGTGAACGTGGAGCCGGCCCAGATGGCGCGGGAGGATGTCGGCGCGGGCATTCAAACCATCCTCGGCATGCTGTCGGACCAGTGCGTCGATACCCTAGGCGACGCCTCGGTTCAGGAGGTCTGGCCGGAACTGCTTTCCATGAGGGGTCCCTACGCCGCCCTGCAGGCGACGCTGCAGCGTTGGGCCGGTTCGGATTCCAAGCCCGTTGTCCTGTTCATTGACGAGATCGATTCCCTCATTGGCGACACGCTGGTGTCCGTGCTGCGCCAGCTGCGCGCGGGATACGCTGAGCGTCCGGCGCGCTTCCCTCAGAGCGTCATTTTGTGCGGTGTGCGCGATGTGCGCGACTACCGCATTCACGCTTCGTCGGAGAAGGATCCGGTGCTGGGGGGGAGCGCATTCAATGTCAAAGCCAAGTCCCTGCGTCTTGGCGACTTCAGCAAGCGCGAGGTGCGCGAACTGCTCGGCCGGCACACCGATGAGACCGGCCAGCGGTTTACTGAGGCGGCGATTGCGGAGGTGTTCCGTCTTACCCAAGGGCAGCCCTGGTTGGTGAACGCTTTGGCCAACGAAGCCTGCTTCGAGAAGACCGGGGTGCGCGACCGCTCGCGGGAAGTGGGCCTGGCGCCCGTGACCGAGGCCCGCGAGCGCCTGATCCTGCGCCGGGACACGCACTTGGACCAACTCGTACACAAGCTCGAGGAAACCCGGGTGCGGCGCGTGATCGAGCCGATCCTGAGCGGCGAACCGCAGGTGCAGCCTTTCCGCACCGAGGATCTTCAGTACGTGCGCGACCTCGGGCTGGTGGCCCAGACAAAGCCGGTGGCCATCGCCAACCCGATCTACCAAGAGGTGATTCCGCGCGAACTGACCTATGCGCAGCAGGAGGCGATGCCCCAAGAGACTGCGTGGTACGTGGATGACGACGGCAAGCTGCGCATGGACGCGCTGCTTGAGGCTTTCCAGGACTACTTCCGCGCCAATGCGGCGCACTGGGACGAGCGCTTCCAGTACAAGGAAGCCGGGCCGCAGCTTCTGCTGCAATGCTTCCTGCAGCGGGTGGTCAACAGCGGCGGGCGGATTGACCGGGAGTACGGCATCGGTCGCGGGCGGGTGGACCTAGCGGTGGTCTGGCCCTTGGCGGAAGACTCGGAGGGCGGCGCTGCGCCGCGCCGGGAGCAGCGGGTGGTCATTGAGTGCAAGCTGATGCGGGATGGGCTCGCCGCGGCGCTACGCACCGGGCTGCCGCAGACGGCCGCCTACATGGACGAGTGGGGCGCGGCGGAGGGGCACTTGGTGCTGTTCGACCGTACCGACGGCAAGCCGTGGAGCGAGAAGCTGTTCCGCCGCACTGAAGAGCACGACGGCGTGCCCATCACCTTGTGGGGCATGTAAGCGGGCGGGAAGTGAGCGCGGATCGTCTCACAAATTCCTCCCAAGCTACTTTCGATAAGGACATTCGCCCCTTCGAATGTGCTCCTCAAAGTCCTCCCGAAAGTACTTCAGCGCGCTGGCCAGCGGCTCGATGGCGCCCGGCGCGTGCAGGCAGAAGGTGTTGGTGACGCCGCCGATGAACTGGGCGTTGCGCTCGAGCAGCTCCAAGTCGCCGGGCTGGCCGCGGCCTTCCTCGATGTCGGTCAGCAGCTGCTCCACCCAAGGCAGGCCCTCCCGGCAGGGGGTGCAGAAGCCGCAGGACTCCTGGGCGAAGAAGTGCTCCAGGTTGCGGCACATGTCCACCGGGCAGATGGAGTCGTCCATGAGGATCATGGTGCCGGTGCCCATGCGGCTGCCGGCCGCTTGAATGGTGCCGTAGTCCATGGCGAGGTCGAAGTGCTGCTCGACGAGGAAATCGGTGGATGCGCCGCCCGGCAGCAAGCCGCGCAGCCTGTAGCCGTCCCGCATGCCGCCGGCGTGGACGTCGATGATCTCGCGGATGGGGGTGCCGATGGGCAGCTCCCACAGGCCCGGTTGGTTGACGCGCCCGGATACGCCGTAGAGCTTGGTGCCCGCATCGTCGCCCAACCCAAGCCCCTGATACCAGTCCGCGCCTTGGCGCAGGATGCCCGGCACGTTGCAGAAGGTTTCGACGTTGTTGACGATGGTGGGGCGCCCCCAAGCGCCGCTGGCGGGCGGGAACGGCGGCTTGGTGCGCGGCTGCGCCCGCTTGCCCTCCAGGGCGTTCAGCAGCGCGGTCTCCTCGCCGCAGATGTAGCGGCCGGCGCTGCGGTGGATGCGCAGGTCGAAATCGAAGCCGCTGCCGAAGATGTTTTGGCCGAGGTAGCCTCGGGCCTTGGCATCGTCAATGGCCTTCTGCAGTTGGCGGTACGGCTCGTGGTACTCGCCGCGCAGAAAGACGTAGCCTTGGGCCGCGCCGATGGCGTAGGCGCCGATGATCATGCCCTCCACCAGCAGGTGCGGGTTGTGCTCCAGCAGGTAGCGGTCCTTGAAGGTGCCCGGCTCCATCTCGTCGCCGTTGCAGACCAAGTACTTCAGGCCACCGTCCGACGCCTCGCCCTGGGGCACGAAGCTCCACTTCAGGCCGGTGGGAAACCCGGCCCCGCCCCGCCCCCGGAGGTTGGCGTCCTTGACCAGCGCAATCACTTCGGCGGGCGTCATGCCGGAAACCGCCTGGCGGGCGCCCGCATAGCCCGCATGGGACTCGTAGGCCGCCAAGTCCACCAATCCGCCCACGTCATCAACGATGCCGATCAGGGGACGCTCACCGCTGGCCACTACTCGAACCTCCCGAAAATGCCATCAAGCCGCTCGGCGTCCACGCTCTCGACGAGTTCGTCGCCGATCATCATGGTCGGCGCCTTGTCGCAGGCGCCCAAGCAGACGATGGGCAGCAGGGTGAAGCGGCCGTCGGCCGTGGTTTGCCCCAAGCCAATGCCGAGATGCGCCTCGATGCGCTGGCGCAGGGAATCGGCGCCCATGACGTAGCAGGAGACGCTGTCGCACACCATGACCACATGCCGTCCCACCGGCTTGCGGAAGATCAGGTTGTAGAAGGTGGCGATGCTGTCGAGGTTCTCCACCGACATGCCGAGCAGCTGGGCGATGGCGCCCAAGCTCTCGTCGGACACCCAGCCCCGATGGCGCTGGACGATCATCATCGCGTCGATGGCCGCGGACTTGCGGTCCGGCAGGTGCGCGCACTCGGCCTCGATTTCGCGCACCTCCTCGTCGGAGAGAACGGGAATGAGAGCCGGCTCGCTCATCGGTCCACGTCCGCCATGACGAAGTCGATGCTGGCGATGATGGCGATCAGGTCGGCGATCATGAAGCCGCGGGAAATCAGCGGAATCATCTGCAGGTGCGCAAACGAGGGGGTTCTGATGCGGGTGCGGTAGGACATGGTGCCGCCGTCCGAGGTTAGGTAGTAGGAATTCCAGCCCTTGGTGGCCTCGATCATCACGCTGCATTCCGATGGCGGGATCACCGGCCCCCAGCTGACGTTGAGGAAGTGCTGGATGAGGGTCTCGATGTCCTGCATGGTCCGCTCCTTGGGCGGCGGCGTGGTCTGCGGGTGCTCCGCCTTGTAGGGGCCGGCGGGCATGTTGTCCAGGCACTGGCGGATGATGCGCAGGCTTTGGCGGATTTCCTCGACCCGCACCACGCAGCGGTCGTAGCAGTCGCCGTTGGCGGCCAGAGGCACTTCAAAGTCGAATTGGTCGTAGCCGCCGTAGGGACGCTGCTTGCGCAGGTCCCAGTCCAGGCCCGTGGCGCGCATGCCCGGCCCGGTGATGCCCCACTCCACCGCCTCGGCGCTGTCGTACTGGCCCACGCCGATGGTGCGCCGCTTGAGGATGCCGTTCTTCGTGGCCATCCTGTCGTAGTGGTCCACGCGGGCGGGCATGTAATCCACGAAGTCGCGCACCATGACGTCCCAGCCTTCCGGCAGGTCCTGGCCGACGCCGCCGATGCGGAACCAAGAGGGATGCATGCGCCCGCCGGTGATGGCCTCGACGATGCTGAACAGCCGCTCGCGGTCGGCGAACATGTAGAACACCGGCGACATCTGGCCGACGTCCTGGGCGAAGGTGCCGAAGAACAGCAGGTGGCTGGCGATGCGGAAGAACTCCGACATCATGATGCGGATCACCTTGGCCCGGTCCGGCACCTCGATGCCGGCCATCCTCTCGACCGCCATCACGTAGGGCAGGTTGTTCATCACCCCGCCCAAGTAGTCCACCCGGTCGGTGTAGGGAATGTAGGTGTGCCAGGACTGCCGCTCGCCCATCTTCTCGGCGCCCCGGTGGTGATAGCCGATGTCCGGCACCGCATCGACCACCACCTCGCCATCGAGCTGCAAGGCGATGCGGAACACGCCGTGGACGCTGGGGTGGTTGGGGCCCAAGTTCAGGAACATGAAGTCCGTGTGCTTGGCGCCGCGGGACATGCCCCACTGCTCAGGCTTGAACCGCAGGCTCTCCTGCTGGGCGTCGAGCAGCTCGTCGGTCATGCGGAAGGGGTCCATCTCCGTGGCTCGGGCCGGATGCTCCTTGCGCAGCGGATGCCCCTCCCAGAGGGCTGGGGTGAGAATGCGGTAAAGGTTCGGGTGGCCTTCAAAATTGACCCCGAACATGTCGTAGGCCTCGCGCTCGTACCAATTGGCCGCCGGCCAAACGGAGGTCAGGCTCGGCAGGTTGCCGTCACCCTCCGACAACGCCACCTTGATGCGCAGATCCGAGTTCCTCGCCAAGGAAATCAGGTGGTAGAACACCGTGAAGTCGGCGTCCGGCAAGCCGTTGCGGTTGCTGCGGACGCGCTCATCCACGGCGGAAAGGTCGAACAGCAGGGGATAGTCGTCCTTCAGGCTCCGCATGACCTCCAGCAGGCGATTGCGGGGCACCCACAGGTTGGGGATGCCGTCAGCGGTCTCCTGGATCTGGATGTCCCCGCCCAAGCGCTGCTGCAGCGCCTCAATTTCGTTCCGGGGTTCGCCAGTGGCTGCGTCAGGCACTGACGGCTCAAGCACTTCCGGCATCAGCGCCGTCCGCCCGTGCCGTCCCGCCCCGGCGTGGCGGGCGACGGGCTCTTTTGCCGCAGCAAGTCCTTCGACAGCGGCGCATCGCCCACGTTGCCCGGCTCCTCCAATTCGTTGACGCGCATTCGGGCCGGCGTACGGGCATCGCGCTGACTCGGCTGGTACTTGCTGACCTCGCCGTCCTCGCCCACGATCCAGCTGTACGGTCGGGGGCGCGCCTTGACCGCTTCCTGCAGCAGCGTCAGGCCCTGCATGAGCGCTTCAGGGCGCGGCGGGCAGCCAGGCACGTAAACGTCCACCGGCAGGAACTTGTCCACCCCCTGCACCACGCTGTAGATGTCGAACATGCCACCGGAATTGGCGCAGGAGCCCATGGAAATGACCCATTTGGGCTCCAGCAACTGATCGTAGAGGTGCTGCACCACCGGCGCCATCTTGCGGAACACCGTGCCGGCGATGACGATCAGGTCCGCTTGCCGCGGCGTCGCCCGAATCACTTCCGCGCCAAAGCGGGACATGTCGTGGCGGGAGGTGAGCGCGGTGGCCATTTCCACATAGCAGCAGGAGAGGCCGAAGTTGAAAGGCCACAGCGAGTGGGCCCGTCCCCAAGCGACCAGGTCGTCCAGCTTGGCGGTGAGGAAGCCCTTGGCCACCTGCTCCTGATACACCTCATCCGCCGACGCCATCGGCGCGTCGGCCTCGGCCTTGACCAAGCGCCACTGCATTTCAGGCAGCGCCCGCGTAGCGGCCACGCTTTTGCCGATGCTTGAGGCCCCAGTCCAGCGCCCCGGTGCGCCATTCATAGACCAAGGCCGCCAGAAGAATGACGATGAACGCCGACGCACCCAAGTAGCCGCGCCAGCCGAGCTCGAAGAACGCCACCGCCCAAGCGAAGATGAAGATGGTCTCCAAGTCGAAGACGACGAAGAACATGGCGACCAGATAGAACTCGATGGACAGCCGCGTCTGCTCAGCGGCGCCGACCGGCAGGATGCCGGACTCAAAGGGCATGTCGGTGGCCTTGCGCCTGCGGGTCCGGGCGCCAAGCAGCCAGGAGCCGCCGATGGACGCGACAACCACCACGCCAACTCCCAAGGCGTAGAGAACCACCGGCCACAAATTCCGGCTTTGAACGGCAGCGCTGGCGATGTCGGCTTCCGGGTTCATGCTGTCCTCATGGGCGTTCTTGGGGCCGTGCTTTCGGGGCGCCGCCGGAGCGCCAACAGTGGCGGGCGCGCGGCACGGCGAAAGGCGGCATCGATCAGGCGCGAACGATAATGGCCGACTGGTTCAGGCGCAAGGGTCAGTCGGCGATTCGGACCAGTTGGACGCCGAAATTGTCGCCGCGGAACAGGCGCATCAGGGCTTGCGGGGCGTTTTCCAAGCCTTCCAGCACGTCCTCTCGGTAGATCAGGTCGCCGGAATCGATCAGCGCCGCCAGTCGGGCGTGCGCTTCGGCGAAGCGGTCGGCGAAGTTGAACACGTAGAATCCGGCCATTTCGGCTTGCTTGTAAACCAAGTTGAAGTAGTTGCTGGGGCCGCGCCAATCGAGATCGTGGTTGTACTGGGAGGTGCCGCCGCACAGCACCACGCGGGCGCCTTGGGCGATCCGCGCCAAGGCGGCATCCAAGGTCTCGCCGCCCACGTTGTCGAAGTAGATGTCGATGCCGTCGGGACAGGTCTCATCCAAGCGCTCGCCCACGGCCTCACGCTTGTAGTCGATGGCGGCAGCGCAGCCGAGCGCCTTGACCAGCCAGTCGCACTTGGCCGGGCCGCCGGCGATGCCCACCACCCGGCAGCCCTGCAGGCGTCCAAGCTGGCAGAGAGTGGCGCCGACGTTGCCGGCGGCAGTGGAGACCACCAGCGTATCCCCCGGGCGCGGCTTGCAGTATTCGGTCATGCCGAAGTAGGCGGTGGCTCCGCCGGCCCCAAGCACGTGCAGCAAGGCGCTTTCCGGGTGGCCGGGATGGGCTTGGACCTTGCTCACCGGACGGCGGCGAGCCCCGTCGGAGATCGCAAACTCCTGCCAGCCGAGATCGCCGACC
This sequence comes from Candidatus Azophilus sp., assembly GCA_965221755.1. Taxonomy (GTDB): domain Bacteria; phylum Pseudomonadota; class Gammaproteobacteria; order Pseudomonadales; family Azotimanducaceae; genus Azophilus. The sequence continues at coordinate 3,485,105 of OZ244921.1, forward strand.
ACCAAGTCGCCGGGCGCGAACCCGGCGTGCTTGGATTCCGCCACTGCCGCCAAACCGGTGCCGCGCATGGTGGCGCCGATGGGAATCGGCCGACCCGCGATGCCGCCGGAGACCAGCGCCATCCGCGCGGGCGGGCTGAAGGTCAAGCAGCGCGTCCTGAGCAGCATCGCGCCCTCAGGCAGGGCCGGGATGGGCTCCTCCCGGAGCGCGAAGTTGCTCGCCGTGACTTCGGCTTCGGGACGGGATGCGACCACCCATTTGCGGTTCATGGCGTCCGCTCCCATGCCCGCTACAGGTCCCAAGCCAGTTCCACGCCCCACATGCGCGGCGGACTGACGTTGCGGTAGTCAAACAGCGGCGGCACGATGGTGCGTGAAACCACGTAAATCTCGTCGGTCAGGTTGATGCCGAATAGGCTGACGCGATAGCGGTCGCCCGGGGACTCGTAATTGATGCTGGCGTTCAGCAGTTCCACGGAGTTGCGATGGCTGAGTTCCAGATGATCAATGAACAGATCGTCCACGTAGGTGTAGGTGGCGTTGAGGACCACCGTCCCACCGTTGGCAAGTCTGCGGGTGTAGGTGCCGCCAATCGATGCGTTGAACTTCGGCGCAAGCTGCAGATCGAAGCCGGAATTGTCCTCGTCAACGATGTAGGCATCGGGGCCGTCCGGATACTCGATGGCGAGCACCACCTCGCCCCCGCAGTCGGAAGCGGGCGGCGCATCGTAGAGTTGCGCTCCGTTGATGTCGGCGCAGAATTCCTTGTACTCGGTGTCCAGAATGCCCGCCATCAAGTCGAGCCGAAAATCTGGCGTCATCCAAGCGGAAACCTCCAGCTCGACTCCCTGCATCTCCGCCCTGGCGGCATTGTCCGTCACCGTCTCCTGAGGATTGGTGGCGCCCGGCGGCAAGGGCACCAAGCGCGTGCGCTGCAGCCCCTTGATCTCGGACAGGAACATCGCCAAGTTGGCGCGCACCCGGTTGTCCGCGAGGTCCGCCTTCAGGCCCAGCTCGAAGCCGTCCACCTTCTCCGGGTCGAATGAGCGGTTGCAAGTGGCTTGCTGGCCGCAGCGGCCATTGAAGCCGCCGCTTTTGAAGCCCCTCTGGTAGGTGGCGTAGGTCATGACATCCGGCGTGACCTGGTAGCGCAGGCCAAACTTGGGGCCGGCATCGTCCCAGGAACGGGAATAGTCCTGCCTGGGCCCGGTGTTGGGATAGACGGCGAAGGTCTGCTGGTGGAAATCCTTCTTCTCGTCCGTGTAACGTCCGCCGACGGTCACCGTCAACTGCTCGGTGAGGTCGTAGTTTAGTTCGCCGAACACCGACCAAGTTTCGTGCGCCTGGCCGGTTATGCTGTACAGCGGAACCACGGAAGCGTTGGGATTGGGCGCCGAGAGCCGATCCGAGGCGATGCCGGTGCGCCGTTCGAGGTCGTACTCTTGGTTCAGGTAGAACACGCCCCCAATGAAGTCGAACCGGTCGAAGCCGGTGGAGGCGAAGCGCAGTTCGGTGGAGTGCTGCCGGTGCGGCTGGCGCCGGTCCACCTGGAACATGTCGTAGGCCCCGACGCCGTCCGCATCATAGACCCAGGTTTCGTCGGTATCGCGGAAGTTGCTCAGCCAAGTGATGGTGCCCTTTCCCAACTCCCAGTTGAACTCCTTGGTGATGGAGTGGATGTCGATGTCCACGAAGCCAGGCTCGATGACGTCGGCATCGAAGTCATCCCGCTTAGGAGCATCGCCGAAGGGTACGCCGCAGTATCCGTGGTTGCTGCAAAGCGAGCGGTTCTGGCCGGAGTAGTTCTTCTGCGGGCGTATTTGGGACTTGTCCTGGTGCCATTCGCCAATGAAGGCCAGGTCCATGGCGTCGTTCAGGATGAACTGAATCGACGGACGCAGCGTCAGCTTGTCGTCCTTGCCGATGTCGCGCGAGGAGCTGTTGGCGGTGATGGCGCTGTTGTAGAAGCCGTCGGTGTTCAGCGAAAAGCCCGCCAAGCGCGCGTTGACCTTGCCTTCCACCAGCGGCACGTTGATGGCCGCGCGCACGTCAGTGCGGCCGTAGTTGCCGATGGTCACCTTGCCTGAGGTCTCGAACTCGTCGGTCGGGCGCTTCGTTCTGAGCTGGATGGCGCCCGCAGTGGTGTTCCTGCCGAACAGGGTGCCCTGGGGCCCGCGCAGCACCTCGAGCTGCTCCACGTCGAACATGTCGAGGTTGTTCATCACCGGACGGGTGTAGTAGATGCCGTCCACCATGACGGCCACCGGCGGGTCGAGCGTGGAGTCAACGTCCGTCAGGGCATAGCCGCGCACGGAGAGATACAGCACGTTGCTCAGGAGGCCGTTGTTGATGTTCACGTTCGGGGCCGGAAAGGGCATCGCGGCCAGGTTCGGCGAGAACGTCAGGTCAATCTGGTCCGACGTGATCACCGACACCGACACCGGGGTCTCCTGCAGCGGCTCCTCCCGCTTGCGGGCAATGACCACCACTTCCTCCAGAGTGCCGCGGGCTTCGACCACCGCATCGTCGCCGGTGGCGGCCAACGCTTGCTGGCCAAACAGGAACAGCGCCAGCCCCGGCAACGCGGCTAGCGTTCGCATTATGATCTTCATGTTTTCCCCTTTTCATTACAGCCCATGAGCTTGTGCGCCGTCGCCGGCCCAAGCTCACAGAGCGTGGTTATCAAATCCGGATTCGAGGCGAACGGCGCTACTCTCCACCGCCTAGTCGCACCCGTATGGTGTATTGATTGCCCGGTCACGTGCAACTAAGGGAACTCATCATCGTGCTCGCCGAGCAGCGGGGCGCGCCGGTCGGGAGGCCGTTTTCCGTCGATTTGAATGGGGCTGGACAGCATGCGCAAGCCGGCTTCGCGCTGCGGGTGCTCGACGTAATTGAGCATCCCCACCTCCTCGGCGAACGGGTTGTCCAGCGCCCCGGCGATGTCGTTGACCGGCGCCACCGGCACCAAGCCCGCCAGCAGCCCCATCCAATGGGCGCTCGGCGCGGTCGCAAGCGTTTGCTCAATTTCCGTCTGCAGCGCTTCCCGGTGCGCCAAGCGGGCGGGCGGGTCAACGAAGCGCCCGTCCTTCGACAGGTCGGGGCGCTGCAACGCCTCGCAGAACAGCGTCCAGAACTTCGGCGTCTGGCACATGACGAACAGCCAGCCGTCCTGGGTGCGAAACAACTGGCTGGGCACGATGCTGGGATGGGAGGAGCGTGGCAGGCGTTGCGTGCGCAGGCCCTCGTTGAGATACCAAACCGCCGGATAGGAGAGTTGGTGCAGCGCGGTGTCGTAGAGCGAAAGGTCCACATCGCAGCCCTGGCCGGTTTGGCGGGCGCGCAGAACGGCTGACACCAGCGACAACGCCATCAGCGATCCGGTCATGAAATCGACCATGGACAGGCCAAACCGCGCCGGCGGGCCGTCCGGCTCCCCGGTGAGGCTCAAAAAGCCGCATTCCGCTTGCATCAGGTAGTCGTACCCCGGCCATGCGGCGCGGGCATTGCTGCGTCCGTAGGCGGATAGATGCGCGCAAACGATCGCCGGCTTGATAGCCGCCAAGTCGGCGTAGCGGATCCTCAGCTTCTCCGGCTGGTCGCCGCGCAGGTTGTTGGCCACGGCGTCGGCCTTGGCAAGCAGGCGCTCGAAGCGGGCGCGGCCCGCTGCGGACTTCAGGTCCAAGTTGACGCTCTTCTTGCCGCGGCTGAAGGTCTGGTGGAACTGGCTGTCGCCCTCCCCCAGCAGATACGGTCCGACGGAGCGCGAGTAGTCGCCGCCGGCGGCGCCGTTCTCCACCTTCACCACCTCGGCGCCCAAATCGGCGAGCAGCTGGGTGCCGTAAGGACCGGCGCCGTAGTGTTCGATGCTCAGCACCCGCACGCCGCTTAAGGGAGACATCGCAATCACCTCTCGACTAGTAGTGCCCGATCCGGTCCTCAACGGCGTTGCCCTCGGCGGGCACCAGCACGTTGCGCAGAAAGCTGCACACCTCCACGCCGTCCTGGTTCAGGCCGATGGTGCGCACGGTGACGATGCCCTGTCCGGGCCGCGACTTCGACTCCCGCTTGGCGATCACCTCCGATTCGCCGTAGATGGTGTCGCCCTCGAAAACCGGCGCGCTGAACTTCACTTCATCCATGCCGAGGTTGGCGATCGCCTTCTGGCTTACGTCGGTCACGCTCATGCCGATCAGCAGCGCCAGCGTGTAGGGGCTGACCACGATGTTGCGGCCGAACTCGCTGCCCTTGGCGTACTCCGCATCGAAGTGCATCGGATGGGTGTTCAGCGTCAGCAGCGTGAACAGGTGGTTGTCATACTGGGTCACGGTCTTGCCCGGACGATGCTCATAGACGTCGCCGACCTCGAAATCCCCGAAGTAGCGCCCGAAGGTCTCCCGGTATCTCTGCGGTCCGATTTTCTTTGAAGATTTCGACATATTCTTTTCAATAAAAATTAATTTATATAGATTTTATTGATACCGCCAAGTTTAAATAAGACAAGCGGAACAGCGCAGTGGCGTGGGCTCGACGTTGGGGCGGCAGCGATGCCGTCATTTGCCTCCAGCCGCGCTGCGAAACCGCGACTCAAGCGGCGCGGCTGCGTTCATGACGCTTATAAGTCGGCGTCCCACCCACTCAGCCACTTGGGGGGTGACGGCATTCCCAACTGCGTGGTAGCGAAGGCTGTCGATGCGTTCAGCCTGTGCGCTCTCCATGTCATGCGGCAGCGTCCAATCGTCGGGAAAGCCCTGAACCCGCTCGACTTCATTGGGCGTGAATCGCCGGACCCGGCCATCAGGGTACCAAACGTAGTTTCTCGACCAGTCCGTTCCCGTATGGCGAGCTGACTCGGCGTAGATGCAGTGCGCAATGCTCTTTACGAGCGGCCCTTGGCAAGCGTCACCAATGACTGTCTGAAAGAGGGAGGGAGATTTCTGCCCATTCGATCGACCCGACGGAGAATGCCCGTTGCCGCATTCGGGCTCAAAAAGTACTTCTCCGGGACCTCGCCGGTCTCGATGCATGGCAACAACGTACACTCGACGGCGTTGTTGGGGGACTCCGAAGTCCTTGCTGTTAAGCACACGCCATGCGACGCCATACCCGCATTCATCCAACGCCTTGAGTACGATGGCGAAGTCTCTTCCTCCGTGGCTAGAGAGAAGGCCATGCACGTTTTCGAGGACAAGGGCGCTTGGGCAGCGCGCTCCAACGAGGCGCATAAGCTCATGAAAGAGTCCAGATTGGCGTCCTCGAAGCCCGGATCGCGGGCCCCATTCTCGCAAGTGAAAGGTCCTGACAGGGAAATCCTGCCGCCCAGACGTCAGCTTCAGGGATGTCTGCTTCATCCAGCTTCCTTATGTCCTCGTGGATCGGGAGGTTTGGCCAATGCTGACCTAGAATCCCGCGACAGAACGGCTTGATTTCGCAATGAAAGCGCAACTCGAAGCCCGCCCGCTCAAGGCCAAGGTCCAGCCCACCGATGCCGGAGAAGAACGAAGCGACGGAGTGGGACAGTTTCGATTCCTCGTTGGCGCAAACAGCGGTTCATTCCGCATGGGCGAAGTTTACCGCGCCGGAACGAGCAGCGAAACTGGAAATTTCCCACTGCCGCAACTGCCGCAACGCCGGAACCAGCCGAAGTATTTGATGACAGGCTGATGGCATGGCAACTTGCTCGGTTAGATGGCGCTCATCCGGCGGTCGTGGGGAGTTTGAGTTTGTTCCTGCGGACTCCCTGCGAGATCGCGAGATTTCGGTGGATTTTCCAGCCCTTGGCGTCCGGATTCCCGCAGAGGTAAGAGGAGTTCATGTTCAAGGCAAGCCGCGTCTGCGAAAGTTCGAGCCAAACAACCGCCACAAGTTCCACCTGCCCCAACTCGTGATGGCAGTTGCCGGCCTGCCGGAGCCAGCGCGTTCGGATCAAATCGGCAGCATCAGGTTTCCCTTGGAAAACAAGGCATTCGTCTTGAGTCAATTGGAGTTCGAGGTGGTTGAAGACCAAGAACCAACGATTGTCCTACGACCAACTCAGGCTTCTGTGCTGCACAGTGACTTTGAAATTCAAATCGGTGAACGCTTGGCCTCGATGGCTCGCGATTTCGCCGCAATTCAACGAGTGGAAGCCCGTGATCCGGGACTCGCCAAGGCGCTCCAAGCGCATGAAGCGGAAATACGCACGGGGGTCAACAGCACGACAATCCGAGAAACGGCGAACGAGCTGATTCGCGTCAAGTCCTCGCTTTTTGGGATGACCAACGCGGGCTCTGCTTTGGCCTTGATCCAAGCCGAAACCCAGCTAAGCTCTGAAGAGGAGTGGGAGCCGGTTGGGACGGAGGGGCGCATTTTGACCCATTTGCACGTTTTCAAGGAGCGTGACCGCCAGTTCGTCAAGCAAGTGCGCGAGCGCTACAGAACCCAACACGGTGGCCTGCTGAAGTGCGAGGCCTGCGGTCGGATTCCCGCCGAAAGCTACGGGTCAGGGACTGGAGACCGATGCATTGAAGCCCACCACAAGGTGCCGATTGAGCAGCTGCATCCGGACAGCGCCACCCGTCTTGCGGACATGGCGATGGTCTGCGCCTGCTGCCACCGCGTCATCCACTCCCGTCGCCCCTGCCTGACCATTGAGGAGGTCCAAGGTCTGCTCAACGGGCGCTAGACCGCCGCAACCCTACCCTTGCGCGACGGGCGGGGCGCGGCGGGCGCCGCTGCCGTTCGTGAATTCGCTGAGGTATTGGCACAGGCGGGCGAGTTGGCCCACCTCATCGCTCCGGCCAAGCAGTTGCTCCCGGTCTTCGGCAGGCAGGTTGCCAGCCTCCGTCGCCGCGCCCGTCTGGGCGGCATGCCGGGCCAAGTCCACCGAGTAGGCCAACAGCTGCCCCATGGGCTTGGCCGCCAAGTTGATCAGCCAGATGGCGGCAAACACGCCGATGATGAAGATGATCGATATCAGGTAAACTTGCTGGCCAATGGCGCGCTGTATCTTCAAGGCGATCAAGCCGGTGTCCATGCCGACGTGGACCGTGCCGGCCACCCCTGCGAGTATCGGGCTGCCGATTTCCACGAAGTCGCCCATGCCGGGCAGGCTGCGCTCCGCTATGTCGCTGCTGAGCGGGTTGCCGTTGCGAATTTCGTCCGGAATGCCGGGCACGAAGGTGTGGGCGATGAACTCGCCGGTTTCATCGGTGATGTAAACGTACTTGATGGCCTGAATGAGAACGAACTGATCGATCAGGGACTGCAGCGCGGACAGGTCGCGGTTCAGCAGGATGTCCACGCTGGAGTCGGCGATGGTCTGGGCGATGTTCCTGCCGTTGGTCTGGTATTCTTCGGACAGGTGCGTATCCACGGTGACGATGCACAGGATCGAGGTGGACAAGCCAATTGCGCCGAACAGAAGGAAGATGCCGAACAGGGTTTTCTGGAAGAGTTTTTGGACTTTCATGCCTTCATGCAACCTCATGATCTGGGTTAATGCGCTGCGAACCGACATCGCTGCCTCATCTCCGCGCCTCCCGGCACCCGTACCCGTCCGCACTTCGTCGCGCTTTGCCCTTAGAATACCCTGCTTAAGCTGCGGATTGGCAAGTTGACGATGGGGAACATCCAACGCCGCCCACTCGTGATGATAACGCTGTGCCTAGTGCTGCACATCTGCTTCGGCACTGTTTACGCTTGGAGCTTCTTCCAGTCTCTGCTGGTGCGTCAACTCGGCTGGTCCCACACCGATTCCGCTTGGGCCTTCAGCGTCGCGATTTTCTCACTGGGCGTGTCGGCGGCTTGGGCCGGCGCCATGCTGCCGCGCTACGGCCCCCGCCGGTTGGCGGTGACTGGCGGGGTGATGTTCGCCAGCAGTTACCTGATCGCCAGCCTCGCCCTGCGCTTGGATTCGTTGGCCCTGTTCTACCTCGGCTACGGCGTCATTGGCGGCGCCGGCATCGGTCTGGGCTACGTCACTCCGGTAGCCACCGTGGCGAAGTGGTTTCCGCACCGCAGGGGCTTGGCGACCGGCATCGTCGTGATGGGCTTCGGCGTTGGCGCGCTGGTGCTCAGCAAGGGCCTGGCACCTGCTCTGCTGGCGTTTTCGGGCGGCGACCTGACCGCGACCTTCCTGTGGCTGGGCATCGTCTTCGGCTGCATGGTGATCCCCGCCAGCTTGGGGCTGAGCGATCCGGCTGATGACTCCGCAGCATCCGGCTTGGCCGATGCGCCTTCGGCGAAGGACGAGGGCGAGTCCATCTTGGCCTGCCTTAAGTCTCCCACCTTCATCGTCACTTGGATCGTCTTCTTCTTCAACATTGCCGCCGGCATCTCGGTCATCAGCTTCCAGTCATCGCTGCTGCAGGAGGTTTGGAGCTTCGCCGATCCGACCGTGGAGCCGGAGGTGCTGCTCGCTTACGGCGCCATGCTCATCGCCGTGAGCTCGATGTTCAACGGCGGCGGCAGGCTGCTGTGGGGCATGGTGGCGGACCGCTTCGGCCGCACGCGGGTGTTCCGCATTCTGCTGGCCAGCCAGATGGTGGTCTTCGGCGTGCTGATGACCGAACGCAATCCCATCGTCTTCTCCGCCCTGGTTTGCTATGTCCTGCTGTGCTTTGGCGGCGGATTCGCCGTGATGCCCTCGTTCGTCACGGACGTGTTCGGCACCAAACGCATGTCCTTTGTGTATGGCGCCATACTGACCGCCTGGGCGGCCGCCGGCCTCATCAGCCCGCTCTACGTAGGCTACCTGAAGGATGTCTATCCCGATCGGGCGGTGATGTACTGCTTTCTGATCGGCGTCCTGATGCTGGGGCTCGGCTGGGTGTTCACCTACCTGCTGAACGACGACCCGGTGCGGTTGAAGCGGCCGACGCTGGACGGCACCTTGCGCGAACTCGGCATTTTGAAGGCTTGAGGTCCTGCTGGCATGGCATTGACCCGAAGGGCGCTGGTCAAGGGCGCGGCAGGCGCGGGACTGCTGCTGCCGGCAGCGGCCTCCCGAGGCGCGGGGGGCGTAACCGATGCAGCCTTCATTCTGGGCACGTCGGCGGCCTTTTCCGGCCCTTCTCGAGGCCTTGGCATCGAACTCTACCGAGGCGCCAACGCCTACTTCACCCACATCAACGGCCAAGGCGGCGTGGGTGGACGGAAGATTCAAATCAAGACCTACGACGACGGCTACCAGCCGGACCCATCGGTCAAGAACACCGTGACCCTCATGCTGGAGGATGACGTGTTCCTGCTGTTCGGCTACGTCGGCACCCCGACCGTGACCCGGGTGCTGCCAATGCTGAAGAAGTTTCAGGAGCGCGACATCTACCTGTTCTTTCCGTTCACCGGCGCCCAGCCCCAGCGCGAGCCGCCCTATGGCGATTTCGCCTTCAATCTGCGCGCCTCCTATCGGCAGGAGACCGGCGGCTTGGTGGACAATTTCGTGCGCATCGGACGGCAGCGCATCGGCGTGTTCTATCAAGCGGACGCCTACGGGCGCAGCGGCTGGGCCGGGGTGCGCGCCGCCATGGCGCAACATGGCCATCGGATTGTCGGCGAAGCCACCTATCGCCGGGGGGAACTGTTCACCGGCGGCCTGCGGGCGCAGGTCGAGATACTCAAGGCCTCGAATCCGGATGCGGTCATCTGCATCGGCGCCTACGCCGCCTGCGCCGCCTTCGCGCGAGACGCCGTGGACTTGGGCCTCGAGGCGCCGATCGCCAACCTGTCGTTCGTCGGCAGCGAGAACATGCTCAAGCTGCTGACCGGGCTGGAAGGCGACACCTCCCGATACACCGACTTGCTGGTCAATTCCCAAGTGGTGCCGAGCTACGAGGATGTCTCCATGCCGGCGGTGAGCGAATACCGTGAACTCATGCGGCGCCATGCCCCCGATCCGCCAGCGGAGTTGGTCAAGGAGGCCTACACGCCGTTCGACCACAGCTTCACCAGCCTGGAGGGCTTCCTGAACGCCAAGCTGCTGGTCGAAGTGCTGCGCCGCTTGGATGGCCAGCCCAGCCGCGCCGATCTGGAGCGCGCCGTGTTCACTGTGCGCGACTTCGACCTCGGCATCGGCGAGCCGGTCTCATTCAGCCCTGAACGCCGCCAAGGGCTGCAGCGGGTGTACTACACGGTCGTGGAGGATGGCCGCTTGGTGGCTCTGGAAGATTGGGAAGCCAAATTCGGCTGATCCGGCGAAGCAAGCGTGATTCGCAGCGGGGGCGGTAAGTTCTCAAGTTAAGCAGGCGTCTCGGGCCGGCAATGCTCCAGTGCGCATCGACATCCGGCGAAGGCGTCCGGCGTCCGCCTTAGGCCGAGGCCTGGAAGGATCAAAAGGCCTCGGCCTGCCGCAAGGCTTCGACCTCCTCAGCGCCGTAGCCGCCCAAATCCCGCAGCACGCGCCGGGTGTCCGCCCCAAGGGCGGGCGATTCGGTGAGTTCCGGGGGCTTAACCCCTTGGTAGCGCAACGGCGTGCGGCACAGGGCGATCCGCCCCAAGTCCGGATGCTCCCGCCATTCCAAGGTGCCGCGCTCGTGCAGGTGCGGGTCGTTGACCACCTCCTCCAGCGTCCGCACCGAAGCGCAAATGACGCGGTGCGCCTGCATGGTGCGGAAGATCTCATCGCGGGTGCGGGTCTGGGTCCAAGCCTCCACCACCGCATCCACCTCGTCGATGCGCGCAGCCCGGCTGGCCATGTCGGCGAACTCTGGCCGGTTCCCCAACTCGGACTGGCCCATGGCCTTGATGAGCCGGCGCCAGTGACCTTCACGAATGCAGAGCATGGCCACATGGCCATCCTTGGCGCGATAGACGTTGTAGGGCGCCAGGCTCAGGCCCGGATGCCGATTGCCGTGGCGCGGCCCCTGCTTGCCGTTGAGGTAGTACGCGCCCAACGCCGTCGCCAACGCCGGGAAGACCGCATCCTGCATGGCGATGTCGATGACGGCGCCTTCGCCGGTTTGCCGGCGGCGGTAGAGGGCGCTGACGATGGCGCCGTAGAGATGCGCGCCGCCGAAGAAGTCGCACAGCGCCGCCCCCGACTTGAGCGGCGGCGTGTCCTCCTGCCCGGTGATGCTCATGATGCCGGACATGGCTTGGATGGTGAGGTCCATGCCCAGATGGTCCCGATGCGGTCCCGTGGCGCCGTAACCGGTGCCGGCGGCATAGATCAGCCCGGGGTTTTCCCGGCGCAACGCCGATGCGCCGATGCCGTAACGCTCCATGGTGCCGGGCGCGAAGTTCTCCAGCACCACGTCCACTTCCCGCGCGAGGCGCTTCAGGACCGCCTGACCGGCAGCGGACTTGATGTTGAGCGTGATGCCCTCCTTGCCCGCATTGAGCAGGGCAAAGGCATAGCTGGCCGTCGAAGGCTCGCCCCGAGCCCGCAACGGCTCGCCACGGGGCGATTCCACCTTGATGACGCGCGCGCCCGCCTGCGCCAGCAAGAACCCGCAGTAGGGGCCGTTGTAGATCTGCCCGAAGTCGAGCACCGTGACGCCGGCAAGCGGCTGTTCCATGGTCAACCTCCAATGGATGGCCGGCAACCCTTGGCTGCAAGGGTTGAGTGGCGCGCCCGGGAGGATTCGAACCCCCGACACCTGGGTTCGAAGCCCAGTGCTCTATCCAGCTGAGCTACGAGCGCGGAGAAGCCTTTGCGGGCTGGGCATAGTGCAGCAACGTCGTTGGGGATTCAAGGCGCTGCAATGCGATCGCGAGGCCCGTCATGCGCTCGTTTTCGGCGGCACGCCGCGTGCCGCGGCCGGGCGATTAAGGCGACTATCGAGCCATATGCAACGAAATCGAGCGGCCGACGGGGCGGATGAGAGCGGCTTTGCATGAGAGCGGCTTTGCAGCCGCGAATTCCGAAGGCAGAGGCTAGTATGGCCCGAGGTCAGCCAGCCCGGCCATCCGGCGGCTGATGTCCATCAATCGGGCGACCTTTGCGTCATCCAATGCCTGCGGGTTCGGATCCAGCAGCATGTCCTCATGGATGTACTTGCCGGAGACCCCCTCATAGTCCCGGTCGAGCGCCGCCGCGAGGATGCGCTCGCCGCCCACCCAGGCCGGGGCGGCCAGACCGCCGAACAGCTTGGTGAAAAGGCTCGCGGACCCGCTGGCGCCGTGCGAGAGTTTGGTGCGGATGTAGCCAGGGTTCAGGCAATTGACCGAGACCCCGCTGCCCGCCAGCCGCTTGGCCAAGTCGCGCCCATGCATGATCACGCAGAGCTTTGCCCGGGCATAGGATTGCAGCAACGACCATCCGGTCTCGAGCTGGAGATCATCGAGATTCAGCCTAGCCACCTCCTGGGTCGCGGAAACCAGATTGACGATGCGCGCGGATGGCGTCGCCCTGACCCGCTCCAGCAGCAGCTCGGTCAGCAGGAAGGGCCCGAGATAGTTCACCGCGAAATTCATCTCGTACCCATCGGCGGAGAGCCTGCGCTCGCGCACGTTGACGCCGGCGCAGTTGATCAGGCAGTCAATCCGCTCATGTCGCGCCAAGACTTGATCGGCCGCGCCGCGCACTTGGTCAAGCGAGCCGATATCGCATTCCACGATGGAGAGCGGTCCCTTGTGCCCTGCCGCCGCGAGTTCATCGAGCACGCGCCGGGTCTTCGGCGGGTTGCGCCCGAACAGGCAGATGCCCGCGCCCATTTCGGCAAAGCGCTCGACCGCGACGCGCCCCATGCCGTCCGTGCCTCCGGTAAAGACGATTATGCTGCCCGTCAAATCCCGGTTCGGGACCCTGTCCATCGTCTTGCGGGCCAGGAACGTGTCCAGCCAGAACTTGCCTGTCGGCCGTTTCATCACGTTGTCATGCGCCTTGCACATTGGCGGTGTCTGTTGACGGGGGACTATAGTACAGATTGCGTGCCCGTGGGGCGGGCGCGTTGGAGTTTCGCTGACGCAAAACCGCGCGCTCGTCGCGTAGGCCAGATTCCGAGATGTTGGTGAGCCCGAACGGCCGCAGCGCAGGTCAGTTCATCTCATAGCCGCCCGACACGCTCAAGGACACGCCGGTGACGTTTGCGGCACTGGCCAGATAGACGGTGGCCTGCCCCATGTCATCCACGGTTTGCGGCCTGCCGAGGGGAATCATCGAAGCCATCGTCTCCTCGAACTGCCGCTGTTGATCCGCTGCGTCAGCGGTGTTGGCGGGCATCAGGTGCTCAAGCCACATGGCCGTGCCCACCATGCCCGGACACAGGGCATTCACCCGAATGCCGGTGGGCGCGAGTTCCGTCGCCAAGGCTTGGGTGATGCCGACCACGGCGAACTTGGAGCCGCAGTAGGCCGTTAGGTTACGAAAGCCCCGCTTGCCGGCAATGGAGGCCGTGTTGACGATGGCGGCATCGGAGGAAGCCTTGAGTTCCGGCAGCGCGGCTTGGGTCATCAGGAACACGCCCTTGACGTTGACGGCGAACACCTGCTCCCAATCCCGCTCGGAGAATGCCTCGATCGGTCCCGACTGCAGGACTCCGGCGTTGTTCACCAACACGTCAAGCCCCCCGAAACGGGATGCCGTCGCCCGCACGGCAGCCTCGCAGCTGGCCTTGTCGGTGACGTCGAGGTCGGTGGCGGCGACCTCGCCAAGCGGCTCGACCTCGGCCAAGGTTTGCCTGCGGTCCTCCGTGCTGGCCAAGTCGTAGTTCCACTTTCCGCCGTCCGGCAGGTCGGCGATCATGACGTGATCGCCGTTGGCGAGGAAGGCGCGCGCGATGCCCCGGCCGATGCCGCGGGCGCCGCCGGTGATCAGGATGGTTCTGGGCATGGGGATTGGGTCCGTTGCGGTTGGTTGGGGTGAATTATCGGGGATGGATGGTCGGCCGTCCCCGTGTTCTCAAACGTCACGGCCCCGTTGGGCGCATGGCCAAAGCGAGAGCTCCGCCCTTGAGCCTGGTAATGGCTAACAGGGGCAGGAGGTTCACAGTGGACGAGAACTTCAAGGCGTTCCCTTAGCTTGAATTTCGGGCGGGAGGAGATGCCATGGCGTGAAAGAGCCCCCCGCCCGCATGGCTCGTTCGCCCCAATATCACCGGCCCCCTCACGGCAACCGCGAATCGCAGCGTGACCATCGCGGAGGGCCGTCCGCCTCTTGGCCCCACCTTGACGTGATTCAGTTCGATGTTCAGCGGCTTGGGCAACCCGCGGCGTTGGCATTCGTCAATGATGTCGGACTTGATATGTTCCCCTGAATTGACCGCCCGCTTCATGTGTCGGGTGGCCACATAGGGCGTTTGGCCGATCCAAGCCCTCGACGGCTTCACAAGCGGATCATCACTCTCAACAGGATGAGCAAGCAGACCAGTGAATCGGCCCAGAGATCCTGCCCGCAAATCGCGCAGTCTTCGGACGACGTCGCTAAAGGCCACGAGTTCGCGCTGCTGTGGACTAGTCGCGTGATCAACAGCCCAAGGGGCGGCAACGATCAGCCGGGTAGTGGCATCGGGGTCCGCGCCCGCATCATCCGCACCTAAGAAAATGTGCGCATGATGGCCCGAACGGTCCGCTCGGCCATCTGGCTCATGGCCGGAGAACAGTCGTTCAATGTGTCCGCGGTCTCCGGCAGCCAAACACATCAGCGCGCGCCGGAGGCACTGAACCAAGCGGGGCCAATCCCGCTGTGCGACACGGCGTCCGAGGTCGAAAGCCAAGAGGTTGTCGCACGACTCCCTCGGGAGCATGAGGCCAAGGCCGCAGAACCGACCGTCGCCAATAACCAAAGGCCCCAATGCCGGTCGGCCAAAGCGCAGGGCAACGTGCCACAGCGCGTGCCTGGAGAATCGAGAACCCTTGGCAAAGGACTCGGCCAACGCACCGCGCCTCTGGAACGGCTCCCTTCGCACATGAACGTTAATTGGCCCGTTTGCCATGCCCACGTGTCGAAGGGCTTGAAAAATGGCCCCAACGGCCATGCGCTCCTCCTGCTGCCTTTCCTGCGCGGACTTTTGCCCAGCTTCCCCCAACCTTCGGCGTTGGACGCAGGACAATGCCACCGGCGTAACGGTCTCGAATGCCAAGGCTGATCGACAGAAGCGATCAGCCATGCGGGATTCCGTAGTCGAAACCAAAATGCCTCGTCGCGAGCCGGTCGTTGCAACACCCGCAAAAGCCCATTGCAGATCATCGAGACGAAGGGGGCAGTGCGCGGGCACTTCAACCAAAATGCGACGAATGGAGGGATCGGCATGCTCGGAGCCCACCGAAGGAATGGGCAGGATTCTGATTCGGCGCGCCAAATCGGCGGAACCTGCGCTTCGGCCAATGACGACCTTCTCGATAAGCGCGGAATCATTCGGGATCGAGTCCAGCAGTCGTTTGGCCGCCGCGTCCCGCAAGCCGGCGATAAGTGGAAACGCCGAGTCGAGCGGCTGGGCGGACCAGCCGCCATTGGGACTGCGCAACTCGAAGTGCAAGCGCCTCAAGGGAGCGTCATATCCCGCTCGGCCAAAGTGCGCGGGCGGGGGCTGACTGAACAATTGGACTTGTTTGCGGCCAGCGCCCTCAGTGCGCAGACGCGATCGGTTGCGGGCGTGTCGCTCGACCAGACTGCTTAAGCTGCCGCGATGGGGTATCGGCACCTGGCCGGCACCGCCGGGGATGTGGAGTACGCCGGAATGAGCCTCAAGGGCGGATTCGGCCTGCTCTTGATCCAAGACCCGGCCCTGTGCCCATGCCATGTCGATGCCACGCCCCAGTTGGCACAGACGCTCCGCAATGAGGCAAACGCGCCGCGCCATTGCTTCCCCGGATTGGAACTCCCAAGCATAGAGAATGGGTTCGTTCGCATCAAAAAAACAGGGACGCCAAACCTTCCCCACCCGTATTTTGCTGACCAACGCCGGGTCGCCGCCAACTGAGTCCAAGTCGTTGTTCGGAACGAACAGCTTGACGGCTTGGCCACGTTGGGCGGCGGGCGCCGACACCCTCGGCGGCGGCAGGCGCTCCAGCCAAAGGAGCGCGTCCTGATCGTCCGGCTCAAACCGACCTCCTCTGGCGGCGCTGGCGACGAGGGCCTGAAAAAGGCGGGCAGGCGACGGCGGCCAACCCTTGGCGCCATCAAACCCATCCTCCAGGCCGTGATATCGACCTTCGTGGAAGCGAACCGCGATCAAAAGGGACCGGGGCATCACTGCTCCTTGGTCTTGGCCTTGGCGTCTTGCCGCGCGAGATCCTTGTCAAACGCAACCCTGTGGTTCTCGCCCACGCCGAAATCCGCAGCCGCGCCTTCCGCGTAACTCAGCGCGATGGCATCATCCAATCCGACTTGATGGCGTTTGCCGTTGCGTTCCACCAATTGCCATTGCGGCTCGTGATCCGGATCCTGAACGAGCAAGCAGCCAGCGCGCAGGAATCCATCCATTGGAGCGGAGGCTGCGACTAGCGCCAACCCAAGAACATAGCGCCGAAGGGCGGCGCCATTGTCTCCCTCCAAACGGCGCAGCGCGACCAGATTGACCGTAACGTCGCGCCGAATGGGGCCTCGGGCAATCACGCCGCCATGGGTTCCCGTTGCCGGCACGTGGACAAATCCGCGCTTGGCGAGGGGGCTCTTGGCATCGCCTTGCTGCTTTTCCTTCTCCGATTCGGTGAACACATCCAATTCCGCGTAGTCCAGCGGTGGGTTGTATTGAGCGGAGCGCGTCAACTCATCAACATCCTCCGCCCGGATGGTCGATTGGACGATGCGAGGCAGCTTCGCTTGGGTGTCCCGCGAATCCCAAACGCCAAAAACCAGCGAAGTCGGCGCCAGCTTCGCCAATGGCGTGGCGTCATTACGGTCCAAGTGAGACTGAAAGGCCTCTCGCACTCTGTGATGGAGCGTCGTGCAGCGGACAACCGCATCACCGAGACGATGCCCGGCTTCCAGAATGGAAACGGATTTCTCGTTGCCGTAATTGATGTCAATTTGAGGCACCAGCTTGGCGCGGGGGTTTTCGGGCTCACCCATCGCTGCCGCCAGAAACACCGGCTCCATGCGGTTGGCTTGCGCGCCAACGCTGTCGATAGCGGCAATCTTGGTGCCGTCCGACAGTTGGTCAATGTTGTAGCCCACATCGGCGTAGGTCGGCGGAAAGATTGGCGAACCCGCGCCTTCAACGGGCACGAGCGGCTGTCGAAGGTGAAGTGCCACGGGGCCAGCCCGATCGTCGGCGAGGGCATTGATCCGGCTGTGGACGAGAGGTTCGGTCATTGGTCAGTCTCCTTTTCTGCAACTTGGCTGATGCAACGTGCTTGATCCTCTTGGCCGGGCCAATCAAGCTGCATCACAAACCGTCTGAATGGGCGTCCGGGAACGGGATTTTCAGCCGCGCCGAGCGCGGCCCGGTGAAACAGCGGGTCAATCAGGCTTGATTCACCGCCTCCCAGAACGCCGTATTCGTACTGGAGCTTGGTAACTCGGTTGGGGCGGGCATGAGTCACTCCAATTGCGGCAAGAATTTCCACCAACGGAAATCCGAGCATCTGGATGCCGCCATGCCTGTTTGGTGAAAACCCAACTTGAATGGGCACGTAGTCACGCCGCCAATCGAAACGAAAGCTGTTGGATTGAGCGCCCGACAGGGCAAATGGATTGCCGACATGCTGGCGGGTCTTCCCGCTCACGATGCGCAGGGCGTTGCGCAGTATTGCAGCACCCGGCAGTCCCGCCGCGCCGGCCCAAAACTTGACTTTATCCCTTCGGGTAGCGTCGCCCCAGTAGTCTATTGGGATTTCATCCCCGGTCCGCCCCCGAAGCACAACGGGCAGAGTGGCAGGCGAACCGGGGTCGGGGAACGGAAAGGGGGCACCGCCATCGGGAACCTCCGGGGATGAACCCCAACCGTTCTTCCACGCATCGAGGTTTGGTGAGCCCGCCGGCGCCATCGGAACGACCTCAGCATCCTCAAGGAAGGCCATCACGCGCTCGACGGGAGGCTCCGTGCCGGAGGCGCGGACACGAAACGCAGCTTCACCGTCTTGGTTCCAAGCAAACCCTCCAGTGGCATTGCCCAACAACAGGTCCGCCGCTTCCAACAGGCCAATTGACGCGAACACCTGGCCCGGATTCAGCAGGTCAACGGGTATCGAGGACTCAGCCACGCCCGCCTCCCGCATTCCCTTGCGACCACTCCCGTGATGCCGACTGATCAGCCGCTCGAAGCAGCGCTTCCAGCCATGCCAGCCCC
This sequence comes from Candidatus Azophilus sp., assembly GCA_965221755.1. Taxonomy (GTDB): domain Bacteria; phylum Pseudomonadota; class Gammaproteobacteria; order Pseudomonadales; family Azotimanducaceae; genus Azophilus. The sequence continues at coordinate 3,503,253 of OZ244921.1, forward strand.
CAAGGGCCGTGCCGCTGCTGAAGCCTTGCGAAACGCAGCGCCGCTTCGCCTGCCCTGGATTCCATTTGGGATGGAGCGCCTTCCTCACAACCTTGGTGCGAAATCAACGGGCGGGCATGGCCATGATGGGCGGCAATCAAGTGCAGGATTAAATCGCGCGTGCCCTCAGGAAGATCTTCCCGTTCGGCCTTCAGCAACGAACCGAACTCGTGGCGATAGCCCGCAAGCAGATGGAGATTGCCGCCGCCGCGCGTTTTTGCAAACGGCCTTCCCTGTTCGTCCTTGGGCGCTTTCATGGCCGTCTGCCAGCGCCGCGCCGCCTTGCCGTCATCATGCAGGCGCGCAGCAGTCGCTAGCGCTTCAATCAGGTCATTGGGCAGCCCCAGCCGTTCAGCGATGCGCCGGGCATGTTTTGATGCCTGCTCGGCGTGGTCGCACAGGAGTTGAGGCCGGGAAAGAAAAGCCTTGGCGTCCTCATCCATAGCGGCATCATGCCAATTCAATACAGCCAAACCGCGCTTCGCCGTGCCAGCCGCGTCGATATGGGTTTCATAGGTCTGCACATGGCGCCAACCGTCCTCCTCCGCGCGCGGACTCAGACCCTCCTCCTCATCCTTCTCGTTGGCTGAGACTTCCTGTATCCGGAACTTGATGAGCGGTCGAAGTGTTTTCGCCTCCTTGTCCTCGACTTGTCCTTGCCAATCCTCGTCAACATCAGCAGAGACCGCTGCCCTTGCCGTTTCATCGAGCATTCCCTTGCTCAAACCGCCCATTCTGGTGTCCATGACCAGCACAGCTCCCGGCAGATGCCGTTCGACCCATTCACGCTTTTCACGATCTCGTTGCGCTCTCTTGCGCCTGTCGAAGCTCTTGGCGGGCGCAGCAAGCCGCCGAAGATCGCCCAAGCTTGCGATTTTGATGCATTCCCCGGAACGGTCCAGAACGACTGCTGCGACATCGCCATCCGTCAGCGTGACTTCGCCCTCTGCGCTTGGTTCGAAGTCGTCTTTTGTCGGTTTGATGCTTTTTGCCCGCTTCAGCAGCCAGTCGAACACTCGTCCGGAGATCGCTTCCAACTTTTCCGAGGCATGGATCGGCGCATGGCGAAAGAAGTCGGAGACCACATCGGGACGAATCGATCTCTCGTAGGATCCATGATGCACTTGGGGTAGGTGTCTGCGCCACACCACTTCGGTTTGCGGTTCATCCTCATCAACCCAACCACGCAACCACGGGGCGATTTCAGGACGGCCTGAGTGCTGCTTTAGCGAGGTCATTGACCAAGCATCGAGAAGCGGACGGGTTAGCGCAGGGTGAAGCGGCTGCGGGGTTGTGGCGGCGTTAACGCATTCAGGGTGATTTAGCTTCAGTTCGCCGCAAGCGCACGGGCTGGCATCCCGCCGGTCATCGTCACCTACCAGCAAAGTAAGCAGGGCTGACCGCTGGTTTTCGAACGTTTCGGATTGGCCTTTGTATCGATCTTTGGCCACTTTGCCGGCATTCGCCTTCGGTGCGGGCGGCGGTGCGCAGAACACCTCGACCAACGCTTGCCGATCATCGCCGCCCCGGCGATTTACCCTTCCGAGCCGCTGAACCATTCGTTCGTAGGCCACCAAGTCACACACCATATGGTCGGCGTTGAGATCCACTCCCACCTCGCCCGCAGAGGTGGCCACCAAGAACTTTGGCCGCTCCGCCGGAGTTTTGGCTTCGCCTAGGAATCCGCGCGCATCAAGCCAATTCTCCAGATCGGTGCGCTCCCGCACCCTGCGTTCCCCGACCAGCAGTTCCAAGTCAAAACCGTTACTGGCGTGGCCAGCGGTTCGTTTGCCCCTGAACTGCTTTTCAATCCGCTGCTTCACATCAAGGGCGTCTTTGCGCTTGTCGCAAAACACAATCACACGGGAGTGGGGCTCTTCGGGGCCGGCGAGGGCCACCGCACAGTCAGCCATCTTCTCGGTAAGCACGGAAGGGTCATCCACCCGATTGATGGAGAGGCGTTTTTTCGCATGGAGACGCCGCCGAACTTCAGTTTCCCCTCTATCCTCGGGCTCCAGCTTGAACACCTTCGCTGAGGGAGCTTCATCGACTGCACGCCCCGTGGCAGACAGGGACATCAAGCGAAACGGCGGCATGGACCACCCACCATTGCCACCAAGGCTCGATTCCTCAGCACGGTGCTTCACGACCTGTCGGAGCATGGCTTCAAACGGCGGGCACAAATGCGCTTCGTCCAGCAGCACAAGCGCATCGACGCCGAGGAGGCCGGCGTGATACGGGCGCATTCGGCGCGACACGCCATAGCCCTCGAACAGCATCCGGGAACCGATCATGTCAACGGTGCCCACAACCACAGCGGGCTTGGACGGATCCGCCAGCCACTCGCGGTTGTCTGCGAAGCCACCGCGCAGGGTCGAGATCGGCAAGCCGCCAGCGTCCATGTCGAGGCCCAGCCCACTGGCCAGATTCGCTGGCAGGTTGTCCCTTAGCCGTTTCGCATAGCGAGTGGCCTGATCAACCACCGCCCGCCGGTCAACGACATAGACCAGCCGTCGCGGGAGCTTGGCGTCTTCCGCCAAGGCGATAAGCCAAAGAGCCATCACCGAGGTTTTGCCGAGCCCAGTGGGAACATCGACAATTTGAGGGATGTCTTCATGGATGAAACGCTTGAGCAGCCGCTTCTGCCACCGAAATGGCGGATAGCCCTCGCCATCCTCAGTAGTGAGGGCTTCAAACAGCTTGGATAGGCGGTGCTCCGACTGACCAAGAACTTGCTTGTCGCTCATGTTGATCCAGTGTCCATTCGAGGCTATGCCGGGGCTTAAGCGCTGGCCCGGACGGATTCCTAAATGTTAGCAGACGGGGGTTCCACGTGGGGGAGACTGCGAACGGAGGAATTCACCCACCAATTCGCGGGTCGGTATGGGGCACCTTCAGTTCGTAGCGACCATCCGGCAGTCAGCGGCCAGATTGATCATGATGCCCGCGCTCGTCCGCCGCCGCGCCGGCTCCGACGTCAAGATCAGCCGCGCCTGTTGCTCAGCAGGCCTTGCGAATTGATGGCCCACCTACACCGCACTTCCCCACCCGCCAGTCGCCCTGAACTCGGAACAAGACTCGGAAGCACTTTGCCTTCCAGTTGCTTCCGAGTATTCTTCCGAGCTATGGACATCATTGAAATTCTGTGCCGACCCGAAGGCAAGACCTTGGAGTTCAAGCGTGAACTGTCTTCGCCCAATCCGCTACTGCGCTCGGTCGTAGCGTTCGCCAACACCGCTGGCGGGACGATTCTCATCGGGGTGGAGGACAAAACCCGCCATGTGCTGGGCGTCAACAATCCCTTAGCTCTGGAGGAGAAGGTCGCCAATCTGATCAGTGACGCGGTCTCGCCCCGGTTGCTGCCCGATATTGAGATACTGAGCTACCGCAGCAGCCATGTTCTCGCGGTGCGAGTTCACCCAAGCCCCAACCGGCCGCACCACCTCGGTGGCGAGCCGGAGAACGGAACCTATGTTCGCGTGGGTTCAACCAATCGTCGGGCCGATGCCGATCTCATCGCTGAACTGCGCCGTTACTCGCTTCGCCAATCCTTCGACGAAGGCCCCGTGCCGAATCTCGACTCGGAAGCGCTGGACTTCCGAGCGGCTTCCGAGTCCTTTGCCGAGTTCAGGAAACTCACCGAACGCGACCTCGATGTCTTGGGGCTGCGCACCACTTACCAAGGACGCAAGGTGCCTAGTGTCGGAGGCATTCTGCTCTACGGGCGGGAACGCCTTGCCCACTTTCCCGACGCTTGGGTGCAGGCCGGACGATTCATGGGCACGGACCGGGCCCGAATAGTGGATCAGGCGGAACTGAGGATGCCTCTAGCGGAGACCATTCCCGCCGCCGTGGCCTTTGTCGAGCGACACTTGGCGGCCGGCGTCGAGTTCGACCGTGTTCATCGTCAACCCCAATGGAAACTGCCTCCTGCGGCCGTGCGCGAAGCGTTGGTGAACGCCGTGGCCCACGCGGACTACTCACAGCGCGGCGCACCCGTTCGCATCGCCGTGTTCAATGATCGGCTGGAGGTCGAAAATCCCGGCCTCCTGCCGTTTGGACTTACGCTTGAAGACCTGCCTCGGGGCGTCTCCAAGCTGCGCAACCGAGTGATCGGCCGCGTGTTCCACGAGCTCCGGTTGGTCGAGCACTGGGGCAGCGGCGCTCAGCGGATGATTGCGGCGTGCCGGGAGTTTGGGCTGCCGCCGCCCGTCTGGGAGGAGGTGGGCCAACGGCTGCGCGTCACGCTGCGGACGCAGCAAGTGGCCGAACCGGAAATTGACGCCACAGATCAAGGGATCCTTGGCGAACTGGATGCCAATGGCCGTCAAACCCGTGAAATCGCACTGGTCATCGGACTGTCGCCACGGGCAACGCGGGCGCGTCTGGCAAAGCTCGTCAAGCGCGGTCTGGTGGTCGAAATCGGAAGCGGGCCTCGAGATCCGAAACGGAAGTACTTCCCGGCATGAGCGCATCCTCCATCCCATTGAATCGACTCTCGTTTGGGAGGCCCTGTCGGGCCTGCCGGCCGCTATTCAACTCGCTTGTCCCAAACCCGAAGGAAGACTCGGAAGCGCTTCGCCTTCCGAGCGCTTCCGAGCAGTCTTCCGGGCCATGGGCTCCGCAAAATTCCACGTCAGCCCGAAGGCAAGCCCCTTGGGTTCGATGAAACGGCATCAGCAAACCATGGCTTCAACAACCCGTCGATTCCTACCTTCCGAACCCCCGCCCAAGGATGCGCCCATCCAAGCCGCCCTGCCCCTGCGGGTGGAGCGTCCGGCCGATGCGCCGCTGATCCCCGCGCGCATCCTCAACGAGTTCGTGTACTGTCCCCGACTCGCCTATCTGGAGTGGGTGCAGAAGGAGTGGGAGGACTCCTCCGACACCGTGGAGGGCCGTCACGTGCATCGGCGGGTTGACGCCAAGGGCGGCGCCCTGCCTGAACCGGACGCCGACTTCAAGGCCATGAAGCCCGCCCGCTCCGTGGAACTGTCGTCAAAGCGCCTCGATCTCGTGGCCAAGATCGACTTGGTGGAGGGGGCGGGCGGCGAGGTCACCCCCATCGACTACAAGCGCGGCAAGCGCCCCCACGTCAAGCAGCAGGCATATGACCCGGAACGGGTGCAGCTGTGCGCGCAGGGCCTGCTGCTGGAGGACCACGGCTATCGCTGTTCGGAGGGCGTTCTGTACTTCGCAGGCTCCAAGGAGCGGGTGCGCATCCCCTTCGATGACGAACTGCGGTCGCTGACGCGGGAATCCTTGAGCCTGCTGCGCACTGTCGTCGAAGGCGGGCAAATCCCGCCGCCGCTGGCGGACAGCCCCAAGTGCTCGCGGTGCTCCCTAGTTGGCATCTGCCTGCCCGATGAGGTCAATCTGCTCAGCGCCAAAGCGGACAAGGCGCGCCCGATCAGCGTACGCCACACCCGCTCCCTGCCAGTGTACATCCAAGCGCACCGGGCCAAGGTGGCCAAGTCCGGCGAACGGCTGGCCATCACCGTGGACGACGGCGAACCGACGCACGCCCGGTTGGCGGAGACCTCCCAACTGGTGGTGATGGGCAACGTCTATGTCACCACACCGACGCTGCATGAGCTCATGCGCCGGGAAATTCCCGTCACTTGGCATTCCTATGGAGGGTGGTTTCTCGGCCACACCGTCGGCGCGGGCCATGCCAACGTGGAGTTGCGCACTGCCCAGTATCGGGGTTCCTTCGAGGATCAGGTCTGCCTGCGTTTGGCGCGGGGCTGGGTGCGGGCCAAGATCCGCAACAGCCGCGTCCTGCTGCGGCGCAACTGGCGGGGCACGGAGGACGCCGGACCGGTGCTCAAGGACTTGAAGCGGCTCGGCGACAAAGCCGGCCGGATCAAGAGCCTCAACTCGCTGCTCGGCATTGAAGGAGCGGCCGCGGCGCTCTACTTTCAAGCGCTTCCCCAAGTTCTGAAGGGCGCAGACAGCGAAATGACGCTGTTCGACATGAACGGGCGCAATCGGCGTCCGCCCACCGATCCGGTCAACGCCATGCTCTCGTTTGGGTACGCGCTCCTGACTCGCGCCTTCGTGGTGGCGCTGTCCAGCGTTGGCTTCGATCCCTACCGGGGCTTCTATCACCAACCCCGATACGGGCGACCCGCCTTGGCGCTCGACATGATGGAGCCGTTCCGGCCGCTGATCGTCGATTCCGTAGCGGTGACGGCCATCAACAACGGCGAGCTCAAGCCCACCGACTTCGTGCGCACGCCCGTTGGCACCAACCTGTCGGCCTCCGGTCGCAAGCGCTTCATTGCATCCTTCGAGCGGCGCCTGAGCCAGGAAGTGACCCACCCGATGTTCGACTACCGCTTGGAATACCGGCGGCTGTTTGAGATGCAGGCGCGGCTCCTGGGGCGCTTCCTTCTGGGCGAGATTCCCGACTACCCCAACTTCCTCACCCGATAGCGCACACTTCCGCAACGGCCCGCCTTGAGGATTAGCCCAGCATGAGCAGCGATGAAAGAGCGTACTTCGTGGTTTACGACATCGCCGACCCCAAACGCTGGCGACGCGTCTTCCGCACCATGCACGGCTACGGCGAATGGGTGCAGTACTCCGTGTTCCAATGCCGCCTGTCCGCCCGCCGCCATGCCGAACTGATCGCCGACCTCGACAGCGCCATCCACCACGATGAGGATCACGTCGTCGTTATCGACATCGGCTTGGCCGACCGAGTGGAACCGAAAATCGTATCCCTCGGAAAGCGAAGCTACATCCCAGTGGAACGCGAACCAGTAATCGTGTAGGCTCGCTGATGAATTGCGAGATGTTGGGTGTTAGCGGTTCGCTTAGGGACCACTCGTAAAGGCTTAGTTCTTTAAAATTCAATTGGTTGACGGAAGAACCTCGGGTAAAAATCCATGTTCAGAAGCCAAGCTAGCCGTCCAAATGCCGAGCGCTCGCAATCCGGGAAGCCGGATGTTGAGTTTATTGGGCTGTAGCAGGTGGTCTTTCCCCCGCCTCAGAGCGGGGGCCTCATTGAAGGCCGGATCGTCGCACTCCGCCGTGAGAATCTCCACCACCTTTCCCCCGCCTCAGAGCGGGGGCCTCATTGAAGGATTTGCGGGATTTTGAGGATCTTGTTCAAGCAACTGCGCTTTCCCCCGCCTCAGAGCGGGGGCCTCATTGAAGGGCCTTATCGGAAAAGGCCTTGGTAGCCCCGTCATGCCTCTTTCCCCCGCCTCAGAGCGGGGGCCTCATTGAAGGATATGGCTACTCATGCACTTCGGCGCTACTCGTCCCCTTTCCCCCGCCTCAGAGCGGGGGCCTCATTGAAGGTCAGGGCAGCTGCTTGACGCAGCTGAACTAGTGGGCTCTTTCCCCCGCCTCAGAGCGGGGGCCTCATTGAAGGGACCGTGTCGCGTGAGGATGGGTCCCTTGTAGGGACCCTTTCCCCCGCCTCAGAGCGGGGGCCTCATTGAAGGGGATACGTGCCCACCAGCGTGCCGTCAGCCCGGCAGACCTTTCCCCCGCCTCAGAGCGGGGGCCTCATTGAAGGGCTGCTGGCGAAGAAGGAATGCCAGCGCAACTACGCGCTTTCCCCCGCCTCAGAGCGGGGGCCTCATTGAAGGCCTTACATGACTACCGTGAACTGCGATGTCGTCGATCTTTCCCCCGCCTCAGAGCGGGGGCCTCATTGAAGGCATTGGTATACTGTCCGCAGAGTTTGCATACATTACTCTTTCCCCCGCCTCAGAGCGGGGGCCTCATTGAAGGCCGCGCTGGGAGCGAGCGGTCGTGCATTACTTCAAGCTTTCCCCCGCCTCAGAGCGGGGGCCTCATTGAAGGGTGGTCCGCCGATCGAATCAGGCCGGCACCTTCAACCTTTCCCCCGCCTCAGAGCGGGGGCCTCATTGAAGGTGGGGCCTCCCCGGCGAGGAGCGGCTGTGCCACAAGCTTTCCCCCGCCTCAGAGCGGGGGCCTCATTGAAGGGTTGTTGCGAGCTTCTTCTCAGCTGCGCTTGCAAGCTTTCCCCCGCCTCAGAGCGGGGGCCTCATTGAAGGTTGCTCGCCATCATGACGAGTCAAAACAGCTCCGGACTTTCCCCCGCCTCAGAGCGGGGGCCTCATTGAAGGTCAGGACCTGCTAGTGCACCAGACACTGTGTACGACTTTCCCCCGCCTCAGAGCGGGGGCCTCATTGAAGGGCGCTCCGCCTGCGGGCAGGGAGCTGCTGCTGGCGGGCTTTCCCCCGCCTCAGAGCGGGGGCCTCATTGAAGGGTTATGGATAAATGGCCACATAAGGTAATTTCAATGCTTTCCCCCGCCTCAGAGCGGGGGCCTCATTGAAGGGCTCCGCTCCACAGGCAGTCTGCGCTTCAGTCGCTCTTTCCCCCGCCTCAGAGCGGGGGCCTCATTGAAGGGCGACTACAAGGCCCTCAGCGGCCACCAGTCCTGGAGCTTTCCCCCGCCTCAGAGCGGGGGCCTCATTGAAGGAATCCTCCAATGCGCCCGACTCATGCTTGAGCCCGCCCTTTCCCCCGCCTCAGAGCGGGGGCCTCATTGAAGGGTATTCTCTGCAAATGCTACATACGTCAGATCATATCCTTTCCCCCGCCTCAGAGCGGGGGCCTCATTGAAGGCCTTCGCGCTCAGGGACCGGGCCAACCGGGATCAGACCTTTCCCCCGCCTCAGAGCGGGGGCCTCATTGAAGGTAGCTGACTACACAAGAGCCTCACGTGATCTCGCTGCTTTCCCCCGCCTCAGAGCGGGGGCCTCATTGAAGGACGCCGTAGCAAACTTTAATGGAACAGCGGCCCTCAGCTTTCCCCCGCCTCAGAGCGGGGGCCTCATTGAAGGTACCAGCTCTGACCAGGCTACCGCCGGGTCGTTCATCCTTTCCCCCGCCTCAGAGCGGGGGCCTCATTGAAGGATGTGCTCTACTCCTAGTCGCCTACCTCATCAGATCCTTTCCCCCGCCTCAGAGCGGGGGCCTCATTGAAGGTCCGCAGGATTCTCGGCTTGTAGTCGTGTGCCGCTTCTTTCCCCCGCCTCAGAGCGGGGGCCTCATTGAAGGGCTCCGGCGTTGTCGTTGTTGTTGGCGTTGGTTCCGGCTTTCCCCCGCCTCAGAGCGGGGGCCTCATTGAAGGGCCCTCCTAGCTTTCCTAGCATCACTCACACGCTTGCTTTCCCCCGCCTCAGAGCGGGGGCCTCATTGAAGGAAGTAAGGCTGAACAAACTGCTTGAAGTAATGCACGCTTTCCCCCGCCTCAGAGCGGGGGCCTCATTGAAGGTTTGCAAAATCATAATCACTCCACCAGCTCCAGCGGCCTTTCCCCCGCCTCAGAGCGGGGGCCTCATTGAAGGGACCGTCAAAAGCGCCAGCAGCGGCGTGCGCAGCGGCTTTCCCCCGCCTCAGAGCGGGGGCCTCATTGAAGGTACGGCAGCCCGGCGTGGAAGGATCTGCAGCGCAGAGCTTTCCCCCGCCTCAGAGCGGGGGCCTCATTGAAGGGAGGGCAGCCGGGTGCCGTCGGCGGCCGGCTTCCCGCTTTCCCCCGCCTCAGAGCGGGGGCCTCATTGAAGGTCGGGACTCTGTGGGATCGGCCGACCGGCGTCAAGGACTTTCCCCCGCCTCAGAGCGGGGGCCTCATTGAAGGAGACTTTTCCATTTCATTGATCCTCCAATGCGCCCGCTTTCCCCCGCCTCAGAGCGGGGGCCTCATTGAAGGGATTGTGATCGTCTCGGGGTTGCCGAGGGCGTGGCGGCCTTTCCCCCGCCTCAGAGCGGGGGCCTCATTGAAGGACCGGAACGGACCAGTTCGTCAGCGCGGTGATCGCCGCTTTCCCCCGCCTCAGAGCGGGGGCCTCATTGAAGGAACTCTCCGTATGACAGATCCAAATCGCTTCCGACCGCTTTCCCCCGCCTCAGAGCGGGGGCCTCATTGAAGGCTGATCTGCGCGTGCTCCGCCAGCACTGGAGTCAGGCTTTCCCCCGCCTCAGAGCGGGGGCCTCATTGAAGGGTCAGGGAGGTCTTCAATAATGCGGGGGTGGGCGTGCTTTCCCCCGCCTCAGAGCGGGGGCCTCATTGAAGGTACGAATAATATCCGCAGCTGTGGGTGCGAGTCCCGCTTTCCCCCGCCTCAGAGCGGGGGCCTCATTGAAGGAAGGAGAAGGAAAAAACTCCTACGTACAGGTATGGCTGCTTTCCCCCGCCTCAGAGCGGGGGCCTCATTGAAGGACTTCCTCCCGCTTAGAGCTAGCAATTCTCTTCCTTCTTTCCCCCGCCTCAGAGCGGGGGCCTCATTGAAGGTCACGGACCCGCTTGGCGAATGCCTTTGCCGGTCCCCTTTCCCCCGCCTCAGAGCGGGGGCCTCATTGAAGGGACGGTGTCTCATACGCGACGGGCGCCTACTACCTGCTTTCCCCCGCCTCAGAGCGGGGGCCTCATTGAAGGGTCGGAACAGACAGTTTCGTCAGCGCGGTGATCGCCGCTTTCCCCCGCCTCAGAGCGGGGGCCTCATTGAAGGGGCGGCGAGCATCGCCTCGGTGGGCTCGGTGTCGTCTTTCCCCCGCCTCAGAGCGGGGGCCTCATTGAAGGCGCAGTACCAACTGCACCTACGTTCATGTCAAATTCCTTTCCCCCGCCTCAGAGCGGGGGCCTCATTGAAGGCAATTTCATTGAAGTCAGTACCCATATCGTTCATCTTCTTTCCCCCGCCTCAGAGCGGGGGCCTCATTGAAGGGCTTTCGGGGCGGGGGATGTGCCGTGCCAAGTCATCGGCTTTCCCCCGCCTCAGAGCGGGGGCCTCATTGAAGGTTTGATCTTGTCGTCTCTGACTTCGGTCGGCCAAAGCCTTTCCCCCGCCTCAGAGCGGGGGCCTCATTGAAGGGTCGCGTCCGCGTTGATGGATGTTTGCGCTAAGGCCACTTTCCCCCGCCTCAGAGCGGGGGCCTCATTGAAGGCCGGGCTCCCAGTGCCCAACGAATGGTCCGGGCCAAACTTTCCCCCGCCTCAGAGCGGGGGCCTCATTGAAGGGGAACATGCTGTCCCACTCGCTCGATCTTTCGTAGGATCTTTCCCCCGCCTCAGAGCGGGGGCCTCATTGAAGGACTCCGGCTGAGGTGATTGCCGCCCGCGTCCGCACGCTTTCCCCCGCCTCAGAGCGGGGGCCTCATTGAAGGTCGGGGCAGCTCTTGGATGCTGCTGAACTGCTCGGCTCCTTTCCCCCGCCTCAGAGCGGGGGCCTCATTGAAGGTTACTGGAATTGGATGAATGATCCCAGAGTGTCTTGCTTTCCCCCGCCTCAGAGCGGGGGCCTCATTGAAGGGTTTACTCCTATTCGCCTATCTCGTCAGACACCAGGCGGCTTTCCCCCGCCTCAGAGCGGGGGCCTCATTGAAGGCGGTTTACGCCTTTTGGCTAGGGATCATGGCTTCGCGCTTTCCCCCGCCTCAGAGCGGGGGCCTCATTGAAGGCGTCGTAGCCCATACCTGCTACTGTGAACCAATTACCCTTTCCCCCGCCTCAGAGCGGGGGCCTCATTGAAGGCTGAACGCCATCGGTAAAATAAGCCCCGACGCTGCAGCTTTCCCCCGCCTCAGAGCGGGGGCCTCATTGAAGGGGCGTCTACTGGCGTAAGCTCGCCGGAGAGGTGGACCTTTCCCCCGCCTCAGAGCGGGGGCCTCATTGAAGGTGGGGCCTCCCCGGCGAGGAGCGGCTGTGCCACCGGCTTTCCCCCGCCTCAGAGCGGGGGCCTCATTGAAGGAGTATCCCGCCTGCGGCCAGCCAGGCCGAATCCGGCCTTTCCCCCGCCTCAGAGCGGGGGCCTCATTGAAGGGTCTCTCGGGAGGTCGTTGAATTCGTCGTATGCGGCCTTTCCCCCGCCTCAGAGCGGGGGCCTCATTGAAGGCGATATGACGTAGTCCTGCGGGTAGTCCATCGAGACCTTTCCCCCGCCTCAGAGCGGGGGCCTCATTGAAGGGCCGTGGACACCGGAGAGTACGTCGCCGAGGTCCGCATCTTTCCCCCGCCTCAGAGCGGGGGCCTCATTGAAGGACGCCGATCCCCCATACCAGACGAGCAGCAACAACAGCTTTCCCCCGCCTCAGAGCGGGGGCCTCATTGAAGGATCGAATTGATTCTTACGGACGGCGCCAACTCCGTCCTTTCCCCCGCCTCAGAGCGGGGGCCTCATTGAAGGCGCTGGCTGGCACAGCCTACGCAGGACTCGGCTCCTACTTTCCCCCGCCTCAGAGCGGGGGCCTCATTGAAGGCTGATCGTTTACACAGCCAATTTTTCGGGCGGCACCGCTTTCCCCCGCCTCAGAGCGGGGGCCTCATTGAAGGTTAGTGACGTGAACAGCGGCTTGCCGTGCCGTTGGAACTTTCCCCCGCCTCAGAGCGGGGGCCTCATTGAAGGATGAGCGTTTTCCGTGATTGCCTACGCGGCTGACCCCTTTCCCCCGCCTCAGAGCGGGGGCCTCATTGAAGGAACGCGCCTGGCCGCTTGGAGATACCCATCGATCCGGGCTTTCCCCCGCCTCAGAGCGGGGGCCTCATTGAAGGAAGTAGGTGCCTCCTTCTTCTGTTGCGGCATGATAACCCTTTCCCCCGCCTCAGAGCGGGGGCCTCATTGAAGGGGGTGGGAGCGCAGCCCCGTCCTCGATATCCGCGACCTTTCCCCCGCCTCAGAGCGGGGGCCTCATTGAAGGGACAGGGACACCCTGATGCCCTGTTTCCTCCCCAACACTTTCCCCCGCCTCAGAGCGGGGGCCTCATTGAAGGGGCGGGAGCGGGGTCGTCGCGATTGGATGCGGCGGCGTCTTTCCCCCGCCTCAGAGCGGGGGCCTCATTGAAGGCCCAGTCGTCCAGCGCCGCATCGACCGCCTCGGCGACCTTTCCCCCGCCTCAGAGCGGGGGCCTCATTGAAGGATCGCAGCGAAGCAGCTCGCGCCCTCGAGCTTCGCGTCTTTCCCCCGCCTCAGAGCGGGGGCCTCATTGAAGGTCGATTGATCCATCGGTGATTGAGCAGGACGGGGCGCTTTCCCCCGCCTCAGAGCGGGGGCCTCATTGAAGGAACTCTCCGTATGACAAGTCCAAATCGCTTCCGCTCCTTTCCCCCGCCTCAGAGCGGGGGCCTCATTGAAGGCATGATTGGAACTCCTATCTCACCTAGAGATATCCGCCTTTCCCCCGCCTCAGAGCGGGGGCCTCATTGAAGGCCGTCGGGAGCGCCGTCGTCCACACGCGTCTCCCGCCTTTCCCCCGCCTCAGAGCGGGGGCCTCATTGAAGGAATTGCTCATTGATTTTCTCCTCGCTGCGCGTCCGGCTTTCCCCCGCCTCAGAGCGGGGGCCTCATTGAAGGGTGGACTGGCTAATGCAGGGAGTGGACGAATCAAAGACCTTTCCCCCGCCTCAGAGCGGGGGCCTCATTGAAGGGGGAAATCCAGCTCTCGAAAAGTCAACTCCGGCACCGCCTTTCCCCCGCCTCAGAGCGGGGGCCTCATTGAAGGAGGCGGCACCGGGCTGGGAATGAGCGGCATCATCGACTTTCCCCCGCCTCAGAGCGGGGGCCTCATTGAAGGCATATCCTGTTGTAGCCCGCCGAAAGGAATTTCGGCGCTTTCCCCCGCCTCAGAGCGGGGGCCTCATTGAAGGCTCGATTGATTTGCTCACGTACTTGGCTACGTACATGCTTTCCCCCGCCTCAGAGCGGGGGCCTCATTGAAGGCTGGCCGCGAACAAAGTCGCCTTGGTCGGCTCCCTGCTTTCCCCCGCCTCAGAGCGGGGGCCTCATTGAAGGGCATCCGCCAGATCGAATCCGCCCGCAGGGCTCCCTCTTTCCCCCGCCTCAGAGCGGGGGCCTCATTGAAGGCCCGGATAGGCGGTGTCCATCGTATCCTTGATTTTCTGCTTTCCCCCGCCTCAGAGCGGGGGCCTCATTGAAGGCGGCGGGCAATGTAGACGTCATCCCCAAAGGAAACTAGCCTTTCCCCCGCCTCAGAGCGGGGGCCTCATTGAAGGTTGACCGGCCTAGAGCTGGTCCGGGCGTCCCGGAACCCTTTCCCCCGCCTCAGAGCGGGGGCCTCATTGAAGGCTGACGTATTTGGCGACATACATGGCGATTTCCGCCCTTTCCCCCGCCTCAGAGCGGGGGCCTCATTGAAGGCTGACGTATTTGGCGACATACATGGCGATTTCCGCCCTTTCCCCCGCCTCAGAGCGGGGGCCTCATTGAAGGCATGCTTGCCCGCTCTTGCTTCTAGCTCCATCGCGTCTTTCCCCCGCCTCAGAGCGGGGGCCTCATTGAAGGAAGCCAAGCCAAGAGAACAACGGCGCGACCGCCGTACTTTCCCCCGCCTCAGAGCGGGGGCCTCATTGAAGGTCTGGTCAGCTCTTGGATGCTGACTCTCTCGTAGGCTCTTTCCCCCGCCTCAGAGCGGGGGCCTCATTGAAGGCCGACGTAGGCGTCGGCAACCATGCCGAATTCGACCACTTTCCCCCGCCTCAGAGCGGGGGCCTCATTGAAGGGCGCCTGGCGAAGACGGCTTTCCAGCCCAGCTCCGCGACTTTCCCCCGCCTCAGAGCGGGGGCCTCATTGAAGGCGTCCGCAATATTGATGTCTCGAGCGAGTGTGCTGTTCTTTCCCCCGCCTCAGAGCGGGGGCCTCATTGAAGGGTGGTGCGAATGGGTGCGGGATCGCGGGCATCGTCACCTTTCCCCCGCCTCAGAGCGGGGGCCTCATTGAAGGGCCGGTCCCTCCCTGACCCTTGCCGCTGTTTCGCGCACTTTCCCCCGCCTCAGAGCGGGGGCCTCATTGAAGGTCGAAAAATGCGAAAAGTTGCGAAAAAGGGGTTGTCCTTTCCCCCGCCTCAGAGCGGGGGCCTCATTGAAGGGCGCCGGCAGATTTCGGCAGATTTCCGGCAGCCGGTCCTTTCCCCCGCCTCAGAGCGGGGGCCTCATTGAAGGGTCGCTGGCGATGAAGGGATGCCGGCACAGCTGCGCGACTTTCCCCCGCCTCAGAGCGGGGGCCTCATTGAAGGGGCTGGCGGTTTGGCTTGAGAGCGCATCGTCGCCGTCCTTTCCCCCGCCTCAGAGCGGGGGCCTCATTGAAGGGAGGAAAGCTGGGGCCCCTCGTTCCGAAAGGCTGAGCACTTTCCCCCGCCTCAGAGCGGGGGCCTCATTGAAGGAGCACCTAGGAATAGCCGCGCCTAGGTATCGCGCTACTTTCCCCCGCCTCAGAGCGGGGGCCTCATTGAAGGGACAATGCGAGGATCATCGGATCCTTCTCACACAATCTTTCCCCCGCCTCAGAGCGGGGGCCTCATTGAAGGTCTCTGAGATAGCAAGCCAATTGCCTTGCTACATGACTTTCCCCCGCCTCAGAGCGGGGGCCTCATTGAAGGCCGACGGGCAACAAGCCCATCGGCCCGGGTTTGATACTTTCCCCCGCCTCAGAGCGGGGGCCTCATTGAAGGGATAGCCGGGTCGACCCCGATGGGCTTGCCAGCGCAACTTTCCCCCGCCTCAGAGCGGGGGCCTCATTGAAGGACGGTTTCGTAGGTTGGGGTGGCCGGGGATTACAAGACTTTCCCCCGCCTCAGAGCGGGGGCCTCATTGAAGGCCGCAGCGGGCGCGGCCGGCGTGGCGCTGTCGGGCGGCTTTCCCCCGCCTCAGAGCGGGGGCCTCATTGAAGGAGGCCATGCTGCAGACTGCTGCGGATTGGCTTGCGCGCTTTCCCCCGCCTCAGAGCGGGGGCCTCATTGAAGGATGAACGATCCAGCTGTGTCCTGGGCACAGCTGGTACTTTCCCCCGCCTCAGAGCGGGGGCCTCATTGAAGCCGCAGGCCACCGGCTCGCCGCGGGTCGGGGAGCCGGCCCTTTCCCCCGCCTCAGAGCGGGGGCCTCATTGAAGCCTCGACGTCATCGTCAGCCTCGTCGTCATCGTCAGCCCTTTCCCCCGCCTCAGAGCGGGGGCCTCATTGAAGCAAGTACTCAAAGAAATGCCCTGTTGACATCGCTCCAAGAACCAAACAATCTAGACTAATAATCTAGCCAGAAGGTAAAGTCATGGGACAGTGGCAGCTACAGGAAGCAAAAAACCGGTTGAGCGCACTGGTGGATGCAGCGGTTTCGGGAGAACCCCAGAAGGTTACGCGGCGAGGCAAGCCAGCCGTCGTGATCATTGCTTCTGAAGACTACGAGCGCTTGCGCCGCTTGGAGAAAGCAAGCTTGCCGGCATTCAATGACCTTCTGCTTGAGATGCCGCAGGACGATGGCGAGTTCGAGCGCCTGCCCATGCCCGCACGGCGCTTCGAACCCTAAGGAACCTCTGATTAATTCGCCGGATCCGGGGATAATGTGACTGTCTGGATGGTACGGCTTGGAGGGTTCATGGAGCAAGCGACGTTTGCGGAGCTGGAGCACGATGCGAAGAAGCGCAGGACGCGCCGGGAGTTGTTTCCTGCGAAGATGGACGGGCTGATTCCGTGGGACCGGCTGGAGCGGCGGATCGAGCCGTTCCACCCGAAGGGCGGCCGGGGCCGGAAGCCTTACCCGTTGGGAGCGATGCTTCGGGTTCACTGCGTCCAGTTGTTCCACAACCTGAGCGATCCGGGGATGGAGGATCTGCTGTACGAAGTGGAGTCGGTGCGCCGGTTTGCGGGGCTGCGGCTGACGGGTCCGCTGCCGGACGAGACGACGATCCTGAACTTCCGGCACCTGCTGGAGAGGCACGGCCTGGGCGAGGCGTTGTTCGCGGAGATCAACGCGCACTTGGCTTCGCTGGGCCACCGCCTGAAGCGCGGGACGATCGTGGACGCAGGCATCATCGACGCGCCGAGCTCGACCGGGAACAAGGCTGGGAAGCGGGATCCGGAGATGCGCCAGACGAGGAAGGGCAACCAATGGCACTTCGGGATGAAGGCGCACGTCGGCGTGGACTCGGAGACGGGCCTGACGCACAGCCCGGGGACGACCTCGGCGAACGAGGCCGACGTGGCCACGGCGCACGCGGTGCTGCACGGCGGCGAGGAGCGGGTGTGGGGCGACGCGGGCTACCAGGGCGTGGGCAAGCGCGAGGAGAACCGGGGCATGGACGTGGACTGGCAGGTGGCGATGAAGCGCGGCAAGCGGCGGCAGCTGGATCCATCAGGGCCGGAGGCGGCGGCGGAGCGGCGCAAGGGTTCGGTGCGGGCCAAGGTGGAGCACCCGTTCCCGTACGTGAAGCGGCACTTCGGCTACGCCAAGGCGCGCTGCCGGGGCTTGGCGAGGAACACGCAGCGCATCGCGCTGCTGCTCGGCTTCTCCAACCTGCTCATCGCCGGCCGCCATGCGCCCGCATGACGCCGCGGGCGCAGTCCGTCCGCGATCCGCAAAGGGCCGCGACGGGGCGCCCGAAACCGCCCGTGGTGGCCGGTTCCGAGCAACCCTTATAGCCCAAGCGCATATTGCCGAGGCTCGTTATGCCGGCCGAATCCAAAGGATCGAAACCAACCGCGACTTGGGGGCAAATGCTCCCTTGTTCAGACCTTCCCTAATGCACTTGATTGACACGGACGTGCTGTCCGCGTTGCGGCGCAGGGAGCGTCATCCAGGCATTGCACGGTGGGTATCGGAACAGGGGGCTACCGATCTGTACTTGAGCGTGGTGTCAATCGGGGAGATCGAGCGCGGCATCCGGCAGCAACAGCGCAAGAATCCTCCCTTTGCTCGGGCTCTAGCCACTTGGCTGGACAGGGTGATGTCATTTTACGGGGAGCGCATTCTCAGCGTCGATTTGGCAACGGCAAGAAGGTGGGGCCAACTCTCGGCAACGATTGGCCACGAGGGTGTTGATCTTCTGATTGCCGCAACAGCCCTCGAACATGGCTTAACCGTCGTGACTTGCAACGTACGGCACTTCGAGCCAACCGGGGTCAAGGTTGTGGATCTTTCCATCGAAAGTCACTGAGGGGGGAGCGTCCAAATCCAACCCTTCTCCGAGAAGCGCCCGCTTAATCAAATTTCGCACTGAGTTGACTCAGGTACCGCTCCGGGAGCAAAACAATGGCCTCAACGACCCATCGATTCCTGCCATCCGAACCGCAGCCCGAGGAAGTGCCCATCCAAGCCGCTCTGCCCCTGCGGGTCGAGCGCCCGGCCGATGCGCCGCTAATCCCCGCGCGCATCCTCAACGAGTTCGTGTACTGTCCCCGACTCGCCTATCTGGAGTGGGTGCGGAAGGAGTGGGAGGACTCCTCCGACACCGTGGAGGGCCGTCACGTGCATCGTCGGGTTGACGCCAAGGGCGGCGCCCTGCCTGAGCCAGACGCCGACTTTGAGGCCATGAAGCCCGCCCGCTTCATCCAGAAAGTCCTCCGGAGCTTGCCGCAGGCATCCTGGGTTTGGGTGTGGCGCGGCCATGCCGAACTCATGTGCGGGGCAATTGCGCCAAGGGCAATTCAACAATCATCTCAGTATGGCTGCCGGGTTGGGTATCGACGCGAATGGCGCCGCCGTGGCCGCGCATGATGTCGTTGCACAGCGACAGACCCAAACCGGTGCCCTTGTCGGTGGGCTTGGTGGTGAAAAACGGATTGAAAATCTTTTCGACCACGTCATCGGGGATGCCCGTGCCATTGTCACGCACACGGACTTCCAAGCGCTCATCCAAGCGACGCGTGCTGACGAGCACCTTGGGTTCATGGACCTTGCCCGCCAGCTCCTCCGCAAGACGCCGCTCCTCCGCCGCGTACCTCGCATTGAGGATCAAGTTCTGCAGCACCCGGCCGATGTCCTGGGGAACGATCTCGACCTCACCGGCGCCGGCGTCGAGATCCTGCTCGATGTCCAGCGGCGGCGCCTCATCCCCGCCCCGGGCGACTTCCAGGGCGAGACGCACTTGGTCCGCCACCAAGCTGTTTACGTCCGTGGGCTGCCGCTCACCGGTGGCGCCGCCCATCTTGAGCATGTCCCGCACGATGCGGTCGGCGCGCCCGCCGTGGGAGCGGATGCGTTTGAGGCTGTCGTCCAGCTCCGTACGGATGGATTCGATCAACTGCTTTTGCGCTTCAGTGAAGCCGTTGTCCTGCGCTGCCAGCTCCTCGTTCAATTCCTCAATCAATTCGCTGGACACTTCCGCATAGTTGAACACGAAATTCAGGGGATTCCTGATTTCATGCGCGACTCCGGCGGCCAACTCGCCCAACCCGGCGAGCTTCTCCTGCGCAACGATCCGGTTTTGCGCTTCGCGCAGCTCGTCCAACGCGGCGGTGAGCTGGTCGTTCTTGCCGCGCAACTCCTCGGCAAGCTTCTCGACTAGGTTCAGCCGCTGCACCTCGATGGCATGGCGCCGAAAAACCTCCAAAGCGGCCGCCATGTCGCCGACCTCGTCCCGGCCCCCGATTTCAACCTCGGCTTCAAGATCGCCTTCCGCCATGGCCCGCATTCGATCCGACAACGCCTGCAGGCGCGGCAGCAGCCTGCCGACGAACAGCCAAGCGACCAGAACGGCGCCGACGATGCTGATGCCGTTGACGACGACGAGGACAATGCGGCCAGCGCCGATGGCGTCCCGGGAGGCCTGGGTTGCGATCGAGGCGTTTTCCTGCGACGCCGTCACGAGCGTTTCGACCGCGTTGAGCAGCCCGGCGGCAAATTTGCGGTTCTCGGTCAGATAGGCTCGCTGCCGCTCGGCCAGGTCGATCCGTTGGGCGCAGAGATCGAACACCCCCTCCTTGGACAAGCCCAAGTCGCTTAGGCGGGCGACGCTCGACCGGTTGGAGGGCATTGCGCCCACTATGCGCTCGAAGCGCCCCCGGGCGCGCTGCAGCAGCATGGCATCGGAGCTGTCCAAGGCGTTGGCCAGCAATTGGATCGCCAGCGCCCCGCGGTTCTTCAAGGAATCCGCGGCCGAACCCGGCAAGCGCGCGAACTCCGCCTCCAGGTCCGCCAACTGGGAGCGCAAGGCGTCAGCGCGCTCGCGCAGGGCGAAGCGTTGATTGGATGAGCGCGTAATCGCATCCAGATTGGTGACCAAGGCGCCCCCCTCGATGCGAACCCGGTCGAAGCGCTCGCCGCTCTGGCTGGTCAAGGCCGACAGCTGAATCTCAAAGGCTCGACGTTCGGCGCGGATGCCGGCCTCGATGCCGGCAAGCTCCTCCCTTGAGGCCGTGCCGATCAGGCGTGGCGCGGCGACGGCCAAAGCGCTGCCTTGCTGGGCAACCGCAAACGATCTGGCAAGTTGGGGCAGAGTGGTTTCATTGACCGCCGTTTGGGCATCCCCGACGCGGTCAAAGGCCAGCCAAGCCCCTAGGCTGGCGATGAAGGTGAGCGCCACGGCGGCGCCGATGCCAATGTAGAGTTTCGTTGAAATGCGCGCCAACAAACCCTCGATGCGGGGCTTCCAGGCCGCGCTTTCAATCCGGCTGGCAACACGCCTGAACAGGTCAGCCGGCCGTTCCCCGGAACGCAAGGCTTGGGCCAGCTTGCGCAAGAATGGTATGGGCTGCACCTAGTGTCCTATCCTGCGGCAACGCATGCCGTCCAGCCGTTCGGGCTTGGCCAAACGGAACGCAAGGACGCCAAGATTCGAATGATCGCACATTGGCCAACCCCTCGGTAGTGCGGGCGCCATGGCCCGGCCAAGCGGCTGCTGGGACGGGATTGGCGACAAACCGCGCGCAAATCGGCAGCCAGCGGACTACAGTTGTAGAATAACCGCCCTTCGCTATGCTTTGGGCTCAGTTCAAAACCGGAAACCGCCAGGAGGGAGAGTGTTGACTTGGACGTTAGGCGTCAGGCCTGCGGGCGCCCGCAACGGCCTGCTGGCCGCCCTGCTGCTGGCCGGCTTGTCGAGCTGCGAGACCGTGGAGGTGGCGCAGGAGCCGCCCGAGGCGGCCGAACCCGTTGAACCGGAACCAGTGGCCGTCCCTGAGCCAGAACCGGCCAAGGGCGGATTGGTCGTGCGTCTGCACGTCGACTCGGACGCCCAGATGCCCGCTCAATCGATTGCCACCGTAACGCTTGAACGCGACGGCGTCCAACATTCGGCCACGATGTCGAAGGGCGATCGGCTGGTGCGGTTCGATGCCTTGGAGGTTGGGCGCTACAGCCTGCTTGCCACAGTGGACAGCAACGACGTTTCGGTCGGTTCCTTCTCCTACTTTGTTGACGTGAGTGAGCGCATGGGGGACGTCACCGTGCAAATCGACTTCCAGCGCGCCGACCTCGTGGTCGAGGCGACGGTCGATCGGACGTTGCGGCGGCAGTACGTCGGCACGGCGACCATCACCTCCGACTCCTGCTCCGGCCACGAATCGGCCGATCCAACGCCTTCGGACTTGAGCCTCTTCACGGACGGCAAGCGGTTGACGTTGTCGGTGGCGAGCTTTCAGCAGGAGACGCTGCGGTTGTCGGGCGCAATTTCCCCGCCCGCGGAGCCGTTTTTTGCCACAGGAGGATTCGAGGCCGCGTCCGGCCAGTCGGGCGAGTGGGCGATCACCGAGTTGACGGCGCCGTCGCGGGCGGCGATCGCGCTGGCCATCGAGTTTGACGACCGGGCGCGCTCCTGCCAGTGGACCTTGGAGTATGCGGGGCTGTGGGAAGAGGCCAGGGACTCCGCGGCGCTGGCCTCGAACCGGGCCAGGGCGGCAGTGGAGGTGACCGGGCACGGGCAAACGCGCAAGGCGACGCTTGGCCGCAGTGAGTCGGTTGCGCGGTTCAGCGGGCTGCTGATCGGTCCCTACAGCGTTTCGGTGGGCCTGCGCGACGGGGAGCGCATGGTCAACAGCCGCAGCGAAGCCGTAACGCTCACCGCGCAGGGCGCGCGCGTGCAATCGACGTTCGCAACGGAGTGGGCGTTGCCGGCCCACGGCGCCTCCGCTGAGGAGGCGGCGCTGGCGCTGCTCGGCCACCGGTTTGAGGGCAAGAGCGTGGTCACGAACGGCCCACCGGAATGCACCGGCAGCATTGCGCTGTTGGATACGACGACCATGAGCGCCTCGGCAGCTGATGACGGCGGGCTGAATTTAAGCTTCGACAACTTCTACGGCAGGGTTCTGGAACTGACCGGGCGCCCGGAAAGCGAAGCTGGCTTGGCGGCCGCTTCCGGCACTTACCGGTCATCGGACGGCAAGGCCGGCTCCTGGCGCATTGCGCAGCTTGCCGCTCCCACTTCGCTCTCGGTTGCCATGCAGGTGGAATTCAGCAACGAAACGGACTCCTGTCAAGCAACCTATGCGTTTGCAGGCGTGCGCCAAGGCGCCGAGGGGAGTTGAGCCCTCCATGCAAGGGCATGCCATGAAGGGACATGCCGGAACCGGGGCAAGCGGCACCGGGGTTGCCTGCCGGACACGGACCCTGCACGCCGCCCTGTCGCACCTGTCGAGTCAACGCCCCTGCCGCACTCGGAGGGTCGGCGCTGCATGTGCTTGGCGGCCAACCGGAGAGATCAATGGCTAGTTCGCCCCGCAAGATCCTGGTGGTGGACGATGAGCCGGATCTGGAACACCTCCTGCGGCGGCGCCTGCGCCGGGAGGTGCGCGATGGGCGCTACGAACTGCTCTTCGCCCGTGACGGCTTCAAGGCGCTGGAACTGTTGAAGAAAAACAGCGACATCGAGCTGGTGCTCTCCGACATCAACATGCCGGGCATGACGGGCCTAACGCTTCTGGAGCAGATTCCGAGCGTCGATCCCCGCATTCGCGCGGTCATCGTTTCGGCATACAACGACATGGTGAACATCCGCACCGCCATGAATCGCGGCGCCTTCGACTTCATCACCAAGCCGATCAACTTCGGCGACCTCAAGATCACCATCGAAAAGACGCTCAAGCACATGCGGCAGATGCGCGAGGCGCTTGAGGCCCGGGACCGTCTCGTGACGCTGCAGAACGAACTCGACATCGCCAGCCGCATGCAGCAGTCGATCATGCCCAAGGAGTTTCCGAGTCCGCCGGGCTACCAGATGTTCGGCAACATGGAAGCCGCCCGGGAAGTCGGCGGGGACTTCTTCGACGTCACTGAGCTGGCGGACGGGCAGGTTGGCCTGACGGTTGCCGACGTTTCCGGCAAGGGGGTGCCGGCGGCGCTGTTCATGATGTTGAGCCGCGCGCTGCTGAAGAGCGCGACCACGCTCCTGTCCAGCCCCAGCGAAGTGCTGGCGACGGTGAACTCAGCGCTGGAGGCGGACAATGCGGCCGCCATGTTCGTCACGCTCTTCCACGCCATGCTCGATCCGCAAACCGGAACGCTGCAGTACGCCAACGGCGGGCACAACCCGCCGTTGGTCATTCATGCCAACGGCTCGTCAAGCCAACTCCCAACCACGGGTGGATTGGCATTGGGCGTCGTTCCCGATTTTTCGTACCGCCAGCTCCCCGCAGCTCTGGAGCCGGGCGACATCGCCGTTCTTTACAGCGATGGCGTCACCGAAGCCGTGAACGAAGCGGACGAGGAGTTCGGCTTGCAAAGACTGGAGGCGGTGTTTGCCAACCAGCGGCTGGCCGGCGCCAGCGCCCAGGACGTCTGCAACGCGATATTCGAGGCAGTGCGGGAATTCGCCGGCGAGCGTCCGCAGTTCGACGACATCACCTGCTTGGTGGTGATGCGAAACGGCTAGCCCGCCGCAACGGCCAGCCGCGCGTCGTTCACCGAGGCCATCAAGCCCGCAGCAGCAGCCCAGGCGTCGCGCCGGTGTGTTCGTTGTCCGTCAGCAGCACTTCGCCGTTGACCACCGTATGCCTGATGCCGTCGGCGGTCTGCTTGAGCCGCTTGGCGCCGGCGGGCAGGTCGTGGGCCACTTCCGGCAGCCGCGGGCCGATGGCGTCCGGGTCAAAGACCACCAAGTCGGCGGCCATGCCGGTGCGGATCAGGCCCCGGTCGTGCAGGCCCCAAAGGGTGGCCGTGTTGTAGGTGATCTGGCGCACCGCCTCCTCCAGGGTGAAGGCCTCGCGTTCGCGCACCCAGTGGCTGAGCAGGTGCGTCTGCAAGGAGCTGTCCATGATTTGGGCCACATGGGCGCCGGAATCGGAGAAGGTGATGGCGGAGCGCGGGTGCCTCATCATCTCCAGCACGTGCTCCTGATCCTCGTTGGCAATGGGCTGCCGGAAGAAGATGTCGAAGTCGTGCTCAAGGGAGAGGTCGATCATCAGCTCCACCGGATGCACGCCCCTGCGAGCCGCCAACTCGGCCATGCTGGGATGATCCTGGGTCATGTCCGCCATGGGATGCACCCAATCCCACTTCGGTGGCCGCGCCTCCGCGCCCACCACCCTCGGGCCTTGGTAGTCGGCGCTGGCCGAGGCGATCAATTGGGCCTTCAGCGCCGGCTCCCTGAGCCTCGCCTTCTGCTCATCAAGGGGCAGGCTGCGCAGGTCTCTCCAGACATCCCACTTGTCAAAGGGGGTTTGGGTCTTGAAGGAGAGCAGCACGTTGAGCGCCCGGCTGTGGACTTGGGCGAACATGCGCCCGCCTGCCGCGGCGGTCTCGTCGAGCAGGTCAAAGTACGGGCGCCACAGTTCCGGGGCCGCGCGCACGCTGAACATGCCCCAAGTCTGGGTTACGCCGGACTCCACCGCCAGGTCGCGCAGCCGCTCGTGGTACTCCCGGCACCGTTCGGGGTCTCTCCCGGGCGCCTCGCCGGCGATCTCGAACAGCCCTTTGCCGACCGCGCCCATGGCGTTGACGATGCCGCGAACTTCGTCCCACTGGGCCAGACGGCTAGCCACGGGACGGTCATCGGCGGTCGTGTGGTTGAAGGTGCGGGAGGTGGAGAAGCCGATCGCGCCGGCCTTGACGGCTTCTTGGACCAGCCGCTCCATGGCCTGCTGATCGGCTTGCGTTGCGGCTTCCGAAAAGGCCCGCTCGCCCATGACGTAGGTGCGCAAGGCGGAGTGGCCGATGTAGCCCGCGTAGTTTATGCCCTTTGGCAGCGCCTCCACCGCGTCGAGGAACTCCGGGAAGGACTCCCAACGCCACTCGATGCCCGCCAGCATGGCCTCGCGGGAGATGTCCTCAGCCCGCTCCAGGTTGCGGAACACGAAGTCGGCCTCCGCCTGCCTGCACGGCGCCAAAGTGAAGCCGCAGTTGCCCATCACCACGCTGGTGACGCCGTGGTAGCAGGAGGATGCGCCGATCGGATCCCAGAACACTTGGGCGTCCATGTGCGTGTGCCCATCAACGAAGCCCGGCGCGACCACCTGCCCCTCGGCGTCCAAGGTTCGCTTGGCGCGTTCGTTGATCCGGCCGATCGCGGCGATGCGGCCGTCGCGCACCCCGACGTCCGCCCGATAGCGGACGCCGCCGGAGCCGTCCACCACTGTTCCGTTCCTGATGAGCAGATCGTATGCCATGCGTTGTCTCCTGATTGAGTTGATTGAGGAATGGCTGCGGCAGCAGCCGATGTCGAGCGCGGAAAGCCTCCGCCGGAGCCTCTTGGATGCCGACCCGACTAAGGCTGCTGCGGTTGCCCCTCGCTGATGCGTCGGGCGACGCCAAGCTGCGCCAGCTTCGCGGCGATATCCTCAGCGGCCGTGGCGGGACGCACCTCGCGATCGATGGCGATGACGGTGCCATCCAAATCCATGTAGAAGGTTTGCCGAGCCGCATAGCCGGCCGGGGTCAGCACCCCGTAGGCAGCGGCAGCTTTTTTCGTGGGATCGCTAAGCAACGGAAAGTCGGCCTGCTGCTCGCGCGCGAAGCCGATGTTGTCCGCCAAGGGATCAACGCTCGCCATGAAGTAGGCGACCTTGAACTCACGGATCAGATGTCCTTTTTCCGTCAGTGACTTGCACTCAATGGTGCAGCCGCTCGTGTAGGCCCGAGGAAACCAAGCCAGCACCACTGCCGACTGGCCCCGATAGTCCGCCAGTCGATGGAGCTTGCCATCGGAACCCTGCAGTTCAAAGTCCGGGGCAGGATCGCCTTGCTCGATGCCGTAGCCTGCCTGCGGCAACCAAGCCAGGAGCGAACTGATGGCCCAAAGGCCCATCGTTTTTGTGATTTTCATGATCATGCCTTACTTGCGCGCGTCCCAATCAGGTAGCCTAACCGTTCCCCGCGCAAAAGCGAAGGCGAACCTTGGCCAAGGGCCGAGGTGCGTGGGAGTTTCGCCATCGCGAAACTCAGCTGTCGCTGCGTGGGCTGGATTCCGACATGTTTCCGAGCCCGCACGAGGCGCAATTTTGGAACCAACCTGCAACCAACGTGATTCGGAACAAGTGCGGCGCGCAGCGCCGTTCCCGCTCCACGCGGGGAATGCGTCATCCCCCCCGACGCGCCCGGACGGGCCGAGCTGCAGGCTCTGATGACGCGCGCAGACAGCCCGGCGGCCTTAATGCCCCATTGGCAGGTGCATCCGGGCACCGGCCCCTACCTGTTGCTGGTGCATGGATTTCTGATGGGCCCTAACCAATGGCACCCGAATTTGGCCGCCTTGAGCGCGGTGTGCCAGCCCGTGGTGGTTGAATTGCTGGGCCACGGCCGCTCGCCGGCGCCCGCGCAACCCGACTGCTACCGACCCAAGGCCTACGTCGAGGCCTTCGAGGCCATCCGCCAAGCATTGGGCGCTGAGCAGTGGTTGCTCTGCGGCTTCTCCCTAGGCGCCGGCCTGACCTTGCGCTATGCCCTGCTGCACCCGCAGCGTGTCATCGGGCATGCCTTCACCAACTCCACATCGGCCTTGGCCGACGCTGCGCAAGTGGCCCGGTGGCGAGCGGAGGGCGAGGCGTCCGCAGCCCGCATACTGGCCGGGGGACGCAAGGCCATCGAACGCATGCCCGTGCATCCGCGCCGCGCAAAGCGGATCGATCCGGCCAGCCGGGCCTTGGTGATGGCCGATGCGGCTCGGCTCAAGCCGCAGGGCGTCGCCAACGCCATCCGCTACACGACGCCGGGAGCATCGGTGCGCGGCGAGCTTGGCGCCAACCAACGCCCTGCCCTGCTTCTCAATGGCATTTGGGAACGGCGCTTTCAGGCGCACCGGCAATTCATCGCCGACCACATGCGGCAAGTGCGAATCGTTGATCTCGAAGCCGGCCACGCCGTCAACTTGGAAGCCGCCGCCGCCTTCAACCAAGCACTGGCCGAGTTCATTGAATGCCTCGCATCGTCGATGCGCTGATTGAGCAGCGGGCCGACTTGATGATTCCGGTGGAGTGGAGCGCGCAACGCCGGGGCCACGGTCGCAACCACGCCTGCAACTAAGGGAGCCGTGCTTCCCGCGCTCTCTGGCTGAGGGCTACCTCCTGCGAGGGGCAGGCCCCTCGCGCTCCCCCGGCTGAGGGCTACCTCCTGCGAGGGGCAGGCCCCTCGCGCTCCCCCGGCTGAGGGCTACCTCCTGCGAGGGGCAGGCCCCTCGCGCTCCCCCGGCTGAGGGCTACCTCCTGCGAGGGGCAGGCCCCTCGCGCTCCCCCGGCTGAAGGCTCTCCACCAAGCGGTAGGGGCGTTCGGGCTTCAACTTGCGATCGCCGCAATTGGCTAGGACCGGCACTGACTCCTCGGCCGCCGCGACGTTGACGAAAAGCGGCTTTCCTCGGTGGTTGAAGGTCACCTTGGCGTGGCCTTCGCACTCCTCCAACGCCACCCATTCCAAGCCGTCGCGGCCCGCAAACCCTTCCGCGGCCTGCACGGGCTTGGGATAGCGCGAGCGGCCCCGAAGGTAGCGCAGCGGCACCGCGCCGGCTTCCACTTCGGCGACGAATCGCTCGACGGCCTCGTCGCCGGCGTCGTTGCCGACGGTGCCCACGCGACCGTAAAGCACGCCTTGCGGCAGCACCAGCACGTTGGGCGCGAAGCGGTGGCCACCCAAGTGGGTCGCTTGCCAAACACGCTCTCCGAGGCGTTTGCGCAGCTGGTTGTAGAGTGGCAGCCCGAAGCGGGCGCAGCACAGGTCACGCTGGCCATTGGTGCAGACGAAGTAGCAGGGCGCTTCAAGGCGCTCGCCTGAACCGCGATGCAGCAGCGCCTCGATCGGCGTGCGGATCAAGCCGTCGTAGCCCGGCCCTCCGGACTCAAAGGCGCGCAGCGCGCCATCCTGATGAACCAGCAAGCGAATGTCCGTCCGGTCGATTTCCGGCTGGCGGATGAACTGCGCTCGCACTTTTCGGCCTTGCCCCTCAAGCGCTTCGACGCCCTGCGCCAACCAATTGCGGACATCCCCGCCCAAGGCGTTGTCCGTGATCGCCTTCGCCCGCCAGACGGGGCGGTACTCCAGCAGCAGCCAGACATCCACCACCGCAGCCGTGCCCAGCATGGGCTGGTCGGCACTCGCCTCGCAACAGTGGATTCGCTCGCTCATCGGCGTCATTTCATCGCAGGCCGACGAACCAATCAACTTCAATCAACCCAACCCGAAGGAATTGCGCTGTGGGTTTGGGGGCTGATCCCCAAGGGCGGAGCGGCTCCCCGCCCCCGAAGGGGAACGGCTCTCCTGCGTCCGGGCCGAGGCGGCGGCCGCCCCGATGTGGTTCAGTGGGTCTGCGCGGGCTCAAAAACATCTCGGAACCTGACCCATGCAGCGGCAGCGGAGTTTCGCGCCAGCGAAACTCCATCCGCGACCGTCAGGTCGCGCGGGTGTGCGGACTCACAAACAATTCGGAAGCTGGCCCCCGCAACGGGCGCGGAGTTTCGCGCAGCGAAACTCCAACCGCCTCTCGCCCTCTGGGCGAGAGGCGCGGGCTGGCGCAAGCGGACGGGCGCCGCTAGAGTGGCTTTTTTGAAGGGCGGAGGATGCATGAAGCTATCGGTTGAATTTCCAAGCGTCGCCTACCGGGAGGGGCCGGCGGCGGTGGCTCGGCTGGCGCAGGCCATCGAAAGGATCGGCTTCGATCAACTCGACATCTTTGACCACGTGGTCATGGGCCACCCAACGGCGGGCCGCGACAAGCCCATATATCCACCCAAGATGCCGATCATGGAGGCGTTGATGACGCTCGCCTACGCCGCTGCGGTCACCGAGCGCATCGGCCTCGGCACCGAGGTGCTGGTGCTGCCGCAGCGGCAGCCGACGCTGGTCGCCAAGCAGCTCGCCACCCTCGACACGCTATCCGGCGGCCGCGCCCGCTTGGGCGTTGGGGTCGGCTGGCAGGCTTCGGAGTACCAAGCCTTGGGGGAGGACTTCAGCAACCGGGGAAGGCGCATGGACGAGGCCATCCAGCTCATCCGCGCCTACTGGAGCGACGGGCAGATCGATTTCCAAGGCGAGTTCTACCGAGCCGACGCCATGGCCATGGAGCCGAAGCCGCCCCAAGGCGGCAACCTGCCCATCTGGGTGGGTGGCGGCGCGCCTCGGGCGCTCAAGCGCGTCGGCGAACTGGCCGACGGCTGGCTGGCCCCCGCAATCGAAGCGCCCGGGCAAGCGGCGCGCATGATCGAAGCCATCCGTCGGCATGCTGAGGCGGCAGGCCGCGATCCGGACCGCATAGGCCTGCAGATGATGCTCGGCATGCCGCCCCGGGACGATGCCGGCAAAGGCTTCTACGGCGACGCCAGCCGGGTCGTGCAGCGGGCGGGCCGGATTGCTGAAATGGGCTTTGAGTGGATCGCGCTCAACGCCACGGCCATCTTTCAGGCGGGCTTTCGCAGCGTCGATGCGATGATCGACAAGCTTGGCGAGCTGCACCAAGCCATCCGCGCTGAAGTCGGCGCCCCGCCGCAAGCGGCGGGCTAGCCGGGACGGGCCGCAAGCATGGGCCGCGAACCCCTGCCTGACGCCAACCGCCAGCGCCATTGGCGCGCCAACCTCAAGCTCATGGGCCTGTTGCTGGCGATCTGGTTCATCGTCTCATTCGGCTTCGGCATCCTGCTGGCCGAACCCCTCAACCGAATCGAGTTCTTCGGCTTCAAGTTCGGCTTCTGGTGGGCCCAGCAGGGCAGCATCTACGTCTTCGTCGCGCTGACCTTCATCTACGCTGCCGCCATGCGCCGCATCGACCGCCGGCACGGCGTCAGCGACGACGGCGGCGGCGATGGCGTTGACGACGGCCGCCCCGGGGCCGACTGACGCCATGGACGCGCAGGCGCTGACCTATCTGTTCGTCATCGGCAGCTTCGCCCTCTACATCGGCATCGCCGTCTGGTCGCGGGCGACTTCCACCGGGGAGTTCTACGTCGCCGGCGGCGGCGTGCATCCGGTGGCCAACGGCATGGCCACCGCTGCCGACTGGATGAGCGCGGCCTCATTCATCTCCATGGCTGGAATCATCGCCTTCATGGGCTACGACGGCGCCGTTTACCTGATGGGCTGGACCGGCGGCTACGTGCTGCTCGCCCTGCTGCTGGCGCCCTACCTGCGCAAGTTCGGCGAGTTCACGGTGCCGGACTTCATCGGCGCCCGCTACTACTCCAACGCCGCCCGGGTGGTGGCGGTGGCCTGCCTGATCGTGGTGTCCTTCACCTACGTCGCCGGACAGATGCGCGGCGTCGGCATCGTCTTCAGCCACTTCCTCAACGTGGACATCGTCTGGGGCGTGGCGATCGGCATGGCGGTGGTGTTCCTCTACGCAGTGCTTGGCGGCATGAAGGGCATCACCTACACGCAGGTCGCCCAGTACTGCGTCCTGATCTTCGCCTACCTCGTGCCCGCCGTCTTCATCTCGCTGCTGATCACCGACATTCCAATTCCGCAGATCGGCCTCGGCGCCGCGGTCAACGACGGCAGCGGGCTGATGGTGCTGGAAAAGCTCGACCGAACCCTGGTGGATCTGGGCTTTGGCGCCTACACGGACGGCAGCAAGGCGACGATCGACGTCTTCGCCATCACCTTGGCGCTGATGATCGGCACTGCCGGGCTGCCGCATGTGATCGTGCGCTTCTTCACGGTGCCCAAAGTCTCCGATGCGCGGCGTTCGGCCGGCTACGCCCTGCTGTTCATCGCCCTGCTCTACACCACCGCGCCGGCGGTCGGCGCCTTCGCCCGCCTGAACTTCATCGACACGGTGCAGGGCGCGCCCTACGCCGAAGCGGCCGACTGGTTCAAGCGCTGGGAGGACATAGGCCTGATCGGCTGGCAGGACAAGAACGCCGACGGGGCCATCCAATACGCGCCCGGCGCTGCCTTCGACGGCCCGCCCGCCTTCACCGGCGAGCGTGGCGAACAGGGCCAACGGGTGCTGGCCAACCCCCCCGGCGCGAGCGCCAACGAGGTTTACGTGGACCGTGACATCATGGTGCTGGCGAACCCGGAAATCGCCGCCCTGCCGGACTGGGTGATCGCGCTGGTCGCGGCGGGCGGCTTGGCGGCGGCGCTCTCCACCGCGGCGGGACTGCTGCTGGTGATCTCCACTTCGGTCTCCCACGACCTGATGAAGAAGACCTTGGCCCGCGGCCTCAGCGACCGGCAGGAACTGCGCTACGCCCGCATCGCCGCCGCCGCCGCCATCGTCATCGCGGGCTATCTGGGCATCAATCCGCCGGCCTTCGTCGCCCAGGTGGTGGCCTTCGCCTTCGGCCTGGCCGCGGCATCGCTGTTTCCGGCCATCCTGCTCGGCATCTTTTCCGTGCGCGCCACCAAGGAGGGGGCCATCGCCGGCATGCTGGCGGGCCTGGTCTTCACCTTTGCCTACATCGCCTACTTCAAGTTCGTCGAACCGGGGCGCAACAACGCCGAGCATTGGTGGTTCGGCATCTCTCCCGAGGGCATCGGCGCGCTGGGCGCCGCCCTGAACTTCGCCACCGCCCTGTTCGTCAGCCGCCTCTCCCCCGCCGTGCCGGCGCCGGTCAAGGCGCTCGTCGCCTCCATCCGGGTGCCCGCCGGGGTGCAGCGGCCGCACGACCGCCCATGAGCCTGAGTCGCGTCAAGGCCCCCATTGAACGGCTCGCCTCGTGAGCGGGCTTAACAAACGCATCGGAGCCTGCCCCACGCAACGGCAGCGGAGTCGCGCGCCGGCGAAACGCCAACGCGCCCGCTTTGCGGGCGCGCGCGATCGGCGCATTCCATTGAATTCGCATCGACCGCAAGCAGGATGACCGAGCTCAATCCCTTGGCCGGAACGCCTTTCGGCGACATGCTGATCCTCTGCCTGGGGCTGGCGGCGCTGTGCTGGCTGCTCTCCGTGCTGACCCGGGAATGCTCCTGGGTGGATCGCCTCTGGTCCATTGCCCCGCCCATCTACTGCCTCTGGGTGGCCGGGGCGGCGGACTTCGATTCCGCCAGGCTGAACCTGATGGCCGGGCTGGTCACCCTTTGGGGCGCGCGCCTGACCTTCAACTTCGCCCGCAAGGGCGGTTACCGCAAGGGCGGCGAGGACTACCGCTGGGCGACGGTGCGGGAGCGCGCCGGGCCGGTGGGCTTCCAAGTGCTCAACGCCACTTTCATCGCCCCGGGCCAGATGCTTCTGATCTGGCTGTTCTGCGCCCCCATCCACACCGCTTGGCTGTGGCGGGAAACCGCCTTCACTTGGATCGACGCGGCCTTGGGCGCGCTGTTCCTCGCCTTCCTCATCGGCGAGACCGTTGCCGATGAGCAGATGTGGGCCTTCCAGCAGGACAAGCAGCGCAGGCTGCAAAGCGGCGAGCAGGCCACCCCCTTCCTGCGCGCCGGCCTGTACCGCTGCAGCCGCCACCCCAACTACTTCTGCGAACTCGGCATGTGGTGGACGCTGTACTTCTTCGCGGTCGCCGCCTCGGGTGAATGGCTGCACTGGACCGGCTGGGGATTCGTGCTGCTGACCCTGCTCTTCCACAGTTCCATCCAGCTCACGGAAACCATCTCGAACGGCAAGTACCCCAGCTACAAGGACTACCAAGCGAGCGTGCCCAGGCTGATTCCCATTCGGTTTGGCCGGACGCAGGCCGGCTGACGAAGCAATTTGGAGTCACGTCGGCAATTCCCTTAAACTATCGCGCTTTCGACTTGCAAGGAGCGGTTCATGACCTTTGTGGTGGGCGAAGCCTGCATCAAATGCAAATTGACCGACTGCGTGGAGGTGTGTCCGGTCGATTGCTTCTACGAAGGGCCAAACATGTTGGTCATTCACCCTGACGAGTGCATCGACTGCGCCCTTTGCGAACCGGAATGCCCCGTTGAAGCCATCTATTCCGAGGACGAACTGCCTGAGGGTCAACAGGACTTTCTTGAGCTCAATCAACGTTTGGCGGAGAGTTGGCCCAACATCACCGAGCAGCAGGAGCCGCCGCCGGATGCGGACGATTGGCGCGAGGTCAAGGAAAAGCGCCACCTACTCGAAGAGTAGGCTTGCTCGAAGAGTGGGCTTGCTCGAAGAGTGGGCTTGCTCGAAAAGCAGGCCCGCTCACTTCAACACCGAACGGGGGCTGATCGGCTTGCCGTTCCTGCGGATCTCAAAATGCAGCGCCTGGGCGGCGCGGTCGCCGCCGTTGATGGCGGCGATGGGCTGACCGCCCTTAATGCGCTGCTTCTCCCGGACGAGGATGGGTTGGTTGACGCTGTAGGCGGACAGGTACTCGGCGTTGTGGCGCACGATGACCAAACGCTCGAACCCGGCCAAGCCGGCGCCGGCGTAAACCACTTCGCCATCGGCGGCGCTCAGGACCCGGGCGCCTGGCTGCACGGAAAAATCCAAGCCCGTGTTGGCGCCGCCGAATTCGTTGACCACTCGGCCCGTCGTTGGCCAGCGCCAGGTCACGCCGCCCGCTCGGCTGGCGGGCGCGCGGCTGACGGACGGCTTCGGCGGCGCTTTGGCAGGGGGCTTGGCGGCCACCGCCCGCCCCTTCAAGCGCAGCTTCTGGCCGGGATGGATGAGGTAGGGCGGCCGCAGCCCGTTCAATCGGGCCAAGGTCCGCACCGGCACCCCGGTTGAACGGCTGATCGAATAGAGGGTGTCGCCGCGCTTGACCGTATGCACGGACCGCCACGGCGCGGCCTTGGCCGCAGGGACGCGGTCAACCGCGCCGGGAGAGCGCTCGGCAACCGCGACGCGGCCTTGGGTGGCGCAGCCGGCAAGCGACAGCGCAGCGCCGATCATCAAGCACCTCACGCCAAGACCCATGAGCGTTACGCGACCCATGCCTCATCCCGAGGCCGATCGCATCCGGGTGAGCAGCCACAGGCTGCCGGCGCCGAAGCCCATCAGCACCACGACCAGCGCCGCATCGCCCTCCCCCGCTCCCGTGGCCCGTCCCCATTCCGCCGGGGTCAGCAGCGCGCCCTCATGGCGCCAAGGCCACAGCCGCAGCAGGCCACCCGCCATCAAACCGGTCAGGAAGCTCATGACCGCCTCGAAGCGCCATGCCAACAGCCAGCGGAAGAGGCGCGAAAACAGAGCGGCGCCAAGCGCGCAGCCCAGTGCGAAGACCGCCAGAACCAGCCAATCGAATTCGGCAAGGGCGCCCAGCACCGGAGCGTACAAACCCAGGAGCAGCAGCACGAAGCTGCCGGATACCGCCGGCAGCAGCCAAGCGCCCACGGCCAAAGCGCCGCCGATCAGGTAGGCCGGCGGCCCGGGGTCAGCGCCCAAGGGCTCGATCAAGCCCGAGGCGGCGCCGCCAAGAGCGCCGACGACGCCGAACGGCAGCAGTTGCCGCCGCGCTCGGGCACGGCCGATGTCGATGGTCGAGTAGAGGATCAGGCCGAAGAAAAATCCCCAAACCAAGGTCGGCGCACTGGCCAGCCAATGGCTGACCAACTGCGCGACGACCAACAGGCTGACCGTCATGCCGGCTCCCAAGCAGGTGAGAAACGCCAGGTTGTGGTGCCGCCAAAAGCGCTTGGGATCGGTCAGGCACCAGCCGATGGTGGCAGGGCCGAAGGACGCCAAGCTCGCCACCAGTTCCCGGTAAATGCCCGTGACGAAGGCGA
Organism: Candidatus Azophilus sp.; assembly: GCA_965221755.1. Classification (GTDB taxonomy): domain Bacteria; phylum Pseudomonadota; class Gammaproteobacteria; order Pseudomonadales; family Azotimanducaceae; genus Azophilus. Next base: position 3,538,018 of record OZ244921.1, read on the forward strand.
TGGTTCCCCCGGAGACGCCGGGCACCGCCTCAACGGCGCCCATGGCAAGGCCGCGCGCGAACAGGCCAGCCCAAGGGCGGCGCCCGCCGCCTGCCGAGGGCGCTCGCTGGGCTGGCTCCCGTCCTCCTGTCGGCTGGCGGCGCATGGCGGGAGGGCCGGACGCCAATCAGGTCCGCAGACCCTTGACCAAGGGCACGAAACGCGCCCCGTCCACCTCCCGCTCCCCATAGCCTTGGTCGGTGCGGTCGATGACCTTCAACCGCTGGTTGCCGTCGCCCCCCACCGGAACCACCATGCGGCCGCCGACATCGAGTTGCTCAAGCAGCCTTTGCGGCACGGCGCGCGGCGCGGCGGTGACCAGAATGCCGGCAAACGGGCCTTGGTCCGCCCAGCCGTTGTAGCCGTCACCCAATTTGGAGAACACGTTGCGAATCTCAAGCGCCCCAAAGCGGCGCCTCGCCTCATCGAGCAGCGGCTTGATCCGCTCAACGGTGAACACCTTGGCGCATAGCTGCGCCAGCAAGGCCGTCTGGAACCCCGACCCGGTGCCGACCTCCAGCACGCTGTCCCGAGGCGTCTCCAGCAGCGCCGCCGTCATTGCCGCCACGGTTGAAGGCTGCGAAATGGTCTGGCCATGGCCGATGGGCAGGGCCCGGTCCTGATAGGCGAGATGGGCCATCGCCTCCTCAACGAAGATGTGGCGGGGCACCGCGGCGAAGGCTTCAAGCACGCCTGAATGGGTGACTTCCTGGCGTTCCAGCAGATTGACCAGCCGCGCCCGGCTGCGCGCCGACGTCATGCCGATGCCATGCAGGTCGTAGCTTTTCACCGCGGCTCGTCGGTGACGATGTAGAAGACCTCGCCATCCTTGATCATGCCCAGATCCGCGCGCGCCCGAGCCTCCACCGCCGCATCGCTCCCGGTCAACGCCATCACCTCTCCCCGCAGCAGGCGGTTGCGCTGCCTCTGCAGCTCGGCGCGGCGCTCCTCGGCCTGCAACTGGGCCTTCAGCGCCGCCGCCTTGAAGTAGCCGCTGTCGCCAAACCAGGATTGGCACTGCAAGCCCAGCACAAGCAGCAACAGCATTGCAGCGACCGTCCTCACGCGTTGCGGACCTCCTCCCTGCCCAAGTAGAGCGCATCGCCGCCAAGGGCCTCCTCAATGCGCAGCAGTTGGTTGTACTTGGCCACCCGATCGGAACGGCACAGCGAGCCGGTCTTGATCTGGCCGGCGCCGGCGCCGACCGCAAGGTCGGCGATGGTCACGTCCTCGGTCTCCCCCGAACGGTGCGACACGACCACGCCGTAGCCCGCCTCGCGAGCCATGCGGATGGCGTCCAAGGTCTCCGAAAGGGTGCCGATCTGGTTGAGCTTAATGAGCACGGCATTGGCGACGCCGCTCTCAATCCCGCGCCGCAGCAGGGAGGTGTCGGTGACGAACAGATCGTCGCCGACCAGCTGCACCCGCTCGCCGAGCGCTTCGGTGAGCGAGCGCCATCCGGCCCAATCGCTCTCGTCCATGCCGTCCTCTATGGAGACGATGGGATAACGAGCCGCCAATTCCGCCAGATAGCCGGTGAAGCCGGCGCTGTCGCAGCGGACGTCCTCACCGGCCAGCGCATAGATCCCGTCATCGTAAAACTCCGAGGCGGCGCAGTCCAAGCCGAGCGCCAGATCCCGTCCCGGCTCATAGCCCGCCCGGCGCGCGGCCTCGACGATCGCCTCAAGGGCTTCGGCGTTGGAGGCGAGGTCGGGGGCAAAGCCGCCTTCGTCACCGACCGCCGTGGTCAGGCCGCGTTCCGCCAGGACGGCCTTCAAGTGGTGGAAGACCTCCACGCCGCAGCGCAGCGCTTCGGAAAACCGGGACTGCGACACCGGCAGCACCATGAACTCCTGGATGTCCACGTTGTTGTTGGCGTGGGCGCCGCCGTTGAGAATGTTCATCATCGGCGTCGGCAGCCGCATCCGCGGGCCGCCTGCCAGCTCGTTGATGTGGGCGTAGAGGGGGCGGCCCCGATCCTCGGCGGCCGCCTTGGCGGCGGCCAAGGACACCGCCAGGAGCGCATTGGCGCCCAGCGCGGATTTGTTGGCAGTGCCGTCGAGTTCGCGCAGCCGGTCATCCAGCGCCTGCTGCGCCTCAGCCCGCATGCCGACCACTGCCGGCGCGATCCGTTCCGCAATGCCGGCGACCGCCCGCAGAACGCCGCGGCCGAGATAACGGGCGGCGTCCGCATCCCTCAGCTCAAGGGCCTCCCTTGAGCCCGTGGAGGCCCCCGATGGCGTGATGGCGCGCCCAACGCCGCCGCTCTCGGTGTGTACTTCGGCCTCCACCGTGGGATTGCCCCGGGAATCGAGCACTTCCCGCCCCTTGACCGCGACGATCCGGCTCATGCCCCTACCGCCGCCGGCGCCGCCACTTGGGTTTCCAGAAGGGCGCCGCCCTTGACCGCATCATCCAAGGCCTTGAGGCCAGTGAGCAACGCCTTCATCAACCCCAGCGGCCAGGCGTTGGGGCCGTCGGAAAGCGCTTGGTCGGGGTTCGGATGGGTTTCCATGAACAGCCCCGCGACCCCCGCCCCCACCGCAGCCCGAGCCAGCACCGGCACCATGTGGCGCTGGCCGCCCGAGGCGTTGCCGAGGGCGCCGGGCATCTGCGCCGAATGGGTGGCGTCGAACACCACGGGAGCGCCGGTTTCGCGCATGACCGCCAAGGCGCGCATGTCGCTGACCAAGTTGTTGTAGCCGAAGCTTGCGCCCCGTTCGCAGACCATGATCCGCTCATTGCCTTGGGCGCGGGCCTTGGCGACGACGTTGCGCATGTCCGCCGGGGCCAGAAACTGTCCCTTCTTGATGTTGACGGGCTTGCCGCAGGCGGCCACCCGAGCGATGAAGTCGGTCTGCCGGCAGAGAAAGGCGGGCGTCTGCAGCACCGAGACCACCTCCGCCACCTCGTCCAGCGGCGTGTTCTCATGCACGTCGGTCAGCACGGGAACGCCGACTTCGCGCCGCACCCGCTCCAGCACCCTCAGGCCCTCGTGCAGGCCGGGGCCGCGATAGCTCTCGTGGGAGGAGCGGTTGGCCTTGTCGAAGGAGCTCTTGTAGATGAACGGCATGTCCAAGGCCTCGGCAATGCCCTTAAGCGTCTCGGCGGTGGACAACGCCAATGCCTCGCTCTCAATGACGCATGGACCGGCAATGAGGAACAGGGGCGCATCCAGCCCGGCCTCAAACCCGCAAATGCGCATCAGCCCGTGCCGTCCTGCAGAAGCGCAGGCGCCGACGCCTGCGCCAAGGCTGCCCCTATGAAACCGTTGAACAAGGGGTGCCCGCCCCTGGGCGATGACGTGAATTCGGGATGGAACTGGCAGGCGAGAAACCAGGGATGGCCATCGATCTCGATCATTTCCACCAATTCGCCGTCCTCGGAGCGCCCGGCGACCCGCAGGCCCAGCCGCTCGAGTTGCGCCACGTAGCGGTTGTTGACCTCGTATCGGTGACGGTGCCGCTCATGCACCAAGGTGCATTCGTAGGTGCGGGCCGCCAAGGACTCGGGGTCGAGGCGACAGGCCTGCTCCCCCAAGCGCATGGTGCCGCCGAGATCCCCATCGACGCCGCGCTGCTCCACATGCCCCCCCCGATCGGTCCACTCAGTGATCAAGCCGATTACCGGATGGGGCGTATCGCCCTTGATCTCCGTCGAATGGGCGCCGCTCAAGCCCCCGACATCGCGGGCGTAGTCGATCACCGCCGCGTGCAGGCCATAGCAGATGCCCAAGTAGGGCACCTGATTCCTGCGGGCGTAGCCCGCAGCCAGAATCTTGCCTTCAAAGCCGCGCTCGCCGAAGCCGCCGGGGACTAGAATGGCGTTCGCCGCCGCCAGCCGTCCCGCGCCGCCGCGCTCCAGCTCCTCCGCATCGACGAAATCGATGACCGGGCGCGCCCGGTACTGGATGCCGGCATGATTGACGGCTTCGATCAGGGACTTGTAGGCATCGACCACTTCCAGGTACTTGCCGACGAAGGCGATGCGAACCTTCTTCTCGGGATTGAGCTCCGCCCGCACCACCGCAGCCCAACTGGAGAGATCAGCCGCCGGGCAGTCCAGCGCAAAGCGCTCGACCACGTAGTCGTCCACGCCTTGCTCGCTGAGGGCCGCAGGAACTTGGTAGATGCTTTCGGCGTTGACGATGGAGACCACCGCCCGCTCCTCGACGTTGGAGAACAGCGCGATCTTGGCCCGCGCCGCAGCAGGCAGCTCAAGATCGGAGCGGCAAACCAGCACGTCCGGCTGCAGGCCGATGGAGCGCAGCTCCTTCACGGAGTGCTGGGTGGGCTTGGTCTTGATCTCGCCGGCGGCGTTCAAGTAGGGCACTAGCGTCAGGTGGATGTAGAGCGTGCGCCGCACCCCGATCTCAAGGCGCAATTGGCGGATGGCCTCCAGAAAGGGCTGCGATTCGATGTCGCCCACCGTGCCGCCGGTCTCGACGATGACCACGTCCGCGCCCTCGCCGACCAGCAGAATGCGGCGCTTGATCTCGTCGGTGATGTGCGGAATGACCTGCACGGTGGCGCCCAGGTAGTCGCCGCGCCGCTCGCGGCGGATGACTTCGGCGTAGATGCTGCCGGTGGTGAAGTTGTTGCGCTTGGACATCCGCGCATGAGTGAAGCGTTCGTAGTGGCCGAGGTCCAAGTCGGTTTCAGCCCCGTCGGCGGTGACGAACACCTCACCATGCTGAAACGGGCTCATGGTGCCGGGATCCACGTTGATGTAGGGATCCATCTTGAGCACATCGACCTTCAGACGGCGGGCTTCGAGCAGCGACGCCAAGGAGGCGGTGAGGATGCCCTTGCCCAGCGAGGAGACCACGCCGCCGGTGACGAACACGAAGCGGGTCATGGCCCGCTCTCCCGCCGGAGTGCGAACGTTGAGCGGGCTCGCTCCGGCAGCGGCGACCTGTTCGAGTTGGCCAAGCTTGCAGGCTCCGTCAATTGGCAGGACCCGCCCCGCTCGCCAAGGCTCCCAACAGCGCCGCAACCCCGGCTGGCTCGGGCAACGTCCAAGATGGGATTGCACGGTAGCAAATTCGCGGGGCTAGCTCAACGCGCCTCTCGCCCTCCGGGCGGGAGGCGGTTGGAGTTTCGCTGGCGCGAAACTCCGCGCTTGTCGCGAGGTCAGGTTCCGAAACGTTGCTGAGCCCGCAAAATGCGATTCCGGATCCACTCAACTTGGGAGCCTGCGCGGGCGCCTTGGCAATGCCCCCGGCGCCGGCAAGCCCGCGATCGGGCATCTCCTGCGCCAGCCCATTCAAGCTGGGCGGCAACCGGCGCGCTCGCCCGTCAAGGATAATGGCCGGAGCCGTCAAGCTCGCCGCGGTACTTTTCGTTCAAGCTCCAGAGGATGGCCATGGTCTCCGGATCGGGCTGGCCGGAATGGTCGGCTTGGCGGAAACGCAACTGCAGGGCGCGCACGGCGTAGCGCGTCAGCTGGTCGAATTCGCCGGTGGGCTCAACCCGGTAGCCGAGCTTGCGCAAGGCGGCCTGCAGTTCCCCGACATCCGGCGGCCGATCCTCGAACCGCGACTGGTAGCGCGCTTTGGTCGCCTCGTCATACCAAGCGCCGATGCCCGCCTCGTACAGCCGCCGCCACGGAAACAGCGGCCCCGGGTCGGATCGCCACTCGGTGACGATGTCGGAGTGGGCGACGAAATCCAGCGGCTCAATGTTGGGGTGGCGCCGTTGAATGGCGCGCAGCAAGTCGATGGTCATCTCGATCTGCGCCTCGTCAAAGGGCACAAACACGCATTGCAATTCATCCAAGTTCGTCTCCGGCGTGGTTTCGCAGTTGAATTCGTTGACGATCTCAATGCCGATGGAGCGGGCGTTGAAGGCCGCCTCCCCCGCCCAGTAGCCGGGGCCCGCATGCCACGCCCGCCGCCCCTCCTCCACGAACTGGTGCAGGAGCAGCCGGCGGCGGTTGTAGCTCGGGTCGTTTTCAGCCGGGATCAGATAGTGCGAACTGACGGGGGCGTCAGTCCGGGTCGTCAGCAGCCTGACGGATTCGGCGAAGTTCTCCGACGTGGCGTGCATGACGACGTAATCGATGCGGCTGTTCTGGTTGGTCGATTCGATGAACACGACGCTTGAACAGGCCGCAAGCAGCAACGGCGAAATCAGCGGGATCAGCACAATCAGCAAATTGGATGGAGGCGCAATTTTCATGGGTTTCACAACTCGTCCTCATGAGGGTTCAAACGTTTCGGGTCTGACGGGTCAGCGCACCGGCAGGTCCAGGTAGCGGTCGGGCAGCGGCTCGTCATCAAGGGTGTAGTGCCACCACTCCTTGGCGTAGTTGGTGAACCCGCTCCGCTCCATGATGCGCTTGAGCAGCTGTCGGTTGCCTCGCGCCGACGCCGAAACCGAAGGGCTGTCGGTCCATGACCGGGGATCGAAGAAATCCCATCCGGTGCCCATGTCCAGCGGCGCGCCGTCGTCTCGGATCAAGGTCAGATCCACCGTGCTGCCGCGCGAATGGCCGGACCGCTCAGCGATGTAGCCTTTGCGGATGAGGTCGGATTTCTCCACGTTGGGATAGTAGGCCGGGCGGGTGGCGTCATCCTCGGGATCCGCCGCCCAGTCCACGAACCGGTCCACCGCCCGTTGCGGCCGGTAGCAGTCATAGACCAGCAGGCGCAGCCCCAAGGACTCAGCCCGGGCTTGCGCCCGGGCCAGCGCCGCCACGGCCTGCTCGGTCAGCAGGCAAAGCGCCGCCTCGTAGCCCGGCACCGGCGCGCCGACAAAGTTGTCGCTGCCCGCATAGCGGATGCGCAGCTCCAGCCCAGGGATGGCTTGGCCGGCATCCGCCAGCGGCGACGGCGCCGCCGACGCCGGGGCGCAGAACAGGATCAGCGCGGGCAGCAACCGGCGGATGGCCAAGCGCGCCATGTGATCCGCTTCTCTCGCCAAGCCCGCAATCCTCCGTAGTTGGTCGGCCAGCTCAAGTCCGATTGGCTGTGCGGGTTTCGAAACCCATCGGAACTTGACCCATGCAACGGCAGCGGAGTCCAGCGCCGGCGAAGATGCAACGGACCAAGGCCCGCCGCGGCCGTTAGGTTGCGCCTTTACTCTAGCAGCGCAAACCGGTGCAATGGAACCCGCGCCTCTCGCCCAGAGGGCGAGAGGCGGTTGGAGTTTCGCTGCGCGAAACTCCGCGCCCGTTGTGGGGGCCGGGTTCCGAATTGTTTGTGAGCCCGCACAACCCGCGCGACCTAGCGGTCGCGGATGGTGTTTCGCTGCGCGAAACTCAGCAGCCGTTGCGCGGGTTCGACTCGAAACGTTTCTGAGCCCGCGCGCCCGCAAAGCGGGCGCGTTGGCGTTTCGCCAAGCGAAACTCCGCTGACGGCATTGGCGACCGGGAGTTGAGAAAATGGATCGCAGGCGATTTGTCCAGCTGGTCGGCGGCGCGGCCGGCGCCGCCATGCTGCCGAACGTCGGGCACGCGGCCGGCGGGCCGCATCGCCCGCCCCGGCTGCAGGCGGGCGATGCGGTGGCCCTAGTGGCGCCGGCCACCGTGGCCTATGACCGGCTGAAGGTGCGGCTGGCGGCGGAGACCTTGCAGGCCATGGGCCTGCAAGTCACGGTGGGCCGGCATGTGCTCGACCGCTTCGGCTATTTGGCCGGCGCCGATGCGGACCGGGCCGCCGACCTCAACCGCGCCTTCGCTGACCCCGACGTCAAGGCCGTGTTTCCGCTCACCGGCGGCTGGGGGGCCAGCCGCCTGCTGCCGCGGCTCGACTACGAGGGCATCGCCCGCCAGCCGAAGATCCTGCTGGGCTACTCGGACATCACCAGCCTGCTCAACGGCATCCACGCCCGCACCGGGCTGGTCACCTTTCACGGCCCGAACGCCTGGTCGGAGTGGAACGAATTCAGCTACCGGTCCATGCGCGCCCTGCTGTTCGACGCCCAACCGACGACCTTGCGCAACCCCAAGGACAAAGCCGGGGAGCTGGTCGCCAAGCGCAACCGCATTCAGACCATCAATGGCGGCAGCGCCAGCGGCAGGCTGGTCGGCGGCAACCTCACCCTGCTCACGGCCTTGCTGGGCACGCCCTTCCTGCCCGCCTTCGACGGGCGCATTCTGTTTCTTGAGGACGTCGGCGAAGCCATCTACCGCATCGACCGAATGCTGACCCAACTGTCCCTGGCGGGCCGCCTGCGGCAGCTGGCCGGCATCGTCTTCGGGCAGTTCGCTAGGGTGGAGCCGGCCCCGGGACTGGGCAACTTCTCCCTCATGGACATCCTGCGCCAGCACTGCGAGCCCTTGGGCATTCCGGCCTATTACGGCGCGATGTTCGGCCACATCCCGCAAAACAGCACCCTGCCCATCGGCATCCGCGCCGCCATGAATGCGGATGAAGGCACTTTGGCGCTGCTGGAACCCGCCGTGACTTGAACGAACCATCGGCGAAACCGATGGTTTTTAACTTTAGCTAACGCAATGGCATCGTTAGCATCCGGCCTTAATTGCACCATGTTCGGGAAGCCACAGCGATGTTCCAACGAAAGCGATCAGCAAAACAGAGATTCACGGCAGGGCGGGCGGCGGAAGCCGACGTCAGGCGACGCGGTTCAAAACCGGCGGGGCGGGATCTGGGGCGCAGCCTGATGGACTTCCCTAAAAATCCGATCTCGCTGGCCGTCTCCGCCGCCATTTTGGCGCCTGCGCCGCTGGCGCTGGCCGCCGAGGAGGGCGTGCTGGAGGAGATCATCGTCACCGCGTCCCGCCGCGCCCAGGGCGTGCAGGAGATTCCCTTCAATGTCTCCGCCCTGTCCGGGGACGAGTTGGCCGAGGCCGGCATCACTCGACCGGAGGAACTGGCCAAGCGCATTGCCGGCGTCACCGCCATTGAGGCCGGCGCCCGCAACCGCAATCCCCTGAGCATCCGCGGCATCGGCTCTCCCGGCGCCGGCGCCAGCGACTTCTTCACCACCGAGGCCACCTCCTACTACGTCGGCGAAACGCCGATGGAGCATCTCAACCTGCGCATCAAGGACGTTGAGCGCATTGAGGTGCTGCGCGGGCCGCAAGGCACCTTGTATGGCGGCGGCGCCATGGGCGGCACCGTGCGCTACATCATGAACCGCCCCGATCCGGAAGCGTTCGCCTTCCGAGCCGCCACCAGCATCTCGCACATTGACGGGGCCGGCGAGCCCAGCCACGACAGCGACATCGTCATCAACATGCCCTTAAGCGATCGCGTCGCGGTGCGGGCATCGGGCAATCGTCTCGATCAGGACGGCTGGCTCAACTACGTCACCTTCCCGGACAAGCTGGCGAACGGCTTGCCGCAGATCGACGGCAAGGACTACAACTCGGAGAAGGCCTGGATGGGGCGCATCGCGGTGCGCTGGCTGATTAACGACGCCTGGGATGCCGAACTGTCCTATGTGGCCCAGGATCAGGAAGGCCAAGGCCGCCAAGGCTACACCGTCGCTGAGCCGGGCATGAAGGAGCCCCTCATCGACAAGCGCACCTACACCGGCTTCAACGATGAAATCGCCGAGCGCGACATCGGCTTGGCGAGCTTCGATGTGAGCGGCGATTTGGGCTTTGCCGACCTGACCTTCCACCTGTCCCGCCATGAGGACGACTACGAAACCGAGGGCGACATCACTCGCTTCCTCGAGGGCATTTACAGCGGCTTTCCCGGCCTCGCCGGCTTCGGCGACGAGATATTCGGCGATTTCCATGCTTGGAACGAAAACGAAATAACCAGCGAGACCGAGACCGTGGAGCTGCGCCTGCAAGCGGTCGGCGCCACCTTCGATTGGGTTGCCGGCGTCTTTTACACCCAGCAGGAGCGGGAATGGAACCTGCTCGAAAACACGCCTGGGCTGAACGAAACCCCTTACGGGTCAGGCAACCCGACCACTGTGCCGCCCCACGATTTCAACTTGGAGGCGGAAGGCGACTACTCGCAGTTCGCCGTCTATGCCGAGGGCACCTACCATGTCACGCCGAGCCTTGACCTGACCCTCGGCATCCGCCACTTCGACATGGACGATGAGCTCGACATGTACATCTGGTACCCAATCTACAACGGCCTTGATGACTATGATGATCGCAATGATCCCTGCCTGACCGAGCCTGGCAACAACTTCTGCACCTTGGCCAGTTTCGATGCGGAGTTCGACGATCCGATATTCAAGGTCAATCTGTCCTACCGGCTCTCCGACGACGTGTTGGCCTACTTCACCTACTCCGAAGGCTTCCGCAGGGGGGGGGCCAATGGCGGCTCCCAAGCTCAGGCCAATCCGGACCCGGCGGTGCAGCAACTGATTCGCGATTCACGCTTCTACGCGCCGGACAGCTTGAACAACTACGAATTGGGCGTGAAATCCACCCTGCTCGATGGTCGCATGACCCTCAACGGCGCGGTGTATTTGCTCGATTGGCAGGATCGGCACGCGGTGGTCAGCAGGATAAGGGACGATGAGGGCAACTCGCAGAGCTTGGTCTTCTCGCAACGGGTGAACGCGGGTGATGCGCAAAGCATCGGGGTCGAGGTGGAAGCGTCGGCGCTGCTGACCGACTCCCTGCGCCTTGACGCCTCGGCCCACTACAACCGGATTGAGGCGGATGGCGACAGCCCTTACTTCGAGGATGGCGAGAAGGTCTATGGCAAGCCGGACTGGCAGGCAAGCCTGGCGGTGAGCGGCAACTATCCGATGGGCAACGGCATGGAGTGGGGCTGGCGCACCGCCGTGGCGTATCGCGACGCCGTGCCGACCGGCAGCAGCCTGCTGGCCAAGTTGCCCAGCTACGCGCTGCTCGACGCCTCGGTCTCGCTGTCGGGCGAGGGTTGGACGGCTTCCTTGTACGGCCAAAACCTCGCCGACGAGCGCTACGAGACCGCCACGTCTCCCGAGTCCCGCAACATCATCTACACCGGCAAGCCGCGCACCATCGGCGTGCGCTTCTCCTACGATCTGTAGGAGGCTGGCCTCCTAGATGGCAATGCCGGTGGCGGTTAGGATTTCGCGCATCGGCGCCAACTGCTCCTCGTAGCAGCGCCACTTGCCCACGGAGGTGGCGTAAACCGGCTCCCGCACTTGGGCGGTGCTGGCAGTGCCCACGGCCTGCCTGAAGCGCCGATACTCGAGGCACTGCGGCTGCCAGTCCAAGCCCAGAAACGCCAGCGCCCGCCGTGTCTCCGCGCCGGCGTCCGCCACCAGCCGCTCATAGGAGACGGTGCATAGGCGGTTCGGAAAACAGGTCTCCCAGTGCGCCATCAACTCCCGGTACAGCAGGTAGTAGCCCGCCATTTCCTCCTGGGTGTAGGAATGGGGGCAGGCAGTGCGGCCAAACAGCTGCTTGTAGTTGGCGTAGCAGGTGTCCATGGGCTGGCGCGTCATGTGCAGGATCTTCGCCTTCGGCAGCGCCCGGGCAATGGCGCCCAAGTAGAGAAAGTTGTTGGGCATCTTGTCGATGAAGCGCTTCTCCCGCCCGGTGCGCGGGCGGGTGCTGGCCACATAGTCGTCGCCGAGCCGGGCGAAATCGAGCTGGGCGCCGAAAGCCATTGCCGACAGCGGCGTCAGCCGTTCAACGCGCGGCCGCGCCTGCGCCACCCAAGCGGCGAAGAAGTTGCGCAACTCGCCAGCGGCGAACACTTCGCTGTGAGCGCCCAGGATCTGCTCCAGCAAGGTGGTGCCGGTGCGCGGCATGCCCAATATGAAGATCGGCTCCTCGCTGTCCGATCCGGCAGCCTGGGTTTGGCAGAAGGCTGGGCTGAAGACATCGCGAATGCAGGCCAGCAGGCGGCGGTCCTGCTCCAAGCCGTACTTGAGCTGGCGGCGCTTGCGCACCATGCCCGCCTGCAGGTGGGCGAAGCTCTCAGCGTACTCGCCAATGTCCTCCAACTCCTTGGCCAAGGCCAGATTGAGGTGGATGCCGCCCTCCGGGTGTTCGCCGTGGCACTGCAGCTGGTCGCGCAGGAGGCTGAGATGGTTGTCCTTGCGCGTTTGCCTCCTCATCTGCGACAGGGACCAGTAGCCATGAAATTGGGTCGGCGCCATGCGCAGCGCCTGCAGATGCACCGCCTCGGCCTCCTCGGTCTCGTGGCAGAAGTTGAGCATGCCGGCCAGATTGAACAGGTTGCGGGCGCTGTCCGGGCGCAGCTCGCGCACCCGGCGGAAGGCCCTGACCGCATCGGCGTACTCGTTCAGTTCACCATAGGCCACACCGATGGCATCCCAGACCTCCGGATTGCGCGATTCCAGTTCCTCCGACCGCTTGGCCGTCTCCAAGGCCTCCCGATGCCGGCCTTGGCCGACGAGGCAGCGCCCCAGCAAGGACAGGCTCTCGGCGTGGCGCCCATCAATCGCCAGCGCCCTGCGCAGGGGGGCCTCCGCCTGCCACCGCTTGCGCAGCCGCATCAGGCAGTAGCCTTCATAGTAGTGGGCGTTGGGATTGCCGGGCTGACGCTCGGCGTACTTGCGGGCTGATACCAAGGCGGCGTCAAACTGCTTGTTGGCGATGCGCTGGCGCAAGGCGCGCAAGTGGCGCTCAGCGGCCACAGGCTCGGTCACGAAGCCCGCTCCCGGAGATAGGCGAAGGCCAGCTCCACCATGGCGATGACCCCGTCGCGCAGGGCGCGCTCATCGATCCGGAAGCGGGGCGAATGGTTGACGTGCACCTCCTCCCAATCCGGGGAGGCAATGCCCAAGTAGAAGTAGAAGCCGGGAATGCGCTGGGCGAAGAAGCCGAAGTCCTCGGCGCCGGTCACCGGCGGGTAGGCGTAAACCCGCCGCGCCCCGAAACTGCGGCGCAGCACGGCCACCATCTCCTCGGTGAGGGCGGCGTCGTTGACCGTCACCGGGTAGCCCGCCTGCACGTCGATGCGCACTTCGGCTTCGGCGCCGGCGGCGCTGGCGATGGCGGTGGCGGTGCGGCGCACCCGCTCATGAATGCGGCTGCGCGCCTCGGCATCCAAGGTGCGGATGGTGCCCTCAAGCACCACCTCGTCAGGGATCACGTTGCCCCGGTTGCCGCCGCGCAGGGCGCCGATGGTCACCACCGCCGGCGAGGCCACCAAGTCGGTTTGACGGCTGACCACGGTTTGCAGGCCGAGGATGATCTGCGCGGCAACCACCACGGGGTCCACGCCAAACCAAGGCGTGGCGCCGTGGACGCCTTCGCCGCGCACGGTGATGGTCAGCGGGTCGGCGCTGGCCAAGGCGGCGCCGGGCGTGTAGGTGAAGTGGCCGAGCGGGTCGGGCGCCACATGCAGCGCCATAATGGCCTCAGGCGCTGGATCATCCAGCACTCCCTCCTGGATCATTTGCCGGGCGCCGCCGGTCTCCCCCGGCGGCACGCCCTCCTCCGCAGGCTGAAACATCAGCACCACCGTGCCGGGCAGCTGATCGCGCAAATCGGCGAACAGCCGGGCCGCGCCCATCAGAATGGCCGTGTGGGCATCGTGGCCGCAGGCGTGCATGACGCCGACGGTCTCGCCCCTCCACTCAGCCTGCGCGGTCGATGCGTAGGGCAGGCCGGTCAGCTCGGTGATGGGCAGCGCATCCATGTCGGCCCGCAGCGCGATCACCGGCCCCGGCCGGCCACCGCGCAGCACGCCCACCACGCCGGTGTGCGCCACCTTGGTGCGCAGCTGGTAGCCGAGGGACTTAAGATGCCTGGCCACGATGGCGGCGGTGCGAAACTCGCGATTGCCCAACTCCGGATGGCGGTGGAAGTCGCGCCGCCAAAGAATCACTTGGGGTTCGATGGCGGCCGCCCGCTCGGCGATCAGCGCCGAGGGGGCGGCATGCGCCAAACCGCCGAGCGGCGCCAGGCACATTGCCAGCGGGGCGATCATGCGGGCAGCGATCACGGCAGATCCGGACGACGGTCGGCGTCGAACCAAGACGGCAGCGCCGCTTCGACGGCGGCGGCCAAGGCCAGCAGCCGCCGGTCGCGGTAGGGCGCGCCAACCAACTGCATGCCGGTTGGCACGCCTTGGGCGCTCAACCCGGTGGGCATCGCCAGCACCGGACAGCGGCCCACCGCATTGAAGGGATAGGTCATGAACCACCCCTTGTTGGCATCCACCGGCTTGCCGTTGATCAGGCATTGATCCCGGCTGTAGTCGAAGTCGGCGGCAATTTCCGGGCTGGCGACCGTGGGGCAAACGAAGGCATCGACGCGCTCCAGCACCGGCCCGAGCTGCATCCAGATGCGGTTGGCGCATTCGTTGGCCCAGCGGACCTGCTCCGGCGCGACCTCGCCGGGATGCGCCAGGTGCCAGCGCGTGTAGTCGCAGAGCTGGTCGCTGCGCTCCGCCGAACCGCAGATCCGCCGCAACAGGGCGCCCATGAGAAAGCCCTGATGGGCGCGCGCCATTTCAACGACCCAGTCGCCCAATTGAATCTCCGTCTCCACGAGTTCGGCCCCCGCAGCCGCCAGCCGCTCAAGCGTCTCAAGGGTGTTGGCCCGCACGCAGGGGGCGAGTTCGTAAAAGCCCATGTCCAGTGAGTAGCCTAGGACGACGCCCTGCAGGCCGGCCAGCGACTCGGCAGGAGGGTCCGGCGGCAACTGCGAACTGAGGTCCGCCGCATGCGGCCCGGCCACGCACTCGTAGGCCAGCGAGAGGTCCGCGACCTGGCGCGCCATGACGCCGTGGTGGCAGTAGGGGTCCATGTTGTAGGGGAAGATCTCCGGCAGGCGTCCGTGGCTGGCCTTGAACCCGATCAAGCCGCATTGACTGGCGGGAATGCGCGCGGAGCCGCCCAAGTCGGTGCCGTTGGACAGCGTGGCCATGCCGGCCGCCAGCGCCGCCGCGCCGCCGCCGGTGGAGCCGCCCGGCGTGAACGCCCGGTTCCACGGGTTGCGGGTGACGCCCCAAAGGCGGGACCAAGTGTAGGCGGCCACCGAGAACTCCGGCGTGCAGGTCCGTTGATGAATGATGGCGCCGGCCGCCAGCAACCGCTCCGGGACCGGATCGGTGGCGGTGGCCACCGCATCGCGCAGCAACAGGGAGCCATTGGTGGTCACTTGGCCGCGGATGTAGGTCTCGTCCTTGATGGCGCAGGTGATGCCCTCCAGCGGCCGCGCCCGACCTTGGGCGTAGGCCCGTTCCGCAGCCTTGGCGGCCAGCAGCGCCTCCTCGTCGAACGTGAAGGCGAGCGCGTTGATTTCCCGGTTCACCGCCTCACGGCGGGCAATTTGCGCCTGCAGCACGTCCACCGGCGACAGTTCGCAGCGGCGAAAGGCGACCAGCAGCTCCGTCGCGGAAGCGTAGCAAAGATCATCCAGCGCCATGGGTTCCCTCATCGACGTCCTGAACCGCTCAAGCCGCGGCCTTCGCCCGTTGATCGACCAGCAGCAAAAGCCCGACGCCAATCACGGCGCACCCGGCCCCCAGCCACAGCACCGGCTGGTAGTTGCCGTTGACGATCCAGAAGGCGGCCATGGGCGGCCCGATGATTTCGCCGATCTTGAACGCCGGCGAGCACAGCACGATGAAGCGGCCGGATCCGTCCACGGCATTGAAGGTGGCCATCAACGGCGGCAGCACGAAGCTCCAGAAAAACTGGAAGGCGATGGTGGTCGCGAGGTACGCCCAAAGGGCGTTGCCGACGGTCATCAGGCCGAGGCCCAGAAAGGCGGCGAGCATCGCCGCCAGCGCCAGCATCATGGTGAGGCTGCGGCCGATGCGCCGACTCACCGGGGGTGCGGCCAGCGAACCCAGAATGCTGATCAGATAGCCCCAGCCGATGATCTCCCCCACCTGCGTCAGGGGCAGGCCGACGGCTGTGCCCATGCGCTCCATGTAGCCCCAGACGGCGGCGATGGCGACGTAGAGAACCACCGTGCCGGAGAAGGCCGCGGCGGCCGGCGCGCCGATGTCGGCCAGCGCCAGCTTGGCGCCCTCACGACTCGGCGCGCCGCGGCGGGGGAATGCCCAAGCGCTCAGCAGGCCGGCCAGCAGCAGCCATGCGTTGAGGTAGAGGAAGAAGGCGTTCAGGCCATGGTCCGCCAACAGGCCCGGCAATGCCTCAAAGCCGATGAAGCCAAAGGCCACTTGGGCCGCAACCATCAGGCCGAAGGAGCGATCCGGGTCTCGGGTGTCCCCAAGCGCGGCGAGGGCCACCGCATAGGCCGCCCCGCAGCCCAAGCCGGCCAGGACCCGCAAGCCGTAGAGCAGGGCGAAGTCGCTGCTGAGCATGCTGCCGAAGTTGCCGAGCAGAAACAGCAGCAGGCCCAACAGCACCGACCGGCGCCAAGGCCAGCGCCGCACCCAAGCGACCGCGCTGGTGCTGGTGACGAAAATGCCCACCATGTCCGCCGACGCCAGAAATCCCACCTGCTGGGCGCTGAGGCTGAGCCGCTCGCTCAGCTGGCCCACCCAAAGCGGCAGCAGCGTCAGCAGCGCCGTCCCCATCATCGCCACCGCCAAAAGGGCCGTCAGCGCGGGCAGCCGCTGAACGTCGGGCGCCATGGCATTGATGGCACTCGGATCCTCAGTTGAGTGCATGGGCTTCCGGGTTTGGGACGGTTAACGGCTTGCTTGCTGTTGGATTCTACTGTCCCCTGCTGTAAAAGATAGTTATGAAATATCGGATTGACCTATACCTCGACCAGGCCCCGCTGCCATGAGCCTGCAGTTGGAGCAACTCAGGGCTTTCGTTGCGGCCGCCGAAGCAGGCTCCTTTTCGGCCGCCGCCCGCCGCTTGGGCAAGGCCCAATCCTCCGTCAGCGCCTTGATCCAGAACTTGGAGATCGACTTGGGACTGACTCTTTTCGACCGCAGCCCCCGCAGCCCGCGCCTCACCGAGGAGGGCCGAGCGATCATTCGAGAGGCCAAGGCGGCGCTGCAAAGCGTGGGGCTGGTGGCCATGAAGTCGCAAAGCCTGAGCGTCGGCGTGGAGAGCGCGCTGACTCTGGCGGTCGATGAGGCCATGTACCCGCTGACCAAGCTGTTGCCGACCCTCGGCGAATTCCGCGACCGCTTTCCCGCCACCCAGCTGGTGGTCCTGGTGCAGCCGCACACCGCGCCGGGGCAGCTCGTGCTCAACAACCAAGCGGACCTAGCCATCCTGCGCAGCACCGAGGACTACCCGGAGGAGTTTCACCTGCGCGGCATGAGCTCCTCCGAGTTCATCACCGTTTGCGGTGCGGACCATCCACTGGCGCAACTGGATCCAGTCACCGAGGAGGACCTGCTGACCCACTGCCACGTTCGGATCACCACGCCGGAGGCCGGCACCCGCCAGCAGGACAGCGAGATCAGCCATCACCGAATTTACGTGGATGACTACAACGCCTTGATCATGCTGGTGCTCAACGGGTTTGGCTGGGCGCAGGTTCCCGCCCACCTGATGGCGCAGCAGCGCGGCGGGGAGCGGCTGGTGCAGCTGCGCTCGCTCTACCAGTCGCTGCCCTACAGCTGCGCCGTGGACTTGGTTTGGCACCGCAACCGGCGGCTCGGCCCCGCCGGGTGCTGGCTTCGGGACACGCTGACGAGAGGCCGGCAGGCCATTCTCTAGCGTCGATTTCCCGCCCGCCTTGCCGGCTCGCGATCACGCTTGGACGGCCGCGCAGCCGATCGGCGAACGGCACGTCAATGACGGCAGTGAGCGGGTTTAGGAAACGCATCGGAACCCGACCCCCGCAACAGCGGAGTTGCGCGTAAGCGGAACTCCAACGAACCTTAGCGCTCGGCCAAGGTTCGCCTATGCTCAACGCCCGGCAGCAGGTATATTCCATCCGCAGCAGGCTGACAAGCCGCCGGTTGGCGGAGGATGCGCCGTCGGCTCCCGCCTGAACCCGCGGTTGGAAGGGGAATCATCCGGCATCCGCGCTGGCGACCCGAATTCACCGTCAAACACGAAACGCTCATCAAGGAGGGGAGAATGTCGAACGCAACGCAACGGGCGCCGACAAGAGCGCAGCGACCTTGTGCCTGGCGCGTCACGTTGGGCGCCACGGCACTGGTGGTCCTTGCCGCGGCGCTGGGCGCCGCCCATGCCGAGGCCAGCTTGAGCACGGAGGCCCAATTCGTCGCCAACACCTTCTCGTTCCTGGTTTGGGGGGCGCTGGTGATGTGGATGTGCGCCGGCTTCACCATGCTCGAAGCGGGTTCGGTTCGCACCAAGAACGCCTCGGTGATCTGCATGAAGAACATCGGCCTGTACTCGATAGCCGGCCTCACCTACTACCTGATCGGCTACAACCTGATGTACGTCGATGTGGGTGACTGGATGGGATCGGCGAGCCTGCTGTTGGGGGCGGCGCCCGGCGAGGCGGCGCTGCTCGGCGGCGATGAGGCGGCCAAGGCGGGCGTCATTGAAAACGGCTACGCCACCCGCGCGGACTGGTTCTTCCAGATGGTCTTCGTCGCCACCGCCGCCTCGGTGGTGTCCGGCGCACTGGCCGAACGGGTCAAGCTGTGGTCCTTCCTCGCCTTCACCGTGCTGCTCACCGGCATCATCTATCCCGTGGTCGGCGCTTGGACTTGGGGCGGCGGCTGGCTCGACCAACTGGGCTTCAAGGACTTTGCCGGCTCCACCATCGTCCATTCCACCGGCGGCTGGGCGGCCTTGGCCGGCATCCTGATCATCGGCGCCCGGCGCGGCAAGTTCCGGCCCGACGGCACCGTCAAGGCGACCCCGCCCTCCAACGTGCCCGCGGTCACGCTGGGCGTCCTCATTCTTTGGCTGGGCTGGTTCGGCTTCAACGGCGGCTCCCAACTGGCCTTGGCCGGGGCCTTGGATGCGGTGGCCATGAGCAACGTGATCGTCAACACGAACCTCGCCGCGGCGGCTGGGGTGATCGCGGCGATGGCGGTTTCAAGGCCGCTGTTTGGTCGGCTCGACATCCTCGTGGTGCTCAATGGGGCCATCGCCGGGCTGGTGTCCATCACGGCTGGCCCGGACATGACCGATCACTATTGGGCGGTCATCATCGGCGGCATCGGCGGCATCGTCTGCTCCTGTGGCCTGAGAATCCTGGAGTTCCTCAAGCTGGACGACGTGGTGGGCGCGGTCCCGGCGCACCTGTTTGCTGGCATTTGGGGCACTTTGGCCGTCTGCATCGCTTCCGGAGGCGAGCTCACGTCCCAACTGGCCGGCATTCTGGCCGTCGGCGGTTTCGCTTTCGGCCTCAGCATCCTGTTCTGGCTGGCGCTCGACCGGACGGTCGGCGCCCGAGTGTCCCCCCAAGTGGAGGACCTCGGCCAGGACGTCGCCGAACTCGGCATCGAGGCCTATCCCGAGTTCGTGCTCATGCCGGACCGGGAAGACCTTGACGCTCTGGGCGGCGGCTCCGGGGATGCCGCAGGACGATAGGCTCGATCCACCCTGGGAGGCGCCATGGACATTCAAACCGACCAGCATGCCGATGTCCTGATTGTCAAGCCGCTGGGCCGAATCGACAACGTCAACGCCGATGAGTTCCAACGCTCGCTGAGCGCGGTGATCGGCGACCGGCAGAGCGCCGTGATCGCCGATCTCGAAGGCGTGAGCTACATGGGCAGCGCTGGCTTGCGGGCCATCCTGATCGTCGCCAAGACCTTGCGCGAACGCGGGGCCAAGTTCGCCCTGTGCTCGATGACGCCGACATTCACGACCTGTTCCACGTCAGCGGGCCTTCCGGCTACCTGATCCGCATCAGTTCGTCGCACGCTGCGGGCCCCGTTTGACGCAGGGCCGCAAACCAAGCCGGGCAGCGTTGAACGGTCCGTCAAGCGCGCCTGCCGCGCCCAGCCGCCGAATGGGCAATGAACTACCGCCTTGAAGATCTGCGAGGCGATCTCTTCGGCGGCCTCACCGCCTCGGTGGTGGCGCTGCCCTTGGCGCTGGCCTTCGGCGTCGCCTCGGGCCTAGGGCCCATGGCCGGCTTGTACGGCGCCGTATCGGTAGGCTTCTTCGCCGCCGTGTTCGGCGGCGCCAGATCACGGATATCCGGGGCCATCGGACCGATGGCCATCGCCGGTCCCCCTCAAGCCTGCCGGGCGGCGGCCGCCTCAAGCAGGTGGCGGCGATCGGCCTGATAGCGGCGACCGGCCCAGTAGTACAGCGGTGCGGCGCCCAGCGAGACGATGGTGAAGACGAGCAGCGTCCAAGTGTAGGGGGCTGCGACGCCGCGGGCGGCCAAGGCGTCAATGACGATGCCGCCGGCGGTAATGCCAATGCCGAGGCCAACGAAGTTGAGCAGCAGGATGTAGAAGGCCACCACCGTGGCGCGGATGCCGGGCGGCACCAGCTCCTGCACCGTGGAGAAGGTCGGCCCGTAGAAGCAGCCGAGCTGGAAGAAACCTACGAAAACGCCGACCCAAAACCAGATGCTGTCGCCATCGACCAGCCGGTAGGCAATGCCGAAGGGGGCAAAGGCCACGGTGATCCAGAACAGGAACATCGGCCGCCCAACCCCCGTTTTGGCCAGAAAGCGATCGCTGCCCCAACCACCGAACAGATTGCCGAGCACGCCGCCCACGAGGCCCACCCAGCCGGTCCACTGAGCGATCTGGGCCCGTTCAAAGCCCCGCTCCTGAACGTACCAGAGCTGGTCGTAGGTGGCGGCGCCGAGAATGAAGTGGGTGGTGATGCCGCCGGCTATGGTCAGCCCCAGCGCCGGGCAATGGCGCAGCGCGAAAGTCAGGGTCCGCATGATTTCCCGAAAGCTGGGCCGCTCTCCGGCTGCGGCGGCAACCGCCGCATGACGGCGCGGCGTCTCCTTGATGAGGAGCATGATCGCCGCCAAGCCCAAGCCGATGCCGCCAAGCAGGTAAAAGCAGTTGCGCCAACCTATGGCCGGGCCGAGGTAGCCGGCGATCAGGAGGCTCGCGCCAACGCCGATGGGCACCCCCATGTAGTAGAAGCCGGAAGCAAAGCCCAGCTTGCCGGACGGGAAGCGGTCCGACAGCAACGACATGGCGGTGGGCGTCATGATGGACTCCCCGACTCCGATCAGCATGCGCGGCGCCGCCAGCGTCCAGAAACCGCGCGCGGCGCCCGACAGGGCTGTGAGGGCGCTCCACAAGGCCAGCCCGGCGGCGATCAGCCGGGTGCGGTTGACCATGTCGGCCAAGGCGCCCATGAACAACCCCATGACCGAGTAGAAGACGATGAAGAACAGGCCCGTCAACAAGCCGAACTGCGTGTTGGTGAGGCCGAGATCCGGAACGATGAAGTTGGCGAAGCTGCCGAGCAGTTGCCGGTCAACGAAGTTCATGACGTTCAGCAGCGTCAGAAATCCCAAAAAGGCGTAGTGGCGAGACTCAACCCGGTTTTCCTCCAAGTCCACTGGCTTCCCCCGTCTGATGCTGATTTGGCGCACGCTGGCTTGGCAGGCGCCAACTCAACGGGCGCGGGGGCATTTCAGCAGGTTGGGCTGGTGTTGCGCAACCGCGCGACCTGACGGTCGCGGATGGAGTTTCGCTGGCGCGAAACTCCGCGCTGTCGCTTAGATCAGATTCCGGTATGTTTCTGAGCCCGCACACCGCGAACTTTGGCCCTTGGGGCCAAAGTTCGATTGGAGTTTCGACACCGCCCGTTGACCCCAACGCGCCGGTCATGGAAAGCTGCGCGCCGACCGCCCGGACACATCCCTTGGAGTGGCTTTGCGCCCGGTTCGCTTGCCGCCCGTTCGTGCCTCAGCTATGACAAAATGCCGCATCCAACCCGTCACAAGCTCATTCCAGCGAGAGAGGATCCATGCCCAAGCACTGCGTCATCGACAAATCCGACCACATCATGACCGTCACCCTCAACCGGCCGGAACGCCTGAACGCCCTGCATCCGCCAGCCAACGTCGAGCTCGGCGAGGTCTTCGACGACTTCGCCGCCGACGACGACATGTGGGTGGCCATCGTCACCGGCGCCGGCCGGGGCTTCTCCGCTGGCAACGACCTGCGCCACCAAGCCGAGGGCGGCGAGCGGCTGCCCATGCCCCGGGGCTTCGCCGGCCTCACCTCCCGCTTCGACCTGACCAAGCCCGTGATCGCCGCCGTCAACGGCGTTGCCATGGGCGGCGGCTTTGAGATCGCGCTGGCCTGCGACCTCATCATCGCCTCCGAAAAAGCCCTGTTCGCGCTGCCCGAGCCCAAGGTCGGCCTGGCGGCCCTGGCCGGCGGCCTCAACCGCCTGCCCCGGCAGATCGGCGTCAAGCGGGCGCTGGGGATGATTCTCACCGGCCGCCATGTCAGCGCCGCGGAAGGCAAGGAGCTCGGCTTCGTCAACGCCATCGCGCCCCACGACAAGCTCATGGAGGAGGCGCGGGACTGGGCCAGCCAAATCTGCCAATGCGCGCCGCTGTCGATTCGAGCCAGCAAGGACGTGGTATATCGCAGCTTGAGCACGGCATCCTTGGAGGAGTCCATGCGCGCCTCCTACGATTCGGTGCGGGCGATGGCCAAAAGCGAGGACTTCATCGAGGGCCCCAAGGCATTCGCGGAGAAGCGGCCGCCGAATTGGCAGGGGCGCTGACCAGCCGACAGGGACGCGAGTTCCGCTGCGACCGGTCAGGTAGTGGCTAAGTTTGACCTTGGCTGGGCCTGAGCGCGGGGCGAAACGCCCGCTGCAGGCGAGATCCCGGAGGGGCGTGCCGCCCTTGGCCGAATCACGACGATGACGTGAGTCAAGCTAAGCCACCACTACCGGTCAAAATGGCTCGCGAGTATTTTTGACTAGGATTGAAATTAGTCGTATTTTCTCCCAATGCACCCATCCAAGCGCTATCTAGTCGATCAGGTTCATCATGACCTTAAGCGCAAGATGGTGTTCGTGGCGGGTCCCCGCCAAGTCGGCAAGACGACTTTGGCCAAGAGGCTGCCCAATGCCGAGCACGGCTACCTGAATTGGGACATCGCAGCCGACCGCGAACGCATCATGCGCCGGGAACTGCCAGCGGCGGATTTATGGATATTTGACGAAATCCACAAGTACCGCCGCTGGCGAGACTTCCTCAAGGGCATCTACGACGGCAAACCGCCGCAACAGCGCATTCTGGTCACCGGCAGCGGGCGGCTGGAACTGTTCGGTTTTGGCGGCGAATCCTTGCAGGGACGCTACCATCTCCTGCATCTGCACCCCTTCTCCGTCGCCGAGGCCGGCTATCCGAACGCTCTGGACGATCTGATGCGGCTCGGCGGCTTCCCCGAGCCCTTCCTTGGCGGCGACGAGATCGAGGCGCAGCGCTGGTCACGAGCGCATCGTTCGAGGCTCGTGGAGGAGGAGGTCGCCGCACTGACCGACATCCGCCACCTCAGCCTGCTGGAGGAAACCATGCTTCGTTTGCCCGATCTGGTGGGGTCGCCGCTGTCCGTCAATGCGCTGCGCGAAGACTTGCAGGTGGCCCACAAGACGCTGGCCGCCTGGCTTGATGCCTTGGAGCGACTGTTCGCGATCTTTCGGCTGCCGCCATTCGGCGCCCCCCGCATCCGTGCTGTCAAGCAGGCGCGCAAGCACTACCACTTCGACTGGTCAGTGGTGCGCGACCGAGGGGCGCGATTCGAGAATCTCGTCGCCTGCCACCTGCTGAAATGGGTGAACTTCGAACAGGACGCCCGCGGCCGGGAGATGGAGTTGCGCTTCTTCCGCGACGTGGACCGCCGGGAAGTGGACTTCGTGGTCACCGAGCACCGCCAGCCCATGCTGCTCGTCGAGTGCAAGCTCCGGGACCGCGCCATCGAACGCCCCCTGCGCTACCTCAAGACGCGCTTTCCCACCGCTGAAGCCGTGCAGATCGCGCTTGACGGCCAGAAGACCTTCGTCACGCCGGACGGCATTCGCGCCATGCCCGCCAAGGACTTCCTGGAAACCTTGGCGTGACTCACATCAATTCCTGGCCACGCCGATAGCGGTCGCGTCTATAATGGCGCCCAAATGGCTTTGCCCGGCGCCCGATGCCGAGTGCCGCGCAAAGCCAAAGCCGGGGCGCAACAACATACGTTAGCGGTGCGAGAGGAGACCCAGCCATGCGCATTCATCCGAAGTCCACACATCGGCAGTTTTGGATCCTTGCCGTCTTGATCGCGCTCGCGGCTCCCGCGGGCATCCGGGCGCAGCCAGTGCTCGAGGAGATCATCGTCACCGCCACCAAGCGGGCGGAGTCCGCGCAATCCCTGCCCTTGAGCGTGTCGTCCATCTCCGGCGACGAACTGCGTGAGCGAGGCCTGACGGAGTTCTTCGACTACGCGGTGACCATCCCCAACCTGTCCTTCGGCGCCGCGACGGACGGCGTTCTTTCCAACCGGACCATTTCCCTGCGCGGAATCCAGGGCACCAACACCACCGGCTTCTACATCGACGACACGCCGATCACCGAAACCATCGACCCCAGAATCCTCGATCTCGAACGCATCGAGGTGCTGCGGGGGCCATCGGGCACGCTGTACGGCGCCCGATCCCTCGGCGGCACGATCCGGCAGATCACGAGGAAGCCCGACTTCGACCGCCCTGCGGGCTGGGTTCGCGGGGAGCTGTCCGGCAGCAGGCGTTCGGACGATCTCAACCACTTGGTCTCAGGCTCGGTCAACGTGCCCTTCAGCGAGCAGGTCGCCGCCCGGTTCTCGGGGCTGCACGAGGATCGCGCCGGCGTCTTCGACCGGCGGGTGGGCGCCATTGCCGATCACCTGCGGGCGCCTGCGACCCTGGCCGGGCCGCCGCAGTCGGTGATCGAGGACGTGGATTCCCAGCAGGTCCAAGCGGTCCAGGCTGATCTGCTGGCCGAGCCGACCGATGCGCTGTCCATCAGGGCGCGCATCCTGCATCAGAAGACCGACCTTGACGGCTTTCCGCTGGCCGACATCGATCCGGACAATTTCGACCACAACCGCGATTTCGACGTGGACGAGGGCGGCGAGGACGAATGGACGCTCTATACCCTGAACCTGAACTACGCCACCGACCAAGGCGAGTTCACCTCGGCCACGTCCTGGTTCGACCGCAAGACCTTCGAGGTCGAGGCCAGCGGCTCCTTCATCAACTTCCTTCAGGCGTTGCCCGCAGAGGACGAAGGGTTCGGCTTGTTCAGCGTCATCGGGGTTCGGCCCGTGACCTCGCCGATCTTTCAGGAACTCAACTTCGAGACCTTCGTGCAGGAAGTGCGCTTCGCATCCGATTTGGACGGCCCGTGGAACTTTGTCGCCGGCGCCTTCTACCAAGACACCGAGGACGTGGAGTCGTTTCAGCCACGCAACTATGCCAGGGGCTTGAACGACAACTTCGCCGAACTTCAGCGCACGTTGGGCATTCCCGGCCCGCTTGAGGAGATCTGGCCGTACGGCGACTTGGTCTTCACCAACCACACCCCCACCGACATTGAGGAAATCGGCGTCTTCGGCGAGGCCACGTTCGACCTCACCGACCGTTTCAGCATCGTGTTGGGAACCCGATGGTTCGACACCACCGTCGAGTTCACGGACCGTCAAGCGGGCCTTGCGGCGGGCGTGCCGCTCGGCGAGGACGAGCCGCTTGCCAACATACCGCCGGAAGAGGGCCAACAGAGCGAGGATGGGTTCATCTTCAAGGGCGCGTTGGAGTTCCAGGCCACTGATGACGTGTTCCTGTACGCATCCGTTGCCGAGGGCTTGCGTCTCGGCGGCGCCAACAGCCCCATCCCGGATACGTTGGGGTGCCCGGAGAACTTGGCCGCACTGCAGCTGCAGGACGTCGATACGGGCAGCTACGCATCGGACGATTTGATCAGCTACGAAGCCGGCGTCAAGACCGAGCTGAACCGGGCGGTGCGGCTGAACGCCACGGTCTTCCACATCGACTTCGACAACATCCAGCAGCAAATCCAGCTCATCTGCGGATTCCAGTTCCGCGGCAACTTCGGCGCCGCCCGCAGCCGCGGCGCTGAACTCGAACTCACCGCTCGGCCGATCGACAACCTCAATCTGGCCCTGAACGTCGGCTACACGGACGCCGAGTTCACCGAAACCGTTGCCGGCGTCAACCAGGACGGCGATCCCCTGCAGTTCGTGCCCGAATGGACCGCTTCCCTAGTGGCGGACTACCTCGTCCCGAATGCGCTGTTCGACATGGACCTGTTTGTGCGCCTGGACCTAAGCTACGTGGACCGCAGCCTGTCCTTCGTCAACGCCAGCCCCCGCTCGCGGGCCTCCTACGAGCAGATCGGGCTGCGCGCCGGGCTGTCCAACGAACGCTACAAGGCAGGGCTGTTCGTCCGCAACCTAACCGACAAAATCGCCAACTTGGGGGACAGCCGCTCCATCGCCGCCGAGACCCCGGGCCGTCCGCGTTGGGTGGTGAGCCGTCCGCGCACGGTCGGTGCGGAGTTCGGCGTTTACTTCTGAGCCGATCAAACCTCCAGCACCCCGGCGCGACGCAGGTGGTCGAGGATGGCTTGCGCGTTCTCCTGCGCGGTCATGGCCACGGTGTCGAGGACCAACTCGGCGCGGGCCGGCGGCTGGTATTCGGCGTCGATGCCGGTGAAGTTCTTGATTTCACCCGCCCTGGCCCTTCGGTAGAGGCCCTTGGGATCGCGCGCCTCGCAGACCGTCAAGGGCGTGCTGACGAACACTTCGATGAACTCGCCTTCCTCCAACAGCTCCCGCACCATGCGCCGCTCGGAACGGTAGGGGGAGATGAAGGCGACGATGGCGATTAAGCCCGCATCGACCATGAGCTTGGCGGTCTCGCCGATGCGGCGCACGTTCTCCACCCGGTCGGCTTCGGTGAAGCCGAGGTCTCGGGTCAATCCATGGCGCACGTTGTCCCCGTCCAGGAGGTAAGTGTGCCGGTGCAGGTCATGCAGCCGCGCCTCAAGCAGGTTGGCGATGGTCGATTTGCCGGAGCCTGACAGGCCCGTCAGCCAAACCACGCAGGGCCGTTGGTGCTTAAGCGCCGCCCGGCGGGCCTTGTCGATGGTCAGCGCCTGCCAGGCCACGTTGTCCGCCCGGCGCAGGGAGAAGTCGAAGGTGCCCACCCCAACGGTGGCGTTGGAGCGTCGGTCCATGAGGATGAAGCCGCCCATCGGCGCGCTGTCCTGAAACGGGTCGAAGGCCAGCCGCTCGCTCAGGCTGATGTTGGCCACCCCCACCTCGTTCAAGGCCAGCTTCTTCGCCGCCTGGGTCTCCAAGGTGTTGATGTTGATGGCGTGCTTGAGCTCGGTCACCACGCAGTCCAGCGTTCGGGCGGCGCTCTTCAAGCGGTACTGCCGGCCGGGGATGAGGTCGTCCTCGTCCATCCACAGCAAATGCACGGCCAGCTGGTCGGACAGTTGCGCCGGGCGCTCCGCGTGGCAAAGCACGTCACCGCGGCTTACGTCAATCTCGTCCGCCAGCGTCAGGGTGACCGCCTGCCCGGCTTCGGCACGGTCCAAGTCGCCCTCGTAGGCGTGGATGCGCGCCACCCGGGAGCGCACGCCCGACGGCAGGGCCACCACCTCGTCCCCGGGCCGCACGGCTCCCGCCGCAACGGTGCCGCTGAAGCCCCGAAAGTCCGGGTTGGGCCGGTTGACCCACTGCACCGGCAGGCGAAAGACGCCGTGGCCGTCGCTCGGCTCAACCGGCGCCTCTTCAAGAAACGGCAGCAAGGCCGGCCCCTCATGCCAAGGCATGGCCTGGCTCGGCCCGGTGACGTTGTCGCCCTTCCATGCCGAGATGGGCAGGGCGTGGACGGCGATGTCGCCGAGCTCGGCGGCAAACGCCCGATACTCGGCCTCGATGGCGGCGAAAGCCCCTTGGTCGTAGCCCACCAAATCCATCTTGTTGACCGCCAGCAGGAACTGGCGGATGCCGAACAGCGAGGCGATGGCGCTGTGCCGGCGGGTCTGGGTGAGCACGCCCTTGCGGGCATCCACCAGGATGACGGCCAGGTCCGAATGCGAAGCGCCGCTGGCCATGTTGCGCGTGTACTGTTCGTGGCCCGGCGTGTCCGCCACCACGAACTTGCGCTTGGCGGTGGCGAAGTAGCGGTAGGCCACATCGATGGTGATGCCCTGCTCGCGCTCCGCCGCCAAGCCATCCACCAGCAAGGCGAAATCGATGGCCTCGCCTTGGGTGCCGTGGCGCCTGCTGTCCGCTTCCAGCACCGCCAACTGGTCATCGAAAATCAATTGGGCATCGAACAGCAGCCGGCCGATGAGCGTGCTCTTGCCGTCGTCCACGCTGCCGCAGGTCAGGAAGCGCAGGGTGGTCATGGCCGCCTGTTCCCGCAAATAGGCCTGAATGTCCGCCGCCATCAGAAGTAGCCTTCCCGCTTCTTCCTCTCCATCGACGACGCCTCGTCGTGGTCGATCAGGCGACCTTGGCGCTCCGAGGTCCGAGACGTCAGCATTTCCTGGATGATGCCTGGCACGTCCGCAGCATCGGACTCGACGGCCGCCGTCAGGGGATAGCAGCCGAGGGTGCGGAAGCGCACCCTCATCAAGCGCGGCCGCTCCCCTTGGGCTAAGGGCAGGCGCTCGTCATCGACCATGATGAGCTGGCCGTCCCGCTCGACCATGGGCCGCTCGGCCGCGAAGTAGAGCGGCACCACCGGAATGCGCTCCCGGTGGATGTAGAGCCAGACATCGAGTTCGGTCCAGTTGGACAGGGGGAAGACCCGCATGCTTTCCCCATCGCGCACCCGGCCGTTGTAAAGGTTCCACAGCTCCGGGCGCTGGCTCTTGGGGTCCCAACGGTGCTGGGCGTTGCGGAAGGAGAAGATCCGCTCCTTGGCCCGGGACTTCTCCTCATCCCGCCGCGCGCCGCCGAAGGCCGCATCGAAGCGATGGGCGTCCAAGGCCTGCTTGAGCGCCTGGGTCTTCATCACGTCGGTATGCACGCCGGCGCCGTGGGTGATCGGATTGATGCCGGCCGCCTTGCCCTCCCGGTTCTGCGCAACGATGAGCTCCAAGCTGAGTTCCCGAGCCCGCCGGTCGCGAAACTCGATCATCTCCCGGAACTTCCAGCCGGTGTCCACATGCAGCAACGGGAACGGCGGCGGCGACGGATGAAAGGCCTTCAGCGCCAAGTGCAGCATGACCGAGGAGTCCTTGCCAATGGAGTAGAGCATCACCGGGCGGGTGGCCTCGGCGGCGACCTCGCGCATGATGTGGATGCTTTCCGCCTCCAGCCGTTCGAGATGCGTCAACTGCCCCACGGGTTGCAATCCGGCGTGCGTGGCCGCGCATTAGAACCAACACGGCAAGCAAAGACAACGGGCGCATTGGCCAGTTGGAAATTGCATATGCCTGTTTGTACACTGAGCGGCCTCACGCAGGGTGGATTGCCCGCTTGTCGGCACTCGTCTCAAGCCTCGCCTTCATCGGCGGCTTCGTCATCATGTCGCTGGAGCTGCTCGGCGGCCGCATCCTGGCCCCCTACTTCGGCGGCAGCATCCATGTTTGGGGCAGCATCATCACGGTGTTCATGGCGAGCCTCGCCTTGGGCTACCTGGCCGGTGGCCGTTGGTCGCTGCGCTCGCCCTCCTTGGCCAAGTTCGCAGGCCTGTTCCTGGTGGGCGCGGGCCTGCTGCACCCGTTGGCCTACTTCAGCGAAGCGGCCATGAACTGGATCTTCCATGCCGTTGAGGACCCGCGCTACGGCTCGCTGGCGGCATCGATGCTGCTGTTCGTGCCGCCCACCGTAATGCTCGGCATGATATCGCCCTACGCCGTGCGCTTGCTGGTGCGCAACACCGAGGAGTCCGGCAGCATCGCCGGGCGCCTGTACTTTACTTCCACCGCCGGCAGCGCTCTGGGCACCTTGGGCACCAGCTTCTACTTCGTGCTGTGGTGGGAGATCAACACCATTCTCACCATGCTGACGGCAGCCTTGGTCATGGCCGGCGCAACCGCGTTGGCGGTTGCGAGGATGCGCAAGTGACGGCGCTGCGCGCCAGCCGCGGACGGGCCGCCGCGCGAACCTTCGATTGGCGTTGGCGCTGCGCTGGCGCGAAGCCCCTCTTCGACCGGCTGAATCCCCAAGGGACGAAGGTGCCCCGGCCCGCGCCATCGGCCTCGAAGCGGCGCCGATTGGCCTTGGGGTTGCTGGGTCTGGCGCTGCTGGTTCCATCGGCTTGGGCCGAGGTGATGCATCGGGAGCGGTCGCTCTACCAAACGATCCTAGTGGTCAAGCAGGGCCGAACCCTATGCCTGCAGTTCAGCCTGCGGCAGGCGCAGCGCAACCAGTCGTGCCTGGATGAGCGCCGCCCGCAGCGCATGGTCCTGGCCTACACCCGGATGATGATGGCGGCGCTGTTGTTCGGCCCGGAACCGCAGCGGATCCTGGTGGTCGGCCTCGGCGGCGGCACGCTGCCGATGGCGTTGACGGGGATTTATCCCGACGCCCGGCTGGACGCGGTGGAAATCGATCCCGCGGTGGTCAGGGTGGCGAAGCGCCACTTCGGGTTTGCCGAGAGCGAACGGCTCAAGGTCCACGTCGAGGACGCCCGGGTGTTCACCCGGCGGGCGGTGGCCGTTGGCCGCAGCTACGATCTCATCCTGCTCGACGCGTTCGGGGCCGACTACATTCCCGAACACCTGATGACCCGCGAATACCTCGCCGACATCCGAGCGCTGCTGGCTGCGGATGGCGCGCTCGCCGCCAACACCTTTGCCGTCAGCCAGCTCCACAACCACGAATCGGCGACCTACTTCGACGTTTTCGGCCCCTTCCTCAACCTGAAGCTGCCCGGCAGCGGCAACCGCGTCATTCTGGCCACCAAGGCGCAACTGCCCAGCCTGATGGCCCTCAACGCCCGGGCGGCGGCGCTGGAAACATCCCTGGCGCCTTACGGCATCGACATCCGCAGCTATCCCAAGCGTCTGGAGAGCAGGATCGATTGGCCGAGGGACACCCGGGTGCTGACGGACCAGTACGCGCCCGCCAACCTGCTGCAGGCGCAGTAGTCCGCCGGGAACGGCAGCTCCGTCGCGCGCCATGAGCGCTTCCTCGGGCGGCGCGGGCTCGCAAACGCATCGGGGCCCGGCCCACGCAAAGGCGATGGAGCTTCGCGCCGGCAAAACGCCAACGAACCTTGGCCCCTGGCCAAGGTTCGCTTGCATCCCGCTTTTGGTTCAGGATGCGGTCCCCATTCCGTCGGCGCCTTCCGTCGGGGCCAAGGACAACGAAGCGGAGTTCATGCAGTAGCGCAGGCCGGTGGGCGGCGGGCCATCCGGAAAGACGTGGCCGAGGTGGGCATCGCAGGTGGCGCAAAGCACCTCGATGCGGCGCATCATCAGGCTGTTGTCCTCCCGGGTGGCCACGGCATCCGCGGCAATGGGTTCGTAGAAGCTCGGCCAGCCGGAGCGGGAGTCGTACTTGGCGGCGGACGTGAACAGCGTCGCATCGCAACACTTGCATTTATAGATGCCGGGCGTCTTGGTGTCGCAGTAGATGCCGCTGAAGGCCGGCTCGGTGCCCGCCTCGCGGGTGATGTGAAACTCCTGCGGGGTGAGCTGGGTGCGCCACTGCGCCTCGCTCTTGGTGACTTTAGCCATTTGCTGCTTCCTGTTGAGTGCGCTTAACTACTGTGCGGGCTCAGAAACATTTCGGAATCCGACCCACGCAACGGTAGCGGAGTTTCGCATAGCGAAACTCCATCCGCGACCGTCAGGTCGCGCAACTACTTGATCTTTTTTGGATTTCATTTCAAGCTCAGTAGATGGCCGAGACCCGCCAAACGATCACGGAGGCAACATGACAATAGCACAGAACGCCATCGGCGCGGACAAGGTAACCGGCCTGCTGCCGCACGGCCAGCGGCCCATCCGCAAGTCCAGCAAGCTCGACGGCGTCTGCTACGACATCCGCGGCCCGGTTGTGGCCGAGGCGCATCGCCTGGAGGAGGAGGGCCATCGGGTCATCAAGCTCAACGTCGGCAACCCGGCCGCGTTCGGCTTCGAGACGCCCGATGAGATCCTGCGCGACGTGATCCACAACCTGCCCCGCTCCCAAGGCTACTGCGACTCCAAAGGCCTGTACTCGGCGCGCAAGGCCGTCATGCAATACACCCAACAGTTGGGCGTCGCGGGGGTCGAGGTGGATGACGTCATCATCGGCAACGGCGTTTCGGAACTGCTGATGCTGGCCTTGCAGGGGCTGCTCGAAATCGGCGATGAAGTGCTCATCCCGGCGCCGGACTATCCGCTCTGGACCGCGGCGGTGAACCTTTGCGACGCCAAGCCCATCCACTACCTGTGCAACGAGGACAACGGGTGGGCGCCGGACTTGGCCGACCTTGAAGCCAAGATCACCCCGCGCGCCAAGGCGCTGGTCATCATCAATCCCAACAACCCCACCGGCGCCGTTTACGGCCGCGCAACGCTCGAGAGCTTGGTGGCCATCGCCCGCCGCCACGACCTGGTGCTGATGGCGGACGAAATCTATGACAAGGTCATCTACGGCGGCGCCGAGTACGTGCCGGTCTCCACCTTGGCCGACGATCTGCTGGTGCTGACCTTCAGCGGGCTGTCAAAGTCCTACCGAGCGGCGGGTTTCCGCACCGGCTGGCTGGTGGTCAGCGGCGCCAAGCATCGCGCCGGCGACTACATGGAAGGCCTGGACATGCTGGCGTCGATGCGCCTGTGCGCCAACGTGCCCACCCAGCACGCCGTGCAGACGGCCTTGGGCGGCTACCAATCCATCAACGAACTGGTGCGGCCCGGCGGTCGGCTGTTCGAGCAACGGGAACTCGGCTGGCGGCTTTTGAACGAAATCGAGGGAGTCTCCTGCGTCAAGCCCCGAGGGGCGCTCTACTTCTTCCCCCGGCTGGCCCGGGAACGATTCAACATCACCGACGACGAGCGCTTCGCGTTCGATCTTCTGCGGCAGGAAAAGCTGCTGGTCATCCAAGGCAGCGGCTTCAACTGGCCGAAGCCGGACCACTTCCGCATCGTTTTCCTGCCCCACATGGAGGAGCTGCGCGAAGCCATCGGGCGATTGGCGCGCTTCCTGAGCCACTACCGCCAGTAAGCCTCTACGACCGCCCTTCGACGATGGCGGCAACGGCTTGGGCGATGGCGAGGCTCGCCGTCAGCCCCGGCGACTCGATGCCGAGCAGGTTGACCAGCCCCGGCACGCCGTGCGCCGCCGGCCCGTCGATTCGGAAGTCCGCCGCCGGAGCGCCGGGGCCGTTGATCTTCGGGCGAATGCCCGTGTAGCCGGGGTGCAGCCTCGATGCGTCCAAGCCCGGATAGTAGCTGCGAATGGCTTGGATGAAGGCGTCCCGCGCGCTGTCGTCAAATCCATAGTCGATGCGGTCGATCCAGCAGACGTCGGGGCCGAAGCGGGCTTGGCCGCCGAGGTCGAGGGTGACGTGAACGCCCAATCCGCCCGGCTCCGCCACCGGATACACGAGGCGTCGGAACGGCGACGGGCCGCTGTAGGCGTAGTAGCGGCCTCGGGCGTAGCCAGCCGCAGGCGCATCCGGCACCAGCATCCGGGCGACGTTCGGCGCCTCAAGGCCAGCGCTGTTGACCACCCAGCGGGCATCCAGCTCGCAGCCTTCGGCGGCCACCCGAAGCCGGTCGCCGTTGCGCTCGATTCGAGCGACCCGGGCGTTCAACGCCAGCGCGCCGCCCAAGCGCTCCAAATCGCCCAACAGGCTCAGCATGAAGCCGTGGGAGTCAATGATCCCGGTGGTCGGCGAATGCACGCCGGCCAGCGCGGCGACTTCCGGCTCCAGCGCGTACACGGCCTCCCCATCCAGCCATTCAAGCGCTCCCGCGCCATTGGCCAAGGCCGACGCGCAATAGCCCTTGAGCGTCTCAAGCTGCGCCTCGCTGGTGGCGACGATGATCTTGCCGCAGCGGCGATGGGCCACCTGATGAGCGGCGCAGTAGTCGTAGAGCAGCGCTTTGCCGGCCACGCACAGGCGCGCCTTGAGCGACCCCCGGGGGTAGTAGATGCCAGCGTGAATGACCTCGGAGTTGCGGGAACTGCTCTCGCCGCCGATCACCTCGGCGCGCTCAGCCACCACCACTTCCCAGCCCCTGCCCGCCAGCTCGCGGGCCACCGCCAGACCGACGACCCCAGCGCCCGCCACCAAGCAGTCGAGGCGTTCAGCCACCGGGCGCGCTGGCGCGGGCGGCGACCGGCGTGCGCGCCAGCCGCTCGAAGTAGTCCGCGGAAAGATGGTCCCGGCCGGCAAGCATGTGGGCCAAGTACTCGGCAGGCGGGCTTAGGCCGTCGCGGCGCACGGCGCGATTGGCGAAGTAGGTCCAGGCCCAAATCACATCCTCACCGGAGCGCACCTGCACCGCATCGCGCCCGTAGTTCCAAGGCGCCCGCTCGAACGGGTCCATCTTCAGAATTTCATCGGCGCCCGCCAACTTGTAGAGGACGCCCTCCACCCGCTCGCCGGGAGCGTAGGCGATGTTGGCGTGGGCGGAATTCGGGTGCAGGCGCGACCTGGCGGTCGCGGATGGAGTTTCGCTTGCGCCAAACTCCGCGCTCTTCGCGTGGGCGGGATTCTGATGGTTTTCCGAGTCCGCAAAACGCGAGACCTTGTCGAACACCAGCCGTCGGTCCTCGAGCCAAGCCCCGCTGACCGCCATGAAGCGCAGCCCGCGCTGGCGCACCCGCGCCGAATTCATGTTGCTGCCGTAGGCAAAGTAGTGATCAACCGCCGGAACGGACAACGCGCTCAACCGCCTTTCCTGATCCAAAACTCGAAGCGGCCGTCCGCAACGCGCCGCTCAATGAGCGCATGGCCCATGAAGCGGCAGAAGTTGGTGAAGTCCCGCTCCGTGGACGGGTCCGTGGCGACGATGCGCACCACCTCCCCCGCCGCCATGTCACGCACCCGGTTGCGCACGATCATCAGCGGCTCCGGGCAGAGCAGCCCCGCCGCATCAACGCAGCAATCGAACTCCGGCACTTCGCTCGCCAACGCCCATCAACCCATATCCGAAGACGGAGGCGATGCTACCAAATTCCCGGTGGAGAGGCGCGGGTCGTCTATACTTCTGTCGTCTATACTTCCAGTGTTTTCGTGACTTCAATCAAAGCGTCGACCCGGCTAGGAGTCAGGTCCCGCCTATGAACGGCGTGGTTCCGCACTTCAACGAGGTTCTGAAACCTCACCCGGGTCGCTTGGTCGTTCCAAGCTTTTTCAATCATCTCGCGTAAGCCCCTGACTTCCTCCGGCGGAATGTCAGCCTTTTTCGCCACCCGTCGTTCCAGTTCACAACCGGCAATCTGTCCCGCTATCTGAGGGTTGCCGGCATCAAGCAACGCCTTCGCCAGGTCGAGCCTGGGCATGTCCTCGAAAAGCTGCGCCGCCAGATTCCCCATCCGTATGCGCTTGAGCTCCTGATCCTGCTCGAACCCATCACAAAGAGCCTTGTACCGGGCAGGGTCAATCTGGTTCTCCAGCTGCTTCTCCACCACCCCCAACTGCAACACCCACAGCGCCACATCCACCTCCGCAGCCGTCTTGAAGCCGCGGCTTTTCTTCAATTTCTCAAGATCATCCAAGTAGTTTTGATACTTCTTCGCACGGTCCCGGGACGGACCAATCCCGAGCATCTTCTCCACGGGCGGACTCAAAATTCCATAGCGCTTGGGGTTAATGAACCTCAGGATGACGGATACGATTTCGATTTGGCGAAAGACCTCCAGAAGCTCCTGAATCGTCCGTTCCTCCTTCTCCCGGTTCTTGTGCAGGTTATGAAACTTCCAGTGCTTGCTGAGGCTTCGCTCTATTTCGGAACGGCTCGGCCAGTACCCAAACTGGTCCGCATTCCAGAATTCGCCATCGCGAATTTTCTCCAAGTCCTCGTAGGTCAACCTGCGGCTTTTGCGTCTTCTGATTTCGGCCGTATGGACCTCCATGTCCTTGAAGTTCTGTCGCTTTCCAGTCCGGATCAGCGCAATTTCCGGGTAGAGGCGCTCGCACTCACGCAAGTAGTTCACTGGCCGTTCCCTCCTCTCGTTTTTGTCGCCGCCCTCACACCATACTTTTTTTGCCGTCCGATCAGGGCGGGAGAATTTTCAAACTGAGACACTGTCCCAACGTCAGGCCGACTGCGCACGCCGCACCGCCAACTGCTTAAGAATCTCCGCATGCCGGGCGCGGGTCAGCCGCAGGTGGCTGTAGCACCAAACGGAGAACAGGCCGAACGCAGCGATGACCGGACCATAGACCAAGCCGAGATTGACGATGGTCTCCGGCGCGATGTCCGCCGCCGACTGGATGTGGGCGCCACGCGGCCAGGCGATGACGTCCAAGGCAATGCCCGCAACCACGCCGCCGAGGCCGGAGGTGGCTTTGGCGGAGAACGCGACGGCGGCAAAGAAAGTGCCCTCCCGCCGCTTGCCGGTTTCGAGTTCGTGCTCATCGACGATGTCGGCGACGATGGAACTGAAGGCGACCAAGGCGTGGGCGGTGCAGACGCCCTGCACGAGGCGCAGAACGGTGAGCAGCACGGCCAGCGTGGGATCTCCGTTCTCTGGGAACCAATCCATCAGCCGGGCGACGATCGGCGCGGATTGAAACAGCGGAAACGACGTGGCGCCGAATATCAAACCCGCTTTTTTGCCGAAGCGGCTAAAGAAGGCGGGCGCCATCAGGGTTCCCAGCATCACGCCTACCACGTAGGCGACGATGACCACCAGCATGGTGCCGCGGTCGAACTCCCAGAAGTAGGTGAACACGTACAGGTCAAGGCCGGAGATGACGCCCACGGCGGCAAACACGATGAGCACGCCCAGGAACAGCCAGCGGAATGAGCGGTTCTCCCCAGCGGCGCGGATGTCCCTCGCGACGCGCCGCAATGCCTGGCTCACGCTTGGCCGCGGCTCATCCGGCGGTTTGGGCAGCAGCGGGATGACCGACCGGGTCCCCCAAGCGCTCCAAAGGATGGAGATCCCCATCAGGATGGACAACAGCATCGCAAAGGGCGCGTAGGCCGCCGCGTTCAACTGCCCGTTCGCGAATTCCGGGGTGGGGACGAAGAAGACCAGAAAGGCCACGACGAAGGTGAACAGGCTGCCCAGGTAGCTGAAGAACATGCGATAGCCGACCAGCTTCGAGCGTTCGTGGAAGTCCTCGGTCATCTCGGCGCCGAGCGCGATGTGCGGCACGTGGTAGAGCGACATGGCCAGCCGCGTGGCGTTGGAGAACGCGACCATCCACACGAACAGGCCCAGCTCACTGCTGACCAGCGGGTTGAACAGCAGGAAGAACGCCGCCATGAGCGGCAGGATGGAGGCGTACATGAACGGATGGCGGCGACCCTGCGGCGACTTCCAGTGGTCGGACACGGAGCCCGCGATCGGATCGGTGAAGGCATCGACCACCAACGCGATGCCGACCGCAAGCCCGGCCAGGGAGCCGGAAACCCCCAGCACCTGGTTGTAGAAAAACAGCAGGAAGGTTGTGAGGGCGACGTTCTTCAACCCTTCGGCGAATTGCCCGGCGCCGAACGCAAGCTTTACGTCGAAGCGCAGTTTTTCGGGTGCGGCCATCCAGCGTCCTATGCGGTTGGTTCGTGGCCCATGGGCGCAAAGCCGCGGGCCTTGAGTGGCTTGATTGCCCGACGATAGATGATTTGCGGTGCGATGTCCGCTGTTGTTTGCCGCCGTTCCTGCGCGGCCCGCGCAATCGGCAGGCCGCCGGGCGTCTTCATCGCCTTCCCGACCCCACTCCGCAGCGGACTGAAGACCGGCGGAATCCGGCGGGTTCAATTGGCGATTGATGACGGAGATGGACACCGAGCGCATCGGCTGCGCCGCGCCACCGCCCAGGAACGGCATGGGAGTGTGCCACATGGAGCTGCGTATGGTAGTTTTCCCATGAGCCAATCAAATCGCCTAACAAGGGGAGGATGGACAAATGATTCAACCAAGGACGAGCGGCATTGCCGCAGCAGTGGCCGTAGCCGCCTTGATTGGGCTGGCGGGTTCATCGGCCGCGGCTGCCGAGGACATGGAGCGGGCGGACAACCTCACCATCGAGGAGATCATCGTCACCGCCCGCAAGCGCGAGGAGCGCGCCATTGATGCCCCGGTGGCGGTGGCGGTGATGGGCGAGGAGGACATCGAGCGCTACAACACCCGCAACCTCACTGAGCTTGGAGCCCGGATTCCGGGCGTTGAGGTGATCCACGGCATGGGTGGCGGCGCAGGCGGCAACATCACCATCCGCGGCGTCGGCAAGCCCCCCGGCACGGCGGACTACGGCATCGACGCACCGGTTTCGCTGATCATCGACGGCATGCCCTTCTCGCGCAACCACATGATCATGACCGGCTTTTTCGATTCCGAAGCGGTCGAAGTGCTCAAGGGACCGCAAGCGCTCTATTTCGGCAAGAACAGCCCCGCCGGGGTCATCGCCATTCGCAGCAAGTCGCCCGAGGTCGGCGGCGGGATGGAAGGATTCGTGCGGGCATCATACGAGTTCGTGGCCGAAGACCCCGCCATTGAAGCCGGCCTCAGCCTGCCCGTCGGCGATGCCTTGGCATTCCGGCTGGCGGCGCGCAGGCAGGACATGAAAGGCGGTTGGCTGGAAAACGTGGCACAGCCACTTGACCTCAGCGCCCTCTATCCGGGCACCGATTGGCGGACCCGGGGCGCCTCGTACGACGAATACCCAGCCCAAAAGCAAGTGGTGGTGCGTCTCACCACGGTCTTTGAGCCTAACGAACGATTCAATGCCACACTCAAGAACTTTCGCTCCTACACCAAGCGCAACGATGCCGGCACCACCGTGCTCTACGCCTGCGCGGATGGTCCGGGCGTCCACCCCACGCACCTCGGCATCTGGCCCGACACCACCCAGACTTGCCCGAATGATCGAGGTCGGCTGGAGCGCTCCGGCGCGCTGCCGCCGGTCGAAGTGGCCACCAGACTGCCCTACGTCAGCGAGGACGCGCGCTTTCACTACAAGCTGGCCCAGTACGTGCATACG
This sequence comes from Candidatus Azophilus sp., assembly GCA_965221755.1. Classification (GTDB taxonomy): domain Bacteria; phylum Pseudomonadota; class Gammaproteobacteria; order Pseudomonadales; family Azotimanducaceae; genus Azophilus. The sequence goes on from OZ244921.1 coordinate 3,576,879, forward strand.
CTGCAAATGAACCTTGAACTGAACGACTTCACCCTGTCCTCCGCCACCGGATACTGGGACTACCGGCACCGGGAGTACACCAACTACGGCTACACCAGCTTGGGCATCGTCGCCTCCAAGCAGGGCGAGTCCGGCAAGGCCTTCACCCAGGAAGTGCGCTTGGCCTCCGGTTTCGATGCTCCCATCAACTTCACGGTCGGAGCGTTTTACGAAAACGGCGAACGCATCCTGAATGCCGGCACCCAACTCGTTCCCCCAGCCCTGTTTCTGGCTTTTGGGCTGCCCGTGTCGCCAGTGCCCTACACCGGCCCAGGACCCTACAACGGCACCTACATCAACTACCACCAGATCTGGGACAACGACGTGGAGAGCTTCTCCGCGTTCGGCAGCGTTGACTGGCAGGTGACTGAGAAGGTGGAGATCTCCGGCGGGTTGCGCTACACGGAGGAGGATCGGGAGGCAATTGGCGGCAATGTCTTCGAGAACAGCAGCTTTTTCGGCTTCGGCCCCGCCGGCTATGTTTACAACCCCAAGGACAGGTCCGACAACGTTTCGCCGGAAGTCACGGCCAGCTACCGCCTGAACGACGACGTCATGGCCTACATGGCTTACAAGACTGGCTTCCAGTCGGCAGGCATCTCCAATCCAGGCACCGTGCCCGATCTGTCCGCCCTTCCCGTTGCAGTGCAGAACGACACGCTGATCTTTGACGAAACCACAATTGAAGGTTTCGAAGCCGGGCTGAAGGGCACCTTCATGGAAGGACGACTGCGGGCCGACTTGGCTGCGTTCCGGTACGAAGCCAAGGACTTGCAAGTGGGCATCTTCAACTCCAACACCACTACCTTCACCCTGCAAAACGCAGCGGTGGCGCACAACTGGGGGTTCGAGGCCAACGCCGTCGCCCAAGCCACGGAGGGTCTGCAGTTGCGGTTGTCCGGCCAGTACAACCACTTGGAGTATGACGAATGGGAGGACGCCGGATGCCATTCCGTTGACGATGAAATCCCGGCTGCGAACCTGCCCCGCACAGGTCCGGGCTGCCACGTCGGTCCCGGCGGCGAGAAGATTCAAGATCTTTCCGGCGTGCGCTACGGCAATGCGCCGTTGCAGGTCAACGTTGGCTTCACCTACGATTGGATGCTGGCCAATGACTGGCGGCTCAGCTTCGACTGGGACACCATCCACCATTCCAAGGGCAAGCGGGTGCTCAACCAGCCCTTTACGGAAGTGCCCAGCCGCACGGTGACCCATGTGGGGGCGACGCTGCGCCAAGGGGACGCAGCCTGGGAGGCGCGCTTGATCTGCTCCAACTGCTTCAACGAGGTCTATGTCCAGAGCATCGGCAACCGACCGCTGGCCAAGATCAACCCGGGGGTGAAGGGCGACATGACGGCGCAGATCGCGCCGCCGCGCCTGGTCACGCTGCAGGCCACCTACAGCTTCTAGCCTGCGAAGGGCAACAGATCCAGCAAGCCCAGGTCCTCGGTGACCGCCACCTGCCGGGCGATCATCTGCGACATCCAAGCGAAGGCGCGCTCGTTGCCGACGTCCAAGGTGCCGGCAACGACGGTCGCGTAGGCCCAGTTGTGAAGATGGGCGTGGCGGTAGTCCCGCCACGCCTCCTCAAGCCTGTAGCCGCGCACGCCAAGCCGCGCCAAGCCATCGACGTAGCGCTCAAGCAGGATGCGTTCGTGGCGGCGGCGCACTTCGGTTTGGGTGCTTTGGCCCAGCAGCAGGGTCACGTCCTGCATGCCGCGCCCGAGCAGCGGTCCCTGCCAATCGATGATCGCCATGGGGTGGTGTTCGGGCGCGGTGCCGTAAAGCAGGTTCTCCATGCGGAAATCGCCGTGGACCAAGGTGATCGGCGGCCGGTCGAGGAACGCCTGCAGCGGCGCCACCGAGCGTTGGATGCGCGCCCGGGCCGCCAGCACGGACGCGCTTAGGCTGTCGCCGAACGCCGCCGCCATCCGCTCCCAGCCGGACGCCGTGCCCGCCTGCATGTTGCGGGCGTGCTGGCTGCCGCAGACATGGGGAATCCAGGCGATGCCGTCCACCTGCTGCCAAAAGGCGGCATGCAGCTTGGCCAGTTCGTCAATGGCGAGCTCGGTCTCCTCAAGGGTGGCGCCGACGATCTGGTCGCCCACCCGGTAGGCGGCCAAGTCCTCCATCAGGATGATGAAGTTGTCGCCGTCGAGCTCGGTCAGGTAGGTGGCCGGACAGGCCGCTGCGGTCAGCTGATCCAGTTCGGCAAAGTAGCGCACCTCCCGTTCGTAGAGATTGAAGTCCATGGCGATTTGCCGGTTGGTGGGGTTGCGCGACGGGTATTTGGCGATGAAGGAAGCCGGCGCCCCCGCCGCAGGCCCCGAATAGGCGGGCGCCAAGCGCGACAGCTCGCTCATCATGCCCACGCCCTCCCCCACTTGGCGGACTTCCAGCGCATCGATGGCAACGTTCGGCGGCAGCAGGCCGGTTGCCCGCAGCGCCTCGGTCAGCCACTTCGGGGTCAGGCCCGAGGGCATCGGCGGCAAGGGCGAGGCGGTCATTGCCGGGCGCCGCCGAGTCGCCAGCCAATCCGGCCTCAAGGACGCTTGGGCAAGCGGCCTTCGATGTAGTCGTCGATCAGTTCGTGGTAGCGGCGCACCCGACTCTCCTGCCTGGAAAGGTAAACGCCGGTGAAGCCCCTGGAGCGAAACCCCCGCTGCTGGCGCACGAACACCTCCACGTCCTCGTCGATGGCGGCGCCGATCCACTTCTCGCCATAGTCGAAGACCTCGGTTTTCACTTCGGCGTCGCGCTCCACCAAGCCGATGCCCGTCGGCACCGGCCCCAGGTCGCCCTCGGGACAGCTCGCGTACCACCAGTTGTCGAACACGCATCGCTCCGGGTCCGAGGCGTGCGGCCGGGCGCGCAGGAAGTGGAAGCCGTCGGACCAGATGGAGGCGGCGAAATTGGGAAACAGCGTGTAGTGGAAGGCGTCGGTCAGCTGCTCGTCCGGCACCTTGTCGTAGTGGGTGTGGCCGCGGCCCGGGCCGAGGCGGCGCTTGGCTTGCTGAATGGCCTTGCGGGTGGCCTCGGGCCGGCCCTTGAAATCCGCCGGGTCAAGCTCCCAGTGGCGCAGGGTGCCGGCCAGCGGCTCCAGAATGTTGCCGGCCTTGTCGGTGGAGCCGACGCCGTAGCCGCCCTCCATGACCATCCGGTTGTGGCCCTCATCGGACAGATCGAAGCGGGTCTCCCGATAGTTGGTGTTGATCTGGCCCTGGATCTTGGTGCGATCGAAATCGGTGGTTGCGCCCATGTGAACGGTGGGCACATGGTAGGACTCGTTGAAATTGTCGAGCACCGCCTTCCAGTTGCAGGGCAGGTTGACGGTGCGGGCCTGGTAGCGCCGCCAGGATTGCAGGTCGTAGCGGCTCCATTCGTCCCAGATGGGGCCGAGGAAGGACTTCAGGCTCATGCACTCGGTGTCCATGTTCACCCAGACGAAGCCGGCGAAGGTTGCGCAGGCCAGTTCGGCCAGCCGCACCTTGCCGCAGGGGTTGCCCTCCGGGAAGTCCTCCCGATCCGGCGCGAAGTTGAGTTCCCCGTCCGGCATGAAGGCCCAACTGTGGTACTTGCAGACGAACCGCCGAACGCTGCCCTTTTCGCCGTCCACCAGCGGATTGCCGCGATGCTGGCAGACGTTGTAGAAGGCCTTCACGCCGCCGTCCTTCTGCCGCACCATGAGAATCGACTCCGGGCCCAGCTGCTCGCACTGCCAGTCGCCGGGATTGGGCAATTCCTCCTCACGGCCAAGCAGCAGCCAAACCTTGGTCCACATGCCCTCCCATTCCTGCTCCGCGAAGTCGCGCGAGGTGTAGCGATGGCCGGGAATGCGATGGCCGCGCAGCTTCTGCTCAGGCCAACTGAGAATTTCCCGCGACGGTAGGGGTTCAGCCATGATTGTCCTCCGATGTCGAGCCGCTGTCAGTTTCCCTGATCGCGGGACAAGGTTGCCACATAAGCCACCTTTTGCGCCCGGCGACCGTCCAGTCATGGGTCTGAGGCAGTGCCTCGTTAGTCTATAGTATGCTTGGCGGCATGAAAAAACCCAAACTGCTCTCGCGCCTCGGGCTCGCCGTCACTCGCGCGCGCAACTTTGTCATCAACGCGGTCTTCCTGCTGCTGGTCGCCGCCGCTCTGGTCGGGCTGTTTCAAGGCGTGACCGGGTTCAAGGTGCCGGACCGGGCCGCCCTCGTGATCGATCCGGCCGGCGAGCTGGTGGAGGAGGCGCGCGAGGACTACGACCTGCTGGGCTTGGTCAGCCAGTCGGAACCGGTGCGCCAGACCGGCATCAACGACCTGCTCAGGGCCGTGGACCACGCCACGGACGACGACCGCATCCGCACCATCGTGCTCCGGCTCGACGACTTGAACGCGGCGGACAGCGCCCACGCCCGGCAGCTCGGCGAGGCCCTGGAGCGGTTCAAGGCGGCAGGCAAGGAAGTCATCGCCTTTGGCCACAGCTACAGCCAAGGCCAATACGCCATCGCCAGCTTCGCCGACGCCATCTACATGCATCCCTTCGGCCAAGTGGGCTTTCCCGGCTACGGACGGTACAGCCCTTACTTGAAGGACTTGCTGGACAACTGGGGCGTCAATGTCCACCTCTTCCGCGTCGGCAAGTACAAGGAGGCGGCCGAACCCTTCACTCGGGACGGCATGTCGCCCGAGGCGCGGGAGGTCAACCAGGCCTTGGTGAACGATGTCTGGGCCGCCTATCGGCAAACGGTGCTCGCCAACCGCTCGCTGGACGCCGGCGCCTTTGACCGCTACGCCCGCGCCTACGACGAGGTGCTCGAGGAGTTCGGCGGCGACGCCGGCCGCGCCGCCTTGGAGTTCCGCCTGGTGGATGAGCTGATGACGCCGGACCATGCCCGGGACCGCATCGCCGCCGCAGTCGGCGGCAGCGATGAGGACGGCTATCCACGCATCGGCTTTGGGCGCTACCTGCAGACCCTGCCGCCGGCAGCGTCGTCCATGCGGAACATCGCGCTGATCACCGCCCAAGGCCCCATCGTCATGGGCAAGGACCGCGAGGTTGCAGCGGCGGACAATCTGGTGGCGCTGATTCGAAAGGCCCGCGAGGACGAATCCGTGGCGGCGTTGGTGCTGCGCATTGACTCCCCCGGCGGCAGCGCCTTGGCATCGGAGTTGATTCGCGAGGAGCTTGAAGTGGCGCAGCAGCACGATAAGCCGGTGGTCGCCTCGATGGGGCCGGTGGCCGCTTCAGGAGGCTACTGGATCGCATCCACCGCCAATCGCATCATCGCCCATCCCACCACCATCACCGGCTCCATCGGAGTGGTTGGCCTGTTCCTGTCCTTTGAGCGGACGCTGTCCGACCTGGGCATTGAGTCCGACGGCGTGGGCAGCCTGCCCTTGACCGGCTCCGCCAGTCCCTTGCTGGGCATGAACGAGTCCGCCAAGCGAGTGCTGCAGGCCAACGTCAGCGGCATCTATGAACGCTTCATCCACTTGGTCGCCCGCGGCCGCGACATGACGCCCGAGGCGGTGGATGAGATTGGCCAAGGCCGGGTCTGGCTGGGCCGGCAGGCCATGGACATCGGCTTGGTGGACGGGCTCGGCGGCTTGGCCGATGCCGTCGAGGCCGCGGCTGAGCTGGCGGGTCTGGAACAGTACGGCATCAAGCGCCTCACCACGCCCATACCGCCGGGAGAGCAATTCCTGCGTCAGCTAATGGAATCCGAGGCGAGGGGACGTCCGGCGGGCGCACTGTCCTCCGTCAGCCGCCAACTGCGCAGCGCTTGGTCGCTGGCAAGCCGATTGAACGACCCCGGCAAGCTGTATGCGGTTTGCGAACCCTGCTTGGCACTGGACTGACCCGTCAGGACAGCCGTCCGGCTTGGCGAGCCGGCCCCGCGCTGAACCACTCCGCTAGAACAATCGGAAGCTCCGCTAGAACAATCGGAAGCGCGGCCGGGTGGCGCCCCTCGAGGCTCGGCGCATGGTGCTCCGGCGACGCCGCATGCGTAGCTGCAGGTCGCGGCGTTTGTGGTCGAGATAGTCCTCCCTGGACACCCGATCATCCCGCTTGCGGGCCAACTCGCCCGCCCTGAAGCGGGCAAAGTCCTCAAAGGCATCGATTTCGTGCCGCAGTTCCTTGACCACCAACTCAATCATGATGGCGTCATCGATGTAGCCGAGCACCGGCACGCTATCCGGAATGATGTCTTCCGGATCGGAAAAATAAGAGAGTGCCGTGAGGATGTTGCCACGCTCCTCATCCGCCAGCGGCCACTCCTCATCGCGCAGCATCTCGATCAAGCGCGAAAGCCTCTCCAAGCGCTGCTGCACGAAAGCCGGCACCTCCTGTATGCTGACCTCCTCGATCATGGCCAGCGCATTGTCGATGATCTCGTCCTCCTTGGCGTTCGCAGCGGCTTTTCGGGCTCTCCGCATGCTCGCCTTGAAGTAGTCCAAATCCTTGTCTTCAAGGTCAAAAACGACTCTCAATGGCATGATGTTCCCTTATTCCATCTCACAAATGCGCACAGACCATCGGCCAGCCGGCTGCTCCCCCGAAGCCAGCGTCGAACCGTTGCGGGGCGAGCCAAGGGATTGCCGGCTCGCGGATTCCCGTCAGGCCTCCCAATGGGCCGCTTCGCCCGACAGCCCGATACCATACTACAAACCGCCGCCTTTGGACTTGCGCCAATAGCTGTTCATCAAGGCCTTGACTTCCTTGGCGCCCAGCAGCAGCGCCACCAAGTTGGGCAGGGTCATCAGGGCGAGGGTCACTGCGGAGATCAGCCAGACCAGCGAGGTGTCCGCAATCGTCGCCACGAAGAACGCGGCGACGTACGCAACTCGGTACGGCGCGACGGCGCGCAGGCCGAACAGGTAGGTGATGGCGCGGTCGCCGTAGTAGGACCAGGCGATGGCGGTGGAAAACGCGAACAGCACCAACCCCAAGGTGACCGCGTATTGGCCGTAGTGGCCGAAGAAGCTGCGCTTGAAGGCTTCGGCGGTCAGCGGCACCGAATGCAGCAGCGACCGCCCCCGAAGGTCGATGCCCTCGGTGGCAAGCCGGCCGGATTCAATCCTTGCCGAGCCGGTGAACGGCTCGCCATCCGTTAGGAAGCGGACATCCTCGGCAATGGAGCGATTGTGCAGCACGGTGATGCCGGCCAAGGTCCCGACCCCATCCACCACGTCGATTGAGCCGGCGTAGCGCGCGGCCGCTTCGCCGCCGCTGAGATGGGCGAACAGGGCTTGCACGTCATCCGCAATCCCCTCGCTGTAGTCTCCGGCCAGGAACTCGGTGTCGAACGGCGCGAAATCCGTTTCGAACTTCTCCGTCCACACGCCCGAGGAGAGGATCACCAAACCCGTCAAGGTGCAGATGACCAAGGTGTCGATGAAGGGCTCAAGCAGGGACACCATGCCTTCGGCGGCCGGATCCTCGGTGCGGGCCGAAGCGTGGGCGATGGGCGCCGACCCTTGGCCCGCCTCATTGGAGAAAAGGCCCCGATTGACGCCGCGGTTGAAGGCATAGGCAAAGGTCGCGCCGAGAAAGCCTCCGGCCGCTGACGAGCCGTTGAACGCGCCCTCGACCACCGCCGCAAGCGAGGGACCGATGTTCTCGAAGTTGGTGATGGCCACTGCCAGCGCGCCCACTGCATAAAGCAATCCCATGAGCGGCACGATGGCGGCGGCAACCAAGGCGATGCGGCGGATGCCGCCGACGATGACCAAGCCGAGCAGGGCGGCGAGCGCCAATCCCGACATCCAAGTGGGCAAGCCGAACGAGGCCAGAAGGCCGTTGGCCATGTTGTTGCTTTGCGGCAGGTTGCCGGTGCCGAAGGAGCTGATCACCGTGGCCGCGGCGAAGAACGCGGCCAGCCACTTCAGGTTCAGGCCCCGCTCCATGAAGTACATGGGTCCGCCGGCAATCCGTCCCTGCTCATCGGTTGTCCGGTAGCGGTGGCAGATGGTCACCTCCACGCACTTGGTGGTCATGCCCAGAAAGGCCGTCATCCACATCCAGAACAGGGCCGCCGGACCGCCTAGGAAGATGGCGAAGGCGACGCCGCCGATGTTGCCGGTGCCAACGGTGCCGGACAGGGCGGTGGAAAGGGCCTGAAAATGGCTGGTGTCCCCCGGCGCGCCCGCAGTGGAGTGCCGCCCCATCAGCACCCCCCAGGCATGGCGGAAGTAGCGAACCTGCGGAAAGCCCAGATAGAGCGTGAAGAAAAGGCCAACGCCCAGCAGCAGGAAAGGAAAGTAGAAGGCGCCGCCAAGCAGGCCGTCGAGAAAGCGGACCGCGGCCTCAAACACGGATTCCAGCCCTGTTGCCGGCTGGCAAGGCGCTGCGCGACCCCTCGGTTGGCGTTGGAGTTTCGCTAGCGCGAAACTTCCGTCCCGTGATGCGGGATTCCCGGAACAGGGGCGTCCGCCGGCCCGCTCCGAACGGCATTAGGCTCACTCACGCGCCTCGCGCATGGTGACGAATTCCTCAGCGGCGGTGGGATGGATGCCCACCGTGGCGTCGAACTGCCGCTTGGTGGCCCCGGCGGTCACTGCCACCGCCATGCCCTGAATGATCTCCCCGGCCTCCGGGCCAACCATATGGATGCCGACCACCCGGTCGCTGGAGGCGTCCACGACCAGCTTCATGAAGGTGCGTTCCGCGCGTCCCGTCAACGTGTGCTTCATCGGCCGAAAGGTCGATTCGTACACCGCAACGCGCTCGAAGCGTTGCCGGGCCTGCGCTTCAGTCAAGCCCACCGTTCCGATGTTGGGCTGGCAAAACACGGCGGTGGCGATGTTCTCGTAGCTCAGGCGACGCGGCCCGCCGTTGCCGAACAGGCCGTGCGCCACGCACATCGCCTCCTCGATGGCCACCGGCGTCAGCTGCACCCGGTCGATGACGTCGCCGATGGCCAGGATGTGCGGCACGGAGCTGCGGTAGTCCTCGTCCACCAGCACGGCGCCGTTGCTGCCCAAAGCGACTCCGCACTCCGCCAATCCCAAGCCCTCCACGTTGGGGCGGCGGCCGGTGGCGAACATCACCAAGTCGGCGCTGAGCGCACTGCCATCGGACAGCGTGACCCGCCGCCCGTCGCCATCGAGCTCGACTTTCTCCACCTCGGTCTCGAACTGCAGGGCAACGCCCTTCGCAGCCAGCTGCTCGGCGACGAACTCCCGCACTGCGTCGTCAAACCCCCGCAGGAACAGCGGGCCCCGGTAGGCCAGCCGGGACTCGGCGCCGAGACCGGCGAAGATGCCGGCGAACTCCACGGCTATGTAGCCGCCGCCGACCACTAGGGCGCGGCGCGGGAAGCGCGGCAGATGGAAGGCGTCATCCGAACAGACAACGTGCTCGGCGCCCGGAAACTCCGGCATCCAAGGGCGGCTGCCCGTGGCCACCAAGATCCGTTGCGCGGTAAACGACCGGCCGTTGACCTCGATGCGGTGCGGATCCCCCAGCTGCGCCCGGCCCTCGTGGACATCGACCCCGGCAGCAGTCAGCAGATCGCGATAGACCCCATTGAGGCGCTTGATTTCCGCCGTCTTGTTGTCGCGCAGGGTGGGCCAATCAAAGCTCGGGGGGGCGGCGCGCCAGCCATAGGCCGCGGCGTCGGCGAAGTCCTCGGCGAAGTGCGAACCGTAAACGAACAGCTTCTTCGGCACGCAGCCCACGTTGACGCAAGTGCCGCCGAGATGGGTGGACTCGGCGACGGCCACCCGGGCGCCGAGCTGCGCGGCGACGCGGCCGGCTCGCACACCCCCGGACCCCGCCCCGATCACGTAGAGATCGTAGTCGTACTGCCTTGCCACTTGGACCGCCTCCCTGCTCACATCGCCATGAGGGGCGTCAGTGTACTTGAATCCGATCGCCAAGTTTCAGCAGCCGTGCCCGACCTATCGCAGGCGGATGAGGAGCGGGACGACGCAGCCGGATTGTGGATCAGTTTGAAATTGGATGGCTGAACAGGCTGCGGTTTGGGCACGGGGACTGCACGCCGTTCGGCCATCCACGAAGCCTGCCCCACCTTGGAGCGGAGCACCGAAAGGATTGGGACCTATATAAGAAAGTTGACAGGTCGTTCCATGCAAGCATTCGGTTCCGTACCCGGATACATGCATGGGTGAGGAGCCCTCGTTCTTCGCAAGGGCGCTCCGGCAGGCTTTGAGTCCGGTTACTCGACGCTGCCGTCGGTCTCGCCCCACGCGTTGTTAACCGTGCGCCATCGGGCGCGGCATAACCGCCGCGCCCGATGGCGCACGGCGTCCCAGCAAGATTGCTGCAAGGACGATTGGTCACAGGCATCCTCCAAAGTCAATGTCCCGTCTCGGGAACACGAAATCGGGCGTGCTGACACGGACTTGCGACAGGCGTGAGCCTTCAACGAAGAAGTATCCTTCGACGCCGCCGCCTCCGAACTGCGCGTACGCCTCCTGATCGTTAATCGCCGGATTGTTGACGATGCTCTGGCTCGTGAGCACCACATCCCGCCCGGCCGACTTCCAGTCGCTGATTCTCCCATCGAAACCGATTCGATCCTCCGCAACCTCGGTTTTCTGGCTCCTCACGGTGATCTTGGCCACCTGCTTGCCGTCGTCAGTGGACTCGCCCGCTCGGACCCCGTCCGGGAAGGTCGACTCGACCGTCACGCATATGCGTCCCTGGAGCCAGTTGCCCTTTTTCCAGTCCACGCCGGTGCTTGTCATGGCGGGAGTGGATCCCGGAAAGGCGTCCGGGACTTCGTGGCTGCTGAAAATCGCGTGGTAATGCTGTATCGCGCAATTCGTGCAGTCTTGTGCTTGTGCGTTCAGGGGCATCATGCTCGCCAGCGTCAGCGCGGCCAAGGCGAATGTCAGTGACCGTTTCGTGGGCGCCGGCGCCGTGGCCACCGGCATCGGGCTGCCGCAAACTTCGCGGTCAGCGAGGGACGGTCGCGGAAGCATGGAAAGTGGAAAGAAGGGAAGGGTCATCCAAATTGGCATGTTGCATCTCCTTGCGTTTAGGTCACTCACGGGGCGCTTTGGACAGCCGCCCGGCGTTTCCCTTCCCCGACTCGCATTGTTAGCAGACCGGTGGGCGGATTGCAACGCTAACTCGCTAGCCAGCGCCGCGAGAACGCCAACCGCCGCCGTCGTCGGACGGCGGGGTTGCGCCCCCTCGAAGCGGGCAATTCCGTTACACTGCCCCTTTGACGGGCGGAATCCCCAATGAACGGCGCTCAATCGCTTTTGCAGACCCTCTTTGACGGAGGCGTTGAAGTCTGCTTCACCAACCCGGGCACCTCGGAGATGCACTTCGTGGCGGCCTTGGACCGGCAGGACGGCATGCGCGGGGTGCTCGGCCTGTTTGAAGGCGTGGCGACCGGGGCCGCCGACGGCTACGCCCGCATGGCAGGCAAGCCAGCCTGCACGCTGCTGCACTTGGGACCCGGCCTCGCCAACGGTTTGGCCAATCTGCACAACGCCCGGCGCGCCTTCTCCCCGGTCGTCAATGTGGTTGGGGAGCACGCCACCCGCCATAGGGCGCTCGACGCGCCGCTCACCTCCGACATCGCCGGTCTCGCGGGTCCGGTTTCCGGCTGGGTGCGCCTGGCTGAAAGCGCTGCAGGCGTGGCCGCCGACGCCGCCCTGGCCATTCAGGCCGCCCAAGGACCGCCGGGCTGCGTCGCCACTCTCATCCTGCCTGCGGACACCGCTTGGAACGCCGCTCAGGGGCCAGCCTCGCCGCTGCCGACCGCGGGTCTTACGGCCCCGAACCCGCAGCGGGTCGATGCGGCGCTGGCCGCGTTGCGCAGCGGCGAGCCCTGCGCCCTGCTGATGAACGGCGAAGGCGTCAGCGAAGAGGCGTTGCGCGCCGCCAGCCGCATTCAGCAGGCGGCGAGCGCCAAACTGCTGGGCGATACCTTCCTGGCACGGATTCCCCGCGGCGCCGGACGGGTGGAACTGCCCCGCCTGCCCTACTTCGCCGAACAGGCGGAGGAGGCGTTGGGGGGCATTCGGCACCTGATCGCAGTGGACACCAAGGCGCCGGTCAGCTTCTTTGCCTATCCGGGCCGGGCCAGCGAATTGACCCCTTCGGGGTGCGCCGTCCATACGCTGACCGAGCGCGGCGAGGACGCCTTGGCCGCCCTGACGGAGTTGGCCGAAGCCTTGGACGCCGACCGGCTGCCGCCCCGAGTCAGCTCGTTGCGCCGAGTCGGTCCGCCGCACGGCCCGGTCACCCCGGAATCCGCCGCCACCGCGGTGGCGGCGCTGCTGCCGGAAGACGCCATCATCGTCAATGAGGCGGCCACCTCCGGCTTCGCGATGGCCGGGATGACCGCAGGCGCGCCGCCCCACGATGTGCTCGATCTCACCGGCGGGGCCATCGGCATGGGCATGCCCGCAGCGGTGGGCGCGGCCATCGCCTGTCCGGACCGGCGGGTGTTGAACCTGGAGGCCGACGGCAGCGGCATGTACACGGTGCAGGCGCTGTGGACCCAGGCTCGGGAAGGCTTGGATGTGACCACCATCATCTTCTCCAATCGCAAGTATGCGATCCTGCAAGTCGAGTTCATGCGCGTGGGCGCCCACAACCCAGGCTCTAAGGCCATGGACATGCTGCAGCTCGACCGTCCCGACCTTGATTGGGTGGCGCTGGCCGCAGGCATGGGCGTGCCGGGACGCCGCGCCGACAGCGCCGAAGCCCTGTCCGCAGCGCTCGCCGAGAGCTTTGCCAGTCCGGGGCCGTTCCTGATTGAAGCGGTGATGGCGCCTGCGCGAACGTAATCCTCTTCGATTGATTCCAACCGTTTTGGCGCTTGCATGAAAGTCACCATCTTCGGGACCGGCTACGTCGGCTTGGTGACCGGCACCTGCTTCGCGGAAATGGGCAACTCGGTGCTTTGCGTGGACCTGGACGCGGAGCGCATCAAAGCGCTCTCAGCGGGCCGCGTCCCGATCCACGAACCGGGGCTTGAACCCTTGGTCGCAGCCAATGCCGCCGCCGGCAGGCTGCGTTTCACCCAAGACGCCGATCGAGGGGTGGATCACGGCGAGATTCTGTTCATCACCGTGGGCACCCCGACCGGAAAGGATGGCCAAGCCGACCTCCGCTTCGTGTTCCAAGTGGCCGAGCGCATTGGACAGCGCATGGACGCCGCCAAAATCGTCGTTGGCAAGTCCACAGTCCCCGTGGGCACCGCCGACAGGTTGCGGGCGATCATCGGCGCGGCGCTCAAGCAGCGGCGCGCCGACTTGGACTTCGATGTGGTCTCAAATCCGGAGTTCCTCAAGGAAGGCGCTGCGGTCAACGACTTCATGCGCCCCGACCGCATCATCATCGGCACGAACCGGGACGCAAGCCGCATCCGCCTGGAGCGGCTCTACGAACCCTTCAGCCGCAACCGCGACAAGTTCATGCACATGGACGCGCGCTCGGCGGAACTGTGCAAGTACGCCGCCAACGTCATGCTGGCTACCCGCATCAGCCTGATGAACGAACTGGCCAACTTGGCGGAACAAGTGGGCGCGGACATCGAAGCGGTGCGCTTGGGCGTTGGCCGCGATCCCCGCATCGGCAACCATTTCATCTACGCGGGCGCCGGCTACGGGGGCGCCTGCTTTCCCAAGGACATCAAGGCGCTCATCCACGCCGCCGCCGAAGCGGGCGTTGAGGCGCACGTCATGAAATCGGTGAAGCGCGTCAACGAACGGCAGAAAAGCCTGTTGGTGCGCAGGATGCGCAGCCACTACGGGGACGGCTTGGGCGACCGCACGATCGCGCTCTGGGGACTGGCCTTCAAGCCCAACACCAACGACATGCGCGAGGCGCCAAGCCGCAGGGTCATCGACGAGCTGCTCGCCGCAGGCGCCCGCGTGCGGGCCTACGACCCCGCCGCGGGCGATGAGGCCAAGCGCCTCTACGGCGACCAAATCGCCGTCTGCGACCGTCGCGAGGACACCGTCGCCGGTGCCGACGGCCTCGCCATCCTCACCGAGTGGAATGAATTCCGCAGCCCCGACTTCGGCCAACTGCTCAGCCAACTGCTCGAACCAACGATTTTCGATGGCCGCAACCTCTACGATCCCCGCCGTCTGGGCCAGCTCGGGTTCAACTACTACTCCGTCGGCCGCCCGCCACAGCGCCGCGCGGCACGAGAAAATGTGCGGGCTCAGAAACATACCGGAATCTGATCTAAGCGACGAGCGCGGAGTTTCGCGCCAGCGAAACTCCATCCGCGACCATCAGGTCGCGCAAGCAGAAAATTGACAACGGCGAGCCTTCGCCTATAGACTCAGCCGCTGCAATCCAGAACGGCCCCGTCCATCAGGACGCGCGGCGATAAACCAGTTTTTTGGAGGGTTTGTGGCGCACGAAAGCCAAAGTGCTGCGCGGCTCAGCATTGATGAGAGGGAAATCGAGCTGCCGATCATTTCAGGCCGCGAGGGTCCGAACGTCATCGACATCGGCAAGCTGGCCAGCCAAGGCTACTTCACCTACGACCCCGGCTTTGTGTCCACCGCCTCGTGCAATTCCGAGATCACCTACGTTGACGGGGACAACGGCGTGCTGCTGCACCGAGGCTACCCCATAGAGCAACTCGCCGAGCGCTCCGACTACTTGGAGCTGTGCTACCTGCTGCTGAAGGGCGAACTGCCGAACGCCGCTGAGCGGGCGGAGTTCGACTGGGAGATCAAGCACCACACGATGGTGGATGAAAAGCTGCGCACCTTCATCGAGGGCTTTCGCCGGGACGCGCACCCCATGGCCGTCATGTGCGGCATAGTCGGCGCGCTGTCGGCCTTCTACCACGACTCGCTGGACATCAACAGCGAGGAGGACCGGCTGCGAACGGCAATGCGGCTGATCGCCAAGATGCCCACTTTGGCCGCCATGAGCTACAAGTACCCCCTGGGTCAGCCCTTCATCTATCCGCGCAACGAACTGGGCTTCGCCGAGAACTTCCTGCACATGATGTTCGCCACGCCCTGCGAGGGCTACGAAGTCAACCCCGTCATCGCCCGGGCCATGGACCGCATTCTGCTGCTCCATGCCGACCACGAGCAAAACGCCTCCACGTCAACCGTGCGCATGGCCGGCTCCACCGGGGCCAACCCCTACGCCTGCGTCGCCGCCGGCATCGCCGCCCTCTGGGGCCCCGCCCACGGCGGCGCCAACGAGGCCGTGCTGAACATGCTCGACGAAATCGGCGATGAGCGCAACATCGACAAATTCGTCGCCAAGGCGAAGGATCGGGACGATCCCTTCCGGCTGATGGGCTTCGGCCATCGGGTGTACAAGAGCTACGACCCGCGCGCCAAGGTGATGCAGCAGACCTGCCATGAGGTGCTCAACGAACTCGGAGCGGAGGACAACCCGACGCTGCGGATGGCGCAACGCTTGGAGAAGATCGCGCTTGAGGACAGCTACTTCGTGGAAAAGCGCCTTTATCCCAACGTGGACTTCTATTCGGGCATCATTCTCAAGGCCATCGGCATACCTGTGGAGTTGTTCACGGTGGTCTTCGCCACCGGCCGAACGCCGGGCTGGATCGCCCACTGGAACGAGATGATCAGCGGGGCCTACCGCCTTGGCCGGCCCCGGCAGCTCTACCAAGGCCACCAACGGCGGGATTTCGTGCCCTTGGAACAGCGGCGCCCAAGCGAAGCAATCAGTCACCAAGCCGAGTGATGAGGCTGGAAGTGTCCCAGCGACTGCCGCCCTTGGCTTCCACATCGGCGTAAAACTGATCGACCAAGGCCGTCAACGGCAGCTTGGCTCCCAAGGTCCGTCCCGTCCGCAGCGCGATGGCGAGATCCTTGCGCATCCACTGCACCGCAAAGCCGAAATCGAACTTGCCTTCCGCCATGGTGTGCGCCCGGTTTTCCATTTGCCAGGACTGGGCGGCGCCCTTGGCAATGACTTCCACCACGGCGCCGACGTCAAGCCCCGCCCTTTGGGCGAAGTCGATGCCCTCGCTTAAGCCCTGCAGCACCCCAGCGATGCAGACCTGGTTCACCATCTTGGTGAGCTGACCGGCACCCGCCGAGCCCATCCGGCGCACAAAGCGGGCGTAGCAATCCATCGCCGGCAGCGCCCGCTCGCAATCGGCAACGGCGCCGCCCGCCATGATGGTGAGTTGGCCATTCTCCGCCCCGGCCTGACCGCCGGACACGGGCGCATCCACGAAGCCGACGCCCCGCTCGCTGGCGGCCGAAGCCAGCTCCTGCGCGACCTCGGCGGAAACAGTGGTGTGGTCCACCAGCACGGCGCCTGCGGCCATGCCGTTCAAGACGCCGGCTTCGGCCAGGCAAACACTGCGGACATCGTCGTCATCGCCCACGCAGACAAGCACCAAGTCCGCCCCGGCGGCGGCGGCCTTGGGCGAATCGAAGCACCGGCCACCGTAATCATCGACCCACTGCCGAGCCCGGGCCGAGGTGCGGTTGTGCACCGACATGCGCCAGCCCGCCCGGGCCAGGTGTCCGGCCATGGGATAGCCCATGACCCCCAAGCCAATGAAGGCGGCGCGCATTTCCGGCATCTGCTTCGTCCCGGCGGCAATGGTGAGGCCGGCAGTTTAACTCAGGCAGGCAACGGCGACCGGACCGTCCCGGCATTGGCATCACGGACGCATGGATGGCCGTCAACCCAATGCGCCAATGGCCTTCATCACCTTGGCGACGGCGGTGACGATGCAATCGAGCTGATCGTCGGTGTGGGCGGCGCTGACGCTCATGCGCAGCAGGCTGCCGCCGCCCGGTGCGGCGGGAGGCAGGAACAGATTGACGTACACGCCCTCCGCCAGCAAGCCGTTCCATGCCGCCAAGGCATCCTCCCGGCGCCGAAGACGCACTGACATGACTGGGCTGGCGGCTTCGCCAACGTTGACGCCAAGCCGGGAGAGCCCCTGGTGCATACGGTTCGCGTTGCGCCATAGACGCATCCTCAGCTCCGGGCGGGCGCGCAGCGTCCGCAGGGCGGCGCGGGTGCAGGCAATGGTGGCCGGGGACGGCGAGGCGGTGAACATGTAGGGCCGGCTGGCATACGGAAACAGCGCCAATTCCTTATGGCGGCTGGCGCAGAAGCCGCCCATGGCGCCCAGGCTCTTGCTGAAGGTGCCCACCACGAAATCCACTTGGTCCATGACGCCAGCCTCCTCAACCACGCCCCGCCCCTCAGCCCCCGCCACGCCGAGGGAGTGGGCTTCATCGACCAGCAGGCAGGCACCGTGGCGCTCCTTGATTGCCGCGATGTCAGCCAAGGGCGCACGGTCGCCGAGCACGCCGTAAAGGCCTTCCACGACCACCAAGGCGTTTTGCGCCTTGGCCCCGAGACGGCTCAAGCGCCTGTCCAAGCTGGCGGGGTCGCTGTGCCGGAAGGTGTACAGATCAGCGGCGGACAGGCGGCAGCCGTCGAACAAGCTGGCATGGGCATCGGCATCGAGCAGCGCCGCATCGCCGGCGCCGAGCAGCGCCGACAGGGCGCCTAGGTTGGCCGCATAGCCGGTGGAGAACACCACTGCCGCCGGATAGCCGTAAAAGTCCGCCAGCTCCGCTTCGAGCGCCACATGGGCCGCATAGGTGCCGTTGGCCAAACGCGAACCCGTGGTGCCGGTGCCGGCTGCGGTCAGGGCTTCGCGGCCCGCTTGCACCGCTTGCGCGTCAAAGGTCATGCCCAAATAGTTGTTGGTGCCGGCCAAAACGGTGGGTCTGCCGTTGATGATCCCCAAGGTGGCGGATTCCAGGCGTTCGATGACCGTGCCGGCAGGGTCGGCTTCGCCCAAGGCGCGCCGGGCTTCCTCCACCGCGCCAAACTTGGCCAGCAGGCTCATGCCCGGACTTTGCCGACCACGGCCGCCAACTGGGCGATGTTGCGCACGTCGGCCAGCTGCCGCTGCTCGATGACGATGTCGAAGCGGTCCTCCACTTCCATGACGAACTCCATGATCTGCGCCGATTCAAGGGCCAGCGCGTCCAGCAAGTCGGTATCCGAGGCAAAGTCCGGGGGCAAGGGCGTGATGCCGGCAAGCAGCTCGCGCAATTCCAGTTCAAGGGGGCTGTCCATCGCGTTTCCTTCGGCCTCCAGCCGCAAAAGTCAGTTCAAGTCCACTGGCCAAGTCATGCCTTGGCCGCCATCCGGTGGCGGCGGCGAAGCCATCGCCGTCGCCCACCCAACGATCATGGCCCAGCTCTCGAACCTTGCCCGGCGTCAGCATCGGCGCCCGGCCCAGAAGCCGCGAAAAACCGACGTTCGCCTTGGCCGCTGCCTGCAGCACGGGCGTGGGGATCACCAGGATCCGAGTCCTGCGGGCGCCTGCCGCCGCCGCTATGGCGGGCCAATCGTAGCCATCCTCGGCGCCGTCGTCGATGTTGAACCGCCGGCCCCGGCAACGCCGGGGAGCCCGCAGCCAGCACAGGACGGCGTCAGCCAAGTCATCGACATGAAGAAAGGACAGCCTCTGCGCGGGATTGCCGGGCACCAATACCCAGCCGCACCGCATCAGGCGGAACAGGGGCGTCAGTTCCCGGTCCCCCGGGCCGTAAACGGCGGGCGGGCGAATGACGGTTGAATCGATTTGCGGGTGCGCCGCCAGCGCCAGTTCGCCGGCGCGCTTGCTGGCCGCGTAATCGGACAGTTGCGGCTCGGCGGCGGCCAGCGACGAAACCAGCAGCATGGCTGGCGGTTCCGCTTGGCACAGGGCGGCGGCGCACAAGCAGCTGACCGCCTCGCCGTTGGCGGCGGCGAAATCCCGGGGCCGCGAGCCGCGCACCGCGCCGGCGAGATGCACCACGGCGTCCACCCCGGCCAAGGCGCCGGCCAACGCATCCACGTCGTCCAAGGCGGCGACCCAAGGCGAGAGGCGCGCATCCAGCACAGCGGTCGGCCGCCTGACGATGGCCCGCGTCTCAATGGAAGCCGCGATGAGCTTGACCGCCAGACGCCTGCCAATGAATCCAGTCAGGCCGGTGACGGCAACGGTGCGTGGCTTAGCGGAAACGAAGGGAGCCTTCAGCCATTGGCGAGGCGAGCGCCGGCCGCAGCGGACGCGGCCTTCGGTGCGGGATTTCCGGCCTCGTCCCAACGGGTTCGGTCGAGGAAGCCGCCCCGGGCGGTCACCCGGGAGAGCTTGCCCGAGGAGGTGCGCGGCAGGGTGCGCGGCAGCACGATCTCAACGTAGCAGGCGACGCCGAAATGCTCGCGCACCAAGGACTCTATGCGTCTCGGCAGGCCGGGCTCGGCGCGTTTGCTCTCCACGACCAGAACGACTAACGGCTCGCCGGTCGGCCGAGTGGCTTCAAAGGCGGTGGTGGTGCCGGTGCGAACGCCCGGGCAGCTCTCCGCCAACTGCTCCAGATCCTGGGGCCAAATGTTGCGGCCATTGACGATGATCACGTCCTTGCTACGGGCGGTGACGACGAGATGGCGACCGATGCGGTAGCCGATGTCGCCGGTGTCCAACCAACCCGAATCGTCCAGCACCTCGGCTGTCGCTTCGGCGTCATTGAAGTAGCCGCGCATGACGCTTGGGCCACGCACGAAGATGTGTCCGCAGTGACGCTCCGCCACTTCACGGCCTTCATCATCGCGAATCCGGAACTCGTAGCTCGGCAGAACCGCCCCGCAATCGGCCAGCTTCAGGATGCCGCGCTCACCTGTCGCAGGCTTTGCCAAACCGGAGGCGCCGATCGATTCCTTGTCCACCACGTCCACGTCAAGGCCGTTGTTCAAGGGCGCGAAGCTGACGGCCAGCCCGCATTCGGCCATGCCGTAGCAGGCGACGAAGGCCTTGGGATCAAACCCGGACGACCCCAAAACCTGACTGAATCTCTCCAGCAGCCGCGGATTGATGCGCTCCGCGCCAACGCAGGCGATGCGCCAGGAGGAAAGATCGTATTTCTCCCGATCGGAAAGCCGCAGCCGGGTCGCGCACAGGCCGTAGCCGGAGGGTGGACTGGACGAAACGGTGCAGCGGTTCTCGGAAATCAGCTTCAGCCAAAGCCGCGGACGCATGGCGAACGTGCGCGGGCTTAAGTAATCGACGGCCAATGCCCGGATCACGGGCACTAGGACGCACCCCACCAACCCCATGTCATGGTAGAAGGGCAGCCAGGACACGAACCGGTCGGCATCACGCAGCTGGACCCCGACATCCGCGATTTCGCGAAGATTGCACAGCACGGCGCGTTGCGACATTTCCACCCCGCGCGGAAAGCGGGTGCTGCCGGAGGTGTACTGGAGATAGGCCGGCTCAGCGGCGCGCAGGGGCGACAGCCGTCCGGCGGATTCAGGCAGGGCGTCAAACTCCGCCTCGCCGCCGACAAAGGCCAGGCCCAAAGGCTCAGCGGCGGTTTGCAGCAGATCCAGGAAGCTGTCCGGCGCCACCGCCGCAGCCGCCCCGCAGCTTTCCATCATGCGTTGAATTTGGCCCACATAGGCGTCGCCGCCGCCCATCTGCAAGGCGGCGGGCATGGGCACGGGAATCAGGCCAGCATACTGGCAAGCGAAAAAGAAGCGGTGAAACAGGGGGTTGGTATCCGCGATGATGGCCACTCTGGAGTACCGACGCAAGCCGAGGTGGGCCAAACGACGGGCGGTGGCGAGAGCCTGCTCACGGAGCGCGGCATACGGCAGCACGGCCTCCAGTTCACCGGAACCGCCATAGAAGTTGTAGCCGGTGCGTCCCCGCGCCGCAAAGTCCAGCGCGTCAGCCAGCCCTTCGAATTCTCCCTCCGGACGTGGAATTCCGCTTTCCGTCGGGGTTGCGCCTACATTTGCCAATGTTCGCTTTATCTTGTGGAGTTGAGCCGGGGATCAGGGGGCGTTGCCCAAGCCAATCCATCCCGCTGCGCCCAAATTTTTGATTTTCGTCGCCCCTCGGTTCGCTAGCGTTCCCTCGCGCGAGCCAGCCAATCCACTTGGCAGCGAGACCTGAACGCGGGCGGAATTGTAAACCAAATCCAAAGAATCGCCTACCTGCAATCTGCCTTGTTTGTTACGTCTATGGAAATATGGACGACACATTATTGAAACATTTTGGAGGGGGTCAAGTTACTGTACCAAGAAAAATCAGCGCGGGATCGCCCTGGCCCCCAAGCTCCGCCGCGAACCCCACGCAGCGAAACTCCATCAGCCGGGCATCCGGCTCCATGCGCCAGTGCTGCGGGGGACATAGGCTCGGCGAAGACCTCCGGAGCCTCGATCACAGCCTCTTGGCGGGGATGGTTCGAACCCATTGGGGCGTGGCGTTAGGTCAGTGCCACTTGGGCGCCGCAGCGGTTGCCCGCCCGCTCAAACCAAAACTGGTCAGCGACCTCCGCCGCCAAGTCGCCGCCTTCCCGGCAGCCCCGCAACCAGCCCATCCGGGAACCGATCGGCGCCGGCCGCCAAGGCCCGGAGCCAAGCCGGCGCAGCTGCAAGCAGGGGCAAGGCGAACCCCTCAAGCCGCCGCGCTCGGGCGCGCGGACACCGCAGCGTGCCAACGCTTGAGGTTTTCGCAGTGGTCCGGGATTGGGAGCCGGGCCGCGCCGACGGCAAAGTCGATGGCACACAACGCGGTGATGTCAGCGATGGTGAAGGCGTCGCCGGCCACGAATTCGGCTTCCCCCAAGGCTGCGTTCAAACGCTCGTAGAAGCGCTGCACCGTGCTCCTGCCGCGCGCCACCAGGGCGGGAACGGCGTCCACCGCTCCGGCGTTGCCGGGCAGCCCCCGATCGGCGAAGCCGGGAAAGGCGTTGCGGAACGCCTCCGCAGCGCCCATCAGGCCATCGAACTCCATGTGCCGCTGGCGCGCCTCGACGCGCGCCTTGCTCACCGGGTCGGTGCCCATCAGCGGCGGCTGCGGCTGCATCTCCTCGAAGTAGCGGCAGATGGCGACGGACTCGTCGAGCACGGTCCCGTCATCGAGCACCAAGGTGGGCAGCACCCCTCGGGGATTGATGGCGAGGAAGTCGTCCTTCAAGTTCTCGCCTTGGATGATGTCCACCTGCACGGTGTCGCAGTCGATGCCCTTCTCCGCCATGAAAATGCGCGCCCGGCGCGGGTTGGGGGCCAATTTGCTGTCGTAGAGCTTCATGGATTCATCCTCCATCGAAAATTGGGCTGTCCCGATCGTCAAGCCAAGGCGGGACGTTTGGAAAGATCGACTTGGAGCGCATCGCGGGCCGGGGCAAGCTCGTGGCCGGGCCGGGACGGCTCGCGAAACGTAATCGAGAAATAGTGGTCGTCCAGCGGCACGAAAACGCCGTTGGCCTCCACCCACTGGCGCATGGCCCGATTGCACGAGCGTGCCCAGGAGAGCGCTTCAATGCGCCAGCCACGCCGGCTCAAGCGCCGCAGAGTGCTGTGAAAGCCGCGGCCTTTGACGTAGCCCGCCCCATCGCCAGTGAGCAAGGTCACGATGCCGGGGTCGCCGTTATGGTCCATGCCATCCTCCAGCATGCGCAACTGCAGCCATTGATCGGGGGTCTCCTGCTCGCCCCGATCCCGAGCGCCCCGGTCGAACAAGTGGACCTCGACGCCGCTGTTCTCCATCCGGTTCCAGAGCATGCGCATTTCCGGCGGCACGGATCCTGCCGCGCAGGCCTTCTCAAGGGAGCGATCCGCACTGGCCAGTCGCAGCAGGTTGTCAAAGTGGATGCGCACCGCGTAACGAGCGCCCGGCGTACCGTCAAGACCCTCGGCGAGGCGTTGCGCTTCGTGGAAGATGTTGGAGTTGCCCCAGTAGATGAAAACCTTGTCCATCGCCTCGCCCCTGGCACACGCACCCGGTTTGAGCGTTGGGGTTCACGCCCGGCCGGCCGACGGCGAATTATAGATTGAAACCCGCCCGCTCACACAAGCGCGTAGTGTTCAGGGTCCAGATCGTGCAGCCTTTGCCAAAACTCGTGCAGGCTGAACGGGGAGTTGTTCACCACCCGGCCTCGGCTGTTCTTGTACCAGCTCGAGACGCCCGGATGGCCCCAAGCCAGGGTTTCGCTCAACGCCTGCACCTCGTCGTTGTAGGCATCGTTCACTGCCTCGCGGACCTCCATCGAGCGCACCCCACGGGTGATCATGAGGGCAAGGCACTGCATGACGTAGTGAACCTGGCACTCCACTTGGTAGATGATGCTGCCGCCATGCACGATGTTGGTGTTGGGCCCGTACAGGCAGAAGAAGTTGGGGCAGTCGGGCACCGTGGTGCCTTTGAAGGCCTGCGGGGAATCCCCCCAACGGCGTTCCAGCGTTTCGCCGGAGCGGCCGGCCACGGCGATCGGCCAGAGGAACTGGCCGGCCTTGAAGCCGGTGGCGGCGATGATCACGTCCGCCTCGTGCAGCGCGCCGTCGGCCGTCAAAAGGCCTTCGGGAACGATGCGTTCAATCGGATCGGTCACGAGGGCCACGTTGTCCCGGGCCAAGGTGCCGTACCAGTTGTTGTCGATGATCAGCCGCTTGCCGAACACGGGGAAGTCCGGCGTGCAGCGGGGAGCGAGGTCGCGGCGCTCGCCGAGCTGATCAACGATGTAGCCCGTCAGCGCCTCGCGGAAGGCGTCGCTGGCCTCGTTCATGGCCCGCTGCGGCCGGGTCCACTCGGGGTCCGCCACCACCACCGGCCAATTAAGGTCCGAGAAGGCGAACACCATGCGGGCGCGGTGCCACTCGGCGTAGCCGGGGATGTGCCTGAGCGCCCAAATTTGCCCTTTCTCCACGGGCCGGTAGTAATCCTCATTGGGCGAGACCCAGTGGGGCGTTCGTTGAAAGACGCTCACGTGGGCGGCCGCAGCGGCGGTTTTCGGCAGCAGTTGCACGGCGCTGCAGCCAGTGCCGATGACGGCCACCCTGCAGCCGGCCAAATCGACGTCCGAACGCCAGCGCGCGGAGTGGAACACAGGCCCGGCAAAGGACTCGATGCCGGCAATGTCCGGCATGGCCGGCCGGTTCAACTGGCCGACCGCACTGACCACGGCGTTGGCGACGAGGGTCTCCGCCGCGCCGGCGGCATTGCGGACTTCAAGCCGCCAGCGACCGCTGGACTCGTCATAGGCCATGGCCGTCACCTCGGTTTGCAGGCGAATGCGCCCGCGCAAACCGAACTGGTCGGCGCAACGCTCGAAGTAGGCATGCAGCTCATCGCGCTTGGAGAAGTAGCCCGACCAATCGGGATTGCGGGCGAAGGAGTAGGAATAGAAGTGGTTGGGCGTATCCACGCCACAGTCCGGATAGGCGTTTTCGTACCAGGTGCCGCCCACTGCGTCGTTCTTCTCGAGAATGGTGAATTCGATGCCCGCCGCCCTGAGCTTGGCTCCCATGCAGATGCCGGACATGCCTGCGCCAACGATGGCGACATGGAAGTCAGCCGCCGCATCAGGCGTCCCGGCCAGTTGCCGCTGCCACTGCTCGTCGCGGTCAACGAAGCCGGTCTCCTCCAGAAGCATTGCGGCGTAGGCCGCATCGATCGGCTCGGCCACGGCAAAGGCCATCAATTGCGCCATCCGCCCAACGCTTGGCGGCGGCGGCAGCTCGGGACGCTCGCGGCGCAGTTGGCGCAGCGCGCCAAAGGCCGCGGCGCGAATCGCCGCCGCAACGTCCGCGGCATAGCCGCCGGTGTTGTCCGGAAAAAGCTCCCCCTCGGGCGCGGCGATGGGCGCCGGCGCGTAGTGCGGCGCCAACCAGGCGTCGTCCCCCGTCAGGTGGGCCAAGGCAACCAGCAGCGTCGGCAGGTTGACATCCTCAAGCGCTGCCTCAAGCTGCGCTTCGGTGCCTGGAATCTCAATGCGCGGCACTTTTCGCCTCCTCACCCATGTCAACGGCAATGCGCCCCATTGTAGGCAAACGGGCTGCTTGGCGGTACCTGAAGGCGGGGAGAGTTGACTCGCCCCATGCGCGCGGTTAGCTTGCGAAGCCGCTGGGCAGCCGCCTTCCGCCGCCCCCCCTTGGGCGGCAGCGGACGAGGGCTTGGCCCGCCAACATAGGGAGAACCCTGATGCGGATGCTTAACCCGCCGGTCGCCGAACTGCGGCGCGGCACTGGTTCAGGCGCCTCATGAGCGGCATGCGCCCGCTCACGCCGGACGCGCTGGATGCGGAACAACACGCGCTCTACGACGCCATTCGGACCGGCCCGAGGGCGCAAGGCCTGTTGGAGGGCGCGCTGACCCGGGACGACGGCTCCTTGGTCGGCCCGTTCGACGCCTGGCTGCGCTCGCCGGTCCTCGGCGCCCTGCTGGAAAAGATCGGCATGGCCCTGCGCACGGACACCTTGGTGCCGGCGGCGGCGCGGGAAGCCGCCATCCTGGTGGTGGCGCGCGCCTGGAGCGCCGAGTTTGAGTGGTGGGCGCACCGCCGGGCGGCGCAGGACGCCGGCCTGAGCGAAGCGGTGATTGAGGCGATCGCCCGCCGCCGCCCACCGCCCACGGACGACCCCGCCGTCCGCGCCGCCCATGAGGTCGCCATCGAACTGGTGCATAAACGGGCGCTGCAAACCGCCACGTTGGAACAGGCCAAAGCCGCGCTCGGCGAGCGCGGCCTGGTCGAAGTGGTGGTGGCGGTTGGGGTTTACCAGCTGGTGTCGGGGGCGCTGAACAGCTTCCGCCCGCCGCCGCCCACCGGCGTGGACATCGAAGGCCCCCCGCCCATTGGGGAGCACGCCGGATACGACTTCTATCATGCGGCAAGCACCCTGCGGGCAGTGCGCAAGCTCAGGCCCGATCCCATTCCTGAAGCGACGCTGCGCCGGGTGCTGAAGGCGGCCACTTGGGCGCCGTCCGGCGGCAACCGGCAGCCTTGGCGGGTGATCGCGGTTCGCGACCCGGCCATCAAGCAGCGCTTCGCCGAACTCTACCGCCCACGCTGGTCAGCCTACGTCGAAGCATACCGGGCGCAGTTCGACACCCTGCCCGCTTCCCTCCAAGGATCCATCGCCGCCGGCGATCACTTGGTTGATCATCTCCACGAAACACCGGTGGTGGCGGTGTTCTGCTTCGAACCCGACGGCTTGGCGATCACCGACGCCGAGCTCGACCGGCCTTCGGTGGTGGGCGGCGGCTCCCTTTATCCGGCGGTGCAGAACCTGCTGCTCGCCTGCCGCACGGAGGGCTTGGGCTGCGTCCTGACCACCCTGCTGTGCGCCGAAGAGGAGGCCGTGCGGGAACTGCTCCACATTCCCGAACCTTGGGCCACCTATGCCCACGTGCCCATCGGCTGGCCGGTCGGCGGCGGCCACGGTCCCATCGCCCGCCGCCCTGTGGAGGCGGTGGCCTACGCCGATCAATTCGGCGAGCCGCTGTTCTCGCCGGAATCCCCGCAAAGCGACAAACCTGACGTTGGCTTACCGTGACTTCTGGACCGAGTTTCTGCCTGCTTTCCACCAGCGGTATCCCGTTTGGAGCAACGCTAGAACACCATCAAAGAAGAACTGGCAGAACTTTCCAGCCCAGAAAGTAGGCTTCCACTATTCGGTGAACTTTTGTCTTCAGGATGGCCAACCAAGTTTCCGATTCGAGCTCTATGTCGATGGGAAGGATCCCGGCGAGGCAATCGAACGTTTCTCCAAGCTTATGGAGAGCCGTGCTGATATCGAGCGGAAATTCAATCTTCCCCTAACTTGGGAACAGCTGGATCCAAGTCGAGGCAGCCGAGTGGCTTGCTACTATCCCGGGACAGCCGACGTGAACGCTCGCGAGCACTGGAAGAAACTTCGAGACTGGTCGCTTGACCACATTGGCCCCTTCAAAGACACGATGCAGCCGCACATCGACCGGCTAGGCTGAGGGCCGCAACGGTCAGAGGTGGAAGGCGCACCAGTGGAGTAGCCGATTTCCGCGACAGCAAGGTCGGATCCGTTCACGTAAAAGCGCCGGATAAAGAACCGCCAACGACCGATCAGGCTCACAGCAACTCAATCCAATGCACCACCGGACAGCCCGCGGCGGAGGCCAGATGCATCTGGCAGCCGACGTTGGCGGTGGCGATGACGTCCGGGCCGCCCGCCATCAAGTTGGCCAGCTTGTCCTGCCGGAGCCGCTCGGCAAGTTCCGGCTGCAGCACCGAATAGGTGCCCGCTGAGCCGCAGCACAGGTGCGCATCCTCGACCGGAACCAACTCATGGCCCGCTGCGGCCAACAGCCGTTCAACGATGCCCGTGAGGCGCTGGCCGTGCTGCAGGGTGCAGGGCGGATGCCAAGCCACCCTTTGACCCGAAACCCTTGACGCAAGGCCCTGCTTGAAGGGCGGCGACGCCGCGGCGACCTCCGCCAGATCGCGGCACATGGCCGCTACCCTAGCCGCCAGTGCAGCGTACTTCGGGTCATCGGCCAGCAGGCGCCCGTAGTCCTTCACGGTAACGCCGCAACCGCTGGCTGCGGACACAATCCAGCGCGCGCCGTCCAAGTGGGGCTGCAAGGCATCCAAGTTGCGGCGCATCGCATCGAACGCCTGGCGCGTTTGGCCCAAATGGAGGTTGAGGCCGCCGCAGCAGCCCTCGCCCTCGGCCAATACGACCTTAAGGCCTCGATCATTGAGGCACCGAATCGCCGCAGCCTGGGTGGCGGGCGTGGCTTGGCGCTGCACGCAGCCCCGCAGCAGGAGCACCCGGCCCCGAGCGGCCGGCGGCGCCGGCAACGAATCCTGGGGCGCCTCAGCCCGTTTCGGCACAACCGCCGCCACCGATTTCGGCAAGGCCCAGCGAAACCATCCGCCGAGCGCCGCCCACCGGGGAAACCAGCGAACGCTGGGCACCGCCCAGCCAAGCCAAAGGCGCATCAAGCGATCCAAGGGCCGGCGCTTGACCCGGCGTTCGAGCGCGGCGCGGCTAATCTCCAGCAATTCCCCATAGGCCACCCCGGAAGGACAGGCCGTCTCGCAGGCGCGACACGTCAGGCAGCGATCCAAATGGGTTTGCGCAACGCTGAAGGCCGCGTCGGCAGCGTCGCCACTGGCAGCCTCCAAAAGCCCCTTCATCAAGTAGATGCGGCCTCTGGGGCCGTCGAGCTCATCGCCAAGCGCCTGGTAGGTGGGGCAGACGGCGTTGCAGAACCCGCAATGCACGCAGCTGCGAAGAATCGCATTGGCCCGCTGGCCGTCCCGGGTGGCCAGGTAGGCCTTACTGAAGTGCGTCTGCATCGAGCAAGTGGGGATTGAGCAAGGCTTGGGGATCAAACGCCCGCTTGAGGCGCATCATCAGCGGCGTTTGGAAGCCTGGCGCGGCAGCTGCCGGCCAAGCCGCGCCATCCGTCTCGGCAGCGTAGGCGCGCACCGCCGACGGCGGCTCATCGGTTCGCCACCAGCGCCGCGCGCCCCCCCATTCCACGAGGCAGGGGCCGGTCGGCAGCTTTGCCGCAGGGGCGCAATGGATCTGCCAAAGTGCCGCGCCGCCCTGGCCCGCACTTTGAAAAATGGGCAATGCACGGTCACGCAGCGCCTGCCAAAGACTTAGATCCGGCGACTGCTCCCCGCCGATGCGGGAAGCCGCCGCCTCGACGCTCTCCGCCATTCCCGACAACCGCACGTTGAGCGCGCCGCCGTCAAGGCAGGTGGCGGAAATCGGCGAAAACCGGCGCGCCCACTTGCGCATCCAAGCCAGCGCTTCAGCAGCGCCGCACTCCAGCCGGCAAGTGAGCTCCCGCTCCGGTTGCGGGCTCACACGAACGCTGATCGAGAGCAGAATGCCCAAGCTGCCCCAAGCGCCGGCCTGAAGACGGGACAGGTCGTAACCGGCCACGTTCTTCATCACCTGCCCGCCAAAGACCAAGCGCTCGCCCAAGCCGTTGATCATCTCGACGCCCAACACCGCATCGCGCAAGGCTCCCCGCCAGGGCCGGCCCGGACCCGACCAGCCGGTCGCCACCGCGCCGCCGAGGGTGCCCTTGCCGCCGATCATGGGCGGTTCAAAGGGCAACTGCTGGCGGTGTTGGCCAAGCAGCGCCTGCACGTCCGCCAGGGGGGTGCCGCCGCGAGCGGTCAAAACCAGCTCCTCCGGCCGATAGTCCACAACGCCCCGGTGCTCAGCCACCGCCAGCGCGTTGCCATGGTTCGCAGCGGACGCCTTGCTGCCCGCGCCCACCAAGGTCAGCTGCCGTCCGTCGGCGGCGGCGCAGCGCACCGCATCAATGAGTTGGGCGGTCCGCTCCTCGGACACCCGATCAGAACCTGTCCAAACCGGAAAACGGCAACTCGCCGCGATGGACGTGCATGCCGCCGTACTCCGCGCACCGGCTCAAGGTGGGGATGGCCTTGCCCGGATTGAGCAGCCGCGGTGGATCGAAGGCCTCCTTGACGCGCTCGAACTGGGCCAGCTCAGCGGCCCCGAACTGGGCGCACATGGGCGTGAGCTTCTCCACCCCCACCCCATGCTCGCCGGTCACCGTGCCGCCGACGCTGACGCACAGCTCAAGGATCTCGCGGCCGATGGACTCGGCCAACTCGACCTGTCCTTGCTGGTTGGCATCATAAAGAATGAGCGGATGCAGGTTGCCGTCGCCGGCATGGAAGACGTTGCCGACCGTCAAGCCGTAGCGTTCGGAGAGTTCGCCGATGCCGTTGAGCACCGCCGCCAAGGCCGCTCGCGGAATGGTGCCGTCCATGCAGTAGTAGTCCGGAGCGATTCGGCCCACCGCCGGAAATGCGGCCTTGCGCCCCGCCCACAAGCGCGCTTGGCGCTCAGCGCTTTCCGCTTGCTGGATGTCGTAGGCGCCCGCCTCAGCGAACAAGCGGGCAGCGTAGCCCTGCAAGGCCCTAGCCTCGGCGGCGTCACCGTCGAGCTCGCAGAGCAGGATGGCCGCCGCATCACGCGGGTAGCCGGCATTGGCGAAGTCCTCGGCGGCCCGCAAGGTGAGCTGGTCCATCAATTCCAGGCCCGCCGGAATGACGCCTTCGCCGATGATCCGCGTCACCGCGCCCGCAGCGGCCTCCAAGGCGCGGAACGCCGCCAGCAGCACCACTTTCGCCGGCGCCTCCGGGAGTAGCCGCACGGTCACTTCGGTGACCACCCCCAACATCCCCTCGCTGCCGCACAGCAGCGCGAGGAGGTCATAGCCCGGATAGTCGAAGCCCTTGCCGCCCATTGCCAGCGTGTCGCCGTCGATGGTCCGCACCTTGAGGCCGACGACGTTGTGGACGGTCAGCCCGTACTTCAGGCAGTGGACGCCGCCGGAGTTTTCGGCCACGTTGCCGCCAATGCTGCAGGCCAGCTGGGATGACGGGTCCGGCGCGTAGTGCAGCCCATGCTCGGCGACCGCTTCGCTGATGGCCAGATTGCGCACCCCCGGCTGCACCCTGGCGACGCAGTTGTCCAAGTCAACCTCCAGAATGCGGTTGAGCTTGGAGAGCCCCAGCACCAAGCCGTCGCGAACCGGGCGAGCGCCGCCCGACAGCCCGGTGCCCGCGCCGCGCGGCACCACCGGCACACCGTGTTCCCGGCAAACCGCCAAAACCTCGCACACCTCATCCTCGGTCCCCGGCAGCGCCACCGCCCAAGGCAGCTCCCGAATGGCGGTCAGGCCGTCCGTCTCGTAGGGGCGCATGGCAGCGGGCTCGGTGATCAGGGCGCCGGTGACCAGCACACTGCGCAGTCGCTCCAGAACCCGAGTGTCTTTCATCAGCGGCAAAACCTCCATCAGCCCTTAATTTGAGGGTGCAAAAGGCGAATGCGGCTTTGGATCGTTTCCCGCAGCGTCCGCAAGTCCATGCCATGGACGTCAAGCGTCAGATCGTTGAAACGCGAAAAGAACGACTTGGGAATGTGGGGGTTGTTCAGCGTTGAACCACGCTGAATCACGTACCGAGCGCGTTGTCTGAGGATTTCAAGCATCTTAGCGGGCGTGTAGCCTTGGCGGACATCCATTTCAGACGCATACTTGGCTTTGCTCCACTGCCGCTTCATCAACGCTTGGGCATCAGCCAACTCGTAAGTTTCCTTACGGCCGCAAATGATATCCAAGTCGTCCCGATTCAGTTTCTCCGCAAACCGTTCTCCCAAAGCGAAGTCAGGCCTCATGTATGACTCGACCTTGCCGATCCAGGCCTCCATTGCATCGGGGCCGAGCGCCAACACTCGTGCCAGATCAGTACCGGATCGATCATAGAACCCAAAAAACCCAGACCCGGTTCCGCCACCGCTGGATGTGATTTGGCCCAACGTCGCGGGCGGTCGAAACCGAATCTGTAGTTGTGGACTTCAGTTCAATGCGACAGAACCGCTCCAACCCTTCCTCTTCAAAATCGAGAAAGGCATCGACCTCAGATCGGCCCTCACCCAGCCTGGGCCCCAAAAGGGCGCACATTTCAAGCTCCCGCCTGTCGTCTTGAATGGCCACATCAGGCCTTCAGCGCATCGGCGATTGAGCTGGCTATGGCATAACCCACCGGGGGACACACGGAATTCCCGATTTGTCCAATGACTTGGTAAACGGCGCCCTTGAACCGCCATTCTTCAGGAAATCCCTGAAGGAGGCCGCAATCCTGCACCGACAGCCGGAAGTGACCGTTTTCCGGCGGGAATCGCGCGGCCGCCTCTCGCGACTCCTGAACGCCATTGGGCCAAATGCGCAACTGCCGCCATACCGTCTGGCTGGCCTTGCTGTTCAGAATGCTGGTCGTCTTGCGCGGACCGGTGAAGCCTGACCGCAAGGTCGGCGCAAAGCAGTCAAATCCGGCGTCCTCCAAGCCCAATGCCTCACGAGCCCGCAAAGTTCGACGCTTGACCGAGAAGAGCTCATCCTGATGACCATGAGTCGCCCTCGGTGTGATGTATCGTCCAGCCGCAGCAGACGACCGAAAGCCCACAAAAAAGACCCTCTGCCGCTCTTGGGGCACGCCAAAGGCCGTGGCGGAGAGACGAAAAGCGTCGATGGCGTAGGAACGCGAGAGCGGCTCGACTATCGTTTCCTTGACGTATCGGTCGAATCGACGGCCCAGCAATCCCGGCACGTTTTCCGCGACAAAGGCCGCCGGACGAATCGCTTGAATGGCGCGAATGAATGACGGCCACATGTCCCTGCTGTCAGCGCCGCCAATTTGCTTTCCAGCAACGGAGAATGGCTGGCACGGAGGACCGCCGTGGACAACGTCCACCGTTCCCGCAAACTCGCCGAAATCAGCGGTTGACACATCGCCGTCTGAACCCGACAGGACCGTCCAATTGGGTCGGTTTGCCTTAAGGGTCTCTCCGCACACATCAAGTAAGTCGAAGCTGGCGACATGTTGCAGGCCAGCCCGCTCGAAGCCCAAATCAAGTCCGCCGCCACCCGAGAAAAGCGACAGCGAGCACAGGCCCCGGCGCTTGCGTTCCGGCATCAGCGCCTCGGGCCGAAACGCCGGACGGTTGGCTTCCGCCCTGCTTGGGCAGAGCTCGCCGCGCCGTGCCGCCGCCTTGCGTGACCGGGACCGAGCGGAGACTTCCCGGTACCAGTCCCGCTTTTCGTCGGAGATGTCGTAGGGCATCGGGGCCATGGCGATCGGAGGACTTCCGCCCATCATACACCCCTTCCACGCGCCAGCTTGCCGCAAGGCTCCC
This sequence comes from Candidatus Azophilus sp., assembly GCA_965221755.1. GTDB lineage: Bacteria > Pseudomonadota > Gammaproteobacteria > Pseudomonadales > Azotimanducaceae > Azophilus. The sequence continues at coordinate 3,609,382 of OZ244921.1, forward strand.
TAACGGAAGCCGTTTCGGGCCAAACCGCGATCAACCGGCGTGAATCCGCCCAAGAAAGTTGCGTATGCGATCCACAACGCCGGGTTCGTCCAGCATCGGCGCATGGCCCACCTCCGGAACGGTGACGGGCGTGAGTTGGGGATGACGCCGCTGCATCTGCGCGAAGCAGGCTTCGTCGAGAATGTCCGACAGAGCGCCGCGCAGAGCGAGAACCGGGGTATCGCGCATGGCGTCAAACAAAGGCCAAGCGTCCGGCGGCACCGCATTGGCGCCGGAAGCCCGCAACGGTTCGGCGATGGCCGGATCGTAGAGCAGGCGGGGTTCGCCCGCCGCGTCCTCCGCATAGGTTCGACGCACCCAACGCGCCCAGTCCTCGCGCCGGTAGCGGGGGAAGGCGAGGCCATTGAGCGCCTTGGCTTGGTCGATGGCCTCGTCCCAGGTCCTGACCGGCGGCGCCTTGCCGACGGTGCCCATGATGCGCGCCAAACCCTGCCCGTTCACCACCGGGCCGATGTCGTTGACAACCACGCCATGAAAACGGCCCGGCTGGGCGGCCACCATCATCATGGCCATGATGCCGCCCATGGAGGTGCCCACCAACACGAGCTCCTCAAGGGCCAGCCTCTCGATCAAGGTGGACATGTCCGCGACATAGCGGGCCGGCGTGTAGTTGGCCGAATCCGCATCCCATGCCGACCGGCCCCGACCGCGCTGATCCACAGCGACAATCCGATACTCGTCTTGAAGCTCCGTCGCAAGGTCGCCGAAGTCCGCCGAATTGCGGCTTAAGCCGTGCATGCACAGCAAGGCAAGTGGCGCTGTGGCACTACCGTAGTCCCGGGCGTAAAGCTTCAGGCCGTCGTCGCTCCGATACCAAACATCCTGATAGGTCACTTGCCGAGTTTCTCCTGCCCCGTCAAAGCCATTGGCCAGCCCCGGCGCGACGCATCCTCAATGCCGTGGGAAGAGCCGCGCGGCCGGCGCGCCGTCCCCACTTGCCGCAGGAGCGCGCGCGAACTGCGACGGCGAGGCGATGATGCCCCAAACCGACGAACGGGCGCGGCACCAAGCGCGACGCCTCGACCATGCGAAAAGCACGCCGCCGCAACTATAACCGGAACGCCGTTGTTGCGCATCCTGAAGGCCCTTCATGCCCACGCGGTTGACCGCAACCGCACCCAAGCCCATAGTTCCGCCTCGTCGATTGCGGGCGTTGCAGGTCATGCCGCATGCCCCAAACCCGCGCCGCCTCGCAGCCGAGCGCGAATGACACATCAACCTGCCGCCCAAACCCAAGGACCGACCCATGAGCAATCTCTCCGACTCGCTAGCCCAAAACCCGTTCACGCTGACCGCGGAGCTGAACCCGCCCAAGGGCACGGGGCTCGATGACCTGTTCGCCGCCGCCGATGCGCTCAAGGACTCGGTCACCGCCTTCAACCTGACCGACTCGGCGGCCTCGAGGATGGCGATGGCGCCCTTGGCGGTGGCCCGCCTGCTTGAGGAGCGGGGCATCGAATCGACCCTGCAGATCGCCGGCCGGGACCGCAACCGCCTGGCCATTCAGGCGGACATGCTCGCCGCCCATGCGCTCGGCGTGGAGAACATCGTCTGCATGACCGGCGACCCGCCCTCCGGCGGCGACCACCCGGAAGCCAAGCCGGTGTTCGACTTGGGCGCTGAGGACATTCTGAGGGCGGCGGCCGGTTTGCAAGCAGGCCACGACTTGGCGGGCAACGCCCTCAAGGGCGGCCCGAGTTTCCTGCGGGGCGCCGTGGTCAACGTGGCGGTGCCGGACCTCGGCAAGGAAATCGGGCGCATGGAAGGCAAAATCGAAGCGGGCGCCGAGTTCTTCCAAACCAACGCCGTCTATGACCCCGCCGGGTTCGAAGCGTTCATGAAGCGGGTGGAGGGGCTCAAGGTGCCCATTCTCGCCGGCATCATCCTGCTGAAGTCCGCCAGGCAGGCCCGCTACATGACCGAGAAAATCCCCGGCGTGACGGTGCCCGAGCCGCTCATCGACGAGCTGGAGAGCGCTGAGAGCCGCTTTGCGGCCAGCGTGGCCATGGCGGGCCGCATCGTGCGCGACGTTGCCCCCATGTGCCAAGGCGTCCACGTCATGGCCATTGGCTGGGAGCGCCGCATTCCAGCGGTCATGGAAGCGGCGGGATTCTGACCGCCCTGCGCAGCACAGCCAACGAGAGCCTGACCAACCGCATCGAAAGGGAATTATACACTTCACTCCCAAACCGACCTAAGCGGCTTGTGGGGCCTCCTATCGATTTGACGGGTCGTTGGGGAGGTGTTGGCCCGCCTGCGCCCCTCGCCGTCCAAGCGGGCGCCAAGCTCGTTCGCCAGTCCCCGACGCCGGATGTTTAGGGCGGCGTGTGCGTCGGCGTTCGCCGCGCGCCCGCAAGCCTGACATCGAAATTCGCTTTGGGTTCGCCGCTTGGCCGGGTCCGTGAACCCGCAGCCATGGCACGTTTGGCTGGTGAACCCGGCGCCATAGGTGGCGAGGGCAGGTTGGCCGCACAAATCCCCTGTGCGTTGACAAAGCCGGAAAAAACACAAAGCCGGAAAAAAAATTGACAATTATGGGTGGGCAGGATTAGGGTGGAACCCGCAGCAAACACAGAACGCTCTGATGAAAGGAGATTACGGATGCAGTCGATGATTGAAGCAAGCCAATGGACCCAATTTTTCCGCAAGCCTGCCGGCCTCCCGCTTGGCCTGATGGCGCTTGCCGCCCTGGCGGCCAGCATGGCGGCTCCGGCGCAGGCCGGCAACCTGATCGTGAAGGAGGGGGAGACGGCCACGTTCGAGATTACGGTGACGAAGGCGAGGACGGACCGGTACTACAGTCCGGACCCCCGCATTCGCGTCTATTACTCCGCCGCGCAAGGCGGAACGGCCAAGGGGGGCCACAAGCGGGAGGGAGCCGACTACTCAACCCTCAATCCGGGCGTCTTCTTCGCTCAAGGGAAGGTTGGGGAGCCCATGAAGATCGATGTGAGGACCTTCAGTGACGACAAGGTCGAAGCCGATGAGACCATCAAGATGCAGATAACCGCCATTAAGTGGATCAGCGGGTGGTTTTGGAGCAACTCGCCGCGTTCCAGCTGGAACGTTGAGGGGATGCCGGACACGATCACCATCAAGGACCGGACGCCCCGGACGGGCACCGTCGATTGGAGCCTCTGCTACTGGGGGTGCTGAGGCACATCCGGTGGATTGCCCTCAACGGGCTTGCCTCCGGTTCGGGACAAGGGCGTGCCCGATACAGGCTCTGACGCCCGTAAGTTCCGGGGATTGCATGCTTGAGTCCCCACGCTTGAAACCCATAAATCATCGGGGACTTGCATGGAAAGATTGACAACCGGCCACTAGGCGGCCAGTCGAGCCTCGCCGTCGATTTGACGGGCCAATGAGGAGGTGTCGGCCTACCTACGCCTCCCTAGCGACCCGTCAAATCGATAGGAGGCTCCCACAAGCCGCTTAGGTCGGTTTGGGAGTCAAATGTATAGTATATAAGGCCCCATCGAAAGGCTTCAGCGTTTCGGGCGCGTCGAGAGATTCGTCAAGTGGCCGGTCGGGGTCGCCAGCAGGCTCATGACGTAAAGCCGGCTCTCGCTGTCCACGGTCAGCCGCCACTTGCCTCTCCCGTCACCAAGGCGCCCGCTGCGCAAGCGTTCGTGCTCGCCGCTCTCCAAGTCCACTGCGGTGAATGCGCGCGCGCCGCCGGCCGGAACCTCGAACCGGACAACCTCGGCGGCGCTGTTGCCGGCGTCGTCCACGCCCGACAAGGAGACCTGCGCCGGGCGAGCGCCCGGATTCACGATCCGCAGCCGGCTCACTTGGTTGGTGTTGCTGGCCGGGTTGAACGTGGCCAAGTCGTAACGACGCCCGCTGCGGCCCGCCAAGTCGTGCATCGACGTCACGAATCCCGAAGGCGTGCGGATGTAGGCCAGCACCTCGATGTCCAAGTCGCTCGACAGCCGCAGCCGCCAGTCGCCGATTCCAGGCCCCGTGCTTCCCGCAAGGCCTTTGCGCGGGTTGCCCAGCTCCAGATCCGCGGAGTTGAAGTGAATGGCGGCAAGGGCGTCCAGCGTCAATGACAGGGCTTCATGGCGCCGCCCCGCATCGTCAAACGCCTGGATGCGCACCTCGCCGGCACGATTCGAGCGGTTGATCACGCGCACGAATCCCTGCCGTCCCAAGGCGTCGGACGCCGCTGGAAGCAACGGAACCCGATGCGCGCCATCGGCATCGGGCATCCCGGCGGCGGACAAATTCGCGATGTGGCCTTCGGGGCTCGTGAGCAGGTTCATCGCCACGAGGTCGCCCCCGGCGGCAACGCGCAGCCGCCACTTGCCCGCGCCATCGCCGAGAGCGCCGGACAGATGGTGCGCGTTGCCGCTTTCAAGCTCCCCCGCCGTGAACGTCAGCGACTGTGCGGCGGGCACCTCGACCCGGACGTCGCCGGCCGCCCTCTCGCCGCGGTCGTCAACCCCACTGATGACGGCTTGCGCCGGGTCCGCGCCGAGGTTCACGAGTCGCAGGGCGCTCGCTTGGCTCACATTGCCGGCGGGGTTGAAGAAGGCAATGGCGTGGCTCCCATCCCGCGCTCTTGGCACGACATCGTGCATCGTCGTCACGAAGCCGTCCGCGGTGCGGATGTAGGCAAGCACCTCCAGGTCCAAGGGACTTCGGAGCTCCAGGCGCCAGTCGCCGGTGCCGCGGCCGCTGCCGCCAATGAGCCCCTTGCCGACGTTGCCCGTCTCAAGGTCCGCCGAATTGAAGTGGGCGGTCTCACCGGCGCCGAGGGCCAGCGTTTGGGACGGCGCCCGCATCCCGGCATCGTCAATGGCGACGATGCCGACCTCGCCGGCCGGGCCGCGATTGACGATGCGCAGGAATCCCTGCCGCCCCAGGGCATCCTGCGCCGACAGGAACAGCGGCACGACCCAAGCGCCGCGCACGACCACCGCGAATGACAGCGTCTGCGCAGTGCCGTCCGCACCGATGGCCCTGACTGACACGGTCAGGTTTCCGCCACTGGCGCCGGGCGTGACCCGCAGCTCGCCGCCAGCCATTTGCGCGGCCGCCAGCGACGGGGCGCTGGAATGGGCCGATGCGCTGAAGCCTCTGCCAAGCCGCGCCTCAAAGTACCCGGAGACGTCATAGCGCAGCGGAGCGCCGGCGGCGGCCAGCGCCAGCTCGACATCGGCGACGCTGACCTGAACGCCGCGGTCGAGCAGCGCGGGGACATGAACGTTCAGCGATTCCTCGCTCAAGGGGTTGCCGTCGAGCGCCACCTGGCCTCCCTGCGCGAGGTCTGAGTTGGCGATCAAAGGCGCCAAGTCCGAGATGCGGTTGCCGCGCAAATCCAGTTGGCGCAGGTTCGACAGCTCGCCGAGGGGCGACAGGTCGGCTATGCCGTTCGACGCGGCATGGAGCCACATCAATGCGACGGCTCCTTCCAGGCCCGCAAGGCTGTTGACGCCGCGATTGCGAAGCGCGAGCCGCTCAAGCCGATCGAGCGGCCAGGCCGACGGGGCGTCGTCCACATGAACCCTTGATCCCGCCAGCGTCTCGGCCACCAACGCGCGCAGCGTCGGATCGACGATGGCGGCCGCTGACGCCTCGCTGCCGCGTCTGTCAAAACGAACGTTGACGCCCCAGGACTCCAGCGTCGGGATGTGCTCATCAATGGAGGCGTCGTTCAGCGGATTCCCGTCCAGATAGACGTCAGCGCCCGATGATTCGGCTCCGCCAAAAACCGCTCGCTCGGCCAAGGGGCCGATGTCCGCAACCGCGTTGTCGCTCAGGTCGAGCGCCTCCAGCGCGATCATGGTTGACAGCGGTGCGAGGTCCGATATCCGGTTGCCGCCGGCAAAAAGGCGCTTGAGCGCGTTCACGCCGGTCAGGGGCGCAAGGTCGGTCACGCGGTTGTTGGCCATGCGCAGTTCCCTGAGACCGCTGAGGTCCGCCAAAGGCTTTAAGTCCGCGACGCGGTTGTCGTCGAAGTCGAGCAACTCAAGCGCGGCCATGCCGGACAAGGGGCCAAGGTCGGCGATGCGATTGTCGCTCAGACCCAAGGATCTCAGATCAACCAAGCCCTTCAGCGCTTGGACGTCGGCCATCCCGACTGCCGAAAGGTACAGGTGCCGAATGGCCGTCAGTCCCGACAGCGGCGACAGGTCCGCTATCGGGTTCCTCGACAGATCCAACCACCAATCCAAGGGATGCCCCGCAAGCGCGGAGATGTCCTGAACGCCCAAGCCGGCAACGCCCAAGCCTCTCAATTCATTGAAGAAAGGCAGGCCAACCACGTCGGCGAAGGCCACTTTCGTATCACTGAGGTATAGGAATCGGAGTCCATTCAAACCGGACAACGGCCCAATGTCGCTGACCGGGTTGCCTGAAGCCGAAAGGTAGTTCAGGTTCGCAAGCTCGGACAGCGGCCGCAGGTCAGCCAACCTGTTGAATCCAAGATTGAGGCGCCTGAGCTTCGCCAACCCGGCCAAGGGCGCTGCCGAACTGATGTCGTTGTAACGCAGTTCCAGCCGTTCGAGCCGGGTGGCCAGCTCCAGTCCCGTCAGGTCGCGAACGCCGAGATTCCAAGCCGACAGCTCGGTCAACGAGGCCATGTCCATGGCGGTGATCACGGCGCCCGGCGCCTTGCCGAGCGCCTCCTCGACCGCAGCCCGCAGCGCCGGATCCCGGAAGGGGCTGAGGTCCGCCACGTCGTCGTCGGCGTTGTCGCCGATGCCGTCCCGGTCGGCGTCCGTCCACTCGTCAGGGTCGAGCGGGAACGCATCATCGACGTCGGGCCTGCCGTCGTTGTCGTCGTCGGGGTCGGCGTTGTCGCCAAGGCCGTCGCCGTCGCTGTCGATCCAGTCGCTCGGATCGTCAGGCAAGGCGTCCGCCGCATCCACGATGCCGTCGCCATCCGCATCGGTCGCGGGCGCTCGGTGGGCGGCGACCTGGAAGCGCAGCCGGTCAAGGGTGGTCACCGCATCGGCGCCATCGATGTCGTCAACGGAGAGGCCGCAGGGAACGCCGTCGCAATCCGTCGCGGGATTGGCAAACACGCCGCCGCGCACTTCGCTGCCGTAAGTCATGATGGTGCCGAAGCGTCGGCGGGCGCCCGTCGGGCTGACGTAGTGCCCGCGCGACCAGCGCCATGCCCCGTGCGCTTCGGCCTGCCGCGCCGAATGCGTCAGCCCCATCGCATGGCCGAGCTCATGCGCCGTGGTCAGGACGCTGCCATTGCCAACCCAAGCGGGCGCATCCGACCAACGGGCGCTCCGGAGCGCTCCAATTTGCGCGCAGCCCGCGCCGCCGCAGGGGCCGGTGGGACTGAACTGAACCGCCAGGTCCGCGCCGTGGGCGTCCATCAGCTCACGCCGAAGCCCCGGCTCCGCCCAGCCGTCGTCGTCCAATGTCACTTCGCCCATGCCGACGGTTCGCAGCCGGACGTTGGTGTCGCTGTCCTCGAACAGAATGCTTGAAACGTTCAGGTGATGCAGCAGGCGCGTGTGGGGATGCCCCCCTCCGCCTCCGCAAACTCGGCGGTGTAAAGCGCCAGCACGTCGATCTCGCTGTCGCCCGGGGCGGATTGCGGATCGTTCCAAGCGGTTTCGGCCAGCCGTTCATTGACGTCGCCCACGCCGTCCCCATCGGCGTCGGTCAGGATATCGACGTACCTCGACCCTTCCGCCGCGCCGTCCTTCGGCGCCGGCCAGAGCGCGAGAGATTCGTGGCGCTCATGCAGCGGCGTGCCGGCCGCGTCCTGCCCGACCCGCTCTTCAAGGAAAACCAAGATGGCGGCGGCGGGTTCCGGCTCCGGAACGTCCGCGAACGCCCAGGAACCCGCCCGCCGCCCGCGTTCCGCCAAGCCGGCAGCGCCATGCTCCCAAACGCCGCGGAGGAGCCTGCCCCCGTCCGACTGGAACCAAGCCTGCAGCCGCAGCCGCAGCCGCCCGCTCTCGGAGGCGCGGAGACTGCGCAGCCCGGCATGCAGCGTCAAAGTTCCCGACCGCCCGGAACGCCCGGGAGCCCACTCGGCATGGCAAGGACAATCGAACACAATGTCGCGCCGCTCGCCCGAAAGGGCGGTCGATGCAGGCATCCACAGCGCCAGCGCCGCCGCCAGCCACGCAAAAGTCGTCGCTCTAACGGATCTCGTCATCTCGCCCCTGACCTTCCGGCAGGATGTAGTCCGGCTGGCTGAAGTCGATGCCCGCCATCATGCTCGACGAGGGCACCAGCCATGCCAGCCGGGCGTTTCCCGTGAGCTCGACCGGCCCTTGCGGGGTGTCGATGTAGGCCAGCACGCGCCCCGGCCCCACCGTGACCACGATGCGCCGGCGCTGAGCGTCGACGTCGATCCATCCCCGAACGGAACGGGAGCGGGCGTCATGGCCTTGGTCGATGCGCTCGACGGTCCACTGGCGGACCCCGCCCAATTGCGGCACCTCGACTGCCAGACGGTCCCCGACCTGCCATGCGGGCGCCTCCTGGGAGGTGGCGGTCACGTCAACCAGCAGCCGTCCGGCCTCGCTCCAGGACGCCGCATACGGCGGCAGCGCTTGCGCCGACCCTTCGTCCAGGACGCGCCACAGCGGCCGCGCAGCGCCCTGCCGCTCGGTGCCTGCAGCCGGCCCTTCGGGCGAAGGCGTTGAGACCGGCGGCGCGGAAGGCTCGGCGGCTTCCCCTGCCTCCATCGCGCCTTTGGCGGACAGGCGCCAGAACAACGCGACCACGACTCCCAAGCCAACGGCCGCAACCACATGGACCAAGCTGCGAATGATCGCTCTCCCCAAGATCTGAGAAGCGGTGGTTGCCCGCCCTGGCAGTCGCCGCCTTCGGCTACCGCGAACCCTGCCCGTCGTCGATCTTGACGTAGGTGCCGGTCACCGCCTCCGAGGCCGGGGACAGGAAGTAGAGCAGCGTGCTGTCCATCTGCGCCGGGTCGCAGATGCGCTTGCGGGGAAAGTGCTGGCTGATGTCGCCCATGCGCTCAAGCATGCCATCCATCATTTCCGATGAGAAGGCGCCCGGCGCGATGGCGTTGACGTTGATGTTGAAGCGCGCCCACTCGACCGCCAGGCACTCGGTCATGCGCACGATCGCCGACTTGGTGATTGAGTAGAGGGCAGCGCCGTTGTTGCTGTAATTGAACCCGCCGACGGAGGAGATGTTCACCATCCGCCCCGGCATCTTGGCGGCAATGAGCCGACGCGCCACTTCGCAGGAGAGGATGTAGGGGCCGCGCAGATTGGTGTCGAACACGGCGTCGATGAGTTCCAAGGGCATCTTGTGCGCCCGCTGCGCATCCGGGATGCCGGCGTTGTTGATCAGGATGTCGATGGTGCCGAGCTTCGCCTCGGCCTTTGCCGCGCAGTCCATGATCGATTCGTTGTCCCGCATGTCCAGGGCGATCGGCTCCGCCGCGCCGCCCGCGCTGCGGATCTCCTCCGCCAAGGCTTCCAGCCGGTCCACCCGGCGCGCGGTCACCGCCACTTTGGCGCCGCTGGCGGCAATGACCTGGGCGAAGCGGCGTCCAAGGCCGGAGGATGCGCCGGTGACGAGGGCCGCCCGGCCGCTCAGGTCGTTGGACGCATTGGGCAGGGGATAGTCGGTCATTGGTTTTCTCCGTTGGTTGGGGGCGACGAGACGCAGCGGACTGAAACTCAAGGTCTAGGGAATAGTGAACCTGTGTTCGATGCAACGCAAATGCGCGACCTGGCGGTCGCGGATGGAGTTTCGCTGGCGCGAAACTCCGCGGCGGGGCCTGCGCGACCTGGCGGTCGCGGCGGGTTTCCGATCAGGGGCGGGACGCCCTCGAAATGAACCGGGGAACTCCGCCCAACTTCGTTGGCTGAAGCAGATTGAGATGCAAATTTAATCATTGACAGTTATTCAAATTTGAATATCGTCTAGCGTCTAAATTTATATAGCCTTGCCAATTGCCATGGATCCAAGGTTTCTGCCACACAACAGCCACCGGAAAGATGCGCGGCGCTTTGTCGAAAACGATCCGCAACTGAGGCATCTGGCGGATTGCCGCCATCAACACCGCTCATCCCTGCTGGACGGCCTGCCGACCTCCGCACCCGGCATCTACAGCCTCAGCGGCGGTCGTCAGACGGGCAAGTCCACGCTGCTGAAGCAATGGATGGCGGAACTTCTGGATGGCGGCGCACCGCCTGAATCCATCGCCTACTTTTCCGGCGAATTGATCGACGATCACCACAGTCTGTTGCTGCATGTGGAACAACAACTGGCCACGGCGCCCGACACCGGGATGAACTACCTGATCGTCGATGAGGTCAACTACATTCGTGACTGGGACAAAGCCGTCAAATATGCCGCCGACGCCGGGTTGCTTGAACGAACGGTGCTGATGGTCACGGGTTCAGACCTCGGCTTCGTCCTGGATGCCGCAATGCGGTTTCCCGGCAGACGGGGCGCGGCCGACGTGGCCGAGTTCCATCTCCATCCCTTGTCTTTCAGGGAATACCTCACCCTGGAAGGCGGAATGGAACGGCTGCAGGGCCATCTGGACGATCCGCCGTCCATTTCGGACGACTTGACGGAATCCGTCTTCGCGGCGTTTTCCCGGTATCTCATCCACGGCGGATACTTGACGGGGATTAACGATTTGGCGGCGCACGGCACGATACGCAGAAGCACGCTGGCAACCTACTCCGACTGGATTCGCGGCGACGTCATCAAGCGCGGCCGCCAGGAGCCCTACCTCCGGGAAGTGCTGGCCGCCATCGTCAAGCGATACGCCTCTCAGATCACATGGAACGCGTTGGCGCAGGACCTCTCCATTGACCACCCGAAAACCGTGGCGGACTACGTGGCGTTGCTGGAGCGCATGGACGCGGTTCGTGTCCTGCCAGCCCTGCTCGAGGACAAGCTCGCGCCCGCCCCCAAGAAGGCCAAAAAACTCGTGTTCAGCGACCCCTTCATCCTGCACGCCGTCCGCGCCTGGCTCACGTCCGAGGCCAACCCTTTCGAGCGACAGATTCGGGCCGCGCTGGGAGATCCCGCATGGGAGTCGAAAATCGTGGAGGCCTGTGTTGCGAGCCATTTTCACCGGTTTCATCCGACCTACTACATCAAGGCCCAAGCCGAGGTGGACATCGCCTACGTGCGCGACGGTCGATTCTGGCCCGTGGAGATCAAGTGGAGCAATCAACTGCGCCCCAAGTCATTAAAGCAGATCGCCCGCTATGGCAATGGCGAAATCTGGAGCAAAGGCCGCCAACCCGGTGAAATCAACGGCGTCCGGGTAATGCCTTTGCCGATTCAGCTGCTGCGCTTGGCAGCCAACTGAAATTCAGCGCCACTGGCCGCGTTCAAGCCACGTCGGGCCAATCTCCCACGGGAACTTCAGAGATATCCACTAGCGCTCAGCTTGCCCGCACGAAAGCATGGATGCCACCGACCACCCCGGATGAGGAGCATCCCCGATGACCGATTCAACCGCCCAGCCGCCCAATCAACTCATCAACCTCGGCCCGGAGGACGACGACAGCCCGATTTGCGGCCCCATGCGGGCCGACGGAGCGCACCAGGGCGAACCGGCGCGCGACCCGGACCCGGGCGGGCCGCTGGGCTTCGCCCAGCCCCTCGACGAGGCGGACAGGGCACAGCTGCCGAACAACCCGGCTTGGCAAGCCGTGCCGGAGGCCGCTGCGTCACCGGCGGCGGCAGGCGAGCGCAGCCGACCCAAGGGCTTCAACGCCAGGCGGATGGCGCCGCTCAAGAAGCGCCGCAAGGCCAAGGGCGGCCGAGGGCACCGGCGGCGGCGCTGGCGGCGGTAAGCGCCAAGCCCACAGGGCCCCTTCTGGTATAGTGCTCCAAATCGCCGGCCGTTCTCGAACCAGCCACACAAGCGACTCACGGGGAGGAAATGCATGCCAGTGCTGAACACGCGGCTGGACACCCGCGATGCGGCCTTTGCGCGGAACAGGGCGGACATGCTTGAGGCGCTCGGGGAGCTCCAGGCGCTGCTCGACGAGGCCGCTCGGGGCGGTGGCCCGGAAGCCGCAGCCAGGCTCGCCGCGCGCGGCAAGATGCCCATCCGCGAACGCATCGCCGCGGTTCTCGACCGGGACTCGCCCTTTCTGGAGATCAGTCCGCTGGCGGCTTGGCGCTCCCCGTTCACCATCGGCTCCGGATTCGTGGTCGGCATTGGCGTCATCGAGGACGTGGAGTGCGTCATCCTCGGCCATGACCCCTCGGTGCGGGCCGGCGCCTTCAACGCCTTCAACGCCAAGAAGCTGATGCGGGGACTGCAGATCGCCCGGGAGAACCGCCTGCCCTACGTGCAGTTCGTGGAGTCCGCTGGCGCGGACCTGCGCGGCCAGGGCGACGGCGACCCGGAAGCGGCCATCCAGCGGGAGATCGAGCACTTCGCCGAGTCCGGGCGGCTGTTCTACGAAATCACCGAACTGTCGAAGCTACGCATCCCCACCATCTCGCTGGTGTTCGGCGCCTCCACCGCCGGGGGGGCCTACCAACCCGGCATGAGCGACTACAACATCTTCATCAGCAACCAATCCCGCGTGTTTCTCGGCGGCCCGCCCCTGGTGAAGATGGCCACCGGCGAGGACGCCGACGAGGAAAGCCTAGGCGGCGCCGACATGCACACCCGCGTTTCCGGCCTGGGCGACTACTTGGCCGGCGACGAACTGGACGGCATCCGCATGTGCCGGGAAGTGGTGGCCCACCTGAACTGGCGCAAGCTGGGGCCCGAGCCCGAGGCCGACTTCGAGGAGCCCAGGCATGACCCGGAGGACCTGCTCGGCCTGGTCGCCAAGGACCTGCGGGCTCCGTTCGACATGCGCGAGGTCATCGCCCGCATCGTCGATGCGTCCCGCTTCGAGGAGTTCAAGCCGCTCTACGGCCCGACCCTGGTCTGCGGCTGGGCGCGGGTGCATGGCTATCCCGTCGGCATTTTGGGCAACAACGGCGCCCTGTTTTCGGAGTCGGCGGAGAAGGCCGCGCAGTTCATCCAACTGTGCAACCAAATCGACGTGCCGCTGCTGTTCCTGCACAACATCACCGGCTACATCGTCGGCACCGACTTCGAGCAGGGCGGCATCACCAAGAACGGCTCCAAGATGATCAACGCCGTATCCAACTCCACGGTGCCGCACATCAGCATCATCACCGCCGCCTCCTACGGCGCCGGCAACTACGGCATGAGCGGACGCGCCTTCGGGCCGCGCTTCACCTACATCTGGCCCTTCGCCAAGATCGCGGTCATGGGGCCCAAGCAAATGGCCGGCGTCATGAGCATCGTCGGGCGCGCCGCCGCCAAGCGCCGCGGCCTCGAGTTCGACGAGGAGGCCGACGCCAAGCGGGCGGCCATCGCCGAGCACTGGGCCGAGGAGCGCTCCAAGGGCCTGTTCGCCACCTCCCGGGTCGCCGACGACGGCATGATCGACCCGCGCGACACGCGCATCGTCATCGCCCTGTCGCTGTCGGCCGCCCACAACAACAAAGTGGAAGGCACCAAGGAGTTCGGGACATGGCGGATGTGAGGATCGAGCCGATCAGCAGGCTGCTCATCGCCAACCGCGGCGAGATCGCCCGCCGCATCCTGCGCACCGCCCACGACATGGGCATCGACACCGTGGCGGTGTACGCCGACGGCGATGCGGACGCGCCCTTCGTGCGGGAGGCGGGCAGCGCCATCGCCTTGAACGGGCGCACCGCCCGGCAAACCTATCTGGACGTGGGCAAGATGATCGATGCCTGCCGCCGCGCCGGCGCCGACGCCGTGCATCCGGGCTACGGCTTTCTGTCGGAGAACGAGGCTTTCGCCCAAGCGGTGATCGATGCCGGGCTGAAGTGGCTGGGGCCTTCGCCGGAGGTGATCGGACTGATGGGCGACAAGCTGTCCGCCAAGGCGCTGATGCAGGAGGCCGGCGTGCCGACGCTGAACGCCGTCGAGATCGCCGACGCCGCCGAACCCGCCGAGGCCGCTCGGCAAATCGGCTATCCGGTGCTCGTCAAGGCGGCCGCCGGCGGCGGCGGACGCGGGATGCGCGTGGTGGCCGACGAGTCCGGCCTGGAAGCCGCCATCGCCGGGGCGCGGCGCGAAGCCGGCGCCGCCTTCGGCGACGACACGCTCTTTTTGGAGCAGTGGCTCGATCACGCCCGCCATGTGGAGATGCAGATTCTCGGCGACCGGCACGGCAATCTCGTGCATTGCTTTGAGCGGGAATGCTCCATTCAGCGCCGCCATCAAAAGGTGATCGAGGAGGCGCCCTCCCCGGCGGTCACGCCAAGGCTGCGGCAGCGCCTCGGCGCAGCGGCCATCGCCGCGGCCCGCAAGCTCGGCTATTCGTCGGCCGGCACCGTGGAGTTTCTGGTGCGGGACGATGAGTTCTTCTTCCTGGAGGTCAACGCCAGGCTGCAGGTGGAGCACCCGGTCACCGAGGAGATCATCGGCCGTGATTTGGTGCGCGAGCAGATCCGCATCGCCGAGGGGGAGCCGCTGTCGTTCACCCAGGACGACCTCGCCATCAACGGCTGGGCCATCGAAGCCCGCCTCTACGCGGAGAACCCGGAGCGCAACTTCCTGCCCGCGCCGGGCACGGTCGCCGTCTGGCGGCCGGCTGCGGCGGGACAGGCCCGCTACGATTCCGGGGTGGAGTCCGGCAGCGAGATCAGCATCGAATTCGACTCCATGATCGCCAAGGTCACCGCCCACGGCCCGACCCGCCGGGAAGCGACCGGACGACTGGCCCGCGCCTTGGAGGCCACCCAGATTCACGGACTGACCACCAACCGCGACTTTCTGGTCGCCACCCTGCGCACCCCGGAGTTCCTGGCCGGCGACACCACCACCGACTTTATCGAACGGGTGAACCCGCCGCGCCGCCGGACGGTCTCCAGAGCCGAACGCATCGAGGCGGCGGTGGCCGCGGCCTTGGAAGGCCAAGCGCGGCGCCGCGCCCGCGCCCGAACCAACCGCGGGGTGCCGAGCGGCTGGCGCAACTCCACCATGCCTTGGCAGAAGCTGGACTTCGACATCGGCGGCGAGACGCTGCATCTCGAATACCAGTCCCGCCGCGACGGCAAGTTCCGCATGAGCGTCGACGGCGGCGAGGAAATGCTCGTCGAATCCCATGCTTGCGGCACCGGGCGCGTGGAGGCCACCATCGACGGCAAGCGCCTGAGATTCGCAGCGCAGCCCCAAGGCGACGATTGGTTTGTGCAAAGCCGCGCAGGAGGCCTGACCCTGACCCAACTGCCGCGCTACCCCGACCCCGCCGGGGACGACCAAAGCGACGGCTTGGCCGCGCCCATGCCCGGCGCCGTGCTTTCCACCGCGGTCGCCGCCGGCGATGCGGTCCGGCAAGGCCAACTGCTGCTGGTTCTCGAAGCGATGAAGATGGAGCACCGCATCGCCGCGCCACGGGATGGCACGGTGGAGGCGCTGCACGTGACGGCCGGGGACCAAGTGGAGAACGGCCAATTGCTGGTGACCCTTGGCAACGGTTAAGCAAGCGACCGCGGCGGCGGCGACAATCGGGCCGGCCACTCAGCCGCGGTCGCGCTTTCACCGTCTGTGCGGGCTTAAGAAACATTTCGGACCCTGACCCACGCTGCGGCAGCCGAGTTTCGCGCAGCGAAACTCCAACGCGCCCGCCTCGCGGGCGCGCCGTCATTGACTGCTCGCATCGCATGTGTATGATTTTTGCACATTCGAGGCTGGAGCCGACCAGTGGCCAGAGTGCAATTGGTGATCGCTGATGACGATCAAGCCCGCTTCGCCCAGCAGGCCCAGCGAGAGGGCTTGTCGTTCAGCGCTTGGCTCCGGGCCGCTGCACGGGATCGGCTTGAGCGCATGCGCCCCAGTCGCCCATTCCTCGGGCCCGAAGACCAGGCAGCCTTTTTTGCCGCTTGCGACGCAGCGGAAGGCGCCGATGCAACCGAACCCGATTGGGAGCGGCACAAGCAAGCCATTGCTCGGTCACGATGCGACGGGTTGCCCAACACATGACTTCCGTGGACACCAACGTATTCATGCACGCAGTGGAACGTCGGAAATTTCACTCACCCAGGATGCTTTAGGCCATGCACGATCTCATCATCAAGAACGCCACCCTCATCGACGGCTCCGGCGCCGAGGCGGTCAACGCCGACGTGGTCGCCGACCGCGGCACCATCACCGAAGTCACAACCGCCGGCGGCAGCCCGGCCAAGGCCAAGCGGGTCATCGATGCCCAAGGCGACCTGCTGACCCCCGGCTTCGTGGACATCCACACCCACTACGACGGCCAGGTCTGTTGGGACAAGCAGGTGACGCCGAGCTGCTGGCACGGCGTCACCTCCATCGTCATGGGCAATTGCGGCGTCGGCTTCGCCCCGGTGCGGCCGGGCGCCGAAGGCGAACTGATCGAATTGATGGAGAGCGTTGAGGACATCCCCGGCACAGCGCTGCACGACGGCATCCCGTGGGGATGGGAGTCCTTCTCCGAGTACCTTGACCACATCGACACCCCCTATGCTTTGGACGTCGGCGCCCAAGCGCCCCATGTCGCCATCCGCCATTACGTCATGGGCGAGCGCTGCTACGACGACGCAACGCCCGAGGACATGGCCGAGATGCGCCGCATCACCCGCGGCGCCCTGGAGGCCGGCGCCCTCGGCTTCACCACCTCCCGCTTCTACGGACACCTCGACAAAGCCGGCAACCCGGTGCCTGGAACCCGCGCTTCGGGAGAGGAGATGCGCACCATCGGCAGCGCGTTCGCCGGCCTCGGCTTTGGCGCCATGGAGTTCGTTTCCGACAGCTTGAGCGATCCGCAGGAACTGGCTTGGATCGAGCACATCACCCGCACCACCGGCTGCACCGTGACGCCCTTGGTCACGGCCGGCGGGGGCCCGATCTGGACCTTGGCCGAAAAGCTGAACGCCGAGGGATACAGCCTGCGCCCCCAAGTGGGCGCACGGCCTGCCTCAATCCTGATGACGCTGGAGGGGACCATCAATCCCATGCGCCAGTTTCCCGCCTACCGCGAGATTCATGAGCGGCCGCTCTGCGAGCGCCAAGCCAAGCTCAAGGATGCCGCCTTTCGCCAGCGGGTGCTGAACGAAACGCCGATTCCGCCGCGCAACGCCGATGCGGCGCGCTTCATGAACGACCACGAGCGCATCTACGTCCTGGATGAGGAGCTGAGCTACGAACCGGGCCCGGAGGACAGCGTGGCGGCGGTGGCCAGGGCGCAGGGGGTTTCGCCCGTGGAGGTGATGATGGACGTCTTGGCCGATGGCGCGCCCCTGCTGGTGCTGTTCGGCGTTTACGAAGGTGACTTGGAGGGCCAACGGCGCGTCATCGAGCATCCGCAAAGCGTTTTCGGCCTCTCCGACGGCGGCGCCCATTGCGGCGTGCTGGTGGATGCCGGCGTGCCCACCTACATGCTGAGCTACTTCAGCCGCGACCGACGGCGTGGGCCGCGCCTGCCGCTGCCGTTCGTGATCCACAAGCTCACCCAGGACGCAGCCCAAGTTTACGGATTGAACGATCGCGGCCTAGTCGCGCCCGGCTGCAGGGCCGACTTCAACTTGATCGACTACGACGCCCTGCAACTGCGGCCGCCCGAGATGGCGTACGACCTGCCTGCGGGCGGCAAGCGGCTGGTGCAAAAGGCCGACGGCTACCGCATGACCATCAAGGCCGGGCAGCCGACCTTCGAGAACGGCGAGGCCACCGGCGCCCTGCCGGGCCGCCTGATTCGTGGCGCCCGCGCGTAGCCTAACGGCTACGCGTTCAAGTTGCTCCGCAACTTGGTTTCAGGATTGAACTGAACTGGAGTGGATCGTGCCGTGGGCCTGTACGCCAAATACGTTCTCCCCAAGCTCATTGACCTAGCCTGCGGGCAGCCGCCCATGGCCGAGCTGCGGGCCAAGTACGTGCCCAAGGCCGAGGGTAACGTGCTTGAAATCGGCATCGGCAGCGGCCATAACCTAAGCCACTACCGGGACGCGAGCTGCGTCACCGGCCTCGACCCGGCCCCGGAACTCACCGCCTTGGCAAGCCGGCGCGCTGCCGCCATCAAAGCCGAGGTGAGCATCCTGCAGGCTTCGGGAGAGGACATTCCCGCTGCCGACGGCCAGTTCGACAGCATCGTCTGCACCTGGACCCTGTGCAGCATCCCCAACGTCAGCCAAGCGCTGCGGGAGATGCGGCGGGTGCTCAAGCCCGGCGGACGCTTCTACTTCATTGAGCACGGCCTGGCGCCGGAGCCGCGGGTGGCGCGCTGGCAGCGGGCCATCGAGCCCGTGTGGAAGGTCATCGGCGGCGGCTGCCATCTCACCCGACAACCGGCCCTGCTGCTGGAGGGGGCCGGCTTCGAATTGGCGGAGAAGCGCGCCGGCTACCTGATCGGCCCCAAGCCCATGGCGTTCACGACCCACGGCGTCGCCGTGCGCTGAGCGCGCGCCAGACTCGCCACAACGCTAGGACAGGGCCTGAGCGACGTCCTGATCCACCGTCGCCTTGGCTTGCAGATAGTCCAGACCGGCAGCATCGGCCAAGCGCCGCACGTCGTCGAACTCCGATTTCCAGCGGCGCTGGCCGTCGGGCTGGGTCACCACCTTCACGCGCACCGCGCCCAAGCGGGTCTCCACCGTCCGAACCTGCCGAGGGAGGGCGCGCTTTTCAAAAGGCAGCACCCGCAGCCCGATGGTGGTGGACTGATTGAGCACCATGTCCGCCAAGCCATCGGCCCGGCCGGCTTCGCACAGCACCGTGAGGCTGATCGCCGGACGGGACTTCTTCATGACGATGGGCGTGACATAGACGTCACTGGCACCAGCGGCCAACAGGCGGTCCATCAAGGGCTCGTAGGCCTCCGGGCTCATGTCGTCGATGTTGGCTTCAATCCGGCAATGCGCCGCCGGCGGCGCGGCCTGAACCCCGGCCCCGCACTCGCCAACCACGAGCCGCAGCACGTTGGGAATGTCAAAGTCCCGCCGGCCCACGCCGTAGCCCACCGCAGTCGGCGCGAAGCGGGCGGGCGGGGCGAACTCATCCACCGACGCCTTCAATATGGCGGCGCCGGTGGGCGTAGTGGCCTCCCCCCGCACCCCGCCGTAGGAACAGGGCACGCCGGCAAGGATCTCCTGGGTGGCCGGCGCGGGCACCGGCAGCCGACCGTGGGCGCAATCGACGAAGCCGCCGCCCACCTCGACAAAGTCGCAAAACACCCGCTCGACGGCAAGCGCGTCCAGGCATATGGCCGCGCCGACGACGTCCACGATGGAATCCACTGCACCGACTTCGTGGAAGTGAACCCGCTCGACGGGAATGTCATGAATCTTGGCTTCCGCCACGGCGATGCGCTCGAAGATGGCCAGCGCCCTAGCCTCAACGGCGGCGGCCAGCCGAGCGGCCTTGACCAACTCGACGATGTCGCCGTGGTGACGGTGCCGATGGCGGCCGTCCGCATGGCCGATGTCCCGCACTTGGGCCTGAGTGCCGGAGATGCCGAATTTGCTGGCGCGCCGAAATTCAAGGGCGAACTCAGCGGCGCAGGGCAAGCGGCCCAGACCCTCGCGCAGAACCGCCTCCGGCACCCCAAGGTCAACCATCGCGCCGAGGTGCATGTCGCCGGCAATGCCGGCGCTGCATTGGTAGTGGAGCGCGCGCAAGCGTCAGGCGGTGTTGGCGAAGTACTGGCGCGAGGTGGCGGCGGCGGTGAAGTTCTCCTGCAGATGCAGGAAATTCTGAATGTCCGCGTTCACCGCATCAAGGCCGTGCTCCAGCACATAGGCGTAGCTGCGTTGGAAGGCGGTCAGCTTGGCGGCCAGCAAACGCTCGTCGTAGTGACCGTCAAAGGCGTCCTCATCCCCCCAGCCCAGGAAGTTGCGCCCGGCGAGGTGGCGGGCGGCCTTCATGCCGATCAGTCCGATGCCGGCCTCCCGCGCCCGCGCCAAGAGCGGCGCCAAACCGGTCATCGGCGGCGAGCCGGGCTGGATGCTTTTGCCGTCCCAGTCGTACCAGCCGGCTGGCGTTACGGCGATCATGGCCAAGTCGTACCAGCCGGTCTCGATGGCCTTCTCCAGCACCGCTTGGGCGTTCTGGTGCGTCGAAAGGCCCCAAAAGCGGATCTTGCCCGCGTCCCGGGCCTGCTCAAAGGCCCTGCGCATCTCTTCGCTGCCAACCAGATCGGTGTTGTTGGCCGCCATCTGGTAGTAGGCGTCGATCATCTCCACCCTGAGATCGCGCAGGCTCTCCTCAAGCACTTCCAACCACGCCTTGGCGCCCTGCTTGGCTTGCGTCGGCGTGACCGAGTCGCCGGGGCCGACCTCATCATCGAGGTAAACGATGGACTTGGAGATCAGGAAGACGTCATCGCGCGCCTTGGCCAGGAAATTGGCCATGTTGCGCTCCGCATCGCCGTAGTAGCGCCCGGTGCCCACGTCAAAGACGTTGACCCCCGCTTTCAGGGCGGTGCCGAGCAACCGGTCCCTAGGCCTGCGGGAGAGCGATGCGCCGCAGCCGAACACCAGCCGGCTGCCTTCAAACCCGGTCCGCCCCAAGGTCTGATAGGCCATGTCCGGCCAACCGAGGCCGCCTTCCACTTGGCCTTGGGCTTGGGCAGCGGCGGCCTTGACGCTGCCGGTGCGCAACAGCGTCTGGCTGGCGATGCCCGCCATGGCCAAGCGCTGCAGAAACGTCCGGCGGCTTCCGTTCGACTGCTTCATGGCATTGCCTCCCGCAACTAATCGTTGGCGCGCTTGGCGACCGCCCACCGCAATCGCCAGCGGATTGGCGCCCAGTGTAACTCAATAGCTCACCGCTTCCGCCAGCACCACGAACCGGCCATTGCGGACCTGCGACAGCACGCTCTCCCGCACCCCGCCGTGCTTTTCGGGCGAGAAGGAGACTCGGTAGCCGAAGATGTCCGTGTAGTCCGTGATGGCTTCGACGCCCTTGATCAGCCCATCGACCGTCAGGTCACGTCCGGCGTTCTCCAAGGCCAGCAACGTCAGGTCGGCGGCGCGGTAGCCCTCCATGGCCGCCAAGCCGGGCTCGCTGCCGTGGAGCGCCACGTATTCATCCCACCACGCCTGCACGGCGGGCGACTTGTCATCATCCGGGTAAATCTTCGCCATGTGGGTGAAGGCGTAGTAGCCCTCACTGCTTTCGTGGTCGGCAATGACCTGGCCATAGGCCGCGTTGTTGCCCACCCAGGCGACATCCTCCCAGCCCGTTTTGCGGGCGGTGTCGAGAACCAGAATGGTGTCCCGATGCACGGTGGCCATGGCCACCATGTCGCATTCGGCCTTGCGCAACCGCAGCACCGCGGCCGTGAACTCGCTCTCGGTCGGCTTGTGGGCGGTGCGGGCGATCACCTCCAGGCCCATGGCCGCCACTTGGCCTTCAACGGCATCGACGATTTCCTGGCCGTAGTCCGACTCGTGATGGATGATGCAGATTCTTTGCTTGCCCTCGTTTTCAACGAAGTGGCGCACTGCGGCACGGACCTCATCGTAGTAGATGCCCCGCTGGGTGAACTTCATGGGGTGGAACGGCTCCACCATCTGGCGCCCGCCGCTGATGGGGAAGAGGTTCGGCACCCCATCCCGGAACTGCTTCGGCATGATGGCGTTGTTCATTGGCGTGCCCACCGCCAGCAGCATGGCAAAGATGTTGTCCCTGTTGATGAGCTTGTTGGCGGCCTGAATGGCCTTGGGCAGTTGATAGGCGGTGTCCTCCACCACAAAGCGGATCAACCGCCCATGCACGCCCCCTTCCGCGTTGGCTGCATCGAAGCGCATGCGCGCGCCGTTGGTGGCGCCGACGCCCCAAACGGCCGTGGGGCCGGACAGGTCCGTGTGGCTGCCCAGGACGATCTCGGCATCAGTGACGCCACGCACTTGCGAAGCGGCCGAACCGGAATCCCCGGCATCATCGCCCCCCGTGCAGCCCGTCAAAGCCAGCGTGCAAGCCAGCAACAGCTCTTTGCGCATCCTCATTAGAGATCGCCTCCTGAAATGCATCGGCGAGCCAGCATTGTACTTCAAGAGTCGCGCGGACAACGCTTCGGTTGCGCGGCCTTACGAACATTTCGGTACTTGACCCACAGCGGCAGCGGAGTTTCGCGTCAGCGAAACTCAAACGCACCCGCAAAGCGGGTGCGCGGGCTCAGAAACATATCGAAATCCGACCCAAGTGACGAGCGCGCGGAGTTTCGCGCAGCGAAACTCCAAACGCCTCTCGCCCTCTGGGCGAGAGGCGCGGGTTGACGATCCATACTCTGACCCTGAAAATTCAAAGTGAGCCTTTGAATTTTCAGGGTCAGAGTGGAACGAAAAGCATTTCTCGGCAAAGTAGGCGCCTACTTCAGAAGCCATCCCATGGTAGGCATCCTCGGCCCGCGACAATGCGGCAAAACCACATTGGCGCGAGCGTACGTCGCCTCGCTGCGCTCACGCGCTTCAGAACGCCGCCGAGCCATCCATTACTTCGACCTTGAGGATCCTGAGCACCTCAGCCGCCTCGCCGATCCCAAGCTCGCGCTGGAGCCTTTGGAAGGCCTTATCGTCATCGACGAAGTGCAGCGCGCGCCCGAGCTCTTTCCCCTTCTTCGGGTGCTGGTGGACCGCAGGCCACGTCGGCAAAGGTATCTGATCCTCGGCAGCGCATCCCGGGCGCTGATCCGACAGTCTTCCGAAACCCTGGCCGGGCGCATCGCCTTCCTGGAGCTGCCGCCGTTCACGGCCTTTGAAGCCGGGAGCCTGCAGCGCCTGTGGCTGCGCGGCGGCTTCCCGCCCGCCTATTTGGCCAAAACCAACGCCGACAGCATGATCTGGCGAAAGGCCTACGTCACCGCCTTGCTGGAACGCGACCTGCCGGCCCTCGGCATCGACTTCGCCGCCGCAACCATGCGCCGTTTTTGGATGATGCTCGCGCACCGCCACGGCAGCCTGCTGAACGCCTCCGAACTGGCACGTTCCATGGGTGTCTCGCAACCCACAGTCAAGCGCCATCTCGACATCCTGAGCGGCACCTTCATGGTGCGCCTGCTGCAGCCTTGGCACGCCAACGTCCACAAACGCCAAGTGAAGTCGCCCAAGCCGTATGTCCGCGATGCCGGGCTGCTGCATGCGTTGCTGAACCTGCCGGACTTGGAATCCCTGCGCGCCCATCCCGGCATCGGCGCCTCCTGGGAGGGATTTGCGCTGGAGCAGGTGATTCAGATTCTGGGGGCCGAGTCCGCCGAATGCCACTTCTGGGCCACCCACACCGAAGCGGAACTCGATCTGCTGGTGGTGCGGGGAAGCCGTCCGCAGGCGTTCGAGTTCAAGTACGCATCGACGCCCAAACCAACGCGATCCATGCATTCCGCGCTCAAGGACCTGGCCTTGGATCGCATCACCATCGTTTATCCCGGCAACGACGCCTACCCGCTCACCCCCAACATTGACGTCACCAACTTGGCGGCATTGGCTGGCAAAGCAGCCTAAGCCATTGGCAGCTCGGTTTGATTCGTGCTTGGGGGCGACGCGGCGGCAAGGGCAGGAAGCCGGAAGCTAACCGCCTGCATCCCTCAGTCGGGACCGTTCGACCTTGACCTGATCGCCTAGATTCAACTCGGCCAGCGTTTGGCGAAGTTCCGATTCCAGCGACGCAGCCACTCGAGCGGCCACCTCAACGCTAAACTCAACCCCAATGGTGAGTCCGTTGCCAGATCGGAGTTTAGGAACAACTTTAGTGCCCAGTCGATTCCAAAGCTCCGGCGGCACCTCCCCTGATAGGCGCAGCTGAACTGAGGCCACCTCCTCGGAAGCATGGGGTTCCGGCCGCTGTTCGGCCATCGGGTTCGGCACCGGATCCGGCTTGTCGTCAACAACGTAAGAAGCGTGACCCTCACGAACCCCCGGCGCTCGGAGCGCTTCGCTGCGCGCCTTGGTCAGCAGAAACACGCTCGACTCGAAGGCAACATCTTCGGCCCCGACCGCATCCCCATGCCAGATGCGTTCGTAACCGCCGTCCGCCGTTGCGCCGGAAGCCAAGCCGAAGAAGCCTTTCTCCACAAACTCAACAATCCGCCGGCTCAGCACGGCATCGGGATCCACAAGCCGGGTGAGCGAGCCGTTGAGAAAGCTCTGGCGCAAGCTGGTGAGCGGCCAAGCGCCGGACTCCTTGAAGGTCGGCGGCCAATGCCGGTCGAGATAACCGGCGCCGACGGTTTCGCTGAGCAGCGCTTCGGTCTTCAGCGCGGTGACCACCCGCCCGCACAGCGTCTCGTTCGCGCTGCTGTGGCCCGCGCCCAAGTCGATGATCCTCAGCCCGGAATCGGCCTTCGCGTCGGCAAGCGCCACGAAACGGTAGCCGGCCCACACCTCGTCCTTGGCCGCGTTCTCCGCGTCCTTGACCATGGACCGCAATTCCTGCCGGTCGGCGCGGTCGAACTCCGTGCCGAGCAGGCCTTCCGTCATCTCCCGCTCGACCCGTCTCCAGGCGAGCCACAGTTCCACGCGGTCGCGGAGTTCGCGCCCGGGCTTACGGGCGCACCAGACCAGCGATGCGGGATGGAGTCGGGGGGATGTTCCGCGCTCGCGGGTCCATTGCGCGATGGACTCCACGATCTTGCCGTCGGCCCGCCACTCCGCTTCCGGATCGACGACAACCAGGGTTAGCCGGGGCGTGTCCTGAATGCCCGCGCCGTCGTTGGGGAACGGGATGATCGGCAGGCTGGCGCCCCGGGCGAACTCCTGCTGAACCAGCTTGCGGATGGCGGGCCGGATTTCCGTATCCTCATCCAGCGCCGCGCGGCGGTCGCTGACGACTTTTTTCAGAGTCGCCTGATAATGAATGCGGAAACCGTCCGTCCCGACCTTGCGGATGAAGAAACCCGTTGCTTCCAAGGCCGCCGCCGCGGTATCCACGGTTGTGGTCTCCACCTCCGGTTCGCCGAGCGCGAAGCGAAGTTCCGGCAGATGGGCCACTTTGTCCACTTGTCCGCCGGAGGACTCGAAAAGAATGGCTGACCCGACGCGGCGGTGAATGTCGCGAAGCGGACCCGCCGCGTCGGCATCCAGCGCCCGGGCATGCGCCGTGTCGCTGGCAACATCGGCGGCGATGGCCACGTCAAGCCGCTGCTCGCCGAGTTGGCCGAGCACCACGGCGCGGAACTCGGGCACATGCAGCGGCGCCGAACCAAGCGTGATCAGCGGTTCCGTTCGCGCCTCCCGGAACTGCTGGCGGGCGGCCCAGGAAACCCACTGGGCCAGCATGGCGAGCGTGCCCCGGGTTTGCTGGAACTGGGCAAGGGCGCTCCATTTCCGCCGGAATACCGAAAGGGTGGATGGATGGAACGGATAGCAGGCTTCAAAGCGGCTCCTGAGAAACTCGCGGGCTTTGGCTTCCGTCGTCGCGCTATCGACCGCCATCCATTCGGAAGGAAGCCGGGCCGTGCGCTCGAAGCACCAGTCCGCGTACATCTTCGAGACCCGCTTGCGGACGCGCTCGCTGCCCAAGTCCTCGAACAACCGCCGCCGGACGACATCGCCGATTTCCGCCTCGTCGTTGGCGATCAGGTCGCGGGCCACGCGCCGCACCACCTTGGTGATCCGGTCCTGCCACTGCCGGTCCCAGTCGGTCATTTCCACTTGGCTGCGCGGCAGGCTGATGACGGCGGCGGCGCCTGCCGCGCCCGTGACGGCCACGGTCAGGTTCTGAACGAAGGCATGGAAGCTGTCGGCGCGGTCGCGATGACGATTGACGAAGTTGAGCACTTCGTCGAACAGCAGCAAGACGGGAGCGTCCGCAGCCGCGAACACGCGGGCGATCGCATCGGTGCCCGGCGGCGTGGTTTTCGCAGCGGAGCCGAGCGCGGCCACGCCCTTGTCGCCCGCCAGTTGGCGGGCAAGATCGATCCATGGCGTTTCGCGCCCTTCCGACGGATCCCAGGCATTGCCCACGAACACCCCCACCCGCGCCTTCGGCGCATCGGCAATGCCCGCATGGGCCAGCAGATCGGCCACGCCCGGCAGGCTCGCGGCATCGCGGCCCGCCTTGGCCAAGTGATAGAGCGCAGTGAGTGTGTGCGTTTTGCCCCCGCCGAACTGCGTGACCAGCGTGAGCACCGGGGATGTGTTCTGCGTCTCGCCCGCAAGACGCCGCAGCACCATGCCGGCGTGGTCGTTGAGGGCGCGGGTAAAGCAGGTGCGAGAGAAGAACTGCGCCGGGTCGCGGTAGTCCGCAGGCGCCGTGCCGGCCACCACCTGCTCCAGCGCAATCGCGAACTCGTCGGGGCTGAAGGAGCGCCCTTCCCGCACCTCGCGGCGCGGAGTGACGACTTTGTACCAAGGATCCCTAGCCATCTTCATCCTCTGAACCCGAACCATTCGTGAAACGTATGCGCGACAGCTTCCCGGAAACGACGATGACCGCTCCTGCAAGCATCGCAAAGCACTCGCGATGCCGTGCATACGTCCACAAGGAACTTCACGAGGATTCCCGCGCGAATATCCCCTCATGAATCTCTTCTCCGGCCAAGGACCGGTAGGCGTAGAGCAGGCAAGCCTGGATATCCTCGCGTTCCAGTATCGGATACTCGCTCAACAGCGTATCCACTGTATCACCGGCCGCGAGCTTCGCTAGCACATGCTCCACAGCGAACCGCATGCCGCGAATAATCGGCTTGCCGCCGAAAACATCAGGTCTGACGGTAATGCGTTCGAGCAGTTCGGTTTCTTGGGTCATGGTCTTCTCCTTCATTGAGCGGAATCACGACGCGATTATCTTGGAACAGCCAGTAGCATAGCGTCTAGGAGCCGTTTCTCGCGGCTGCCGCGGGGATAGAGCGCGGACAGCGCGTTCGACAGGCGCAGGAAATCGGGCGCGCGTTCCTGCTCGGCGACGATCAGCGTTCGCAGCGCATTCGCATGGCCGCCTGCCTGCAACAGCATCGCGGCATGCACGCGGTCGAGCGCGGTGGCATCCGGCGACTCCAAAACGGCATCCGCGCTGACTTGGCCACCGACCCGCTTTCCCGCTGAAGCCTGCGATTGGCCATCCCATCACGCTGCACGGGTTCCGCTCCACGTTCCGGGTCTGGGCATCGGAGCGGACGGACGCGCCCAAGGAAGTCATGGAGGCGGCGCTGGCGCACACGGTCAGAAACCAGGTTGAGGCGGCGTATGCGCGATCATTGTTCGAGAAGCGGCGGGCGCTGATGGACGGCTGGGGGGCCTTCGTGGAGGGGGAGAGCGGCCCGTAGGCGCCGGCAAAACGCAAAAAGCCCGCGCGACCGTCTGATCGCGCGGGCTTTTTTTGGCGAAGCTTGCGGGGGGTTACCTCCTCGCGCCCGCCCGTCGCAGCGCCTCTACAATATCCGCATGGCCTTGCTTGGCCGCGAGCATCAGCGCCGTTTCGCCGTCATCGTTCGCCGCGTGCGGGTCCGCGCCCGCTTCCCGCAACTCGTCGGCCAGTTTCGGGCCGTGGCGAGGGATGTCCTCCAGCATGACCTTAAGAATGAGTCAGGTCGCCGGATTGAGGTCACTGGCGAAAGCCTCGCAACCTAGCCGAAGCGCCTCCAGCGGAATCGAGCCGCCACCCGCAAACGGATCCACCACAAGCGCCGCCTCCTCGCCATGGGCAGCCTTAACAAGTGAACGGCTCACATTGAGGAAGGTCGAGTTGGCCGCGTTATCCCAATTGGCGAAATCGGCGATAAACTTCAGGGGTCCGCGGCGGAGGCCCACATCGGATTTGTCACGCCCGCCGCCCACCGTGGGCAGCAGCTTGCCCGCCGCTTCCTTGAAAGCGCCTGGACAATGCGGATCGCAGGGATCGGGCAGCAGCAGCGCCAAAAGAACCGCCCGCGAGGATGCGAGAGGTCGCCGCGCCCACCACAAATGCAGCGTCGAAGGGTGGCCATGTCGGATCGACTTTTCCCGCACCGCGTGCCGCGATACCGCCGCAATCGGAAAATCCACCTCCGCCAGCCTCTTGCACTCGCGCGGAATCATTCAGCAATGTTCTCGCTCAGAAAGCGCGTGATCCGGTCACGGTTTAACGCCAGGCTTGAAAACTGTTTGTCGCAAACATCGCTAAACCGTGCCAGCACCTTGCGATTGATCGCCTCTTGATCCTCAAAGATGGCGAGGGAACGGAATGGGATTCCCCACTTCTCGAACTGGTGCAAGGTAATGGTGGCATCACGTGTTCTGTCGTCATTTGCAATGCCATGCACGAGAAGTGGCCGGGACATACTGTTGACCCGGCAATCGATAGTGTATTTCCCTTGAGAATCATGGGTTGGATCACTCCAATCGAAGCTAATTCGTTCTTCGGGGATGGCTTCGATCAAAAATGCCCGAAAATCCTCCATAAATGTGGATCGAACGCGCTCGCGTGAGAGAAACGAGACATCAGTGATCTTTAGCAGCCCTTGAACAAAGGAATACAGCGCGTCTCCATATCGCCCATCAGGCACTTCGATCAGCAACTCCCCTTGCTGATCCTCAATGCCGAAGATGGACAAGGCATTGGAAATGATCTTCTGGCGCGTTCCTCGATGCAGATCTTTCTCGTCAATGTCATAAGTCAGGTGCATGTAGGTATGCCCTTCATCGGTGAGCACCCATCGCGATCCATTCTTTTTGAGGACGACGCACATGTGGTCGCCATCTTCGAACAGAAACGGAGTAAATACCCGAAAGCGGTCGATTCCCTCCTCCGACAACCGGATTTTCTGCGATACCTTGCGGTGAAAATCCTGCTCTATCGTTTCAATCGACATACTATTTCTCCAAGAAAAGATCGCGTTGCGGCCGATAAGATCGCGTTGCGGCCGATGTGGAAATTTGAAGCTCGCATCGTCGAACAGGCAAAGCAAAGCGTCCTGCAAAGTGCCGTAACGACCCGTCGGCTCGGCGTATGCGTCCTCCCGCGCCCCAAGCTTCTGATAACGCTCGGTTGCGAGATGAATATGGAAATCGTAGAAAGAGAGTCCTTCGATATGATTGGTGTGCTCGTGGCTCTTGCCATTGTAGCGGCGGAGCCGGAACACTTGATTTGATTGCGGGACGCACACCGCGAGAATGACGGAGAAATCCAAGGCGTTGGCCGCGCTTTGCCTGAGAATCACGCGAAATTCATTCCCACAGCCACCGGTGATGTCGAGGTGCCGCTCCTGATGACCACGTTTGGACATCATCCGAGCGCGGATCGTCCAGTCAGCAGGCAGCAATTTGCTCTCCCGCACAAGCGATTCAATCTCTTGGTCCGTGTACGTCACCGCCATCATCTGCTCCCTCAAGCATCAGTGATCGCATCAACGTTCAGCCAGTATGGCTGCCGGCGCAGTCTTGGCCAAGGCCTGCGCGCTTTGCAGACCGTCCTCAAGGCGCTTGGCCCGGTTCTCGAGAGAGCGTCTCATCGCATGCGTGCTGGAGGCCAGCCGCCGCTGGTATAAGGCCATGAGGAAGCCCACGGCCCGCGCGCGGGGATCGTCGCCCCGGGCAGCGGCGCGAACGCTTTGCCGTTTTACGAAGCGGGTGATTTCCTGATACAGCTCGTGCTCGTCGCCGTCAATCTTGAAATCGACCGTTTGCGGGATGCGCTTGGTGAACACGGGACGGGCATTCCATTCGCCGTTCGGTTGGCGCTCCGGGAAATACACCATCGCCTCCTTGGTGCGCCGCAGGTAGAAGGGCGCGCGGCGGCGGTTCATGGCCTCGCGGATGGATTTGACGTCGGCATAGGCATCCCGGTCCAGGAGTTGCAGGAACAGCGTGAAGTTCTTGGGATCGCCTTTATGCGGCGTGGCGGTGAGCAGGAGGATATGGTCGGCGCTGTCGCGCAGGAGTTCGCCGAGCGCGTAGCGCGCCGTCTTCTTCGCGGGCGGCGACCAGGACATCCGGTGCGCCTCGTCGATAATCACCAAGTCCCAGTGCGCTTGCCTAAGTCCGGGCAGTATTTCGTCCCGCTTGGCGAGATCAAGCGAGGTGATGACGCGCTTCTGCTCCATCCACTGGTTGACGCCGAACTGATCGCGGATGTCGCCGCCTTTGAGAACGAGGAACTTCTCGTCAAATTTCTCGCGGAGTTCGCGCTGCCACTGGAAGGCGAGGTTGGCGGGGCAGACCACGAGGATGCGCTCCGCCAGTCCGCGCAGCATGAGTTCGCGCACCAGCAGACCGGCCATGATGGTTTTGCCGGCGCCGGCATCGTCGGCGAGCAGAAACCGCACTGTCGATAGCTTGAGCAGGTGTCCGTACACGGCTTCAAGCTGGTGAGGGAGCGGATCCACGCGAGAGATCGACAGGCCGAAGTACGGATCGAACTCGTGGGCGGTGCCGAGCGCATGGGCCTCCAAGCCGATTCGGAGCAATCGGCCGTCCCCGTCGAAGGAAAGGGCGGAACTGGTGATTGTGAGTGCCGCGATATCGTCGGTCGAGAGCACGACGCTGCGAAACCTTTCCGTTTGCGTTCCAACGAGTCCCGCAGTCCAGGAACCGGCGCCGTTTGGGTGTGCCGTCACTACTCGCATCGGCTCGCTGAACTGCGGGCCGGTCAGGAATTGGCCGTCTTGAATGGGAGGCGCTGCGCTCTGATGTGCCATTTGTCGCGGATTTGTGCACCAGCGAGATTGTGGAAACCGCTCTGTGGCGGAATAGGTGGGAGTCGAACCCACCAAGCGCGTTATCGCGCCTCAACGGCTTTGAAGGCCGCGCGCCCCACTGGAGACAATGCTCTTCCACAGTTGGCGTTACCGGGCTGCAACTCTACCATCGGTAAAGCCATTTTTTGCGGTGGTTGCCCGAATTTCGGTGGTGTGTCAGTTTGAATTTCCCAGGATTCCTCGCAAAGTTGGCCAATCATGGCCGGACAGGCTCGCGGCAGGCCACATGCACTCCCAAGAGAATCGAGAACGCTAGCCAACGGATTCTGAAGCAAAGGCATCCCGCCTTCGTCCGCCGCGATAAGCGCCCCCTTACGGGATGGCCAAATGGCAGGCCAACCGCCTCCTTGGTCCATGCACAGCGCCTGCAGCCGCTCTTCCCGGCAGCGGTTTTCCGCTTGAAATCGAAGTTCATGGCATGCAAAAGGCTTAGAATGGGCAAATGGAAGTCGCCAGCAGCACCGTTTGCCCGCCGTTCGTCCTTGCGGCTGTCCAGCTGGCTGCCGAGGCCAATGCGCGGCGCGGCTGACGCTCGGACAACCCGCCAATGGATCGAGTCCAGCTGCCTCGCCAAGCCTCGGAAATCGCGCCGGACGGCAGCGAGGTTCGCAAGCTCGTCAGCGGCAGCCGTGCCAGCCTCGTCCACTGCACCCTGCCCGTCGGCGCAAAGTCCAAGGCCGTGATGCACGCGACCATTGAGGAAATCTGGTACTTCACCGCCGGGCGCGGACAGGTTTGGCGCAAGCGCGGCGCGCAGGAGCGCGTGGTCGAGGTCTCCCCCGGCACGGCTTTGACCATTGCGCCGGGAACGGCGTTCCAGTTTCGCAACACCGGCGCCGGCGAGTTGCGCTTCATCATCGCCTCCATGCCGCCCTGGCCGGGCGACGGGGAAGCGGTGGCAGCCCCCGCCCACTGGCAATAGGCAGTCACGGCTATACTGCGCGATCTGGCGCAACGGCGGGCAGTCCAAGGCCAAGCTCATGCAAATCAAGCTCCACAACACCCTCTCCGGGCGCAGGGAGGTCTTTCGCCCGCTCGATCCCCAACGGGTGACGCTCTACGTCTGCGGACCCACCGTGTACGGTCCGGTGCATATCGGCAACGGTCGCCCGGCGGTGGTGTTCGACGTGCTGCGACGCCTGCTGAAGACCGTTTACCCCAAGGTGGTTTACGTCTCCAACATCACCGACGTGGACGACAAGATCAACGCCCAGGCGTTGGCCAACGGCGAGCCGATGCAGGCCTTGGCGGACCGCTTCAGCGCCGCCTACAACGACGACGCCAAGGCGCTGGGCGTGCTTCCCGCCGACGTGCAGCCCCGGGCCACCGGGCACATCGCCGAAATCATCGCCATGATCGAGGCGCTGATCGGCCAAGGATTCGCTTACGAGGCCTCCGGCCATGTGCTGTTCCATGTGCCTGCCGACCCCCACTACGGCTGCCTCTCCCGTCGTTCGCTTGAGGACATGCTCGACGGCGCCCGGGTGGAGGTGGCGCCGTACAAGCGCGACCCCAAGGACTTCGTGCTTTGGAAGCCCTCCGCTCCGGAACTGCCCGGCTGGAAAAGCCCCTGGGGCCGGGGACGGCCGGGCTGGCACATCGAGTGCTCAGCGATGATCCACGCCCACCTGGGCACGCGCATCGACATACACGGCGGCGGCGCGGACCTGGCCTTTCCCCACCACGAGAACGAGCTGGCGCAATCGCGCTGCGCCCACGGCCAGCACGACTGCGTGGGCTACTGGCTGCACAACGGCATGCTCACTTTGGGCCGGGAGAAGATGTCCAAGTCGCTCGGCAACATCGTCACCATTGCCGAACTGCGGCAGCGCCACGACGGGGAAACCCTGCGCTACGCGCTGCTCTGCGGCCAGTACCGCTCGCCCTTGGTTTGGTCGGACGAGCTGCTGGACCAATCCCGCCGCAGCTTGGACAGGCTCTACGGGGCGCTGCGGGGCGCTGCGCCGACGCCGCCGGGAGCGGAATTTCCCGAAGGGGTGCTGAAGGCGCTCGCCGACGACCTCAACACGCCCGGCGCCTTGGCCGCACTGCACGGCATCGCCAGGGCGGTGAACCGAACCGAGGATGACGCCGAAGCCGAGCGCCTGCGACGTCAGCTGAAGGCGGGCGGCTGGCTGCTCGGGTTGCTCGACAAGTCCGCTGAGGTGTACTTCCAAGGCGGGGCGGCAGTCTCCGCTCCCCTTGAAGCGACCGCCGCGGCTTTCCGTGTGGAGTCAGCGGGAGCGCTGCAGGTGAATCCCGAGCTGGGCACGGCAACACCGGACGCAGCGACCATCGAGGCCCGCATTGCGGAACGAGACCAAGCTCGCAAGGAACGGGACTTCAACCGTGGCGACGCAATCCGCCAAGCGCTGCTCGAAGCGGGCATCGAGCTTGAGGACGCTCGTGACGGCACGCGGTGGAGACGAACCCGCTGAGTCAACTGCCGGCAAGCGCAATCGGCCTGCATCCGGGGAGCCGTGACGCAGTCTCGCCTACGCGCCGCGGCGGCGAGGGCCGATGCGGACGTCCGACCCGAATCAACAACCGTTGCTCGCGGCACTAGGTTACACTCCACCCTGCTTCGCTGGTTGGGACGGAGTCTCAGCGCCGTGGAAATCTCTGCCGATCACGGGGTCGCGAGTTGATTACAACTGTAAGAATAGGTGAGCTACGGGCCATTCGCGATCAGATGCGGGGTGACCGCAGACTGATCGAGGGCTTTGTTGACGACCATCGCGTCCTCGGTAAGGAAGTTTCCCGTGCGGAACTGATTCGCGAGGTGCTCTGCAACCTGCTGGCCCAAGCGGCCAGCATTCGGGCACCCGACTGTTTCATCCTCCGCACTGGCCGGGGGGAAGGCGAGTTTTGGTACGGGAGCACTTATTCAGGCCGTGATTACTTGAGGACATTCAGAGGCAATCAGTGCGACTTTCAAGGACTCAAGGAAGGTCCGTCCCTTTGGCGACTTGTCGCATTCGACACATGGATCGGCAATGAGGACAGGACGCCCAAGAACCTTCTATTCCAAACGTCCGGCGAGTTTCTGCCCATCGACCACGGCGAGGCTCTGCCTTCGGGCATGAAACCCGACTCTCGCTATCGAAACCGGCTGGCTCGTCACCTAATTGCAGAGCAAAGGGACAGCCCGCAAGCCCTTGCAGCGCAGGTAAGGCGGGCGATGGCCGATTTCGCCGACGTCGATTTCAACCGAATCCTGATCGCGGGACTGCCGGAGGGATGGAAGGCAAATCCGGAATTCACGGAGTGGTGCAAGGTGCTGCGCGAGCGGCTGCGCTACCTTCCCGACTTGATTGAAGCCGAATTCAAAACAGGCCAAGGCAGCACAATTTGGGAGTTTCAGCGTGGCGACTAGAAAACCCGATCGTCATGTGGAAAAAGGCGTTCGAGCACTGTGGGCACCTATCCTGCTTGAACCGATACCCGGTTCCGGAGAGCGGGTTGCGGTGGCGCTAATGGGCTGCAATGCGGACGGTGAGCGCGAGTTTCTGCCATTGGTCAACCCCAAAACGGCGAGCGCCTGCTTTCGGGATCAAGCTGACTACGTAAAAGAAGTCGTCGCTCTGACCATCGAAAGCTGCAGGGCCGCGCTCGACTCCGGAATGGCTCTTCACGACTGGGAACCGCCTTTGGAGGGCGTCTTTCTGGGCGCCATTCAGGAGGTCGAGGCCGCGTCACTGCCGGAGTTGCTCCACCTCGCAGCCCCTTTGGCCTCCTTCCTCCATCGTGAGCCTTCCGGTCACAGCCAACATTCCAATCGCCCGGCGAAAGCGCCGTGGGAGCAGCAAGTCCGGGAGCAAGTGCTTCAGGTCAACCGCCGATTTGAACGAAATTTCAACGTTATGCTGCATCTCGGCGACCACTACGAACCGGCGGCCTTCAACTTCCTGAGCGCGGGCTTTGCAGCCAACATCGTGACCTTGGCGCCAAACCGCCTGAACAAAAGCATGGAGGACGCACGCGCCAAACTGTGGACGCTGAGCCTGCTCGCCGATGCGCCAAACTATCTTTTCCGGCCCAAAAACAGAGAGTTGCTTACGGGCATGAACGCTGCCGAAGACGATCCGAAACTATCCAGGGTGCGTGAAGCCGCCGAGGAGCTCAGTGACGAAGCACAGCGACGGGACATCAGCGTCTTTCCGTTCTCCTCGCCAGCCGCGGCGGCCAGACGCATCCTCGACCTTGCCCTTGAAGCCTGATCGGTAATCCCGGAGCGGCGCTTCGGCACCAGCCATGGGCTTGGATTGCAACAATTCAGCCCGTGCGCTTACCCCTGCAAACGCCGAGAACCGTTGCGCCGTCGGCGCCACACCCAGCCATAGATCACGGCGTTGACCAGGATCAAACCACCCGCCAGCAGCCATTGCGAGGTTCGCGACAGGCCCGGCGGGTACACCACGGGCACAAGGTAGCGTTCGATGAACCCGCCTGAGTAGCCCTCAAGGCCGGCTTCGAGCCTGAGCGCCACCTCCAGAGGCGTCAAAGGGCAGGTGAGTCCGAAGATTTCGACCGAAGACGCCCAAGCCAAAGCGGTGCCATGCACCCAGGCGATGCGAGGCCGGCGCGCCGCCAACAGGCCGCCGAGGACGGCGAACAGGATGAAGCCGAAGTGCAGCGCCACCACCAAGTCGGCCAGCAGCCGATAAAGCATGGCCGGAAGCTCCGCAGCGACTCATGCACGCGCTACGCGGACGCCTTTTCCCTCCGGGAGGCGTTGACCAGATTGTTGAGCACGTACTGGAGGATGCCGCCGCTGCGGAAGTAGGCGATTTCATTGTCGGTGTCCAAGCGGCTCAGCACCCGCACCGAGGTCTCGCTGCCGTCGGCCCGGCGCACCACCAATTCCAGTTCCTGGCGGGGGCGGACTTCCCGCTCCCCCTTGGGCAGGCGCACGTCGATCCGCTCATCGCCGCGCAAGGCCAGGGTCTTGCGGCTTTCCCCCGCCGGAAACGCCAGCGGCAACACGCCCATGCCGATCAGGTTGGAGCGGTGGATGCGCTCGAAGCTCTCGGCGATGACGGCGCGCACGCCCAACAGGCGGGTGCCCTTGGCCGCCCAGTCGCGGCTGGAGCCGGTGCCGTACTCCTTGCCCGCCACCACCACCAAGGGCGTGCCCTCCCCTTGGTAGCGCATGGCCACATCGAAAATGCTCAACACCTCGCCGGAGGGCACGTGAACGCTGTAGCCGCCCTCCCGACCGGGGGTCATTTCATTGCGAATGCGGATGTTGGCAAAGGTGCCGCGCATCATCACCTCGTGGTTGCCCCGCCGGGAGCCGTATGAATTGAACTGCGCCACATCGACGCCGTGCTGCTGCAGGTGCTGTCCGGCGGGGCTGTCCGGTTGAATGGCGCCGGCCGGGGAAATGTGGTCGGTGGTCACCGAATCGCCCAGCAGCGCCAAGAGGCGGGCGCCGCCGAACTCCACGCCTTGATCGAGGTCGCCGCCCACGGAGAAGAAGGGCGGCTGCTTGATGTAGGTCGAGTTCAGCCAGCCGTAGGTGTCGGCGTCCTCCACTGCAATGGCCCGCCAAGCCTCCGGGCCGGCAAAGACGTCGGCGTAGTGGCGCTCAAACATCGGCGCGGAGACCTGGCCGACGGCTGTAGCGACCTCCTGGGCGGTTGGCCAGATGTCGCGCAGATGCACGGCTTCGCCGTCGGCGCCAACGCCCAAGGAATCGCGTGACAGGTCGATTCGGGTGGTGCCCGCCAAGGCGTAGGCGACCACCAAGGGGGGCGACGCCAGCCAATTGGCCCGCACCTCCTGATGCACCCGCCCTTCAAAGTTGCGGTTGCCGGAGAGCACCGAGGAAACCACGAGATCGCCTGCGGCGATGGCCGCCGAAACGGGCTCCGGCAAAGGCCCCGAGTTGCCGATGCAGGTGGTGCAGCCGTAGCCCACCAGATTGAAGCCCAAGGCATCGAGCGGCGCCTGCAGGCCCGCCGCGCGAAGATACTCGGTCACCACCTTGGAGCCGGGCGCAAGCGAGGTCTTCACCCAGGGCTTGACCTTCAAGCCGCGCTCCAAGGCCTTCTTCGCCACCAAGCCCGCGCCCAGCATGACCGCTGGATTGGAGGTGTTGGTGCAGGAAGTGATGGCGGCGATGACCACCGCGCCATGGCCGATTTCGTGGTCGGAACCGGGCAGGCGAACCCGGGCATCGGCGTCCGGCGCGCGGCCTTGCAGCTCCAAAGCCGCATCGAAGGCTGCGGCCATGTCCGCCATGGGCACCCGGTCCTGCGGCCGCTTGGGGCCGGCCAGGCTCGGCACCACGGTGCCCAAGTCCAGCGACAGCGCATCGGTGTAGGCGGCCGCCTCGGAGGCCGCATCGCGCCACAGTCCTTGGGCCTTGGCGTACGCCTCCACCAAGGCCACGGTTTCGGGTGGGCGACCGCTTAGTTCGAGGTAGTTGACGGTCTCGCGGTCGATGGGGAAGAAGCCGCAAGTGGCGCCGTACTCCGGCGCCATGTTGGCGATGGTGGCCCGGTCGGCCAAGGGCAGGGCGTCCAAGCCGTCGCCGAAGAACTCGACGAACTTGCCGACCACGCCGTGCCGACGCAGCATCTCCACCACCCGCAGCACGAGGTCCGTGGCGGTGATGCCTTCCGCCAAGGCGCCGGTCAGCCGAAAGCCCACGACATCCGGGATGAGCATGGAGACCGGCTGGCCCAGCATGGCCGCCTCCGCTTCGATGCCGCCCACGCCCCAGCCGAGCACGCCGAGGCCGTTGATCATGGTGGTGTGGCTGTCGGTGCCGACCAAGGTGTCGGGGTAGGCCAGCGTGCGGCCGTTCTCGGCACGGGTCCAAACGGCTCGGGCCAAATGCTCCAGGTTGACTTGGTGGCAAATGCCGGTGCCGGGCGGCACGACCCGGAAATTGTCGAACGCGGTCTGCCCCCAGCGCAGGAAGCGGTAGCGCTCCCCGTTGCGGGCCATCTCCATTTCGACGTTGTCGCTGAAGGCCCCGGCATCGCCGAAGCGATCGACCATCACCGAGTGGTCGATGACCAGATCCACCGGCGAGAGCGGGTTGATGAGGTTGGGGTCAAGGCCGGCATCGACCACAGCGCTGCGCATGGCCGCCAAGTCGGCCACCGCCGGCACGCCGGTGAAGTCCTGCATGAGCACTCGGGCCGGGCGATAGGCGATTTCCTTGGCGTCCGGAGCGTGGTGCGCCCAGCCGGCCAGCGCCTCGATGTCGTCCCGCGTCACGGTTTCGCCGTCTTCGTGGCGGAGCAGGTTCTCCAGCAGGATCTTGAGCGACATCGGCAGCCGGGCGATGGCATCGGCGCCCGCGGCCGTCACCGTCGGCAGGCTGTAGTAGTCGTAGTCGCGACCGGCCGCAGTCAGCGTCCGTTTGCAGTTGAAGCTGTCTTTGCTCATGGCGGCGTCCTTGCTCTGCCCGCACGGGCCGGATGGATGGAAAGCCGCCTATTTTGCCCTAAAACCGCAACAGTTCAGACGGCCGTTGCCTGCGTCAGGTTCCAAAACATTTCCTGAGCCCGCACACGGTGCCGGGCGAGCCGCTCCAGAATCCACGCAAGCGCGTCCCGCCGCCAATTGAAGTGCGCATGGCTTCGGCAGGGAGCGGGACGTCCCCGTCCGGCGCAACGGGGTTGGGGCCGCCGCCAGCCGGCGGCGGCCCCATGCCGTCAATGCACTTGGACGGGAATGGCGCGGGGCGTTGCCTGCTCGCGCTTGCGCACCTTCAGGCGCAGCACGCCATCCTTGGCGGCGGCGTCGATGGCCTCCTCGTCCACGTCCTCCGGCAGCCGAAAGCTGCGCGAGAACTTGCCGAAGCGCCGCTCCACCCGATGGCGCCGTCCATCGGCCAAGTCCTCGCGGCGGCGCTCGCCGCTGACGGTGAGCACCGAGTCCTTGACCGTCACGGCGATGTCATCGCTTGCCACGGCCGGCAGCTCCACGTCGATGTGGTAGGCGTCCGCGGCTTCGGCGATGTCCACCGGCGGCAGCCAGCCGGTCGCATCGAAGGCTTGGGCACGGGAGGCCCACCGGCCCCCGAAGGGATTGATGAGCGCGTCAAACTCGCGAATGGGGTTCCAATTGACCAGGTTCACTTTCATCTCCTTGCGTTGGCTCGGCTTAACGCCGCGACAAGGCCAAGATGGGGGCCGCCAGCGGGATTCAAAGATCT
Source organism: Candidatus Azophilus sp. (assembly GCA_965221755.1). Lineage (GTDB taxonomy): Bacteria > Pseudomonadota > Gammaproteobacteria > Pseudomonadales > Azotimanducaceae > Azophilus. Next base: position 3,648,241 of record OZ244921.1, read on the forward strand.
TGAAAATAAGTTCTTTGCCCCCAAGGGGGAACGAATGAAACGGCAAAAAAGACGCCCATGCAGCCCGTGGCGCACCATCCGAGCGTGGGGCGCACGGGAGCCTCGGGTTCGCATTGGCGTTTGGCTGGGGCGGCAAGCCTGTTCGCCCAAACGGATTCCAAGGCGCCCTCGCATCAAGTTTGCGCAATGGGCGCGTCAATCGACCTTGGTGACGAGATGGATGTCCTCCGCCGCCGCCTCGATGCCAGCCTCACGGAAACGCGACGGCAGTTGCTCGGTGCGGGCGGAATCGAGCTTGCGAATTCGGCATCTGTCGCCATAGAGCGCGCGCACCTGAGCCGGCGACACCGCGAACGGCGGCCCCGAGACGCGCTCCTGATCGTAGTCCAAGGTGATGAGCAGCACTTGGGCGCCCACCGGCAGGATGCGCTGGACGTGGTCGGCGTAAACGGCCCGCTGCTCGGGCGGCAGCGCCACCAGCGCCCCCCGGTCGAAGGCGCCCGGCGCCGCCTCCAGGTGCGGGGCGCTCAGCTCGAGGTAGTCGCCGCAGTAGATGTGGATGCCGCCGCTGCTGAAGCGGGGCAGGTCGCCGGCGCTGTTGGACATCTTGAACGGCGTCCCCGCCTCCTCGAAGAAGCTGCGCACGGCGATTTCCGCAAGCTCCACGCCGATGACCCGGTGCCCTAGGGCGCGCAGCCACGCCAGATCAAGGGACTTGCCGCACAGCGGCACGAACACCGGGCAGTCGCTGCCCAAGCCCAACGTCGGCCAATGCTTCGCCAGCCACGGGTTGACGCTGGCTTGGTGAAAGCCCAGCTCGCCGCTGCGCCAGAGCTCCAGCCAAAAATCCGAGCGCATCACCGCCGCCTTCAGGAATCGCCCGGCGGCGCATCGAGCTGATTGACGCCCACCGCCCCGCCGGCATTGCGCGGATCGGACATGCCGAGGAAGCCGCCCTCGGCCCTGAGCGCCGAGTTGGCGTCGCCGATGCCGCGGCCGAACGACAGCGGCACGAACTGCTCATGACCCCAGGCCTTGAGAATGGCCAAGGTGTCCGGGGAGAAGCCGAACGGCTCGACAATCACCCGGTCCGGCCGCCATTGATGATGGAAGCGCGGCCTGCCCACCGCGTCGGAAAGATCCATGCCATGATCGATGAGGTTCATCACCACCTGCAGGACGGTGGTGATGATGGTGCTGCCGCCCGGCGAGCCGGTGACCAGCAGGATGTCGCCGTCCTTGACCACCAAAGTGGGCGTCATGGAACTCAGCATGCGCTTGCCGGGCTCGATGGCGTTGGCGTCGCCGCCCAACAGGCCGAAGGCGTTGGGGTTGTCGTCCTTGGCGGAGAAGTCGTCCATCTCGTTGTTCAAGAGGATGCCGGTGCCGGCGGCGACGATCTTGGAGCCGTAGGAGAGGTTGAGGGTGGTGGTGAAGGCAACCGCGTTGCCGTCCTTGTCGATCACCGAAACATGGGTGGTGTCCGGGCTTTCCGGCGGCGGCGCCGCGCCCGCCCCCACCGCGTCGGACCGGCTCGCCCGCTGCGGGTTGAAATCGCTGAAGCGCCGCAGCGCATAGGTTTTGTCAATCATTTGCGCCACGGGAACTGGATGAAAGTCCGCATCGCCAAGATGCTCCGCACGGTCGGCGTAGGCGCGCCGCTCCGCCTCGATGACGTGGTGCATGGCGGCGGCGCTGCCGAAGCCCATGGCGCCGATGTCGTACGGCTCCAGCATGTTGAGCATCTGCACCAGCAGCACGCCGCCCGAGGACGGCGGCGGCATGGAGATGACGTCATGGCCGCGGTAGGTGCCGCGAATCGGCTGCCGCCAAACGCTGCGGTAGCCCGCTAGGTCGGCATGGCTGATCATGCCGTCGCCGCGCTGCATTTCGGCAACGATCAAGTCCGCCGTCTCGCCGGTGTAGAAGCCCGCCCGTCCATGCTCCAGCACCCGCTCAAGACTCGCCGCCAAATCCGGCTGGCGGAAGATCTCCCCTGCTGCGTAAGGCGTTCCGTCACTCCTGGCGAAGACCGCGGCGCTGGCCGGATGGCGCGCAAAGGCGGCTTGGCGCGCGGCGAGGGAGCGGGCGGTGTCGCGCGGCAGCGCAAAGCCCTCCCGAGCCAAGCGCACCGCCGGCTCGATCACCTCGCGCCGCGCCAAGGTGCCGTACTTCTCCAAGGCGCCGAGCAGGCCATCCACCGAACCCGGCACGCCAACCGCCAAGTGCGACGCCGTGGACAGTCCTTCGATCACGTTGCCTTGGTCGTCTTGGAACATTTCCCGGAAGGCGGCGGCCGGCGCCTTCTCCCGATGGTCGTTGGCGGCCAGGGCGCCGTCCGCCATGCGGATCAGCATGAAGCCGCCGCCGCCGAGGTTGCCCGCCGAGGGGTGGGTCACGGCCAGGGCGAAGCCGGTGGCCACCGCCGCATCCACCGCATTGCCGCCCCGACGCAGCACGGCGGCGCCCACTGCGGAGGCGATCGGGGAGCGGGAGGCGACCACCCCCTTGGCGCCGAACACCGGCTCGGGGCTGGCGCCATGGGCCCCTGCGGACGCCAGGAGGGCCAGCAAGGGGCCTGCCGCATGGAAGGCCAGCCAGCGCGCGGGGAGCCGCCAACCGCGACGGCGCATCGGGTACATTTGCATTTCCCGCAAGGCGTTTCAGCCCAGTGTTGTTTGAAGATGCGTGATTCTGACCTGATTGGCGACAAAGGCAAGCTCCGGCGCATCGCCTTGGGCCAGCAGGGCCTGTTGAAGCAGGCCGCCTTCGGGCGCGGCAAGGGCGCCGTGGCGAGGGCGATCGAGCAGCTCGGCTATGTGCAGATCGATACCATATCGGTGGTCGAGCGGGCCCATCACCATGTGCTGCGCAGCCGCGTGCCCAACTACCGGCCCGGCTTTCTCGACCAACTGCAGCGGGAAGGCAAGGTGTTCGAGCACTGGTACCACGCCGCCGCCTACCTGCCGATGCGCGACTACCGCTTCGCGCGGCGCCGAATGCTGGCGTTCAGGAACCGCGAAATCGGCTGGGAGCGCAGCGATGACCGCCCGCTCATGGCCCGGATACTGGAGCGGGTGCGAACCGAGGGTCCCTTGAAGTCCAGGGACTTCGAGGACTCCCGCCCGTCCCGCGCAGGCTGGTGGGACTGGAAGCCGGCCAAGCGGGCCTTGGAGCAGCTGTTCGTCGAGGGCGAACTGATGATCATCGGCCGGGACGGCTTCCAGAAGACCTACGACCTGCCGGAACGGGCGCTGCCCGCCGACGTCGCCACCGAACTGCCGGACCTGCGCGAGTACGCCGCCCACCTCGTGCGCAACACCCTGCGCAGCCACGGCTTCGCCACCCAGAAGTCGTTCACCCATTTGCAGCCCGGCGCGCCGCTGCGCCAGGCGGTCGCCCAAACGCTGGCGGATGAGGTGGACCAAGGGCGGGTTAAGCGCCTGCGCACCCGGGACGGCAGCCTTTGGTGGGCGGATGCCGAGCTGCTTGAGCGCCGGGCGCCGCCGGCGCCCGCCGTCGTGCGCATCCTCTCGCCCTTCGACAACGCCGTCATTCTGCGCCATCGAGTCAACGCCCTGTTCGACTTCGACTACCAGATGGAGTGCTACGTCAAGGCGGAAAAGCGGCGCTTCGGCTACTTCTGCCTGCCGCTGCTGCACCGCGACCGCATCGTCGGGCGGATGGACTGCAAGGCGCATCGCGCCAGCGGCGAACTCAACATCAAGCAGCTGCACGTCGAGCGAACCGTCGATGAGGGCTTCCTCGCCGCCTTCGCCAGCGCCGCCGCCGACTTCGCGGCCTTCAACGGCTGTCCCGAAGTCACCTTGAGCCAATGCCATCCAGCCAGCTTGAAGGAGGGCGTCACCGCTGCTCTGGCATAGGAGGCAACTGGATCAATCTGAGGGCAGTGGCTCAGTTTGACTCTGGCTGGGCTTGAGCAGGCGAAACGCATGCTTCAGGCAAGATTCCCGGAGCGAGGGCGTCCCGCCCTCGACCGAATCACGACGATGACGTGAATCAAACTGAGCCGCCATCATGGCGGCTACCGACGAGGCCGTTGCGGCGCGGCTGGCGCGTGACGTGGTGGAGGCAAAGGACCGGGACGCCGTCGCCTCGTCCATTGAGCGGCTCGCCGCCCTGTTCGGCCAGAAGACTTGGGAGAACGCCCGAGCCGTGGCTCAAGACGTTCTCGACCGGGGCTTCTCGGCCATGGGGTTCGCCGTCGGCGGCAAGGCGGCTCCGCCGCCGGAGACGGTCCTCGACCTGTCCGCCTTGGGGGGGCGGCACTGGGGCGACTGGCAGATCGCGCTGCTCATTGACGAGGCGCAGGGGATTTCAGCCAACGTTCCGGGCGCTGCTCCCGGCACCCTCTCCTCGATCCACCAGGGGCTGGCCTCCCTCCCGCTATCGTTCTGCGCCTTCGGCCTGCCGGGCGCGCGGGACGCCTTGACGGGGGTTGGCATCTCCCGCGGCTCCACGGGCTACAACCTGCCGCTTGCCAGCCTCGACAGCCGTGCAGCACACATGGCGGTCGAGCGCTGCTTCGCGCAGTACGAAGTTGCTCATGGGGGGATTGGGTAGCGGCCATCCTTGAGCGCAGCGCCTGCTGGCCGCAGCACTTGGCGGTCTATCTGAACGCGGCGCTGACGGTGCTCAAACGCAGCGCCGTCTCGCCGGAAGCGATGGGCGACGCCCGGCGCTCGCCGCTTGACGAAGCCCTCGTTCTGGGCGACGCAGGGCGCAAGGCCTACTGCCGCGGGCGGCTGCAAAGCCTGACGCGGGCCAACCCCCTATTTCAGGATTACGCCCGCGACTTGGCGCAGGCGCTCCAAAGCGGCGCCCGGCCGCTGGCATCAGAACTGGCGCACTCTATCATGCGGCATGGCGCATCTATTGAAACGGCATCCGCCTTTCTGAGGCGCGCCCAGCACAGCGGCTTGCTGGCATTCGACGACGACAACCGGAGCTTCGCGCCGATTGCCTCGTTCGCCCGCCACGTGATGGCAGAGGCGTAGCTCCCGCCCGCTGCGCGAAGTTCAGCATTGCACAGCGGGTGTACAATCCCTTCGACATCCTCCAGCTGTTCCGCAGCCGCCAGTTCAAGGCCTATTGGTTCGAGACGGGAAGCCCAGCTTTTCTGGTGGACGCCCTGCTCAAGCGGGGCATCGCAACGCCGTCCCTTGATCGCAACGCCGTCCCTTGAAGGCTTGGCCAGCACGCCGGACCTGCTGTCGGCCTTCGACCTGGACAGCATCCCGCCGGAAGCGCTTTTGTTTCAGACCGGCTACCTGACCATAGTCAGAGCATAAAAAAAGGAGCAAGCGGCTTGCAGGCGATACTTCAGGGGATGCGCGTGGTCGAAGGCAGCGCCTTCATCGCCGCGCCTTCCGGCGGCATGACCCTGGCCCAGCTTGGCGCCGACGTGATCCGCTTCGATCTGATCGGCGGCGGACTCGACTACCGCCGCTGGCCCATCGACGGCAAGGGCAACAGCCTGTACTGGCACGGCCTGAACAAGGGCAAGCGCTCGATCGCCATCGATTTCCGCCAAGCCGAAGGCCAAGAGCTGCTGAGCGAACTCATCGCCCGGCCCGGCGCGAAGATTTGATTTATCTGAGCCTGAGCGGCGACCGCCACGGCGGCTCGGCCCTCGATTACACCGTCAACTGCCGGCTAGGCCTGCCTTGGCTCAGCGCGGTGGAAGGGCGGCCGGTGAACAATCCCCTGCCGGCTTGGGATTTGCTCGCGGGGCAGCAAATCGCGCTGGGTCTGCTCGCCGCCGAGCGGCACCGCCGGCGCAGCGGCAAAGGCCAATTCATCGCGATCGCCCTCGCCGATGTCGCCCTCGCGGTCATGGGGCATCTGGGCTACATCGCCGAAGTCGAATGCAATGGTGCCGGAAGGGAGGCCGTCGGCAACCACGTATTCGGCAGTTTCGGCCGCGATTTCGCCTGCCGCTGCGGCCGCCGGATAATGATCGTCGGCGTCAGCCCGAAGCAATGGCGGGCCATCGTCAAGGCGACCGGAACCGGAGCGGAGGTCGCAAAGCTGGAGAGCGAACTGCGGCTGGACTTCAAGCGCGAGGGCGACCGCTTCCTGGCCCGGGACGCCTTGGCGGGCTTGTTCGCGCCTTGGTTCGCCGGGCGGGACTTTGACGCGGCAAGCACCGAACTCAAGCGGGCCGGCGTCTGCTGGGGACCATACCAGAGCGTTGCCGAACTCGTCGGCCAAGACCGCGAATGCTCCGCAGCCAACCCATTGTTCAGCCGCGTCGACCAGCCGGGAATCGGCGAATTGCTGACCCCTTCCCAAGCGCTGCGCTTTGGCGGCCTCGAATCGCTGCCGCCAGCCCCGGCGCCTTTGCTGGGGCAGCACACCGACGAGATTCTCGCCGAAGAACTGGGCTTAAGCGCCGCCGAGATTGGCAAGCTGCACGACAGGGGCTTGGTGGCTGGAGCGCCAGGAAAGCTCTGATCGAGCCCCGGTTTGGCTCTTGGTCGGATGGTTCGCCAGCTTTTTTATGGCCCCGGCAATGCTCCAGCGCCCGGAAACGGCCCGAATCGCGGGTTTCCAACCGCCTCTTTCGCGGTTCGCGGGCGCGCCAACCCCATGTCAGGCCCCCGCGCACCGACCGGCGACCGGCAGGTTCATGAAGCCGAGCAGCACCGCGCGCGCGGTCGCCACATCCGGTTCGTTTTAATCAGAGCTTCCCTAGCATGTGGGCTTCCATTGGGTATATCCCATGTCGAGGTATTTTTGGGAGAGCGTATCGTCATCCGTAGCTTCGATTATTAAGTCAAGTTGGTCAGTGAGATTTATATCCCCGGCGCCAATGTTGGTAATCCGCGTTGAAATAGTCATCCGTTGCACTGTGCCACCCACATTGCGGCAGTTATTGTCCTTGCTGCTGACAAAGAATTCGATCTCACAGCCACTGCTCTCCAGGCATTTGCCGGTCATCTCGTCACCATCACCGAAACTGTCTGATTCCGAATACCCACCCCGAAAATCCACGGTGTCAACCCTGTAATGGCTCGGGCTGATGATGCTGATGACCGGTCGTACGCCCGTGGACACACTAGTGCATTTGTACGTCAGCGGGAAACTAACGAAGTGGCCCTCCTCGGGGGTCAGCTTGTTTGCCTGAAAACTGTAGGTTCCCTCCCCCGACCAGACGTTACCAACGGTGATGCTGCACTCCGTCTGCGTCTGCGCCAAGGCCGGCGCGGTCAGCGTCACCGCGAGAATGGCGCCGCAGGCGGCGAGAGAGAATAGGGGTGAAAATTTTTTCGGCGAGTTCATGGCTGTCCATGCTCCATTTGTGGCTTTAGGGTACGGGGCGCAGGCCTTTAATGCTCAATATCACGCATCCGTGGAGAGGGTTATATCACGAGGGCCCAAGCCCTGCAACCCGCTGTACCGGCTCAGGACATTTCGGAATTTTTGGCCTGCCGGATCAGGCAGCATCCTCGATCTCGACAAGGTACTCGTTCGGCGTCCGGCAATCCAGCACACCCGCACACACCGCGATATGTGCGTTGCGTGCGTTGCGGGCTCTGACCGTTCAACGTGCTGGCATCAGCGCTGATTTCTCCTTTATCGACTCAATCGTGCGGTGAAATCCCTAGCTGCCCGGACGGATCCCTCTCTAGGTGGCCTTGCCCCGCCTAATCCGAGCGCCCCAATTCAGTCCCAGCAGCTTATTTGGCAAGGATGATGGACTTAAAATTGGGCCTTGCGGCCCACTTTTGTTTTGTGAGGAGCGAAAATGCCGGATTGGAACACTCTCACGCTGCAAACGCTGGAGCAGCCCGGCGCCAAAGAGATGATGGTGCCCGGCGCCAAACTTCGGCAAGCGATGGAAGTTCTCGCACAGCAACGAGGGTTCGACATCGCCCAAGCCCAACCCCCAGGGCAACGCCGCAGGTTTCGCGGTCCCTCTCCTCGATGTGATCAGTCGGTCAACCCAGCGCTGACGCGCCGGGGCGCCCCGTGCTGGCTCCTCAGCCACAACGCCCCTTCGGCCCGCCATGCCAGCAGGCCATCGAGAAAGGCCACGGGCGGGCCGTCCGCCGGCTCCCCAAGCAGCACGGCGCGCAGCAGGTACAGGGTCATGTCGTGCGAAACGTGCAGGTCGAGCTGCGGGCGCGCCATCGGGGCAGCTGTTTTTCCTGATCGCGGGTCAAGGCCGCCGCCGGAATCAGCTTGCGTGCCCGGCGGCCGCCCTTGTGCCGTGCCGAGGTCTCGCCTCGTTAGCTTCTCCGTCAGGCTGCGCAGCACCAGCCGCGCCGCCCAATGGGCCGGCATCATGGCGTCGGCCGGCACCGCACCGGCCAGCCAACTTTGCAGGTAGCCCGTCAAGCCGCCCGCGGCCTGCATGCCCCTCCACATCTTCATCTGGTCGAGCGCATAGAACGCGCCGAGCGCCTCCACCGGTCGATGCCGGGTGATTGAACCGCCCTCGGCCTGATGTGCCTGGAGAATGAGCTGCGCCGTGTCCATGCAGCGTTGCACCGGACTTGAATAGGCCCGCAGCGTTAGGTTCCTGGGCAGTCCGCGCCCAAAACGGCGGCACAGCGACCGCCCTTCGTCCGTGAGCTGATTGTCCAGATCATGCAATCCGGGTTCGAACGTGCGCGCGGAATGGCGCAGCAGCACGGCGGCATGATCGACCCCGTCGGCCAAAACATCCCCAATCATCGCCAAGGCCGCGTCGCCAAGTGCGCTCATGTCCCATCACCTCCGCAAAATGCCGACATTGTGCCGGCTCGGAAACCCCCATCCGAACCTGACCCATGCGGCGGGTGCGGAGCCTCGCGCCAGCAAAACCCCAACGAACCGAAGGCAGGTTCGCCGCGACCGTCAGGTCGCGCATCGCCTCATCCCGCCGCATTGTATTAGTATCCGCTCCCCAATCGCACGACAACGGGGCAGGCATGGTGGGCAGACTCGACGACAAGGTGGCGGTGGTGACCGGAGCGGGCCGAGGCATCGGCCGCGAAATCGCCCTGCTGATGGCGGCCCAAGGCGCCAAAGTGGTGGTCAACGACCTTGGCGGCGCCACCGACGGCACGGGCGCCGGCAACGTCGCCGAGCGGGTGTGCGCTGAAATCCGCGCCCAAGGCGGGCAAGCCGTGCCCAACACCGAGTCGGTGGCCGAGGTGGCCGGCGGCGAAAGCCTGCTCAACACCGCGGTGGAGGCGTTCGGCGGCATGGACATTTTGGTCAACAACGCGGGCATCCTGCGCGACCGCTCCATCTTCAACATGGAGGAGGCGGACTGGGACGCCGTCATCGCCGTACACTTGAAGGGCCACTACTGCTGCTCGCGTCCCTTCGCGCGCTACATTCGCAAGAACAACCGCACCGGCTGCCGCATCGTCAACTTCTCCAGCGTCTCCGGCCTCTACGGCAACTTCGGCCAATCGAACTACGGCGCCGCCAAGGCGGGCATCGCCGGTTTTTCACGGGTGCTGGCCCTGGAGCTGGCCAAGTACGGCTGCACCGTCAACACCATCTCGCCCGGGGCGCTGACCCGCATGACCATCCCCTTGCGCGAGAACCGCGGCGAAACCGTCGATCAGGCGGAACTCGACGAGGGCGGGCCGCAGCACATCGCGCCCATCGTCGTGTGGCTGTGCGGCGAGGAGGGCGCCGGCATCACCTCGGAGATCTTCCATGCCGCCCGCGGCGGCGTCGGCATCATGCAGCAGCCAGCGCTCATCAAGCAGTTCCACAGGAGCGGCGGCGCCTGGGGCCTTGACGAGCTCGACGCCGCAGTGCCGCAGCTGGTCGAGGCCCGCAAGGCCAACATCGCCGCCGCCGAGGCGGACTGACATGGCGCGGCGGCTGCTTTTGGCGGTTCTGCCAGCTCTCGCCGGAGCGGCTTACGCCCAGCCCATCAACATTGAGGCCGGACACTTCGAGATGCTGCTTGCCGAAAACAAGGCAACCTACGTCGGCGGCGTCGTCGCCGTTCAGGGCGAACGCGAGATCCGCGCCGACCATCTGACCGTGTACTTCGACGAAGACAACGACGTGGTCTCCATGCTGGCCGAAGGCGATCCGGCCACCCTGTCCGACCGCGCCGCCGAGCCGCCGATCACCGTAACGGGAGCGGCCTTGGACTATCACTTTGACGAGCAGCGGGTGCGCGTCTCCGGGGGCGGCGCCTTGGTGCAGGGCGAGGACCGGCTGACGGCCGAGATCATCATCTACGACCTTGAGGCGGAACGCGCCGAAGCCTTCAGCAACAGCGGCGGCCGCGTCCAGCTCACGCTGGAGCCAAAGGACAGCAACGAATCACGCTGAGGGAATCGATGGCCCTCACTCAAAGCGATGGAAAAAAAGCCGAGCGGCGCTGCCATTCGGGACGATGGACCGGCATGGTCATCTCGTAGGATGCAAGGCCCCGGTTGAGATTGATGGCAGCGGCGATCAGGGCATGGGGATCCGGCGCGGCCTCGTGGGCGGTGGCCGGGACGGCTTTGGCTTGCGCCGCCACGCTGGCGCCCGTTGCCGGAAGTTGCGCCGACAACAAGCCCAGCAAGGGCCTCATGGCCAACGTCCAAAGTCGCGTGACGCCGCACCGTAAAATGGCTGATGCAAACCGGCGGCCCACGATGTCCTCGATCAGGTTAGGCCTGTGAATTCAACAGCTTAAGCGCTTGGTCGTGCAAGGCCGCATCGCCGCTGGCGAGCACTTGGCCTCCCATGGCGGCATCGCCGCCGTCCCAAGCGGTCACTTGGCCTCCGGCGCCTTCGACGAGCGGAATCAGGGCTTGGATGTCGTAGGGGTTCAGGCCGGTCTCCACAGCGAGGTCCACATGTCCCATGGCCAACATGGCGAAGTGGTAGCAGTCGCCGCCGTAGCGGGTCATCCGGACTTGGGTGGCCAAAGCGCCAAACCCGGCGGCTTCCGCCCCCGGACGGAACAGCTCCGGGCTGGTCGTGGCCAAGGTCGCCGAGCCAAGGTTTGGGCAGGCCCGCACCGCCAGCGGCCTTTGACGCCCGGCGCGCTGGTATCCGGCCCGTTCGCCATCGCCCCAGAACGTCTCGTCCACGAACGGTTGACGCAGCACCCCGATGATCGGCCGCTTGCCGTCGAACAGGGCCAGCAGAAGGCCCCAGTGCAGCAGGCCGGCGGCGAAGCCCCGAGTGCCGTCGATCGGATCGATCACCCAGGTCAGGCCGCTGCCCGGCTGGTGCCCGAACTCCTCGCCGTACAGGCCGTGCGCGGGCCAAGCCGTGCCGATGGCCGCCCGCAGCGACCGCTCGCAGGCGCGGTCGGCCTCGGTGACCGGATCAAAGGCGTCCTCGCCGCCCTTGTCGTCCACCCGCATCGGCCCCCGAAACCAGCGCAACGCCTGCTGACCGGCCTCCTCAGCCGCTTGACGGGCAAACGCAAGCAGCGACGCGCGCTCGGCGGCGGAGACCGGAACCGGGGTAGTGAGTTGAAGACGGCCAGCCATCAAGTCATTATCCACGATCACGGCTCGGAGCACTTGCGCACCCGCTTCGCGGGTGCGTTTGAGTTTCGCTTGCCGCGAAACCCTGCGCTGTGAGGGCTAAGAGACGTTTCGGAACCTGACCCACGCTTGGGTAGCGGAGTTTCGCGCAGCGAAACTCCATCCGCGACCGTCAGGTCGCGCGGCATCGGCAAAAGCTTGCATGCGGGATGCGGGGACATGGCCCAATTTCCAAACGAGGAGGCGAATTGACAGCCAGCAACCGCAGGGCGCGCGTTCTGAGGGGCATCGACGCCATTGATGCCGACGCTTGGAACGGCTGCGCCAATCCGCCAGGGGCGGCTTTCAATCCGTTCCTTTCCCATGCGTTTCTCCACGCCCTTGAAGCCAGCGGCAGCGCCACCGAACGCACTGGCTGGCAGCCCTTCCACTTGGCGCTGAGCGAGGGCGAGCGGGTCGTTGGCTGCGTGCCCCTGTACCTCAAGGGACACTCCCAAGGCGAGTACGTCTTCGACCATGCCTGGGCCGAGGCGCTGCACCGCGCCGGCGGCCGCTACTACCCCAAGCTGCTGTCCAGCATTCCCTTCACGCCTGCCACCGGACGCCGCCTGCTCTGCGCCGACCGGGACGCGGAGACCGAGGGGCAACTGCTCGACGCCTGCGCCGCGCTCGCCGAGCAGGTCGAGGTCTCATCGCTGCACATCACCTTCCTGCCCGAACGGCAATGGCGCTCGGCCGGCCAGCACGGCTACCTGCGGCGCATGGATCAGCAATTTCACTGGCACAACGCCAACTACGCCAGCTTCGAGGGCTTTTTGGCCGATCTGTCCTCCAAGAAGCGCAAGAACCTAAGACGCGAGCGGCGTGAGGCCCTGGCGGGCGGCATCAGCATCGAGTGGGTGACGGGCGCCGACCTGACGGAAGCCCACTGGGACGCCTTCCACGAATTCTACATGGACACCGGCGCCCGCAAGTGGGGCTCGCCCTACCTGACCCGGCGCTTCTTCAGCCTGATCAACGAAACCCTGGCGGACCGCATCCTGCTGGTGATGTGCAAACGCAACGGCCGCTACATCGCCGGCGCCCTGAACTTCATCGGCGACGATGCGCTCTACGGGCGCAACTGGGGGTGCGTCGAGGACCACCGCTTCCTGCACTTTGAAGCCTGCTACTACCAAGCCATCGACTATGCCATCGCCAACGGCCTGGCTCGGGTCGAAGCGGGCGCCCAAGGCCCGCACAAGGTGGTTCGGGGCTACCTGCCCCAAGCCACCTACAGCGCCCACTGGATTCGGGAGCCGGGCTTTCGCAACGCGGTGGCCTGCTTCCTGGATGCTGAACGCAGCCACGTCTCCCAGGACATCGACTGGATCGAGCGGCGCAGCCCCTTCAAGGCGGGCATTGACCTGAGCGCCATTCGGGGCGGCGCGTAGCCTGCGCTTCGCCTGCGGCGAAGCGTTCGAGTTGCTGCGCAACTGCGCGAGCAAGCTCGCGTTCGAGTTGCTGCGCAACTCGGCATTTGGGGGGAAGGGTCGAGCTGGCGACCCGGCCGGCAACCTAGTCAGGGGACGGGTCGGCCAGCAAGGGCCGCAGCCGGTTCAAGTAGGCCTTGAGCCGGCGCGCGTTATCCGGGCCCATGCGCAGCACCTGCTTTTGCAAGCCGCCCAAGGACTCAAGGCGGGGGTCCGCGTGCCGGTAAAGGACCTTCGGCTGCACCAGCTCAATGTCGGCGCCTTCAACGGGTTCGGGAACCGCCAAAATCCGATCCATGGCGGCGGCGATGGCCGCTTGCGGGCCATCGGAGTGGCCCAATTCGCCCAAAGCCTCGCCCAGCAGCGGCTCCAGCCATCGAATGCAGCCAGCCAAGCGCTCCGGGTCAATGGCCTCCAACTGATCCAAGTAGGGGTCAAAGCGCGGGTAGCCGGACTCATTCATGAGCAGGCGCTCGCCGTCCTGACGCACCGGAAACCCGCTCAATGGCGGCAGCAGCCCGCCCCGCTTGGGCGGCAGCTCGCCGCGGCTGGCGTTCTCGATCACGACGGCCGCGCGGCGCACCAAATTGTCGGCCGCCGCCCAAGCCAACGGCAAGCAAGCGGGGATGGTTTGCGCTCGCACGAAGGCATCGCTCCCATCAAGCGGCGGCAAGGCCGGGCGCTCGACCATCGGCGCCTGCGGGGGTTCGTCAGCGCGCCCATCGACCGCCGGCGCAGCCTTCATGGCCGGCACTGCCTCGCCCATGTCCGGCACCGGCGCGGGCGGTTGGCGGGGTTCATCGGTGACGGGCAGGGGCTGCAAGGGTTCATGCCCACCATCAAGCAGCGGCGGCTCGCCGGGCGGCCAGAAGCGCAGCGCAAGCAAAATCACGGCCACCAGCGCAGCGCCAATGCAGAGACTCGCCAAAACACGGGGGTTGTTCATGGTCGAAGCGGGTTGTCTTGCCGTGCAAACTACTGAAATTCGGCGGCGCAGGCAAATCGAGCAGGCAGCCGACCCCAAGCCTCCGCAATCCCGCCCATGACGCTGCAAACCCCTGACCGCCGGACTGAATGCTTATAATCGCCGGCCATGAGCAAAGCGGACCAGACGCGGTGGGACAAGCGCTATCGGGCCGGAGCCTTCGCCAAACGCACCCACCCGAGCGCCCTGCTGGAGGCTTGGATCAGCCGGCTGCCGTCCAGCTGCGGATGCCGCCGCGGCCGCGCTCTGGACCTAGCCTGCGGCGCCGGCCGCAACAGCCTGTTTCTGGCCCGCCACGGATTCGAGGCAACGGGCATTGACGTCTCAAGCGAAGCCCTCAAGCGGGCCGCCGCCAGCGCCGAGCGGGAAGGCTTGGCAGTGACTTGGGTGCGGCATGACTTGGACGACGGCCTTGCCCTGCCCGGCCCATTCGACGTGGTTTGCCTGTTCCGCTATCTCAATGCGGACGTCATTCGACAATTGCCCAGCCTGCTGGCGCCCGGCGGCATCTTGATGGTCGAGGAGCACTTGGCAACCGACCAGCCCGTCGTCGGCCCGTCCAACCCCGCGTTCCGCGTCCAGCCCGGCGAACTGCGCCGTCTGTTGCCGGGGCTTGAGGTCCTCCACCAAGAGGAGGCGGTCATCGCCGACCCGGACGGCAGGCCGGCGTCAATTGCGAGGCTGGTCGGCTCACTGGCCGACGCACGATGGACGGGCTGCTGACCAACAGGAGCCCAAACCGCTTCGGCGAGGCTGGTACATGTGCGGGCTCAGAAACATACCGGAATCTGATCCAAGCGACGAGCGCGGAGTTTCGCGCCAGCGAAACTCCATCCGCGACCGTCAGGTCGCGCATTGCAATCCAAGGTTCGGCGCGGCTAAATGAAGCCCTTGCGCCAGTGAGACCGCCATGCCCTCCCCGTCCAAACCCTACCAAGGCTACGAACGACTGAAGTTCGACCATCCCGCCGACCGCATTCTGCGCATCACCATCAGCAGGCCGGAAAAACACAACGCCTTGGACAGCATCGGCCACCGCGAACTGACCTACGTTTGGCGCGAGGTGGACGCTGATGAGGGCATCGACTGCGTGGTGCTCACCGGCGAGGGCAAGGCGTTCTCCGCCGGCGGCGACTTCGACATGATCGAACGGATGACCGCCGACTACCGCACCTTGGCCAACACTTGGAAGGAGGCCAAGGACTTGGTGTACAACCTCATCAACTGCGGCAAGCCGACCATCTCCTCAATCAATGGCCCGGCGGTGGGCGCAGGCCTGGTGGCGGCTCTGCTGTGCGACATCTCCATCGCCGCCAAATCGGTGTTCATCACGGACGGCCACACCCGCCTGGGCGTCGCCGCCGGCGACCACGCCGTCATCCTCTGGCCACTGCTCTGCGGCATGGCCAAGGCCAAATACTACTTGATGACCTGCGACCGGATGCCCGCCGAGGAGGCCGAGCGGGTCGGCCTGCTGTCCATGTGCGTCGAGGACGGCGAACTTGAGGCCAAGACCATGGAGGTGGCCGCCAAGATCGCCAACGGCGCGCCCAACGCCATCCGCTGGACCAAGTACGCCCTCAACAACTGGCTGCGGATGGCCGGACCCAGCTTCGACGCCTCCACGGCCTTGGAAATGCTCGGCTTCCTCGGGCCTGAAGGCCGGGAGGGGCTAAAGGCCCTCCAGGAGAAGCGGGCGCCGAACTTTCCGAAGGGCTCACCGGTCTAACCGTGCAAATGCGCAAGCCCGCGCAGGCCCATGTTCGGTTCATGCGCACCCGCTTCGCGGGGTGCGTTGAAGTTTCGCTTACCGCGAAACTCCGCGCTCTTGGCCTGGGTCAGTCTCCGATGGGTTTCTGAACCAGCACAGTTCAACACCCCTTGGCTCGACGGCACGACGTCGGAGCGGCGTAAAATGGAGACGGAGGGACGTTCAATGCGGCAAGTGAATGCGGGCAAACGGCCGGCTGCAGCGTTCAGCAGCAGGCCCTGATCATGCCCGACGCGCAGCAGCCCCCCTCCACCCTGCCCCGAATGCTGGTGCTGGGCATCGCTTTCGGGCAAGGCATCGCGCTCTTCCTGCTCTGGCGGGCGCTGGCCAACAACGTCTGGCCCAGCCAAACGCCACTCATCAACTTCCCGCTGTGGACGCTGGCGATCGCCAGCCCCACCATGCTGCTGCTTTGCCTCAACCGGGAAAACCTGCCCCGAAGCCTCAAGGCCGTAGGGGCCTTCTCCGCGGTGCTGGCGGCAGCCGCTCTGTACGTGGGCTGGCAGGCTTCGCCTTGGGGCGAGTTCCCCATTGGCCCGCTGTTGACGGCTTACGTCATCACCATGCTAATCGCCTGCTTCAAGGGGCTGATGTACTGCCAGCTGTGGATTGGAAAAGCCTCCCTCGACTATGGGGCCTTGTTCACCCATTCCTGGCGCAACTTCCTGGTGGCCGCCTTCTCGGCGCTGCTCACCGGCGGCGTTGCCGTGATCCTGGTCCTTTGGGGCAACCTGTTTTCCGCCATCGGCATCGGCTGGTTCAAGGCGTTGTTCGAAAACGATTGGTTCCTCTTTCCGGTGCTGGCGAGCGCTTTTGGGGTGGGGGTGCTGATCTTCCGGCAGCTGGTGGGGGTCATCGACGGCGTCGCCAAGCTGCTCGAAGGCCTCATGCGGCTGCTGCTGCCCCTGACGGCCTTGGTGTTGGCCATCTTTCTCGGCGCGTTGCCCTTCACCGGCCTTCAGCCCTTGTGGGAGACCGGCAGCGGCACGGCCCTGCTGCTGTGGCTCAGCGCGTTCATGCTCTTCTTCGTCAACGCGGTTTACCAAACGGGCGACGGCTCGCCCTATCCGCCTTGGACGCATCGAGCCCTGTCGGCCACCTTGGTGCTTCTGCCCGTCGTCTCCGCCTTGGCGCTCTACGGATTGGCCTTGCGCATCGATGAGTACGGATGGACCGTGCAGCGCTGCTGGGCCTTCACCGTTTTGGCGCTGTCGGCGCTTTTCGCGCTCGGGTACGCCGGGTGCGTCATGCGCTGGCGCTGGGCGTGGCCAAGCCGCCTCGGCCGGGCGAACACGGCCATGGGATGGCTGGTGCTCGCGGTCATGATGCTGGTGAACAGCCCCCTGCTCGACTTTCGCGCCATCGCCCTGGCCAGCCAGATGCAGCGGGTCGAAGCGGGCGAGGTGGATCTGCGCGACTTCGATTTCTCCTACGTCAGACGGCACCTCGCCCGGCCGGGCCATCTCCGGCTGCAGGCTCTCATCGCCGAGCACGAAACCTCAGATCCGGAACTGGCGCGGATCATCAAAGCCACGGAGCGCCGCCGCCGCAGCGGCCAGACCTTTGATGAGCTCTGGGCGCGCCTGAACCATCGGCCGGCGCCGTTCGAGCCGCCAGCGGGGCTTCGCGAGGCGGCCAGCGCCACCGTCTTTGGCCGCGTGCCGCAGCGGCACGCCAACCCGACGCTGATCCGCATCGACCTCGACGAGGACGGCGACTTCGAGTACGTGCTCCTCTCCCAGCACCGCGACAACGACGACTTGGTGGAGGCCGAGCTTTTCTTCCGCGAAGGCGACGCTTGGAATAACCGGGCGCTCACCAGCCGGGGCAGGCCGGATGACGTTGACGTCACCGCATCGCTGCGCGAAGGCGAGATCAAACGGGCGGAGCCCCAATTCAAGGATCTCAAGCTGGGGGAGTTGAGGTTTCATCAAGTGTTTTTTTGAGTTCGGCCCGAGCGGGCAAAAGCCGAAATTGGCCCAAACAACGATCTTAGCCAGCAGATGCCAACCCTTGAGCTCGATGCCCATGAGGACATTGCCATCCGATGCTCGACGAAGCACGTCGGGAAACGGCCCAGCCGACTTCCGTGTTCCAAAACCACAGCGTCGTGCCCGCCGGTGAACGTTCACTCCAGGCGCCAAGGAGCCTCTGATTAAGTCCTGGAAGTTCAGAGCGGCCTGTGGGGCGCGCCGGCAAGGCGCGGCGAAGCCGTGTGGCAGGCCCCCACACAATGAGCCGCAACGCCGCCAGCGCGCCCCACAGGCGCTCCCGAAGGGCGCTTCACGGTGCTTCGGCCCGAGTTCCGCTCCGCCTGCGGATGTTGCGCGCCTCATTGCGGGCTCATTTCCATCCCCAAGCAGTGAAGCGCTGAACGAACGGGACTTGATCAGAGGCTCCCTAACGTGCGGCTCATGCCATTCGGGCAAGGATGCGGCGTTGCGGGCATCACCGGGGAATCCGTTCACGCCATAGGGGCCATCGGCGATGATGCAGTCGGGTCGTGGCCAGAGACGGCAGCGGTCCTCCGCCGGCCCGAAGTGGATCGCCGTTCCGTCACGGGCATAGGTTCAACCCGGGCGCAGAGAGACTTGGCTAGGCCCGCCCTCCGAGAAAAGCGGCTTCTGCGATGCGCCGTTGATTGTCGTTGCGCTCACGGATTTTTTCTCTCAGTCCGGCTTCAATTCATCGATGCCTGCCTACCCTCCCGCCATCTTACCCGCTAAACTGCCGTTTTCGCATCGGTACGGGTTTGCCTTGTTCACCATTGGCCTGACTGGCGGCATCGCCTCCGGGAAATCCACTGCGGCGCGCCATTTGGGCCAGCTCGGCGCCCATGTGATCGATGCCGACCGCTTGGGGCACCGCGCCTACGAGCCGGAAGCCGCCGCGTTCAAGCAGGTGGTCGATGCCTTCGGCGATGCCGTGGTGGCCGCCGACGGCACCATCGACCGCCGTGCGCTCGGCAGCAAGGTGTTCGGCCAACCGGGTGAACTGAAGAAGCTCACCGACATCGTGTGGCCGGAGATTCGCCGCTTGGCCGATCTGGAAATCGAAGCCCAACGGACGCTGCGGCCGGATGCAGTGGTGGTGCTGGAGGCGGCGGTCATGGTCGAGGCCGGATGGCAGCGCAGCCTGGACGAGGTCTGGGTGGTGGCCGTTGAGCCGGAAGTCGCGATTGAGCGGGCCATGGCGCGCGACGGCCTGACTGCCGAGGAGGTGCGCTCGCGGCTTGCGGCCCAAACCGGCAATGCGGAACGCCGACGCCACGCGGCTGTGGTGATCGACAATTCGGCGGGGCTTGATGAGCTGCGCGCCCAGCTGGATCGGCAATGGAGGCGCGTGGCGGGCGCTCAGGCAGCCCGGACAGCAGCCGCCTCATGATCCTTGACCTCCACACCCATTCCGTTGTCTCAGATGATGGGCGGGCTAAAGTGCCCAACTACTGCCAGTGGATTCGCGCCCGGGAGCTGCCCATCGAAGGCTTCGTGCTGACCGAGCACCGTCAGTTCGACTTCGCATCCGACTACAGCGCCTTGGCCCGCCAGTTCGGGCTGACCATCCTGAAGGCCAGCGAAGTGGAAACCGAATACGGCCACGTGCTGGTCTTCGGCGTCACCGAGGGCTTGACCAAGGCATTTGACTTCGCCGACATCCACCTGCCGCTCGCCCAAGTGATCGAGGAATCCGAACGCCACGGCGCGGTGCCGGTGCCCTGCCATCCCGGCCGCAAGCGCGTGGGCATGGCGGCGCACATCGACGAACTCGGCGTGCCCGCAGGGGTGCGCATCGTCGAGATCTTCAACGGCGGCAGCCGCGGCGAGGAGGACCGCATCGCCGCGGCAATGGCCAGCGAGCGGAACTACCGGGGCATCGGCGGCAGCGACGCCCACATCGTCAGCCACATTGGGCGCTGCGCCACCCGCTTCGATGGCACGGTGGGCAGCGAGGGCGAACTGGCCGAAGCGCTGCGCAGCGGCGGCTTCGAGGCCGTAAGCTTCCGGGAGCAGGCATGAGCGACGCAATCGACGTGGAGGCCCTGCGGGCGGCCTACCTGAATCAAGTCTTCGACGAGGTCGAAGTCACCCTGGACGCCGAGGAGACGGCCGCCTACGCCGTCAGTTGCGGCGAGGTTTCGCCCTGCTTCACCGATCCGTCCGACCCGGACTTCCAGGCCCCGCCGACCCTGCCCGCCAGCCTGCGCCCGAGCCGGCGGCGGCCCAAGGGCTTTCCCAAGGTGGTGGGGCTCGGCATGGATGCCGGCAAGGCCGTGCGCTGCCACCGCCCCATCCGTCCCGGCGTCAAGCTGACCGCCAAGACCCACATGCACGACATCTACACCAAGACCGGACGCTCCGGGCGCATGGTGTTCTTCGTCAACCGCATGGAGATATTCGACCCCGGCGGCCAGCTGCTGGCCTCAGCGGACACCAGCAGCGTGGTTCGGGAGCGCCCCGAGCCATGACCGTCAAGCGCATCACCGACGTGGAGTTCGGCGACACGCTGCCGGTTTTCGATGCGGACACCGGCCTCGCCAACGTGACCCGCTTCGTTGAGGCCGCCCACTGGAACGCGCCGCGCTTCACCGACCACGAAGCCGCCCGCGCCGAGGGGCTGCCCGGCGCATTGGTCCCCGGCATCATGAGCCAAGGCTTCCTCGCCGCGATGATCCACCGCTGGGCGCCCAAGGCGGAAATCCTCTACGTCGATACGGTGTTCCGAGCGCCGGTGATCGTGGACCAGCCCTGCCACATCAACGGCGTGGTCACCGACCTCGACGAGGCCACCGGCGAAGTGGAGATCGACCTCACGGTGACCAACGACGCCGGCGAGACGCGGGTGTTCGGCACGGCGCGGGCTCGGTTGCCGATTTGAGGCATCCAACGATTCAAACGCACAATCCATCAAGCATGATTCTGTTCCTATCGATCTGCTCGCTGACCAAGTCAGGAGGCGGTCATGCTCAATACGACGCGGCGGAATCGATCACTTCGTATCTGCCGAGGAGGCTAGCGCAACGGCTTCTGACAAGGCGAGAGAAAGTGCGTCAGTGTGTTCAAGAATCCACAGAGCTTGAATGGCAGGGGGTTCCGCTTAACCAACTTGAGTTCAATCGTGACTTGGTACGGGGACCGGAATTCATGGGGCACCGCGCCGCCAGTTTCCTACCTGCACTTGACCGCTACCAAGGACGCTTCTATCAGGCACTCGGGCCGGATCGAAAGCAAAGGGTGGCTGAGTCGAGGCATCACTTTCTACTGCTATCGGGATTGTATGGTCTGCTGCGCCCACTGGAGCCCATTCAACTCTACAGTTGCCCGCTCAAATACCAGATCGCGGAAATCTGGGATGGCGACGAGCTGCTGACCGACATTCTTTGCAAGTACATACGCAATCAGGGAATTGCCAAGGTCATCGATCTGACTGCCATGGACGCCTATCGAAAACTGATCGATTGGAGCCGAGTGGCACGTTCCGGCGTGGAAGTGCTTCATGCCGCAGACTCCATGGCCGCCGGTGACTACGCACTAACTTCTTTCGGTCGCCTGCTAGCGTCCGACTTGCTGCAGCGGACGGAAGACGAAATTGTAAACCTCGGACACGGCAGCCGGCTGGACAGCATGGTGCTTCAATCCACCGCTGTTGAACGAAAAGGGCTGCCGAGCGAATTTGACCGATCGCCATCACGTCCAGCAATGGAGCTGGACGCAGGTCTGCGAGGGGGCGTTTCAGAAGCTCCAGCCAAAAGCTCAATCGATCACAGTTTCGGCGATGACTGGCAATTCGCAACAACCCGGAATTTTGAACAGGATGTGCGCCACCGCAAGGACGTTTATCCTGCAATCCTCAAAGCAGCCATCGAGATTTGCCGAGACCCGTTGACAGTGCGAGGTAACACTGTCAAGCGCCTATCAAGCGACTACGCCATTCCGGGGGCTTGGAGATATCGGATTGGCGACTATCGCCTCATTTACGTTCCGGACAAAGTCAAGCGCAAGGTCAATTTTCATCGGATCAAACACCGCAGTGACGTCTATTCCCGGTAGAAGCTTGGCCGGGGCAGCCGCTGCGCAACATTGAAATTGCCTGCATCCGGCCTCGCACGGAGGGCGGATCCCGCACAGGTCGCGGCGTCGCCATCCTACGGATTTTCCCCCATCCACCTGCCAAGGCGGCCTCTTTGGTTGCGGTGCCGCGAGTCGGCCCATGCTAAGCCAACAACATGCCCGAACCCACATGCGCCCCTTATGGCAGCGGCGGTGCTGTGCTAACGTTCGCCTTGCCCGCCAAAGGCTTCGCCAAGGAGTCCGCCATGCCGTCAGCCGAATCCCAGCCCGTCCAGCCAGCGCGGCTTCACGCCTCCACCGTCCCGCGGCTGCGCGGCGTCCCGGCGCCGATCGAGTACCCGGAGTCGGACGGTAGGCCCATGGGCGAGTCCACCGTCCACATCCGCACGGCCATTGATGCGATCACCCCGCTGCAGGACCGCCATCGGGGTCGCTTGGACGCCTTCGTGGGCGGCAACCTGATGATGTACTACGAGGAGGGCAACCCGAGGCGGTACGTGTCGCCGGACGTGTTCGTGAACTTTGGGGTTGCAAGCGAGCCGCCGCGGCCAATCTGGAAGGTCTGGGAGGAGGGGAAGCTGGCGGACTTCGTGCTTGAGGTGACATCGAAGACAACGCAGCGCAACGACGAGGGTCCGAAGAAGCGACTGTACCAGCGGTTGGAGGTTTCAGAATACTGGCAGTTCGACCCGACTGGGGACTACCTGAATCCGAAGCTGAAGGGGCAGCGGCTGGAGCCGGACGGTCAGTACGCGCAGATAGTCCTTCAGGAGTTCGAAAAGGGGCTGCTTGGCCACTCCGCCGTGCTTGGTCTGGAACTGCGGCTGGAAGATGACCGGCTTCGCCTCTTCGATCCTGAGATCGGCGCGTATCTGCTGACTTCCGAGGAGAAGGAGGCGGTCATTCGGGAACAGGGCGCAGCCATGGCGGAACTGGAGCGCGCCCGCCTCGCCGCCGAGCGGCGGGTCGCCGAGCTTGAGCGGCGTTTGGCCGATCTCTCGCCTGACTGATTTTCAACTGGCTCAGACAACATTGACACGGCGGCGAACGGCGCTCCTAACCAACGCCATTGCGAGAACCCGATGCCCTCGCGTCGAACCAAGGGATCCAGTTGGAGACGAAACGCCTACGCCGGCTCGAACAGCGGCACGCAGAGCGTCTCGTGCTCCTCCCATCGAACCTTCACCCGCATTCCGATCCGAACGCTTGCGGGCCCTTCAACGCCCACCACGTTCGACACCAGGCGCGGGCCTTCGTCGAGGTCGATCCACGCGACGGCGTAGGGCGCCATGCGGCGAAAGAACGGATGGTAGCTCTGGCGCACGATGCTGTAGGTGTAAACCGTGCCCTCCCCGGCGGATTCCTTCCATGCCAAGTTGGCGCTCAGGCAAGCCGGGCAGCGGCGGCGCGGGTAGAACACCACCGCGCCGCAATCCGAGCATTGCTGGTAGGTCAGACGCTTGTCCTTGGTCGCCCGCCAAAAGGCTTGGGTGTCCAAGTCGCGCAGGTTCGGCAGTGGACGGGTTGGATCAGCCATGACTTTAGTCCCTTCCCAGGATGACGGTGCCGGCGCAGTGGCGGCTGCCCAACATGCCGCCGTTGCCGTGCGCGACGGCGAGGCGGGCGTCCTCGACCTGGGAGCGGGACTCGCCGCGCAACTGGCGCGCCGCTTCAATCAGCAGGAAGATGCCGCGCATGCCTGGATGGTTTGAGGACAGGCCGCCGCCATCGGTGTTCAGCGCCGGGCCGTCGCTTGGGCGGTCAAAGCGCAGGCGGCCGCCGCTGACCCAGGCGCCGCCCTCCCCCTTGGCGCAAAAGCCAAGGTCTTCCAGAATGGTGAGCACTGTAATGCTGAACGAGTCGTAGATCATGGCGATGTCGATCTCGTCCGGCCGAACGCCGGCCTCGCCGAAGGCCGTTGGGCCGGATTGGGCGGCGGCGCTGGTGGTAAGGTCGCCGCCGTTTTCCGGATAGCCCGCGGCCTCGCCCGCGCCGAGCAGCCAGACCGGCGGCTTGGCGCAGTCGCGGGCCACGTCGGCGGCCGCAATCACCACCGCGCCGCCGCCGTCGGAGATCATGCAGCACTCCAGCAAATGCAGCGGATCGGCAATCATCCGGGAGCCCACCACGTCCGCCACGGTGGTTTCCCGAATGTCGAGAAACTCCAGGTCCTCCATCGCCTTAACCGCCTCGGGGTTGCGCATGGCGTGATGGCGGGTGGCCACCGAAATCTCGGCAAGCTGCTCGCTGGTGGTGCCGTAGTCGAACATGTGCCGCTGGGCGACCATGGCGTAGTTGGCCACCAACGTCATGCCGGCGAAGCCGTCCATGTTGTCGGCGGGATGCCCGCCGCCGCCCCGTCCGCCCACGCCGATGGCGTGGGCGTTGCTGTGGGCGGTGGAGCCATAGGTGAGCAGGGCCACCCGCGCCCTGCCCGCAGCCAGGTCGCGCTTGGCATGGGCGGCGTGGAACTCGTAGGAGGAGCCGCCGACGCCAGTGGTGTCGATGACCTTGGGCTTGAGCCCGAAGTATTCGGCGATGTTGAGGCCGGCCATGCCGCCGCCCTCGCCCGCATCGTAAACGGCATCGACGTCGCCAAGCCCCAGCCCGGCGTCCGCCAAGGCACGGGCGGCGCATTCCGCCTTGATCTGCAGCGGGCTTAACGCGCCCTCTACGTCTCTGGAGGGGAATTCATGGATGCCGACAATGGCGGCGTCTCTTGCCTGGACCAAACCAAATCCTTAGTTTTTTGTTTAGAAATAGCCTCTATTATTTTGATATAAAAGAAAATATATTAACCAGCGGAAATCACCGCACCCACATCCACCAGCGAGCGAATCTCCGCTGCGGAATAGCCCAAGCTGTGCAGCACCGGCTCGGAATGCTCTCCCAGAACCGGCGCGGGCGCCTCCACATCCGCCGGGGTGGCCTCGAAACGGGCTGCTGGCCGCGCCAAGCGGACTTGGCCATAGCCGTCGAAATCGTAGATGCCCACGGTGTCGTTGGCGATGATCTGCTCATGGTTCAGCAAATCCAGTCGGGTCAGCAGGGGCGCTGAGGGCACGCCCTCGGCATCCAGGCGGGCGAGAATCTCATCCCGGTCCCAGTGCTTGAGCGCCTCAGCCGTCATCGCCTTGCGCTCGCTGGCGTTGCGAAAGCGGCCCGACGTGGTGGCGAAGCGGGGATCGTCGATCCACTCGGCCTTGCGCAAGGCGACGCACAGCCCGCGCCACTCCTTGTCGCTGACGGCCCCGGCGGTGATGTGGCCGTTTTGGGTCTCATAGATCAGGTCCATGGTGCCTTGGTATTGGGTCACGTCCACCTCATCGCCCACGTAAACCAGCCCGCCCATGCCCTCCGGCCAGAAGAAGGCGATCATGGTGTCCAGCATGGAGAGCCGGACGTGCTGGCCTTGGCCGCGCCTCTCACGGGCATAGAGGGCCGATGCGACGGCTTGGGCGGCGGTGACCGCCGTCACTTTGTCGGCGATGATGATGCGGAACATGCGCGGCTGCTTGGTGTCCCGGTCGGCCTGAATGTCGGTGGCGCCGGAAAGCGCTTGAATCACCGGGTCGTACACTCGCTGGTGGGCGTAGGGGCCCCGCTCCCCGAAGCCGCTGATGGAGACGTAGATGAGGCGCGGATTGGCGCTGCGCATGGCCCCAGCGCCCAATCCCAAGCGATCCATGGCACCCGGGCGGAAGTTCTGCAGCAGCACGTCGGCCGAGGCGATCAGCGCCTGCACCGGCGCCAAGGCCTCCGGCTTCTTCAGATCGACGCACAGCGAGCGCTTGCCGCGGTTGCAGGCAAAGAAGCCCGGCGGCAGGCCGTTGCGGCCAGTGCTGATGCGCCGCATCTCATCGCCGGCGGGAGACTCCACCTTAATGACCTCGGCACCTTGGTCGGCCAGCATGGCCGCAGCCACCGGGCCCGACACCATGGTGGTGAAGTCCACCACCCGCACGCCGTCAAGCGGGCCAGCCATCACGGGGATTTCACCCATCCAATCTCCAACGCGAGGGACAAAGTGGGTTAGCATACACCCGTCTTGACGCCGTGCGCCAATCCATCACGCCCACCATCAACCCATCAATGGATAAGGCAACAATTCTCATTATGTCGGGGCGAAGGCATCTTGCCCTCGAAATGAATCGAGGAATTCCATCAAGGGCGGAAACCCGCTCCGGAGAGCTTCGCTTGGCCCAACGAAAAAGCCAAAATGAGAACTGCTGCGGATAAGGACGCCAAGCTGGCCACAGCCCAATCGGCAGGCGCCGCGATCCACGACGGGCAGCCAGCAGCCCGCAACGCGCCGCTCGACGATTTCCTGAGCAGGAGTCAATAGATCATGAGCCAAACCCACTACTACACCGATGAGCGCACCTTCTGGCATTGCACCGGCGTCCAGTCCCTGTTCGTTCCCATTGGCGGCTGGGTGGAGCCACCCGCGGGAAGCTACGGGGCCGACACGCCCGCATCGAAGCGGCGCATCATCAACCTGATCCGCGCATCGCGCCTCGATCAGCATCTCAAGGTGCTCTCCGCCGAACCGGCCGGGCGGGAGGACCTGCTGCGCGTCCACCCAGCCAGCTACCTGGATGACTTCAAGGCCCTGTCCGATGCCAATGGCGGCGAGCTCGGCACCTTCGCGCCGTTTTCCAAGGGCGCCTACGAAATCGCCTGCGTATCGGCCGGGCTGGCGATCGCCGCGCTGGAGTCAGTGGTCTGCGACCAAGCGCCCAACGCCTACGCGCTCTGCCGGCCCGCCGGCCACCACTGCCTCGCCGATGAGCCCATGGGCTTCTGCCTGCTGGCCAACATCCCCATCGCCATAGAGGCGATGAAGGCGCGCCACGGGATCGGCAAGGTCGCCGTGGTGGATTGGGACGTGCACCACGGCAACGGCACCCAGTCCATCTACTACGGCCGGAGCGACGTGCTGACCATCTCGCTGCACCAGGATCGCTGCTTCCCGGCGGGATACAGCGGCGCCGAGGAGCGCGGCGAGGGCGCGGGAGCGGGCTGCAACCTGAACGTCCCGCTGCCCGCGGGCAGTGGCCACGACTGCTATCTCCGCGCCATGGAAAGGCTGGTGATTCCGGCGCTCGAAGCCCACCGACCGGAACTCATCGTGGTGGCCAGCGGGCTCGACGGCAACGGCGCCGATCCCCTCGCCCGCCAGTTGCTGCACAGCGACAGCTACCGCGCCATGACCCGCATGATGATGAACGCCGCCGGCCAACTCTGCGACGGCAGGTTGGCGTTGGTGCATGAGGGCGGCTATGCGGAAGCCTACGTCCCCTTCTGCGGCCAAGCGATCGTTGAAGCGCTCAGCGGCATGAACGCGCTCGTTGAGGATCCGATGCTGGACTTCTTCAAATCCCAGCAGCCCGGCGAACTTGCGCTTAAGTTCCAGAAGGCTTGGGTTGACGACTTGGCCGCGGAACTCGGCATCATCTTGTGAACCGTTCAAGTCAGGCCGCGGGCAGGAACGTCAGCCAAGCGGTTCGCGAACTCTGCCTAGCCTTGCCGGACGCCGAGGAGCGGCCTTCCAGGGACTCCCCGGACTTTCGCGTGGGCGGCAAGACCTTCGCCACCTACGTCGTCAACCACCACGGCGACGGGCGGGTGGCCTTGTGGCTGAACGCCCCGGACGGCGCCCAAGCCTTCTACACGGAAAACGAACCGGAGCACTACTTCGTGCCGCCTTACGTCGGCCCCAGAGGCTGGCTCGGGGTGCATCTCGACCGGGGCCTGCGCTGGACCACCATCGCCGACCGGGTGCGCGAAGCCTATGGGCAGCTGGCGCCCGAAAGCCTCAAGGCCCGGTTGGCTGAGACGCCTGCGGTGGAACCGCCCAGCGAACCGTTGCCGCTTGAGGAGTTCGACCCCATGGCGAGGCGCCGCGCCCAAGCGGTGCTTGGGCTGCTTCGGGACATCTGCCTGAGGCTGCCGGAAACCACCGAGGGCACCCGCTTCGGCGATCCGATCTTCCGGGCCGGCAAGAGGGGCTTCGCCCTGGCGCACAGCCGCCGGGGACGGATCCGGCTGCAGTTCTGGGTGGGCGCGGACCGCCAAGACTCGCTTTGCTTCGATGGGCGCTACCGGATTCCGCCCTACATCGGCCACCAAGGCTGGATTGAGCTCGACGCTGAGGAGTTCGCCGATCGGGACGAAATCTCGGCGTTGGCCTTGGACAGCTACCGCCACCATGCACTCAAGCGAATGCTCAAGGCGCTGGACGCCGAATGGCCGAATCGGAGCCTAACCGCGACCTGAGCGCGGCATCTATCGCACCTTGCTCCACGGCGAGGAAAAACGGTTATGATACGCGGCCTTCCAATCCCTCCGGCAACCCAAACCGCACTCAAGGTCCACCCCATGCCCGCACTCACCTACATCGAATTCGACGGAACCGAGCACACCATCAACGCCGAGCCCGGCATGTCCGTCATGCGCGTCGCCATCGACCACGGCGTGCCCGGCATTGACGCCGACTGCGGCGGCGAATGCTCCTGCGCCACCTGCCACGTCATCGTCAATGACGAATGGATGCAGGCGGTGGGGCGTCCGGCGGAGGACGAGGAGGCCATGCTGGACCTCAACCCGGAGCGCGAGGCGAATTCCAGGCTCTCCTGCCAGATTGAGGTCAGCGACGCCTTGGATGGGCTGGTGGTGAAGCTGCCCGAATTTCAGATGTAGCGCCGCTCGACGCACGGCGACGGCCATGCGATTGCAGGACAAAGTGGCCGTCATCACCGGCGGCGCCAGCGGCATGGGCCGGGCGACGGCGCTCCGCTTCCTGGCCGAAGGCGCCAGCGTGGTCATCGCCGACTACAACCCCGCAACCGGTGCCGACGCCATGCAGGAGGCCGCCGGCCAAGGCTTCGCGGAGCGCACCCGATTCGCCCGCACCGACGTGGCCGTTGAGGCGCAGGTGGAGCGCATGGTCGCCACCGCCATCGATGCCTTCGGCCACCTCGACATCGTGTTCAACAACGCCGGGGTGGGCGGCGCCATCGGCCCGCTGGGCGCCACCCGGACGGAGGACTGGGACTACACCTTCGACGTCCTGGTCAAAGGCGTTTTCCTGGGCATCAAGCACGCCGTCCGAGTCATGCAAGCGCAAGGACGCGGCGGCGCCATCATCAACACCGCCTCGGTGGCCGGACTCAGCGGCGACGCCGGCCCCATCGCCTACTCGTCCGCCAAGGCGGCGGTGATCAACCTCACCCGCGGCGCCGCCGTGGAGTTGGCCCCGGACCGCATTCGCGTCAACGCCATCTGTCCCGGCTTCATCGCCACGCCCTTGGCCGGACTACGGCCGCGGTGAGCACATTGCCGGAGCGGCCCTGTTCCTGGCCAGCGAAGACGCCGAGTTCGTCACCGGGGAGGCCTTGATCGTCGATGGCGGCCTAAGCGCCGCCGGGCCGGAGCTGTCGAAATTGAGTAGTCGCGGTGCGCGACTGCGTTCACCAGAGCCTCGAAAACTGCCTGGTCGTCGTATTGGGGTCGGTCAATTCGGCCTTGATCCTTAGTCGCTGTCGTCCGCATGTTCCTGAAAACAAAACGACAGGCTTCGGTGACCTGCTGATCCAAGGGACCATCAATATCCGCCGCATCGAGTTGATAAGGCTCATCCTTGAATTCAAGGCGAATGGCGGCGCCTCGATAGGCAACAGCCTGAATGTAGGCATTCGGCAACCAGCGACGGCCATGGTGGCTTGCCACAAGGACGCCTGCCACAGTGGGCTTTACCATGCCATCCTCATCCGCCGCCGCCAAACCCAGCTTGCGAAGCAAGGTTTCCACGTCTTGATCCGACCGTGCGGTCTTGAATCGCCCCCAAAGATCAGGCGCCAAATCCGTTAGTCGCGCATCCCCCACCACCTGCTCATCGAATCGAATGAGCCGCGTCTGGCTGCGCTGCTGAAACAGCCGAGCAAGATACTCCGGCGACATGATGCAGATAGCCCGAGGCACTCTCATGAACGAATAGGCTGCGCGGCACCTCAATGGTAACCACGATCCGCTCCACACCGGAACGATCAGGCAATCGGCGCCGGTCAAGAACGAATGTCTCCAAAGCCGGTTTAATGGCATCGGTGCAAATCTCGCGCACATAGTCCATGACTGCCGCGATGCGCTCGACCGGCACTCCGAGCACTTCCCGAGTCTTGTCCTCCACCCCGAGAACCAAGGTGCCTCCTTGGCTGTTGGCAAATGCCGCCAGTCCGTCGCCAAGTGCGTCCCGCTTCGGGTCGCGCACCTTGCCTGCAGCGAAGCGCACTTCCTTGAACTCCCAAGCGGAGCCCTCGCCCAATCGAATTTCGTCGAGCAGTTGCTGGGCATTCGGCATGGCTACTCCCGGCCAAGGCGGGCCCAACGGCGGGCGAAGGCTTCGCGTCCGCCTTCCATCACACGGCAAATCTCATCGCGAACGGCTGGTTCCTGCAAGGCTCCTTTCCGAACAACGCGGCACTGCCCATCACAAATGACGCCATCCCTCTCAGAGCCAACGGCCCTGCAAGGCTCCTTTCCGAACAACGCGGCACTGCCCACCGGTGAAGTCCAGTGCATGAATCATCTCGGCATCGCCATTGACGACGACGTTTGGGTTGTGCGTGACGACAATGAGTTGCCGACGCTGCTTGTTCTCGCGGATCTGCCGCACGATCAGATCGTAGATCAGATGATTGTCCAAGTCGTCCTCCGGCTGATCAAGCACCAACGGCTCCTCGCCGAAGGCTAGCAGAAAGGCCAGCAAGGCGGCCGAGCGCTGGCCTTGGGACGCCTCTTCAATCCGCGCCCAGTCGCCGTCGCCGCGGCTGTACTCGATGCGCAGGTCGTCGTCCGGGAACCAACAGGCCACGCGATCCATGAGTTCGGGGTTGGCGTCGTACTTGCGCTGCAAATGCAACCCGAACTTGGCGCTGAACCGTTCGCTCACGTTGATCAATTCATCCTTGACGGAGGTTACCGCGTCCGCATCGCCTGCCGCCAAGCGGGCGGCCAGCCCAATCGAGCGAATTGGATCACTGCCTTCCACCTGCAGGATATCCCGCTCGAAGCGTTCGTCGTTGATATCCAAGAGATCGCGCAATTCCAACTCAACCGCCCTGGCATCGTGGCCAAATGGGATGACTTCAATTTTGACAAAATCATTCCCTTTCAACGCTTTTTTCAAGAAACTAGCCCGCTTCTCGGCAATGGCCGCGCGCTCATCGAAAACCTGTTCCAACCGAGCCTGACCATCAGCTTGCAGCCGTTCCGCCTCATCGCGCAGCCACTTGAGTTTTTCCATTTCCTCCTCAAGCAGCCTCCGGCTCTGCGTCAATGCGCCAAAATCCTGGATATCATCCACGCCTTGCGCACGAAGCGATTGCCGCAGTGCCTCATAGGCGCTGAGCGCGGCCTGCGCGCGATTGCCCCAGTCATCGAGCCGACTGTCGCTGGTCAGCGTTTGCTGGATACGGGAGAAGCTGGCTGCAGCGTCCTCCAAGACTTGCCGCAAATTCGCCAGCGCTTGATCAGCCGCCGACCGCCAAGACAAAACATCGGCATCCGCTTGGTCGTCAAGCGCGTCTCCCTGCCAATCGTCAAGCAGCAAATCACTGGATAGCTCGCGAACGCGCCCCGGCACGGCCTCCAGCAGCTCCAAACTTCGATCTATTTCCCGACGTTGACGCCGTGCACGGTCTTGGCTTGCCAGCGCCTCCGCATGGCGGGAACGGGTGAACGCTTCAAGTTTGCGCTTGACTTCGTCAAGCTTGCGTTGGGTTTCCGGCATCTTGTCAAGCCGAGCTCGAAGCTCGCGCAACCGCGCTTGAAGGGCAAAGTAAGCCCGCTTGGCGTGGTCGAGCTTCTCACGCAATGCCTGCACACCGGCCGCTTCGTCAATGAATCCCAGCAACACTCGGCGGCTCTCACCGACCATGGCGGCAATTTGGCCTTGGGACAATACCCGTATGGGGAATCGCTCGGGAGTGACCGCCTGACTAGGTGACGGCCGCCAATCATCCTGAGCGTGGCGCACTTCCACCACCGGGCCTTCTCCGTCCTGACGCCACCGCAAAAGCCGTGGCAATCGCTGCCCAGAACCCATGACCATGAAACCTGTCGTTCTCGGTAAACAACTGGGGCCGACCAATCCCGTTGCATCACTTCCATCGCCACTATGCCGGGTTCGTCGAGAACTTGGCGAATGGTGTTGGCGTCCAGCGCAACAGTGCCTCGATCGCCATTGCCCGGTCTCAACAATCCCTTGGGGCCATCGGCGTGCGCTGGAATGGGAATCCCGCCAAGCTCCCGAACCGCCGCGACAACTTCGGCTGCGCCTTGACGTGTGACACCGTCGCTTGCGCCCTTGGTCCCTTCGTAGGCAATCCGGCCCAGCAGTCCGTCGATGTCGGAACCGCTCGCAGAGGGATCGAAAATCGCCAGCAGATGAAATCCGCCATGCACCGATATCTCCACGCCGGGAAACAAGATCATTTTGCGAAATCCGTCGATCGGCGATGCGAGATGCCGCTCCTCCATCACCGAATGGGCATTTTTGAGTCTGTCGATCCACGCACCGCTGTTGTGATCAGTGATGGCCACGCAGTCAATGCCTGCCCTCATGTAACCCAATAGCCAGTCTTCAGGCGAGAAGTTCAGGCATTGCCGGGCCCAAACCGTGTCAGCAGACGCAGGGGTATGGGTGTGGAAGTCGAACTTCCACCATCTAGCCCCCGGATAGGACCAGTCAGAACTTGGATCGTCAGCCATGTTTGACGCACTTCGCTCGCTGATGCCGCCACCCTAGGATAACCGAACGGCACTCTCACGCCAGCCCGCGCGACCTGACGGTCGCGGATGGAGTTTCGCTGGCGCGAAACTCCGCGCTTTTTGCGTGGCCGCCTTCGGACCCCGTTATGAGCATCGGCCGGCTAGTTTCGCTGCCGCGAAACTCCGCGCTCGTCGCTTAGATCAGATTCCGGTATGTTTCTGAGCCCGCACAGCCAGCGCAATGGGGTCAGCTCTTGTCGGGTGCCGTTCGATAGTCCCCGTAGGCTTGGTCGCGCTTGCTCAAGGCTTGGGTCAGCCCTTGGCGCATGTCGGCCAGATGGGCTTGGGTGGAGGCGGTGAAGGTGGCGAGCTGCTGCATCTCGGTGCCCGCGCGAATGCCGGCGCGGATGCCCATGGCATCCATCTGGCGATGCACCGCCCGCTTGTTGATCTGCTGCAGGTCGGTGGGCGTCATGGCCACCCGTTCGGCGATGGCGAGCACCTGCCCTTCCAGTTCGCCCTCCGGGAAGGCGCGGTTGGCGAAGCCGGTTTCCGCCGCTTCCCGGCCGGACATGTGGTCGCCGGTGAGCATGAGCTCCATGGCGCGGCGCAGGCCGACGATCCACGGGTAGAACTGGTTGTCCGGCGGGCTGATGGCGCGCACCACCGGATAGCCGATCTTGGCATCGTCGGCGACATAGACCAGATCGCAGGCGGTGGCGAGCTCGGTGCCGCCGGCAAGGCAGTAGCCATGCACTTGGGCGATCACCGGCTTGGCGAGGTCCCAGATCTTGAAGAAGCCTTCCACGACATGGCGCGGCCAGTTGCCGAGGCCGCCGGCGGTGTGGAAGGGCTGCTGCCGGCGCACGTCGGACTTCAGGTCGTAGCCGGCCGAGAAGCAGCTGCCCGCCCCGCGAATGACCATGACGCGCACGGACTCGTCTTCATCCGCCGCCTCCAAGGCATGAAACAGCTCCGCGCGCAGCTCGTTGGACAACGGGTTGCGCTTTTCCGGCCGGTTAAGGGTGATGCGCCGGATGCGGGGGCGCGGCTCGTCAACGATGATCTTTTGGTAGTCCATGGGGCCGCTCCTGCGGGTTTTGGGGCTGCAGCCTATTGGCGCAATTGAAACCGATCGGCGGCGAACGCATCGAAAGTGCGCTGCACGGCCAGCGGGGAGGCTCCCATGGGGGCGACGATGTGGGTGTGGACGCCGCCGTCCGCATCCGCCTGAATGCGCTCCCGAATTTCGTCCTCCGTGCCGATGACGGCGATCTCGTCGATCAGGGCATCGCTCAGGGCGCCGGTGGTGCGGGCGCGGTCCTTGGCGGCCCAGCCTTCGGTGATCACGTCCGCCGCTTCCGCATGGCCTGACCAAGCCAGGAACTTGTTGTACACCGGCGTGGCGTAATAGGGCGCAAAGGCGGCGCGGAACAGGTTGCGGGCGGCGGGCTTGTCGTCCGTGGCCAGCACCATGGCGCGGTTGACGATTTCCACCTCCCGCCAGTCCTTGCCCGCCCGCTGCGCGCCGATGCGCACATGTTCCATCATCTTCGGCAGCGCGCTCTTCGGCCAAAGGTTGAAGATCACCCCGTCACCCACCTCGGCGGCCATCTCGATCATCCCGGGCCGCAGCGCGGCGATGTAGATGGGCGGCGGGTTCTCCAGGGGCGCTTGGCGGTAGCCCCGGCTGTTCAGGGTGACGCCTTGGAAATTCGACTTCTCGCCGGTAAGCATGGAGCGCACCATCAGCGCCGTCTCCCGGACCCGGGTGACGGGCTTCTCAAGCGGGATGCCGTTCCAAGCGCCCATGATGGTCTGGCTGGAGGAGCCAATGCCCATGACGAAGCGGCCTGGCAGCAGTTGGCCGAGCACGTTGACGCTGGCGGCGATCACCGCCGGGGTGCGGGTGTACACCGGCGTCACGGCGACGCCGATGCGGATGGAGGTGGTGTGGTGCGCCACCGCCGCCACTTGGGTAAGCGTGTCAGGGGCGCCCGAATCGGAGAACCAAGCGTCCGGGTAGCCGTTGCCCTCCGCCCACTTCAGCCGCTCCACGGTATGCCGAAGGTCCGGACCCGCCGGCAGGGTCACCGCCATCCGCTTGACCGGCTTCATGCCGAGCCTCTTAGCCTGGACGGCTGGCTGATCCCCATCTACAGCATCGCCTCGGCCACCAGCGCCAGGGCCTCCGGCTGCTGGCAGCCGAGCAGCATGCTCGACACCTCGCCGCGGCCGGCCGCCTCCTGCCAACGCTGCAGGCGATCCTTGATGCGCGCCGACGGGCCGACGAGGTGGCAGGCGTCGATCAGTTCGGCCGGCACCTCGGCCATGGCCTCGTCCTTGCGGCCGGCGAGGTAGAGGTCCTGGATCTTCACCGCCGCCGCCTCGAAGCCGAGCCGCTTGGCGTAGTCGTTGTAGAAGTTCCTGCCGCGCGCGCCCATGCCGCCGATGTACAGGGCCATGCTGCCGCGAATGGGCATCATGCACTGCTCGACGTCGTCGCCCATCACCACCGTGACGAAGGGAGCCACGTCAAATTGGGTCATGTCCTTGCCGCCCGCCTTGGCGAAGCCGCGCTCGATGGGTTCCTTGAAGACATGGAACTGGCCGGGGTCCATCCAGACCGGGAAAAAGCCGTCGGCCACCTCGGCGGCGGCCGCCACGCCCGCCGGGGTGATGCTGGCGGCGTAGATGGGAATGTCCTCCTCGCAGTGCAGGATGCTCTTCAGCGGCTTGCCAAGGCCGGTGGCGCCCTCGCCCGAGTAAGGGAGCTGATAGAGGCTGCCATCGAAAGTGGACGGCGCCTGCCGGGCGAAGATCTGCTTCATGATCCGCACGTACTCCTTCAGCCGGGTCACCGGCTTGCCGTAGGGCACGCCGTGCCAGCCCTCCACCACCTGCGGCCCCGACGCGCCCAAGCCGCAGATGAAGCGCCCGCCGGAGAGTTCCGCCAAGCTCATCGCGGTCATCGCCGCCATGGCGGGCGTGCGGGCCGGCATCTGCATGATGGCGGTGCCCACCTTGATGGTCTCGGTTTGCGCCAGAATCCAGGTCGCGGTGGTCACGGCATCCGCCCCGTAGGCTTCCGCGGTCCAAACCGATTCGAAGCCCAAGCCTTCCGCATGGCGGATGGCGTCCATGGGCAGGCTCAGCTTGCGGCCACCGTAGCCGCCCAAGATGCCTAACTTCATTGTGTGCTCCCAAGTGTCGAAATAAAGTGGCGAACGGCGCAAAATACCAACCTCAGGCACTTGGCACAACCTGCGCGACCTGACGGTCGCGGATGGAGTTTCGCTGACGCGAAACTCCGCGCAGGCCGCTTGGGCCAGGTTCCGGCATGTTCATGAAACCGCACACCGGCCGAATCAATGAGCGAAGAGGAAACCAAGGACATGGCTGAGGCGTCTGCGGACGGCGGCGGCCAGATCAGCCCCCTGTCCATCCAGGCGGCGGCCTTGGTGCGCTCCATTGAGTCGCTGTCCTCGGTCTTTTGGATCGGCTTCGCAGGCACCTTCCTGTCGATGTTCTTCGCCGGATTGAGCCAGCTTGAGGCCAATGCCGCCACCGACCACATCTACCTCGGCGAGTACCAAGTCCCGAAATCCATACTGCCGCTGATCTCAGTGGGATTCGCCGGCTTCACCTTCTGGCTGACCGGCAACCGCATGAACATGCTCAGCGAGGCGCTGCGCAAAAGCCGTCTGCCCGATGCCGCCGTGCATGAGATCTTCCGCCTCAATCCGCCGGTGCTCAACATCTTCGACGCCGACAACGCCAAGCCTTGGAAGCCCACCACTGGCGTCAACGTGTTCATCATCAACTGGGCCATCTTCTTCGGCAACAGCTTGGCGCTGACCTGGTCCTCCGCCCTGCAGCGCGGGGCTTCCCTCGGCAACTTCGACCCGGCGCTTTTGGGGCTCTACCTCCTGCTCACCCTCTTGGCGATCGTCTATGGGGGCCGTGCCACGGGGCCTCCTCTCACGCGCATGCACCGCGCCCTGCACGGCATGGCCTTGCGGGTGGGCTGGCCGCGGTACCTGATCTCCGGGGGCATCATCGCCGCCGTGTTCATCATCAACCACTGGAACCAAGTGGCGGCGCCCATGGAGCAGACCGACGACCTGCTTGGCCCCGCCCCGGGCAATGCCATCGACGGCGGCACCCTGCTCCTGCGCGGGGTGGAGGTGCAGCTGTTCGGAATGGACGCGATGGAGGCCGATCAAGTCTGCCAGGACGCCGCCGGCGCGGACTACCCTTGCGGCCGCCGCGCAACCCATGCGCTGCAGACCCTGCTGCGGACCGGGGAGGCGGTCTGCCTGCCGCTGTTCGCCATCAACGAGAGCCGCGTGGTCGCCGTTTGCGAGCTTGCGGAGAACGGCGCCGACGTTCCGACATCCCCCAGCGACTTCATGCGAACGAGGCGCGAGCGCAACCTCTCCCGGCTCATGATCGCCCAAGGCCATGCGTTGAGCATCGGCATCGGCTCGGATTATTTCCACGACGACCAAAACGAGGCGCAACGGCAGCGCATCGGCATTTGGCAGGGATCTTTTCAACCGCCCAGCGCCTGGCGGCGGCGCTGAGCATCCGCTTCAAGGAGTCGCGCATGGCAAAGCAAGGTTCGCAAGGCAAGTCCCGCCGACGCAGGCAAAGCGCCCAGGCGCAACGGATCAGCCTCCTGCGCCGGGGAATCGTCATCGGCATCGGCTGCGTCGTCCTCGGCGTGGCGATTGGAGGCCTCCTGTACAGCACCGGGTCGGTGGATGTCGATGACATCGTCGAGGGCGAGCACTACGAGGTGGTGGCGGATGCCCCCCGGCGCCGTCCCGGCGCCCCGGTCACCGTCACGGAGTTCTTCTCCTACGGCTGCGTCCACTGCCGAAACTTCGATCCGCTGATCGAGGACTGGCGCAAGGGCTTAAGCGACGGCGCGGCCTTCGAGCGGGCGCCCGTGGCGTTTTCGCCCGAGTGGGCCATCCTCGGCCAAGCCTATCTGGCCCTGGAACGGACGGGGGCGCTGGCGCAGAACCACGAACGGCTGTTTCGCGCCATCCACGACAACGGGCGGCAATTTCTGAGCGCCGGTCAAATCGCCGGCTTTGTGGACGGGCAAGGAATCAGCCGTGAGGACTTTTTGGCAGCCTACGACTCGCCTGAAGTGCGCCGGGCCTTGGCCCGCAACGAGGCGCGGCAGAGCCGCTTGGGCATCACCTCCGTTCCCGCCCTCACCGTTGCCGACAAGTACCGCATCAACATGGACGTCGGCCGCCGCCAAGCCCTGGAGGTGGCGGACCATCTCGTGGCGCTGGAGCAGGCCAACCGCCGTGTGGACGGGGCGTCCGGTCCCGAAAGCGCCACCGATGGCGACTAGGCGGCCAACTTCAGTCAGCCGGCGCCGATTGGTCCCGTTTCAGGATCGGCAAGGACTGCCCGACGTACTTCCGAAACACGGCAGAGGCTTGTTGCTGGGCGTCGCGAAGCCGCCCCTCCAGCGCATCGAAGCCATCGCACGCCAAGGCATGGGCCAGTCTCGCCTTGAGCGCGCCGGGCGCATCCCGCACCGGGGCGTCATGGCTCCAGGTGAGCCTCAAGTAGGCCTCGACCCCCCGTTGCAGACGCACCGCGCCAGCCAATGACCGGCCCTCATCCGCGGTGATCGCTCGCGCGTCCGCCAAGGCCTCGAACGCGGCCGCCACCCCGCCGGCCAAGACGCCGGGAGACCGGTGGGCATGGGTCCATTGCAGATGCCGGGCGAGGATTTCGAGGTCTCCAAGGCCGCCGGCCACGTTGCGCAAGTCGAACGGATCTTCGGCTGCGGCTTCAGCTGGCCGCGGTTGGCGCATCGCCGCCACGGTCCCGGCAAGGCGGGCGGCGTCCCGCCGAGCGCACAGGATGCTGCGGATCGCAGCTGCGGCGTCCCGCATGGCCTCGGGGTCACCGCCGATCACGGCGGCTCGGCTGAGGGCATTCAGATTCAACAAGTTCCCGTCGGGGCCATGATCCGGGGGCCGCAGGTCCGAAGCCGACGCGGCGGCCGCCGCCAACGTCGCGAGCGGCATCAGCGTCAAGTCAGCCGCGTAGAGGGAACCCGCCCCAGTTCTTCTGCGCAGCGCGGCGCCCAGCCGTCGGGCCGTCCGGGCGTACAGGTTGCGATCCGCCTGAGTCCGGCGGGAACCGGCCGCCGGGTCGAAGTCGGCCACCAAAAGCAGCTGCAGCGGCGACCCGAAGGCCATCTCCTGGGCGCCCAAGTCGCCCAGCGCCACGATCGCGCAGCCCCGCCCCGCCGGCTCGCCGCGGCGACGGCGAAGGTCGGCGGCCACTTCGCCGTACAGAACCTCGGTGAGGGCGCGGGCGATGTGGGACCGCGACGCGCTGGACTCATCGAGCGTGACCAGGTTCTGCAGCGCCTGAACGCCGACTTGGAATTGGCGGTCGTCCGCCCAAGCCGCCGCCCGATCGACGCGCTCGCGAAAACCGCCGCCTTGGCCAAGGCGCGCCTCAAGCTCAGCGGCCAACGCGCAAGGCTCCGGCATCGGCAGGAAAAACGACGGGTCCAACGCCGCCTGCAGCAGGTTTGGGTTGGCGTCAAGCAAGTTCGCCATGCGCGGCGCAACGCCCATGACGACCGCAATCAGGTTCGCCAGCCAAGCGTTGGCCCGCAACATCGGAAACAGCGGCAGGTCGTCCGGCAGCCGCGCCAGGAAGGCGTCCAAGCGAGCCAGGGCGCGGTCTGGATCCGGCGTCCTGCCAAGCGCCTCGACAACATCCTCCAGCACGTCGCCCAATGCGGCCCTAACGGCCTCGGGCGCGGTTGATGGATGGCGCCCCGACAACCAACCGCGCAGGGTCTCCGCCGCAGCCTCCGGCTGGTCGAATCCCGCAATCCGCAGCGCTGAGGCCGCATCGGCGGCTCCTTGGCGTCCGGCAAGAACCGCGGCCGCGATTCGGCGTTGGCGTTCCGGCACGTTGAAGCGGGCGCGATAGAGCGCGTGGACCCGGCTGCAAACGCCGCCCAGCAGAGCGCCGAGCTCCTCCTTGGAGGCGAAATTCATGAACGTCGCAATGTGCGCCAGCCCGTCATCCGACGCCGGCAGGGTTTGCGTCTGGTTGTCGTTGACCATCTGCAGCCGGTGCTCCACCCGCCGCAGCAGCGCATAGGCGCTCCTCAGCGTTTCGGCATCCTTGGGCATGAGATGGAGCTCCCGTTCCAGGACATCGAGCATGGTCAGCACCCCGGCGCCCCGCAGCCGCCGGTTGCGGCCGCCGTGGGCGAGCTGGTGCATGTGGACGAAGAACTCGATTTCGCGAATGCCGCCGCGGCCCAGCTTGACGTTCTGGCCCGCCAGCTTGACCTCGCCGTGGCCGTGAAAGTCGTGGATCTGCTCGCTCATGGCGCGAATGTCCTCGACGGAACGGAAGTCCAGGGCTTCGTCCCAAACGAAGGGCTGCAGACGCTTCAGAAATCGCCTTGCCGCCTCCAGGTCACCTGCCACCGGGCGGGCCTTGATGAACGCCGCCCGCTCCCAAGTGCGCCCTCGCTCCCGGTAGTAGTCGAGCGCGAAGTCGGTGGTGATCGCCGCCGGGGTGGAGGCCGCATCCGGGCGCAGGCGCAGATCGGTGCGGAAGACGTAGCCGTCGGCATTGCGCGACTCCAGGACGCTGACCATGGCATGGGTCAAGCGGGAGAAGTGCTCACGAGCGGTTTTGGCGCCTTCGTGGCGGAAGCGCTCCGGGTCGTAGAGGGCGATCAGGTCGATGTCGGAGGAGTAGTTCAGCTCCCGAGCGCCCTGCTTGCCCATCGCCAGCACGAAATATCCCCAACGGCCGCCCTCGCAAGGGGCGAGGTCGCCTTGCGCCACGCTTTGCGCCAGCAGGTGCGATACCGTCAGGCGCACGGCGTGGTCCGCCAAATCCGACAGCAGGCGGGCGCAGCGCATCACGTCCCAAATGCCAAAGCAGTCGCAGGCCGCGGCGATGAGGGCCACCCGGTTGCGGCCTACGCGCAGCAACCGCATCAGGTCGGCGCGGCCCATGCCGGGATCGGCTTCGGACAGTTCTTTCAGGATGCGGGTTGCGAGGTCGTGCGGGGCATGGGTGGCCAAGGTCTGCGCAAACCCGATGTCGCGCATCAACAACCCGCCCAGGAAGGGACTGTTGCCGAACAGGAACCCGAAGCAGCGTTGGCCAGCGGCGGTGTCCAACGCCGCTTCAAGGGCATCGGCTCCCATCCTTGCGGCGGCGCTGCGCAAGCGATTGAGGCCCACGCGGGCGCCCGCCTCGCGAAATGGCCTTAAGCGTTGAAAACCCGGCTGCGCAGCGGCCAACGCCAGAACGCTTCGCATCTCGGGCGATTCGGGGACAGGCGGTTCGGTCACCACGAGCGGCATCCCTGCAATGACGGCTCAGCGGACGAGCGAATCAAGCTGTGGGACGGCGCATCCAAGTTGCGAAGCAACTTGAACGCCTCCCCATGAGGGGCGGCGGGCCGCCCCTCATGGGGAGGCGCGTTCGGCGTAGCCCGGCGGACGTTTGCCGTGCTCGTCGAGCAGGTCAAACTCCTCGGCCAAGTCCTCCACCCACTGGATGGTGCCCGTGCGCGACATCAGGTCATCGCTGCCCAGCAGGGCGCAGACCGAGCGTCCGACGAAGAGCGGCGTTTGCGAGTCGGACAGGTCCATGCCCCGCTCGGCAGCGGCATCCGCAATGAACTCCGTGGCCACCGAACCGGGATAGAGCGCCACCGCGGCGACGCCCTTGGGCTGCAGTTCGATCGCCATGTCCGCGGTCAGCCGGTCCAGCCCCGCCTTGCCGGCGCCGTAGGAGCAGGAGAAATGGTACTTCTGGCCGCCCGGGGAGGAGACGTTGACGATGGCGGCGCCGGGCCCGCCCTTGAACAGCAGTGCAGCCGCATGCCAGCTGGCCACGTAATGGGCGCGCAGGCCAATGCCCACTTGGTCGTCCCAGATTTGGATGGGATGGTCCCAGAAGCCGCCGCCCCAAGCGGGCGGGTCGGGAATCTTGTAAACGTTGTTGATCAGATAGTCGATGCGGCCAACCTCCTCGCCGATGCGCCCGAACAGGGCGCCAATGGCCGCATCGTCGCCGTGGTCGCAGCGAATGGCGCGCCCCTCGCCGCCCGCCTCGCTCACCATCCGGGCGGTGGCGTCGATGGTGCGCTCCCCGCTGCCGGCGGTGCGCCCGGTCACGTAGACGATGGCGCCCCGTTCGCCCAAGGCCCGGGCGATGCCCTTGCCAATGCCCCGGCTCGCGCCGGTCACCACGGCCACCTTGCCTGCAATCGATGACGGCATGCGAACAATCTCCTTGATTCGATGCAAAGCCGCTAACTTAGCAAGCATGGCGCACCGGGGACAAGCACACATCCCGTTGCAAGTTTTTTGATTGGTTTGTTCGGAGTTGTTCTGTTTACGGGGATGGGGAGGTGGCGGAGTTTTGGTGACGGTGGCTGGGGCTCTGGTATTCAGTGCCGGCTGACGAAAAATCGACAGGGACGCCGCAGGGGGCCACGCAACGAAGCAGGCTGCCGTCAGGCGGCTTCCGGTGGACGTTCCATCCGCAGTGCTTGAGTCCGTTGGCCAAATAAGCCATCGCGCTCGGATCGACAAGGACAATTACGTCGATGTCACCGGAAAGGCGAGGCGTGCTGCGGTAAGCGTTTGCGGCAACTCCGCCCATCACGGCCCATGCATTGGCGTTCAGGCCGCAGGAGGGCAAGGCGCTGTTCAGGTCGCCTATAACCCGGGAAAGGGTGAAGCCCTCATCGACCGAGCTCATGCTCAGCCTCGCGCGCGCGACTGAAGGCGGAGTTCAATCGGTCGTGGCCAATCATCTCAAGTCGTTCGTCAGCCTCAAGCTGGGCATCTGATCGGTCACCAGGGCGCCAAAGCAGGAGCCTTTGCGGCAGAAGGTTCTCCCCAGCCCTCAACCTTCGGCAGTCCTCCTCCACAAGCGCCCGCTTGGCGCGGCCAAGTGCGGCCAAGGATGCCCGGTCGGCGGGGCTGGCTTTCGCCCCCCGCGGCGGGAGGTCTGAACGTGGCTTCATGGGTTGTCACATTGCAAACAAATGACAAGGACATGATAGCAGGGAATTGCCGCGGGCTGACACGCACGCACACGCAGCACGGCCCGGTCATCCGATCTCACCGTGCGCTGAGCGAGCCTCCGCGTCCCCTGCTGCGCTGCGTCGGATTTGACCAAGTGGCGCTCCAGCGCCTGATTGAGGAAAGCAAGCAGGTCACGCTCGCATTGGTTCGTGGCCACATCGCATTCGCTCAGCAGGGCCTCGCGCGATTCGGCCACGGCGTTGTTCAGCATGGGATGGATGTTCAGGCTTCGAACGGATTCAATGCGTCCACGTCCAGTCCCGCCACATCCGCCACGTCGCGCGTCACGAGCGTCAAGCCGTTGGCCTTGGCCGTCGCAGCCAGAAGCCAGGCGACGACCGGCACGGGGCGGACCGCGTTCATCCTGCCCCATAGCTCGGCAACGGTCGCGTCCACTGGCGGAATGCGGTTGCCGAATCCCGACATCACGGCGGCGAGCCACGCCGCAAGCGCTTCGGCCCTTTGAGGGTCGCGGCGGCGAGCGAGTTCCACGCCCTTGCGGCTCCCGCCCAGCACCAAGGGGCTTAGCCACAGATCGTCCTCGGCGACGCCGTTCCAACAAGACGCGACGGCCTGCGACAAAAGGGGGACAGCCCAGCGAACGCCATTGACAACGCACTTCGACTCCCACCATCATTTTGAACAAAGATACTTGGAATGCCAATTACAGGGAGGCCGATATGCCATCAACCCATATAAAAGTTGCCGATGAAGTGTGGCTTGCCACAGCAGCCCTGCACCGAGAGCAGCCAAACCAAATGGATTTCTCCATTGGTGAAATCATGGCCAAAGTTGAGAAGGAGTCCGCAACGGGCAAGCCCCTCAGGCCGGGCGTTCGGGTGCATGTCCACTTGCATTGCGTTGCCAACAAAGTGCCGAACCCCGGCCGATATCGGATGCTGTACGAGTCCACGCCAGGCCGACGGCGGCTGTTTCGGCCGGGCGATCCCTGCCATCCGAAGAGAGCGACCGGCAAGGACATTCCCGCACGGGATGCGCTTCCGGCGAAGTACCGCAGCCTGGTCGATTGGTACTGTCAGCAGTACGCGGGCGCGAACGGCCAAGCCACCGATCCGGTTCTGGCCCTGCGCGGCCTCGGCAAGGAGATCTGGGCCAACGAAGAGGCCGACGCCTATGTCCGCCGTCAACGGGCGAACTGGCAATGAGCCGCATATTCTGGGACACGAACCTGTTCGTTTACCTGTTCGAGGACAAGGGCGATCTCACCGAGCGGGTCGTGACGTTGCGCAAACGGATGATCGAACGCAGTGACGAGTTGTTCACGTCCGCGCTTACCCTCG
This sequence comes from Candidatus Azophilus sp., assembly GCA_965221755.1. Classification (GTDB taxonomy): domain Bacteria; phylum Pseudomonadota; class Gammaproteobacteria; order Pseudomonadales; family Azotimanducaceae; genus Azophilus. Next base: position 3,692,206 of record OZ244921.1, read on the forward strand.
GTGAAATCTTGGTTCGACCTGTCGAGGCGGGCGACGACCCCTTGGCCCGCCAATACGAGCAGGCGATCCCAGCCGCTTCAACCGTGCTGCCTTTCAACCAAGGCGCAGCGTTGGCGTTCGCCGGGATCCGCCAAGACCGATCGATCAAGCCGCCCGACGCAATCCAACTCGCCTGCGCATCCGTCGTCGGGGTGGAGATGTTCATCACCAACGACGAGCGGCTCAGTCGCAAGGTCGTGCCGGGAATTCACTTCATTCAACCGCTCAGCAACGCGGCACTCTAAGCAAGGAGGAATGCCCATGAACGCAACTCTTGCCCTGGACGGCTACGGCCTCACAAAATCGGTGCGTATCAAACTCAAAAGGACGCACAGCGGCGACATCGAAGAGTTTGAGCCCCAAAGTCGGTACTGCAAGGCACATATCAAATCAACAAGCACGGTGCAGGTCCATTGTGCCAGTTTGCGCCAGTTGGGCTGCCGTCGAAATCTGGCCTCTGCGCAGTTACCGCCAACGGAGAACCAAGGTGCGTTGGCATGACAATGGACTTGGCCCAACGCTGGGGATCCCAAGGCTACGGGAAGATTCAACCAGCGAACTGCTATCAAGGTGGCCAGCCCACGAATTGCCGGATCAACCACGAGATACTCCTTGCCGCACAAGCCAATCAGCGAATCGAGGTTTGGTTTCGGGAAGAGGATGAAGACGAATTGGACTCCATTGAAAGAAGGCTGATCTCGGCCCTCAATCCTCCGTGGAACATCCAGTAGCCGCGATGGAACTCCGGGAGTCGGAACTTCCGACAAGAGCACGGCCAAGGCACAGCCGCAGAATCGACAACCCGTATGTCCGTTGGACGCTAAGCAACTCACGCGATTCCGTTTCGGTACGCCGCCCACCGAACAACGGATATCCAGCGCCGAGTTGCGCAGCAACTCGAACGCGTCGCCGAGGGCGACGCGCATGTGCAGGCTCAGAAATATCTCGAAACCTGGCCTGGGCGACCAGCGCGGAGTTTCGCGCATCGAAACTCGAACGCGCCCGCTTGGCGGGCGCACCTTGATTGTAAGGGCGCCTCGCCTTACCTTGGGAGCCATTCCACGCTTGGATTTCATGTCATGACAATAGCCCTCACCGTTACCGCCAAGGGACAGGTCACGCTTCGCAAGGAGGTGCTCCGGCACCTCGGGGTGCAGCCTGGCGACAAGATCAGCGCCGACCTGCTCAACGACCATCGCATCGAGCTGCGGCCGAAGCCGGGGAAAGCGGCATCAACGATCTTCGGATTGCTGGCGCAGTCCAACACGGAGCGCTTGACGATAGGGGAGATTGGGGAAGCCGCAGCCGCTGGTTGGGCTGGGGAGGAGTGAATGTCTGCCTCGACACGAACGTCCTGCTGCGCACCGTCCTGCGCGACGATGCCGAACAGGCCGCTGCAGCCGAGGCGCTGCTGACGCAAGCAGCCGTGCTGGCAATCCCAGTCCCGGTCTTTTGCGAGTTCTCTTGGGTGCTTAGGCGCAGCTACCGGCAGACTGCAAGCCGAGTGGCGGACACGATTCAGGCAATCTGCGCCATTGAAACGGTTGTCACCGACAGGCCCGCAGTCGAGGCCGGCATCAAAGCACTTCGATCAGGCGGCGATTTCGCCGACGGCGCAATAGCCCGGCAAGGCGAGAGCCTTGGGGGAACCGTTCTGGCAACGTTTGACCGTCGGGCCATGTCAATCCTGCGGCAAGGTGGCTTAGCCGCAGCTGAGCCGTCAGAGCTTCTGGACTGACCAGCAGGCAGCCTTTCATGGCCATGGCTCTTGCCGTCACCGTCCGAGGATGGGTCGCGCTCCGGCAATCCGAACGAGTCAAGTCGGGAAATGACGCGGTAGTGGCTCAGTTTCAATTTCCGCCGCCGCAAAGGCCGCGCCCGCGTTGGGCGGCGGCATGGCGTTGCCGGGGAACAAATCCGTCCAAGGCCGCCAAGCGCGCGCCAGCGTGATGTAGGATACACTTAAACCCAGACCGGCAGGGAGGCTTCCGTCATGACCGACGAGGAACTGAAAGCGCTGGTTGCCGGCCTGGCCGCCGCGCAGGACCGCACCGACGCCCAGCTGGCGAAGACCGCCGCCAAGGTGGACAAGCTGGCGGAGATGTACGGCGGCGTCGGCAACAGCCTGGGCGCGGTGGCCGAGGAGTTCTACCACAACAGCCTCAAGGCCAACCCGGCGCTGGCCGGGACGCGCTTCGACTTCATCGACAGGAACGTCACGCGCAGCCATGCCGGCCTGGAGGACGAGTTCGACCTGCTGCTGGTGAACGGCCGGGAGGTGTTCGTGGTGGAGGTGAAGCACAAGGCGCACGGGAGCGACCTGGCGCGCCTGCTCGACGGGAAGGCGCCCAATTTCCGGCGCCTGTTTCCCGAGCACGCCGGCCGTCGGCAGCGGTTCGCCTTGGCCGCCTTCCACATCCGCGACGATCTCAGGAAGGCGGCCCTGGCCCGGGGCGTGACCGTGCTGCAGCGCCGGGGCGACGTGATCGAAACCCTCGCCGCCTGAGGCGGGCGGGCGGCGCGAGCCGCCGCCGGCGCCCGCTCGGTCCCCCGCGCTCGGCTTGTGGTAAGCTACGCTCCTGATCGAAAGCCCCGGAGGCGCCAGAACGGCCATGTCAAGAAACAAATCCATCAATGCCTTGGCCGGAACATTGCCGCGGGCGCGGCATCCGGCATCCGTCCGGCCTTCCGCCCGCGTCGTCGCCTCACCCCCCCCCCCCCGAAATGCGCGGCCTGAGGGGCCGCCGGGGCCGTCCGGACGCCCCGCCATGTGACGGCCTTCGGAGCGCCCGCTCCGGCGCCGCCGGCCGGGGCGGGCGCCCCCTCGCCGGCCTCCCCGCGGAACCGGCGTTGGGCCCCGGCAGCCGGGACCGCTCCCGTCCGCCGGCCCCTGCGCCTGAACCTCTCTCCCGCCGCCGCCCGGACCCGCTTCGGCCCCCACCCTCTCCTGACAGTCCCGCCCGTTCCACCGCGGCCCGCATGCCGGGCCTCCATCATCCCGCCCGCGCCGCGGCCGGCCCCTTGGCGGGCCTCCGCCGCGCCCTCGCCGCCGCCCTGCTCGCCCTGCCGCTGCTGTTCGGCCCCGCCCCGGCCGCCGAGGCGCAGACCGCGCCCGCCAAGCCGACGGGCCTGACGGCGACGGCGGGCAACCAGGTGGTCACCCTGAGATGGACCAACCCGAACAACAGCGACATCACCGGGTGGCAGTACCGCCAGGGGACGGGCGATCCCCTGAGCTGGGGGAGCTGGACGAACTTCGCGGGCTCCTTTACTGACGCCACTCTCACCCGCGTCATCACCGGCCTCACGAACGGCACCGAGTACAGCTTCGAGATCCGCGCGGTGGCCGGGACGGTAGAGGGCACCGCATCGGACCCGGTGAGCGGGACACCGATCCGCCCACCGGCCAGGCCGACGGGTTTGACGGCCACGACGGGCGATGCGAGCGGCGAGGTTGACCTGAACTGGACCGATCCGGGCGACGACACCATCACCTCCTACGATTACCGAATCCGCTCAGGCAGCGCATGGAACACTTTTCCTATTCCCGGAAGCGATGCCGACACCACCAGCCACACGGTGACGGGCCTGACCGACGGCACGGAATACACCTTCCAGATCTTCGCCAAAGCCGGGAGTGTCTTCAGCCCCTCATCGGCCAGCGCGACCGCCACGCCGATGGCCCCGCCGCCCGCCAAGCCGACGGGCCTGACGGCCGCGCCGGGCCCGGGCAGCGGCCAGGTGACGCTGCGCTGGACGGACCCGGGCGACAGCCGCATCACCCGCTGGCAGTGGGACAACTGGCGCGGCACCCCCGGCGCCTGGGGCGGCTGGCGCAACATGGGCGGCGCCGCGGGCCGCACCAGCTTCACGCGCGGCGGCCTCGACAACGGCACGCAGTACGGCTGGCGCATCCGCGCCTGCGCCGGGAGCGCGTGCGGCGCCGCCTCGGACGCCGCCACCGCCACGCCGGCGGCCAACCTCCCGCCGTTCAAGCCGACCGGCCTGACGGCGACGGCGGGCAACGGCCAGGTCACGCTGCGCTTTGACAACCCCCGCGACAGCAGAATCACCTCCTACAGGTACCGCTTCCGGACAAGCGGCGGCAGCTGGATACCTTGGAACACCAGAGCCAGCACCGCGAACGCCACTGAGCTAACGATTTTCAGCCTCACCAACGGCACCACCTACGACTTCCAGATCCAAGCCGTGGCCGGCTTCGTGCGGGGCCCCGTCTCGGACACCGTGTCCGCCACGCCGACGGCGCCGCCCGCCAAGCCGACGGGCCTCACGGCCGAGGCGCTCGACCGCCGTGTCGAGCTGAGTTGGGACGACCCGTCGAACAGCGCCATCACGAAGTACCAGTACCGCCGGGGGACGGGCGATCCGGTGACCTGGGGGGAGTGGACGGATTCCTCCAACTCCAGAGCCGACACCACGTCAATAATCCTGTCCGGCGGCTTGGCCAACGGCACGGAGTACAGCTTCCAGATCCGCGCCGTGGCCGGGACGCTGACCGGCGCGGCGTCGGACACGGTGACCGCCACGCCGATGGCGCCGTCGGCGCAGTTCACATCCTCCGTGGGAGCAACTCCCGAGAACATTTCGGCGTCCATTCCCATCAGTATCAACCCGGCCCCGTCGGCGGGGCTCACGGTGGCCTACACGGTGACCGGCACCGCGACCCGGGGTTCGGACGGGGACTTCACGGCGGCGGCCAGCGACAGCGTGGCCGTGTCCGCGGGCGAGGCCGGGGCGTTCATCCCCATCTCCATCGTCCAGGACGCGCTGCGCGAGGGCGACGAGACGGTCATCCTGACCCTGGCCGACGGCGCCGGCTACGACCTCGGCGCCCGGACCACGCACACGCTGACCATCGAGGACGACGACCCGCCGCTGGCGCCCGCGGGCTTCGCCGCCGCGGCGGGCGACGGCCAAGTGGTCCTGAGCTGGGACGACCCGTCCGACGCCGCCATCAGCGGCTACCAGTTCCGCCAGCGCACCCCGCCGGACACCGGCAGCTGGGGGAGCTGGACGGCCATCGCCAGCAGCACGGCCGCGACCACCACGCACACGGTCACGGGCCTGACCAACGGCACGGCCTACGGCTTCCAGGTCCGCGCCGCGGACGGGACGCTCGAGGGCGCGGCCTCGTCCGAGGCGACCGCGACGCCGACGGCCGCCACCGCCGGCGTGACCACGGCGCAGCCGACGGACCGGGCCGTCACCGAGGGCGACGCCTCGGACACGGCCACCTTCACGGTGGCGCTGCGCACCCGGCCGTCGGACAACGTCGCGGTCACCGTCACCGCCCCCGCCGGGCTGGAGCTCGCCGGCCCGGGCGGCGGCGCGTTCGGCGGCAGCGCGCTGCTCGCTTTCCTCGCCTCGACCTGGAACTCGGCGCAGACGGTGACGATGCGCGCCACCGACGACAATACGGACAGCCCGCTCGGCCGGGAACTGTCCGTCGCCTACAGCACATCCTCCCGGGACGGCAGCTACCGCAACCTCAGCGGCACGGCGGCCACCGTCACGGTGGCGGACAACGACCCGACCGCGGTGACGCTCGCGGGCGCCGCCGGGGATGTCGCCGAGGGCGCAACGAAGACCTTCACCGTCACCTTGGGGCGCGGCCTGGTGAACGGCGAGGTCCTGCCGGTGCCGCTGACCTTCGGCGGCGAGGCGACGCGGGGCACGGACTACACGACGGCGTGCCCCACGACCCTGCCGACCGGGGTGGCCTGCGCGAACCTGGACTCCGGGAACGCGACGGTGACCTTCACCGGCCCGACCACGGGGACGACGGCGACGACGGTCACGCTGACGCTGACGGCGGCGGCGGACGGCGCGGTCGAGACGGGCGGCGAGACGGTGGTGATCGGCCTCGGCACGCTGAACGCGAATTCGGGCACCGGCCTCGGCGGCGGCGCGTCCGGCGCCGACAGCCTGGCGGACTTCCGCATCACGGACGCCGCCGCCGCGCCCGCCGCGCCGACCGGATTCACGGCGGCGGCGGGCCCGGGCGGCGGGCAGATCACGCTGAGCTGGACCCCTCCGTCCGGCACGGTCACGGGCTACCAGTACCGGGTCCGCCGCCCGGGCGGCGGCTGGTTGGGGTGGGCGAACATGGCCGGCGGCGCCAATATCACCACCTTCACGAGCGACTTCACCGAGGTTCTGGACTTCCAGATGCGCGCGCGCAACGGGAGCCTCTTCGGCGCGCCGTCGGCCATCGTCCGGGCGACGCCGGTGGCGGCCCCGGCGGCGCCGACCGGCTTCGCGGCGGCGGCGGGCCCGGGCGGCGGCCAGGTCACGCTGAGCTGGAGCGACCCGTCGAACAGCGACATCGCGAAGTACCAGCACCGCCGGAAGCTGAGCAGCGCCGGCGCCTGGGGGAGCTGGACGGACTTCGCGGGCGGCACCACCGCGGCCTCGACCGGCGGCACGGTGGCGGGTTTGACGAACGGCGCGGCGTACGACTTCCAGGTCCGCGCGACGGCCGCGCCGGGCGGGACGGTGCTTGGCGCGGCCTCGGCGGCCGCGACGGCGACGCCGCGGGCCCCCGCCCTGGTCCTCGACCCGGCGAGCCTGACGGTGGCCGAGGGCGGCAGCGGCGCCTACACGGTGGCGCTGGCCACGCGGCCGACGGCGACCGTGACGGTGACGGTCGCGGGGGCGAGCGGCGAGGTGACGTTCGACACCGACTCCGCCACGCCCGGCAACCAGAGCACGCTGACCTTCAGCACGACCACCTGGAGCGCGCCGCGGACGGTGGCGGTGTCGGCGGGCGAGGACGGCGACACGGCGAACGACAGCGCGACGCTGACGCACAGCGCGTCGGGCGGCGGCTACGGCTCGGTCACGGGGAGCGTGGCGGTGACGGTCACCGACAACGACACGCCGGGCCTGGTGCTCAATCCGACTTCGCTGACCGTGGCCGAGGGCGGCAGCGCGACCTACACGGTGGCGCTGGCCACCGAGCCCACCGGCAACGTGACGGTGACGGTGGCGGGGGCGAGCGGCGAGGTGACGTTCGACACCGACTCCACCGCGAACGGCGACCAGAGCACGCTGACGTTCACGACGGGCACCTGGAGCACGGCGCAAACGGTGACGGTGTCGGCGGGGCAGGACAACGACACGGCGGACGACAGCGCGACGCTGACGCACAGCGCGAGCGGCGGCGGCTACAACTCGGTGACCGGGAGCGTGGCGGTGACGGTGGACGACGACGACGCGCCGGCCGCGGCGGCGCCGGCGGCGCCCACGGGCCTCGCCGCCGCGGCGGGCGACGGCCGGGCGGTCCTGAGTTGGAACGCCCCCGCCTCCGACGAAATCACCAAGTGGCAGTACCAGCTTCTCGAGGGCACCCGCTGGAGGGACATCCCCGAAAGCGACGCGACGACCCGGAGCCACACGGTCACCGGCCTCGTCAACGGCTTGACCTACAACATCCGCGTGCGGGCGGTGGCCGGCGCCGTGAACGGCCGGCCGTCGGCGCCGGTGGGCGCGAGACCCCTGTTCGGCGTGGCGGTGCTGTCCCCGGCATCCCTGACGGTGGCCGAGGGCGGCTCCGCCACCTACACGGTGCGGTTGAGCGCCGAACCCGGAGGCACGCCAAACCCCAACGTAATCGTGGGCATAAGTTCCAGCAACAGCGACGTCACCGTCTCCCCCGCGGGGCTGGACTTCACCACCGGCAACTGGAATGAACCCCGGACCGTCACGGTTTCGGCCTCCCAGGACAACGATGCCGTCCATGACCGGGCGACGCTGAGCCACAGCGTCCAGGGCGGCGGCTACACGGCGGGCAGCGGCCCCGACCTGAACCTGGTCGTCAACGATGACGAAAGCGGCGCCCCGCCGCCGCCGCAACCGCCTTCCAGCGGCGGCGGCGTCTCCAGCGGCGGAGGCGGCGGCGGCGGCGGCGGCTCCAGCGGTGGAGGAGGCGGCGGTGGAGGAGGCGGCGGCGGAGGCGGCGGCCGGCGGCCGGAGGCGCCCGAGGCGCTGGAGGCGCGCTCGGTGCCCTCGGGCGGGGCGCTGGCGCTGGACCTGTCGGCGGCCTTCCGCAGCCCGGGCGGCGGCGCGCTGTCCTTCACGGCCACGTCGTCGGAGCCGGCGGTGGCGTCCGTCTCCGTCGAGGGCGCGGTCCTCACCGCGCGCGGGCTGCTGCCGGGCGTGGCGGAGATCGCCGTCACCGCCACGGACGGGGCCGGGCGCTCGATCAGCCGGCGCTTCGCGCTGACGGTGACGGCGCCCGAGGCGGCCTGGCACCTGCCGCCGGCCGCGGACCCGTTCCTGCAGGGGTTCGTGCGGGTGGTCAACCACTCCGCCGCCGCCGGCGAGGTCGCGGTGACGGCCGTCGACGACGCCGGGCGTCAATACGCCCCGCTGACCCTGCGCCTGGGGCCCCATGCGGTCGCCCACTTCAACTCGGACGACCTGGAGGCCGGCAACGCCGCCAAGGGCCTGTCCGGCGGCGCCGGCCCCGGCGCCGGCGGCTGGCGGCTGGCGTTCGGCGGCGGGGGCCTGGACGCGGAGGCGATCGGCCTGCTGCGGACCGCCGACGGGTTCGTGACGGCGATGGCCGCGACGGCGCCCAGGGGCGCGGACGGCGCGCTGCGGCTGCTGACCTTCAACCCGGCCGGCAACACGAACCAGGCCAGCCGCCTGCGGCTGGTCAACCCGACGGACGCCGAGGCGCGGGCGACGGTGACGGGGACCGACGACTCGGGCGCCTCGCCGGGCTCGCCGGTGGCGCTGACGCTGCCGGCGGGCTCCGCCTGCGAGGTTGGCGCGGCGGCGCTGGAGTCCGGGCGCGGCCTGGCCTGCGGGGCGCCGCAGGCGGGGCTCGGCGACGGCGCCGGCAAGTGGCGGCTGTCCATCGCCTCCGAGGCCCCTCTGGTCGCGATGGGGCTGCTGTCGAGCCCGGGCGGGCACCTGACCAACCTGTCGGCGGCGCTGCCCGAAGGCGCGGGCGGCGTTCGGCGCGTTCCGCTGTTCCCGTCCGCCTCGGACCCCTACGGGCGGCAGGGCTTCGTCCGGGTGGCGAACCGCTCGGGCCGGGCCGGCACGGTGGCCGTGCGGGCGTTCGACGACGGCGGCCGGGTGCGGGAGCGGCTGTCGCTGCGGCTGGGCGCGCGCCAGGCGCGGCAGTTCAACTCCGACGACCTGGAGCTGGGCGCCCCGGCCAAGGGCCTGTCCGGCCGCACGGGGTCCGGGACCGGCGCCTGGCGGCTGGAGCTGTCGAGCGCGGACATCGACTTCGAGGCCGGCGCCTACGCGCGCCACGCCGACGGCTTCCTGACGGCGATGCAGGCCGCGGCGCCCTCAAGGGACGGCGCGCACCGGGTGGCGACGTTCAACCCGGGCAGCAACGCCAACCAGGCGAGCCGCCTGCGGCTGGTGAACTGGGGCCCGCGGGCGGCGTCGGCGACGGTGACGGGCGCGGACGACCGCGGCGCGCGGCCCGGCGGGGCGGTGGAGGTTTCGGTCCCGGCGGGCTCGGCGGTGGAGCTGACGGCGGCGCAGCTGGAGTCCGGGGAGGCGGCGGCGATCGCCTCGGGGGCGCTGGGCGACGGCGCCGGCAAGTGGCGGCTGCGGGTGGCGTCGGACGCCGACCTGTCGGTGATGAGCCTGGTGTCGAGCCCCATGGGGCGGCTGGCGAACTGGTCGGGGGCGGACGAATCGCGGGGCGCGCCGCCGCTGCCGTCGCTGCCCGCGCCGCCCGCTTGGGTGCGGCTGGAGGACGCCGGCGGGCGCCGGGTCCGGGGCGAATGGGACGCGGCGCCGGGGATGCGCTACGGGGTGGAGCTGCTGCTGGACGGCGCCCCCCTGGAGGGCCGTTCGCTGGCGCGCACGGCACGCACGTCGTTCCGCTGGTCGGGGCTGGCCCCCGGCGCCTACGCGCTGCGCGCGCGCTCGGTGGACGCCGACGGCAAGGCCGGCCCCTGGAGCCCGCCCACCGACGAGGTCGTGATCGACTGAGGCCGCCGCCCGGACGCCTCTCCGTCGGGTTCGGCGGCGGGACGCGGCGCGGGCCGGCGCGCCCGGGGCCTCCGGAACCCTGCCGGGGCCGCAACGTCAAGCGCCGCCGACCGACCGCCTCAGGCCGCGAGGGTTTCGATCACGTCGCCCCGGCGCTGCAGCACGGTCACGCCCCGGGCCAGCGCCGCCTTCCTGAGATCGTCGCGGATGTGGAAGGCGGCCAGGGCGAACCGCTGCCGACGGCCGGCGTGCTCGGGAAACAGGCGCCGGAAATTGGGCGCCTTCCCGTCGAGCAGGCGCGCCAGGTCGCTCCCGTGCGCCTTGTGCTTCACCTCCACCACGAACACCTCCCGGCCGTTCACCAGCAGCAGGTCGAACTCGTCCTCCAGGCCGGCATGGCTGCGCGTGACGTTCCTGTCGATGAAGTCGAAGCGCGTCCCGGCCCGCACCGGGTTGGCCTTGAGGCTGTTGTGGTAGAACTCCTCGGCCACCGCGCCCAGGCTGTTGCCGACGCCGCCGTACATCTCCGCCAGCTTGTCCACCTTGGCGGCGGTCTTCGCCAGCTGGGCGGCGGTCTTCGCCAGCTGGGCGTCGGTGCGGTCCTGCGCGGTGGCCAGGCCGACAACCAGCGCTTTCAGTTCCTCGTCGGTCATGGCGGCAGCCTCCCTGCCGGTCGGAGGTTGAGTGTATCCTACATTCCGCCAGTGTACGCGCCTGGCGGCCTTGGACGGATTTGTTCCCCGGCAACGCCCCATCGCCGCCGCCCAACGCGGTCGCGGCCTTTGCGGCGGCGGAAATTGAAACTGAGCCACTACCAATTGCCGTATGCCGGGCGAGATCCCGTTTATACGCGTCGCTGAAGGCGACACGCATGTTCAGGCTTAGAAAATTTCGGAACCTGACCCATGCAACCGACGCGGAGTTTCGCGCCAGCGAAACTCCATCCGCGCCCGCTTCACGGGCGCGCTGCAGGCTCAGAAACATCTCGAATCGGGCTTGGGCAACCAGCGCGGAGTTTCGCGCAGCGAAACTCCAACCGCCTCTCGCCCAGAGGGCGAGAGGCGCATTGACCTTTTCCATGCGTTTTTCGAAGATAGCGTCCGGCATCCAATTCAGCGGGGAGAAGACTGCGGATCGTCCTGATGCCTGTCGCGGGCCACTGTTCGGCGGCGCAGGCGCAGTCGTCGCGCACTCAGCAAGCCAAGGAGGCATCATGGGATCAAGACTCGAGGGCAAGGTGGCGGCCATCACCGGGGCCGCCAGCGGCTTTGGCGCGGCCACGGCGCGCTTGTTCGCAGCCGAGGGCTGCAGGGTGGCCTTGGGCGACATTCAGGAGGCGACCGGGCGAACGGTCGCTGCCGAACTCGGCGACGCAGCGGCGTTCACCCGCTGCGACGTCACCGCCGAGGCCGACGTGGCCAACTTGGTGGACACGGCGGTCAGCGCCTTCGGCAGGCTCGACATCATGTTCAACAACGCCGGCATCGTCGGCGCGGTCGGCCCCATCGACGGCACGCCCGCCGAGGAATGGAAGGCCACCTTGGACATCCTGCTGAACGGCGTCTTCTACGGGGTCAAGCACGCCGCTCGGGTGATGAAGCCCCAAGGGTCAGGGGCCATTGTCAGCATGTCGAGCACCGCCGGCATTCTCGGCGGCTTGGGACCGCACACCTACACAGCGGCCAAGCACGCCGTGGTCGGCCTCACCAAGAGCGCCGGGGCGGAGCTGTGCCGCTTCGGGATCCGCGTCAACTGCATTGCGCCCGCCGGCATGGCCACGCCGATGGTCGCCAACGTCACCACCGGCGACCCCGCCGCCATCGAGGAGACCAAGCGCAGCCTCGCCGCCGCCTCACCCTTGAAGGGACGGCCGGGATTGGCCGAGGACGTGGCCAACGCGGCCCTTTGGCTGGCCAGCGACGAATCGGGCTACACCAACGGCCACACCCTCACCACCGATGCCGGCATGACCACGGGCGCATCGCCCAACCCACCGGCCTTTGACCAATACCAGCCGATGATCCGTGAAGCCGGCAAGAGCGGGCTGTAGGCGCATGGCCAGCGCAACGGACATTGCAATCGCCCGCCAGGAGATCGAGTACCTGCGCCGCCGCTACGCTCGGGCCACGGACCTGATTGGCGAGGGAGGCTCGGACTCGCTGGCCCAAGGCCGACGCATCTACCACGAGATATTCACTGCGGATGCCCGGATATGCGCATCGCTGGACGGCGAAGCGCAGCTGGAGGCCGAGGGACCGGACGGCTGGGTGGACGTGGTCCACGAGGCGCTCAGGGAGTTCGTCGCCACCCAGCATCTGGTAGGCAGCCAGCTGGTTGAGCTCGCTCGGCTGGAAACGGACGCCAACGGCCAAGTGACCGCTGGCGAGGCGGCCATGACCAGCTGTCTCCAAGCTTGGCACGCCCGTGCCGACAGCGTGTGGATCTTCATCGGCAGCTACGTGGACCAAGTGCGCCACTTCGACGGCAAGGGTTGGCGGATCCACGACATGGAACTCATCCAACTCTCCACCGAGGATCGGCCTCTGGGAAGCCCGCCCCGCTAGGGTGGCGGCTGCAGCTCGGCCTGCAAGGCAATGGGCGCTTCAGCATCGGCAACGGCCAAGGGTTCGGATCGCCACTGCCAATCGCCGGGGTGGGCGGTGGCAGTGCCGGCGCGGCTGACTCGCACCACCACCTCGATCCTTTCCGCCATCGACAGCGGCAAGGCCGGGTTCATGCTCACCGCGTCGTCAAGGCGAAAGGTGTCCGGCAACTGCGAAGCCAGGCGCCGCAGCACGGCATAGGGCATGCCGCCTTCGGGTGGACGGGCAATGACGAACAGCGTCGCGTTCTCGGGTGGCGGAGACATGGCGGTGACCGCCACGTCAATGGCCGGGAGCAGGTCGCCCAAACGAGTGCGAGCCTGCTCAAGACCGAGCAGCAGCACCCTTCGGGAAAGCGGTTCCAACGGATTTGAGAGCGCTCGGTTGAACAGCGTCACCGCCTGCCGGTAGTCTTCGCGGCGGAAGGCTTCAAGACCGAGCAGTTCCAGCACCATCGGCTGGTTGGGCGTTCGCGCCAAGATGCGCTCGGCGATCGCGGCGGCGCCCTCGTCAAGGCGTCCGCCCGCCGCCAGGTAGCGGGCTTGCAGCCAGTGTAGATCGATGCCGGGATCCTCGCCGGTCAGCGCCTGGGCGCGCTCAAATGCCGCAGCGGCAGCGGCATGGTCCCCATCCGTCAGGTAGATCTGGCCCAGCAGGAACCAACTGCCGGCATCGTCGGGACGCTGCCGCACCCGCTCGCCAAGCCGGGCGCGCCAGCGGTCGAGCTCGATTCGGTCTTCAGCGGGATCGAGGCGCATCACCTGCGCTGCGCCCGCAAGCATGGGCGCATCGGGTTCGCCGATGCCGAAGTAGAGGGCGAGGGCGGCCAGCGGAGCGCAAAGCCCAGCGAGCAGCAGCGCCCAGTTCCCAACGAGGCGCTGCCTCAGACCGGCGGAAGTTGAGTCGCACGGCTGCCTGTCCGCGCGACCAGGGTTGCCGGACGCTTCGGCCGAGGACGGCGCGGCAGCGGACGCGGGCGCTTCGGCATCGACGTCAATCAGCAGCGCCCGGCCCAGTTCCGCCTCCATGGCCGGCCGTTCACCCGCCTCCAAAACCCCGGAACGGGCCTCGTCATCCAGTTCATCGAGCCGCTGGCGATACAGCGCCCGCAACGTCGAAGCGCGTTCAATTCCGCGGTGGCCACCGAGAAAAAACGGCGCGGCGGCAAACACGGCGGCCGCCAAGCCCAGCAGCGCGGCCCCAAGCCAGAACATCAGGCTTCGTCCAGGATCTTCGCCAAGCGCGCTCGGTCCGCATCGCTCAACTGGGCGCTGCGCTGATGCCGCAGACGCCGAGCGATCAGTCCAAGCCCAGCCAGAACAAAGAGGATCGGGGCGCCCCACAGCAGCAGCGTGGCGGCCTTCAACGGGGGATCGTAGAGCACGAAATCGCCGTAGCGGGCTTGCAGGTAGTCCCTTACCTGCGCATCGGAAAGCCCTTCGCGCACCACCAGCCGATGCACCGCCGCCCGCAGATCCTGGGCGATGGGCGCATCGCTGCCCGCGAGATTGGTGTTCAGGCACTTGGGACAGCGGAATTCGGCGATCAGGGCGCGGAATCGAGCCTCGGTCCGGGCATCGGGAAACTCATGCACATCGACCGGGCTGGCGCCCCAGGCAGGCCAGCAGCAGAGCAGCAGCACCAGTGCCGCTGAAGCGGCCAAGGCAGGCGCTGCGGGAGCAGCCAAGGCAGGCGCCCTAGCCCGCATATCTCCCCCAACCGCCCGCCAAAGACGTCTGGCCACCTGGACGTTCAATGCGTTGCGGCAGGGGAGCGGCGGCGTCGCAAAGCGCTGGCCGCGCCCACCAGAGGACCCTTGGCAAATGCCGGCCTAACCCGCATCGCCGCGCGCCTGCGCGCCCGCCACCGGCAAGCCCATGGCGGCCAAGCGCGGGGCGATCTCCTGCCGCCAAATCCGGCCGTCAATCGCGCCCACCTGCTTGAACGCCACATCCCCTTGCGCGTTGAGCAGGAAGGTCTCCGGAGCGCCGTACACGCCCAGTTCAACGCCCAAGGCGCCATCGGCATCGACCAAGTTGAAGTCATAAGGGTCGCCGTAGTCATCCAGCCAACGCCGGGCCTTGGCCGGATCGTCCTTGTAGTTGACGCCGATGATGCGCAGCGGCGCGCCAGCGGCGGCGGTGACGGCGCGAATGCGCAGCAGTTCGTCGTGCTCCGCCTTGCAGGTCGGACACCAAGTGGCCCATACGTTGACCAGCACTGGACTGCCCAGAAGGTCGGCGCGGCGCACCAATTCGCCGCCCTCGCCGTCAAGCCGCTCGGCGGCAAAGTCCGGGAAAGGCTTGCCGATCAGCGCCGAGGGCAGCCGATGGGGATCCTCAAGCTGGAAGCCGAAGTAGCCGATCGCCAGAATCAGGACGAAGACGGCCAAGGGCACGAACAGGCCGGCACGGTTCATGCGGGCGCGCCAACGGCGGCGCTTCGGCTCTCGATGCGGCGGCGCAGGCGCCGGTAGCGCTTGTCGGCAACCGCCGCAACCCCGCCTAGGGCCATCAGGATGGCCCCCAGCCAGATCCAGCGGACAAACGGCTTGACGTACACGCGAACGGCCCAATCGCCGTTGGCGAGCGGCTCGCCCAAGGAAACGTAGATGTCCTTGAGCAAGCCCGCGTCGATGGCCGCCTCGGTCATCACCGAGCCGCTGGCGAAGTAGCGGCGCTTCTCGGGCGCCAGATTGATGCGGCGGTCCCCGTCCTCGATCGCAAAGAGCCCGCGCTGGGCCCGATAGTTGGGGCCCGGCGCATCCACCACGCCGTCGAAGCGGAAGGTCACGTCGCCGTGGGTCGCCGACTCGCCAACCGACATGCGGATGTCCTTTTCCACTGAAAGCTCATGGGTCAGCGCAATGCCCAGCAAGCTCACTGCAAAGCCGATGTGCGCCAAGGCCATGCCCCAGTAGGATAAAGGCGCCGAGGCGGTCTTGAGCCGCAGGCGCCGCGTGGCGTCAACGGCGTGGGTGCAGACGATCCAAAGACCCAAGGCGACCGCAGCCGCTGCGCCCCAGGACCGAAAGCCCTCGAGCAGCAGGACCGCCAAGGCGGCCAAGCCGAGGCTCGCGGCGAAGCACCAAGCCAAGCGACGGCGCAGCCGCGCCAAGCCTGAACGCTTCCAACTGAGGAAGGGCCCAACGCCCAAGGCCACTGCCGCAGCCAGCATCAGCGGCACGAAGAAGCGGTTGAACCACGGTGGCCCGATGCTGATCTTGTCGCCGCCGGTCAGCGCCTCGTAGGCCAATGGGTACAGGGTGCCCAGCAGCACCACGGCCATCGCCACGATCAGCAGCAGATTGTTCACCAGCAACGAGGCCTCGCGGCTGAACGGGCCGTAGCGGACCTCGGCGGCGGCGGCGCTCGCCCGCAGCGCGAACAGCGTCAGGCTGCCGCCCACCACCAGGGCAAGGAAGCCGAGAATGTAGAGCCCGCGGGTCGGGTCCACGGCAAAGGCATGCACCGACGTAAGCACCCCGGAACGCACGATGAAGGCGCCCAACAGGCTCAAGCTGAAGGCCATGAGCGCCAACAGCAGCGTCCAGGTCTTGAACGCGCCGCGCTTCTCCGCAACCGCCAGGGAATGCAGCAGGGCCGTGCCGGCCAACCAAGGCATGAAGGAGGCGTTTTCAACGGGGTCCCAGAACCACCAGCCGCCCCAGCCCAGTTCGTAGTAGGCCCACCAGCTGCCCAAGGCAATGCCCAAGGTGAGGAACGCCCAAGCCACGTTGGTCCAAGGCCGCGACCAACGCGCCCAAGCGCTGTCCAGCCGCCCGGACAGCAACCCCGCCACGGCGAAGGCGAACGCCACCGAGAAGCCGACGTAGCCGGTGTAGAGCATGGGCGGATGCACGATCAAGCCGAAATCCTGCAGCAGGGGGTTCAAGTCGGCGCCGTCGGCCGGCGGCAGCGGCAGCAGCCGCTCGAAGGGGTTGCTGGTCAGGAGCAGAAAGCTCAGGAAGCCTAGGTTCAGCAGTCCCATCACCCCCAGCACCCGGGCGAGGATGTCCCGGGGCAGCGCCGAGCCCCGCCAGGCGACGGCGCCCATCCACAGGGTCATGATGAGGGTCCACAGCAGCAGCGAGCCCTCATGGGCGCCCCAAACGGCGCTGACCTTGTAGGGCCAAGGCAGCAGGCTGTTGGAATTGTGCGCCACGTAGGCCACCGAGAAGTCATCAGTGACGAAGGCATTGACCAGCGCCAGGAAGCCGAGCGCCACGAACGCCAACTGCCCGTAGGTCGCCGAGCTCGCGGCCTGCATCCAGCGGCCTTGGCCGAAATGGGCGCCGCCCAAGCCAAAAACCGCCCCGGCAACGCTTAAGGCGAGCGCCAGGATGACCGCCAGATGGCCCAGTTCGGCAATCATCCGCCCTCCCCCTTGCCGGCGGCGCCTTGGGCCAAGGGCATCAGTTCCGGCGGCATGTAGGTTTCATCGTGCTTGGCGAGCACCTCCTCGGCTTGGAAGACGCCATCGACGCCGAGCTTGCCGCGCACCAGTATGCCTTGGCCCTCGCGGAACAGGTCGGGCAGGATGCCGCTGTACGCCACGCGGAAGTCCGAGCCTTGGTAGTCGGTCAGCACGAAAGCCACGTCGAGCGAATCCGCCGCCCGCCGCACGCTGCCCTCCAGCACCATGCCCCCGGCGCGGATGCCGACATCGACCGGCGCTTCGCCGCCAGCGACCCGATCCGGAGGGTAGAACAGGTTCAGGTTCTCATTGGCCGCCCGCAGCATCAGCGCCACCGCCGCCGCGGAGCCGGCGAGCGCGAAGGCCACTGTAATCAGCCGGCTACGGCGCTTCGGATGCATCAAGGCCTCCTGGCTCCTGGCGTCCGATTCCCCAATTGGGCCTGCAGGCGGCGGCGGGTTCTGCGCCGTTCCAAGTCCAGACCGGTCAGATTGGCGATCAGCAGCGCCACTGCCGCCGAATAGGCCATCCAGACGTAGAGCCCATGCCCGCCCATGGCGATGAACGCCTGCCAATCCTCGAACATCATGGCCGAGCCTCCCCGGCCGCCCACTCGCGCACCCAGGCCGCGCCAGACTCCTGGCGCAGGATGGCGGTGCGCAGCTTGGCGATGAGGTTGGCGGCAAACAGGCAATAGGCGCCCAGCACGTTCACCAGCAGCGGCGCCCACATGGACGCCGGCATGGCCGGCGCTTGGGTCAACTTGAAGGTGGCGCCCTGATGCAGGGTGGTCCACCACTCCACGGAATACTTGATCACCGGGATGTTGATGACGCCAACGACGGCGAGCAGGGCGCAGGCGCGCCCGGCGGCCTCGCGGCTGGGAATGGCCCGGCGCAGGGCATGGAGGCCAAAGTAGAGGAACAGCAACACCAAGGTGGAGGTGGTGCGCCCATCGAAAACCCACCAGGTTCCCCAAGTGGGCTTGCCCCAGACCGCGCCGGTGAACAGCGCCAAAGCCGTCATCCAAGCGCCGAAGCCGACCAGGTTCTCCAGCACCAGCTGGGCCATCTTCATGCGCCACACCAGCAACAGCAGGCCGGCGGCGCCGAGCGCCAGGTAAACCGATTGGGCCAGAACGGCGGCGGGCACATGCACGTAGATGATGCGGAAGCTGTTGCCCTGCTGGTAGTCCGGCGGCGCGAACGCCAGCCCCCAGGCCATGCCGGTGGCCAGCAGCAGCACCGCCAGAACCGCGAACGCGCTCTGCCAGGGGCCGCTCATTTGGAAGAACCACTTGGGCGATCCCAAGCGATGCCAAAACTGCTTCAACGTCACGACTGCTCCACACTGATGCGCACGGCGGCGGCGGCCGCGAACGGCGCCAGCGTCAGCGCTGCGACGCTGATCGCCGCCAGCCAGTAGAACTGCGCCGCAGTGCCAACCCCCGCCATTGTATCCAACACGGCGCTGACGCCGAACACCAGCACCGGCAGCTGCAGCGGCAGCAGCAGCAGCGCCAGCAGAACGCCGCCGCCGCGCAGGCCCACGGTCAGCGCCGCGCCGACCGCGCCAATCAGGCTCAGGGCGGGCGTGCCCAGCAGCAGGCTCAGCAGCAGGGTCGGGAGCGCCGCGGCCGGCAGGTTCAGCAACAGCGCGGCAACGGGAGCCAAGACGGTCATCGCCGCGCCCGACACGCACCATTGCACCGCCACCTTGCCCAGCACCGCGGCGAAGGGCGGCTCCGCCAACAGCAGCAACTGCTCCAGCGCGCCGTCCTCAAGGTCGCGCCTGAACAAGGCTTCCAGCGACAGCAGGTTGGCCAACAGCACCAGAACCCAGACGATGGCCGGCGCAAGCTCCGCCAGTTGCTGCGGATCGCCGCCGAAGGCGATGGCGAACAGGGTTGTGGCCAGAAACAGGAAAACCAACGGATTGACGGCCTCATCCTTGGAGCGCATGAGGCAGAGCCAATCGCGGCGAAACTGCACGGCGAACATGGGTCTAAACCTGCAGATGCACTTCCGACGCGGAGCAGCCGAGTGGTTGATGGGTCGCGCAGAGCACCGCCCCGCCGCGGCGGCAGTGCGCCTCCACCAGTTCCCGCACCAAGCGCTGGCCATCGGCGTCGAGGGCGGTGAGCGGCTCGTCAAGCAGCCACAACGGCCGGTGCCCCAACAGCAGCCGGGCCAAGCCCACCCGCCGCTGCTGGCCTTGGGAAAGCTGCCCGCAGGGGACGTTCACGGCATCCCCAAGCCCCGTGCGGGTCAGCGCTTCGCGCACCGAATCCCCGCCCGGACGCTCATGGGGCTTGAGGTTCTCCAGCGGCGACAGCAAGGCGCTGACGCCGTTGCGGTGGCCAAGGTAGTGACGCGGCGCCGCCTCGACGGCGCCGCTGAAGTCGGCAAAAAGCCCTGCGGCAATCCGCAGCAGGGTGGATTTGCCGCTGCCGTTGGCGCCGCGGACTTCCGTGCAGCCGCCCGCGTCCAAGGTCAGGTCAAAGCCGCCCAGCAGCTGCCGTCCGCCGCGGGAGCAGGCAAGGTCGGTCATGGTGAGAAGATGCGGATTCAATCAAAGCGCCAGATTGAATCCCACATAGCCTTGGATCGGCATCGCCGGAAAGTATCGGTAGCCGCCGAAGGCGTAGTCGGCGCGGTCGGCGTAGCGCTCGTCGAGCAGGTTGACCACCCGGGCAAACAGGTCGATGCGCCGGTTCAGCTGGTAGCCGCCGCGCCAGTTGAGCACCACATGGCCTTCGTAATTGGCGGTGTTGGCGGCGTTGACGTAGTGCTTGCCCACTTGGTTCAACTCCGCTTCGGAATACCAGCGCGCCCCCGGCTGGTAGCGCCAACGGGCATTGGTGAGCCAGCGAGGCGCTGAGTCCATCATGTTGCCGTCGTCGATCAGCTCCCCGCCCCCGGCGGCGCGGCTGAAGGCGTACTTGTGCGCGGCGTAGCTGAACGCAAGACTTAGAGTGTGGCTGCCCCGCTGCCAGTCGCCGGAGAACTCAACGCCCAAGGACTTGGTTTTGCCGTCGCTGACGTTGAAGCCGCTCGCGTCACGGAAAATGAAGTCACGGGTTCGTTCGCTGAACGCGGAGACGGACCAGGCGCCCCCCTTCAGGCCCGCCTCCACGGACAGCAGGCGTTCGCTGTCCAAGTCCGCGACGGTTTGCCCGCGCTGCAGGCGGTAGAGCTCGGTGGCTTGGGGTGGCCGAAACCCGGTGCTGACCATCAAGTAACCGGAGCGGCGGGCGCCGAAATCCCGCTCGACGCCCAAGCGGCCAGCCACTTCGGTGAAGCCGTCATCCCGGGAGGCGGGCCTTGTGTAGAGGCATCCGCCGAAGCCGCAGGCGGAGCCGTCGTCGCGGCTGTTGCCGGTGAGGTGGCGGTTTTCATAGTCGTAGCCCAAGTGCTCAAGACGCAGGCTGTGCAGCAGGCGCAGTCCTTGCGCCAAGGTTGCGCTGAGGTCGTAGAAGCCGGCCGCCATGATCGAATCAACCCGGTAGTCGTAGTGGCGCCCCGGGGGGCGCGTGGCCACTAGAAAGGCTGATCCGGTCGTGGGCCGATCCTGGGTCTGGACAAGGCTGCCCTGCATGGCCTCAAGCTGCGCGCCGAATCGTCCGCTCCAGGCGCCTTTCGCAAACCCTTGGCTGAGCAGCGCGCCGCCACTGGTCTGCTCGTTGGCCTCCGTGGGCTGTCCGGGCAGGAAGTGCTGCAGGAACGCCATGCGCGAGCGGCGCAGATAGGCGGCCACCCGGGTTTGCTCGCGGCGCCAATGGCTGGCGGCGCGCCAGGACCAAGCATCCCGATGAGCCTCCGGGTTGGGGTTGGAGCGCCGCAGGCTGCCGTCTTCATAGGCTGCAAAGCCCCGAACGTAACCACCGGTCTCCTGGTTGAGGTTGGTGGCGTTCAAGGTGTTGCGCACCCACCAGCCAGCCAAGTCAGCGGCATGGGCCAGGGAGAGCTTCTGCTGGCCGTACCCGGTGTCATCTCGATAGCCGCCGGTCTGGCTCCCGTGGGCGCTCAGGCCAATCC
Source organism: Candidatus Azophilus sp. (assembly GCA_965221755.1). GTDB lineage: Bacteria > Pseudomonadota > Gammaproteobacteria > Pseudomonadales > Azotimanducaceae > Azophilus. Next base: position 3,713,288 of record OZ244921.1, read on the forward strand.
TGTGCCTGCCGATTCGCCCGCCCAATGCAGCTCTCGCCTGATAGTAGCCATAGGAGCCGCCTTCCAGGCTGAGGCTGGCGCCTTCGGGGTTGGCGGTGAGCACATTGACCGCCCCATGCAGGGCGTTGCCGCCCAGCACGGCGCTTGAGGGCCCCCGCCAGACCTCAATGCCAGCCGCCTGCTCGCCATTGACCTCGAAGAGATTGTTGATGTTGCAAAAGCCGGCGGGGCGAATGGGCAAGCCGTCCTCAAGGTAGAGAAACTCGCCGCAGGCCCCGGCGCCGGTCAGCACCGCCGAGCGGATGGCGGTCAGGTGCTCCTGGCCGGAGCCCCGGGCGACCCAAACCCCAGGGAGCCGGCTCAGCGCTTCGTGAATGTGGGTGTGCCGGATCTCGGCCAGCGCATCGCCGTCAATGCGGTTGGCGCTGCCGGCAGTGCCAAGCCGCTCACCGATGGTTCCGGTGACCACGACCTCCTCAATCCGGTCGGCGGCCGACGCGGCCGCAGCCAGCGCCGCAAAGGCGACCGCAGCCAGCGCCGCGAAGGCGGACGGACGGCTAAGGCGCATTCGACCGTAACGCCACTGCGGCCACTAAGCCAGGTCCTTGTTCGGATTGATGATCGGCAAAGCTAAGCAGCAGGCCAAGGTCCGAGGGATTGATGGGCGACGCCTCGATGCGGACGACGATCTCATCCGCTTGCGGCTCAGGCATCGGCACTTCAACCAAGCTGAGTTCGAGTTGGCCGCCGGAGTTGACCGTTGACCGCAATTGCAGTGGCATGCGTTGCGACTTCCTAGGAGCGGGGAGAGGTGCGCTTTGTATCAGGATTCACCAATCGAGGCAATCACGCGCGACCTGATGGTCGCGGATGGAGTTTCGCTGACGCGAAACTCCGCGCCTTTTGCGTGGGTCAGGTTCCGAGATGTTTCTGAGCCCGCACATGACGCGCGCCCGCTGCGCGGGCGCGCGTGAAGCTTCGCGAACTCGAAACTCCGCGCCGGTTGATTGGGATAGATTCCGATTTGCTTCCGAACTTGGAAATCAACTGCGGGAATCGCAACTTAGGGAACTCGACAGTCATTAGGCTTGCTTAAGATCGAGAAAATCGGCCAAAGCGCGATTAAGTTGGTCGAGCCTCCACGGTTCCAACCTGCCGACAAATTCACCGAGCTTGGCCTTCGATGCTGTTGAAATCTTGTCCACCATGATTTGGGAGGGCTGGCTCAGCCCATTGGCAGCGCTCGGCTGCACTAGTAGCCGAATTCCCCGCTCAGTCACCGGATGAGTGCTCATCGGGCAAAGCGTGATGGATCGAATGTGGCTGTACTCATCGGCCTGCACAATGACCGCCGGCCGGGGTTTGCCAAGGTACTCGGCGCCCCCGGATACGGTCCAAATCTCGCCGCGCTTCATCCATCGTTCCAATCGGTGATGGCATCGACAAACGCTTGATCTTCCGCCTCCCAAGGACTGTTGGCCATCGCCTGAGCTGCCTTTCGCGCCCGGGCATTGAAGTGCGCCTTGGTCGCCGTTGCGGCGGGATCGTCCGCCGAAATGGCTTCCGGCAGCCAGTAGATCGACTGAGTGCTTTCCACGCTGAGATGGACAATGCGCTGAATGGCCGCAATCAGGTCGCGGGGGTTCCCAAACCAAGCGTTGGGATCGTTGACGATGCCGCTGTGCTTGTCTTTGGTGATGCGGTATCGGTCGATAAACCACTCCAATGGCGTACGGCCATTGACGACGTATCCGTGCGCCTCCGGCGGTATGCCCTTTAGCTGGATCTGTTCGTTGATGATGAGGATGGAACGGGCTTCGTCGGCAAACTTCATCGCTTTGGGGCCAAGGCGAAAATGTTTCTCCAGTGGCGCCCCCTCTCCCGAGTACTCAAGACTCAAGGGATATTCGGGACAGGTTGCGTAGCCTAGGTGAAGTTCCCCAAGCCGCTTTCCCGTTCCGGCAAAAGCGTCGAAATCCGGGGCAAAGGGAACGCGGGGCAACTCCTTCGCCAAGTTGCTGGCAAAACGCACACCGTAAGCAGGGGCTAGCAAAACGCCGTAGATATAGTCGAAGATCGCGTCCTTGGTGATCTCGTTATTGCCGTAGTGGGATCGAAACGCTTGCAAAGCGCTGTCGGTGACGTTGTCGATGCACATCAGTTCGGATTTCTCGTCGAGCAGGTCGCCTTCGCCAGCCTTGCGACGCTCGAAACGGTAACGGGGAAAGCACTGGCCAGCTTCCACGAAGTGCAGGTCCGGCATCGCATCCACCATCAGTGCTGAGAAAGGCTTGGTCGAGCCGACGCCGGGGACGCAGATGGCGCGGTTTTCGGTATTCGACTCCGGAAACATCTCACGAGTTCGAGCCGGGCGCTGGGCGAAGACCTCATCCGCGTAGAGGTACTGCTTAACAAAAGGTCGATACGCTACTGTCCGGACATGGGTTGGGGAGTACGCCGCGCTCACGCCCTTCTCCGCTTGCCTTTGCAGCTTGTCATCCCAATGGACTGATTTTCCATCGCCACCACTGGATTGCCTGATCCGGTAACCAGGACGTTTCTGTCTCATCTGTAGCGCAGATTGATACCCTTTGACCATTTTGTTTGCGGACTCAGCAAGGATTTCTCTCGAGAAATTGTAAACATAGCCATCACGTCCAGACTTGTACCCATTGCTGAAAAGGCCAAACACCGCAGCACCCCCCCTTCCGGCCTTAACATCCTTGGTGCCCATCGGATAGAGGTGCTCGAAATCCTCGTTGCGCTGGTCGAGCCAATCATGGTGCCGGTCGGGTTCGATCTCGCGCCAATCGCTGACCCCTGCGATGGATTCCCATTTGCTCAGAGCGGCCAGCTTCTCGTCCCGGCTGAGGTAGTCCCCAACATCTCCATAGAGGATCCGGCAACCTTTGCGCTTGGCTTTGGGGTTGCGCACCAACAGGGTGATGGCCACTGGAGCTCGGGAGCCTTGGCCAAAGGCATTATCGCCTTCAGCCCGGCGGAGCTCTCCGGACGTGTATGCGTTGCCCCGCAGGTTCAACACCCAAATGGAGTTGAACTCCTCCGCGAGACAAGCCCTTACGCCGGAATTCACATTGCCGTCAATCCAGGAGCCGTTGGTGACGAACGCGACCACGCCCTGCTCTCCGATACGATCCGATGCCCAGCGAAAGGCCATCTTGTAGGTGTCGTAAAGGCTGTTCTTCAAGTTGGACGCAGATCGAGCCGCGAAGGTCTCCGCAACCCGCCGCTCCAGTTCCGGGTAGTCCACATTCGGATTGCCTTCAGCCGAACTGGCCTGCCATGCTGACCAAGGCGGGTTGCCGATGATCACGCGGATCGGCAACTCTTTCTGACGTCCGCGCCGCTTGGAGTTCTCGGGCATCAGCCTTGCGACGAGATCTTCCTGATTCTGCATCGTGAAGGTGTCAGTGAGGCAGATCCCCTCGAACGGCGCGTACCTGTCCCGTAGTGAAGCGTAGGTCTTTTCGATATTGGCCGTCGCTACATAGTAGGCCAGCAGGACGATTTCGTTGGCATGGATTTCGCGCCGGTACTTTCGGTCCATTGCTCGCGGCTCGATCAGCCCCGACTGAAGAAGACGGGTGACGAAGGTGCCCGTCCCCGTGAACGGATCGAGAACATGGACTCCTTCGGCACCGATTGCAGTTCCGAAGTCGTCCTCAAGCACTCGCTGAACGGAGTGCAGGATGAAATCAACGACCTCCACGGGCGTATAGACGATGCCTAGCCTTTGGGTGGTCTTGGGAAACGCTTTGCGGAAGAACTTGTCGTAGAGTTCCGCCACAATCCTCTGCTGGGCGAGGCCGTTTTTCGCGCCTGCCACGCGACGCCTAACGCTTTCGTAGAAGCTGCGCAGGCTTTGGTTCTCGGATTCGAGATTTTCGTCCTCAATGGCTCGGAGCATCTTCTGCATGGCCTTGGCAACCGAATTTCGCGCCACGAAGCCATCGCCTCCGAACAGAGCCTCGAACACCGGCGCGGTGACGGCATGCTGGGCGAGCATTTCGATGGCGTCCGCCTCAGACACCGCGTCGTTCAGGTCATCCCGCAGCTCTCGCACGAAACCGTCGAACGCTGCGCGGATGGAATCCGTGTCCACGAGCGCCGTGATTCGCGCAATTTGCGCTTGGGCGACCTTTCCGACATCGCCGGCCCAGTCCTCCCAATAGGCTCGGTCGCCGCACTTCTCGACAATCTTCGCCTGTATCGCCGCAGGCAGGTCAAACTCAAGCTGCATTTGCCGAACCTCGGCTTCGACCTCCCGCTTCACGTCCCCACGGTCAGGTCTGCTGCCGCCGCTTCTTGGCCGTGCCCAGTCCTCCGATACCGCCACGATGCCGAGTCGCTCAGGATCCTCGCCCATCTCGATGCGCTGAATCATCGCGTCAAACCGCTCGTCGTGGCTGCGAATGGCATTCAGCATCTGCCAGACGACGCGGAACCGTTCGTTGTCGTTCAGCGCATCCTCCGGCGAGACGCCCGAGGGGACCACCACCGGCAGGACCACGTACCCAAGCTTCTTGCCCTCCGCCTTGCGCATGACCCGGCCCACGGCCTGCACGATATCGATCTGGGACTTCCTTGGGTGCATGAACAGGATGGCGTCCAAGGCCGGAACGTCCACCCCTTCAGCCAGGCAGCGGGCATTGGTGAGGATGCGGCAGCCAGTGCCGACATCTCCGCCAACCCATTCCAGCGCATCTTTTCGCGCATCAGCGTTGAACGTTCCGTCCACATGACGGATCTCGCAGCCATGCTTGCGCAGTTCATCGCCGTGCCGATCCGAATGCGAGCTGTATTCGTCAACCGCCCTTGAGAAAGCGGCTTCGACCAACCGGGACGACCTGATGTCGCGGCAGAAGGCGATCGCCCGCCTCATGGGAGCGCCGGAGTCGTCGCCGAACTCCTCGGCGTCCACCTTGGCAAGAGCGCGCCAGCAGCCGATCATTTTGGCGGCGTCGTCAAGCTTGAGTTCGCCCCCTTCAGCAAGGCTCTTCTGGAGAGTCCGCGCCGCAGCGCCCTCAGGGACGGCCAGCACGACCACCTTGTAGTCGGAAAGCAGCCCTTGATCCACGGCGTCTCCAAACCCAATCTCGTAGAGCACCGGACCGAAGAGCTTTTCGTCGTCCATTGAGCAAAGCACTGCGGACACGGCCTTGGCACGGCTCCGCGCTGCTTGGCCGTAGATCTTCGCCGTCGCCGTCATGTAGAGCCGTCGGGTTGCCCTGATTCTTCCGTTGTCGTGGACTGCCAGGAAGTGCGAAGGATCTTCCTCGCCGGGCATGTGCCCGCCCGTGGTCCGGTGCGCCTCGTCACAGATCGCCAAATCGAACCGTTGCAGGCACTTGCCTTGGAGGCTCTGGGCCCGCTCGATAACCGGCGTGGACTGGTAGGTCGCGAAGACGACCGTCATGGCATTAGGAACTCGCCTGCGGGCGCTGGTGGCAATCTTGGCTGCATCCGTTGTGGCGGGAAGCGCCAAGTCAATCGAATCCATGTCGATCCTATCGTCCTGACGGGTTCTACGCTTGCCGACCTGCGAGTCGGAACATACCGCGAAGCATCGCAGCGGAATCTCGGCGTTGTCGGTCCACTCCTGTACGGTTTGGGACATCAGCGACAAGCTCGGCACCAAATAAAGAACACGACGGCCCGGACCAGCAAGATGCTCGGCGATGCGCAACGCAGTCAACGTCTTTCCAGTACCGCAAGCCATGATCATCTTGCCCCGAGTACCCGTTTCGGCGAGACCCTTGGCCACCACCGCCAGCGCTGCCTGCTGGTGCGGCAGAAGCCTCTTGGGCTGTCGGCATTGAACTTCGCCGTCGGACAGGTAGAGTTCCCAGCGGATGCGGCTTTGCCGAAGATCGGACAGTCCGATGCGGGTAACGGGGCGATCCTGTCGTCTCATCGCACTCTCGGCGTTGGAACCTAAGCTCCTGCCGGTCGTATCGATCAAGATGCGGCTCGTAAACTCCGCACTCCCGGAGGCGCTAATGAACGAGTCGATCTCACCCTTGGACACCGTGCCGCCTTGGTTGCGGAACTTGCACTGGATTGCGCACCAGCCGTCTTCGTTTCGCAGTTTGGCCACCAGATCGACGCCGGTGTCCTTGGCATCAAAGCCATCTCGCTCCGCAGCCCACTCAGACCAAAAGACCGGTGGCTCCAAGGTCTGGCTCCAGACCGAATCATGCGTCAGAAACGCTTGGCAAAGGCGCTCGAACGCCGTGCCCTTGTCGCGCTGCTTGCTGTAATGGGATATCGCGGACTCTCTGCGCCAGCGCTCCAAGGTGTCGTCCAGAAGCTCCACTGCTCCCCCCTCGGCTGTTGTGGATCATGACGGTGATTTGCGCCAATCCAAACTGGATGGCACTGAATTTATCGCAGCCGGACGTGAAACCAAACTTCGCTGGACTCCCCCGGCGGCAGAACGGCCTCGTATATCCAGCGGATGGCGCGCACGTCGGCGGCGGCGGCGGAACGCAGCACCCCTGCTTCGGTGACCACCAGTTCCGCCAAGGGCAGGAAGGATTCCGCTGCCGATGCATCGGCAGCGGCTGCTTCGGCCACTGCGTCGGCGCGGTAGAGAATGCGCGCGTTGATGCCTCCCGCCATGTCCCAGACGTACTCCGCGGTCTCCGGAATGGGGTTGGTGATGACGATGGCGCCGGGATCGACCGGCACCAAGCCCGTGTTGGTGAAAGCGATGGCGTAGCGCAGCTCATCCCCGGCCGCCACCAAGGCGGCGTCCGTCAGCCGGGCCTTCAGCTCCCCGCCCTCCTCCATCCAGCCATCCACGCGATGGACGGTCGTGGACAGGCGCACTTCGGCCAGCGACCGCTCGGCCATGCCCAAGCCGGCGACGGCCAAAAGCGCAAGGCTCAGTTGACGGAACCAGCCAGCCTCGCCGGAGACAACCGGCATCACTGCGTGCCCCGCAGCACCAGAATCGGCGGCGAGGACACCAAGCGGCGAGTGCCGACCAGGCCCACGGCAAGGATCAGGCCGATGCCCGCCAAGGGGCCGAGCAGCCACAGCCAAGGATGCGCTTTGGCCGGCAGTTCAAAGATCTGCGATTGCAGCAGCGCCACCGTGACTTCGGCGCCCACGACCGCCACCAAGCCGGAGAACGCCCCAAGCACCGCGAACTCCGCCGCCAGGCTGCCGCGGATCAGCGAACGGGCGCCGCCCAGGGCGCGCACCAAGGCATGTTCCCGCAGGCGCGCGTCGCGGCTCGCCTGAATGCTGGCAATCAGCACCAGGCAGCCGGAGGCGACCACCAGCGCCAGCACCAGCTCCACCGCTTGGGTGACGCGATCGACGATGCTGCGGACCTGCTCGACGACGGCGTCGATTTCGATGACGGTGACGGTCGGGAAGTCCGACAGCAGCCGATTCAGGAACCGCTTCTCCTCCCGCGGCAGAAAGAAGCTGGTCATGTAGGTGGCGGGCAGGTCCTTGAGCGCCGCCGGCGAGAGGATGAGGAAGAAATTGGGCTGCATGCTCTCCCACTGCAGGCGGCGCAGGCTGGCGACCTGGGCCTGCACCGGCTGCCCCCCGACGTCGAAGCCCAAGCGGTCGCCGACGCCAAGGCCGAGCTGCCGTGCGTACTCATCCTCCAAGGACACCAGCGCCCGGTCATCGCCAGGGCGCCACCAATCCCCGGCGCTCAGCTCGTTGTCCCGCGGCAGCGCCTCGGTCCACGTCAGGTTGCGCTCCGAGGACAGCCGCGGGCCCGGCTCGTCGGCGGGCTGATGCCGATCCTGCCAGGCTTGGGCGTCCTCGCCGTTGACGGAAACCACCCGCCCCCGGAGCATTGGGTAGAGCGGCCCCTGCCGTTGCGTGTGGTCGTCGAGCAGGGCGCCCACTGGCTCCAGCTGGTCCGGCGTGACGTTCATCAGGAAGTGGTTGGGCACGTCGTCCGGCAACGCCGAGCGCCATTCGTCGATCAGCGCGGTGCGCAGCAGCAGCAGCACCAGCAGCAGCATGATGGCGAGGCCGAAGATGAGTATCTGGGCGATGTTCTCCCGATGGCGGCGCTGCAGGCCGGACAGCGCCAAGCGCAGGACGCTGCCCGCCTGCATGCCGATGGCCCGGCCGCCGCGCAGCAGCAGCCAAGCCAAGGCGCCAAAGGCCGACAGCACCGCCAAGGCGCCCAGCAACGTCCACAGGGTCAGCATCAGGCTGCCGGTGTACCAAATCAGCAAGGTCAGGCCGCCCGCTGCGGCAGCGCCGTAGGTGAGCCACTCCGACGCCGGCGGCGCGCCTAGGTCGCGGCGGATGACCCGCATGGGAGATATGTTCTTGAGGTGCAGCAGCGGCGGCATGGCAAAGGCCAGGGCGCAAATCAGGCCGGTGGCCGCGCCGAGGACGAAGGGCCGAAAGCTGGGCGGCGGCAGCTCGACCGGAATCAGGGTGTCCAAGGCTTCAATGACCAGCAGGTGCAAGGCGCTCCCCGCCGCCAGTCCCAGCGTGACGCTGACCGCGCCGACCATGCCGAGAATGCCGAGGTAGCCAGTGAGAATGCGAGTCGGCCCGGCGCCGAGGGTCTTGAGGATGCCGACGTGGTCGTAGTGGCGGCGGGAGTAGCGGTGCGCCGACAGCGCCACGGCGACCCCGGCGAGCAGCACCGCCAGCAAGCCGCCAAGCAGCAGAAAGCGCTCCGCCCGGTCCAAGGCGGCGCCGATGCGCGGACTGTTTTCGCGAATGCCGACCCAACGGAAGTCAGGCTCCACCGCCAACTCCTCGCGCAGCGACTCAAGCGCCGCATCCGGCCCCCGCAGCAGCAGCCGATAGCCGATGCGGCTGCCGGGTTGCACCACCTCCGTAGCCGGCACGTCAGCCAAGTTCATCAGCAGCCTGGGGCCCAAGGCGAGGAAGCTGCCGCCCGGGTCCGGCTCCTTGACCAGCACCCGGGTCACCTGGAGCGACGCCATGCCCACCTCCACCCGGTCGCCCAAGCGCACGTCCAAGGCGGGGAACAGCCGAGGGTCGAGCCAAACCTCGCCCGGCAGGGGCACGTCATCGACGGGGACGCCCCGCGCGAAGGGCGCCGTCCCGGCAATGAGCGTTCCGCGCAGCGGGTAGTCCTCGCTCACCGCCTTGACGGCAACCAGTTGGTTGCGCTCCTCGCCAGCGAAAACCATGGAGGCAAAGGACAGCACCTCGGCGGCATCGAGCCCGCGCCGCTCAGCCACCCGGCGAAACTCGTCCGGAATGGGGCGGGAGCCGCCGATGTAGCGATCGGCGGCCAGGAAGTTGGCGGACTCCAGCAGCAACGCCTGCTGCAGCCGATCAACGAACAGGCTGATGGCGGTGACGGTGCCGATGGCCACCAGCAAGGCCGCCAGCAGCAGGCCCAGCTCCCCGGAGCGCCAGTCGCGCCAAGCCATGCGCAGGGCCCATCGCAGCTTCACGCTCGCAGCCTCCCGGCTTCCAACTCGATCATCCGGCCGCAGCGCTGCGCCAGCCGGTCGTCGTGGGTGACCAGCACCAAGGTCGTGGCGAAGGTCTCGTTGAGGTCGAACAGCAGTTCAATGATGCGGGCGCCGGTGCGGGTGTCCAAGTTGCCGGTCGGCTCATCGGCGAACAGCACCGTCGGCCGGGAGGCGAAGGCGCGGGCGATGGCCACCCGCTGCCGCTCGCCGCCGGACAGTTGCCGGGGATAGTGCCCGGTTCTTTCGCCCAGGCCGACTTGGCGCAGCAGGTCCAAGGCCGACTCGGAGGCGTCGTCGTCGCCGCGCAGCTCAGCGGGCAGCATCACGTTCTCCAGCGCCGTCAGGCTGGCCAGCAATTGGAAGGTCTGAAACACAAAGCCGACGTGCTCGCCCCGCACCCGGGCGCGCTGCTCCTCGTCCATGGCCGTGATCTCGTTGCCCGCCAGGCAAACGGCGCCGGCGCTCGGCAGGTCGAGGCCGGCGAGAATGCCGAGCAGCGTGGTTTTCCCGGAACCCGAAGCGCCGACGATGGCCAGGCTTTCGGCGGCGTTGATTTCCAAGTCAATGCCATCCAAGATGATGAGCCGCCCTTCCGCGGTCGGAACGTTTTTCCCTATGCCGGATGCTCGAATAACGCAACGCTCCATGAGGTGTCTGCCGTCCCGCTGGATGAGGGTCGGGCGGCCGTTGCCGCTGGCGCCCCTGTTGATGGCCGTTGCGGCGCTGGCGACGAATGCCGTTCAAGCCGCAACGATATTGGTGTTCGGCGACAGTATCAGCGCGGCTCATGGGATTCAACGGGAACAGGGTTGGGTGGCCTTGCTGGAACGCCGCCTGGCGAGCCTGGGGCCGCAGTTCCGGGTGGTGAACGCCAGCATGAGCGGCGAAACCACCGGCGGCGGCTTGGTCAGGCTGCCCAAGGCGCTTGCAAGCCACGACCCGGAACTGCTCATCCTGGAGCTCGGCGGCAACGATGGCCTGCGCGGCTATCCGGTGGCCAACATTCAACGCAATCTGGCGCGGATGATCGAAGTCGCCGACCCACGGCGCCGGGACGTGCTGCTGGTGCCCATGCGGATTCCGCCCAACTACGGCCGCCGCTACGCCCAAGCGTTTCGCGACCTGTTCACCGACCTTTCCGAGCGCTACGAGGTGCCGCTGGCGAACGGCTTCATCGAGGCGGTGGCCCTTGATCCCGAACTGATGCAGGACGACGGCATTCATCCCAACGCAGCCGGCCAGCCCCTGCTGCTCGACGCGCTTTGGCCCAACATCAAGCGGCTGCTGGGGCGCATCGAATCAAGCGCCGCAAGCGGTTAGGGCCAATCGCCCGATGCGTGCGCCCCAACCTCCAAGACGATCCTCGACCGCGCCTCAACCGCCGATGTGCCTGTCGCCGCGGGCCTCGGCCAAGGCCACCTGCCTATGCCGCTCCGCCAAGCCGGCCCGCTGCGCGTCGGTGATCCGCCCGCGGCAGCGGGGGCAGGAAACGCCTTCCCGATAATGCGGTGAGTTCAGGTCCTGGGGCGTCAGTGGACAGCGGCAGGCGAAGCATTGCCGATGCCGGCCCTGACGCAACCGGGCGTCAACGGCAACGCGCTGGTCGAAGACGAAGCAGTCGCCGCGCCAGCGGCTTTCCCGTGCCGGCACGCTCGCCAAGTAGTTGAGGATGCCGCCTTCGAGCTGATGCACCGTTTCGAAGCCGAGCGCCAGCAGGTAGGCGGACGCCTTCTCGCAGCGGATGCCGCCGGTGCAGCAGAGCGCGACCTCTCGGTGCGCATCCGGGTCCAATGCCTCCTCAACGAAGGCGGGGAAGTCCCGGAAGCGCCGGGTGTTCGGGTCCAAGCTGCCGGGAAAGCCGCCGATGGCGGTCTCGTAAGCGTTGCGCACATCGACCGCCAGGACGTCCGGACGATCGAGCAGCGCATTCCAATCCGCCGCCGCCACCCGCTGCCCGGTGGCCTTGAGCGGGTCGGCCTCCGGTCGGCCGAGGCTGACGATCTCCGGCTTGATGCGCACCTTGAGCCGGTGAAAGACCGGGTTGCCCGGCGCTGCCGTGGAAAGCCTGACGGGCATTCCCGAAAACCGCGGATCCTCGCCAAGCGCTGCCATGAAGGCGTCAAGCGCTTCCCTAGCGCCGCAAAGCCCGCCATTGACGCCTTCCTCGGCTAGGAGAACGGTGCCCCTAAGGCCGAGGCCCTCAGCGAGGCTCTCAAGGCGGCTGCGCAACGCTTGCAGGCCGTCAAGGCGCACAAAGCGGTAGAAGGCGGCGACAATCATCCCGGATCGTCCGGCTCGCGCCGCTTGCCGCCCAGGCACGGCGGCGACAACGGCGCGGCGCCAAATCGCCCGCTCCATTCATCGGGGGTGTAGGCGTGGATCGCCAAGGCGTGGACGTCGTTGGCCAGCTCCTCCCGCAGCAGCGCGTTGATGCGCCGATGCCGGGCCAGCAAGCGCTCGCCGCCGAAAGCTGCGGACACCAGCACCACCTTGAAATGGGACTCCGAGCCAGCGGGCACGTTGTGGCCGCCGCTCTCATTGACCACCTCAAGATGGGCCAAGTCGAGGCCCGACGCCAACTTGCTTTCAATCCTCTCGGCCACGGACATCCCTGATGCTCCCATACCTGTTCGGGTTCAGAAACCCATCGGAATACGACCTACGCGACGAACGCGGAGTTTCGCGGTAAGCGAAACTCCAACGCGCCCGCTTTGCGGGCGCGCATTGTGCGGGTTCAGAAACATACCGGAATCCGATCTAAGCGACGAGCGCGGAGTTTCGCGCTAGCGAAACTCCATCCGCGACCGTCAGGTCGCGCCTGCGGTTCGGCGCCATTATCCGCTAGAATCGACCCCGAACGCCAAGTTACAACGAGGCGATGGCCAAGGCCATCGGGCCAATGGCCGCGGGGCGCGCAGCTGATGCCGTTGCGGTCGCCTGCCGCGATCAAAACCAGGAAGGAGTGCCATGCTCGCGATCATCTCACCCGCCAAATCGCTCGACTTCGACGGCCGGGCGCCCACTGGCAAATCCTCGGTGCCGTCATTTCTGGACGACTCCGCCGAACTGGTGCGCGAACTGCGCGAATTGGCGCCCGGGAATCTATCGGACCTCATGGGCATCAGCACAAGCCTCGCCCAGCTCAACTGCGACCGCTACGCCGCTTGGGGCAAGCCCTTCAACCGGCGCACCGCCAAGCAGGCCATGTTCGCCTTCAACGGCGATGTTTACGTGGGCTTGAAGTCCGCCGAATTCAGCGAACGGGACCTCACTTGGGCGCAAAGGCACCTGCGCATCCTGTCCGGCCTGCACGGCATCCTCAAGCCCCTTGACCTCATCCAGCCGCACCGCTTGGAAATGGGCACCCGGCTGCCCAACCGGCGCGGCAGCGACCTCTACGAATTCTGGCGCGGCAAGGTGACGGCGGCGCTGAACGAAGCCATCGACGCCCAGCGCCAGCCGATTCTGCTCAACCTCGCCTCCAACGAGTACTTCAAGGCCGTGGACGCCGACCGGCTTGACGCGCGGATCATCACGCCCACCTTCAAGGACTTGAGGAACGGACGCTACAAGCTCATTTCCTTCTTCGCCAAGAAGGCTCGGGGGCTGATGGCCGCCTACCTGATCAAGAACCGGGTCTCAACGCTGAAGGCGCTCAAGGCGTTCGACTGGCAGGGCTACCGGTTCTCGGCGGCCGAATCCTCCCCGAACGACTGGGTGTTCCTGCGCGACCAGCCGGCCTGAACGCGCACGGTTGGGTTAACATGAACGCCCATTCACAAGCGCCGCCGTCATGTCCCAACTGGAAACTGAAATCGAAGCCGCCGTCTTTCGGCGCCTGCTCCAGCACTTCGACGAACGCAAGGACGTCCAGAACATCGACCTGATGAACCTGGCCGGCTTCTGCCGCAACTGCCTGTCGAAATGGTACCGGGCCGAAGCCGGGGAGCGGGGCCGGGAGATGGACTTGGAGGCCGCGCGGCGGCTGGTGTACGGCATGCCCTACAGCGAGTGGAAGGCCAAGCACCAGCCGCAGGCGTCGGCCGAGCAACTCGCCCGGTTTCAGGCCCAAGAGGCCAAAAGCGAAAAACCGTAGCCGAACCGGCGCACATGGCCGGATGGCGCAGCCGAATCACCCTTGCGCTGTGGCAATGGCGCGGCGTTTGGCTGCTCATCGCCGTCATGCTGGCGTTCCGCTCCGCCATCGCCGACTGGAACCGGGTGTCTTCCAGTTCCATGACTCCCTCGATCCTGGCCGGCGACCGCATCATTGTGGACAAGCTGGCCTATGGCCTGCGCATCCCCTTCACGCAGCGGCGGCTCGCGCGCTGGGCGCAGCCGGCGCGAGGCGACGTGGTCACCTTCGTCTCGCCCCTTGACGGACGGCTGCTGGTCAAGCGCGTCATCGGCCTGCCGGGAGATGGAGTCGCCCTGCGGAACAACGTGCTGAGCATCAACGGCAGGATGGCCGCCTACCGGACGCTGACCGCGGCCGAAGCCGGCATTGAAGGCGACCGTCCGCATCCTCCCCAACGGTACTTCCGGGAATCCATTCTCGGGGCCAGCCATCTGATCGCGCTGCATCCCCAAGGACGCTCAAACAGCGGCCGGAACCTGCCGCCCTCGGCGGTGCCCAAGGGACACTATCTCCTGCTCGGCGACAATCGCGACAACTCCGAAGACTCCCGCGCCATCGGCTTCGTGGACGCCAAGCGAATTCTCGGACGCGCCACCGCAGTGGCCTTCTCGCTGGATTCCAACAAGTGCTTCAGGCCGCGTCCGCAGCGCTTCATGGCGCAGCTTGATTGATGCGCCTCAGGCAGCGGCCTGGCCTCCGGACTGCGGCGCGTTGGAGGCTGGTGCGCCGAACCGATAAATAGCGGCTTGCTTGGCTCCTCAACGCCGCTTCGCACCGCCGCCCTGATTGCCGCGGCGGCTCCGCAGCCAGCGCAGTCCGAAGAGCAGCGAACCGCCGGTCAGCGCCAAGGCCGAGAAAACGCCGACGAAGGCGAAGCTGGCCGCCAGTGCGTTGAGCAGGTCCTGCGTCCGAACCCCGTAGGCATCCGCCAGCCATGCGATGGCAAGCGCCACGGCCACCGTGCCCAGCAGGACGGCGCGCGCCAGCCGCGCATGGCTGCGCGCCCGGCGCCGGGCCGGGGCGCGTTGCAGGCGTTCCCGGATGGCTTCGGCTCTCCTGAGCTTGTCGCTGGATTCCAACTCAGGCCACCGAACCCAGCGAGGCGACGCCCTGGGGCAGGCCTGATCGGCGAGGCAGGGGGCGCCGGGCGCAACAGTCACTCATTGGACGGCCTCGTCCCGCAATCACGGCATTCAGTCGTCGATGCTGATCAGCTCGACGTCAAAGATCAGGGTGGCGCGGGGGCCGATCAGCTGGCCGGCGCCCCGCTCCCCGTAAGCGAGCTCCGACGGGATGAACAGCCGCCATTTGGCGCCCGGCGACATGAGCTGCAGCGCCTCGGTCCAGCCGGCGATGACCTGGTCGAGACGGAAGCTGGCGGGGCTGCCCCGGGCCACGGAGCTGTCGAAGACGGTGTCGTCGATCAAACGGCCTTCGTAGTGGGTGGTGACCCGGCTGTCCGCGCTTGGAGTGGGGCCCTCGGCGGTCACGAGCACTTCGTACTGCAAGCCGGACGGCAGAACCTCGACGCCGGCGCGCTCGGCGTTGCGCGCCAGAAACTCAACTCCCGCCGCACCGGCGGCAGCGCGCCGTTCGGCGAGGATGGCTTCAAGCGCGGCCTGGCCTTGGGCTGGCGCCACTCGGGGCGGCGCCCCGGCGAAGCCGTCCGCCAAGCCCGCCGCCAGCGCCTCACCGTCAATGCCCGGCCCAAACTCCCCGCGCAGCCGCTCCCCCTGACGATGGCCGACCAGATAGCCCGCCTCGGCGGCCTGTCCCGCAAGGTTGACGGACTCGCTTGCGACCGACCCGCCGCCATCCCGCTGCGAACACGCCGCCATCAGCGTGACGGCAAACAGCATTGCGGCCCGGCGGCCGCAGGGACATTGGTTACCCATCATCAGCATTCCCTTCAACAAGTTGGTGAGGCGAGTTTACACCCCGAATCAGCAATCGCCGCTGCCGTTGCGTGGGCCGGATTCCATTTTTCCGAGCCCGCACACGCCAAACGCCCGCCATGCCCGTCAGCGGGAAGGCGGACTTGGGGAGCCTCGCATCGGCTGCCAATGACCTGCGGATCGGTCGAATTCCGGCGTCCGATGCAGGTGACTTCAGAGCCTGCCGATGGCAGCAACGGCAGCCGTTCCGCAACTGGCTGCCGTGCGGGCTCGGAAACGCATCGGAACCCGGCCTGCGCGACGCTCGCGGACCTTTGGTCCGCCGCGACCGTCAGGTCGCGCGGGCTTGGGCAAATTGGCGCCAGTACGGGTATGATGGCCCTCTTTCACTCAGCAACCATCGCATGTCCTTAAAACACAACCTGCCTGCTTGGGCGGTTGGCGCCGCTTGGCTTTGCCTGTGCGCCGCCGCTCCCGCCCGGGCCGAAGAGGCCGCGCCCTTGGCGCCCTTGGACGTCCATGGCCGCACCAGCCTGACCATCGTTGAGCAGCTGCGGCACAACCACTACCTGCGCAAGACGCTGGACGATGCGGTCTCCAGCGAGATATTCGACAACTACCTTGAGGCCTTGGACGGGGCGCGGCTGCACTTCACGGCCGCCGACGTGGCCGCCATGGAAAAGCACCGGCATGAACTGGACGATGCGCTCAAGCGCGGCAACCTCGAACCCGCCTTCGACATGTTCAACCGCCATCAGCGGCGGCTGATCGACCGCTTTGAATACCTGCTGGCCAAGCTTGGGGACGGCGCGCAGGCGCTCGACTTCAGCGCTGACGAGACGCTTGAGGTGGATCGCAAGGACGCGCCCTGGCCCGAGGACGAAGCCGCGCTGGACGCGCTTTGGGACAAGCGCCTGAAGGCCGCGGCACTGAGCATGAGGCTTAACGGCAAGACCGACGCCGAAATCGGGGAGTTGCTCACCAAGCGCTACCGCAATCGGCTCAAGCAGGCGCGGCAGACCAAGAGCGAGGACGCCTTCGGCATTTACGTCAACGCCTTCACCACGGCCTACGACCCGCACACCCGCTACTTCTCGCCGCGGGTCTCGCAGAACTTCAACATCAACATGTCCTTGTCCTTGGAGGGCATCGGCGCCGTGCTGCGCAACGAGGACGAATACACCTCGGTGGTGCGGCTGGTGCCCGCCGGACCGGCGGCCAAGACCGGCAAGATCAAGCCTGCCGACCGCATCATCAGCGTCGGCCAAGGCGAGCGGGGACCGCTGATCGACGTGGTGGGCTGGCGCCTCGATGACGTGGTGGAGCTGATTCGCGGGCCCAAGGGGTCCAAGGTGCGCCTTGAAATCGTGCCGGACAAGAGCGAGGGCGAGACGGCCAAGGTGGTGCAGATCACCCGCAACACCGTCAAGCTGGAGGAGCAGGCGGCGCGCAAGAAGCTGCTGACGCTGCGCCGGGGCGGCCGGGAACACCGCATCGGGGTAATCGAAATCCCCACGTTCTACGTCGATTTCAAAGCCTTGAAGCAGGGTGATCCCAGCTACCGAAGCACCACCGGCGACGTGGCCCGCCTGGTTCGGGAACTCGAAGCCGAGGGCATGGACGGCTTGGTGATCGATTTGCGCAACAACGGCGGCGGCTCCCTGCAGGAGGCGGACAAGCTGACGGGCCTGTTCATCAAGTCCGGACCCACGGTGCAGGTGAGGGCGGCGAGAAAGCGGGCCAACGTCTATGCCGACGACGACGATTCCTTGGTTTGGGACGGGCCGCTGGCGGTCATGGTCAATCGGCTGTCGGCCTCCGCATCGGAAATCTTCGCCGGCGCCATTCAGGATTACCAACGCGGCGTCATCGTCGGCGGCCGCACCTTCGGCAAGGGAACCGTGCAGACCCTGGTGCCCCTGAACCGCGGCCAGCTCAAGATCACCGCCGCCAAGTTCTACCGCATCTCAGGCCAAAGCACCCAGAACCGGGGCGTCCTGCCGGACATCGAGTTCCCCGACCTCTACGACGTTGACCACATCGGCGAGAGCAGCTTGGAGGACGCCATGCCGTGGGACGACATTCGACCGGCCGCCTACCCGCGCAGCAACAACATTCAGCCCGCCCTCGGCACTCTGCGCGCCCGCCACGCCCGAAGAACGCTGGACAACCCGGACTTCGTTTACCTGCGCGCCTTGGCCGACCGCATCCGCCAAGACAGCGAGAACACCGAACTGTCCTTGAACGAGGCTGAGCGGCGCCGCCAAAAAGCGGACGAGGACGCCTGGCGGCTTGGGGTGGAAAACGCCCTCCGGTTGGCCAAGGAGCTTCCCCCGCTCAAGTCCTTGGACGAATTGGACGCCGAGGACGACCCCGCAGCCGAGAACGAGGCCGATGATCCCACCAACGAGGCCGTGCTCGCCGAAGCCGGCGAGGTGCTGCTTGACTTGATCGGCTTCCGCCACCAAGTGGCGATGGTTGGCGAATCCGCCGCAACATCCGCAACGCCGCCGGCCTTGGTCGGCGAATCGGCTTTCGGTCAGCATTAGCTTCCTCCGACGAGCTTCCACTCCAGCCAGCCGCAGCGCGGACCTGCCGAAAACAAGCGTTGCCCATCGCGTGCCGGGCGGGGGGCGGAACTCCGTTTCAGCGGAGGTCTCGAACGGCAGACTCCCGCCTTCGCCCGGAGGCAGCGGCTTCAGCCCGGCAGCAGAAACTGCTTGGAACGGGTGTTGACGGTCTCAAGCAGCGCCGTGCACAAGGCCTCCAAGGCCAAGGTGTGCTGGGCCTTGTGGCCGTGGCGGCGCAGGGTCACGGTGCGCTCCTGCTGCTCCCGCTCACCGACGATCAGGACGTTGGGGATTTTCAACGTGGCCGCCTGACGGATTTTCTTCGACACCGTCTCGGTGGACGGGGCGAGGTCGGCGCGCACCATGCGCTGCCTGAGCGCAGCGACGATTTCCGCGCCGTAGGCGTCAAACTGCTCCGAGACGGTGACCACCTGCGCCTGCATCGGCGCAAGCCAAGTGGGGAAAGCGCCCGCGTAGTGCTCCAGCAGAAAGGCCACCATGCGTTCGTGGGTGGAAAAAGGCGCCCGGTGAATGCAGTAGGGCCGGTGCGGCTGGCCGTCGGCGCCGACATAGGTCAAGCCCAGGGTTTCGGGTTGGGAGAAGTCCAGCTGCACCGTGGACAGCGACTCCTCGCGGCCGGTGACGGTTCGGAACTGAATGTCGATCTTGGGACCGTAGAACGCCGCCTCGCCGACGCCATCGACGTAGTTGACGCCCATCTCCTTCAACACCGCCTCCAGCACCGCCTCCGATGCGGTCCAGGCTTGCGGGTTGTCAACGTACTTGTCCCGGCCCTTGGGGTCGTCCGGATCCCAGCGCGACAGGCGCACCATGTAGTCGTCGAGGCCGAGGATGTCGTAAGCCTCTTGGTAGAGCCGCATCACGGCCTTGAACTCATCCTTGACCTGCGCTTCGGTGCAGTAGATGTGCGCATCGTTCATGCACATGCCGCGCACCCGCACCAAGCCGCCGACCGCCCCGGAATCCTCCCAGCGATAGACTTGGCCGTACTCCGCCAGACGCACGGGCAGGTCTCGGTAGCTGCGCGGCACGGCGGCGAAGACCTTGTGGTGATGGGGGCAGTTCATCGGCCGCAGGCGATAGGCCTCCTTGACCGCGCCGCCCTCGCCCGCCGCGCCGTCCCGTTCCTGGGCATCGGCTGAGTCCATGACCTCCATGGCCGGATACATGTCCTCGGCGTAGTAAGGCAGGTGCCCCGACTTGAAGTAGAGGCTCTCGCGGGCAAGGTGCGGCGTGGCGACCCGCTGGTAACCGGCCTTGAACTCCAGTTCCTTGGCCAGCTTCTCAAGCTCGTCGCGGACCACGGTGCCGTTCGGCAGCCACAGCGGCAGCCCCCGGCCCACGTCGTTGTCGATGGCGAAGATGCCCAGCTCCCGGCCCAGCTTCTTGTGGTCGCGGCGCTGCGCCTCCTGCCAGCGCGCCACGTGCTCGTCGAGCTCCGCCTTGGCGGCGAAGGCCCAAGCGTAGATGCGGGTCATCATCGTGTTGTCGGAGTCGCCCCGCCAGTAGGCGCCGGCCAGGCTCCTGAGCTTGAAGGCATCGCGCGGCAACTGCTTGGTGTCCGCTACGTGCGGCCCCTCGCACATGTCCAGGAAGGGGCCGTTGCGGTAGAAGGACAGCGTGCTCAAGCCCTGCTTGGCGATCAGCTCCGCGCCGTACTCCCGCTTGTACGGCTCGCCCATCTCCTCAATGCGCGCAAGCGCCTCAGCGGCCGGCAGGTCCTCCTGACAGAAGCGCTGGCCCTTCTTGATGATCCTCCTCATGCGCCTTTCAAGCTCGGGGAAGTCCGCCTCGGTGAGCGGCTCGCTCAGGAGGAAGTCGTAGTAGAAGCCGTCCTTGATGGGCGGGCCAAAGCCCAAGGTGGAGCCGGGACGCAGCTCCAGCACCGCCTGCGCCAGAACGTGCGCCAAGCTGTGGCGAATTCGGTGCAGCTCATCGTCCGGCTGCTCCGCGCCGCTGCGTTCGGCGCGTCGATCCAAGGAAGCCATTGCGCGCATCTCCATGGCAGATCGGGAAAACCATCGCCCCGGAGCGGCGCAAAGCTGCCCGCGGCTGGCAAAGCGGGGATGATATCGGCAAGCCAACCGCTTGCCTACACCGCGCGACCGTCAGGTCGCGCGGTTGCCTTGGCCTTGCGCAAAGAATAGACTTTCCCTCTCTTAAACCCAGGCCACTGACCAATGACCTTCAACGTTGGTCTTGCGGTTCGAATTGCCTCGCAAGACCGCCCGCGCAACGTGGCGGATTACTTTGAGGGGAGGCAAAAAGAACAGGAGGCGTTCGCAAACGCCTTGCAAGTGGCCCCACGGCACAGGCAATCCCTCTTTCTTTTCTGCCAAGGCGCGCCCGGCAGCGGAAAAACCTCCTTTGCCGAGCATTTGGCAAAGCAGTCCGCCCCACCCGTCACGTTCATCAGCCTTCAGCAAGCCGACCTAGCCAGCTTCGACGCCTTGGCCGCCCGGGTTCAGGAGGCCGTCCTAAACCGCCCCGGCGCATCCTTCGCCCTCGCCAGGTCCTGGGCGGCAAGAGCGCTCGACCGGGCAAGCCCCAACCTGTCCGCCGACATCCAAGCCCGTGCCTCAAGCTTGGCAGTGAAGGGGCTCACCTTTGTTTTCCACATCGACGAAGCCCACGCCCTTCGTCCCGAATCCATGAATGTCCTTCAGGACATGCACGTCGGGGGCCTTCCCCGAAGCGGCGGCGCCAACTCCGTTGTCCTGCTCACCGGACTACAGCACACCGAGCGGCACGTCAGCAGCTTCCCAGGCCTGACCCGATGCGGCGACGGCGGCGTCCTCTCAATCGGCGCACTGTCTCCTGACGAATGCAGGGCCTCCACGCTCAGAATGCTCAAGGACATTCAAGTTGGTGATGCTGATGAATCGAGGCTTGAGGAGATCGCCTCTCTTTCCGCCGAGCAATCCCTTGGCTGGCCCCGCCATTTGTTCTCCGTTCAACAAGCGATCTGCGCAGAGTTGGTTGCCGCCGGCGGCAACCTCTCGCTGATCGACCATGCGGACATCATTGAAGAAGCCGCAAGGCGATGCAACGCCTACTACAAAATGCGCATTGGCGACGTAAAGCACATCAACGGACGGGAAGTTGCCGTCCAGCAGGCACTTGTTGAAATTGCAAACAAACCAACGCCAAACGCGCCTGAGCACATTGAGGTCATGCTCCTCAACGCGCTCGATCAGGTTCTGCCCCGCCCGCCGACGGAAGCCTCTGTCAGCGAAATGGCAAAAAGCATGATCAACAGCGGCCTCGTCGAAACCGTTGACGGCCTTTGGCAACTCCCCATCCCTTCAATGGCCGCCTGGGCCGAGAAGCAGCTTGAACTTGGGCAATGGATCTGATGTCGCTTTGCTCCGTTCTCCCGAACTCCGGGAGATCGACCGCCCGGAAGGGGTTCCCATGCTCCGCCGAAACAAGCGCTCAACGCTTCAGCCACGCCGCCGAACGCGCCCCCGGCGGCCCGATTGCGGCTTTGGTCTATTGTTCCAATCGCCTATACGGCGGAGGGCTAGGCGTTCGGAATTTGACGGTATTAACGGCTATAAATCCAATTGAGTCAATAACTTGCAGTGTGCCTAAGTAGCACGCCGCCATGTTTGGACGACCCGGTGAAAGCGCCTCCTGGGTCAGGAAGCTGGGGCTGAAACCCGGCGGGAAGTTCAGGACTTCCGATGGCCTCGGGCTTTTGGCTGTGCGAAAACAGCAAACTAAAATGCTATGCTCGCTCCAGTGGGCAACAATGGAAGATGATGGAAGCTGCGGCAACATCCACAGTGACCGTGACGGCACCGGAACGATGGCGGCGGCGGGTGGCCGAGAGGCGGGCCGCCATTGAAAGGGCCATCGCCCGCCTTCCAGCAATTGCCCACCTTCATGGAGGCCGATTTCTGGTTTTCGGCTCAGTCGCCAAAGGGGCCACGACCCCGTTCAGCGACCTTGACCTGCTTGCCGACTTTCCGCCTAACCGTGCTGATGCCGCCATTGATGCGGCGGAGGAGGCATGTGCGCTTGAGTCCGTGCCCTGCGACATTCTCGACATGGGGGACGCCGAAGGGCTGCAGCCGCTGCTGGACCGGTGTCTGCCCGGCGCCAAGGAGGTGCGGTGAGCTTCCTAGGGAAATGGGCCTTCTTGGGCGAGGTGGTTGAGGATGTGGAGTCGGACTTTGCCCTGATTGCGCAATGGGGCGCAGAGAACCTTGACGGGCTGAGTAAGCTTGAGGCCCAGAAAACACGCAGCGCCTTCATGCACGGGGTTTACAGGATGTACACATCGATTGAAGCCGGAATCGTCTCCATTCTTGTGGCCATCGGGGAGGAGCATGACATGAGCGGCCCAAGCTGGCACCGCAACCTGCTTGCGCAAGCCTTGAGTCCAGGGCCGGGCAGGCCGGCCATACTGCCAGATGGGATGAAGGATGCGCTGACCGAACTGCGCAAGGCCAGACACGTCACCATGAAGGGCTATCGCACGTTCAGCATGGAACGAACGGGGCGGATTGTTGAGGCCGCCAACCGAGTCGCCGAGGGACTGGCGGACGCATTCTCGGACTTTGTCGCCGAAATCGACCAGGACAGCGCCCCTGAGCCTAGGTGACCAACCGCCCTCCAGCGTCCTGCGCCACAATTCGATTGCACAAGTGCAAAGGCACGGCCTGTTTCGGTTTTGGAGTTAACGGAGGCGGCGGCGCAGATCAATCATCGGGTTCGCACGTCGAGTCGCTGCGCTTCCTCAAGCAGAAGGCAGATCGACCTGGAGACGCCGGATGGGCTGATGGCCCACGTCATTGCCGACAACTACGCCACTGGTAGGGAAACTGGCGCAGGAAGACTCCCCAGGTGTCCTGTTCGGGCTGATGCCCGGCCATAGCGCAAGGTGCCAATGTTGAGGACATGTCCGCGCAGTTAATACCGTCAAATTCCGAACGGCTATGGCGGAGGGGCAGGGATTCGAACCCTGGGAGGCTTGCGCCTCTCTGGTTTTCAAGACCAGCGCTTTCGACCGCTCAGCCACCCCTCCGGGACATCCAGTTTCCCCGCTTTGCAAGGCGGCTTCAAGTTCATCGAGGTCGAGCACACCCATTACGACAAGGCCAAGCGCGACCTCTACAAGGCGGCGGGCGTGGCTGAAATGTGGGAACTGGCAACGCCCCAGTCCGGGAGGCCGTCCGTGATCCTCGATTTGAGGCGCTCCGTTGATCCGCAACCCCTTTTCTCCTCCAACCTGCTGCCCGGCGTGGTGGCGGGAAGGCTGAATGAGGCATTGCTCCTTCTGGAGAGGCTGGGCGGACATGACGAGATCCTGGAGAGGGGGGCAAACGGGGGAGGGGCGCTTAACAGGCAGCTTCTTAAAGCCGCTGGCGTCAGGATGGATCGCCCGGGCTGCATGGGAGGTCCGTAAGCCTAAAACGTTGAACCCTGGGATGCTTTGAGCGGACTCTCCGCCTCGCTGCCATTCGCAGCCTTCGGGTCCTTTCGTTTGGATGAAGGTTTGGCCGGTTTCCGGCGGCGTCTCGTCAAGGAACAGATAGTGCCAATTGTCGCTCGACGCCTTGACGACGTGCGCCTCGCGCAGCATCTCAAGGTGTGGAAGCCCGGTCTGGCGGGCGTTTGGCTCGTACCGGACAGGCCTGCCTAGCGCCTTGCGTCACGCGACCGTTAGGTCGCGCGGGCGCGGCCGCCGCGCCCGCGGCAGGCGCAGCACGGTGGCCCAATCAACCCGGCCCCGCTATGCTCAGGCCCCGGACAACTGCTTGGAGGAAAACCGCGTGAGCCAAGACCCCTACCTGCTGATCACCGCCGACACCCACGCCGGTGGGAGCCACGCGCAGTACCGCGAGTACTTGGACCCCAACTACCGGGAGCGGTTCGACGAGTGGCGCGGCGGCTACCGCAATCCCTCCCAAGAACACTACGGCAGGAGGAAGATGCGCAACTGGGACTACGAGATCCGCACCCGCGACCAGAACAGCCAAGGCGTGGTCGGCGAGGTCGTGTTCCCGAACACCGTGCCGCCCTTCCACACCAAGAGCGTGGTCACCGCCCAGCCGCCGACGCCGGACCGCTTTGAGCTGGCCCTGGCCGGCATCCGCGCCCACAACCGCTGGCTTAAGGACTTCTGCGCGGAGGATCCAGACCGCCGCGCCGGCATCGGCCTGATCCTGCCGAACGACTTGGACGAGGCCATCAAGGACATCGAGTTCATTGCCAAGGCGGGGCTGCGCGGCGGCGTGCTGCTGCCGCTCATCCCGCCCGACTGCACTTGGCTGAAGCCGCTCCACGACCCGGCCTGGGACCGGGTGCTGGCCGCCGTTCAGGACCACGATCTGGTCATCAACCAACACTCCGGACAGGGCTCGCCCGACTACGGCGCCGGCCCCGTGCCGGAGGCGCTCTGGATTTCCGAAGTCACCTTCTACTGCCAAGCGGGATGGCGCCACCTGCTGATGAGCGGCGCCTACGAGAAGTTCCCCAAGCTCAAGTACGTCCTCACCGAATCCGGCTGCGCTTGGGTGGGGCCGGCGCTTGCGCAGCTCGACCGCATCCACATGGGCTTCAAGGCGGGCGCCATCGGCGAGATGGACTACGCCGGCATGGAGTGGGTGCTGAAGGACCGCCCCAGCGAGTACGCGGCGCGCAACTGCCACTATGGCGCGAGCTTTCCCAGCAGCGCCGACCTGGAGGGCATCGATGCGGTCGGCGAGGACCGGGTGCTCTGGGGCAACGACTATCCCCACTTCGAGGGCACCTTCCCCTACAACCTGGAGTCGCTGCGCCTGACGTTCGGCGATCTGCCGGACGCGCGCCGCCGCAAGATCCTCGGCCTGAACGCCGCGCGGCTCTACAACTTCGACGTGGGCAAGCTTGCGCCCCTGGCCCGGGAGTTCGGTCCGACGCCGGAGCAGGTGGAGACGCCGCTGCCCAAGGCGCAAATCCCCGCCGACTCGATGTGCCACCTGTTCACCAACGCGCTTCACGGAGCCTAGCCGTGGCCATGCCGAACGGCATCGGCATCATCGACACGATGATCGGGTTCCCGGCCGAGGACTTCAAGCAGTACGACTTCATCCGCCGGCAGTTGAAGGACGGCTCCAAGGATTTCGACTTTCCCGTGGAGTACATGTTCAGGAACGTCCCCAAAGCGCTGTACGGCGCCCCTGACCCCATCGCCGTCACGCTGCGTGAGATGGACCGCTTCGGCGTCGAAGTCGGCGTCATCGGCGTCGGCAGCGAAGTGGGCCGCCAAGCCCTGAAGGCCCACCCGGACCGCTTCGTCGGGCAAGGGTTCGTGGATCCAAACCGCGGCATGGACGGCATTCGCGACATGGTGCGCGAGCACGAGGAGTTCGGCGTCGTCTCCTTCAGCGCCTTCAACGCGGGGTACGAGCCGCAGGTCGGCATCGGCGACGCGCTGATGTACCCCATCTACGCCAAGTGCGTCGAGCTCGCAGCGCCCATCTTCGTCTGCGCCGGCGTGCCGGGGCCGCGCTTTCCGATGTGGCCGCAGGAGGTGCGCCTGATCGACCAAGTGATGTACGACTTCCCGGAGCTGGTGTTCGTCACCCGCCACGGCTGCGAGCCTTGGGAGGCGCTCGCGGTCAAGCTCATGCTCAAGTGGCCGAACCTGCACTACTCCACCAGCGCGTTCGCTCCGAAACACTACCCCCAAGCCATCATCGACTACGCCAACACCCGCGGCGCGCACAAGATCATCTACGGCGGCTACTTCCCGATGGGCCTCTCCCTGGAGCGCATCATGGCCGACATGCGGAATGTGCCGCTTAAGGACGACGTGTGGCCGAAATTCCTGCGCGAGAACGCCAGAAGGGTTCTGAAGCTCCGCTAGCGGACAAGTTTTCCCGGATCAATCAACGCAAAACGCCAGCCACGACAAGGAGCGCGCCCATGCTGACCCTGCACTTCGCCCCCAACTCCCGCGCCGGACGCATCGTCTGGCTGCTTGAGGAGCTGGGCCTCGAATACCAACTCAACCGCATGGACTTCCATCCCAGGGACCTCAAGTCCAAAGAGCACCGCGCCCGGCATCCCTTGGGGCGCGTGCCGGTGCTTGACGACGGCGACGCGCGCATCTACGAATCCGGCGCCATCGTCGAGCACATCGTCGCCCGGCACACGGACGGCGCCCTGAAGCCATCCGTTGATTCGCCGCTGTTCCCCGCCTACCTGCAGTGGTTCCACTACTGCGAGGGCATGGTGATGCCGCCGGTCAACACCATCGTGGTGCAGACCATCCTGCTGCCCCCGGAGCGCCGCAACCCGGAGGCCCTAGGGCAGGCCCAGCGTCTGCTGACCAAGGCGCTGGCGCCGGTGGATGCGCAGCTTGAGGGCAAGGACTACCTGATCGGCGACTTCTCAGCCGCCGACGTCATGCTCGGCCACGCCTGCTTCATGAGCCGCCGCCTAGGTTGCGTCACCGACGAGATGGCCCATTTGCAGGCCTACGTCGATCGCATTGGGAAACGGCCGGCCTTTCGGAAAGCGATGAGTTCGTAGGTCAGGGACTCAGACGATAGGTCACCCGCGCCGCCGCCACCTCCTCGCCGTCGGCATTGCGCACGCAGACGTCGCCGACGCAGACGGCGCCGCCGCGGCGGCGCACCTTGGCTTCGGCAACCAGATCCGTGTCCGCGGCCAGCTTGAGGAAGTGGACCGTGAAGTCCACCGTTGCGCCCCAAGCGCCTTCGGTGAGCGCGGGATGGGACCAGAAGGCCGCAGTCGCGGCGATGTCGATCAGGGCGCTGATGGCGCCGCCGTGTATGCGGGCCACGCCCAGCGCTTCCCGGTAGGGCAGCCGAACCGTCGCCTGATCCCGCGCGCTGCGGATCAACTCCGCGCCCAGCAGGGCCGAGAAGCCGTCGTTGACGACGGCCTGCGCACGGTCGAAGGCCAAGGTCAACGGTCCAGGGCCGCGTTCCAAGCCGCAACGCGTTCCTCAAAGGCGTCGAGCAGCGGATCGACTTCGCCGATAACCTCGATGCCGTTGATCGAATCGCCTTGCTTGATGCCGTCCACCACCGCTTGGTCCGCGCCCTCGAGCACCTCGCCGAAGATCGTGTGGGCGCCGTCCAGCCAAGCGGTCGGCACATGGGTGATGAAGAACTGCGAACCGTTGGTGCCCGGCCCGGCGTTGGCCATCGACAGCCGCCCAGGGCGGTCGTGGCGCAACTCGTCGCTGAACTCGTCCTCGAATTGATAGCCGGGGCCGCCCCGGCCCGACCCCCGGGGACAGCCGCCCTGGATCATGAACCGGTCAATCACGCGATGGAACTTGAGCCCGTCGTAAAAGCCGCGGCGGCTCAGGTTGACGAAGTTGGCGACCGTCACCGGCGCCTGTTCAGGAAACAGCCGCAACCGGATGGCGCCCTTGCTGGTGGTGATCGTGGCTTGAATGGACATAAGCGCTCCTCCCGGCTGATCGGGTTGCGGGTGCAGGATGGGAAAGCGCCATCCTGCCTCTTCGGCAGGGAAATTGCGAGGGCTGCGCCCCGCGACGCGGCCGCCGTCGCCCAAGCGACTGCCAACCTGCCTCTTCGGCATGTGCGGGTTCAGAAACTTATCGGAATCTGACCTAGGCGGCGAGTGCGGAGTTTCGCTGCGCGAAACTCCAACGCGCCCGCAAGGCGGGCGCGCGTCCTGCCTCTTTGGCCGGATATCTGCAATAATCATCGCTCGCGTTGCCCGCGCACGAGGAGAGGAGAACACCATGAGCCGCGCCCAACTGATCGAAATGGCTGAGCACAACCTCAAGCACGCCCGAACGGGAACCGTTGAGCAGGCCGAAGCCATCCTCAAGGTGCCCGCCGACCACTACCATGACGAAGGCCGTTGGCGGCTTGAGATGGAACGGGTTTTCAAGCGGATGCCGCTGATGCTCGCCGCCAGCGCCGAAATTCCCGATCCAGGCGACTACAAGGCCATGGACGCGGTGGGCGTCCCGGTGCTCATCAGCCGCGGCGAGGACGGTCAAGCGCGCGCCTTCATCAACATGTGCCGCCATCGGGGCTCGCAGATCATGCTCGCCGGCACCGGCAACGCCAAGCGCTTCACCTGCCCCTACCACGCTTGGTCCTACGATCAGCGCGGCGCCCTCATCGGGGTGTATTCGGAACGGGACTTCGGCGAGGTGGACCGTTCCTGCAACAGCCTGATCGAGCTTCCGGCGGCGGAGCGCGCGGGCCTGATCTGGGTGCTGATCAACCCCAACGCCAGCCTCGACATCGACGCCTTTCTGTCCGGCTACGACCAACTCCTCGAGCACTTCGGTTTCGCCGACTGGCACTTCTTTGAGAGCCGCACCCTGCAAGGCCCGAACTGGAAGGTCGCCTACGACGGCTACCTCGACCTCTACCACCTGCCCATCCTGCACAAGGACACCTTCGGCGCCGACTACCCCAACCAAGCGCTCTACCACGCCTGGGGGCCGCACCAGCGGGTCAGTTCGCCGGACCCGTCGCTCGGCGAGTACGAGAATCTGTCCGATGCCAGCGACGCCCATCTGCTGGCCGGGGTCTGGACCATCTTTCCCCACGTCTCCATCGCCAGCTTCGACGGCGGCGGCCGGGGCGTGATGATTTCCCAGCTCTTCCCCGGCGAGACGCCGCTTGCGTCCTGCACCGTGCAGAACTACCTGATGGAAAGGCCGCCGGCGGACGAGGCGGCGGCCGAAGCCGCCCGCGAGCAGTTCAAGTTCCTCGAGTACGTCGTGCAGGAGGAGGACTACGCCACCGGCCTGCGCCAGCAAAAGGCGCTGTTGACCGGCGCCATGCCCTACGTCCAGTTCGGGCGCAACGAAGGCGGCGGGCAGCGTTTCCACGCTTGGATCGATCGACTCATCGAGACCGACGACCAAGCCCTGCCCGCCCTGTTTCAAAACGGCCGCGCGAACGGCGGGCGCGGCCCATGAAGGCGCTGAAGGCCGCCCTTGTGGTCGCCGCCGCCAGCGTCGTGGCCGCCTGCGGCCAGCCGCAGGAACGGCCCGAAGCGGCGGCGGAAGCCGCCATGCCGGAGGCTGCCGAAGCCCGGGCGGCAGCGCCCGGAATCGAATCGAACCCCAACCGCAACCCCTACTTCGGCGACCTGCACGTACACACCGTTCACTCCTTTGATGCGTTCCTGTTCGGCACCCGAGCCACCCCGGACGACGCCTACGCCTTCGCCAAGGGCGGCGCGCTGACCCACCCCGCAGGCATGGAAATGAAGATGAAAAAGCCGCTGGACTTCCAAGCGGTGACCGACCACGCCACCTACCTGGGCATGCTGCCGGCCATGTTTGACGAATCCACCGAACTCAGCCGGCGGCCGATCGCCGCCGAACTGCGCGCCGCCCAGACGCCGGCGGAGCTCGGCGCCGCCTTCGCCGGCCTGCTGCCCCGCATCGGCGGCACCCTGGCGGAACCCGACGACCTCCTGGACCCGGACGTGGTGGCCAGCGCCTGGAGCAGGATCATTGAGTCCGCCGAGCGCAACAACGCGCCCGGCGAGTTCACCACCTTCATCGGCTACGAATACACCACTTCCGGCCCGGAATTCGAGAACCTGCACCGCAACGTCATTTTTCGCGGCAGCCAGGCGCCCGACATGCCGTTCAGCCGGCTGGACTCCCGCAATCCCGAGGATCTCTGGGACTGGCTCGACAGCCAACGGGGCCAAGGCTTCGAAGCCTTGGCCATTCCGCACAATTCCAACGGCTCCGACGGTTGGATGTTCGAGCTGACCAACCAAGCGGGCGAACCCATCGATGCCGCCTACGCCGAGCAGCGCCTGCGCAATGAGCCGCTGGTGGAGATCACCCAAGTCAAGGGCACCTCGGACACCCACCCCCTGCTCTCGCCCAACGACGAGTGGGCCGACTTCGAGATCATGCCGGTGCGGGTGGCCAGCCCCTTGCCGAGCCAACCGCAGGGCGGCTACGTGCGGGAGGCTTGGCTGAACGGCTTGGCGATGGAGGAGGCCGAAGGCTTGAACCCGTATCGCTTCGGCGTGATCGGCTCCTCCGACACCCACAACGCAGCCGGCTCCTTCGAGGAGGACAACTATTGGAGCAAGACCGGCCTGTTGGACGCTACGCCCCAAATGCGCGGCTCCGTGCCCTTGGACCAAGGAGCGACGGCGGACAGCGTCTTCGACTTGGGCGGGGACGACGGCGCCGTCGGGCCAAGCGAAACCCCTTCAGGGGAGCAAGCCGCCGGGGACGGTCCCACCTACGCCAACGCCTTCGCCCAATACTGGGGCGCTTCCGGCTTGGCCGCGGTCTGGGCGGAGAGCAACACCCGCGAAGCCATCTATGACGCCTTCCGGCGCAAGGAGGCCTTCGCCACCAGCGGACCGCACATTCCCGTGCGCTTCTTCGCCGGCTACGGCATCGACGCAGCCCTGCTGGAGGCCGAGGACGTCATCGCCGCCGCCTACGCTGCAGGAGTGCCCATGGGCGGCGACCTGATCGCCGATGGGGAGGCCGCTCCCGGATTCTTTGTCTGGGCCATGCGCGACAGCGACACGGCCCCATTGCAGCGCCTGCAAGTGATCAAGGGCTGGATGGCGGATGGCCAAGCCAACGAGCGGGTCTTTGACGTGGCCTGCTCCGACGGCGGCATGGTTGACCCTGAAACCCACCGCTGCCCCGAAAACGGCGCGGCAGTGGACCTGACCACCTGTGCCATCAGCGATGACAAGGGCGCGGCGGAACTCTCCGCGCTCTGGCAGGATCCCACATTCATCCCCGGCCAGCGCGCCTTCTACTACGTCCGCGCGCTGGAGAACCCCAAGTGCCGCTGGTCCACTTGGGACGCCGTTCGCGCGGGCGTGGCGCCGCGTGCGGACATGCACGCCACCATCCAGGACCGGGCCTGGTCATCGCCGATCTGGTACGTGCCCTGATTGCGGCGCGCCTCCCGCTCAGCTGGGCGGCGTCCCGCACAGGCCATCCCTGCGTGATTCGATGAGAGGCCGGGATGCGCCGATGCACGGCTAGAACGAAATCCGCCAGATGGCCGTTGCCTGCCTCGCCATCCATTGCTGGTGGGCGCGAATCTTCTCGACGGTCCAAGCCTCGAACTGCTCCGCCACTCGGCGGGTGACGGCAAATTCGCTGCGCTGGTAAACCTCGCGCTTGCCGCTGTAGGCGGCGTTGCCCAACTCCCGGTTAAGGGCGGTCTCCAACAACGTCAGGTTGCCTAGGCGATGGGTGGACTCATCGCGGTGCCGCCCGTCAAACTGCTCCCAGCCCTCATCAGGGCGTTCGGGCAACACATGCTCAACGCTGTAGGCATCGCTTTCAAAATCGAAGTCCCGCCCGGACAGCCCTCGCTCCAGCCGGAGCAAAATGAAGCGGACCACCTTGCGGCTGCGGCGGACGTTTAGCGTTTTTTCGGCAAACGCGGTCCGGAACGGGCCGTTTTCCGGGTAAACCGGCCGCAGCGCCTCGATCGCAGCGGACGGCTCGTTGATTTCCCCGTTCGAGATGCGGCGGGCGATTCGGTTGTACACCGCTTCCTGCTCGTTGCTTTGGCGCCGGCAGATCAGGTTGTAGCGGAAGGAAACCACCGCGATGGCCTTCAGAAACCGTCCAAAGCCCGGTCGATCGCTGTCCGCAAACCGATCAAACGCCGCCAGCAGGACCGCCAACGGCTGGCGCACCCCGAACAACCCAAGCTGCCAAAGGCAGTCGCGTTCCGCCGCCGTCCAGCCGCCTTGGTCGGGATTGCGCAACTGGGCGTACACTCGGGCTTGCCGGTCGAGATCCCGGACCAAGTCGAACGCCGCCGCCCGGCCGTTGACGGTCGCTCGTATGGTCTTGAACAGCTCGGCCTTGCGCGCCAACGGATTTCGACTGTTCCAAAAGGTGCGCAGGAACTCCGGGAAGCTCTCGCTGCCCAGCAGCCCGATAATGCCCTCCCAACGGTCCTCCAAAGCCGTGATTTCAGACTCGTGGGCGCCATCCCAAGCAACCACGGAGAAC
Source organism: Candidatus Azophilus sp. (assembly GCA_965221755.1). Classification (GTDB taxonomy): domain Bacteria; phylum Pseudomonadota; class Gammaproteobacteria; order Pseudomonadales; family Azotimanducaceae; genus Azophilus. The sequence continues at coordinate 3,745,366 of OZ244921.1, forward strand.
AGGAAGTTCTTCAGCAGATCGGTGGACGACAAGCGCACGCCACGCGCATTGAGTGTCTCGAAGACGGTGAAGGCGTTCAACTCATCAGCAACCGTGATGACCGTGAACAGCAGCTTGTCCACCGCTTCATCCACGAATCGAGCGACTGCGGTTCCATCGCCGCCAACGCGGAATTGCAAGCGTTCCCCAAACCAAAGGAACGCCCTGCGCAGCAAGCGCTCAGATGCGTTCAAGCCTTGCGCGGGCAAGGGTTCGAGCGGCACAAGGCAGCTTTGGTAGTAGCGGTCGTTATGGCGATTGAGCGTTAGCTTGGAGCGTGGCACCAAGGTGACTGGATCGAGATAGCCGATGTAGCTGGCGCGCAACTGCTCGGCGCGCCGGTTTTCGGGGTCTTGCTGGTTTTCTGAATCGGCCAAGCCCCTCAAGTGCGATAGGGCTGCCAGCACCAAAAGGCTTAGGGTTGTCATGCGCTGTTGGCCGTCAATGATCTCGAAGTCCTTGTTGTCCGCCGATTGAAGGACCAAGTAACCCATGTAGTGGACTGGCTCCGAGCCTTCGTCAGACAACGCCACGAGGTCCTGCCACAGGTCATCCCATTCGTCCGGCCCCCAAGAGTAGTCGCGCTGGAACGCAGGCACCCGATAGCTCAGGCCGTTGCCCATGAGTTGCCGAAAAGTGCTGTTGGCAGTGTTGAAGTTCATGTTGGCAATCCGGGGCTCAGCCCTGCCCTTCCCAATACGGCGCCCGCAGCTTGCGCTTGTTGACCTTGCCCATGGTGTTGCGGCCCAAGGTGTCCACCCAATCGAAGGTGCGCGGGCACTTGTAGTGGGACAGGCGCTCGCGGCACCAGGCGATCATGGCCTCCCCGGAGGGCGCGGCTTGCGCATCTTGGGGGATGGCCAAGGCCTTGAGCTCCTCGCCCATTTCCGGGTGGGGAATGCCGATGCAGGCCACGTCGAGGACGGCATCGTGCTCGATCAGCACCTGCTCCGCCTCGGCGGGATAGATGTTGACGCCGCCGGACACCACCATGTCGCTGAAGCGGTCGGTGATGTAAACGTAGCCGTCCTCGTCCATGTAGGCGATTTCGCCCAAGGTGAACACGCCCGGCGCGATGTGGGCGGCGGCGGACTTCTCCGGGTCGTTGTGGTAGATGACGCCGCGCCCGGTGGCGTCCTTGAAGAACAGGCGCCCCTCCGTGTTGGGCGGCAGCGGGTTGTCGTCGTCGTCCAGAACCATCGCCTCGAAGGGCGGCACGGCCCTGCCCACCGAGCCGGGATGCGCCAGCCACTCCTCGGAGGTGATGAGGCAGGTGGTGCCCACCTCGCTGGCGCCGTAGGCGTCCACGAACACTGGCCCCCACCACTCGATCATCGCCCGCTTCACGTCCACCGGGCACTTGGCGCCGGTGTGCGCGACCCGAATCAGCGACGAAACGTCGTAGCGGGCCTTGACCTCATCCGGCAGGGCCAGCAGGCGCACGAAGTGGGTGGGCACCATCACCGTGTTGCCGATTCCGTGGTCCTGAATCGCCTTGAGGGTCTGCTCCGCATCGAACCGGCCGAGAATGACGCAGGGCACGCCGGCCGCCAGGGAGCGGGCGCCGGACAGCGGGCCGGTGTGGTACATGGGGCCGACCACCAAGTGGGCACCGGCCTCAGCCACGGGCGCGGCGGCCAAGTTGGCGATGTGCTCAGCGACCGTGTCGCCGCCGGCGAACATGGTTGGGGGCAGTTCGGTTCCCTTGGGCCGCCCGGTGGTGCCGGAGGTGTAGAGCAGGTTCGGCCGCGGCGGCAAATGCCCGGGCGGCTCTTCGGCGGATTGCGCGGCGAGCCAGCCATCCCAAGGCGTCACGCCCGCCGCATCGCACCAGCCGACAACGCTGGCGACCTCGCTGGCGGCGGCGGCGGCAACGCCCCGTGCGGCGGTCTCCGGGCCGACAAACAGCAGGCGGGCGCCGGAGTCGCCCAGGATGTAGGCCACTTCATCGGCGGTGAGATGGAAGTTGACCGGCACCACCGAGGCGCCGCCGATCAGGCCGCCCAGATTGGCCAAGGCGGTTTCGACGGCGTTTTCGGCAAAGACCGCGATCCGGCGGCCGGGACCCAGATCCAAGCTCTGCAGCCCGTTGGCCACCCGGTTGAGGACTTCGTCCAACTGCGTCCAGTCCAGTGCCTTGCGCCCGTCACGGACCGCCACCTCGCCGGGCCGCCGCTTCCCCAATTGCCGCGCAAAAGTCGTCACTTCAGCCTCCTTGTCAAGTTGCCCCGCCGAGGCCGTCCGCGCGCTCCCTGGGCGCATCCAGCGCAAGGATGCAGTCGGCACGCTGCAGCCCGGGCCTGTTGAGTTTCGCGCCGGCGAAACCGATGTCGAGCCTTGGCCCTTGGGGGGCCAAAGTTGCATGTGCGGGCTCAGAAACATACCGGAATCTGATCTAAGCGACGAGCGCGGAGTTTCGCGGTGAGCGAAACTCCATCCGCGACCGTCAGGTCGCGCATTGTAAAAGCTGCCGCAAATGAGAGAATACGCCGCTTAAACGCGCTTCGGCCCTCGGCTCGATTCAATCATACCAATCCGAAAGTCGAAGTTTCGGCGTTTTGGCTTGGCGTTTGGGAGCAGGGCCGCTTGGCGCACCCTCGAGAGCATTGACGGGAGAGACCCTTGAGCAGCGAAATCACCGACGACATCCTGCTGGACATCCACCGGCGCATGGTGCGCATCCGCGCCTTCGAGGAGCGGGCCGGCAAAATGATGGAGGACGGCAAGATCCCCGGCGCCCTGCATCTCTACGTCGGCCAGGAGGCCGTCGCCAGCGGCGTCATGGTGCATCTCTCCGATGAGGACTACATCACCGGCACCCACCGGGGGCACGGCCACCTGATCGCCAAGGGCGGCGAATTCACCTACATGTTCGCCGAGCTCTACGGCAAGGCCACCGGCTACTGCAAGGGCAAGGGCGGCAGCATGCACATCTCCAACCTCGACCTCGGCATGCTCGGCGCCAACGGCATCGTCGGCGGCGGCCCGCCCATCGCCATGGGGGCGGCCTTCTCCTGCAAGTTCCGCAAGACCCGCAACGTCTCCATCAGCTTCTTCGGCGACGGCGCCAGCAATGAGGGCGCGTTCCACGAAGCCGCCAACATGGCGGCGCTGTACAAGCTGCCTTGCGTGTTCGTCTGCGAGAACAACGGCTACGGCGAGTACACGCCGCAGGCCAACCACCAAGCCATCGTCGATGTCGCCGACCGGGCGCCGGGCTACGGCATGCCGGGCGTGGTGGTGGACGGCATGGACGCCATCGCCGTCCATGAGGCGGCCGGCGAGGCCATCGCCCGGGCGCGCGAGGGCGGCGGGCCGACCCTGCTGGAGTGCAAGACCTACCGCTACTACGACCATGTGGGCGTGCGCGGCATGGGCTTGAGCTACCGCACCGACGAGGAAGTGGAGCAATGGCGGCTCAAGGACCCCATCGTCAACTTCGAGGCGCGGCTCGCCGAACAGGGGGTGCTCACGCCCGAAGCGGCCGAGGCCGTCCACGAGGCGGTGCGCAAGGAAGTGGACGCCGGCATCGAATTCGCCGAAGCCAGCCCCGACCCCGACCCCGCCGCCGTCACCGAAGACGTTTACGCCTGACCCAAGGAGCCCCGCAATGGCCGAACCCCAACCCAAACCCAGGGAACTGCCCTACGTCGCCGCCATCGCCGAGGGCGTGCGCACCGTGATGCAGGAACAACCGGACGCCTTCGTGGCCGGCGAGGACGTCGCCGAGGCGGGCGGCGTCTATGGCTACTACAACGGCATCCTGAAGGAATTCGGCCCGGAACGGGTGTTCGACACGCCGATTTCCGAGGAGGGCATCGTCGGCCTCGGGGTTGGCGCCGCCGCCACCGGCTGCCGCCCGATCATCGACGTGATGTTCATGGACTTCATGGGCGAGTGCATGGATGAGATCGCCAACCAGCTCGCCAAGATGCGCTACATGTTCGGCGGGCGGGCGACGCTGCCGGTCACCATTCTCAGCATGGCCGGCGCCGGCGCCAGCCTCGCCGCCCAGCACAGCCAAAGCCTGGAGGCCTGGATCTGCCACCTGCCCGGCCTGAAGGTGGTGATGGCCTGCACGCCCTACGACGCCAAGGGCCTGATCATCAGCGCCGCGCGCGACGACAACCCGGTGATCGTCGTGCTCAACAAGATGTCGCTGGCCATGACGGGACCGGTGCCGGAAGAGTCCTACGCCGTGCCCATCGGCAAGGCCAATGTGGTGCGCAGCGGCTCGAACTACACGATCATCAGCTTCGGGCGCATGGTGCATGAGGCGCTCGCTGCGGCGACGCAACTCGAAAAGCTCGGCATCGAGGCCGAAGTGATCGACCTGCGCAGCCTCCAGCCCTTGGACAGCGCCGCCGTCGTCGCCTCGGTGAAAAAGACCCATCGGGCGATGATCGTCCACGAGGCGGTGCGCTTCGGCGGCTTCGGCGGGGAGGTGGCCGCGCAGATTCAGGAGCTGGCCTTCGACTACCTCGACGCCCCGGTGGCGCGGGTGGGCGCTCCGTTCAGCCCGGTGCCCTTCAGCCCGGTGCTGGAAGCCAACTACGTTCCCAACGCCGATCGCATCGTCGCCGAGGCCAAGCAACAGCTCGGGCTTTAGCGGCCATCCGGCACCCCGTCCGGGTCAAGCGCCGCAGAAAAGCCATGAGCCTGTTCGGCGTGGTCGCCAACCCGGCCTCGGGCAAGGACGTGCGCCGCCTGGTGGCCCGCGCCTCCGTTTTCGACAACCAGGAAAAGCAGGCCATCGTTGAGCGCGCCCTGATCGGCGCCGAAGCCGCCGGGGCCGCCGCCTTCGCCTATCTCGACGACCCCAACGGCATCGTCGCCAGCGCCGTTCGCGAAAACCGCCGCCTGCGCGCCAAGCCGCTGGACGCCACCCGAACCAGAACGGCGCTGGACACCATCACTGCGGCCCGGGCGCTGAGGGACTTGGGTTGCTCCGTGGTCATCACCCTGGGCGGCGACGGCACCAATCGAGCCTTCGCGCTGGGCTGGCCCGAGGCGCCGTTGATTCCGCTGTCCACCGGCACCAACAACGTCTTTCCGCGCTTGCAGGAGGCCACCTTGGCGGGAGCCGCAGCGGGATTGATCGCTTCCGGCCGACTCGAACTGAGCGAGGTCGCCGCGCAGCACAAAACCGTTCAAGTGACGGTGGCCGATGAGCGCCCGGACCTTGCCTTGATCGATGCGGTGCTCAGCCGGGAGCGCTTCGTCGGCGCCCGCGCCCTGCTGCAGCCGGAGCTGCTCGACACCGCCCTGCTCACCCGCGCCGAGCCGGCAGCGGTGGGCATCGCCGCCATCGGCGGCCTGCTGCATCCCCTGCCCCAGGATGCCGACAAGGGGCTGCTGCTGCGATTCGGACCCGGCGGCGAGCGGGTGCGGGCGCCCATCGCGCCGGGGCTCTACAAGAGCGTTGAAGTGGCGGAATGCCGGGCCATCGAGCTTGGCGAGCGTATTGCCGCCGACGGCCCCGGCGTGCTGGCCTTCGACGGCGAACGGGACCGCTCGCTCAAGCCGGACCAGCCGATTGAGATGGCTGTGGAACGAACCGGGCCTTGGGTGGTGGACATCCGCCGGACCCTCGAATTGGCGGCCCGCAGCGGATTGTTTAGGATGGAGGCGCCCGGCGCGCGGCGCAGGACGGCAGGCTGAAAAAGGAGAGCGTAAGTTGCCCCAGGAAATCTATTTGGTGAAGGTCGGCATGAACATGACCGAGGGCGTGGTGGAGGAGTGGTACATCGCCGACGGCGCCACCGTGGACAAGGGCGAGCTGCTCTACCGCTTGGAAACCGAAAAGGTCAACCTTGACGTGGACGCCGAGACCAGCGGCATCGTCAAGCACATGGTCGGCGAGGGAGTGGCCATGAAGCCGGGCGACGTGGTCGGCTACATCTACGCGGACGGCGAGGCCATTCCCGACGCGCCGCCGCAAACGCAGGCGGCGGAACCGGTGGCGGAGAGCGCCCCCGCAGCCGCCCCGCCCGCCCGACCGACGGCCTTGAACGCCGGCGACGGCCGCATTGCCTCGTCGCCGGCGGCGCGGCGGCTGGCCGCCCTGCTGAACGTCGATATCGCCGCCTTGCAAGGCAGCGGCCCCGGCGGGCGCATCGTCGAGGCGGACGTCCAGGCCGCCGCCGACGGCGACCGGCCCGCGGCGCCCGCACCGCAAGCGCCTTCGCCGTCCTCGCCAATGGCGCGCAAGCTCGCCCGCGAGCTCGGCGTCGATCTGGCCCAGCTGCGCGGCACGGGGCCCGGCGGCCGAATCACCAAGCAGGACGTGGAACGAGCCGCCGCCGGAGTTCCAGCGCCCGCCGCGGCGCCCGCCTTGGCCAGCGGCGAGGATCGCGTCGTGCCGGTGCGGGGCATGCGCAAGACCATCGCCGCGCGCATGTTCGAGAGCCTGCGCTCGTCCGCCCAGCTCACCATGGACATGGACGCCAACATGGAGGATGCGGTGAAGCTGCGCAATCAGTTGGTGGACGAATGGCGCGACGAGGAGCTGCGTCCCACCTACACCGATCTGGTGATTCGCGCCGCCGCCAAGGCGCTGGAGAGGCATCCGCTGATGAACAGCGTCTTTGGCGAAGCGGAAATGACCCTGCGCGGCGACATCAACGTCGGCATGGCCGTGGCCTTGGAGGAAGGCCTGATCGTTCCAGTGGTGCGCCACGCCAATCGGCTCAGCATGAAGGAACTGGCCTTGGAGACCGGGCGGCTCGCCAAAGCCGCGCGCGACGGGGCGCTGACCCCGGACGACCTCCAAGACGGCACCTTCACCGTCTCCGCCCTCGGCATGTTCGGCGTCGATGCCTTCACGCCGATCATCAACGCCCCCCAATCCGGCATCCTGGGCGTCAACCGCCTGCGCGACGATCTGAAGTGGGCGGGCGAGGCGCCAACCAAGACCCAAGTGATGCGCCTCTCCCTGACTTGGGACCACCGCGCTTTGGACGGCGCCCCCGCCGCCCGGTTCCTGGCCGCCGTCCGCGACCTGCTCGAGGCGCCCTTCCGGCTGCTGGTGTGACCTAGCGCACCGGCAAATCCATCTCCGCGAACAGCTTGGCGCGGGCCGCCCCCGTGGGCCGGGCAATCGCTGCCGCCACCGTGCGCTGGTCCAGGTGCGGGGCGAACCACGCCATGAACTCGTGCATGAAACGGCGCAGAAAGGTGCCGCGCCGGAAGCCGATGTGGGTGACGGAAGGGGCAAACAGGTGCGAGGCATCGACCGTCACCAAGCCCCGGTCAACCGCCGGGTCGAAGGCCATCGAGGCAATGATGCCGACGCCAAAGCCAAGGCGCACGTAGGTCTTGATCACGTCGGTGTCGGTGGCGGTGAAGGCCACGTTCGGTTTGAGGCCCTCCGCCTGGAAGGCCAGATCAAGCACCGAGCGGCCCGTGAAGCCAAACACGTAGGTCGCCAGAGGCTCCGCCGCCACGTCGGCCAAGGTCAGTTCACGCTGCGCGCCGATCTGCGCCAGCCGGTGGCCCTCGGGCACGATGACGTCCCGGTACCAACGGTAGCAAGGCAGCATGATGAGGTTCTTGAACAGTTCCAAGCCCTCGGTGGCAATGACGAAGTCCACCTCGCCGGCAGCGGCCAGCTCAACCAGTTGGGCGGGCGAGCCCTGATGCATGCGCAACGCCACCTCCGGGTAGGCTGCGCGGAACTTGCGCACCGCGGGCGGCAGGGCGTAGCGGGCTTGGGTGTGGGTGGTGGCGATGGACAGCAGGCCGGTTCGCTCGTCCCGGTACTCATCGGCCACCAGCTTGATGCTGTCCACTTGGCGCAGCACCTCGCCGGCCCGCTCGAGAATGACCTTGCCAATGGGGGTGACAGCGGCGAGCTGCTTGCCTTGGCGGGCAAAGATCTCGACGCCCAATTCGTCTTCGAGCAAGCGAATCTGCTTGCTGATGCCGGGCTGCGCGGTGAACAGGCTTTCAGCCGTGAGGGATACGTTCAGGCCGTGTTGGGCGACTTCCCAAGCGTAGCGCAGTTGCTGCAGTTTCATGGCGCCGCAGTTTAAGGCCAATCATCGGGTTTTGGAATAAAACCGATGCTCTTTATAACGGATGAGCCTTTAGGACAAAGGTTCCTTCGGCGCGTTGGCAACCCCGCTCGGCACATGGCCGGCGGGCATGTGGGAGACGGCGGCTTCGCAATGCTGGGTTTGGTCATCAAAGAACACGTCCGCAGCAAACGCCTTGAGGAACTCCGACTTGGTCATGCCGCCAAGAAACAGGGACTCGTCCAACCGGATGTTCCAGGCCCGCAGCGTGCGGATGACCCGTTCATGGGCGGGCGCCTCCCGGGCGGTGACCAGCGCGGTGCGGATGGGGCAATCGTCGTCGAACTCCTGCTGCAGGTCGTGCAGCGCCTTGAGAAACGACTTGAACGGACCGCCCGGCAGCGGTTTGCCCGCCTCCGCCGCTTCCGCCGCGCTGAAGGCCTCCAATCCCTGCGCTTGGTAGATTTGCTCGGCCTCATCGGAAAAGAGCACCGAATCGCCGTCGAAGGCCATGCGCAGTTCGCCCGTGCCGGACCGTTCGCGGCCGCTGCTGCCAAGCAGCAAATTGGCCGCCGCCACGCCCTGCTCCAAGGCTTGGCGGACGTCCGCGCCGTGGGTGCTGAGGAACAGGTCGCAGCCGAAGGCCCGCACGTAGCGGTACGGACTGTCGCCGCCGCAGAACGCAGCCTTGGTGACATCGAGCGCATGGTGCTCAATGGAATTGAAGATGCGCAGCCCGGTATCCGCCGAGTTGCGTGACAGCAATATTATCTCAACTCTCTTTTTTTTCTTTATCTTGTTGATATTCAATAGCTTTTTGACAAAATAAAACCCTTCTCCCGGATCAAGCGGCTTGTCTTCGTTGTCGATTTGGAAGCGCCGGTACGCTTCGAGCCCGTCGGCTTCGTACACTGCGTTGCTGTCCCGGAGATCGAACAGCGCCCGGGAGGAGATGGCGACGGTCAGGGGGCCTGGCTTCATGCGTCAAGATCGGGAATGAGTTGACTTTCCAACTTGGCGATCATGTCCTTGAGCTTGAGCTTGCGCTTCTTCAGCCGCTGCACCCGCATGGCGTCGTGATGGCCGGTGGCAATGAGGTGATGAATGACTTCGTCAAGGTCGCGATGCTCGATGCGCACATTCTCCAGCCACTTGGTGAGTTCGGCGCTGTCCATGGACGGTTACGCAGCCCTGCAACTGATCGCTTGGCCGCCATGATACCCTAGAGATTCAAGGACAACCCCCGTTTATCCGCATGATCCCCCTGATGCTTGGTCTGATCGCCGCCACCGCCTTGGCGGTGCTGTTGCGGCTGCTGTGGCTCTCGGCCCCGGTCAGGAAAAGCGCCCTCGTCATCACCTTGGCCACCTTGGCCCTAGTGGCCGCGCTGGCCGTGCTCGCCGCCACCGGCCGCCTGCATTGGCTGGCCGCAGCGGCTGCGGCGCTGCTGCCCTTCCTGCGCCGCAGCGCCGGCTTGATGGTGCGTTTCTTTCCAACCCTTGGGCGGGCGTTCATGGCCTTCAGGCAACGGCGGGCGGGCGCGGGGAGCGCGGGACGGCCCGCTGCCGGCGCCATGACCCGCCAAGAGGCCTTAAGCGTTCTGGGACTCGGGGCCAATGCCACGGAGCAGGAGGTCATCGACGCCCACCGGCGGCTGATGGCCAGGAACCATCCCGACAAGGGCGGCTCGACGTTCATCGCCCAGCAACTCAACGAGGCCAAGCGAGTGCTGATCGGCTAGGGCACCATGAAGCCGCGAGCCTCCTCCTCCAGGCTCAGCAGCCGCCGCACCCAGTTGTCCAGCAGCCTGAATTGCTCATCCTCAACGCCAAACGCCCGGCTGACCTCCTTGAGCAGGCATTCCTCCTCCACTTCAAAGGCGCCGTCGGCGTAGCTCAGCCGAAGCAGGTTGAGCAGGGCGATGATCCGCGACTTGCGGGTGTTGAAGGTGGCGTCAATGCCGTCGAGGGCCAGGTACTCCGCTTCAAGCGCCGGATTCAGCTCCATCTCGCGCTTGAACTCGTCGAGCATGCCCTCCTCGTTGGGATCAAGCAGCCCGTCGGACACCACCACGTTGTGGGCCAGCCCCAGGAGGGCCTCGCGCTGCTCGACCGATAGCGCCGACAACCACATGGCGAGCCCTCAACCGCCGGCGATGATCCGCAGATTGTCGAACAAGCTGGCGAACATGACGAGAACGCACAGCCAACCCCAGCCAATGATGGCCTTCATGAACCAGCTTTGGTTGATGAAGTCCTCGATCAGATACCACATCGCTTAAGCCTCCCTGCATCAATTCGCGGCGATTTGCGCAACGGCGCCCCCGCAGCGGGGGCGGGGCCATTCTAGACGAATTTTCCCTTGACGCGCGATCCGGCGGTCGCGGCGAACCCTCGGTTCGTTGCGTGGGGCGGAATCCGATGCGTTGCCGGAACCGCGCGACCTTGCCTGGGCAACCTGACGCGGGCGATTCCCCTGTAGAATGGCCTGATGCCGATTCATTTCACGCGGCTGGCGCCGGAGCTTGCGGCCGCAGCCCTTGAGGCGCCCGTCATCACGCCCAACGAACGGCTGGCCCGGGAAGTCAACGCGGCCTGCAACCAGCGGCAGATCAACTTGGGTCGCCAAGCCTGGCCGAAGCCGCGCGCCCTGAGCTTGCGGCGTTATCTGCGCGCCGGCTTCAACGCCGCCGAAGCGGATGCGGAACTGCTGTCCGAGGAGGCGGAACTGCTGCTTTGGCGGGATACGGCACCCGACCAAGCCCCCCAATTGGCCGAATGGGCCGCCGAGGCTTGGACGTTGGCGCTGGCCTACCGCATCGACCGCGAAGCGCCCGGGTTCGGCCAGACGGCGAACGGCCGCCTTTTCCGACGCTGGGCGAGACGCTTCGATGCGGAACTCAAGGCCAAGCGCTGGACCACCAACGCGCAACTGGCCGATTTGGCATTGGCTAGGGGCGAGGCCCTGAATCTGTTGGCGTTCGAGCGCATTGAGCCTCAGGCTGCGGACCACCTCGCTCGGGTGGCGCTGGCAGGCGGCAGCGTTCACCGGCACGCCCCTGCCGCATTCCCGGCCACTGACGAGCGCCGCGTTCGGCTGAACAGCCGGGCTGAGGAGATCAGCGCGGCCGCCCAGTGGGCGCGCCAGGCGCTCATGGCGGACGCGGAGGCCCGCATTGGGGTGGTGTTCCCCTACTTGACCGACGCCTATCACGCCATCGACCACGCCTTCGGAGCCGAGTTTGCCGACGCGCCGGACGCCTTCGACCTGTCCGGCGGCCTGCCCTTGGCGCAGCAGCCGGTCTGGCAGGGCGCCGACGCGCTGCTCGAACATCTGCTGCGGCCTGCGGAGGAGGCGCTGGAGGCGCCGGCGCGGACGCCGTTTCTTGAACTTCCCCAAGACCTCGGCGACCTGTTGCCGAAATCGCCGGGCTGGGCGGACGGGAGGAGGCCCTTCGCCCATTGGGTGGGGGCGTTCGGCGACATCCTCCGGCGCGCCCGCTGGGGCGCCAAGGCGGGCAGCCGCCAATTCCAGGCCCTCATGAGCATCCAGGACCGCCTCGATCGATACCGCGGATTCGCCCAGAGTCCCGGCATCGACGCCGCCCGCGGCCTGCGGACCTTGCGGGACCTGCTGGGCACCCAGATCTTCGCGCCCCAACGGCGACCGGCGCCGATTCAGGTGCTGGGCTATCTCGAGACCACGGGCATGACGTTCACCCATCTGTGGGTGGCGGGCCTGTCGGACTCGGCGTGGCCGCAGGCCCCATCGCCCAATCCGCTCATTCCCCTGCCGATGCAGCGGGCGGCCGGCGTCCCCCGCCTCGACCACGGCAGCGAACGCGAGTTCGCCGAACAGCGGCTGGCCCATTGGCGCAACGCCTGCGGGGCCTTCATCGCCAGTTGGTCCGAGGAGGATGCGGACGGGCAGCAGGAATGCAGTCCCCTGATCAAGCCGCTGCCCGCAGCCGCCATCGGCCAGGTGCTGGCCAAACACCGCGCCAGACGGCATCCCGCCTTGGCTGAATTGCCGCCCTTCGACCGATTGGAGCCCGCTCCCGACGACCGGGCCCACGAATGCGAAGGGGACGTCAAGGCGAGCACCGCCCTGATCGAGAACCAAGCCAATTGCCCCTTCAAAGCCTGGGCGACTCACCGCCTGAAGCTAAGGGCCAAGCAGGAGCAGGAGGCCTTCGCCGACGCTGCGACCCGAGGCAAGCTGGTGCATGACGCCTTCTTTCGCCTGTACCGGAACGGCCAAGCGCCTTTTTCCGATGCGGCCGTCCGCGCCGCCGCGGAGGGTGCCGTGGGTGAGTTCCTGGCGGGGAGGCCCGCCCCGTTTCAGGCCTTGGAACATGAGCGGGTCACGGCAATCATCAAGGCGTGGCTCGGCCTTGAGGCGGCACACCCCGAATTCACCGTCATCGGCTTGGAGCAGGACGCGACGCTGACCCTGCCCGGCGCTGAATTCGGGCTGCGCATGGATCGAATCGATCAGGATCCAGACTCCGGCCACAAGGTCGTCATCGACTACAAGACCGGTGCGGTCTCGGTCAAACAGATGATCGGCGAGCGCCTGATCGCGCCGCAACTGCCGATGTACGCGCTCACCGACCCGGACATCAAGGCGGTGCTGGTGGCGCAGGTCGGCGACGAGGCGGTTCGGCTGCAGGGCTGGAGCGACGGGAGCATCCCGCTGGGCAAGACTCCGGACGAAGGTTGGACGGCCCTGCGCAAACGCTGGCGCCGACAGGTGCGGTCGCTGATCGACGAGTTCCGCAGCGGCGAGGCGCGGGTCGATCCCCACAACCCGGGCAATGCGCAAAGCCCGCCGGGCTGCCGCCACTGCCACCTGCTCAGCCTGTGCCGCCGAGACGCCTTCGAGACGACGCCCTGATGCCGCCGAGAAAGGCAACGGCGCCGCTCGACCAAGGCGTCCGCGAGGCGGCGATTCGCCCCGAAGGCTCCTGCATCGTCCAAGCTCCGGCCGGTTCCGGCAAGACCGCGCTGCTGGTCACCCGGTTCGTGCGGCTGCTGGCCGGGGTGGAGGCGCCTGAGCAGCTGCTGGCCATCACCTTCACCCGCAAGGCCGCAGCGGAGATGCGCCGGCGGGTGCTGGCAGCGCTGGACGCGGACCGGGGAGCCGATGAGCCGATCCGGGCAGCGCTCGGGCGGCATCTGGAGGCGGTTCGCGAACGCAACCGGTCGCTGGGCTGGGATCTCGCCAACAACCCGGCGCGCCTGCAGATCAAGACAATCGACAGCTTCGCCATGTCCCTGGCCGGTCGGCTGCCCTTGGCGTCGGGCCTCGGCCGAGCCGGCCAGCCCGTGGAGGATGCGGCTGAACTGCACGACCAGGCCGCCCGCAGGCTGCTCAACCGCCTGTTCAACGCTGATCCGCTCAGCGGCGACATCGCCCGCTTCCTGAAGCTGAACGACAACCACGCCGGCAGCGCCCGCCGCCTGCTGGCTGAAATGCTCAGCCGCCGGGACCAGTGGCTCGACTGCGTGCGGGCAGTGGCGGCAACGGCGGACCAAGCCGGCCGCGAGACCGCTCAAGCCGCGTTGATCCACAGCATCCGCAAGCTCGTTGAGCGCATGGTCCGCGAAACCACGTCAGGGGTGCCGGACGCACTGCGGGATGAGTTGGAATGGATGGTCGCCTGCGCCCGAAAAAACGGCGTTGAACTGCCGCCCTCGCCGTGGCCGGCCGCCAGCAGCCTGTGCATGACCCGGGCGGGGACGTTTCGCAAGTCGCTCACCAAGCGCGAGGGCTTTCCCGCCGAGAACAAGGAGGAGAAGGAGCGGGCGATGGCCGCCATCGAGGCGCTCAAGCCGCATGTGTCGCAGGCGCAATTCGCCCGATTGCCGAGGCTGCCCGCGCCGAGCCTGACCGAGGGCCAAACGGACGACCTGCTGGCCGTCTGCACGGTGTTGATCCTGGCGGTGGCCGACCTCTCCCAAATCATGCGCGAGGCGGGGCAAACGGACTTCACCGAACTCAACCTCGCCGCCCGCAAGGCGTTGCGGTCCAGCGACGGCGGACCGACCGAACTGGCCTTGGCCTTGGACTACCGGATTCGCCACATATTGATCGACGAGTTCCAGGACACCTCCACCTCCCAGTTCGAGCTGTTCGAACTGCTGGTGGAGGGCTGGAGCGGAGCGGACGGCAGCAGCTTGTTCGCCGTTGGCGATCCGATGCAATCGATCTACCGCTTCCGGGACGCCGACGTCACCCTCTTCGACCGCGCCCGAGACCGCGGCATCAACCAAGTCCCCCTCAACGCGCTGGAGTTGGCCGCCAACTTCCGTTCCCAGCCCGAGCTCGTGAACTGGGTCAACCGCACCTTCACCGGCGTCATGGGCGCGCGCAACGACCCACTCACCGGCCAAGTGCCGTTCAACGAATCCCAATCCCACCGGGTTCCCGAAGCCAATGCCGAACCCGGCCCGGCCATTCGGCTGTTCGATTACCGCAGCCAGGAGACGGCGGCGGTGGTCGAGCGCATCCGGCAAATCAAAAGCCAACGGCCCAACGACTCCATCGCCATTCTGGTGCGCAGCCGCAGCCACTTGCCCGACATCCTCAATGCCCTGCGGGCGGCGCGGATTAAATGGCAGGCCACCGACATCGATCCCCTCGCAGCGGCGCCGGCGGTCACCGACCTGCTGTCGCTGGCCGGCGCCATGGCGGATGCAAGGGACAAGCTGGCTTGGCTCAGCGTCATGCGCGCCCCTTGGGTGGGACTGGACCTGCCGGACTTGGAGCGCGCCGCCAAGCTTGGCGCCTTCACCCCGGAGCGGCTGCGCAAGCTGGCCCAAAGCGACCTGACCGCGACAGGCGCGCGCCGCTTGCAGCGGCTGTTGGACGCCCTCTCCCGCTGGCTCCCGCAGCGTCACGAACGCCCTCCGCGATCGAGCCTGGAAGGCGTCTGGCTCGAATGCGGCGCGGCGGCCGCCTACGGCAGCGCGGCGGCCATCGACCACGCCGAACAGCTGTTCGAACTGGTCGATCAACTCGGGTCCGACGGCTGGGATGCGGAACTGCTGCGCCGCCGGGCCGAGCGGCTCTTCGCCGCCGACAACGCCCCGGAGAAGCTGGAAGCGCTGACCATCCACAAGGCCAAGGGCTTGGAGTGGGACCATGTGCTGCTGCCTCGCCTGGGCGGCACCACCCAAGGCGATGCATCCCCCTTGCTGCGTTGGCGGCTGCAGCGCAACGACGCAGCAGGCGATGAGTTGCTGATGGCGGTGAAGGGCTCGGGCGGCCTCTACGACTGGCTTGGCGAGGAGGAGAGGCACCGCGAGGTCAACGAGCGGCGACGTCTGCTGTACGTCGCCTGCACCCGCGCCAAGCGCAGCCTCATGCTCACGGCGGCCAAGTGGAGGTCGCCGCTGGAGCGCAGCGACAGAGCCATCTGGAAGCCGCAATCCAACTCGCTGCTGGCGCTGCTCTGGGACAAGGCGCCAATCGAGGCTGCGGCCCCTCCCCCTGGTCCAGAGCCGGAAGCATCCCTTGGGGAGTCCCTCGCCGGGAAGCCCGAACAGCCGAAACGGCTCCTTCGCCTCCCGGAGGGCTTCACCTGGCAGCCACCGCCCCGCGAACCGCTGCGTCTGCTCCAAGCCACCGCCGAGTCACCAGAGCTTGCCCCAGACACCGCCAGCGGGCGGCGGGAAGTGATCTTCGGCGGGCTGATGCACGAGTGGCTGCGCCGCTTAAGCGAAGGGCCGCTGCCGAAGGACGTCGATGCCTGGACGTCCCGGCAGCGCCCCAATTGGCAGCGTCAACTGCGGGCCGCTGGGCTGCCGGAAGCGGACTGGGAAGCCTGCATCGCCGAAGCCATGCGCCAGTTCAGCGCCGTTCTCGGTGACGACGCCGGCCGTTGGCTGCTCGGCCCCAGACAGGACGCGGCCTCCGAATGCGGCATCACGGGCATCATCGACGACGCCTTGGTGTCCGTGCGCCTGGACCGCACCTTTGAAGACGATGGCCAACGCTGGATCATCGACTACAAGACCGGCCCAACCGCCGGCGACGAGGCATCCGTCAGCGCGCTCGTCGACCGCCACCGAGCGCAGCTCGCCCGCTACCGGGCCTTGGGCGAAGGCCTGTTCGACAAGCCGATCCGGACGGCGCTGTACTTGACCGCCATTCCAAGGCTCATTGACGTTTAGCAGCTGCTTCCAGCATCTGACGCCGCAACCGAGCGTGGCGCCTTGGAGACAAGGGCGTCCCGCCCTCGATCGGAAAACCGCAGGGACAACGCAACGGGTTTGCACACCCACTGCGCATCGTCTGCAGCCCGTTCATGGGCATGAAGCCGAAAAACAAAGGCCGGAAAACAAGTTGCCATCGCCTGAAAACCCTGTACCATGCGCCCCCATGCTGAAAGACAAAACGTTTTTTTGGGTTCGCTACTTTGGTCGCTTCGCCGTGGCCTAGCCCCCTTTTGTCAATCGCATGAACGGAAGGTGGCCAAACCGGGCGCCTTCCCCAAGAAGGCCCCGCCAACGATGAGCGGGGTTTTTTTTGCCTGGAGCGCAGCCGGCGGGCGAGGAGGCTGAAACCGTGACTGAATTGGAAAACATCAACGTGGAGCGGCTGCAAGTGCTGATGACACCGGAACGGCTCAAGCGCGAGTGGCCAGCGTCCAAGGCGGCGCGGGCCAGCGTGGCGCAGGCGCGGCGATCAATCAACGGGGTGCTGAGCCGCGACGATCCCCGGCTGCTGGTGGTGGTTGGGCCCTGCTCAATTCACGATGCGCGCGCCGCCAAGGACTACGGGGAACGCTTGGCGGCGCTGAGCTGCGAAGTGGAGGACGCCCTGCTGCTGGTGATGCGCGCCTACTTCGAGAAGCCGCGCACCACCGTCGGCTGGAAGGGGCTGATCAACGACCCCTACCTGGACGACTCCTTTCGGGTGGCTGACGGCCTGCAAATCGCCCGCCGCCTGCTGCTTGAACTCGCTGAACTGGGGCTGCCCCTGAGCACCGAGGCGCTGGATCCGATCACCCCGCAATACCTTCAGGACCTGATCAGCTGGTCGGCCATCGGCGCGCGCACCTCGGAATCCCAAACCCATCGGGAAATGGCATCCGGCCTCAGTTCGGCGGTGGGCTTCAAGAACGGCACCGACGGCTCCCTCAATGCCGCCATCAACGCCTTGGCCTCGGTGGCCGAGCCGCACCGCTTCCTCGGCATCAATCCAGCCGGCCAAGTGGCCGTCATTGAGACCCGCGGCAACCCCAACGCCCACATGGTGCTGCGCGGCGGCGCCAACGGCCCCAACTACGACCGCGCCAGCGTGCGCGCCTGCCAAGCGGCGATGCATCGCGCCGGGCTGCGGCCCACCATCATGGTGGATTGCAGCCACGCCAACTCCGGGAAGGATCCAGCCGCCCAACCCGCCGTGGCCCGCAATGTGCTCGGCCAAGTTCGGGAAGGCGACGGGTCGATCGTCGGCATCATGCTGGAGAGCCACATCCACGGCGGCAGCCAGCGCATTCCCGACAACCCGGACGAGCTGCGCTATGGCGTCTCGGTCACCGACGGCTGCATCGACTGGCCCACCACCGAGGCGCTGCTTCGGGAAGCTGCCGATGCCTTAAGGCCGAACCTCAGCCGCCGGGTCGCCTAGGAGCCTGCGCCGCAGGAAGAGTCGCGAAAGCGAAAAATCGATATCGCTCGCCCCTTTGCAGCCGTGAATTCCGGAGGCGCAGGCTCCTAGGCCCAACAGTCGCCGGGCAAGGCCGTTGCATGCGTCGCCTTTGCGCCCGGCAACCGTTCATGCGCCGATCCAAGGCGTCGTCGCCTCGCCAGCGCTCGTCAACGATAGTAGGCGTTCTCCGTGACGCTGTGGTCGGTGACGTCGCGAATTGCGGAGAGGTCCGGAATCTGCGCCAGCAGGGTGCTCTCGACGCTCTGCTTCAGGGTGATGTCGACGGCGGCGCAGCCTTGGCAGCCGCCGCCGAACTGCAGCACGGCGGTGTTGTCCTCCAGCAGCTCCACAAGGCTGACCATGCCGCCGTGCGCCGCCAGCCCCGGATTGATCTCGTTGTAGAGCACGTAGTTGATGCGGTCCTGGAGCGGCGAGTTCTCATCGACGCTGGGCACCCGGGCATTGGGCGCCTTGATGGTGAGCTGGCCACCCATGCGGTCTTCCTGAAAGTCCACCACCGCATCCACTAGGTAGCTTTCGCTGCGCGCCTCGATCCAAGCCTGAAAGCCATCGTACTCGCAAGGCATGTCGTCGTCCTGGGCCTCGCCGGGGCGGCAGTAGGCGATGCAGGTCTCCGCATGGGGAGTGCCCGGCTGGGCGACGAACACGCGGATGCCCACGTCGTCATCGGCCTGCTTGGCGAGCAGCTCCCGCAAGTACGCCTGCGCCTTCTCGGAGATGTCGATCATGTCAATTCCCGGCCAATTCAGCCGCGTATGGTAAACGCTCCGGCCCGCCAGGCACAATCAGGAACATCTCGGAACCTGACCCACGCGACCTGCGCGGAGTTTCGCGGTAAGCGAAACTCCATCCGCGACCGTCAGGTCGCGCAGGCGTGTGCGGGCCCAGAAACAATTCGGAAGCTGGCCCCCGCAACGGGCGCGGAGTTTCGCGCAGCGAAACTCCAACCGCCTCTCGCCCGGAGGGCGAGAGGCGCAGGTGCTTGACTAACAACGCTGGCGACCTTACCTTAGCGTCCGTCGGCAAAAAAAGTGCTGACTCGATCAAACATCAATCCAATGGACTAAATCAAGGAGTTAATCATGGCGGATGTCACCCTAGGCGGAGTCACCAGTACGATCGGCGCGCAGGTAACCGAGTCCAAGGCTGCGTTGGGAAAGGCGTTGGAAGGCTTCGACGCATCCGATCCCACCTCGATGTTCAACATGCAGCTTGCCATGACCCAATACACCACTTCGCTTGAAGGGCTTTCAACCACGACGAAACACATCGGAGACGCCCAGAAGAGCTTGGTTCAGAAGTAGCGGCGGCGGGCCGCACAGCCGCTTGCAGCCAGCTTGGCGCACGCGGTCAACGAGCACTTGTGCTGCGTTGGGCCGCGCACGGCAACGGGTTCGACCGCCCCGAGCCAACCAAGTTCCTGCAACCAAGTTCCTGAAGGGAAGCGCGGAACCGGGCGGACAGGCAAGTAACGGACGGCAAAGAACGAACAAAGGACGGGAATATGCAGCTATCTGAGCAATTGCGGAGCAATTTAGTGGGTCTGGGAATCACGGCGGCCCGTGTCCCCGCGCTTAGGGAGGAGTCGCTCAGCGTGTTTGAGGCCGTCAAGGTCGCGTGGCCGGAGAGTCCGGCATGGATGGTTGGGACGGCGATCGTTCATCTGGCGGGTGATGGCGACTTGGACAAGGCTTGCCGCTACCTCGCCGATGAGGGCGTCGGCGTCGATTCCGGCCCGGTGCTGGCCCGAGCTTTCCTTGCTGCGTACCTATGCTCCGCAAAACGGATTCGGGAGGCCGAGCAAATGGCGCGCTCCGTCCTAGCCGAGGGCGGCGACGAAGAGGCGGTCACGTTGGCCCAGTCGCTGCTTGACAACGAGCTTGGGGCCGGTTAGCCGAACGGGTGCCGGCGCTTGATTGGGTCGGCCGGAATTTCACAGGGAGAAGCACCATCGCCATAGAATTTTCGCAGCTCCAAAGGCAGATTGCCGACAAGCTTCAATCGGAGTTCGCCGACCAGGCGACTGACGGCGGCCTCGGCTCAAGTCAGATTGAGCCGACCGGGGATGGGGCGGCGCGCTTTCAGGCCTACATGGAAGGCTCCGATGGCTCCGCCATTGCGGAACTCCACGAAAGTTCCGGGCCAGCGCCGATTTCGGACGTTCAGCAGCCCACGGCCGAGGTCACTGCGTCCATGACGCCGATTCAGATGGAGGCGGCCAACACCTCCATGACGCTCGGCGACCGAATTCTGGCGAACATGAGCTCATTCCAGCCGCAAATGGTGGCGCCGCAGGAGATCAACCAAGCTACGCCAGTGAACATCATGAACCAATCCGCTGCGGTTGATCCCATGCAAGCGCTTGATTGGCAAATGCAGACCATTAGCGTGAGGGGGGAAGTCGGGCTTTCGTCCACCACATCGGAGAATACTGAGCAGAATGTCGAAAGTTTGCTCAAATCCCAGAGTTAAGCATCGAGAGAGGTTGAATTGCCTAAGCGCAGCCGCACTCAATCGAATTCTGTTGGCAGTTGCCGTGACGCTTCTGGCGGGAGGGTGCGGAAAGACGGTGCTGTACTCGGAGCTGGACGAGCAGCAGGGCAATGAGATGCTGGCCTTGCTGCTCCAGCATAAAATTGGCAGTGAGAAGCGGGCCGGCAAGGACAACATGGTCAGCCTGCTGGTGGCGTCGGAGAGCATACCGGAGGCGGTGGGCCTGCTCGGGCGCTACGGCTATCCCAAGCGCCAGTTCACGACGATTGGCGACGTGTTCAACGCCGACAAGCTGATTGCCACGCCCTACGAAGACCACACCCGCTACACCTACGCGCTGTCCCAGGAGTTGGCCGACACCTTGTCGCAGCTTGATGGCGTGATGACCGCCCGCGTCCACCTCGTGGTTCCCCAGGAAGATGACGATTCGGGCGTGTCGTCCGCGGCCGTGTTCATCAAGCACAACCCAAACTACGATTTGGATGAGCACATCCCACAGATGCGGTCGATCGTCGCCAGCGCCATTGAAGGCTTGGGCTATGAAGCGGTCAATGTTGCGCTCTTCCCCGCAAGGCAGACGGGACCCTTGCAGGAACTCGGCTTGGGCAGCGACGAGCCGCTGCAGTCGGTTCTTTCGATCAAGCTTGCGGCCGACTCGGTGCTGCTGTTCTACATTGTGTTTGGCTCGTTCCTGACGGCGCTCTTCCTGTCGGTCTGCGCGAACGTCTATCTGTTCTTGGTTCGGCGGCAACCGGCACCGGTCGTCGATGAGGCTCCGGCGACGCCTTGATCCGCGCCTGAAGGCCCGATGACGAAACCGCGGTGGAAATGGAGGACTTGGCGCATTGGATCGGTGACGGGGACCAGATCGGAGGAGCGTTGGCGTTCAACTTCCTTCCCGCATCCTACATGGATGCCAGTTGGTGGCGCGAGGAGTGGATGCCCCAAGCGCTTTTCACCAAGCTCCGGCAAGCTCCGGCTTCCCTGATGCCACTGTCCGACTTCATCGTCGAGCGCCTCGACCTAGCGCCGGTTTTGGATGTGGACTACAGTGCCCCTGGCCCGCAGTTGGCGCTGCTCGCCAAGGATGCCGTCGCGCAGCTGGTATTCTCAGCCGGCGCCATTCGAATGTCGCCCTGGATCGCCAGCATCCTGACCGCCGTTGACATCGGTGAAATCAAGCGTCGGATTGGCCCGGACCTCTACCAGTTCGCGTTGCGCAGCGGCCGTTTCCTGCTGCGCCAAGCCAGGCTGCAGCCGCCGGATGCGCCGCCGCCTGCCTGCGAACCGGGCTTGCTCGACGAACATTGCCGCATGGAGGGCGTTCAGGGGCTGGCGGCGGCGCTGCAGCCCCAGCCCTCGCCTTTGGTGCGACGGGTCAAGCTCAAGCTGCCCAAGCCCTTGGTGGACTCGCATTGGCCGCGCGCCGCGCAGAGCTCGGCTGAGTGGCTGCGGATGTTCTCGCTGCTTGAACGCCAGCTTCTCGCCGTGCCGATCAACCTCCCGGAGGGGGCGCTTGTTGGCCCATGACGCAGCTTGCAGTCCGAAAGGTAACCCCTGCCAGCGTCCTGCCGCTTGGCAAGGTCGTCAAGCGCGAGGCGCTGAGCGTCGTCGCGCCCGCGCGCAGCCTGCTCATGGAGATTGAGGCGCATGGGCGCGAGGTTGCCCGCGAGGCGTTCGAGCAGGGCAAGGCGGAGGGCGAGGCGGAAGGTCGGACAACCGGCGCCGCGCTGCTGGCGGAAGCGACATTGGCGGTGCGCAGCCACTTGCAAAAGTCGGAGCGCCGCTTGAATGAAATCGTTGTCCAAGCGATTCATCGCGTTGTGGGCCAGCTGGATATCGACGAACTCGTTGCGGGCATGGTCGGCAAGCTCGTCACTGAAGCGCAGGACGAGGAGCGCATTTCCTTGCGCGTCGCCCCGGCGCACTACGACAAGGTGCGAAGCCTCGTCGATGGCTTGGCTGGTCAAGGCGACGTCGAATCCATAGATGTCGTCTCGGACCCTGCGCTTGACGAGGGCGCCTGCCGCATGGAGACCGAAGCCGGGTCGCTTGAAACCAGCATCGACGCCCAAATCGAGAAACTGCGGGCGGCGATCGAGAAACACTCCTCGGATTGAACCACCCCATGTCAAAGCTGAACCAACTGATGGCGGACTTTTGCCGCAAGCAGGGCATCGACGCCCTTTCTCCCAACGAAGACGGCGAGTACCAGGTCGTTTTCGACAACGAGCACCGCGTGACCTGCTTTGAGCGCTTTGAGCAGCTGCATTTGCTGTCCTCCCTGGAGGCCTCGCGTCCCGAGCAGGAAGCGGAGGATGCCTGGCTTAGGCGGGTGCTGAAGCACGCCCTCGGGAAGATCAAGCACAACCCCTGCACACCCACCCTGCTTGAGGACGGCAGCGTGGCGCTGCTCGCCCGCCTACCCATCGCGCGAGTGAACCTGGCCTCGCTCGAGGACCTCATCGAAGCCCACGTCAACGTGCTTGAAGGCTTTCGCCTCAGCTTGGCGAACCCGGCAGGCGCGCGGGGCGTCGGCATTCCGCAAACGATCCTGCGGCCGTAGCCGCTGTTCGAGCCGACCCCGACCTTTCGCCCATGACCGCCAAACCGGCTGATTGAGACGACGCATGATGGGCGGTTTGGACCCAAGCGCGGTGCAGGGCCTGCTCGACATCGGCAAGTCGGTTCTCTACACCATGGCCTTGGCGATGCCGCGCCTCATCGGCGCCATGACCGTTTTTTCCTTTTTGGGCGCCAATGCCCTCGGCGGCGCCATGGTGCGCAACGGCATCGCCGCATCGCTCGCCATTCTCGTCTATCCCGTTGCCTCGCAACAGGTTGCCGAAGCCGGGTTGACGCTGCTGCCCTTCGCCATGACGTCGGCCAAGGAATTCCTGTTGGGGATGCTGGTGGGGACGGTGCCCATGGTCATGTTTTGGTCGATCCAAGCCGTCGGCAACTTCATCGACAACCAACGCGGCGCCACCGCCGCCAGTTCCATGGACCCCATGCTTGGCGAACAGGCCTCGCCGCTCGGCATATTCCTCAGCCAAACCATGGTCGCCGTTTTCTTTTGCACCGGACTGTTCGGCGTTTTCCTGAGCGGCCTCTACGCCAGCTACCGGATCTGGCCGATAACGTCGTTCTGGCCCACAATCGATGCGGCGTTCGCTGACTTCTTCGTCGCCCAGTTCGTGCAGATCTCGGCACTCGCCCTGCTGGTCGCCGGACCCGTGGTGGCGATCATGTTCCTCGCCGAGATCGGCTTGGGATTCATCAGCCGCTTCGCGCCGCAGCTGAACGTGTTCTTTCTTTCAATGCCGGTCAAAAGCGGCGTGGCGAGCTTGATGCTGGTGATTTACCTGACCATCATCATCGGGTTCTTCTCGGACCATCTGGAAACGCTTGATTTGTCCGCCGTGCTGGAGCGCCTGTTCAAGTGAGTGAGTCCGCCTCCGACAAAACCGAACCCCCAACACCCAAGCGCATACGGGATTCGCGCAAGAAGGGCCAGGTGGCGAAAAGCAAGGAGGTGGTCAGCGCAGCCATCATCGTGTCGATGCTGTTCTACTTTTTGGGGACGACGGACTACTACATGGGGCTGTTCCGCGACCTTTTTGCATTCCCCTACTGGTTGGGGGAAGTGCCCTTCTCCCAACTGCTCGATGAAACGGTGACCAAGGCCTTCGAGTTGACCGTGGCCATGATTGCCGCGCCGATCGGCATCGCCGTGGTCATGGCGCTGGCGTCGAGCTTTGCCCAAGTGGGCGCTCTTTTCGCTGCGGAATCAGTGAAGCCGGACCTGAAGAAGCTGAGCCCCGCCAAGGCGGTAAAGAACATCTTTTCCAGGAAGAACTTCGTGGAGCTCTTGAAGTCCCTGCTCAAAATCGGAATTTTGGGCTTTGCGGTGGCCTTCGTAATTTGGCGGGGCATGCCCAACCTGATGCTGGTGCCCAGCTGCGGACTCGATTGCCTGATGGCCACGTTTGGGGATCTGTTCCGCGAGTTGGTCAACTACGTCGCCTTGGCGTTCATCGTCGTGGCGGTCGCGGACTACGCCTTTCAGAAGGCGGACTACATCAAGGGGCTGAAGATGTCCAAGGATGAGATCAAACGGGAGTTCAAGGAAAGCGAAGGAAGCCCGGAGATCAAGAGCCGCCGCCGCAGCCTGTTTCAGGAGATCGTCAATTCGCAGGAGGTTTCAAACGTCAAGCGTTCGAGCGTGGTCGTGGCCAACCCGATTCACCTCGCAGTGGGACTGCAGTACGACAGCGGCAAGACCCCGCTGCCGGTGGTCACCTTGAAGGAACAGGGCCTGAACGCGCAGCGCGTGGTTGCGATCGCCGAACAGGAGGACATCCCGGTCATGATCAACGTGCCGCTAGCCCGTTCGCTGACGGCCGAAGCCGATGTCGATCAATACATTCCCGATGACTTGATTCGCCCGGTGGCCGAGGTCATGCGGCTGCTTGGGGAACTTTAGAGCGCTTTCTCGCCAGCGTCGCGTCCCGCACGGATGGGCCGCACGGATGGGCGCGCTCATTTGGTGGTCGTTTCAGCAGCCCGCGCCCCGGCAAATCCTGACGCAATGAGGACTGCCGCCGGGTCAGTCACTGGCAACGTCCAAACGGTATCTGGCCAGTTCCGCAATCATCAACGCGGCTGGCAGGAGCATGGGCAAGCCGATGCCCGCGAAGATCAGGCCAAAGCAGAGGCTGACCACCGGGGGGATCAGGAAAGCGATCGTCTCGGCGTCGCCGCTGAACAGGATGGGCAGCAGGCTGACCGCCGTAGTCAGGGTGGTCAGCACGATGGGGCGGGCGCGCTGTCGCATCGCCGCTGAAACGGCCGCGATCTCGGGCAGGCCCGCCACCTCATCGCGCAAGCCGTTGTAGCGGTGCATGAGCAGCACGGCGTCGTTCAGAGCGACCCCGGAGGCCGCAATGAGGCCGAACACCGAGGCGATGGTCATCGGATAACCCAAGATCCAATGGCCCGCAACCGCGCCGACAAAAGCGATCGGCACGCCCGCGAGAACCAGCAGCGGCTGCAGGTAGCTGCGCAACAGCGAAGCCACCAGGAAGTAGATCAGCAACACGCCAACCGGCACAGCCATCGCTAGGGTTTCGCCGATGCGTTCCGCATCTCGGGCAATGCCGTGGCTGGCGACCATCAACCCGGGATGGACCTTGGACAGCAGCGGAAACACATCCGTGCGCAAGTGGTTGATGATGCGACCGGCTTCAGCCTCCCCGGCGTCAAGTTCGACATCGACGATGACGGCGTTGCGGCCATCGATCCTAAGCCGATCCGCCCGGGCTTGGGACTCGCTGAGCTCGGCGACCGTGCGCAAGGGAATCCGCTCCCGGCTGTTGGGCAGGCTGATCCATTCGTCAAGCAGGTCGGCGTAGCGCAAGCGGCGCTCCTCCGGATAGCGCACCATCACCCGGACCTGCTCCTGGCCCCGCACGATGCGCTGGGCCTCTATGCCGTGAAACGCATCCCGCAACTGGGAGGCGACATACGCCTCCGACAGCCCGACCGCCCGTCCGGTGGCCTTCAGCGTGACCTCAACGATCCGGCCCCTGAACCGCACGGAGTCGGCCACTCCCGTGACGCCGGGAATCCGCGACAGTTCATTGCGAATCCAGTCAGCCGCTTCGAGCAAAACCGCCTCATCGGCATGCGTCAGCGCATAGGACACGGCGCTGGTCAGCTGAGTGCGGCGCGTCGGCAACGACACCATCTGCTCCCCGGGCAGGTTGGCCAAAAGACGCCGCCAACCCGCGCGGATTTCCTCCTTGGTCGCATCCAGGGCCGATGGGTCGTTCAACCGCAGCATGACGGAAGCGACGTTTTCCTCGGGCCTTGGCGGCGCTGAGCCGCGATAGGTCTCAAGCGGCATCAGGCGGCCAATGGTGACGACCGTCGCGACCACGGCATTCCCGCCATAGGCGTCGTTGAGCCGGTTCGCGGCATCGACGGCCCTCTGCGCCGCACCTGACACCTGATCAAACCCCGCCTCGGCCGGCAGCACCAGATCGGCCTGAACGATGCGGTCATCGACAACGCTCAGCGTCGGATTCCAACGGACGACGTCGGTGGCCAAAAGGCCAACGGCCAGCAGGAACAATGCGGTGATGATGACCGGCGGCCAAACCGGCCGACGGATCGACCAAGCGACCATGCGCACGATCCACAGCATGACGGGTTCCCCAACGGATTGGCGCAGCTTTTCCCGCAGTGCGGACAGCGGCCAACTGTCCGGCCTGCTGCCCATCCGCCCCAAATGTCCGGGCAGTATGAGCGACACCTCCAGCAGGGACGCCAGCAGCACCAAGCCGGCAACGACGGGGAGCGATCGGAACATTTGCCCGATCGCGCCATCGAGCGGCAGCAGCACCGCAAAGGCCGCCATTGTCGTCAGCGTCCCCGCCGCAACGGGCCAGAACACCCGTCGGACGCCGACAACGGCCGCGGCCCAGCCGGACCGGCCCATGGCGCGCTCGCTGGCGACGCTGTCGGCAACGATGATCGAATCGTCCACCACCAGCCCAATCATGATGAAGAAGGCGAACAGCGTGATGACGTTGATGGTGACGCCGAGCGCCGGAAAAAAGGCTAGTGAGCCGACAAACACCACCAGCAGGCCAAACCCGACCCGAATCGCCGTGCGCTCGCCAAAGACGAGCGTCAGCACCAGGAGCAGCAGCGCCAGCCCAAAAACGCCGCTTTGGATGACTTGCCTGAAGCTGTGCGCGATGGCGCGTGACTGGTCATCCCAGATCTCCAGTTTGACGCCCAACGGAATGGGGTAATCCGCCAAGCGGGCCCGCACTTGGGCCACGGCCTCTTCCGGCGAGGCGCCCGCAGCCACCTTCAACCGCAGCATGACGGCCGGCGCGCCGTTGACCGTGGTCAGCACGTCCTGCTCATGCAGGCCATCGACCAGCATCGCGATGTCGCCCAAGCGCACGACGGCGCCGTCCGGCCTGCTGATGACCACGATGTCCGCCAAATCCTGGGCGTAGCCCGACTCGGCCTGGGCGCTGATGAAGATCCGGCCGGAGTCGGTTTGCAGTTCGCCGCCCGAAGTGTTTGCCCGAGCGTGGCGGATGGCGCGCGCAATGTCCCGCAAAGTGATGCCGTGGCGCAGCAGCACCTCCTCGGCAACCTCAATGCGCACTTCCGCATCCGGAACGCCAAGCAGTTCCACCAAGGCGACCTCCGACAGCGGCAGCAGCGCCTCGCGCAACGCTCCCGCGACGCGGCGCAGGGCAGCGAGGGACAGCGCCTGCGAGCTGAGCGCAAGCGTCAGCACCGACCGGCTGATCTCAACCTTGACGACCTCGGGTTGGCCGGCGCCGGCCGGCAGGAAGTCCTCGGCCTGCTTGACCGCCGAGCGTACGTTGTTGAGCGTGGCCGCCGGATCCGCGTAGCGATCGATTTCGACGTCAATGACGGCCAGGCCAAGGTGCGAGGAGGCCACCACCCGGCCAATCCCCGTTGTCCGCGCCAAGCCCTCCTCCAGAAGCCTGACGACTTGGTGCTCCACCGCAGCGGCAGTCGCTCCCGGATAGGGCACTTCAATGCGCACCACGCGGGGGTCGTATGCGGGAAACGTCTCGACATGGACGAAGTTCGACGCGACCAGCCCCGACGCCAGCATGACGGCAAGCAGCAGCGCGGCGCTGACCGGGTTGCGGGCAAACCAAGCGATGGGGCCGTGCGGATCCTCGTGGCGCAGCGGCTCAGACATCGCCTAAGTCCACGCTGGCCCCGCTTGCGCTCCAAGCCTTCATCACGCCGCTCAACGCGGATTCACAACGACCGGCTCCACGCTAAGCCCGGCCCGCGCTCCCGCCACCGGCCCGACCACGACTCCGTCGAGCGGATCGAAGGTCCGAACCATCCAGCCGTCCTGGGCATGACCGAACGCGACGGGCCGGAACGGAACCAGCCTCCGATCCTCCACCAGCCAGATGCCGGCGTTGGTCCGCATCGAAGCATCGGGCAGCAGAAACACGCTCTCGGCGCTCGAGCCCTCGACGGTCACCTCCACAAAGGTGCCGGGCAGGGGACGAACCTCCATGGCCTCCTGGTCGAGCAACCGCAGGTAAAGGCTGGCGAGCTGGGTCTCAACATCCACAACCCTGGAATGGCGCTCGACTTCCGCCTCATGGACGCGGCCATCCGCCACCACGGTCGCCGGACTGCCGGCCACCGGCTGCAGCGCATGCAGATCGGCGGTCGAAATTCCGGCCCGCACCCGTAGCTGGTTGCTTGGGTAAACCTCGCCAATCTTCGATCTCCCCGAGGCGACGATCTGGCCCACGGAGACCGCCGCGCTCACCACATAGCCGTCGAACGGCATACGGACTCGGGTTCGGTCCAACTCGATTTCGGCCAGACGAAGCCGTTGGCGGGCAGCCTCGACCCGAGCTGCCGCCGCCTTGACCTGACCGTCGCCGACGGGCCGACCCTGCAATTCAAGGAGCTGCGCCTGCTCTGCCGCAAGGTCCGCCTTCGCCAACGCCAAGGCGACCTCATAGTCAGCAGTGTCGATCCGCGCGAGGGTCTGGTCGGCACGGAACCGGGCGCCCGCCCGGAAATGGTCAGCTACCTGAACAACGGCCCCCGATGCCTGGGGCACGACGGTGGTCTGGCCGAGCGGGAACACCGTGCCCGTCAGCGCCACGCGGTAGGCGGCATCAACGGCTACCGGCCGCATCACCGTCACAGCGGGGTCAAGGCCCTCGGTGCGGACATCCAGTTCGAGTTCCGGGAACTTCCGTTCAGGCGCTTGGGCAAGCAGGACTGCGGCGAGCACGACGGCCACCATCGCGACGACCCGCAAAACCCCTCGCCAACCAGGCCCTTCTCCCGCGCCAACTGCATTTTTATCTTTTGCCGACATCCCCAAGCAATTATTAATTGGCAACTCGCGTCAAGCATTCTACAATGGATGGTGACCTAGTTTGCATCAATCGAGGAATCATCATGAGTGAAATAAGCGGCGTTTCCCATTCCTACCAAAACCAAGTCGAGGCGCCGGCCGCGCCCACGACCCTGCCGTCCAGCTCAACTGTTGGCCCCAGCTTCGACGTCGGCACCACCCAAAGCACGGGCTTCAACCCCGGCGGCGCCCCAACCCTGCGGCCCCAGGAGCCGAGCATCCAGGAGCAGGGCTGGGCCCAGCAAATGGCCTTGATGAGCCAGAGCCTGGACGTCGTCTTCTCGCTGATGTCGGCGATGATGCTCAAGGAAAGCAACGACATGTCCCGAGTCGCCAAGGAATTGCGCGCGCAGCAAAGGGATGCCGCCTATGAGAAGGACATGGCGGCGGCCGATACGCAACGGGAGAACGCCATGTACGGCGTAATCGGCTCCAGCGTCGGGGCGGCCGGGCAGGCCGCGTCGGCGGGCATGAACATGGCCGGCGGGATCAAGGGGATGCAGATGACCTCCCCTTCCCCGGCTGCCGCGGCTTCCGCAACTCCCGCTACCTCAGCCACCTCAGCCACCGCCGGCACCGGCGCCACCGGCACGGCGGCCACCGCCGGCACCGGCGCCAGCACCGTCGATTCGCTCGGCTCCGCAGCCGACGTCGCCCCTGACCTGCCGCCGCCCGACGTGGACTTGGCCGCCGCCCCCCAAGGCGCCGAGGCGGGCAGCGCTGCGGAACTGAGGGCCGGCGATGCCACGCAAGGCACGCAAGGCACGGACAGCGCCTCCCAGCAAATGGAGAAGTTGGCGAAGTTGGATTCGGCCGAGTCCCAGCGCCTGTCGGCCAGAGCCCAGAACCTTTCCCTGACCACCTCAGGCGTTGCCGGGATCATGTCCTCAACAGGGGAGATGACCAAGGGCGCCTTCAAGTACGCTGCGGACCTGAAGGAGGCGGAAGCTGCCGAGGAGCGCGCCGATGCCAACAGGACCCGCGCCATGCTTGACACCACGAAGGAGCATGTCGACAAGCTGCAGAGCTACATTGATGGCATGATTCGGTCGCAGGACGAGATCCAATCCAACAAGAACCAGACCGAAAGAAACATCTGGTCGAGTGTCTAGGGCGCCCGCATGAGCGTGGTCGTTGGCGCAACTGAGGTCGCCGGCAATCTGCCCGGCGCCGAAGTTGCCTCCGCAGCCCGGCAAACGGAAGGCAGCTTCCGGGGCGAAAACGTGCAGCAGGTGCGAGATCCCAACGCCTTGCTGCAGGACGCCGCGGAGGAGCTGAGCTTCGGGGAAAGCGAGCGCTCCGAGAAGAAGCTCTCGCAGCGCAAGCTGTCCGCCGAGCGCGGCGCGCGCACCGAAGCGATCGAGCAAATCGAGCAGTACCTCAAGGACGTTCCGGACCTTGAGAAGAACCAGAAGCTGAGCGACTTCGTCCAGTCGATGCTCGAGCGCAAGCCGCAACCCAACGAGGACGAGCTGCGGGGCGGCGCCGGGGAGTTCTCCGACGACGAAACCCATCAGTTCATCGCCCTTGGCTACCTGCGGGACCAAGCCTTGGAGCGCGGTGCGGATGCGGAGTTCGTCAACGCCGTGGAGGGCGCCATCAGCAGCCTCAAGGCGGAAAAAGGGCCGGCGATCCAGGCGGGCCTGAACGTCTCCGGCGTGGCGCAGCAGTTCTCCAGCGAATCGCTCGGCGACATCCAGCAGTTGCGGGACTTCTACCGCGACATCGTGCTCGACTGCTCATCCATACGCGACGCCTACCAACGCATCACCAAGGACCACCCCGACAAGGCGTTCAGCGATGCGGTCAAGTTCATGCTCAATGCCTTGGCCACGGACCTTGACGCGACGCCGCAATCGGTGTCCAAGGGCCGCCTGCGGCAAATCATGGATGACATGTACCAGCTCAGGGCGCTCAACAGCGTCCATGGACAATGTGGCGACCTGCTGTCGCGGATCGGCAGGAACTTCGGCACCGAGCCCTCGCCGACGGCCACAACGAACCTGCTCTCGGAACTGCTGTCCGCCCAGGACCGGGCCTGGCAGGGCGCCGACGCCTTCGCGGACCTGCCTGGAAAGATGGGCCTCGAGGGCAGCGATGCGGAAATCTACTTTCTGCAGGGGTTCAAGGAACTGGTTCGATTCGTCCCCCTCAAGGCGTTCGGCGACGAGGCCAACGTTCGCGACCGCGTCATGATCGCGGTTCAGCAGGCGCTTGACGTCGCCATCGACAACGAGGAGTACGATGACTGAGGAGATTCCGGACTGGTGGGTCAAGGCCATTGCCGACTTCGGCGCCAACTTGGGTTTCGCCGACGCTGCGCAGTGGCGCCGCAACGTGCTCAACCTGTCCATGGACGCAGGCAAGTACCTGGTTGACGTGGAGCGCGCCGGCGAGGACATCGTCATCGCGGTTCTGCGCGACGTGCCCCTGCCGCAGGTGGACGAGCAGGTCCGTTTTCTCCTGGGCCAGTGCTCCTTTGAACACTATCGGCCCCACTTTCTGCAGGCTGGCTTGAAGGGCGACAGCACCTTGGTGCTCGCCGTGCGCCTGCACTTCTCCGAGGCGCAACGGATGTACGAGGCCTTGGAGGCGGTTCGCAAGGTTTTCGCCGAGGCTGGTCTGTAAGGAATTCATGATGGCCGTTGCAACCTCCCTCAACATGGGCGTGGAGAGCGTCTCCTACCTGGCCACGATCACCGAAACCCGCGCCGACTACCCGCGCGCCAAAATCAACCTCACCGTGGGCTCATCGATCCCGTCCCACGTCAAGGAGCTGTTCAAGCTCGACGCCAGCGACCGCGCCTTGGCCGCCGCCATCAAGCCGAGCCTGCAAAACCCTTCCGTCACCGTGCCCGCCAACTACCACCGGCTGTTCAATGACATGGTGGAGGCCAGCGGGGACGAGTTGGGGAACAGCCCCGAGGAACAGCTTGTGCTGCAGTCGGCGCGGACGCTGCTGCTCAACATGCAGTCCGAATTCGAAGCGTTCAACATTTCCCGCAACGCCTTGATCAAGGCCTGATGTGGATCGCGGCACATGTTGGAGAAACTCGGCGGCGACCACCGCGACTGGCTCCTGATCGCCTCGTACAACCTGCTGCTGCAGCGCAAGGCCGAGCGCGCCGCCACCTTGCTCAAGCTGCTCAGCCGCATGGATCCGGACTGCCTGCAATGCCGAAGGCTGCTGGCCTACGCCAATCTGCTTTTGGACGACCGCGAAGGCTGCTCGGAAGCCTTGGAGCGCATCCAGGGATCATCCGACGAACTCGATCAGATCGTGGCTCGCGTCATCTCGGAAAGGGTTGAGGTCGGCCAAGTGCGGGACGGCGCGCCGTCAATCCCGGGTGCCTGAACAACGGTGCCTGAACAACAATGATCGTTCCCAAGCAAGCTCAGCAGTCGCTGCAGATGCTGACCCAGCGCAAGGACGTGATGCTTGCGCTGCTGCTGGTGTCCATCATCTTCATGATGATCCTGCCCTTGCCCACGGGGCTGGTGGACGTCCTGATCGGCATCAACATGGGGGTTTCCGTGCTGCTGCTGATGCTGGCCATCTACATCGGCTCAGCCGGCGAGTTCTTCGCGTTTCCGGCCGTGCTGCTGCTGACCACGCTGTTTCGGCTGGCCTTGTCGATCTCGACGACCCGGCTGATCCTGCTGCAGGCGGACGCCGGCGCCATCGTCAACACCTTCGGCAACTTCGTGGTCGCCGGCAACCTCGTGGTGGGGATGGTCATCTTCCTCATCATCACCATCGTTCAGTTCCTGGTCATCACCAAGGGCGCCGAGCGGGTCGCCGAGGTGAGCGCCCGTTTTTCGCTGGACGCCATGCCCGGCAAGCAGATGAGCATCGACGGCGACATGCGCGCGGGCGTCATCGACATGACGGAAGCCCGCAAACGCCGGGAGAAGGTGCAAAACGAAAGCCAACTCTACGGCTCCATGGACGGCGCCATGAAGTTCGTCAAGGGCGACGCCATCGCCAGCTTGATCATCATCGTCATCAATCTGGTGGGCGGCATGATCATCGGCACCAACCAGCGGGGCCTCGAACTCGGCGAGGCGATACAGGTTTACTCGATCCTCACCATCGGGGACGGCTTGGTGTCGCAAATTCCCGCCCTGCTGATCGCCATTACCGCCGGCATCATCGTCACCAGGGTCAGCACGGAGGAGACCGAGAACCTGGCCACCGACATCAGCGCCCAGTTCGGGGCGCAGCCGATGGCCCTGATGGTCGCCGGCGGGCTCATGGTGGCGTTCGCCTTGATACCCGGCTTCCCGACCCTGACCTTCCTGACGCTGGCCGGCATAACCAGCGGCTTGGGGGTGCTGCTGCTGCGCACCTCCGGCAAGCAGGAGGCCTCGCTGGCGGAGCAGCAGGTCTCATCCGTGCTGACGCCCATTTCGACGGAGGCCAGCTCCGAGGCGGAAGTGGAGGCCCAACTGCGCGGCGAACAGGAGATCACGCTCGGGGCGCCGGTGCTGCTCGACATCGCCGCGTCCCTGCAGCCGCATCTGGACATGCGGGCGCTGAATCGCGAGGCCGCCAAGGTGCGGCGGGCGCTGTACCTGGACCTCGGCGTGCCGTTTCCCGGCATTCATGTGCGATTCAACGAGAATCTGGCCGATGACAGCTACGCGGTCATGCTGCAGGAGGTGCCGGTGGCCCGAGGCGACTTGCGCCCGGGCAACCTGCTGTTCGCGGACAACGAACACCAGCTGGACGTTGCGCGGATTCCCGCTGAACGGGCGGAGCGCTTTCTGCCCAACATCCCGACGATCTGGATTGAGGAGAAGTATGCGGAGCCGCTGCGCGAAGCCGCCATCTCCTTCATGGAGCTGCACCGCGTCCTGACGTACCACCTGGCTTACGTCATGCGGCGCTACGCCGAGGAGTTCATCGGCATACAGGAGACCTACAACCTGTTCGAGCGCATCAAGGACGCCTATCCGGACCTGATCAAGGAGGCGCAGCGCGTGCTCCCCATCAACAAGACGACGGAGATCCTCAAGCGTCTGGTCAGCGAGGACGTTTCGGTGCGCAACATCCGCCTGGTGCTTGAGTCCCTAGTGGAATGGGGCCAGCAGGAGAAGGACGTGGTCATGCTGACCGAGTACGTGCGCGGCGACCTCAAGCGCTACATCAGCTACAAGTTCAGCAGCGACCAAAACGTGCTGTCGGCCTACCTGTTCGAGCAGGACATCGAGGAGACCATCCGCGGCGGCATTCGGCAAACCTCCTCGGGCAACTTCCTGGCGCTGGACCCATCGGTGACCCAGCGCTTGGTGGCCGAAACCACCGCCTTGGTGGGCGACATCAGCCGGCTGGAGAACAAGCCGGTCCTGGTTACGGCCATGGACATCCGGCGCTACGTGCGCAAGATGCTTGAGATTGACCTCTATGACCTGTCGGTGCTGTCGTTCCAGGAGCTCACCCAGGAGGTCACCGTGCAGCCGCTGGGCAAGATCGGCTTCTAAATCCGTGCCCGCGGCTTCGGCAACCGGCGCAAACGAGGGCAGGCAACCGTGCTGCAACTGAATCCAGAAGGCTCCGGCGTGTACAGCAAACCCGACGCCACCCTTGATGGCTTGGCCGAGATCGTTAGCGGCACCCCTTTGGTGGAGACCCGCGGCCGAGTGTTCGGCGTGACCGGCGCCCTGATCCGCGCCACCGCGCCCAACGTGCGCATTGGCGACCTTTGCCTTCTGCGTCCGCCGGGCAAGCGCGCCGACCAGGAGCAGTCCCTGGCCGAAGTGGTGGGTTTCGAGAAACGCATCGTGCTGCTCTCCCCAATGGGCAACACCACCGGCATCGCCTCCGACACCGAGGTGGTCGCCACTGGCCGCACCCACGAAGTGCCGGTCGGCCCGCAACTGCTCGGCAAGGTGCTCAACGGCCTTGGCCAGCCTTTGGACGGTCAGCCCCTGCCGTGCCCAACCGCCTATCCGGTGTTGGCGGAGCCGCCTGATCCAATGCGGCGCAAGGTGATCGACACGCCGCTGCAGATGGGCCTGCGGGTTTTCGACGGCTTTCTGACCATTGGCGAAGGTCAGCGGATGGGCATTTTCGCAGCCGCAGGCGGCGGCAAGAGCACCCTGCTGTCGATGCTGATCCGCAACTCCGCGGCGGACGTGAAAATTCTCGCGCTGATCGGCGAGCGCGGACGGGAGGTGCGTGAGTTCATTGAGCACGACATCGGCGAGGAGGGGCTGAAGCAGTCGGTGATCGTGGTCGCCACATCGGAGCGGCCGGCCATGGAGCGCCTCAAGGCCGCCCATGTCGCGACCGCCATCGCGGAGTACTTTCGCGACCAGGGGCAGCGCGTCCTGCTGATGATGGATTCCGTCACCCGCTTCGCCCGCGCGCAGCGTGAAATCGGCTTGGCGGCGGGGGAGCCGCCGACCCGACGCGGCTTTCCACCTTCCGTGTTCACCGCGCTGCCGCAGCTGATGGAGCGGGCGGGCCAGTCCGAGATGGGCTCGATCACCGCGCTCTACACGGTGCTGGTCGAGGGCGACGACATGACCGAGCCCGTTGCCGACGAGACCCGCTCCATACTCGACGGCCACATCATCCTGTCGAGGAAGCTGGCCCAAGCCACCCACTACCCCGCGGTGGACGTGCTGGGCAGCGTCAGCCGGGTGATGAACAACATTGTGGATAAGGAGCACCTGCGCGTGGCCGGACGGCTGCGGGAACTGCTGGCCAAGCATCAATCGGTGGAACTGCTGCTCAAGATCGGCGAGTACAAGCAGGGTTCCGACGCCGACGCCGACGAGGCGGTGCGCAAGGTGGACCAGATCAATGCCGTGCTGAAGCAGGGCCTGCACGAATTCTCCTCATTTGAGGAGACGCTGGAACGCATGCGCGCCTTAGTGGACGGCTGACGGACGTGCTTGAGGAGCTGCTGACGGTCAAGCGCCGTCGCGAGGACGACGCCATCGCGGCGCTCGCCCAAGCGCGGCGGGCGCTGGAGCAGCAGCAAGTCCTGCTGGAAGCCAAGCGGCGTGAACTCGAGGAGTACCAAGCGTGGCGTCCCAAGGAGGCCGAACGCTTGTTCGAGGCGGTGCGCAAGCAGGAGGTTTCCCGCGCCAAGCTGGAGCGCTATCGACAGGAAGTCGCCCTGCTCCAGCAGCGGGAGCTGCAGCTTGGGGAGGAACTCGCCGCCGCCGAGCGTGACGTCGAGGCCGCCAAGTCCAAGGTCGCCCAAGCGGAGCGCCAACGCTTGGATGCGCACAAGGAGGTCGTGAAGTTCGAGGAGTACCAAAAGCAGATGCTGGAGGAGGAAGCCGCCGAAGCCAGCCGCAGGGAGGAGGCGGAGCTGGAGGATGTGACCGCCGGCCGCCGGAGTTAGGCCCTAACCCCCGTTTGGCGGCGCCTCCGCCCTTTCGACCACCTCCGGCACCGCCGTCAGCCCCAGCCTGGATTCGATCGGCGCACCGTCAAACCCTGGGTCGAGTTCGTGGTGGATGGTGGCGGGAAGCACCCGAGGGGTGATCAGGAAGTAGCGGGCCACGGTCTGCTCCCGATCGTTTCTGGAGGAAAACAGCCTGCCCACCAAGGGTATGCGCCCAACGACGGGAAGGCGCTGATTGAAGCGCGTCTGCTCCCGCACGGTGTAGCCGCCCACCAGCAGGCTGTTGCCCTCGCGGATGACGGCTTGGGTCTGTATGAGGTTTTGGGCCACCTCGGGCACTCCGGTGACTGCCAGCGCCGCCCCGCCCCGCGCCCCGTCCTCAAGATGCACGGCCAGCTGGATGCTGCGGTTTCCGGAACCATCCGCTTGATAGATGATGTGCGGACGAATCCGCACCACCCAACCGTAGGACACCGGGGCCAAGTCAACCGATTCCGAGCGCTCGCCGCCCAATCGAACGTAAAACGTGCGGTTGTTCTGGAACGATGCCTCCTGGTTGTCGAGCGTGACGATGGACGGCTGCGTCAACAAGCGGCTGCGCCCGGATTCGCGCAATGCGCGCAGACGGACGGCCACCCCGTCAATGTCCAGCTGATTGCGGGAAAACACCAGATTGTTGCCGGATTCACCCGGGCTGTTGGTCAACAGGGCATCCTCCGTTTCCAGGCTGAAGCGCCACTCCTCGGCTTCGCTGGAATCGATGTCCAGCACTGAAACGGCAATTTCGATTTGATCCACCGGCACGTCGAGCTCGGCAATGAGGCGCTCATAGGTCGGCATGCGATGTTTGAGGTCGCGCACGATGACGGCGTTCAAGCGCGGGTCGCCAATGACGAACGCCTCCCGGCCGCTGGCGCGCAATCCAATGGCATCGGGGCCGTTCGTCGCCTCGCCCCCGCTCTCCTCCCCATCGTCGCCGTCCTGAATGAGCCCCTCGCCTTTGAGCTTGGGAACCGTGCCCAAGCTCCGCTGCGCCGGCGACGCGCTGGACGCATGGGAGACGTTCATCAGCTGCGCGATCATCTCGGCCAAGTTGACCACGGGGACTTTGGCGCCAGCCGCATGGTTGGCGGCGCTGTCCACGTAACCGTATTCAATCCGGAAGATGCGTATGGCGAACTCCTCATCCAGCGCGGCGACGGAGCGCCAAGCGGTCACCGGACTGTCCACAGCGGGCGGCGGCGCTAGGAATCCGACATCCTCCAGGTTGCCAGTGATCTCCTTGACCAAGTCAACATACCGCGGCGGCCCCGATATCTGGAGAAGATTCGCCGCCGGCAGAAACGTCCACTGCAGCGGCCGGCCGAAGACCCCGATGGTCTCCAAAGTGGCCTCAAAGGAAGCGCGCTGCGAGAACGGCAACGGGATGGATTCCGTAACCAGTTCCTGCACGTCATAAAAAAAGAGCGTCGTTCCGTCAAACACCCAAATGACCTGAAATTCGGCGTTGAGGTAGTTGAGAAACTCGCCCGCAGGGCGGATCGGCACCGAGCCGTCCACCACTAGGTTGATCTCGTCGCTGACGACGACGGGCACGTCAACGGCAACGCCGAAGCCGAACAGCAGCGAACGCAGGGATTCGTTGTTGGCGATGTAGCCGTATTGCTCGGAAATCCACTCAGGCTGCTCCGCCGCGTTGCTGGGCGCAAGCGGCGGCTCAGGGGGCATCGGGTCGGTTTGCTCCTGCGCCGCCGAGGCGGCGGCTAACACAGCAAGGAGCAACGACGCGGCGAGCGCGCGCAACCGGGCGCTCATCTGCGGATCACTTGTTGTTGTAGTAGTTCCAGAAACGATCCAGAATCGTGTCCGCAGCATCCAACCCCTGCTTGATGGCGTTCAAGCGGTTGTATTCGTCCGGCGGCGCCCCTCGGCGCAGCGTTGCCTCAACCTGCATCCTGTGTTCGGTGATCGACGACCGGACGGAATCCCGAAGAGCGCCTTGGGGATCGTCCTTAAGGCCCGTCTCAATTTCCGTCGTGAAGGATTCCGAGTCGTCTTGGTTCGCTTGGGTTTCAGCCATGATGCTTTTCCTTTGATTCGTGCTTTGAGTCTTTTGCTTTGAGTCTTTTGCTTTGAGCCTTTTCCTTTGAACCTTTTCCCTTGAATCAAAGGAGGCTTGATGGCTGCCTAGACTCGCATGGTGGCGGCTGTGGAAGCTTCTCTCATGGTCGCCGGGCGCGCCGCCGGGGCCGCGTCACCGCCATCGCCGACGGGTTCGCCCGGCCTCGAATCGATGGCTTGGGCGGCGTTGGCGAGGGCGCCCTCAGCCAAGCTCGCCATGAAGCCTTCCGCCACGTTCACGAAGTTCTCAATGAGCGCCTCAAGCTGCGGCAGGCGCAAGGCATCCACCGGCTCCTCGCGCATCAGCACGATGCCGCCCCCGGCCGGGTCCAAGGCCAAGGTGGCGCCGCCGGTCTGCGCGAAGGCGTAGTTGGCCTTCAGCAGCTCCTCATAGAGCGCCTTGGCGCCCTCCGCAGGCTCAGGACCGAGCACGCTGTAGATGTAAAGGCTGTCCTCGCCGCCGCTCAGCTCCAAGCTGACCGGCACGTCGTCGAACATGATGTTGCAGCGCTGCTGGTCGTCAAAGGCCATGTCCTCAAGGCCGACGGCGGCGCCAAACTCCCTAATCAAGCTGTGCAATACCGAATCAGACACGATGATGGGCTCCTTTGTCTTTGTGCTGTTCCACTATGATGCCGATGCCATTCTAAACTCGTCGGCGCGTTCTGCGGGCGCCGGGGCGCGATTCGGCACCGAAACGCGTGGGGGATTCAACCTTCCTTGAAGCGTCCTCCAAAGGGCGAGCCAAGGGGCTGGACTCGGACGCGGCGAAGCGCCTCTCCAGCTTGCCGATGCGCGCAAGGGCATCGGCATTGCTCTGCTTGGAATCCGTGGCCTCGCAAACCCCTTCCGCCGCATCAAGCGCCAGACGGGCGTTCTCGCGTTCACCCAAGGCCAAGTAGCATTCGCAGGCGTGAATGGACGGCCAAGGATTGGTGGCGTCCAAAAAAGCGGTCATTCCGAACGCCACCAAGGCCTTGCGGTGTTGTTCGGACATTTGTTGGGCGGCCGCCAAGCCCATCCAGAAGCGGTGCTCCGCGTGGTCGTTCTCCACCAAAAACTGGAACAGCTTCTCGGCCTGCCCGTACTTGCGCTGTCGGTAGGCGTTGTGGGCCAAGCCATAGACCGCCTCCAGCTCGTCGCTGCTGTATCCACGCACCGAGCCCAAGGAAGCGCCATCCAAGAGGCACTTGCTCGCCAACTCCTCCACGGTCTGGAGTTGCTCATCGGTAATGGCCTCAAATGGATCGATGGATTCAAGCGGATCCGGCATCGGCTTTGACCTCTGAATCTTTGACTTTTTGATCCTTAGCCTTGGGAACGGCGGACATTGACGTCATGCGGACAATCGGTGCGGCGGGGGTAGCCTGTCGGTCGCCGCCTAACGGAAGTTGTTGATCATCTTGTCGACCTTGTCCTTGTTGGAGTTGATCATGCTGTTGGCCGCCTCGGTGGCGTTGTTGCCTTGGCCGAGCAGGTTCTTGGTCTTGGACATGTGCAGGCTGTTGTCGTTGCCCAACTGCTCAATAAAGTGCTTCAACTCCTCCTCAAGGCGCTCCGACTTGTCCTTGTGGACCGAAGCGCCCTCAAAGCTCATCCAAAGTTCATTGAGGCCGTTGCGGAAGACGTCAACGCCTGTTTCGGTCACTCCCCGACCTACGCGAGCATGTGCCATATGCCCATCAAATCGGCCATGCTCGTCTATATTATTGGATATATGCTTATCCCACTCTGCGACTGACGAGAATTTCTCGCCGGGCCCGATCTCGTAAGGCTTGGCCGCCGGATGGGAGTTGTTCCATTCCGGCCAGTCGTCCCAACCTTCCTTGTGTTCGGCACTAAAGTTCCTTGTGTTTTTTATCTCGCCGCCGGGATTATGAGGAGCGTACCATGGATCCGGCACGACAAAGTGGCCATCCTCGTCGACCTTCAACCCAGCCGCCTGAACGAGGCCTGGCGGCAGGTTGTCCACTTGGTTGCTGTCAATCTTCATGGTGGTTTTCTCGATGGGCGTGGGCCGGCCGACCACATCCGTCAGGAAATTGGCCTCGTCCACCGTAAAAATGATCTTGTCGTTGTGGCCATAGTTGATGTCGCCATTGTCAAGAAGGTCCTTCTGTTGGGTCACCGTCGATAGCACCTCACGGGCCCGGCGCATCTTGTCCACAAATTCCTGCGCTTCATTGAGCCTGTCGAAGCCCACTTCATTGACCACGCCCGCTCGGGCGATGTTGGCGAACGCCAAGGCTTCCGAGGGGTTCATGGCCACCCCACCGACGGTAATGGTGCCGTTGGCCCTGTCCGCCTCGGTGACCTTGATTTCCTGATTCAGGAAAATTTGATTTGATCCGGTGGATACGGAAGTTGTTGCGGTCATCGGTGTCTCCTGCTTGTTCCTTTTCCCAAACGGATGAGCCTCAAACGGATAAGCTGTTCGGTTCAGGCTGTTGGTGTGGCAATTTTCGAGGCGGTTTGGTTGGAGTTGGTGATGATGTCGTTGACGGCCGCCCTGGACTCCTGCAGCTGCTGAAGCATCTTGCGGATTCTTTGCAGCTCCTCCATGGTGATTTCCTGTATGAGCGCCAAGTCGGCCCGGGCCTCGTCAGAGTCGGCTTGGGCCATTGACGCTTTGTAGTTGTACGCCCCGGTGGCGGCTTGGGTGGCCGCGCCGCCGGCCTGCCCTGCGGCTTGGGCGATCTGCGCCAGCATCCTAAGCTTGTTGGCGGTTTGAACCACCTTGGCGGAGGTGGACGCCGCTTGACCGGCAACAGTGCCTGCTGAGGAGGCGGTCGTCGAAGCCGTGCTGGCGGCGGTCGATGCCGTGGTGGCCGCTGTAGTGGCCGCCGTGGAGCTGGCCGTGGCGGCGGCAGTGCTGGCCGCGGAGGTGGCGGTTGCCGTCGCGGCGGCGCCCCCGCTGGCAGCGGTCGAGGAGGTCTGCGCCGCGGCGCTGGCCACGTTGGCGCCGGCCGCCGCCGCCCCGCCCGAGGCTGCGCCGAAGCTCATGAGCATCGCGATGATGTTCACGATCAGCAGCGCGACCGCCATGGAGATCTGGAAGGCCATGGCGCCCTCGCCGCTGAGGTTCATCGCCTCTATCGCCTTTTCCGTAAGGCCAGTCTCCTGGGCGACCATCATGGCGGTCATCGCCGTTGCGGCCACGGCCAGCGGCGCCGCCGCCGCCCCGCCTGAGACCACAGTGACAATGCCGACGGCCAGCCACGACAGCCCGACGCCGATCCAGCCGAATATCTTGCCGATCTTGCTGCTGTTCTTGGCTTTTTCCCGCGCCTTCTCCATCTCCTCGATCTTGTCCATGGTCTCTTCGAACTTTTGCTCGCGCTCCAGCTTTTGCGACTCAACGCGAGCCTCCGAATCCTTGACGGTCTCAAGGCCGATCTTCGACTGGATCGCATACAGCAACAGGACCAACTGCTCCGGGTTCATCTTCTTCGGCAAGGTCAGCGCCGGCGGGGGGGTGGCACCGTCGTCGCCTTGAACCGCGAGGTTCAAGAACCCGGAATCAGCGGCATCCACGCGCAGCCCGTTGCCGCCTCCAGCCTTCGGGGCGGCGCGCGCTTGGGAGGCTTGGGAGACGCCCTGCGCATCAGCAACTCCGGGATCCCGCTCCGACCCTGTCGGAATGGGCCTGTGGGCCACGCCCGCGACGCCATCATCCATCATCGCCTCCTTGCCTGCTTGGCCTGCTTGCCAGCAAGTCGTCCAAAGCCATTCTCAGCAGCTTAAGCCGCCCCGGCGGCGCCTTGGCCTTGCGGTTCGAGATGTCGCGCAGCGCCGCTTCCGCCGCCTCAGGCTCCTCAGCCGCAATCATGCACTCCGCCACGTCCATCAGCAAGTCCGGGGACGGGGACGCCGCGCACTCCACGGCCACCTTCAATGCGGAGCCGGCGGCGAAGTGGTCCCGCATCATCTGCCGGCATCGGCCGAGCGCCAGCCAATAGTCAAAGTTGGAGTGGTCGTAAAGGCAAAGCAGTTCAAAGCCCACCACGGCCCGCTCATAGCGCCCGCCCACGTAGTCGTTTCGGGCGGCGCCGTACAGGCCCTCAAGCCCTTCCCGGCCGATGCCTAAGGCCTCGGCCAAGCTGGCGACCTTGCCTTCTTCACTTGCCTCAGAGTTAGCGTTTGCTCCTTCAGGCCGCCCCACAGCCTCGGACCGCGCCCCGGGGTTCGTTGTCCTTGCTGCCTCGAAATCCGCTTCTGATGATGCCAAAGCCATCTCCAATTCACCGCTTCCATGGTTTCCCGCAGTTCACAAGTCCCTTGATCGCAGCCCTTGCGTCATCCCAGCCTCTGCGCCATGCCCTGCATGAGCTCCCGGAGAATGCTTTGAATGGCATTCGCCGTGGAGTAGGCCTGTTCGGACTTCTGCGAGGTGTTCTTCAGCGACAGCGCGGTAAGGTCGTTGGTGCTGGTCAACTGGTCGGTCCGGTTTTCGAACAGCTTCTTGGCGTTGTCCATGGCGTCCTTCGCCTCTTGGGTCAAATTGCCCGATTCGTCCGTTTTCCTGAACTGCGCGGGGTTGATGTTGTTGTCCTTCATCCAAGTCTTCAGCTCCTCGCTGGGCTCCGGCAGGGAGTCCAGGTTCTTGGCGTCGCCCAGCTTGGTGGCCCATTCGCTCGACTCGTTGAGGCGCGCGAGCTCCTGCTGCATTTTCACCACCTTGTCGCCAAGCACTTGATTCAATTCCTTGAAGCGCGAGACCAAGGTCATGGCAACGGCCTCAAGGGCCGAGACCTCCTCCTCCTTGCCGTTCACCTTCATGGTGAACGTGCCGGACACGTTGTCGTACTTGACGCCGGTCTCTTGGACCGTTTTGTGGGCGACATAGGCCACCTCCGCATCCGTGAACTGACTTACAGGCTTATCGGGGGGCGGCGCTGAAGGGGATTGAACTGAGCCGGGTTGATCCGGTTGAACTGCGTTTCCAAAGTTGCCGACAGCCGCAGGAGCCCAAGTCATGGCACCAGCCCTCCGGGGATTGGAGCTGCGCCTCCGTTAACTCCCCTAAGCCCATCAAGCACAGCCTTGCCCTGATCCATCTTTTCCAAAGCCACCTCCAATTCGTCGCTTTACGTGGTTTCCCGCACAGTTCACAAGCCCCTTGATCGCAGCCTTTGCGTCATCCCAGCCTCTGCGCCATGCCCTGCATGAGCTGCCGGAGAATGCTTTGAATGGCATTCGCCGTGGAGTAGGCCTGCTCGGACTTCTGCGAGGTGTTCTTCAGCGAAAGCGCAGTGAGGTCGTTGGTGCTGGTCAACTGGTCGGTCCGGTTTTCGAACAGCTTCTTGGCGTTGTCCATGGCGTCCTTCGCCTCTTGGGTCAAATTGCCCGATTCGTC
This sequence comes from Candidatus Azophilus sp., assembly GCA_965221755.1. Taxonomy (GTDB): domain Bacteria; phylum Pseudomonadota; class Gammaproteobacteria; order Pseudomonadales; family Azotimanducaceae; genus Azophilus. The sequence continues at coordinate 3,789,394 of OZ244921.1, forward strand.
CGTTTTCCTGAACTGCGCGGGGTTGATGTTGTTGTCCTTCATCCAAGTCTTCAGCTCCTCGCTGGGCTCCGGCAGGGAGTCCAGGTTCTTGGCGTCGCCCAGCTTGGTGGCCCATTCGCTCGACTCGTTGAGGCGCGCGAGCTCCTGCTGCATTTTCACCACCTTGTCGCCAAGCACCTGATTCAATTCCTTGAAGCGCGAGACCAAGGTCATGGCAACGGCCTCAAGGGCCGAGACCTCCTCCTCCTTGCCGTTCACCTTCATGGTGAACGTGCCAGTCGTGTTGTCGTACTTGACGCCGGTCTCCTGGACCACCACGTCTTTGACATAAGTCGTCTCCGCAGGCGTCCATTGGTCCGGAGACTGCCCATTGCGGACGCTAGCTTCTATTTTGGGCAGCGCGTCGGAGGGCTGCCCTCCCTCAACTGCTGGAGCTTGGGGCTTGCCTGCCTTATTTGCTGTAGCTTGGCCCCACGTCTCGCCTTGGCCCCACCTTTCCTGGTAAAGTTGGGATGTCTCTCCGTATATCCTTTTATCTAATTCTTGCCTCTGGCTATCTGTTAAGCCTGCAAATATAGCCATGATTGCCTCTTGTCCGTTCCGTGATTCCGTCTCGCAACGCTCCGTTCACTCGAAGCCGCTTGCACACAGTTGAAGCGGCTTGGCGGACGCCGTTGCCATTCAAGCAGGCCCAACGCAAGCAGGCCAACGATTGGGCCATGAGCGGGTCATATTCGCGTCATGCGCCGCGGCGGCCTGCGCCGGGGCTTCGGCGCCTGCTCCTTGGCGGTTTTCACCACCAACGCCGACTCCTCCTGCGCCAGTTCGCGATGCAATTGCGCAATGTCCTCATCGATCAGCTTTTGCAGGTCCGGCGAGCAGGCGCCGTTGCGCACCAGCGCCAGCACATCATCCGCACGACCGAGGCCGACCCCCTCGATCGCCGCTTCGAGCTTGGCCTGCTCTCGGCGGGCCTCCTCGATCGAGGCCTCCGCTTCGGCGATCATCTTGTCGATGCGCTCTTCCCGGGTGGTTTCCTCATTCATGTTCAATTCTCATGTCGAATTCTCAGGTTTAACGCTCATGTTCAACGCTTCGCATTGGATGCGCCAACGCTACACCATCGAACCGCCAATCGCAAATGGCGTCTCTCGCCCAAGAGGGCAAGAGACGGTTGTGGTTTCGCTTTCGCGAAACTCCGCGCCCGTTGCGTCGGCCGGGTTCCGATAGGTTTATGAACCCGCACAATGGCGCACCCGCGAGCCCGCGAACCGGGAGCACGGGTCGGCTTGCGAAACCGATCATCGCCACGTTCAATGCGTCGCCGCCTGTCCGGCGCGTCAATCGGCCTAGGCATCGGCCGCGTGCAGCGCATAGTCGAGCCGCAGCCGCTCAAGCGTGGGTTCGCAGGTTTGCGCGTCGAACCGCAACCCGACGTCAATCCTGTAGAAGCTTCGGCCCGCATCCAAATCCACCATGATCTCCTCGCCTTGGCTGTCCTGAACCGCCATGAGTTCGCTGGGGGATCGGTTGCTCATGCGCAGCAGGACGTCTCCGCTGGCCGGGTCCGCCGTCAGGGCGTAGCTTATGCTGGCTTGGTTGCTGGCGAACGGGAGGCCGCTGATCGACGCCAATTCCGGCCTATTGGCGCCACCTATGAGCCTCGAATACGCGCAGCCGAGGCCTCCCTGATTGGCGAAGGAGGACACTCGACGCAGCATCACCGCGTTCAACTCGCCATCCTCGCCGACGCACAGATTGCGCAAGCCGTCCGCAACCGTCTCCTGATCCTTCGGCATCGTCGCGCCGCCAATCACGTAGGTGGCGCGGTCAAAGTCCCTAGTGGCGTCCTCGTTGACGCCGTTCTTGAACGGCCCCGCATCGGTGTCCCTGAGGTGCTTTTCAATCTGCGACTCGATCGCCCGCCTGGTGGGGTCGCTGATGGGCGCATCGTTCTGCGCGTGGTCCAAGCGCACCGGCGCCGGCATGGGCACGCCGAGGTTGCGCATCATGGCGAGAGCCGCATCGGAGACGTCGGCTTTGGCCGCGCCGCGCAGGGACGTCGGCGCGGCGCCGACCTTGCCTTCCAACACCAAGCCCAAGGACTCCATCAACGTGTCGTACTGCTGGGCCCGAGCGAACGATTCCGGCGAATGAACGACCCCGCCATCAGGCTGACCGAACCCTTCAAGAGCCGCCACCTCGGCAGCCAGCTCATGCCGATAGTAGCTCATGCCGGCATGGAACTCGTTCAAGTCCTGGCCCCCAGCCAAGCGCGCGGCGATGGCCTGATCCTGGGCGTGGCCGCCTGGCGCCAGCATCATCTGCCAGAAGGCGCCGTGCGCGGCCATTCGGTTGCTGGAGTCCATGCTGAAGTCGGCGAGCGGAATCGCGCGGCCCACCGCGCTTTGGATTTTCTCGATGGCCTGCTGGGCATCGCCCGCGTTTTGCGGCGAGGCAAGCGCGCGCAGCGGCTGCTGGAGTTCCGGGTACGCCTTGCCGAAGGCGAACGCCAAGCGCGGATCAATGGCCGAATGAAGCGCCGCGTCCGCCATCGCCGAACGGGCCGGTTCGGGAATCGGCAGGGATTTGACCGCATCTCGGGCCGAGACCCGTTCGCTGACGAACTCCCTCACCACCCGGTCGGCGGCGCGCTCAAGCGCGTCGTCGTCCCGGAGCGCAGCCACCGCCTCGCTGCCGGGACGTTTCGCGGGATTGATCACTTCGTGCTGCAAGCGCTCGCCCAACGCCTCGCGCGCATCCGGGGACAGGCGGTCGATGCTCAGGTCCTGGGCCCCGTGAAGGGCCGAAACGGCGTTGACGGCCAGCTGGCGCACCAAGGACTCGGGCTGGTCCATGTCATCCACGTTCAGTTGCCTCTCGGCGGACCGCGCCAAGGCCGAGTGCGCCGACTGAATCTCATTCCTGATGACGCGCTCCTGAATACTTCCCGCCTCCTCGGTGGTCACCAAGTGCGCGCCGTCCCTGCCAGCCTCAATGATGGCCGACCGCACCAATTGGGAAAGCGCCTCAGGGTCCAAGTGATGCGCGACGAAGGCGCCGTGGGGCAGGATCTGGCGAGCGATTTCGGAGGCTTTGCCGGCCAGATGCAAGGGCGTGAAGGCTTTGCCGAACTGTCCTTGGCTGAGCGCCCCGGCCACTGCCGCGTTGCGCTGGCGAAAAGTGCCCTGCAAGTAGTCGGCTTGCTGGACCGCGGCCCGCACCTGCCGCGCCTTCAGCGGCTTGCCGCTTTTCAGGGTGCGGTCGAGACCTGCCGTCTTGAGCGCCAAGCCGGCCAACTCGTCGCCGTACCGCGACCGCAGCGAGTCGGCGAAGGCGGCGGTGGCAAGTCGGTTGGCATCCGAGCGGAAGTGGCCCGCCCAGCGCACCGCGCGGCCCCCTTTGGCGGTTACGCCAGCCCTGTCCTGGCTCAACGCGACGTGCGAATCGCCGCGAACGTCCCGCGTCGCATCGACGAATCCAGTTAGCGCCACCTCACTCATAAGGCCTCCTCAACCGTAGTTTCCAACCGTGGTCTGCGTTGCCCGTGCGCTAGTCATCGGATTCCTCAATGCGGTCGGAATCCGCAAAATAAGCGTCAAGGACGTCCATTAGCTCAATGGCCTTCCGCGCATCCTTGACCACGGACATCGCTTCCTCCTTGGCCACAGTTAGCCCATCGATGTCCTTGTTGTTATTGATGTCCCGGGCTGTCGCGACGGACTTGGTCTCCTCCGGCCTTTCGGGGTCCGCCACCTCCATCGTGTAGGTGTCCTCAAACTCCTCGTACCACTTGGCGTTTTCCGGGGAGTCAGGGTTATCCAGTCGATCCTGGGCTCGGGACAGCTCCGCCTGCGCCACGTTCCGCATCACTGGGGCAACACGCTGGTAGGCCTTCTCGGAACTTGCGTGATCCGGCGCCCCCTTCAGGCTATCGAGGATCGGCAGAACGAGCTTGATGGTGTCCAAGTGCTGAGCGAAGTCCGGGTGCCCAGCCAACTGAGCCGCCTTGGCGCGGTCCGCCAATTCAGCATCCTTGCTGCTGAACACATCGCGCAACTCCTTCGCGAAGTCAACCAGCTGGTGGAAGTTGATGACGTCGCTTTTACCCGAATCAGCCAACTCCCGGCGCTGCTTCGGCGTTAATGGCCTGCCCATCGCCTCCGAGGCATACACCCCTTTGGGATCAATCACCGCCTCAATGTGGCCCAAGTTTTTCATGTTTTGCGATTGGGCGTTGCCGCGAGTTCGAAACGGGGCGTCGCCCGGGAACTCCGGCTGGGGCATTTCAACGTTGGCGAACTCGGCCATGGAACGCCGCATCGGAAAATCCTGCTGGCTCTCGCCGCCGAAGGACACGGACTTCGGCGGCCTCTCCATTCGCTTGGCCATGCGCTGGTCAATTTTGTTGTTGTCAAAGAGAGCGTCGAATTGATTAAGCGCATCCTGAACCTCATCCCCGGTAGGCTCGACGGCGACGTTCTTTCCGAACACATTGGGGATGGGCTGTTCCGCGGCAAAGGGCGTCCTGGCTTGCCCGTCCAATTCGGACTGCTGCACGCCTGCGTCATGCACCGGTCGGGAAACGGTTCCGTCGCGCCGGGTTCGCGCGCCGTCCTCGACGTCCATGCGGTTGAACTCCCGCTCCAACACCTCAAGGTACTGTTTGCGAAACTCCTTGACGCGGCCTATGGCCGCATCAAGGCCCTCGGGGGATTGGGCATGGATGAGTTGGCAGGCTCGATTGAACTCCATGAGAATGGACGCAGCCCTGGTAGTCGCGGATGGCGAGGCTCTGTGGCCGGCACCGCTGACCTGAGGCAGCAGCACGGCATCCATATCCTCCCGTTCGAGCTCGCGCTGGCCTGTGGCCAACCGCTCATCCGATATGGCCCGCGCTGCGGCGCGCAACTCGTCGGGATAGATCCTTTTTTGCTCCATGAAATGCAATAGTTCACTTTCACCGCGCATGGCCGCGGTCGGTCGGCCTTCCCGGATGTCATCCAGCGACATTTGGCGTGAGTGCGCCCACTGAAGCTCCGCCTTGATCAGGCCTTCCTGAATCCCTCCCGCCTCCTCGGTGGTCACCAAGTGCGCGCCGTTCCGGCCGGCGTTGATGATGGACGCCTGCACCAATTTGGAAAGCGCCCCAAGGTCCAGCTGATTGGCGGCGGCGGCGGCGGCGCCGGGAGGCAAGGTTTGGCGAGCGATTGCGGAGACTTTGCCGGCCAGCAGGTGGGGGGGCAAAAGCTCGCCATGCTGCCGCAGGCTGAGCGCCCCGGCCACTTCCGCGTTGCGCTGGTGAAAAACGCCCCGCAGGCGTTCGGCGTGCTGGACGGCGTCCTGCACCTGCCGCGCCTTCAGCGGCTTGCCGCTGCCCGAGGTGCGGTCGAGCCCTGCCGACTTGAGCGCCAAGCCAGCCAACTCGCCGCCGTACCGCGACCGCAGCGAGTCGGCGAAGGCAGCGGTGGCAAGGCGGTTGGCGTCCGAGCGGAAGTGGCCCGCCCAGCGCACCACACGGCCCCCTTTGGCGGTTACGCCGGTCTTGTCCTGGCTCAACGCGACGTGCGAATCGCCGCGAACTTCCCGCGTCGCATCGACGAATCCAGTTAGCGCCACCTCGCTCATAAGTCCTCCTTAACCGTAGTCAACCTTAGTGGCCTTAGTCTCCAACCGTGGTTGCCGTTGCCCGTGCGCCGCTGCGAAGCCGAACGCTAGTCCTAGTCCTGCCCAATGCGCCCGGGATTCGCAAAAAAGCGTCAATGGCGTCCGTTGGCCTGAGGACTTCCTGCGCCATCCCTGACCGCGGAAACCGCGCTTCAGCCATTGCCTTACTCGTCGCTCCCCGCCAATCCTCGCTGAACCCTCAGGAACCGGCGACGATTCGATTGAGCTGGTGCAAAACCATGCCGGCGTTGGACTGCACAGCCTTCAGCTCCGTCAACGCCTCCGCCACGAAATCCAGTTCAGGCCCCTTGATGTTTTCCTTCACTACCCTCGTCTTGAGGGTGCTGTCGTTTTCAACCTTCGCATCAAAGACCTCCATGGTCAGCGCATCGTCGTAAGCCTCGAAGAACGCCCGATGGTTCTGCGGATTCGCCGCCATGTCGCTGGCGCGCGCCACGTCAGCTTCCGCCGTGGCGCGGATGTCCGCCTCCAGGGCGCGGACCTCCTTGGCTATTTCCGGGTCTCGGCGAGCCTGCGACTGCAATGCCTGGAGACACTCGGTCATCCCCTTGTAGGAGTCGCAGATGGCCGCCCGAGTGGCCAAGTCCTCCGGGTCCCGCGGGCGGGGGTGCGACATTTCCTGAAGCAGCGTCAGGGCGAGCGACGCCGCCTCCGCCTTCTGGCCGGGTTCCGTAGCCGAAGAGGTCGAGATTCTTCTCAAGTCCTTGGCGAAGTCGTCAAGCTGTGCAAAGTTGTCGGCTTCCAAGGCATCCTGGTGGAGGTCCCGGATGGTGTCCAACGTGTCCTGGGCGCGCAGTGCAATTGCGCCGATATGCTCCCTCTCCACACCCGGAAAGGCGGCGCGCTCGGAGGATGCGGCGTCAGTCCCATCCCGAGGCGAGTAGGTGCGCACCTCCTCCGCAGGCCGGCCATTGGCCGCGCCCAATTCATGGCCGGCGAACCTCACCGAGGATGTCGTCCCATCCTTCACCTTCTTGTCGTTGATCGGCGCGGATGCCAGCCCGTCGTCCCGCAGCCGTTGGCCATCATCGGCATCCCGGTACTCGAACTCGCTGCGCAGCGCATCCAAATACTGCGCCCTGAACGCCTCAACGCGCTCTGACGCATTCTGGCCATCGGGAGTCTCCGCGTGAATCAATGCAGCGGCGCGATTGAACTCGTCCACGATGCCGAGTGCGCGTTCGCCCGCCTTCGACTCTCTGCCGGCGGTAAACAGAAATGTAATGTCATCCCGGTCGTCCGGCCGCAACTGCGCCTCGCCGGTGGCGACGCCCTCCTTTGAAATCCCGCGGTAGGCTTGGCGCAGCTCATCCGGGTAGGCCTTGCGAATCTTGTCGGTTGGCTCTCCGTTGGCCGTTTTGTCGATGACCTCCTGACGATGCGCCCGCTGATTCTCAAGCGTCTTGGTGATGGTCGCGGCAACTTCCCGAATCCCTCCCCCATTCGCAGTGCCGAAGTGGGTCAGCTTGCGCAGCGGGGTGTTCGTGCTCAACTTTCCACCTATCGCCGAGCCAATGGCCTCCCGGTTGACGAAGTCAGTGCCGAACGCATCATTTTGAATTTTCTCGAATACTTTCAGCGCATTGCTCACGGTGCTCTTTGCGTACTGCTTCGGGTTCCTGTGCGCGTCGAGGATCAAATCGAAGTTGTCCTTGCCGACCAGGCCGGCGGCCAGCCTTCCGCCGAGGTTGCCCTCCTTGGCGATGCCACTACGGACCAGCAAATCGACCACTTTCCCACGAAAGCCCTCCTTGACCCCGGCGCCGATGAGGTCGCCCCTCTCGTCGAGCCCAAGCGCCTTGCCTTGCTGAACGCTGGTGAGGTTGGAGACCAGTGTTTCGGTGTTGGCCGCTGCCAAGCCAGCACCGGATTCCAATCCGCTAATCGCCATCGTCGCTCCCTCCATTGCTTGCAAAGTTGCTTGCGCAGCCGCTCGAGAACCACACGAACGGGCCGTGGCCGAGTGTTGCCCGCCTTGCCCCGAAACGCTTCAGGTTTTCCGGCGGCCCCACTTCACGGCTTTTCCTCATTGATGTTGATCCTCTTGGCCTTGCTTCATCTTCCCGTTCCCGTCTTCCCATTCTCACCGCTCTCCCATTCATCCCCGCCGCTTCTCATCTCCACCGTTTCGTCCCCACCGCTCTTGACGCCCCCCTCATCCACAGCCCGCACGGCGTTTCATGCCCGCAGCGGCGTGAAGGATGAAGTTCCGATTTGAGCGCCCATGTTCGGCGGCGAGTTCGGCGCCTGCTCCGCGGCCTCGGCATCCGGCAATTCGGGAATCTGATCGCCTCCGGCGTGCAGCGCGCGGCCCCAAAGCGAGGCGTAGTCCACCATCGCCACGAAAATTCGGATGAGGCCATCGGATTCCAAGCCTTCGCTGGGCACGCAAAGCGTCATCGCCAGTTCGCCGCTCTCCGGGTCGATGGCGTAGCGATAAGCGCTTTCAGCTAAGGCGTCGAAGTTCCTGTTGAGCAGCGCCTTGTGCATCTCAGGGGAGTCGGGGGCCGGACCCAGAATCGCGGCCAGATGAATCAACTGCCCATCCACGGCAACAATGATCACCGTCTCGTAGTCGAACGTGATGAGCGCCTTGTTGGCTTCCCGAAACCCGCCGGGGTCGATTTCGCAATATTGGAGCAGGGCTTCGGCGAGCTGCACGGCATGTTCCGATGTTGCCATCAACCTTCTTCCTTGATGTGGCCGACAGGGCTTGACGATGCGCTAGGAGGACACAAACTTCGAACCGCCCCTGTAAACGGGCTTCATGTGGTCTTCGACCAGATCATTCAAGCCCGATACCGTCTTGGGGTTCAGCTTGTAGCCCGGCAGGCCGGTGTTCATCCGCTGCACCTCCAAGTTGCCGGTGTGCAGCGTGAACGCGCTGCGCGCCGCCCGCGAGGCCTTCATGTTGCCGCCGACCGGCGGCAGCGCGCCGTTGTTCCTGTCCGCATAAGCGGCGAGGTACTTCACTTCAGCATCGAGTTGACCGGTGCGGTCCTTGCCGCTCTTGCAGTTGAACAGCGTATCCTCGCCCATCGTGTGGGAGATCAAAGCCAGACGGGACACCATCTTGTAGGGGTCGCTGTCTCCGTCCCCGTAGCCTTGGCTTGACCAAAGCGACTTGATCTGCTCTCCCGCATCCGACAGGGTGCGGGCCTGCTGGCGCAGGCTGGTCAGTTCCCGCTCCATCCCGGAGATGCGGGCCGAAAGCTCGGCGTTGTCCCCGCCCCGCTCCAGCATCGCCTTCGCGCTGAGCAAAGTGGCCTCAGTGCGCGAGGCGCTGCCCTGGATCTCCTGAAGGCGAGCCGCCACATCGCCCCCCAGTCCCTTGGCGCCGGCCGGGCCGACCAGCTTGGTCAGCCCGGGGTCGTTGACCTTCATGGCGAAATTCCAGCCCATCAGCTTGCTCATCACGGGATTCAAGGCGTTGCGCAACGGGCCACTCCTGCCGATGGCGCCCTGATTAACGCCGAAATTGAACTGGCGGACGTCCACCTTGGCGGTCACTGTGCGCGGTTGGCCCTGGGCATCGCGCACCTGCAACGCCACGGTTCCCGCCCCCTGCAGCTTGGCCAGCCCCTGCTGCTGCAGGGCCAGCATGGTCAGTTCGCTCTTTTGGCTGTTCTTCGTGTGTCGAAGGTGGTCCGGCGTCACCAGCGAAACCGACGTGAGCTCAAGGGAGACGGTCTTGCCGTTCAGCGCCTCCTCAAACTTGGCGGGATTGGAAACCAAGGCGGCCACCGCCATTTCCTTGGCCATGTTCTGGCTGACCGCCGTGCGGATTTGCAGGGCCGCCGCATCGGCTTGCTTGCTGCCGCCGCGCACCGACTTGACGATGTTCTCAACCCCGGCCTCCCCCAGCGTATCCCGGACCACCTGCTTGAGCTCGGCTTCGGGCAGGCTGCGCAGATGCTTGCCGGTCATGGCGTACGCATCGAGAATGCCGTGCCGCAAGCCCGAAAACAGCGTTTCGCCCTTGTCGTTGGTCAACGACGTCTGGGCGAGGTTGGGCACGTGCTTGTACTGGGTGCGATCAGCGCAGTTGATGCCGTTGCCGACATAGTCCTCCGCGAAATGGGCGGCGATCGCCTTGGCCGGAACGATGTGGCTGTGCGCCACCGTCCGCTCGCCCCTGCCGTTGGTCAGGTCGGCTTCCACCCGGGTATGGATCGGCTCCCAGGCTTGGCCATTGAGAACTTGGATATGGGCTTGGCCCTGCAGGGCCCTGATGTTCGGCAGCTGATCCTTGGCGACGCCCGCTTGAACCAGACGATCCTGAATGAACTCCCGCAGCATGCGGGCCTGGCCCACCTTCGCGTGCGTGGTCGGGAGGCCGCCGTCATCGGCTGACCCGGAGCCGCCGCTCCATTGCTGGCGCAGCGCCGCTACGTCCTTGTCCGAGCCCCCTTGGAACTTGACCAGCGTCAGCGGCTCATCCCAAAGCGACTTGGCGGCCAGCTTAAGCTCGTCGCCGGGCGCATCGATTTTGCCGTTGGTCACGTCCCGAATCTGCGCCAGCTCATCGCGATGGGCCTGCAGCTCCCCCACAAGCTGCTGCTTGGCCGCTTCATCAAGACCCGGCAGCGACAGATTCCGCGCCACGGACAGCGCCGCTTCGGCGTGCTGCAGATGGGCGTCGGCCCGATCCGAGCGGCTGACCGGCCCGTCCCCAGCTTCCTCGACATCGCTCAAGGCGGCGATGTCGGCCAAGTCCAGAATGGACTCCTGAAGGTTCTGGGACAGCGCCTTGAGCACGTTATCGGCGGCGCTGCCCGCCTGCTGGCCTTGCTGCAGCTGACCCTCGACCCAAGCCGTCGCCACTTTGATGTTGTGCTTGCTGGAGGCCACCAGCGTCTCCAACTCCTGCCGTTCGCCATCACTCAGCGGTTGGCTCAAGGACTTGTCCACCAACTCGGCCAGCTGGCCCAGATCGCCGTCGAGACTCTTTGCGAACTCAACGGCCACGCCAAGCTCCGCAGCAGTGCCGGCAGGTATGGCGCCAGCGTTGTTGGCGAGATAGTTGGCGAGGCGCGCCGGCGAGGAACTCAGGGATTTCTGCAAGCCAGCGTCATCCGGCAAGGCTTCGGCCCGGGCCAATCGCTCGGCAAAACGCGCGGACGCCTGCCCCGATCGCGCCGCAAACAGTTCACTGGAAGGGCTGGCGCGGACAGCCTCAGGGGCAGGGTCCCGAAACTTGGCGGTCACCGCATTGAACGCCAGCTTGGCAACCGAGCCGATGCTGCTGGCCACCCTTGATCGGATGCTGCGCCGCTCAGCCTGTCCGTTGACGCCATCGCGTTCGTGGCGATCAGCCACTGAAGCCGGCGAACTGGCCGAGGGGTCCTCACCCCTCTGCACGCTCAGGCCGCGCCACTCGGCGCTGGCCGAACCTGAATCCGCAGCCGGACCTCCGGCGGGCAGGCTGATCTCCGGAAACTGCACCCTGGGGGTGGGATCATATGCAACTTCTGCCATTGCCGTCTCCTGTTCGTCTGATGCCTCGTTATTTCCCCGCCGCCAAACGCAGTGCGCCTAGGCTCGAGTGGCGCCTAGCCCCAAGTTCTGGGCGACCACGCCCCGCCCCCGGCTCTTGACGTCCTCATAGGCCATCAACTCCGGCGCCGCGGCCACGCGTTCGGAGAAGCGATGCTTAGTGGCCGCCGACGATGATTTCGGAAGCCTAGCAACTTTTGCGGGATCGTCAAGTGCCTTAACCGCTTCTTTGCGTCCTTCGGCAAACCATCGCTCAAAGCGGTTTTCCAGCGCCCACTCCGCGGCCCTGCGATTGCCCCACCGCGCCAACTCCTTGAAATTGCGAATTTCCCCGCTGCGAACGCGCGCTTCGATGTCGGTGCTGACCGCTTTGGGCAATCCTGCGGCCTTGACCTTGTCCAGCATCTGCCGACGGCTGACGATCTGCGGCTCCGAGGCGGCCGGCTTGGCGGAGGCCGTTTGCTTGGATGCCGGCTTGGCTGCGGTTGGCTGCGCCGCAACGGGCTGGGGATCAACCCGCCCCCGACTGGCCAGCAAGGCAGCGATGTGGGAACCGACAATGCGGCGCGCCTCGACCTTGACGGCAGGATAGTCGAGCAACTGCCTGGCCCCCGACAGATGGTTGGAAACCGCCAGCAGCAGGTCGCCCGGGGGCGTTCGCGTCAGCCGTCCCCCCACCTCGGCGCGGTGGGCGCCCAGCCCTTCCGAATACCACTTCTGGATGCGATTTTGCATCACCCAATCCGTGGTCCTTGCGTTGGAGCGCTGCGCCAAGTCGCTGAGGCCGCGAATTTGCCCGCCGTCAATTTCCGCAAGCAGCTTCGACTTGACGTCACCAGGCAGCTGGACGCCCTCCAAGGATCGCTTGACCTCTGCCGGCGGCTTGCGGTCAGCGGGGAAGTCCGGCTCCGGGGCGGCCTTGGCCACGTTGGCCGATGCGGGGTTGGGCGAGCCGCGTTCGGCGGCGTCCCTGCGGGGTTCGACGGCAACGCTTTCCGGGTCCAAATAGTCGCCGGTCGCATCCCGCGACTTCACCCACACGGCTTGGGCGACATGCACGTCAACCATCCCCTTGGCCTGGGACTCGACCTCCGGCCAAGGCCTGATTTCCTGCGCGTTCAGAAGGACTTTGGAGATGTGTACCTTCAAGTCCTCCGAAGGCTTCTGCGGGAGCGCCTTCTTGATGTCGATCCCCGCCTTCCTGGCAGCGTCCGCTTGGGCTTGGAGGGCGTCCTTGTACCAGCCATCGACGAGCTTCTCGTCCACCCACTTGGCGGCGGCTTGATTGGCATGCAGCGCCAATGCGTCGATGTCCCTGATCGAGTCGGCCTTTACGCGGGCTTCAACCAAACGGGCGGCGCCCTTGGGCAGCTGCGCCGCCGCCAGCTCGCCCAGCAAGGCTTTTTTCCTCCCTTCCGGGCTTACGTCAACATAGGTTGGGTCGTCGTTGAATGAAACGCCAACGCCGGTGCCGGGCGCCTGCGTTGATGCGGAGGGAGCTGCAGCGACGCCCGGCGCACCGGCCGACCCCGCAGGCTCGCCGCCGTCCTTGTTGAGAGAGGTGTTGCGCGTTGCCGGGTCAGCCAGGTTCACGGCGCGCGCCTTGAGGAAGGCATCGGTCGCCTCATCGCCAATCCGCATGGCCTCGCCGGCGGTCAGCGCGCGCCCGCCCCCCTGCCCCGCTTGGTCGATGGCGCTGCGAATGCCGTCCGCAAGCCTTGCCCGATTGCGGTCGTCCAAGTCGGCGACAATGCCCAACTCGTCCAAACGCCGATCGATGCGCGAAACCAGCCCTTCGGCCAACACGCGGTTCTGCTGCTTGGCTTGGGTGGACTGCGCGTCGAGCTCGCCAAGCACTTCCCGAACCCGGCGGGTCGACAGCGGCTTGCCCTGCAGCAGGTCAGTGGTCAGCAAGGCCTCGGCGCGGCTCACGTCCCGGTCAGTATATCCGGCGTAGTTGGCTATGGCCTGCAGAAACCGGCCATGCGCGGCTTCCTGGGACGTGCGCGCCAAGGGGTCGGGGGAAATCCTTTCCTTGATCCAAGCCACCGCCCGGCCCAGCCAGGTGCCCCCGCTGACCTTGACGCCATCCGACTCGGCATCGAGCCGCAGGATCCCGCGCTCCACGCTGGAGGCGACGGCGCGAAAGTCTTGGATGTCCGCTATGTTCGTCACGGCTGCGCTCATGTCAAAACCTCCAATGCGTTGCGCCTGTCCAGCCAATGCTAACCGAAAGGCGGGGGCGCTGTCGATGCGCGACCTGACGGTCGCGGATGGAGTTTCGCTGGCGCGAAACTCCGCGCACGTCGCTTGGGTCAAGTCCCGGTGCGCTTCCGATCCCGCATATGCCCTGACGCACGCCCCTGACTCACTCCTTGCCTCGAATCCGCCTCCGATCCCAACGCCAGCCGTCCTGCGAAGGTCATGATGGCGACGCATCCAATCCAAGCGGGCATTAAAGAGTCGCTTCGTCGGGCGGTTCAATGCGGGGCACGTTCAACTCCTCAAGATGGGCGATCAGATCCGCTCCAGCAGTGCTTGGATTGACCGCTCGGTCTATCCGGACGACGATCCCCGCCGGATCGATGAAGAACGTCCAGCGGTTTGCCAAGCGGCGCGCGTTCAGCACGCCGTACACCTCGGACACCAACCGTTCAGCATCTGACAAAACCGGGGCCTTGGCCCCCATCTGTTTGGAGAAGGCGGTATTCGTTTTCAGCGAATCCACGCTCAGCATGAGCAAAACGGCATCGTACTTGCCGATTTCCGCAGCACTGTCACGCAGCGCCTTGCATTGCAGGGATCAGCGCCCGACGAAAGCCCTCGGGAAGAAGCTGAGCACAACGTGCCGGCCGCGATAGTCCGCCAACCGATGCGTTTGGCCGTCGCTGCCCGGCAGTTGGAAGTCAGGGGCAGGGTAACCCAATTCCGCTGCGAACGAGTTGGCGCCGGAGAGCGTCAAAGCCGCAAACAGACAGAAAAAGATGGAATTGGGAGGCATGATAAAGGGTTTAGCTCTCACTTTCACCTCTAACGTCGGTTTGGTTAAGCAACCTGTGGTTAAGGAATCTCGCCAAAACAAATTGTCCGAAATGATGTCGCCCTGGCATGCTTGGCGTCATGGCAACGATGGCGCAAGCCTTGGCAAGCCAGCGGCCGTCCCGGGACCATTGCCCGATGAGCGAACGCGGTGGGCCATGGGCCGCGGCTCGGACGATGGGCCGGGGCGGCATCACGCGCCTCGCCGAGGCGACGGGCATGTCGCTCAGCGGGGCGCACCCGGTGCCCACCGAGCGCGACCTTGGGCTGGTCGCTGCGCTGGAGCGGCAGCGGCGAGGCTGCGGGGCGCGCGGAGGCTGACGGACCGGCACGGGCCAGCTCACGAGTCCAGCTTGCGGGCCACGCGGAATCCGGCGATGAAGTACCGCGAGTCCGGGGCGTAGCGGAAGCGGTAGGCGGAGCGAAGGTACTTGGGGGAACTGATCCAGGAGCCGCCGCGCAGCACATGCACGGGTTCGGCGTCCGAGTTCTCGCCGACGACGACGGGGCCGCCGTCAGAAGGAGCGCGGTCGTACCCGATCCGGTAAACGTCCTGCACCCACTCCCAGACATTGCCATGCATGTCATGCAGGCCCCACGCATTCGGGTTGAACGAACCCACGGGGGCCGAGAACCTCCGATCGTTCCATGCCGAGCCGCAGCCGCCGCAGTTGGCCCGGTTCTCGCCAATCCGGTCGCCCCACGAATACTTCGTCGTTGAGCCGGCCCGAGCCGCATACTCCCATTCCGACTCGGTGGGCAGGCGATACTGCTGCCCCGTCTTTGCCGACAGCCAAGCGACATAGTTCTGGGCGTCTCGCCAGCTCACGTTGACAACCGGCTGGTCGCCCCGGCCCCAACCCTCATCCAAGGGCCAGTAGCCGTCGCAGCCGCCGAGCGACGCGCAGGCATCCCACTGTGCAAAGGTCACCTCCGTCACCGACAGCGCAAACGGCTGGGCTATGCGGACCTCGTGGACGGGAAGCTCGTCGTTGGCGCAGTCGCTGTCGCCGGACAGGCAGCCCATTCGGAACGAGCCCGACGGAATCTCCACCATCCGCGGACAGTCGGGGCAGTCTTGCCAGACGTCAACATCGGCCTCGCCAGCCGTCAACGCGTCGTCGGCCACCTCCGCAGCGCGCGAATCGTCCGTGCCCACCTTCCCGATGCCGTCGAAGCCGATTGAGCCGCCGTCGGGCTTCTCGATGCAGGCGTTGCGAAACGCGCCCACAAGGTTGCAGTTGGTGCCGCCGCTGTTCCAGCACTCAGCGACTGCCCGTGCCTGGGCCGTCTCCAGTTTTTCAAAACTCCAAGTCAAGCCCCAGCTGTGGGAGCCATCGACATTGTCGCTGAAGGTGATGACGGCATGGCATTGGTCGTCAGCGGCGCTGGCCAGCGCTGTCGCCGGCAAGCCAAGGGCAAGCACGAAAAGCACGAAGCAAGGGCTTGATCCACAAACACATTGAGAGGTCATTTCTACTACTCCATTACCTCGAACTCGATTCGAACCTTTTTTTGCCGGGAGGCTCACCCAACTTAGCCGTTTACCGTTCCGCGTCAAGGCCCAGTGCGGCCGCCGGTAGTTGTGGAAGAACTCGTGCCGGGCGAGCCTTGGGGCGACGTCGGCGACGGTGAGGGGTCCGTCGTAGAGGCTCCAGAACTCGATGCGGGCGGACCGGTTGGCGCGCTCGACGCAGGCATGCGGCGGCGGCAGGAGGCATGGCCATGGTTCGCCTCCGTCCGTCCGGCTTCACAACAGCTTGACGAGGGCGACGACCAGTCCGCCCTGCGCGATCAACGCACCGATCATCCACTTCATCAAATCCGACTTGGAGACCTCTATGGCAGCCTTCGTCTCCTGACGCAGCGCCTCAATGCCGGCCTTCGTCTCCTGACGCAGCGCCTCAATGCCGGCCTTCGTCTCCTGACGCAGCGCCTCAATGCCGGCCTTCGTCTCCTGACGCAGCGCCTCAATGCCGGCCTTCGTCTCCTGACGCAGCGCCTCCGTCTCCTGACGCAGCGCCTCCGTCTCCTGACGCAGCGCCTCAATGTCGGCCCGCGCCCCTTCGACGTCGGCCTTGGTGGCGAGGTTGGCGTTGAGCAAAGCGACATGCTCCTCGGCCAGCGTCTCCGCCTGCCGCTCGGTGAAGCCGCAGCCGGTCAGGCGCTTGACGAAGCGGTGGGTGTCGAACGCGATGGCCTCTGACATGAGCGAATCATAGTGGCGCCGACGCCGTTCAGCAACACGCGTCTCTCGCCCAAGAGGGCGAGAGACGGTTGTAGTTTCGCTTTCGCGAAACTCCGCGCCCGTCGCTTAGGTCAGATTCCGAAATGTTTCTGGGCCCGCACACACAGCACAGCCACCGACGTCCAGCCGCGCGGGATGCAGGCGGAGCGGCGCTGGCACGGCCACTGCCGCCATTGCTGCTGCCTCCCCCTCCACGTCTTAAGCGGACAGAACCTGCGGGAAGCAGGGCTTCCCGATGACGACCGGGCCTCGCCGGGAGAGGGAATTTACGCAACAATTGCGCTATGGCGCAATGCGAGTTGTGATAGCATCCTTGGGCGCGGTCGAGACTGCCGACCGATAAGCTCAATCAGGATGCAGGAGACGTAAAGTGCTCAATACGAGCGAAATACCCAACTTGGGTTCAACTGACGCGATCAGCAGCGCGCGTCCCCCTGCCAGCCCAACCGAGACGTCCGCAGCGTCCACGCAGCGTTTTCAGGAAGCGCTAGGGCAGGGCGGCAACGAATCGGAAACCCATTCCGCAAAGACGCGGCAGGCTATCGACAATGCGCTGCAAAAGATGGAGTCGCCAAAGGAAGGGCCAAACGCCGAGCGCGGCGGAGCCGGATCAAGCAGCGCGCCAGCCAGCAACGAATCCCCTTCCGCCAGAAGCCCGCAAGCCAATGTCTCCGAGCAGGCCAACCGTCAGCCGCCGAGCATGGATAGTCAAGCCGAGGTTCGCACCCAGGCCCAGCAGCCCGCGCAGCCGCAGCAGCCCGCGCAGGCCCAGCAGCCCGCGCAGCCGCAGCAGCCCGCGCAGGCCCAGCAGCCCGCGCAGCCGCAGCAGCCCGCGCAGGCCCAGCAGGCCGCGCAGGCCCAGCAGCCCGCGCAGCCGCAGCAGCCCGCGCAGCCGCAGCAGCCCGCGCAGGCCCAGCAGCCCGCGCAGGCCCAGCAGCCCGCGCAGCCGCAGCAGCCCGCGCAGCCGCAGCAGCCCGCGCAGCCGCAGCAGCCCGCGCAGGCCCAGCAGCCCGCGCAGGCCCAGCAGCCCGCGCAGCCGCAGCAGCCCGCGCAGGCCCAGCAGGCCGCGCAGGCCCAGCAGCCCGCGCAGCCGCAGCAGCCCGCGCAGGCCCAGCAGGCCGCGCAGGCCCAGCAGCCCGCGCAGCCGCAGCAGCCCGCGCAGGCCCAGCAGGCCGCGCAGGCCCAGCAGCCCGCGCAGCCGCAGCAGCCCGCGCAGGCCCAGCAGCCCGCGCAGCCGCAGCAGCCCGCGCAGGCCCAGCAGGCCGCCGACGCCCGCGCCGAGCCGCGGATGGCGGATGCTCGGCAGATAGATGCGGCCACAGGTCGCGTGATGGGACGTCAAGACGAAGGCGCCGACCCGACCCTTCGTCAGACGGCCGAACCCAACATGTCCGGTTTGACCAACGTCGGCGTGGAGGCCGCTCAACCGAACAAGCCCGCGAACATGGATGCGGCCGGTCAAGCGCCGCGCGCTGAGATATCGGAAGCCGCTCGGCAGATAGCCGATCGAATCCTGGTGTCCGCTCCGAGCGGCGCTTCGGACGGCGAAGTCCGCATCCAGCTCAAGCAGACGGTCCTTGAAGGCAGCGATGTTCGGATCTTCCGCGAGCACGGGGAATTGAAGATCGTGATCGTCGCGCAAAACGAATTCGTGCAGCGCTTCGTTTCCGAAAACCAAGCGCACATGCTGCGGGAGCTCGGCGGGCGTCTCACCGACGAGCGGATTCAGCTTGAGGTCGAGAAAGCGTCGCGAGGCGCGGAATCCGAACAGCAAGGCAATGAGGGACGGTCTCGGCAGCAGTACGTTCGCCCGGACGAGCAGGAGCACTGACCGGGTGTCTCGACGCCCAGCCTCGATGACTTGAGATGGAAAAAGCCGCGCGCCCCAATAGCTGGAAAAAGTTGGTCCATCGGCGGTTGAGCGACGGCTTTGTGGCCGCATCCGCCCTGCTGTCAAGAATCGCGGAGCCCATCGCCATTGGCGCCGAGCCGCCGTGCTGGTCGATGCTGCCCATCTTTGCGGACGCTGCGACGCCCGCCCAGCTGGCATTGGACGTCCATTTCGGCGGAGAACCGCTGCGGGTGCATCTGGATGCCAGCGCCCTGCAAGCGGCCATCGGTGGGCTTACGTCCATCGAGACCTTCGCGACGTTCGACAGGCGGCTGCAACTGGCCCTTCTGACAACAACGCTGAGGCAGCCGTTGGAGGCCATTGGCAACTGGTTCGGCGTGACGGCTCAACTGAGCCAAGTCGTCGTTCCCCCGCCCGACCCGCAGCACCGAGTCCCGGCAAACTGCTGGACTTTCGAGGTTTACGACACCAGCCACCATGCAGCCTGCAAACTGCTGGTGGAGTTCCTGGGCCCACTGCCGACTCCAGTGCGGGCGGCACTGGAGTCGGCAGCGACGCGGCGACGCTGCCTGGATCAGGTCCCAATAAGCGCCAGCCTCGAACTCGGACGCACTTCGCTGTCGTTGGCGCAGTGCCGTGAATTGGAACCTGGAGACGTGGTCATGCTCGATGAATGCCACTTGGCCGACAATCACCTGCGCGTCAATGTCTGTGACGCCTTGACATGGCAGGGACGCATAACACCCTCCAATGCGGTCGTTGCGGAGCCCGTCCTCCAACGGCAAACAGATGCGCAAGCCACTCCATGAACGCCGAAGCGCCGCCGAGCGAGCCATTGATCGGGGACAATGCGCCTGCGCAGGACGACGCGCTTCCCGGCGCGGAAGTGGATGCCCTGCCCGTGAACTTGGTCTTTGTGGCCGGGGAGCTGCAGGTGCCGTTCGGGGAGCTGGGCGCGCACGGCCCCGGGTTCGTTTACGAGCTTAAGGCGCCCGTGAGCAGCCAAGTCGAGATACGCGCCAACGGCCGGACCATCGGCACTGGCGAACTGGTGGAACTTGAGGGACGACTCGGCGTGCGCATTTTGGAGTGCCGATGAGCTGTGCGGGCTCAGAAACACTTCGAAACCTGGCCCACGCAACGGCAGCGGGGTTTCGCGCCAGTGAAACTCCAACCTTGAACCGAGCAAAGTTGGCCATCACCCCCCTTTGCAAGTCGAATCGGACGCAACGATATGGACACCCTGCCTGATCCATCAATACTAATCGTGTTCGCCGGCGTACTGAGCCTGGTGCCCTTCCTAGTGGTCATGGGCACCAGCTTCGTAAAGATGATGATCGTCTTCTCGTTGGTTCGCAACGCCTTGGGCATCCAATCCATACCGCCCAACATCGCTTTGAACGGCATCGCGCTGATCCTGACGCTCTACGTCATGGCCCCCGTGGTCAGCGAAACGATCGAGGTGCTGCAAGGCCACCGGATCAGCCTCGACAACCCCGCATCAATCATTTCGGTAGGGAGCAGCGCGGTCGTCCCCTACCGTCAATTTCTGCTCAAGCACGTTGAAGATGATCAAGTTGACTTCTTCATCGAGACGGCCGAGGAGCTTTGGGGGGAGCGATACGAACACGAGCTCACTCGGGACAATCTGTTCATACTCATTCCGGCCTTTGTGGTGGGGCAACTGACTTCCGCCTTCGAAATCGGCTTCCTGATTTACTTGCCGTTCATCGTCGTTGACTTGGTCATATCGAACATCCTGCTGGCCATGGGCATGATGATGCTCTCTCCGGTGACCATATCGCTGCCCTTCAAGCTGCTGCTGTTCGTGTTTCTCGATGGCTGGGAAATGCTGATACAGGGCTTGATCCTGTCCTACAAGTGATCGCGCGGCCCGCCGCACATGGACGAAACGGAAATCGTGGCCCACGCATCCCGTGCGCTGTTGCTGATCCTGGTGCTTTCGTTGCCGCCCATCGTGGTGGCGTCGCTGGTCGGCATATTCGTTGCCTTGATTCAGGCCTTGACACAGCTTCAGGAACAGACGATCTCCTTTGCCGTTAAGCTAGTCGCCATAATGATCGTCATTTTTGTCACAATGGGATCGATGGGCGCGGAATTGATGGCCTACGCAACCCAAGCCTTTCATTCCGTCGCCAGGGTTCAGTAGCCGCGCAATGATCGTCCGACTGCCGCCCCGCAACGGCTTTGTCCAGTGCCCCGCGCCCGCGTGGGACGGGCTGAGTGCCGATAATGAGCAACGCTGAGCGCGTTTGGAAAATCAAGATACTGTCCGGCTTCCATGCCGGGGCGGAGCTCGTGCTGCCCGATGAAACGCAAGTGCTCGGCTGCGGCGTTGAATGCGACTTGGTGCTCGACGATGCCGGCCTTGCCGAGACGCACATCGGCTTGACGCCCTTGGAAGGCGGCCTGCGGCTGCAGCTGCTTGATGAATCGGCGCCAACCTACTTGGACGGGCAGCTCGTGGATGGGGAGATCGATCTGGCCCCGCTGCAAGTCATCACTGTGGGAACTGTCCATGTCGCCGTGGGACCGGCGGGGGAGACATGGCCCAAGATCGAAATTCCAACGCTGGCGTCCGCCTCGCCGGAGGAGGCTTCCGAGGGGAGCGCTGAGGAAAGCGAGGAGCAGCCGACGGATGAGGAGCAGCCACCGCCCCCTCAGCCAACCGCGCCCCAGCAAACTTCGGCCCCAAGTCCAAGGAAACCGCAGCAACTGCTTGGGCGACTCGCCGCTGTCGCTGTTGGCATGGCGGCACTGACCGTCGCCGCCCTGATATGGCTTGGCGGTCCGAATGAAGTCGAGACGAATGCGCCTCAAGCGGAGGAGGTGTTGTTGGCCGTTCAGGAAATAGCCAGCCGACTCGGCGCGCAGGTCAGGACGGACCTGCCGGAAGACTCAACCGGCTTGGTGACGGTGACCGGTTTCACGCGCCGCGATCAGGATCGGCTGCATTTCGAAAAAGGCCTCCGGGAAGCCGGCATCCGGGCCAATGTGCGCCTGACCTCCAGCGGCGACATTCTCCGCTCAGTCAGGGCATTGATCAGTGAGATTACGGAGCCCGGCTCCGACACGGACCTGAGGGCGGCCGCATCGCCCGATAAGCCCGGACACACCATAGTGACCGGATATGTCGAAAACGACCAGATTCTAAGGCGACTTCAGCGGCTGCTTGAGCTTGAGGTGCGCACCCACCGCGGGTTCACCTTCTCGGTGGACAACCAAGACTACCGCGAGGCCATTCTGCAGGAACGGCTGTCCGAACTGCGGCTTCGTAGGGAATTGCACATTCAGGACCTCGACGACGGCATCGCGCTGTTCGGTCCGGCGCCCGATCTACAGGAGATGGTGCGATTGAGAGTGATGGTTGACGAATTCAACCGTGAATTCAACTCAAGGCCCACACTAAGGCTTCCGGGAACCAGCACGTTCCTGGGCAAGTCAACCATTGAATTGGAGTATCGGGCCTTGGTGCTCGGCGAGGACAGCCATCAACTGATCACCCGCAACGGCGAGGCCCGCTCCGTTGGCGACATCGTCATGGGGAACTGGAGCATTTGGGACATTGACCCCCGCTACGTCATATTGCAGCAGGCATCGGAAGTCGGCAGCAGCACCCGAAGATCATCCACATCGCGGCGAGCCTACTTCGTCGTGCAGGAGCAGAGCTAGACGCTGGACTGGTCCGGCCCAAGCTCAACACCTGGCCGAATTGCGCCACGCCCCCTGGAGCCTGCGCTGAACCGCAGGAGCTGGGACGATAGGCAGCCTGCCTTCCCCTAAAATTCACTCAAAATGAATCCCGTTCAGGTTGGCGATTTGAAATTCGGCTCGCTCCGCTGCGGCGCCCGCCTATACTTGCTTGCCAATTCGGCCCGATGGCCGCAGCGCAAACCACGGCTCCGCCACCTTTGACCATGCCCCAATCGCCACTGCAAACGCTGCTGAGCGAGCGCATCCTGGTGCTCGACGGCGCCTACGGCACCCTGCTGCAGGAGCAGGGCCTGGGCGAGGAGGACTACCGGGGCGAGCAGCTGCGCGGCCACCGCCAAGCCCTCAAGGGCAACCACGATGCGCTCAGCCTGACCCAGCCCCACCTGATCGCCGAAGCCCACCGGCGCTACCTGGAGGCTGGGGCGGACATCATCAAGACCAACTCGTTCACCGCAACGACCATCTCCCAAGCCGACTACGGGCTGGCGGAGCAGGCCGTGGCCATGAATCAGGCGGCGGCGGAAATCGCCTGCCGGCAGGCGCGGGCCTACGCCACCGAAGAGCGGCCGCGCTTCGTGGCGGGCGTGCTCGGCCCCACCAACGTCACTGCCAGCCTGTCGCCAAACGTCAACGACCCGGGGCAGCGGGACGTGACGTTCCGGCAACTGTTCGCCGCCTACGAGACGGCGGCGGGCGCTCTGATCGCAGGCGGCGTTGACCTGATCCTGGTCGAGACGGTCTTCGACACCCTGAACGCCAAGGCGGCGGTGGCGGCGGCGCGGGCCGTCATGGGACGGCGGCGGCGTGAATTGCCGCTCATCATCTCAGGCACCATCACCGACGCCAGCGGGCGTACCCTGTCCGGGCAGACCGCGGAGGCGTTCTGGCACTCGCTGGCCCACGCCCGGCCCGCCGCCATCGGCTTCAACTGCGCCTTGGGCGCTGAGCAGCTGCGTCCCTACGTCGAGCGCTTGGGGAAGGTGGCGGACGTGCCCATCAGCGTCCATCCGAACGCCGGGCTGCCGAACGCCTTCGGCGGCTACGACCAGACGCCCGACAACATGGCAGCGGCCCTCGGCGAATTCGCGCGCAGCGGCTTCGTCAACATCGTGGGCGGCTGCTGCGGCACCGGGCCGGACCACATCAAGGCCATCCGCGACGCCGTCGCATCCGCAGCGCCGCGGGCGATTCCAGCGGCCAAGCCGGGGCTTAAGGCGTCGGGATTGGAGCCGTTGACGGTCAATGAGGAGTCGCTGTTCGTCAATGTGGGCGAGCGCACCAACGTCACCGGCTCCGCCCGCTTCGCCCGCCTGATTCGCGATGACGACTTTGAAGCGGCCGTGGAAGTGGCCCGCCAGCAGGTCGAGGCCGGCGCCCAGATGATCGACGTCAACATGGACGAGGGGATGCTCGACTCCAAAGCCGCCATGGTGCGCTTCCTGAACCTGATCGCCGCCGAGCCGGACATCGCCAAGGTGCCGGTGATGATCGATTCAAGCCGTTGGGAGGTCATCGAAGCCGGCTTGGAATGCGCGCAGGGCAAGTCCGTCGTCAACTCCATCAGCCTCAAGGAGGGCGAGCCGGCTTTCCTGGAGGCGGCTCGCCGCTGCCAAGCCCACGGCGCCGCGGTCATCGTCATGGCGTTCGACGAGTCCGGGCAGGCCGACACCTTGGAGCGCAAGATCGAGATCTGCGAGCGCAGCTACCGAATCCTGGTCGAGCAGGCGGGCTTCGATCCGCAGGACATCGTCTTCGACCCCAACATCTTCGCCATCGGCACGGGGATCGACGAGCACCGCAACTATGCCGTGGACTTCATCGAAGCCTGCCGCTGGATTCGCGCCAACCTGCCCGGGGCCAAGACCTCCGGCGGGGTCAGCAACGTCTCCTTCGCCTTTCGCGGCAACAACCCGGTGCGCGAAGCCATCCACAGCGTGTTCCTCTACCATGCCATCGAAGCGGGCCTGACCATGGGCATCGTCAACGCCGGCCAACTCGGCATCTACGCCGATCTCCCCGCCGAGCTGCGCGAGCGGGTCGAGGACCTGGTGCTGAACCGCCGCCCGGACGCCACCGAACGCCTGCTGGAGATCGCCGAACGCTACGGCGGGCGCGCCAAGACGGCGGCGGCGGATTCCGAATGGCGGGCGCTGCCGGTTGGGCGGCGGCTCGGACACGCCTTGGTCAACGGCATCACCAAGCACATCATCGAGGACACCGAGGAGGCCCGGCGCGCCGCCGCCCGGCCGATCGAGGTCATCGAAGGCCCGTTGATGGACGGCATGAACCGGGTCGGCGACCTGTTCGGCTCCGGCAAGATGTTTCTCCCGCAGGTGGTCAAGAGCGCCCGGGTGATGAAGCAGGCGGTGGCCCATCTGACGCCCTTCATCGAAGCGGAGAAGGACGCCCGGGCGAGCGCCAAGGGCGTCATCGTCATGGCCACCGTGAAGGGCGACGTCCACGACATCGGCAAGAACATCGTCGGCGTGGTGCTGCAATGCAACAACTTTGAGGTACACGACCTGGGCGTGATGGCGCCCGCCGAGCGGATACTCGCCAAGGCGCGGGAAGTGGAGGCGGACCTGATCGGCCTGTCCGGGCTGATCACCCCGTCCTTGGACGAAATGACCCACGTGGCCGGGGAAATGCAGCGCCTTGGGTTTCGAGTGCCGTTGCTGATCGGCGGCGCCACCACCTCCAAGGCCCACACTGCCGTGAAGATCGAGCCGCAGTACGGCAACGCCCCGGTCGCCTATGTGCCCGACGCCTCCCGAGCGGTGCAGGTTGCCGCGCAGTTGGCGTCCCGAGGGGCGCAGAGCGAACTGGCCGCGGACTTGCGCGGGGAGTACGCGGCCATCCGCAAGCGCAACGTCCTGCGGCAGCGCAAGGTCGAACTGCTCAGCCTGGAGGCGGCGCGCGGCAACAAGCTGCAGTTGGACTGGACCGGCTTCACGCCGCCGACGCCCACCCGCCTCGGCGTCACCGCCACCCGCTTCAGCATTGAGGAGCTGACGCCCTACATCGATTGGACCCCGTTCTTCATGACTTGGGAGCTGGCCGGAAAGCACCCGGCCATTCTGGACGACGACAAGGTGGGCGAAAGCGCCCGCAGCCTGTTCGCGGACGCCCAGGAGATGCTGGCCGCCCTGGCGCAACGCGAAGCGCTGAAGGTCCGGGCGGCCATCGGCATCTGGCCCTGCCGGCGGGAAGGCGATGACGACATTCGCCTGTTCGCCGACGAAGCGCACGGCACAAGCCTCGCCGTCGTCCACCATCTGCGCCAACAGCGGCTGCTGCCCGAAGGCAAGCCGAATCTCTGCCTCGCGGACTTCGTCTCGCCCGAACGCGACTACTTGGGCGGCTTCGCCGTCACCGCCGGCCTAGGCATTGACGAGGCGCTCAGCGCCCATGCGGACGACGACTATGCATCCATCCTGATCAAGGCCTTGGCCGACCGCCTGGCCGAAGCGGCGGCGGAACGCCTGCACGAGCAGGTGCGCCGCGACGCCTGGGGCTACGCAGCGGCGGAACGGCTGGGCAATGCCGAGCTGATCGCGGAGCGCTACCAAGGCATCCGCCCCGCGCCCGGCTACCCCGCCTGCCCTGACCACACCGAAAAGAGCGCGCTGTTCGACCTGCTCGACGCCCGGCAGGCCACTGGCATCGAGTTGACCGAGAGCTACGCCATGCACCCGGCCGCCTCGGTGTCCGGCTGGTACTTCGCCCACCCGGAAAGCCGCTACTTCGGCGTCGGCAAGATCGACGACGATCAAGTGCGGGACTACGCGCAACGCAAGGGCTTGAGCGTCGAGGACGCCCGCCGCTGGCTGGCGCCCAACCTGAACCGCGAAGCCTAGGCGCCGTCGAAACTCCATGGAACGCAGCCTGGCTTGCCGCGTCGGGAAACCGCTCCAGCGCCGTTTTGGTTCTAACCATAGGCGCAATTGCGCATTCAGCCCAGCCGCCCGTGATGCTAGCGTTGCAGGTCGCTTGTCATTGCTCAGGAACCGATGTACCGCTACGACGCCTTCGACCAGCAGTTCGTTGACGAGCGGGTGGCGCACTTTCGCAGCCAAACCGAACGCTACTTGGCGGGCGAACTCAGCGACGATGAGTTCCTGCAGCTGCGCCTGCGCAACGGCCTCTACATTCAGCGCCTGGCGCCCATGCTGCGGGTGGCGGTGCCCTACGGCACCCTGTCGAGCCGCCAACTGCGGATGCTGGCCCACATCGCCCGGCACTACGATCGCGGCTACGGCCACCTGAGCACCCGCCAGAACATGCAGTTCAATTGGCCGGAACTGGCCGAGGTGCCGGACATTCTGGCCGATCTCGCCAGTGTGCAGATGCACGCCATCCAGACCAGCGGCAACTGCATCCGCAACGTCACCACCGATGAGTTTGCCGGGGTGGCGGCGGATGAGGCGGTGGATCCCCGCCCCTACTGCGAGCTGATCCGCCAGTGGTCCACCTCGCACCCGGAATTCGACTGGCTGCCGCGCAAGTTCAAGATCGCCATGAGCGGCGCCGACGACGACCGGGCGGCGGTCAACGTCCACGACATCGGCTTGCTGGCGCGGCGGCTGAATGGCCGAACCGTCTTCGACGTCCTGGCCGGCGGCGGCCTCGGCCGCACCCCGGTCATCGGCTCGCTCATCCGGGAGGCGCTGCCGGTTCGCCACCTGCTCACCTACCTCGAGGCCGTCATGCGGGTGTACAACCGCTACGGTCGCCGCGACAACAAGTACAAGGCGCGCATCAAGATACTGGTCCGGGCCATGACCGCCGAGGGCTTCAAGGCCCGGGTCGATGAGGAGTGGTCGCACTTGAAGGGCTCCCCCAGCACCCTGACGGACGACCAGGTGGCGGGCATGGAGGCCCATTTCCAGCCACCCGCCCATGCCGAACGACCCGGCGCCGCAGCCGCCTTGGCGGCGGACCGGCTCAAGGATGCCGACTTCGCCCGTTGGCTGCGGCACAACGCATCGCCGCACAAGCAAGCCGGCTACGCGATCGCCACCCTCTCCACGAAAGAGACCGGCACGCCGCCCGGCGACGTCTCCGACCGCCAGATGGAAGCGGTGGCCGATTGGGCCGAGGCCTACGGATTCGGCGAGATCCGCATCTCCCATCAGCAGAACCTCGTGCTGCCGGACGTTGGCCAGGACCAGCTTTACGCGCTCTGGCAGGCGGCGCGGGCCGAGCGGCTCGCCGCGCCCAACCGGGGGCTCGCCACCGACATCATCTGCTGTCCCGGCGGCGACTACTGCTCCTTGGCCAACGCCAAGTCCATTCCGGTGGCGCAGGCCATTCAGGCCCAGCTGGAGGACTACGACTACCTGCATGACTTGGGCGAGCTGGACATCAACATCTCCGGCTGCATGAACGCCTGCGGCCATCACCACGTCGGCCACATCGGCATTCTCGGCGTGGACAAGAAGGGCCGCGAGCACTACCAAGTCGCCATCGGCGGCCACGCGGGGAACGACGCCTCCGTGGGCCAGATCATCGGACCATCGTTCTTCCGCGACGACGTTCCCCGAGTGATCCGCCGCATCCTCGACGTTTACCTCGCTGAGCGCGTGGAGAACGAAAGCTTCCTGCACTGCGTTCGGCGCATCGGCGTTGAGCCCTTCAAGGTGGAGATTTATGCCAAAGCTGCTTAGATTGAACGGCGCCGCGAACGCGGTCGCCGACGGCGCGGCGCCGCAGCTTGAGCCGGCAGGCCAATGGACGCCGGAATCCGGCAAGGGCGTTGCGCTCAGCGTGGACCAGGAGATCGAGGAGCGGTTTCTGGCCGCGCCGCTGATCGGCATCGAGTTTCCAACCTTCAATGACGGCCGGGGGCTCTCCCTCGCGTTCCTGCTGCGCAGCCGCCACGGCTACCAGGGCGACTTGGTCGCCACCGGCGCGGTGCAGGCCGACATCCTGCACTACATGCGTCGCTGCGGCTTCACGGCCGCGGTGCTGCCGGGCGGCGACGCCCCCGACCCGCAAACCCTTGCGCCCCATTCGGATTACTATCAGGCTTGCGCCATCGAGCCCGACCGCTTCCGAATGGGGGGAGCAGCATCGAACATTCCGACATAGTCGCATCGTTTTTCCTGATCTTCGCCGGGGCGGCGGCGCTGGCCGCCGTCGCCCTCTACAGCCGGCAACCCCTGCTGGTCGCCTACATCGCCATCGGCTGCCTGCTCGGCCCGCATGGGACGTCGCTGGTGAGCGATGCCCAACTGCTCGCCGAGATCGCCGAATTCGGCATCATCTTCCTGCTCTTCCTGATCGGGCTGGACATGCAGCCGTCCACGCTCAGGACCATGCTGGGCAAGTCCCTGGTGACCGCGCTGGGCACCTCGGCGGCGTTCTTCGCAATCGGCTTCGGGCTGACGCTGGCATTTGGCTTCAGCATCGCCGAGGCCTTGGTTGCCGGCGTGGCGGTGACCTTTTCGAGCACCATCCTGGGCGTGAAGCTGCTGCCCACCACGGCGCTGCACCACCGGCACATCGGCGAGGTCGTGGTCGGCCTGCTGCTGATGCAGGACGTGCTGGCGATCATTGCCCTGGTGCTGGTGGCGGGCTACGGCGGGAGCCTTGAGGCTACCCTGACAAGCCTCGGCACCATCGTTTTGGCGCTGCCGGCACTGGCTTGGACCGCCCTCCTGGCGGTGCGCATGCTGCTGCTGCCGTTGATCGCCCGCTTCGACGCCTTCCACGAGTTCATCTTCCTGCTGGCGATCGGCTGGTGCTTCAGCGTCGCCTTCGCCGCCAGCGCCGTCGGACTCTCCATGGAAATCGGCGCCTTCCTCGCCGGCGTCACCTTGGCGATTCATCCCATCTCCCAATACATCGCCGAAAGCCTGCGGCCGATTCGGGACTTCTTCCTCGTGCTGTTCTTCTTCTGCGTGGGAGCGGAGCTTGACATCGGCGCGGCGCTGCAAATGGCGATTCCCATCATCCTGCTGGCGGGCCTGCTGATCGCGTTGAAGCCCCCCACATTCGCTTATCTGCTGCGTTGGCAAGGGGAGTCCAAGGCGGATGCGTGGGAAACGGGCTTTCGGCTGGGGCAGGCGTCGGAATTCTCCCTGCTGCTGAGCTACGTCGCCGTCGGCGCCGGCCTGATCGGCAACGACGCAGCCTACCTCATACAAGGCGCCACCATCCTCACCCTGATCGCCTCAAGCTACCTGGTCGTCCTGCGCTTCCCCAGCCCCATTGCCATGAGCGCCGAGCTGCGGCGGGACTAGGGAGCCTCTGATCAAGTCCCGGAAGTTCAGAGTGGCCTTTGGGGCGCGCTGGCAAGGCGCGGCGAAGCCGTGTGGCAGGTCCCACACAATGAGCCGCAACGCCGCCAGCGCGCCCCACAGGCGCTCCCGAAGGGCGCTTCACGGCACCTGCGGCCCAAATTCCGCTCCGCCTGCGGATGCTGCGCTCCTGCTTGCGGGATCATTTCCATCTTCAAGCAGTGAAGCGCTGAACGAACGGGACTTGATCAGAGGCTCCCTAGAGCTTGGGCCCCAGCCCAATGCGCCTTGAACGTCATCGCCAGCCGCCCTTGCCGGGCAGCCACTGAACGAGTTGCCTCAGGCCGCCCTCAACCTCGCCAAGCACCCGCTCCAAGGGCTTCTTGTGCTCCACCCAGCGCACCTCAAAGACATCCGCCTCCGCGCAGCGCCGCATCAGGTACTCATCGCTGGTGGCGATTTCATCAACCAAGTTCAACTCGATGGCCCGGCGTCCATACCAAGCCTCGCCGGTGGCCACCTTCTCCAACTCCACGCCCGGGCGCTGCTCGTTGACGAACTCCTGAAAGAGCACGTGCAGGTCCTCAAGCTCCTCGGTGAACTTGCGGCGCCCCTCATCGGTGTTCTCGCCGAGCAGGGTCAGGGTGCGCTTGTAGCGTCCGGCGGTGATCACCTCCACGTCCACATCATTCTTCTTCAAAAGGCGATGGACATTGGGAATCTCCGCCACCACGCCGATGGAGCCCACCACCGCGAAGGGCGCCGCAATGACCTTGTTGGCCACCGCCGCCATCAGGTAGCCGCCACTGGCCGCCACTTGGTCCACCGCCACCACCAGATTCAGGCCGTGCCGGCGCACCCGCTGCAGCTGCGACGCCGCCAGCCCGTAACCATGCACCCGGCCACCGAAGCTCTTGACCCGCACCACCACCTCATCGCCGCTGCCGGCCTTGGTGAGCACGGCGTTGATCTCGTGGCGGAGGTGGGAAACCTTGGTGGCGTCCATGTCGCCCTCAAAGGTGAGCGCGTAAACGCGGCTCCTGCCCGTCGCCGCCTGACCGCCGCCGGCATCGCTTGCGGCCGCCGCCGGGGGCGCGTCCGGGCTTCGCGGCGGCTGCGGCTGCGACTCCTGGCCGGATGGCTCCTCGGCGGCGGCCGCCGGGCGTTCCGGCGCCGCCCGCGGCGCCAGCTTGGCCTCCTTCCTGGCCTGACGCCGCGCCTTCCTAGACTCCTGACGCGCCGCCTTGCGGTACTGCTTGCGGGTGAGCATGGCCTGCTCAAGGCCGTGCCGGAGATCGTCAAGGTAGTCGTTGAGCCGAATCACCTCCAGAGCGCCCCTAGGCGCATGGCGACGGCGGGCGCTGAACGTCGCCATGGCGCTGAGCACCACCAGAACGGCGGCAACGACGGTGACGGCCTGAGCCAGAAAAACCAAATAGTCGTATAGATAGTTCATGTGGGCCTAGCCGCGGAAAAGCGCCTTACTTTACTGGCACAGCGCACTCCAAGCCACCGCGAACCTTCGCCAAGGGCCAAGGCTCGTTGGCGCGAAACTCCATCCGCGACCGTCAGGTCGCGCCTTGCCGACAACCGACAACTCCACCAAACTACGCACGTCAAACGCCATGTCTCCAAGCTCCGGCGGCACGGGTCGCAAGGCAACGGGGGATAAGGGAATTCCAAGGAGAAAGCCATCAACACCGCAACCGCCTTCTGGCAAAACTTTCTCGGCCATACGCCGCGCTGGTACAAGCTGACCATCGTCGCCTTTCTGGTCATCAACCCGATCCTCCTGCTCGTCGCCGGGCCCTTCGTCACGGGCTGGGTTTTGGTGATCGAGTTCATCTTCACCCTGGCCATGGCGCTCAGCTGCTATCCGTTGCAGCCCGGCGGCCTGCTGGCGATGCAGGCGCTGTTGCTGGGCATGACCTCGCCGGACACCCTGCGCATCGAGGTGTTCAGCAACTTTCCGGTCATCCTGCTGCTGATGTTCATGGTGGCCGGCATTTTCTTCATGAAGGAGCTGCTGCTGTTCACCTTCACCAAGATACTGCTCGGCATCCGTTCCAAGGCCCTGCTCGCCCTGCTGTTTTCGGCAGTGGCCGCCGTCCTGTCGGCGTTCCTTGATGCGCTGACCGTGACGGCGGTGATCATCAGCGTCGCCGTTGGCTTCTACGGCGTCTATCACAAGGTGGCGTCGGGCAAGGCCTTTCACGAGGAGGAGCACGAACACGGCGACGACCAAGGGATTGAAGACCATCATCGCGAGCACTTGGAGCAGTTCCGCGCCTTTCTGCGCACCCTGCTGATGCACGGGGCGGTCGGCACGGCGCTCGGCGGCGTCTGCACCACCGTCGGCGAGCCGCAGAACCTGCTCATCGCCAACAAGCTCGGCTGGGAGTTCATTGAGTTCTTCCTCCGCATGGCGCCGGTGACCATGCCGGTCCTGGCAGTCGGGCTCGTCAGCTGCATCGCGCTCGAAAAACTCAAGCTGTTTGGCTACGGCGCCGAAATCCCCGACAGCGTGCGGCACATACTGGAGAGCTACGACGCCTCGGAGTCCGAAAAGCGCACCGCGCGCGACAAGGCCCGGCTCATCATCCAAGCCATCGCCGGCCTGCTGCTCGTCTTCGCCCTGGCCTTCCACGTGGCGGAGGTGGGCTTCATCGGGCTGATGGTCATCGTCATTCAAACCGCCTTCAACGGCGTTGTCCGGGAGCATCAACTCGGCAAGGCGTTCGAGGAGGCGCTGCCGTTCACGGCGCTGCTGGTGGTGTTCTTCGCCATCGTTGCGGTGATCCACGACCAGCATCTCTTCCAGCCGATCATCGAGTACGTTCTGAGCCTCGACCAATCGGTGCAGCCAGGCATGTTCTACATCGCCAACGGCGTGCTGTCCGCCATGAGCGACAACGTGTTCGTGGCAACGGTTTACATCAACGAAATCAAGGCGGCGTTCGACGCCGGAAACATCGACCGGGCGCACTTCGAACTGATGGCGGTGGCGATCAACACCGGCACCAACATTCCCAGCATCGCCACGCCCAACGGCCAAGCCGCGTTCCTGTTCCTGCTGACCTCCTCGGTGGCGCCGCTGATCCGGCTGTCCTACCTGCGCATGGTGCTGATGGCGCTGCCCTACACCCTGACCATGGGCTTGACCGGTTGGCTGGCCGTCCACTTCCTCCTCGCATGAACGAGGTCGCCGCAAGCGGGCCGGACGACGCCCAGCAGCGCATCCGCGCCGTATCCGAGTGGCTGTCGGGGCGCATCATTGGCCAGGAGGCGCTCATCGAACGGCTGCTGATGGCCTTGCTGTGCGGTGGCCACCTGCTCGTGGAAGGCGCGCCGGGCCTGGCCAAGACCCGCGCCGTCAAGGAACTGGCCAGCGTCGTCGCCGGGGACTTTCACCGCATTCAGTTCACGCCGGACCTGCTGCCCAGCGACGTGACCGGCACCGAGGTGTACCGGCCGGAGGATGGCTCGTTCAGCTTTCAGCCCGGCCCGGTGTTCCACAACCTGCTGCTCGCCGATGAAATCAACCGGGCGCCGGCCAAGGTCCAATCCGCCCTGCTTGAGGCAATGGCCGAGCGCCAGGTGAGCTTTGGCCGCGAAACCTTTCCGCTGCCGGACCTGTTCCTGGTCATGGCCACCCAGAACCCGATCGAGCAGGAGGGCACCTATCCGCTGCCGGAAGCCCAGCTCGACCGCTTCCTGATGCACGTCAAGGTCGATTATCCCAACGCGGCGTCCGAGACGGAGATCCTCAAGCTGGCGCGCGCCGAGGCGGCAACGGCAACGGCGAACGACCGGCCCCTGGCCTTAGTGGACGAGTCGGCGGTGTTCAGCGCCCGCCGGGCGCTGCTTGCCCTGCACATGGCGGAGCCGGTTGAACGCTACATCATCGCCCTGACCACCGGCTCCCGAAAACCGGCCGGCGAGTTGACCGAATGGCTGGAATACGGGGCGAGTCCCCGGGGCACCATTGCCTTGGATCAATGCAGCCGGGCGCTGGCGTGGCTTGACGGTCGCGACTTCGTCACCCCGGACGACGTCCAAGCCGTGGCGCATGACGTCCTGCGCCACCGCCTCATCCTCTCCTTCGAGGCCGAAGCCCGGGGAGTCGGCACCGACGACGCCGTGGACGCCCTGCTCAACCAGGTCGCGGTGCCCTGACCCACCGATCCCGTTGCGCCGCCGCCATGAACGCTCCAGCCCTGAGAGGCACTTACGTCGAACTAAGCGACCTGCTCGCCCTTCGCCACCGCCGTCCGCCGACGGAGCGGCCCGCCCGCCTGCGCCGCGGCCACCAAGCCGGTTCCCGTCCGTCGAAGCTGCGTGGGCGCGGCGTGGACTTCAGCGAGGTGCGCCTCTACCAGCCGGGCGACGACGTGCGCAGCATTGAGTGGCGGGTCACCGCCCGCAAGAACAAGCCCCACACCAAGGTCTTTCGGGAGGAGCGGGAGCGGCCCACCTTGGTGGTGATCGATCAGTCGCAGAGCCTGTTCTTCGGCAGCCGGGTTCGGCTCAAGTCCGTGGCCGGCGCCGAATTCGGCGCCCGCGCCGCTTGGCGGGCGCTCGCCCAAAACGACCGGGTGGGCGGCTTGGTGCTCGGCAACGAGCGCGCGTCGGTTCACAAGCCGCTGCGCAGCGTCAAGGCGGTGGCCCGGCTGCTGGCCGATCTGGCCGGGCAAAACCAAGCCTTGAGCCGCCGCACCCGACTGCTGAACCCAGCCCACTACCGGGACAGCCTGCAGCGCATCCGCCGTCTGGCGCCAAACAGCTTCCGCATTGTGCTGATTTCCGACTTCCTCACCAGCGCCGATGCCTGGCGCGATGCGGTGCCCAGCCTAGCCCGCCACAACGACCTGACCTTGGTGCGCATCGCGGACCCTCTCGAACGCACGTTGCCCAAGGCGGAGCGCTACAGCATCACCGACGGTTCCGAACGCTGGCAGTTCCACAGCGGCAATCGGCGGCTGCGCGCCGCCTACGCCGACCGGTTTGAACGGCGCGACCAAGCGCTCATCAGCCTGTGCGCCAATCACGCCGCCCGCTTCATCCCCGTGATGACGGACGATGACAATGCTTTGGGGCTGTTGTGATGGAGCGGGAACTGCTGAATCAACTGCGCGACATCCATCTGCCCGAACCGCCGCAGTGGTGGCCGCCGGCGCCGGGATGGTGGATCCTGACGGCCTTGGCGCTTGGCTTGCTGACTTGGGGCGCGGTCCGTCTGTGGCGGCGTTGGCGGCGCTTTCGGCCGGCCCGCGCGGCCAGGCAGCTGCATCGACAGCTGACCCTTGAACTGCTTGATGGGTCGATCACGCCCACAGCTTGGCTGCACCGGACCAACGAGACGCTTAAGCGCCTGGCCGTCCACGGGCTCGGCCACTGCGAGACGATTTCCGCTTGGGGCGATGATTGGCTGCGCTATCTGGACGGACGCTACGGCGAACCCGCCTTTTCCAGGGGGGCGGGCCGCTGTCTCGGCCAAGCCCGCTTCCAACCCGACACGGAAGTGGACGTCCAAGCGTTGGATGGCTTGGTCGGCCGCCTGCTCAATCGGGAGTGCCGCCGCTTCTGGCGCTTTTCCCCGACCCAGGCAACCCGGCGGGCATCTTCAATTCGCGCCGCGGCGGCGCGCCGCCGACGTCAAGGAAACAGGCCATCCGGCGCCGGGCCGTCACCGGTTTCGATGCGCCATGCGGCCCAGCAGCCTGCAGGAGAGCCGCAGTGATCGAATGGGTCTGGCCTTACGTCCTGCTGTTGGCGCCGCTCCCCGCCCTGCTGCGCTGGCTCTGGCGCCCCTTGGCCAACCGTCAAGCCGCCCTGACGGTGCCGGACCTCGGCATGTTCCGCCTGGGTTCAGAGAGCGGCTTGAGCGGACGCCGCCGGCGCTTGCGTTGGCGTGAAGCGCTGCTGTGGCTGGCGTGGCTGGCGCTGCTGGCCGCCGCCGCCCGGCCCGAGCGGACGGGCGAGCCGGTGACCTTGCCGACCACCGGGCGGGACTTGATGCTGGCGGTGGACATTTCCGGCAGCATGGGCACCGAGGACATGCAGCTCGCCGATCGGCTGGTGGACCGCCTCACGGTGGTCAAGCAGGTGGTTGCGGACTTTGTGGCGGCCCGTCAAGGCGATCGGGTGGGGCTGATCCTGTTCGGCACCAGCGCCTACCTGCAAGCGCCCCTGACCTTTGACCTCACCAGCGTCGAGCGGCTGCTGAACGAGGCGCCGGTGGGCATCGCCGGCGGCAAGACCGCCATTGGCGATGCCATCGGCCTGGCGGTCAAACGCCTGCGCACCCGCCCGGACGGCGACCGGGTGCTGGTCCTGCTGACCGATGGCGCCAACAACGTCGGCGAAGTGGCGCCCATCAAGGCTGCCGAACTCGCCGCCGCCGAGGACATTCGCATCCACACCATCGGCGTCGGCGCGGAGCGGATGCGCATGCCGGGGATCTTCGGCGCGCTCGGCTCGAGGCTGATCAATCCGTCCGCGGAGCTGGATGAGGATGCCCTGACGCGAATCGCCGCCGCCACCGGCGGCCGCTACTTCCGCGCCCGTGACACCGCCGCGTTGACGGAGATCTACGGCATCATCGACGCCCTTGAAGCCATCGAGCAGGATCCGGAAACCTACCGCCCCACCGCCGCGCTCTACTTCTGGCCCCTGGCCTTGGCGTGGGCGCTGGCCTGCGGGCTGCTGCTGCCAGTACGGGGCGCATCCAACCATGATTGAGGCTTGGCAGGACTTTCACTTCCTGCGGCCTTGGTGGCTGCTCGGCGCCCTGCCCGCCGCGGCGCTGGCGGCGCTTTGGGCCCGCAGACGCATCGCCCGCTCCCATTGGCGGGATGCCGTGGAGCCCCGGCTGCTCGACGCGCTGCTGGAGCGCGGCCAGGAAGGCCGACACCGATGGACCGCCTGGGCGGCGGCTTGGGCGCTGCTGATCGGCGCCGCAGCGCTGGCCGGACCCACATGGCAGCGCCTGCCGCAGCCCGTCGAGCGCAAGGAGGATGGCTTGGCGGTCCTGTTCGACCTGTCGCTGTCCATGTACGCGCAGGACCTAAGCCCCTCAAGGCTGGCACGGGCCGGCCACAAGATCGCCGACGTGCTGCGCCTGCGCGACGAAGGCCTCACCGCGCTGGTGGCCTATGCCGGAGACGGCCATGTGGTCGCTCCGTTGACCGACGACGTGCGAACCATCGAGAACCTGCTGACGGCACTGAGCCCCGCCATGATGCCGGTGTTCGGCAGCAACCCGGCCAGCGCCATCGAGCTGGCGCTTGAACTCTTTGCCAACGCCCGCCTGCCGCAGGGGCGCCTGCTGCTGGTGACCGACGGCATCGATCGGGTCAGCGAGGTCGCGGCCCGCTGCAGCCGCAGCTTTCCGCTGTCCATCCTGGGCATCGGCACCGCTGCGGGCGCGCCCATTCCGCTGGAATTCGCCAATCAGCCGGGACAGCGCCTGCGGGACGGCCAAGGCCAAGTGGTTCGAGCCTCCCTGGACAGCGACCGGCTCGCCACTGTGGCCGATCTCTGCCATGGACGCTATCGCAGCGCCGGCGTGGACGATGCGGACATCCGCCATCTGCTGGCGACCCCCCTGCCCGGCGAGGACGGCGGCCAAGCAGTGGAGCGGGAGTTCGACGCTTGGGCGGACGTCGGCTACTGGGGGGCCGTGCTGCTGCTGCCGATCCTGCTGCTGGGCTTCCGCCGCGGCGTTCTGGCCTGCGTCATGGCCGTGCTGCTGCCCTTCCCGGCCAGCGCCGGCGTTTGGGACGAACTGTGGCAGCGCCGCGACCAGCAAGGCTGGCAAGCGCTTCAGGACGGCAGCCCGGAGGCGGCCGCCGAGCTGTTCGAGGATGCGCATTGGCGCAATGCCGCCCGCTACCGCAGCGAGGACTACCAAGGCGCCGCCCAAGGCTGGAGCGAAGCCAAAACGCCCACCGACCACTACAATCTCGGCAACGCCCTGGCCCAGCTTGGCAAGTACCAAGCCGCGGTCGCCGCCTACGACCAAACCTTGGCGAGCAAGCCGGACCACGAGGACGCCGCCTTCAACAAGGCGCTCGTGGAGCGGCTTCTCGAACAGCAGGCGGGCGGGGAGGCGCCGCCGGACAGCCCGCCCAGCGACGGGGAAAACGAGGACCAACCGCCTCAACAGGGCGGCCAAAGCGCCGACGGGCCGCAGCAAGGCGAAGCGGGCATGGAGCCAGCTGAGGCCGACAGCCGCCAAGGGGCGGGTGAACCGGAGCAGGCCAACGAGGGCGAGGCGCCGCCAAACGCCGAAAGCGCGCAGGCGGAGGACGCCAAGGACGGCCACGACGAGCATCAGGCGGCCTTGGAGCAATGGCTGCGCCGAGTGCCCGACGACCCTGGCGGCCTGTTGCGGCGCAAGTTTCAGTACGAGACCAACCAACGGCGGCGCCAAGGCGACTACCGCAACCGCGAGCGGGAGAAGATCTGGTGAAGCAAGCCCGGCGCATTGCCTGGCTGGCGTTGGCGACCCTCCTCACCGCCAACGCCAACGCCTCCGTCACGGCCACTTTGGACCGCCAGACCATTGATGAGATGGGCACCGTCCAGCTCACCGTGCGCACGGAAGGCGCCAGCCAGGCCGACGACCTCGACTTAGGCCCCTTGGAACGCGAGTTCGAGGTGCTCGGCATCAACAACGCAACGCAGGTGCAGATCGTCAACGGCCAAGTCAGCCAATGGGTGGAGCATCGGATCAACCTGCGTCCCAAGCGAAGCGGCTGGCTGGACATTCCGCCGCTGCGCCTCGGCGGCCAGCGGAGCCCGCCCCTGCGCCTGCAGGTCGTGCCGTTGGACGCGGGCGTGCGCGATGCCATTGAGACCATGATCCTGTTCGAGGCCGAGGCCTCGCCCAACCCCGTGCGCGTTCAGGCCCAAACCATACTGACCCGAAGCCTGCTCTACACGGCAGGCGTGCAAGTCCATGGCGATCTGCCGGCCGCACCCGAAATTCCGGGCGCCTTGGTCATTCCGCTGGGCGAGGACCGCTCCGCCACCGCCGTCCGGCAAGGCCGGCAGTACGGCGTGCTCGAGCAGCGCTACGCCCTGTTTCCGGAACGCAACGGCCAGCTGCGCATCCCGGAAGTCTCGGTCAACAGCTCGGTGCGCCTGTCCGGACCGGCGGGCGAACGGCGCTCCGGCATCCGCGTAAGCACCCCGGAAATATGGATTGACGTGCTGCCCATTCCTTCCGACTACCCCGCCGATCAGCCTTGGCTGCCCGCCGAGGACGTCTCCATCACGCAAGCTTGGCAGCCAACCGAGCCGAGCTTCCAAGTCGGCGAACCGGTGCAGCGCACCGTCACGGTCACCCTGTTGGGCAACACCGGCTCCGCCGTGCCCCCCCTGAACCTCAGCCTGTCCGAGCGCTTCTTCAAGCAATATCCGGAACCCGTGCGCCTCGACGACGGCAATTCCGGCCTTGGCATCCAAGGCAGCCGCCGGGAGACCCACACCCTCATTCCCGTGCATCCCGGCGAAGCGCAGCTGCCCCCCTTGAGGCTCACTTGGTGGGACAGCGTCAACGAGCAGGTGCGGGAGGCCGTCCTGCCCGGGCGGGAACTGCGCATCACCGGCGAAGCGTCAGTGGAGCAGGGGTCCGTGCCGGGGCCCAAAGGCAGCGAACCAAGCAGCGCAGCGAACGCCCAGCCGCCGCCCCTCTCCGCAGGAGACGCCCCAACATCCGGCAACGCCTCCCATCCGGCTTGGCTGCTGGCGCTCGCCGCCACCGGATTCCTCGGCTGGACGGCCACTTGGCTGCTCATGCGCCGCCGCAGGCCCGCCCGCGCCCCAATGCCCCGCGATCCAGCCGCAGCTGCGTGGAAGGGGCTCGGCCAAGCCTGCAAAACGGGTCAAACGGAAGCCATGCGCAATGCTTGGCTGAAGTGCTTGAGCGCCCACTGGCGGCTTTCAGCCGCCAAGACCCTGGCCCGCATCCGCCGAACGCCCCAGGCACGAGAGCTGCTCGAACGCCTCAACCGCGCCCTCTACGCCAGCGACCCCAGCGGGGAGATCAGCGGCGAGGAACTGCTCGGCGCCACCCGCGCGCTGCTGAAGGAGGAGCGGGAGGCGGGGCGGACCACGCCGCCGCTGTCCGCTTTGCATGGGTGAGGAGCGGCGCCTCGGAGCGGGCATGGGAACGGAATCCGCTCACTGGAATCCACGCATGGCACAATTTAGTCTGACTGGTTAGACTAGGATCTTAGTGGTCGATTCATCCAACTTGGCAGGAGCGAACCCATGACTGACCTGCTTTCCGTTTACGAAGCCAAAGCGCGCTTCTCCGAAGTGATTCGTCAGGTGCGCGAAGGCAGGACGATCACGGTCTCCTACCGGGGGGAGCCCGTAGCGGAGATCCGCCCCGCACGAAAGCCTGAGTCCTTTGCGGCCCGACTTGAGGAGTTAAGGCGACGGGGGGTGCTGATCCGTCCCCAAAGGCCGGACATGGAACTCGCTCCGGGAAAGCCACGACCGGGAGCGCTTGATCGATTCCTCGCCGAGCGCAATGAATGACCATCGCGTATGTGGACACCTCGGCCCTGGTCGCGGTGGCCTTCGGCGAACCGGAGGCTTCCGCAGTCGCGCAACGCCTGAACGCCTGCACCGCCATCCTGTCCTCCAACCTACTCGAGGCGGAGTTGCGGTCGGTCTATGCCCGCGAAGGCCGCCGCTTCGAAGCGGAGCGCATCGCGCGCATCGAGTGGATCATGCCGAATCGACCCCTGTCCCCGGAAATCGCCGCAGTGGTTGATGCGGGCCATGTGCGCGGCGCGGACCTCTGGCATCTGGCGACCGCCCTCCATGTCGCGCTCGACCCTCGCGAACTGTCCTTCGTGACGCTCGACAGGAAGCAGGCCGCAACAGCTGAACGCTTGGGTTTTCGGATTTAGAAAGCTCCTCCAGCCTCGATCCCGACGGCCAGGGTGCGAGTCCCATTTGTCCGGCGGAGGCCAAAAGGACGAGCGCGGCCTGTTGGGACTGCGCGGGCCTCGGGTTTGCGCGCCTACGCAGGCTAATCGACAAATGTTTCCGCAGCTTTTACGTGAAATATTTGCTGTTGAAATGGCTTAAGGCCCGCATAGGATTCCGGCGGGACGATAGCGCAATCACAACGCCGGAGGGAGCCCGCGCGACCTGACGGTCGCGGATGGAGTTTCGCTGACGCGAAACTCCGCGCCTTTTGCGTGGGTGAGGCAATCAGTTTTCAGATGGAGGAAAACCATGAACAAGACGCTGATTTGGTTGCTCTGCGCAATGCCTTTGCTCGTGCCGCCAAGTTCCATCGTTGCAGCGGAGGGATTGATCGAAGAGGTCGTGGTCACCGCCCGCAAGCGGGATGAGAGCCTCATGGACACGCCAGTTTCGGTGAGTGCGCTTACTGCATCAGATCTCAGTCGATTTCAGGTCGATGACTTGGGCGACCTTCAAAACGTCGTGCCGAACCTGAGCCTCAATATCGGCGATGCCGCCAATGCAGTCATCTACATCCGCGGCGTGGGGCAAAGAGATTCGCTTTCATTCGCTGATCCGGGGGTCGGCGTTTACTTGGACGATGTGTACATGGGCCGTGCGCAGGGTTCCTTTCTGGACGTGGTTGATGTTGAACGCATAGAGGTTCTGCGCGGTCCGCAGGGCAGCCTCTATGGACGGAACACCATCGGAGGCGCCATCAAGTACGTCAGCGCCGCTCCGACGCTCGCGCCATTCCTTGAACTGGAGGCCGGGGTCGGCAACTACGGCCAACAAAGCCTCAAGGCAACTTGGAGCGGTCCCTTGAGCCGGGATGGCACCTTGCTTGGCCGCCTAACGCTCACGCACATCGCACACGACGGCTACAACGAAAACGGCTTTGCCGGGGCCGATTCCAACACGGACGGCGACAAGGAAACCTTCGCCGGCCGATTGCGCCTGCAATACTCGCTGAACGAAGATCTGAGCTTGAATCTCACCGTTGACCGGTCCGTCAACGACCCGAACCGTTCCATAACCCCCGCCAGAGTCACCACCGGCCCCGCGCTCGTCCAAAAAACCGCCCACCTTCAGCCCGCCAGGGACCCCTTCGACATCGAAGCCGATTTCAATGACGTGGAGCGCCTTGAGACCGAGGGTGTCGGCCTGACCGTCAGGTATCAGTTGTCCGATGCCATCCAACTGAAGTCCATCACTTCCTTCAGACAGCTCGATTACGAAACGCACATTGACCTGGACGGCACTGGGTTCGAGATCTTCGGCGTCCACGTTGACCAAAGCCAGGATCAGTTCAGCCAGGAGCTGCAGCTTTCCTATGATTCAGGGAGGGCGGTCAGGGCGCTTCTCGGCGTCTTCCACTTCTCTGAGGACGATATCACGCCAGATGGCATCAGCAACGCCGAGCCAATCGATTTCAGCGGCGGCGCCGGCGTGTTTTTCTCACCCTACGGCACGGTCAGCGAGAACGACCAGTCAGTTGGGGCCAACGCCGTCTTCGGCGAAATTTCCTGGTCCGCATCCGACGCAGTTGAGGTCACCTTGGGCGCCCGCTACACATCCGAGTCCAAGAAACTGAAACGCAAGGCGTGCCAAGCCCTTGGCGCATTCGGCGCGGTCCTGCCGCACATTGATGATTGCACCCCTGCGCCAAACTCATCAAACCCATTCGCACTGAACCTCGACCTGAGCGAGGACTTCAGCAAGTTGACCCCAAAGTTTGGCATCAGCCACAAGTTCGGCGATGGCGGTCTAGCCTATTTCAACTACGCCCGCGGCTTCAAGAGCGGCGGCTTTGACGGCCGCATCGGATACAACAGCGCGAGCGACGATGCCGCGGTGAACACTCAAGCGCTACCCTACGATCCCGAAATTGCTGATGCCTATGAAATTGGCTGGAAGTCGGTGCTTGCCGGCGGTCAGCTCCGCTTTAGCGCCGCCGCCTTCCTGAGCGACTATCAGGACTTGCAACTCAGCAGCTTCTCCGCAACGCCAACCGGGGGCTTCGCGACCGTGTTCACCAATGCGGGGAAGGCTGAGCACTGGGGATTCGAAGCCGAACTGCTTGCCAGCCCAACGCCGAATTTTCTGGTGAGTCTCGCAATGGGCTACCTGAATGCCAAGTATCAGGAATTCATCAACAGCGCCAACGAAGACGTGGGCGGTTCGCTTACTCCGATCAACTCGCCGGAGCTCACCGGCAACCTGGGATTGCAGTACCAACGCGCCCTCGGTTCAGTGCTGGTGATCCTCGGAGCCGACCTGAGCTACCGATCCGACTACCATGTGGACGTCAACAATCTGAAAGCGCTTCACCAAGACGACTTTGCGCTCATCAACGCATCGGCCACAGCGGAGAGTCAAGACGGCAGATGGAGTGTCTCGCTCGGCGTGAAGAACCTTTCGAACGAGGATTACATCACCCACGGGTTCGACCTGACGGCATTTCCGGGCGTAGGGCTGGCCTACTACGGGCAACCGCGAACCTATCACATCCAAGCGCGCTACCGCTTTCCCTGAGCAGCCTCCAAGCGAGTTCGAAGTAAGTCAAGAGGAACGGAAGCGGCGTTCATTGCGCCGCCAGGAATCATCACGACATGCCGACCGCCAAAGTCGTCCAGACACCACGGTTGAACATCAGCGTCCGGACCTGCGGCGACCGGAAGGCGGCGACCATCCTGTTCATTCACGGCAACCTCGCCTCATCCGTGTTGTGGACACAGACCATGGCGACCCTGCGGAACGAGTTCCGCTGCATCGCTCCGGACCTGCGCGGATTTGGGGCAACGTCTGCTGAACTTGAAACAGCCGCCTCGTTCTTTTCACAAGATCGCCCAAGGTGCGTTCGAAGTGGCCGATCAGCAGCGTTTCCAAGGCGGCGCTCGCCAACACATGCGTGATTCGCTGGTCATCCGGGCTCTTTTGCTTAGTCAGCATGCCGCGCGTGACGGCCAGTGAGACGCGCTTCTCCCTAGTTCGGCTTGAGCCTGTTCGCATCGACTGGCAGGCATCGCTCATGGTGAGCGGCTGGCCCTTCCAGATGCCGAGCAGGGAATGCACGAAGGTGTACCAGTACTCCTCAGTACGAAAGAGCTTCTTGAAGGTGCTGTTCCAGTCATTGGCGTAGTCCACCAAGAACTCTGCCCAAGGCAGTAGAAACCGCTTGTCCGCCTCATCGCCGTTGTCGGAAATCCTGTCCAGCAGGGGCTGTGGACTTGAAGGGAGCAGACCTGCCTCGCCAAGAAACCGCATCGCTTCCGTGAGAGTGCCGCGAAAGTGCATGC
Source organism: Candidatus Azophilus sp. (assembly GCA_965221755.1). Lineage (GTDB taxonomy): Bacteria > Pseudomonadota > Gammaproteobacteria > Pseudomonadales > Azotimanducaceae > Azophilus. The sequence continues at coordinate 3,832,981 of OZ244921.1, forward strand.
GCCCTCCCTCAAGCATCTCCTCGGTGGGTTCGACACGCGTTCGGCGCAGGTCCGCCCAATCCTTCGTCTTGAAGAAAAGGTGTTCGGCGATGAGCTTCTGGAGACGGCTTTGCCGTGTTTTGGATGAACCGGTCTGCATGCAATCGCAGGCCTCACTGATGCTCAGGGGGGATTCACGCCAATGATGAACCAAGGTGACCGTGAACAGATACCAATACTCTTGGGAGAAGTAGTCCTTGCCGATGTCATCCAGCCAGCGCTGCCCGTAACGGTCCATGTAGGCAACCCATTTAACAAGGGTCTCAGGGTCCGAAACGAAGCTGAGGGCGGGCGGTGAGTCTAGCTGGGACACGCTTGCGCACACGTCTCTCGCCCAAGAGGGCAAGAGACGGTTGTAGTTTCGCTTTCGCGAAACTCCGCGCCCGTCGCTTAGGTCAGATTCCGAAATGTTTCTGAGCCCGTGCTGATTCTGAGAGGCCGATCATATCAGCTTTGTTCGCAGGGGCGTCATGAGCTACGGGACGGCCGACGACCCGGAAGCCTGCGCCAAGCTCTTGGTCACCACCTCGAACACGTCCTTGGACAGCCCCTCCTTGGCTTTCAGGCGCTCCAAGCCGGCTCGCATGAGCCGTTGGCGGGCCGCATCGAACTTCCTCCATTGGGTCAGGGGCGTCAGCAGGCGCGCGGCCATCTGCGGGTTCCTGGCATCGAGGTCGCCAATCACCTCGCTGAGAAAGCCGTAGCCCACGCCTTCGGCAACATGGAACTGGCGGAGGTTTTGAAGGGTGAAGGCGCCGTACAGCGAGCGCAGCTTGTTCGGATTGCCGGGATCGAAGCCGGGGTGGTCCTGCAGTTTGCGAACCGCAGCCACGTCCGTGCCGCGGGCGCTGGCCTGAATGCCGAACCATTGATTGACCACCAGGCTTTCGTGGCGCCAGCGTTGGTAGAAGCCATCCAGCACCTCCGCCCGGTTGGGATGGGCGGTGCGGTCGGCGATCTGCCGCAGCGCCGCCAAGCGGTCGGTCAGGTTGTCGGCGGCGTCCAAATGGGCCCTCAGCAAGCGGTCCACATCGTCCGCTCCGCTGTGGGCCAAGTAGCCCAAGGCGAGGTTGTTCAGGCCCCGGCGCGCCATGTCCAAGGCGTCCGGCCGGTAAGGGCCTTGCGGCGCATGGCGCTCGTAGAGTTGGCGCCAGCCATCCGCCAGTTCCTTGGCGAGAGTCTCAAGCAGGCGGTCCCGAGCGGCGATGATCGTCTCCACGTCGATCGAATCGACCTGCTCGAACACATAAGCCTCGCTCGGCAGCCGCAGCATTTCCCGGAGCATGGAGCGTGTCTCGGCGTCATCCGCCTTGAGCGCGTCGCCGATCAGGGCGCGGAACAGGTTCAACACCTCTCCACTGACCTCGGCCCCGCCGCCCATTCGATCCAACTCGTCGAGCAGCAGGCTCTGCATGGCGTCCCAACGGGCGAAGCCGTCGCTGTCGTGGCGGGCCAGAAAGGCCAAGGCCTCCGGGGAGCGGGGATAGCGCACCCGCACCGGAGCGGAGAAGCCGCGCAGGAAGCTGACCGCCGGCGGTGCGGCCAAGCCGGCCACCGCCACGGTCGTCATCGGCTCGCGCAAGTGCGCCAAGAGGCTTGCGCCGCGCACCTCGACGGCGGCGTCATCGCTGGTGATGCGGACGTCCGACAGCGGCAGTTCCCCGCCGTCCGCGTCCAGCAATCCCATCAACGCCGGGATGTGGAAGGGGGCCTTCTCCGGCTGCTCCGGGGTCGCCGGGCAGTGCTGCTTGATCCGGATGCGGAAGGTGCCGTTCCGCCACTCAGTGCCCACGCTCAGGACCGGGGTGCCCGCTTGGGCGTACCAGCGTCGGAACTGGCCCAAGTCAATGCCGTTGGCGTCCTCCATGGCCGCTACGAAGTCCTCGGTGGTCACGGCTTGGCCGTCGTGGCGGTCGAAGTACAGGTCGCAGCCCTTGCGGAACCCGTCACGCCCCACCAAGCGCTGGGCCATGCCCACCACTTCGGCGCCCTTCTCATAGACGGTGTGGGTGTAGAAGTTGGAAATCTCGATGTAGGAGTCCGGGCGCACGGAGTGGGCCATGGGGCCGCTGTCCTCGGCGAACTGCACGGTTCGCAGGAACGAGGCGTCCTCAATGCGCTTCACCGTCCTGGAGTGCATGTCGGAAGTGAACTGCGCATCCCGGAACACGGTGAAGCCCTCCTTGAGGCTGAGCTGGAACCAGTCCCGGCAGGTGACCCGGTTGCCGGACCAGTTGTGGAAGTACTCGTGGGCGATGACCGCCTCCACCCGCTCGTAGGCAGCGTCCGTGGCGGTGTCCGGGGAGGCCAGCACGCAGGCGGTGTTGAAGATGTTCAATCCCTTGTTCTCCATGGCCCCGGCGTTGAAGTCCTCCACCGCCACAATCATGAAGATGTCCAGGTCGTACTCGCGCCCAAAGGTCTCCTCATCCCAACGCATGGCCCGCTTCACGGCGCCCATGGCGTACTCGCATTGGCTGATGTTGTGCGGCTCGGAGTATATGCGCAGTTCCACGCGCCGCCCGCTCGTCGTGACGAATCCATCGGTCATGCAGGCCAGATCGCCGGCCACCAAGGCAAACAGGTAGGCGGGCTTGGGGAAGGGATCCCGCCAAGTGACCGTGCGCCGCTCGCTGCCCTCGTCATCCGCCACCAGATTGCCGTTGGACAGCAGCACCGGGAAGCGCTTGGCATCGGCAGTGATGGTGGTGGTGAACTTCGCCAGAACGTCGGGCCGGTCCTGGTAGTAGGTGATCTTGCGAAAGCCCTGGGCCTCGCACTGGGTGCAGTACATCGTCCGCGACTTGTACAGCCCCAGTAGGGAACTGTTGCCCTCGGGCTGGATGCGGGTTTCGATTTCCAGCTCGAAAGCCGCGGGCGGCGCATGGATGATCAGAGACTCATCATCCACCTGATATTCGTTGCCGCTTAGGGACGCGCCGTCCAAGCGCACGGCAAGCAGTTCAAGCGCCTTGCCATCGAGCACGAGCGGCGCATCGGCCGCCGCCTCGGCAGCGCGCCGAATGCGCAGCTTGGAACGCACCGCGGTCGCGCCGTCGCGAATGTCGAAGGCCAGCTCCGTCTCCTCGGTGCGGTAGGCGGGTGGCTGGTAGTCCTTGAGGTAGGTGGGTTCGGGCAGGGCTTGGGATGGCATAAGGCAGGCTCCTCGTGTCTCTGGCAAACTGGGGCAAATTCGGGCAAAAAACCCAACCCATGCTAGAATTTTCGGGTTGCGTCGAACGAACCGCCATTCTACCCATGCAGGCCGTCGATAACGAAGTGCTCAACCAAGTCGCCGTCTGGCTGCAGGGTGGCGAGCCGTGCTGGCTGGCCACCGTGGTGCAGACGTGGGGCTCCTCGCCCCGCCCCATCGGCTCCCTGTTCGCCTGCAATACCCAAGGCCAAGTCTCAGGCTCCCTGTCCGGGGGCTGCGTCGAGGACGATCTCCTGGAGAAGCTCACCCGGGGCGAACTCGCCGCCGAGAAGGCGCAGTTCCTTCAGTACGGCGTCACCGCCGAGGAAACCGAGAAGCTGGGCCTGCCCTGCGGCGGGCACCTCCACATCGTGGTCGAGCCGCTTAGGGCCGCCGAGCCTTGGCTGTCCCATTTCAAGCATCTGCGGAGCCGTTTGGCCGAACGACGTCCGGTGCGGCGGCGGTTGGATCTGCGTCACGGCGACTTCAGCCATCGGGATGTGGACGCCCACGAACCCGTGGCGTGGGATCCGGCCAGCGAAGTGCTTGAGCACACTTACGGACCGCGCCGCCAGCTCTTCATCATCGGCGCCGGCATGGTCTCCAAGTATTTGGCCGACATGGCGCAGGCGCTTGACTACGAAGTCACGGTCTGCGACCCCCGAGACTACCTGCTTAGGGACTTCAACGTCCCCGGCGCGCGATTGATCAACGACATGCCCGACGACGCGGTGCGAGCCCACGCCCAGGATGCCTCCTCCGCCATCGTCGCCCTAACCCATGACCCCCGCATCGACGACATGGGCCTGATGGAGGCGCTGACCACTAAAGCCTTCTACGTCGGCGCCATGGGCTCGAGCCGCACCTCGGCCAGCCGACGCGAGCGCCTGCGGGCGCTGGATCTGGGCGAAGCCGAGCTCAAGCGCCTGCGCGCCCCCATCGGCCTGCCCATCGGCAGCAAGACCCCGCCGGAAATCGCCGTCGCCGTGATGGCGGAAATCATCGCCGTGCAGAAGGGATTGGGCGCCGAGAGCCGCCAAGCACTTGAACGCGCCCAAAGGTAGTGGTCCGTTTTGAGCCGTCGGCCACCAAGGCCCGAACGAACGTCAACCTGCGCCGCCGTCGTTCTGGCGGCCGGCTTTGCCCGACGCTTCGGCGGCGACAAGCGGCAGTGGCCGATGCCGGACGGGCGCACCCTGCTGGAAAGCGCCCTCGCCCGCTATCACAAGGGTTTTGAGTCGGTTTTTCTGGTTCTGCGCCCCGAAGACAGCGATTGGGCGCGAAAGCTCAGTGGCTGCGCAAAGGTCTTCGCCGCCGAGGCGCACTTGGGCATGGGCCACTCGCTGGCGGCGGGCATCGCCGCCGCAAAGGGCTTTGATGGCGCGTTCATCGCTTTGGGCGACATGCCTTGGGTGGCAGCGTCCACCTTAGTGGCCCTGCGCCGGAGGTTGAACGACCGCAGCGCCATTGTTCGCCCCCTTTGCAACGGCACGCCCGGCCATCCGGTGGGGTTCGGCCAAGCCCATTTCGAGGCTTTGATGAACCTAAGCGGCGACCAAGGCGCCAAGGCGGTGCTCGACCAAAGCCCGCAGCGCATCACCGCCATCGAAGTGGCCGACGCGGGGGTGATCCGCGACCTGGACGTTCCCCCGTCCGCCCCCGGCGCTTAAGCCCGTCCGCCCCCGGCGCTTAAGAAGGGCAGGATGTCCGCCTTGAGGGATGCCGTCGAATGAAGCGCAAACCAAACTTCACGTTGGCGCTGCGCTGGCGCTGAACGCCAACGTGAATCTCAACCCCTATCTTTGTCCGCCCAGCCGGGTCGCCCAATCGAGCTTGCTGCGGCAGGACTCATAAAAGCTGTGCCCGTAGGCGTAGACCAAGCGCAAGGGGGCCGCATGCTTGTCGATGGCAATTTGGTCGCCGCTTTCCAAGTCGAAGGTGACTTGGGAGTCGCAGCTCACCTGCGCCCGCTCCACCGCGCCCAAGGTCACCGTGACGGTCGAGTCGCCCCGCACCACCAAGGGCCGGGACGTGAGCGTGTGGGGATACATGGGCACGATGACGATGGCATCCAGGGACGGATGCATGATCGGCCCGCCGGCGGACAGCGCATAGGCCGTGGAGCCGGTGGGCGACGCCACGATCAAGCCGTCGGAACGCTGGTCGTAAACGAACTCGCCGTTGACCGCCAAGGAGAACTCCATCATGCGGGCCATGCTGCCGGGATTGACCACCACGTCGTTCAGCGCCGGGGAGCGGGCGAGCGCCTCGGATTCCCGCAGCACCTTGGCTTCAAGCAGAAAGTGGTCCTCCACCCGGTACTCGCCGGCCAGCACCGCGCCGAGTTGCTCATCAATGCGCTTGGGCGCGATGTCGGCCAGGAAGCCCAAGCCGCCGCGATTGATGCCGACCACGGGAACGCCGGCATGGGCCAGGTCCCGCCCGACGCCAAGCAGGCTGCCGTCGCCGCCGACCACGACGATCAGGCCGCAGCGCTCGCCAAGCGCCCGCCGCGAGCAAACGCCATAGCCTTCGTCCTTGAGCAGGGCGGCGGTTTGGTCCTCGACCAGGATGCGAACGCCATGCCCAGCCAAGCACTTGACCACCGTTCTCAACGTGTCAGCCACATGGGCGCTGTCCCGCCGCCCGATCAGGCCAACGACGTTGAATGCCGCATTCTCGCTGCTGTCCATGCACGCACCCTACACGACCGGCTTGGATCTAGCCAAGCAGGCGCGACCTGACGGTCGCGCACGGGCCGTCTGCGTTAAACTGCCGCGCAACGCTTAAGGCCACGACGGCACCAAGATGCAGCCACGGCAACTGCCCGCCATCGGCAAACTGCTTGAAGCGCCGGAGCTTCAGGCGTTGGCCATCCGGCACGGCGCCCTCGCCGTCAAGGAACGTTTGCGGGCCATGCAGCAAGCGGCCCGGCAAGGCGGGCAGGCGCCCGCTTGGGCGGCAACGCCGGGAGAGTACGCCAAGCGCATCGGCGCGGCGCTGGCCGGGCGCGGCTATCAGGCCGTACACAATTTCACCGGCACCATCATTCACACCAACCTTGGCCGGTCGCCCTTGGACAAAGCGGCTTGGGAGGCGGTCCAGCCATTGGTCACCGGGTCGATGAACTTGGAGTACGATCTGGAATCCGGCCGGCGCGGCGACCGGGAAGGCATCGTCGCCGAGCGCCTGACCGGGCTGACCGGCGGCGAGGCGGCCACCGTGGTCAACAACAACGCCGCCGCCCTGCTGCTGGTGCTCAACACCTTGGCGCTGAATCGGCCGGTGACCGTCTCCCGAGGCGAGTTGATCGAGATCGGGGGCAGCTTTCGCCTGCCCGAACTCATGGCGCGCTCCGGCTGCCGCTTGCTGGAAGTGGGCACCACCAACCGCACCCATCTGCGCGACTACGCCGCCACCGTTGGCGAAGCGGCGCTGCTCCTCAAGGTTCATCCAAGCAACTACGCCATCTCCGGATTCACCAGCGAGGTGGGCACGGTGCCGCTGGCGGAACTCGCGCGCGCCGAAAAACTGCCCTTCTGCGTGGACTTGGGCAGCGGTGCGTTGGTGGACCTGACCCGCTTCGCGCAGCCCTATGAACTCACGCCCCGCAGGGTGCTCGACCAAGGCGCCGACCTCGTGACCTTCAGCGGCGACAAGCTCATGGGCGGCGTGCAGGCGGGCTTGATCGTTGGCCGCGCGAACCTGGTCGCGCAACTCAACGCCAACCCCCTAAAGCGGGCGCTGCGGGCGGACAAGGTCACGCTGGCGCTGCTCAACGAGGTGCTGAAGCTGCACGAGAATCCCGAACGGCTGCCCAATGCCCTGCCCGTTCTGCAAATGCTCACCCATCCCATTGAGAGCTTGGCGAAGCGGGCGGAACGGCTGCGCGGCGCGCTCGCCGAAAAACTGCCCGGCCACTGCCTCCAATGCCAGCCGAGCGAAGGGCAAATCGGCAGCGGCGCGCTGCCGGACACGCGCATCGAAAGCCGGGCGCTAGTCATCCGCCACGCCAGCGCCGCCGAAGTGCGTCGGCTTGAGCAGCGACTGCGGCGCTCCCAGCAAATCATCGGGCGATTGCGGCGTGACGCCCTCTGGCTCGACATGCGCTCCGTGGCGGATTTCGAGGGGGCGCTGTCCCGCTTGACGGAGTTCCATCCCGAATGATCGTCACCCTGGCCGGCCATGTGGACCACGGCAAGACCAGCTTGGTTAAGGCCCTGACCGGGGTGGACACCGACGTGTTGAAAGACGAGCGACAGCGCGGCCTCACCATCGATCTGGGCTTTGCCTACCTGCGCCGAAACGACTCCTGTCCGCGCCGAAACGACCCTTGTTCGCAGCGAAACGGCCCTTGTTCGCACCGAAACGGCGACGTGCTCGGCTTCATCGACGTGCCCGGCCACCATCGCTTCATCCACAACATGGTGGCTGGGGTGGCTTCCATGCAGTTCGCCCTGCTGGCAGTCAGCGCCGATGACGGCCCCATGCCCCAGACCCGGGAACACCTGCAGATTCTCGGCCTCACCGGCATCGCCCGAGGCGTCGTGGCGCTGACCAAGTGCGACCGGGCGTCCGCCGAGCGCATGGAACGGGCCGAGGCCGAGCTGCGCGCCTTGCTGCAAGGCAGCTTTCTCCAGAACGCGCCGCTCATCCGCACGTCAGCCAGCACCGGCGTCGGCATTGCCGAATTGAAGCAGGCGCTTTGGGCGGCAGCGGATGCCTGTCCATCCGCCCAAGCCCAAGGCCTGTTCCGCTTGGCGGTGGACCGCGCCTTCAACATCCAAGGCGCCGGCTTGGTCGCCACCGGCACCGTTCATTCCGGGTCGGTCCGCCAAGGCGACGAGGTCCGCATCTTCCCCAGCAACCAAACCGCCCGGGTGCGCGGCTTGCGGGCGCAGGAGGCGGCCGCTGACGGCGCCGTCGCCGGCGACCGGGCAGCGATCAATCTAGCGGGCGTCGGCTTGGACGACGTCCAGCGTGGCTGCTGGCTGACCGCCGCGCCGATGCCGTCCTGCCGCAACTTGGCGGTGGACTTGTGCATACTCGACGACTTCCCGCGCCCAGTGAAGCATTGGCTGCCGGTCCACATCTACCACGCCACCTCCCACAGCACCGGACGCCTGGCCCTGCTGGACGCCGGCAAAGCGCAGCCCGGGGAGCGTCGAACGGTGGAAATCGTGGCCGATGAACCCTTGTGCGCCCGGCACGGCGACCATCTGGTGCTGCGCGACCACGGCTTGGAGCGCACCTTGGGCGGCGGACGCCTGCTCACTGGCCTAGCCCCGGCCGCGCGGCGGCGGGACCCGGCCCGCCGGAGCTTTGTCGAGGCGTTCAAAGCCAGCGACCGATCTCGCATCGTCGCCGACCTGCTGGCACGGGGACCACTGGACGTGGGCCAATTGCGGAACGCCTTGGGCCTCGCCGAAGACGAGCTCAAGGAAGCCTTGGGCGGTTTCCAACTCAAGATCCACAATGGGCAAGCCTTGCGGCAGGCGCTCTGGTCGGACTGGCGCCGCACGGTCCTCGACTTCGCCACCCAGCACCAGCGCGAGCATCCAGCGGCGCCCGGATTCGCGCCCAACCAGCTGCCAAGCGGCGTCCCGGAACGCTTCCAAGCCCCAGTGCTCAGCGAACTGCTCTCCGAAAAGCGCCTGCGGCTCACCGCCGGAACCTACCACCTGCCCGCCCACGTCGCCGAGCTGCCGCAGCCGCAGAAGGCGCTGCTCAATCGGGTGCGGCCGCATTTGGACCAGGACCAAGCGCCCAGCCTCGGCGACTTGGCCAAGGCCCTGCGAACCCCTTTGGCGTCGCTCGAATCCGGCCTGAACGGCCTCGCCCAGCGCGGCCTGCTGGTGCGGATTTCAGCCAAGCGCTTCTACCTGCCCGAGCGGCTGGCCGCCATCGCAGCCCAAGTGGCCGCCCTTGCCGAACAGGAACCGCTGACGGTGCGGCGCTTCCGCGACCATGCCGGCATCGGCCGCAACATCGCCATCGAACTGCTGGAGCATTTCGACCGCCGCGGCTACACCCGTCGCCACGGCGATGCGCGAACGGTGGTGGGGCAATTCAAGTAGCGGCGAGGGTGCGGCCAAGGCCGCCATCCGTTTCGTCGAGCCTGCGACAACGAGCATCGAGGCAATCGGCGCTTGGCGCTCCGACCCAGGCAACAAGACGCGCTTCCAGCATTCATGTTGCAACCCGTCGGCATTTGCTTGAACGCCATTGCCCGAATTCAACGCCCAGCGCGACCGGCGCGCGCCAGCGGAGGTGGAGCGTGTGCGGGTCCATGAACATATCGGAGCCTGACCCACGCAACAGGAGCGGAGTTTCGCGCCAGCGAAACCCCAACCAACCTTGGCCCCCGGCCAAGGTTGGCGTGTGTGCGGGCTCAGAAGCATTTCGGAATCCGGCCCAGGCGACGATCGCGGAGTTTCGCGCCAGCGAAACTCCATCCGCGCCCGCGCAGCGGGCGCGCGTGTGGCCTAAGAACTCCGGTTGCGGTAGGGTTGACGACGGCACTGCAAGCCAACAGGCATTTTAGGAAGAGCATCGTCTCCGGTGGGGCGCGCGGCCTTCAAAGCCGTTGAGGCGCGACATCGCGCCTGGTGGGTTCGACTCCTACCTCTTCCGCCATAAATTCAATAAAAACAATTTGTTATCTATTATGACGTCTCGTCGGCCTCGCTACCGCCGGACAGCCGTCACCTTGACCTGCAAGACCATCGGCCTGCCGATTGGCGAAACGCGCCTCTGACTCGCCACTGGTTTTTGGCGCTTGCCGCCGTGCCCGCTTCAATCAAGGCTGCGGGGGTTGGCGCAGGCTCAGAAACATTTCGGAACCCGACCCAAGCAAGGCGCGGAGTTTCGCGTCAGCGAAACTCCATCCGCGACCGTCAGGTCGCGCATTGGCTTTCACCGCGCGCTTTGTTAACATCCGGCTAAACGACTGGCCACTCACTTCGGTCCCTTCGGCTCCGCCTTTCGTTGCCTTCGACGATGGGACTTGCCCGGACCTCGCAGGGCGGGCCTGTTCCGCCTTCCGCTAGGACAGTTCAAGATCCATCGCAGGCCGCAGCAAATCGACGGCCTGAACAACGACATCAAACCTCCGAGGAGGCCGAAAGACAAAGCCCGGAAACGCAGCATTCGAGCCCGCGCCTCCCCCCTCCTCATTGGCGAACGCCGCCACAGCGCAATGATTCGATTGATTTCCCAACCATTGGTTCCAACATGGCCAAAAGAAAGGCAAAACGACAGCAGGTTCTTTCCTCCGCGAACGCCCGCGAGACCATAGCCGAAGACGTTCAAGCGTTTTTGGCGGCGGGCAAGAAGATCCAAAAGATTCCCGCCGGCGTCAGCGGGTGGCGCGCCAACGGCGGCACCCGCCATATCGTGATCAGCAAAAGCAAGAAAAACTGAGGCGCCGCTTTTTTGCTGCAGAGCAGGCTCTCCGGCAGGCAGGTCCGCCAGTGGGCAGGCCGTTGCGGTCAGCCCACGAGCGCTAACCGCGCAGGGCCGGCATCACGGCCTTCGCCAGCAGGCGCTCGTTCTCCGCCACGTAGTCGCTTGGACAGGCCGAGTTGAGCATGATGGCGCGCGCGCCAGCGTCGATGTACTCCCGAAGCCTTGAGATGACGTCCTCAGGACTGCCCGCCAAGGCATACTTGCCGACCAAGGCCGAGAAGTCCTGGTTGTACTGCAATGACAGGCGCTCCACGGCCATCTTGATGCCGATGTCCCGATCCTCGTGTACGGCGAAGAAGATGAACAGTCCGGGCCTGACTGGCGCTGGCCGGTCCAAAGGCTCCGCAAGGCGTTCGATCCGCTCGATGCTGTCCTTGAGCTTCTCCGGCGTGTACATGTAGGGGAGCCAACCGGTGCCGAACCGGGCGCAGCGGCGCATCGCGGCTTCGCTTCGGCCCGATATCCAGATGGGCGGATGCGGCTGCTGCACGGGCTTGGGCCCCAAGGTGACGCCGCTCAAGGTGTTGAAGCGGCCTTCGTAGCGCAGGTTGTCCTCGCGGCAAAGGCGGACCAGGATGTCCAGGCTTTCATCGGTGCGGGCGCCCCGCTCGCCGAGCGGCACGCCGCAGGCTTCAAACTCCTTGGGAAACTCGCCGCCGACGCCAACGCCCAAGCTGAAGCGTCCCCCGGAGACCTGATCCAAAGACGCCACCTGCTTGGCCAGGAGCGCCGCCGGATAGAGCGGCGCCAAGGTGATGGCGGACATCATTCTGATGCGTTCGGTGGCGCCCGCAGCGGCCGCCAGGGCGATCAACCCGTTGCCCACCGGGCCATGGAAAAAAACGTGCTCGCCAGTGCAGACGTACTCGTAGCCCAAGGCCTCCGCTTCCCTTGCGTCGGCCGCCACGTTGTCCAACCGGCGCAGGCCGATGCCGAATTCAACATTGCTCATTTCGTTGCTACCTTGCACGGATTTGCTGGGCGCTACGGCTGCAACCGCACGATGTCCCAATTGCCTGCGTCTCCTTCACGGTAGCGGAAGCGGTCATGCAGACGCCCCGGCCTGCCCTGCCAGAACTCGTATTCCGCAGGCCGCAGGCGATAGCCGCCCCATGCAGGCGGACGCGCCAGCGCCTCGGGGGCGCAGGCCAAGCGCAACGTCCGCACCGCTTGCTCCAGCGCTTGCCGGTCGGCGATGGGCGCAGACTGCACCGAAGCCGCCGCCGCATAGCGGCTGGGCAGCGGCCGGGACTCAAAATAGGCATCCGACTCGACGGCGGACAAGCGCTGCACGGAGCCGCTGATGCGCACTTGGCGGTCCTGTTCGCGCCAATGGAACAGGACCGAGGCGAGGGGATTTTCCGCAAGCTCCGCGCCCTTGGCGCTGCGGTAGTCGGTGTACCAGCACAACCCTTGGGCATCAAAGTGCTTCAACAGCACGATGCGCACCGACGGCGACCGGTCCGCTCCCGCCGTCGCCAGCGCCATGGCCGTGGGGTCTGCAATGCGGTCCGCGATGGCGGCATCAAGCCAAGCGGAGAGCTGCATGAGCGGGTCCGCAGCCAAGTCCGAGCGCCTCAGCCCCGCACCGCCATAGTCGCGCCGCAGGAGCCTGTGGTCGCCGCCGGCGCCGGAAGCCGTTTGCGGACGGGCCTGAGCGGCAATTGCGTTCTCTTCAGCCATGCAAGTCGCGGCCTTTCCCATTTCCTTGACGCATGCCTGACAACAGCGCCTGACGAGGCGATGTCCCGAAGCGGCGCATGGGCGCGCTGCCCGAGGCGACGCCATCCCGCTCAAGTGACTCGGGGTCGCTCGGCGCGCGGCCACTCAAGGCAAGTGGACAAACCGGCGCGCAAACTTCAGGATGCTCCGCAGCCCATTCTCCAACAACAGCGCAGGGAGGCGCAATGAATTCACTCGGAGGAAAGGCGCGGTCATTCATCATCATTGCGCCGCTGCTGGCGCTTGCCCAAAGCGGCGGCGCCAGCAGCGCGGGCCAGGCCGAGCGGCTGGCGCGCGAGCTGTTGATCGTTGACACGCACATCGACGTTCCCTATCGCCTGCACAGAACGTGGCAGGACGTCTCGAGGCCGACTGCGGACGGGCAGTTCGACCACCCCCGGGCGCAGGCTGGCGGGCTCGATGCGGCCTTCATGTCCATCTACGTACCCGCTGCGGTCGATGCCGCAGGCGCCGCCGGGGCGTTCGCCGACAAACTGATCGATTCCGTGGAGCGGATTGTCGTCAATGCGCCGGACAAGTTCGCCTTGGCCACCTGCGCGAACGACCTCATGGCCATCAAGGCGACTGGGCGCATTGCCTTGCCGCTCGGCATGGAGAACGGAGGCCCCATCGGCGGCGACTTCGCCAATCTGCGCCACTTCCATGAACGGGGCATTCGCTACGTCACCTTGGCGCACTCAAGAAGCAACCACATCTCCGACTCCTCCTACGACTCGTTCAAACGCTGGCAGGGCCTATCCCCCTTCGGCAAGCGGCTGGTCGCGGAAATGAACCGGCTGGGCACGATGATCGACGTCTCGCACCTGTCCGACCAAGCGTTCTGGCAGGTCATCGAGCTGAGCCGGGCGCCGGTGATCGCCTCCCACTCCTCGCTGCGCCACTTCACCCCCGGCTTCGAACGCAACATGAGCGACGAGATGGTTGCAGCGCTCGGCGAGAACGGGGGGGTCATCCAAATCAGCTTCGGCAGCATCTTCCTGACCCCAGCGGCCAGAGCCTACAGCGCGGGACAGCGCAAGGCCGCGCTTGGCTTCGCCTTCAACCGACAACTCGACGAGGACGACCCGCGGCTGGCCGACTTCATGGCGCAGTACCGGGCGGCGAACCCCTATCCCTACGCCACCCTCGACGACGCCCTCAACCATTTCGACCGGGCCGTGGCCCTGGCCGGCATCGAGGCCGTGGGGGTCGGTTCGGACTACGACGGGGTGGGCGATTCCCTGCCCGTCGGCCTGAAGGACGCATCCGCCTATCCGAACCTGATCCAAGGCCTGCTCGGCCGCGGCTACAGCGAGCAGGACATCGCCAAGATACTGGGCGGAAATCTCATGCGCGCATGGCGGGCCGCGGAGGCGTTGGCGGAATCCCACGACAACCCGCCGCAGTGCAGTGCCGCCGCGCCCCCGTAGCCGATTGGCTCAGGGCATCCCCGATCAGGCTTGGTAGCGGTAGTACTCAACGCCTTGGTCGTCAAAGCGGTTGCTGCGGTCGCCGACGCGATCGATGTAGAACACGCCCGCCGCATCCCGTCGATTGGGAAGATCGCTTCTGTCGTGCAGCAATTCGTATTCGCTGCGATCCAGTATCCAGGCGTTGCTCAGCGCTGCGGAAAACTGGATCTTGTCGGCAGCCTCCTCCCAGCCCCGCACCACCTGCATCGGAATGACCTCCGCCGCATCGCCGCTGCCGTAGCCAACCGTCAGCACCCGCTCACCCGCCAACGGCACCGCCTTTTGCGAGGCCTCCTCAAAGCCGGCGGCCATCCAAGCCGGCAGCGAAGCCGTGTAAAGGTTGCCCACCTCGCCCATCCTCTCGGCACCGAGTTTGGTCATCAGATCGCCAAACACGGGCAGCTGACGCAGGAAGCGGGCGGCTCGGGTGGCCAGCGGATAAATCTCGGCGTTGATGTCCTGCTGGCGAACCAAGTCGTACAAAACGGGCTGGGAGGTCAGCTCCTTGGCCAGCGCGTCTCCGTCGATCCCGGAGGATTCGGCGTAGCGGGCCAACTCAGCACGGTCGGCGGCGCCGCCCGCAGCCAGCGACAGCAGGTAGCTGACGGCCAAGCCCACCTCCGCCATTCGCTGGTAGGGCCGGTGCAGGAAGACCGCCCTGACGTCCTTCAAGAAGGCGCTGGGGGCGCTGGCCAGGCGCGGGAACAGGTCTTTCATCGCGCCCAGGACGGCGTCGATGTAACAGGTCGTGGAGTACTTGCCGTTGAACACCGGAAAGTCCTTGAGCTGCGCGAAGCGGCCGAGGGTCTGCTCGGCAAAGCGCTGAAACGGCTTGCGGAAGTCCACTCCGCGATACGCCGAGGAGGAGCCCGACACGCCGAGCTCCACGTCCAGCAAACGCGGATTCTCCTCCACCAGCAGGGCCACCGCACCGGCGCCTTGAGTCGGCTCGCCCGAGGATGCGCGCTGGTACTCGGCAATGTCGGAGCAGACGACGATCGCCTTGCGGCCGCGGCCATCAACGGCCAGATAGCGCAACGCCGCCTTGAGCGCGTAAACCCCGCCAAGGCAGGCGTGCTTGAACTCAGGCACCTCGCAAGCGCGGCTGAGCTGCGGCAGCCCATGCTCGGCAAGCGCATCGTTGACCATGCCCTTGATGATGATGGCGCCGGCGGAGTTGTCGGTGCTCGACTCGGTGCCCAGAGCCAGATAGCCGATGCTGCGCGGATCCACGTTGTACTGGCGAATCAGGCGCAGCACCGCGGTGGCCGCCATCGTGTAGGCGTTTTCGTTGGGGCCGCTCATGCGGAACGTGGTGCCAATGACCGCCTTGACCTTATCCCAAGCATCCCCTGTCCAGTCGCACCAGTCCGCCAAACGAACCGTGTAGGGGGGGAGATAAGCTGCGAAACCGCTGATGCCGATGCGTGAAGTGCTCATAAACGTAAACGCCTCCATGGCAAATGGTTCAAATGGCATATTACTTGACTTATGGCGCAAGATGCAACACCTTCAGGCAACACACCTCCAGGCGGCAGTCCGCAGATGGTTGTGCGGGCTCGAAAACACATCGGAACCTGACCCACGCAACGGCAGCGGAGTTTCGCGCCGGCGAAACTCCCACGAACCTTGGCCCAGGACCAAGGTTCGCTGTGACTTCATTGAGTCCGACCAATAGAATCATCCGGTGACGCGATCAGCAGGGGAGCCTGCTTCAGTTGAACGGTCCGCTTCGATTGCCCGGCAGCGCCGCGCCGATTCTCGTCTGGTTTCGCCAGGACCTGCGGTTGGACGACAATCCGGCCTTCGCGGCGGCCGCAGGCACTGGCCGGCCGGTCATTCCGGTCTATGTCCTCGACGATCCGGCGCCCGGACAGTGGCGCCTTGGCGGCGCGGCGCGCTGGTGGCTGCACCACAGCCTGGCCGCACTGGCCGAAGCGCTCTCCAGCCATGGGCTCATGCTTGTGCTGCGCGCCGGCAAGGCGGCCGAGATTTTGCCGAAGCTGATGGCGGAGACGGGCGCCGCCGGCGTGTATTGGAACCGCTGCTACGAACCCTACGCGGTGCGGCGCGATGCGGCGCTCAAGTCGGGGCTTCGCAAGGCCGGCGCCGAAGCGCGTTCCTTCAACGCATCGCTGCTTGTGGAGCCGTGGGAGGCAAGCACGGCCTCCGGCGGCCCTTACCGAGTGTACACGCCGTTCCGAAGGGCGCTGCGCACCCGCATTGAGAGCGCGCCTCCCCAACCCTCCCAAGCGCCGGACGGCGTGCTGGCGCCCAACAGCCTGCCCGCGAGCGAAACGCTCGCGGATTGGAAGCTCCTGCCCAAGACGCCGGACTGGGCGGCGGGATTGCGGGCGGCGTGGCGCCCGGGCAGCAGCGGCGCCGAATCCCGTCTCGCCGAATTTCTCGACGGTCCGCTGCCTGAGTACGCGGACCGGCGCGACCGCTGCGACCTCGCGGCCACTTCGGCGCTGTCCGCCCACCTGCACTGGGGCGAGATCAGCCCGCGCCGGGCATGGCGGGCCGTGCAGAAGCGCATGGCGCAGGACGCAGCGACGGGGCGGAGCGCGCACAAGTTCCTCTCGGAACTGATCTGGCGCGAGTTCGCGCACCACCTGCTGTTCCACCATCCGGCGCTGCCGGAGGCCAATTGGCGCGCCCGCTTCGATGGCTTCCCGTGGCGCAACGACCGCAAGGGGCTCGTCGCTTGGCAGCGGGGATTGACGGGCTATCCGATGGTGGACGCGGGAATGCGCCAGCTCTGGGCAACCGGCTGGATGCACAACCGGGCGCGCATGATCGCCGCCTCCTTTCTGGTCAAGCACCTGCTCATCCACTGGCGGCAGGGCGAAGCATGGTTCTGGGACACCCTAGTGGATGCCGACCTCGCCAACAACGCCGCCGGCTGGCAATGGGTGGCCGGTTCAGGCGCTGACGCCGCGCCCTACTTCCGCATCTTCAATCCGGTGCTCCAGGGCCGCAAGCACGACCCGGAGGGCGCCTATGTGCGACGATTCGTGCCGGAGCTGGCCAAGTTGCCGACGCGTTGGATCCACGCTCCCTGGGAAGCGCCCAAGGAGGTGCTGGAGGACGCCGGCGTGGCGCTGGGGCGCACCTATCCAAATCCCGTCGTTGACCACGCCGCCGCCCGCGCGCGAGCGCTGGCCGCCTACAAATCCATGCCGTAAGCCCAACCGTCCACCCGCCGGAAAGCCGAACGCGGCAATCGCGGAACGAGCCTGCGGAAGCCCGCCCTCCAGCGGGGGCGGCGCCTTGCGGCGCTCTTGCCGACCAGCGGCGAGGACGCTGCGGGGCGGGCAAACGGCTGGACCGCGGACCCGGCATCATGGGCTGGCCACCACCACCCCGTTGGCGAGCAAAGCGCTCACCTCATCGTCTGAATAGCCCAGTTCGCGCATCACCTCCCAAGTGTGGGCGCCGATGTCCGGCGCCCGCGACGGCGGGCGCTTGGCCTCGCCGTCCACGAACACCGGCGAGTTGACCGTGAACCGGTAGTCCTCGCCCTCATCCTGGGTGGGCAGGATCACGCCGTTCGCCTTGAGCTGCTCATCGTGGACCACGTCGCGCATGGGCGCGACCACTCCGCAGGTGATCTCGTGGGCGTCGAGCCGCGCCATCAGCTCCTTTTGGGTGAGCTGCAAGGTTTCGGCGGCGATCAGATCCTTGAGCGCATGGCGGTTGCGCATCTGCGCATCGAAATCGGCGAACCGCTCGTCGTCCAGCCATTGCGGACGGCCCAGCGCAGCGGCCAATTGCGGCCACTCCCTTTGGGTGTTGATCAATGCCAGCACCACGAAGCGATCATCCTTGGTGGGGTAGGCGATGGTGAACGGATTGCGCAGCCCCTTGGCCTGCTTGTAGGCGCTCAGGTCCAACCCGGCGATCACCCCCTGCAGCGCCATGCCGTTGGCCCAAGCGCCGCTGGCGGCGAGCGACGTGCTGACTTGGCAGCCCTCCCCGGTGCGCTCGCGCCGGTAAAGGCCGGTCATGATGGCGCCAAACAGGCACATCGCCGTGCTGTGGTCGCCCATGCCCGGCGCTGGGCCTTGGGGCGTCTGGCCCGGCTCGCGAATGAACTCCATCAGGCCGGAGCGGGCCCACCAAGCGGTGATGTCGAAGCCCTTGCGGGACACCTCGGGGCCCTCGGTGCCATAACCGGTCAGTTGGGCGAAGATGATGCGCGGATTGATGGCCTTCAACTCGGCGTGCGTCATGCGAAAGCGCTCAAGTTGGCCTTGCAGGAAGTTGGTCAGAATCACGTCCGCGCCCGCCACCAGCCGATGCAGGATCGCCTGGCCGGCCGCTTGGGCGAGATCGAGGCCGATGCTGCGCTTGTTGCGCGACGTCAGCTGCCAGTGATAGGGCACCGGATGCCTGCCCACCAGCTTGCGATAGCCGTCGCCGCCGGGCGGCTCCACCTTGATGACGTCAGCGCCGAAGTCGGCCATGACGGTGGCGGCGCCCGGCCCCGCCAGAAAGGATGCGGCGTCGATCACGCGAAGGCCGTCCAGCAAGTGGGTCATGGCCGCTCCAAACGGAAGATCATGCCCTCCGACACCCAACCCTCATGCGGATCGACTTCGTACTTGTCGGAGTAGGCCAGCGTCACCCGGCCGCGCTCGCCGTCGTCCTCGACCAATGTGGCTTGCAGACGATAGAGGCCGCCGTCAATTCGCACCCGAACGTTATGGTCGTCCTCTATGAACGCCGTCCAAGTGGTGCCGTCGCCGCTGGTGGCCACGTAGAGTTCGCCGCCGATGCCGACGCCCCAGATGTTGATCGAGTAGGGATCCGCCGGACGGGTCTCCAGCTGGATGGTGTCCGGCACGTCGCCCCAGGCATCGGGCGGCTGGCGGTCGGCGCCGGACAGTTCGCCGCCGGGAATGGTGACGAAGGGCTCGCTGCACCCGGCAGCAGCCAACGCTCCCACGAAAACCGCCCAGCTTCGACCCATGCTGATTGCCCTGCATATCGATAAGCCAATCCTACGATAGGCGGGAGCGAAATTCATTGTGCGTCACACGGGCGGATCGCCGACTTGACCGCCAAGCCACCAGCGGATGACCGGCAAGTGCGCCCTGCCGATGTAGAGCTCATCGCCAACCGCATAGGCCGGCACGTCATTGGCGCCCAAAGCGCGCGCTTCATCGGCGGCGCGCGCCAGTTCAGCGTCCGCCTGCCGGTCGAGAAAATGGCCGAAGCCCGCGCTGCCGCCACCGGCCGAGACGATGGCGGCTTGCACGGCCTGCCTGTCCTCAGGCGCCATGCGGCCCGCCCACACTTCGGCAAACACATGCCTGACGTAGGCATCGCATTGGCTTAAGCCCGAGCCTTGGCGCTGCATCCACGAAAGCCCGGCATTGGCGACGAAGCTGTCGAACTCCGCTTCAGGATAAGCCCACTCAATGCCCTGCAGGCTTGCATGGAAGTCCAGCTCCCAACGGCGGTAGTCGGCCCGCGCCTGCCGATGCCGAGCGCCTCTGGAGGTCGGATCCAGCTCGTTTCGCCGCGGCTGGGGCTGGAGGTGGAAGGGACGCCAATCCAATGCGGCGCCGGTTTCCTCGGCGATGGCGAGGGTCGGCCCCAGCGCCAACCGGGCTCGGGGGCTCTTGAAGTCAATGTAGGCAACCAATGCGCCCGGTGGCGGGGTGCGGCTGTCGTGGGAGTCGGCTTCCGCGCCCGGCGACCCTCCATTCGTCGATCCGGCGCTTCGCTTCGTTGGCCTCATCAGAAGGGCCGATAGGCGACGTCAGGCGCTTCGCCCCGCCGCCCGCCGAGGTGCCAGCGGACATAGGGCAGGTGTTCGCGGCCAAAGAACGGCTGCCCGTCAACCACGTAGGTGGGCACGCCAAACAGGCCGGCGGGCAGGATCTGGTCCTGCAGGGCGTCGTGCTCGGCGCGCCCCTCGCCTTCAAGGTAGCCGCGAAAGCCTTGGGTGGCCGCGCCGGACTCATCAAGCAGCGCTTCAATGACAGCTGGATTCTCAATGTCCAGCTCGCGCCGCCAAAAGCGGTCGAAGACGGTCACGGAGTAGCGCTTGAGGCATTCGCGCCCCGCCGCCTTGGCCCACTGCATGCCGATGCCGGCCAGCGACGAATTCCATACCTTGAGCGGCCCTTTGAGCACCAAGCCGCGATGCCGGGCGGTGCGTTTCGCGTCCCGGTAGGCGTAGCGCACCCAGGACCACTGCTCCTTGCTGCGATCGCTTTCCAGAACCCCGCCCTTGCCGTCGGCCTTGGCGGTGCCAAGAAAGCTGCCGATGTCCAGCGTCAGGTGCCGCCAATCGATCTCGATGCCGAAGTCGTCCTCCAGTTGGTAGGTGGGTTCCAAGGCGAGGAAGGCGTACGGGCTCTTGTAGTCCACATAGACGATGAGCGGCGCCTGCGAAGTCAGGGGCTGCATGGCGATTTCCCGTCGGTTGGGCGCGAATGGCTTGGATGCGTCCACCTTTCGGCACCGGCAGGGTCCACTCCCATTTGGTGGAGAATGCGCGAGTTGGCGTGCCCCAAATGATGCAGGCCGAAAGCCGAGTGAACGGCGTTGTACATGCCTTGGGCGTCAAGCGATTGATTCACGGCGAGCTTGGCCAGCTTCAGGCCGAACGGCGGCTGCTTGGCGATCTTCCTGGCGAGCTCCAAGGTGAAGCCAGTGAGTTCGGCGTTGGGCACCACATGGTTGACCATGCCCAGCTCCTTGCCTTCCTGGGCGGTGATGGCGCCGCCGGTGAAGAGCATTTCCTTGGCCTTGCGGTGGCCGACTTCCCATGCATGGACGAAGTACTCGTGGCCGTTGACGCCGAAGGCGATCACCGGATCGGAGAACTGGGCATCCTCGGCGGCGACGATCAGGTCGAAGGGCCAGACCAGCATCAGTCCGCCGGCGATGGCCTTGCCCTGCACTTGGGCGATGGTCGGCTTCGGCATGTTGCGCCAGCGCCAGCAGAAGCCGATGTAGATCTCCTGCTCCATCGCCATGTGCCCTTCCTGGCCGGGCCGCCGGTAGCCGCCCACGCCCATGATCGGCAGGCCGTGATCGCCAATTCGGCTGCGGTCCTTCAGGTGGTGCCCTGAGGAGAAGTGCGGGCCGTCAGCGCCGATGATGACCGCCTTGATGGCGTCATCATGCATGGCCGCGTTCAGGGCACGGTCCATCTCATAGAGCATTTGCTTGTTCTGCGCGTTGCGGATGTCCGCCCGCGCCAGCATGATCCGCGCCACGCCCTCGGCGGGCTCCTCATAGCGAATCTGCTCAAACGCCTTGGCTTCGTTCATGTTCGACATGTTCGATGCCTCCTTGCAACTTTCCCGATGCTCACTTTCCCGATGCTCATGCCAAGGGCCAGATGCCCGCCACCAAGGTTCCGAACAGCCCCATCAGGCCAACAATGAAGGTCACGAAGAAAGCGACCATCCAGCCGATCATTCTCTCAAGCAGGGACTCGATGCGGCCCAAGCGCCCCTCAACCGACTTGAACCGAGCATCGAAGCCCGCCTCCAATGAATCCAAGCGGGATTCCAATGAATCCAAGCGGGACTCCAATGAGCCCAGGCGGGACTCGCCTGAATTGAAACGGGCGTCAACTGCGTCAAAGCGGGCGTCAATGCGCTTCCAGAGCAGTTCGTTGTTGCGGTCAAACTCAGCCCGCAGCCGCTCCGGCGTGACGGCGAACTTCTCGATGGAATGGGCGATCGCCGCAATCACCGCCTTGCTTTGCTGCTGTGGCATTCCGGAAGCCTCAAGCCGCTCCGACATCACCTCGATTTCCCTGACTGACTCCTGCATGATCCATATTCCTTGGTCGTGTTTAGAATAGCAAGCCACCTTGAACCTTCGCCGCGGTGCTGAAAAGTGGCGATTCGCCCGCTGTCGTGTGGGACATTGGCCATTCAGCCCCCGGCGGGGCCAGAGGGAGGCGGGAGCTTGCCGTCAACCGATGGCGTGACTAACCTGCATTCCAAGTTGCGCCTGCCGCGCAAAGGTTGGGCTTATGAAGCTGTTTGCGAAGATCATGCTCGGCACGGTTCTGGCCATCGCCGCCACCGTGGCCGCCGTGCTGATCGGCGCCCGTTTCGCCGATGGCCCCTTGGAGATCATCGCCGGAGGACCGTTCACCAGCGGCGAACCGCAATTGGAGGCGCCCAAGGACTGGTCCTTCGTCAAGGACATGGAAACCATTGAGTTTCAGTCGTTGGAGCCGCCGCGCTCGCGCACCGTCTGGGTGCTGGTTCACGAAGGGCGCCTGTTCATTCCCAGCGGCTACATGGATTCGGCTTGGGGGCGCGTTTGGAAGCAATGGCCCATCGAGGCGGAGCGCGACGGGCGCATCATCACGCGCATCGACGGCAAGCTCCACAACCACAACTTGGTGCGCCTCCGGGAGGGACCGATGCTCAAGCCGTTGCTTGAGCAGCTGTCGCGCAAGTACATGGGTGGCCAGCCCATACCCGCAGCGGCCGTTGCTTCCGGCGCGCTCTGGCTGTTTGAGCTGACGCCAAGAGCATGAGCCTTGCCTTCGAGGGGCTGAAGGCCATCGAGCGCACCCAAGTTGCGGCCAACATGCTCCCCACCGCTGACGGTCCTGTCCAAGTCACCGCGCTCGAGGCCGATGGAGCCGTCTGAGGTTCGAGAAGCCAACGCTGCGGATGCGATCATCGGCATCGGCGGCACCTTGATGCTGCTGATGGCCTCCGTGTTCCTGTTCGGCAGCGACGCCTCAGCCGGCGCCAATCAAATCGCCCTAGTCTGCGGCACGGCAATCGCTGCGGGCATTGGCATTGGCAACGGCCATGGCTGGAAGGCCATCGAACGGGCGATCGTGGCCGGCATCGGCACCGCCATGCCGGCCATCCTGATCTTGCTCTCCGTCGGCAGCCTGATCGGCGCCTGGATGATCAGCGGCACGGTGCCCACGCTGATCTACTACGGGTTGCTGGTGCTCGACCCCGGCTTCTTCTACGCCGCCTGCTGCCTGCTGTGCGCCATCACGGCACTGGCGATCGGCAGTTCCTGGACAGTGGCGGGCACCTTGGGCATCGCTTTGGTGGGCATCGGCGCAGCCTTGGGCCAATCAATCGAGATCACTGCCGGGGCCATCATCAGCGGCGCCTACTTCGGCGACAAGATGTCGCCGCTGTCGGACACCACCAATCTGGCGCCGGCGGTCACCGGCATCGACATCTTCACCCACATCCGGCACATGGCCTGGACCACTGCGCCGAGTCTCGCCGCGGCCTTGGCGATCTTCCTGTTGATCGGCGGCAGTGCCAAGAACCCGCAGGCGGGCGGCCTCGACGCCACCCTGGCCCTGCTTGAAGGTCATTTCGACATCAGCGCGCTGCAGCTCGTGCCGGTGCTCTTGGTGGTCGGCTTGGCGGTGCGAAAAATCCCCGCAGTGGCGACGATTCTGGCCGGGGCCTTGGCCGGCGTCCTGTTTGCCCTGGCGTTTCAACGCCCCGCCATTCTGGCGATGGCGCCGGGTGACGGCAGCGGCATCGGCGCCGTCACGCGGGTTCTGTGGACGGTGCTGTTCAACGGCTACACGGCCACCACCGGCGACGCCAACCTTGATTCGCTGCTGTCGCGGGGCGGCATGAGCTCAATGCTGACCACCGTCTGGCTGGTGATCGCCGCCATGTCCTTCGGCGCGGTCTTGGAAAAAGCGGGCATCCTGCGGGCGCTGCTGCGCGGCTTGGTCAAACTGGGACGCAGCACGGTCGGCCTCGTTGCAGCCAGTGGCGGCACCTGCTTCGGCATCAATGCGCTGGCCGCCGATCAATTCATGTCCATCGTGCTGACCGGACGCATGTTCCGGGAGGAATACCTGCGGCGCGGGCTGCACGAAAAGAACTTGGCCAGGGTGGTCGAGGACACCGGCACCATCACCTCGCCGCTGGTGCCTTGGAACACCTGCGGCGCCTACATGGCCGCCACCCTCGGCGTGCCCACCCTGGCCTATCTGCCCTTCTGCTTCTTCAACCTGATCAATCCGCTGGTGTCCATGGCCTATGGCGCCACCGGCTTCAAGATCGAACCCGCCGAGGCGAAGCCGGGCGCCAATTCCCAAGCGGCGCCGGCCTAAGGGGGAACGCTGGGCGTCCCTTGGGCGGCGGCCTTGCGCAGAACGTGCAAGTAGCCGTTGGAGAAGCAGCCTTCGGGTTTTGCGCAGGCGCCGAAGAAACCTCTTTTCCTGAGCAGGTCGTGAAAGCGGCCCAGGCGATAGCAGGGCACTCCCGCTTGCAGGTGGTGCTCCAAGTGATAGTTGACGAAGTTCGGCCCGATGAGCAGCCGCTCCCACCAAGACGCCAACGTGGTGGCGGTGTTTTCGCGCACGTCAGCGCTCAGCCGATTCACGGCAACGCCGTGCTCGCTCATGAACCGAATGCGGGTGACGACCTGGTAGGCCACCACATAGGCCAACCACCACAGGGCATAGGCCCAAGGCGCGCCGGCCAAGGCCAGCAAACCGAGCATAACGCCGTGGGAAGCCAGGAAGGGGGCGTTGCGCGGCCAGCCGAACGACTTGATCTGCCGCCGCAGGTCCTTGAGGCCGGTGCGGCCCGTCAGATCCCGCGTCAACTTGCGGCGCAGGCTGGCGGGCTCGGCAGGATAGGCGCTGGCCATGACGAAGTCCGGATCCCGCTGCGTGCCCGCATGGCGATGGTGATCGAGATGGTAAGCCCGGTAGCGGGCCAGCGAGGTGTTCATCAGCCCGCCGAAAAGCCATGTGCCAAAGGCGTCGTTCAGCCGCCGGGACTTGAAGAGGACTCGGTGGGCGCAGTCGTGGTAGAGCACCGCAAGGCCCAGTTGACGCCCGCCAAGCAGCAGCACGGCCAGCAGCACGGTCAGCGGATTGAGCCACAGGACCGGCAAGGCGAAGGCGCCGGCCATCACGGCGAGATTGAACAGCGCCATCCAGCCGGCCAGCCAGTCGGAGCGCGTCAGCAGGAAACGCATCTCCTGCGCGCTTGCATAGCCGGAAAGATTGACCGTTGTGCTGGCGTTCACAATGCCCGAATACTAGCCTGCCGACTGACTCGGCGCCAGCGCACCCGCTTTGCGGGTGCGTCTGAGTTTCGCTAACGCGAAACT
Source organism: Candidatus Azophilus sp. (assembly GCA_965221755.1). Taxonomy (GTDB): domain Bacteria; phylum Pseudomonadota; class Gammaproteobacteria; order Pseudomonadales; family Azotimanducaceae; genus Azophilus. The sequence goes on from OZ244921.1 coordinate 3,857,983, forward strand.
CCGCGCTCGTCGGGCAGGTCAGGTTCCGACGGGCTGAAATCACCCAAGCTGAAATCACACATTGAAATCACCCACTTCAAATGGCCGCGATCTGCGGCTATGCTCAGCGGCCCGGAAACAGAAGATAAGCTAGGGAGAAACCACCATGGCGGAAGCGCTATTGCAAACTTCGTTCACCGAAACGCCGCTGCAGCGGGTGCATCGGCTGGCGGACGTGATTCGCGAAGGCGGTGACGAGGCGCAGAAGGTTCGCCATCTGCCAGCGGAGACTGCGGGCATCCTGACCGACGAAGGCCTCTACCGCTTCACGCTGCCCTATGAACTCGGCGGCGAGAACGCCAGCGTGCGGGAGACCATCGAGGTGCTGGAGGCCATGGCGGCCATTGACGGCTCGGTCGCCTGGAACGTCATGATCGGCTCGGAGATCAACGCCATCGCCGCCGGCGGCATGGATCCGGCCATCGCCAGGGAAGTCTATCTGGGCAACCCCAATGTCATCATGTGCGGCGGCGGCGGACCGGGCACCCAGCCCTCGTTCGCCATCAAGCAGAAGGACGGCAGCCACCGGGTTTCCGGGCAGGTCACCTTCCAGAGCGGGTGCCACAACGCCGAGTGGTGCTTCATGGCCGCGCCGCTGGTCGAGGATGGCGAGCCGGTAATGGGCGAGGACGGCAATCCGGTGTTCAAGATGTGGTTCCTGAACCGCAGCGAATGGGAGATCGTGGACACTTGGAACATGGCCGGGCTGCGCGGGTCCGGCAGCCACGACGTGCGGGCCGACGGCGCCTTGGTGCCGGAACGGCTGGGCGCAGTCGATCTGTTCACGGCGCCGGCCCACTACCCCAATCCGGTTTTCCGCATTCCAGTGGCGCTGCGCCTCTCGTTCAACAAGGCGGCGGTGGCCATCGGCGTCGCCCGGGGCGCGCTCGACGCCTTCTGCGACCTCGCCCAGGACAAGATTCCGTTGCTAACCGCATCCACGCTCAGGGACAAGCCCATCGCCCACTATCGGGTCGGCGAAGGCGAAGCCGTCCTGCGCGCCGCCCGGGCTTTCCTGATGGAAGCCATGGACGGCGTCACCGACGAGTTGGACGCCGGCGCAGCAGCACCCGGGCCACACACCACCAAGCTGGCGCGCCTGGCCTGCACCCACGCAGCCAACGCCTCCATGCACGTTGTGGACAGCGTCCACAACGCGGCCGGCACCACGGCGCTGCGCATGGACTGCCCCTTGGAACGCAAGCTGCGCGACGCGCACGGCTGTGCGACCCACCGCTGGGTGGCGCACCCGCTGTACGCCGAGATCGGCAAGATGTATCTGGGCCATGAAGGACTGCCGGAGTTTTCCGGTAGGGACGGCCCGCAGATCAGCAAGTAGCGGCGGGCGGCAAGCCTCGCGCGTCGCGAACTTCCGATCGAAAACCCGCAACCCCAACCCGGCAACCGAACTTTAAGGAGAAGCCCATGGCAGCCTACTTCATCGCTCAGTACGTCGTGAACGACCCCGACCTGTATCGCGAGTACCAAGGCGGCGCCGGCCCAACCATCCAAGCCCATGGCGCGGAGCTGGTGGCCTTTGATGTCGCCGCCGAGACCATGGAGGGGACGCCGCCCGGTCCGCAAACCGTGGTTCTGAAATTCGAATCGACCGAAGCCGCCAAGGCTTGGTATGAGTCGGAGGAGTACCAAGCGGTGATCGGCAAGCGGCTTGCGGCCACCGAAGGCTTTGCGGTGCTCTCGCAAGGCATGAACCTCGGCTGATCGGACCCGCCGCTCTCAATCCCATTCACAATCCCGCTCAAACACGGAGGAAATGCAATGAGCAACCGGCAGAAGTTCTACATCAACGGCGAGTGGGTGGAACCGTCCACCAGCGCCACCTTGGCGGTCATCAACCCGGCCACCGAGGAGCCCATCGACGCCATTGCCCTCGGCGGCCCCGCCGACGTGGACAAGGCCGTGGCCGCGGCCAAAGCGGCCTTCGAGACCTTCTCCCAAACCACCCGCGAAGAGCGCGTGGCGCTGCTGGAGCGAATCATCGCCACCTACAGCGGTCGAATGGGCGAGGTGGCCCAAGTCATCAGCCAGGAAATGGGCGCACCCCTGCCGTTGGCCAACGCTGCTCAGGCACCGGCTGGGCTGGGCCATTTCATGACCACCTTGGAAGTGCTCAAGACCTTCGAGTTCGAGGAGGACATCGGCACCTCCCATGTCGTGCGGGAGCCCGCCGGCGTGTGCGGCTTCATCACCCCTTGGAACTGGCCCATCAACCAGATAGCCTGCAAGGTGGCGCCGGCCTTGGCGGCTGGCTGCACCATGGTGCTCAAGCCCTCCGAAGTGGCGCCCTTCAATGCCGTCCTGTTCGCTGAGATCCTCGATGAGGCCGGCGTGCCGGCGGGCGTCTTCAACCTAGTCAACGGCGACGGCCCCACCGTCGGCACGGCCCTGTCGTCGCACCCGGACGTGGACATGATGTCCTTCACCGGCTCCACCCGCGCAGGGATAGAAGTGGCCAGGAACGCAGCGCCCACCGTCAAGCGGGTAGCCCAGGAGCTGGGCGGCAAGTCGGCCAACATCATTCTCGATGACGCCGACTTCCAGGCGGCCATCAGCCGTGACGTGTTCGGCATGTGCATGAACTCCGGCCAGTCCTGCAACGCCCCCACCCGGATGCTGGTGCCGAACGCCCGCATGGACGAAGCCGCCGCCATCGCCAAAGCGGCCGCCGAGAACGTGAGGGTGGGCGCGCCGGATGCGGACGGCACCACCATCGGCCCGGTGGTCTCGGAAGTGCAGTTCAACAAGATCCAAGCCCTCATCGAGAAGGGCATCGAGGAAGGCGCCAAGCTGGAAACCGGCGGTCCGGGCCGACCCGACGGCCTGAACCAAGGCTACTACGTCAGGCCAACGGTCTTCTCCCACGTCACCAACGACATGACCATCGCCCGGGAGGAGATCTTCGGGCCGGTGCTGTCGCTGATCGGCTACGATGACGACGAGGACGCCGTGCGCATCGCCAACGACACGGTCTATGGCCTGTCCGGCTACATCTCCTCGGGAGACCCGGAGCGCGCCAAGGCGATCGCCCGCCGGATTCGTTCCGGCAACGTCCACCTGAACGGCGCGCCCGTGGACAACAAGGCGCCCTTCGGCGGCTACAAGCAGTCCGGCAACGGCCGCGAGTGGGGCAGCCACGGCTTCGAGGAGTTCCTGGAAGTCAAGGCCATCATGGGCTACAACGCCGCAGCCGGCTGACGCCGGCCTGCGGGCGCAGCGAGGGGAGCGGCGCACCCACTCCCCTTCGCTGCCGCGCTCGAATCAGCCACTCATTGGGGAAGAGGACCATGGCCAATGACCTAGCGCTCGACCGCATTGCGCTGCAGGACGTGATGCTCAGCTACGCCGCCGGCGTCGATGAACGGGACTTCGACCTGTACCGCTCCTGCTTCGCCGATGACGTGGAGGTGCATGGCTTTGCGGACGAGACCGTGCATGGCGCCGATGCCTGGCTCGATTACGTCAAGAACGCCTTGGAGCGCTTCGGGCCCACCCAGCACATGCTCGGCCCGCAGCTCGCGAGCGTCGATGGCGACAACGCCCGCTGCCGCACCGACGTCCAAGCGCTGCATTACCTGAAGGAACCGGAGGGCAAAACCTTGACCCTCTGGGCCACCTACAAGTCCGACATGCGCCGCATCGATGGACGCTGGCGCATCGTTCGCCATGAACTGGTCAGCCGGGGCACGAAAGTTGAGTGAGGCGATGGAATCGGCGGCTGTTGAGCAGCAGCTCGGAGATGCGGTGCGTCAGTTGCGCACTGGTAATTTGGCGAGTGAGGCAGATGTCAAGCAGGCAGTGATCGTGCCCATTCTGCGCGCCTTGAGCTGGAACACGGATGACAATAGGCAGTTAAAGACAGAGCATCCGGTCGCCAACGGACGTGTGGACCACGCGCTTTTCCACTACGGCCAACCGAAGGCATTCATCGAGGCGAAGCGAAAAGGCGAAGCCGAGAATCAGGCGTCCCGCGAACAGTTGTTTGACTGCACGCCGAACAGGGACATCCCCATTCTCGTGCTAACGGATGGTCAGCTATGGGAGTTCTATTTCGGCATGGGACCAGGCACTTGGGAAGATCGGCGCTTCCACCGACTTCGTTTAGATGGCCATGAGAGTATATCCAACCATGCCAATTTCCTGATCCGACATCTAGGAAAAGAAGCGCTTGGTTCCGGTCGTGCGCAATACAGCGCACACGAAATTTTCGATAAGAACCAAGCTCTTAAACATGCAAATCAGGCACTGGCAGCTTGCTGGCGCAAACTGTTGGTTGAGCGGCATGAGGATCTTTGCGGCCTGCTCAGGAAACAGGTACGAAAAAAGTGCGGCGTGGAGCCTCGTGAAGATGATGTCAATACGTTTCTGAAGAAGGTTGCCACCGGGGCCAATTGGGAGTCCCATGGCCAGAAAGCCAGAAAGGAGGAGCCGCTAGCCAGTCCGCAGCACAACGCGCTCGGCGCTACAACCCGGACATCGCGCCAAGGGAACAAAACCCCCGCAAGCGACTTTCGGCAGCCTATTCTTGAGTTGCTGATGACAATGGGAGGGCGTGGCAAACCCAAGAAAGTCCTGGAAAAGCTAGAGGAGGCCATGGCGCCGCAGCTTGGTGTAAAGGATAAAGAAACTGACAATCACGGCAGAGTGGTTTGGAAGCATGCTGTGGGTTCACTGATTTATCGGATGCGGCAGCAAGGGCTGTTGAAGCCGGATTCAGAGGACAAACTCTGGGAGATTTCTGAGCAGGGGCGCAAATATCTGCGCGAGCAGCAATGAAGCTCGTCAACTTTGATCGCAGTGCGGGATTCCTGAATGATGAGTTGCTGGAAGCGACGGAGGCTCTGCGCTCGGACCTCAAGGACAATCAGGTGGTGGCCTACGCGCTTTGCGCGATCTTCGAGGACGGCATGGATGCGCGAGCATGGAGTGTGCTGGACGGTGTCAATGATCTCGCACTGATCGGCTCGCTTGCTTCGCTACAGCAGCAATTGATCGACGAGCGCAACGACACTGGGGAAGACGAGCCAGATCCTGATCAATGAAAGCCCATGGGCGCTGGCGCACTGCGCACGGTGGACTGATCAGCCATCGAGGAAGGGACAACGCAGCCATCCACGGAGAAAAGCCAATATGGCCGACAAGCTCGTCGGGGGCGATGCGTTCCCGCAACTGACCCTGAACATTGAGGACGGCTCCTCAATGACCCTGCCGAACGACATCGCCACCCCATTCGCGGTGGTGCTGTTCTACCGCGGCCATTGGTGACCCTACTGCCGCCGACTGTTAGCCGGCTACGAAGCCCTGCGGGACGAATTCGCTGAACTTGGCGCTTCGCTGCTCGCCGCTGCGGTGGATGACCGGGAAAAGACCGCCGAAGTGGCGGCGGACCTGAGCTTCCCCGTCGCCTACGGCGTCACTCAAGCTGACGCGGACACCATAGGCGCTTGGTGGGAACCGCGCCGCGACCACATCCAGCCCAGCGAATTCCTGCTGACCGGCAAAGGCCGAGTGCTCGGCTCCACCTACAGCAACCTGCCGATCGGCCGCATGGATCCCAAGGAAACGCTGACCCTGCTAGAGATGATTGCCAGTCGGCGGAAATAGAGGGTACAGCGGAGGACCAATGCAGAACGTGCCAACAAACCGCTCAAGTTTCTTCCCTTCGATCAAGCGCTTTGCGAGAACGCAAAGTCGACACCCGTTTCGATCCAATCATAGGTGCCTTGGCACCTAGCCACCGGTGATCGAGCGAGCATCGCATAGCTGGACCGGCATCGACTTTGTCGATGGCGACGCCGAATTGATGCCTACGGCCGAGACAGACCCTTGGAACCCCGTAGAGTCTCACACAAACCCCACGATTCCCGATTCGTCCCTAAGCAAATATGAGAACTTCGAAGCTATAGATCAGATCAGTTGGAGTGTTGGTGACCTAGATGAGCATGAATTTGACGACCCTTGGTCTGAAAAAGACGTTCCAAAGTGGGCCGAGCCGGACCCCACGGCGGATGCCAGTAGCGATCTCAATGAGGAGCTATACCCGCCTGACAACACCGTCACGGATCTCACGCGTGAACTCAAGATTGGAGAATTCCTCAGTGGGGTTGTCCCGTGCACGGAGAGGCAGCGCATGCGATGTCATGAGCTTCTCAGCGCGGCCACTGTAGGCCGTCTTCGTCGCCTGATTCCTTGGCTCCGGGAACGTGCTTGGTACGGCACCAAGCTCCAGTTGTACCTTGAGTTTCGCACCTACTGGGAACTGCCTGTAAATTTGCGTTGGTGGGAAACCTTCCACTGGAATTACCGCGAAGGAGCCTGGATTCCAAGATACACCCCGACAACCCTCACTTTCGATCATGCCAGCGAGCTGATAGAAGTGCGTGGGCATTGCGCGCCAGCAGATGTCATCGACCGGAGTTGGTTCGAGGACTGGGAAAACTATGCAGCTTGGGAGACAGGCGTCCAGTCATTCGCGAGCTTTGCGGTGTTCCGTGCCGGGGTTCCCAATGGACAGGACTGGCGGGACCTCCTCCTCCGGCGGGACCAACGCCGCGCTTTGGAGATCGAACAGTGCGAGGACGCCACCTTCGCTCCGTTCATGATTCCGTCGCTTATACGCCAATATGGATGTCCGCATACGTTGGATAGTGCTGCGGACCTGTTGTCGGATCTGAATGACCTAGGAGCCTACGCCGCGTTGGGTGGTGATTGCACTCAGGTGTGGCAGGAAATCATCGCGCACTTTAGACGAATCTGATATGAGTCAACCACCCGACCGCCTGATTCCGGGCAAGGGCTGCTTCGTTGCCCATCGAATGGCCGGCCACTACGATGGACAACTTGGCGTAGTCATCCAACTCAACAGCGACACTCAACAGCTGCAAGTCAGGTGGGGCGGAAACGGCAGTGTGGAATGGCATCGCGTTGACGAGTTGGGCAATGGATTCAGAGCCGGACACATCGTTCAGGATCGACCGAGGTCGAATACCCGAATGACCCTCGGCACAGGTGTGGTGGTCTCGCATCGGCAGATCGCGGGGCGCGAAATGGTCCTTGTGCAGTTGCATCGAACAGGCGAGAGTCGCTGGCTGCCGTTTGAACGGCTCGTGCGAGTCCGAGACGCTCAATGGAAGTACACGAACGCAGTATCCGATGATCCGGAGTTGTTTCGGCTGAAAGTACTAGCGTACGCGCTTGACTCTTGGAACCAAGTCACCGGTGCGCTAGATCGATTGGATATCGACCCCTTGCCGCACCAAATCGACCTAGTGCATCGGATCATGACATCGGACCATGCCAATTGGCTAATTGCCGACGACGTTGGTCTAGGGAAGACCATCGAAGTAGGCCTCTTGCTGGCGGCCATGAAACGGCGACGGCAAGCACGAAGGGTGCTTGTTGTCTGTCCAGCCAGCGTCGTCCGCCAGTGGCAGGACGAGATGCGCTACAAGTTCGGCGAAGACTTTCGTATCTACGGCTCGGATTTCAGCGTTGGCCAACCCGCGCACTGGGTGACCTTCGACAAGGTGATCGTATCTATCGACCGGGCAAAATTAGATACTCATAGCACGATCTTCGGAGACTCGGGCTCATGGGACGTGATCGTATTCGACGAAGCGCATCACTTAAGCAAGATCGAGCGTGCAGCGGTCACGAAGAGATACCGCCTCGCCGAGCGACTGCAACAACTCACTGACAGTCTCATATTCCTAACGGGCACACCCCACCAAGGCAAAACCAGCCAGTTCGTCAACGTGCTCCTGCTTCTTCGGCCAGATCTGAAGTCGCGGTTCGCCACTATGCACGCTGACCCATCGGTCGTTGGTGAGGTGGTCCTTCGAAACCGAAAGAGTCTGGTCACGGATGCCGCCGGGAACCTCATCTTTCGGGGACAAGATACCAAACTCGTAGAAGTGCCACTGTCGGATGCTGCGAGAGAGTTCGATCTTGAGCTACGTCGATATATACGAAACGGCTACGCAGCGTCCGAAGCGGGCGGCGTAACCGGTCGTGCCGTCGGTTTTGTCATGACTACCTATCGCAAGCTGGCATCATCCAGCATCGCTGCAATAGAAAGAGCATTAGAACGCCGTCGCGCCCGGCTAGCAGGAGAACCGCGTAGCGGTGCAGACCGAATGGGAAGCGTTCGATTCGAGGAACTGGAGGACGCGCTCCAAGAAGGCAACGATGGCGTGGACGACTTGGCCAACCTCTCGGAGGAGGTATCTGCCCTCGCATGCGGCGTGGACCCGTTCTTCGTCAACGAAATGCAAATGCTTGACCAGTTGTGCGCAGCAGCTCGAGTAGTCAAAGCGGACGACCGAAAGCTGGCCGAGTTCCTGACAAGCATCGTCGACCCCGTGCGCGGGAATCGGATGAAGCTCCTGATCTTCACTGAGTACCGAGCGACCCAAGACTATCTTGTCCAGGCGCTTGAGCACCGATATCCGGAATGCGGTGTGTGTTCCATCAACGGTGGGATGAACCTCGCGGAGAAGCAACGCAACATCGATGCCTTCAACGACTCTGTGCAGTTCATGGTGTCCACTGAGGCGGGGGGCGAGGGAATCAACCTCCACCACCACTGCCATATGCTTGTCAACTACGACTTGCCTTGGAATCCGCGGCGTCTCGTTCAGCGGGCAGGTCGACTCTACCGCTATGGACAGAGGGAGCGGGTTGTAGTGTTCAATCTTATGGCGCGCGACGGGTTCGACAACAGAGCGCTTAGTATGCTTCTCAACCGCGTCGCGACAATCGCACATGATATGTCAGACGTGAGTTCCGAATTTCACGAAGGACTCGAAACGGAAATTCTCGGAGAATTGCTCGATCGCGTAGACGTCGCAGAGATCCTTGCCAATAACCGCGACGTGGAGACCGATGCAAGAAGCGAAGCGGAGATTGAACAGGCAATCCAACGCGCTGAGAACTCTCGGTCAATGCAAGACAAGTTGTTCGCGCATATTGAAGGCTATGATCCGAATGCAACTGCCGCGCTGCACACGTTCGGTCCGGAGGAAGTCCTCGCCTTCCTTGAGGGCGTATTGCCCCGTCGCGGCATACAGATACGCGACCGGCTACACAACGGTCGACTGCTAGAACTCGAGTTGCCTGAAGAAGTACACGGCAGATACTCCGAGTTTGGGGGAAGTACTGTCGTGCGAGTTACAGTTGATCGGCGTCTAGCGATTCGGGACAAACGAAACGTCTCAATGGACTTCGCGAGCGTGTTCTTCTCCGACCTGATTGAGTTTGCTAAGTCGCCAGAATTCGGTGGTGAGCATGCAAACGTCTTAGCGCCTAGTGAAGGCGCAATGGGTATTTACAAGATTCGGTGGCAAAACGACCAAGGTGTGCCGCGTTGGGAGATGCTTGTGCCGGTGTTCGTCCCGAGTGACGGTGGACCTGCGGTGCCAAATCCTGACTTTTTCGGATCGCTGCTACTCGGAACTGAACAGACCACCTCGATTGGACATCCAGCCCGGTCCGACTCACGACACGACTCAATCGAGGGACTGCGCAAATGCGCGTCAGCAGAGCTGGAGATCCGGTGTACTGAGTTGCGACACCCAAATGACTTGGTGTTGCTCGCTGCAGCGGACTTACACAACAAGTAGACGAACTGCGCAGCCGCAGCGGGGCGAAACCTGCTCCCAGGCTGTCCCAGAAAAGACCGGGGAATTGACAGTGGTGTAGCCTCTTGGCTACTCTGCGCAAATGCTCGAAGTCCGCAGGGATGCCGCGTTCGTGGCCAAGGCGTTGGGCGACATTGCTCGGACGAAGGGCATGGCGCAGGTGGCGAGCGACGCCGGCCTGTCCCGCGAAAGCCTCTACAAGGCCCTCTCCGGGGAGCGCAAGCCGACCTTCGAGACCATCCTTAAGGTCATTGGCGCACTGGGCTTGAAGCTACGCGCTGAAGCGGAGTTGAGCTAAGACGCAACCAAACCGCTCCGGGGGCGTCCCGTCCTCGCGTCTCCTGCCACAGGCTCCCATTCGAGGAAGAAGCCCGCTTCGGGAGCACACCCGAGTGGAGCCCGCTCGGGGCAACCTCGAATCGGCTAACAATCCGAACGGTGGCGTTCGCGCTGCAAACTGCGGAAGGTCGATGCGCACGTCAACAGCAGAAACACGGTGAAGGGCAGGCCGATGGGGATGACCATCGCCGGCAGCGCCTCCAAACCGCCGCCCAGCAGCAGGACGATGGCCACCGCGCCTTGAAAGACGCACCGGAACAAGCGCTGCGGCAAAAGCGCATCCAACTTGCCGCCGGCGGTGATCGAGTCCACCAACAAGGAGCCGGAATCGGAGGAGGTGACGAAGAAGACGATGATCAGCACGATGCTCACCGCGGCAGTGATCCCCGCAAACGGCAAGCCCTCCAGCATCGCAAACAGCGCGATGGACAGGTTGTAGCCGTCGATCACTTGAGCCCGCACCGCACTGTCCGGATCGTTGAGCGCTTGATCGATGGCCCCGCCGCCGAAAACCGACAACCACAGCGCTGAAATCAGGTTTGGCGCCAACAAAACGCAGGCGATGAATTGACGAACCGTCCGGCCTCTGGAGACGCGGGCGATGAACATGCCCACGAACGGCGACCACGCGATCCACCAAGCCCAATGGAAGGCCGTCCAGTCTTGGCGGAACGGGTCGTCGGTTCGGCTGACTGGATTGGAGAGCGCGGGCATTTCCCGCAAGTGCGTCACGACGCTAAGCGCGAAATCGGTCAGCAGGCGCAGCGCCGACCCGGCGACAAGCACGAACAGCAGCAGCACGCCGGCCAAGGCGACGTTGATCTGCGAAAGCACCTTGACGCCCATGCTCCATCCCGCGCGCCACGGAGGTCAGCGCAATGGCGATGATCAATGCCACTTGCGCTCCCGTTGAAGCAGGCGTGCCGAACACATGGCTTAAGCCGGCGCTGGCTTGCTGTGCGCCCAAGCCCTGGAGGTGGCCAAGCCGAACAAGGCGGCAAGGAACGCCAAGGCGTCGATGACGTGGCCTACCCAACCCCATACGCGCTGACCACGATGGCCCCTGACGAAATCAAGAAGACGGGGTTGTGGATGTCGAAGCCGCAGCGGTGGGTCCGGCCGGAAATGTTGTCTTGGCCGATCACATGGCCCGGAGCCTCCGCCCCCGGCGCATCAACCCCCAACTCCGCTTGCGCCATGCCAAGTCCGCTCCACCAATGGCTGGAAAGCAGTCATGTTAGCGCGGTGGAGCATAGTGCGCTTGCCATCACTCCAACAGGGCTAAGCCAGTTCAAGGGAGATTGGCTATCCGCTTTTGGCGAGCCGTTTTCCGCTAAACTTGCGAAGTCTCCAGGTCGCCAATCCCATGTGCAGCAACATACAACCAATCACCCGAATCAAGCTGACCCGCTTCACTGCGTTTCAGAGCTTGGATTTGCGCCCCTCTGCGGGCATAAACGTACTTGTGGGCGCCAATGGCACTGGCAAAACGCACATCATGAAAGTGGCCTACGCAGCCTGCGAGGCGAGCCGCCCCCAAGTACGGCTAACCGACAAGCTGGTGGCTGTGTTCCTGCCCTCGAAATCGAGAATAGGGCGTCTAGTGAAGCGCCAGCGGGGCCGCGCTCAAGCCATCGTCCAAGTTTGGCGGGGCGACAGCAACATCCGGGCAAGGATTTCGACTGTTGCCAAGCCTGCGGAAAGGGCACAAACCACACAGCGGCATTGGCACGACAATCCATCAACGGCAGTTTACATACCCGTTAAGGAAATGCTCGCCAACGGCCCTGGATTTCGCTCACTTTATGCCGAGCGAAGCGTGCATTTCGAGGAAATCTATGCGGATATCCTTGACCGGGCTTACCTTCCCCTGCTGCGCGGTCCCGCTGGCGGTCAGCGAGGGCGTCTTCTGAAGCAGTTGGCGAAAGTTCTTGAGGGCAAGGTTAGCTACAGCAATGAGGAGTTCTTCCTCAACAGCCCCCAAGGCAAGCTGGAGTTCACCTTGGTGGCGGAAGGACTGCGCAAGCTGGGGCTGCTGTGGCTGCTGCTGCAAAACGGCACTTTGCTGGAAGGGTCGGTGCTGTTTTGGGATGAACCGGAAACCAACTTGAACCCCAAGCTGTTTGGTCCCCTAACCCAAATTCTCTTGGAACTGCAACGAATGGGCGTGCAGGTGTTCTTGGCCACCCATGACTACGCCATCCTAAAGCAGTTGGACTTGCAGGCCGTGGGAGAGGATCGGATCGCCTATCACACACTGCATCGAAGTGATGCGAAGCAGTTGGACTGCAATACGGTTCACAGTTATTCGGATATCAGCCCCAATGCCATCGCCAACGCGTTCGACGAGTTGTACGACCTCGAAATTGAACGCGCCATCAATTCCACAGGTGACGTCTAGTGCCTCGTCAGGCGTCAACATTGCGCGAAGGTGAATTGCGGATCACGCTGCCCAGCGGGGCCAGCGGCAGACAGTTTGATGGATCAGGGCACGGACACGAACTGTCGCACTGCATGAAGGCAGTGGACTGGGTCGTTGAGCTGCCTGACCACATAAGGTTTATCGAGCTCAAGGATCCAGACGCCCGACGTGCCGCGGCCCATCAAGATCGGCATGAATTCCTATCCAGGAATCTAACCCCTGCCCTGACTTCCAAGTTCCGCGACTCGTTTCTCTACGAGTGGGCTTGCCGGCGGGTTGCAAAGCCCGTCAGCTACTTCGTGGTCATCGCTTCCAAGTCCTTGGACAAGACTGCCCTAATGATCCGGTCAGAGGCGCTGAAACGGCAACTTCCATCGGGCAGGCCCCGATATTGGCAACGACCCATGGCACATGCCTGCGGCGTCTTCAACATCGAGACTTGGAACGCCAGCTTTCCCGGTTGGCACTTGGAGCGCGTTCCTGAAGGATCCAATTGAACCTCTTGCCGATCAAGAGGCTGAACCCTCAGCCAATCAAGCAATCCGCGTTTTCCGCCACGATCCGATTTTCCAAGTGGCCGAGCCCTTCGATCTCCACACGGACCACATCGCCCGCCTTGAGGAAGCTCGGCGGCTTCCTCGCCACGCCGACGCCCGCCGGCGTGCCCATGAACAGCACGTCGCCAACCTCCAAGGTGAACGCCTTGGTCAGGTGGGCAATGGCGTCATGGCAGTCAAAGATCAAGTGGCGGGTGTTGGAGCTTTGCCGCTGTTCGCCGTTGACCGTGCAGCGGATGTCCAGGCTGTGCGGGTCGCCCACTTCGTCCGGCGTCACCAGCCACGGCCCCATCGGCCCGTGGGTGTCGAACGACTTGCCGATTTGCATGGTCATGGCCGCCCTCTGCCAGTCCCTGACGCTTACGTCGTTGCCGCAGCAGAAGCCGCCGATCACCTCCGCCGCGCGCTCCCTCGGCACGTGCTTGCAGCGCTTGCCGATGATGACGCAGAGCTCCGCCTCGTAGTCCAAGGCCGAGGAGACGGCAGGCAGGTTGATGCGGTCGTAGGGGCCGTTCGCGCAGGTCACCTGCTTGTTGAACCACATCTGCACCTCCGGCTTGGCCATGCCGGTCTCCTCGATGTGGTCCGCATAATTCAGGCCGATGCCGAGCATCTTGCCGGGGTCGGGAACCGGGGGGCGCAAATCAACGGCGTCGAGGGGGAGCGCCGTCGCGCCAGACCCGCCGGCCCGACGCGCCGCATCCATGGCGGCATCGCCGCCGCACAGCAGTTCCCGCATCGTACACGGCACGCCAGGCGCGCCGGTGAGGTCGAGCAAGCCGTCATCGCGAACGACGCCCAAGCGCGGCGCGTCGTTGCCGGAGAGGCGAAAGGTGGCAAGTTTCATGGTCTGGCTCCAAATGGGTTGGCGGGGTCGCCGCGGCTGACAACCCGGTGAGTGGCGCTGGATGGCGCGTACTTTACACGAATCCGGCTCCCCAGCGTTCGCCGCATCACTGCCCGCGCGGCTTAAGCGGTCACGGTCAACGCAAGCTTCCAAAGCGAGGGCGGGACGCCCCCGCCCCCGGGAACAACGCCCCAGCCCAGCGACGTCCGCTGGACCGTGCATTGCGCCCTCTCGAGCTGATCCAGCGCCCGGCTTTCCGCTACAATCCCGGCAATGGATGCGCGTTGCAGTCAAAGGCACCCGAAACACCTGCGATCGGTGGCTTCACGGTGGACCGAGGCCTTGGAGGCAAGCGGCTTCGAGGCCGTGGTGGTCGCGGCGGGCCGTCCCAGGCTCTACCAATTCGACGACCTCGCGCCCCGCTTTCGGCCCAATCCCCACTTCACGCTATGGTTTCCGGAGAAACGCTGCGAGGGCGCAGCACTGCTGTTCACCCCCGGCAGCCCGCCCGCCCTGTACTTCCATTCGCCCGCAGACTACTGGCACCAGCCCGCGCAAGCGCCGGATTGGGCGGCGCAGCGCTACGAACTGCGCAGCTTCGAGGAGGCCGAAGCCTTGGAAGCCGCGGTCGGCAAAGCGCTGCGCAACCATCGCCGGGTCGCCTTCATCGGCGAGGATCCGCCGGCTGGCTGGGCCGTCGAGGCCAATCCCGCGCCGCTGATCCGTCGGCTGCACCATCAGCGGGCCTGGAAGACCGGCTTTGAAGTGGCCTGTCTGGAGCGGGCGACCGAGAACGGGGTGAAGGGCCACATCGCCGCCCGCGAGGCCTACCGAGCCAACGGCAGCGAGTTCGACATCCTAGGCGCCTTCCTGGCCGGCTCCGGGCAAACCGAGGCTGAGGCGCCCTACCCCAGCATCATCGGGCGCAACGAGCACGCCGCGGTGCTGCACTACCAGCACTACGACCGCGGCCCCCCGGCGGACGACCACGGCTTCCTGATCGATGCCGGCGCCTCCTGCCTGGGCTACGGGTCTGACATCAGCCGCACCTGGCCCGGCAAGGACGCCGCCGCGTTTGCCGAGCTCATTGCCGCCCTCGATGAGCAGCAACGCGCCCTGATCGAGACCATCCACCCGGGCCGCAACTACTTGGATCTGCATCTGGCGATGCACCGCCGCATCGGCGAACTCCTCAGCCGCTTTGAATTGGTGCGGTGCAGTGCCGACGCCGCCTACGAACTGGGCCTGTCCCGCACCTTCATGCCGCACGGCCTCGGCCATCTGCTCGGCGTGCAAATCCACGACGTCGCCGGCTGGCAGACCACGCCGGAAGGGGACGAGGCGCCGCCGCCGGACGCCCATGCCGCCCTGCGCCTAACGCGGACCATCGAGGCGGACATGGTCTTCACCATCGAACCCGGCCTGTACTTCATTCCCATGCTGCTGGACGATCTGCGCAAGACGGCCAGCGCGCGCGAAGTCAACTGGCCGCTGGTCGAGACCATGACGCCTTGGGGCGGCGCGCGAATCGAGGACAACGTTCTGGTCATGGCGGACGGAGTCCGCAACCTCACCCGCGAAGCCTTCGCCGCCTTGGACTCAACCTAGTGCCCAAGTTGACCGTTGAACGGCTGTTCAGCGACCCGCCCCTGTTCGCCGATGAGCCACGAAATCCGCAGATGGCGCCGGACGGCGGCTGCATCACCTACCTGCAAGCCGCGCCGGACGACCGGGAACGGCTGGATCTGTGGCGGGCGGATCCGGCAACCGGGACAGCGAAGCGCTGGGTTTCCGGTGCGGACCTGGCCGCAGACACCTCGCCAACCGCCGCGGAACGCACCGAAAAGGAGCGCCGCCGCGCCTTCGTTCATGGCATCACGAGCCATCAGTGGCATCCCGACGGGCAAACCCTGCTGCTGGTGGCCGAGGGCAGCGGCCACCTGCTCGACGTGGCGACGGGCCGCATCCGCAGGGTCACGCCCGAAGGCCGGCGCCACACGGACATCAAGCTCTCTTGCCAAGGACGGCATGTGAGCTACGTCGCCGACGGCAACCTGCACATCAAGAGCCTGACGGACGGCAGCGAGCGCGCCGTCGCCGCCAGTGACGATCCGAACTTGAGCTTCGGCAGCGCCGATTTCCTCGCCCAGGAGGAAATGAACCGCTACGACGGCCACTGGTGGCGCGGGGATGAGGCTCAAATCGCCTTTACCCGGGTGGATGCCTCGCCGGTGCGGACCAGCCACCGCTTCGAGGCCGACAGCCAAGGGCCACGAGTGATTGAGCAGCGCTACCCGTTCGCGGGCGAGGCCAACCCCACGGTCGGTTTGGGCCTCTACGACGTCGCCTGTGCCACCACCCGCTGGATCGACTATGCCGATGCGCCCGAGGACTACTTGGCGCGAGTCGCCTTCGTCGGCGGCGAATTGGCCGTGCAGGTGCAAAACCGCGCCCAGAATCGCCTGCGCCTGAAATTGATCGACACGGCCAGCTTGGCGATGCGCACGCTCATTGAGGAGTCCTCCGCCACTTGGATCAACCTGCACGACAACTTCACGCCCATCGGCGAGCAAGACTATCTCTGGACCTCAGAGCGCAGCGGCACCAGCCAGATCTACCGCTACCGCAATGATGGCTGCGAGCCGGTCACCCGAGGCCAAGGGCACATCACCCGCATCCTGACCGCGAACGGCGAACGGGCATTGGCCTGCGGTTGGCTGGACACGCCCACCGAGCAGCACTTCTACCGCATCGGGTTGGCCGACGGCAGGCCCACTCGGCTGACCGGCCCCGGTTGGCACGAACCGACCGTCAGCCAAGACGGCGCATGGCTCTTCGACCGGGCCTCAAGCCTGCAAAGCCCCGGCCGGATTCGGTTTGGCCGAGGCGATGGCGCATGGCAGCAATTGTCCGAGACCAAGATCGACCGCCAACACCCCTACCATCCCTTTGTCGATGGGCACGTCACGCCTGAGCTCGGCACGCTGGCCGCTGAAGACGGGCAGACGCTGCACTACCGCCTGACCCGCCCCCCAGCGCCCGCCGAACCGGCTCCCTTGATCGTTTACGTCTATGGCGGTCCCGGGGCGCAGCGGGTGCGCAACGAGTGGCCACCACTGCTGCTGCAGCTCTTCGCCCAGCGCGGCTTCGGCGTGCTGGAGCTCGACAACCGAGGCAGCGCCAACCGCGGCCAGCGCTTCGAGGCGGCCATTCATCGGCGCCTAGGTCAGGCTGAAGTGCGCGACCAGGCGCTGGGCACCGAGTTCGCCGCCAATCTGCCTTGGGTGGACTCCGGCCGCATCGGCGTGTTCGGCCACAGCTACGGCGGCTACATGGCATTGATGTGCCTGGCGCAAGCGCCGGAGCGGTTTCGGGCCGGGGTGGCGGTCGCCCCGGTCACCGACTGGCAGCTCTATGACACCCACTACACGGAGCGCTATCTCGGCCATCCCAAGGACAACGCCGAAGGCTACGCGGCAAGCTCCGTGCTCTCCCGCATCAACGGCATTCGCGGCAAGCTGCTGCTCATGCACGGCATGTCCGACGACAACGTGGTCTTCACCCACTCCATGCGCTTGATGACGGCGCTGCAGGAGGCCAACGTCCCCTTCGAGCTCATGACATACCCCGGCGCCAAGCATTCCCTGCAGCAGAAGGCGGTGGCCATCCACCGCTTCAACCTGATCCTGGATTTCTTCGAGAGGCATCTATGCAAGTGAGCGTGCGCCGGGCGAATGAACGGGACGTTGACCGGATCGTCGAGTTCAACCTGGCCATGGCGCGGGAAAGCGAAGGCAAGGGGCTCGACGCCGAAACCCTGCGAGCCGGCGTGGCGGCCGTGCTGGCCGAACCCGCCAACGGCTTCTACCTCATGGCCGAAGCGGATGGACGGCCGGTCGGCTCCCTGATGGTGACCACCGAATGGAGCGACTGGCGCAACGGCCGCTTCTGGTGGATCCAGAGCGTCTTCGTGGCGCCGGAACGCCGTCGCTTGGGCATCTACAGCCGCCTGCACGACTCGGTGCGCCGCGCCGCCCAAGCGGATGGTCAATGTTGCGGCCTGCGGCTCTATGTCGAAAAGCGCAATGTCGGCGCTCAAGCCACTTACGCAAGCCTCGGCATGGCGCCAACCCGCTACGACCTTTTTGAAGAGGAGTTTGGGGCGGGCTAGCAGCCTGCGCATCGCCTTGCGGCGATGCGTTTGAGTTGCTTCGCAACTCAGCGCCGGAAGTCCGGGGTTCGCTCGGTGCCGGCCCTCGCGGCGATGCGTTTGAGTTGCTTCGCAACTCGGCGCAGCGGTGATGCATAGAGGCTTCAGGCGGGGAACACGAGAACGGCTCGTGCGCTAAAGCGTATGCGTTTCCCGCTCCGCGCGGGGCGCATCGCCCAGCCAGTCCTTGACGATCGCCGCGAGCGGATTGTCCGGCTCGCTGAACTGAATGCCGATGCCCGCCACCCGCTGCCCTTCGCAATTCGTCGGCGTTATCCAAACCACCTTGCCCGCCAAGGGGATGCGGTTGGCGTCTCCGGGCAGGGTCAGCAGAACAAACACCTCGTCGCCCAACTCGTACGCATCCGTCGTGGGAACGAACAGCCCGCCGTTGCGAATGAACGGCATGTGGGCCGCCTGCAGCACCGCTTGGTCGTGGATGGCCAAGGACAGGATGCCATTGTTGACCTGATTGGATTCACTCATGTCGAATGCCTTTGGTTGCCAATGCGTCCATGTTGGCCAACCAAACAGCCCCGTCCAGTGGCGATTTCCCAAAGATTTGTAGGAAATCGCCCCCTTAAGACGGCTACGGCGTCGGACGGGAGCGCGGCCGGGCCGCTCCAAGGACTTTCAAGGCTGGGCCGGCCAAGCGCAAAGGCCATCCCCGTCGGAATTCCGCAACGCCAGCGGGCATTCACCAACAGCAGCCAACCGAGGCACGGCAACCCCAATCAGCCGGCAACCAATGCGCACCAACGGTGGCACAGCCGCTCCAGCAGCAGCCGCACGTTGGCGCTGCTCGACACAACCACCTGCAGATGAAACCACTGCAACTCGTCAATGAAGGCGAAAGTGCGCCGGTCGGCGGCAGCGCGGCCGAGGCCGGGCGCGGAGCCGCCCATGGCGTTGACCAAGCACCGGGCCCAGCGGGCGCTCAACCGCGCCGGATCCAAGGCCAGCATCTCCTCAACCAGCGCCGCCGTCCGCTCCCGGCCACCCCTGCCGAGTTCGCCCAGCAGCTCCGCCATCGGCCGCTCGCCTTCCTTGGCCCCGGCCAACGCCAGCAGCGGCGCGCCGTCGTAGTCGTCCAGCAACCGCCGCGCCTTGGCATCGGTCAGCCAAGCCTTGGCCGCTTGGGCGTCTCGGGCTATGGCAACCTTCTGGCAGCGGCTGCGAATGGTGGGCGGCAAGGCCCCGGCGCGCTGACTGGTGAGAATGAGATGAGTGTTTGCTGAAGGCTCCTCCAAGGTTTTCAGCAACGCATTGGCGGCATTGACGTTCATGCGGTCCGCATCCTCAAGCACCACCGCCTTGGCGGGGGCCATCTGCGGGGCGCCGACGCTGAAGTCACGCAGCCGGCGGATGGCATCCACCGCAATGACGCCTTTTTCCGGGGCCAGCCAACGCAGGTCCGGGTGGGCCAGCCGCCGTGCCTCAGGCGTTCCCTGAACGGCGATGACGGTCAGCGCCAGCCATTCGCCAAGCGCCGCGGCGCCCCATCCCGGATAGGCGCTCAACAACAGCGCGTGGGGCAGCCGACCGGCCTCGAGGGCAGTCCTTAAGCTGGCCTTGCCGGCCTCATGCCACGGCAGGCTCACTGGCCTGCCCGGCCGGCGGCCCGCTCAAGCAAGTGCGCCGAAATCAACGGGCGCAGGGCGGCGGCGACGGCGGCGCCCACTTCCTCGACCGGACGCCCGGCATCGACCACCATGATGCGTTCATGAAGCCTGGCCCGGGACAGGTAGCCCTGCCGCACCCGGCGGAAGAACTCGGCTCCCTCACGCTCAAAGCGGTCGGCCTGCTCACGATCGCCCATGCGCTGCGCCGCAGCGCTCAGCGGAGCGTCCAAGAACAAGGTCAAATGCGGCTGCAAGGCGCCTTGCACCAAGGACTCCAATTGGCCAATGGCGCGCTCGCTCAACCCCCGCGCACTGCCTTGGTAGGCGTAGGTGGCATCGGTGAAGCGCTCGCTGACCACCCAAACGCCGGCCTTGAGCGCCGGAAGAATCCGCGCCTCCAGATGCTGGCTGCGGGCGGCAAAGACCAAGAGCAGTTCGGCGAGGCGGGCCACGTCCTCATCGCGCACTTCGAGCAGCAAGCGCCTGATTTGCTCCGCCAGCGGAGTGCCGCCGGGTTCCCGCGTGGCGATGTGGTCGATGCCCGCCTCCTCCAGCAACCGCGCGATGCAAGCCATCTGGGTGCTTTTGCCCACCCCGTCAATGCCTTCCAAGGTGATGAACTTGCCTCTCACTCGCCCGGCGCCGTTTCCGCAGTCAATAGGGCTACATTAACAAAGATCGAGTGTCGTTCCCCTGCTTGCGAGGGACGGGCGGTGCCATTGCCTGAAAGAGACTGTCCTTCAAAGTCGTTCCCCTGCTTGCGAGGGACGGGCCTTGCGCTCGCCGGCGGCTGTCCATGCGCGAGGCGGGGGCCTCAAGTTCTGCCGCTGAGGGCTTTGTTTATGCGAGGGGCGGCGCCCCTCGCGCTCCCCGGCTGAGGGCTCTCCTCATGCGAGGGGCGGCGCCCCTCGCGCTCCCCGGCTGAGGGCTCTCCTCATGCGAGGGGCGGCGCCCCTCGCGCTCCCCGGCTGAGGGCTCCTAGGAATCTGGCGCGGCGCGGTTGCGGCTGCGGTTCAATTGGAACTTTCCAACCGCCCGGTTGTGTGCGTCCAAGGTGGCCGAAAACTCGCTTGAACCGTCGCCGCGGGCGACGAAGTAGAGGTAATCGGCACCGCTCGGATGCAGCGCTGCCGCCAGGGCGGCCCTGCCCGGCAAGGCGATGGGGGTCGGCGGCAGGCCCTTGTGGACATAGGTGTTGTAGGGCGTGGGCTGGCGCAGGTTGCCCCGGGTCAGATTGCCGTCGAACTCCCCGCCCAGTCCGTAGATGACCGTTGGGTCGGCCTGCAGGCGCATGTTCCGCTGCAGGCGCGCCGCAAACACTTGGCTGACGTGGGCGCGGTCCTCGGCACGGCTGGTTTCCTTTTCGACCAAGGAGGCCGCAATCAGCGCCTCATACGGGTTCGCATAGGGCAGGTCCAGCGAACGGCCCGCCCAAGCGAATTCCAGTTCCATGCGCATCTTGGCATGGGCGCGAAGCAGCAGGGAACGGTCGTCATCGCCCGCAGTGAACGCGTAGGTGTCGGGAAAGAACCAGCCTTCGCCATGCGCTCCGAACTCCAGCGCCATCTCCAGGCCGAGGTCCGCCAGCAGCGTTTCCGGACGGGCCGCGCGCAGGCTGCGCGCCAATCGCCGATCCTCGCCCAAGGCATTGAGTACGTCGGCGATGCGGCTGCCTTCAACGATGCGGAATGAGTGAACAACCACGTCGCCAGCCAGCAGGCGGACCATCAACGCATCCAAGGTCTCGCCGGCCGCCACCCTGTACTCGCCCGCTTGAAGCCGTTGCGCATCGCCGGTGAAACGCATGATCCAAGGCAGCAGGCGAGCGTGCTCCACCCATCCGGCTGCGTCGATTTTGGCGGCCAAGTCCGCAGCCGTGTCACCGGCTTCCAAAGTCAGCACCGCGGGCGACGCCAAGTTCAAGGGGGACGCCCACCAACGATCGATCCACCAGACGGCGGCCGCGGCGGCAAGCGCCAAGAGACAAAGCAATCCACTCGCCACTGCCGCAGCTCGGGAGAAGGCAAAGCGAGGTTTCATGGCGATGCCCGGAACGCCTTGGCCCAAGGGCTCAAACAGCTCCGAAGACCACCGTGCCGTTGGTGCCCCCGAAGCCAAAGGAATTGCTCAAGCCAGTGCGCAGGCTGGCCGGGCGGGCCTGATTTGGCACGTAGTCAAGATCGCATCCGTCACCCGGGCTGTGCAGGTTGATGGTCGGCGGACAAATCTGGTCGCGCAGCGCCAGGATGGTGAAGATCGCCTCCACGGAACCCGCCGCGCCGAGCAAGTGGCCGGTCATGGACTTGGTGGAACTGATCGGCAGGCGCGCATCGTCGCCAAAGACGTGCTTGATCATCTTGGTTTCAGCCACGTCGCCCAAGGGCGTGGAGGTGCCGTGGGCGTTGATGTAGTCGATGTCCGCGGGGCGCAGGCCCGCATCGGCAATGGCGTTCTCCATGCAGGCGATGCCGCCGGCGCCGTCCTCCCGAGGGCTGGTGATGTGATGGGCGTCCGCGCTCATGCCGAAACCGAGAAACTCGGCATGAATGGTTGCGTTGCGCCGCTGCGCCCGTTGGTACTCCTCCAGCACCAGGACGCCCGCGCCGTCGCCGAGCACAAAGCCGTCCCGGTCCTTGTCCCAAGGGCGGCTGGCGGCCTCCGGGGCGTCGTTGCGGGTGGAGAGCGCCTTCATGTTGCTGAATCCAGCGATCGAGGTGGGCGAGGTGCCGAATTCGGCGCCGCCTGCGACCATGACGTCGGCGTCGCCGTGCTGAATCATCCGCGCCGCCATGCCCAGGTTGTGGGTGCCTGTGGTGCAGGCGGTGACCACGGCGACGTTCGGGCCCCGATAGCCGTACATGATGGAAAGGTGCCCGCCGATCATGTTGGCGATGCTGCCCGGCACGAAAAAAGGCGACACCCGGCGCGGACCGCCCTTCTCCAAGGTTGATCGAGTCCTCTCGATGCTGTTGATGCCGCCAATGCCGGAGCCGACCGCAAATCCGTAGCGGTGCGCATCGTCGGGGTGGCTGGGCAGGCCCGCATCGGCAATGGCTTGAACGCCTGCGGCGATGCCGTACTGGATGAACTCATCGCAACGCCGGGCTTCCTTGCGCTCCATGTAGAGCTCAACATCGAAGTCCCGCAACTGCCCGGCGAACGTGACGGCGAAACCCGTGGTGTCGAAGGTGCTGATCGGCGCAATGCCGCTCCTGCCGGCAACGGCCGCATCCCAAGCCTCGGCAACGGTGTTGCCCAAGGGGGAGACCACGCCCAAGCCGGTGACCGCAACCCTACGGCCGTTCATGCCCCTTCCCGGAACCGGGGCGAACTGAGGACGTGCATGACCTACTGGTTATGGGCGATGTAGTCGATGGCTTCCTTGACCGTCGTGATCTTCTCCGCCTCTTCGTCGGGAATCTCGGTCTCAAACTCCTCCTCGAGCGCCATGACCAACTCAACGGTATCCAAGGAATCGGCGCCTAGATCTTCGACGAAGGAGGCTTCATCCTTGACGTCCTCCTCCTTGACGCCAAGCTGTTCGCAAATAAGCTTTTTGACTCGTTCTTCAACGCTGCTCATGCCTGAGGTGTCTCCCAATGAGGTTCCGCGATGCGGGGCAGGCGGATTTTAAAGCGGCCCCCAGACCAATTCAAGGCGGATGGGCGCCCAAAGCGAAGCGCAGGCTCCACCCGTTCAGCCATCCGGCGTCCTCGGGCGCGGCATCTATCACCTTGAGCGTCCACTTGCCATTCGGGCGTTCGCCGTAGAACGCGTTGCTGAGCAGCTGCCAATCCAGATCCCGGTCGTTGGCCAGCACGTCGTTGAACACCGGGTTCAGGACGCTCTCGGTGCCCGACGGCGAAATCAGGTGGATGCCGAGATCATTGGTGAACGGATGGGTCACGTCAAGGCTGAGCGTCACGGCCTCGATGTTGGCGTCCGCCGGCAAGCCGCTGACAGCCAATGACTGGGCCAGGCCCGCGCTGGCGTAATCGGGAATCGCGGCGCGGTCGGCGACCTCATAGGCGCCGGTTTCCACATAGGCGCCCAAGCTGCCGGGCTCGTGGGACGCCGCCTGCTCCAATGCCTCGTCGATCGCCAAGGCGCCAAAGCCATACCAGTTGTGGAAGCGATAGCCCGCAGCGTTGGTGATCCAAGGCAACTGCAGCACATAGGGGGCGGCTCCGAACCCGTACCAGTTCCGGGCCCGCCGCGCAGGGGAAGCGTCGTCCCAAGGCCGCTGCAGCAGATGGGCGGCACCGCCAAATCCGTAGCGGACCGCCGATCGATGCGGATCGATCCAGCGGGCCGATTTGGCCAATATGTGCTTGACGTCACGCCAAGTCAGGTTCGGATGCGCCTCCAGCAGCAGGGCAATGGCGCCCGAGGCATTGGGCGCTGCGGCGGAAGTGCCGTTGAAGGTGCTGATGTAGTGGCCGTGGGGGTTGGCCTGGGCATCCGAGGCGAGCCCGCGGTCAGCCAGGTTGTCGTAGCCTCTGAGCAGCCCCGCTTGATCGGTGGTGATGATGGCGGGGAAGTTCGCGCCGTATTCCCCGGAGGGCGCGCTGATCCACAGATTGGCCCCGACCGACGAGTAGCTCGCCCGCTGCCCGGAGGCGTTGTGCCCGCCGACCACGATCACGTACGGCAGGTTGTTGATGGGGTCGCTGTTCGACGACACGCAGCCGATCAGCTCGTTGACGGCGCGGGGAATGGAACGGCAGGCGCCAAAGGCGTTGCCCGCCGCCTTGACGTACAGCGCCCCCTTGCCGCCGCGCAGGTTGGTGACCCCGGCGCGAAGCAGCCCTGCGTCCTGGTCCGGATCGGGATTGCCTTCGTAGCCGAGGCTGCCCAAGCTGAGGTTGAATATGTCCACCTGCGCTGAGTTCGGGCTGAACGTGCTGGCGCCCAGCGAATCCAGCCAAGCGCCCGCCCCGCCCGACGTGGAAAGGTAGTTGTAGCCCCGCAACGCCGCACCGGGCGCCACGCCCCGTCCGCCCACGCCGTTGTCGGCCGCCGCAGCCAAGACGCCGGCGACGGAGGTTCCGTGATCGCCCATGGTTGAGGGCAGGAAGGGATCCCTGCTCAATGCGCCTGCCCAATCACGGGCTTTGAAGTTGTGCGATGCCCGGGCTTCAACGTTGGCCGCTAGGTCCGGGTGGCAAACCTCCAAGCCGGTGTCAACAACGGCCACTCGAACTCCGCGCCCCGAAGTCCCTTCCTGAACGCTGCGGGCCATGGACAGATCCTCGCCGGCCACGCCGCTTTGGGCCGCGAAGGCGCGCTGGCCCGAATTGGCCAGGTGCCACTGCTCCCCGGCCAGCGGGTCGGCGGCCCCGACCTTGGGACGTCCCGACGCCGGGCGCCGGCAGCGAACGGCCACCGCACCCGATGCATCAAGGGAGAAGCCCGTGAAATCGTAATTCGTTGAGGCGCGGCCCGGATGTTCGCTGGCGATTTCCTCCACATAGGCGATGGCGTAGTAGTCGCGACCGGGCGGGAAATCCGCCAAGTCAACGCTGAATTCGTAGGCAAGGCCGGATTGCGGATCGATTGCCGGGATCTCCCCCTCGCCCAGCCAAAGGTTGGCGCCGCTCCAATCGGGCACGTCATTGATGGCGACCACCAGCGTTGTCGGCGTGGACCGGCGACCGCCCCAATTGAGGACGCTGGCCTCGATTCGCAGCATTCCGGCGCCGATCAGCGCGGTATCGAGGAACGCCAGCAAATCCGGCGCCACATGGTCCTTCGCGGCGACCCCGACCCGCGCGGCGCCTGCGGGGGCGCGGGGCTTCGCCACCCCGGCCGGCAGCAAGCGCGCGATCTGCGCCCGGCGATGCGGAACCAATGCGGGCACCCGGCGGTCGCCCGCCGTGAGCAGCCGGGCACGGTCCGCCAACCCCTGCGCGCGGAGATCGCGAGCCGCTGCAGCCGGATTGACGTCCATGGGCAGGCGCAGCAGCGCAAGCCCCAATGCGGGGTAGGCCTTGGCGCTCAGCGCGCCCGCCGCCTCGACGACGGCATCGAGCGATTGGTGGGCGGCCAACCCGACGAGGAGGCTGGGGGCCACCTCCTCGAAGCGGCGCCGGCGGGGATTGAAGGCAAGGCGTTTGGAGCGGCCGTCCAAGCGCGCGTAAGCCCTGTGGGTCCGCCCTTGGTACTCGGCTTGATAGACCAGGTTGCCGCCTTCGGACAGGACTTCAACCGCCAAGCCGTCAATCGCGTTCAACGCCGTCTCCGGCATGGTCCGCGCCGGCAGGACCGCCACGGCTCCGCCGCCGCCCTCGGCCACCGTGACTCGGCTGGCAGCGCCCGGCGGCGCTTGGGAAGCGGCGCCCGCCGCGGCGGCAAGCAGCGCGCAGGCAACCATCGGCAGGCGCCCAGCCATTCCCTATCGCTGCCGCGCAATGACGAAGGTGGGCGCGAAGTCGCACCAAGACTCATCCAGAGGCTTGGCGGCGTCGCTGAAGCCGGGCATGGCCGCCGGCCCCAAATTGGTCAAGTGGCCGGTCGGCGTCTCCAACAGGTTCATCACCGTTAGCGGGCTCTCGGAAAACAGCGTGAGCCGCCACTTCCCCCGGCCGTCGCCAAGGGCGCCTTCCAAGCCGGCGCCGCCGCGTTCCAATGCCGCGGCCGTCACCGAGCGGGCCTCGCCGGGAGGAACCCGAACGGTCACCGGTCCGCGCCGGCTGCCGCCGTCGTCGATGCCGCGCACTTGCACCGCCGCGGCCCTGTAGTCGTAGTTGATCAGGCGCAGCCAGCTGCGTTGATTGGTGTTGCTGGCCGGATTGAAGATGTTCGCCTCAAAGGCGCAGCCAGCGCCGCTCAGGCCGACCGAGGCGGGATTGACGGGCAGCAAGGCGCTGCCCATCGCGGTGAGGAATCCATCGACGGTCCGCAGGTAGGAGCCGACCTTGAAGTCCACGTCGCCCCTCAACTGCAAGTGCCAGTCGCCGGTGCCGGCGCCAATGCCGGGCGAGAGGCCCTTGGCCGGATTGCCCTGCTCGAGATCGTCGGAATTGAAAGCGAGCGTGGCGCGCGCTTCGATCTGCACCGACAGGGAACGATGCATGCCCCGCTCGTCGTAGGCGTGAATGCGCAAGGCGCCGCGCTCCCCAACGGCGGAGACGCGCACGAAGCTCTGTTGGGTGGGATGGGAAGCGGCCCTGAACAAGGGCACGTCGATCACCGTTTCGGCGAATGCGGGCAGGCACAGCGCTGCCATGCCTGCCGCCAGCAGAAGGGGCATTCGTCTCATGCCAAGTGCAGGCCTCCGTTCACGTGCAGGGTTTGGCCGGTGATGTATCCGGCTTGGTCGCTGGCCAGAAACGCGACCGCCTCGGCCACCTCCTGGCCGCTGCCGAAGCGGCCCAAGGGGATGCGCTCCAGCATGCGGGTCGTCTGCCGCTCATTGAGGGCGGCGGTCATGTCGGATTCGATGAAACCGGGGGCGACGGCGTTGGCGGTCACCCCGCGCGCGCCCACCTCCAAGGCCAAGGCGCGGGTGAAGCCCTCCACCGCCGCCTTGGAGGCCACGTAGTTGGCTTGGCCCGGGTTGCCCATGCGGGCGACCACCGAACTCAAGTTGATGATGCGCCCCCAGCGGGCGCGGATCATGCCGCGCAGCAAGGGCCGGGTGATGCGGTACAGCCCGGTCAGGTTGGTGTCGATCACCGCCTGCCAATCCGCTGGCGACATGCGCAGCAGCAAGTTGTCCCGAACGACGCCGGCGTTGTTGACCAGCACCGCAGGCAGGCCGGACAAATCGGCCAGCCGTTCCACGAGGGCCGCAACGCCGGGCCCGTCAGCGATGTCGAGCTGCAGTCCCAGGCCGCCAGCGCCTAGGCGTTCGGTGACGGCGGCGGCCCCGGCGGCGGTGGTCGCCGTCCCGACCACGAACAGGCCGTCGGCGGCCAAGCGCTCCGCGATCCCGGCGCCAATGCCCCTGGAGGCGCCAGTGACCAAAGCGACTTTAGGCTGCTCGGCCATGCCGCTTCAGGCGGCCACGGCTTGCAATTGGCCGGCAAGGCCGTCAAGGGTGCTCAAGGTGCCCGCCGTCAAGGCCCGGTCGATGCGGCGCGCAAGCCCGGTGAGCACCTTGCCCGGCCCGCACTCCACCAAGTGGCTGACGCCGCCGGCGGCCAGCCGCCGCACGCACTCGGTCCAGCGCACCGGCTCGCTGAGCTGCGCCAGCAGCCGCCGCTCGATGCCATCGACCGTGGCGGCGATCTGGGCATCGACGTTATGCACCACCGGAATTCCCGGCGGGCTTAAAGGCACTTGGTCCAAAGCCGCAGCGAAGCGCTCCCGAGCCGGGGCCATGAGGGCGCAGTGGAAGGGGCCGCTCACCTGCAGCGGCAGCGCCTTGCGGGCGCCACGCTCCCGGCAGCCGGCAACCGCCTGCTCAACGGCTTGGGCGGTCCCGGCAATGACCGTTTGTCCGGGCGCATTGTAGTTGGCCGGCGTCACCAATCCGTCGGCGGCGGCGCAGGCCGCTTCGACGGCCTCGTCATCAAGACCCAAAATCGCCGCCATGGCGCCCTTGCCCTGAGGCACCGCCTCCTGCATCAATTCGCCACGCCGCCGCACCAGGCGAACGGCAGCGGCGAACGGCAAGGCGCCCGCGCAGGTGAGCGCTGAGTATTCACCGAGGCTATGGCCGGCCATCAGGGCGGGCTGCGGACCGCCTTCGGCCAGCCAAACGTCCCAGAGCGCCACACTGGCGGTGAGCAGCGCCGGCTGGGTCACGGCCGTAGCGGCCAAGTCCGCATCCGGACCATAGCGGACGATGCGCCAAAGATCGATGCCGATGGCGTCTCCGGCCTCGTCGAAGCGCGCCTTGATCGCCCCGTGGACGGCGGCCGCATCACTGAGCATGCCGACGAACTGAGAGCCTTGGCCGGGGAAAACGAAGCCCAGCGTCATGGAGCCGGCTCAGTCCTCATCGTCTTCGTAGTCGTCCAGCTTGACGACCTGCCTGCCGCGATAGAACCCTTCCGCGGTCACTTGGTGACGCAGGTGGGTCTCGCCGCTGGTGGGGTCGGTGGAAAGCGCCGGCGCCTTGAGCCGGTCATGGGAACGGCGCTTGCCCCGCCGCGCCCTGGATACCTTGTTTTGCTGAACCGCCATGGGTGCCTCCTAGATGTCGCCTGCCTCAATTGGATCTCTTGGAAACGGCATTGCCACCGCCCGGCCGCTCTCGCTCGGGACGAGCCGAAGGCCGCCATGCGCCCAGGGCCGCGAAAGGCTTTGCCATTACCGATGCGCCGGCCTCCGCGCCTGCCGGACTGGCCAACCGAGGCGTTTGGGGGCAATCCGCCTGCGGGCATGGCCGTTGCGGCAGCGCCAGAATCAACTCATCCTCGATCAGTTCCGCCAAGCCCGCCTCATCCCCGTCAATGCGGAGCACGTCCCGTTCCGCGCCCAAGCGGGTGGCCTGCGTCTCGCTGGCGGCGATGACCACCGAAAAGCCGGACTCCAAGTCAACCGGCACCGGCTCCAGGCATCGGTGGCATTCGACAACCACGCAAACCGCCACCTCCCCGTCCATCCGCACGACGCCCTGCCGGTCGAAGCGGAAATCCAGCCGCGCCCGCACGGCGGACGAGCAGTCGCACAAGGCGCTGAAACGCCTCAAGACGCCCGCATCGACATTGCGGCTGATTCGAGCCTGCCGTCCGGCCAGCTCCGACAGCCGGAAGCGCTCCTGCAACGGGTTCAGCATCCACACCCAAGGCGGCGGATGAACATGGGCGCGCATCATAGGTACCGACGCCCGGGCTGTAAAGGCATATCCGCTGCGCCCATAATGCGCCCTTGACGCGCACTTCCCGGCAGCCGCCATGACCCAACTGGTTCTCGCCTCCTCCTCGCCCTATCGCCGCACCCTGCTGGAGCGCTTGGGGCTGCCGTTCGAGGCGCTGAGCCCGGACATTGACGAAACGCCCCATCCCGGCGAAGCGGCCGAAGCGCTGGTGCTGCGGCTGGCAACCGCCAAGGCGGCGAAGGTTGCCGCAGCGCGCCCGAACGCGATCATCATCGCCTCCGATCAAGCGGCGGTGGCCGCAGGCCCCGAAGACGGCGCCATGCTCGGCAAACCCGGCCACGGCGCCGGCGCCGTCGCCCAACTGACCCGCCTGTCAGGGCGTTGGGCGCGATTTCTCACCAGCCTGTGCGTGCGCGAACCGAACGGCGGCCAACAACTCGAAACCGAGATCACCCAAGTGCATTTCCGGACATTGAGCCGCGACGAGATCGGCCGCTACGTGGCGCGCGACGCGCCGCTCGACTGCGCCGGCTCCTTCCGCTCGGAAGGGCTCGGCATTGCCCTGTTCAAGCGCATCGAGGGCGATGACCCCAACGCCTTGATCGGCCTGCCGCTGATCCGCCTGTGCCGCATGCTCCGCCAAGCCGGCGTGGATCCATTGGGCTGAGCTTCACCAATCCGCCTGGCCCGACAGGCGCGACCAGGCGGCGTCGAAGAGCGGCGGCGGCGGCGCCTCAAAGCGCCGCTGGGCGCCGTCCCACTCGAAGCCCAGGCGCACGGCGTGCAGGCAAAGGCGATTGACTTTCGCAGCCTTTGAGCACCGTTCGGAAGCGGCGGTTTCGTATTTGGCCTCGCCCAGCACCGGATGCCCGCTGGAGGCCGCATGAACGCGAATCTGATGGGTGCGCCCGCTGTGCAGGCGGGCGCTCAGCCAGGAGGCCGCGCCGCATTCGCGCAGCACGTTGAAGGTGGTCCGCGCCGGCTTGCCCCGCGCATCCACGCGCACCCGCCGTTCGCCGGCGGCGGTGACGAAGCGGTGCAAGGGCCGCTCCACAACGCTCAGGCGGCGCGGCCAGCGCCCGCAGACCAGCAGTTGGTAGGACTTGCGCACCCGCTGCGCGCGCAGCAGCCGGTGCAGTTCCGCAAGCGCCGCACGGGACTTGGCGACCATCAGGCAGCCGGACGTATCCCGGTCAAGTCGGTGCGCCAACTCCAGGAACCGGTCGCTGCGCCCTGCGCGAAGGGCCTCTATGAGGCCGAGCCGGACCCCGCTGCCGCCATGCGCCGCCAAGCCGGACGGCTTGTCGATGACCAGCAGGCCGTCGTCCTCGAACAGGATGCGGCCGTCAAGCTGGGCCATCAGCGCCTGCCCAGGCGCGACGGCGGCGGACGGGAGCGCGGTTCGCACCGGCGGAATGCGGACGCTGTCGCCCACAGCGAGCCGCTGGCGGGGAGCGGCCCGGCCGCCGTTGATGCGCACCTCCCCGCGCCGCAGCATGCGGTGGATGCGGGCCTTCGGGACGCCCTTGAGCCGGCGCCGGAGAAAGTTGTCGATGCGCTGTCCGGCAGCGTCGCCGTCGATCTCGACATGGTTGACCGAGGCGCTCATGGGAACCCCGGCCGGGAGGCCCCAAGGCGTCCTGGGAAGACC